>CAWKCV010000007.1:0-88341 GCA_963848205.1 uncultured Alphaproteobacteria bacterium | reverse complement strand
TGCCGGCCACGCGGAAGGCGGACTCCCGCCGCCGGCTGTCGGGGTTTGTGACGCCACTAGCCGACTGAGGCGGTGCGGTTGCGGCCATGCACCGCCCCGCCGCACGCGGGATTATTCTGATCGCCTTCAGCTTGCGGTTTGTGTCTTCGTGACCGAGCCGCGCGTGAACGTTGCAATGCAGCCCCGAGCCGAAGATGACACCGAAACCTGCGTGGCACTGGCGGCGGTAAGCGCATCCATTCCGGTGAGCAGGATGGTCGTGTTAGGCTTCACGCGAAGGGCGGCCGGCGCCGCGTAACTATAGGCCACCGGCACACTGCCGAAATTGACCTGGAGCGGGTGCTCGCCCGCGTTCTGCACCGTCATCTGCAAGTTGCCTGCGTCGACGGCCGGCAGCGTCAGCACGGTCGCGACGCCGTTCATTCCGGTTGGCGTGCTGACGACCGGCGAACCCGCAGGGACGAAGGTTGAGGTAGGAAAAACAACGGTCATCTCAATGTCCCTCGATCACGACTTCGCCGCGCGCGATGCGGTCGAGATTTTGTAGAAACGCATGGTCATCCCGGCGCGCGATCTTCGGCGCCGCCGCACGCCGCACGGCCGCTTCCTCGATCACCTTCCGGTCCTGCGAAACGGCCGGCGGGCTATCCTGCAACATCAGGCGGCGCGCTTCGGCCGTATGCGCCAGCTCCTTCTCCAGCGGGCTCATCCGATTGCGACCGGCAGGTGGCCAGGATGATCGACCCGGACAAGCTGATCTTCAGGCGTGAGGGCCAGTCGCGTTCGTGGCCTGGCGCGCTTCCCAGAACTCGCGTTCCTCGGCTTCGGTCGTCGTTGCCAGCGCCGCCTCCAGCATGTTGATGGTGTTGCCGCCGGCGCCATTGAACTGCGGATGCTGCGTGCCCTTCCGATGCGCGTCGTCGATTATGCTTTGTGCCAGCTTGTGCTTTTCGCGCGCAGCAAGCGCCATCTGCCGGGCTTCCTCGATACTGGCCGCGGCAGATATGCGCATGCGGATACCAGCTTGATAAATTCCGAGATGCGCAACGTGCATGGCGACCTTGATCGCGGCATGCGCCTTGATGTGCATGGCTTCCAGGTGATCCACCATGCGTGACTGCAATTCGACCTGCGCCTGCGCCTGTTGCAGCGGCAGGATCACGGCCGGGTCTGCATCCGTGCCCGCCTCCGCCGCGCGGGCGATTGCTGCGTCAACCGCATCCTCCGCCGCTGTTGCCGCCGCCAGCGCTGCAACTTGCCTCTCGCGCGCTTCCTGCAACTGGTGGGCAATTTTGTCGCGTTTGCTGAGTGCAGCCGCGATGACTTCCTTTCGGACGATCAAGGGAGGCGCGGGTTCGGTTGCTGTTTCGGACATGACTTTTCCTTCGCGTTAAACGTATGGGCTGCCGTCTGGAGACATCGCTTTTCCACCCCGCCTCGGCAGATATTGTGGCGTGCCGGGTGGGCCACTTAGAAGACGGCCGGTGAAAAACTCGCGGACGACTGTGCCCCGGCGTTGGTCACCACACATCAGCTCGGTGAATGCCCAGACCAGCGCATCCATCCGATCCGGACTGTCAGAGTCGCCTGGTTTCCACCCACACATTTGATCTTCGAGCGTCGAGAACTGCCCAACGTGCGACACGCGGCGCTGCTCATACAGTGCTGCAACCGGCTCCGCCCGAACTGCCTTCCCGCGTGTTGCCGTCACCATGCGAACCGGCACGTTCCGATCAACGGCCTGTATCGTGGCTTGCGCCATCTCGCCGCCGTAGTTTTTCTCGGCAACGATCCGATCGGCCTTCAGGCTCCGATACAAATTGACGGCCGCACGCGCCCATCCATCGGGGCTGTATTTTCCTGAAGCATCCGCGATCACGTAGCCCCGGCCGTCGATACCCACCCCAGCCGCTATGATGCCCGTTTCGTCGGACTTGGCGTTGGCGCTGCCGGCCGGGTCGACCGCAACCACAATGCGGCGCATGTCGATCAGCGTGAACACCCTCGCTTCGTCCAGGCTGGCGCGGTTCCACAACGCGCCTTCCACGTCCTCCAGCAGCTCGCCCATCAACTCTTGCCGGCCGAGTGTCGTGCCCCCGTATCGGCGCTCCAGGGCGGCCAGCGCGCCGGGGTCCAGGTTCGCCCGGTTGTCAAAAGTGCTGGCCCGCGTGATGACCGTGGCAGGGTCCGCTATGATCGAACGCAGCAAGGGATGACGTTTCGGCGTGGTGGAGATCACCCCAGCCGGTGCATCGCCTTTCGGGCCGGTGATCCGGAGCGCGAATTGCAGGTTATCCCAACAGGCTTGCGGGGCAGACCATGAGGTGAGCTCGTCACCCCAGAACCCATCGAGGTTCGGCCCGCGAACACGATCCGGCTCCTCGCTGGACAGCAGGTAAGCGGTTGCCCCGTTCGGCCAGACGATGCGGCGCTGGCTGGGCTCGTGCACCGCGCGGAACCATGGCGGGGCGATGCGGAGCAGCCCGCTTTCGCCCTCAACCACGTCGCGGCGGAGCGTGTCCGCAGTCGGGCCGATGATGCCGATGGAGCGGCGCCGGCCGCCCTCTACAGCCGCTCGCACCCACTCGGCCGCCGATCGCGTCTTACCGGCTCCACGGCCAGCGAGAAGCAGCCAGATGCGCCATGCTGTCTCGCCCGGCAGGCGTGGTGGCGGCGCAAGCTGATCGGGCCGTGCCCATACCGGCCAGGTGTATTCCAGCGCCGCCAGATCGGACGCCGGCAGGTCCGCCAGCGCTTCCCTACGCTCCGCCTCGGGCATTGCAGCCAGGATGGCGGCCAGCGTGCTCATGCCGCCACCCGAAAGGCATGTGGCGCTAGGCCGAGGCGCGCATCTCCCGCGCAACGCGCTGCACCGTGCCGGAACCGACGCCCAGCTCGGCCGCCACCTTCAGCATGCCAGTGCCGGCGGCCAGGCGCGTGCGGATCGCTGCCTCGGTTGCCTTGTCCGTCTTGGGGCGGCCGATCGCCTTGGCGCCCTTGCGCGGGCTTTCCTTGGCCCGCTCCATGCCAGCCTTCACACGCGAGACGATCATGGAGCGTTCGAACTCCGCGAACACGCCCAACATGCCGAACATCGCGCGGCCGGCCGGGGTGGTCGTGTCCAAACCCTGTTGCAGCATGAACAGGTCGACCTTCGCGCCGTGCAATTCCTGCATGGTGCCGATCAGGTCCGGCAGTGAACGGCCGAGACGATCCACGGCCCAACACATCACCACGTCGAACCGGCGGCGAACCGCATCCTTCAGCATCAGATCGAGCTGAGGGCGGGCATCGCGTCCCTTCGCGCCGGATATGCCTTCGTCCGCAAACACGGCCACCACTTCCCAGCCGCGCGCGGCGGCGGCGGCCTCTAGCTCGCGGCGCTGGTTGGCCGTGGTCTGCTCCCCGGTCGACACCCGCAAGTAGATCGCTGCCCGCATCGCCTTTGCCATGGTCCACTCCATCACTCGACAAGGCGAACAATGGGCTAGGGCCATGCAGAAAGCAACTGGTTTCTGCATAGGTTTTGGGGGTGGGCGGGGTGCCGCGTTTCGGGCGTTTCGGAGTGCTGTTTCGAGAGGGGTTTTCTGCATGGTCATTCCGCCGCCATCGGGGACGACTTGCCCTCAATGATCGCGGGCGGCGGTGCCAGGCGTGCGAATTGCTGCATCAGCCGCTCCACAAGGCCCGCGGTGTCATCCCGCGCGGTGACTGGTGCGGTAGCCACCACTGCGGCGGACAGTCGGGGGAACATAAACGGGCAAGCGGCCGTGGCAGCCTGCACCCGAAGTTGCACGTCCTGTTCCGGATCGGCCGCGATCTCGACGAGCACCGAAAGCGGGTCCTGTGCAGTGGTAAGCACCTCACGCACGCGCGCTTTCGCCATGTCGCGGATCGGCGCTGGTTTCTTGCTGTGCCACGCGGCACCGGGCTTGCGGCCCGCACCCGCTCGCTTGCCTCCAGCCATCACTCGCGCCCGTCAATCATCATGCCGTGAATATAGGATAGCAAAAACAGTCACTTCAACACTTGTTTTCGCCACCAATACTAATCCATACCGCGCCAATACGAACCATGTCGCGCCATACTGAGTAAAGTTCGCGATCATTATTTTGTCGAGTGCCGAGTTGCTTTCCAGCTTTCCATGCTTTCCACCCCCTTTAGGGTGGAAAGCGGAAAGCAGACTGGAAAGCAGACTGGAAAGCAGTGGAAAGCAGTGGAAAGCAAGCCTGCCTATGCAGCCATCAGATCAGCCAAACATGGTCTCGATTATGAGATAAAAAGCCGCCCCTTTTCAATGCCTTGAGGGCTACATTCTCCGGTCCGTATCCCGCTCTTTCGAGCTTCGGTTTGCCGTCTTCTCCGGTGGAAAGCAGATGGTCTGCAAACCACCCTCGGCTTATCAGCCTTGAGCGCAGATCGGCCCGCGTAATGGAAAGCACTGTCGGGTAGTTGTCGCCTGGCTGGATCAGCGCCCCATGCCGGTCGATCAAATCGCGTGCCTCCCGCAGCATCAAGAGCGGCCCATCCTTGAGCCTTGCCTCTCGCGCGGCCTTTCCGGCGTTGCTGGGTGCCTCCACCGGCGCCGCGATGGGTGCCATGACCAGATCGCCGTCATCGTCTTCGCCGAAGTCTTCCGCTTCTACATTGAAAGCGAAAGTGACATCGGACGGTCCATTGCGGTTCTTTCCAAGCCGCACGTTGCGAACCTCCGCCTTCTCTCCCTCGATGAGCACCACCACGTCGAGGTCACCGGCAAGGATGCCGTGGCCGCGGGGTGTGGTGCCTGCATCCTTTGCGACGTGGTGAACGGTTATGATGGCCGGCCTGCATTCATCGGTCGCGAGCTGTCTGGCCACCATCACGACTCGCCCCATGCTGTCGGAGTCGTTTTCCGTAGCCCAGGGAAAGCGCGCGCTACGGTGTCGATGAACACGACTGCCGGCTGATCGACCCGGATCAGCCGCAGCACCCGTTCCAAGTCGCCGATGCCGGGTCCATCAGGTTGAGGCTTTCGGGGCCGAGTAGGAAATCGCTGGTGTCGCCGAAGCGCTTGCATAGCGCCCGCACCCTGAGCTTCATGCCGTGGCCATCTTCGGCCGCCAGGTAGAGCACGCGGCCTTGTCGCACGCGGCGCCCGAAGAACGGCATTCCGACTGCGATGCAGTAGCCCGCGTATGGCGCCACCGCAGATTTGCCTGAGCCTGGCTGGCCGATGAATTGGCCATGGTCGCCGCGGGCGATCAGCCCCTTGATCACGTAGGGTCGCGGGTCGCCGATCCCGCACTGTGCGGGCGTCAACACGGCCCGCCGCTCGCCATCAGCCGGGCGCGCGCTGGCCACCATATCCGCCAGCGCGTCAGGCGAAACGCCCTCCGGCGGCGTGTCCGCTACGTCCCAACCCTGCGGCCAGTTCTGGGGCACGCTGACGATGCCTAGCATCTCGGCGCCCGCCGCGGTCGCCAACTTGGCCACGTGTCGGGCATAGGTGCGCCCGGGCTCGTCCTGGTCGGGCCACACCACCACCTGCCGGCCATGCAACGGGCTCCAATCTGCCTTGGCTTGCTGCCAGCGCGCCGCCTTGCGAGGCGATGGCCACATGACCCGGAAACAGCTCAGGGCGGCGTCGGCGCTTTTCTCGCCTTCGACTACCAACACCGGCAGATCGGGTTCGTTAGCTAAGCGATCTAGGCCATACAGCGGCCGGCCGCTGCCGGGCACGCCGAAGCGCCACCGTTTCGCGTTCCGTTCATGAACGTCAGAGGCAGCACCACCTTGCGCTTTTCGCCGGCGGCGTTTTGGGAGATTAAAGCGGGCGACTGTGAGCATCGGTGCGCCGGACTGATCCCATACACCCAAGTCTGCACGGCCGTGCCGTAAGTTGGGTGCCGTATGTCCCCGGCGTGCGGCGGCTCGACCGGCGCCGGCATAACGATAGCCATGCGCGGGAACTCCATGGTCATATCCGGCCACTGCATCATCCGGCAGCGGGCCGAAAGGATCCTCCTCGGCATCCATCATCGGCTGCCCTCCAGGCCAAACATGCCTGCCAGCCTGCGAGCCGCTTCGATCTGCGACAGACCATGCAGGTAGGCAGCCAAGGAAACCGGATCACCACCCTTGTCGCCAGTGGCGAAGTCCGCCCATCGGCCGGTGCGCAGGTTGATGCGGAAGCTGCCCGCATGTGTGTCTGCACGCCGCGGGTTGCGCGCAGTCCACGTGTCCGACAGACCGACCATCGGGCGTCCATCGTGCCAGAAGGGCGGGCAGGGCGTGCAAAGCGGCTGCGTTCACCGCAGCGAAGTAACCCGGCCCTCACGCATTGCGGGGGCCTAGAACACGATCAGCCATTTTGCCCAAGACATACCGCTGTTTCGTTGACAGGCGCTTGAACCTCGGCAGGTCCGCAACAAAATTGCGCTCCCAAGGCCGAAGATCATCAGGCCGGGCCGCCAGTTCCCTGGCACGTCGCGCGCCAGGAACTGTGCAGCGGTTCGCGATGAACCCCCGCAGGCACAAGCACGTCCTGCCAGGTGGCGCCGAACTGCTGCAGCAAGCGGTGCGCGGCCAAGCCGGCGGCGTCGCGCTCGCCTGCATGATTGCTGCCAAGCATGCCGAGAAGCTTGGCCAGCTTGCCATGTCCCCTTGGACGGAAATCGTGGCCCCGTTCGGGCCGGTCACGGCGCGGCCCCCCGCAGTCCTGCCGCCAGCCACGCCAGCCGGTCGGCGGCTTGGTAGTGGCCATGGGCCAGCTCAACATCGGCGAGACGATCGAGTGTGGCGGCATCGCGCGGCAGCGGGCGCAGCGACCAGCCGCGGAACGCGCGGTTCTGGTCGGGGTCGGATTTTCGGTAGTAGGCGTGAGCGTCTGGCATGGAGGGTTCCTTTGGAACCGCCCACGGCATGCTTGATCAGAAGTCTTTGCGCGTGTATCCAGCAAGCGCCGCCCGGCACTTCCAAACACGACAAAGTCTTTCGCTCCCGCACGACGTGAACGTGTGGGGGCGTCAGGCTGCTTGTTGGTTGTGGGCCTTCTTGGAAGGCGCCCGCGATGGAAAGGTGGCTCGGGGCAAAGAAGCCCAATAGGAATCAATCGAAGCGACGGTCACAACTGTGCGATGACCGACCTTCAGGCCGTCCAGAGTGCCGGCGGCAATCATTCGCTCGATTTGGGTTTTCGAAATGCCGAGCTGCGCGGCGGCGGCGTCTTTCGAGACTCCGCGGGGTAGGAAATCCGTATCCGACATGATGACCTCGGTAACTTTGGGTGGACCAAAGTGTCCCGACCATCACGTTCGTAGAACGGGGAACGACCAGGACACCGACTAAACGGTTCCCCTAGACCCCCGGTCCGGACGGAAAGCGGCTCCTGCTATGACCCCGTCATCGCATTCATCGCCACTGAAACCCTGCTATTCGCTCTTTACGTGTCGACGCAAGAAAAAAGTTTGACATGGCGCGCCATGTCACGTCGGGCAGCCAAGGAAACTCACGATGTGGGCTGGACCGTGTCCTAAAGGTCGACCCCGAACTAAAGCCGTTCTTAAACAATGACTTAGAACGGTAATTGGTGGAGGGGGTTGGATTCGAACCAACGTAGGCGAAGCCAGCGGATTTACAGTCCGCCCCCTTTAGCCACTCGGGCACCCCTCCGCCTGCGCGGCAGGCCGCCGGATATGCCGCACCGCCAGGCTTGTCAACGCAAGAGACGCCGCGCATGGCGGCAAGCCGGCCGCCATTGTATAGCGGCGCGATGAAAGCCCCGATCCACCATAAACGCCCACCGCATGGGCCAGAGCAGACGCTCCGCCCGCCGCGGCGCGACGATGAGCGAACGCGCCCGCCTTCCACCCGGCATGCATCGGGCGGAGATGGGCGTGCCCAGGCGCCAGCCGGCACGATCTGGCTTTACGGCCTGCATTCGGTGGCCGCCGCCCTGGCCAACCCGCAGCGCCGATGCCGAAGGCTCGTGCTGACGGAAGAGGCCGAACAGGCGCTCGGCGAACGACTGCCGCGCCCCTGGCCACTCTCCGCAGAGCGGATCGATCGCGCTCGGTTGGACCAGATGCTCGGTCGGGATGCTGTTCATCAGGGCATTGGCCTGCTGACCGATCCGCTGCCCTCCCCGCCGCTGGCCCAGGTGCTGGAACGGCGCGGCCCGTTGCTTGTGCTCGACCAGGTGAGCGACCCGCGCAACGTGGGCGCAATCCTGCGCTCGGCCGCGGCGTTCGGCGCGGCCGGCGTAATCGTGCAGGACCGGCACGCGCCCGAGGAGACCGGCGCGCTCGCCAAAGCCGCGTCCGGCGCGCTCGAAACCATGCCGCTGATCCGCGCCGTCAATCTCTCCCGCACGTTGGTCGCCCTTAAAGCGGCAGGACTTTGGACGGTGGGCCTGGCCGCGGATGCACCTGGCCTGCGCGGAACGACGCTCGCAGAACGGCGCGTAGCCTTGGTGCTGGGCGCCGAAGGCGCTGGCCTGCGGCGGCTGACGCGCGAGACGTGCGACGAGCTTGCGGGGCTCGCCATGCCGGGCGGGATGGAAAGCCTGAACGTCTCTGCCGCGGCGACGGTGGCACTCTACGAACTGACACGCGCGAGCTGAAAAGCAGCCGCCAAACCGTTCTTCAGGCCGGTGCGACATACAATATTAAGCCTGCTGGCGCATGATGCCCGCATGCCAACCAGAAGCACACGCGAAATCACCTGGCAGAGCCTGCCGGACGAGATGCAAACGATGCTTGCCCAGGGCGCATTGCGGCGCGCGGCCCTGATCATCGCCGAGCAGGCGGAGTTGTTCGCCGTGCAATTCGACACTGGAACGCTGCAGGACAGGGGTGGCTGCGATGCGCTGCGCCTGTTTGCGGCCTTGCTGCGTGAGACGACAGTCGAGACACTGGCCCCGGCGGGCAATGCCTGACCGCCGAAGTTGCCCGCATCGGTAGGCAACTTCGGCGCAGTATTTGGTCAGGCCTCCTGGCGGACGCCCAACCGGGTTTGGTCAGCCATTGCCGTCGTCCTGCTGGTCGCCCTCGCTGCTGCCAGGAGCAACGGCGACATAGATCGGCTCGCCATTCCGCATGATACGCAAAGCGACCGCATGGCTGCTCTTGAGCTGTTCGCGGATCGCCCGGCTGGCGTCGCCGACGCCGTTGACCGTGTGGTCGCCGACCGCGGTGATCAGGTCGCCGGCCTGCAACCCGGCCTGGTCGCCGGCCGAGCCGGATTTCACCTGCGTGATCACTGCCCCATGCGCACCCTCCGGCAAGTCGAGCTGCTGGCGAAGATTGGGGGTCACGCCCGAGAGGGACACGCCGAGGCTCATGCCCTCATTGGCCGCGCCGACCGCCTGCCGCTCACCGCCGTTCTGGCCGGGCAATGTGCCCACGGTCACCGAGACCGTCTGGGCGCGGCCTTGACGCAGCACATCGAGCTTGGCCTGCGAGCCTGGCGTCACCTGGCTCACATTGATCGCCAGCTCGCGCGGATTGCCGATACGCTGGCCGTTGACGGCGGTGATGACGTCGCCCGCCTGCAACTGCGCGTGCGCGGCCGGGCTGTCGGCTTCCACGCTGGCGATCAGCGCACCGCGATCGTCCGATCCGCCGGCCGGCAGGTTGAGCGCCGTCGCCATGGCCGGCGTCACTGGCTGGGCCTGCACGCCGATATAGCCGCGCGTCACGTGGCCGGTCTTCTCCAGCTGCGCGACTACGTTCTTCACCGTGTTGGACGGAATGGCGAATCCGATGCCGACGCTGCCGCCGCTGGGCAGCAGAGCGGCGCTGTTCACGCCCACTACCTGGCCGTCCTGCGTAAACAGCGGGCCGCCGGAATTGCCCTGGTTGATCGGCGCATCCACCTGGATGAAGCTGTCGTAGCTGCCCTCGCCGATATCGCGCCCCCGCGCACTGACGATGCCGGCCGTGACCGTGCCACCGAGGCCGAACGGATTGCCGACGGCGACCACCCAGGCGCCAGGCTGGGCCGCATTGCTGTCGCCGAGATTGATGAAGGGCAGCCTGTGGTTGGCCTTCACTTTCAACACGGCGAGGTCGCTCGCCTTGTCGGTGGCGACCACCTTGGCTGGCAGCACGGTACCGTCATCCATCGTCACGGACACCGTGGTCGCACCGCGCACCACGTGATTGTTCGTCACGATCGTGCCGTTCGCGTCGATCAGGAAGCCCGACCCGCGCGCTTCGACGAGACGCTGGCGTTGCTGCTGCTGGAACTGGAATGGAAAGGGGAACGGAAAGCCCTGGCCATGGCCGAACCCGGGAATGTTGCCCTGCCCGCCGCCGCCCTGGTCCTCGTCCTCCTCGGGGTGGATGTGGCTGGTGATGGAGACGACCGCCGGCTTCACCTTGCGCACCAACTCCACGAAATCCGGCAGCGGATGGCTGACCTCTCCCGGTACAATCGCCCCCGGCTTCGGCTGCGCCACATTGACGTCGCCCTGGGCGAACGCTGTGGTGCCGCCGGCCAGCGCAAAGCTGCCAAGAGCTGTGCCAGCCAGCAGAGCGACGCCAAGGCTTCGGCCGATGAACGTGCGGCCAGCACGGGTGCGGGTCGGGTCAGTCACTGGATAATTCTCCTCAAACAGCAGTTTCTCGCGGTTGACCGCTTGCATGTCGCATTAAGGGCGCGGGCCTGAACATTTCATCCTCGCCACGGTGAAAGCTGCGTCATGACGAGGCGTTCACGGGCGCCCCACAAGCAACGGACGCTTGCAATGGCAACCATAAGGTTGCATGTTGCCGCCGTGACCGACGACGATGTGTTCCAAGCGCTGGCCGATCCCAGCCGCCGTCTCCTGCTGGACCGGTTGTTCGACAAAAGTGGCCAGACTTCGAATGAACTCTGCCGAGGGCTGGGCATGTCGCGCCAGGCGGTGGCCAAGCACCTGACCATCCTGGCGGACGCCAACCTTGTCACGATCCGTCGCCGCGGCCGGGAGAAGCTGCACTTCCTCAACCCGGTGCCGATCAACGAAATCGCCGAACGATGGATTGCCAAGTTCCAACGGCAGCACCTGGCCGCCCTTTCGGAACTGAAACGGACTCTCGAAGGAGAACATTATGAGTGAACGCGCATCCAGCACATTCATCTATGTCAGCTACATCCGCACCACGCCGGAACGCCTGTGGGAAGCGCTGACGACACCGGAGTTCATGCGCCAATACTGGTTCGGCATGCATCTGGAGACCGATTGGGCACAAGGGGCGCCCTGGCGTCTGGTTTTTCCGGATGGCCGAACTGCCGATATGGGAGAGGTGGCCGAGGTGAAGCCCTCTCGGCTCCTGGTGCTGCATTGGCGCAACGAACATAGTGCGACGATGAAGGAGGAAGGCACCTCGGTCTGCACGATGGAGATCGAGCAGGCAAACGGTGCCGTGAAGCTGACGGTAACGCACAGCATCGACCGGCCGGACTCCTCCCTCATACGCGGCGTGTCCGGCGGCTGGCCGATGATCATCTGCAACCTCAAGTCGCTCCTGGAGACCGGTGACATCGCCGTGCGGCGGGAGACCTAGGTCACGCAAGGCTTGCCGGGCGGCTTGCGCCGGTGCATCCCGGGCAGCAAATCCGGGAGGTTACCAATGAACGATCTGTTTTCGTTGCAGGGGCGCGTGGCGCTCGTTACCGGCGGCTCGCGCGGCATCGGCGAGATGATTGCCGAAGGCTTTCTGCGCGCCGGCGCCAAGGTCTACATCACCGCGCGCAAGATCGGGCCGTGCGAGGAAGCGGCGCGCCGCCTATCGGAATTCGGCTCCTGCACCGCGATCCCCGGTGACGTATCCGGCGCGGTGGGCGCACGCGCGATGGCCGAGCATTTTCTCAAGCACGAGCAGGCGCTGGACATCCTGGTCAACAATGCCGGCGCGGCCTGGGGCGAGGATTTCGACACGTTCCCCGAAAGCGGCTGGGACAAGGTGATGGATCTGAACGTGAAGACCCCGTTCTTCCTCACCCAGGCGCTGCACGCGGCGCTGAAGGTGCGTGCCACCCAGGCCCGCCCGAGCAAGGTGATCAACATCGCCAGCATCGACGGCGTGAGCGTGAACATGATGGAGACGTATTCCTACGCTGCCAGCAAGGCGGGGCTGATCCACCTGACCAAGCGCATGGCCTTGCGGCTGATCGAGGACAATATCGTCGTCAACGCGATCGCGCCGGGCGCCTTCGCCAGCGACATGAACAAGGTGGCGCGCGACCACGCCGACGAGGTGTCCCGCGTGATTCCCTCGCAGCGTATCGGCAGCAAGGAGGATATGGCTGGCAGTGCCGTCTATCTTGCGTCGCGCGCCGGCGATTATGTAGTGGGCGGCACGCTGGTGGTGGATGGCGGGATGGCCTGGAAGCGGTGAAGGAGGGCCTTCTTTTCTGAAGAAAAGAAGCAAAAGACTTTTTGCTCCTGCGCATCTGACACCGTCGCGTGCCGCCTTTGGCCCAGATGCGCGGAATCAGAGTTTTTTGGTCCTTTTTTCGAAAAAAGGACTACTTCCTTACTATTTCTTCAACCAATTCCTCGAACGCCTCCCCTGCGATCATCGGATCCGCCACCGGCAAACCAAGCCTATCCGACGTCTCCTCAAACAGCCGCGCACGCGCCGCCTCATCCATGTGCGACGTGTTCATGCTGATGCCGCCGCAGCGGATTGCGGGGTTGGTGCGCGCCCCAAGCTGCAGCGTCAGCGCGATCGTGTCGGCGACATCGGGGGTGGGGTAGCCGTGCAGGCCGACCATCTGCGTGCGGCCAGGTTGATGGCAGACGACGATCACGTCCGGCTGGCTGCCGTGCAGCAGTGCGAGCGACACGCCGGCGAAGGAGGGGTGGAAGAGCGAGCCCTGGCCCTCGATGATGTCCCAATGGTTGGGCGCTGCGTCGGGGCTGAGGAGTTCGGCGGCGCCGGCGGCGAAGTCTGCCACCACCGCGTCCATTGGAATGCCGGAGCCCGCGATCATGATGCCGGTCTGGCCGGTGGCGCGGAAATCGGCGGGGACGAAGCGGGTGTGGAGTGCGCGGGTGAGGGCGAGTGCGGTGTATTTTTTGCCGAGCGCGCAATCGGTGCCGACGGTCAGCAGGCGTTGCCCGGTGCGTTTGCGGCCGGTGGCGATCGGCAGGCCGGGCGGCGGCACGCGTATGTCGATCAGGCGGCGGCCGCATTGCCGGGCGACTGCTTCGAGTTGCGGCACGGAGGCGAGCGGCGTGTGCAGGCCGCTGACGATGTCGAGCCCGGCCCGCAGCGCCTCGATCAGCGGCCCGATCCAGCTGGGCGGGACGAAGCCGCCGATGTTGGCGACGCCGATGACGAGCGAGCGCGCGTGTCGCGCATGGGCCTGGGCGGGAGTGAGGTTCTCAAGTCCGGCGCTGACGGTCGCAGCTGGAAGCGACCACTCGCCCACGCAGGCTTCCGGCACCCAGTCGCGGAGACCGAACGCGGTTTTTGCAAATCCTGGCTCGGTCGTGTCGCCGAGAAACAGCAGATAGGGGCGCGGCAGGTCGAGTAGCGCGTCTGGCCGGCGCTGCTGGACGGGAGCTGTATGTGTCACCATGGCCTCGTTTGTCCGGGCATCGCGCAGGCTTGGAGACGGCGCTTGCGCGTCAGAATTTTACGCGCAGCAAGGCGCCGATCGTGCGCGGCTGGATGAGCGATGCCTGGCCGGTGAAGTTGGCGCCGCCCTGGCTGGAGTAGGAGGCGATGCCGCGCTCGTCGCTGATGTTGTTGACGAACAGCTCGGCGCCGTAGCGGTTGTCCTCCACGCCGGCGCGCAGCGAGCCGGTGCTGTAGTTCGGCAGCAGCGCGTGCGAAACGGTGGTGCGGCTGGCGGGCACGCCGGCTTGCGGCAGCGGCGAGAAATCGCTGTAGCGGTCGCCGACGAAGCTCCAGGTGCCGGAGACGTAGGCGCGGAACCGGTCGGTAAGGTTCCAGCCGTAATCGATGTTGACCGCGCTGCTCAGGTCAGGGACGTAGGGCAGATAGTCGCCGCTGGCGCCACCCAGGCCGAGCGCGTCCTGCGTGAGGCGGGCGTCCTGGTAGCTGCCGGTGGCGTTCAGTCGCAGGCCGGCGAGCGGCGTCCAGTTGAGGTTCCACTCGACGCCTTTGCTGACGGCACTGCCGGCGTTGCCGTTGACCCCGATCGGTCCGGCGCTGGTGTTGACGATCGAGATCACCTGAATGTCTTTCCAGGTGATGTAGAAACCGGTTATGTCGATGGAGACTGACTTGTTCAGGAGATCCTGCCGCCAGCCGAGCTCGTAATTGACCGTCCGATCGGGGCCGTAGGAAGCCGGAATACCGGTGACGCCGCCTACCGCCACGTTCGGGCCGCCCGGGCGATAGCCGCTGGCGATGCGTGCATAGAGCAGTGTGTCGTCCGAGACGTGCCAGCGTGGTGCTACGGAAAATAGCTGATCGTGATCGTTCGCGCGTAAAATCGGCAGAGTCTGGTTGGCAGGCGCAGCAAGACAGCAGAAATCATAGGTCTCGGAATGCTGCGCGTTGCCGCTCAGGCGGCCGCCCAACGCGAGGTCGATGGCAGGCGTGATGAAGTAGTCGGCATTGGCAAACACGGCCCACTCGGACAATTGACCGAACAGATCGAGGCCGCCGCCTGGAACAGGGCTGGTCAGCACTTTGTTTGTGCCTGCGTCGACGGCGTCGATGAATTGCAACAGCGCAGACGTCTCGTGCGTGTAGTAGCCGCCCACCAGCCACTCGAAACGATTGCCGAGAAGGGTGAAGCCGGGATCGGACGTCAGGCGAACTTCCTGGTTGAACTTGTCGACATTGGAATTCTGGCGCTCGTTGACCAACGTCGGCACGCCATACACGTTGGCGCCGAAATACGCGCCGTAGGTCGTCGCCGGCGCGAGAAGGGCGTTGCTGATATCGAACCGGTTGTTGAACGTATTGTATGAGTAGCTGGTGATCGAGGTGAGGCTGGCCGCGCCGAAATCGTAGTTGATGTTGCCGTAATAGACGGCCGATTCGTTCTGGCCAGGCTGCGGCAAACCGCTATTGTTTCTCAGGCCGTCGATGAGGTCGAGTTGGTTCGGTGGTGATGCGACAGGCGTGGGACCGCCTCCGCGCACCTGCACCTGGTCGATATTGTTGCTGAACAGGCTTTGACGCTGAGCGGTCAGCCGAATGGTGAGGTCGGCTGTCGGCTGCACGAACAACGATGCGCGAAAACCGTAGCGCTGGCCGCTATTGTCGTTCGTCTTGTCGCGCTCGGGATTGTCGATGTAGCCGGGGATCCACTCGTTCCAACCGGTAATTCGCAACGCGGCTTTGCCGTCCAGCAACGGGAAGTTGGCGAATCCGCGCAGACTGCCGCCGATGCCGCCATCGGGTTCGCCGCTGATGCCGGCCTCGAGCGCTGCAGAATAGCGTGTGGGGTCGGGCGGGTTGGTGACGTATTTGATCAGGCCGCCTTCCGCGGTGGCGCCGTAGAGCGACCCTTGCGGGCCGCGCAACACTTCGATGCGCTGCAGATCGTAGGTGTCGAAATTCGGGGTGTTGAGCGCCGCCTGATTCTGCGCGCCGGTCGCGTTCGTCGGCACATCGTCGAGCACGGAGGCGACGGTGGAGCCGGCGCTGCCTGAATTGAGCCCACGCAGGACAACGCGCACGTTGGTCTTGTCTGCCGCCTGGACCGAGAGGCCCGGCACTTGGGCCACAAGGTCCTGCACGCTGAGTTCCTGGCGGCGGTCGAGCGTGGCGCCGGCAATCGCTGTCACGCTGTTGGCCACATCGCGCGCCCGTTCCCGCCGTTTGTTGGCAGTGACCACGATCTGCTCGATGGCGTTTGCGTCCGTCTTCGGCGCCACGCCTGCGCGTGCTGCCGCACCGGCGGCCGCGTTGTTGCGGGCAACCTGGGCGGGCGGTCCCACATCCGTCTGCGCGAGTGCAGTGGCGGCCGGCCAGGCGGCCAAAGCCGACGCCAGAGCCAATCGGGTCGTGCGGCGCGCACCTTGCATATCTGCTTCCTCAAACAAAACGGTTCCGGCCCATGGCGGCGTTTTCTGATTGAGCAAACTAATGTCCTGACCAGGCTTATCTGTCAAGAAATTTGGGTCAGTGAGGGTGTCGGAATCCAGTGTAGCCGACGTCAGACTTTGTCGGGAGATCGTTCTACACCTGCGGACTGTCTCGCAGGCGTTGCCAAGCCGCGTGCCACGGGTTTGAGTGTCGAGGACGCGACACGTAGCAGGTCCATCCGGGCCAAGCCCACGCGCGTTTGGACATGGATGCAGAGTGATGGCGGCACCGTCGAAACCGACGCTCGGATCGCTCATGCGAGCCTTGCGCGCCCGTTACAGCCTGACATTGAAGGAGATGAGCGCGCGCACGGGCATTCCGTTCTCCACGCTTTCCAAAGTGGAGCACGACCGGCTGACGCTGACCTACGACAAGCTGCAGATCATCAGCGAACGATTGAACATCCGCATGTCGGAATTGTTTGCCGAACCCGATAGCGCACTGGCAGCGAGTGCCAACAGCCGGCGTAGCATCGGCACACTCGCCAACGCGCTCTCGATCACCACGACCAACTACGACTATTTCTATCTTTCGCCGGAATTGCGGCACAAGGACATGATCCCCATCGTCTCGCGCATCAAGGCACGCACGCTGTCAGATTTCGGCGACCTTGTTCGTCATGACGGGCAGGAATTCATCTACGTGCTCGAAGGCAGCATCGTCGTGCACACGGAATATTACGATCCGGTCGTGCTGGCGCAGGGCGAATCCGTCTATATCGACAGCAATATGGGGCATGCCTATGTGGCGGCCGAGGGGTTCGAGGAAGCGCTCGCGTTGTGCGTGTGTTCGACCACGCAGGAGGAGTTGCTGGATAATGCGGCGCGGCAAGCTGAGATTGCGCCGCGGCGGCGGGAGAAAAAGAAGAGTCTTCCTTTCTGAAGAAAAGGAGGAAAATACTTTTGCTCCGCTTTGCGTGCTCGCGTTTCAGTAGGTCAGGGCTGGGGTGATGATGTTCAGCACGAACACGAACCAGGCGAAGGCAACGGCGGCGATCGCGAGAGCGGTTGTGCCGAGCCTTGACCACCAGCCGCGCCAACCGTGCCGCCAGGCATTGATGCAGTTCCAGCAAGCAACGATCGCGGTGAGGAAGCCTAGACCCGCCAGCACCTGGATCACTCGCAACAGCGGGTCGAGATGGCCGTCCGTGGCCGATACATCCTGGCTGAGCGCTGATACGAACAGCGCCAGGCCGGCGACGCACGCGACGTCGATGAGCGCCCCCAAACCTGTCGCGTGATAGGCGAACAGGTCGGCGCCGTGAATGCCGAGCGGCGCCTTGTAATGCCGGCGCAGCACGGCCGAAACCGGCCAAAGAAACCCCGCCACAACAAGCACGCCGATCGAGAACAACAGCAGCAGCGTCGTCTTCGCCCAGAATGGCGCAGGATAGAAGGCAAACACCGGCGGCAGATCGTCGCTGGAAAACCGGTCGACATGGCCGTCAACGATCTTGGCGGCCAGCAGGCTTTGCCCACCCACTTCGCGCCAGATGAACGGCCGTACCTCATGCCATTTTTTCACCGCACCACCGACAGTACGGAAATCGGTGAAGCTGATGTCGCCGTTCGGCAGAGCCGTGACTTTCGAAGGCTGCAGCAGCGGCAACATGCGCAGGAAGTTCGTGTCGAACCGCCGGCTCGAGACATATGTGCCAGCCATGAGCTGCGCGTGTGCCGCAGCGGTCGCGGTTGTCGGCTCAGGCGGTATGGTCGTCGGATAATAGCGATCGACAAAACTGCGAAACAGTCGCGTGCGCATCAGTTCGGCAATACCGTCGCGCCCGCCGCTGTTCATGCTCATGTAGAAGCCGACATTCTTGTCCAGCAGCAAATGCAGGTCGGAATGGAAATAGTTGGTATCGCCGGCGTGGCCGATGATGACAAGGCCGTTCTGGTCTTCATGATAGAAGCCCAGCGCCATGCCGGGCAGGTTGGGAACGTCGGTATATTGGGTAGAATAATGCATCAGATGCGCGGTGGCTGGCTGCAGGATCTGCACGCCATCCAGAGTGCCGCCGCCAAGTTGCATCATCATGAAACGCGCCATATCGGCGCCTGACGTGGTGAGCGAACCCGCCGGTGCCGCAGTGACGAACTCGAAATGCTGCGGCTCGTCCAGGCCGTATTGGTAGCCTTGCGACATATCCGGCACCAGGGCCGCGGGAAGCGGCTGCGCCATCGTCGAATGGAGCATGCCCAGCGGCGTGAAAATATGGTGCTGCGTGTAGTCGTCGAACGATTCGCCGGACAGGCGCTGAACGATGTAACCCGCCAGCGCCGCGCCATAATTGGAATAAGCGCCAACGGTGAACGGCGCGAAAATCCGTGCCGGCACCGCCGCCTTGAGATAGGTCTCCAAATTCATCGGCCGCTTCGGATCGGCGATGATGAGGTATTTGACCTTCTCCTCGAAGCCGGCCGTGTGGGTCATCAGTTCGCGCATCGTCACCGGCTTGCCGTCATAGGCCGGCAGCTTGAAATCGAGATAGGTGTTCACGTCGCGATCAAGGTCGATCTTGCCCGCTTCCACGAGCTGCATCACCGCCGTCCAGGTGACCGTCTTGGAGATAGATCCAGGCCGGAATAACGTCGTTGCCGGGTTGACCGGCTTCTGCTGCGCCGAATCGGAAACGCCGTAACCGCGCGCGGTCAGCACCTGCCCGTCCTTGACGACCACGATCTCGGCGCCTGGTATGTCGCCGGCCTTCAGCGCATAAGGCATGAAACCGTCCAGCCAGGCGTTGAGGTCGGTCGCTTCCAGCTCATGTGGCTGGCCATCGGGCGAGGAAGTCGGCGACATTGCCGCCTGCCCCGCAGAAGCCGCCGGCGTTGTCGGAACCGGTGCCAAGCTTTGGGGCGCCAAGCTGTCCGGCGCCTGAGCGAATGCGGCGCCGCTTAAACAGACACAAGCCGAGATGGCGAGAATGCGCAGTGTTCGCATGGACGAGCCTCCTGGGCAGCCAACAAGCCGTAACCGGCTATCGTCGGATTGCTCCCAACCAGGCCTATGCTATCCTAATCCGAACATCCGTCAATCGAGCTCGCAGCCTTGGCGCTCCGTTAGACTGCAGGCGGCTCCTCTTCGCACCGCGTTGACCCTGCCTATCAAATGACCTAATCCCTCGCATTGCACAAAACCGCCGCGCGCCGGAGATTGCCACGCCATGACCGACCCACGCGACGCGCAGCACGTTGCCAGAGACACCGCGGGCAAACTCGTCCGCCGCCCGCTCTCTCCACATATCGGCATCTATCGCTGGCCCATCACCATGGTCGCCTCCATCCTCACTCGGGCTACCGGCATTGCGCTGTGTGTTGGCTCGCTGCTGCTGGTATGGTGGCTGGTTGCAGCCGCCACGAGCGCGCAGGAATTCGCCGCCGTTCAAAGCTTTATCGCCTCTCCTCTTGGACTTCTCATGCTGCTCGGTTGGACGGCCTCGCTGTTCTTCCATTTTTACGCCGGCATTCGACACTTAATTTGGGATACCGGACGCGGCCTGGCCAAAGCCGGACTGAACCGTGGGTCCTGGCTGGTGCTGGGGCTTACTACAGTGTCCACAGCCGGTGTTTGGATCGCCGGCTATTTCAGCACCGGGGCCGCGCAGTAGGCCGTAGCAGCCCACCGACTAACCAAACCTTAAGTCGCGCGAGCGGTGCTACTGGGCGACTACAATCGCCTGGATGCGACCGACGTCGGCCGGATGGGCACTGGCCCATTGCCGCTCCGCAGTGTGGAATTCGGCGATTTCCGCAGGCAGCTTCGCGCGGGTTAGAAGCACGCCAAACTGGGCCGGCTGTGGCGCGCCCAACATGCGCGACACCATGAGGTCGCCCAACTCCACCTTGAAATGGATCGGTTCCCAAAACCATTTCAGCGATGAGGATCTGTCCGCGGGGCTCGGAATCGTTTCTGTCGTGTAGGGGTTGAAGCCACTGAAATCCCAGACCGCGACATCCCCGCCCGCTTGATAGATGCCGGCCATCAGGTTCGTCTTCCACGCGTCGTAGGCTGCGTCGAACCCCAGCAGATGTAGCGCCTCCATCGCGTCGCTGTGGCTTGGCAGAACGACCACCACAAGCTTCGTATGCGCCTCGTTGCAGGCCTGAACCATACGCGCGACTGGGGCGAGCTGAACGACCATCCCGTCTTTGAAGCGGGAGAATTGTGCGATCTTTTCGCGATCCTTGTTCATGAACAGGCCATAGGGGCCATCCTGCCGCGCCCAGGCGGTAAATATCGCGCCGTTATTCCAGCCCAGTTCGGTTTGCCGTGTCGCCCCGCGGCTATTTTGCTTGAGCAGCGTCGAGAGACTGTCAAGTGTCGCGGTAAACGAGACGGTCGAAAACACCAAATCATCGAATTGCGCGCGCGCATGTTCCGGATTGAGAGATCCGTCAGGCCTTACGAGCAGCCTGTCCTGGTAGCCCGCCTGACCCGCCACCGTCACACCTGGTCGGCCGTGCACGGCTTGCACGCTGTCGATGAAGCTTACTGCGAGGAACACCTGCGCGGGATGGCTTGCCGCCAACGCATGTCGAAGAAAGGCAAGTTCCGTATCCGGCAGCGCGCCGTCGATGCCGAGATTGAAGACCGGCCGCATGCTTGTGGGCCAGACGTGGCTTTCAGGGTTGAAGCCGATATCGGTGGTCGAACTGCCGATCAGTATCGTTCTGGGGCGCGCCCGCGCGACCAGATAGGCTTTGCTCAGTCGCGGCCAGGACGTCGCCGCCGTCTTGTCGCGTGTCAGCCCCACAATCGTTGGCGTGCCAAGCACGAAATACGGATCTGCGAACACGCATAGTGCCGCGTTAACCAGCAGCAACCCGAGCAGTGCCACACCGGCCATCAGCAGATATCGCTTCATTGTGCGCGCCGACGATGCGTCGAAATCGCTCATCAGAACTGCCAATACAGAAAAGCGGTCACATGATTGAGGGCCAATATTCCGCAAGCCGCAGCCCCGGCCGTGGCCAGCGCCCATGATACCGTCGGCCGCCACAGGAGATCCGGCAGAAACCGGGCCAAAGGCGCGATCCGCCGGTCCTGACCATAGGGCAACGGCAAGGTGATCGCCGGCCCCCAGGGCGCCATGACCTGCAGCAGGTTGGGCAACGAGAGGGCGCCAGTCAGCAAAACCACAATCCACGCACAAAGCTCGATGAGCTGCGGCAAGGAGGCTGCACCGAATGTGACGCCCAGCGGGGTCAGCAGCGCCGCCAGACCATGAAAGCGGCTGTCGATCACATCAGGCAGCATGATCCCATGCAAGCCGGCAGCACCTGCGATTATATCGTTGCCGGCCCGCACACCGTCCGCATGAAAATATGTCAGCGCCACCGCAGCCGATACGAACGTCATAGCCACACTCGACAATCGTGCGAATTGCCAGCCCGCCGGCCGATAGAGCCGCCATGCGTGATTGATCGTGAGATAAAGCCCGTGCAACAGACCGAACACCAGATACTGGTTGCCCGCCGCCATGCCACAGGCCGGAGATGAACATCGTGGCGATCGTCGGCGCCGCGATCACGCTCGCGGCCGCCCCCACCGAGCCACGCGGGCCCGGCACGATCGGCCATCTTCGCGCCCTGCGCCAGCGGGAGATCGCCATTGCCAGCGGATTATAGACGTAGCCCGTCAGGAAACGTGTCAACGTCATGTGCCAGCACGACCAGTATTCGACGATACTGGAGGCCTTCAGTGGTGAGTTGAAGTTCATCGGCAGCTTGATGCCAACCATGCGCGCAAGACCGAGCGCCATTTCCGAGTAGCCGGAGAAGTCGAAATACATCTGCAGCGTAAAGCCGACGATGGCAGCCCAGGCATAGATGAGTGTCACTGGCCGGTGCAGCGCAGCGTCGGCGTAGATCGGCGTCAGCATGTCGGCTATCCCGTCGGCCAGCACGGCTTTCTTGAACAACCCGGCAACGAATAATGTAAGACCCACTGCCATGTTCGGCCACTCGAACCGGTACGTGGCGCGCCGGAATTGCGGCATCATCTCTGCATGATGCACGATCGGTCCGGCGATCAGATGCGGAAAGAATATCACGAACAGGGTGAAATCGCGCAGCCGGAACGGCTCGGCATCTTCGGCGCTCATATCGACCAGCAGCGTTATCTGCTGGAAGGTGTAGAAGGAGATGCCGAGCGGCAGCAGGATTGCGGCGACGACGAAGTGCGTATGCGTCAGGCCGTTCACCGACGAGACGAAGTAGTTGGTGTATTTATAGTAGGCTAGAAGACCGATGTCGACCACGATCCCGGTGGCCAGCAATCTTGCGCGCGCACGCGCGGTGGCATGGCGCATCCAACGCGCAATCGTGAAATTGAACGCGATGCTGCCAGCGAGCAGCGGCAGGTAACGCAGGTTCCAGCTCCCATAAAAATAGAAGCTCACCGCAGTCAACCAGAGCTGTGCCGCAGTCGCACCCGCCCATCGCGCCAGAACGAAGCATCCCGTCAGCGCCGCCGGCAGAAACAGGAAGATGAACTCGTACGAGTTGAACAGCATGCGCAGCTAGCCGATCAGGCCGGCAGAACCAGCCTGAGCGCGCGTGGGGTAGACGGCCCGGCTCGCCACGGCAGGATGTTTGAGACTCGTGCCATCTGCGCCTTCGCCATATACTACCGCGCAGGCCTGTCGATAGCCTTTCCGCCCCTGATACGACTATAGCTTGGCCGCTCAGGTCGCGCCACCGGCCGACTCAAGTCGCCCATCTCAAGTCGGCCACCGTAAGTCGCCCACCCTGAGCCGCCCCTAGCACTCGATCGCGTTGACCCGCACCGGGCGATGACCTATCGCACTGCAACACAATCCCGACTTCCCGGAGACCGCCGCATCCATGGCCGCGAGCCAGTCCACCAACAGCAAGCCCGACAACATCGCTGTCATGCGCAGCCAGCTTGGCCGGGCGCGCGGCCTCGGCAGTGCGCATGCCGGCTCGCACCATTGGCGTGCCGAACGGCTGACCGCCGTGGCCCTGGTTCCGCTCACCGTTTGGTTCGTCATCGCCGTGCTGGCCCATCTCGGCGCGGACCAGGCGCAGATCGCCGCCTGGGCCGGCCGGCCGCTCAACGCCGCCCTGCTCCTGGCGCTGGTCGCGATGACGTTCCACCACATGCATCTGGGCTTGCAGGTGGTGTGGGAGGACTACATTCATTCCAGTGGGCGGCGTGAAGCCGCTATCCTCGCCACGCGCGGCGCCAGTCTGCTGCTCGGCCTCATGGCCGTGGTGGCCATTCTGAAGCTTGCCACCGCGGCGCACAGCTAAGCGGGGCCTAGACGACGATGAACGCCATTTCCAAGCCATCCACCGGTGCCTATTCCGTCATTGACCACACGTATGATGTGATCGTCGTGGGAGCCGGCGGTTCTGGCCTGCGTGCAACCCTCGGCACTGGTGCGGCCGGGCTGAAAACCGCCTGCCTGACCAAGGTATTTCCCACCCGCTCGCATACAGTCGCCGCCCAGGGCGGCATCGGCGCCTCGCTCGGCAACATGGGCGAGGACGATTGGCGCTGGCACATGTACGACACCGTCAAGGGCTCGGACTGGCTCGGCGATCAGGACGCGATCGAATATATGTGCCGAGAAGCTGCCCCGGCCGTGTACGAGCTCGAGCATTTCGGCATGCCGTTCAGCCGCACCGAGGACGGCAGGATCTACCAGCGTCCCTTCGGCGGCCACATGAAGGATTACGGCAAGGAGCCGGCGATGCGCGCCTGTGCGGCCGCCGACAGCACCGGCCACGCCATGCTGCACACGCTCTACCAGCAATGCCTCAAGCACGAGGTCGAGTTCTTCATCGAGTTCATCGCCCTCGACCTGATCATGGACGACGAGGGCGTGTGCCGCGGCGTGATGGCCTGGTGCCTCGATGACGGCACCATCCACCGCTTCCGTGCCCAGCTCGTCATCCTGGCGACCGGCGGCTACGGCCGCGCCTATCTGTCCTGCACGTCCGCCCATACCTGCACCGGCGACGGGGGCGGCATGGCCATGCGCGCCGGCCTGCCCACGCAGGACATGGAATTCGTGCAGTTTCATCCCACGGGCATCTTCCCCGCCGGCTGCCTGATCACCGAGGGTGCGCGCGGCGAAGGCGGCTACCTGACCAATTCAGAAGGCGAGCGCTTCATGGAGCGCTACGCTCCCTCCGCAAAGGACCTCGCCAGCCGCGACGTGGTCAGCCGCTCGATGACCATCGAGATCAACGAAGGCCGCGGCGTCGGCCCCAATCGCGACCACATCCTGCTCCATCTCGAGCATCTCGGCGCCGACCTGCTGCATGAGCGCCTGCCCGGCATCAGCGAGACCGCGCGCGTGTTCGCCGGCGTTGACGTCAACAAGCAGCCGATCCCGGTGCTGCCGACGGTGCACTATAATATGGGCGGCATTCCCACGAACTATCGCGGCGAAGTCATCAACCCCACCCGAAACGATCCCGACGCCATCGTGCACGGCCTGATGGCCGTGGGCGAAGCCGCCTGCGTTTCCGTCCACGGCGCCAATCGCCTCGGCACCAACTCGTTGCTGGACCTCGTGGTGTTCGGCCGTGCCGCCGGCCATCGCGCGGCCGAGACGGTCGTGCCCGGCGCCAGCCAGGCGCCGCTCCCCGCGCGCGCGGGCGAGGCCAGCCTCGACCGGTTCGACTGGACCCGCCATGCGGCCGGCTCCACCCCCGTCTCGCATCTGCGCGAAAACCTGCAGCGCACGATGCAGAGACATGCCGCCGTCTTCCGCAACAGCGAGAGCCTGACGGAGGGCGTCAGCAAGATGCACAATCTCTGGGGTGGCCTGTCGGACATGTCGGTCAGCGACCGCAGCCTGATCTGGAATTCCGACCTGGTCGAAGCGCTCGAGCTGCAAAATCTCGTGCGCAACGCGGCGGCCACCATGGTCAGCGCCGAAGCCCGCAAGGAAAGCCGTGGTGCCCAGGCCCACGACGACTATCCGGACCGCGACGATGCGGACTGGATGAAGCATTCGCTGAGCTATGTGGGCGATGACGGCCAGGTGGCGTTAGGCTATAGGCCGGTGCGGATGCAGACGTTGACGAACGAAGTGCAGGTGTTTCCGCCGAAGAAGCGGGTTTACTGAAGCAAGCCGTTCTTTTTTGAAAAAGAGAACCAAAAAACTTCTGCTGGTTGGAACACGTGTGTTCGAATCGACGTGGCCAAGGAGCGAAAGTTCTTTGCTTCCTTCTTTCAAGAAAGAAGGCCTTCCTTTCTTAAGGATCTAAAATGGTAGAGCTAGCGCTCCCCAAGAACAGCCGCGTCGGCCGCGGCCGCACGTTCCCCGCCCCCGAAGGTGCCACCCGCACCAAGGAGTTCCGCATCTATCGCTGGAACCCCGACGACGGGAAAAACCCCGTCATCGACACCTACAAGCTCGATCTCGACCGCGTCGGCCCCATGGTCCTCGACGCGCTGATCTACATCAAGAACGAGATCGACCCGACGCTGACCTTCCGCCGCTCCTGCCGCGAGGGCATCTGCGGCAGTTGCGCGATGAACATCGACGGCGGCAACACGCTGGCCTGCCTCAAGCCCACCGAGGACGTGCGCGGCGCCGTCACCATTCATCCGCTGCCGCACATGCCGGTCATCAAGGACCTGGTGCCGGATCTGTCCACCGCCTACGCCCAGCTCCAATCCATCCAGCCCTGGCTGCAGGCCGACAGCCCCGCCCCGCCCGACGGCGAGCGCCTGCAAAGCCGCGAGGAGCGCGCCAAGCTCGACGGCATGTGGGAGTGCATCCTCTGCTATTGCTGCACCACCTCCTGCCCGAGCTACTGGTGGAACGGCGACAAGTATCTGGGCCCGGCCACCCTGCTCGCGGCTTATCGCTGGATCGCCGACAGCCGCGACGAGAACACCGGCGCGCGCCTCGATGCGCTCGAAGACCCCTTCAAGCTGTATCGCTGCCACACCATCATGAACTGCACGCAAACCTGCCCGAAGGGTCTCAACCCGGCCCAGGCGATCCAGGAAATCAAGTCGCTGATCGTGGAACGGCAGGGCTGACAACTCCGCCCGGCGGGGCGGAGGGGAGCTGAAAGTCGTGCATGTTTTCGGGTGACCTGACCTCCCGCCGTGGCCTGGCCCATGCCTGGTCCAACTCGCTGTTCGTCGATCACGCCGTGTTCCGCGTCGTGTGGGACAACTTCGACACCGTTGTCCCCGGCAAGCTGTATCGCTGCAATCACCCCACGCCGGGGCGGCTGGCCTCGCTCAAACGCCGCTACGGCCTGCGCACGCTGATCAATTTGCGCGGCCACCGGCAATGCGGCTCCGATGCGCTCTCCCGCCGGGCCGCTCTGCAACTCGGCTTGCAGCATGTGGACATGGCGTTTGAAAGCCGTGGCGCGCCGCATCGCGACCGGATTTTGCGGTTTGCCGGCATCTATCAAAGCCTTGAGACGCCTGCGCTGATGCACTGCAAGTCGGGCGCGGATCGTGCGGGCCTGGCCTCCGGATTGGCGATCCTGTTCGAGGGCGGCACGGCTGAACAGGCGCTCGCCCAACTGTCCTGGCGATTCGGTCATTTCAGCCGCTCGCGCACCGGAATCCTCGATAGTTTCTTTACATACTATCGTGATCACGCCGAGGGTCGGCTCCCCTTCCTTGATTGGGTGCGCGACGAGTATGACGAAGCCGGGCTAAAACAACGATTTACCTCGAACACGACCGCCAATTTCGTTGTTGATTCAATACTTCGTCGCGAATAAGAGATTTTGTCCCGAAAAAAGTTGTTCTCTTTTTCGTGAGGCTAGGGTAGTCCGGTTGTAGTCCAACCAGCTTCTGCCAACTCGAGCGGTGGGGGAGACATTCTTGGCTATCGACGACACCCAATTCGATCTCTCGCTACAGCCCCGGTCGGCGTCGTCCAACTACGCCCCGCATCAGGCGCTCGGCCGCCCGCGGTCACGCGCGCTGTCCAGCCAGTCGCATGCCGCTCCGCACCACGTCGCCTCCGCCGCAGCAGCCAAAGCAGCCGCCGCTTCCGCCGCCCCCATCGGCCGCTGGACACTCAGCAGCCTCACGGCCAAGCTCGCCATCTCCGGCGGCACCGGAATCGCATCCGCAGCCATCGCTGCCGTTCTTGCGGGCGGAACGGTGTCTTCGAGTAGCCCATTGCATGCCGCCTCGGCCCCGCCGATCGCGCACGAAGCTGCTGTCCGCTCGAGCTCGCCGCTCACGCGGGTCGCAGCATCTTCCCCGACCAAGCCCGCGGATCAGGCCACGCCGCCAACCCACGGTGCGCGTTCTGCCAAGCCGAACAAGAGCAGTCCTGTTGCGATGCCGGAACCTTCCAGCCTGGCCCTCTTCACCGTGGGCGCGCTCGGCTCGATGCTCGCTTCGCTCCGCCGGCGTGCATGACCGAAGCAAGCGTTCTGTCCAGATAGTCAGCCAAACCGCTCCGGCTCGATAGCACGCCTTCCGCCACGCGCGGCGTCACCGTGCGAGTTCGCGCAAGGCCCCCCGTATCACGGCATCCAGCGCCGCGCTCTCACCCAAGCCCTGCATGACGCGCGCGACCGCCAGCTCGGCCTCCAACCGGCGATACCCCAGATTGGCCAGCGCAGAGAGCGCATCCCCCGCCAGCCCGCCTGAGGCCGGTGCCGCATTCGCCAGCGCCGGCCCAGCCGGCATCGCACCCGCTTTTTCGCGCAGTTCCGTCAACAACCGCACCACCAGCTTAGGCCCCACGCCAGGCACACGCGTCAACGCCGTCCGATCGCCGGCGGAGATCGCCGATACCAGCTCGCGGGGCGACAAGGCGGACAACACACCGAGCGCCACCTTCGCACCCACGCCTTGCACGGTCGTCAGCAACCGGAACCAGTCACGCTCGGCACTGTCGCCAAAGCCGTAGAGCAGGATGGCGTCCTCGCGAACCACCGTCTCAACCAGCACTCTCGCCAGCGCCGGCGGGCGCGGCAACTCGGCCAACGTGCGTGTGCTGGCCTGTATCAGGTAGCCGACGCCGGCTACGTCGATGACGCAACTGCCGGCCTCCAATGCCTCTACGCGGCCGGTCAGGAGGGCGATCATGAGAAAAGAAGGCCTTCTTTTCTGAAGAAAAGAAGCAAAAGGCTTTTGCTCCGCTTTGCGTGTGCCTGCCGGGAGGTCACGCCATTACTCGGGCTGACTCGTACACGTTGCGCGAGGATCGGTGATGGGCGTGGCAGATCGCCACAGCCAGCGCGTCCGACGCATCCGCCCGCGTCATCGTCGCCCCGGGCAGCAGGCGGCGCACCATTTCGGCCACCTGCGCCTTCTCCGCATTGCCGTTGCCGACCACCGAGCGCTTGACCATCTTCGCCCCATACTCGGCGACCGTAAGCCCCGCCAATGCCGGCGCCAGCAGCGCCACCCCGCGCGCATAGCCCAGCTTCAGCGTCGCCGCACCGTTGCGGTTCACATAAGTCTCTTCCACCGCCACCTCGGCCGGCCGATGCACGCCGATCAGCCCGACCAGACCCTCGTACAGCGCCCGCAACCGCGCCGGCACCGCCGCGTCGCCATCCGTCGCCAGCACGCCATCGGCCACATGGCGCAGCCGGTTGCCGTCGCTCTCGATCACGCCCCAACCGGTGAACCGCAGCCCGGGGTCGATTCCCAACAGCCGGATGGCGGCCACGTGCCCCTACGCCTGCAACCGGGCGAGCACATCCTCGGGTATGTCGAAATTGGCATAGACGTTCTGCACGTCGTCGTTCTCTTCCAGCGCGTCGATCAGCTTCATCACCGCCACCGCGCGCTCCTCGTCCAGCGTCACCGTCATGTTCGGCCGCCAGTCGAACTTGGCCTCCTCCGGCGCCCCGAACACACGCTCCAGCGCATCGCGCACGGCGAACAAATTCTCGGTCGCACACGTCACCTCGTGGCCGTCCGTGCCGCTCACCACATCGTCGGCCCCGGCCTCGATCGCCGCCTCCAGCATCGCGTCGGCCGTCGCCACGCCTGGCTTGAATGTCACCACACCCAGCCGCGCAAACAAGAAACTCACGCTGTTCGTCTCGCCCAGCGCACCGCCATATTTGTTGAACGCCGATCGCACGTCCGACGCCGTGCGGTTGCGATTGTCCGTCAGCGTCTCGACGATCACCGCCACGCCGGAGGGGCCATACCCCTCGTACCGCACGTCGGCGTAATCATCGCCGCCCGCCGCACCGGCCGACTTCTTGATCGCGCGGTCGACCGCGTCCTTGCTCATGTTCTGCTTGTAGGCCGTCGCCACGGCGGCCCGCAGGCGGGCGTTGGCGGCCGGATCGGGCAAGCCCTGCTTGGCGGCGACCGAAATCTCGCGGATCAGCTTGGCGAACTGACGCGCCTTGCGGGCGTCCTGCGCGCCCTTGTGGTGCATGACGTTTTTTGCGTGACTGTGACCGGCCAAGGGTGGGTGCTCGCGGAAAGTGAAGGAAGCGGTTCTTTTTTGAAGAAAAGAACCGAAAAACCTTTATCCCTCTGGCGCCGGTCTGTCGATGAGCCGCCGACAGGGCGCAAAAGTTCTTTGGTTCCGTCTTTCAAGAAAGAACGTCTTCCTTAAGCCTGACCGCCAGCGCCACGATCGTCAAAGTCGGATTAGCCTGCCCCGAAGTCGGAAACACCGCACTGCCTGCAATCCAAAGATTGCCTACCCCATGCACCCGGCACCGCCCATCCACCACGCCGAACCGCGGGTCGGCCGACATGCGCGCGGTGCCGATATGGTGGCCGCCATACGCGCCATCCCGCAGCATCGCCTCCTCCACCTCGTCCTCGTCGTAGGCCAGGCTCGCGGTGCCGCTCGCCTCCAGATCGGCGGCCAGCGCCCGCAGCGACACGCGCACCGTCTCGATATCCGCCGGCAGATGGCGCCAATCCACCCGCAAACGCGGCATCCCGAGTGCGTCCGGTGTGCTGCCGAGGGTAATGCGGCTGCACGGATTGGGCGCCTGCTCGGCATGCACATCGAGCGTGTAGATGCCGTTGCGCGGTGGCGCCACGATGGACGGAAATTTCCGTTCGGCCAGCGTGCGATGACGCGCCCAATGCAGCAGAAAACGTGCAACCTCGCCAGGCGCCGCGGCGATGTTGCCAGCATGACGCAGCCGCGTTGCAAAAGAGGGCGGCACGCCCGACTTCAACCGTATGGCGTATTCCGGCGTGATGAACGGTGCCGCCGCATACAGGGCAGAGAGTATGCCGCTGCCGTGCGCAGGGTCGGCGATACGCGGATGATGCAGCCGCGCCACCAGATTGCCGACGCGCAGACGTCGCTGCGCGGCCGGCCGCAACGCCAGCCGGCGCCGGCAATACACGCCTTCCGGCGATATCGTGTAACCGTAATGCACCGGCACACGCGCGCGCAGCGCACCCAGTGTGCCGGCGACATGGCACATGTAATATCGCCCGACCTGGTCGTGCGCGTTGCCCAATCCGTTTGCATGATGATCGCGCGACGCGAGCAACAGCCGCGGTGTCTCAAGCCCGCCTGTCGCCAGGACAAATCTGCTGGCACGCACACGAAAACCATGCCCATTCAGGCTGCGAACATCGACCGCCTGCACAACGTTGCCGTCATGCGCCGTTGCAATCGAGACGGCATTGGCGTGCAGGATCACGCGGATGTTCGCGGCGGCCGCCAGGCGCACCCGGTAACGTGCGGCAAAATTGGTAGGGCAACTGAAACGCTCGATCGTATCGGCTGAAAAATCTTGCCCAGCAAATCCGGCCAGAAGTTCGGGCCAGTCCGCCCTCGCGGCATAATCGAAATCGCCAGTCTCGCACAGCCTGCTTGCTGCAGGGTAGTAACGCGCCACCTCCTCATAGCCGATCGGCCAGCCGGAATGCGGCACCCAATCGCGCGTCTCGAAATCGATCGGATCAAAGGGGATGCAGCGACCGCCCCAAAGATTCGTGGAGCCGCCGAACTGCCGTCGCCGATACTGGATCGGCGCCAGATGCCGGCTGCCGTCTGCCACATCACCGTCATACAGCTTCTGGGTCGCAGGATCCTCTCGGTTTCCACCTGATTCCAGCAACACAATCCGCGTCCGCTCGCTCACGAATTGCAGCGCCAGCGCGATGCCCGCCGCACCCGCGCCCACGATGCACAGATCGGCCTCGATCTGAGAACCAGCCTCGATCGCCGAGGAATCGACAATCATCTAGGCAGCATCGCCCGCAAACGCCGCCTCGTGCGTACGCTCGAATCGCAGCACCCGGTCCGCCAACGCGTGATCCAACCGGATATCCTGGCGGAACAATCGCAGCAGCGAGGGCGGTATCGGGTCAGGCAGACGCGTCCGCCCCGCGATCTTGGCTGCACCCGCCAGCAACGGTGCGAACAGGCGCGCTTCGGCCTGCAGTCGACGCGACGTTATCCGCCGCACCGGAACCGCCCGATGCGCGCGCGCCAGCCCGACGAGATATCCGTTCCAGCTCGGCGGCTGCCGCGCGCCGATATTGATCGCCAGGCCGCGCGCCTCATCGCGCACACAAGCCGCCAGGCACGCAGACGCCAGATCGTCCTCATGGACCAGGTTGCAGACCCCGTCACCGGCCGCGCCCAGATCGCCCAACCGGTGCGCACGCAGCAACCTGAGCATCCGCTGAGTCCATTGCGCGCTGCCCGGCCCATGCACGATCCCGGGTCGCAAAATCACCGCGTCGCACCCGCCTGCCACATAGGCCGAAAATGCCGCTTCCGCGTCCGCTTTCGCCTCCGCATACGCCCCAAGCGGCGCAAGCGGCGCACCTTCGGCCACCAAACCGGTCGCGCCCCCGTAAACCGCCATGCTGCTGAGATGCACCACGCGCTGCAGCCCCGGCGTGGCCCGGGCAGCTTCGCACACCGCCTCCGCCGTCCGCCGCAGCACCGGAGGCGACCCGCCCGCTGCATTGACGACGATGGCGACGCCGGCAAACGCCCGCATCAACTGCGCTTCGTCCGTCGTATCGACCAGCCGCATCTCGCCCAGCCGCACATCCGGCGGCCTCCGCACACCTTCCACCAGCCGCCAGCCCGGGCTCGCCGCCACCGCCCGCGCGATCGCCCGCCCCACACTTCCCGCGGCCCCCAGCACCAGGATCGCCGGCCGGTCCGCCGGCACTACGCCGTCCGCTCCGACGCCGCGGATGCCGTCCGCTCCCGCCGGCTCACCGCACGGAACAGTGCCTGCAACCCACGCGCCGCCACCGCCACGTCCAGCCGCCGCGACCACACGCCGTAAGCCGCCTCGCCCAGCCGCACCCGCTCCGCAGGCTCGTCGAGCAGCCCGGCCAGCGCACCCGCCAACGCCGCCACATCGCCCGGCGGCACCAGGCGCGCGCTCACCCCATCCTGCAAGATCTCCGGCACCGAACCCACCGGCGTCGTCACGATCGCGATCCCGCGCGCCATCGCCTCCAGCACCGCCACCGGCATCACCTCGTGGTGGGACGGCAGCACCAGCACCGACGCCCCCGCCAGCAGGGCAGCCGCCTGCTTGCCATCCTGCCAACCCGGCATCCGCACCCGGTTCCCCAAACCCGATGACGCAATCCGCGCCTCATACCCGGCCTGCTCGCCATCCCCGGCGATCGTCGCCGTCCACCGCCGCGCCGCCATCTCCTGCGACGCCAGCGCCTCGATCAGCTCCCCCACGCCCTTGCGCGCCCCGATCCGGCCCAGGAACAGAATGTGCGGCACCGCTCCATCCGGCATCGCGCGGGGCGCCGCCGGCACGCCATTCAGCACCACATGCACCCGCTCGGCCGCCAGCCCCAGTTCCCGCACCAGCCGCACACGCCAGGCCTCGCCGATCACCACCGCCGCATCCACCCCGGCCACCGAAGCGCGCAGGGCACCACGCCAGACTGCCGGCAGTGACGCATGAAAATCGAAGAAATCCGCCCCATGCAGATGCAGCACCACCGGCACGCCGAGCCCGCGCGCCAACACACACAACAGCGCCTTGCGCACTGCACTGCCGCGCGTCGTCATGTGCACATGCGCGCACGCCACCCTGCCGCGCAGCGCCTGCGCCACCAGCACCAGCATCGCGCGGGCAAAAAAGGCGACGCCCGAGACGGCTCCCCCAGCGCCCCGCGTATCGAGGACACGCACCGGCAATGCCGTGGGCTCCCGCGCCCATTCCGCCATCAGATAGCGCAGCAATGTGCCCACGCCGCCTGAGACGTGGGTCAGGCCGCCGCCGGCAAAAATCAAAACGTGCTTGCTTGGGGACGATTGCACTTTTATGTTCCGGACACGATGCGAACATACAGCTTGGGGTTGCGGAAGGAAGCGCTTCTTTTTGGAAAAAGAAGCAAAAGCTTTTTGCTCTTTCTACTATTGCTGGCAGGCGTGTCCGGCGCTCAGGCACACGATTTGTGGTTGCAGCCCTTCTCGGCGAACTCGCCCTGGAACACCGCTATCCCGGCCACGGTCATCTACTCAGGCGATACAGATCCTCGCACCCAAGACCTGCTCGCCGGCCACGCGCTCATCCACGCGGGCACCTGGGGCATGCCCCTCTACCGCGCCGCCGCCGCCGACCCGCTCGTCACCGTCCGGGACGAGGAAAACCAGCGCAGCTTCACCACCCACCTGCCCGCGAACGCCGCCCCCGACCCGATGGGCGACGGCCATCTCTTCATCGGCGCCCCCGACGGCCGAACCGTGCTGGAAATGTATCGCGCCCGCATCGCATCGGATCGCTCCATCCAAGCCCGCCGCGCCTTTCGCATCGACCTCGCCGGCCCCGGCATGTTCCTCCACGACGGCCGCTTCCCCGGCGTGCGCGCCATGGACGCATCCGGCATGGGCGGCCTCCTCCGCGCCTGGGAAATCCAGGCCCGCAGCATTCACCACGCGCTCACCTTCCTCCTCCCCAACAACCGCCTCAAACACGGCCCCGTCTGGCCCTCCTCGCGCGAGGACTACTGGGGCGTCCGCGACTACACCGGCCACATTCCCATCGGCACCCGTATCGCCATCCCGCCCAACGTCGACATCGCTTCACTCGGCCTCACCTCGTCAGGCCTGGTCCTCGCCCGCGCGCTGCAAACCTACGGCGCCTATTGCGACGACAGCGTCGGCACCGACGGCATCGTGCTCACCGCAGAGGGTGCGGCCGAGCACGAGCCGGGTTTGGCGGATATGCGGCAAGATTTTCCGCTGATCCGAACGGAGCTACGTGTCGTCGATGCAGGTAAATAGCGTCTTCGCAGGCCCGATCAGGAAAAAAGGAACCCGGATCGAGCAGGCGGTCGCGCGTCCCTTCAAGATCAAAAGTCTTTTGCTTCTTTTCTTCAGAAAAGAAGACTTCTTCCTTGCCTTCACTCCGCCCCTACTGCCGCCCCAGCCCCGCCACGCACATCGTGCGCCCCAAACAGATGCTCTCCAGGCTCAGGCCGCGCGTTCAACGGCAGCACCCCGTCCTCCCCGCCCGAACTCGCCCCGATCATCGGCCCGCCGGCAAGGATCCCCTCCGCCACGCCCCAATAACCAAAATCCTTGAACCTGTAGCCCCGCGCTGCGAGAATAGCGCGCGTATCCGGCGAGAGCGCGCCCCGTTCGAGTTGCACCACATCCGGCGTGCCCTGCATGTGGATACGCGGCGCGTCGATGGCTTCCTGGATTGTCATGCCATGGTCGATCACGTTGACGATCGCCTCCAGCACGATGGTGATGATCCTGCTGCCGCCGGGCGAGCCGACCACCATCACCAGATGCCCATCTTTTGCGACGATCGTCGGCGCCATCGAACTCAGCGGCGTCTTGCCCGGTGCGATCGCGTCGGCTTTGCCCTGCACCAGGCCGAACATGTTGGGCGATCCTGGCTTGACGGCGAAATCGTCCATCTCGTCGTTCAGCACGATGCCTGTGCCGGGTGCCATATGCGCAGCCCCGAACCAGTTGTTCAGCGTGTAGGTGACCGACACCGCATTGCCCGCGCGATCGACCACCGAATACTGTGTGGTCTGGTGGCCTTCTTTCACGACAGCGGCGGAGGCCGGCGGCACCGGAATGGAACTGCTCGGTGTCGCACGCTCCGGCTCGATGGATTTGCGAACATCGGCCGCGTGTGCCGCGCCGATCAACTCTTCCACCGGGTTCTGGATGAAATCCGGATCGCCTAACCGGTTGTTCCGGTCGATATAGGCATGCCGCATCGCCTCGGCCAGCACATGCACTTCGGAAGCTGAATGGAAACCCATGCTCTTCAGATCGTAGCCTTGCAGTATCTGTAAAATCTCGCACAGCGTCACGCCGCCCGAACTCGGCGGCGGCGCGGAAATCACCGTGTAACCACGATAGGCGCACGTCACCGGCGCCATCTCCCGCACGCGATATCTTGCGAAGTCCGCGTCCGTCAGAAGCCCGCCGCCATCATGGTCCGCCTGCGCGATCGCATGCCCGATCGGCCCGCGATAAAACGCCGCGTCCGGCCCCTGCGCGCTGATCGCTTCCAGCGTGCGCGCCAGATCGGGCTGCACCAGCCGCTCGCCGGAGCGCATCGGCGTGCCATGCGGCAAGAATATCGCCGCGGCCGTGTGGTCCTGCGCCAACTCAGGTGTCGCCACCTCGAAAATTCCGGCGTCCCCCTGCGCCAACGCAAACCCGTCGCGCGCCAAGGCGATCGCCGGCGCCATCAGCCGCGCCCGTGCCCACGTGCCATAATGCACCCGCGCATATTCCAGCCCCGCCGGCGACCCGGGCGTCGCCACCGACGCCCAGCTCGACGTCGACATGCCCGGCACCACCCGCCCCTGCTTGTCCAGAAACATGTCGGCCGTCGCCGCCAGCGGCGCCTTTTCACGGAAATCGATGAAGCCCGTCCGCCCGTCCGCCAGCCGCAGCGTCATGAACCCGCCGCCGCCCAGATTGCCCGCCTCCGGGTACGTCACCGCCAGCGCATACCCGACAGCCACCGCGGCATCGATGGCGTTGCCACCTTGCCGAAGCACCTGTGCTCCCGCCTCCGACGCCAGGCGTTGGGCGGTGACCACCATGCCACCCTTCGACGCGACAGGCGCGGGATCGGCGGCTTGGGCGATCAGGGGGGACAGGAGCAGGAGGGTGGTTAAGGGGATGCGCATGGGCGGGGTTAGAGCATGGGGGGTGGGAGGGAAGGAAGCAGTCCTTTTTTGGAAAAAAAGGACCAAAAAACTTCTGCTCTTGGGCTTCAGGGGACCGGAGTGTCTGCCTGTAACCTTTTTTGCAGTTCGTTTCGCTGGTCGCGGTTTTTGTGCCGTATCATCTCGAATGGCGCGAACCAGTCTTGGCCGGATTTCGGGTGATCCCACACCATTTTGAAACGCGCCTCGAACCAGTCGAGATTGAAGACGCTGCGCCCCTTGCTGCCGATATGCTGAAACGCAACCGCAGGACCCTCGATCGGATCGTCGCCCCACGCACCACGCAAAATCATGCAATCGAACGGCTCTGTCACCGCGGCGAGCACCGCAGGCGCAAAGCTCGGCACTTCGACATAGAACTTTCCGAGTCGCTCCAACGCATTGCGCACGTACGGCAGACTGGCTCGCGGTCCGACCAGGCAGAAACGGTCGAAATGATCCAGCAAAACGTCCACCGCCTCCCTGCGAGCATAGTTGGAACAGAAATGCCCAGGCTCGGCTACGTCGATCGAAGGTCCAGGCCTGCGCGGCACCTTCCGCAAACTGTCCTTGCGCAACAAGGCCCATTTCTGCAGTGCGCCGAGCATGGCCGCGCGTTCGCCCCTGACCGGCCGGTCGTCCAGCGGGCGATACTCCCAGCCGCGCGTGAACGGCTCCAGCGAGCGTTGGCTCGCAATGCGAAAGATCGGCGTTTGCAGATAAGCGCCAAGCCTGTCGATACCGGCAGTTCTCTCGTCCAACGGCAGATCGGCGCCGCTCACCGCCGTAAGCGGCAATTCGTCATGCAACCGTGCGTAAGGCTGCCAGCGGAAACACACGAGATCGGCATCCCGCGAGCGTTCCAGCGCATGGGAGAGCACGCCATAAGCCTGCACCGAGCCCACCGCCATCTCCGCCACGTCGTCGACCACGATCAAGCTGGCGCCACGCAACTTCGCCTGCGCCGCGTTGACGGCCGCAAATGCCTCGCTTGCCAGACGCGGCTGGAAATACTCCTGGAAGATCAGGTCGGACAACACGATCGGCACACACGGCAGACACACATGATCGACCGTCACCGGCGCGCCCAATGCTTGCGAAAGTGCCGCGATGTGGCTCTCGTTGATCCCCGCCCAGATCGGCCGGTCCGCGATCGACACGATGCGTATCGTGTCCGCAACCGCTATCGCCTCGGGCGGCGGCGCATTCAAAACACCTTTAAAGGCACGACGTATTTCGGTAAGCGTCTGTTCTGGATGAAAGACGAGCCCGGCATCGCCGATGAGCAGACGCAACATGACCAGCGACAGCGAATCCAGGCTCTGGCCCACCGGCGAGTTCCAGTCCGCATATTGGAACATGTCGCCAAGCTCCGAGGTGTGGTCGCGAACGCTTGCCCGGCCCTCGTTGCGTGCATCCAGCACGGCCTGGTAATCCTGCGCCGACATGCGCCGGTTGATCTTGCCTGACGACGTTTTGGTAAGAAACCGCGGCGGCACGAAAGCCACCTCCAACTGCTCCGGCCCACCCGCCTGCATGATCGCCGCCGCCAGCGCCGCCTGATCCGTCCGGCTGAAGAAATCGGCAGCCTCCACCAGAACCACCGGGTATTCGGTGCCCATCCGCTTGTCGGGCAACGCGAGTGCCGCCGCTCGCCCGGCCGCCTCCGGCAAAAGCCGGTTCACCAGCAAATCGATATCGGACAGGAAGTGCTTGCGCCCAGCTTGCACCAGCAGATCCTGCTTGCGGCCGGTGACATATACCTCCCCGTCCACGATCTCGCCCAGGTCGCCGGTCGGGTAGTAACCAGCCGCGTCGCGTATATCCAGGCCGTCGAGATAGTGCGCAAGCGACGTGGGGCTGCGCACCCACAACTCACCGAGATACGTTTTTACCTGCACGCCGCTGATCGGCTTGCCGCAGGAAAGTGCCGGCCCGTGATCGAGGTCCTCGGTTTTAAGCCCCCTTCCGAGCGAAATGGCGAAGATGTTTTCCGCCATGGCGTAGCACGGGCTGAAGCGGTCCGGCCCCGCACCCACATGGGCCAGGAACTTCCGCGCCGTCTCGACCGAGACCGGCTCCGAACATGAGATCCATCGGCGCATCGACGGCAACGCGCGTGCCGCCACGCGCGACATCACCTCGAAGCCGAAATTCGGCATGTAGCAGATCGTGCCCGAGCAGCGCTCGATCGCTTCGAACAGCATCTCCGGCCGCCGCACCCAATCAATCGGGTCCATCATCACGACGTCGATGCCGAGGAGCAGCGGCATGACGAAACATGCGATGTAGCCCATATCGTGATACAGTGGCAGCCAGCTGACGATACGATCGTCTGGCCCAAGCCTCAGTGTCCGGTTGAAATCCTCTGCATGGCGCCGCAGCGCGTCCGAGCTGAAAGCCATCGCCTTGCGATGCCCGGTCGTGCCCGACGAGAGCTGCAATATCTCGAACTGCGCCGGCAGCCGGACCGTTCCCGTCTGCTCGGGCAGGTCGCGTAATACGGTTTGAGCGATCACCAGGCTCACGCCCGGCACGCCCATGTCCGCGCAATGTTCGTCGGCGATGATCGCGCGAAGCCCGGTCACCGCCACGGTGTTGGCGACCGAATCCGCCCAATACGCACGGCTCTGCTTGCGCGTGGGGTATTGCATCACCAGCGGCCGAAGTCCTGCTTGCAGGCAGGCAAGCCAATTGACGACCAGGTCGGCGCCGGTGCGGAACAGCAACCCGACGGCATCGCCTTCCGGCACCCTACCGCGCAGATACGCCGCCACTGCGCAGACGCGTCCCGCTCCGCATTCCTCCGTCAACCTGGTTTCGGCGCCATCTTCGCCAATGAATGTGAACTGCATCGACTATCCCTCAGCCCGGCATCGAAAGATCGGTCAGCCGCTTGTATTCTTCTTGCGCAAACCGGTCCGTCATTCCCGCCACGTAGTCGCACACCACCGCGGCCGCCTGCGCCGGCTGGCCTTCGCCTGCCTGCGCACGCCACCCATCGGGCAACGTGCTCGGGTCCGCATGCAGCAAACCGAACAGCTCCTCCGTCAGCCGGCGCGCTTTCTGCGTCATCCGGTTCACCCGCCAATGGCGATACATGCGCGCCCGCAGGAATTCCTTGATCACATAGTTGGCTTCGGCAATGCGCGGCGAGAACGCCACCACCGGTTTCTTCGCCCGCCTGATCCCGTCTGCATCGTGCGGCGCTAGCTTCTCGAGCCGCGCGCGCGTCTCTCCCACCAGGTCGCTCACCAGAACATGGATGATCCGGCGTATCGTCTCGTGCCGCAATCGCTGCGGCGGCACGTCCAGGCTCGACCGCCGCGCTTCGGCCAATGCCTCGCGCACGATCGGCAGATGCGCGATCTCGTCCGGCCCGAACAGCCCGAACCGCATCCCGTCATCCAGATCGTGGCTGTGATATGCAATATCGTCCGACAGGCTTGCCACCTGCGCCTCCGCCGACGCAAACGTGCCCAGCATCAGGTCATGCCGCGCATTATACGCCGCAATATAGGCCGGCGGCTTCACCAACGGCCCATTATGCTTGACCAGGCCCTCCAGCGTCTCCCACGTCAAATTCAATCCGTCGAACGCCGCATAACGCGACTCCAACCGCGTCACCACGCGCAACGTCTGCGCATTATGGTCGAACCCGCCGAACGGCTTCATCCGCACGTTCAGCGCGTCCTCCCCCGCATGGCCGAACGGCGGATGGCCCAGATCGTGCGCCAGCGCCAACGCCTCCGTCAGGTCCTCATCCAGCCGCAACTCGCGTGCGATCGAGCGCGCAATCTGCGCCACCTCAAGGCTGTGGGTGAGCCGCGTGCGGTAGAAATCCCCCACATGGTTCACGAACACCTGCGTCTTGTATTGCAGCTTGCGAAAGCCGGAACTGTGGATGATCCGGTCGCGGTCGCGCTGCCACGGGCTGCGGGAGGTAGCTTCGGGCTCGTGGTGCAGGCGACCGCGCGAGCTCTCGGCGCGAACGGCGTAGGGGGCTAGGTCCATGAGGGGAGATAGTAAGGGAAGCAGTCCTTTTTTGAAAAAAAGGACCAAAAAACGTTTGCTCCTGCGCATGTGCGGCCAGGCGGCACGTGACCGATCCAAAGCCGCGGGAGACAAAAGTTTGTTGGTCCTTTTTTTCAGAAAGGACTGCTTTCTTTCTCTCGTCATGCCTATGTCGAGGCCATGACCTTCTCCGTATCCGACCGCGCCCTAGACCGCGTCGCCGAAATCGTCGCCAGTGAAGGCCGCACCGCCGCCCTGCGCGTGGCCGTGCTCGCCGGCGGATGCAGCGGCTTCCAATACAAGTTCGACCTCGATGAGCAGATAGCCGCCGACGACCTGGTCATCGAGCGCGGCCCGGCCCGCGTCGTCGTCGACCCCACCAGCCTCGACCTCCTGGCCGGCGGCGAGCTGCATTACACCGACGAGCTCATGGGCAGCTACTTCACCGTCCGCAATCCGAATGCCACCAGCGCCTGCGGCTGCGGCACAAGCTTCTCGATCGACTGATTACTTCTTCACCATCGGCGAGCTTCGGCGCGGTGTGGAACTCGCCCGGTCGTACGCCGGTTTCCAGAACACCGGCGTGGGCATCGAAAACCCCTTCCACCCAGCCTGACCGCCACTCCCAAACGTGTTTTGCTTCTTTTTTCGAACAGGAAGCGCTTGCCTTAACTTCCCTCCGAGCCCGCAGATGAAAATCGTCACCTGGAACGTCAACGGCAGCCGCGCCCGCGAGCAGAACATCTGCCGCTGGCTGGAAGCCAACACCCCCGACCTCCTGCTCCTGCAGGAAATCAAATGCGAGGCCGCCAACTTCCCCCCAATCTTCGCGCAGATGGGCTGGCACAGCGCCGTCGTTGGCCAGAAAGGCTTCAACGGTGTGGCCGCCCTCGCCCGCACGCCGCTCAACGTCACCCTCACCCGCCTGCCCGGCCTGGCCGACGAGGATGCCCAGGCGCGCTATGTCGAAGTCGATGTCGACGGCTTGCGCGTGGGCAACCTCTATCTCCCGAACGGCAATTCCAACGGTGACGCCGGCTACGCCTACAAGCTCCGCTGGATGGACGCGCTCGGCGCCCATGCCGCCGCCCTCCTGGCCAGCGACACACCCCTCATGCTCGCGGGCGACTACAATGTGTGCCCCGAAGACATCGATTTTGCCCCCGGCGTGATGGGCCCGGACGACGCGCTCGTCCGACCCGAAACCCGCGCCCGCTACTGGAGCATGATCTGGGGCGGCCTGACGGACGCCGTGCGCGCCGTCAAACCCGAAGGCATCTGCTACACCTTCTGGGACTACCAGGCCGGCTGCTGGGCGAAAAACCGCGGCCTGCGCATCGACCACGCGCTGCTCTCCCCCACCGTTGCCGAGCGCCTCGTCTCCGCCGTGCCCGACCGCAACGCACGCGCAGAGGACACACCCTCCGATCACGTGCCGCTGGTCATCACGCTTGCCTGACATCGGCCACCGCCTGCGCCGCGTCGACCGTCACGACGACGGAACGAACGCCTGGTGCATGCAGCGCGTCGCCCCGCCCGACCATCTCGCCGACACGATCGACGGTTACACCTTCTACGACGACCGCTCGCGCGCACCCCACTCCCGGCGCGAACTGCCCCACACGGACGCAGTGATGATCGTCAATCTCGGCCAGCCCATCCGCGTCAGCGGCGGCGATGGTGCCTCGATAGAGCTGGGCGCTGGCACGGCGTTCATCGCCGGTGCCCATCTCCGCCCCGCCATCTCCTCCGCCTTCGGCTCGCAGCAGGGCGTGCACATCCATCTCTCCCTGCCGAGCCTGCGGCGTCTGCTGGGCGTGCCGCTGACCGAGTTCACCGATCGCGTGGTGCCGCTCGACGCCATTCTGCCGAGCGAAATACGGACGCAGGTCGCACGCATAGGCGACGGCGGACTGGACGCGCAGCTCGCCTGCCTGGACCACGCCCTCACCACGCTTCTGCGCAATCGGCCGCCCATCGATCCTCAGCAGACGCACGCCTTGCGCCTGCTGACATCGAAACAAGCAATGGATATCGCCGAGATCGCCCGCGACATCGGCTGGAGCCGCAAGCATCTGGCCGAGCGCACGCGCGACGCGATCGGCATCGGGCCGCGCAGCTACCGCCGCCTGCTGCGCTTTCACCGCGTCACGCGAATATTGTCGCTGCACGCCGCTCCAAACCTGGCCGATCTGGCCGACGTTGCCGGCTATTGCGACCAGCCGCACATGAACCGCGAGTTCCGCGAGTTCGCCGGCCTCACCCCGCGCGAGTTCATCGCCCGCTCATTGCCCAACGGCGGCGGACTCGTCGAAGCCTGAGGTTCGTTTCGTCCAAGACAGGCGCGCGCGGCAGGCGGCATATTCCGCCATCTCCAAGGAGCGCATCATGCCCGTCAAACCCGCCATCATCCCCGGCCTGCGCTATCGCGACGCGCCGGCCGCCATCGACTTCCTCTGCTGCGCCTTCGGTTTCGAACGCCAGGCCGTCTATCCGGACCCGGCTGACCCGCACATCATCGCCCACGCTCAACTCGTGCTCGACGGCAACATGATCATGCTCGGCACACATCGCGACGGCGAAGGCCAGGCGCTCTACGGCTGGAAAACCCCGCAACAGGCCGGCGGCGTCACCAGCAGCCTCTACGTCGTCATCGACGATGTGGCCGCTCATTTCGAGCGTGCCAAAGCGGGTGGCGCCGATCTCATCGACGAGGTGCACGACAATGTCGGCTATCCCGGGCAGGGATATTCGGCGCGCGACTGCGAGGGGTATGTCTGGAGTTTCGGGTCGTACGATCCGTTTGCGATATAAGGAAGCAAGCAGGTTTTTGAAAAAAGGACCAAAAAACTTTTGCTTCCCGGCCACGTCGGGCCCAACCACACGCACCCAGGGATCAAAAGTTCTTTGGTCCTTTTTTCAAAAAAGGACTGCTTTCTTGGTTACCGCCGCCATCCTAGTCGCCGCCGGCACCGGCACCCGCTTCGGCGCCCCCACCCCCAAACAATTCACCCTCCTCGCCGGCCGCCCCGTCATTCGCTGGGCCGCCGACGCGCTTGCCCCCCACATCGCCCTGCTGCAGCCGGTCGGCGACGCCGCCCCCATCGAAGCCGCCCTCGCCGGCCTTGCCCACCTGCCCACCGTGCCCGGCGGCGACACCCGCCAGGAAAGCGTGCGCCTCGGCCTCGAAGCGCTCGTCCCCTACGCCCCCGACATCGTGCTCGTCCACGACGCTGCCCGGCCGTTCATCCCCGAGGGCACCATCGCCGCCCTGCTCGAAGCGCTCGTCACCCATCCCGGCGCCATACCGGCACTCGCCGTCGCCGACACGCTCAAGCGCGCCGATGGCGGCCGCATCACCGCCACCGTCCCGCGCGCCGGCCTCTACCGCGCGCAAACCCCGCAAGCCTTCCGCTTCGACGTGCTGCTGGCCGCCCACCGCCGCCAGCCGGACCCCGCCGCCACCGACGATGCCTGGCTGCTGGAACAGGCAGGCCATGCCGTGGCACTGGTGGCCGGGCACGAGGAAAACCTCAAACTCACTTACGCCGCGGACGCGATCCGCCTGGAGCGAACCTTGACCCTCCCCCTGATCCCGCGCGTCGGCACCGGCTTTGACGTACACGCAACCAAACCTGGCCGCCCAATGATCCTTTGCGGCATCACCATCCCCTGCGACGTGGGGCTCGACGGCCATTCCGACGCCGATGTCGGCATTCACGCCCTCTGCGACGCGATCTACGGGGCACTCGCCGAGGGCGATATCGGCCGCCACTTCCCGCCCACCGACGCCGATTGGAAAGACGCCGACAGCGCCCGCTTCCTGCGCCACGCCGCCGGCCGCATCGCCGCCCGCGGCGGCCAGCTCGCCAATGTGGACGTGACTCTCATCTGCGAACGCCCGAAAATCACCCCCCACGCGCCGGCGATGCGCGCGCGCCTGGCCGAGCTGCTGGGCGTGGCCGAGAGCGCCATTTCGGTGAAGGCGACTACGACGGAGCGGCTTGGGTTTACCGGGCGGCAGGAGGGTATCGCGGCGCAGGCTGCGGTGTGTGTGCTGGTGCCGGCGGGTTAAGGAAGGCCTTCTTTTTTGAAAAAAAGAAGCAAAAAACTTTTTGGGGGGCTGTCGCGGGCTCACGGACTGGCGTTGGCCACCAGCGTGATGCTTGGGGGTTGCGCGCAGGAGGCGGCACAAGTGGTGGCGACCTGCCCGCATCTGCCGGCGCAGGCGCCGGCCTCCGTGCCGCCGCCGCCCAAGCCGCCATCCTCGGCCCGGCTCGTGCTGGCACCCGCGCATTGGGACTGGATCGACGGCAATTACAGCTGGACGCAAGCCGCCTGGGTGCCCCCGCCACACCCGAAAGCCGCAACCTCCGGCCGCATCTGGCAGGACGGAAGCTGGTCCGCAAGCGGCATAGCCTGCTCCTGGGAACCCGGAAGATTTCTCTTCTAACCGCCCGCCCCCTACCGCAAGCCTCGCGACAGCGGAACAAAAGTTTTTTGCTTCTTTTTTTTCAAAAAAGAAGGCCTTCCTTCCTTAGACCTGCGACATGATCGCCAACGGCCGCCCTTCGTTGTCCTCGAAAAACGCCATCCACTCCTCCGTCCCATCCACATGCCGATGCACCCTGTGCGGGGCGCCCAGAAACTTCGCCCCGCGCTCACTCAGCGCCGCATGGCTCGCACGGATATCCGCCACCCTGAAATACAAAATCGACTGTCCGGCGCTGGCGCCTTCGCCTTTGCTAAGGAACAGCCGCACGCCGCCGCAATCGAAAAACGCCAGCTCGCCGAACGAATACAGATGCGGCAATCCCAGCACATCGCGATACCAGGCCGTCGCCGCCGCCACATCGCTCACCGTGCGCGCGATCTGCCCGATCGCGCCAAGTTGCGTGTCCAAACCAGGCTCCTTTGCATGAAGAGATGAACCGCGCGGCACGCCCGTCCACTGTGCCAGCGCGCGCCGGTCCGCAAGCCCGAGTTTCTGCAGCGCATTGGCGAGGTTATACTTCACCGCGTCCACACTGACGCCGCGCCGCCCGGCGATCGTGCGCCGGCTCATGCCATGGCGCACCGCATCGACAATCCGCCATTCCGCCGGCGTCAGGATATCGTCGTGTCTGGGCCGGCCGCGGCCACGCTCATCGGGCATGGCGACCCTTCTACCAGCCCGCTCGCGCGAATTACCCTACCCCGTCCCACCGCCCTGCCGTTTTTCTGCTACACTGCCGCTCATGATGGACGGCACACCGCTCGCCTCCCCGCACGCCCCGCCCCTCGGCGGCCAGGGCCCGAGCGTCGTCTCCGGCCATATCACCGCACTCCGCCTGTTCGACCTGGCCTACGAAATCGACCTCGTCCGCGCCGAAACGCTCTGGGCCAGCCAGGACCGCCAAGGCGCCCGCTCCCGCCTCACCGGCACGCCGCCCAAAGCCGTCTCCTTCGGCGACCCGCCACTCGTCCTCGTGCTGCCCAGCTTGCGCATCAAACTGCTTGAGCCCGAGCCCCACGACATCGAAGTCAGCGTCATCGCCCGCCTCTACGCGTTCGGCGCCGTCAGCCTCGCCGTGCAGATCCCGGCCGACGGCCTGAGCTGGAACGGCTTCACCACACGCGTCAACGCCGTCGAAGCCGCGATCGGCGTGGAAACCGAAATAGCCTTCTGGCACAGCCTGCTCGACATACTGCGCGAACCGATCGGCCCGGCCCTCACGCGCCCCAATCGCTCCGACCTCGATGAAGACTACCTCGTCGCCACCGTCCACGCGTTCGACCAGCCGGTGCTCGCCAGCTCCATCGGCCGCGACATCGACCTCGTCCCGCTGCTCAGCGGCGAGACACGCAAGCTTGCCGAAGGTGCGCGCGCCGACCTGCTCAGCCGCCGCTTCTCCTACTACACCGACGATCTGGTCGTCCTCACCTGGGACCGCGCCTTCATCTACGAGCCGCGACGCGACACCGACGTCGCCGAAATCATCGAAGTCGCCAACGCCCAGTTCCTGCAAATGCGCTATTACGACGAACTGCTCGACGCCGAACTCCCCCGCATGTACGACCTAGTCGAAGAAGCCACCCGCCGCCTCAGCCGCGGCCCCCGCCGCTTCGCCGGCCTCGCCCGCCGCCTCTACACGCTGGTCGCCGAAGTCACCGAACTTACCGAGAAAGTCGACAACGCCCTGCAGGTGACCGAAGACGTATATCTGGCGCGCGTCTATGCCGCCGCACTCGACCTGTTCCGCGTCAAGGCAGTCAGCGCCGCGGTGGACAGGAAACTTTCCATCATCCGCGATACGTATGCGGCGCTGTACGACGAGGCGGCGAGCAGCCGTGCCGGCATGATGGAAGCGGCGATCGTGGGGTTGATTATCGTGGAGATAGTGCTGGCGCTGTTTGGGCGGCATTGAAGGGAGGAAAGAATTTTCTCCGCTGCCACGCGCTCGCGACAGCATTTCAAAAGTTGTTTGCTTCTTTTTTTCAAGAAATAAGGCCTTCCTTCACCCATGATGTTCGCACATCGTGTGCTTGACTGAAGCTGACCGCGCCAACAGAAACAGAACCAGCGCTACGACCCCAAACACCACATTCAAGTAGAACGTGTAATCCAGCGAAAACCCGCTCATCGCAGCCATACCCTGCGGGCGCGTGCGCGGCACCCACCCCAGCGCGCCGAATACCCCGTCGACCAGCACCGCCGAGACCACCATGCTCGCGTAGAACACCGCCGCGATATACGCCGCCATCCGCCAGCCAAAATAGCGCCGATACACATCGAGCAATGGCAGCACGAGCAGGTCGGCGAACAGGAACGCCAGCACGCCGCCGAAACTCACGCCCGCCCCCCACAGCACAGCCGCCATCGGCACATTGCCGATCGAGCACACGAACGACAGCACCGCCACCAGCGGCCCCAGCAACGCATTGGCCGGCACGCGCACCCAAGGCGCTCCGCCCGACAAAAATAAGGCCTGCCACACATGCGCCGGCACGAACGCCGCCAGCGCCCCGGCAATCAAAAATCCCAGCAGCAAATCCTTCCACAGCATCGACCAGTCCATGATGAAATGCTGCCCCACCTCCACCCAGGTCTCCCGCCGCGCCAACCGCACCCAAACGCTCACCGGCGCCCCGTGCACCCCGCCATGGTCGTGGTCGTGCCCACGCATACCGGGTTCCGGATGATACCGCGCCGCTTCCACCAGCCGCGCCGGATATGTCACCCCCACGATGGCCGCCATCACGACGATCATCACCACGCCGCCCACCCACTCGCCGGCCATGAACTGCCAGCCCATCAGCAGATAGAGCACCACGCCCAGTTCGATCACCAGGTTGGTGGACGCCAGCACGAAAGCCAGCGCCGGGATCAGCGCGGCACCCTTCTTGAACATCGTCCGCCCGACCGAGGCCGACGCATACGAGCAGCTCGAACTCGCCGCCCCCGCCACCGCCGCCAGCGCCACCTCCCGCACCCCGTTCCGCCCCAGCGCGCGCGTCATCGACTCACGCGAAACCAGCGTCTGCAACACTCCCGAGAGTGCAAACCCCAGTACCAGGCTCCAGCCAACGCGCCAGAACATGCCTGCCGCCATCAGCAAAGCCTGCCCCGCCTGATGCAGAACAACTACCACCGCGAACGCCTCACATCGACACGGCAGCCCTAACGGGACAGCCTCGAAGCTGTTTCGCGCGCCGCTATGGTATTGCCCAAGGTCAGTTGCCGAACGTGACGGAGAACACGGTCCCTTGTTGATAAGCGCCGCCGCCCGAGGTCGTCCCGAATATGCCCAGCCGTGTCGAAATGATGTCCGATACGGGGGTGCCCTCGTAGGCAGGAAATCCGGTGTTGTACTGGTAGAGCGTCTGGCGCCCGCCGGTGCCCGCCATGGCCCTGAACAACGTGCCGCCGGAGAACCCGCCCGTTGCCGACACGCCGATCATGTTGCCGTTGCCGTTGAACGTCATGGCACCCACCGGATAGGAGCCGTTGGCAGGCCCGAAAGTTGTAAAGTCGGTCATCGCGAACGTCGAAGGCGCGAAGCGCACGATCTTGCCGGTCGAAGACGTCAGCATCCGGCCGATATAGAGCGCGCCTTTCGGGTCGATCGCCAGTTTCGTGCTCTGCATGCCCTCGCCGGGCAGAAATGCATGGATGAGGCTGAATGCTCCGGTCGTCGGTATCAGCCGGAACACCGCGCCATAATTCGAAGCGTAGGTGTACGGCGCACTGCCATAAAGTGAGCCGTCCGGCCCCGGCAGCAGCGGATCGGTCACGGACAGGCCGTTCTGCCCGGTCAGATCGTGAAGTTTCGTCAGTTGCCCCGTAGCGGGATTGAGACGGAAGATCATGCCCGGCCCGTAGCTGGGCGGCGATTGCGTCACACCGTAGAGCATGCCGTCGCGGCCGAAGACGACGCCGCCGACGGGGCTGCCCTCGCCTGGCACAAACGCATGGACGACACGCAAACGGCCATTGGCCGGATTGAACGCAAACACCGTGCCCGCACCGCCAGCGCCGCCCGCCCCGGTAACGCCGAAAACGGCGCCTGCCGCGCTCAGCACCACCTTGCCGATCGGGAAATACCCGCTCGACGAAGTGAAATTGTAGAGTATCTCGATGGTTCCCGAGGCCGGCTTGATCCGATAGATCTCGCCGTTGTTCGACGGGGCCGGACCTTCGCCCGCCACGCCATACAGATAGCCGTTACTGAACAGCGTCACGCCGGCCGGGTTGTTGCCGTTGCCGCCGTCGAAGTTGGCGATGGCGCCGACGGTCGCATAAGCCCACGCCGCGCCCGACCACGCCGCAATGAGGGTCAAAGCGGCGAGACAGGCAGCCAGTCGTTTCAACCGCACGAGGTTCTCCAAGCAGATGTAGAGAGGCGGCGGCAGACGTCAGGCCGCAGCGAAACGATACCGCCCCCGCCGGACGTAGTCGACGCGACAATCGCCGTCCCACGAGAAAACGCCGGCCTTGACACCGCCGGGCCACAGTCGGAGCAAAGCCTCATGTCCCGTTTCGACGCAGAGTTCGCCGAGAGCCTCGCAAACCTGACGACCGCAAATCGTCTGCGCACCCTGGCCACCCCGCCCGCCGGCCTGCTCGACGTCTCCAGCAACGACTATCTCGGCCTCTCCCACCACAAGCTGCTGAAATCCCGCGCCGCCGATTACGCGGCCGCCTACGGCACCGGCGCCCGCGCCTCACGCCTCGTCACCGGCACGCTCGCGCCCCACACCCAAATCGAAGCCAAGCTCGCCGCCCTCAAACACACCGAAGCCGCGCTCCTCTTCGCCTCCGGCTGGCAGGCCAACACCTCGGTGCTCGCCTCGCTCCTGCGCATGCCCGGCCCCGACCCGCTCGTCTTCACCGACGCGCTCAATCACGCCAGCCTGCATTACGGCTGCCGCGCCGCCGGCCGAGCGCCGATCGAATTCCGCCACAACGACATGGACCACCTCGCCCACCTCCTCGCCGCCCACGCCCACACGCCGGCCCGCCGCTTCATCGTCACCGAAAGTGTGTTCTCGATGGATGGCGACCAGGCCGACCTGCCCGCCCTGCGCGCGCTCGCCGACCGGCACGGCGCCTTTCTCTATCTCGACGAAGCCCACGCGACCGGTGTGCTCGGGCCCCGCGGCATGGGCCTGTCCACCACCATCGCCGGCGGCGTGGACCTCGCGATGGGCACATTCAGCAAGGCGCTCGGCGGCTTCGGCGCCTACATCGCCGGCAGCCGTCCCCTCATCGACTGGCTCACCAACCGCGCCTCCGGCTTCATCCACACCACCGCACTCCCGCCATCCGTGCTCGGCGCCATCGACGCCGCCCTCGACCTCGTCCCCGGCATGGACGCCGAACGCGCCCGCCTGCACACCCATGCCCATCGCGTCCGCGCCGCCCTTGCCCACCTCGGCATCGACCACGGCCCGTCGACCACCCAAATCGTCCCCGCCATCGTCGGCACCGAGACCGCCGCCCTGTCGCTTGCCACCCGGCTGCGCGCGTCCGGCATCCTCGCCGTCCCGATCCGTCCGCCCACCGTGCCCGCCGGCACCAGCCGCCTGCGCCTGGCCCTCTCCGCCGCCCACACGCAAGCCGATATCGACCATCTCATCGACGCACTCGCCCACGCCATCCCCAGTCTGGCCCAGGCCGCATGAGTGCGCGGCGCCCGGGCGTGTTCGTGACCGGCACAGGCACCGGCATCGGCAAAACCTTCATCGCCGCCGCCCTCGTCGCACGCTGGCACGCCGACTACTGGAAACCGGCGCAGACCGGCCTGGCCACCGAACCTGGCGACAGCGAAACCGTCGCCCTGCTCACCGGCACCGCACCCCACCGCATCCACCCACCGCGCCACGTCTTCGCCGCCCCGCTTTCGCCCGAAGCCGCCGCCGCCCGCGCGGGTGCGACGATCGCGCTCACCGACTTCGACCTGCCCCACGGGGACGCCCCCATCATCGTCGAAGGCGCTGGCGGGGTGCTCGTCCCGCTCGCCCCCGGCGTGCTGATGGCCGACCTGATGCGCCGCCTCGCCCTGCCCGTGCTTCTCGTCGCCAGCGGCAGCCTCGGCACCATCAACCATACGCTGCTCTCGCTGGAAGCCCTGCGCGCCCGCGACCTGCGCATCGCCGGCGTGGTCATCTCCGGCGACGATGCGGACGGCAACGGCGAGGCGATTGCGCGGCATGGCGGCGTGCCGATACTGGCCGTCGTGCCGCGGACGACTTTCAACGCGGCTTGCGCTTTGGTGCCGGCGAAGGAAGCGGTTCTCTTTTGAAAAGGAGAACCAAAAAACTTCTGTCTCTGGCGCTCACTCAATCAGCAAAAGGCCTGCCTGCGTGATCACCGACCAGGAAATCACCGACCTTTATCGCAACCTCCTTGGCCGCGACCCCGAAAACGAAGGCACCGTCACCGCCTTCAAGAACTACTACCCCACACTCGAGCAAGGCCGGCGCGCAATCTTCAGCTCCGCCGAATTCGAGAAATACTACGCCCGCACCACCGGGCGCATCCTCAACCGCGCCGACCACGCCGCCGCATCCCTCGCCCTGGCTTTGCTCGAACGCGCCTCCGCAAACGCGCCCGTCCCTCCGGCACCGCCCCCCGACGATGCCGTGCGCACCGGCATGCGCCGCTTCTTCGAAGCCGACGCCCCGCCCCGTTTCGCCGTCGCCGTCGGCCACCCCGCCGGTCTCCGGCTGGACGATCTGGCGCCGCTCGGCCGCCCCGAAGCCGCACTCCTGCACGTCGCACCCGATATCGCCGCCGGTCTGCCGATGCATGGCCGGCTGGAGGACGGCACCGCCTTGTTCCGCCTCGGCGGCGCCCCCGAAGCAGTCGCCGCCTTCCTCGCCGACGAGGGCCGCCGCATCGACGCACTCTATCTGCTCGACGCGAATGCCGGCGCCCATTGGGTCGACCGCCTGCGCGCCCACTTCACCGAGCAGGCGTTGATCGTCATCGGCCGCGCGCAGGGCGGCTTCGATCCCCACGCGCTCGACGCCACGATCCGCGACAGCCACAACCTCGAAACACGCATTGACTGGCAAGGCCTGCTCATCAGCCAGGTCGGCGGCTGGCTGCTCCCCGTCACCTATCACCCGGCCCCGGCAGCCCCCCTCCCCGCCCTCGATGCCATCCCCAAACTGGCGATCGCCGCCATCGTCTGGAACGAGGCGGTCTGCATCGAAAACATGCTGCGTAGCGTGCTGCCCGTCGCAAGCTACTACGCGGTGCTCGACACCGGGTCGACCGACGGCACCCCCGCTCTGGCGCGCGCCTGGCTGGCAGAGTCCGGCGTGCCGCACACGATCGCCAAGCGCGACCGCGCCACCGAGTTCGGCAACGACTTCTCGGCCATGCGCAACGCCGCGCTCGCCATGGTCCCCGACGATATCGACTGGGTGCTGATGCTCGACGCCGACGAGGAGATGGTGTCCGAAGACCTCGCCCCGCTCCTGCAGATTATCGCCGACGCCATGCCCGGCCAGGACTGCTTCGCCTTGCCCCGCTACAATTTCCGCTACCCCGATAAGTCGGGCGAGGTCATGGCCTACCCCGACCTGCAGCTCCGCCTTCTGCGCAACACGCCCGACCGCCGCGTGCGCTACACCGGCGCCGTACATGAGACGGTGCGCACCACGCCGCATCTCAAACTGCCGCGCGACGCGTCCGCGATCGGCGCCAGCAGAGGCGGTCCGCACATCCACCATCTCGTGCGCCGATTCCGCACCAGTGCCGAGGAGGAGCGCAAGCAGGCGTTCTATCGTGCGATCGCGGCGGCGGAGGTTGCCAAGTAGGGCGGCGGTGGCCATACCGGCGGCACCGCTGAGGTTGGATGCCGGTGACCTATACAAAGAAAGCAAGCAGTCCTCCTTTGAAAAAAAGGACCAAAAAACTTTTGTCCGCCTGTCGCTCGCTTATCCCGGAGGCCGCGACAGCACCCAGCGGACGTTTTCTGCTTCTTTTCTTCAAGAAAGAAGCCTTGCCTTGCCTCCTTGCCGCGGCCCTCGCCAGCTGCGGCCCGGCCCCGAAGCGCCCATCCGACGCCGATGTCGCCGCCTTTATCGCTCAATCCGAGCCCGGCTACCTGCGCGTCGGCAACGTCACGACGCAATTCGAACGTGCCAATTCCAACGGCGCCTGGCGCGTGCACGTCACCTACACGCTTCACACGAACGAGGAGCTCTACGCGCCGGTGCCCGAAGCGCGCCAGGAACGCCTGACGTTCGACCAGGCCGTCAGCCGTTTCGAAGCCTTCCGCGCCAACCGCATCGACTATGTCGACCGTCTCGGCCTCGCCGCCGGCCTGATGCGACAGGGCGATGCGGCGCCCGAGCCGGCCGTCGCCGTCCGCCTCGTCAACCACGCCGGGCAGGATCTCAAGGACAGCACGACCTTGCGGGCGCAGCCGGACGGTGCCGCCTGGAAGTTCTACAGCGAGGATGCCGAAAGCCTGCGCGACGACCAGATCGGCGCGCCGCTGGCCAACCTGCGCGCGGCCGCACCGCATACTCAGTTCGTGACCGCCGATACGCAGGAAGAGCGCGACCTGCACAACCGGATGCTTGGCTTCCTGTCCAAGCTGGCGAGCTTGCCGCCGCCGTAAGCGATGTTACCGGAGCGAGTTGCCGGTGGCGCCCGGCGCCGACGCGCCGGTGTTCGACGCGCCTAGCCCGCCAGGCAGGCCGGCTGGCGTGAACTTGCCGACATTGCCGAACAATTGCTGCAGGAACGAGGCCTCGCTGCCCGGCGACGGGGTGGCACCCGACGCCATGCTGATCGCCCGGCTGTCCGCCTTCGTGCGCTGGGCCACGCCGCGCAACGTGCCGGACTGATCGAAGGTCAGCACCACCACTTTCTGTTGCGTCACCCCCGGCGTCCGGCCGATCCGCGTGCTGGTGGTCTGGCTGATGTAGATCCACGTATTGTCGTCGAACGTCGCGCGCGCGGTCGGCGAGCCGATGAGCGCGGTCACGTCTGCCCGAGTCGATGTGCCCGGGATCAGCTCACTCAGCGCGTCGCGATCGACCAGGTTGCCGCGCTGACGTAGCGTCGGGGAGAACACATGCAACACGCCGCAGGCGTCCAGCGGCAAGGCAAGCCCTGCGATCACCACGAGCGGCAACGATGTTTTGATAAGGCGGCGTATGCGCACTGTGCGGTCTATCCTCAGGCCGTTCGCGTTCCATCAGCCTGCCCGTGGGGTGTCACGGCTGGGCCGCTTCTGTCAATGACAGCGTACAACGGTCGCTTTCGCCGCGCGATCCGATATGGTGCCTACGTCATTCGGTGATTTGGCCGGTAATTTGGCCGGTGGTTTATCCGGTAGTTTGGTGATCTGCTGACATGTCGTTCCTTGGCCTGTTCCCCTCGCGCCGGCACGAACGGGCGGGCTTCGCGCTCTACACGGCCAGCGTCGCTGCCGCGCGCGATCCGGTCTATTTCGACCAGCTCGGCGTGCCCGACACGCTCGATGGCCGGTTCGACCTGGTGGGCCTGTTCGCCGCTCTTCTGATCCGCCGCCTGTGCCAGTTGCCGGCGCCTGGCCCCGCTCTCGCGCAATCCGTGTTCGACGCGATGTTCGCCGACATGGACTTCAACCTGCGCGAGATCGGCGTGGGCGAAATGTCCGTCGGCCGCAAGATGCGCGGCATGTGGGAGGCTTTCCACGGCCGGGCGATGGCCTACGAGGCGCCGCTGGCCGCCGGCGACAAACCCGCCCTCGCCGCAGCTTTGGGCCGCAACGTCTGGCGCGGCGCCGAGCAGCCCGACCATGCCGCCGCCTTGGCCGACGTCGCCCTGGCCCAGGACCGCGCTCTGTCGACGCAGGATCTACCGTCGTTCCTGCGCGGCGAGGTCGCGTTCCTCACCGGCCCGGCAGCCATCGGCGCTGACCGGCCGTGAGCGGCGACGATCGCATGGCGGCCACCCCGCCGCCGCGGGAAATGGTGCGGCTGTTCCCCCTGGCGCGCCTGGGCGAAGGCGCGCGTTTCACGGTGGAGGCAAGCGCCGAAGAGTGCCGCAAATTGGCCAATCGCATGGACGTGCCCGTCATCCACGCGCTCACCTGCCGGTTCGATCTGCGGCGCGGCCAGAACGCCACCGTGGACGCGACCGGCCGGCTGCGCGCCCGCGTGCGCCAGGTCTGCGTCATCACGCTCGACGCATTCGACGCCGACATAGCTGAGGATTTCAGCCTGCGTTTCGTGCCGGACGGCCAGGAGAGCATCGAGCTGGACCTCGAAGCCGACGACGAGGTTCCCTACACCGGCGGCGTGCTCGACCTTGGCGAAGCGGCGAGCGAGCAGCTGGCCCTGGCGCTCGACCCATTCCCGCGCAAGCCAGGTGCCGAGCTCGAGGCCGAGTTCGGCGATGTCGGCAGCAGCCCGTTCGCCGGCCTCTCCAAACTGCGCCCACCTACCTGAATGCCGGCCTGCCTGAAAGCCGGCCGCGCAAGTCGTTCCTTGCTCCCTCCCCCCCGACCCTGCTAAAGCGCCGCGCTCGATCTATTTCACCTGCGTGACACCCCGCCCGGGGTGCGCGCAGCATCACGCCACCGGAGTCTACGCGTATGGCCGTCCCCAAGCGGAAAACCTCGCCCAGCCGCCGCGGCATGCGCCGCAGCCACCAGGCGTTGCCGACAGAAGCCCACAACGAGTGCGGCAATTGCGGCGAACTCAAGCGCCCGCATCATATCTGCGCGTCCTGCGGCCATTATGACGGCCGCGAAGTCGTCGCCGCCGGCCGTGCCCTGAAGGGCGCTGTACGCGTCTGACCCGGGCGGCCGGTCGATGACCGCCGAACACGCCGGCCAGCCTTATACGCTGGCGATCGACGCCATGGGCGGAGACAACGCGCCCGATATCGTCGTCGCCGGTCTGGCGATAGCTGCCGTTCGCCATCCGAACGCTCGCTTCCTGCTGGTAGGCGACGAGGCGCGGCTGGCCCCCTTGCTCGCCGGAAGCCCGCCCGCGCAAAAGGCGTGCGACGTCTGCCACGCGCGCGATGCGATCGCGTCGGACTGCAAGCCCACGGTCGCACTCCGCATGCGGCAAGCCAGCATGCGGCTGGCCATCGACGCGGTCGCCGGCGGCCGTGCCTACGGCGTCGTCTCGGCCGGCAACACCGGCGCCCTACTCGCTTTGTCCAAGATCGTGCTGAAAACCCTGCCCGGCATCGACCGGCCGGCAATGGCCGCCCTCATGCCATCGGCCCGCGGCGACGTCGTCATGCTCGACCTCGGCGCCAACGTCGCCTGCGATGCCCGCAATCTGGTCGAATTCGCACTGCTCGGCGACATGTTCGCCCGCACCGTGCTGGGCCTCACCGCCCCGACCATCGGCGTGCTCAACGTGGGCTCCGAAGAGCTGAAAGGCGACGAGACGGTCCGGCGCGCCGCGGAGATCCTGCGCGCCAGCCACATCGCCCCGCAATTCCACGGCTTCGTCGAAGGTCACGACATCGCCGCCGGCACCACCGACGTCGTCGTCACCGACGGCTTCACCGGCAACGTCGCGCTGAAAACCGGTGAAGGCGCGCTCAAGCTGGTAGGCGAACTGCTGCGTCAGATCTTCACCTCCAACCTGCCCTCAAAGCTCGGCTACATCCTGGCCAAACCCGGCCTCGATCGCATGCGCCTCTGGCTCGACCCGCGGCGCTACAATGGCGCGGTCATGCTCGGCCTGAACGGCGTCGTCGTGAAGTCGCATGGCGGCACGGACGCCGAAGGGTTTGCGCACGCGATGGACGTGGCGCTCGACATGGTGGAGCACCGTTTCAATGAGAGGATACGGGAGGGGCTGTGCAGACTCGGCGGGGTGATGGAAGAGAAAGTAAGCAGTCCTTTTTGAAAAAAGGACCAAAGACTTTTTGCTCCTGCGCATCTGAATTTTTGCTCCTGCGCATCTGAAACAGAGAAGCCAATGCCTCAAATGCGCCGGAGCAAGAGCTTTTTGCTTCTTTTTTGCAAAAAAGAAGGCCTTCCTTAATGCGCTCCCGCATCACCGGCGTCGGCGGCTACCTTCCCGAACGCTGCGTCACCAATGATGAACTGGCCCAAACCGTCGACACCACGAACGAGTGGATCATGTCGCGCACCGGCATCGCCCAACGCCACCTGGCCGCCCCGCACGAGACCGCCGCCTTCATGGCCACGCGTGCCGCGCAAGCCGCCCTCGCCCAGGCCGGCGTGGTCGCCGCGGATGTGGACGCGATCATCCTGGCCACCGCCACGCCGGACGACGCCTTTCCGGCCACCGCCGTCCGCGTGCAGGCCATGCTCGGCGTCCAGACCGGCTTCGCTTTCGACGTCAGCGCCGCCTGCTCCGGCTTCATCTTCGCGCTCGCCAGCGCCGACGCTTTCATCCGCACCGGCGCCGCGCGTCGCATCCTCGTCATCGGCAGCGAAGTCTATTCCCGCATCCTCGACTGGACTGACCGAACCACCTGCGTGCTGTTCGGCGACGGCGCCGGCGCCGTCCTGCTCGAAGCGGGCGACGCGGACGGGCCCGGCATTCTCTCCACCCACCTGCACGCCAACGGCGCCCATGCCGGGCTGCTCTATGTCAACGGCGCGGTAGGGCAGCCGGACCGCCCCGGCAAGCTGGTGATGAAGGGGCAGGAGGTGTTCCGCCACGCCGTCTCGAAACTCGCCGCCGCGGTGGACGAGGCGCTCGCCGCCAACAATCTCGCCCAATCCGACGTGGACTGGCTCGTGCCGCACCAGGCCAACCGCCGCATCATCGACAGCATGGGCAAAAAACTAGGCCTGCCGCCCGAACGCGTGGTCGTCACCGTCGACCGCCACGCCAACACCTCGGCCGCCAGCATCCCGCTCGCCCTGGCCGAAGCCGTCGGCGACGGCCGCATCCGCCCGGGCCATCTGGTGCTGATGGAAGCACTCGGCGGTGGGCTCACCTGGGGCTCCGCCCTGGTCAGGTTCTAAAACATACCGCTTCCATCCGCGCCAGCCGCGTAACGCACTGTTGCGCCATCGCGCGTGCAAAGTTCATAACGCATTGATCCAAGGTTCAATTCGTTGACCTTGTTGCATTTCGAGATTAACATGCGGTCATGAACACCGTGACGCGCGCACAGCTTGCCGAGCGCATCTATACCCAGGTCGGTCTGTCGAGAAACGAATCGGCCGACCTGCTGGAGGATGTGCTGGAGCGCGTCTCGGCTGCGTTAGAGAGTGGAGAATCCGTCAAGATCAGCGGGTTCGGCACCTTCTCTGTCAGGCAGAAAGGGCGGCGCATCGGCCGCAATCCGAAGACCGGCGTCGAAGTGCCCATCTTGCCACGACGCGTGCTGGTGTTCCGTCCCAGCCAGGTGCTCAAGGCGCAGATCAACGGCCAAGCCGCGCCCGAGGGAGACGACGAATGACGCCGGATGGCGAGAGCGCGCTGGAAATGCCGCCTTTCCCAAGCCCGGCCGGTCTGCAGCAAGACGATACCGCCCCCGCCCGCCCGCGCAAAGCCGCCGGCGCGTTCCGCACCATCAGCGAAGTAGCCGACGAGCTGCACATCCCTCAGCACGTGCTGCGCTTCTGGGAGACTAAGTTCCCGCAGGTCAAACCGCTCAAGCGCGGCGGCGGCCGACGTTACTACCGGCCCGACGACATCGCCTTGCTGCGCCGAGTCTCCGACCTGCTCTATATCCAGGGCTACACCATCAAGGGCGTGCAACGCCTGCTGCGCGAAGGCGGCGGCCGGTTGGCCGACAACATCCCGCCGCCCAACGAAGCCGAACGCCTGGCTGCAGCCGCCGAACGCGCGCAGCCGGCACCGCCGCAGATGCAGCTGCTGATGCAGGACGCGCCCGCCGCGCAGCCTCGGCGCCAGACCGAGGCCGAACGCCTAAGGGCGGCGCTGGTGCATGCGTTGAGTGAGCTGGAGGCAATGCGGGCGCTTCTGCCGAACTGAGGAAAGCAGTCCTTTTGTAAAAAAAAGGACCGAAAAACGTCTGTTCCGCTGTCGCGATGCTTACGATCGGCATCGCCGCATTCAGCACGCTTGCTACCGCCCGCCGTTCCCGCCATATGCCCGGCCATGATGAATTTCAGCCGCGGCAAGGTGTTTGCCATCATTGGCGTCTGCCTGTTCGGCCTGTTCCTCTGCATCCCCAACTTCCTGCCGGACCCGGCCCCCTGGCTGCCCTGGCGCCACGTCGCACTCGGGCTCGACCTGCGCGGCGGCTCCTACCTGCTGATGCAGGTCGATACCGAGGCAGTCCGCCACGAGCGCCTCGACGCACTTGCCGACGGCGCGCGTTCCGACCTGCTGCGCAACCGGATCGGCTACCAGAATCTCGGCGTGCGTCAGGATGCGGTCAGCCTGCATCTGCGCGACCCGTCGCAGCAGGACGCCGCCCTCTCCGTGCTGCGGGCCCTGCCACCCGCCGAGCCCGGCGAGTTTGCCGTCAACCCGACCGGCGGCGGCAATATCGGCATCACCCTGTCGGACGTGGCGGTTCGCCTGGCCGCCACTCACGCGGTCGAACAATCCATCGAGATCGTGCGCCGCCGCATCGACGAGACAGGCGTCGTCGACCCGCAGATCGCGCGCCAGGGCGACGACCGAATCGTCGTCCAGCTGCCCGGCATCGAGGATCCGAACAAGGTCAAGGAACTGCTCGGCAAAACCGCCAAGATGACCTTTCACCTGCTCGACGAAAGCGCCACACCCGGCCAGCCGCCCGGCCCCGGCACCGAGCTTCTGCCGATGCAGAACAACCCGCTCGAAAAGCTCGCCATTCGCAAGAAGATCGAAGTGGACGGTTCCCACCTCACCGATGCACGCGCCGGCGCCAGTCAGCAGGATGGCAGCTGGGTGGTGAACTTCACGTTCGATTCGGTCGGCGCGCGCCAGTTTGCCGACATCAGCCGCGCCAGTGTCGGCCACAGATTCGCCGTCGTGCTCGACAACCAGATCCTGACCGCGCCCGTGATCCGTGAGGCCATCACCACCGGCCGCGGCCAGATCAGCGGCAATTTCGACGCCACCAGCGCAAACCAGCTCTCCATCCTGCTGCGTGCCGGCGCCCTGCCCGCCCCGCTCACCGTCATCGAGGAACGCACCGTCGGCCCCGAGCTCGGTGCCGACAGCATCCGCGCCGGCGCGTATTCGCTCCTTGCCGGCTTCCTGCTGGTAGTCGGCTTTATGGGCACGTTCTACGGCCTGTTCGGCTGGTTCGCGAACCTCGCTCTGCTGGTCAACCTGGTGCTGCTCATCGCCATTCTGAGCCTCTTCGGCGCGGTGCTCACCTTGCCCGGCATGGCCGGCCTGCTGCTCACCCTCGGCATGGCGGTGGATGCCAATATCCTCATCAACGAGCGCATCCGCGAGGAGAGCAAGAACGGCCGCACGCCGCTCAACGCGATGGAAACGGGCTTCCGCCGCGCCTTCTCCACCATCCTGGACAGCAACGTCACTGCGTTCCTCGCGCACGTCATGCTGTTCGTGTTCGGCACGGGACCGGTAAAGGGCTTCGCTTTGACGATAACCGTGGGGATCGTGACCACGCTGTTTACGGCGACCGTTCTGGCGCGGTTGATGATGGTGCGCTGGTATGCGGCGCGCCGGCCACAATTGTTGCCGGTCTAGAAGGATGGAGGCAGTCCTTTTTTGAAAAAAAGGACCAAAAAACGTCTAGTGGCGCTGTCGCGATCCTCGCGATAGCGGAACAAAAGTTTTTTGGTCCTTTTTTTCAAAAAAGGACTGCTTGCTTTAGAGTAGCTCACATGTTCACCCGCCCCCTGTTCCGCTTCGTCCCCGACAACACCCGCTTCGCCTTCATGCGCGCGCGTTTCTACGGGTTGGCGGGCTCCTTCCTGCTCTCCACCCTCTCGATCGGGCTGTTCTTCTATCCCGGCCTCCGACTCGGCCTCGACTTCAAGGGCGGCATCACCATCGAAGCCCGCACGCAGGGCCCCGCCGACTTCAACAAGCTCCGCGCCGCCTTTGCGGCCGCGAGTGTGCCCACCGCCGGCTTGCAGCGGTTCGGCGCGCCCGACGACGTGCTGATACGCCTGGACACAAAGCCTACGCCCGCCGGCAACCAGGCGTTGCAGCGCCAGGTGGAGCAGGTATTGGCCACGGCGCAGCCCGGCACGCGCGTGCTGCGCAACGATGTGGTCGGCGCCAGCGTCAGCGCCGAACTGCTCAACAACGGCATCCTCGCGCTGGTGATCAGCCTGGCGATGATCTTCGCCTATATCTGGTTTCGCTTCGAATGGCAGTTCGCGGTCGGCGCCGTCGTCACCCTCCTGCTCGACGTGACGAAAACGATCGGCTTCCTCGTCGTCACCCGAATCGAATTCGAACTCGGTGATGGTGGCGGCCATCCTGACCATCATCGGCTACTCCACCAACGACAAGGTGGTCGTCTATGACCGGGTCCGTGAAAACCTGCGCAAATACAAGACCATGCCGCTGCGCCAGCTCATCGATCTGTCGATCAACGAGACGCTGAACCGCACGCTGGGCACCAGCAGCACCGTCTTCCTCGCCAGCGTTCCGCTCGCTCTGTTCGGCGGCCCAAGCCTCTCCGGCTTCGCCATGGCCATGCTGTTCGGCATCGCCATCGGCACGGTCAGTTCGATCATGATCGCCGCGCCCATCCTCCTCCTGCTCGGCGAGAACCGTCTGCGGCGCGAGGTGACAGCGCCTGCGACCATCTCTGCACAGGGTGCACGGCCCTGACGCGGACGTTTCGAACGGGGCCAGGCAGGAACTTGCAACTCGCGATCCCAAGCCAATTTTTGAGGCGGAAAAAGCCTATTACTAAAACGTGAGAATAATTGCAGAGCCAATAACGTTATCTCCGCGTTAACGTCATTAAATGGATCATTCCCATAAACCGCGCCTGCTGTTCGTCGGCACGGACCCGCGATGGCAGGAGATTGCTGCACAGGCCGCGGAACGCCTCGGCGCGATACTTGATGTTCAGCCCGACGTGCGATCCGCGCTCGCCTCCATGTTGAACCCGGAGCCGGTGTACGACCACGTCATGGCGGTGGCACCGCTGCGGTCGCGCTCGATCGACGCGCTCGCCGGCATGCTCGACGAGGTCACCCTTCGCCAGACACCCTTGTTGCTCCTCGGCTGCGCCACCAGCGGCACGGCGACGCAGATGGCGTGCGTCGAACAGGCCGATACCGACCTGGTCGTCTCGGCGCTTGCCTCCGGCGAAGTGCGCACCGCCCGGCAACTGCCACCGATGAAGGCTCCCGAACTGGTCTCAACGCTGCATAGCGGCGGGTTGCGCATGCGGTTCCAGCCGATCCTGCGCGCGTCGGACCTCAAACCGATCGGCTTGGAAGCGTTGGCTCGCCTGCATCACGGCGAGCGCGGCATTCTGCACCCGAAGGATTTCATACCCCTGACCGTCGCCTGCGGCCGCGAGCGTGTGCTCACCGGCATCGCAGCCGCGCGCACCTTCGTCGAAATCGGCGCCCGGCTGAAACACACCGGCCTGTTCGTGACGATCAACCTGCCGCTGTCGACAGTCATGCACGACCAGGGTGTGCAACGCGGCGTGGAGCTGTGCGCGGTGGCCGACGTCTCGCCCAGAGATATCATCATCGAGGTGTTGGAGACGCGCCACGCACCCAACCTGGATCTGCTCCGGCAGGCGCTGCTGCGCTGGCGCGCCGCCGGCTTCCGCACCGCCATCGACGACGCTGGCCCGGCCTTGCCGCACTGGCTCGACCTGCTGGACCTGCCGTTCGACACGCTCAAGCTCGACGGCGCAATGGTGGGCGATGCGGATCAGCACGACCTGCTCGAACAGATCGTCGGCGAAGCACGTGCGAGAGGCCGTATCATCGTGGCCGAGGGTATCGAGGACCGGGCCACGCTTGACCGCGTGCTCTCGCTCAAGGTCGATGCGCTGCAGGGTTTCCTGTTCTCCCGTCCCCTGCCCGCGCTGGCTGTCCCGATCTGGCTGCAGCATTGGACCGAATCGCAAGCCGCCTGCGCAGCCTGAACGTTGCCACAATCATACTCGGGCTGGCCTAGGCCAGCCCGCCACATGCCTCCACATAGGCCTGGGCAACTGCCTCGAAGAACACGGCATCGGACTCGCTGAATCGATCGGCGACAGGGCTGTCGACGTCCAGCACGCCGCTCGTCCCATCGGGCAGCGTGAACGGCACGACGATTTCGGAGAGGGAAGCGCTGTCGCACGCAATATGGCCGTCGAAGGCGTGCACGTCCGGCACCACGATCGTCTCGTTTCTGGCCGCCGCCGTGCCGCACACGCCGCGCCCGAGCGGTATCCGGGTGCAGGCCGGCAGTCCCTGAAACGGCCCGACGACCAGCACGTCGCCCCTGAGGAAGTAAAACCCGACCCAGTTGAGCCGCTCGACGCGCTGAAAAACCAGCGACGCCGTATTGGCCGCGTTGGCCACCAGGTCGGATTCGCCCGCCAGCAGCCCGCGCAGTTCCTGCAAAATGTCGTCCAAAGAACCCTCCTTCCAAAAGGCACGCGACAGCGGAGCAAACGGTTTCGCTTCTTTTTTCAAAAAGAAGGTTTCCTTAACCTCGCATCAACCTCCAAAGCGCAGGATGCGTCACCCAATCGAGAGACGCTCATGAGCCTCGCCAGCATCGCCGCCGCTTTCGCCGCCCCCCCGGCACGCCCCGTCTCCGCAGGCGTCAACAGCGTTCTCCCCAGAGTCAGCCGTGCGAGCGACCGCGACGAGGGGCCAACCAATGTCGCCGCGCCAGCACGCGAGCCGGCGCCACCCGCGTCCGGCACCAGAGGAGCCTTGCTGAACGCCCTCATATAGCGGCGGCTGCATCCAGCGGCGCCCGGCGTGCCTCGATCGCGTCCCAGATTTGGCCGGCCAGGTTGGTTCCGTCGAAACGGTCGATCTCCTGCAAGCCGGTGGGGGACGTGACGTTGATCTCGGTCAACCAGTCGCCAATGACGTCGATGCCGACGAAGATGAGCCCCTGTGCGCGCAGCAGCGGCCCGATGCGGCGGCAGATTTCCTCGTCGCGCGCGCTCAGACGACACGCTTCGGCACGGCCGCCCACATGCATGTTGGAGCGCGCTTCACCTGCGGCCGGCACCCGATTGATCGCGCCCGCTGCCACTCCGTCGATGAGGATGATCCGCTTGTCGCCCCTGCGCACGGCCGGCTCGTAGCGCTGGATCATCAGCGGCTCGCGTGAGCGGGCGAAATGCATCTCCAGCAGCGAGGCTAGGTTCTCGTCATCCGGCCTGATCCGGAACACGCCCGCGCCGCCATTGCCGAACAGCGGCTTGACGATGATGTCCTGGTGCTCGGCGCGGAAGTCGCGGATCGCCTGCGCGTCCCAGGTGATCAGGGTCGGCGGCATCAGATCCGGAAAATGCGTCACCAGCAATTTCTCCGGCGCATTGCGCACGCTCGCCGGATCGTTGACGACCAACGTCTGCGGCTGGATGTGCTCCAGCATATGTGTAGCCGTGATGTAGGCCATGTCGAACGGCGGGTCCTGACGCATCAGCACCACATCCATGGTTCCCAGATCGAGCGTGGCCGGCGCGCCGAACGTATGGTGGCGGCCTCGCTCGCGCCTGACCTCAACCTTGCGTGCAGTCGCGGTCAGGCGCTCGGCCCGATCCTGACTGGGGCCTGGCCGCCCCTCACGCAGCGCCATGTGCCGCACTTCATAGTGCCAGAGCGCATGCCCCCTGGCCTGTGCCTCCAGCATCAGCGCAAATGTGCTGTCGCCGTCGATGTCGATCGGTTCCAGCGGGTCCATCTGCACCGCTACGCGCAAGCCGCCGCGCGACCCGCCGAGATTGTCACCCATGCCGTATTCCACCCAATCCATGCTTCGGACGGGATGCCTCTAGCAGCCGCAATGCGCGCTGCAAAAATCATGGTCGCGACGATCGATGCGGCGATAGCCAGGCGCAGAGGCTGACATCCTTGGGGCTAAGGGAAGGCCCTCACGCTCGCGCCTATGGGTGCAAAGCTTGGCTCGCCCAAGCGGGCTAGGCAATCTGGGCACCAAACCTTGGTCCGGAACGTTCTGGCGGGTGTTATTGCAGCCGAAAGGCGTCCGCGACCCTACGGACGCGCTGCTGCCGATCGACGAGCACGACGTCGAACCGGACGCCGTGGCGGCCCCACTCGGGATGTTCACCGAGCAAAATCTCGGCCGCTGCCATCAGCCGCCCTTGCTGGCGCGAGCCAAGCGCCGCGGCAGCCGCGGCCAGCGTCGGCCTGGCTTTGACTTCGACAAACGCCAGCAGCCCGTCCTTTTCGGCAACCGCATCTATTTCGCCGGCTTGTGTCCTCACGCGCCGCCCGAGTATCGACCAGCCATCCTGCACCAGGGCAGAACAGGCGCTCTGTTCAGCAGCCAGGCCATAAGCGGCATTGGTCATCACGGTCGTCACCTCGTCCACCTCCACCCTCAACGCGACCGCATCAGACCACACAACCATGAACATTCCCTTAACGCTCCTTCAATAAGGTCGCCTGCATGCGGCGCGCAGCCCTCGTCTTCGTACTCGTCACAGTCACGCTCGATCTGTTGGCGATGGCGATTGTCATTCCGGTCCTGCCGAAGCTGGTGCTCTCCTTCGAAGGCGGCAACGCCGTCTTCGCCGCCCATGCGCTAGGCGTATTCGGCACCGCATGGGCGCTGATGCAGTTCATCTTCTCGCCGATCCAGGGCGCGCTCTCGGACCGGTTCGGGCGTCGTCCGATCATCCTCGCCTCCAACTTCGGGCTGGGGCTGGACTATCTGCTGATGGCCATGGCGCCAGGCCTGGCTCTGCTGTTCATCGGCCGTCTCATCTCCGGCATCTTCGCCGCCAGCTTTTCCAGCGCCAACGCCTACATCGCCGACATCACGCCGCCGGAGCAGCGCGCGGCACGCTATGGCCTGGTCTCCATCGCGTTCGGCCTGGGGTTCGTCGCAGGGCCGGCGCTCGGCGGGCTGCTCGGCTCCATCAACCCGAGGCTGCCGTTCTGGGTGGCAGGCGGCCTCAGTCTCTGCAACGGCCTGTTCGGCCTGTTTGTCCTGCCCGAATCGTTACCTCTTGACCGCCGCACCAAGCTCGCCTGGCGAGCCGTGAACCCGGTCGGCGCGCTGCGCATCCTCGGACGGGGCACGGGGCTGACCAGCCTGGCGGTGGTGATCTTCCTGTTCGGACTAGCGCAAAACGCGCTGCCTACACTTTGCGTGCTCTACACCACGTTCCGCTATGGATGGGGCCAGCAGACAGTGGGGCTGATGCTGGCCGGCTTCGGGATCACCAGCGCAATCGTCGGCGGTGTGCTGACCGGGCCGGTCGTGCGCCGGCTGGGGGAACGCCGGGCTCTCGTCGTGGGCATCCTGTTCGGTGCGGCAGGCTTCGCGCTCATGGGTGCCGCCGCCTCCGGCTTGGTGTTTCTGGCCGCCATTCCGGTGCTGTCGCTGTGGGGCTTCATCTCGCCCTCCGCGAACGGGCTGATGAGCAACCGCGTCAGCGCCTTCGAGCAGGGCCGCCTGGCAGGCGTGAACAGCAGCCTGATGGCCGCCGCCGGCATCTTCGGCCCGACGATCTACACCGAGAGCTTCGCCCATTTCGTCGAACCGGGCGGGCACGTCCATCTGCCGGGCGCGCCGTTCTTCCTGGCCGCGTCGCTGATGCTGGTCTCGCTCATCCCCGCCCTGCGTCAGCGCCCCGCGCCGTAAAGCAACTCGTAATTCAGCGTGAACTGGAAGGTGTATTCCTGGCCGGGCATGTCGTCGTTCATCGGCGGCAGCTTGTTGTCGTGGAACACCGAGAACCAGGCGGCGTCCAGCAGCACCGAGCCGGATCGCGTCACCCAGCTCAGATGCTTGATCGTGCCATCACGGCGGACGGTTATCAGCAGGGTCGCCGCGCCCTGCTCGCCGTTTTCGGCGGCCTGCCTGGGATAGTATTTGTGGGCTTCGGCAAAGGCCACGATCTCGCCGATATAGTCGTCGTTGCCGTGATTGCCGCGGACATGCTCGACGGACTCATGCAGCCCGCCATTCTCCACGACTGGGCCCGCGGACAGGTCGAGGCCGCGCGAGCCGGGCGGCACCAGCGAGCGCCGGCCCTGCCTGTTCTGCGACAGGTCGAACGGCACCACGTGGGCGAACGGATTGTTTTTCGCGGCCAGCGCGGTGCCGAAGCGCATCGGGGGCAGAACCGTCGGCGCCTGTTGCGGCAGGGGCGTCGGGTGGGGGGGCGCCTCAGGTGCGGGTGGCGGCTCATCGTCGCCGGTCACGCTCACCCGCGGTTCCGAATTCTGCGCCGGCGGCTGATCGGCGGACTGGCCGGTGTCGAACTGCATGGCAAAGGCAGGCGCGCTGTCCTCCACGTCGCCGCGCTTGGGCCCATGCGGCAGCAGCAGCAGAAGGGCGACGATGCCGGCGTGCAGGATTGCCGAAGCGACCGAAGCCGGCCATTGCGCAGGCTCGTCCTGCGAGAGCACCTGGCGCGGCCGCACGACCGGCGCAACGACATGGGCCGCGTGGGCCGGCTCGCCATGCGAGAACCGCGATCTCACGCCAGATCAGCCGCTCAGGGCAGCAGCGGCGGGACAACGGCAAACGCTGCCGGCGCTGGCGGCGGGTCCGCGGTCACCAAAGGCGCATGGCCCGTCACTTGCGCGAAATCGAGCACCAGCATCCAGCCCACCCCGAGCAGAACCGGGCCGAGGAAGATGCCCAGCGCGCCGAACGCCAGCACGCCGCCCAGCACGCCAAGCACGGTCAGCACGAACGGCATCTTGGTGCCGCGGGAGATGAAATAGGGCCGGATCACGTGGTCGGTGCCCGACACGACGATCACGCCATAGGCGAGCAGGAACACGCCCCTGGCCGTATGCCCGCCCGCCAGCAGCCAAAGCCCGGCCGGAATCCAGATCAGCGGCGCGCCGATCGGCAGCACGGCGAGGAAAGCGGCGATGGTGCCGAGCAGCACCACGCGCGGCACGCCGGCGAGGCTGAGCCCGAACGCGGTCAGAAACCCCTGGATGATCGCCGTGCCGAGGATGCCATAGACGGTGCCGCGGACGGCCCGCGCCGTGGTGGCCAGCAACCCGGGTCCGTGGCGGCCGGCGATGCGGTTCACCAGCACCTGCACGCGCGGCCCGATCCGCTCACCGGAGAGCCACAGGAAGAACGCCACGAACAGCGCGATGAAGAACTGCACCAGCCCGCCGGCGACACCGAGCAGCAGCGACAGGCCGCGTTCGGCGAAGGTGCCGAGATACGGCCGGAAGAACGACGTCATGCTCGACAGGTCCGCGGCCCAGGCATTCCAGGTGTCGGTCAGGATCGGGCCGGCCAGCGGAAGGCCATACAGCCAATGTGGCGCAGGCGGTGCTTCGGCGAGCCAGGCTTCGAGCGAGAGGCGCAGGGCTTTGACCTCCGCGGCGCCACCCGGCACGGCGAGTGCCAGCGGCAGCACGATGACAAGTGCCGAGAGCACGACCATCGCCAACGCCACGGCCACCCGCGGCAATCTGAGATTGTGGCGCAACCAGGCGTAAAGCGGCCAGGTAGTATAGACCAGAATCGCCGCCCAGAGTATTGCCGAGAGGAACGGATACAGCACAAACCCGCAGCCCAGCGCAATCGCACCGAGGAGAAGCGCCATCAGGACGCGCTCTGCTATCATGGCCGGCCCTGGTAGCGGCTCGCGCATGGCGCGGACGACGGCGCAAACAGCCTCAAACCTGCCGTCGAAACGTGGCTAGGATGCTGCGACTCGGAACAAAAAGCTGGAGCTTGTGTAAAAAATAGCGCATCACAGGCGGCGCCAGGATGACTCACGGTTGAACCTGTATACAATTGTATGGAAGTGTCCGACTGCCGTGGTCGCCGCCAGTTTCGCGCAAGCGATGCGATCCAGCAAGAACGCCGGACCATGAACGACGGAGAACACGGCGGGTGATGCGTTTTACCGAAATCGGACAACAATTGCGTGCCTATCGCCTGGAATCTGGTTTGCGCGCTGAGGAGATCGCGGCGCGGCTCGGCGTCTCGCGCGCAGCCCTCTATCGCTATGAAAAAGGCGACGTGATCAAGCTCGACACGGTCAACCGGCTGGCCGAGCTGCTCAAGATATCACCACTGTCACTGCTCGGCATCGGCGTCGAGTATTACAACCGGCCGATCGGCTTCTTCGAACGGTTGCGCCAGGTCGAGGAGACGGCCGACCAGATCCTGCAGGTCAGCTTCCCGCTCACCTATCTTACCTCGTCGGACGAGCTCGACTCGATCGAGGCGGAGATATTCGCCGAAGCCGCCAACGACGCAGGCGCCGACCGTGCCGCGGCCCGTTCTACAGCCGAACAGGTGCTGGGCATCCTGGCCGAGCGCAAGCGCATGTACCGGATGCGGCGGCCCAGCATCATCGGCATGCTGTCGGCCACCGCCATCACCCGCTTCCTTCAGGCGGGCGTGGGCGTCACCCCGCCGCGATCGGATTTGCTCCGGCTTCGCGCGCGGGCCGTCGCACGAGCCGAGATGGAGAACATCGCCAATCTGATGGAAGCCGAACCGATGGGGTTGCAGTTCGGCCTGCTTTCGTCCGGCGAGCCGTCCGGACAATTCCAGATCCTGCGCTCGCGCGACCGGGCGATGCTGGCGATCAATCCCTTCCGCTCGGACACTATTCCGCATCTGCAGGCCGGCGTGGCGATGATTACCGGTGCGGAAGAGGCGGTGGCTGCGCATCAGCGGGTTGCGGAGTCCATGTGGCGCGAGGCGACACGCGGGCCGGCGGCGGCGGCGCAGTTGCGGGAATTGATTGCGGTTAATAGGTAGGAGAGGAAGCAGTTCTTCTCTTAGAAAAGGGGCCAAAAAAACTTTCGATCCGCCGTCGCGTCGCTCACGACCGGCAAATACCAGATTGCAAAAGCTTTTTGGTCCTTTTCTCAAAGAAAGACTGCTTCCTTCCCCTCCGGTCCACCCCATGCCCTGGCCCCCTATCCCGTCCACCCCCGACATCGACATCCTCTCCGACGAAACCGTCTGGAGCGGCCGCTTTGCCGTCCAGCGCGTCGGCTTCCGCCAGCGCCGGTTCGATGGCACGATGTCCGGCCCCCGCGTATGGGAGCTGCTGCGACGCGGGACGGCCGCGGCCGTGCTGCCCTACGATCCAGTCGCCGACCGTGTGGTCGTCATCGAGCAGTTCCGCCTGCCCGCCCATGCCGCAGGCCTGCCAGGCGTGATGACCGAATTGGCCGCGGGACTGACCGATGGTGCCGAGGACGCGGAGACCACCATCCGCCGTGAGTTGGTGGAGGAAATGGGCCTCGCATTGGGCGACCTCGTCCAGATCGGCCGTTTTCTGCTTACCCCCGGCGGCTGCGACGAGCTGTGCACATTGTTCGCCGGCCGCGTCGACCTGAGTCAGGCGGGCCCGATCGGCCCCGACGGGTTGCTGGGCGTGCGCGGCCTGGCCAGCGAGCAGGAGGACATACGCGTGCTGGCGTTGCCGGCGGCCGAGGTGATCGAGCAGGCGATCGGCGGCCATTACCCGAATTCAGTGGCAACCATCGGCCTGCTGTGGTTCGCGCTGCGGCGCGACTGGCTAAGGGCGCGTTGGCTGGCATGACGCAAGCTCCCCCTCTGGTCTCCACCGACTGGCTCGCCGCGCATATGGGCCAGCAAGGCCTGCGCGTGCTCGATGCGAGTTTTTACATGCCGGCCGAAGCGCGCGACCCGCACGCACTGTTCGCCGACACGCACATTCCCGGCGCGCGCTTCTTCGACCTCGAGCTCGTCGCCGATCAGGAAACCGAGCTGCCGCACATGCTGCCCACCGCCGGCCGCTTCGAGCGGATGGTGGCCGCTTTGGGCGTCTCCAACACCGATCACGTGGTGTTCTACGACCAGAAAGGCCTGTTCTCGGCGGCGCGCGGCTGGTGGATGATGCGCGTGTTCGGCCATGACAACGTCAGCGTGCTCGATGGCGGCCTGCCGAAATGGCTGGCCGAAGGACATGCGTTCGAGCACGGCGAGCCAGCCCCGGCGGTCTTGGGCAACTTCACCGCAACGTTGCGGGCCGCCCGCCTGCGCGGTCTGGGCGACATGTTGGCCAATCTCGAAACCGAGGCCGAGCAGGTGCTCGATGCGCGGGCGGCCGGGCGCTTCACAGGTGCGGCGCCTGAGCCGCGGCCCGGGCTGCCGAGCGGCCATATCCCCGGCGCGCTCAGCTTGCCGGCCACCGAACTGCTCGCCCCCGACCAGACGATGTTGCCACGGGACGCGTTGCGGGCCCGCTTCGCCAAGGCAGGGCTCGATCCCCAGCGCCCTGTCGTGACCAGTTGCGGCACTGGCGTCACGGCCGCGATCCTGACGCTCGGTCTCGCGGTCGCAGGTCTGCCGGAAGGCGCGCTCTACGACGGGTCGTGGACGGAATGGGCCGCCCGCCCCGAGACGCCGAAAGCCACCGCATGACCGAACGGCCGGACGGATTCGCCACCCGCCTCTCGCATGCCGGGCGGGCGGGCACCAAGGCGCACGGCATGGTCAACCCGCCGCTGCATCGCGGCTCCACGGTGCTCTACGAGGACATGGAGCAGCGCAGCGCCCATCTGCGCCGTCGGTTCGACCAGGTGCTGACCTACGGCACGCAGGGCAACGCCACGCACCACGCACTGGAGGACGTGATCGCCGAGATCGAGGGCGGCACGCGGGCGCATATTTTCTCGACGGGCCTTGCCGCCTGCACCGTGCCGCTGCTCGGCTATCTGGGCGCCGGCGATCATTGCCTGATGCCGGACAGCGTGTATGGGCCTGTGCGCATTTTCTGCGCGACGATGCTGAAGCGGCTGGGCGTGGCGACCAGCTACTATCGCGCCGACTGCACGGCGGAGGATCTGGCGGCGCAGTTCCGCCCCGAGACGCGCGTGCTGTATTTGGAAAGCCCCGGCAGCCACAGTTTCGAGGTGCAGGACGTGCCGGCGCTGGCGGCCCTCGCGCGTGCGCGGAACGTGGCCGTGCTGATGGACAATACCTGGGGCATCCATGCGTTCCAGCCCTTCGCGCATGGTGTGGACGTGTCGATCCAGGCGCTGACCAAATATGCGGCCGGCCATTCGGACGTGCTGCTGGGGTCGGCGACCACCGCCGGCGAGCCGCACTGGCATCGTGTGCGCGACGCGGCGTTGCAGCTCGGCCAATATGCCTCGCCCGACGATTGCTGGCTGGCGCTCCGCGGACTACGCACGATGGCGGTCCGGCTCGACCGGCAGATGCGGTCCGGGCTGGAAATCGCCGCCTGGTTCGCAAGCCAGCCGGAGGTCGCGCGCGTGCTGCATCCCGCCTTGCCCGGCGCGCCTGGCCATGCGCTTTGGAAGCGCGATTTCTCCGGCGCCTGCAGCCTGTTCGGCGTGGAGTTCACCCCGGCGGTCAGCGTGGCGGCGACGCACCGTTTCGTCGATGCGCTGCGCCTGTTCGGCATCGGCGCATCGTGGGGCGGCTATGAGAAGTCTCGCGTTGCCGACGACGGGTTTCGTCGTCCGCACGGCAAGCGAGGCGGCGGCAGGACCGATGATACGCTTCCATATCGGCCTGGAAGATGCGGCCGACCTGATGGCGGACCTGCAAAGCGCATGGCCGTTGCTCGGCGCATAAACCAAGCGGTGCGTGGAACATCGCCCTCTCCACCGGCGCCTCGCTCAACAGCCTGATCGTCCTGCGCGACCGGCTCATCCACGCTGACGCTGCACGACGCCAGCGCGTTCACATCGCTCGCGCTCGCCGGCATCTACACCGCCGCCGCGTGCACCTTCGCCAGGGACGCTGGCACCGGCACGGCGATCGCGTTCCACAAGGGCTAGCAGGCTTGGGCACAGCCTAGATATCCTTGGCCGAATCTCCTCCCGTCACCTCGTATTCCGCGCCCGTCACCATCGCTGCCGCGTCGGACGCCAGGAACACCGCGACCGGCGAGATATCGTCCGGCTGCAACCAGCCCACTTTCAACGGCACGGTCGGCGCGCGCGTGTCCCAGGCCTGCTGCGGCGTGGGATTGTCGCCGATTTTGCGGCCGGTCTCCTCCATGGTCTCCTGCAGGCGCTTTTCGTAACGGGTAAGCGGCGTATCGACGAGGCCCGGGATCAGCGCGTTGACCGTGATGTTGTATTGGCCGAGCTCGAGTGCGGCCGATTTCATCAGCCCCAGAATGCCCCATTTCGAGGCGCTGTAGCTGGCCGCGTCCTTGGTACCGTGCTTGCCCTGCATGGAGGAGAGCAGGATAAGCCGGCCATGGTTCTGCTTGACCATGTAGGGAGCGAACGCGCGCACGGTGTTGGCCGTGCCGTTGAGGTTGTTCTCGATGACGTCGTTCCAGTCGGTATCGGCCATGTCGAGCAGCTTGACCCAGCGCTGGATGGCGGCGTTGGCGACGACGATGTCGATCTTGCCGTATGTCTTGTCGATCTGGGCGGCGACGGCGCGCAGAGCCGCGATGTCGCGGATGTCGGCACGGATCGCCTGGCCGCGGCGGCCATACAGGCCGATTTGCCGGATGGTCTCGTTCAGCTCCGCCATCGTGGCCGGTTGCGCGTTGGACGCGGGGCTCACCGGGCCCGCGATGTCGAGGGCGATCACATCCGCACCGTTGGCGGCGAACTCCACCGCGATCGCACGGCCGATGCCGCGTGCGGCGCCGGTGACGACGGCCACCTTGCCGGCCAGTTGCGAGCCCCGGCCGGGGCGCACGGGGCCCGCGCTCTTCTCGGCCGGCGGCTCCGGCACCGGATTGCCGCCCAGCACCGCCGGTGCTGTGTCCGTCTGCAAGCTGGAGGGTGGGGCGGGCTGCGGCGCGGCACTGGCGGCGAAAGCCACGCCGGCCGCGGCCAGGCCGGAGCCGAAGACGAACTTGCGGCGTCCGGGCTCGGTGGGGGTCTCGTCTTGTGCTGCCATCGGTACTCGGTCTCCTTGGGTGGAGCGCGAACGGCGGTGGACCTGTGGGGTTCGCGCACTTTGGCGTGGTGGGATAGGAAGGAAGAAATCCTTTTTGAAAAAAAGGACCAACAAAGTTTTGCTTTCTCAGGTGCCTTCATGATTCCGCTTGTCCGCTTCAACAGCTCCGGCCTCATCCCCGTCATCGCCCAGCAGCACGACACGCGCGAGGTGCTGATGCTGGCCTGGATGAACAAGGAAGCGCTGGCCGAAACGCTCGCCACCAACCGCGTCTGCTACTACAGCCGCAGCCGACAACGCCTGTGGCGCAAGGGCGAGAGTTCGGGCCAGATTCAGCGCCTGGTCGAGCTGCGCTACGATTGCGACGGCGACGCGATCCTGGTGCTGGTCGACCAGACCGGCGTCGCCTGCCACACCGGGCGGCGCACGTGCTTCTACACCGCGGTGCGCGACGGCCGCGAGGTCGAGGTTGAGGCACCGGTCGCGGACCCGGCCGAGCTTTACGGATAGTGCCAGGCGGCCCGCTCATCTGGCTGCTGGCCGGCGAGGCGAGCGGCGACGTGCTCGGCGCGCGTATAATGGCGGCTTTGCGTGCACGCCGGCCGGGGCTGGCGTTCGCGGGTGTCGGCGGGCCGCTGATGGAGGCCGCCGGGCTGCACAGCCTGTTTCCGCTGCGCGACCTCGCCGTGATGGGTCTGGCGGAAATTCTGCCGCGCCTGCGCCTGCTGAACCGCCGCCTGGCCGAGGCCACGGCCGACATCGCCGCCCAGCGTCCCGATCTGGTGCTGACGATCGACAGCCCCGGTTTCTCGCTGCGGCTGCTGGAACGGATCAAGCCGCTCGGCATCAAACGCATCCACTACGTGGGTCCGCAGGTGTGGGCCTGGCGCGAACACCGGGTGCGTAATTTTCCCGGCTTGTGGGACAGGCTGCTGTGCCTGCTGCCGTTCGAGGTCGCATTTTTCGCCCGCCACGGCGTGCCGGCGACCTTTGTCGGCCACCCGGTGCTGCAATCGGGTGCAGACCAGGGCAATGCCACCCGGTTCCGCACGCGACACGCCATAGCGCCCGGCGCGCCCATCCTGGTGCTCATGCCGGGCAGCCGACGCACGGAGGCGCCGCGCCTGCTGCCGGTGCTGGGCCGCACGGTCGCCCTGCTGCGTCGCGATTTCCCAACCCTGCAGCCGGTGATTCCGAGCAGCCATGCGGTAGCCGAGATCGTGGCGGCGCACGCGCGCGACTGGCCGGTGCAGCCGCTGATCGTGACCGATCTGGACGACAAGCACGATGCCTATGCGGCGGCTGGTGCGGCACTCACCAAATCGGGCACCTCCACGCTGGAGCTGGCGCTGGCGCGTGTGCCGATGGCGGTGACCTACCGGGTGAACCCGATCAGCGCGGCCATCGCACGCCGGCTGATCCGCGTGCCGCATGTGGCGATGGTGAACCTGCTGGCCGGGCGCGAGATCGTGCCCGAATTGCTGCAGCAGGATTGCACGGCGGAAAAGCTGGCGGCAACGATCGCCATGCTGCTGACCGATCGTGCGACGGCGGACGCACAGCGCGCGGCGTTCGGGCCGGTGATGGAGAGCCTGCGCGCGCCCTCAGGGGAGCCCGCCGACGCCGCCGCCTTGGCCGTGCTCGAGCTGCTGGATCAGGCCTGAGGCTTCGGCCGCCGCACGCGAACGCGCCATGCTGTCGCTGACGGCCAAGGCCGCGGCCAACGCACGGCGGCCGGCGGCCGCGTCCACCACCACCGGCGCACCGTCCACGCAAGCCGCGATGAACGCCGCATGCTCGGCTTCCAGCACGTCGTGGTCTTCCCAACTTGCCTCGTCGAGACGGAAACCGTCGGTGCCGGGCACCTCGATGCCGCGCTCGCGGCCGATCATGGTCAGCTTGCGGGCGACGAAATCGGCGGAGAGATAACCCTCCTGCGAGAACAGGCGCATGCGGCGCTCGGTTTTCAGCGAGATGCGGCTGGCGGTGATGGTGGCGACGCAGCCATTGACGAAGCGCACGCGGGCGTTGGCGATATCCTCGAACTGGCTGGAGACGGCGGCCCCCAGCGCGTCCACGCTTTCGATGTCGGCGCCCACCAGGCTCAGCACCAGGTCGATATCGTGGATCATCAGGTCGAGGATGACGGAGACGTCGGTGCCGCGCGGCTTGAAGGGGGCGATGCGCGTGGCCTCGATATAAAGCGGGCGGGTGATGCGTTCGGCGATGGCGCGGTGCTCGGCCGAATAGCGCAGCAGGTGGCCGACCTGGAGCACGCGGTTCTGCTCGGCGGCCAGGCTGGCCAGGTGGTCGGCCTGGGCGAGCGTGGCGGCGATCGGCTTTTCGACCAGCACGTGGCGCCCGCGTTCGAGTGCCAGGGCCGCGATGTCGAAATGCGCTTCGGCAGGTGCGGCGACGATCACCGCGTCGGCGATTTCCAGCAGGTCGGCCAGGCCCAGCGACGGCACGCCGCCCAGTTCACGCCCGACGAGGGCCGCGCGCTCGGCATTCACGTCGGTAATGCCGACCAGAGCCGCGCGCTGGCTGGCGGCGACCTTGATGGCGTGGAAGCGGCCGAAATGACCGGCGCCGATGACACCGATGCGTAATATCTGGGACATGGTGAAGGCATAGAGCAGGACGTAAGAAGAGGGGAGATGCGCCCCACCCCTCACCCGCCAGCGCGGCCATGCGGCTAGCCGAAATCCACGTCTTCTCGGTCAAGGCGCTGGGGGGAGAGAGCCTGCACGCGGCCGAGGTCGAGCCGTGCGGGCTGGCCGGCGACCGGCGCTGGATGGTGGTGGACGCGAGCGGGCGGTTCATCAGCCAGCGCGTGGCGCCGCACATGGCGCTGGTGCATGCGCGGGATGTGGCCGGCGGGCTGGTGCTCTCGGCGCCCGGGCTGGACACGGTCGAGATCGCCTGCCCGGCGGCCGACGGGACAGCCGAGCCGGTCGTCGTCTGGCGCGACCGGGTGCGGGCAGTGCCGGCGCCGGTGGCCGATGCGTGGATCAGCGCGGCGCTGGGGCAGGCTTGCCGGCTCGTCCACATGGCCGATCCGGCGGCGCGGCCGTGCAGCTCCAGCTTCGCGCGCCCCGGCGAGACGGTGAGTTTTGCCGACGGCTTCCCGGTGCTGCTGACGTCGCTGGCATCGCTGGCGGCGGTGAACGCCCATCTGGCCCATCCGGTGACGATCGACCGGTTCCGCGGCAATCTGGTGGTCGAAGGTGCCGACGCCTGGGCCGAGGATTGCTGGCGAGTGGTGCGCATCGGTGGCGCGGTGTTCCGGGTCGCCAAGCCGTGCGACCGCTGTACCGTGACCACGATCGACCAGCGCACCGGCACGCGGCCCGACCGGATGGAGCCGCTGCGCACGCTGGGCCGCCTGCGCCACGACGAGCGCGGCATCATGTTCGGCCAGAACCTGGTGCCGCTGGAGCTTGGCCGGGTGACGGTGGGCGACGCGATCGAGGTGCTGGAAGCGGGCGAGCCGAACGTGGTGCCGATCGGGGAGGAGATCGCTTCATAGGAGTTCGGCTGGTTGGATGCGGGGTCAATTTCGCCGCTCGTGGTCGATTACTTGATGATGAGAGAGTTGGGACCGGTCACCTCGATCCAGCCATCGACCCCGACGACCTCGGCTAAGATCGCCTGTGTTGATGTCTTGGTGAGAACCCAATCGGCCGGGACAATGCCGCTCACGCCGGTAATGCCGCTCGAGAATACGGCATTGCCGATGGCGGGAGCGACAATGGATGACACTCCATCGTTCCTGTTGGTCAGGTAATATACCTGCCAATTGCCGCCGTTTACTCGGTAACATCCATCGACATGCGTCACGCCTTCATCCGGCACAACGATGTCAAACGTGATCTCACCTATTCGCCGCGCGTCCGATGCGAGGACTTCTGGTCCCTGAGTCACCGGCCTGCTTTCCCACACGACTTCGACCGCCTGGCCTGGGCTAAGCGGGTAAGCATCCAGATGATGCGATTGAATCCTGTTTACGGCTTGGGCAGTGTCGGCGCCTGCCGTGTCGCAAGCGAGTGCGGCGGCCTGGCCTGGGTCGGGCGCGCCGACGCGCCAATATCGATGCCGGCCTGCGGTGTCGGTCCGGACGAACCAGCCTACTGTGTTTCGGGTCATGAACGCTGATCGAGCTATCGATCGTCGCGCGGAGTGAGACCAACATAACTCCAACGACGATCAGGGCAACTCGCTGGTCAGGCGCTCATAACTCCCATGGCACGGCTCAACGCGAAGCAGAAGAGCGTGGCGTATTTTCCCTCGCCACGCTCCTTAAAAAACCAAAAGTTTTTTGGTCCTTTTTTCAAAAAAAGGACTACTTCAAATCAGCAAGGCTGCTGATCGTCCGCGAGAGCATTCCGTAGGCGATAGCCTCCTCCGCGCTCATCCAGTAATTTCGGTCGGTATCCTTCGCAACCTTCTCGTAACTCTGCCCTGTCTCATGCGCGATGAGCCGGTTCAGGCGCTCGCGCATCTTGACGATCTCGCGGGCTTCGATGGCGATATCGACCGCCGGGCCGCGCACGCCGCCCATTGGCTGGTGCAACAGGAAGCGGGTTTGCGGCAGGCAGAAGCGGCGTTCCTTGCGGCCGGCGAGGAAGATGAGCGCGCCGGCGCTGGCGACCCAGCCGGTGCCGATCATGCGGACCGGCGCCTCTGAATCGACGAAGCGGATCATGTCGTGGATCGTGTCGCCGCTTTCCACATGGCCGCCGGGCGAGTTGACGTACACGTCGATCGGCTCGGCGCTGGCACCGGCCAGGGCGAGCAGACGGCCGGTGACGTCGCGCGCGACCTTGTCGTCGATCGCACCGAAAATCAGCACCTTGCGCTGCTTGAGCAGGCGATGCTCCAGCTCGTTGATCGGCGAGCCGAGGGTCTTGTTGTCGTCCGGCTCCTTCTTGTCCGGCCCGATCGGCTCGGGCACATCGGGGCTATCGGGATCGTGGTCCGGCTCGTCCTCGTCCATGCGGGCGCGAAGGGCGGGATACCAGGTGGTCTGCGTCATCAGCGGCTTATGCTCCTGCTCACGAAATCGTTCGTGTGTGCGTGACGGCGAAAGTGGTGCAGGCCACACCGATTGTCGAGGTGAGGCGCGTTCCGCCGGCGTTCAATCGGCCCCCTCGCCGATCTGCGCAGCGGCAAACCGGCTTTGCGTACCCCAGCTGCGCTGGCCGGTGAGGAACACCACCCAGCCGAGTGCGGCGCCGCCGTGGCGGAAGAGCTGGAAGCTGAATGGCTCGGCGAGGGCTGCGAGAAAGGCGTGCAGCAGGCTCATCCGGCCCGCCTGCCCGGTCCAGCGGCGGTAGAGCACGACCGACCAGAGATGGAAGCTGAGATCGATGGCAATCTTGGCGAGCATGATGCCGGCGGCGGGTATAAGGACGGCATACTGGCCGGTGGCCAGGAACCATAGCAGCAGCACGAACGCGGTCAGGCCGTAGACGGGCTGCAGCGTGTCGGCAGCCTTGACCGGCAGCATGGCCAGGCCGAGCCAGCCATAGCGGCGGTTGCCGACCATGTCGCGATACCAGAGCTGGGTTTGCAGGAAGCCGCCGAACCAGCGGCGGCGCTGGCGCAGGAAGGCGCCGGCCGTGCCGGGCGCGTCGGTCTCCGCCATCGCGCGGCCGAGCACCGTGCTGTGCCAGCCGCGCGCGTGGTTGGCTGAGAAACGCAGCAGGCGGTGGATCAGCTCGTAGTCCTCGACGAGGCAATCCGGGTCGAAACCGCCCACCTCGATCAGCGCCTGGCGGCGGAAACCGGCGAATGCGCCGGAGATCAGCAGCAGGCAATCCAGCCGGCTCCAGGCGTAGCGGGAGAGGAAGTTGCGAATGTATTCGTAGGTCTGGAACCACTCGAAGAAGCGGCCCGCGGCGCCCGGCGCGCAGCGTGGCGCGAGCACGCCGGTGGCCGCCACCAGCGCCGGGTCGGCGGCAAACGCCTCGCGCATGGTGGCGATGGCGCCGGGGTGGAGCAGCGTATCGGCATCCACGGTCAGCAGAATGTCGGTCTGCACCAGCTCGATGGCCTGGTTGAGCGCGCGTGCCTTGCCGCCGTGCGGCAGACGCAGCCAGCGCAATGATGGGTGAGTGGCGGACGCCAAGCTGAGCGTGCCGGGCGCGGGTGCCTGCAGGCCGTAGGAGGCGAGCAGTTCGGGCGTGCCGTCGAACGAGCCGTCGTCGGCGATGACGATCCGGTCGGGCCGGTCGGTCTGGGCGAACAGGGCGTCGAGCGTGCGCGGCAGGATGCCGGCCTCGTTATGGGCGGCGACGATGACGCCGAGGCTCACGCGCGCCGCACGCGGGCCAGGTGCGGGCGGGGTCCGGAAAAGGCGGAAGCTGTGCCATGCCACGAACGCGAGCAGCACGGTGTCGTAGCCCACATAGACGACGCCGGCGGACCAGGCGAACACGCCGCCACCGCCGAAGGCGCGGGCCAGCAGCACCAGCCACAGGCCGAGCACCGCGCCGTGGATGAGCAGGCTGGCGACCGGGGTTGCCGGTGGCGCGCGTCGGGGCGATGCGGCGCGGAAGGCCTGGTCGAGCGAGAGCTGCAAAGCTGTGACAATCCTGAGATGGCGGCCGATGCCTGGCCGGTTCATGCTCGATGTGGGGGCTGGACGGCGGTGTTCATCCTTGGCTTAGGTGTAAACCGATTCATGGCATGAATTGGTTACGAGGAGCTTACGTGTCTGCATTCACCGCTCAACCGGCTAACAGCGTTCCACGCGACGCTCGCCGCTACACGGGATTGGCGATGCTGTTCCACTGGCTGGTGGCGCTCGGCATCGCGTGCAATTTCATCATCGTGTGGGTGGTGGACAGCCTGCCGGAGAGCGCGCAGCGCCCCGCGGTCAATCTGCACAAGTCGATTGGCCTGACGGTGCTTGGCCTGGCGATCATGCGGCTGCTGTGGCGTTGGGCCAATCCGCCGCCGGCAATGCCTTCGACCTACAAGACGTGGGAGCGCAGGCTGTCGCATGCAGTACACTACACTCTGTATGGCCTGATTTTCCTGATGCCGATCACCGGCTGGATCCACGACAGCGCGTGGAAGAAGGCCGATGCGAACCCGCTGACGCTGTATGGCGTGATCCCATGGTTTCGGCTCGGCTTCATCAAGGACCAGCCACCAGCGACGAAGGAGCAGATCCATTCGATCTTCTCGCAGATGCACGGCCTGCTAGGCTGGGTGCTGCTGGGCCTATGGGCGCTCCACGTAGCCGGCGCGCTCAAACACCAGTTCCTAGACCGCGAACCCGAACTCCAGCGCATACTCCCCGAAACAATCCTGAAGTAAGGCTCCTCGCCCACCGCATCGTGTATGCAAAAGTGTTTTGGTCCTTTTTTTCAAAAAAGGACTGCTTCCTTACTTATTGTTTTCTCTCTGTAATCGTCACTCTGCCCTACCTGACCGCGCACGTCCCGGCGTTCGGCGACACGCTCAATCACCTCGCCCGCATGCACATCCTGGCCGCCATCGGCCACGCGCCGGAGTTGCAGCGCTATTACGAGGTGCACTGGTCGCCGATCCCGTATCTTGCGATGGATGTGCTGATCCCGCCGTTGCTGCGGGTTCTGCCGATCTACGTCGTCGGCAAGCTGTTCGTCGTCGTGTGCGTGCTGATGCCGGCGGTGGCGACGATCGTTTTGCATCGTGTGGTGCATGGCCGGTCCAGCCTGGTGCCGGCGGCGGCGTTCCTGCTGTGCGGCAATTACCTGCTGGCGCTGGGTTTTCTGAACTATCTGTTCACCGCTGGCCTGGCGGTGCTGCTGTTCGCGGCGTGGCTTGCCTGTGCTGGCTGGCCACGCTGGCGGCGGGCTGCGTTGTTCGCCGGCCCGCTGCTGCTGCTGTATTTCGGCCATGCGTATGGTGCGCTGGCCTATTGCCTGTGCGTGGCCGGCACCGACGCTGCGCGCGCGTGGCGCACGGCGCGGACGAACTGGCGCGCGGCTCTGCTGGATGTGGCGGCTGCGGCCGCTCAGGCTATTCCCGCCATGCTGTTCGCGGCCACGCTGGATCTTGGCCAGGGCTATGTTGGCGCGCTGAACACTCAGTATGGCAATTGGGCGGTCAAGCTGCTCGCGTTCGCCTCGCCGGTGCTGTTGCTGCTGGACTTCACGCATGTGGCGAGCGCCTTGCTAGCATTGATGCTGCTGCTGGCGTGGCACAGGCATGTGCATGTGTCGCCAGGCGTTTGGCCGGCGTGCCTGGCGGTCGGCCTGGGGGCACTGGCAATGCCGCACGTGCTCGCCAGCACCTGGGGCATGGACTATCGGCTGCCGCTGGTGTTCGCGATGGTGACGATCGGCGGCTTGTCGGTCAGGCTTCCGCGGGCGCTCCGCGGGCCGATGCTCGCGGCCTTCGTTTGCCTGCTCGCCTGGCGCTCGGCCGACACATGGACGGCGCTGCGCGCGATCGACGCGGAGATCGAACAGACGCGGGCGTTGCTTTCCCAGCTGCCGCGCGGTGCCCGGCTTCTCGTGGTGGACGCACAGCCGCTTTCGACCGGGCGCGAGAGGATCACTTCCAGCACGGCATGGCATATGCCCCTGACCGCGGTGATCGATCGCGACGCGTTCGTGCCCTATCTCTTCAACGGGTTGACCACCATCCGGATACGTCCGGCATACCGCCTCTCCAGCACGCCGAACGGGTTGCCGATCACGCCCGACCAATGGCGACAGGGCGCGACCGGCCGGGACGACGGGCGCGAGCATGGCAACGGGCTGGGTGCACGCGAGTACTATTTGGGCTGGCCCGAGAAGTTCGACGACGTTCTGGTCATCAAGCATGGCGGCGATCCCGGTCCCGTGCCGCCCGGGTTGCGCGTGATGTCGGCGACGCCGGGCATGGTGCTTTATTCCGTAGCCGGAACTTGACCGTCGCTATCACCGTTGGGTGATCGGCACGCGCGGGCGCATCCGGAGAGTGGACGCGTCGCGAGTGTGACTATCCGGGCGACGCATGGCGTGCCCGGGGTTTCGCAACCGAAAAGGTGCTCATACATGGCTGATCGTCACACCGAGGAATTCACCGAGACAGGCACAATCCTGACCGAACTCGTCGCCCGCGCCAAAGAGACGCGCGCTGCCGGAAAGAGCCGCCGCGACTTCTTCGCCAATACTGCCAAGCTCGCAGGCGCTTCGGTTCTGGGTGCGGCCGGCATCGGCCTGCTTCAGCCGATTGCGGCGCGTGCAGCCAGCGCCAGCACGCAAGCGGCCAGCTCCGACACGGTGCAGAACATTCTCGACATCGCGGCCACTGCCGAGAACCTCGCGATCACGTTCTACTACCAGGCCCTGCGCTCGCAGTTCCTGCCCAACGTGCATAGCGCCGCGAACCTGAACTATTTTCAGGCAGCGCTGAGCCAGGAATACGAACATCTGCAGTTCCTCGAACAGGCTGGCGGCAAGCCGCTTGCCACGCAGTTCTACTTCCCGAACGACATGTTCTCCCACGAGTCGGTGTTCTTCCCGACCGCCAGCACGCTCGAGGATTACTTCATCTCCGCCTATATCGCGGCGACGCTGGACTTCTCCGGTGCGTATTCGAGCGGCATCACCACGGCCAACCCGACATTGATCGGTGTTGCCGCGCAGATTGCCGGCGTGGAGAGCGAGCATCGCGCGTTGCTGCGGGTCGCCTACAACCAGAACCCGCCGAACAACCGCATCGTCGAGTCCGCCCTGCTGACGAGCGTGCAGGGTGCAGTCGGGCCGCTGACGCCATTCCTTGGCAGCGGCACCTCGGGCTTCCATGGGCCGTTCAACCCGCCGACGATCGGGCAGATCAACAGCATCTCGATGCCGTACACGCCGGCTTCGTTCCCTAAGCCGACTTACATTTGAAGAGTAAGGCAAGCACTTCTTTTTCAAAAAAAAGAAGCAAAAAACTTTCGTCTGGCTGTCGCGGACCTCGGGACAGGCGAACGGAAGTTTTTTGGTCCTCTTTCAAAAAAGGACTGCTTGCCTTCCCTTGCCTTTCCTTCGTCCTAAATATCCAGGATGATCGAAAAACCCGACACCGTCTGGCGCGAAGAACTCACGCCCGAGCAGTTCCGCGTGCTGCGCCAGCATGGCACCGAGCGCGCCGGCAGTTCGCCGCTGAACGCTGAAAAGCGCGAAGGCACGTTCCTGTGCGCCGGTTGCAAGAACGCACTCTTCAACAGCGACACGAAATACGAGAGCCATTCCGGCTGGCCAAGTTTCTATGCGCCGGTCGAGGGTGCGGTGGCGACCACCGAGGATCGCACGCTGGGCATGCGTCGCGTGGAGGTGCATTGCGCCAACTGCGGCGGGCATCTCGGGCACGTGTTTCCGGATGGGCCCAAGCCCACCGGGTTGCGGTATTGCATGAACGGCGCGGCAATGGCGTTCGAGCCTGAGCAAGGCAAGTAGGCCTCCGCGTATTTGGAAGTGGGCGTGCTTGGCTTAGACAGCGCGGATGAACGTTCGAACGCGGTTTGCGCCTAGCCCGACAGGGCTGCTCCATATCGGGGGGGCGCGGACGGCGCTCTTCAACTATCTGTTCAGCCGGCATCACGGTGGGCAGTATCTGCTGCGCATCGAGGATACCGACCGCGAGCGCAGCACGCAGCAGGCGACGGATGTCATCCTGCAGGGGCTCGCCTGGCTGGGGCTCGAGCCGGACGAGCCGCCGGTGTTCCAGTCGACCCGCGCCGGACGGCATCGCGAGGTGGCCGAGCAATTGCTGGCACAGGGCCGCGCCTATCGCTGCTACACGAGTGCGGCCGAGCTCAAGGCGATGCGTGAACGGGCGCTCTCCGAAGGCCGGCCACCGCGCTACGATGGCCATTGGCGCGACCGCGACCCCAACGATGCGCCGACCGATACCGCGCCCGTCATCCGGCTGCGTGCGCCGCAGGAGGGCGAGACGGTGGTGCACGACCTGGTGCAGGGCGAGGTGCGGGTGGCCAACACCGAACTCGACGATATGATCATCCTGCGCAGCGATGGCACGCCGACCTACCTGCATGCCGTGGTGGTGGACGACCACGACATGGAGATCACTCACGTCATCCGCGGCGACGACCACCTGACAAACACCTTCCGCCAGGCGCAGATCTACGACGCGATGGGCTGGGCGCGGCCGCAGTTCGCTCATATCCCGCTGATCCATGGGGCGGATGGCGCCAAGCTGTCCAAGCGGCATGGCGCGGTGAGCGTGCTGGAGTTCGACGCGCAGGGCTTTCTGCCCGAAGCGCTGTGCAATTACCTGCTGCGGCTCGGCTGGGGGCATGGCGACGCGGAAACGCTCTCACGCGAGGAGGCCATTTCGCTGTTCGACCTGGACGGTGTGGGCCGTGCGGCAAGCCGGATGGACTATGCCAAGCTCACGCACCTGAACGGCGTGTGGCTGCGCGCCGCCGATGATGGGCGGCTGACGGCGGAGGTGGTCAAGCGCCTCGCGGGCACGCCGGGCGTTGTGCTGGACGATGTCGCTGAGGCACGCATACGCAGGTTGATGCCGGGGTTGAAGGAGCGTGCAAAGACGCTGGTGGAGCTGGCCGGCAGTGCCGCCTTTCTGGCCCGGCAGGTGCCGTTGCCGTTCGACGACAAGGCGCGCGGATTGCTGACGCCGGAAGCCCGAGCCTTGCTTGCTGGCTTGGCGGACGCGTTGGCGGCGACCGAGTTCACCGAAGCCGGCGTGGATGCCACCTTGCGCAGTTTTGCGGAGGCACAGGGCCGGAAATTGGGCCAGGTGGCCCAGCCTTTGCGGGCGGCGCTGACTGGCAGCACGATGAGCCCGGGGATTGATGCGACACTGGTGGCGCTGGGTAGGGTGGAGTCTCTGGCGCGGATCCGGGCTGTTTTGGAGTAGGCAAGGAAGAACGGACAAAAAAACTTTTGCTTTCAGGCGGCTCGGCGGTTGGGGGGGAAGCTGAGTTCGACTTGGGTGCCGACGCGTTCTGCGGAGACGACGCTGAGGCCGCCGCCATGGGCTTGCATGAGGCTGCGCGCCAAAGTGAGCCTCAGCCCGATACCGCGGCCTTCCTGGCGGCTCTCGGCAGCGACCGGAAGGCCCACGCCCTCGTCCTGCACCACGAGCGCTACCCCGTCGGGCCCGTCGCGCAAGGAGACCTCGATCCAGTCGCCATCGCGCGTGGCCGCGGCGGCACCGGAGAGCACATTGACCAGCACCTGGTTGAGCGCACGCCGGTCGGCAAGCAGATGCTGCCCGGCCAAAGCGGGGTCAATTTTCCATGTCCGGCGCGCCGGGCCCAGCTGGGCGTTTACCTGAGCGATGGCGAACTCCACCAACGGAGAGAGCGCCACGAACTCTTCCTGGAGATAACGTGGCGCGTCCGGCTCATCGGTCTGCGCGACCATGTTTTCGGACAGGTCCAGCAACCTGCGCGCCAAGCCTGTGAGTGACTGGTCGGCAGGGTGACCCGCCTGGGCATGGCCGAGCAGCGTGAGCGCCATGTTGCGCTGGTCGCCGGTTGCCAGGCGGAGCAGCCGCAGCGTGGAGGTGCGTGCGTTGGTCTGGAGCCACGCTTCATGCTCGGCACGCCGCCGGCCGACATGCTCGCGCAGGCCCAGGCCGATCGCACACGCCGTCAGCAGAAGGAGCGTCAGTTCGAGACTAAGGTGTTCCATGGACGCAGAAAACCACTCCCGGAAAAGGAATGAGTTAACGCGGCCATCAGAAAAACGTGAGACGCTCGCCCGGCAGCGCGGGCGAGGCAGCTAATTCGCGGGAGCGGCCGCCTGCTTGCGCGCGTCGGCTCGGGCGATACGGCGCTTCAGCGCTTGCGCCTCTTCCGGCAGATTGCGGTTCGGCGTGCCCATCAGGAACGCATCGAGGCCGCCATTATGCTCGATTGTCCGCAGCGCACGGGTCGATACACGCACGCGCACCTGCTGGCCCAGGATGTCAGAGAGCAGCGACGTCTCCTGCAGGTTGGGGAGGTAGCGGCGGCGGGTTTTGTTGTTGGCGTGGCTGACGTTGTTACCGGCCAACACACCCTTGCCCGTCATCTGGCAGCGGCGAGACATAAGAGAAACCCCAAACACGAACCGCAACACCTGCGGAGCCGCGCTGTATGTAGAAATCCAGCCTCCCCGTCAACACGGAACGGCGATAAAGCAGCCGTGCGTCAACTGCGCCCGCTCGACCATGCTCCCCACTTCCCGTTCGTCGCCAACCCCGCTGCCGCCCGCCCCGCCGGCCGCACGCCCCGTCTGCCTCACGCCCGTCTGCCTCATGTCCCGTCTGCCTCACGCCCGCCGGCCTCACACGACGCCCAGCAGGCGGATGAGGCCGAGGCTGATGCCGCCCAGCACCACCAGCGAGAGCGTGACCGCGGCGGTGACGCGCAGGCCGGCCTGCGCCACGACGCGGACGTCCACGCCCAGGCCAAGCGCCGCCATCGACACGGTGGTGAGCAGGTTCGCGGCCATCTTGATCGGCGGCAGAAGCGTGTCGGGAATCAGTCCGAACGAACGCACGGCGAGCACGACCAGGAAGCCGACGATGAACCACGGCACCAGATCGTGGAGCGCGGGCCCCACACGCTGCGGCCGGTCCGCCGCGGTCACGTTCGCCGCCGCCTCGTCCATCTCGGCCCGCAGCCGGCGGGTGAGCAGGGAGAGCGCCAGCACCACCGGCCCCAGCATCAGCACACGCACCAGCTTGACGACCGTGCCCACCTGGTTGCTGAGCGCGCCGATCGGCAACGTGGCCGCCAGCACCTGCGGCACCGCATAAACGGTCAGCCCCGCCAGCACGCCATATTGCGTGAGCGACAGCGCCAGAACCGGCACCAGCAACGGCAGCAGCAGCACCACGATCACGCCAAGGACGGCTGTGAAGGCGATCGAGGACGCCACGTCGTCGCCATCGGCGCCGATGACTGGCGCCACGGCCGCGATGGCGGAATTGCCGCAAATGGAATTGCCGCACGCCACCAGTATGGCCATCCTCTGCTCGAGCCCCAGTGCGCGGCCGATGGCATAGCTGGTGACGATAGCGACAGCCACGACCAGCACGATGCCGCCCAACAGCGCCGACCCCAGCGCCAGCACCGTCGCGACACTGACGGACGCGCCGAGCAGCACCACGGCGATTTCCAGCAGGATCCTGGCGCTGAAAGCCACGCCCACGTGCCAGCGTTCCCCCGGCATCCAGGCCGTTCGGATCGCCACGCCCAGCAGGATCGCCAGCACCAGCGCCTCCAGATAGGCCTCGCCCGCCAGCCTGAGCTCGACATACTGCAAGGCACTGGCGACGACCGTCACCCCTATGCAGAGCAGCAGGCCGGGGAGGATTTTCGAGAGGGCAGAGACTTTCGCGTTGGCGAACATTGCGGACATGGGATCGCCCTGGGTGATGATCCGCTCACGTTAGACCCGGCGGGCCGATATGGCGCGCGCCTCCGGCAAGAACAGCGCGCCCGCCTGCGCCTGCTCGAACCTGCGACCGACCCGGTGAAACAGCATTGTGCCATGCCCGGCCTCGAGCGCGGCGAGCGCAGCACGGGTGGCAGATTGCGCCAGGTTCGTGTCTCGCGGGACGCGCCTCGCTAGGGCTCGTCGGCCAGTTGCCGATAACGGCGCTTGTCAGCATCCCAGACCTGCGCCGCTAGGGAGTGCGGCGGCAGTGCGGTTTCGAACGCCTCGTACTGGTCGATACGTAAGGGCATGCCGTGCCGCCAATCCTTGAACGTCACCTGCAAGGCGCCCGGCAGGTCGGCGGGGAAGCCCTCGGCAAGCTT
>CAWKCV010000006.1:0-274471 GCA_963848205.1 uncultured Alphaproteobacteria bacterium | reverse complement strand
ACTTTTCAAGCTGCTGCGGGACGGCCGCCAGCAGGTCACCGGCTTTGCAGCACCTGGGCATTTTCTGGGACCGGCTGTCTCGCACGTCTATGCCTTCAGCGCGATAGCGATCGAACCCTTGCGTTTGTGCCGGTTTTCCCGGCGGAGGCTGCAAGCCGTGTTGACGGACTTTCCTGCCCTCGAACGCAAATTGCTGCAGACTGCGTGCAACGAATTAGCTACGGCGCAGGAGCAGATGCTCCTGCTGGGCCGCAAGACAGCGCGTGAACGGGTGGCAAGCTTTCTGCTGTCGCGCCTGCCGGTTGCCGGATGCTGCAAGGCGGGCGACCAGATCAGACTGCCGATGACACGAGGGGAGATCGCCGATTACCTGGGTTTGACAATCGAGACGGTGAGCCGAATGTTTAGCCTGTTCAGGAAGGAAGGCGGGATCGCGCTGCCCTTGCACGACCTGGTGGTTGTTCTGGATCGGGTGAGGCTGGAGGATATGGCATCAGGAGGACGGTAGGTGGTTTTCTGGCGGGGGTCCAGATCCCCCAGCCAACACACATCCAAGCCTTTGATCCTGGATGCATTCCGTCGACGTTACCGGCGCTTTGCTGGGGGTGTCACACACAGGTGTGACCGGCGGACCCCCAGCACGGCGCCCCGAGCGCGGAACCTACCTCTCCCAACCAACTAACCAGCTTTGCTACATGCCCTGTTCTCCAATCCCCGCTGATCTATTCCCGGGCGAACTCTTCCTTGGCGTGTGCGCAATCCTGCGCGCTGGCCATTGTGTCGCGGCCCTCCCGCAGGTCCTGCCTGGCGGAGTCGGTTGCGAAGGGGACCACGCCGATAACACGCCCACGATCAACTGCAGCCGGCACTTGAAGCTCTATCCAGCTGCCAGGCGCGCACCTTCGCGATCAGTTCGAGGCGGCCCTTTGGCGAGTTCCATTTGGCCACCAGGTTGTCGGCGACCTTCCTGCCCCGGCCGAAGCCCAGCGCTCAGTCCATGGTCAGGATGTCCGTGGCTAAGGTCGGACCGTTCAGATGGTCCATCGAGGTCAGCCCGGCCTTCTCCTCCCGCGTCATCTCGTGAGGGCCGAGCCGGAACCAGCGTTCCATGCAGCGGGCGGCGACGGCCCAGCCTTCGTGACGCATGACGGCCGGCAGGTCGCTTATCAGCAGCATGATGTCTCCCTGGCATCCCGCGCCGGCATCGTCTTGGCCGGGCCGCTAGTCACCGCCGACCGTGTCCCCGACAATCAGGACGTGGACGGTGCCATCAGGAGATGGCCGCACGCGCGCCCTCACCAGCCGGCCCTGCCGATTACAGGCTGGCCCTCCACGCCGCAGGCAGCGATCAGCAGGCGTCTGCCTTCATCCGGCACGGCGCCGGTCACGTCCAGCGACACCATGGCCGGCGCGCGCCCGCCGATACCTGCTGGCACCGCGATTCGCGCCCGACCAGCGCGCCGGGATCGTTTGGCTGACCCAAAGCTTCGGCAAGGCTGGTGGCGTTCAGGCAGTAGGGCGCCAGCCTGGGTCCGGCCTGCGTTCGATCGGCCGGCAGATAGTCGTAGGCCGGCCGTGCCTGCCAGCTGGTGGCCAGGACGACCGCGGGACCTCCAGGAACGCTCACCGTCAGAGTCCGCTCGACGGTCCAGGCCGCCAACGTCTTGCCATCGCGCCGGCTGACGGCACCCGCCGCCGCCAGCGCGTCAAGTGCCGGCGCGGATGGGTCCAGCGGCTCCAGATAGGGCGGCGTCAGGGTGATCGCGAACGGATCGAGGTGGTCGGCCGACAGCAGTTCGGTGATCTCCCTGGCGCCCGCAAAGGCCCTGAAGCCTGCCGCCGGGGCCACCGGTTTTCCGTCCAGGCGGACGGTAAGCTCGGGAAACTGGCGGTCCGGATACGGCTCGCCCTCGCCCAGCCAGCCGAAGCGTGGCGTGGTGAGCGACAGGCGCACAGGCGCGGGCCGCCCGCTGCGAGGGTCAGCGTGGCGGTTGCGGTCTGCCCGTCCAGACCGATCGCCGCGGCTGTGACGGTGACGGAGCCGCCAGGCTCGGCCTGCCAGCCGGGCAGCTGCACGCCTTTGCTCGAATTGTCGGCTGCGGCGTGGCCTGATGCGCCGAGCGCCAGACCCAGCAGGCATGCCATCGCAAACGGCCGCATCTCAGCCGGGTCTCTGGTAGCGGAATATGTGCGGCGGGTCGGGCCGGAAGTAGCTCGCCTTGGCAGGGCCGTAGACCGGGCCGCCTGGGTGGAACGCCGTCCACATGTCGTTGAACTGCGCTGCGCCGCGCCGGTCCTTGGTGGTCGCCGAGGCGGCTTCGGACGCGGTCGAGAATGTCGAGTAGATGGACATGTGGCCGTGCCACGATAGGACGTCGCCATCCTGCGGCTTGTCGCCGGCGGCGAGTTCGCGGAAATGGCCCGATTTCAGCGCGTAGGCGGGAAAGTCCTCGGTGCGCCGGTAGTCATAGGGAAATCCGGCTGCGGCATAGATCCGGAAAGTGGAACCGCTGCAGTCACCGCCCACGCCCTTCGACGAAGCCTCGCCGATGGAGACGTATTTCGTACCGCTCCAAGTCGCGGCCTCTGCTGTGATCAAGGTACCCTGGGCAGCGCTGATATCCCGGTTTTGCTGGCCGACCATGCTGAGCCACCTTCTTGCGGACAGCCTGGCAGGCAGGCCGGCTTTATCCATGTCAATGTCATCCGACGGATAGCGCACGGCATCCCCGCTTGCGCCATCGCCGACTTCAAGCAAAGTGCAATCGATGTCCCTCCGGTTTTCGATGGATTGGCCGCTCCTAGCAGCCATGGAAAGTATAGGTAAGTGGCAGTTGACCCACGAGGACGGGACACCCTACTGACGGGGCGAGTTCATTACGGTGAAGCCATAATCGGATCGGGAACAAGTTTATGTGCCGAGGCGTTCAGGAGTAGTGTCCGGGCTACTGCCGAATGCAGGTTTGGCTTCGAGACAAAAGGTCAGTAAAGCCTTTGCAGTTTTACGGCAGTTGCAGGGTAGCGGCAAAACAAGCACTTGTGCACCAGGCGGCGTTGACGTATCCGCCTCCGGCTTGCACGACCGGTGTTGCGAGAGAGGATAGTCTGACCGGCGGCATGAAGCCCGTGCTGCTGCTGGTCGTGGCCATCAGGCTTTTTTTGGCTGTATCAGTGTAGAGGATCGCCAGATTGCCGGCCGTGGTTTCTGCTGCGGCAAGCGTGCCCAGATGTGCGCCGTTGGTGAGCGCGGCGCCTGCAGCGAAGGCAGCGCCCGCACCCGCAATGGCGCGCGCGATCTCGCAGTTGCCTGGGATGTTGCCTGCGGCGCCGTAGAGAAGATCGAAACCGCCATCTGGCCGCGCGGTCAATGCAAGACTGGTGGCGCAGGCGGCAGCGGTTTGCAGAACAGGTGTGCCGAGTGCGCCGCCGGGCGAGACCGTCACAGTGAACACCTGATTGCTTTTGCTGCCGACTTTACCGTACACAAACCCTAGCCGCGTTTCACCCGATACAGCAGAAGCAGCGGCAACAGAAACAGGCGGCAACGTCGCTCCGGTAGCAAACGTGGTGGTCGCGCTCCATGTGCCACCGGCATTGCGGATTGCGGCAGCTACCGCACCCGACTTGGTGGAGAAGATTGCCGCGCCGCCACCGCTGCTGCTCAGCGCCATCGTAAACTGCTTTGTACAATCGCTGCCGGCGTTGAGCAGGCCAGAGCCGCCCGAGGTATCCACGGCTTTCAATGCGCATCCAAAAGTGTCCAGAAGCACTGGAACGGGGGCGCCGGCTGGGTCGGCAAAAACAACCTGGCCGTGAGGGCCCGCGCTGACATTGGCTCCTATCAAGTTGCAGCCTGTATAGATGCCGGGCGAGGTGGCGGAGCAGCCGACGAACGCGCTGCGGTAGGTGTCGTACTGGCCCGCAGTGAACGCAAGATATTCGAGGCCGCTGGCGTCGAGCCCGAGCGCGAGATTGAGAACGTCGTAGGCGGTAAAGCCAAGGACGGCGGGCTTCCAAGGCTGGCTACCCGTGATGGAAGCGATCTCGATACCGCCGACATTGGTGCTCGCCGGCGTGTAGGCAAACGCAACGACCGCGGCGCCAAGGTGGTTCATGACAAGTTGCGGGGGGATGACGCTGCTGGTCGGGCCGAGATTGACCGGCTTAGTCCAGCTTTGCGCAAAGGCGATGCTGGACATGAAGCTGAAGAGGACAGCAAGGAGGACACGACGCATGAACGAGCCTTCAGTAAATCACGATAATGAACGTCGTCGGCCATGTGGATAGATTACGTCGCCGGCCGCTATTCCTGCGGGTGCGGCACCCACCAGTCCCACCATTTCGGCTCGCCTGCCGTGCCTACGCTGTTGAGATACGCCCGAAGATTGGTGATGTCCGCCGCCGTCGCGTATTTGCCAAAGCTGGGCATTCCCCATTCCGGCACGCCCTGCTTCACCGCCTCAGTCAGGTCACCCGCCTCGGCGTGCTGAACGTTTGGCCCGAATTGCCCCGCGCCATTGCTGCCGTGGCAGAGATAGCAACCGAACTGCACCCATTTGCGCCGGCCATTGCCCGCCGGCCCCAAATCAGGGAGCGTCGCTGTCGAAACGAAAGGCCGGCTGTAAGCGGCCGGTGGCGCCGCTGTCGCTGGCGTCCCCGCCGACAAGAACGCAGCTAGGATCGCGGCCGTATTCACTACACGCATCGTTTTCTCTCCTTTCGCTGGAAGCAGGCGCGGGCAGCGCGATCAGGGCAGCTTGAAGACGTGCACGTAGCCACTCTTTGCCGCGGCGTTGGTCACCCGCAGGCTCGGCACGGAATCGTAGAGTGCTTTCAGCGACGGATGCATTGCATTGCTGCCGACGCCCACAGACGCCGCCGGGCACGTAGCGCTGCCCGAGTAGACCGCGACACGTTGCTTTCCATCCGGTCCGGTATAAGTGATCGGGTTGGACACCACAGGACATTCCAGCGTTGTCGTCCACAACACCTTTCCGCTGCTGGCATCGAGCGCTTTGAAATGCGCATCAGATGTCCCATAGAACACCAGTCCGCCGGCTGTCGCCAGCGTTCCCGGCCCGACCAGCGGCAGCGCCTCCGGCACGCTCCATACTGCTTTGGCCTTCACCGGATCCCAAGCCACCAGCGCGCCGAGCGATCCACTGAAGTTCGGACTTGGATCGAAGGTCAGCGTGCCCACGCCAAAATACGGGGCGTGCGGGAAATACTGCGTCAGCAAAGGCTGGAAATGCATGCAGAAGTTGTTCAGCCCAAAATAGAACAGGCCGGTTTTCGGCGAGTAGGAAGAATATTCCCAGTCCTTGCCGCCCAGCGCTGACGGGCATATGCCGCTTGCGGTCTGGCCCTGATGCGTCAGTTTCGTGTTGTCGATATTGGGCAAGCCGGTCGTCAGGTCGACCCCCTTCGCCCAGTTGGTGCCGTCGGAATACGGCGTGGCGCTGATCAACTGGCCCGTGGTCCGGTCGAATATATACGCATAGCCATTTTTGCTGAAGTGCACGAGCGCCTTGCGCACGACGCCGGCAATGGTCAGGTCCACCACCGTGTATTCGTTCGTCGCGTCGTAGTCCCAATGGTCATTCGGGGTCAGCTGATAGACCCACACAGCCTTGCCGGTATCGGGATTGCGCGCAAATACCGAGTCGCCCCACTTGTTGTCTCCGGGGCGCTGATCGGCGTTGAACGTGCCGGGTTGCGACGTGCCGTAGAACAGCAGGTTCGTTTCCGGGTCGTACGTCATCCACTCCCAAACCGTGGCGCCGCCCTGCTGCCAAGACATTCCCGGCCAGCTCGTGGCGCCGAGATTGGCGCCCTGGTCCTTGGCATAGAATGGCTTGGTCGTCTTATCGATCAGCACGTCAGTGTCAGGCCCCGTATTATAGGCCTGCCAGAGCAGCTTGCCGGTCGCCAGGCTCAGCGCGCGCACCACGCCACGCGCGCCCATTTCCGAAAGCGAATCCCCGATGATCACCTTGCCGTTCACCACGATCGGCGCGATCGGCAACGTCTCCTGCGTCACATTCGGGTCGGTCACCTGCGTCCGCCACGCGACCGCGCCGGTCGTGGCGTTCACGGCCGCCACATGCCCGTCGAGTTCGCAGAATACGACCAGCCCGTTCGAATACGCAGCGCCTCGGTTCGCGCGTCCGTTATGCCCGGCGCCCGAACCGCTATCGGCCGGTGCGTAGGTCCAAAGCACCTGGCCACCATGCGCCAGGTCGAGCGCCACCAGCTTGTTCGGCCAGGGCGTTACAACATACATGATGTCTCCCACCACCAGCGGGCCACCTTCATGGGCGCCCACCGACCCGGTCGGGATCGCAAATTCCTCGGTCAACGCAGGAACATTCGCCGGCGTAATATCGGCAAGGGCCGAAAACCTCGTGCCTTGCGGCACGCCGCCTGACTCCAGCCAGTTTGCGCCGGTCTGCGCCATTGCCGGGCTTCCAGAACCCCAACCACTGACAGCGGTTACGGCGAGTAGCACGCCGCGCAGGTTTCGCATGAGCTTAACTGTCATATCACAGCACTCCCTGTCGTCCCGTTGTGCTTCAAACTAGTCGTGTCGCCGCCGCTTCCCAGCTCCCGGCCCGCCCCAGGTAAACGCTCTCCTCAATAGCCGCGACGAAAACAGCTAGCAAGTCATTGCGGTCTGTTAACGCAGATCGCGGTTGCCCATGTGTGCGATTACCGGCTGCGCGAAAAGTCAGGCATTCATGAGAAAAGAGATCAGTTGGTTTGGTGGTATGATGCCGCCGGCGGGGCGTCACCCCACCAAACCAACAATTCATTCGGATCCCCGTCAGGGTGAGAAGATCGATCCAATCAGCCCGGGCGCTCCGATGGAACTGATCGCCAGCGCGGTGCCGTCCGAGGAGGCGGCGGGTTGGAATGCCTGGCCGAGATGGCGGCGAGAAAGCCGTTGACATACGTTGTCACCGACGCGGCCCACGCCTGACCTGCTGCAGCCTGGTGGTAGCCGGAAAGCCTGCCGTCATAATTGTAGAGAACGGCTGCGGCTCGGCCGTGATCATCTGTAAAAACATCAAACACCGGCAAATAGGTGATCGAGGGCCCGATGGGCAGGGTTTCCCATTGCGTGGCACCTGGCGCGAGTTTCGCGCCATAGGGCTGAGCGCCGGTCAGCGCGTTGCAGTGCGACGCGGTCGGGACGGTGCATTGATAGTCGGTGTACACGACCACCACGTCACCGGACGGCGACACGCTGATGCCGCTGACAAAGATGCGCGGCAGGGCCGGCGTAGCTGCCACCGCAATGCCGAGATCGGCGAAGGAGCCGCCGGCGCGGCTGAGATAAAGATGGTTGTTTGTGCTCAGGATGGTTACGTCGCCGACATGGTCACTGGCGGCCTCGCCCCCGCCGCTGGCGACGGTGACGGGGGACGTCTACGGCTTGCCGGACGCTTTCCGGCGCACCACCATGCTCGCGTTGGTTTCATGAACCAGTGTTGCCAGGCCGCTGTCGGAAAGCGATAGCCACCTTCCATACCCATAGCCGTTCGGCCCCGGCGCCGTGGACGCATTTTCGGCGGGGCTCCAAGTGCCGCCAGCCGCGCGCGAGCGCGACAGGAACTTGCCGCAATTGGCCGAAGTGACAGGACAGGCGTTCCACACCACGATAGCGTCGCCCGATGCATTCATGGCAGAGACGGCGTCGTTGATCACGCCGGTTCCAAGCGGTTGCGCAGGTTGCCATGTGCCCGCGCCGAGAGCGGCGCATAAACAGGGTTCATGCGCCGCGGAATTTCAGTTCGCCGATCCGCGCTACGATCGCCGTCAGGATCGGCGACCTGTTTGCTTCGCTGTAACCCAGCGATAGATCGATCACCGGCGCCACCCCGGCCAATGGCTTGCTGATGACGGTCGCCGGCAACAGGTTGCGCGCGTAGAGCGGCATCAACGCGATGCCGCCCGTTGAGGCGACCAGTGTCATCGCCATCGATAGGTTGTCGACATAGTGGTCGGGCGTGAGGTCGATACCCAGTTTCGCGCCATAGGCATCGGTGACCGCTCGCAAGGCGGGTGATCTTGTCATAGGGAACGCCGATCAGCGGCAGGCCGGCGATATCGTCGGGCGCTATGGCATCCTTGCGGGCCAGGGCGTGATCAGTCGCAATCAGGGCGATCAGCGGCTCGTCGATCAGCCGGGTGAACACAACGCCGGGTGCATTCTTTTCATGCCGCATGAAGGCGAGATCGATCTTGCCGCGGGTCAGGCCGTCGGCAAGATCCACGGATGCCAGGCTGAGAATGACGATCTCGGTCGTGGGCAACGCGTCCCGCATGATGTGCATGACCGCTGACAGCCAGTCGAACTCGTAGCCGGTCAGAAATCCGATGACGAAGCTTGCCTTGGCGGGCGCGGCCGCGCGGCGGGTGGCCTCGGTCGCTGCTTCCACCTGCAACAGAATGCCTCGGGCATGATCAAGGAACACCCGCCCTGCGGCGGTCAGTTCGATGCCCTTCACCCCGCGGGTCATCAAGGCACATCCAAGTTCGGCTTCAAGGTCGCGCATCTGCCGGCTGAGCGACGGTTGGGCCGTGTGCAGGCGCTGCTCCGCGGCGACCGTCAGGCTGCCCTCCTCGGCGACGGCGATGAAATACCTGAGATGCCGAAGATCCATCTCCATGCCTTACAGGTATGGAGCCCGACAAACAAAGTCTTTTTCACGCCTCATCGTGATCCTTACTTCAGCCGTCACGGAAGCGGACAAAGCCGACTGCGTTAAGGAGCAATCACCGAGCCGGTGATTGAAGCCAGACGCAGTAGGCATGTTCCGACCCGCCATTTGAAAGGAAGTCACGATGAATACCCCAGTTGTTCTGATCACCGGTGCCCTCACCGGCATCGCCCGCGCCACCGCCCTCGCCTATGCCCGCAAGGGCGCCAAGGTCGTCGTCGCCGGCCGCAAGCCCGAGGCTGGCGCTGCCCTGGTGGCGGAGCTTGTCGCGGCAGGCGGCGAAGCGGAATTCGTGCGCGCCGATGTCCGTCACGAGGACGACGTCCGCGCGATGGTCGACGCCACAATTGCCCGTTTCGGCCGCCTCGACATCGCGGTGAACGCCGCCGGTACCGAAGGCCAGCCCGGCGCCGCCGTCGATCAGACGCCGGAAACCTATGCGGCGACGTTCGACACCAACGTTCTGGGCACGATCCTGAGCATGAAGCACGAGCTGCGCATCATGCAGGCCCAGGGCAGCGGCAGCATCGTCAATATCTCGTCCACCTTCGGTCACGAAGGCGGCGCCGGCGCCTCGATCTATGCGGCGAGCAAGCATGCGGTCGAGGGGCTGACCAAGTCGGTGGCGCTCGAGGTCGGCACCATGGGCATCCGCGTCAACGCGGTCGCACCAGGTCCGATCCAGACCGGCATGCTCGATCGCTTCACGGGCAGCGCGGACGTGAAAGCCTACCTCGCGACGCTGAATGCGCAGAAGCGCATCGGCGAGCCGGACGAGATCGCGCAGGCGATTCTCTACATCGCGTCGAGCGAAGCAAGCTTCGTTACCGGTCACATCCTGACCGTCGACGGCGGCAAATCGGCCGGCTGATCGCAGGGGCCGGGCGAAAGCCCGGCGTCCAGCGCGCCTGATCTGACCACTCAGAAGGTAATCGCCATGTCGACCGATCGGTTGAAGCTGTACGAATCGACCAGTTCGCCCAATTCCCGGCGCGTGCGAATCTTCCTCGCGGAGAAGGGAATCTGCGTGACCCGCGTGCCCGTCGATCTCGGCGCCAAGGAACAGTTTTCCGAGGCCTATGGCCGCATCAATCCGCGCCGGGTCGTGCCGACACTCGTCCTCGACGACGGAACGGCGATCGGCGAAGTCCCGGCGATACTCCGCTATCTGGAAGAGACACACCCAAACACACCGCTCCTCGGATCGTCAGCCAAGGAGAAAGCCCTGGTGACGATGTGGGAGCGCCGGATGGAGCTGGAGGGTTTTGCCGCGGTGATGGAGACCGTCCGCAACAACGCAGCTGGGCTGAAAGACCGCGCGATCGCTGGGCCACATGGCTATGCGCAAATTCCGGCTCTGGTTGAGCGCGGTCGCAAGCGCGTCGCCGACTTCTATGGCGATCTCGAAATGCGGCTGGCTAAGGAGCCGTTCGTTGCCGGCGAGCGGTTCAGCGTTGCTGACATCACCGCGGTTGTCGCCGTCGATTTCGCAGCCAGAGCGCTCGAACTTCCGGTGCCCGCCGCCAATGCAGCGACGCAGCATTGGCATGCCGCCATCGCTGCCCGCCCGAGCTTCGCTGCCTGAACCCATCAAGGGCTCCGCACTGTTGGCACCCCGACGCTCGAACCACGACTGGAGACTGACCATGAGCGGCACGCATCACACGGCGCCCACGCAATACGTCACGGCGAACGGAATCACCTTCGCCTATCGCCGCTTCGGCAAGCCTGACACCGTCCCGATCGTGCTCAACCAGCATTTCACCGGCACCATGGACTATTGGGATCCGATCATCACCGACGGCCTGGCGAGAGACCGCGAGGTCATTCTGTTCAACAATGCCGGAATTTCCAGCAGCACGGGCAAGGTGCCGACCACGATCGATGAGATGGGTGCAAACGCTATCGCGTTTATCCGCGCGCTTGGCCTCGACAAAGTCGACGTGCTCGGCTTTTCCATCGGCGGCACGGTCGCCCAGGAGATCACGCTGCAAGCCCTCGATCTCGTTCGCAAGCTGATCCTCGTGGGCACCGGACCTCGTGGGGGCGTTGGCATGGAAACGCTGACCCCGGAAGCGCAGGCCATCTTCGGCAAGCAGTACGATCCGCCCGAGACCTTGTGGCTGAGCGTGCATTTCACGCCATCGGAACAAAGCCAAGCCGCCGGCCGCCGTTTCCTGTCGCGCATGCGCGCCCGCGTGGATATGCGCGATCCCGAGGTCGACGAGAACGTCGCACCGGCTCAGATCGAGGCGTTGGGCAAATGGGGTGTCCAGGCAGCCAACGCGTCGGATTATCTGAAATCAATCAGGCAGCCGACGCTTGTCGTGAACGGCCATAACGATGTGATCATCTATACGGTGAATTCGTTCGCCTTGCAGCAGAACATACCCGAACGCACAGCTGATCCTCTATCCCGATGCGAGCCATGGGTCGATGTATCAATACCCTGAGCTGTTCCTGGCGCATGTTGCCCTGTTCCTCGACTAATAAAGGATGAACCTTCCACCTTTCCATTTCGAAGGACGACAACCATGACAACCAAGCAAATCCTCAAACCGGGACCAGATCACCCTATCACGATCGAACCGACTGCAGGTCGCGTCGTCGTGACCGTTGGTGGCCGCACCATCACCGACACCAGATCGGCGTTGACGCTGCGCGAGGCTGCCTATCCCGAATGGGCGCCGGCGTGCTCTGAGGCCGTTTTCACCAGCACGATGGACGCGGTTTTGCGATCGGCCGTGGGAGCAGATGCAGGGCGTAGAGCTGGTTTTCTAGCCCGGCAGGCTTGTGAACGGCACGGGGTTCGTCCTCACATGGTCGATGAACGCGCGCAGCTTTGGCAGCACCTGAAGCCGGCCGGGATAATAGATGAAGACACCCGGAATAGTTGGCGCGTATTCGCCCAACACCTGAACCAGGCGCCCGTTCAGCACGTGGTCGACGGCGATCGGTTCGGGCACCTGCGCCAAGCCGACGCCGGCGACTGCGGCGCCTAGGATAGTGGGAAAGTCGTTGGCGATCATCGGTCCCGATACGGTCATCTCGACGGCACGCCCTTCATCCCGCAACCGCCAATCGCCGACGGCGCCGCTCGATCGGCGGATGCGGATGCAGGCGTGGCCGGCAAGCGCTTCGGGCCGGTCGGGGCGGCCGGCGCGGTGCAGATAGGCGGGGCTGGCCACGAAGACGAGCCGGAACGGTGGCGTCAGGCGGACCGCAACCATGTCCTCGGCGATGAATTGGCCCATGCGGATGCCTGCATCGAAACCGTCGCGTGCGAGGTCCACCAGTTCCTCATTGGCGGCGATCTCGATCGTCACCTCGGGGTAGGCGCTGCAAAACGACGCCAGGACCGGCTCCAGGATCAGCGGGACGACCGAGCGGGGAACCGCGATGCGGAGCAGGCCGGAAGGACGCTGGGCTAGCCCCTTGGCAGCATCCGCGGCTGCCAGCATGGACGCGAAGGCGGGCGTGGCGTGGGCGCGGAAACGTTCGCCGGCCTCGGTCAGCCCGACGCTGCGGGTGGTGCGTGTGAACAGAGCGACGCCCACCCGGGCTTCCAGCGCCCTGATCGCCTGGCTGATTGCCGACGGTGAGACGCCCAGATCGTCCGCTGCCTGCCTGAAGCTGTGCCGTTCGGCCACGCGCAGGAACGCCTCCACACCCTCAAGAGCACCACGCTCGACTGTGTAGTTCTGCTTCATGGTTCATGCAGATTAGTCGGGATTATCGCGCGACGGAAGCGTGGATAGATGCAGGTGCAACGAAAGGAACTGCTGTTATGACCCACCCCAAGATACTCGTGACCGGCGCCACCGGCAAAACCGGCGGCCAGGTTGCGGCCCAACTGCTGGCTGCCGGCTACAAGGTGCGCGCCTTTGTTCGCCGTGAGGACAGCCGCACTGCCCGGTTGAAGGCAGCCGGCGCCGAAATTGCGGTCGGCGACCTGTTTGACCCCGAGCATCTGCTGGATGCCATGAAAGGCGTCGATCGAGCCTATTACTGTCCGCCGTTCCACGCTTTCATGATTCAGAGTGCGGCTGCGTTCGCGACCGCGGCCGGCCAGGCGAAACTCGAATCCGTGGTGGCGCTCAGCCAATGGCTCGCGGGCCCGCAGCACCCGTCGCTGTCGTCGCGCCAGCATTATCTGGCAGACCATCTGTTCGCCCTGTTGCCTGCAACCTCCGTCACCACGGTGGCGCCGGGCTTCTTTGCCAGCTTTCCGTTTCTGGAATTGATCGACTATGCTGCTCTGCTCGGCGTCTATCCGGTGCCGATGAATGGCGAAAGCCGCAACGCTCCGCCGTCGGACGAGGACATCGCGCGAGTGGCCGTGGCAGCGCTCGCGGACCCGTCCTTGCACGCCGGAAAAACCTATCGGCCGACCGGCCCGGAGCTGATCTCCGTCCGCGACATGACGCGCATCATGGGCCGCGTTGTCGGCCGCCACGTGCGGCACGTGAAATCGCCGATGTGGATGTTCCTCAAGGCCGCGCGCATGGGAGGGCTCGATCCGTTCCTGCTGGCCGCACTGCCCTTCTACATCCGCGACCAGAACGAAGGCGCCTTTGCCCTGGGCGGCGCCACTGATCACGTATTGGCAGTGACCGGCCGGCAGGCCGAGGATTTCGAGACGATCACCCGGCGCTACGCAGCGCAGCCGAAGGCGAAACGCAGCTTTGTCAACACGCTCGGTGCGTTCGGCGCGTTCATGACCGTTCCGATGCGCCCTGGGCTGAACCCGGAAAAATACCAGCGCGAGCACGGCTTTCCGATGCCGGCCGCGCCATTGCCGGCGATGGAGGATGCCGGCTGGCGCGCCCGCCGCAGCGCGGTCGCGGGCGCCGCACATATCGCCCAACTCAAGCTCGCGGTGTCGGCGTGAACGCGCTGCAGCCGGCGGGGAAGGACGCATTCGACCAGAAGGCGGCGGCGGCACGCTATGAGATTGGCGGCTTCGTCGAGCGCGTGGAGGCGGCGCTCGTGCAGGCGGGTTTCTGCGATGACATCATACCGTGGGAAGCACTGGCGCAGAGTGATCGGTTCCACGCCGGTGGTGCTGCCGCAATGGCGTCACTCGTCGAGGCGAATTCGATGTTGTCTTGACGCAGCATGTTGTCATGAACATCGCCGACCGCCGCACGCTTTATCGCGGCATAGACGATGTTCTACGCCGCGAGGAGCGGGCGCGCCTGCTGCAAGCCATCGTGCAGCGTGTCTGATCGTTCAATCAACCCAATCTCTCAACTCAGGGAGCCTGCTATGAATGCCGTTTCAAATATCGCGGCCGTGCCATTGTTGAATTGGCGCGGTTGGTGGAAAGGGCTGGGATCGCTTGCCGCCTTCGCCGATTACTATTCCGAGGCCGAATATCTTCACGACCGCCTGCGATGCGTGGAAGCAACGTTAGGTGTTTTGCAATCCGAGATAGATGTCTTGCGGCGCGGATCGCGCAAGGATGGCGATGACCGGCCTGCATTTGCACATCGGCCGGGCACGACCAGCGACGGATTACAGGAAACGCGACGAGAACCACACATTGAAAAATGCTCAACTCTCAATGGTTCTTGGCGATCGGCCATTGTTGTCCAAGCCGACACCTAAATGGTAGAGATTTGGTCTCGCCCACCCCCCGCCACAATTCCCGGAGACCTCATGCGCTCATCACACGGCGGACGCCGCTTTCGATCAACTGCACGCGCTGTAACGCTTGCCGCGGCGGCTGTCTGCATCGCTGAAATGAGTGAAGCGGCGCCGGCATTGACCGATCTGGGAGCCGTGCCGGCCACCCAGCCCCTGCATGCGACGGTGTGGTTGAAGCGCCAGGACGAGGCTGGCTTCCAGAGCGCCCTCAAGGCAATCTATGATCCAGCATCGCCCAGCTTTCACCACTGGATGACGCCGTCGCAGTACGACGCCTACATGCCGGACCAGAACCGCGTCGCCATGGTACGGGACGCCCTGGCGCGGTCCGGCCTGACGATCCTCGCCGCCCAGGAGGATGGCCGGTCGATCGACGTCAGCGGCGATGCTGGCACCATGGAACGCGCTTTCGGCACACAGGTGCATCGTTTCGAGAGCGATGGTGCGACCGTGCTTGCCACGACAGCCAGGCCGGCGCTTGCCGGCGGCCCGGGCGCACTGGTTGCGGCCATAACCGGCCTTTCGACGCCGCGCACGCGGCCGTTCGCGCTACGCCAGATCGACCCCTCGACCGGTCGCCCGGTGGCCCTGGCGTTGTCGCGCTCGCCAAGGACGATGGCGGCGGGTGGATCGCCGCTAAACCCTTACCTCACGGACGAATGCTACCACGGCGACACGGTGCAAGATCTGTATGCCGCCGAGGGGGACGTGACGTTTCGTGGCCGGCGCGAGGTCAACGGCTTTTTCACATCGGGCGGCCCGGGATACGGCGTCTGCGGCTATGACGCGACGCAGTTGCGCACGCACTACAAGCTGAACGACGCGGTCGCGGGCGGCTTGGATGGCAAGGGCCAGACGATCGGCATCGTCATCGCCTACGGCTCGCCCTTCATCACGAGCGATGTCAACGCCTACTCGGCGGTGATGGGCTTGCCGCTGCTTGGTGCAAGCAACTTCAAGCAGATCGCTCCGCTGGGTATCCCGCTGACCTACGTGACGAACTGGTCCGTCGAGACCACGATCGACGTGTCGATGGCGCATGCGATTGCGCCGGGCGCCAAAATCGTGCTGCTGGTCGCGCCGACGAGCGATACGGCCGACTTGTTGAAGACGTTCGATTATGCGGTCCAACACCAGCTTGCCGACATCGTGTCGATGAGCTTCGGCGAACCTGAATACGGCTCGGACGGATCCGACGAGGTCGCGTGGGGAATAGCCACCGCCGAGGCGGCCTCCTACGGCATCGGCGTGACGGTCTCTTCGGGCGATGCCGGCGACAACGGGGCTGGCCAGCCTGTGGGCGCGCCCTCGGTTCCCGCGGACAGCGCTTACGTCACGTCGGTCGGCGGCACCACGCTGTCCCTGCCGACGGCGGAAGGCTATCGCGATGTGGGCTGGGGGTGGCAATCGACCTACCCGAACACGAACCGGCTGGTGAAATCGAAATTGCAGGTCGGCCCAGGGCAGGCCGAGGGTGCCGGCGGTGGCGAGAGCGTCTATTTCGGCAAGCCATCGTGGCAGAGCGCGCTGCCAGGGCAGGGCCGGCAAGGGCCGGATATCTCGGCCATCGCCGATCCGCTGACCGGCGCCGACCTCGTGCTGACGGTCGATGACTTCAACTACCTCGTCCAGGTGGTCGCCGTGGCCGGTGGCACCAGCGTGGCGGCACCGGTGTTCGCGGGCATCTCGGCGCTCGCCAACCAGCGGGCCGGCCAGCGCATTGGCCAGGTGGCACCATTGCTGCCGGCTTTGCAGGGCATCCCGATCAGGGACATTCTGCCGCTGACGCGCCTGGACCCGAAAGTGACTGCGACGCTGAACGGCACGCCGCTCAGCACACCGGATGTGACGCCCGACGCGCTGGCCCTGTTGCCGGAAGGAGTGGACGATATCGAGCAGATTTTCGTCGTGCGGCCGGTCCTCTCGATGACGATCTTCACCTATGGTCTGGACACGTCGCTGACGACCACGGCAGGGTGGGACAACATGACCGGCTATGGCGAGCCGAACGGTACCGCGTTCCTGAACGGGCTCGTCAAAGCGTCGAAAGCGGGGCAGCAATAGCGCCTCGCATCGCACCATACGCGGCAGGAGTTCGCGGCACCAGGTGAACTGTTCGCCTCACCTGGTTTCATGTCCTCCAGACCACGCTATGGATTTTACTCTGCTTGCAGCACCGAGCGGGTGCGGATTGCCTCAATGATGGCTGAAAAATCCAGCCCGGCCTGCCCGTCGGCTTCGAAGCGTTCGTATATCTCCGCCGCGTGACGCCCCAAGGCGGTGTCGGCGCCGGCGGCCTGCGCGGCGTCGCGGGCCAGGCGGAGATCCTTGAGCATGAGAGCGGCCGCGAAGCCGGCCTGATAGTCGCGGTTGGCGGGGCTGGCGGGCACTGGGCCAGGCACCGGGCAATAGGTGGTCAGCGACCAGCACTGGCCCGACGAGGTGGAGGCTACATCGAACAGTGCCTGGTGCGACAGGCCGAGTTTCTCGCCGAGCACGAACGCTTCGGACACCGCGATCATCGAGATACCCAGGATCATGTTGTTGCAGATTTTGGCCGTCTGGCCGGCGCCGGCGTCTCCGCAATGCACGATACGCTTTCCCATTGCTTCGAGTACCGGCCTCGCGCGTTCGAAAGCGGCCTGCGTTCCGCCCACCATGAAGGTCAGCGTGCCGGCCCAGGCGCCTCCGACACCGCCGGAAACCGGTGCGTCCACCTGCTCCATGCCTGATGCCATCGCCTGCGCATGCACGTCGCGCGCGCTGGCAATGTCGATCGTCGAGCAATCGATGAAGAGCGTGCCGCGAGCGGCGTGCGGCAGCACGTCGCTCATCACCGAGAGCACATGCCGGCCGGCCGGCAACATGGTCAGCACGATGTCGGCGTTTGCGACGGCGGCAGATGCGGTCTGGCTGACGGTGGCACCGGCTTTGCGGGCCGCGTCCAGCGCGGCAGCGGAAAGGTCGAACGCCTGCACGGCGTGGCCGGCGCGAACCAGGTTGGCAGCCATGGGACCACCCATGTTGCCTAACCCGAGAAACCCAATTTTCATGATCCTGCGCGTCCTTAGAAATGTGCCGGTCGCAGGCTTCGCGACAGCGGGACAAAAGTCTTTTGCTTCTTTCCCCAGAAAAGAAGCCTTCCTTCAGCTCATAGTAGGAATAACGAAACTGGCTCCATCCCGAGCCCCGGACGGCCAACGCTGCGTCACCGTCTTCGTCTTGGTATAAAACCGGATCGAATCCGGCCCATGCTGGTTGAGGTCGCCGAACCCGCTGCGCTTCCAGCCGCCGAATGTGTGATAGGCGAGCGGCACCGGGATGGGCACGTTCACGCCGACCATGCCGACCTGCACGCGCGAGGCGAAGTCCCGCGCTGCCTCGCCGTCGCGGGTGAAGATGGCAACGCCGTTGCCGTATTCATGATCGTTGCAAAGCTTGAGCCCTTCCTCGTAGCTGTCTGCACGCACGACGCTCAGCACGGGGCCGAAAATCTCTTCCTGATAGATGCGCATTTTCGGCGTGACGCGGTCGAACAGGCTGCCGCCAATGAAATATCCATTTTCGTAGCCCTGCAGATGAAAGTTGCGTCCGTCCACCAGAAGTTCGGCACCCTCGCTCACGCCGATGTCGATGTATTGCTCGACGCGCTGCAGCGCCTCGCGGGTCACCAGCGGGCCGTAATCGGCATCATTGTCGCTGGAATGACCGACGCGGAGCGCTTCCACCCGCGGCACCAGCTTGGCGATCAGCGCGTCGGCTGTCTTCTGGCCCACCGGCACGGCGACCGAAATGGCCATGCAGCGCTCGCCGGCCGAGCCATAGCCGGCGCCGATGAGGGCATCGACCGTCTGGTCGAGATCGGCATCCGGCAGGATCACCATGTGGTTTTTCGCGCCGCCAAAACATTGCGCGCGTTTGCCATGCGCGGCTGCCGTCTCGTAGATATATTGGGCGATCGGCGTGGAGCCGACAAAGCCCACCGCCATGATGCGCGGGTCGGTCAGCAGCGCGTCCACTGCCTGCTTGTCGCCGTGGATGACGTTGAAAATGCCGGGCGGGCCGCCTGCTTCGATGAACAGTTCGGCCAGGCGGACCGGGACAGAGGGGTCGCGCTCGGATGGCTTGAGCACGAAGGCGTTGCCGCAGGCGATCGCGGGCCCGGCTTTCCACAGCGGGATCATGGCGGGAAAGTTGAACGGGGTGATGCCGGCGACCACGCCCAGCGGCTGTCGCATGGAATAGACGTCGATACCCGTGCCGGCGGAGTCCGAATACTCGCCTTTCAGCAGATGCGGAATTCCGCAGGAGAACTCGATCACTTCGAGCCCGCGTTGCACGTCGCCACGCGCGTCGGCCACCGTCTTGCCGTGCTCGCTGGACAGCAGGCGGGCCAGTGCATCCATGTTCTGGTTGATCAGGTCGACAAAGCGCATCATCACCCGGGCGCGTTTCTGCGCATTCTGCGCGGCCCAACCCGGCTGCGCCCGCGCTGCATCGGCGACGCAGGCGGCGACGTCCGCCTGGGAGGCCAATGGCACTCTCGCCTGAACCTCGCCCGAATTGGGATCGAACACATCGGCGAACCGGCCTTGCTCGCCCGCCACTTCCTTGCCGCCGATAAAATGCGAAATTGCTCGGACCATATGATTTCCCCGTGCGTGCGTTGATTTGTGCTTGGCGCTATCCAAACCATAGACTGGCTGCGATGGCCATGCCGGTCAGGTCGCCGCGTGCGTGCGCGCGGGCCGACGCGACGAGATGCCGCCCGCGCCGCGCAGGACACGGCCGGCCCCTTGCAGGCGAGGCCTGAATACGCGAGCGAGGCGGCCGCATCAGATTGCAGACCTCGCGTTGTATCTGTCGCGACCGGTGTTCATCACCTCTCGAGAAAGGGCAATCCCCATGGCTCGCCTATCGCCCTTCAAGATCGACATCCCGCAGGCCCGATTGGATGCGATCCGAGCGTCGGTCCGTGCATTCGACTGGCGCGCCTTGGCGCCTCTCGCGGAAGACGGCGATCCCTGGTCGGCAGGGACCGATCCGGCTTTCCTGCGCCTATTGTGCGAGCATTGGTCGGGGTCGTTCGACTGGCGTGCGCAGGAGTCTGCGATCAACCGCTTCCCGCAATTCATGGCGGACATCGACGGAGAGCACATCCATCTGCTGCACGAACGTGGGTCCGGACCACAGGACACTGCGTTGGTGCTGACGCATGGATGGCCGGGCTCGATCGTGGAGTTCCTGGGCGTCATCGAGCGGCTTGCCCATCCCGAGCGCTACGGCGGCAAAGCAGCGGACGGCGTGGACGTGGTGGTGCCCGCGCTGCCGGGATTCGGTTTCTCGGGCCGACCCGCGGCGCCGATCGGGCCGCGCCGGATTGCCGGCATTTGGGACAGGCTGTTGCGCGAGGTTTTGGGCTACAAGCGCTACATCGCGCAGGGCGGCGATTGGGGATCGATGATCTCGGCCATGGCGGGATTGGACCATTCGACCGCCAAGGGTGGCGGCTGCGAAGCTATCCACCTCAATTTTCTTGCTGTTCGCGTGGAGGGCGACGTCGATACCGACGAGGAGCGCGACTTCGAGGCGCGTTGCCGGCCGTTTCTGCGCGACGGCCGCGCGTATTCCGACGTTCACCGCACCCGGCCGCAAACGCTGGGTATTGCGATGCAGTCCAATCCAGTAGGCCAGGCCGCGTGGATCATCGACAAGTTCCACGCCTGGTCGGACCTGCGCGCCGAGACCGATCTTGGCCGCGTGTTCAGCCTTGACGATCTGATCACCAATCTGATGTTTTATGTGGCGACCGACAGTTTCACGACAGCGACATGGATTTACCGCGCCGCGCAGCACGAGGTGATGCGCGTGCTTCCCTCAGATTCGCGTATCGAGGTGCCGACCGGCTTCGCGAGCCTGCCGAGCGAGATAAGGCCGCTTCCGCCGCGCAGCCTGATCGCGAAAACCTACGATCTCGTGCATTTTGCCGAACTCGATCGGGGTGGGCACTTTGCCGCGTTGGAGCGGCCCGATGCGTTTGCCGATGACGTTGCGGCGTTCGTACGAACGGTGCGCGACAGGCGTTAGTGCGACCGGCGACAGAAGCCGTTGCAAGCTCAAAGCGCTTTATGCTTGCTCGTGGGATGCATTTCGGTGACGGCGATGCAGACGGCTCAGGCGCGTAGCTTGACGACGATGGCGCTGGCGGCGTCGGAGATGGTGTTTGATAAACCATTCACCCTTTCGCCGGCTTGGATGACCTGGTTTGCCATATCACGCGTGGCGTCGGTAGCACCTGCCACGCCGGCGATCGCCTGTTTGACTTGCTCGACGCTGTCTGCGGCGCTGCCGATGGATCTGGCGATTTCCTGCGTGGCGCTTTGTTGCTGTTCGACGGCGGAGGCGACCGCGACTGTGACCTGATCCATCGCATTGACCGCCTGTGTGATGGAGCCGATCGAAGTCACCGATCTGGCGGTACCGGCCTGCAGAAGCCCGATCTCGTGTTGAATCTGTTTGGTGGCCGCCGCGGTTTGCATGGCCAGTGCTTTCACTTCACCTGCTACCACGGCGAACCCGTGCCCGGCATCTCCGGCGCGAGCGGCTTCGATGGTGGCATTCAACGCCAGCAGGTTCGTGCGGCTGGCGATTGCTTCGATCAACGACACGACGTCGCTGATCCTTCCAGCTTCTGCAGCCATCGATTGAGCCGCCAGCGAAGAAGCCGCCACTTCCTCTTTGGCTGTTGCCGCGCGTTGTGCCGCATTGTGGATTTGCGCCGAGATCTCGTTCATCGAGGCGGTAAGTTCCTCGACTGCGGCAGCGACGGATTGGACGGCCCAGGTCGTCGTCGCGGCAGCCTGAAGTGCCGATCCGGCCTCCAGCGCCGTCGATTCAGCGCCTTGGGACAGGGTGATCGCGACGTTGGACAAACACCCCGCCGCCTCGACGAGGCCAGCGGTCGCGTCGCCCAGTCCGGACTCCACGTCGGCTGCACTCTTCTGCATCGTTTGCCGACGAACGATTTCCACCTGCTGGCGGCCTGCCGCTTCTGCCGCCATCGCTTCCTCGAGCTTTGCACGATGGCTTTCCGCAGTTTTCATTGCTGCTTCGCTCACCGAAAGAGCCGACTGGATACGTCCAACTATCCACACCAGGCTCGCGGTTTCCAGGATGACGATGACTGCATGCAGGATGACGCGCGCGAGGCTTGCGCCGCCGGGAAACACCATGAGCGGAACAGCAAAATTCAGCGCCAGGTGATGCACGGCAGTGGCCGCGGCTGCCGCGAGAATGACGCGCCGATCGCAGTACGCCGACAAGATTGCCAGCGCCGCAAAGTAATACATATGCATATCGGCTTGCCACGCCGTGCCGCTCAGTGCAGCGAGCAAGGTGGAAATCATGCCGACCAGCGCCACGCCGATCGTCAGTCGTGTATTTCCCGCGCCGGGTGCTGCCCAACGAAAGGCAGTGGCAACCGAGGCAAGCGCTGCCGCCGTCAGGCAGAGCGCGATCAGATGGCTGGCATTGCCGCCCATGAAAGCGGCCAGACCGATGACCGGAACATGTGCCCATAGAAAGACGCTAAGACTGGTGTCCATGGCGCGGCGAAGGTGCGACAGATCGGACATCAGCGAATACTTTCCTGTTTGAATGTCGTGCAGCCGGGTAGCAGCCGCGCATCCAAGGTGAACCACGCGGCAGACCGCGTGGGGCGGAGATGTCGCGGTGCGACGACGACCACGAAACCCGCGGCACCGAGGCGAACGACGTCACCCAACTCACCGGCGGCCGCAAAAGCCTGTCGTTGCGTCCACCAGGGCGGAAACACCATCGCGATCTCGGGTGGCGCTCCGGCGGGAGCCATCGCGACCAAATCGGCTGCAACCGCGCCCAGCCCGAGCGCGAGCGGCACGAACGGCGAGGCGAGAACAGGGGCCAGCAGAGAGGATATTCGCGACATCGTGCACAGTCATACGAGCGAATCCTTAAGCAACTGCTAGACTGTCTCGTCCGGCACCCGCGTCGGGCACTCCAGCCGGTTGAAGGCAAGCTCCAGAAAGATCGCGAGCAAGGCCAGCGGTATGGCGCCTTGCAGGATGAAGTTGGTCTTGTTGGTGACCAGCCCATCGATGATCGGGGTGCCGAGGGTGAGGGCGCCGATGGTCGAGCCGATGGTGGCGGTGCCCAGCGAGACGATGGTGGCCGTGCGCAGGCCGGCGACGATGAGCGGGGTGGCCAGCGGCAACTCCACTTGCAGCAGCACCTGAAGCGGGGAGAGGCCCATGCCGCGAGCGGCTTCGTGGACGGCGTTGGGGATGGAGGCCAGGCCGGCGAGCGTGTTCTCGGTAATGGGCAGCAGGCCGTAGAGGATGAGCGCAATCAATGTCGGCCGCGCGCCAAACCCCATGACGGGCACCAGCACGGCGAGCACGGCGGCGGGCGGGAAGGTCTGGCCGATCGTGGCGATGGTGTCGGCCAGCGGGCGGAAGGCGCGTCCCCAAGGCCGGGTGACCAGGATGGCTGCCGAGATGCCGAGCATGGCGGCCACGAGAATGGCAGCAACAACGATCGAGATATGCGAGCCCGCGAGGGCCAAGAAACTGCCACGGTCATAGACCGGCGGAGACACACCAGGAAACAGCCGCGCGAACACCGGCCCCAACCGCGGCATAACCAAGATGCTGACCAAAAACGCCAGGCCAACCGCCCAAACACCCGACAGGCGAGCAAAAGTTCTTTGCGTCTTTTTTGCAAAGAAGAAGCCTTTCTTCCGATCGCTCAAATCGGCCTACCCACCGATGATATCGATCAGCCGGACATGCCCGTCGCCCAGATTGAGCGTGTGCTGGCGTGACGCGATCATCAAGCCGAGCGCATCGCGCAATGTAGTCTCCGCCGGCATGCTCGGTGAACCTTCGATGTTTCCGGGGCGGCGCAGATCGGCTACGCTGCGGGCGGCGAGACTGCGCATGGCGGAGGGGTCGCCCGCGACGAAATCGCGCACGAAACCGGAAGCGGGATGTTGCAGAAGCTCCACCGGTGTTCCGGCCTGCGCCAGGCGCCCGCGATCGAGAATGACGATGCGGTCGGCGAGCAGAATGGCCTCGTCCATATCGTGGGTTACGAACACCATGGTTTTCGAAGTCGCCCTCTGAATGCGGCGAAGTTCGGTTTGCAACGTGCGGCGGGTGATCGGGTCGAGCGCGCCGAACGGCTCGTCGAGCAGGAGAAGCGGCGGGTCGGCGGCCAGCGCGCGCGCCACGCCCACGCGCTGCTGCTGGCCGCCGGAGAGTGCGGCGACATTCTTGGCGGCATATTCGGCCGGCGGCAGTCCGAACAACGCGAGAAGTTCCGCCACACGCGCGTCGATTTTGGCGCGTGGCCAGCCGAGCAGGGTCGGCACGGTGGCGATGTTGCGCGCGACACTCCAATGCGGGAACAGGCCGCCGGCCTGGATCGCGTAGCCGATGCCACGCCGCAATGTCTGCGGGTTCTGGCTGGCAACATCGCGACCGTCCACCGACACCGTTCCGCGGTCGGGTGCGATCAGCCCGTTGATCATCCGTAACGTGGTGGATTTGCCGCAGCCGGAGGGGCCGATCAGCACGGTCAGTTCGCCGGGCGGAATTGTGAACGACAGATCGTCCACCACGGTCCGGCCGGCATAGGATTTGGTGACGTGGTCGAAGGTGATCATGCGCGGCCCGGCTGGAAGCGCGCGGCGGCCAGGCGCAGCAGCAGGTCGGCGGCCAAGGCAAGCGCGATGGCCGGCAGGGCGCCGAGCAGCACGAGATCGACCGCGTATTGGCCGAGACCCTGGAAGACGAAATCGCCCAGGCCGCCGGCGCCGATGAGGGCCGCGACGACCGCAAGGCCGATCGTCTGCACGATGACGATGCGCAGTCCGGCGATCAGCGCGGGTGCGGCAAGCGGCAGCGCGACGCGGGTGAGGATCTGTGCCGGCGCCAGCCCCATGCCGCTGGCCGCTTCCAGAACGGCAGCGTCCACGCCGTCCAGCCCCGCCACCATCTGCCGCGTGACGGGCAGCAGGGCGTAGAGCACGAGCGCGATCAGCGCCGGCACGAGGCCGATGCCGCTCAGCCCGATGGCGGCGAGCGGGGCGATGAGCAGGCCGAAAAGGGCGACGGAGGGTAGCGTCTGCACGATGTTGAGGATAGCGAACACCGGCCCACGCCAGCGCGGGCGTCGCTGGATGGCGATGCCGAGCGGCACGCCGAGTGCGAGGGCGGCGGCGACGGTGGCGGCGACCAGGAGTATGTGGCGGGCCAGGTCGGTGGCGAATTCCGCGCGATGGGCGGCGGCTTCCTGCGCGAGCGACAGCGCATCGAACTGGCCGGTCGCGGCCAGGGTGCCGAGCAGTGCGGCCAGCACGAAGGTGATCGCCAGGATGGCGGCGGGCGGCGCGCGCAGGCGCTGCACAGCGTCCACGATGGCGAGGCTGAACGCGAACACCAGGCCCCAGAATCCGGGCCCCAAAAGCGTTCGTGCGGCGGGCGGGCTGTGCAGGGCGAGCAGGCGCGCGGCCGCACCCGCTTCGATGGCGGTGACGAGCAGGCCAAGGGTGGCGGCGACGAGGGCGGAGGCGTGCAGCCGCCCGGTTTGACGCGGGAGTGCCAGCATGGCGAGCAGGAAGGCGGGGCAGGCAAGGACGAGCGGCGCGGGTGCGGCGACCGGCACGCCGGAGAGCAGCCGGTTGGGTGCGTGGCCGACGAACGCGGCGGCCAGGCACAACAGCGCCAACGACGCGAGCAGAAGGCGTGGCGGATTGGCGGGGGCAATCATGCCAGCTTGGCCGCACGCAGATAAGCGGCCGCGATCTGGGAGGGGTCGGCGCCGTCGCCGGCGATGCGGGCGTTGAGGGATTGCAGCGTCGCGCGGGTCAGGCCGGCGAAGAGGGCGGCGAGCCAGCCGGCGATGTCGGGGTGGTCGGCGAGTGCCGCTGCGCGGATCACCGGGGCGGGCTGGAAGACGATCTGCGCGTGCATCGGGTCGGCCAGCAGGGTGAGGCCGAGCGTGGTCAGCGCGCCGTCGGTGCCGTAGGCCATGGCCGCGTTCACGCCGGAGAGGCCTTCGGCGGCAGCGCGCAGCGTGGCCGAGGTGTCGCCGCCGGCCAGCATCAGCAATTGGTCCTGGCGCATCCGGAAGCCGTAGGCGTGCTCGAACGCCGGCAGCGCGTCGGCCGTTTCGACGAACTCGACGGAGGCGGCCAGCAGGATCGGCGGGCTCGCCTGGCGTGTTGCCTGGGCGAAGCCCGACAGCGTGGCGAGTTGGGCCATGCGGGGCGGCACGGCGATGCCCCAGCCATTGTCGGCGGGTGCTGGCGCCAGCCAGATGAGCTGGTTAGCCGCGCGGTCCAGCCGGGCGGCCAGCGCGTAGGCGTCGGGAGCGCTGTGCCAGGCCGGGTTGCCGGCGAGGTTGAAGAACCGGGCGCCGTTGCCGGTATATTCCGGGTAAAGGTCGATCGCACCGGAGAGCAGCGCCTGGCGCAGGATCCGCGTGGGGCCGAGCTGCAGCCGCGTCTGCACCGCGAGGCCGCGGGCACGCAGGACTTGGGCGATGAGATTGCCCAGCAGCGCGCCCTCGGTGTCGATCTTGGAGGCGACGATGATCGGCCGGGCTGCGCGCGCGGGCCGGTAGCTGGCGCTTGCGGCGACAGTGGCGAGGAGCGCGCGCCGGGCAATACGCAGATTTAAACCCTTTCCCAACCTGGCTTCTGCTATGTGCGGTGCAACATCAGTGCGGACGATGCGGACACGTGGTCAAGATCATTAGCTGGAACCTGTTGCGCCTGACAGGTGCGACGGTGGAAGACGTGGCCAGCCTGGCGCGGCGCGAGCGGCCGGATGTGCTGCTGATGCAGGAAGCGACCGAGGCGATGGGGGCGCTGCCGGCAAGGCTCGGTGGGTTTTTTGCCCGCGTGCCCCTGCCTGGGCGCGTGCACGGCCTGGCCGTGTGGAGCCCGCGAAAGCTGCCGGCGCCGCGCGTGTTGACCCTGCCGGCGGGCGCGATCGTGGCGCGTGTATGTCAGGTGATCGATATCGGCGATTTCAGCGTCGCCAACGTGCATTTGTCGCACAGCCAATTGCTGAACCGGAAGCAGTTGCGCTTCGTGGCGTCGCATCTGCCGGCGCGCGCGGCGGTGCTTGGCGATTACAACTTGGTGGGGCCGGCGCTGCTGCCCGGCTTTCGCGATGTCGGGCCGCGCGAGCCGACCCATCGCTGCGCCGATGTGGTGCCGCTGCGTCTGGACCGCTGCTACGTGCGCGGCCTCGCGTGCGCCGATGCCGGCGCGCTCGACAGGGCTGGCTCCGACCACCGCCCTATCATGGTGCGGCTCGACCCGATGGCGGGGGTGGAGCGACTGGCAGCTTGAGCGTCTGCTCGAGCATGATGCGCTGAGTTGGCTGGTGCTGGCTCATGGTCAGCCGTCATGTTCCACCCGGCAGCGCACGGTCAGTTGGTCGTCGTCAGATACAGCGTCACGTTGCTGTCGGTTGCTGAGGCGCGCAGGAAGGCAGCGACGGAGTCGCCGTTCGGGTTCACGGACGTCGCCGCGGCGGCGGAGCAGACATAGTTCAGGATCTGGCAGGCGTGCGCCTTGCCGAGAGTCTGCACCGCAAGCGAGCCGGCCGGCACGGGTCCGCGTGTGGCCGCGCGAATGGAGCCGTCTGCGTCACTCCAGATCAGGGATGCAGCACCGGCCGGGTCGGCGGCTGCAAGCAGGTTGGTCGTGGCCGCACTCTTGTCGGTGCCGGAGAGAAGCCGTGGTGTTGCGAACGGGCTGGTGGTCAGGCTGCCATCGGCCAGGCTGACCGATTGGCGCTGTCCGACGGTGCTATAGCCGGTCAAGGCGATGCTGACGGTGCCGCCATCGCCGCCGAAGATACCGGCGACCTGGCTGGCCGAGCCCGCTGGCAAGATCTGGGCGGCCGCGGACCACCCCGGAGCCGGCCCATGGGAGAGCGTGACTTCGCCGTCCGACCCCGCTTGGATGGCCAGCATCGGCACGTTGGCCGGGCTTACGGCGGAATGTACAATGTAGGCTGCACTGGCGGGCGCGTTGATTGCAGCGGAGAGCTGCCAGCCCTGCGTGCCGGCCGGCTCCTCCGCCGCGTGGACGGTGAAGCTGCCGTCGGTGCAATGTTTCGTGCCGCAGGAGGTGACGTAGCTCTGGTAGCTGATCGTCACGTCGCCGCTCGGGCCGACCGTAGCGTCGCCGAGCACGAGATTGCCGGTCGATGCCGCATTCGCCACCAGCTCGGCCGCACCCCAGGTGCCGCCCGCCGGGCGGCGGTAGGCGGTGATCTGGCTGGTTTGCGCAAAGCCGGACTGCAACACGATGGCGGCGGCGCCCGCGTCGTTGAACAGCAGCGTGAACGGCGCGGGCGTGGCCGACGAACTGGTGTCGGCAACGACCAGGGCCGGTGTGGAGAGTGCGCCGTTGGACGAGAGGTCGGACGCATAGAGGCCCGAGCCGGAAACGTAGCTGACCACCACCGCCGAGCCCGATGCGTTGAACCGGGCTTTAACGAAACTGCCGGTTATCTTCAGTGCAACCGGCGTGCTCCAGCGTCCGTGCGCGTGATGCACCGCGAAGGAAAGCGACCGATCCTGCCACAGCGCGCGGGCTGTGCCTTGCGTATCCATCGCCACGAATGGCTGCGTGATCAACGCAGCAAGTGGTATTGCACGAGCCGGTCCATAATTCGTGGCAAGCGCCTGAAAGGGCAGGCCGGACAGAACCATGGCCGCAAGCCGCGCATGGAGGCGAAAGGATGTCATCGACGTTACTCCTGCCGCATCTGCGCCCGATTTGGCGAAGCCCAGCTTCGGCCTTTCATAACGGAATTGCATTCGTTCCGGCAATGTCGTCATCTCGCTCCCGACGTCCATCGGGTGCGATTTCCCTGCCGTGAGGTCCGTGGCTATAGAGGCCGCGCGACAGACAGGGTTCATGATCAGCATGTCCAGCAACGCCGACCCCGCCTTCCGTATGGAGAAGGATGCCATGGGGGCGCTGCCGGTGCCGGCCGAGCGGTTGTGGGGCGCGCAGACGCAGCGCTCGATCCAGAATTTTCCGATCGGGGTGGACCGGTTCCGCTTCACCAGGCCGGTGATACGCGCCATGGGGCTGCTGAAAAAAGCCGCCGCCCTGGCCAATGGCGAGCTCGGCGAGCTGCCGGCCGACAAGGTCAACCTCATCATACGCGCGTGCAACGAGGTGATCGACGGCGACCTGGATGCGGAATTCCCGCTGGTGGTATTTCAGACCGGCAGCGGCACGCAGACCAACATGAACGCCAACGAGGTGATCGCCAATCGCGCGATCCAGCTTGCCGGCGGCACGGTGGGCAGCAAATCGCCAGTGCATCCGAACGATGATGTAAATCACAGCCAGTCCAGCAACGATACCTTCCCGACGGCGATGCACGTCGCCGCAGTCGAGGAGATCGAGCACCGGCTGCTGCCCGCGGTGGCGCAGGTGCGGGCGACGCTGCACGCCAAGGCGCAGGCCTATGCGCACGTGGTGATGATCGGCCGCACGCATCTGCAGGACGCGACGCCGGTGACGCTGGGCCAGGTGATCGGCGGCTGGGTGGCGCAACTGGACGGCGCGGTGCGCTCCATTCGCGCCGAGCTGCCCGGATTGCTGGAGCTGGCGATCGGCGGCACTGCCGTGGGCACCGGGCTGAACGCCCATCCACAGTTCGGCGACCGCACCGCGCATCATATCGCGGCCGAGACCGGGTTCGCGTTCGTCTCCGCCCCCGACAAGTTCGCAGCCTTGTCGGCGCACGACGCGATGGTGACGGTGAGTGCCACGCTGCGCACGCTGGCCGGCGCGCTGATGAAGATCGCCAACGACGTGCGCTGGTATGCCTGCGGGCCGCGCGCGGGGTTTGCCGAACTGCTCATTCCCGAGAACGAGCCGGGCAGCTCGATCATGCCTGGCAAGGTCAACCCCACGCAGTCCGAAGCCCTCACGATGGTGGCCGTTCAGGTGTTCGGCAACGATGCGGCCGTCGCCTTCGGCGGCAGCCAGGGCAATTTCCAGCTCAACGTGTTCAAGCCGGTGATGCTGCACAATCTGCTGGAATCGGTGGCGCTGCTGGCGGATGGCTGCCTGGCCTTCGATGTCGGCTGCGCGCAGGGCATCGAGCCGAACACGGCGCGCATCGCCGAGAACGTGCGGAACAGCCTGATGCTGGTCACCGCGCTCAACCCGCATATCGGCTACGAGAAATCCGCCCAGATCGCGCTCAAGGCACATCGCGAGGGGACCGGCTTGAAAGAGGCGGCGCTGGCGCTCGGTTTTGTCAGCGACAGTGATTTCGATGCCTGGGTCCGGCCGGAGGAGATGACCCGGCCGCTTGCGCGGTGAGGCAGGCTTGGGCGCACGGCTGTCCAGCGCGTGTAGGCGGCCATCGCGCGCACATTGCTCGCGCGGGTCCGTTGTTCCAGCAGATTGCCCTCTCGCGAGGTTATTCGCCGATACGCTTCAGATATGCACCACCTTACGCCAACTTGATCGCTGGACTGTTTGCGGCAGGTTTGAGTTTTCTGCTGTTGCTCGTGCGATCTGGCTGGACCACCGCGAACACACGGGCGTTGGTTTCCGCCAGATGAGCAGGCTGGCGAGCAAGATGCGTCGACCATTCCTGGGCGAGACACAAGCGGCCGCGGCCTTGTTGTTTCTGCTGCCGGTGATCACGCATCTGCCGGCATTGCTTGGCTACGTTCAAGCAGATCCCGGCCTCATTATGTCCGGTCTAGCGCGCCCGCAGCCGATTTCCATGTTCGGGGCGCAATATATCGACGGCAATACCGGCAACACTGTCCAGGCACTGGGCTCGCTTGCTGCGCATGACTGGCTCCACGGGATTTTGCCTTGGTGGAACCCTTATTCGGGAGCGGGCTTGCCTCTGGCCGCGTCGATGCAACCCGGCGCGTTTTTTCTGCCGTTCGTCCTCCTCCTCAACGCGAACGACGGCGTCATGTATATGAAGCTCGTTCTCCAGATCATTGCAGGCCTGTGCACGTTCGCTGCTTTGCGCACGCGCGGCCTGTCACATTTTGCCGCCTGCGTGGGGGGCGTGCTGTTCGAGCTTAACGGCACCTTCTCTTGGTTCGGCGACGCGCCGATCATGCCGATTGCATTCTTGCCTATGTTGATCTGGGGCATCGAGAAATTGCGTGCCGACCCATCCGGCCTGAGTTCGGGCGGACTGATGCTGGTGGCACTGGCTTTGGCTTTTTCGCTTGTGGCAGGGTTTCCACAAACAGCTTTTCTGGACGGCCTCCTCGCAGGTTTGTGGGCATTGGATGCGGTCTGCCGGATAAGTCTGCAGTCGGGAGCACGTGCGGCGGCGGTTTTCATCGGTCGGCTTACGGCCGGTGCGATCTGCGGATTGCTGCTGGCGGCACCTGCGACCGTTCCTTTCCTATCCTATCTCCGCGTCGGCGCTCTTGGATTGCATGCCCTCTCAATACTCGGCAGCCTGAGCGCCGCGCAGATGCCGACATTGGCATTGCCTTACGTGTTCGGGCCAATTTACGCGGACCTCCAGATTGGTGACTGGAAGCAGGCGGGCGGCTACATAGGATCGACCGCGATGTTGCTCGGGTTGGCAGGGCTGATGCTTGCACGATCTCAGCTTGGGTTTCGAGCGATACTGGCCGGCTGGTCGTTGGTGGCCCTTGCCATCGTCTCCGGCCAGCCGCAGTTCGATGCGCTGCGGCTCATGCTGCCAATCCTGAAGGACACGACTTTCTGTCGTTACGCGCTGCCATCGATCAGTTTTGCGTCCATCGTGCTCGCTGCGATGGCGGTCGACGACTGGACGAAAGGAGCCTGGCAGACTTCCTTCGCGCGTCGACGACTAGCGATTGCGGCTGCGGTCTGGTTGATCGGCTTGTGCGTGTGTCTTGCGCGCGCCTGGCCTCGTGTCGGTTTGGTATGGCCCGCAAAGCCCTTCTGGATGGCCGGGTCGATTGGTCTGGCCATGCTGAGTGCTGGGCTTTGCATGTTGCTTCTGACGCGCAAGCCTTCCCGCGGGCAGTGTATGGCATTTTTGGGCGTCGTCAGCCTTGAAGCCGTGCTGCTGTTCATGCCTCCTGTCCTCGCGGCACCCCGCTCTGTAGAGGTGGACATGGCGCCGCTCGAATATCTGCGATTGCATTTAGGTCTGGGTCGCGTATTCGCTTTCGATGGCCAGCTCGTCGAGAATTACAGCGCGCGATACGATATCGCGTCCATTGATTATCTGTCGATGCCAGCGCCTACCGCATGGGTCGATTACGTGCGTAAGCATCTCGACCCCGGCAGCTCAGCGGAGTTTTTCGGCGAAGGGTTCGGCAACGGAGACGCTCTGCTGAACGACGTTTTGGATCGTCACTTGGAATTGGAGCAGGTCGGAGTTTCTCATGTGCTGGTAAGCGCGGAGCCTGATCCACTGCAAGGCGCAGATGCCCGCGCATTCCGTCGCGTCTTTACGGATGGCAAGGCCAGCATATACGTCTTGCCGAACGCCAAGCCTTATTGGGATGTGCAAGGCGGGCCGTGCCGGATACTGAACGAAGCCAGAGACAGCCTGGATGCGATCTGCGATCGACGTGCTGTCCTGCTTCGGCGAGAGCTGCAGTTCGACGTGTGGCAGGCCAGAGTAAATGGCCATCGAGCCCGTATCGCGCCCTATGACGATGTATTCCAGTCGATCGATCTTCCCGCGGGGCAATCGACTGTTCGATTCCGCTATGTTCCTCCTGATGCAAACCTTATTGCGGCCGCTTTCTGCCTCGGTGTGTTAGGTCTCGCAAGCATGCCACTGTGGACATTTCGGAGACGTCGCTCGGTGCATGGAGCCGCGCGTCTTGCGTGAACAGTATCGCTGGCCCGCACTGCTGCTGCTGCTGCCAATCCTGGTGCATGCGCCGGCGTTGACCGGGTTTGTGCAGTCTGACCCGAGCCTGTTTCTCTCCGGGCTGCAGCATGCGTCACCGGATTTCCATTACGGCGTACCGTTCATCGACGGCAATGCCGGCCGCACGTTGCAAGCGTTGGGCTCGTTGGTCGCGCATGATTGGCTGCACGGCATCCTGCCTTGGTGGAACCCGTATTCCGGCGCGGGCATGCCGCTCGCCGCCTGCATGCAGCCGGGCGCGTTCTTCCTGCCATTCGTGTTGCTGCTACAGGCTGGCGACGGGGTGATGTATATGAAGCTGGCGATGCAGATCGTCGCCGGCCTGGCCACATTTGCCGCCTTGCGTGAACGCGGCTTGTCCCGTGTGGCGGCTTGCATCGGCGGCGTTCTGTTCGAGCTCAACGGCACGTTCGCATGGTTTGCCGACGCACCGATCATGCCGATCGCCTTCCTGCCAATGTTGATTTGGGGCATTGAGAAAACCCGAACCGAGCAAGCGACGGCAAGGTATTTCGGGCCAGCCATCATCGCTGTGGCGCTTGCATATTCGCTCGTTGCGGGGTTTCCGGAAACCGCTTTTCTGGATGGTTTGCTCGCCGGCATCTGGGTTATCGATGCGCTGGCGAGGGCGCGAGGCACGCGCGCGCGCCTCGTACTAGCCGGCCGCGTCACGGCGGGGCTGGTTTGCGGTTTGCTGTTGGCGGCGCCGGCTGTGTTGCCGTTCCTGCTCTATCTCGGCACCGGCGATGTCGGCACACATGCGCTTGCCGTTTTCGGCTCGGTGAGTACTGCCCAAACGCCCGTTCTGGCACTCCCCTATGCGTTCGGGCCGATCATGGCGGATCAGCGCTTTGGCGAGTGGGGCCCGGTGGGCGGGTATGTCGGATCGTCCGGCTTGTTTCTGGCACTTGCAAGTTTGGCAGCACCCGGCAGACAGCCGGGATTTCGGATCACCTTGTTGGTTTGGCTGCTCGTAGGTTTGGCGCTGGTATGCGGCCAGACCAACCTGGACGCCATACGATTGATGCTGCCTATCTTGAGAGTGACGCTGTTTTGCCGATACGCGATGCCTTCGATCATATTTGCGATGACGGTGCTGGCCGCCTTGGCTGTGGACGATTGGGTTTGCGGCGCATGGCGCATCCCGGGCACGTGGCGCCGGATCGCTGCAGCCGCCTGCGTGTGGGCGGCCGGTATCGCCATCGTCCTTCTGCGCGCCTGGCCACGTGTGCAATCCGACTGGCCGGTCTGGGGTGGCTGGATGGCAGGCTCGATCGTCATGGCCTTGGTGGTGGCTGGTTCGTGCGCGTTGCTGCCTTTGGTGGAGCCTACACCTCAGCGGGGGCGATGGCTGGCTGCAGGTCTGGCCGTGGAAGCGTTCTTGTTGTTCATGCCACCCGTTCTCACAGGGCCACGCCATGCCATGCTGGATTTGGCACCAGTGAGATATCTTCAGAACAACATTAACCTGGGCAGGGTTTTCACGATGGGCGGCCGTTTATACGAAAATTATGGCGCCCGCTACCAGGTAGCATCGATCGACTATTTGTCCTTGCCTGCACCTGCGAACTGGGTCGGCTACGTGCATCGCCATATCGATCCGGCGAGCCCGCCGGAATTTCTCGGGGAGGGATTTGCCAACGAGCCTGCATTGCAAGAGGATTTGCTGAGCCGGCATGTTGCGTTGGAGCAGGCTGGCGTGTCGCATGCGTTGGTCAGCGCGCTGCACGATCCCTTGGCAGACGCCGATCCGCATGTGTTTCAACGCGTTTTCACCGATGGGAACTCGAGCATTTACGCGCTGCTGCTTGCCCGGCGGTACTGGGAGATCGAAGGCGGGCCCTGCAAGCTTTCTTCAGCGGCGCGCGAGGCGGTGCAGGCCGTGTGCGATGGACCGGCCCGGCTTGCGCGGCGGGAACTGTTCTTCGACGACTGGCAGGCACGTGTGAACGGGCACCGCGCCCGTATCACGCCGTTTGGCGAAGTGTTCCAGCAGATAGAGTTAGCACCCGGCCTGTCGCATGTTCGGTTCCGCTATGTGCCGCCATTTGCAAACCTGATCGCCACGATGTTCGCCGCTGGCGTGGCCGGCCTTCTCGCTCTGGCATTGGCAAGCTGGCGCGGCCGCGGCCGCGGTCCGGCCGGAATGATGGCAGGCTAGCGCGGCATGGACCAGGACAGCCAAGTGCTCGCGCCGGTTGTGGCGGGCCGAACGCGCCGCAACGAAGAGATCGAGGTGTTGCGCGCGCTTGCAGTGAGCATGGTGTTCGTCGAACACATGCCGCTGAACCTGTTCTACTGGCGCTCGCATCTTGGCGAGCTGCTCAACGCCTATTGGCACGGGACGGCCGGCGTCGACCTGTTTTTCGCGATTTCGGGTTTCGTCATAGCGCGCACGCTTCTGCCGCGCCTGGCCGGTTGCCGCGAGCCGATCGCCTATTTGTCGGAAACATTCACGTTCCTGCTGCACCGGTTCTGGCGCTTGCAGCCATCTGCGTGGCTCTGGATAGCCGTGCCGGTCATCCTGTCAGTCGTGTTCAACCGGTCGGGCGCGTTTCGCGATCTGCAGTCCAATCTCGCATCGGGTTTTGCCGGAATATTGGCGGTCAGCGACTTCCGGTTCGGGCAATTGCTGCCTGGCCAGAACGGCGGAATGAATTTCCACTATTGGAGCCTGTCGCTCGAAGAGCAGTTCTATCTCGTCTTGCCTGCGTTGTTCTACCTGCTGCGTCGTCGCATCGTGTACGTCATGGGTTTGCTGGTGGTGTGGCAGTTCTTGCTGCCGCCTGAGGCGATCTTCATCTACACGCGCGCGGGCGGTATCGGATTGGGTGTGCTCGTGGCCATCTGGTCGGCGCGACCCGGCTACGCACTGGCAGAACCCGCGTTTCTGGGGCGCTCCGCCGTCGTGCGTTGGGTCTTCCTCATTTTCATGGTGGCAGCGCTTGGAGCGCTTTCGTCCAATCTGCCGCAACCATTGTTTGGTGTGCCGATCGGGTTGGTGGCCGTGCTCTCAGGTGTCCTGGTCTATACGGCAACGTTCGACAAGGGCTACATCATGCGCCCGGGCGCTCTCCGCTCGGTGCTGGTCTGGGTCGGCAGCCGCTCCTACGCGATCTACCTTATTCACATCCCGGCATTTGCGCTGACGCGGGAATATTATTTCCGTTACGGCGCACCGATTTGGAAAGTGACAGTGGATTTGGAGCTGGGTTACTTCTTCACGGCGCTCGCGGTGACGTTGATCCTGAGCGAGCTGAACTACAGGTTTGTCGAAACACCATTGCGCCAGTATGGCCGCCGGCTGTTTGTCGGGCCAGGCGGCACGCGCAAGCTGCCCCGCACGCAGGCGGCAGGTGGCCTCGCGGCGGAGATCTCCCGCCTGCGCGTCGCGATTCAGGCGCGGCCGACGGGTCTGCTGCCTTTTCTCTGCCCGATTTTGCTGGCATCGCTCGCCATCCTGATGACGCGCGCAGTGCTGGGTTTTCAATTCCCCGTGCCGTGGCCCGACGAGACCAGCTTCATCACGCCCGCTTTCAATTTGACAAATGCCGGCACGATGTTCGTGTCCGGGCTCAACCCGGATCGGGTCGTGATGTGGATGCCGCCAGGCTACATGGTATTTCTGGCCGGCATCTTTTCGATCTTCGGCTACAGCTTTGCGCTCGTGCGGTGGGTGTCCACGCTGCTGGTGTTAGGAGCACTGGTTCTGCTGAGCCGGCTTGCCTGGCGGACGACCCATGGCATGCGTCGATGGCTTGCCGGCGCTGCTATCGGCGTCGCCTTCGCCTCTCCCTATATGCTGGCAAGCTCCAACATCGGCCGCATGGAAGCGTTGCTGTGCCTGATGGCCATTGCCGCATTGTCCGCCGCACTTTCCGGCCGGCTCTATGTCGCGGCTTCTTTGATCGCCGCGGCGGGCGTGGTGCATTTCAACGCGATCTACTTTGTACCTGCCATGCTTGCCGTGTTTGCGGACCGCCTCTGGCGGCGCACACTCCCGTGGCCTGATCCGCGCGACTGGCTTGCGATGGCCGCCGCGTCTGCCTGCATCGGCGCTTACGCACTCTACGCGCTGGCACATTGGCCTGGACTGCAAGCCGACATGCACATGCAATTTGCGGCCAAGGCGTTCTACGCGCGCCTGGATACCGACCACCCGACATGGCTGTTCCTGCTGGCGTCCGCATTGGCCGTTCTTCGCCTGGCTCTGGTGCGTCGGATCGATGGTAGCATGACGCTCGCCTTGTTCGGCGTAGGTTTCGTGGCGGTGTCGCATTTCGGGCATGAGATCTGGTACGATTTCGCACTGCCGCTCGGCTTCTGCCTGCTCGCCCTCGCCTGGCTGCAGGAAGCGTCGTCCTTCTCGCGCGCCGGATGGACCCGCTATGCGGCCGCTTTCAGTCTCTTGCTGACCCTGGCGAGCGCTTTCACATTGACACCGCAGATGGCGCATTTGCGCCCGCATATCTCGATGTTGACGCGCAGCCTGATCTCTTCCGGCGAGATGGCGCGCGTCCACTGGTTTGCGGCGACCCTTCCGGCTGGCGCGACCGTCGATTTCGGCTTCTCCGGCATGGAGAATTTCTTTCTCGCCGACCTCGCGCAAAGCGGGGCCACATGGAACATGCTGAACCATAGCGTCACCGAGCCCCAGCCCTGGCGCAAGAGCGACTGGTCGGTGCTGTGCAACAGCCGCGATCTGCCGCCTGAGATTTTGCATTATCGCGCTGCCGAGGATGCGGTCCCCGCCGATACGGGATGCAGGGTTACGCACAATCTGCCGGACGCGTCCGGGCGATGACAGCGTCTGGCAACGGCACCGCCGCCGGGCTGCTGGAGCGCACCGTCGGGCACGAGGTGAATCTCGACATTCAGGTGCTGCGCGCGGTGGCCATAGGCATGGTTTATCTGCAGCACATGGCAGGCGGGTTGATCGAATGGCCCTCCACATTGCAGCACGTGCTGATTTTCTATTGTGGCGGCGGCGGTGGCGTCGACCTGTTCTTTGTCATCTCGGGGTTCGTGATCGCGCGCAGTTTGCTACCGAAGCTGCGTGCCGCACAAGGCGGGCAGGCGTATCTTCATCAAGTCATTACATTTCTGGTCCGGCGTTTCTGGCGGCTTCAACCGGCGGCATGGCTCTGGATTGCGATACCGATCCTGCTGTCCGTCACATATAACCGCTTTGGTGCGTTCTTCACTATGGCGGGCAACCTTCCTGCGGCGTTCTCGGCCGTTGTGGCGGTCAACAATTTACGTAGCGCAATGCTACTCTATGCGACCACACCGTTGCAGATATTCTTCCCTTATTGGAGTCTTTCGCTCGAGGAGCAGTTCTATCTCCTGCTCCCGGTGCTGGCGTTTGTCTTTCGCCGGCGATTGCATTGGGTAATGTTCCTGCTTCTGGCTTACCAGTTTGCGGCGCCCTGGGAGCCCTGGGCCATCAACACACGGCCCGGTGCATTGGCAATGGGCGTGCTGCTTGCGATGGGAGAGTGCGACCCGGCTTACGCACTGGCCGAGCCGAATTTCCTGTCTGCGAGCGGCTGGATCCGTGCGGCCTTTCTGTCAGGGTTGGTCTTCCTGATCGGCGGCTGCCTCTCCGCACTGCTCGATCCGTTGCACAGCATTCGCTACGGACTACAGGCAATCTTGTCGGGCATGCTCGTCTATGCGGCAAGTTTCAACCGCGGCTACATCATGGCCCCCGGTGTGATCCGGCGGATATGCGAGTGGGTGGGTGCACGATCCTATGCAATTTACCTGATCCACGTGCCCGCTTTCGCGCTCACACGTGAAGTGCTGCACCACCTGCAATCTCCAAACTTTGTACCGGGCGCTGGAGAGGCCGGACTTCTGGTAGGCATGGCGGTCGTGTTCACCTGCATTTTTGCAGATCTTACCTACCGCCTTGTCGAGACGCCGTGCCGCCGCTACGGTCGTTCGATACGCATCGCGCCGGTGCCCGCGGCTGCCGGCGTCTAGCGCACTCGCTCCACACTCACACCGCGTGCGCGCAACAAGGCGGGCACGCCGGTGGAACCGCATAGATGTGCTGCACCGACCGCCACGAAGGCGGTGCCGCTGCCCTGCAGCCGGTCCTCGATCTTCTGCACGAAGCGCTCGTTGCGACGTAGTATCAGTTCGGTCCACACGGTCGCGCTATGCTGGCGCATGTCTTGATTGGTCAGCCGGTCGAGCGCGACGTCGTCGCCATTGCGCCAGGCAGCGAGAAGCTCGTTGAACTGGGTGCCCGCGCTATCGAACTCGTCGATCTGTTCTTCCAGCGAGGCGAGCTGCGCTTCCTGCGGCATGTCCGCGAGCATGGCGAACTGGCCATCCAGCGTCTCGAACGTCGGCGTCGCGAGATGATGCTCGTGCGCGTAGCTGATCAGTGCACCTTCGGCGCCCATGCCCATCGCCCCCGCATGCTGCATCGATGCAGCCGCGAGCAGTATTTCGGCGAGCCAGGGGCGTGCCTGTGCGAACAGGGCGGGCGGCATGCCGGACTGCGCCACCTGCGCGCGATAGCGATCCTGGTAAGCCGGCGGAAGCAGTTCGCTCGCCGGACGGGTGGCGCCCAACCCGTAATGGCGGATCGCGCTCACTGATTTAGAGAGGTCGCCGATATCGGCTTCCGTCCAGACTTCGGAAGAGTGCTCCAGCGCCGAACGGATCGACGGGTCCATCCACTGCGTATGCAACGGCAGCACATGGATGGTGCCGAACAGATACACCGTCGCGTTGCCGGATCGCGCAACCCAAAGGGCAGGATCAGCCGCGGCTTGGGTCGAAAACAGGCAGACGAGAAGGAAGAACCAGCGCATGAAACATTCTCTAATTCGAAACCGTAACTATTTCTAGAGAAAACATGGTTTATGAGATTTGCCGTCGTCTATTCTGGTGGAGTGCCCGTCCCGGCCAGCCTCAACGGGTCGGTTTGGGCGGCGTCGAGGCATAGTCGTAGAAGCCGCGCCCCGCCTTCCGGCCAAGCCAGCCGGCCTCCACGTATTTCACCAGAAGCGGGCAAGGCCGGTATTTGGTGTCCGATAGCCCGTCCAGCAGCACCTGCATGATGGACAGGCAGGTATCGAGCCCGATGAAATCGGCGAGCTCGAGCGGCCCCATCGGATGGTTGCAGCCGAGCTTGAGCGCGCAGTCGATCGCCTCGATGGTGCCGACGCCTTCATACAGCGTGTAGACGGCCTCGTTGATCATCGGCATCAGGATCCGGTTGGCCATAAAACCGGGAAAATCCTCCGACAGAGCGGTCGTCTTGCCGATCGTGCGCGCCAACCCGGCGACCGCTTCGTAGGTCGCGTCGTCGGTCGCGATGCCGCGGATGATCTCCACCAGCTTCATCACCGGCACCGGGTTGAAGAAATGCATGCCGATGAAGCGCGCCGGCCGGTCGGTCGCGGCACCAAGCCGGGTGACGGAAATCGATGACGTGTTGGTGGCCAGGATGCAGTCGGGGCGGATATGAGGGATGGCGCGGGTGAAGATTGCGCGTTTGATGTCCTCGCGCTCGGTGGCCGCCTCGATGACGATATCGCACGAGGCCAGCGCATCATAATCGTCGATCGCGCGGATGCGGCCGATTGCGGCTTGGCGGTCTTCGGCGGTGATGGTGCCCTTGCCGACCTGGCGGTCCATGTTCTTGCCGATCGTGCCGATCGCACGGGTCACGGCGTCGGGTTTGGCATCGAGCAGCAGCACGTCCAGGCCGGCCAAGGCGGTGACGTGGGCGATGCCGTTGCCCATTTGGCCGGCGCCGATGATGCCTACGATATTCAAAAAAGCAGTCCTTTTTTGGAAAAAAGGACCAAAAAACTTTTGATCCGTTCGCCTAGATGCTCCAGATGCGCGGAGACAACAGTCTTGCTTCTCAGACCCGCTCCAGCTCCGCCTTCAGCTCCGGCAGCGCGGTAAACAGATCCGCCACCAGCCCATAATCGGCCACCTGGAAGATCGGCGCCTCTTCATCCTTGTTGATGGCGACGATGACCTTGCTGTCCTTCATGCCCGCCAGATGCTGGATCGCGCCGGAAATCCCGATTGCCATATACAGTTCAGGCGCCACGATCTTGCCGGTTTGGCCGACCTGGTAATCGTTGGGCACGTAACCGGCGTCCACGGCCGCGCGCGAGGCACCGACGGCGGCGCCGAGCTTGTCGGCAATCGGGTCGAGCAGATGGAAATTCTCGCCGTTCTGCATACCGCGGCCGCCGGAGATCACCACGCGGGCGGCGGTGAGTTCGGGGCGCTCGCTCTTGGAAAGCTCGGCACTGACGAAGCGGGAGGTGCCCTGGTTGCCGGCGTCGGCCGCGTCCTCGATGGGCGCGTTGCCGCCTTCAGCAGGCACGGGATCGAAGCTGGCGGCGCGCACGGTGATCACCTTGATCTTGTCCGACGAGCGGACAGTGGCCATCGCATTGCCGGCGTAAATCGGGCGCACGAAGGTGTCCGCATCTTCCACGCCGGCGATGTCGCTGATCGGCTGCACGTCCAGCAGGGCGGCCACGCGCGGCATCACGTTCTTGCCCGTGGCCGTGCTGGCGGAAAGCAGGTGCGTGTAGCCGGGGGCGAGCGAAACCAGCAACGCGGCCAGCGGCTCGGCGAGCGCATGCTCATAGCCGGCGGCGTCGACGCGCAGAACCTTGGCGACGCCCGGCAGCTTTGCGGCGGCCGCGGCGGCTTCGCCGACGTTCTGGCCCACGACGAGCGCATGGATATCACCCAATTTGCTGGCCGCGGCGACCGCACTGCGAGACGGCTGCTTGAGCTTGCCGTGTTCGTGGTCGATCAGGACTAGGACGGACATTGGCGATAATCCCTAGAGATAAAAATTTTTGGTCCTTTTTTTCAAAAAAGGACTGCTTTCTTACTGAATGACCTTGGCCTCGTTACGCAGCTTCTCGACCAGCTCCGCAACGCTGCCCACCTTCTTGCCGGCGCTCCGCTTGGCCGGCTCGACTACTTTCAACGTGGTCAACCGCGGCGCCGGGTCAACGCCGAGATCGGCCGGCTTCATCGTCTCGATCGGCTTTTTGCGCGCCTTCATGATGTTCGGCAGGCTCGCATAGCGCGGCTCGTTGAGGCGCAGATCGGCGGTGACGATCGCCGGCAGGTTCAGCGCCACCGTCTCCAGCCCGCCGTCGACCTCGCGGGTCACCGTCGCCGTGTCGCCTTCGATCTCGACCTTGCTGGCAAACGTGCCCTGCGGCCAACCGAGCAGGGCGGCGAGCATCTGGCCGGTGGCGTTCATGTCGTCGTCGATCGCCTGCTTGCCCAGAATGATCAGCCGCGGCTGCTCCTTGTCGGCAATGGCCTTGAGCATCTTGGCGACTGCCAGCGGCTCGGGCGAGGCGTCGGTCTCTACCAGAATGCCGCGGTCCGCACCCATGGCCAGCGCCGTGCGCAGCGTCTCCTGGCAGGCGGCGACGCCGATGGAGATCGCCACGATTTCGGTGGCGACACCTTTTTCCTTCAGGCGGACGGCCTCCTCGATGGCAATCTCGTCGAACGGGTTCATTGCCATCTTCACGCCGGCAAGCTCCACGCCCGTCTGATCGGACTTCACCCGGACCTTTACATTGTAGTCGACCACCCGCTTGACGGGCACGAGGAGTTTCATCGGCGTTCCACCTGCGATCTGACGTGAGCTTTTGTTACCGCAGATAAGGGGCGGGTCTTTGGCCTGTCAAACCACGTGGTCTTGCACACGCGGTCTCAGTTGCCCGTGACGTGAAGGCCGGCTGCATGGGCCCGCTGCAACGCCGGCGTGCCCGCCAGGGTGGCGAACGTGACCGGCTGCGGCGGGGCGAGCGTGATGGTCAGTTGATGGGGGTGGGTAAGGAAGGCGGTGATCTGGTCGGCGATATCGGGCTGGTCCGGCACCATCACGCCCAGCGTCAGCAGCGGCATGGCCAGTTGGCCGCGCAGCATCTCCGGCGTCGTGTGGGACTGCACGGCGGCCACCTTGAACAGCCGATCGGTCAGGCTGTGGTCGTCATACACCAGCTTCATCTGTTTGATGGTGGTGTTCATCAGCGATTGAAGTGCCGCCGATTGGCTGCCCGCTGGCGGTTGGACGTAGCCAGAAACGCGAAGGCCGACATGCAGCGTGCCGAGATCGTGCAGATCGATTGTCTCGTCGATGGCCATGTCGCCCGGCGATTGCCCGTGCGAGGTGGCATCGATGTCGGTGGTGATGGCGCGCATGCCGAAGGCGTCCAGCACCGGCTGGTTGGCAGGCGGCACGGGCGTATCCCCGAGCGCCATGGTGAGCCGGGTGAACTTGGCTATGCCGTCGCGCCCGGCGCCGTTGACCGGTCCTTGTTCGGCATGCGCGCTCTCCAGGCTGAGCAGCGGGCCGCCGGTCGCCTTGACGCTGAGCCCGGTCATGTCCGCGCCGGCCATATGGGCCGACAGCGCCGGCGTCGACTGCGCCTGGTCGCCGTCCCGCACCGAGCGGAGAAGAGCCTTGTAATCCAGGTCGTGGACGGAGACCGACGCCTAACGCCGCCTGGATGGGCGGGTGTTGCTTGGGGCCGGGAGGCGAGCCCTCCAGGTTGACCGTGACATCCTTGACGGCAAAGGCGCCGCAGCTTCCCGCGTCGTAGTTACTCAACTCGATCGAGCCGATACCGACCTTGACCGGCGATGGCGCAGGGGTCACCAGAGCAAGGCTGGTCTCGGTAAATCGGTCAGCCGAGAGGGCCAGCGCCGCATCGGCCTGGAAGCGCGATGTTGCCGCATTCGCCTTGGTGGGCGGCATCAGAAACGGCCGGCCGGACAGGCGATGCAGTTTCAGGCTGGCAATCGTGAGGCTGGACGCGGCGTCGCCCTGATCCTGCACATGCAGGTTGGTGATCGATGCATCGCCGATGAGCAGACGCTGGTCCGACCAGGCCGGCTTGCCGTTCGGATAGAACGCCGGATTGAACACGTCGCGGAGCAGGTCCTCCTTCGCGCCGGCAACCGTCACCTGATCGGCCGTCCACACCGAGCCGTCCGGTTCGCGCAAGCTGATCGAATGGACGGTGAGCGTGTTGGTGAGCGGATCGAAGTCGGTCGCGCCGTGCTTGACGCTATAGCCCGGGGGCAGCTTGGCAATGAAGCTGTCGATGTTCTGGTCGAGCACCTTGCCGGCATGTTGGCTGGTCACCGCGCGCAGGCCGACGATGGCGGCCACGGCGAGAACAACAGCGCCGGCACCCAGGAGAACGCGCTGCTGCATCTTGGAAGCCTTTTGACAATCCTTTCGTGGGATTAGACGGTTGAAAAGGGAAAAGGAAGGAAGCAGTCCTTTTTTGAGAAAAAGGACCAGAAAACTTTTGGATCGACTGACGCATACCGATATTGTCGAGCTTGGGTGGGTGGCGCGTTTGCCGGTTTCGGTGCGCCCTTATGTCCTGCTGGCGCGGTTGGACCGTCCGACCGGCATCTGGCTGCTGTTCCTTCCCGGCGCCTGGGGCATCGTGCTCGGCCGCGCGACCTGGCGGCACACTGTGGTTCTGCTGCTCCTGTTCCTGGTCGGTTCGGCGGTCATGCGGGCAGCGGGCTGCATCGTGAACGATATGTGGGACCGCGACCTGGACCGTCAGGTTCGGCGGACGGCAGGTCGGCCGCTGGCCAGCGGTGCACTCAGCATGCGCCACGCCGCAATCTTTCTCGTGCTGCTGCTGTGCGCGGGGTTGTGCGTGCTGCTGCAGCTCAATGCTCTGGCGCAGGGGCTGGGCGCCGCCTCGCTGCTGCTGGTCGGCCTCTACCCGCTGGCCAAGCGGTTCACCTGGTATCCGCAGCTGGTGATGGGCTTCACGTTCGGCGTGGGCGCGCCGGTGGGCTACGCGGCGGCGACCGGCCGGTTCGATGATGCATGCGTTGCCGTCTATGCGGCTGCAATCCTGTGGGACCTCGGTTTCGACACGATCTACGGCTTCCAGGACATGGAGGACGACGCGGTCATCGGGGTGAAAAGCACGTCCCGCCGGTTTGCCCATATGCCGCGGCGCTTCGTGGGTCTGGCGTATGCCGGCATGCTGGCGGCGCTGATTGCGGCCGGCGCGCTGGCCGGCCTGGGCGTGCTGTTTCTGCCAGCCTTGTTGCCGGCGGCCAGCCTTCTGGCTTGGCAGACGGGGCAGTTGCGCATCGCCGACCCGCGCGCCTGCCTCGCTCTGTTCAAGCTGAATACGGCCACAGGTTTTCTTGTCGTGGTGGCGTTTCTGGCTGGCCGCGGTTGAGCCGACCCGCCGACGACGAGGCGTTCATCCGCGCGCACACCCAGCCAGGGCGGGCGCCGCTCGTGCCGGAATTCGTGCTGAATTTGGCCAGCGAAATCACGCCGATCTGGCAAGCGACCGAGGATTGGCTGTGCCAGCGCAACATGGCGCCGCCGTTCTGGGCGTTTGCGTGGCCAGGCAGCCAGGCGATCGCCCGCACTTTGCTCGACCATCCGGCGCACGCCCACGGGTTGCGGGTGCTCGATTTCGCCGCCGGCTGCGGCTTGGCCGCCCTGGCCGCGGCGCAGGTCGGCGCCGGCAGCGTGGAAGCGGCCGAAATCGACCCGTTGGCCGCGGCCGCCATACGGCTGAATGCCGCGACGAACGGGCTGGATGTGACCGCGACGAGCCAGGATGTGGTGGGCGCCGCCTGCCGGTGGGACCTAATTCTGTGCGGCGATGTCTGTTACGAGGCACCGATGACGCGCCATATAATGCCCTGGCTGGACGCGATGGCGCAGGCTGGGGCCGAGGTTTGGCTGGCCGATCCCGGCCGCGCTTACCTGCCGGTAGCCAGGTTGCGCGAGATCGCCAGCTTCGCCGTGCCCACCAGCCGGGAGCTGGAAGATTGCGACCAGCGGCTTACCCGGCTTTATCGGCTCGGCTGACGCTTCCTGACATGGCCTGCCCGCGCTAGGCTGCATGCGATGATGCATTTTGCCGATCACCTGCTGCGCGAATATGGCTACGGCGTCATCACGCTCGCCATTGCGGTGGAATGCGCGGGCCTGCTGTTTCCGGGCGAGACGATCTTTTTCGGCTCGGCCATCTACGCGTCGACCACCGGGCACCTCAGCATCGTGCTGATCATCGCAGCGGCGATCGCCGGAGCGATCGTTGGCAATCTGGCCGGCTACGCACTCGGGCGGCTGATTGGCGGCAAGCTGCTGTCACGCCATGGCCATCGCGTGGGGCTGACAGAACGCCGGCTGGCTTTGGGGCGGTACCTGTTCCGCACCCATGGCGGCAAGGTCGTGTTTGTCTGCCGGTTCGTCAGTGTGCTGCGTAGCCTGGGCGCGCTGCTGGCCGGCGCCAGCGGCATGGCGTTCCGCCCGTTCCTGGGCTGGACGATTGCCGGCGGCGTCGTATGGCCGATGGTGCACGGGCTGTTCGCCTACGCGTTGGGCAACACCGCGAGCCGGCTGTCCGGCCCGTTTCAGGTGGTGCTGGGTGTGGCGACCGTCGTCGTCGTGGTGCTCGTGCTGAGGTTCGTCAAACGCAATGAAACCCGACTGGAAGAGATCGCCATGCGCGCGGACGCCTACGGAAACCAGGCCTGAGATGGCCAGCCTGCATGCAAGCACCGCCCGGGGTGCGACAATCCTGGCCTGCCTGTTACTGCTGACGGCGGCTCACAAGCCGGCCACCAAGCCGGCGGACGCGACGGTTGCGCTGACCACGCAGCCCGGCAGCGAATTGGAGGCGACCGCCACCAAGCTGGTATCGGGCGACCTCAAACAGTCCCGCAGCGATGGCGATCCGCCGGTGATGCTGGTGGGCTCGGCACGTTTGTCGACACATCCGGGTTCGGCGGCCTTGTTCGTGCAGGTGCAATCGGCCTCGTTTTGCGGCTCGGCCGGCTGTTCCACCTCGGTCTATCTTCAGCACGGCGCCAACTGGACAAAAGTGCTGGATTCCATCAGCGGCCCGATCAAAGTGTCGAAGCGCTCCCACCACGGCATGTACGACCTGCTGGTGCACGGCCACGACCGCTGGATCTGGAACGGCAAAGCCTACGCCGACACACTCCCCGCCCCGGACGTAGACCTACTCCACTCCAAAAAAGGTCCCGGAGATCAGGAATAGAAACCAAGGAGCAAAAGTTTTTTGGTCCTTTTTTCAGTAAAGGGACTGCTTCCTTGCCTGACCCTCTAGCGCTGTACATCCACTGGCCGTTCTGCCTACAAAAATGCCCTTACTGCGACTTCAACAGCCACGTCCGCGACATCCTCCCGCAAGCCCGCTTCGCCGCAGCGCTAAGGAAGGAACTGGAGTGGGAGGCCGCGAGACTAGGGCCACGTAAGCTCGCTTCCATCTTTTTCGGCGGCGGCACCCCAAGCCTGATGGCGCCCGAGACGGTCGAGGCCCTGATCGCCACGGCGCGACGCCTGTTCGTGGCAGCGGACGATATCGAGATTACCCTGGAGGCCAACCCCACGAGCGTGGAGCGGTCGCGTCTGGCGGCGTTCCGTGCGGCGGGGGTGAACCGCCTGTCGCTGGGTGTGCAGGCGTTGGACGATGCGGCGCTGGCGGGCCTCGGCCGTGCGCATAACTCGGCGGGTGCGTTGGCGGCGCTGGAGGAGGCGCGGCTGGTGTTCCCACGCCTGTCGTTCGATCTGATCTATGCGCGGCCAGGGCAGACGCTGGCATCCTGGCGGGCGGAACTCGCGCGTGCGCTGGCTTTGGCGGCCGATCATCTCTCGCTGTATCAACTGACCATCGAGCCTGGCACCGCCTACGAGGCGGCGTTTCGGCGCGGCGAGATCGTACTGCCCGACGACGAGCTCTCGGCCGAGATGTACGATGAGACGGCGCAGGCAGCGTCGGCGTTCGGGCTGCAGGCTTACGAAATTTCCAACTATGCGCTGCCCGGGGCGGAGAGCCGCCATAATCTGGCGTATTGGCGCTATGGCGATTATGCGGGCATCGGGCCGGGTGCGCATGGGCGGTTGCGGTTCGGCGATGACATCGTCGCCACGCGCCGGCATCGCGCGCCGGAAGTGTGGGCAAGCCGCGTGGAACAAGACGGACATGGCAGCACGGCCGAAGAGATCATCGCGCCGCGCGACCGTGCGCGCGAGGCGCTGCTGATGGGATTGCGTCTCGTCGAAGGGGTGAACGAGACGGTTTTTGCCGACCGCACCGGCATGACGTTATCCAGCGCTGTCGATCCGTCGATTTTGGCGGCGTGTGTCGAGGAAGAATATCTGGTTTGGGAGGCGGGGTGGCTGCGGGCGACATCGGCGGGGCGGCGGCGGTTGGATGCGTTGTTGCCGCGGTTGGTGATTTAGGAAGGAAGCCTCTTCTTTAAAAAAGAAGCAGAAAACTTCTGTCATGCTGTCGCGAGCTTGTCCCGGAGTTCCGCGACAGCGGAGCAGAAATTTGGTCCTTTTTCAAAAAGGGACTGCGTCCTTCACCCACCTGTTCCCCTCGATAACTCCGCGCGTGCCAACCGGCTCCCGCCGGCCGTCCGTCAGAAAGCCAATCGTTTCGCCGTCGTCAGGCGGCACCGCGGCGATGGTGCGCGTGCCATGCGGTGTTCGCGCGATGACAACGCCGGTGCGCGGCGCGCCCGAGCGATCGTAGGGCACGGTGAACGTCTCGATCGTCGCTATTCCCGCGTAGTTCTCCTCGACGTCCGGTGCAGGTGCGCGCGATGCGTCGGCTTCGGCCTGCACGTCGAACGCTTGCGGAAACAGTTCGGCGCGCGGCGGTATGCGGCTGAGCAGGATGGTGTGGTTGTGCGTGGCGTAGCCGCCGTTGGCGAACAGCAAACCGTTCATGCCGCCGCGTCGCAGCGCCAGCATCATGCAAGCGGCCGCATGGGTCATGTAATTGCCGATCGGGCCGCCGCCGAAGGTGAGCCCGCCTACGACGCTTGTGGGTGCCTCGGCTGGTGTGCCGAGAATGCGGCGCGCCATTTTCGGCACGCATGGAAAGCAGGAATAGAGTTCGAGGTGGTCGATGTCCCCGATGCGCAAGCCATTGAAACGCAGCGCGCAATCGAGCGACGCCTTCATCGCGGCGGATTGCGAAAAGCTCGATCGCAGCAGCGGATTGTCCGCCTCGTACGCCGCCGCACCGGCGCCGACATACACCCAGCGCTCGCGTGCAATCCCCGCCTGTTCTGCCACCGCTTCGCTGACGATCAGCAGTGCCGCACCTTGATTGACCGCGGCATTGGCCACCATCAGCTTGGTATAGGGATGCGCGATCGGGCGATTGGCGGCGGACGGCACGACGATGTCGTCAGGCGCGCGCGCCTGTTGCAGCCAGGCATGGGGGTTGCGCGCAGCCACCTGCGACAGGCCCGACCAGATCACGCCGGTTTCCTGCTGGGCTTCTGCCAACGTCTGGCCGTAAGCCGCGCGCGCCGCGTTTTCGTAGAGCGGGTAGATGTCGGCCGGCGTCAGCAGGCCGTAACGGCTGCGGATGTCGGAAGCGGGCGGCCGGTGCCGTGCGAACAGGCTGTCATCGCCGGCCGCGCCCCTCGCCTGTGCCGCACGCAGGCCCGCGGTCCGCAGGGCCTCGCCGCCGACGATCAGTGCGACGCTCGCCTGGCCGCTGGCGATCGCGTTGGCGGCCTGGTTCATCAGCAGGATCGGACTGTCACCGGTCGGCGCCGCGGTTTCGCTCGCATGCGCGGGCCCGATGCCGAGTGAGTTGGCCAGCAATCCGGCCAGCCGGCCACCATATTCCGGGAAGGCGATCTGGCTGACCACGCCCAGCCAGTCCGTTCGCCCCAGCAGGCCGGGCCCGGCATCCTGCCCAGCCAACATGGCGGCGGCGTGCATGAGCGCCAGCGAATCGTGGATGGAATCGCGATCGTTGATCTGACCTGCGCCGATGAGGACTGCCATTCTACCTCTGAAAAACGGCCTCCTGAGAGAGACCGGGGCCGATATTCGCATGCGTGCGTCAGCTGAACAGGGTAGCGGTGCCTTCGCGCACGAGGGCGCTTTGGAACGCCGGCCGTGCCGTCAGGCGCGCCAGGTAGGCCACCAGCACGTCGGGCAAGCGGTCTGCCAGGCCGATGCGGCCGGCGAGATAGAGGCCGTAACCGACGGCGATGTCGGCGACGGTGAAGCGGCCGGCCGCGAGATATTCGTGTTCCTCGAGCCGGCGTGCTGCCTTGATCAGGCGTTTCGCGAACCAGTCCGCATAGGCTTCGCTGGCCGCCGCCAGGCTTGCGTCCGGCGCAAATCGCCCAAAGCGCAGATACACCGTTTGCGGGAATGTCAGTGTCGCATCGGCGTAGTGCAGAAAATCGAGGAAGCAGGCGTAGTCTGGCTCGCTGGGAGCAACTGCAAGTGTACTCGCGCCATCCAGCGTGGCTAGATAGAGTGCAATGGCACTCGATTCCGTCATTGTCGTATCGCCAACCACCAACGCCGGCACGGTTCCAAGCGGGTTTACCGAAAAGAAGCTCTTGTCGTGTATCCTGGGGGGAAACGGCAACAACACCAGCTCGCAGGCGATCCCCAGCTCCTCGATCGTCCATAAGGGACGCAAGCCACGCGAACCGGCGCAATGATAAAGTTTCAATTTTTGTGCCCGGGCGTTATTCGGATGAGCGGCATCGACGGCGAACGTGGTGGGCAATCAATGCCGGCATATTCAGGTTCGGTGAGGGCCGTGACGGCAGAATGGGAACGACGTTGTTGGGGCATTTAGACGATCAGCCGAAGTTGGGTCGCGACGCACCGCAGGTCAGCGTCATCATGGCTACCTATAACGGTTCGGCCCATCTGCGGAAGGCAGTCGGCTGCCTGCTGGCCCAGACGCTGCGCGACATTGAAATCATCATCGTCGATGATGGTTCGACGGACGATACACCTGCCATTCTGGCCGCTTTCGACGATGCCAGGCTGCGTATCGTGCGCAACCCGGCCAATCTCGGAGTCGTCAAATCCAGAAACATCGCGTTCGCCATGGCGCGCGGCATCTACGTGGCCATGCAGGACCATGACGATCTGAGCCTGCCCACACGGCTGGCCAAGCAGGTGGCCTACCTGGATTCCCATCCCGGCACGGTGCTGGTGGGAACGGCCGCGCATACGACGGAGAACGGGCGGCTCGGGCCGGCCCGCCACGCGGGGCACACCACGCCGGCGTTGATTGGCTGGCTGATGCTGGTGGCAAACCCGCTGATCTGCTCCTCGATCATGTTCCGCGGCGAGGCTGCCCGCGCGCTCGGCGAACTGATGCGCGCCGACTACACGTATGCCGACGATTACGATCTCTACTTTCGGCTCATGCGGCACGGAGAAGCGGCGCGGCTGGACGAGCCGCTGGTGATCTATCGCCTGCACGAAGCCAATGCCTCGCGCCGCCACGAGGATATCATGGTCGCCAATGCCGCGCGGGTGCTTGCGCCGGCCTACCGGGAGTGGCTCGCGGGCGATACCACACAGTCGGCAACGATGGTGGCGACCTACTTCGCGGCCTGCAAGCCGGTGGGCGATCTGGCGACACTTGCCGGGCTGCGCGCGATACTGCGAGAGATCACCGAAACCTATTTGGCTCGCATGCGGGTCGATGCGCAGGACGAGGCGGCCATTCGCCATGAGGCGCGGGCGCTTTACGCGCGCACCGTACGCAACGCCACGCTGCACGCCGGTCTGGTCGTAGGCGGAGAACTGCTCACGCTCGACCGGCATGCGCGATCCGGCGCCTGGCTGCGCGAACGCACGGCCAAGGCGGCCTACTCCCTGCCAATGCAGGACAGGTTGCGCGGTTGGGCGCGTGCGTTGCGCGATCGGCCCAGGCCTGTGCGCCATGAAGCGAAGTCGATTGCCGGCACGGATTATCGACCTGCCCGCATCGACGAGGGCGAGCCGCCGGCGCTCTTCGTCGTGGTGGACACGGAGGCGGAATTCGACTGGTCGCAGCCGTTCGAACGCCGCCAGACAGGCGTAGGGGCGATCCAGCATCTGGAGCGCGGCCAGGCGATCTTCGACCGTTACGGATTGAAGCCGATTTACGTCGTCGATTACCCGGTTGCCACAACGCCGGCCAGTGTTGCCCGCCTGAGCGCCATCCTGGCACGCGGCGCCTGCGAGATCGGCGCCCACCTGCACCCCTGGACGACGCCGCCGTATGACGAAAGCCTGACGTCGCGCAACTCCTACCCGGGCAATCTTCCCTGTGAGCTGGAGGAGGCGAAACTCACGACGTTGATCGATGCAATCGAGGATAGCTTCGGCTTCCGGCCGGTCATCTACAAGGCGGGTCGATACGGCTTCGGGCCAAATACATCGGAGATCCTCGCACGGGCGGGCATCGAGCTCGATCTGAGCGTGATGCCGATGTCCGATCTTTCAGCCGATGGCGGCCCGTGCTTCAGTGCGTTGCAGCCAGCACCCTATTGGCTGGGCGACACGGGCATTTTGACGATACCGATGACGCGCAGCCGGATTGGGGCGGCCCCTTGGATGGGCGTTGCCGCGCAGAAACTGCTGCCCAAAATAGCGCGCCGCACTCTGCCGATCGTCGGATTGCTCGCCCGTACCCGCCTGTCGGATATGGTGACGCTGACGCCGGAAGGAGTGACGGCGCAGGAGCAGATCAGGCTGATCGATGCCCTGCTCGCGCGCGGCACACGGCATTTCGTGCTGCACTATCACAGCCCGTCGCTCGAGGCGGGGCATACCAGCTACACGCGCACGGAAGCGGAGCTGGCGGTGTTTCTCACGCGCATCGAGACTGTCTGCCGCTATTTCTTCGAGGAAGTCGGCGGGATGACCGGGCAGTGGTCCGACCTGCTCCCCGAACGCAAGCCCGTGTCCCACGCCTACCCGGACAGCGGCAAGGCGATGCTCTCGAGCGATTTGCCCTCGGCATCGATGCCCAGCACGATCTCGACTCCGCCGGCGACGATCATCAGCACCGCGGCCACGCCGTAGCCCCAGGCGACGTTGCGGACGTCGCCTTCAATGAGATATCCGAACAGGAAAGGCGCGCCGACTCCGCCCACGAGCGTGCCGAGCGCGTAAAACGTCGCAATCGCCAAAGCCCGTGTTTCCAGCGGGAAGATTTCGCTGGCGGTGAGATAGGCCGAACTGGCGGCCGCACTGGCGACGAAGAAGATGCCGACCCAGCAGGCCGTCTGCGTCCAGGCGTCCAGCAGCCCGGCGTGGAACAGATAGGCGGTGATCGCCATCAGCAGGCCCGACACGCCGTAGGTGCCGGCGATCATGCGCCGGCGGCCCACCGTATCGAACAGATGGCCCAGCAGCAAAGGCCCCATCAGGTTGCCCAAAGCGAGCGGCAACACATACACGCCGATACTGGCCGCCTGCACGTGATACGCCTTTGTCAGCACCAGCCCGTAGGTGAAGAACACCGCGTTGAACAGAAAAGCCTGTGCGGCCATCAGTGTGAACGCAAGCAGGCTGCGCCATTTGTAGGCGCCGACCATCGACTCGAAGATCAGCGCGAAGCCGAAAGTCTGGCGCGGATGGATGGTCAGCTTGCCGTCCGCCGGAACGGGGCCGAGCGCGCCGCCGCCGCTCGCCGCCACGCGCCGTTCGACATCGGCGACCGTGCGTTCGGCTTCCGCGGCGCGGCCGTGCGTGACCAGCCAGCGGGGGCTTTCCGGCACCCAGCGGCGCAGCACCAGCACGCCCAAGCCGAGCACGCCGCCAAGGCCGAAGCCAATACGCCAGCCAAGGGCCGGCGCCACCAGACGGCCGCTCAGCAACAGCAAGGAGGCTGCGGCGCCGATGGCAGCCCCACCCCAATAGCTGCCGTTGACGATCAGATCGACGCGGCCGCGCAGCCTGGCCGGAATAAGCTCGTCGATGGCCGAGTTGATCGCCGCATACTCGCCGCCTATGCCGAGGCCCGTGAGCACGCGAAACGCGGCCAGGCTCCAGAAGCTCCAGGCACAGGCCGAGGCCAGCACGCCGATTACGTAGAGGCCGAGCGTGATGTTGAACACCAGGCGGCGGCCGTAACGGTCGGTCAGCCAGCCGAAGAACAACGCGCCGGCGACCGCACCGGCCACATAGGCGCTGGCCATCGAGCCGATCTGCTGCACCGTCAGCCCCAGAGCGTGCTTGTCCTGCAGCGCGGGTCCGATCGAACCGACGATGGTGACCTCCAGCCCGTCGAGCACCCAGGTGACACCAAGTGCCACGACAATCAGCAAGTGAAAGCGGCTCCAGGGCAGCCGGTCCATTCTCGCCGGGATATCCGTCTCAATCGCCTGCAAATCGATGTCTCCCCACTACGACCGCAACATCGACGTTGCCTCCCGGTTCCGAAACGTGCTCACGTAACCGCTCGTTGCGCTGGCGGTTGATCGAACGTGTGAGCTCCTTCTGGTCAGGCACCGTCGCCGCTTTGCTGACAACGCCCGCGGCCGATATCGTCGGCACGCTGGCCGTGGCGCAGATCCGGCATTTCCGCATGAACGAAGCGCAGCAGCTTCGCGCCTGGGAAGCCAGCCTCGCCATGCTGCGTCAGGCCTTCGATGGTTGGCCGGAAGCGGCCGATTGGCACGTGGCGCTGGAATATCCGATGCTACGGTTGGGGCGTCGGCCCGACGCGATCGTGCTGACCGATCGCGCGATCCTGGTGCTCGAATTCAAGGCTGGTGCGGCAGCCTACGCCCAGGCGGACCGGCGGCAAGTGGAGGATTACGCGATCGATCTGCACGATTTCCACGCCGGCTCGCGCCGCGCGCCGATCGTGCCGATCCTGGTAGCCGAGCACGCGCCACGTCCGTCCGGCGGCTGGCCATTGTTGCTCGATGCCGCCGTCGCTCCGGTGATCGATGGGAACGCGAGCGGCCTGCCGGACCTGCTGCGTGCGGTGCAAGCGCGTATTGCGGTGCCGGCGGTGCCGATAAACCATGCTGACTGGCTGGTGTCACCTTATCGTCCGGTGCCGAACATTGTCGATGCCGCCTGCCTGCTTTACGCCCGACACGGCGTGGGCGATATCCGCAACGCACGCAGCGACGCCACCAATCTGCGTGCGACGACGGATGTTTTGCTCGACGAAATTGCGTCCGCGCGTGCAGCCGACGCGCGCGTGATCCTTTTCGTGACCGGCATCCCTGGTGCTGGCAAGACATTATGTGGATTGAATACGGTGTTCGGCGCCGAAGATGCCGGCCGTGGCACGTATCTTACCGGCAACCCCACGCTGGTGCATGTGTTGCGCGAGGCATTGACGCGCGATGCCGTCGCATTCGGTGCTTCACGCGGCGATGCCTCTCGTAAAATGCTGAGCGCCATCCAGCGATTGCCGGATTTTCGCAATGCGTATGTGGTGCAGCCGCACCATGTGCCGTCAGAGCAGATTGTCATTATCGACGAAGCGCAGCGCTGCTGGTCGCGCGCGCATGCGATTGCCAAGACACGCGACAAAGCCGTTCAGCTGACCGACTCCGAACCCGCTCTGCTGCTCGAAGCGATGTCGCGCCACGCTGGCTTCGCAGTCGTTGTGTGCCTTGTCGGTGGCGGGCAGGAAATCCACGACGGCGAGGGTGGTTTGGCGGAATGGGGACAGGCGCTTCGCGCGTCGCCGGCGGCATGGCGCGTGCGTGCCGCACCCGACATTCTCTCCGGCACCGATCCTCGTCAGAAGCTCGGCCCCCTGCAGGATCTGCAAATTCTACCCGCACTGCATCTCGATGTGTCACTTCGCCAAATCCGTAGTTCGGCTGCTGCGACCTGGGTCGATCGAATGCTGGCCGGCGATTGCGATGCGGCAGCAGCGACCGCGCGCGACAATGGCGGCGTGCCGTTCGCACTCACGCGCGATCTCCGCACGCTTCGCACATGCCTGCGCCAACACGCGAGGGGGTTGCGGCGGGCCGGGTTGCTGGCAAGTTCGGGAGCCAGCCGACTGCGTGCGGAAGGCCTGGGCGCCGAACTGCCGCATATGGATGCAAGCGCGGTCGCACACTGGTTCCTCGATCGATTTCCACAGGACGTTCGTGCGTCGGACGCACTCGAGCTGGTGGCTACGGAATTCAGCTGCCAAGGACTGGAGCTCGACTATGTCGGCTTGTGCTGGGACGCCGATTTGATCCGCGAACCGGGCCGGGCTGCCTGGCGCGTGCGCAAGTTCCGGGGCACCAACTGGCAAATACCGAAAGGCACGGAAGCGATTGCCAATCAGCTCAATACCTATCGCGTGCTGCTGACGCGCGCGCGCTACGAGACGATTGTGTTCGTGCCGCGCGGGGATGCGTCGGACAGGACGCGTGCTCCGGCTGTCTATGACGGTATTGCGGCCTTTTTGAGTGCGTGTGGCGTGGTAGAGGCGAGCGTTCAGGATATGATGGAAGAAAAAGAAAGGCGTCTTCTTTGAAAGGAAGAAGCAAAAAACTCTTGCGAGCCTGGCATCGATGCTGGGGCATACGTAAGCCAACTTTTCAAAGCTTTTTGCTTCTTTTCTTCAAAAAGGAACTTCTGCTCTTACTTACTCTCTCGTCCGCATCTGCCGAAACCCTCAAGGTCAGCACCTGGAACCTCAACTGGCTCACCGCCCGCTCACACGCCGAAGCAGATCTGCCTACCGACGTGCGCGTTCGCGATCCCGCCGACTTCACGCGCCTAGCAGCCTACGCGCGCACGCTTGCTGCCGACATCGTGGCGTTCCAGGAAGTAGATGGAATTGCCGCGGCATCGCTGGTATTCGATCCAAGACAATATCAGCTTGTCACAACCAGCCAGGCCGTCGTCCAGCGTGTAGGGCTAGCCGTCCGACACGGGATCGTCATCGTGCAGCACTCGGACTACACTGCATTGGACGTGGAACCCAATGCCGCGCATCCGCTTCGCGACGGATTGGATGCGACAATGGCGCTTCCGGATGGTCACACGTTGCGTGTGCTGGTTTTGCATCTAAAAAGCGGATGTCAAACCGACAGTTTGAGGTCGACGTCACAGGCATGCACGCTACTGGCACGACAAGTCAGTCCGCTTTCCCGGTGGGTTGCAGCAAGGCAAGCCGAACACGCCGCATTTCTGGTGCTCGGGGATTTCAACCGGGTTCTCGACGATGATGAACCGTTCGGGTCGGCTCTTGCGGCTGCCGCGCCCATGACACGGGCCACAACGGGTTATGCCGACCCTTGTTGGGACGGGGCGCCCTTCATCGACCATATCTTTGCCGGTGGCGATGCGCGGCATTGGCTCGTACCGGGCAGCTTGCGTGTGCAATCGTTCCGTGAAACAGGCGAAGAATGGCATCGTGTGCTGTCGGATCATTGTCCGGTCTCCGTCCGGCTGGACGCGGACGGCGCCGCCGGTGGCGGCCCTCACGAGTAAGCGCGCCTCTCTGGCTGTCGGCGCGCACCTGTTCTAGAACATCGATCGCTCAAGGAGAGAGAACAATGGCATACACAGCGATTGCGACGACCACAGCCGGGCGGGAAGGGCATGTCGATAGTTCGGACGGCGTTCTGCACCACGATTTGGCAATGCCGGGTTCCAAGAAGCCGAATGCCACAAATCCAGAGCAGCTTTTCGCCGCCGGCTATTCTTCATGTTTCGGCTCGGCGATACTCGCGGTCGCGGGTGCCGGCAAAATCAAGCCGGATGCCGTGCATGTGACGGCCGAGGTGACGCTGAATGTGAACGGCAGCGATTACAGCCTCAGCGTAAAGCTGAAACCCCGGATTGACGGCGTCGATCGCGCAACGGCCGAGCAGCTTGTGCAGAAGGCGCATGAGGTTTGCCCCTACTCCAAGGCGACGCGCAACAACGTGCCAGTCGAGATCGAACTTCAGTGAGCTTTCGAGGAACGGCGTTCGTCACGGGCGCGACGGCGGGGTTCGGCGAAGCGATCACCCGCCGCCTTGTGCAGGATGGTTGGCGCGTGATCGCTACCGGACGCCGCCAGGAGCGGCTGGATGCGCTGGCAGCGGAATTTACCGGCCAAGTGCTGGCCACGGCGCTGGATGTTACAGATACGGCCAGCATTGGCACGCTACCCGCCAGCCTGCCCGAGCAATGGCGCGTGGTGGACGTTCTGGTGAACAATGCCGGCCTCGCACTCGGCTTGTCGCCTGCCCAATCGGCAAAGTTGACCGATTGGGACACCATGGTTGCAACCAACGTTACCGGATTGCTGCACGTGACGCACGCGTTGCTGCCTGGGATGGTGGAGCGCAACCATGGTCACATCATCAATCTCGGCAGCATTGCCGGCACCTACCCCTACCCAGGCGGCCACGTGTATGGCGCCAGCAAGGCGTTTGTGAAGCAATTCACGCTCAACCTGAAAGCCGATCTGGTCGGGACGAATGTGAGGGTGACTGATATCGAGCCTGGCTTGTGTGGTGGCACGGAGTTTTCCGCCGTGCGGTTCGGCGGCGATGAGGAGAAGGCCGCCGCGGTCTACAAGGGAACGGAACCGCTGACGTCCGGGGACATCGCCGAAGCGGTCTCGTGGGTGATATCGCTGCCTGCCCACGTCAATATAAATCGGATCGAGATGATGCCGACGTGTCAAGGCGCTGGACCCACGAACGTCAAACGCAGCGGCGGCTGAATTGCACCACGCTGCACGCCTGCTCGACCGTTATCGCATCACCGACGGCCGTAAGTTCCGTCTAAAGGACCACGATCCCGCCGACCGCGGCGGAGGGTTGGTAGACACGGGCAAGACGAATGAGAGACTGGCCGAGGGCGTCAAACGTCTGTCGGAACTGCAGGATCTCCTTTTTGCGGAAGACCGCTGGTCTCTGCTGATGGTTCTGCAGGCGATGGATGCTGCGGGGAAAGACGGCACGATCGCGCACGTCATGACAGGCGTGAACCCGCAAGGCGTGAGCGTCACTGCATTCAAGCAGCCTGGGCCGGAGGATTTGGTGCACGGCTTCCTGTGGCGCGTGCATGCCCACGCACCGGCGCGCGGCCGCATCGCCATCTTCAATCGAAGCCATTATGAGGATGTTCTCGTAACGCGTGTGCATCCCGAACTCCTCGACGGGCTGCATCTGCCTGATCGTGTCCGCGGCAAGAAGTTTTGGAAGCATCGTCTCGCCGATATAGCTTCGTTCGAGGAATATCTGACGCATCAGGGCACTGCCGTGCTGAAAATCTTCCTGCATGTCAGCCGAAAAGAACAGAAGCGCCGGTTCCTGGAGCGGTTGGACAAGCCAGACAAGAACTGGAAGTTCAGTTCTGCCGATCTGAAGGAGCGAGATTTCTGGGACGACTATCAGGAAGCTTATGAGCACGCGATCGCCGCAACCGCGACGCCGGATGCGCCGTGGTATGTGGTGCCTGCGGACGATAAGGCACTCGCACATCTGATTGTCGCGGAGGCCATGATCGAGGCATTGGAAGCGCTCGAACTCAGCTATCCGGCAGCATCTGACAAAGAGAAAGAAGCGCTTGCTGCGGCGCGAAGAAAGCTGGAGGCTGAGTAGAGACGGCGGTTTTCCCAAAACAAAGGAACTATGCCCCGCTGCCGCAAGCAGGCTGCAGCGGGGCTGCTACTGTCAAGAGGCCGGCAGCAGGACCTTGTCGATGACGTAGATCGCTCCGTTCGACTGCTTGACGTCCTGTATCGCCACATCGGCAACATCGCCGCTTGCGTCGGTCACCGTCAGATTATGTGGGCCGTTCATCGCAACCGTCAGCTTGCCGCCTTGCACGGTGGTGAGCACGGCTGTGCCACCGCCGGTCTTGATCATCGAAGCCAGCTTCTTGGCCGTCAGATCGCCAGGCACGACGTGATAGGTCAGAACCGCAACGAGCTTGGCCTTGTTCTGCGGCTTCAGCAGCGTGTCCACTGTGCCTGCGGGCAACGCGGCAAACGCCTCGTTGGTAGGCGCGAACACAGTGAACGGACCAGCGCCGCTCAGAGTATCAACCAGGCCTGCAGCCTTGACGGCGGCGACGAGTGTCGTGTGGTCCTTCGACTCGACCGCATTGGCGACAATGGTTCTCGACGGATACATTGCCGCGCCGCCAACCATGATGGTCGCCTCGGCCATTGCTGGGCCTGAGACAAGCGCGAACATCGCGGCAAAAGCCGCATTCTTGAAATTCATCGGAGACGATCCTTACCGGGGTGTGCCCCGCGTGGGCATCGATCCTTCTCGTCTGACTGAGGCATTGCGGATGCAAATACGGCAAGCTTTTTTGCCGCCGCCTGCAGATACCGTGCGCGCGGCTCCGCAATCCGCTATGGCTAGCGAATGCCGGATTACGCGCACGAGTCGCAGCATCAGGGTAGAGTTGCAGGGGTGGACGAGGTGGGGCGCGGGCCGTTGGCTGGCCCCGTGTTGGCCGCGGCCGTCGTGTTCACACGCGGCGTGCCCGACGAGTTGGCCGTTCTCCTGGACGATTCGAAGAAGCTCAGTGCCGCGCAGCGACGCGCCGCGTATGAAGCGCTGCTCGCCTGCCCGAACGCCGACATCGGCATAGGGGCAGCGTCGGTGATGGAAATCGCGCGGCTGAACATTCTGCATGCGGCGATGCTGGCGATGGCGCGCGCGGTGTGGCGATTGCGCACGCCGCCTGATGTGGCTTTGGTCGACGGCAATCGCAAGCCGCCGCTCACCTGCCACGTGCATTGCGTCATCGGCGGTGACGCGCTGTGCTTGTCGATCGCGGCAGCATCGATTGTCGCAAAAGTCGTGCGCGACCGCGCGATGCTACGGCTGCACGCGCGCTTTCCGCATTATGGCTGGGACAGCAACGCAGGATACGCAACCGGCCAACACCGACAAGCACTCGAAACACATGGCCCCACCGCGCACCACCGAGCCGACTTCGGAACCGTTCGCTTGCTCAGAACGAGCACCTCCTAGACAGCAACAGTTGCTTGGTCCTCTTTTCAAGAAAGGACTGCTTGCTTCACCTCCCGCTAAAATCGATCACGCCCGCGAACCCACTCTCAGTCCCAAATGCCAACCATCCCCCCGTAGGGTTCCAAGCCAGCGCAGAAACCGCCCCATGTGCTGCCGGCGCCACGCGCAAAACGCGTTTTGTGGCGATTTCGGCAATCAGCACGGTGCCGTCCGTGTAACCTGCGGCTACCACGTCATCGATCGGATGGCAGGCCACGCGTGTGCAGATATTGTCTTGGATCTGTGCCAGTTCCAGCGGCGGCTTTCCCATCGGGCCGCCGCCGAAAAATGGCCAGAGAACAACCGCATCGGCGCCGGAGCTGGCGAGATATTTGCCATTGCGAGTGAAGGCGAGCGACTCCGGTTTGGCCGGATATCCACTCATGCGCATGTCATGCCCGTCCGGCAGACGCCACCCGTGCAGTGCATTTTCCTGCATGGCGCTGACGACCGCTTCCGCAGCTGGATGCATTGCAATGCCTGTATGGCTGCCTTTCCACTCCAACCTGCGTGGTGCTGCGGACGACGAGTTCACGAACCACAACGACGCACCATTGTAATGCGAGGCGGCGATACGCTTGCCGCGGGCATCGAACGCGATGCCGGTCACCGTTGTCGGGTGTTCCAGCGCTTTCAGCTTTTCGCCCGATGGCGTGAGCAGATGCACGAGCTTGCCGGCCGCACATGCAATCACGCCCGTTCTTCCGTCCCAGTGAGTAGCGACCTGATCCACCCACTTGCCGCCGAAGTTTGCAAGAACCCTGCCGTCCACTGCGGAAAGCGTGAGTGTCAGCGCACCGTCATCGCCGCCGCTGATGAAGCCCGATGGACCTGCATGCGGGTAGAGCGCGAGCACCGCGCCGTCATGTACCTGCTGCGTATCCCACATGTTCGGCTCTGCAAGGGTCACGAGGCGTAGCGTGCCATCGCCCAGGCCAAAGGCTGCCTGTTTGCCGGAACGGTCGAACGTGCAGGCCACCACGAACGCGCCCAACTCACGCGAGATGCCGCGCGTATCGAGCAGATAGGGCGCGGTTTCGCTCACGCTGCAACCTGACACGCTTCGAAGCCGCGTCGCAGTTGCGGGCGGTTGAGATCGCGGCCGATGAACACCAGGCGCGAGTGCCGCGGCGCACCGTCCGGGAACGGGCCGATGAAGTCGCCGTCGGCAATCATGTGTACAGCCTGGAACGCAAACCTGCGCGCCTCGCCGGGATAGGCGAGAATGCCTTTGGTGCGCAGCAGGTCCTGTCCTTTCTCTTGCAGCAATGTGCCAATCCATTGCTGGAACCGATGCGGATCGATCTCGCGCGAGACTTCGAAACTCACGCTGTTCACGCCCTCGCTATGGCCGTGCGAATCAACTTCGAGAAAATCCGGATCGAAGTCCAGAATGCGCGAGAGATCGAATGCACCGATATCGAGTATCTCTGTCACGGCAACATCGCTGCGCGTCGCGTGATGGATGCGGGCGAACCGGTTGATCTCGCGTATGCGGCGTTCGACATCGGCCAGCTCGTCGGCACTGACCAGATCGAGCTTGTTCAGCACAATCACATCGGCGAACGCGATTTGCGCAGCGGCCTCGGTGCTGTCCTGCAGGCGTGCGGGCAGGTTCTTCGCGTCCACGACCGTCACGATCGCATCCAGCCGCGCCTTGGCTTTCACGCCCTCATCGACGAAGAACGTCTGTGCTACCGGCGCGGGATTGGCCAACCCCGTTGTCTCGATGATGATGCCGTCGAACTTTTTCGCGCGCCTCATCAACCCATTCACAATGCGGATCAGGTCGCCACGCACGGTGCAGCAGATGCAGCCGTTGTTCATCTCGAACACTTCCTCGTCGGCATCCACCACGAGGTCGTTATCCACGCCAAGCTCGCCGAACTCATTGATCACGACAGCATATTTGCGGCCGTGTTCCTGAGTGAGAATGCGGTTCAGCAGGGTGGTCTTGCCGGCACCGAGGAAGCCGGTCAGCACGGTCACAGGCGTGCGGGTGTCTTGCATAGGAAACTCCAAAACCGAATTCGCTCCGTCACGTGGCGCCGACAACTCAGATGCGCAGGAGCAAAAGTCTTTTGCCTCTTTCTCACAAAAGAAGCCTGCCTTACCTGGTGCGAATCACCGCCGCCCGCAACTCACCTAACCGCGCCCGCGCTCTCGTCGCATCGAACAGCCCAGCCCGCACCAGCCCCCGCGAAGCATGCCAACCCAGCAGCGCAGCATCCCCCGCCAGCGCCAAAATGGCCGCTTCCAGCGCCCCGGCCTCGTCCGGGTCGGCATAGAAGGCGGCCTCTCCAGCCACTTCGGGCAGGCCACCGCGCCGGCTGCAGACCAATGCCGCGCCGCTCGCCATCGCCTCCAGAGCGGTCAGGCCGAACGGCTCGGCCCATCGGCTCGGCACCACGACGATGGCCGCGCGCGCCATCGCCTGCAGGACGTCCGCGTGCGGGCGGTATCCGCGGAGTGCCACGCCGGCGGTGGCCGCCGCCTCAGCCAGCGTGCGCTCGAACGGCGTGGCCGTACTGCCTGGCCAGAAGCGATCGGCGCCGATGATCTCCGCGCGCCAGCCCGGCAGGCTGGGCAGAACGGCGGCGCAGGCGCGCACGAAGGCGTCCGCACCTTTGTCGGCCACGGTCCGGCCGGCAAACAGGATGGTCTTCTCGCGCGCATCGGCCGGCAAGCGCGCGGGCAGTGCCGACAGATCGAGCGCGTTCGGTAAGACCCAGGCAGGCTCGGCGCCGGAATCCACCTTTTCCATGAACCGGCGCGCCAGATACTCGGAGACGCACACGATGCGCATCCTCCGTAGCAGGCCAGCGCGCTCGGCAGGTGCTTTGGCACCCCGCATGGCCTGCGGATCGTTGTGCACGAACAGCATTGTCGGCGTGTGGGGGAGGGCGCGCGCCACGCGGGCGGCGATGCCAGGCCGGTTGTGCACCTCCACCAGCGCGGGGCGAAGCCGGCGTAGAGTTTGCACCACACCCGCGCCGTAGCGGTCAGCGCGGCCGAATAGCGGCCAAAACGGACGGGCGGCAGCGAAGAAGCGTCGGCCGGCAAACGGAGGGAAGCGGCCAGCTTCGCCGACGATCACGTCGTCAGCTTCCGCCAATCGGTGAACCAGGAGGCCGATCGCGCCCACCGCTTGCGGCCCGAATCCTTCGCGCGGCGGCAGAACGACGGCGACCGGCCCGCCTAGGATGCAAGCTCCTCGTATTTTGCCAGGTTCCACGCGGCCGGCTCGGATGCGGCCTCCCGATACCAGCGGTCCACCAGAGGATGCGCGCGCACCGCCGCGCAATATTCCCGGCTGGCGTCCGACAAAGCAGGTGCGTAGGTCAGCAACCGCGCGACGACCGGCGCATACATTGCGTCGGCGGCAGTCAATTCGGCGCCGAACAGATACGGGCCGCCCTGGCCAAAACGGGTGCGTGCCTCGGACCAGATCGCCTCGATGCGCGCGACGTCGGCGAGGCAGTCGGGCGTCCGGCCACGCCCGGCATAATCGGGCCGGCCGAGATTCATCGGCATGGCCATGCGCAGCCCGCGAAAACCGGCATGCATTTCGGCGGCGATCGCGCGTGCATGGGCGCGCGCGACGCGATCGGCCGGCCACAGCGCCGGTGTGTGCTCGGCGCAATATTCGCAGATCGCCAGGCTTTCCCACACACGCGCGCCGTCATGCTCGAGATAGGGCACCAGCCCGGCCGGCGTCGCCTGCTTGATGGCGGCCGTCTCGCCCGCCTGCATGGGGATCACGACGATTTCGGCGTCCAACCCTGCAAGCTGCACCGGCAGCCAGCCGCGCATCGACCAGGAGGAATAGCGGCGATTGCCGATCACGAGACGGTTCATGCGCCTTTGGTGCCCAAACTGACTGCCGAAAGGAAGGGCACGTTCACGGATTCCGCTTCTGTTCGCGGCGCCTGGCGTGCTTTCTGCCGGCGTGGAGAGCGTTTGCCGCGACTGTTTCCTGACCGGCGTCCAGCCGCCTTGCCCCGGCTGTGGCTCGGTGCGCGTGCTGCGCCATCCTGAACTGTTCGAGCTCGCCGTGGCGCACGTCGATTGCGACGCCTTCTACGCCAGCGTGGAAAAGGCCCGCCGGCCGGAGCTGGCGGACCGCCCCGTCATCGTCGGCGGCGGCACGCGCGGCGTGGTCACCACCGCCTGCTACATCGCCCGCCTCTCCGGCGTGCACAGCGCGATGCCTATGTTCACCGCGCGCCGCCTCTGCCCCGATGCAGTGGTGATCAAGCCGGACATGGCCGCCTACGCCGAGGCCGGCCGGACGATACGCACGATGATGCGGCAACTGACGCCGCTCGTGCAGCCGCTCTCCATCGATGAGGCGGCGCTGGACCTCTCCGGCACCCAGGCGCTGCACAAGGCGCCGCCCGCGGTCATGCTGGCGCGCCTCGCCCGCGATGTGGAAGTCCGCCTCGGGGTGACGGTCAGCATCGGGCTGGCGCGCAACCGGCTGCTGGCAAAGCTCGCGGCAGGGCGCGACAAGCCGCGCGGTTTCGCCGTGCTCGGCCGCGAAGCCGCCGGTGTTCTGGCAGGCGAGAGCGTGGGGATATTGCCCGGCGTCGGGCCCGCGCTTGAGAAGCGGCTTGGCGCGCTGGGGCTCACCCAGGTGGGCCAGCTCCAGGCGTTGAGCGACCGCGGCGCGCGCGAGCTTCTGGGCGATGAGGGCGTGGCGCTGGCCGCACGTGCCCGCGGCGAGGATGCGCGACCGGTCGATCCTGTCCGGGAGGCGAAATCGATCAGTGCGGAGACCACGTTCGGCACCGATCTGAGCGCGCGCGACGATCTGGAGCGTCAGTTGTGGCGGGTGACGGAACGGCTGGCCGAGCGGCTGCGCGAAGCCGGGTTCGCGGCATGCGGCGTGGTGCTGAAACTGAAAACAGCGCGTTTCGCCTCACGCACGCGCACGCAACGCCTGCCGCAGCCCACCGCCTTGCCCGATACGCTGTTCGAGGCCGCGCGCACGCTGCTCGCGCGCGAAGCCGACGGCACCGCGTTCCGCCTGATCGGCATCGGCGCTTCAGGCCTGGCGCCGATCGCGGCCGCCGATCGCGGCGATCTGGCCGATCCGGATGCCGCCCGCAGGCGGGCGCGCCAGGGTGCAATCGACGATTTGAGGGCCCGCTTCGGCGGAAGCGTCATCGGTCGTGGCAGAGGGATCGGCTAAGCGTCCGCCGACCGAGGAGCACGCGACAGTCCATCCAAAAGTCTTTTGCTTCTCTTCTTCAGAAAGGAAGGCCTTCCTTCAAACCGCCCCAACCCGCAGCAAATCGTGAATATGCACCAATCCCAACGGCCGCGCCCCGTCGACCACAAAAATGCAGGTAATCCGCGCGTCGTTCATCACCGCCAAAGCCTCGGCCGCCAGCGCATCCGCCGGCAAGGTATAAGGCCGCCGTCCCATCGCCTCGTGGATCGGCCGGTCCGAAAAGCCGGCCTTGAACGCCCGCCGCAAATCGCCGTCGGTCAGCGCGCCCACAAGTTGACCCTGCGCGTCGACGACGCCGGCGATGCCGAAGCGTTTGGAGGTCATTTCCACAATGCCATCGGACAACGTTGCGTGCTCGCCGACCAATGGCAGCGCGTCGCCAGTATGCATCAGGTCGCCTACCCGCCGCAGCCGCGCTCCCAGCTTGCCGCCAGGGTGGAACTGGCTGAAATCACGCGCTGAAAAATTGCGCTGTTCCAGCAGCAGGATCGCCAGCGCATCACCGGCGACGAGCTGCATCGTGGTGCTTGTGGTCGGTGCCAGGCCGTTCGGGCAGGCCTCCTGGCTGGTGGGCAACGCCAGGCAGATCGTCGCCGCGTGGCCGAGCGCGCTCTGCGCATTCGAGGTGATGGCGATCAGCGGCACGCCGAAACGTCGCGCATAATCCACGATATCGGCCAGTTCCGGCGTCTCGCCTGACCAGGATAGCGCCAGCACCACGTCGGTCTCGCGGATGACGCCGAGGTCGCCGTGGCTGGCTTCCGCGGGATGGACGAAATGGCTGGGCGTGCCGGTCGAGGCCAGAGTTGCCGCGATCTTGCGGCCGACATGACCGGATTTGCCCATGCCGGTGACGATCACCGTGCCTGTCGCCTGCAGGATAGCGTCCGCGGCCCGGGCGAATTTGTCGGCCAGCCCTTCCGAAAGGGCGGCTTTTAGCGCGCTGAGGCCTTGCTGTTCGAGATCGATGGTGCGGGAGAGGGACTCGCTGGGGTTCATTGCGGGGTGTTAGCTGAAGCAGTCCTTTTTTGAAAAAAAGGACCAAAAGACTTTTTGCCCCGCTGTCGGGCAGGTATCTTCCTTCCCCTCGACCGAATTCGACTTATTCGTTCCATGCCGCGTGATTGCACGCCACCAAGTCTCTTGTGTCCTTTTTCAGAAAAGAAGGCCTTCCTCCACCACCGGCCGCGTCCCCCGCCGCTGCAACCACGCCACGCCCACCAGATCGAAAATCCCCACCCACAACCGGTCCAGCGTGCCGTATTTGCTGGCCCCCCTCGTGCGCGGCCGATGCGCCACCGGCACGCTGACCACCTGACCGCCGGCGCGGATGAACAAGGCCGGCAGGAAACGGTGCATGTGGTCGAAAGCCGGCAGTTCGAGGAAATCGGCGCGACGGAACAGTTTCAGCCCGCAACCGGTGTCCGGCGTGGCGTCGCCCAGCATGCGCGCGCGGATGGCGTTGGCGGCACGCGACGTCGCCCGCTTGATGCGCGTATCGCGTCGCTGGGTGCGGTGGCCGGCGACCAGCGTGGTGGCCGGCAGCGTCTGGGCCCGCGCGAACAAAGCAGGGATGTCGGCGGGGTCGTTCTGGCCGTCGCCGTCGAGCGTCGCGATCCAGGTGCCCGACGCCGCGCGCACCCCGGTGATGATCGCCGCACTCTGCCCGCAGCCGGTGCGGTGCCGCCGCACGATGAGCGGTGCCGCCTGTGCTTCGGCGCGGAGGATGGCGGCGGTCTCGTCCGTGCTGCCGTCGTCTACATAGACGATCTCGTGGGCGATGCCGGCCAGGCTCGCGCGAATTTCGGCGATCAGCGGCGCGATGTTGGCGGCTTCGTTGCGCACCGGCACGACGACGGAGAGCAGCGGCGGAGATGTCGGGGCTTGCATGGGGTGCTGGCGGTAGCACCTTGCGGTAGTGACAGGAAAGCGCGGCCGCAATTTGGCTTGGCACCCTTCACCCCGGATATTAGCCTGAGACGATGCCGTTCGACGCACATAGTTTCCCCGATCTTCGCACGGCGCAGGAGCGCCGCCGGCGGGCGCGCGTCTCCGCCTGGCTGTTTGCCGTCGCCTTCATGATCTTCGGCATGGTGGTGCTCGGCGGCGCCACACGCCTGACCGGCTCGGGCCTGTCGATCATGGAATGGGCGCCGCTTTCGGGCGCCTTGCCACCGCTCAGCACCCATGAATGGGAACGGCTGTTCGCAGCCTACAAGCAGATACCGCAATACGCACTGTTGCATCCCGGCATGGACCTCGCCGGCTTCCGCAGCATTTTCTGGCTCGAATGGACGCACCGTGCCTGGGGCCGGCTGATCGGCGTGGTGTTCCTGCTGCCGCTCATCTGGTTTGCCGTCGCCGGTGACATTCCGCGCCGCATGGTGCCACGCCTGGCTGGCCTGTTCGTGCTGGGCGGCCTGCAGGGCGCCGTCGGCTGGTTCATGGTCGCCTCCGGCTTCTTCGCCGACAGCACCGCCGTCGACGCCTACCGGCTCGTCGCGCATCTGTGCCTGGCGCTGCTGCTGTTTTCCGCCGTGCTGTGGACGGCGATGTCCACCTCGCGGCCCGAGCCGCAGCCGGTCGCCGGCGGTGCCACCGTCCGCCGCCTGGCGCTCGCGGCAAGCGTGCTGGTCGGCCTGGCAATCGTGGCCGGCGGATTTACCGCCGGGCTCCATGCGGGGCTGACCTACAACAGCTTTCCGCTCATGGATGGCCGCCTGGTGCCGCAGGGCTGGGCCAGCCTGCATCCCTGGTGGCGCAATCTGACCGAGAACATCATCGCGGTGCAGTTCGACCATCGTCTGCTGGCGAGCCTCGCCGCACTCGCGACAGTGGCGACGTTGGCCTGTGCTTTGTTGCCCGCGCATTGGGCGCGCCTGCCGCAGGGCGCACGCGTCGCGCTGGTGTGCATGGGCGCGTTCGTGCTGGTGCAATATGCCCTTGGCGTGGCGACCCTGCTCAGCGTGGTGGCGATTCCGCTCGCCGCTGCTCACCAAGCCAATGCGGTGCTGCTGCTCGGCGCGGCCCTGGCCACCGTTCACTCTTTGCGTGGCGCCTATCGCGTCGCGAACCCATAGGATTTCAGCATGTCGGCGTTGGCCACCACGGACGACCTCTTCTTCCACCGCGCCGGCGCCACGCTGGACCGCGCAGAGGCGGAGCGCATCACTGCCGAAGCCCTCGCCGGAATCGACGATGGCGAGTTGTTCCTGGAGTATCGCGAAAGCGAAAGCCTCAGCCTCGATGATGGCCGCATCCGCACCGCCAATTACGACAGCACGATGGGCTTCGGCCTGCGCGCGGTGTTGGGCGAGGAGACCGGTTACGCCCATGCCGGCGAGCTGTCCGACGCGGCCCTCAAGCGCGCCGCCGTGACCGTGGGCGCCGTGCGCGGTGGCCGCGCCGGCGTGGCGAGTGCGGCACCCGGCGGCACCAATGCTCGGCTCTATTCGGATGCGTCACCCATCACTCAGGACGGGTTTGCCGGCCGTGCCGCCGTGCTGAGCGAGATCGACGCCTATGCGCGCGCCAAAGACAGCCGGGTGGTGCAGGTGATGGCCGGGCTGCATGGCGAATGGCAGGCGGTGCAGATCATCCGTGCCGATGGCGCGCGTGTGGCCGATCTGCGGCCGCTGGTGCGGCTGAACGTCAGCGTGGTCGTCGAACGCGACGGCAAGCGCGAATCCGGCACGCACGGTCTGGGCGGGCGCGAGGGCTTCGACCGCATGCTCTCGCCCACGACCTGGCGGGCGGCGGTGGATGAGGCCTTGCGCCAGGCCGTATTGAAGCTCGACTCCGTGCCCGCCCCCGCCGGCGAGATGGAGGTGGTGCTGGGCGCCGGGTGGCCCGGCATTCTGCTGCACGAGGCGATCGGGCATGGGCTGGAAGGCGACTTCAATCGCAAGAAGACCAGCGCGTTTGCCGGGCTGATGGGCCAGCGCGTGGCCAGCCCGGGCGTGACCGTTGTCGATGACGGCACCCTGCCGGACCGGCGCGGCTCGCTGACGGTGGACGACGAGGGCACGCCGACCAACCGCACCGTGCTGATCGAGGACGGCATCCTCACCGGCTACCTGCAGGACCGCCTGAACGCGCGACTGATGGGCGTGCGCCCGACCGGCAACGGCCGCCGCGAGAGCTACGCGCACACGCCGATGCCGCGCATGACCAACACGGTGATGCTGGGCGGCACCCACCACAAGGACGAGATGATCGCCTCGGTGAAACGCGGCCTGTATGCGGTCAATTTCGGCGGCGGCCAGGTGGACATCACCAGCGGCAAGTTCGTGTTCTCGGCCAGCGAGGCCTATCTCATCGAGGATGGCCGGGTGACTGCGCCGGTGAAAGGCGCCACCCTGATCGGCAACGGTCCGGACAGCCTGACCAAGGTCGAGATGATTGGCGGCGACATGGAGCTCGACCCCGGCATCGGCACCTGCGGCAAAAATGGCCAGGGCGTACCGGTGGGCGTCGGCCAGCCGACGCTGAAAATCCGCGGCTTGACGGTGGGCGGCACCGCGACCTGAGCATGGCATGCGGCGTGCCTGGCCGGCTGGCGCGCTTGCTGTGCGCGCCGGCACTCATGCTGCTCGGCGGACTTGGCATCGCCGCCGCGCAAGATTGCCCGCCCGCCGGCGACCTGCCCATACCATTGCTGCCGCACACAAGGGCGGCACTGGCCACCAACCAACCACTGATCGCGGTGGCTCTCGGCTCCTCCTCCACACGCGGCTGGATGGCGACCGACATCGCTCATTCCTACCCTGCCTTGCTGCAGAAGGAGCTCAACGAGGATCTGCCAAAGGCCGACTTCGCTTTCATCAATCGCGGCATCGGTGGCCAGGACGCCCCGCAGGAGCTGGCCAGGCTCGACCAGGACGTATTGGCGATCCACCCGCAACTTGTCATCTGGCAGGTCGGCGCGAACGGGGCGGTGCACGACGAGTCGCCCACCCTGTTCCGCCAGCTTGTCATCGAAGGCATATCCAAGCTGAAGGCGGCGGGTGCGGACGTGATGCTGATGGACAACCAGCGCAGTCCGCGCATCCTGGCCGCCCCCGAACATGCCTTGATGGATGAGACATTGCGCGACATCGCGCGGGTGACGAACGTCAACCTGTTCTCGCGCGGCCTGTTGATGGATCGGTGGGCGGCCGCGGGCGTGCCGTATGAGGAGTTCATCGCGGTGGATGGATTTCACATGAACAACCGCGGCTACGCATGTCTCGCCCACGCGATGGCGGACGTGATATCGACGGCCCTGCGGCAACCGATCGGGCAGCAGATCAAAACGAAGTAACAACGTTGTGATCGTGTGTAATACCTGAGTAAACTGCTTCGTCTATTCTGCCTCTGTCAGAGCTGCTTTTTCAACCGGGCAAGGAAATCTGCACAGTCCTTTTCGCGGGCCACGTGTATGCTCGAGAGGTCGCGTCCTGAAAGGGCGAGATGAGAACTCGTCTCGAAGCTCATTTCCATTTGTAGTTCCCGCAAATAATGCGTATGCGTTTGTGGCGAACCAATCTTGAAATTAGAGGAAACGTCCCATGCGATCGCTCAAATACGGCCTGTGCGCTGCTGCGCTGGCTTTGGGAATGGCTGGCTCCGCAACCGCGTCGCCGACACTCGAAGCGTCGAGCTCCGCCCAGCTTTCGGATCTGTTGCGCGTAAGGCCTGCGCAGAACGAAGCGAACTACAGCAACTTCAAACCGCCGGCTAAGCCTTACGACACGCTCGAGCGCCTGCTGATGTGGAATCAGGTCGGCCTGGACACGACGGCGATCGACCACACGCCGGTCGGCAAGCATGAGCTGCGCCTGTTCGGCGAGCAGTTCGGCCCGCATCGCACGAGCCGCGCATTGGCGATTGCCAATATTGCCGCCTTCGAAGCGGAAAACGCCGTCACCCAGCGCTACAAGAGCTATGCGGGCGTCGCACCGGTGTATGGCGAAGTATCGATCGATTACGCGATTGCACAGGCGGCGCACGACGCGCTGGTATATCTGTATCCCTCGCAGAAGCCGCGCCTGGACTTTATTTTCGACTACGATACCGCGTTCATCCAGGGCACGCATGCTGCTTTGTCGGCCGGAGAGAAACTGGGCAAGGCATCGGCGGCGGCGATCATCGCATTGCGCAGCAACGATGGATCGAACTATGTCGAACCGGTGATCGGCGGGCCGTTCACACCCATCGGTGGCGTCGGTCACTGGTCGCCCGATCCGGTCAGCAACCTCAACATCTATCTCGGCGCTTACTGGGGCCAGGTGAAGCCTTTCACCATGACAGCCAGCAACCAGTTCCGCGCGCCGCCGCCACCGGCGCTGACCGACACGAGCTATACGACCGCATTCCAGCAGGTCGAGAGCTTGGGAGGCGATCCCTCGTTCGGCACGCCGACGGTACGGACAAAGGAGCAAACGTTCGAAGGTATCTTCTGGACGTATGACGGTACGCCGTCATTGTGTGCGCCGCCGCGCCTCTACAATCAGATTGCCCGCCAACTGATATTGCAGAAGGGCGTGGGCGACGTGGCCGAAGTCGGCCGGATGTTCGCGTTGATCAATACCGCGCTGGGAGATGCCGGCATCTCCGCCTGGGAGACGAAATGGTTCTACCAGTTCTGGCGCCCGGTGACCGGAATTCGTTCGCCTGATCAGGGCGGCAATCCGAACACGACATCAAACCCGACATGGTATCCGCTCGGCGGGCAGGCGACGAACACGCATGGGCCGAACTTCACGCCGCCATTCCCCGCCTACGTATCCGGCCACGCGACATTCGGCGGTGCATTGTTCGAAATCCTGCGTCACTATTACCCGGATTCGACACCGTTCATCTTCATCTCCGATGAATTTAACGGCCTGAACCGCAGCGATACCGGCAAGCTGATGCCGTTCCGTCCGCGTTACTACGCCAGCCTGACGGATGCCGAGAAGGAGAACGCCGAAAGCCGCATCTATATCGGCGTGCACTGGCAGTTCGACGCCGATCAGGGCGTGGCCGAAGGCCACCGTGTCGCCGACTGGGTGTTCGACCACGCCTTCCAGCCGGTATCCTCGGAAAGCCACGCGCAAAAGTAGCAAAAGTTTTTTGGTCCTTTTTTCAAAAAAGGACTGCTTCCTTCCTTCCCCATTCAGGCTAGGCTCCTCCCACGCGCCCGGAGCCTGGCCTGAATAAATCGTCTTACTTTTTTGCTTGCTCTTCTCTGCGCCGCTCATGCGCATGCCGAATGCGACATGAAGCGCGTGGCGCAGCTCCCGATCACGTTATGGAACGAACGCATTTTTGTTCCCGTAACGATCGAGGGCGAGTCGCGGATGATGTTCATCGATACCGGCGCCGGGATCACGAGCCTTTCGGAAGACACCGCGAATGCGCTGAGCCTGCTGCGCGATTTCGATCATACGACCGATGTGTTCGGCGTGGGCGGGCAGGAGAGCCACCTCTATATCGCGCAGACCAAACTCGTGACGCTGGGCGGCCTGGCATTCAGGAACCATTCCTTTCCTGTCTCGGCCTTTCACGAGCGGCTGGCAGACGGCTCGGCCATTGGCGGGCTGATCGGCGCAGATATCGTTTCGCACTACGACCTCGATATCGACATCCCGCACCGGCAGATCGGGTTTTGGAAAGTGACCGATTGCAGCGAGGTCAAACCCGACTGGCCGAGCGAGGCGAGCGGCGCCGACATGGCGGTGCAGCCGTCGCGCCACGTGACGCTGCCGGTCAAACTCGACGGCGTTGGAGTAGATCTCATGCTCGATACCGGATCGCCCGGGCTGGTGGTCTCCACGCGTGCGGCCGCACGCGCAGGTGTCAGCCCCGAGATGCTGGAAGAAAGCCGGCCGATGCATGGCCGCGGCATGAACGACCGTGCGTTTTCCGCCTGGTTCCATATTTTCCCGCGCCTCGAAGTAGCGGGCCAGGTGTATGGCGACGCGCGCGCGGTGATCGTCAATAACGGCCGGATGAACGAGGGCGGCGACGGGCTGCTCGGCATGGCGTTCCTGAAACGCGGCCGCGTCTGGGTCAGCTATTCAACGGGCAAGTTCTACGTACAGCGTGGCGACCCAGGATAGTCGCCGAGCGCTCGCGAAAGCGGATCGAAAGTCATTTGCTTCTTTTCTTCCCTTTGCTTCTTTTCTTCAGTGTCCGTTCGTAAAGTCGTCATGGCGGCCATTTGACGGCGATGTGTGGCACTCCGGTGCTCGCAAACCTTCGCGCGCATGCACGCTCTCGCGTGACGCCAACTGACCCGCCAGAACGATTTTTGAAACAGACACTCAGAAAAGAAGCCCTCCCTACTTCAACTTCCTTTCGAAAAACCGCACCGTCGCCTCGTCCACCGCCGCCCAGCTCGCGGCGCGCCGGAAATCATGCACCTCGTTCGGCAACACGAACTCCTCGACCGCAACCGGCCGCGTGCGCAAAAGCCCTGCCAAGTCCACGGTCTGACTGAAATGCACATTGCGGTCGTCGTCGCCCTGGATCAGCAGCACCGGCGAGCGCCAGGTGTCGATCGCTGCAACAGGCGATGACTGATACGCTTGTTTCGCCGCAGCCGCGTAAGCATCGGGGTCGGACGCTTTGAGCTTCTGCACCAGGTCCGGGTCGAACTCGCCGCGCCAGTCATGCACACCGTGAATGTCCACACCCGCTTTGAAGGTTTGCAAATCACGCGCCAGCGCCATCGCGGTGAGATAGCCGCCGTACGACCCGCCCCAGATCCCGATACGCGCACCATCCACGTCGGGCCGCGTGCGCAGATACGCCGCCGCCGCCTGCACGTCCTGGTATTCGGCCGCACCTTCCGCGCCGGCGTGGGCGGGCTCGAGGTAATCCTGGCCATAGCCGACGCCCAGCCGGTAATTCACCGCCAGCACGGTGAAACCGTGTGCCGCCAGATACTGGTTCACCGCGTAGGCGTTGGCGTAATAGTCCATGTAGTGCCAGCCGAGCAGCATCTGGCGGATCGGCCCGCCATGCACGAACACGACTGCCGGCTGCCGCGTGTCGCCTGCCGCCCGGAACAGGTCGGCATGCACCAGCAGGCCGTCCGCCGCGCGGAAATTGACCGGCACGGGCGTGATCAGCTGCGACGCCGGAAACTCCGCCGGCACCTCCTGGCCCGCGACCGGCACGGGCGATTTCGAACCGTCCTGCAGAATGTCGAGCTGCGGCGGGATCTGCGCGGTGGCCGTTACGAACGCCACCTGGTGCAACATCGCGGCAGGATCGGCCTCGATGCCCTGTCCACTGGTGAGCTGCACGGGCGGTGTGCCCGACAGCGCGACCTGGAACAGATGACGGCGCTCCAAGTCGCGTCCGTCCGGTCCGGTATTGGCCGTATAGACGATGGTATTGCGGTCGGGTGTCAGCTGCGTCTGCTCCACCATGAAGGCGCCCGGCGTCAGAATCCGCGGCTCGCCACCGCCCGCCGCGAGTGCATAGAGATGCGGCCAGCCATCCAGCGTCGCGAGCAGAACCAGCGTGTCGTTCGCGGCCCAATAGCGCAGCGCGTCACCCGTGAACGCAAGCGCGCCCCGCTTCGTGTCCGGCGCATGCCACGCGGCACTCGCCTTTCCAGTGGCGGCATCGGCCACCATCACCGACCAGGGGCGCATCGCCGGCGCGGACCAGAGATTTGTCACCACCCCCGAAGCAGGCTGGCGAACGAAGGCGAGCCGCTTGCCGTCCGGCGACCAGATCGGCGTATCGTCGTGCCCGGTCGAGGGCGACATGAACAGGACCGGTCTGTCGGGCCCCGAATAGATGCCGACAAAGGCGTGGTCGCCACGATCGGAGACGAACGCAAGCCTGGTGCCATCGGGCGAGAATACCGGCGCGCCATCGTGCCCACGGTCGAAGAACAGCCGATGCGGATTGCCGCCGTCGCGCGCGACCGTCCATATCTGATGGTCGTGCACGTAGGCGATGGTGCCGTTCGCTGAAATCGCCGGCGAGTCGCCATCGGCCAGCCGGTGCGGCGGCGCATTTCCTGCAAGATCGGCCAGCCAGATGCCGATTATCGGCTGCATCACGGCATCGGCCGGGTTCGGCGCCAGATCGCCAGCAGCCGGCCAGTTCTGATCATGGTCGCCGCCACGCACATACAGCAGGCTGTTGCCATCCGGCGAGAAGGTGAGCTGGCTCAGCTCCTGGCCGTCATCCTCGGTGGCCTGCGTCAGCGCGTGCGGCACGTTCCCGGGCGCTTGCGCCACCCACACATTCCTGGCCCCGCGCACGTCGCGTATCCACGCCACGCGATCCCCCTTTTGGGATGCGGTCGTTTCCGAGATGAACGGGTAGGCCAGCACTTGGGGGAGGGTGAACTCGGCGGCGGCGGCCGGGGTGGAGAGGAGGGCCAAACTCAGACAAAGGGTTTTGCTTTGCATTGTGGCCTCGCGAGGAGAAAGGAAGGAAGCAGTCCTTTTTTGGAAAAGGACCAAAAAACTTTTGTCCTTTAGGGGGCTACGGGTTCGTTTTGGTCGGTGCCCCAGAAGTCGGTGCGTTTTAGCCAGCCGCGGTAGTCCTGGACTTGGACTTGGCACCATTGGCTTTTTGCGGCGCAGGATTTGATGCGGCCGACGACACCGGGCTTGAGCGTGGCGACAGCGTCGGCAGTGTCGCTGGCATCCGCGCGCAAGGTGCGATCCTCCGTGCCAGTCAGCACGAACGTGCGCCGGCCGGTCAGCGTTGCCTGATGCACCCAGCCCTTCACCCCGTCCATGTCCTCGACCAGGCGCCAGATGTCGAACTCGCGCTCGATGCGCACCGGCAACTCGCGCCGCTGATATGTCCAGATCGTCGGATACCGCTCGGCTGGCCCCACGCGCATGTTCACGTCGTCGCTCTTCAGCGAGGCATAGCGCGGCAATGGCAAGCCGGTATTGGTGCCCACATTGGCCGGAACCGGGGGCGGCGCCGGCTTGGGCGGCACAGAAGGTGCGCCGGCCGGAGGCTTTGCCACAGCGGACACCACCGGCTTCTTGAGAGGCGGCCTGACCAGCGGGCGCTTGCTCGCCGCAGCTGTCGTCGGCGTGGAATGACGCGGCGGCCCGGCATGGCGCGGCGCCACCACCGGCACGTGCTTTGTCGTCTTGACGGAAGCCGGCGCGGCCTTGCTGCCCGCCGTGTGTTTCACCGCCGGGTGGGTGTGGGTCTTGGCCGTGCCATGCGCAGGCAGTGTGCTGGCCGGGGGGGGGCTGCTCTGCGCCCAGGCAGGGCCGGCGCCGAGCCACGCCACGGCCGCCAGCGTTCGCCACACGGCCATGAGACGACGCCGGATCACAGCGAGATCATCTGCCCCGTGCCGACCGCTTCGAGGAACGTCGCGATGCCGGCCACTTCCACACCTTCCTGCAATGTCGCGGGGTCGATCCCTTCGGCCGTCAACCCAGCCTCGCACGCGATCAGCCGCACGCCCAGCTCGCGCGCCGAATCCCGCAGCTCGCCCAGGCCCGCGACGCCGCGCCTTCGCACCACCGCGTCGCGGCCTACATCGTCGAGCTCGGACCAGTCGTCGCGCAGGGCGCGGCAGCCATGATTGGTGGCGAACAGGGTCACGCGGCGACCCAGCGCGGCAGCGGCCGAGGCCAGCATGAACGCGTATTGCGCGCGCTCATGGGTGCCGGCGATCAGCAAAATACCCAGCGCGGGGCCGTCGGGGTGGGTGGTCTCGCCCATCGGGGTGTCCTTCATCAAAGCTTGCAGTGATCGGGTAGGCCGCGCGTTCGCACCGGCGTCAAGCCATCCAGACTACACGCTTTCGCAGCATCTCGGCTATGCGCCGCAGAATGCGCAATTCGGGTCCGCCGGCAGGCCGATCGTGCGGAAGCGCATGGCCAGCGCATCCCACACCAGCAGGCGCCCTGCCAGGCTTTCGCCGATGCCCAGGATCTCCTTGAGCACCTCGGTCGCCTGCAACGTGCCCATCACGCCGGTAACCGGGCCCATCACGCCGGCCTGCGCACAGCTCGGCACCAGGCCCGGCGGCGGCGGTTCGGGATACAGGCAGCGGTAACACGGATGCGGCGCGCCAGTCGGGCCGTGCCCCGGCCGGAATGTCGAAAGCTGCCCCTCGAAGCGCAGCACCGCGGCGGAGACCAGCGTGCGCCCGGCGCGCCAGGCCGCGTCCGCGATCGCGAAGCGCGCGGCAAAATTGTCGGTGCCGTCGCACACGATGTCGTACTGCGCGAGCAAGCCCGGCGCCGTTGCCTCATCCACCTGCACATCGTGCGCGTGCACCTTCACATGCGGGTTGAGCGCGCCCATCGCCGCGCGCGCCGACGCCGCCTTGCCCATGCCGACGCGATCCGTCGTGTGCGCCACCTGGCGCTGCAGGTTGGAGAGCTCCACCCGGTCGTCGTCAGCCACCCCGATCGTGCCGACGCCGGCGGCCGCCAGATATAGCGCCAGCGGCGAGCCCAAGCCGCCCGCACCCACGATCAGCACCCGCGCCTGCCGCAGCCTGGCCTGCCCCGTGCCGCCCACCTCGCCCAACAGGATGTGGCGGGCGTAGCGTTGGATTTCGTCCTCGGAGAAGTCCAGGTTCATACTGCGTCCAGATAGGGCCGCACACGGCCCGCCCCAACCGACGGAGTGGCCGAATGGACCGCGCGCTTGTCCTCTTCTCCGGCGGCCAGGACAGCACAACCTGCCTCGCCTGGGCGCTCGACCGCTACGAATGGGTGGAGACGCTCGGCTTCGATTACGGCCAGCGCCACCGCATCGAGCTCGACTGCCGGCCACCGATCCGTGCGGCGCTCGACGCACGCTGGCCCGGCCGGCTGGGACCCGATTACCTGATCGATCTGCGCGCCAGCATGGCCGCCCTGGGGGAGACCGCGCTGACGAGCGACGTGGAAATCGCCATGGGCGAGGAAGGGCTACCGAATACATTCGTGCCCGGGCGGAACATCCTATTCTTCACCTACGCCGCCGCCTTGGCGTGGCGCCGCGATCTGCGTGTGATCGTGGGCGGCATGTGCGAGACGGATTTTTCCGGCTACCCGGATTGCCGGGACGACACGATCAAGGCGATGCAGGTGGCGCTCAATCTCGGCATGCAACGGCGCTTTGTGCTGCAGACGCCGCTGATGTGGATCGACAAGGCAGCCACTTGGGCGATGGCGGATGCGATGGGCATTCTGGAAATTATCGTGCGCGACACGCACAGTTGTTATCTGGGAGACCGGACGACGTTGCACGCCTGGGGCTATGGCTGCGGCACGTGTCCCGCTTGCCAGTTACGCGCGCAGGGCTACACACGATGGCAGGCGAACCCGTGGCAGACTGATTGAAACGAAATCGGCCGGCCCTCGTGCGAGGGCCGGCCGACATGTCGTTACAGTGGTAGCGAAGGTCAGGCGGCGACGGCGACCGGTGCGCTCGCCCGTGCGGCGAGGCGCGCGCGGATGGAGGCCGGGACCTGGCGGGCCGACTTGGCGCGCGGGTAGGCCATTTCGACGATCTCGACGGACTCGCCGAACATCGCGCAATGCTCTTCCCAGTTGTCGAAGCCCATGCGGTCGGTGTTGTCCACGAAGGTTTCCGACGCGATGCCGTCCGCGACGATCAGCGCGTGATCTTCGAGTTCGATATGATAGTACGTGAAGGTCTCCGGCATCGCCATCTCGCGCACGATGGAGGTGCCGTTCACCAGCGCGCCGGCCTGCGCCAGAATGCCATCCACCAGCACCGCGTGGCAGGGGGACATCAGGCTGTCGCGCACCGGCATGCTGTCGGCGAGCGCGCCGGCTTGGATGCGAATGGGCATCGCGGTGAGAGGGTCTGCGAAGCGCGTGGCGACGGCGCGGCGGCCGATCCAGCGGATTGTCTTCTGCGTGCCGTCAACCGTGGTGACCGTGTCACCGATGGCCAATGCTTCGACGGCGATCTCGCCTGAAGCGGTGCTGATCATCGTGCCGGCACAGAAACAGGGCGCGTTTGTCGTCGGATTAGTAACATTCGTATTTTCGGTATAACCCTGACCAGGCACGGCTGCCAGCAGGGCCAGGCTCCCGCCATTGTCGTACAGGTTGTATTCGACGCCATTGACCGTGAAAACGAGACCATAATTGTCGATGCCATCGACGGTCCCCCCGCCGATTCCGGTTGTGCCACTCGTGTCTGTGAAAATGGCGTTGTCGAAGTTGTATACGCCGTCACCCTGACCGACGCCGCCACCCGATACGGGGAAGTCGAATGTTACTCCGTTGATGACGCCCGAAATGTCCATGACGGTTTGGCTGTTTCCAGTGCCAGTCGTATTGGACACCGTAGAATCAACAGTCACGATCAGGCTGTCAGCTGCGTTATTCGTAGGATCAGTAAAGTTGTAGACGTAACTCTGAGTGCCTGACACGCCGATCTCCCGGTATAAGTCTCCTCACGCATTGGCAGATTTCCGCCTCTCTTTCAAGAAAAATGTTGCCGCCGCAAACTCGAACCGGCCTCTTTATCAGGCATCACTGAACGTCCTGTTCGGTATTGCCCCGGCCTCTTGCGCACTGTCCGGTATGCGCTCGCCGGCTTTTCGCCTCGCAAACGCTGCGTTCCCCCAATACGTCCCGCTCGCCTTGTGGCCGGTCTGGCAGTGGATCGCTACGCAGGCGAACAGCTCCCGCCGGCGCAGGATCGTTGTTGTCTCGAACACCCTCGGCCAGTTCGCGCCCGCGGCGGCCAGCGCGTGCGCGAACGCGCGCGTCAGCAACCCGGGCCCGGTCGAGAGCCAAAGCAGGTCGCCGTCGCCGCGGGCGACGCACCCGAGCGCCAGCCGGAACGCGCGCATGATGATTGGATGGCGCGGAGAGGCGGCGATGAAGTTGTTGCCGATGGTGCCGAAATCCTCGCGATAGAGCACAAGGGCCGCACCCGCCGGCAGCACGCGCTCAAGCCGGGCGTGGCAGCGATCGTCGGCGTCCGCATACACGCCACCCATATGTGCCAGATAGCCCAGGCGGAATACGTCCGCTTTCTGGGCCGGGCTTTCGATCCGCCCATAGATCGCGCCCGCGACCGGGCCAAAAATCTGCTCGAGAAACGCGCGTGCCGACACGTCGCTGAACACCTGCATCGCCCAATCCGGATGCAGTTCCCGCCAACTCGCCATCATGCCCGAGATGTCGGCGGGGATCGCCGGATCGTCCCAGAACTGCACGATTGAGCGCGGAATGAAGCTCGGGCCGGTTGGTCGAGCGCTGCTCGTGACGAAGCCGCCAGCCTCGAGCGCATGCAGCACGCTCAGCGCTGCCGCAGTGCTGTCGGGATACATGCCGACGACGCGCAGCAACTTGTCGATCCGGGTCTGCGGGGGCGCCTCGCACGCTGACCGGGTAGCCTGCAGCGCGGCCGCATCGAGGCTGAACTCATCCAGCAATTGCCCGAAATGCGTCTGGCTGGCGTTCGCGGAACGGCCGCGCAGCCGAGTCGTGATCGCATTGGCCTGCATGTAGGCGCGCAAGGATGCGCGCGCTCTGTCCAAATCCAGCGTGGTCAGCGCGAGACGGGTGCGCAGGAAATGTGTCTCGGCCTGGCCGGGGTCCAGAGCCTCCGCCTCGTCGTAGCTGTCCGACGCAGCGGCAAACTGGCCTTGGTCTTCCTCTATCCTGGCCCGGCAGCGCGCGAGCCGGCTGCGCTCGCGCGGCGTGGCGGCGGGCGCCCGGGACAGGCATTCGTCGATATCGGCATCCGACCCCACAAATTCCTCGCAGGCCAGGCGTTCCATCCATGCGTTGAAGCTCAGCGGATTGGCCTCGACGAGGCTTCGCGCCAAAACCTGTGCCGCGTGCCAGAAACCCGCCCGGCGAAGCAGCGCCAGGCGCCTCAAGCCGATCATCAAAGGGTTCGAGCAGAGCGGTTCGGCCGCCGCCAGGTGGGAAATCGCGTCAGCCAGCCGGCCCTGCATGCCCAGCGCGTCCGCATAGCCCAAATTCAATCCCAGATGAGTGGGGTGAAGCCCAACACCCGCCTGGTAGATTTCACTCATGAGAGGCACGTCGTTGGCCATGCGCGCTTGTTCGCCCAAGGCAACCAGCACGGCCGCGTTGTCCGGCTCGGCGATCCGTGCGGCTGCAAGCAAGCGGTCGCATGCTGCCTGCCGGCCGAGCGAACGTTCCTCCGTCGCCATCTGCAGCAGCGGATCGGCCTTGCCCGGCTGCAGCTCCGCGCTTCTGGTGAACGCCGCCAGCGCATCCTGATGCCGCTTCGCCGCACGCAGCGTGGCCCCGAGACTCATCCAGACCACCGGATCGTCCGGCTGCATCGCCAATGCCGCATCCAGCTCCGCCAGTGCGTCGTCCACCCGCCCCAATTCGCGTAAATCCACCGCGCACTCGAGCCGGCACCACGCAATTGTCGGGGCCGCACGCGCCGCCTTGCCGTGCCAAGCCAGCGCCGTTTCCCGATCGCCCAAACGTCGCGCGCACTGGCCCAACCCCAGCATCGCGCCATGCTCGCTTGGATTGTTCGCGAGCGCTTCACGATACGCGACCTGCGCATCCTCCAGCCGGTCGAGGTCACGCAGGTCGGCCGCTTCCTGCAGGCGTGCCCATTGGTGAGAGGGGTCAGCCCGCAGGATCTCGCGATGCAACTGCAAGGACTCGTTGAGGTGCCCGCGCTTGCGTGCACAATTGGCCAGGCCGAGGCGGGCGCCCGCGTGGTCCGGCGTCCCTGCCAGCACAACTCGATAGGTCGCCGCGCATTCATCGATGCGGCCAAGCGCCAGCAGCTCGGCCGCAGCTTCCAACCGCGCGCCGATATGATCCGGGTCGCAATCGCAGGCAGCCTGAAAATGGGCCAGCGCCGCAGCCCGGTCTCCGCCACGGCGGGCGCAGTGGCCCAGGCCGATCCGTGGACCGGGATGGGCAGGCGCCAGCAGGCAGGCTTGCCGATATTCGGCCTGCGCCTCCTCCGTCCGACCGAGCTTGAGAAGGTCGCTCGCCGCTTCCAGCCGCAAACCGGTATGCGCGGGCTGCAGCAATGAAGCAGCCTGGAACAAGGCGAGCGACCCCGCGATGTCGCCCGACGCACGTGATAGCCGCGCCGATGCGACCATCGACGCGACATCGGCCGCGGCCGCCATCCTGCGGTGTTGCTACGCGTTCACCGGCGGGCTTCGATCAGCCGCCCGCCCCCGGATCGATCCAACCGATATTCCCGTCCGCCCGGCGATAGACCACGTTGAACGCCCCCGTTGCCGAATTGCGGAACATCAGCACCGGCTGGTCCGCCAAATCCATCCGCATCACTGCGTCGCCTACGCTCAGCGACGCGATTTCCGTGCTGCTCTCCGCAATGACCGTCGCGTAGGTCGGGTTGACCGCGGACGCGACCTCGACCTCCGGCCCCGCCCCGTCGCTCTCCGGCTCGGCGCGCAGCACATACGCCCGCGCGGTCTGCGGGCGTTCGCGGCTGGCGAGCGAGCGGTGATGGTCGTTCACGCGGCGGCGGTAGCGGCGCAGACGGGTGGCAATGTGCTCGGCGGCGTCGTCGAACGCGGCGTTCGCGTCGCCCGCCTCTCCCTCGCCTCGCAGCGTCAGCCCGCGCCCGGCATGCACGTTGATGTCGCAGGTGAAAAAGCTCCGGGCGCGGCCGAACGTCACGTGCGCTTCCATCGCCTGGTCGAAATACTTGGCCGCAATCCCGTCCAGGCTGGAGGCCACGCGCGTGCGCAGGCTGTCCGACAGGTCCACCTGTTTGCCCGAGACATTGATCTGCATTGCGCGCCACTCCCAACCGGCTCCCGACGGGCGGGATGCGGCGCGCGATCAGGCGGTCGCCGCTTTCTCCCGCTTGCGCTGCACGGAGCTGGGGATGCGCAACGCATCGCGGTATTTGGCCACCGTTCTGCGCGCAATGTCCACGCCCTCTTTGCGCAGGCTGGCGACAATCGCGTCGTCGGAGAGGATGTCGGCCGCAGTCTCGGCGCCCACCAGCGCACGGATGCGGTGGCGCACGGCTTCGGCGCTATGCGTCTGCCCGCCCTGGCCGGCGATCGCGGTGGTGAAGAAATATTTCAGCTCGTAGGTGCCGCGCGGGGTGGCGATGTATTTGTTGGCCGTCACCCGGCTGATGGTGCTCTCGTGCAGCCCCAGCTCCTCGGCGATGTCGCGCAGGATCAGCGGCCGCAGATGGCTCACGCCGTGCTGGAAGAAGGCATCCTGCCGGCGCACGATTTCGGCCGCCACCCGCAGAATGGTCTGCGCGCGTTGCTGCAACGAGCGGACGAGCCAGTTGGCCACCGCCAGCCGCTCGCCGAGAAACTGACGCGCCTCGCGCCCAGCCGGGTTGGTGGCGAGCTGTCGGCTCACCCGTGCGCCGAACGCCTCGTTGACGAGCACGCGCGGCAGCGTGTCCGGGTTCAGCTCGAGAAACCAGTCGGGTGTGCCGGGGGTGGCCGGCACCGCGCGCATCAGCACGTCCGGGATCACCGGCGGCAGGCTGTCGTTGCCCCAGCCCGCGCCGGGCTTGGGATCGAGGGCGCGCAGTTCGGCCACCATGTCGGCCAGATCCTCGGCGTCGACCTCGCACAGCTCCATCAGCCGCTTCATGTCGCGCCGGGCCAGCAGGTCGAGATTGTCGAGCAGCGCGCGCATGCACGGGTCGAGCCGGTTGCGGTCGCGCAACTGCGCTTCCAGGCACTCGGCCAGCGAGCGCGCGAACATGCCGACCGGGTCGAACGCCATCATGCGCTGCCGCACCGCCTCCACATGGGCGAGATCGGCGCCCAAGGCCTGGGCGATCTGGGCCGGTTCGGCGCCGAGCCTTCCGGACGGCGCCAGCAGCGCAATCAGATGCGCGCCGATCAGCCGGTCCGCGCGATCGGCAAACGCCAGGCGAAGCTGCTCGCCCAGATGGTCGCGCAGGTTCGGCCGCTCCTCGAGCGTGTCCTCCAGCCCGCGATCCATCGCTTCGAAGCTCTGGTTGCCCCCGGCGCCGGCGGAGCCCGACGCAAGCGTGATGCCGTCTGCGGGCCCCATCGCCTCATAGCCGTCGAATTCGTGGTCGAGCGGACCTTCGCCCGGTGTCGCCATCGTCGCCGCACTCACCAGGTCGGCGCTGTCGGCCGCCTCGCTCGGATGTTCGGGCAAGGCAGGGTCGGGCCGTTCGCCGATAATCTCCGGCCGCTCGTCACGCTCGAGCAACGGATTGCGCTCGAGCTCCTCCTCGACAAAGGCGGCCACTTCGAGATTGGAGAATTGCAGCAGCTTGATCGCCTGACGCAGTTGCGGCGTCATGACCAGGGACTGGCTTTGGCGGAACTCGAGTCGTGGGCCGATGGACATCGATCGGCAGTGTGTAGCGCGAAACGCTTAACGGGAATGCAGCGCGCGCGGCCACTGCCGCAATTTTACCATCGTCGTTGAAAAAGTACGGCCTGCATGGCTGGCGAGGAGCGAAATTGACGTTCGACCGACCGCTGGACTGTTTTGTGACCGACGCGCAGGCGGCCGGGCTGCCGATCATCCCGGTACGCCCTGCTACGCTCGATACCGTGCTGGCCGGCCTGGGCGGGCCTGCCGCTTCCGCCGCGCAGGCGTGCGGCTTTGCGGCCCAGGAAGGCCGCGTCCATCTCTTCCACGGAGACGACGGGCTCGCCGGGGCTTTGTTCGGGCTGGGGGAAACGCACGATCCATTCGTGTGGGGCGCCTTGGCCAGCGCGCTGCCGCCCCTGGTCTGGGCGTTGCCATCCGGTCCGGAGGCGGCCCAGGCGGCTTTCGGCTTCGCGGCCGGCGCATATCGGTTCGATGCGCTCCACCATCGCCCGTCAGGCGCACGCCCACGCCTTGTCCAGCCCGCCGGCGCCGACACCGCCTGGGCGCTGCAGGAAGCGCGGTCGACCTGGCTGGTGCGAGACCTCGTCAACATGCCCGCCAGCCATCTTGGCCCGCTCGAGCTTGCCCGGATTGCCAAAACGTTGATGGATGCCCGCGGCGCACACGCAGAGTTGATAGAGGGTGCTGCGCTGGCCGAAAACTACCCGGCGGTGGCGGCCGTCGGGGCCGGGTCCACGCGCGCGCCGTGCGTGCTGCACGCAACCTGGCGGTCCGCCACAGCGCCCGCCGACGCACCGCTCGTGTCGTTGTGCGGCAAGGGCGTCTGCTTCGACACCGGCGGCTACGACATCAAACCGTCCGCCGGCATGTTACGCATGAAGAAGGACATGGGAGGTGCCGCGATCGCACTCGGGCTGGCCTGCCTGATCATGCAAGCCGACCTGCCGATCCGGCTGGAGCTGCAACTTGGCTGTGCGGAAAACATGATTTCCGGACATGCGTTCAGGCCGTCCGACGTGATTCTGACGCGATCCGGGCTGAGCGTGGAAGTGGGCAACACGGACGCGGAAGGGCGATTGGTGCTGTGCGACCTGCTGACACGGGCTTGCGCGTCGTCGCCGGACATCCTGCTCGATTTCGCGACATTGACGGGTGCCGCGCGGGTGGCGCTCGGGCCCGATCTGCCGGCGATGTTCACCAACAGTGAAGCCCTGGCGAGAATGTTCCAGGATGCGTCGGTCGATGTGCACGATCCCGTGTGGCGGTTACCGTTATGGTCTGGTTACAATTCTTGGCTTGATAGCCACGTTGCCGATCTGAATAACGTTTCGGAGAAGGCACATGCCGGCGCAATTTCGGCGGCATTGTTCCTTCAACGTTTCGTGTGTCCGGGAACAAGTTGGGCACATTTCGATGTTTATGCCTGGAACGATGCAACTCGTTCAGGCAGACCTATCGGCGGCGAGGCTCAGGCGATGCGGGCAGCGTTTCAGGGAATTTCCCGCGTTGTCCGGCCGCGCTGAGCGTGTCCGGCGCCGTTACAAACGCCGGAATTAACCGGCGTTGAAGTTTTGGATACGAATGCCAGTTGAAAATAACAGAGGAACTTTAGAACTTTCTTTGTTTTAGCGGCTTAGAACGTGAGCGATCCGATACGCGTTCAGCTTGTAACAATCAGCATGTCACCGTCGAATTTTTTACGTGTGGCTGTGAATGAAAGGAAAGCACATGCCTGCTCCGCAACAGTCCGACCAGATGGTTGGCATCCTGCGCGACACCATCGTGGCGCTCGTCCGCCGCGACGGCCCCGACCTCTCTGCCCGCCAGCTCGGCGTTTTCCTCACCTGCTACCTGCAGGATGGCGCGCACACGGTCCGCGGCCTGGCAGCCGACCTCAATGTGTCCAAGCCTGCCATTACCCGTGCGCTCGACCGCCTGGGCGAACTCGACCTGGCTCGCCGCAAGGTGGACCCGATGGATCGCCGCAGCGTGCTGGTGCAGCGGACCCTCAAGGGAGCGGCTTTCCTGCGCGATCTTCGCTCCATCATGAGCGAAGCCACTGCTCCGCAGCGCAAAACGCAGACCGGGACTGATGAGCGTCGCACACGCGGCGCCCACGGCTGAGAGACTGCGCGCGCCGGCTCGATTGTGCCGGCGCGCGCCGATTTTCTTTTGTCGCCGAGATTACCAACGATTTATGTGTGCTCTCGAACTCCATAAAACGGTCAGTCCGAGCCAGGCAATCTCGGGCGCAAACAGTAACGTAATCTGACCGGCTGTCGGCATTCCATTGGATGCCGCATAGGTGAGAGCCCATACACCCCCCCAGATCGTGAAGAGCCAGTAGGCCGGGCTGACGAGGGAAGCTGGCCGACCAGCCCGATGGGCAATCTGGTAGAGATGACTACGATGTGCCTGCGTTAGCCGGTCGCCATTGACCAGTCTCCTGCCAAGCGTGAACAGCACGTCGAAGATTATGCCCGACAGCATGGCTGGAACCGCCAGAAGGCTTCCGGATCGGCCAGGCTCGCTTGCCACGAGGATCCCCAGACAGGCAATCACGAACCCACAAGGTTGGCTGCCGACATCTCCCATGAAAATTCGCGCACGCGGAAAATTAAAAGGCAGAAAGCCTGTGATTCCTCCGGCCAGCGCCAGGCTGCATGCCAGCAGCAGCATGTCCCGCGCATGGCCGGCCCACGGCATCAGGAACAAACACGCGAGGCCGACGCAACCGCTGGCCAGGCCATTCAAACCGTCGATGAAGTTTACCGCGTTTGTCACGAGCACGATCCAGGCCAATGTCAGCAGCGTGGCGATCCAGTCGCCGCCCGCGCCGGCCAACCCTGTCGTCCGGATGCCACCAAGCCGTATGCCGCAGGCGATGACGAGACAGGCAGCGCCCGTTTGCGCCGCCAGCTTGATCAGAAAGGGCCAGTCTTTCACGTCGTCCAGATAGGACACGACAGCGATCACCAACGTCGCCACGAGCAGGCCGCACGTCGGCACGGTCGGCAAGCGCCCGCCGCCCGACAGCAGAACGGCGGTCACGCCGACCAGGAAAGCGGTCACGATTCCAACCCCGCCACCTTTGGGCGTGGGCTGGGAATGAGAGCTGCGCGCGCCAGGATGGTCGAGCACGCCCCGACGCAGCATGATCTGAACAACGAAGGCCGAGAGCAGCGCCAACGCGCCGAGAAAGGCGAACGGGACCATATTTGGCGTCATCGGCGAGCTTGGGCATTGCGGAACATGGGCCAACTCTCTCCCGCAATTCGGCGGGCTCCGCTATAGGCGGCGGGTGAAGAGCTCGCATCGTTCCCTGAACCGGATACTGGTCAATGTCGCTCTCGACGGCGCATTGGCGGCAGCCGCCGCGCCACTGGCGCGGTGGATCGCCGATCCCCACGGCGGCCTTCTGCACCCGCTCTGGTTTCTCGCCAGCGGCGGCATCACCCTGCTGCTCGGCGGTCTGCCGTTCCGCCTCTCGCAGCAATATTGGCGGTTCTCCGGCCTGTCGGACCTGGCCGGCGTGGTCGGCGGCAGCATTGCATGCGCCACACTGTTCGCCGCCTTGCTGGTCGCGACCGGCGTCCATTTGCCGACCGTCACCTTCCCGATCGTGCATGCGCTAACCTTGATGGTGCTGCTCGGCACGCCCCGCCTCGGCTACCGGCTATACCGCGCCAGGCCACGGCGCGGGGCACCGGACCTTGCCATGCAGCGCGTGCTTCTGGTGGGCGCGGGCGACGGCGCGGACGCGTTCATCCGGGCGGCCGCATCCGATCCGAACGTCGGACTTCAGATCGTCGGTCTGCTCGGACTGGCCGACCGGCAGGCCGGCCGTCGCATCCACAATCTGCCAATCCTGGGCACGGTGGCCGATGCGCCCGAGATATTGCGGCTTCTTGCAGCGCGCCGGCGCCTGCCGGCCGGCCTGGTCATCACCGAACCCGACTTCATCGGCGCGCCGCTGGCGACGCTGATCGCCCAGGCCGAGGCGCTCGGCGTGCAGGTGCGCCGCGCACCCCGCCCGACGGCGCTGACCTCTGCCGAACGGCTGGAACTTCGGCCGGTCGCGATCGAGGATCTGCTGAACCGCCCGCAGGTGCAGCTGGACCAGCCCGGCATGTCGCGCCTGGTCGCCGGCCGCTGCATATTGGTGACTGGGGCGGGCGGCAGTATCGGCGCCGAGCTGGCGCGCCAACTGGCGGCGCTCGCGCCGGCGCGGCTGGTGCTGCTGGACCAGAGCGAATACGCGCTTTGGCAAATCGATGTGGAGCTGGGCGAGCTGGCGCCGCTCCAGCCACGGCGCGCCGTGATCGCCGACATACGCGATGCAAAGCGCATCGCCGATATTTTTGCCGAGGAATCGCCCGCGCTAGTGTTCCACGCGGCCGCCTTGAAACATGTGCCGATCGTCGAAGCCAATCCGCTCGAGGGTTTGCGGACCAACGCGGTGGGCTCGCGCATCGTCGCGGATGCCGCCGCCGCCTGCGGTGCGCAGGCGATGGTGCTGATCAGCACGGATAAGGCTGTCAACCCCACGAGCCTGATGGGGGCGAGCAAGCGTGTAGCCGAGATGTATTGCCAAGCGATGAATATCGCGGCGCGCACCGGCGGGCCTGGCCTGCGCTGCGTGACAGTGCGGTTCGGTAACGTGCTCGGCAGCACAGGCAGCGTGGTGCCGCTGTTCCGGCGGCAGTTGGAACGGGGCGGGCCGTTGACGGTCACGCACCCGGACATGCAGCGTTACTTCATGACGGTGCGCGAGGCGGTGAGCCTGGTGCTGCAGGCCAGCGTCGTGGCGTTGGCCGCAGCGCCGGCCGACGAGGGGCCGGACGGCGGTATTTTCGTGCTCGACATGGGCAAGCCGGTCAGGATCGTCGATCTTGCGCGCCAGATGATCCGTCTGGCGGGGCTGCGGCCCGACCACGACATAAAGATCGAATATAGCGGCTTGCGCCCAGGCGAAAAACTGTTCGAGGAGCTGTTCCACGGCCGTGAGCCGCCGATGCCCACCGGCTATCCCGGCTTGCTCCTCGCGACCCCACGCACGGCAAACCTCGCCGAAGTCGGCCAAGCCATCGACGACATCGCCGCCGCCTGCCAAGCGACCGACACACTGCAAGCCTTGGACCGCCTCCTGAAACTCGTCCCCGAACTCACCCGCTGATCGAAAGCCGGGGACAGCAGGACAAAAGTTTCTGGCATCTTGTCTTCAAAAAAGAACGCCTTGCCTAATGACCTCGTGGAATTTCCTGAATGACGCCCATCCCCTTCCTGGACCTCAAAGCGCAACAGCGCCGCATCGAACCCGCCCTGCGCCGCCGCCTGGAAGCGGTACTTGCCCATTGCCAATTCGTGCTGGGCCCAGAAGTCGTGGAATTGGAGCAGCGCCTGGCCGAGTATGCCGGCGCCGAGCATTGTGTGACCGTCAGCTCCGGCACGGACGCGTTGCAGATCGCCATGATGGCTGAGGGCATCGGTCGAGGGCACGCGGTATTCCTGCCGGCCTTTACCTACACGGCGACTGCGGAGGTGCCCCTCGTGTTGGGTGCGACGCCGGTATTCGTCGATGTCGATCCGCGCACGTTCCAGATCGATCCGGCGGATCTCGAGCGCCGTATCGCCTCGGTCGAGGCCGAAGGCGTGCTCAAGCCGCGTGCGCTGATCGGCGTGGATTTGTTCGGCCAGCCGGCGCCCTGGCCTGCTTTGCGCGACGTTGCCGCGCGCAAGCAGATGTTCCTGCTCGACGATTGTGCGCAGAGTTTCGGTGCCAGCCTATCCGGCCGCAAGCTGGGCCGCGAGGCGGATGCGACCGCCATCAGCTTTTTTCCCAGTAAGCCGCTGGGCGCATATGGCGATGGCGGGGCGCTGCTCACGCAGAGCGCCGAGCGGGCGGCGCTGTATCGCAGCCTGCGCACGCATGGCGAGGGTACCACGCGCTACGAGGTTCTGCGGACCGGCATGAACGGCCGGCTGGACACGTTGCAGGCGGCTGTCCTGCTCGCCAAGCTCGACGTCTTCGACGAGGAGCTTGGCGCACGCGAGGCGGTGGCCCGCATCTATGACGAGGCGTTGAGCGGGTCGGCGGCGATACTGCCGGCGCGTGTGCCCGACAGTGCAAGCGCATGGGCCATTTACGCCATTCTGCTACCGGACGGCCGGGCGCGGGATGCCGCGCAGGAGCGGCTGCGGGCGGACGGCGTGCCGACGGCGATCTATTACCCGCGTCCGCTCCATCACCAGCCGGCTTACGCCCCGCATCATCGCGGCGGGCCTCTGCCGAATGCAGAGGATATCGCGACCCGCATCCTGGCTTTGCCGATCCATCCGGACCTCTCGCCGCAGCAGGCGCGGCGCGTGGCCGAAGCCGTGCTGCAGGCAACCTGAGCCTGATTGCCCGCTTTGCAGTCTGCGACTGAGAGGAGAGTGCCGATGTCCACGATTACAAAAGGTCCCGGTGGCCCACCGCAGGCTGATCCCAAGGGCGCGAATACAACGCACGGAGTACCCTGAGGGGGTGGCCCAGGAAGACAGCCCTGGCGGCTATGGCGGGTCCGACCGGCTGCAAAGCGAAGCAGCACCTCTGCAACAAGGCGACAAGAAGGGCGCGGACACGTCGAAGTAGCCGATGTCCGCGCGGGCCAAGCCGAGAGCTTGCCCGCAGAACGCCTAGAACGACGCCGCGATGGCCATGATGCTGGCTGCCAGCAGCACGAGTATGCTGCCCACGAAACCTGCCGCCCGAGGCGCGTTTGGCGGCGGCTTGGTCATGCCGAACGGGTGCGCGATCCGCGATGCGATCAGGCCCACGGCCAAGGCGGCGACATACCAGGTGCTGCCGAACCGAGCTTCGATGAAGCCGATCAGCAAAAGGCACATCGGCACGTACTCGATGAAGTTCGCATGACTGCGGATGGCGACGAGGAGTGCCGGCGGCTGATCGGTTCCGGCGCCTGCCGACCGCCGTTGCATCACTACAAGCACGCTGAGCACGATCAGTATCAGGCCCAAGATGCCGGCTGCGGCGGACGTTATGGTCAAGCGATGCATGAATGCTCCAAGTGGACCCAGCGCGAAGTTTCGGCTCCTGCCGCAATGACATCGGCCAGTGTCATTTCGCCTGCACCGCATCGGACGGCGACGATTTATGGCCGTTGATGTTGAGCGGCATCACCCGATACCACGCATTGTTGACGAAATGCGCGTCGTCGAAACTGCCTGGCGCCGTGCAGGCATCGCAGACCACCACCCAGCTTCCGGGCTGGCCTGGATCCAGAGACCGTTCGATCGTGTAGCTCGCGGCACCCGCCGAACCGCGCCATACCACATGGCCGCCTTGCACGCTGAGGATTTCCGGTTTGGACGCCAGCAGATAGGTGGGCGTCGCCGTCACGTCGGCCATGTCGTAATTGAACCGTCGTAGCGCCCGGTCGCGTTCGCGCATGACGGGCATTGTCATGTCGGCTGTGTCGGTCCCCGGAAAATATAAGCCGGCAGGCTGGCTGGCGCTCTCCCGCGGCGCAGGAAGATATCCGCCCTGGTCCGCATGGCTCTGCAGGTCGCCGGTTATGGCGCCGGCCAGGCTTCGCTCGTGCGCCATCGCACTCAGCCAGGTATCGAGATCGTCGAGCGATTTCCAGCTCGACGGGCTCCAGCCGAAATTGTCCAGCACATAGGCGTGGCCGGATTTGACGACCCCATCCACGGTCTGCCCGAGCACGCCGCGGCCTGCCTGCGGGTCGCCTGTCAGCACGAGCCGGTCGCCCACGATGTCCACGGAAGCCGTGGCATAGACCGTTGGGTTGGCTGCCTCCTTCGCACCAGGGCCGATATGGCCGGCGAACGCACCGCTTTCGAACAGATGATGCTTGTCGATCTGCTTGATGAAGACGCCAAGCTGTTCAGTCCACGCCGACACCAAGGCGCCGCCACCCGCCTCGGCGCAGGACTCGCAAGCCTCCCAGGCAAGGATCGTGGGATCGTTGCGGTATGGCGTGCCGTTGATGCTGTTCCGGTGCTGCAGGATTTGCCCCACGCGACCCAGGAAATCGGCGCGAAATCGCGTTTCGTAGAAGAAATCGTGCGGGACGGTCGAGCCGAGCAGGCGCGACGTGCCGCAGATCGCGCCGTTTGCATCGGCACCGGAACAGTCCCGTCCGCTGTCTGCCAGCGGCAGGATCAGCTTGATGCCGAGATCGCGTGCGATGTCGAGAACCATGTCCGCCTGCGCGAAGGCCGGCTCGCTCAATTGGCGCGGTGCGGTTTCCAGGCAAAGCGGGCAGCCGGCGGTGTCCAGCAAGCCGGGGGCGCGCACGACGGTGGCGCCCATCGCCTGTGCCGTCTGGAAAGCGTCCTTCACCTCGAAGCGCGTCGGCCGGCGCGGCGGTGCGCCTGGATCCTGTCGTATTCCCAACCAGGCGATTTCCACGCCGCCGAAGCGGAATCCGTTGCCCAGCAGCGTCAGCTGCGAATCCGAGCGTGCCACGAAGTCCCGCGGGTCGGGCTCGTCGGCCATCGGCGTGAAGCTCGGCGCCAACGCACTTTGTGCGTGTGCGGCACCGTTGAGTCCCAACGCCAGACACACCGCCCACAGGCACCGCAGAGCAGCCAGCCGCATCAGGGCCGGCCGATACTTTGGTAGCGGAAGCCGGCGGCCTGCATGCCGGATTTCTCATACATGTTGCGCAGATCGACCAGCAGATCGCCGCGCATCGCCTCGCGCAGCCGCTCCGGAGCGATCGCGCGGAATTCGTTCCATTCAGTCACGACAACGAGAAGATCGGCACCCTGCGCCGCATCGAGCGCGCTGTCGCAATAGATGACACTGGCCGGCAGCATCGGTCGGGCCTGCTCCATGCCCGCGGGATCGAACGCGCGAATGATTGCGCCATCTTCTGCCAGACGGCCGACGATGGGGATGCTCGGCGCATCGCGCATGTCGTCGGTTTCAGGCTTGAAGGTGAGGCCGAAGATAGCGACCGTCTTGCCGCGGACCGATCCGCCGGCCGCCTGGATCACGCGCGCCGCCATGCTTGCCTTGCGTGCGTCGTTGACGGCCACCACCGCCTCGATCAGGCGCGACGGCGTGCCGTGGTCCTGCGCGATGCGGACCATCGCCAGCGTGTCCTTGGGGAAGCACGAGCCGCCGAAACCGGGGCCTGGATGCAGGAATTTACGCCCGATCCGCCCATCGAGCCCGATGCCGCGCGCGACGTCGTGCACGTCGGCGCCGGCGCGTTCGCAAATGTCGGCCATTTCGTTGATGAACGTGACTTTCATCGCCAGGAAGGAGTTCGCCGCATACTTTACCAGCTCGGCGGTTTCCAGATTGGTAAACAGGATCGGCGCCTCGATGAGATAAAGCGGCCGGTAGAGCTGGCGCAGCACCTCGCGGGCGCGCTCCGTCTCCACCCCGATCACCACGCGGTCGGGCCGCATGAAATCCGGGATGGCGCTGCCTTCGCGCAGGAATTCCGGGTTGGACGCGACGTCCACTTCCAGATCGGGCCGCACGCTGGCGAGGATTTCCTTGATGCGCCGGCCGGTGCCGACGGGCACGGTCGATTTGGTGACGATGACCGTATAGCCGGTCAGCACGCGGGCCACCTGCTCGACGGCGGCGAACACATAGGAGAGGTCGGCGTGACCGTCTCCGCGGCGCGTCGGCGTGCCGACCGCGATGAATACCGCTTCCGCGCCCGCTACTGCCGACGCAATATCGTCGCCGAACGCGAGGCGCCCGGCACGTGCGTTGTCGGCCACCAACGGCTGCAAGCCGGGCTCGTAGATGGGAATGCCGCCTTCGCGCAGGCTGGTCAGCTTGGCGGCGTCGACCTCCACCACGGCCACATCGTTGCCCAGTTCGGCAAAGCAGGCGCCTGACACCAGGCCCACATAGCCCCCGCCGATCATCGCAATACGCACGCACACCTCCAGCCGGGTGCCGCCAGGTGGCCGCACCTTGCCGGGCGCTATACAGCCATCGTGTGGGGGGGAACAGCGGGCTTAAAACGATTGCGTGAAGCTGTGTCGCGCCGGCTTGCATCTGCCGGCCGTGAGTTCAGTCGCGCAGAAGGTCGTTGACGGCCGTCTTGGCTCTCGTCTGCGCGTCCACCCGCTTGACGATCACCGCGCAGGCCAGAGACGGGCCGGGCGAGCCGTCCGGTAACGGACGGCCGGGCAGCGCGCCCGGCACGATGACGGAGTAGGCCGGCACACGGCCGCGGAACACCTCGCCGGTTTGCCGGTCCACGATGCGTGTTGAAGCGCCGAGGAACACGCCCATCGAGATCACCGCGCCACGTTCGACGATCACGCCTTCGGCCACCTCGGACCGCGCGCCAATGAAACAATCGTCCTCGATGATGACCGGGCTGGCCTGCAACGGCTCGAGCACGCCGCCCAGGCCCACGCCGCCGCTGATATGGCAGTTTGCGCCGACCTGCGCACAACTGCCCACCGTCGACCAGGTGTCGATCATCGTGCCCTCGCCAACACGCGCGCCGACATTGATGAAGCACGGCATCAACACCACGCCGGGTGCCACATAGGCGGACCGGCGGACGATCGCGCCGGGCACCGACCGAAAGCCGGCCTGTGCGAATGCCGCCTGACCCCAGCCTTGCGTCTTCATCGGCACCTTGTCGAACGACGGGGCGCCGCCAATACCCTCCATCGGTATGCTCTGATTGAGGCGGAACGAGAGCAGCACCGCCTGTTTCAGCCAAGCGTGGGTGACCCAGCCTTGCGGGCTCGGCTCGGCGACGCGCAGATGGCCTTGGCCCAGACGGTCGAGCACGTCGTCGATCGGGGCGCGATCGAGGGTTGGTCCGTCACGATTCGCCCAGAGATGTTCGATGGCGGTGCGTAGTGATTCGATGGACATCTGCGTCTTTACAGGAAGAAAGCAGTCCTTTTTCATGAAAGGACCAAAAAACTTCCGCTCATGGCCATGGTCTGCTGAAAACGACGTGGCCAGAAAGCAAAAGTCTTGTTTGGTTCTTTTCTTCGAAGAAGAACCGCTTCCTTTCTACGCAACCGTATGCCGATCTCTCAGGAACTGGAAAAACTCCACTCCTTCCCGCAAGCGCCGCACCATCATCTGCCGGCTGCCCAGCATTTCGCCCACGATCGACGCGATCTTCGGTGCGCGGAAATAGAACTTCTTATAGAAGGTCTCGACGTTGTCGAAAATCTCGGTATGGGCGAGATGAGGGTAAGTCAGCGGCGCGATCTGGATTCCATGGTCGTCGATCAGCTCGGCATTCTTCACGTCGAGCCAACCATTCTCCATCGCCTGCTTGTAGAGGAACGTGCCGGGATACGGCGCGGCCAGCGACACCTGGATGGTGTGCGGATTGATGTCGGTGGCGAACTTGATGGTTTCCTGAATAGTCTCCTGGCTTTCGCCGGGCAGACCCAGGATAAACGTGCCGTGGATCTTGATGCCGAGCTCGTGGCAATCCTTGGTGAAGCGGCGTGCGACGTCGATGCGCATGCCTTTCTTGATGTTGTGCAATATCTGTTGGTTGCCGCTTTCATAGCCGACGAGCAGCAGGCGCAAACCATTATCCTTGAGCACCTTCAGGGTCTCGCGCGGCACGTTGGCTTTTGCGTTGCACGACCAGGTGACGCCAAGTTTGCCCAACTCCCGCGCGATCGCTTCGGCACGCGGCAGGTCGTCGGTGAACGTGTCGTCGTCGAAGAAATATTCGCGCACCTGCGGGAACATCTTCATGCATTGGGCGATTTCGGCGGCGACGTTCTGCGGGCTGCGGACGCGGTAGCGGTGCCCGCCGACGGTCTGCGGCCACAGGCAGAACGTGCAATGAGATTTGCAGCCGCGGCCAGTGTAGAAGCTGATGTAAGGGTGCAGCAGATAGCCGATGAAATAGTCTTCGATGTGCAGGTCGCGCTTGTACACGTCGGTCACGAACGGGAGGCTGTCCATGTCCTCCAGCGTTGCGCGTTCCTTGTTGTGGACGAGCGTGCCGTTCGGGTCGCGCCAGGTGATGCCGTCGATGCCGGACCAGGGCCGGTCTTCGGCGACCTCCTTGATGGTGAAGTCGAACTCGTTGCGGGCGACGAAATCGATGATGCCGGCGCTGGCCTCCATGCTCTCCTTGGGCTGCACGGCGACCTTGGCGCCCACCATGCCGATTTTCAGGCTGGGCTTGGCCGTCTTCAGCGCGGCGGCCACCTTCACATCGCTGGCGAAGCTCGGCGTGCTGGTATGCATGACGACGAGGTCGTGCTCGCGTGCGGCTTGCGTCACCGTCTCGAGCGAGGTGCGCGCGGGCGGGCTGTCGATGAGCTTGCTGCCGGGCACGAGTGCTGCAGGCTGAGCCAGCCAGGTGGGATACCAGAAGCTCTTGATCTCGCGCTTGGCCTGGTAGCGCGAACCGGCGCCGCCATCGAAACCGTCGAAGCTCGGCGGCTGCAGAAACAATGTTTTCATCATCGCGTACTATCCTCGGCGTGGTGCAAGGAGCACGCGGCCGGCTGCAAAATGTGTATCCTCGCGCGTGGTAAGCACATGCCCGCGCCACGCGACCTCCGCCCCCATATAGGCACTCAGCAACACCGCCATGGAGAGCACGTCGCGCACGGCAGGCAGCCACAAAGGCGTGCGCGCGCCGCCCATGGCACGCTCGACCGAGCGGCCGAGCATGCCGCGCCAGGTTATCGCCGCCAGCCACAGCCCGAACGCCCATGCGGCGCCGCCGGACATGACGAGCGTCAGTAGCGCCCAGAAGGCGGGAAACTGGATGACGGAGACTGCAAACCCGAGCGGCTCGACGGCGCGTATGGTGCGCGCCCAGCGAAGCTCGTGGCGGAACAGGGCCGCCAGCGACGTCTCGCCGACCGTGGTGGCCGGCACGCAATGGGCCAGGGCCACATGCTTGCCGAGTTCGCGCACGCGGGCGCCGAGCACCGCATCGTCGGCCACGAAGGACGAGAGCACGGGCAGTCCGCCGATACGCAGCAGGGTTTCGCGGGTGAGCGCCATCGTGGCGCCCATGCAGTCCTGCCGGCCGAGGCCGCGCGCCATCAGGGCGCCCGCCGCGAAGCTTTGGGTGATGTAGGAGGCGCCGAGCTGGCCAGCCAGGCCGCCCTGTGCGGGAAGGCCGGTGTAGAGGGTAGTCACCAGGCCGGTGCCGGGCACGCAAAGGGCGTCGGCGACCTGGGCGAGGTAGTCGGGCGCCGCGTGCATGTCGCTGTCCGAGATCACCAGCGTGTTGTGCCGGGCGGACGGGAACATGTTGATCAAGTTGGCGATCTTGCGGTTCAGCCCATGCGACGTCGGATCGACGACCAGTTCCATGACCAGATCGGGAAAGCGGGCGCGTAGCCGGTCGACGACAGGGATGGCGCTGTCCTGGGCGGATTGCACGCCGAAGACGATCTGGAATTCCGGATAGTCCTGCGCGCAGAAGCTGGCGAGTGCGGCTTCGAGCATCGGTTCATCGCCATGCAGCGGTTTGAGCACCGTGATCGCCGGACGCGGGCCGCGCGAGGCCGGCTTGCCTCTGAAACGGCGTACGGCTTCCCAGCCGGCGGCCGCTTGAACGAAACCCGCCACGGTGATCGCCGCTGTTATCAGCACCGGCACACAAGGCACCACATCGGTCACGGTTTGATGGTGCCACCCGACATCGTGTCGATCTTGGCTTGCAGGCTGGCGATCAGCTTGTCCGGGCCGCCGGCGAGCAGGCTGCGGAAATCTGAGCGCTGCACCGCCGCCTGGCTGATGGTGGCCTGCTCGAGCACATCGATCGCATGCCAGCCGGACGCGCCCTGGCGCATGACGTAATCGATCCTGATCGCATCGCCGGCCTTGGGCACGATCTGCGTCTCCACTACCCGGTCCGCGCCCACGGTGCGCGTCTCGGGCAGCAGCTTAATCGTGTCGCCCGAGTCGGAATTGAAATTACTGGCGTAGGACGCGATCGTATAAGCGCGGAACGTGGCCAGCAGCTTCTGCTGCTGCGGCGCCGGTATGCTGGTCCAGCGCAGCCCAACGACGGTCTGCAGTATCTGCGGCAGGTCGAAGGTGCGGTCGACCACTGGTGCCAAGGCGGCGTAGCGTGTCGGGAACGGTTGGCTGCCGCTCTTCATCGCGGCAGCAAGCGCCTGGTCCAGCGCCTGCACCGGGGTGGACGGGTCGCCTGCCTGCGCGCTGGCCGATCCGGCCGCAAGCAGCAGACACGCAGCCGCAACCGCGGTCCTCACAGGTTCACCGCTTCGCGCACGTCGCGCCCGAGCGCACCCAGCACCGTGCGTACGATGGCTTTCGCGTCCAGGCCCGCTTCCACGATCTGAGCGGCCGGGCTTGCATGGTCGATGAAACGGTCCGGAAGGATCATCGGGCGGTAGCGCAAGCCACCGTCGAGGAACCCGCCTTGCAGCAGATGATGGCTCACCTGGGCGGAGAAACCGCCGATCGATGCTTCCTCGATGGTGATCAGCACCTCATGGTCGCGGGCCAGCTGTTCGAGCAGGGCGGTGTCGATCGGCTTGGCGAACCGCGCGTCGGCGACGGTGGTCGGCAGCCCGCGCGCGGCCAGCGACTCGGCCGCCTGCAGCGCCTCGGCCAGCCGGGTGCCGAGGCTGAGGATGGCGATGCGTCCGCCTTCGCGCAGGATGCGGCCGCGGCCGATGGGCAGGATCTCGCCACGCGCCGGCAATGCGATGCCGGTGCCCTCGCCGCGCGGGTAGCGCACAGCGGACGCGCAATCGCCGAGGGCGGCGGAGGTGGCGATCATGTGGACGAGTTCGGCCTCGTCGGACGGCGCCATCAGCACGATGCCGGGAAGGCAGCCGAGATAGGACAGGTCGAAGCTGCCCGCATGGGTGGCGCCGTCATTGCCGACCAGGCCGGCACGGTCGATGGCGAAGCGGACGGGCAGGTTCTGCAGCACCACGTCGTGCACCACCTGGTCGTAGGCGCGCTGCAGGAAGGTGGAGTAGATCGCGGCAAACGGGATCATGCCCTCGGCGGCCATGGCGGCGGCGAAGGTGACGGCGTGCTGTTCGGCGATGCCCACGTCGAAGAAGCGGGCGGGAAATTTCTTTTCGAACTTGTCGAGCCCGGTGCCGGACGGCATGGCGGCGGTGATCGCCACGATCTTGTCGTTGCGCTCGGCTTCGGCCACCAGCGCGTCGGCGAACACCTTGGTGTAGGTCGGCGCGCCGGGTTGCGCCTTGACCTGTTCGCCGGTGACGACGTTGAACTTGGCGACCGCGTGCAGCTTGTCGGCGGTGGCCTCAGCCGGCGCGTAGCCGTGGCCTTTCTCGGTGATCACGTGCAGCAGGATCGGGCCGTTGGCCTCCGCGTCGCGCAGATTGCGCAGGACGGGCAGCAGATGGTCCATGTTATGGCCGTCGATCGGGCCGATATAGTAGAAGCCCATCTCCTCGAAGAGCGTGCCGCCGGTGACCAGGCCGCGCGCGTATTCCTCGGCACGCTTGACCGTGCGCTCCAGGCCCCAGGGGAAGTGGCGCGCCATCTTTCCGGCCACTTCGCGCAGCGAGAGGAAGCTGCGCGAGCTCATCAGGCGAGAGAGATAGGCGCTCATCGCCCCCACCGGCGGCGCAATCGACATCTCGTTATCGTTGAGCACGACGATCAGGCGGCTCTTGCGGGCGCCGGCGTTGTTCATCGCCTCGTAGGCCATGCCGGCGCTGATCGCGCCGTCGCCGATCACCGCGATCACGTGGCGCTCGGGGTGCCCCTGCAGCTCGTTGGCGACCGCAAAGCCGAGGCCTGCCGAGATTGAGGTGGAGCTGTGGGCGGCGCCGAACGGGTCGTATTCGCTCTCGCTGCGCCTGGTGAAGCCGGACAGGCCGTGCGCCTGGCGCAGCGTGCGGATGCGGGCGCGCCGGCCGGTGAGGATTTTGTGCGGATAGGCCTGGTGGCCCACATCCCAGATGATCTTGTCGGCGGGCGCGTCGAACACCGCATGTAACGCCACCGTCAGCTCGACCACGCCCAGCGAGGCACCCAGATGGCCGCCGGTGGTGCTGACCGCGTCCACCGTCTCGGCGCGCAGCTCGTCGGCGACCTGACGCAACTGCTCATCGGACAGGTTGCGCATGTCGGCCGGCACGTCGATCCGGTCGAGCAGGGGGGTCGCCGGTCGGGCGAGCGGGCCCGTGGCGGGGCTCAGGCGTGGTTCAGCGCTCATGTCGGCGTTTTCGCTCCTCATCCCCTGCAACGGCCGCCCCTTTCAGGTGCGACCGCCGGGGGCTCTCAGTTACGTCGGGAGACCACCCACGAAGCAAGCGCCCGCAGTCTGTCCGCCTCCGGCCCGAAATGCTCAAGATGGGCTTTCGACTGGTCACACAACATGCGGGCCTGCGCTTCGGCGCGCTCAACCCCCAAAATTGATACCACTGTGGCTTTTCCGGCAGCTTCGTCCTTGCCAGCCGTCTTGCCGATCTGCTCGGCCGTGCCGACGATGTCGAGCACGTCGTCGGCAATCTGGAAGGCAGCCCCGATGTCGCGGCCGTAGGCGGCAATCTGCGTGCGGACCTGCCAGGGCGCGCGGCCGAGGATGGCGCCGGCTTCAGCCGCATACTGGATCAGCCGGCCGGTTTTCAGCGCATGCAGGCGGGAGACCTCGCCCAGATTGAGCGTGCGGCCGGTGGCTTCCATGTCGATCATCTGGCCACCGGCCATGCCGCGCGCGCCGGCGGCCAGCGCCAGGGCGCAGACCAGCTCGCACCGCGCCGCGGGGTCGGAGTGGGTGTCCTCCTCGGCCAGCACCTCGAAAGCGCGTGCCTGCAGCGCGTCGCCGGCCAGGATGGCGGTCGCTTCGTCGAATGCGCGGTGGGCGCTGGGCTTGCCGCGGCGCAGATCGTCGTCGTCCATCGCGGGCAGGTCGTCGTGCACCAGGCTATACGCATGCAGCATCTCGACGGATGCGGCGACGCGGGCCGCGCAGGCCGGCGCCACCTTGAACAGCGAGGCCACCTCCATCACCAGGAAACCACGCAGCCGCTTGCCGCCGCCGAGCGCCGCGTAGCGCATTGCCTCGATCAGCCGCGCTTCGAGCCCGGCTTCCAGCGGCAGCAGCGTGTCCAGGGCAGTCTCGATCGTGGCCGCACGTTCGACCAGAGCCGCCGTCAGCACGGCCTCCGGCGCGCCGTGGAGGCCGACTTCCATACTATCAACCGTCATATGCGCCTCAACCGACCGCCTTGAGTGACAACGAGCCGTCGGCCCGTTCGACGATGGCCTGCACGCGCGCTTCCGCCTCGGCCAGCTTGGCTTCGCAATGCCGGCGCAGCGCCGTGCCGCGCTCGTAGCAGGTAATGGCGTCCTCCAATTTTTGCTGTCCGCCTTCCAGGCCGCGCACGATGCGCTCGAGCTCAGCCAGGGCGTCCTCGAAGGAGAGGGCGGTGATGGTGTCCGACATGATTGAGGGAGCGATAAACTTTCTGAGGGAAGAAAGGAAGCAGTCCTTTTTTGCAAAAAAGGACCAGAAACCTTCGCGATGCTTCGCCGCCTGTCGCGCGAGCACGCGACAGCGGACCAGAAGTTTCCTGGTCCTTTTTAGAAATCCAGGTCCGGATAATGCACCGGCGGATCCACCCCAGCCACCCGATCCGTCAACAGCGGCCGAAAGCTGGGACGCGACTTCATGCGCGAATACCATTCCCGCGCCGGCGGCGAGATCGTCCAGTCCAGCTCGCCGATGAAATCGAGCGCGGACAGATGCCCCGCGGCGGCAAAATCGGCCAGGCTCAGCTCGTTGCCGGCGAGCCAGCGGCGCTGTTCGGCGAGCCAGCCGATATACTCCATGTGGCCGCGCAAATTGGTGTAGCCGGCGCGAATTGCTGCCACATCAGGCTGGCCACGGCCGAACAGGCGTTTGAAATACTTCTCGCCCAGCAGGTTGCGGGTGACTTCGGCGGCGAACTTGCCATCGAACCAGGCGACCAGCCGGCGGATTTCCACGCCTTCGCCCAGCGTGCGGCCCAGCAGGGGGGTGTCCGGGTAGGCCTCCTCTAGATACTCGCAGATCACCCCGCTATCGGGGATCACCAAACCGTTCGCCTCTTCCAGCACGGGCACCGTGCCGGCGGCGTTCATGACGAGATATTCCGGCCGGCGCTCCCACACGCGCTCCACCTTCAGCTCGAACGGCAGCCGCCGCTCGGACAGGACGAGGCGGACTTTCCGCGAATAGGGCGAGAGCGGGAGGTGATAGAGAACGCGCATGAGGCGGGCTTATGCCCAGTTGGGTGCTGCGTTGCAAAAGGAAGAAAGCAGTCCTTTTTTGAAAAAAAAGGACCAAAAAACTTCTGGTCCACGCGTGTGCGATGGGAGCTTATAGCGCTGCAATCACGTGCTGGGTCGAAATGCGCCAACGCAGGCTGTGGATATCGGGAGAGTTTGCCGGCAGGCTGCGCCCGAGGATGCAGTCGTAGGAGAGGGCGCGCAAAGCCGCGAGGTGGCGGAAACCCCAATGCACGTAGGCATCTAGGTGCAGCTCGAGAATGCGGCAGTCGGGGCGGCAGAAGCCGATATTGGTCAGGCCGGCGCCGTGCGGGGCGACAATGGATCGGGCGCTGCGAAACAGCCTGACCTGCTCGGGAATGCTGAGCGTCTCGGGCCGGATGGGCGTGTAGCCGAGGAGTGCCAATTCGCCGATCAGCTCGGTCTCGTTCACCAGAGCGCGGCTCGCGGCGCCTCGACGGTCCAGATAGAAACGATCGGGCAGTCCGGCACGCGGATCGTCCGGAACCGCTTTGGAAACCTGATCGTAGAATGCCCCGACGATCGGGTGGTAGCTCGAGACGCCATACACGCTCATCGGCAGAATCAGCGTCTCTACCCGGAGCGAGTGCCCGTCTTGCACTTCGCGGAGCTGCAGATGAGGCGGGAGTGGATACAGCGACAGCATGTGTCGCAGCCCGGCACTGTCGGCAGGGATCAGCACCGTCGAGGCCTGTGCGAGAACATGCGGCGGAACGGTCGCCATGCGTGCGGCGCCATCCATGACGCCGTGGAAGAAATTGTCCGATCCGCCGCAGAGAAGCGAGATATGCGTGCCGGCGAGTTCGGTAATTGGGCGCTTTTCTATGGTCACGGTTGTGGGTGCGCACGCGATGCCGAGGCGGCGCGTGTCCAGCCGCACCAGGCTTTCTTCGGCAACATCACCATCGATGGTGAGAATGCCGCTCGCGGTGTGCATTTGCGCATCGCGCAGAACGAACAGCGCGGGCGCCACGCATTCATAAAATGGGGCGCGCCAGTTGGCCGGCGTGGGTTCCTCGTGGACGGGCCAGTGATCGAGGAAATGCGCGCCGTATCGCAAGGGGGGCAGGGCGACGGTCGCCGGCTGCAGCGATTGCGCGTGATGGATGCGCGATCGGGGAGAACGGACATCGCCGTCGCTGGCGATGGCTTCGATTCCGCGCCGGCGATAGATCATTCTACGCCCGGGCGGTCAGCTACGGGATCTGGGAAGCTTCGTCTCTTGTCCCAAAGCCTCGTTCACATACTGCAGCGCGAGCTGAAAAGCCTGCTCCGCATCCAGGTCGGTGGTATCGAGCTCGAACGCGCCCGGCGCCGCACGCAACGGCGCGGCGGCGCGTGAGGCGTCGGCCGCATCGCGCGCCTGCATGTCCTGGCGCACGGTGTCCAGGGTTGCGTCCACACCGCGTGCCTGCAATTCCAGCCAGCGGCGGCGGGCGCGGGCATCGACGCTGGCGGTGACGAACAGTTTGGCGCGTGCTTCGGGGAAGATGATGGTGCCGATGTCGCGGCCATCGAGCACGGCGCCGTTCGCGTGCCCGAAATTGCGCTGGAAATCCAGCAGGGCGGCGCGCACCGGGGGGATCGACGCGACAGCGGCGGCGGCCCGGTCCACGTCGGGCGTGCGCAGGTCGGTGCGGTCCAGATCGTCCGGTTGCAGGGCCCGCGCGGCGGCTTCGGCAGCGCGTGGCTCGGCCGGGTCGCCGCCGGCGTCGAGCAGGCGGCGGGCGGTGGCGCGATAGAGCAGGCCGGTATCCAGGTAAGGCAGCTTCAGGTGCGCGGCGAGGCGGCGGGCGAGCGTGCCTTTGCCGGCGGCGGCGGGTCCGTCGATCGCCACGATCACGGGAGATGGTTTGGCGACGATCCGGTTGGTCATGCGAACGCGCAGCCGAGCGTGGTCATCAGCGTGACGAAGCCGGGGAAACTCGTCTCGATGAATTCGGTGTCGTCCACCCGCACCGGATGAGCCGTGACGCTGCCCAGCACCAGCGCGCTCATTGCCAGGCGGTGGTCCATGTGGGTGGCGACCAGGCCGCCGCCCGGGGGCGGAGTGCCGGCACCGTGGACGATCAGGTCGTCCGCTTCGATCTCCACGCGGACGCCGTTCTCGTGCAGCAGGGCGGCGGTGGCGGCCAGGCGGTCGCTCTCTTTCACGCGCAGTTCTCCCAGGCCGCGCATACGGCTGGTGCCGGCCGCGCAGGCGCAGGCGACGGCGAGGATGGGGAATTCGTCGATCATGCTGGGGGCGAGCTCGGGCGGCGTGTCGGCCGCGCGCAAGTGTGTGGCGGTGGCGGTGATGTCGCCCACGGGCTCGCCGCCTTGCTGGCGTTCGTTCGTGATCGAGAGGTCGGCGCCCATCGCGCGCAAGGCGGTCAGCAGGCCGGTGCGGAGTGGATTCAGGCCGACGCTGGTGACGGTGACGGTCGAGCCGGCCACGAGGAGGGCGGCCACGAGCGGGAAGGCGGCCGAGGATGGGTCGCCGGGCACGTGGACCGGGGCTGCGACCAGTTCCGGCTGGCCGGCGAGGTGGATGATGCGGCCGGCGCCGTCCTGCTCCACGCGCACGTCGGCGCCGAAATGGCGCAGCATGTTCTCGGTGTGGTCGCGGGTGGGCACCGGCTCCTCGATGCGGGTGGTGCCGCGCGCGTTGAGGCCGGCGAGGAGGATGGCGGACTTCACCTGGGCGGAGGCGACCGGCATGCGATACTCGACCGGCAGCGCATGCGGCGTGCCTTCGATGCAGAGCGGCAGGCGACCCCCTTGCCGGAAGGTGAAGCGGGCGCCGGTCTGCGCCAGCGGGGTGGTGACGCGCGCCATCGGTCGGCCACGCAGGCTGGCGTCGCCGGTGAGCACGCTGAAGATCGGGTGGGTGGCCAGGATGCCGGCGAGCAGGCGGGCGGCGGTGCCGGAATTGCCCATGTCGAGCACGTCCTCCGGTTCGGCCAGGCCGCCGATGCCTACGCCGTGCACGCTCCAGCGGCCGGGTGCGTGCTGTGTGATATCGGCGCCGAGGGCGCGCATGGCAGCGGCGGTGCGCAGCACGTCCTCGCCTTCGAGCAGGCCTTCGATGTGGGTTTGCCCGACGGCGAGTGCGGCGAACATCAGGGCGCGGTGGGAGATGGATTTGTCGCCCGGGACGGCGAGGGTGCCGTGGAGCGGGGCGGCTTGGCTTGCGGTGAGGGGGCGCATGGGCGGCGGGTAGCACGCCGACGGGCTTTTGAAAAAAGAAGGCAAAGACCGGACGGTCATGACTTGTCCGGGTTCGATGCGGGCGTCAGCGCGGCCGGGCGAATACGGGTGTGCGCGTGGGGCTGCCAACGGTTTTCCGCGATCGCCGCGTCGGTACCCGGGACAAGCCCGGGCACGACGGTGATGAAAGCCTAGTCCAGGTCGCTCGCCTGATGCCGTTCCGGCAATTGCGATGCCGCGTCGCCCGTCACCTTGTTGACGCGACGGCCGCGCTGCACGGCCCGCCTGCTGCCGATCTCGCCGGCCCAGCGCTGCACATTCTTGTAGTCCTGCACCTGCAAGAATTCGGCGGCCTCATAGAGCACGCCGTTCACCATGCCGCCATACCAGGGATAGATGGCCATGTCGGCGATCGTGTAGTCGGCGCCGGCGACGTAGGCGGACGTGCCGAGTTGCTTGTCCAGCACGTCGAGCTGGCGTTTGACTTCCATCGCGTAACGGTTGATCGGGTATTCCATCTTGCTCGGCGCGTAGGCGTAGAAATGGCCGAAGCCGCCGCCGAGCAGCGGGCCGGCGCCCATCTGCCAGAACAGCCATGAGAGGCAGGCGGCGCGAGCCTGGCCTTCGGTGGGCAGGAAGGCTGCAAATTTCTCGGCCAGATGCATCAGGATGGCGCCGGATTCGAACACGCGGATCGGTTCGGGCCCGCTGCGGTCCATCAATGCCGGGATTTTCGAGTTCGGGTTGATGTCGACAAAGCCGCTGGAGAACTGGTCGCCTTCGTTGATGCGGATCAGCCAGGCGTCGTATTCGGCGCCCGAATGGCCGGCGGCGAGCAGTTCTTCGAGCATGATGGTGACCTTGACGCCGTTCGGCGTGGCCAGCGAGTAGAGCTGCATCGGATGTTTGCCGACGGGGAGTTCCTTGTCGTGCGTGGCGCCGGCGACTGGTCGGTTGATGTTGGCGAAGCGGCCGCCGCTCTCCTTGTCCCAGGTCCAGATTTTCGGCGGGGTGTAGTCGGGCTGGTCGGACATGGCGTTGCTCCAAAACGCGGATTTGGGGATTGGTCCCCCTCATTGCCAATCGGGCCGGCAATAACGCGGCGGCGCGACAGCCATTCTCCCGCCGATCGTCAGCCGGAAGAGGTTTCGGTCCGGCCCAATATCCGCCCGAGCACCCGCGCCTCGATCTCCGCCAGTGCTGCACCCGGCAGCCGCGGGCGGGGCAGGTTCACCGCGACATCCATCGCGATCGCGCCGTTTTCGATGAGCAATATCCGGTCTGCCAGCGTGGCCGCTTCGGCGACATCGTGGGTGACCAGCACGGCGGTGAAACCGGCGTTCAGCCATAGACGCTCGATGAGCGTCTGCATCTCCAGCCGCGTGAGCGCGTCCAGAGCGCCGAGCGGCTCGTCGAGCAGAATGAGAAGCGGGTCGGCGGCGAGCGCGCGTGCCAGGGCCACGCGCTGCTTCTGGCCGCCGGAGAGGATGCGCGGCCAGTCCTGCGCGCGGTCGGCCAGGCCCACGGCGGCGAGCGCTGCCTCGGCGCGCGCGCGGCCGGCGCGCGGCAGGCCCAGCGCCACGTTGTCGATCACGCGTCGCCATGGCAGCAGGCGGCCGTCCTGGAACATGATCCTCAGCCGGTCCGCGGCTGCGGCCGGAGAGCCGCCGCCGAGCAGCACCTGGCCGCGATCGGGCTGATCGAGCCCCGCCAGCGTGCGTAGCAGCGTGCTTTTGCCCGAGCCGCTCCGGCCGACGATGGCGACGAATTGGCCTGGCTCGATGGTGAGGTCGATACCCTGCAGAACGGCGCGTTCGCCGAACTGCCGGCCGAGGTCGCGCAGACGGATCGGCAGGCCGCGTGCTGGAGGGAGGGCGCGCCTGGACAGGTCCGGGCCGGCTTGCGCCGTGCGCTGCCATACCGGAGGCGAGGCCGCGTTCATGCCCGCGAGAATGACGGGTGCCATGCCAGCGCGCGCCCTTCGATCCATCGGGCCAGCATGTCGATCAGCTTGCCGAGCACCGCGTAGAGCAGGATGCCGAGCACCACGATGTCGGTTTGCATGAACTCGCGTGCGTTCATCGTCATGAAGCCGATGCCGGCACTGCCGGCAATCGTTTCGGCCACGATCAGCGTGAGCCACATGATGCCCAGCGCATAGCGCACGCCGACCAGGATGGACGGCATCGCACCCGGCAGGATCACCGCGCGGAACAGCGCCGCGCCGCGCACGCCCTGTATGCGCGCCATTTCCAGCAGGCCAGCATCGATCGTGCGGATGCCATGGTAGGTGTTGTAGTAGATCGGAAAGAACACGCCGGCCGCGACGAGAAAGATCTTCGCGCCCTCGCCGATGCCGAACCAGACGATCACCAGCGGGATCAGCGCCAGATGCGGCACCATGCGCAGCATCTGCAACGCGCCGTCGAAGAGGTTTTCCGCCAGCTGGCTGATGCCGGCGGCCAGGCCGAAGGCGAACCCCAAGGAGCCTCCGATGAGCAGGCCGCACGCGGCCCGCCCGGCGGAGACGGCGCAGTCGCGCACCAGTTCGCCCGAACGCAGCAGCGCCCAGCCGGCCAGCAGCACCGCATGCGGCGACGGCAGTTTGCGCGCCGGTATCAGGCCCGACGCGGTGACTGCTTCCCAGGCCAGCAGAATTGCCACCGGCACGAGCCAGGGCACCAGCGGGGCGAGCCGGCGCGACTCGGCCCGGCTCACGAGGCGGCGTTCAGGATCGGTGCGCGTTCGTTGGCGATGATCTCGCCGAACGGGCCGTTCAGCGCCACCGCCGGCGTGCCGCCATGCCCCGCATGCGACAAAGGCAGGCGCGGGAACAGCAGCTCGGCCACGCGGTAGGCCTCCTCCAGATGCGGGTAGCCGGAGAGAATGAAGCTCTCCACGCCCAGCGCGCGATATTCGAGCAGGCGGGCGGCGACGGTGTCGGGGTCGCCCACCAGCGCCGTGCCGGCGCCGCCACGCACCAGGCCCACGCCCGCCCATAAATCGGGGCTGATCTCCAGCTTGGCGCGGCTGCCGGCATGCAGCGCGGCCATGCGCTGCTGGCCGACGCTGTCGTAGCGGGCGAACACTTTCTGCGCGTCGGCGATGACCTGGTCGTCCACATAGCGGATCAGGTCGTTTGCGGCATCCCAGGCGGCCTGGCGGGTCTCGCGCACCACGACATGCAGGCGCAGACCGAAGCGGAATGTCCGGCCGTGACGGGAAGCGGCCTGGCGCGCGGTGGCGATTTTGGCCGCGACGTCCGCTGGCGGCTCGCCCCAGGTGAGATAGACATCGCATTGTTCGGCCGCGACCTCGATGCCGGCTGGCGAAGAGCCGCCGAACCAGAGCGGCGGATGGGGAAGCTGGACCGGCGGAAACGCGATGCGGGCATCCTCTACCCGGAGATGACGCCCTTCGAACGTGACGGATTCGCCCGACATCACGCGGCGCCAAACCTGCAGGAATTCGTCGGTCAGCGCATAGCGTTCGTCGTGCGCGAGGAACTGGCCGTCGCCCTTAAGCTCCACCGGGTCGCCGCCGGTCACCACGTTGATCAGCAAGCGGCCGCCGGTCGCGCGGTCGAGGGCCGCCGCCATGCGCGCGCCCAGCACCGGCGACATGATGCCGGGGCGCAGAGCGATCAGGAAGCGCAACTGGCGGGTGAAGGGCGCCACCGCGGAGCCCACCACCCAGCTATCCTCGCAGGAACGGCCGGTCGGCAGCAGCATCCCCCAATAGCCGAGCTGGTCGGCAGCCTGGGCGACCTGTCGCAGATAGTCGAAGGTGAGCGCCCTGCCGCCGGTTGCCGACGCAAGATAGCGGCCGTCACCATGGGTGGGCAGGAACCAGAGAAGCTGCATGGGGTCGCCTTCTCGCGGGTGGAGGTCAGAAACCGTGCGGCGGCCGGGCATCGGCGACGCTGACCCTGGCTGGGATCAGATGCAGGTCGGCCATCGTGTCGGCGATTTTCTGCTGACCGGCCATGATGCGGTCGTCGACCGGCTGCGCACTCAGGCCCAGCCGCGCCACCGCGCGGGTAACGGCGGCCGGGTCAATGCCCATTGTCGGCGCGAGCATGCGGACGATTTCGGCGCGATGCGCGGCGGCATAGGCCTCGGTCTCGCGCAGGTCGGCGAGCGTGGCCGCGAGCACGTCGGGATTAGCGGTGGCGAAATCGCGCGTCGCGATGAAAAACTGCCGGTTCTCATCGATCACGCGTCCATCCGGGCCCACGCCGTCGCAGATGATGCGGGTCTTCAATGCGGTTTGCGCGGCCGCGAGATAGGGGTCCCAGATCGCCCATGCATCCACGCTGCCGCCTTCGAATGCCGGGCGCGCGTCCGACGGGCTGAGGAACACCGGCTGCACGTCCGCTGGTGTGAGATGGCCGGCGGCCAGCACGCGCACCAGCAGGTTGTGGACGTTAGAGCCGCGGTTCAGCGCGATCTTCTTGCCGCGCAGGTCCGCGATGGCGTGAATGGGCGACGCCTGGGGCACGATGATCGCCTCGCCATGCGGGGTGGCCGGCTCCACAGCGATATAGACGAGCGGCACGCCGGCCGCCTGGGCGAAGATCGGCGGGGCGTCGCCCGTGGTGCCGAAATCGATGCTGCCCGCGCCCATCGCTTCCAGCAACGCCGGGCCGCCGAGGAATTCGGTCCATGTCACGCGGACGCCGAGCGGCAGCAGGCGGGCCTCCAGCGAGCGGCGGGCTTTCTGCACCACCAGGGTGCCGTATTTCTGATAGCCGATCCGGAAAGTGCGTTCGGCAGGCGCTGCGCGCGCCGCGGTGAACGCCATTGCGGCAAGGAGAATGACGGCGGGCCTTATCGGATGCATGAGAACTGGCCTCCTGTCGGATCGCCAGAAGATATACTCTACTCATCCGGTAGAATACAAGCCAAAGGAGCGGGAGGGGATTTCGGACCCGCGGCCATGCGCCTAGAGTTTGAGTGCTTCGGGAATGTCGAGCCTCAACGCATTGGGCACGTCCCAGACTTCGCGCGTGGAGCGGACGGGCGAAAAACCGGCGCGCAGATAGTTGGGCAGGGCGCGCGGGTGGTCGGCGGTGCAGGTGTTGACGGTGAGTGCGCGTGGTTTGTGCGCCCAGGCGGTGGTCATGGCGTGGCGCAGCAGAAGCGTGCCGAGGCCGCGGCCGATCGTGTGTGGCAGCAAGCCGAAATAGCTGAGATTGACGGTGTGGCCTGAGCGCGCGTCGAGCTCGTAAAAACCGGCGGGTTCGTGGTGCTGGTAGAGCACGTAGAGCGAGACGCCGGGTGCATTGAGCAGGCTGGCGAGTTCATCCTGCGGCATGGTGCGGCGGAGCCACCATACATGCTGGGCGCCGACGGTATCGTAGAGAAACCGGTAGAACGCGACCGTAGGCTGGGGCAGGCGCACGAGCGAGGTGTTGGAGGGAAACACGACGGGCGCGGGCTTGGGTTCGTGTTCCTGGCGCAGGAACGTGACGGTAACGCCGACGCGCGTTGTCTCGACCGGCGGGCGGAAACTCCAGATGGTGTTGTCGTGAGCCCGCACGGTGCAATCCTAAGCAAGTAAGGAAGACAGGCCTTCTTTTCTGAAGAAAAGAAGCAAAAGACTTTTGTTCCGGCGCATCTTCAACATTGCGCGCCTAGTCGTCCAGGAAGCTCCGAAGCTTCCTGCTACGACTAGGATGTTTCAGTTTCCGCAGCGCCTTCGCCTCGATCTGCCGGATGCGCTCGCGCGTCACATTGAACTGCTGGCCGACTTCCTCGAGCGTGTGGTCGGTGTTCATGCCGATACCGAAGCGCATGCGCAGCACACGTTCTTCGCGTGGTGTGAGGCTGGAGAGGACGCGCGTGGTCGCTTCGCGCAGATTGGCCTGGATCGCGGCATCGAGCGGTATGACGGCGCCCTTGTCCTCGATGAAATCGCCGAGATGGCTGTCCTCCTCGTCGCCGATCGGCGTCTCGAGGCTGATCGGCTCTTTCGCGATCTTGAGGACCTTGCGCACCTTTTCCAGCGGCATGCCGAGCTTCTCGGCCAGTTCCTCCGGCGCCGGTTCGCGGCCGATCTCGTGCAGCATCTGGCGGCTGGTGCGCACCAGCTTGTTGATCGTCTCGATCATGTGCACGGGAATGCGGATGGTGCGCGCCTGGTCGGCGATGCTGCGCGTGATCGCCTGGCGTATCCACCAGGTGGCATAGGTGCTGAACTTGTAGCCGCGGCGGTATTCGAACTTATCGACCGCCTTCATCAGGCCGATATTGCCTTCCTGGATGAGATCGAGAAATTGCAGGCCGCGATTGGTGTATTTCTTGGCGATCGAGATCACCAGGCGCAAATTCGCCTCGATCATCTCCTTCTTCGCGCGCGCCGAATCACGCTCGCCACGGCTGACGGTGGCATAGACGCGGCGGAATTCCCCGATGGGCAGGCCTGCATCGTTGGCAATCGCACCGATCTGGCTGCGCACGTCGCCGACCTGGCCGAAATACTTGCTGGCGAAACTCTTCCAGCCTTTGCCCGGGAGTGCGGCGACCGTTTCCATCCAGTTCGGATCGAGCTCGTGGCCGCGGTAGCGCGAGAGGAAATCGTCGCGCGCGACCTTGCTGGTTTCGGCAAAACGCAGCAACTGGCCTTCGAGCCCGTTCAGGCGCTGGGTGAGCTGCTTGAGCTGGGTGACCAGTTCCTCGATGCGATTATTGTGCAGGCGAACCTGCTGCACGCGGCCGACGAGCTCCTCGCGCAGCTTTTCGTAACTCTTCTCCGAACGAAGGTTCATCTCCTCGCCGCTGGTCAGTGTCTCCAGCCGCTTGGACTGCATCTTCTGCAGCTTCTTGTAGAGGTTCTCGATCTCCTCGAACGTCTCGAGCACTTCGGGCTTGAGCTTTTCCTCGAGCGCGGAAAGCGACAGGCCGGCGCCTTCGCCTTCTTCGCCATCCTCCGGCTCCTCCATCGTCGGCGGCTCGACGACGGTGGCCGGAACCTCGCCTTCGGCGGCGGCGGCGGCGGCGGCCTCGGCACCTTCGGCTTCGGCGGCGGCCGCGGCACCGGCACCCTGGGTTGCTTCGAGATCGACGATGTCGCGCAGCAGCATGCGGCCGGCCTTCAGCGCATCATGCCAGTTGATGATGGCGCGGAAGGTGAGCGGGCTTTCGCACAACCCGCCGATCATCATGTCGCGGCCGGCTTCGATGCGCTTGGCGATGGCGATCTCGCCTTCGCGGGAGAGCAGTTCGACGCTGCCCATTTCGCGCAGATACATGCGCACCGGGTCGTCCGTGCGGCCGAGGCTCTCCTCGTCCACGTTGCCGCCGGCCTCGGTCTGGCCCTCCTCGCCTTCGCCCTCTGCCTTTTCCGGCTTGACGGCGGTGTCGCCGTCCTCGTTGTCCTCGTTCTCGACGACCTGGATGCCGAGCTCGCTGAGCAGGGACATGATGTCCTCGATCTGCTCGGAGCTCATCTGCTCCTGCGGCAGAGCGGCGTTAAGCTCCTCGAACGTGATGTAACCGCGCTCGCGGCCCTTCGCGATCAGCTTCTTGAAGGCCGCGGTTCCCGTATCGAGCAGCGAACTGTCGGCGTCGGCCTCGGTGGTGGCCGCTTCACCATTCGTCGCCTGTTTGCTCGCCATCAATATACTCCGGTGTCAGGTGCTAGCTGACAGATGTCAGTCTTGGGAAAACAGCTCGGTTTCATCGTCGTCGTCGGATTGCCGACCCTGTCCCAGGCGGAACGCGGCGGCAGCTAAAGCGTCAAGCCGGGCATAGGCTTCCGGCGCGCCGTCGGTGTCGACCACATGGCGCTCGGCCGCAAGCTTGGCCTGCAGAAGCCCGTCCCGGTGCATGAGCCCATAGAAGTGCCACCATCCCGCCTCGGCTTCCGCCGGTTGGGCATCCGGCCTGCCGCAGGACGGGGTTTCCGCCAAGGCGTGCGCCAAGTCCACCGATAAACCGAGAGTGTGCAGGTGGCTTCTGAGGCCGGCAGAGTCAAGCGGCTGCGCGTCGCTAAATTCCTGCGCGAAATAGCCCAGGATGCCCGCACGCAAAGATTGCAGGGCGGGGGGGAGTGCGAGGCCGGCGTAGGCCTCCTCCAGATCGCGCCCGAGACGCGGGTGATGGATCAGGATCGCGGCAAGCTTGCGTGCCTGGCTGGCGCGGGCCGTCTCCGCATCGATGTCCGGGCGGGCAGGGCGAAGCGCCGATTTCGGGGCGCCGCGACGGGTGGCAGCAAAGAACTGGTCGAGCAGGGTGCGTCGGTATTCGGTGGCGAGCGGCCGGTCTCGGATGGCGGCTGCGGCGGCTTCGAGGCGGCTGCGGAAGGCGCTGCGCTGTTCGGGCGTCTCGGCGCCGCCGGACTCGCGGAGCAAGCCGAACAGCGCCTGATGCAGCGGGCGGGCCGCGTCGAGCACCGCCTGGAAGGCAGCCGAACCCCGGCTTCGAACCAGCGTGTCGGGGTCCTCGCCGGCCGGTAACGTGGCGATGCGGATGGTGCGGTCGGCGGCAAGCGCGGGCAGGGCGGTCTGCGCGGCCCGGGCGGCAGCACGGGCGCCGGCCGCATCGCCGTCGAAGCACAGGGTCGGCGCGGGGGAAAGACGCCACATCTCCTCAAGTTGCTCGGCGGTGAGCGCGGTGCCCAGCGGTGCAACGGCGGCGGTGAAGCCCGCCTGGTGCAAGGCGATCACGTCCATATAGCCTTCGACGGCCAGCACCGGCTGGCCGGTGCGCGCACCTTCGCGGGCGAAGTTCAGCGCGTAGAGGGTGCGCCGCTTGGAGAACAGCGCCGTCTCGGGCCCATTGACGTATTTGGGCTGCCCGGCGCCCAAAATCCGGCCGCCGAAGCTGATCATTCGCCCCGTGCGGTCGCGGATCGGGAACATCACGCGGTGGAAGAACAGCTCGCCGCGTACCTCGCCAGGTGCGTCGCCCGGCCGCAGCAGGCCCGCGTCCAGCAATTGCGCCTGGGTGATGCCCTCGCGGCCGAGTGCGGCGGCCAGGGCACCGCGGCCTTCGCCTGCCCAACCCAGCCCGAAGCGCGCGATGGTCGCGTCCGTCAGCCCCCGTTCGCGCAGATAGGCGAGCGCCTGGATGCCGGCCGGCGTTTGCAGCGCCTGGGCGTAATGGCGCTGCGCCGCTTCCAGCACGGCATGCAGATCGAGCCGCTGTCGTTCGGCCGCCGCCGCACTCGGGCTCGCTTTCGGCATGTCCAGGCCAGCCTGGCCGGCCAGCGACTGCACGGCCTCCGGGAAGCTCGCCCCTTCGGTCTGCATGACGAAGCTGATCGCGTCGCCATGCGCGCCGCAGCCGAAGCAGTGGTAGCCGTCCTCATACACATAGAAACTCGGCGTCTTTTCCCCATGAAACGGGCAGCAGCCTTTCATCTGCCGGCCGGAGCGCGCCAGCTTCACCCGCCGCCCGACCAGCGAGGCCAACGGCGTGCGGGCACGCAGCTCCTCGAGGAAGGATTCCGGGTATTTCAGGCCAGGCGCGCCTTCACCAGCGGGTTCACCCGCGACATGTCGAGCGCCGCACCATGCGCCGCCTTCAGCGCCGCCATCACGCGGCCCATGTCCTTGCCCGTCGTCGCACCCGCTTGCGCAATCGCCGCGTCGACGGCGGCGGCCAGGGCGGCGTCGTCCATCTGCTTGGGCAGGAAGCCCTCGATGACGGCGATCTCGTCCTGCTCCTTGTCGGCCAGTTCGGGGCGGTTGCCCTGGCGATAGAGCTCGATCGCCTCGCGACGCTGCTTGACCATGCCGCGCATGAGCGAGGCGATCGCGTCGTCGGGGATCGGGTCGCCGCCGGCGGGCCGGGCGGCGATGTCGGCGTCCTTCAGCTTGGCCATGATCATGCGCAGCGTGGAGGTGCGGGCAGGGGTGCCGGCGCGCATGGAAGCTTTCATTTCATCGGTGATCTGGGTTCTAAGCGACATGACACCCTCAAAAAGACAGCAGTCCTTTTTTGAAAAAAAGGACCAAAAAACTTTTGTCTCCTCGCTGTACCAGCTTTCGTGCCCATCAACGAGACGAGCCCTCGTAGCAGCGAGGAAGCTAAAGTTTTTTGATCCTTTTTTTCAAAAAAGGACTGCTTGCTTTATCCCTCAGGAGATCGCCTCATGGAAACACGCAGCGTCGCCACCGTCATCGGCGGCTCCGGCTTCCTCGGCCGCTACGTCGTCAAGCGCCTGGCCGCGGCCGGCCATGTGGTGCGCGTCGCCGTCCGCACGCCCGACCGTGCGCTGTTCCTCAAGCCGATGGGTCGCGTGGGCCAGATCGTGCCGCTCTACGCCAACATCGCCAACGATGGCACGATGGCGCGGGCGATCGACGGTGCCGAGATCGTGGTCAATCTGGTCGGCATCCTGGCCGAGCGCGCCAGCGGCGATTTTAGCCGCATCCAGGCCGAAGGTGCGGGGCGTGTGGCGCGGCTGGCCACGCAATACGGTGTGCAGGAGCTCGTGCACATCTCGGCCATCGGTGCGGATGCGAACGGTGCCGCGCAATACGCCCGCACCAAGGCCGAGGGCGAAACGCTGGTTCGCCAGCATTTCCCGGCAGCCGCCATCCTGCGCCCCTCGCTGGTGTTCGGGCCGGAAGACCAGTTCTTCAACCGGTTCGCAGGGCTGGCCGTGATGAGCCCCGTCATGCCGGTCATCGCCGGCACGAGCCGCTTCCAGCCGGTCTATGTTGGCGATGTGGCCGACGCGGTGATGGCCGCGCTTACCCAGCCGGACGCGCGAGGTCGAACTTACGAATTGGGCGGCCCGAAGATCATGACATTCCGCGAAATTCTCGGCTGGATTCTAGCGCAGACCGGACGGCACCGGCCGCTGGTGTCGATGCCGGATGTGGTGGCCGGGCTGATGGCGCGCGTGCCGTTCAGCGGCCTGACGAGCGACCAGTTGCTCATGCTCAAGCGCGACAACGTCGCCGACGAAGCGCTGCCGGGCCTGGCAGCGCTCGGCATCACGCCCACGCCGATCGAGCTGGTCGTGCCGGCTTACCTTGGCCGCTTCAAGAAAGGTGGCAGCAAACGCCTGGAACTCGTATAGGGCCGGACCGGACCTAGTTCGTCGCGGCCGGCTCGGACTATAGGAAAATCCGGCGATCAGGTGATCTGACAACGACAGGCTTGTTGACGTATCGACTGATTTTGACTCGCGTCGGCGGTAGATGTTGCGTAATGCTGCGCTGCCGCGGCGTGACGCGGGAGGAGCTTTCGCGTTGGCAGAGCAGATGTTGCAGTTTACCGGTTTACCGCAGGAGCAACCGCCCAAGCGGCCGGTCGCGTTGCGGCAGCAGGATTTCGCCGAGATTTACCGCGACTTCGTGGCCCCCCAGGCCCGTGCGCAGTCCAGCCGCTGCAGCCAATGCGGCGTGCCGTTCTGTTCCATCCACTGCCCGCTTAACAACAACATCCCCGATTGGCTGAAACTGACGGCGGAAGGCCGGTTGGACGAAGCCTACGAAGTCAGTGCCGCCACCAACAATTTCCCCGAAATTTGCGGCCGCATCTGCCCGCAGGACCGGCTGTGCGAAGGCAATTGCGTCATCGAGCGCGGGTTCGAAAGCGTGACGATCGGTGCGGTCGAGCGCTTCGTGACCGACCACGCCTTTACCCAAGGATGGGTGAAGCCGGTGCGGCCGCGACAGGAGCTTGCGCAATCGGTGGGCATCGTGGGCGCCGGGCCAGGCGGGTTGGCGGCGGCCGAAGAACTGCGCCGGCGCGGCTATCAGGTGCATGTGTATGACCGGCACGACCGGGTGGGCGGTCTGATGATCTACGGCATTCCCGGCTTCAAGCTGGAGAAGGATATCGTGGTTCGCCGCTGGCGCCTGCTGGAGCAGGGCGGCATTCACTTTCATCTGAATACCGAAATTGGCCGCGACGTATCGTTCGCCGAACTGCGTGCGCGGCACGATGCGGTTCTGCTCGCCCCTGGCGTGTATCAGGCGCGCGATATCGGCGGGCCGGGTGTCGGGCTGCCGGGGATCGTCAAGGCGCTCGACTTCCTGATTGCGTCCAACCGCAAGGGTATGGGCGACAACGTGCCTGATTTCGACAGCGGATTGCTCAATGCCGCAGGCAAGCATGTGGTGGTGATCGGCGGTGGCGACACGGCGATGGATTGCCTGCGCACCAGCGTGCGCCAAGGTGCGGCGTCGGTCACCTGCCTGTATCGGCGTGACCGCGCGAACATGCCCGGTAGCCTGCGCGAGGTGAAGAATGCCGAGGAAGAGGGCGTGCGTTTCTGCTGGCTTTCCGCACCCGAAGCATTCCTCGGCGGCAATGCGGTAAGCGGCGTGCGCGCGGTGCGCATGCGGCTGGGATTGCCGGATGCGAGCGGGCGGCAGTCGGTGGAGGTTGTCGACGGCAGCCACTTCAACGTGCAGGCCGATCTGGTGATCAAGGCGTTGGGGTTCGATGCAGAGCCGTTACCGGCCCTGTGGAAGAGCGATGCACTGGAGGTGACGCGCTGGGGCACGCTGAAGGTGAACATGTCGACATTCCAGACGTCGCTGCCTGGAGTTTTCGCGGCAGGCGATATCGTGCGTGGCGCGAGCCTGGTGGTGTGGGCGATACGCGACGGGCGCGACGCGGCGGGGCGGATACATGCGTATTTGCAGCCGAGCGCGCGGGCGGGTTTTGCGGTGGCTGCGGAGTGATGCCGCGATGCGACGCGACGAAGATGCTTCATCTCATCGGAACACAGCCATGAACGAATTTATCACGACGTGGCGAGCTAATGGCAAACGTTTGGAGCACACCTATTCTCCTTCTCAGGAACACGATGCCTGTGGCGTCGGCCTGATTGCATCGCTCGACGGCAAACCGCGACGCGCTGTGGTGCAAGCCGGCATCGATGCACTCAGCGCGCTGTGGCATCGCGGCGCCGTCGATGCGGATGGCAAAACCGGCGACGGCGCCGGCATCCATATCGAAATTCCTCAGGATTTCTTCGCCGAAGCCATCGAGCGCGGCGGCGAACGTGCGCAGGACGGGCAGATCGCGGTGGGAATGGTGTTCCTGCCGAAGACAGATTTCTCCGCACAGGAACGCTGCCGGCAAATTGTCGAGACTGAAATCCTGCGTTTCGGCTACGGCATCTATGGTTGGCGCCAAGTCCCGATCGACGTCAGTGTCATCGGCGAAAAAGCCAATGCCACGCGCCCGGAAATCGAACAGATCATGGTGCGCAATGCGCTGGGCAGCGATGCCGACCGCTTCGAACGCGATCTCTATGTCATTCGCCGACGTATTGAGAAGGGCGCCATCGCCGCACAGATCCCTGAACTCTATATCTGCTCGCTGTCCTGCCGCTCGATCATCTACAAGGGCATGTTTCTCGCCGAGCATCTGGCGACGTTCTATCCGGACCTCACCGACGAACGCCTCGTCAGCCGTTTCGCGATCTACCACCAGCGTTATTCGACCAACACGTTTCCCACCTGGCGGCTCGCACAGCCGTTCCGCACGCTGGCGCATAATGGCGAAATCAACACCGTCTCCGGCAACACGAACTGGATGAAAAGCCACGAGACGCGCCTGGCGTTCGGCGAGCTCGACGCGTTCATCGACGACATCAAGCCGATCATTCAGGCCAGCGGCAGCGACACGGCCGTGCTCGATAACGTGTTCGAGCTGCTCATCCATGCCGGCCGCGATGCACCGATGGCAAAGGCGCTGATGATCCCTGCGAGCATCGGCAACGATGCGACGATGAAGCAGGAACATATCGACATGTTCCACTACTGCAATGCGGTCATGGAACCCTGGGACGGGCCGGCCGCTTTGTGCGCCACCGATGGACGCTGGGCCATCGCCGGTCTCGATCGCAACGGTTTGCGCCCGCTGCGCTATTCGACGACGACGGACGGCTTGCTGATCCTTGGTTCGGAAACCGGCATGGTGGCGATCGAGGAAAGCCAGATCGCCGAGAAGGGCCGCATCGGGCCAGGCGAGATGATCGCAGTCGACCTGCAGGACGGCAGGTTCCTCAAAGACGAGGCTGTGCGCGACATGCTGGCCGCACGCCACCCGTATGGCGAGTGGACCGCGCGGGTCAAGAAAATCGATCACATCGTCAAGACCGACGCGCCCGAGCCGATCTATTACCAAACCGAAGCACTGCGTCGCCGCCAGCTCGCCGTCGGCATGACGCTGGAGGAATTGGAAACCATCCTGCATCCGATGGTGGCCGATGCGGTCGAGGCGACCGGCAGCATGGGCGACGACACACCGATCGCGGTGCTCTCCGAACATTACCGCGGCCTGCACCATTATTTCCGGCAAAACTTCGCCCAGGTCACCAACCCGCCGATCAACTCCCTGCGCGAAACACGCGTCATGAGCCTCAAGACGCGCCTCGGCAATCTTGGCAACGTTCTCGACCAGGACTCCACGCAGTGCGACCTGCTGCAACTCGAAAGCCCGGTTCTCAGCAATGCCGAGTTCGAAGCGATGCTGCGCACCATGGGCGACTCTGCCATCGTCGTGGATTGCACCTTCCCCGCCTCCGACGGCGAGGCCGGCTTGCGTGCCGCCATCCAGCGCATCCAGCGCGCGGCCGAAGACGGTGTGCGCGAAGGCCGCACGCACGTCGTTCTCACCGACGAGCACCAATGCACCGAGCGTGTGCCGGTCCCGATGATCCTCGCGACAGGCGCGGTGCACACCCATCTGGTGCGCTCCAGCCTGCGAACATTTACCAGCCTGAACGTGCGCGCCGCGGAATGCATGGATGTGCACGGGTTTGCTGTACTGATCGGCGTAGGTGCGACCACCGTGAACGCATATCTGGCACAGGAAAGCATCGCGGACCGTCATCGCCGCAGCTTGTTCGGTACGATGACGCTGAAAGATGCCGTGTCGCGCTACAAGAAAGCGATCGACAAGGGACTGCTGAAGACGATGTCCAAGATGGGCATCTCCGTCCTTTCCTCCTATCGCGGCGGGTATAATTTCGAGGCGATCGGCCTGTCGCGCGCGCTCGTCGGCGAGTTCTTTCCCGGCATGCAGTCGCGCATTTCCGGTATCGGCCTGCCGGGCATCGCGCGGCGCCTGCTTGCCTTGCACAATGCGGCGTGGAACGCGGAAGTCGTCACGCTGCCCGTTGGCGGCCTCTATAAACTTCGCCGGCGGGGCGAAGCGCACGCGTTCGACGGCGGACTGATCCATCTGCTGCAAAGTGCGGTCGCCACCGACAGCTATCAGCTCTACAAGCGCTATACCGAAGGCGTGAGGCGCATGCCGCCCGTGGCGTTGCGCGATCTGCTCGATTTCCGCCGTGAAAAATGCAAGCCGATCTCCGTCGATGACGTCGAAAGCATCACCGAAATCCGCAAGAGGCTGCTGGCACCAGGCATTTCATTAGGCGCGCTCAGTCCGGAGGCGCACGAGACCCTGTCGATCGCAATGAACCGCATCGGCGCGCGCTCCGATTCCGGCGAAGGTGGCGAAGATCCGGCACGTGCCACACCGCGTGCGAATGGCGACAATGCCTCGAGCGCCATCAAGCAGATCGCGTCCGGACGCTTCGGCGTTACCGCGGAATACCTCAACGCCTGCCGCGAAATCGAGATCAAGATGGCGCAAGGTGCCAAGCCCGGCGAAGGCGGGCAACTTCCCGGCTTCAAGGTGACCGAACTGATTGCCAAACTGCGCCATGCAACCCCTGGCGTCACACTCATCAGCCCGCCGCCGCATCACGACATCTACTCGATCGAAGACCTCGCGCAGCTCATCTACGACCTCAAACAGATCAACCCCGATGCGACCGTCTGCGTAAAGCTCGTGGCGCGCTCAGGCATCGGCACGATCGCCGCCGGCGTCGCCAAAGCGCATGCCGACTCGATCCTGATCAGCGGCCATGTCGGCGGCACCGGTGCGAGCCCGCAAAGCTCGGTCAAATATGCAGGCCTACCCTGGGAAATGGGCCTTTCCGAAGCCCACCAGGTGCTCACGCTCAACCGCTTGCGCCATCGGGTGAAACTGCGCACCGACGGTGGCATCAAGACCGGCCGCGACGTGGTCATCGCCGCCATGCTTGGCGCCGAGGAATTCGGCATCGGCACGGCAAGCCTGGTCGCCATGGGCTGCATCATGGTGCGCCAATGCCACTCCAACACCTGCCCTGTCGGCGTTTGCACGCAGGACGCAGCTTTGCGCGAAAAGTTCGAAGGCTCGCCCGAAAAAGTCATCAACCTGTTCAGCTTCATCGCCGAAGAGGTGCGTAGCCTTCTTGCCGAACTCGGCTTCCGCAAGCTGGAAGACATCGTCGGACGCAGCGACTTGCTCGCCCAGGTCAGCCGCGGTTCGGACCTGCTCGACGACCTCGACCTCAACCCCATTCTCGCCCAAGCCGACGCCGGCCCGCACGCCAAATTCTGCACCCGCCAGGGCCGCAACGAAGTCCCCGAAACGCTCGATGCCCAAATGATCGAAGACGCACGCGCTCTGTTCGAACGCCGCGAGAAGATGCAGTTGCAATATTCCATCCGCAACACGCATCGCGCCATCGGCACCAAACTCTCCTCGCGCATCGTCCGCCAGTTCGGCATGACCGGCCTCACGCCAGGCCACATCACCGCGCGCCTGCGCGGCAGCGCCGGCCAATCGCTCGGCGCATTCGCCGTCCAGGGCCTGCGAATCGAAGTCATGGGCGACGCCAACGACTACGTTGGCAAAGGCCTCTCCGGCGCCACGATCATCGTGCGCCCCTCGCCGTCATCGACGCTGCTCAGCCAGAACAACACCATCATCGGCAACACCGTGCTGTACGGCGCCACATCGGGCAAACTGTTCGCAGCCGGGCAGGCAGGCGAACGCTTCGCGGTGCGCAATTCAGGCGCCACTGCCGTTGTGGAAGGCTGCGGCAGCAACGGATGCGAATACATGACCGGCGGCACGGTCGCGATCCTGGGCGAAGTGGGCGACAATTTCGGCGCGGGCTTCACCGGCGGCATGGCATTCGTCTATGACCAGGCAGGCACTTTCGAATTACGCGGCAACCCCGACACGCTCACCTGGCAACGCGTCCAATCCCCTTATTGGGAAGGCATATTGCGCGCTCTGGTCGAGGAACACGCACTGGAGACAAGCAGCCGTTACGCCGCGATGTTGCTGCACGACTGGGAACAGGAACGCGAACACTTTTGGCAAGTCGTGCCGCGCGAATACCTTAAGTATCTGGCAGAGCCGATTGAATTACAGGAGGCGAAGAAAGCAGTCCTTGTTTGAAGAGAAGGACCAAAAAACCTTTGCCTTTGCTATCGCGGCCCGCGACGCGGAGTAAAAGTTTTTCGATCCTTCTTTTAGAAAAGAAGCTTTTGCCTACTCCGCCGCAGCCCGCACCGGCGCACTCACCGCCACATCTGCCTGGAACGCCTGTATCCCTGTTTGCCAGCGCCCAAGTATCAACGCGTGAATATCGTGCGTCCCTTCGTACGTATTCACTGCCTCCAAATTCATCACATGCCGGATCACGTGATATTCGTCGCTGATTCCGTTGCCGCCATGCATGTCGCGAGATACGCGCGCAATCGCCAGCGCCTTGCCGCAATTGTTGCGCTTCATCAGGCTTACCATCTCCGGCACCGATGTATGCTCGTCCATCAGCCGCCCCAGCCGCAAAGAACCTTGCAGGCCCAGCGCAATGTCCGTTTGCATGTCGGCCAGCTTCAATTGGATGATCTGGTTGGCCGCCAACGGACGGCCAAACTGCTTGCGATCCATCGTGTATTGATGCGCCGCCATCCAGCAGAATTCCGCGGCACCCATGGCACCCCACGAGATGCCGTAGCGCGCCTTGTTGAGGCAACTGAACGGGCCTTTCAGCCCGCGCACGCCTGGCAGCAGATTGGCTTCCGGCACGAACACATCGTCCATCGCAATCGAACCGGTCGCCGACGCACGGAGCGAGAACTTGCCTTCGATCTTCGGGAATTCGAGCCCCTCCATCCCGCGTTCGAGAATGAACCCGCGGATCACGCCGTCATCCGTCTTCGCCCACACCACCGCGACATCGGCGATCGGCGCATTGGTGATCCACATCTTTGCACCCGACAGGCGATACCCGCCCGGCGCCGCACGTGCGCGCGTGATCATGCTGCCCGGATCGCTGCCATGGTCCGGCTCGGTCAATCCGAAGCAACCAACCAGGTCGCCGCTCGCCAGCCCTGGCAGAAACTTCTCGCGCTGTGCCTCGGTGCCGAAGGCATGGATGGGATGCATTACCAGGCTCGACTGCACGCTCATCGCCGAGCGATACGCGCTGTCGACGCGCTCGACTTCGCGCGCGATCAGACCGTAGCTCACATGGTTCACGCCGGCGCAGCCATAGCCCTCGATGGTCGGGCCGAGCAGCCCGAGCGCGCCCATTTCGCGGAAGATCTCGCGGTCGAACACCTCGTGCCGGTTCGCGTGCAGCACGCGCGGCATCAGCTTGCCCTGGCAGTAGTCGTGGGCAGAGTCGCGGACGGCGCGCTCTTCCTCGGAGAGTTGGCTTTCCAGGTCTAGGGGGTCGGTCCAGGGCATCGGGGGCAACTCCAAGAAGGAAGAATCTTCTTTTCTGAAGAAAAGACGCAAAAGACTTTTGCTTGTTTGCCTGCATGTACCACGGCGCGACTGTCAGGCATATAAAGGACTGCTTACTCCTCCGCTTCCGCCCTTAACCGCCGAAAACTCCGCACGCTAAACGGCAACATCAACACATAGATGACCCCGGCCGCCGCCAATGCCAGCCACGGATCGGCCATCAGCAAAGCCGCGAACAGCCCGGTGCCCAGCAGCAGCGCCAGCACATACTCGGCCGGCACCTTGAAGTTCTTGAAACTCCACACCGGCAGGCGGGAGACGAGCAGCAGCGATGTGCCCACCAGCATGGCGGCCACGAAGCCCGGATATTGTGCGGCGTTGGCGAGGCGCACCCAGCCCTGTTCCACGGCTTCGAGCCATAGAAACAGAGGCAGCAATACCAGTCCGGCGCCCGCCGGGGCCGGCACGCCGGTGAAGAAGCTTTGCGCGTAGGCGGGTTTCGGGCTGGCCTCGATGGCCGCGTTGAAGCGAGCGAGCCGCAGCGCCATGCACACCGCGAACAGCAGGCAGGGCACGAAGGCGAAGCGGCTGGAGCCATGCAGCGACCAGATGTAGAGGATCATCGGCGGCGCCACGCCGAAGCAGCAGAAATCGGAAAGGCTGTCGAACTCCGCACCGAAGCGGGAAGTGGCTTTCAGCAGCCGCGCCAGCCGACCGTCCAGCCCGTCGATGATGGCGGCCACCACCACGGCGAGAGCGGCCGCCTGCCAGCGCGCATCGAGCGCGTAGCGCATCGAAGTCAGGCCGGCGCACAAGCCCAGCATGGTCAGCAGGTTGGGCATCATCCGGTTGAATGACGGGCCTTTGTAGCGCGGCCGCGTGCGCCGCCGCCGCTGGCTTTGCCGGGGCGGCATCTGGTTCACGGCAAGCGCGCCAGCACGGTCTCGCCGCCTACCATCGTCTGTCCAACCGCCACCAGCGGTTCCACGCCCGGCGGCAGATACACGTCCGTGCGGCTGCCGAAGCGGATCAGGCCGAACCGCGCGCCGCCATGCACCACATCGCCCGGGCGCACCTCGCAGAGGATACGCCGCGCCACCAGGCCGGCGATCTGCACCACCGCCACGTCCTGGCCGCCGGCCGTGCGGATGGCCAGTGCGTTGCGCTCGTTCAGCTCGCTCGCCTTGTCCACGCTGGCGTTGAGGAACTGGCCTTTGTGGTAGGCGATGCGCGTGACGGTGCCGCCGACCGGCAGGCGGTTCACATGCACGTTCAGGATCGACAGGAAAGTCGCCACCCTCCAGCGCGGCGCGTCGCCCAGCAGCAGGTCGGCCGGCGGGATGGCGAGCTCGACGGAGACGACGCGGCCGTCGGCGCCGGAGAGCACGGCGCCGGCAATGGGCGATGCCACGCGCTCGGGGTCACGGAAAAAATACAGGCAGAAGCCGGCGAAGAACACGCCCAGCCAGAATGCCGGCCAGCCGATGAACAGGCCGGCCACGGCCACGGCCCCGCCGGCGGCGATGAAGGGTTGTCCGGCCCGGTGCGGCGGGGACAGCACCAGCCGCATCGTCTCGAGAAGGGCCATGGGTCAGCGTGATGCGAGCTTACCCGTTCAGGGTCAAGCGGGTCCCCACATCGCCAGCCGCACCACCCACACCAGGCCGGTGCAAAGCCCCGCCGCCAGCAATGCCGCGGACGCCGGGCCTGCGCGGCCGAGCCTCGTTGCCAGCGTGCGTGTCAGCGGCCAGGCGAGCAGCGGTGTCAGGCAGGCGACATCGACCGGGATGAGCAGCCCGCGGTCGGACGCGACAAGCGCGTCGGCCGCCAGCATCACGGTCAAGATGGGCAAAATGGTGCCGACACCCTCCACGCCCGGCAGCGCCAGCGCGGCAAGCAGCAGTGGCAGGCTCGCCTGCGCCCAATGCGCTGCGGCGCCCGCCGGCAGGAGCGACAGCGCGAGCGCCATGGAGGCCGCGGCATGGCCCCAACCGGCATCGGCCCGCGCGGCGCGTCGCGTCAGCATCAAGGCGGCCGCAATTCCTAGAAAAACCGGCAGGCAAAACAGTAAGCCCGGCCCATCCCACGGCGCGCCGCGCAGCCACCATGCGGCGACGGCCGACATTGCGATCATGGCCCGTGGTCCGCGCCACAGGAGGGCGCTTAGAGCGATCAACCCTAGGCCGGGCAGGCGTGCGAGCGGCGGCAGCGGCCAGCTTGCCCAAGCCGGGTCGAGCAGCAGCCACCCGCTCAGCACCGAGACACCGGCGACAAGCGCCGCGCCGCGCGGATGGCGGGCGAGCCCGGCCAGCCGCCCGCCGAGTGCCACGACGAGCGAAACGGCGCCGCACAGGAACACCGGGCGGGTCAGGATATCCAGGCCGTGCAGGGCCAGGTGATAGGCATGGGCGAGCAAGGCGTGCATCGCCGTCTGATGCCATGCGCGCGCGCATCATCAAACAAGCGGCGGGCGATCAAACTGCCGGCACGCATGGCCCACCTTCCGCCGCAACGCTTCCACCCGGCCGACATGGCTTCTAGGCTCGCGCGCGTGCCACGACCTCTCGCCCGCTTCAGCTCTTCCCGCTCCAGCTCTGCACGCAAATCAATGACTGAAGGGGCCGTGGGCCCGCTTCTGATGCACCTCACCATTCCGGTCGCCTGGGGTATCCTCGCCCTGTTCGCCTACCGGCTGGCCGAGGCGTGGTTCATCAGCCGGCTCGGCCCCCAAGCCTTGGCGGCCGCCGGGTTTGCATTCCCGATCACCATGGTGGTGCTCAGCGTGTCGATCGGGCTGAGCGCCGGCACCTCCAGCGTCATTGCCCGCGCACTCGGCAACCAGGAGGCGGGCGTGCCGCGCCTTGTCGCCGACTCGCTCATCCTGACCGCGCTTGTCGGCGCCGCGTTCGCCGTGGCCGGCATGGCGACGGCCGGCTGGCTGGCCCGGCTTCTGGGTGCGGGCCCCGACATCGTGCCGCTGATCGCGCTCTATCTCCGCGTGTGGTTTCCCAGCGTGGTGCTGATCCTGGTCGCTCAGGTCGGCCTCAGCGCCGCCCGTGCCGCCGGCGACGCCACCTTCCAGGGCACCGCCATGGTCGCCTCCTCGCTGCTGAACCTGGCTTTCGCGCCATTCCTCATCCTGGGCGTGTTCAACATTCCTGGCCTGGGGCTGGTCGGCGCGCCGCTTGCCAGCCTGGCCGCCTGGGTGCCGTTGCTGGCTGCCACCGTCTGGCGGCTGGAACAGCTGGATCTGCTTTCGTTCGACCAGATGCGGCTGGACGCCTTTCTCGTCTCCACCAGACGAATCCTGCGCGTGGGCCTGCCGGCGGCCGGCACGAACGCCGTCATTCCGTTTGCCACCGGCGTCATCACCCGCCTCCTCTCGGGTTACGGCCCGCTGGTGGTCGCCGGCTTCAGCCTTGGCGGGCGGGTGGAGGCGATGGCGATGGTGCTGTTCTTCGCGCTGTCGGCGGTGATGAACCCGTTCGCCGGCCAGAACTCCGGGCCCGCGCGGATCACACGCGTGCGCGAGGCAATGCGCGTGACCGCCTGGTTCTGCGCCGGCTTTGGCGCCCTGCTCGCGGCAGTGCTCTATGTCGGCCGCTTCTGGATCGCCCGCCTGTTCACCCACGACACTGCCGTCGTCGCCTCAATGACGATGTATCTGGCACTCGTGCCAATCAGCTACGGGCCGGGCGGCTTTATCGCCATCGCAAACGCCGCGTTCAACGGACTCAACCGCCCGCTCGCAGCCGTTGCCATTTCGGTCGCACGGACGCTTGTCGTCAACGTTCCCGTCGCCTGGATCGGCGGCCGTCTGTTCGGCGCCGCGGGTGTGCTGCTTGGCATCTGTGTTTCAAACGTGCTCGTCGGCGTCGGCAGTTTCGTGTGGGTGTATTCGGCGACGCGGTACCCGCGCGAGAGGGATCGTGTGCCGGCTGTGGTTTCTGCCAGGGGCTGAGCAAGGGCAGGCCTGCTTTTTGGAAGAAAAGAAGCAAGCAATCATGAGTTTGGTCCTTGTTTGAAACAACTTCTTGCCTTTCATGGATGTCCGTGTGAGTGCTTGACGAACAATCCGGGTGGTCTGTCATGCCGTCGATTGAACGTCGTAACCTGCTCCTGCTCGCGCTGCCCGTCCTGGCAGCCAGCGCCCGCGCCAATGGGAATAGCGGCGCTCGCGCCAATGGGAATAGCGGCGCTCGCGCCAATGGGAATAGCGGCGCTCGCGCAGACGAGAAAATCGGCGCGCTGCCGGAAGTCGTTCCAACCGGTCAGGATCGCGAGCTGAAAACACGCTCGATCGGCATCAGCTCGACAACCTATAAGGTTCTTACCAAGGACACTGCAGGCGCGCTTTTCGTGATGGAACAGAAGAATCACGCGAAAGGCGGGCCGCCACGTCATATACACCATAACGAGGACGAACTGTTCTTCGTGCTTGAAGGCGAATACGACGTGGAGGTCTCGGGCCATCGCGTGTCGCTCAAGGCCGGTGACTGCGTTCTGGGGCCGAAAGGCCTTCCTCATGCCTGGGCCTATGTCGGCAACAGCACCGGGCGGCTGCTGATTAGTTTTGCACCGGCCGGCAAGATGGAGGCGTTCTTCGCAGCCTCAGCCGCACGTGGAACACCAGGAAAATACACCGCTGGCACGGTCAGCGGCGATGCGTTGATGCGTGAGTTCGGTCTGGAACATGTGGGGCCGCCGCTCGAAGTCGGCTAACACTCGGGGTTTGGGGTTGCAGACCCCAACTTAAGAAAGGACTGCCTGCCTTCGCGAAACCCGGCTCTCCGGCCTGCATAAATCTGCAATTTTCGCTAGTATTGCCCCGCCGAGCATCAGCCCCACCATCGGCATCGCGGTCCCGTCCGTCAGCCATCCCACCAGAAATCCGCTGCTGGCGCCGATGAAAAACTGCATCGTGCCCAACACCGCCGAAGCGCTGCCCGCATGTGCGCCATGGTGCCGCAGGGCGCCCACCGTCGCGGTCGGGTTCAATATTCCGGTGAGGGCCTGTGTCACCGCCAGCCCAGCGCCCAGCATCAACGCCGGCACGTCCAGCAGCGCCATGCCGACGAGGATGATCGCGAGCGCGAGATACAGCCAGCTCGTGCGTGATAGCGTGCCGTGCAGGTCGAAGCGGCGGATGACGCGCGTGTTGAGTTGCGAGGCGGCGATGTAGCTGGCTGCGATTGTGCCAAACACGATCGCATAACGGCCTGGACTCAAGCCGTAATGGCCTTCGAACACGTCGGGCGACCCGCCGAGATAGGCGAACAGCGCGAACGCGTAAAACGACATCATCAACGCGTGCGACAGGAAGCCGCGCTCGCCGAGTATGTGCCCATAACGGCGCAGCATCTCGCCCGCATGGATACGCACGCGCGACGCCGCGTCCAGCGTGTCCGGCAGGCGCCGGAACGCGAAGAACAGCGCCAGCAGCCCGTAGCCGGCATTGATCCAGAAGATCGCCCGCCAATCCGCCCATTGCAGCACCAGGCCGCCGAGCGACGGCGCCAGGATCGGCGCTGCCCCCAGCACCAGGATGAGCTGCGCCATCACGCGCGCCGCGCCGTGCCCCTCCGTCACGTCGCGCACGATCGCGCGCGGGACCACCATGCTGGCCGACGCGCCGAACGCCGCCACGAACCGCCAGGCGGACAGAAACGCGATGGACGGCGACAGCGCGCATCCCACCGAGCCGATCGTGTAGATCATCGTGCCGAGCAGCAACGGTGCCCGGCGCCCGAAACGGTCGGCCAGCGCGCCCTGCACCAGTTGTCCGAGCGAGAGTCCCAATATCCAGGTGCCGAGCGTGATCTGCGCGGTGCCGGCGGCCGAGTGCAGGCTCGCCTCGATGGCAGGGAACGCCGGCAGATACATGTCCGTCGAGATCGGGCCCACGGCTTGCAGAAAGCCGAGCAGGATTGGCAGCCAACCCGGGATGGGAAGGCCCCGCCCGATCGCCTGTGTGCGGCTCATCGGCGTGCCAGCGGCGGCACGAACAGCGGCGCGGTATCCCAGGGGAACAGGATCCAGGTATCCTGCGGCACTTCGGCGACGAAACTGTCGGCATGCGGCAGGCCTGCCGGCTTGGCGTAGAGGCAGGCGAAATGCGCCCGCGGCAGCATCGCCCGCACCAGGCGTGCTGTCACACCCGTATCGACTAGGTCGTCCACAATCAGAAATCCTTCGCCGTCGCCGGCCGCATTGGGCGCCTTCAACACCACAGGTGCGCCTTGCGTTCCCGCCTCACCCGAATAGGCGGCCACCGACACCGTCTCGATCAGCCGGCATTCGAGCTCGCGCGCGACGATGGCGGCCGGGATCAGCCCCCCACGGGTAACTGCCACGATGCCGGCGAACGGTGCGAGGCTGATCAGCCCGGTGGCCAGGCTGCGCGCATCCCGATGCAACTGGTCCCAGGTGACCGTCGCGTAAATGGCGGGAGAGCATGTCACGGTGGAGCGGCGCGCCGCTCAGTAAAGCCGGCCACCATCGGGTATGACGAAATCCGGGCGGATCAGCACAACTTCGCCATTCTCGTCCGGCATGCCGAGCGTGAGCACTTCGCTGAGCAGCGGGCCGATCTGGCGCGGTGGCAGGTTCACCACCGCGCATACCTGCCGGCCGATCAACTGGTCCGGCTTGTAATGCACGGTGATCTGCGCGCTCGACCGCCGTATGCCGATCTCGGGGCCGAAATCGATCCAGAGCTGGAGGGCAGGGCGCTTTGCCTCTGGGAAGGGCTTCGCGTCGGTGATGGTGCCCACGCGTATGTCGAGGCGCTCAAAGTCGGTGATATCGGTCATCGTTGGTCATTACCCGACTGGGCAGAAAGCAAGCAGTCCTTTTTTGAAAAAAAGGACCAAAAAACTTTTGCTCCCGGAGCCGCGCGACAGCGGAGCAAAAGTTTTTTGCTTCTTTTTTTCAAAAAAGAAGTCTTGCTGACTTTCAGTAAGGCGTCGTGCTGGGCAGCCCAGCCTGCATCAGCAGCACCGGCTTCCAGAAATTGCAGTTATGCGCGGCCACGAAGTTGCTCTCCTGCGCCGGCGCGGGCGGCAGCAGGCTCAACACCGCCTGGCCTGCATTATAAGGCTGCCAGACGCCCGCACGCGGTGCGAGCGGCCGTCCGTAGCGCGCCAGGCTCGTCCAGTAGGACCGCATCGTGCTCGCCAGATATTGCTGCTGGGTGGAGAACGACACCGGCCCTAGCCCGAGCAGCGGATCGGTGATCAGCGGAAATATGTAGGGTATCTCGGCCGCATGGCTGTCGCCGAGATTGGGCAGATACTGGTCGAACGGCAGGAACTGGTCCGGCGCATGCGGGTCGTTCAGCTCGTAGCTATACACCGTGGTGTATTGCGACATCAGGCTGCTCAGCAGATGTGCACCGCAGGCGAACGTGTAGTCCGTCACCAGTGCCGATTCCGCGTAGTTCGCCTCGCAGGCGGTGGCGGGATTGGCGCCTGTCGTCACCGCGCACGGATAGGCTGGCCCGCTATATTTGGCGGCAGGATACACGCCCAGCACGACGGAGGCGAAATTGCCGAATGCGCCCTGCACGGCTTGCGGGTAGCTGGTGAGCGTCAGCGGCCCGCCGCCCACGAAGTCGTTCAGGCCGACGAACAGCCGGTATTCGTCGTGGTTGCTGCCGTTGATCACCGGCACGTGCTGGAATTGGCCTGATGCGTAAGCATGCAACGGCTCCATCGGCAGCGTGTAGCCGTCCACGTTCGGGGAGACGGTGAGGTTGAGCGGGCTGACCGCGCTCACGATTGTCGATGCCGGGATCGCACGCAGGCAGGCGGCCACGGTGGCGTTGCTGCCGGCGGGACAACCAAGCGTGTTCTGCGCCGTTGCGGCGCCGGCGGCTTCGGCGCTCGCCAGCGTCGGCAGCATCTGCGAGTAGGCGCCGCTCTCGACGATCGCCGCGTGCACTTTCGGCAGATGCGGGCTGGTGAGCTGGAATTGCACGCTGGCACCGCCGGCGGACTCGCCGAAGATGGTGATGTTGTTCGGATTGCCGCCGAACGAGGCGATGTTCTGCTTGACCCAGCCAATCGCCGCCTGCTGGTCCTGCAGGCCGTAATTGCCGCTGCTGCCGTTCGGGTCGGTGGCCGCGAACGCCGTGTTAGCGAGAAATCCCAGCAGGCCGAGCCGATAGTTGATCGTGACGACGATCACGCCGCCGGTCTGCACCAGCGGGGTGCCGTCGTAATCCGCGCCCTCGCCGGTGATGAACGCGCCGCCATGGATCCACACCATCACTGGCAAATTGGACGGGTTGGCGAGGGGCGTCGCACTGGATTGCAGTTTCGCGCTGCCGGGGGCGAACACGTTGAGATAGAGGCAATCCTCGTTCATGCTCGGGCGGCCGAACTGGCTGACGCCTTGCGGGCAGGAGGAGCTGAAGCTCGTCGCCTGATACGTGCCGGCAAAATTGGCCGGCGGCTGGGTCGCCGCCCAGCGCCGCGAGCCGACCGGCGGCGCGGCATACGGAATACCCAGCCATTCGCCCACGCCCTGCGGCGACGTCATGCCCTGCACCAGGCCATAATTGGTATAGACCGGCGCCGGCGGCGTTTGCCCGTGGGCCGCCAGCGGTGTCGCACACAGCATGGCCGCCAAAATCGCCCGATGTCCGTTCATGGCCGTCTCCCTGGTATTTTCCGGCAACCGTATGCGCCGGCGCGTCGCTCGCCAATCCCGCCCAGCCGTGCAGCCGGTGTTTTTCGCCCGAAAGTGGCAGGTGGGCAAACGGCGCTATTTTCTTTCCCGCGCCGCTCGGGCACCCGTCGCTTCATGCATGTCCTGGTCTTCGATTCCGGCATTGGCGGCGTCAGCGTGGCGACTTGCCTGCGCGAGACGATGCCGGGCGCGGCACTCACCTATCTGATGGACGATGCCGGCTTTCCCTATGGCGATCGGGAGGAGGCGGACCTCAACATGCGCATTCCCGGCGTGATCGGCGCCGGCATCGAGGCGTGCCGGCCGCAGATGGTGGTGGTCGCCTGCAACACGGCCAGCATCACCGCACTCTACACGCTGCGCGCCAGGTACGACCTGCCGTTCATCGGCTGCGTGCCGCCGGTCAAATCGGCTGCTTCCGCAAGCGCCACCCGGACGATCGGCGTGCTGGCCACTCCCGCAACCGCGCGTGGCGCCTATCTCCGCGCGCTCGTCGCCGCACACGCCGCCGACTGCCGTGTGCTCATCCATGGGGCACCTGGCCTGGCACAGTTTGCCGAACGATGTTTCGCCGGCGAAGATGTGCCCCCCTCGTCCGTGCGCCAGGAGATCGCCGGCCTGCTGGCCCAGCCCGGCAGTGCCGACATCGACGCTATCGCCCTGGGATGCACGCATTACGGGCTGCTTCTGCCGGAACTGCGCGCCTGTTTTCCCGACCACGTGAGCTGGCACGATCCCGCGTTGCCGGTGGCGCGCCAGGCCGCGCGAGTAGCCGAAACATTGCCCGCAACGATCCGGCCAGACTCGGCGGACGGCCTGTTGCTCACCACAGGTCGCCACGCGCTCGATCCCGGCCATGGCTGGCGGCGAGCGGGCTTCATGCGCCACGCTTTTCTGCCGGTCGACGGGCTTGCTGATTACGCATGCAAAACTTCTGGCGCCGCCGCCTGAGACGGGTGCATGCTGGAGCCGGGAGGTGCGCCGTCCATGAACCGCGTCCGACATCTGCTATGCCAAGCCGCCCTGCTGGTATGCGCATCATGGACCGCACACGCCGCACAGGTGCCGCTGCCGGCACCTGCCTCCATTCATACGTCGCTGGACGATGCGACGCGCATGACCATCCCGGTCACCATCAACGGCCAGGGACCATTCGCCTTCGTCATCGACACCGGGGCCGACCGCACCGTGATCTCGCGCGACCTGGCGCGGACCCTCAATTTGCCAGCCGGCCCGCCGGTGCAACTGCACGACACCGCCGGCACGGCCCAAGTGCAGACAGTGCATCTCGACACGCTGGATTTCGGCCCGCGCCAGGCAAGCGACATCCAGGCCGCCGTGCTCGAACGCGCCAATCTGGGGGCAGCCGGCATGCTCGGCATCGACAGCCTGCGCGACCTGCGCGTGGTGCTCAACTTCCAGACCAACACCTTCTCCGCCCGCCCATCCCGCGTGGAAGGCGACTACATCCCGGCCAACGCCATCATCGTCTATGGCCGGCGCCGCTTCGGCCAACTCGTGCTGGTCGATGCGATGGCAGACGGCGCGCGTATCTACGTCATCCTCGACACCGGCGCACAGAACAGCCTCGGCAACCCCGCTTTGCGCAACATGCTGAGCGGTATCGCGTCGGCACGCGCGCCACGCGACGAGGTGATCAGCGTGACAGGCCGCACAATCCAGGCCGACCTCAATCGCATTGATGAGATCAGGCTCGGCGGGCTGTCGCTGCAGCATATCCCGATCGCTTACGCGGAGCTCGACACGTTCCGGCAGTTCGGGCTGGAAAACCGGCCGGCGATGTTGCTGGGGATGGATGTGCTGCGGCTGTTCAGAAGCGTTTCGGTGGATTTTTTGCGGCATGAGGCTTCGTTTGTGCCGAAGTGAGGAAGCAGTCCTTTTCTGAAAAACAGGACCAAAAGACTTTTGCTATTTAGGGACGGTACTCATGAAAAACTCGGGTTGGGTCGGGCGGGGGCATACGAGCTCGTGGTTCGACGCGGCGAATTGGATCGGGGGCGTGCCGGTAGCCGGGCGCGGCGCTTTGTTCAGCGATGGGGGCACCTGGGCGATATCGCTTGCCGGCACGGCCAGCGCGCAGGCCGGCGCCACGCACGTGACTGGCGACAACCTGACTTTCAGCTACGGCACGCTCACACTTGCCGCACCGCAGCCCAACTCGGGGTATGCCAATGATCTGACAATCGACAGCGGCGGCGCCGTCACCATCGCCCGCGGTGCCACGCTCGTATCGCCGAATGCCCTCACGCTCGGCGGCACCGCATCCGGCACGCTGGACGTGTTCGGCACACTGGATGCCTCGCTGGTGCAACTCTCGCAAAGCACGCTCTTCGCTCGCGGGCACGCTGCCCATGTCGGCATTTCCAACATCCAGACGATCGACGTGAACGACAGTCTGCTCGCGTTGCAGGCCGGCGCCACGCTCGATGCCGGACCTTCGACCCTCGGCACATTCTACAGCTCGATCACCGTCGGCGGTAACCAGACGAACGGCACCGTTAGCGTGACGGGCGCTGGCAGCAGCCTGACAATCGGCATTCTATATCTCGGCAACGGCGACAATGGGATTCTGCAAGTCGGCAATGGGGGTGCAGCGCATGTCGGCGTCGTCTATGCCGGGCGTGGCGGTGACGGGATGATCACCGTCAGCGGCACGCATTCCGTGCTTACGGCGGTCAACGCCGTCGTTATCGGCGACGTCAATGTGCTGCCCGTCGGCTCCGCGTTGACGATCACCCATGGCGGCTCGGTCAGCGCCGGCACGTTCGGGCTCGATCTGAACTACGGCACTCTGGCGCTGGATGCGTCGGCCAGCCTCGCCGGCACCATCGTCTCCCAGGTCGGCCGTATCGAAGCACTGTCATCGGGCACGGCCGCCAGCGTCGTTACCCTTTCGAATGCGGTCTATCTCGCCTCCAACGACGGCGCGCAGGGGCAGTACGACCACACCACCAGTGTTTCCGCCCTCGGCCATGCCACGCTAGCCTTCACCGGCGTGATCAGCGGCCAGAACGATGCCATCCTCAGTGCCGGGACCGGCCACATCGTGCTGGCAAACGGCGCCAACTCCTATCACGCGACCTCGCTGTTCAATGCCACGCTGGAAATTGCTGCCACCGGTGCCGCCGGCGCCGGCACGCTTACCTTTACTGGCGGCGCGACGGACCATCCGGTGTTGCAGCTCGACCACGGCGTGGCCTTCACCAACATGATCGCGGGCTTTGCCGGTCACGACGCGATCGACCTGCGCGGCTTCGCGTTCGGCTCGAACATCACGGACAATTTTGCCGCCGGCACGCTCACCCTTACCGATGGTAGCCAGACAGCCAGCCTGGCGCTCGTCGGCACGTATCACTCGACCGAATTCATGTTCGCCACCGACCAGCATGGCGGAACGCTCATTGAACTCGGCCACGGCTGATCCCCGGGGAACGATTTCGCCAGGTCACGTGTTGCAGCCCGCATCGAACCAGCAACGAGGCAGATCATGTCGGCGACGGCAAAGAAGACTGATCCGGAATTGTGGGAGAAGGTCAAGCAGGAGGTGACCGAGGGCGAGAAGGGCGGCAAAGCCGGCCAATGGTCCGCCCGCAAGGCGCAGCTTGCGGTGCACGACTACAAGGCAGCGGGCGGTGGCTATGTCGGCGGAAAGACCGAGGACAACCATCTGCACCAATGGACCGAGGAGCACTGGGGCACAAAATCCGGTGAGGCGTCGGCCAAGACCGGCGAGCGCTATCTGCCCGAGGCCGCGCGCGCCCATCTGACGGATGCGGAATATGCGGAGACGACGGAAAAAAAGCGCCGGGACACGCGCGCCGGCAAGCAGCATTCCGCCCAGCCAGCCAAGATCGCGCGCAAGACGGCCGCCGATCGCGACACGGGCGGCCTGGAAGGATTGACCGTTGCGGAACTACGCAAGCGCGCCGCTGCAAAGCACATCCAAGGCCGCGCAACCATGCGCAAAGCCGACCTGCTAAAGTCCCTCCGCCCCTGATTGTCCGAGCACGCGACAGCCTCGCAAACGTTTTTTGCTTCTTTTTTTCAAAAAAGAAGGCCTTTCTACCCGCTCCCAACCGTGGAGCCGCAATGCCACGCCTGACCCTTTGCCTCCCCCTTTTGCTCCTGCCCATTTTGCCGGCCCAAGCCGAAACCTGCTCCCACCTGCTGGCCGCCACACGCAACTTCACCCTTGGCCAGCCGCAGCGTGCGATGCCGATGCCGGATGGCAAGAGCGTGCTGTTCCTGCGCAGCGGACCGCGCGACACCAAGCTTGGCCTTTATTCGTTCGACCTCGCCAGCCACACGGAGCATGCGCTGGCCCAACCGGAAGCCGGCCCGGAACATCTGAGCGTGGAAGAGAAAGCATTACGCGAGCGCACGCGCATGACGCTGACCGGCATCACCGATTTCGCACCGAGTGAGGATGGCACGCGCGTGCTCGTCTCCCAGGCCGGCGCGCTTTCCATCATCACGTTGCCCGACGGCAAGGTTACGCCGGTGCCGGGCACAGGTTGGATAGCCCCGCATCTCTCGCCCGATGGCCGCGCTGTCGCCGGCGCGCGCGACAACGATGTGCACGTCGTCGATCTGGCGACCGGCACGGATCGTGCGCTGACGCAGGGCGGCACGGACGTCGTCACCCACGGATTGCCCGACTTCGCGGCGGCCGAGGAGCTCGAACGCGCGGACGGCGTGTGGTGGTCGCCGGACAGCCGACGCCTTGTTTATGAACAGGCAGACAGCAGCGGTGTGGAGAAGCACTTCATCGCCGATCCAGAACACCCCTCGGTGCAACCAGTGGAGTTCCGCTATCCGCGCGCCGGCACCGCCAACGCCGTCACGCGTTTCGGCATCGTGTCGGCCGATGGCGGCCCGACGGTGTGGATCGACTGGGACAGTGCGAACTATCCCTATGTCGCGCGCGTGATCTGGCAGAAAGGCGGCAAGCTTTGCCTCGTTGTGCTCACACGTGCCCAAACCTCCGAGCTTGTTCTCGCCGTTGATCCTGCCACCGGCCACACGACGCGCCTGCTGCAGGATACCGATCCAGCCTGGCTCAATCTCGAAGCTGCACACGGCATCGGTATAAAAGGTGGCAAGGAGCTGCCTTACTGGCTGGAGGATGGCTCCGGATTCCTGTGGGCCGCGGAGCGCGCGGGGCATTGGCAGCTCGAGCTGCATCATGCCGACGGCACTCTGGATCACGACGTCACGCCACGCGATCTTCCCTACGTTGCCTTGAACGATGTCGACTCTGCCACAGGTATCGTCACCTTCACCGCCGATCCGGACCGGCTCGGCAGCGCGCTCTACCGTACATCGCTGACCGGGTCGGCCGCACCCACGCAATGGGCTGCGTCCACCGGCGTGCATGACGCAACCTTCAACGATCGTCAGCACATGATCGGGCTGGATCGCGTGGACAATGCGAATGGCGTATCCGAAACGAATATTCTGGACAGCAGCGGCCGGGTGCTCGCCACGTTGCCGAGCGTTGCTGAAAAGCCGCCCGGCATTCCCAGCGTCGAATATCGCGAAGTCGGCGCCTTGCATTTGGATTCCGCGGTCGTGCGGCCGCGCAATGCGAAACCGGGCCAGCATTTCCCGGTTATTTTGTGGGTGTATGGCGGCCCGACGGTGAAAACGGTGCTGCGCGCGCCGCGCGAATATTTCGAAAACCAATGCCTCGCCGATCAGGGGTTCATCGTCGTCGATATCGACGGGCGCGGCACGCCAGGACGTGACAGGCAATGGGAGCGCGCCACCAAATTCGACTTCATCGACATCCCGCTCCAGGACCAGATCGACGGTTTGCAGGCCCTCGCCAAGCAGGTGCCGGAAATGGACATGTCACATGTCGGGATAACCGGCTGGTCGTTCGGCGGCTACTTCACCGCAATGGCTACCATACGAAGGCCGGATATCTTCAAGGCCGGTGTCGCCGGCGCGCCTGTCGTGGACTTTGCCGATTATGACACGGCTTATACCGAACGCTATCTCGGCACGCCGCAAACCAGTCCCGACGCCTACAGCAAGACCAATGTTTTGACGTACGCGAAGGACCTCACGCGTCCGCTTTTGCTGATGCACGGGCTCACGGATGACAACGTGTACTTCCAGAATACGGTGAAGCTGACGCAGGCATTGATTGGGGCTGGCAGGCGGTATGATCTGTTGTTGCTGCCGGGGACGCATCAGTTGCCCGATCCGGTGCTGAGGGCGAGTGTGGATGATGCGCGGGCGGGGTTTTTTGAGGATCATTTGAAGTAAGGCAAGCAGTCCTTCTTTGAAAGAAAGGACCAAAAAACTTTTGTCAGTTTGGCATACGCTGGTCCAGGAGTCCGCGACAGTGCAGCAAAAGTTTTTGTTCTTCTTTCAAAGGAGGCTTCAAACAAACTCACAAATGGCAACGAAATTCTTCTTCAACGAGGCATGCACCGGCACTGTCGCGTCGTCAGCGGGATAGCCCACGACCAGCAGGATATACGGCTTTTCGTTCGCTGGCCGCCGGCACAGCGTGCGCAGGAAATCCATCGGGTTCGGCGTATGCGTCAGCGTGGCCAGCCCCGCCTGATGCAGGGCGGTGATGAGAAACCCCGTCGCGATGCCGACCGACTCCGATACGTAGTAGTTTTTCCGATCGTCGTCTGGATGCGGGCCGCCGCGGCGCTGGGCGAAGATCGCGATCAGGAAAGGTGCGATCTCGAGGAAAGGCTTGTCGGAGTCGGTGCCGAGCGGTGCCAAGGCTTCCAGCCACTCCTCGCCGGCGCGCCCGGCGTAGAAGGCGCGCTCCTCCGCTTCGGCAGCGGCGCGCACTTGCCGCTTCATCTCCGCATCGGTGATGACCGCAAAAAACCAGGGCTGGTGATTGGCCCCGCTCGGCGCCAATCCAGCGGCCCGGATGGAAGTCTCGATGATCTCGCGGGCAACAGGCCGATCCGAGAAGTCACGCACGGTGTGCCGCCGCTTCATGTCGGCAAGATACGTCTCCGCCCGCGCCAGCATCTCGTGCGGTTGGTATTCGACAAAATCCACCAGTGGAACGCAAGCGTGTTCGGCCATAAACTCGTCGATCCTCGTGACATGCCGCCATTTACCCTGGCGTTCGTTGCGGCATACGCAATACTCTCTGCTCAACCATGCGATTTTGGAACAGCCCTGCCCGCAACCTGCTCGCCGGCATCACCTATGTGCTGGTAATTACGGCCGGCGCTATCGCAGGTTACGTCCATTTCGGCTGGCCGGTCGGCGATGCTATCTACATGGTCGTGATGACGGTCTTCACCGTGGGCTACGGCGAGGTCCATCCGGTCACAAGTCCTGGCCTTCGCGCGGTCACCATAGCGCTGATCGTGCTCGGCTGCACGGGCATGATCTTCGTGACCGGCGCGCTCGTCCAATTGATCACCGCCTCATCGATCAGGCAGGTATTGGGGTTACGCAAAATGGACAATCAGATCGGCCGCCTGCAGAACCACGCGATCATTTGCGGGTTCGGTCGTACCGGCCAGATGCTGGCACGCGAACTCACGGCCGGGCGCGTGCCTTTTCTCGTCATCGAGCGCAGCGAATTGCGTTTCGGCCAGGCGCGCGACGCGGGTTACCTGACGATGCAGGCGGATGCGACCGACGAGACTACATTGCAGCGCGCCGGCATCGAGCGTGCGCGGGTGCTGGCGACCGTGTTGCCGGACGATGCGACGAACGTCTTCATCACGCTCAGCGCGCGTAGTTTGAATAGCGCGCTGACGATCATCGCGCGCGGCGAGGCGCCCAGCACGGAAATGAAGCTGCGCCATGCAGGTGCGAACGAGGTTGTTCTCTCCGCCCAAATCGGCGCGGAGCGGATTGCCGAGATGATCCTGTATCCCGTCGGGCGGGATGCCGCAGGACTGGACCCGCGGCGCGTGGAAACCGATCTTCGCGCGATCGGTCTGCATCGTGAAGTCGTCGTGGCCGAACCTGGCGGTTTCGCAGGAATGACAACCGCGCAGGCGGAAGAACGCGGCAAGCACGTGTTCTTCATCGTCGGCATCGAGCGTCAGGATGGCAGCTCCGCCCTGACACGCCCCGACACGATCATCGCCGAAGGCGAAGGCGTCGTCCTGGTCGGGCGAGGCGGCCGCCAGGAAATGCTGACCGACTTCGCCTAACTCGCAAAAGTTCTTTGGTTCCTTTTTTCAAAAAAGAACCGCTTCCTTCCTCCCTGTATCGATGCAAAGCTGAAACACATCCGGCCGCGAATAATGCCCAACCACATCGAAATCGTATTTCCCGCGCGCAATATCGTCTGTATCGAGGTCCGCCAGCAGCAGTCCCGCTTCGCCAAACAGCGGCCCCGCCAGAACGTTGCCAAGCGGCCCCACAATGCAACTTCCGCCGCGTATCAGCACCCCATCCGGCGGTGGGTTGCCGTCGATCGGGTAGTCGTCTGGGTAATCGCTACGTCGGGCAAACTGCGAGGCGCTGATGACGAAGCAGCGGCCTTCCATCGCGATGTGCCGCATGCTGGGTGTCCAGCTTTCCCGATCGTCCACCGTCGGCGCGCAATACAGGCCGATATTCTGCGCATACATCGCCATGCGCAGTGCCGGCATGTAGTTCTCCCAGCAGATGACTGCCCCAAGCCGGCCCAGCATGGTTTCGAACACAGGCAATGTGGAGCCGTCGCCAAACCCCCAGATCAGGCGTTCTGACGCCGTCGGCATCAGCTTGCGGTGTCGCCCAAGCAGCGCGCCATCCGGCGTGAAAAACAACACCGTGCAATACAGCGTGCCGCCGTCGCGTTCGATGACGCCGATGACGAGATGCACATTGGCAGAGGCTGCGATGTTGCCGAGGGCCTCGGTTTCCGGCCCCGGCACCTCGATCGCACCCGCGTGGTAGCGCGCAAACCAGTCACGACCCGCCGGCGTGCGGCTACCCACGCGTGCGCCGAAATCCAGCCCCTTTGGATAGCCCCCGATGAACGCCTCTGGAAACACCACCAGGCGTGCATCGGCGTGTGCCGCGCGTGCCGTCCAGTCCGCGACACATACTATGCTGCGCGGCGTATCGAAGCAGACAGGCGCCGCCTGCACCGCCGCCACTTTGAAAATCGCCAATCAGCAGCCTCCTTAGCGCGAGTCCCGCCGAAGTAGCGTAAACCGGCCGTGAGGCCCGCAACAGCGCGAGCAAGAGTTTTTTCTCGTTTTCAAAAAAGTCTTTCTATCGCCAGGCTCCGCTCGCATTCCCGCGCAACCCGATCGCGCGATACGCCGCATCCACAAGCGACTGCCCACGCTCGTTGAGCAAAATGCCAGGCCCGAGCCGGTTCATCGTATAACCGAAGCTCAACCCATGCTCCGGATCGGCAAACCCGATGCTGCCGCCCATGCCGACATGGCCGAATGCGCGTTCGCCGATCAGCACACTATGCCCGCCCGACATACGATTGTCCGTACTGATCATGAAGCCGGATGCAAAACGCATAGGCTGCAGCAGCGTCGCATCCATATGCGTGCAAGCCGACGCACGCCCCATGCGCGCGACATTTTCCGCCGACATCAGCTTGCCGCCGCCTTGGGCCAGCGGCGCATACATGCCGGCGAGCCCGCGCGCATTGGTGATGCCGTTCGCGCTTCCGAGTTCGGCCGCATGCATCTCGCGCGTATTGAAATCCGCGCGCCCGTTATTGGTGGCAAACAGATGCGAGAGGCTGCCGGGCTGGCCGATCACTGCCTGCAGGAAGCGCGACGAGAGATCGGCTTCCGCGGGATCGCTGCCGATCAATGTCGCCACGCGCCGTTCTTCGCTTTCCGGCAGGCCAATATGAAAATCCAGCGCCAACGGTCCGGCGACGTGTTCGGCGAAGAACCCGCCCAGCGATTGGCCGGCGGCAAGCCGCACCATGTTGCCCACTGTCCAGGCGAAGGTCAGACCATGATAGCCCTGGCTGCGGCCCGGTTCCCACCACGCGGTCTCCGCGGCGACACGCTCCACCATGTAGTCCCAATCGGCCATGCCGCCCGGCCGGATCGGCTCGCGTACATGCGGCACGGGCGAGGTGTGGCCGAGCATCTGCGCAGTCGTCGTGCCTGATTTGCCGCCTTGCGAAAATGCTGGCCACCGACTTGCAACATCGTCGTGCAGCGAGAGCTTGCCTTGTTCGGCCAGCATGTGTGCGCACAAGGCGGTGGCGCCTTTGGTGCAGGAAAACACGATGGACATCGTGTCGCGCTCCCAGGCGCGGCCCGATTTCGCATCCGCCACGCCGCCCCATAGATCGACCACCGGCCGGCCCTTGTGCACGATGCAGAGGCTGGCACCGACCTCGCGCCGCTCCTCGAAATTCGCGCGGAACGCCTGCGCCAACTCTGCAAAAGCGGCGTCGGCATGCCCCGCAATGTGAGCGCCGCCGGGGAGGTGTTCGTCGATATCAGGCATGCGCGCTCCAAAGCGGGGAAGGAATGCTACCTTCCCCAAATCGGCCGCGCACTCAACCCCGGCTAGGCCCGCAGAAAAGCGAGCAGGTCCGCATTCAGCCGGTCGCGCTCGGTGTAGAACAGCCCATGCGGCGCTCCCTTGTAGATGCGCAGATCGGCCTGCGGCACGAGCTTGGCGGCCTTCTCCGCGGCGACGGCGAGTGGCACGGTCGTATCCGCGTCACCATGAATTATTAGCGTCGGCACCTGCAACTTCGGCAGATCGGCGCGGAAATCCGTCTCCGAGAACGCACGCACGCAATCGATCGTGGCTTTCGGCGAGGCCAGCATTGCCATGTTCTGCGACCATTGCAGGAAGTCGCTGCTGATCGAGAAATTCAACATGCCCGCGCCGTAAAACAGCTTGGCAAAACCGGCCAGAAAACCCGGCCGGTCCTTTTTCAGCCCGTCGACCATCTGGTCGAACACCGAGCGGTCCACGCCGTCGGGATTGCTGTCGTCCTTCAACAGATAAGGCGTCACTGCCGCCACCAGCGCCGCGCGCGACAGGCGTCCGGTGCCGTGCCGGCCGGCATAGCGCGCCACCTCGCCACCGCCCATCGAAAACCCGACCAAGGCGACGTCGCGCAGATCGAGCTTTTCAATCAGCGCCGCCAGATCGTCCGAGAGCGTGTCGTAATCGTAGCCGCTCCATGGCTGGCCGGACCGCCCGAACCCGCGACGGTCGTAAGTGACGACCCGGAACCCGTTTTGCGCCAGGTGGACCGACTGATACTCCCACATATCCGCGCTCAACGGCCATCCATGCACGAGCACGACAGGCTTGCCGCTACCCCAGTCGTTATAGTGCAGGCTTGTTCCGTCGTTGGCTTCGAAATAGGGCATGGATGGCTCCGATAAAAGGAAGGCGAAGGAAGCAGTCCCTTTTGAAAAAAGGACCAAAAGCTTTCTGCTCCTGCGCATCTGGGACAGCGATGCCAACGCTTCAGATGCGCGGTAGCAAAAGTTTTTTACTTCTTTTTTTCAAAAAAGAAGGCTTGCTTATGCCAACGGCAGGCGGCCTTCCCTGACCCTGCCCTCCTCCCTATCTTCTCCCGATGAGCGATACGCCTGCCTTTCTGGATACCAATCGCCCGGACGTGCCCGATATCGTCGTCCCGCGCGGCATCACGCCGTTTCATCTGCCCAACCGGCCGGTGCGCGGCCGGCTGGTGCGGCTCGGCGCGCTGGCCCAAGCGCTGCTTGGCCGCCATCAGAACCCGGCGCCGGTGACGAAGCTGGCCGGTGAGGCGCTGGCCCTTGCGGCCGGCCTGTCCAGCGCGCTGAAATATCGGGGCAGCTTCTCGCTGCAGGCGAAAGGCGACGGCCCGGTGCCGATGCTTCTCTCGGACTGCACGCAAGAGGGCGCATTGCGCGGTTATGCGCGCGCCGACGACGAAAAATATGCGGCTCTCATTGCCCATTCGCCCGAACCCACGGCTGCCGAACTGCTCGGCGAGGGTTTTCTCGCCTTCACCGTGGACCAGGGCGGAGAGATGGACCGCTACCAGGGCATCGTTACCATCGAGGGCGAGACGCTGTCGGAGATGGCATTGCATTACTTCCGCACCAGCGAGCAGTTGCAGTACCGATGTGCACCTGGCCGCAGCCGAAACCGCGGAGGGCTGGCGCGCGGCGGCGCTCATTCTGGAGCGGGTGGCCGGCGAGGGCGGTATCGACCCGGATATGGATCAGGCGGCCCAGGACGAAGCGTGGCGCACGGCCATCACGCTCGCCGCGACCCTGACGGACGCCGAACTGCTCGACGATACGCTGCTGCCCGACCGGCTGATCTGGCGGTTGTTCGGCGCCGAAGGCGTCGCCGTGGACCGTCCCCGTGCGCTGGCTTACGGCTGCCGCTGCTCGCGGGCGAAATTGTCGGGCATATTGGAGAGTTTTCCCGATACCGAGCTGGACGAGATGGTGGTAGATGGCGACATCGTCATGACCTGCGAGTTCTGCAAATGGGATTTCCGGTTTGCCCGACAGGATGTGCGGAGCAGGGCGGGATGAGCGCAGGCAGCAACATGTTTCGGAACAGAAGAAGCAGCCTGCTTCTGACGTTCGGCACAGTGCTGGCGCTGGCCGGCTGTGCCGATGATGCGCCGCCGGTCGTGCAGTCGTTTCCGGCGCTGCATTTCGAGTATCTGCCGAAAATACGGCTCAACGTCGGCGCGATCGACGTGCAGGATCGCAGCCTGCCGGTCGGGCCTCAGGACATCGCCGCGCAATCGCCGGCGGTGCCTGCGCAGGCGTTGCAGCAGATGGCGCGCGACCGTCTGTTCGCGGCCGGAACGGCAGGCACGGCCGTGTTCACCATCGATCAGGCCAGCATCGTGCGCGAGCCTGGCGGTGCGCTGGACGGCCATCTCGCCGTGCATCTCGATATCACCAACGCAAGCGGCCTGCGCTCGGGATTTGCCGAAGCGCAGATCTCTCGCCAGCATGTGCCGGGCACCAATACAGAGCAGGCTTCCGCCGTGCTTTACGACATGACGCGCCACATGATGGACGACATGAATATCGAACTCGAATACCAGGCCAAGCGCACGCTTCGCCCGTTCCTGGTGGCGCCAGGCGATGCGCCGGCGCCGGTCGCCGCGCAGGATTTGTCGCCCCAAACCGCGCCGCCCGCTGTGCCGGCGCCCCCTGCCTTGCCGCCGGCCGATCCTGGCGATGCTGCGCCCGCGCCCCTGGATCCAGTACCGCCGCAGGAAATGTCGCCACCGCCCGGCTACTTGCAGGCGCCACCCGCAGGGCCGTGAGCGGCTTGCGTTGCGTAAGCCCGTCCCGAGGTCCGCGACAGCGCGAGCGAAAGCTTTTTGCTTCTTTTTCTCGAAAAAGAAGGCCTTTCTTCAATCCGGCAACCGCACCGGTGCAATGTCTTCAAAAACATCCCCCGGCCCAGGATTACCCACAGCCGACGCTCCGCCCAAATGATGCACAATTCCCCAAACCGCGTTCAGCGCGGTAGTAATTGCTCCCTCCGCCCAGGCGGGAGTCCAGGAAATGCCATCACCCGCCAGGAACAATCCGCGTTCGGCCGGTGGGATGCTGTCCTGCATGAAGTGGCAATACATGCGGTGATTGTAGCGGTAATGCCCCGGTAGCGCGCCCTTGAACGCGCCCAGGAAGTTCGGGTCGGATTCCCACGACACGGTAATCGGGTTGCCGATGATGTGGCTGGCGATATCCACGTTCGGATATACTTTGCCGAGCGCGCGCAGGCAGAGCGACACGCGCTGATCGATCGGCAGCGGCAGCACTTTCAGTGCGTCGCCCATCCAGGAATAGGAAAGGCAGATGCTGGCAGGGCGGCCCTCGCCTTCGTCGAACAGATAGGTGCCGCGCGTCAGCCGATCGGTCAGCGTCATGCTCATCGCATAGCGGCCGGTCGCCGGGTCGCGGTCGCGCCAGAAAGGCCGGTCCACCATCACGAACGTTTTCGATGATTGCATGTAGCGTGTGCGGTCCATCGCCATCCAGAGCGAATGCGACAGCAACTGTTCTTCCGTATCGATATGCGTGGTCAGCAGCCACGATTGGCAGGTGACGAGTGCGGCCTGGTAGATTTGCGTCGCACCCCACCGGTCGGTGATCGCCAGCCGATCGGCACCGTGGCGCGCAATACGTGTGACACCGGGCCGTGGCGCACCCTGGTGCAGCGTGCTGAGAGACGTGCCAGCCGGCCAGTGCACGCATGTGGCAGGCGCATGTGCCCACAACCGTCGCGGCAGGGATTCCACGCCGCCCACCACCATGCGCTGGTTTTCGTCGAGATTGGTGATGGCCACACGCAAAATCTCGAGCATGGAATTGGGAAAGTCGCTGTCCCAACCGCCGGTCCCGAAGCCGACCTGGCCGAAAATTTCGCGGTGGCGGAACGGGTGGCGCTGAAAAGCGGCTGAGCCTGCCACGAAGTCATAGAACGTGCGCTCGTCCCATAGCGGCACGAGACGGTCCCACAATGCCTTCAGCGTCTTCGTGTCGCGCGTGCGTATCGCGTGCTGTATGGCGCTGAAATCGGCCTGGTCCTCCAGCGCGTCGCGATAGGCGTCCGATATCTGTCGCAGAACCGGCGGCAGATTGGCGTCGCCTTCCACGTAAATCTGGTCGCCCTCGAGATCGATCAGGGTGGAAGGTGTCGCCGGGTCGAGCGGGTTGGGAAACGGCGCGCTGCGCAGGCCGACGAGATCGAGATAATGGTAGAAACACACGGACGATGTCGGGAATCGCATGCCGCCCAGCTCGGCGATGATGCCGCTGTTGCCTTCGAACGGCTCGGATCGCAACCGCCCTCCAAGGCGCCCGGATTCGTAGAGCACTGGACGCAGGCCGAGCTTCATCAGCTCGTAGGCAGCCACGATCCCGGCGATGCCGCCGCCGACAATGGCGACCTCCTGCCCGAGCTGTTCCGGCGGCAACGTGCCCAGGCCGGCGGGATTGCGAATCCAGTCGTCGAACGGGAACGGGAAATCCGGACCGAAGCAGGTGATCGCGCGCCGCGCCGCTTCCGTCTCTTCCGTCGGCGGGTGCAGAACGCTCAACGGCTGGGCTCCAGATAATGGCGCGGCAAGCGATCCTGCAGATAGGTATTCAGCGCGCGAGATTGCGCCGCCGCATCGAAATCGAGCGTGGCGCTCAGCATTTGCGAACCTGCGCCGGCGCGCGCCAGGTCCGTACCGTCGGGTCCCACGATACAGCTATGGCCCACATAGTGCAGCGGCGGCTCCTCGCCACATCGGTTGGCATACATCAGGAACACCTGGTTTTCGAAGGCGCGCGTGCGCACCATGATGTCGGCCACGAACGCATAAGGCTGCATCAGCGCGGTCGGCACCGCCACCAGATCGGCGCCGCGCAACGCGAGGCCGCGCACCGCCTCGGGAAACTCCACATCGTAGCAGATGAGAATACCCGTTCGCACACCTGCAACATCGGCCAGCACAAACGGCTCCGCGCCCGGCGTGAATACCGCACGTTCCATGTCGCCGAACAGATGCGTCTTGCGATAATTGGCCAGCGTGCGGCCATCCGCGCCGACCAGCAACGCGCTGTTGTAAAGCGCGCCGTCGATCGCACGTTCCGGATACCCATAGAGCAGTGCGACGCGATGACGCCGTGCGATTTCCGCGGCATGATGTGCGTGCGGCCCGTCTTGCGGTTCGGCCCGCGCACGCAGCGCATCCGCGCCGATATTGTAGCCGGTCAGGAACAGTTCAGGCAGCACAAGCAGGTCCGACCCTGCCGCGCGCTCGGCCGCCTGATCGAGCGCATCATCGCCCTGATATACCGAGACAATCATGCGCCGCCGATAGCATGCCTCACCCGTCCGCGACCAACCTCTTTCCGGCGGTCAGGCCAGCGGGCGCGTTTTCAGAAAGAGCTCGACGCCCGCGTGATCATGCGCCGCAGATCGGCCCGGTCGCGCAGCCCGGCCAGATGCGTGATCAGCGCCGTGCGCGCGGCTTTTGCGTCGCGTGAGAGTTCGCGCAGATCCGATATCTGCCCAGGCCGTAAAATCAGCGATCCGATCAGCCCCGGGAGCGAGATGCTGCCGCCACGCCCGAGTGCGGCGACGGCCGCCGGCGGCAACGCGCGCGTGGCCGGGTCGCAAATCGCGCGCAATGCCGCACACGGCAATTCTGCCTTGCGTGCCGCCTCCGCGACGGCGCCGCTCTCCATGTCAACCGCATCCGCATGCATGTCCGCCCACCGCTCCGCCTTGCCGGCGACGGAGGCCACGACGGTATCGCTGGACAGCAGATCGGATATCGTGAAACCGCCCAGCGCATCCGACAGCGCTTCGTCGGTCGAGACCAGCCGGCCGCGCACGAGAATGCGTGTTGGCACCAGGATCGCACCAGGCTGCAAAGCAGGATTGAGCCCGCCGGCCAGCCCGAAGCTGACGAGCGAGGTGGCACCCGCCTCGATTGCGCGGCGGGCGGCGTCGTTTGCTCCCTGCACGGTGCCGCCGCCGACGAAGACGCGGGCGTTGAGGGGGGCGAGGAGGCGGGCTTCGGCTTTGAGGCCGGTGATGAAGGCTAGCAAGGAAGGCCTTCTTTTTTGAAAAAAAGAAGCAAAAATCTTCTGCTCCCTAGGCCACGTATCTCACCGCTGCCGAGACCTGAGGAAGCGAAAGTTTTCTGGTTCTTCTTTTCGAAAAAGAACGCTTGCTTCCCTAAATCCCCCAATCCACCCGCCGCTGATTCCCACGCTGCAAATTCCGATACCGCGACATGGCGAGCAGAGGAAAAAACAGCCGATATCCATGATACTTCAGGTAGAACACCCGCGGAAAGCCCACGGCCGTATAAGGCGCCTCGTCCCACTCGCCATCGGGCTTCTGGTTGAGCGCCAGCCAATCGATGCCGCGTGCCGTCGCCGGATCGTCCGCCTGGCCAGCGCCCATCAGCGCCAGCACCGCCCACGCGGTCTGCGAGGGCGTGCTTTCGTGGAAGCGGCCATGCGGCGCGTCGGCGTAGCTTTCCTCGTCCTCGCCCCAGCCGCCATCCTCGCGCTGCACCGACTTCAGCCATTCGCACGCGCGCACCATGGCAGGGTCGCTGGGAGGCACCCCGGCAACATTCAGCCCGTTGATCACCGACCAGGTGCCGTAGATGTAATTGGTCCCCCAACGGCCGAACCAACTGCCGTCGCTTTCCTGCTCACGGCGCAGATACGCGATCGCGTTGGCCATCACCGGATCGTCCGCGCCCATCCCGATCTGCGCCAGAAAACCCACGCAGCGGCCGGTCACGTCCGCCGTCGGCGGATCGAGCAGCGCGCCATGGTCGGCGAACGGGATGTGGTTCAGGTAGGAGTGCGTGTTCTCCGGCTCGAAGGCCCCCCAACCGCCGTCGCTGCTCTGCATGCCGACGATCCAGTCGCGTGCGCGGGCGATCGCCTCGTCATGCGCGGGGTCGCCGTTCCTGGCGAGCAGCATGCCGACCAGCGCGGTGTCGTCCACGTCCGGATAATGGTCATTGGCATACTGGAACGCCCAGCCACCCGGCGCCACATCGGGGCGGCGAACGGCCCAATCGCCTTTGACGTCGAGTATTTGCCGTTGAGCGAGCCAGTCGCTGGCGGCCTCCACAGGTGCACGGCAGGCGCTGGCGCTGGGCAGGTCGCTGCCGAAACAGGCTTCGGCCATCGCCACACCCGCCAGGCCAGTATCCCAAATCGGCGACACGCATGGCTGCACGTAGGCGCGGGTGCCGTCGTCCACGATCAGCTTGCGTACGCTGAGCCATGCCAAAGCTGCGTCCGGATGGCTCGGCTCGTAACCGAGCGCTGCGAACATCATCACGCTGTTGGCCATCGCGGGATAAATGGCGCCAAGCCCATCCTCGCCGTTCAGCCGCTCGGTGACGAACGCGACGGCCTGCTCGATGGCGCGCGCACGGAATTTCGCGGGGAACAGACGCTCGCCGCGCTTGAGGCAGAGATCGAGCGCCTTGAACGCGTGGCCCCAATAGCTGCGATACGGCCCGCGGATATAGTCGCGTATGCGCTCGGCCGGCTGGGTGAACAGCTCGGCGATCTGCACCTGATGCGGGTTGATGGCGCGCGGACGCAGCGCCATCAGCACCAGCAACGGCACGATGACGGTGCGCGACCAGTAGCTGATCTTGCTGAGATGGAAGAAGAACCACTCCGGCAGCCGCATGATTTCCACCGGCATGGTGGGAATGGCGCGCCACGGCACCTGGCCGAACAAAGCGAGCTGGATGCGGGTGAAGACGTTGCAGCGTTCGGCGCCGCCGGCGGCCAGGATGGCGGCACGGGCACGCGCCATGTGCGGCGCGTCCGGCGCATGGCCCAGGCATTTCAGCGCGAAATACGCCTTTACGCTGGCGGAAAGGTCGAACTTGCCGCCATGGAACAGCGGCCAGCCGCCATGCTCGCCTTGGATTTCGAGCAGATACACCCCGATGCGTGCTTCGAGCGCCGGATCAATCCGGTCCAGATAATGTTCAAGCAGAATGTATTCAGCGGGGATCGTCGCGTCCGCTTCCAGCTCGAAACGCCAATGACCGTCGGCATTCTGACGCCGGCCGAGCGCCTCGGCCGCCCGCTCGATATGCGTTTGCAGCTCTGAAACACTGACGTTTGCCGGTCGTAGTAAGGTGTCGCTCTGCATACTCACTTCAGTATAATTACGCGGCAGCCTGTTCGCGTGTTACGTATTGCGACGCAGCAAAGCCGGACCTGATCGCACCTTCAATCGTTGCCGGCAACCCTGTATCGGTCCAATCTCCCGCAAGCAGCAGATTCGGCAAGTGATTTGTGGCAGGAGGGCGACGCTTGTGTTGCTCCGGAGTTGCCGCAAACGTGGCGCGCTTCTCACGAATGAGCCGCCATGGTGGCATCTCTGCCACCAAATCGAGCGCCTGCGTCACTTCCGACCAGATCGCGCGGGCAAGCTGTTCGCCCGGTTCGTCCAGCAGCCGGTTGGCGGCCGAGATGGTGACCGAGACCACGTTCGGCTTGATGAACACCCATTCGGCCAACCCGCCCACCAGGCCCACGAAACGCGCTTGCTGAACCGCTTCCATCGCGGTCCGCCCCGCCGCCGGCCGCCGTTTGGCTTCAGTGCCGGTGGCCGGATCCGCCTTGGGCACGCGTGCATCCAGTTTGTAGTGCAGGTTGAGAATGGCTTCATGGGCGGTGGGCACGTCGAGGCCGGGAAGCAGCGACGCGGCGACCGTTGCCGGCACGGCCAGAATGACACGGTCGGATGGTGCAATCGGAATTTCGCCGTCCGCACCCGCGATCGCGGTCACCACGCCCAAGCCGGCGGTGACGGCGGTAATCCGCGAACCGGTGCGAACAGTGCCGCCCTCGGCAGTGATTCGGGCGATCGCCGGGTCGATGAAACTCTCCGACAGGCCTTCCACCGGAAAATGCGGAATGCATTGCGCGCCGCCACGCGCCAGCGACTGTTCGACGATCGCCCAGAACAGCCGGGCACTGCCCTCGTCGGCCGGCGTGTTCAGCGCCGACACCGCGAGCGGCTCGATCAGCCGACGATAGAGCGTGTTGTGAGCGAGCAGACCGCCCACCGTGTCCTCCGCCGATGCGGTCCGCAGCCGGAGCAGCCCGGCATAGTCGCCAAGCTTCACCCCGGGAATGCCGCGGCTGGGAAACAACAGCCACCACGGCAGCCGGCTGGCGTTTGGCCGCAAGCACCAGCGCTCGCCCGTCGATAGGTCGATGAACGGGAAGATCGGCTCGTCCGGGCCGCCCAGCGTATGCCGCGTGCCGAGCATGTCGAGATAGCGCATGGCGGCGTGATTGGCGGAAAGCAGCAGGTGGTTGCCGTTGTCGATCTGGCAGCCGAGCTCACGGTCGAAATACGAGCGGCAACGGCCGCCACAGGCCGGCGCCGCTTCATGGACGACGACCCGATGACCGGCTGCGGTAAGGTCGAGCGCGGCGGCGAGGCCGGCCAGGCCGGCGCCGATGATGTGGATCAATGTGAGGGAGTCTCCAGGAAGACAGACGTCGTTTTTTAGGAAAAAAGGACCAAAAAACTTTTATCAATGGCAGGAAGCGTCTAGGCCAGTCCGTATCGCAGGCCGATCAGCAGTTTTTCCCAGGCTGGCAGCGACACGCGCTGGTCCGGATCAGTCCAGCCGCGCCGCTCGAGCCGGTCCAGGATGGCCGAATATGTGGCGCCCATCAGCCTTGCCGGTTTCATCGCACGGCGATTGCAGCGGCCCATGGCCGATCGCGCCAGGTTGAAATGCGACCGGGCTTCGCGGACCGTGCGCTCGCACACCAGGGCAAGGTTGCGGCTCGCCAGCGCCGCGGCCGGCTCCGTCGGCACACCGTCCAGCGCCAGCCACTCGCGTGGCAGATACAGCCGTCCGCGCCAGGCATCTTCGCCCAGGTCGCGCAGGATGTTCGTCAACTGCAACGCGCGGCCGAGATGGTGGGCCACTTCGTCAGCCGCCGGCGAAGCGTCGCCGAACGCACGCACCGAAAGGCGGCCGACCGCGCTGGCCACCCGGTCGCAATAAACGTCGAGCGTCTCGAACGCGGGGGCGACGATGGTGGTCTCCGCATCCATCTGCATGCCGTCGATGATGGCCAGGAAATCAACGCGGCGAAGGGAAAATTTCGTGGTGGCCAGCAGCAGCAGGCGCGCGATCGCCTCGTCGTCCCCATCGCCGGAAGCGGCCGTGCCTGATCCGGTGGGCGCGGCGGCAAATATCGCCTCCACACGGGCGCGCCAGCCGTCCAGCAACCGCGCCTTGAGGTTCATCGGCGCCGGCTCATCGGCAATGTCGTCGACCAGGCGGCAGAACGCGTAGATGGCGTACATCGCGGCACGCCGGTCCGGCGGCAGCACCCGCATGCCGCGATAGAACGAAGTGCCGGATTTGCGCACCAAGCGTTCCGCCGTGGCGAGATCAGCCGGCTGTGCATTCAATGGCGTCGTCACGCTTTGCCGCCAAATGCGCCCGCAAGGCTGCCCGCCACATCGATCGTGCGAAGTTTTACGCGCGTCGCCAGTGGATCGCCCGCGCGCAGGCGCTGCGCCAGCCGGCGCGACAGGCCCAGGATCACGGCCGTTTCCAGCCGCAGCCGGCGATCGCGCACGCGCCGCGGCAAGTCGGCGGCAATCGCGTGCAGCCGGTCGCATTCGTCGAGCAGCCGGTCCATCACCCGTCGCAGTCCGGGCGAGAGGGCGGGCGCGGTGATCTGCTCGATCGTGCCGCCGCTTTCGTGCAGCCAGTCGCGCGGCAGATAGCACCGGTCCAGGCTGGCGAGGTCGCGCGCCATGTCCTGCAGATGGTTCAGCACCTGCAGCGCGGCGCTGAGCGCGTCGGACGGGGCCACGCAATCGGTCGCCTCGCCATGCAGTGCCAGCACGTGCCGGCCGACCGGCATGGCCGAATAGCGGCAATATTCCAGCAGGTCGGGCCAACTCGCATAGCGCGTCTGCGTCGCGTCCTGGCAGAAGGCGCGCAGCAGATCGAGCGCGTGGGTGGCCGGCACGCCGGTCTGCGCGAGGCTCGAGGCCAAGCCCGCCGCCGATGGCGAGCCACCTTGAGCCTGCCCCGTCAAAACCGCGCGCATCACGCCCAGGCGGCCGAGCTTGTCCTCGGGCGAGAGCTCGGCGCTGTCGGCGATGTCGTCAGCGTTGCGGGCGAAACTGTAGAACGCGTGAACGTGCGGCCGCAGCGCGGGTCTGATCAGCCAGGAGCCTACGGGAAAGTTCTCCTGCGTGCGGCTTTTGCCGGACCAGGTCTCCACGCTCTCGGTCTGCACCGCGAGTTCGGGCGAGAAGCCGAAATCGGCAAAAGGGGAGGCGACACTCATTCTGTCATGCTCATGCGTGATAGGCCCGCTGCTTCCAGATCACGCCGCGCCCCCGGTAATGGTCGGCCGCCGATCCTATCGTGGCCGCCGTATAGAACAAGGCAGCCGCAGGCAGACAGATGGCCCAGAGCGGATTCAACCCGAAACGTCGCAATGTCGGCAGATACGCGCCCGTCATTGCCGCCCAGCCGAGCAACCCCAGCAGCCGCACCGGGCCATGGGCCAACAATGCGCAAAGCGGCGGGGTCAGCCAGATCAGCGCCATGCCGACAACGGTGCCGGCGAGCAGCCAAGGCGAGTGGCCAAGCTGCACGTAGGCGCAGCGCGCGACCATGCGCCACACTTCCGCCGCGTCCTTGTAAGGGCGGATGCTGGTGGCCAGCCGGCTATGGCCGAGCCAGATCCGCCCGCCTTTTTTCACCCGCTGCGCGAGCGTCACATCGTCGATCAACGCGCCTCGCATGGCCTCGACGCCGCCGACCCGCGCGAGTGCGGCGGCACGGATCAGCACAGTGCCGCCTGCCGCCGCCGCCATCGGGTTACCCGGGTCGTTCACCCAGGCAAACGGATAGAGCAGCTGGAAGAAGAAAACGAACGGTGGCACCAGCGCGTGCTCGGCCGCAGTCTCGCAATGCAGCGCGACCATTTCGGAGACCATGTCCAACCCGTCCGCCCGCAGCTTGGCCACCAGGCTGGCGAGATGGGAAGGTGCGTGTTCGATATCGGCGTCGGTCAACAGCAGCAATTCGGCCGATCCTGCCTCCCGTATGCCCTGATGCAGCGCCCACAATTTGCCGCTCCAGCCGGCGGGGTGGGCGGCGCCGCGCAGCACGGTCAAACGCGGGTCGCCGATGCCGTCTGCCAGCCGCCCCGTGCCGTCGCTGCTGAGGTCGTCAACCAGGATGACGCGGAACCCGCCCGCATAATCCTGCGCGAGCAGGCTGTTCAGGCAGGCCAGGATACTTGCCGCCTCGTTGCGCGCTGGCACGACGATGGCGACTGCTGGCAGATTGGGCACCCTCTCCGGCGGCGCGGCAAGGCACGGGCCGGCCTGCCAGAAACGGCCATGTCCCGCCAGGAGATAGACCCAGACGGCGAGCGAGAGTGCGGCGAGCCAGGTCAATCGTCGGGTGCCCTTCGAATCAGGATCGCATGCTCGTCACGAGCGTCGCGACAGCAATGCGAAAGTTTTTTGGTCCTTTTTCAAAAAAGGACTGCTCCCTTAAACCACCTGACCGCATCCTCCACCGCCTCCCGCGCCGGCCGAGCCGAATACCCCAGCTCCGCCTTAGCCTTTGCGCTGGAAAAGAACATCTTCTTGCGCGCCATCGCCAGCGTCTCGCGTGTCAGCAGCGGCTCCACCCCCAGCCGCGCCAGCCCCTCGCACACCACCGCCAACGGAATAAGCGGCCCGATCGGCAGCTTCACGCGCGGCGGGCGCCGCCCAGCTACTTCGGCCACCAAGGCAAACAGCGCACCCAACGAGAAATCCTCCCCGCCCAGGATGTAGCGCTCGCCAATGCGACCGCGCTCGAGGGCCAGCGCATGGCCTTCGGCCACATCGTCCACATGCACGATGTTCAGCCCGGTCTCGACGTAAGCGGGCAGCCGCCCGCGTGCCGCATCGTGGATCATCTGGCCGGTCGGCGTCGGCTTGATGTCGCGCGGCCCGACGGGTGTGGAGGGGTTCACGATCACCACCGGCATCGCATGATCGCGCACCAGATCGAGCACCGCCTGCTCGGCCAGGTATTTGGACCGTTTATAGACACCTACGATCTTGTCCGGATGCACTGGCGTGGTCTCGTCGGCTACCGTGCCGTCGCCCACCAGGCCGAGCGCGGCGACACTGCTGCAATACACCATGCGTTCCACGCCCCGCGACTGCGCCGCCAGCAGCAGCGCGCGCGTGCCCTCCACGTTGGCGCGCATCATCGCGTCCGGGTCGGGCACCCACAGGCGGTAATCGGCCGCGACGTGGAACAGGTAGCGGCAGCCCTCCGCGGCGCGGGCCAGTGTTTCCGGCCTGGTCAGGTCGCCCTCTGCCAGTTCCGCCGGCAAACCCTCGATGTTGCGGCGGTCGCCGCCCGGCCGCACCAGCAAGCGCAGACTGTGGCCGCGCGCGAGCAGGGTGCGGGCGACGGCGGCGCCCACGAAGCCGGTGGCGCCGGTGAGCAGGGTAGGGGCGGATGCGGTCATGGCGGCGTCTGTTAGAGCATGGCGCGCGGCTTGATAATCGCGCACGCCCGTTCCTAATCTCGCAAACCCAAGAGTTCCGCCGACGAATGACCCGCAAACGCGACCTTTTGACCGATATCGTCATCCTGGCCCGCCTGATCCGCACGGAAGCGGACCGTCGCGCCCGCGCGCACGGGATGACGCGCGCCCAGTGGACACTGATGGTGCGGCTGGAAGCGCGTCCGGGCCTGCTGCAGAAGGAGCTGGCCGAAATTCTCGAAGTCGAGCCGATTACCGTGGCCCGCCTGGTGGACCGGCTGGAAAGCCGCGGCATGGTGGAGCGGCGCGCCGACCCGGGCGACCGGCGCTGCTGGCGGCTGCATCTGACCGAGGCCGCGCAGCCGCTGCTTGGCGAAATCGACGCGCAACTGACCGACATGGCCGATGCTCTGTGCGTGGAGCTCGACAATGCCGATCTGCAGGCCACAGCGTACAGCCTCGCGCGGATGCGCGATCGGGCGCAGGCGCAGCGTGCGTCGGCTGGCGAACCTCCACCCTGTGCCGCGGCCCTGGAAGCCGTGGATTAGCGCGCCCGCGCATGACGGAAATCATCCGCCTGCCCGCTGGGCGCGACGACACACTGTGGGCGGTCGTGGCATCCATGGGCAAGACGGATCGCATCGCGGACATCTATCCGAGCCGGAACGCGGCGCTGGAAGACCGCAGTTGGCGCGAGCAACAGGTGAGTGCTTACGCGGCGTTCCTGCGCGGCAGCCGGCAGCCTGTGCCGCGTTACAGTGTGGCGCCAATTCGGCGTGCGGATTTGCCGAAGGCTTGGCGGCCGTTGCCGGCGCTCGGGTTTTTGCGGGGGCAGTTCGTCTAGGCAAGGCAATGCTTCTTCTTGAAAAAAAGAAGCCAAGAAGCCTTTGCTTCCGCGCATCTGGAGGTTGGCGGCCTGCAAACAAATCTAGGCGCGCTGGTGGGGTGAGGGGATTTGTGGTCAAGTCACGGCGTGCGGTTTTGAGGGGTGTTTTCGTGATCCGGCACTTGGTCTGTGTGTTGACGACGGCGTTTGCAGGGGCGGCGCTTGCGCAGGGCCCGGCGCCCGTCAATCAGCATATCGACGTGAATGTCTATCCGGCGCTGACCGGCCAGTCCGGCCTGTATGACCTCAATGTCTCGCCGACCCAGAAGGGCCCGCCCGGCACCATCGCCGTCACCTATGCCGCTCCTCCGCCGGCCTACAGTTTTCAGCAAGTCCTCGCCAACACGCACGGCTACGTCTCGACCGGCGTCTCCACCGGCGGCGGCTACGGGGTCGATGGCGGCGTGAGCATTCCCATCGTGCCCGGCCGCGCCGAACTCAACCTCCAAGCCGGGACCGGCCAGCTGCCCACTTACAAGATCAACGGGTTCAAAAGCCCCGCCGTCACCTACGACACCTACGGTGCCAGCCTCTCCTTGCACCCGAGCGACAACCTGACGGCGGTCATCGGCGTCCAGGGGCTCCGTCTGCACGCCAACGGGCTCGGCCAGAACGCGTTCGCCACGTCCGCGCCCGCCAACGCCTTCGGCCCACCCTGACCGGCAGCGGGCCGCGTGGACCAGTTTAGCGGCACACTCGATCGCGCCGCTCCCGGCGACCCTTGGTCGGCGCTGTTCGACGCCTGCCGTCCTGGCTGGACGCTGCCGCAGGATTTCTATCGCCGCCCCGACATCTTCACCCGCGACATGGACCTGCTGCTCGGCCGATGGACCTGCGCCGGCCACATCAGCGACGTGCCGGAAGCGGGCGATTACATGCTGTGCGAGCTGGGCGTGGAATCGGCCATCATCGTGCGCGGTGCGGATCGCACCCTGCGCGCGCTGGCCAACGTGTGCCGCCATCGCGGCTCGCGCGTCTGCATCAAGCCGCGCGGCCACGCCGCCGTGCTCACCTGCCCCTATCACGCCTGGACCTACCATCTGGACGGCCGGCTTCGGCAGGCGCGCGAAATGCCGGACGGTTTCGATCCTGCGGCGCACGGGCTTCTGCCGTTGCCGTTGGAGGTGATCGGCGGGCTGGTGTTCGTCAGTTTCGGCGACGCGCCGCCTTCGCTGAAACAGGCGCGCCCGGCGCTGGCGGGCATGGCCGAGCGCTACGGGTGGGCCACCGCCCGCGTCGCCGCACGCCGGACATATAGCGTCGCGGCGAACTGGAAGCTGGCGCTGGAAAACTACCATGAATGCTACCATTGCGGACCGGCGCATCCGGAATTCTCCGAACTTCACGCGCTCGCCCGCCCCAACAGCCGTGCGATAACTGCGCGCGATGCAGAAAGCTGGGCTGCATCGGCCGACGGCGACGAGGTGTTTCGCGTGATGCACTCGGCCCTATCCGAAAATGCCGCAACCGGCAGCCGCGACGGCCGTCTCCTCGCCCCACTCATGCAAGGCAACGAGGCAGCAGGCGACTGCGTGTTCGCCGAACTGGGGTTCCTCAGTGCATTCCTGGCCTATCCCGACCACGGCGTGATCTACCGTTTCATCCCGCGCGATGTGCTGCACACGGAAATGGAAGTGCTCTGGCTGGTGCGCGGCGACGCGCACGATGTCGATACGGACGCGCTGACCTGGCTATGGGACGTGACAAGCCAGGCCGACAAGAAAATCATCGAGCGCAACCAGGCAGGCGTGCTGAGCCGCGCTTATCGGCCCGGGCCATTTTCGCGGATGGAGCCTGGCACGATGCAATACGTCGAGCGTTATGTAAGCGAAGCAAGACTTCTTTTTTGAAAACGTTTGCCCCGCATCGCAAGCTCGCGACAGCCAGGCAAAACTTTTTTTTGGTCCTTCCTTTCAAAAAAGGACTGCTTGCTTTCTCCCGAAAGGACCATCCATGCAAGCAGACGCCATCATAGTAGGCGGCGGCCATAATGGCCTGACATGCGCCTTCTATCTCGCTCGCGCCGGCTACAAGGTGCGCGTGCTCGAGCGCCGTCATCTCGTCGGTGGTGCCGCCATCACGCAGGAATTTCACCCCGGCTTTCGCAATTCGGTCGCAAGCTATTCTGTCAGCCTGCTGAACCCCAAGGTCATCGCGGACATGGATCTCGCGCGCCATGGCTTGCGCGTGGTGATCCGTCCGCTGTCCTATTTCGCGCCGATGGACGACAAGAACTATCTTATTCTCGACAAGGACAAGCAGCGCTCGCATCGCGAAATCTCGCGTTTTTCCAGGCGCGATGCCGACCGCATGGAAGCCTTTCATGCGCGGCTGGACACCATCGTCGGCTTGTTGCGCGGTGTGTTGCTAAAGACGCCTTACAACGCCTCGGCTCGTCCGCGCGACATGGTGACCGCATTGGGTTTGGCCAATCAGGTGCGGCGCATGGGATTGCAGGGCCAATCCGATCTGCTCGATCTGTTCGGCAAGAGTGCTGGCGACCTGCTCGACAAATGGTTCGAGACCGATGTGCTCAAGGGCCTGCTTGGTTTCGATGCGACGATCGGCAACTACGCAAGTCCCTACACGCCCGGTTCGGCTTATGTGCTGATCCATCATGTGTTCGGCGAGGTGAATGGTGTACAGGGCGCGTGGGGACACGCGATCGGCGGCATGGGTTCGATTACCCAGGCAATGGCGAAAGCCTGTCAGGAGATCGGCGTTGACATCTCGCTGGACAGCCCCGTGCGCGAAATCGCCATTGCAAACCGCCGCGCGACCGGCGTGGTGCTGGAGGACGGCAGCGACCTCGCAGCGCGCGTTGTCGTCTCCAACCTCAACCCGAAATTGCTGTTTTCCAAGCTGGTCGACGCAAGCCACCAACCGGCCGCATTCCAGGAGCGCATGGGCGCCTGGAAGTGCGGCTCAGGCACGTTCCGGATGAACGTCGCTCTGTCCGAACTGCCGAACTTCTCAGCCCGGCCAAGCCATGGCCTGGCCGAACATCATGGCGCCAGCATCGTCGTCGCCCCGTCGCTCGCCTATCTCGACCGCGCCTATATGGACGCACGAACGAGCGGTTGGGCCCGTGCGCCTGCCATCGAAATGCACATTCCCAGCGTGCTTGACGATACGCTCGCACCGCCTGGCCAGCACGTGGCCAGCCTGTTCTGCCAGCAATTTGCGCCAACTTTGCCGGATGGCAGTTCCTGGGACGATCATCGCGAGGCGGTGGCAGACATGATCATCGGCACGATGTCGCAATACGCGCCAAATTTCGCGGGGGCCATCCTCGGCCGCAAGATTCTCTCGCCCCTCGATCTGGAACGTGAACTTTCGCTCACCGGCGGCGACATCTTCCACGGTGCGCTCTCGATGGATCAGCTCTACAGCGCGCGTCCCGCTCTGGGCTATGCAGACTACCGCACGCCCATCGCTGGCCTGTATATGTGCGGCTCGGGTACTCACCCCGGTGGTGGTGTGACAGGTGCTCCGGGGCACAATGCCGCCCATGAGATTGCGCGCGATCTCGGAAAAAGCCGGCGGCGCGGCAGGCAAGCGGCCTGACGCTCCCGCCTTTGTGATCGGGTATGTGGAATGATCGCTCACGAAAACTCTTGTCCAGCTCTGGACAACTTTACGGCGCCAGGGACGTAGGCCCTCCAAATTCAGAGGATTCGTCCATGTCTACAAACCTCACGCGACGCGATCTCGTCAGTACGGCAGCCGTCGGAGCCGCATCCATCGCGTCCGGGACCCAGTTGGCCTCCGCCCAGACCCAGGCCCAGCCGGAGGGTGCCGTAGCCGCGGGCGCGGTGCCCGGACGTGCATCCGGGACCGACCAGGGCGCTGTCACGCACCAGGTCGCCGGAGGCTCTCACCCTAATCTCACCACCCAATCGGGCATGGTGATCTCCGACGACCAGAACTCGCTCAAGGCCGGCACGCGTGGCCCCGCGCTGCTCGAAGATTTCGTATTGCGCGAGAAGATCAACCATTTCGATCATGAGCGCATTCCGGAGCGCGTCGTGCATGCCCGCGGCTATGCGGCGCACGGCTATTTCGAGTTGACCAACTCGCTGGCGAAATACAGCCGCGCTGGCATCTTCCAGCGCGTCGGCGAGAAAACGCCGCTGTTTGCTCGCTTCTCCACTGTCGCCGGCAACAAGGGATCGGCCGACTTGGCGCGCGACGTGCGCGGCTTCGCGGTCAAGTTCTACACCCAGGAAGGCAACTGGGACCTCGTGGGCAACGACATCCCGGTATTCTTCATTCAGGACGCGATCAAGTTCCCCGATTTGATCCACTCGGTGAAGGCGGAGCCCGACCGTGCATTCCCGCAGGCGCAGTCGGCGCACGACACGTTCTACGACTACATCTCGCTCACGCCTGAATCGATGCACATGCTGATGTGGGTGATGTCGAACCGCGGCATTCCGCGGTCGCTGCGCATGATGGAAGGCTTCGGTGTCCACACGTTCCGTCTGGTCGATGCAGATGGCAACTCGACCTTCGTGAAGTTCCACTGGCGCCCGAAGATCGGATCGCAATCCGTTCTCTGGGACGAAGCAGTCAAGATCAACGGCGCCGATCCCGACTTCCATCGCCGCGACATGTGGCATGCGATCGAGCATGGCGATTTCCCGGAATGGGAGTTGTCCGTCCAGCTCTTCGGCACGGATTTCATCAAGAAGTTCCCCTTCGACGTGCTCGATGCCACCAAGGTCATACCCGAGGAACTGGTGCCGCTCACCCCGGTCGGCCGCATGGTCCTCGACAGGAACGTGTCGAACTTCTTCGCGGAAACCGAGCAGGTTGCGTTCTGCACCAGCAACGTCATCCCAGGCATCGACTTCAGCGACGATCCGCTGCTGCAGGGCCGCAACTTCTCATATCTCGACACGCAGCTCACACGCCTTGGCGGCCCAAACTTCAACCAGATACCCATCAACCAGGCACGTTGCCCGATGGCGAACTTTCAGCGCGACGGCCATATGCAGATGAACGTGCCCACTGGCCGGGTCAACTACGAACCGAACTCGCTCGGCACCAACACACCTCGCGAGAACCCGAAGGCCGGCTTCACGACATTCGCCGAGGGTGTCGCGGGCGCCAAGGTCCGCCACCGTTCGGAAACCTTCTCCGACCATTTCAGCCAGGCACGTCAGTTCTTTGATAGCCAGACTGCACCTGAACAGGACGGCATCGTTGCCGCCCTCACGTTCGAATTGAGCAAGGTGGAAACACCCGCAATCAAAACGTCCATGCTGGCGCAACTGGCCAACATCAAGCCGGAACTTTCCAACCGGATCGCGGCCGGTCTCGGCATGGAACCCGTGCGGCCGGCGCCCGCCGCCATGCCGACGCGCACCGACCTGCCGCCTTCGCCGTCACTCAGCCTGCTCGCCAAAGCCAAGCCGACGCTCGCCGGCCGGCGTGTAGGCGTGCTCATCGGTGAAGGTTCCGACTTGGGCGTCGTGCAAAGCCTTGCTGCTGCAATCAAGAAAGAAGGCGGCCAGATCGCGCTCATCGCCCCCACCGTCGGCATGGTCACCAAAGTAATGCCCGACCTTCCGCCGGAAAACGCCTACCAACTCGCCGGCGGCCCTTCGGTGCTGTTCGATGCCGTGGCCATCGTCGTGCCGGAGAAGACGGGGCAGATGATGAGCAAACATGCCGCTGCGGTTGCGTGGGTGCACGATGCGTTCGCCCATCTCAAGGTGATCGGCCACACCGACGGTGCCGCTGCGCTGTTGCAGGCCGCCGGTGTCGAAGCGGACGAAGGCGTGTTGGCACTTTCGTCGGCAAAGGGCGCCAGTTTCGCGCAGTTGGCGGCTTCGGGGCGGATTTGGAAGCGGGCTTCGGAGGTGCAGGTGGTTCTTTGAGGAAGGCAGGCGTTCTTTCTTGAAAGGCAGAAGCAAGGAACTTCTGCGAGTCTAGCAAGGGGCAGCCCTAGATTGGGGGCTGCCTTTTGCTTGTCCCCGCTCGGAAGATCGACAGGCTTACCAGCACGACCGCTCCCAGCCCCGCAATCTCTTGCCAGTGTGCGCTTGCGAGCATCATTACCATGCCCACAAACCCGACCGCAGCCGCCAACGGCAGTGCCCATATCCGCGGTGGCAGTCCAGCACGCGCCACGTCGCGCCGCCGCAATGTCAACGCCGCCCCGCACACCAGAACGTAGACCGCTACCGTGGCCAGCGCAGACAGTGCAACCAGTTCAAGAAAACTTCCGCTCACCGCCAACACAGAAGCGGCGAGCACATAGACGACTACCGCGCGGGCAGGCACGTGGCTCCTCGGATGCACTTCGCCCAGCCATGCCGGCAACCGCCTGTCGCGTGCCATCGCGAACAACATGCGCGACGTGCCCAGAACGTCGCTGGCCATGTAAGCCAACATCGAAAGCGCGCCACCTGCCAGCAGCACCGCCCTTGCGGGCGCGCTCACCATGCCCGCCGCCTGCGCCAGCGGAGCCGCCGCGTGTGCCAATCGCGCACCCAGCAAATGCTGCGCGGTCAGTTGCACGCCCAGATACAGCGCCAGCACGAACAGCATGGCGATGAACAGCGCGCGCGGCACCGTGCGGCTCGGCGCACGCACCTCGCCGCTCGCGCCCAACGCCGTCTCCATGCCCTGAAAAGCAAACAACGCCAGGATCAACCCGCGCCCGAAGCCGCCGACCGTGACCGGCAATGCGGGCCCGTGCGGCGCCGCGCGTCCGATCGTCGCAGCGCCAATCAATACGAATAAAAACAGCGGCAGCAACTTCACCAGCGTGGCCCCGGTGATCAGCCGCGCCGTCGTGCGCACGCCGACCAGGTTTGCCCAGACCAGCCCTGCATAGATTGCAGCAATGGTGCCGAGCCGGCTCGCCGGGGCGGCCAGCACCGCCCATTGCGAACCGGCCAGATCGGCGATGGAAGCTGCAATCCCGCCGCTTGCCAGCACGTCCGACGTCACCAGCAACATGCCGACCACGAAGCCGCAAGCCGGGCCGAATGCCGCCTCTACCGTGCCGTAAGCGCCGCCACTCGTGGGCACCCGGCTGCCGGCCTCGGCAAAACATACGGTTATGCCGGCCATGATCGCGGCACACACGAGATAGACCAACGGCGCCGCCGCTCCCGCCTCCAACGCCACCGCCGCCGGCATGGTAAAGATGCTGACGCCCACAACGCTGTTCACGATACTGGCGGACAGGCCCCAAACGCCGATGCCGCGCATCAGCCCGCGGTCGCGCGCGGCGGCTCCGTCGCTCGCCATAGTCTGTGGCAGGTTGGTCGCTGAGTTCCCCAAGTGCCCGACTGTGACGCAGCCGTCACGAACCTTCAAGCACGGAGCACTCAGGTCCAGTAGAGCAGCCGCGTTTGCGGCAGATGCCGCTGCAACGACGCGCTGAGCGAGGCGCGCATCTCCGCCATCTGCTCCTTCGGAAACACCCATTTCACCGAGCCGAACTTCGTCGTCTTCCGGCTGCGCGCCGCCTCGTCCATCTCCAGGCTGCTGCCCGGATACCAGCCGTCCAGCACCGCTTTCGACTTCGGCGTGAACCGGTGCGTGATCAGCTCGGCGGTCAGATCCACCCGCGCCAACCCGCGCAGCGCCTCCTCCACCCGCGCGAACAGCGTGTCGTAAGCCGCCGCCCAATCCGGCACACGCAGAATCGGCGCCACCGTCAGCCCCACCGGGTAGCCCGCCTCCGCCATCGCCCGCAGCGCCGCCAGCCGCTCGCCCATCCGCGGCGCACCCCCCTCGTGCCGCTCGGCCGCCTGCGCGTTCAACGAAAAGCGCACCCGTGTCCGCCCTCCATGCGCCAGCCCCAGCAGCGGCCCCACAGCCGCGAACTTCGTGGTGAATCGCAGTTGCACATCCGCATCCCACGCGCCGAAGCGGGTGATGCAGGCGGCGAGGCTGCCCGTCAGATGCTCCAGCGCCAGCGGGTCGGTGTAGCACGAGCACTCGAACGTGGTGCCCTCACCGGCCCGCGCGGCCGAAGCCGACGTCACCCGGCCTTGCCCCACCGCAGGCGGCAGCTCGGCCAGTATCTCCGACAGATTGGCATAGGCGCGGATGATCGGCGGCCCAGCCAGCGAGCCGGCCAGGTAGCAATACGCGCAGTGCGCGGGGCACCCCTCGGCCAGGTCGAACCGCCAATCCGCACTGGGCGGTATCGGCTGCAAGCGGCGCCGGCTCGGGCTGGCAACCACGATAGCCATCGTCGTCTTGGCGTCGCGATAAGTGTCGGGCAGTCCGGTCAGGCGATCCGATGGCAGGCGGATCAGCTCGGCCCCGGCAGCGACGGCGCGCTCGGCCATGGCGGCGCCTTCAGAAAGAGCGAGAGCCGAAGGAGTGGCTAGGACGCGTTTGGGGGACCAGAGCTTGGGCATGGGATGTAAGAAAGCAGTCCTTTTTCGAAAAAAAGGACCAAAGAACTTTTGTGACTTGTTGGGAGTGCGGCGATGGCGGGTAGGGCATTGGTTGTGGGAGCGAGCGGCATCGTTGGCAGTGCGGCGGGCGCGCTGCTGGCTGGGCATGGGTGGGCGGTGGACGGGTTGGCGCGGCGCCCTGTCCAGCAGGCTGGCGTGGCGCCCGTCGCGGCTGATTTGTTGGACGCTGGCGGCACGCGGACGGCCTTGCAGGACGTCGATCCCGACGCGGTCTTCATCGCCACATGGCTGCGCCAGTCGACCGAAGCCGAGAACATCCGCGTCAACGCGACCATGGTCCGCAACCTGCTCAACGGTCTGCCCGCCGCGAACCGGCCCCGTCACGTGGCGCTGGTGACAGGCCTGAAGCATTACCTCGGCCCGTTCGAAGCCTACGGAAAAGGCGCTCTGCCGCAGACGCCGTTCCGCGAGGAACAGAAGCGGCTCGACGTCGAGAATTTCTACTACGCGCAGGAGGACGAGCTTTTTGCCGCCGCCAGGCGCGACGGGTTCACCTGGAGCGTCCATCGCCCGCACACGATCATCGGCATGGCCGTCGGCAACGCGATGAACATGGGCACCACGCTGGCCGTTTACGCAACGATTTGCCGCGAGACGGGACGGCCGTTCCGCTTCCCCGGCGCCGCCATGCAATGGGATGGCCTGACCGACATGACCGACGCTCGCCAACTCGCCCGCCACCTGCTCTGGGCGGCCGAGACGCCCGCCGCGCACAACGAAGCGTTCAACGTGGTCAATGGCGACGTCTTTCGCTGGAAATGGATGTGGGAGCGCATCGCCGCATGGTTCGGCCTGGCGCCGGCACCCTTCGACGGCACCGTAGTGACGCTGGGCGAGCAGATGGCAGACGACGCGCCTGTGTGGCGGCAGATCGCACTGCGCGAGGGGCTTGCCGAACCCGATCTCGCCCGCCTGGCGTCGCCCTGGCACACCGACGCCGATCTCGGCCGCCCGATCGAGGTGGTGACCGACATGTCGAAGAGCCGGCGCCTGGGTTTTGGCTTCTACCAGGCGAGCGACGATGCATTCTTTGATCTTTTCGGGCGTTTGCGGGAGGCGCGGGTGATCCCCGCGTAAGTAAGCAAGCAGTCCTTATTTGAGAAAAAGGACCAAAAAACTCTTATCTCCTGTCGCGTGCTAGTCTCGGAGCACGCGACAGCCTGACAGAAGTTTTTTGCTTCTTTTTTTCAAAAAAGAAGGCCTTTCTCCCGCCGCCCCAGGAGTGTTTCAATGGCCCTTACCCGGCAAGTCATCACCGCGCTGAACAACGACGGCACCGACATGCTCGGCACCCGCAACGTGGCCATCAAGATCGTCGACGACAGCATCGTCTCCGGCTCGCTGCTCACCGTCGAGAGCAATCATTTCTGCATCCTCAAATCGCGCGGCGCCGTGCTGCAGATCTACGAAACCGGCCAATACGCGCTCGTCACGCCGGACAAGCCGATCGTCGGCTCCATCGTGCAGGGCTTCTTCGGCGGTGCGAGCCCGTGGGTGTACGAGGTCATCTATATCAACCGCAGCAAATTGCTCGTCCGCAGCACCGGCACGGCGACCAGCGCCGAGATGGCCGAAGTCTCCTACGTGGCCGACTACTACATCCATATCGACACGAAAGAGGCGGCCCTCGACCTCATCACCCACCTGCCGTTCAACGGACACGTGATCGACACGCGCGAAGTCGCCGAGTATGCGGGCCCGGCCATCGAGCAGGCGATCAATCAGGTGATCCAGGTGACCAAGCTGGAAAACATCAACGAGCACATCAACGAACTACGCGAAGGCGTGAAGCAGCATCTGTCCGACTTCCTGCGCGTGTTCGGCATCATGCTGAACGACCTGAAAATCCTCATCCTGCCGAAGGACGAGCGGATGCGCGAACTGATCTCGTTGCAGGCCATCGGCCTCACGCCCATCGAGGCGGTGCGCTACTATCTCGCACTGCGAATGGCCGAAAAGGGCCTGGTCTCGGCGCCGAACGCCGCGGCCGGCATGCCGTTCTTCGTCGGCAACCCGCAAATGGCGCTGACCTCCCCACCTGCCGGACCCGATAATGGCCGGCACTGATTTCTACGCTGCCTATTCCGACGAGAAACTCGCGGCCAACCTTTTCGCCGGCTGGGGCTACAATTTCTACCGCGCGGAGAATCAGCTCCGCGCGGACGATCTGATGGTGCGCGCGAAAGTGGGCGAAATGCTCGGCGCAGCCCGCGCTTCGGTGGCCGCCGCCGAAGCGTCGTTCCGCCAGGCCTACCTGCCGCCGCCCACACGCGCGCATCCGCTTCCCGACCCGCAGGCCGTCCGCCAGGCTCAGTCGCTCGAGGCGATCGGCCGTGAGCTGGGCGCGCTCGAAGGACAGATACGCGCCCTTCCCGTGCCGGAGACGGACCGGATGACGCAGCGCCTGCGCGGCGAGCGGGAAACATTGGAGCGGCTGCTGGCCGTCGATCGCGCCATGGTGGCGACCGCCCACCAGGTGCGCGAGGCCACGGTCGCGGCCTCCTCCGCAAATATCCTGGAGCGCGCGCAGACCCTGTCGTCCATGTTGGCGGCCTTGGAGGCGACGCTGCGCGACAGGCGGGATCTGCTCGCCGTTCACGTCTGACGCCGCATAGCTTGACGCTTTGGCTGCATATGCGATCCATCCCGGGCAAATTCGGAGGAGCGCTTCATATGAAATTCGTCAAAAGTGCGATCGCCCTGGGCGCTGGCGCATTCTGCGTAGCCGCGTCCGGCGCCGCGGCGGCCGAGCCCGCGGCGCACACGCTCGACAAGGTGACCATCACCGGCAGCAAGACCGTGCCGACCGCCGACCTGCAGGCCGTTGTCCAGGAACAGCCCGGCACGAAGGTGACGAACGACGAGATCGCTGCCGACCAGAAGCGCATCGAGGAGGTTCTCGCCAAGGCGAACGTGGTGGGCGGCATCAAGACGCTGGTCGCAAGCTATCCCAAGACCCACCACATCACCGTGCAGTTCGTCATCGATGATCACGGCGCGCAGGCGCCGACCGTCACGAAGGTGAATGCCAGGCTCGACGCGCAGACGTTCAGCGGCAATGCATCGATGACGCCGGACAAGCTGGTCGCCGCGACCGGCCTGCGCCCGGGCGACGAGGTGACCCAGGCCAAGCTGGCGGCCGCGCAAAAAGCCATCGGCGACGCCTACAAGGCGGCCAAGCTGCCGGTCGATGTGTCCGTGGAGGCCGATCCGAAGATGCTCGGCAACGGCAAGGTCGCTGTGGCGTGGGTCATCAAGGAGACGAAGACCAAGCGCACGAAGCCGCTGACCAAGGAAGAGCGCGAGCAGCAGGACCAGCTTCCTTAAAGCCACAGCCGGCGCGTGGGGCGTAAGCCGCACGCGCCGGCATAACGCACGCAGGCCCGCGTGCGACGCCTCAAAGCGCTATCGCGGCCAATCGCTTGTCGGCTAAGGTTACAGGCGAATCTGAACTTCCGTTCGCGCTTCTGGAGCCGTGGTCATGGCGTTCGCCGCCCAAGGACGCCTGCAACCCGACCCTGCTTCGAGAGGCCGCGCCAGCACGTCGCGCGCCCCTATCGGGCGGCCCACCAATCGGCGGCTGGCCTCGCCCGCGATACGCGAACTGATCGGCCGGCGCCTGTCCGAGTTGGCCGGCCTGGCATTGGCCCTCGGCGCGATCACGCTGTTCGTCGCGCTCACCACCTACAACCCGCGCGATCCGTCGCTGAACACCGCGACGTCGCAGCACGCCACCAACCTGATCGGCCCGACCGGCTCCATCATCGCCGATTTCCTGCTGCAAGGCTTCGGTGCCGCGGGCATTTTGCCGGGTGTGGCCATGCTGGCCTGGGCCTGGCGCCTGGCCAGCCGGCGCGGCCTGGGCCGGCCCGCATTGCGCCTGCTCGCCACCCTGCTCGCAGTGCCCGCGCTGGCAACACCGCTTTCGATGCTTCCCCATGGAGCCAATTGGCCCACCAGCGCAGGGCTCGGTGGCGCGGGCGGCCACCTGCTGTCGATCACCTTCCTCGGCGAGGCGCGCCAGGCAATCGGACCGTTGAGCTGGATCGTGGTGTTCCTCATCGCCTCCGCGCTGGCGGCGGCTGTCTGCGCGGCGAGCCTTGGCCTGTCCTGGGGCGAGTGGCGTGCGGCAGGCCGGGGTGCGGCACGCGCCGCCCGCGTCGGCGCTTCCGGCAGCCAGGCCGTCACCGGCCTGTTCACCCGCCCGGGCATCGCGCCCTATGTCGATGAGGATGAACCGGAGGAGGCGACCTGGCCCGAACAGGTCGCCACCGTCTCCAGCCCGTCGATCGCGCCGGCTTCCTCCACGCCCGTGCTGCGCCGTGCCGAGCCTGCGAAACCCGAGGCCGCCGCGCCGCCCCCCAGGACCATGGTGCGCGCCCGCGTTGCCGCACCCGAGCCGAAACGCGCCCCCGCCGCCCGGCAGGAAAGCCTGCCGCTGGTGGAAGCCGGCTGGCGCCTGCCGCCGAGCAGCCTGCTGCATGCCAGCCCGATCCGCGGTGCCGCCGGCCCCGACGAGGAGGCGCTGCAGAACAACGCCCGCCTGCTCGAATCCGTGCTCTCCGATTACGGTGTGCAAGGTGCCATCCGCGACATCCGCCCCGGGCCCGTCGTCACCCTCTACGAGCTCGAACCCGCCCCCGGCATACGCAGCGCCCGCGTCATCGGGTTGGCCGACGACGTGGCGCGCAGCCTCTCCGTCACCGCCGTGCGCATCGCCACCGTGCCGGGCCGCAACGTCATCGGCATCGAAGTGCCGAACGCCAAGCGGGAGACCGTGTTTCTCGCCGAGCTGCTCGACAGCGAGGCCTGGACGCGCCACCAGGGCCGCCTGCCGATCGCGCTGGGCAAGGACATCTCCGGCGCACCGGTCGTCAGCGACCTGGCGCGCATGCCGCATCTGCTCATCGCCGGCACCACCGGCTCCGGCAAATCGGTCGGCATCAATGCGATGATCCTCTCGTTGCTGTTCAAGCTCTCGCCCGAACAGTGCCGGCTCATCCTTATCGACCCGAAAATGCTCGAACTCTCCGTCTATGAGGGCATTCCCCACCTCATGGCACCGGTGGTGACCGAACCCGCCAAGGCGGTGCAGGCGCTCAAATGGACGGTGCGCGAGATGGAGCGCCGCTACCGCGCGATGAGCCAGTTGGGCGTGCGCAACGTCGGCGGCTACAACGAACGGGTCGAGGAAGCGCGCGCCAAGGGCGAGGTGATCAGCCGCCGCGTGCAGACCGGTTTCGATTCGGAAACCGGCCGCCCCACCTTCGAGGAACAGCCGCTCACGCTCGAGGCGCTGCCCTTCATCGTCGTGGTCATCGACGAGATGGCCGATCTGATGATGGTCGCCGGCAAGGATATCGAGGCAGCCGTCCAGCGGCTCGCACAGATGGCGCGCGCGGCCGGCATCCACGTCATCATGGCCACCCAACGCCCATCCGTCGACGTGATTACCGGCACCATCAAGGCCAATTTCCCAACCCGCATCAGCTTCCAGGTCATCAGCAAGTTCGACAGCCGCACCATCCTCGGCGAGCAGGGTGCCGAGCAGCTCCTGGGCCATGGCGACATGCTTTACATGGTCGGCGGCGGCCGCATCACCCGCGTGCACGGCCCTCTCGTCACCGACAAGGAAGTCGAGGACACCGTTGCGTTCCTCCGCCAGCAAGGCGTGCCGGACTATCTCGACGAGGTGACCGAAGGTGCGGACGAAGATAGCGGCGGCCCGGTGCCGAGTGCCTCCGGCGACGGCGAAATGGGGCTGTTCGACCAGGCAGTGGCGCTGGTGGCGCGTGAGGGCAAGGCGAGTACGAGCTTCATCCAGCGGCATCTGAACATCGGGTATAATCGGGCGGCGAAGCTGATCGAGCAGATGGAGAAAGAGGGGATCGTGAGTGCGGCTAATCACGTGGGCAAGCGGGAGGTGCTTTGCCGGCGGACGAACGAGGATTAGGCAAGCAGTCCGTTTTTAAGTAAGGACTGCTTTCTTCCCCACCGCCAAATACGCCAATCGCTTCATCTCCCGCCGCCCACGCCCCACCGAATCCAAAATCAACCCGCACGCCAGCGATAAGAAACACAGCGCCACCAAAGCCGCCGACACGATCGCCGTCGGCAAACGCGGCACCAGGCCCGTGCGCCAGAATTCGACGATGACGGGAATGCCCAGCGCCAGCCCAGCCAAGAGAAGCACGAGCGCGCCGATCGAGAAAAAGCCAAGCGGACGCTCGTCTTTGACCAGCATCAGGATGAAACGCAGAATGCGCAGCCCGTCCTTGACGGTGCGCAGCTTGGAAGCCGAGCCCGCTGGCCTTTCGCGATAGCGGGTTTCGATCTCGCCGAGCGGGAGCGCCAGTTGCAGCGCGTGTACTGTCAGTTCCGTCTCGATCTCGAAACCGCCGGCGAGTGCCGGGAAGGATTTCACAAACCGGCGAGAGAATACGCGGTAGCCGGAGAGCATGTCGGATACGCGGGCGCCGAACAGGCGGGCGACCAGGCCGGTGAGCATCGTGTTGCCGAAACGGTGGCCACGACGGTAGGCGGCCTCCTGGTCGCTGACGCGCGTGCCGGTCACCATGTCGAGCGAGTCGTTCTGCAAAAGCGCGATCAGCGCGGGCGCGTCGGCGGCGTCGTAGGTGCCGTCACCATCGACGAGCACATAGATGTCCGCATCTATGTCGGCGAACATGCGGCGGACGACATGGCCTTTGCCCTGCTGGACTTCGCGGCCGATCTGCGCACCGGCCTGGCGCGCCGCGGCAATCGTGCCGTCGGTGGAGTTGTTGTCGTAGGCGTAGATGATGGCGTCGGGCAGGGCGGATCGGAAAGCGGCGACGACGTGGGCGATCGCTACTGACTCATTGTAGCAGGGGATCAGCACGGCGACAGTCAAAGCAAGGCCTTCTTTTGTGCAGAGAAGAAGCAAAGGACTTTTTCTCCGCTGTCGCGAGCACGCGATGGCAATGCAAAAGTTCTTTGGTCCTTTTTTTCAAAAAAGGACTGCTTGCCTTGCCTTGGAGTCATTTGAAAACCAGCCGCCGCGACATGTAGAAATTGACGAACATGCCGCAGAGACCTCCGACCGCCACCGGAATGACTGGATACGCGCGGCACACCGGCAGGGTGGCGATGAGTGCGAAATACGCACCGCGATTCAGCACCAGCCCCACCGAATTGGCGAGCAGGAAGGCCACGAGCTGGCGATGCATCGCGCCATGCGGCACGTGGCGGTAGGTCCAGATGCGGTTGAGCAGCCAGTTCATCGTGCCGGCGATAAGGTAGGAGATGATGCCGCCGATATAGAGGCCGACAAAGGGGGCAGTCGCATAAACCACCAGCGTGTCCCAGCCGAAGCCCATCGTGCCGATGACGGCGAAGCGGAAGAATTGCACCAGCACGAGGCGGCGTTCGGGGGGGATGCCGGCGAGCAGAGGCTCGAGGCGGTGGAGAATGTTGGTTTTCATGGGTGCATAAAAAAGAGCTGGGGGAGATGTGCCATCCCCCCCAGACCCTCCGTCTTCAATGTAGGTAAATGGCCGCCACCGGCGGCGCGCGGTGTTACTTCAGGATGATTTCCACGCGGCGGTTCTGCGGCTCGCGGACACCCTTGGCAGTCTGCACCAGCGGGTTGCTCTCGCCGTAACCGTGGATGCTGATTTCACTGCGGTTCACACCGTCGCGCACCAGTTCGGATTCCACACTCTGGGCGCGGCGGACGGAGAGGCGCTGGTTATAGGCGGCCGTGCCGGACAAGTCGGTGTAGCCGTTGACTTCGATGCGCGTCGTTTGCGTGCTGGTCGAGGCGGCCGCGGCCTGGGCCACGATCTGGCGGGCGCGGCTGGTCAGGTCGGCGCGGTCCCAGTCGAAGAACACCAGGTAGGTGCGCGCGGCGGGCGGTGCCGGCGGGGTGCTCTGCTCGACGGCCTTGGAGGCCACGACGGCCGGCGGCGGGGCGAACAGCGCGTAGCGGACGCCGATCAGAGCCTCGTTGTTATACTGGCCTTCGGTCTTGAACTTGACGTGGCTGGAACCCGCACCGTCGAAGAACTGCGCGTTGTAGCTGGCATCGCTCGGTGAGGCGGTGAAGCGGTATTCGGCGGTAACTGCCAGGCCCGGGACGGCGTCGATGTTGAAGGCCACGCCGGCGATTGCCTGCACGGCGTAGTTGTTCGACGTGCCGGTGGTGCGCAGGAAGGTTGAATTACCTGCCGCCGCGTCGTAGCCGATGAAGCCAAGATTGCTGAAATGGCTGGCGCCGTAGCCGCCGCCGATACCCACATACGGGCTAAGGGCCGGCATGCCGAAGCTGGCGCCGCTGAAATCATACAGCGCATTCACGAAGCCGTGATACTGCTGCTGATAGTTGCTGGTGGTGTTCACACCCCTGTCGACGCGGGTGGCGTTCCAGTCGCCCTGCAGTTCGATCCGGATGCCGTTGCCCAGGCCGTAGCCGACGGCCGCGCTGGCGATGCCGCCCACGTTGTTCGACAGGTTCGAACGGCCGTTGGTGTAGAATGTGTTCGTGTAGATCTTCTGATCAATCAGGTAGTTCAGGCCGGCACCGAGGCTGACATAGGGCCCGGTCACAGGCTGGGCGAGGGCGGCGGCAGGCGCCGACAGGACGCTGGCAACCAGCAACGCAACACGGAACTTCATCGAACTCTCTCTCCTGGTGGTCCGGCGTGCTGGTCTGGGCAGCGCCGTTATCTCATGTGCGCATCCAATAGCAGCGTTTGGACGTCTTGTTTCCCCTCCAGAAAGCATTTTGTCGCATTGTGGCGCGAGCGTCACACGTGTGTCGCCGTTGCGCCTTTTCCAAAGCTGGGCAAGACACCGTTCCGCCTTGAATGATCGGGGTTTGCCCGATCCGCATTGCAAACCTGGAGTAGATTTTGCCGCCCGCATTTTCAGACCGCCCGTCCGCCGCGCTCGATCATGAAGGACGCGGGGGGCCGGCCGGCGTGCCGTCCGTGCCGACGAATCCGACGGTGCCGCCTGTCGACAGGCGGGCCGTGCCGCCGCCGGGCGACCCGCGAGTTGTGCTGGTTCTGCAAGGCGGCGGCGCGCTCGGCTCCTACCAGGCCGGTGTGTTCGAAGCCTTGGCCGAGGGCGGTCACGCGCCGCACTGGGTGGCGGGCGTCTCCATCGGGGCGATCAACGCCTGCCTCATTGCCGGCAATGCGCCCGAGCATCGGGTGGAGCGGCTGCATGCGTTCTGGGACCGGGTGACGGCCAACACGCAATTCTGGCCGCAGCTTCCGCTGCCAGGGTGGGAGAGCGCCGAGCAGCATGTGGGAGCGGCGGCCGCGTTGCTGTTCGGCCAGCCGGGCCTGTTCCGGCCGCGCGGTCCGATGGATTGGCTGCCCTCGCTGTGGAGCGGCGCCACCACGCCGGTCAGCTATTATCAATCGACGGATCTGCGCACCACGCTCGAGGAACTGGTCGATTTCGATCGCATCAACGAGGGCCCGACGCGGCTTTCGGTCGGTGCGGTGAATGTGGAAACCGGCAATCTGGCGTATTTCGACAGCGCGCAGATGCGGATCGGGCCGGAGCACGTGATGGCCAGCGGCGCACTGCCGCCCGGGCTCGCCAGCGTGGAGATCGACGGGCAGCATTATTGGGATGGCGGCCTGGTCAGCAACACGCCGCTGCAATACGTGCTGGCGGAGCAGAAACGGCTGCATAGCCTGGTATTCCAGGTCGATCTGTTTTCCGCCCGCGGTAAGCTGCCCACGAACCTCGACGAAGTGGGCGAGCGCGACAAGGACATACGTTACTCCAGCCGCACACGTGCGGGCACCAACGACGCCGGCGAGTTGCAGAACCGGCGCCGTCTTGTGCGGGTGTTTCTCGACCGGTTGCCGGAGCATCTGCACGACGACCCGGTCGCCCGCCAGTTGCGTGAATTCGCCTGCGCCGCCCTGGTTGATGTGGTGCACCTGATCTACCGGCCGGAGGTGCCGCAGGGTGCGCTGAAGGATTTCCAGTTCGATCGGGGCACGATGCTGCGCCGCTGGGCGCAGGGCGTGGCCGACGCGCGCGTCTCGCTGGCGGCCTCGCCCTGGACGGCGCCGGTGGGCGAGGATGTCGGTTTCCGCACGTTTGATGCGTTTGCGCCCAAACACCAGGCCGGTGTGGTAGGCTAGGGCGCAAACGGAGCCCACATGAGCAAGGTCCTTTATCTGCTGTCGACATTCGTGGATTCCGGCTTGTCCGTCGTCGGCATACGCAGCGCGTATGAGCAGCCGCGTTATGAGGTGGTGCAGACGATCGCGCCGCAGGTGGAGATACGCGACTACGCGCCGCGCACGGTGGTGGAGACGGATGTGTCGAAGGACGACCCCGGCCAGGCGTTCGGGCGGCTGTTCCGCTACATCACCGGTGCGAACGGCGCCGGTGCCAAGCTGCCAGGCAACAAGACCATGGAGCAGTCGCATCTGATCGCGATGACGGTGCCGGTAGAGATGACGAGCGGCACCGAAATCATGCGGTTCTATCTGCCGCCGAGCGTCACCGCCGCCGGCGCGCCGCCACCGACCGAGCCCGGTGTGCGAACCGCCACCTTGCCCGCCGTGACGCTGGGCGTGATCCGCTATTCCGGCATCTCGACACAGGAACGTCGCGACGCGGAAACCGAGAAGCTCCGCAAGGCACTGGCAAAATCCGGCCGCACCCCCACCGGCACACCGATCTACTTCTCCTACGACCCGCCCTTCGCATTGCCGTTCGTGCGCAGAAACGAAGTCGCTCTCCCACTCGCCCCTAAGTAACAGTTTCTCTGTCCTTTCTTTCAAAAAAGGACTGCTTCCTTCCGCCGCTCAACTGAAGGAACCTCCAACCTAGCAGCACCGCAACAGTCAGCAGCCCCGCGCACAGACCCCACCAGAGCCCGACGGCGCCGAGGTCGGCGCGGAACGCCAGAAACCAGCCCGCAAAGAGGCCGATGCCCCAATAGCCGGCTGTCGCCATCAGCATCGGCACGCGCACGTCCTGCAGGCCGCGCAGTGCGCCGGACGCGGTAACCTGGGTGCCGTCGGCCAACTGGAAAACGCCGGCGATCTGCAGCAGGCGTGCGGCGAGCGCGGCCGTGGCGGCGTTGGCGGCCGTCGTCGGCAGATAGAGGCCGGCGATCAGATGCGGGAACGACACCAGGACAAGTGCGGCGGCCGACATGAAGGCGAGCCCGGTGGCGATTGCGGCGAGACCGGCGCGGCGCGCGCCCGGCCGGTCGCCGGCACCCATGGCGGAAGCCACGCGCACGTTGGCGGTTTGGCTGATGGCGAGCGGGACCATGAAGGTGACGCTGGCGACGCTGAGCGCGATCATGTGCGCGGCCAGTACGGAGGGGCCGAGCGAGCCGGCGAGGATGGCGGCCGCCAGGAACAGGCTTACTTCCACCGTGACGGTGCCGCCGACCGGCAGACCGATGGCAAGCAGACGTCGTAGGATGTGGATGTCCGGGCGGGTGAGCCGGACCAGACTTGCATTGCGTTTGCGGTGCAGGATTGCCAGCAGCGTGCAGGCGGTAGCCGACAGGGTGACCACAATGCAAAGTGCGGAGCCGCCGAGGCCGGCACCGTGGATGCCGAACGCGCCGCGGACGAAGACGGTGTTGAGGGCGAGATGCAGCACGACGCCGGCGGGAAGCACCCAGCTTAGCACGTTCTGCAGGCCGATGGCGGGCAGGACCTGACGCATCATGCCGATGCCGACGATGCCGGCCGGCACGCCCCAACGGAGAATGTGTAGATAGAACGACAGGTCGGCTGCCAGCGCCGGCGGTTGGCCCATCGCGCGCCAGGCTGAGGGCGGCAGGCTGAGGGAAGCGAACATCGGCACGGCGAGAAGGGCTGCCAGCAGCACGCCGGACCAATACAGCCCCGGCACGTCACGCATCTGGCCGGCGCCGATGCGGTTGGCGGCCAGCACGCCCACGCCGCTCAGCACGCCTTGCAGGATCAGCAGCAAGGTAATGAACACGTTGGCGCCGAGGGCTCCGGCTGCCAAAGCCCGGTCGCCCACGCCGCCCAAAGTGAGCGTGCTGATCAGGCCCATGCCTACCTCGCAGAGCAGCGCCAGCGCGATGGGCGCCGAGATCGCGACTGTTCGTTTCAGGTCGTGGCCAAAGCGCCCGTCTGCGTGGATTTGAAGGACGCTATCCATACGCGCCTTGTGTCAGCGGCGGGATCGGCGGGCAAGCTCAGCGCCGACTTTCATGCCGCGCCCCCCGTCACAGTGACCTCACCCAAACGCGCAAAGCCGATCCGCAAAAGTTTTTTGGTCCTTTTTTACAAAAAAGGACTGCTTGCTTCCCTTACCACACCCCACTTCCAAATCATGCTGCAAGTCCTTCCGCCATCCGCCCCGCTCCCCACCCGCCTGCGCACCCAGCTCGAATCCTTCCTCGTGCTGAGACGCAATCCGCTGGAGCTGTGGGGCGCGCCGGCCTACGAGCTCGACATTCTGGAGGGGCGCTTTCTCGGCCGCCCGCAATTGATGCTGAATGCGCCGGAGGCGATCCGTCACGTGCTGGTCGCCAATGCCGACAACTACGTACGTACGCCGGCGACGCGCCGGGTGTTGCAGCCTGTGCTGGGCAATGGCTTGTTCCTTGCCGAGGGTGCGGCCTGGCGGCATCAGCGACGGACGATCGCGCCGGCTTTGGCGCCGCGTACAATGCCGATACTGGCGCGGCACGTGGTTTCAGCTAGCGCCGTGAAGGAGGACGAGCTGGCGCGGCTGACGCATCGCCCGCTCGAGTTGTTGCCGCATTTGCAGCATCTGGCGTTGGCGATTGCCGGTCAGTCAATGTTCTCGCTGGAAATGTCCGGCTTTGCGGGCAAGCTGCGGGCGCTGTTGCTAGGTTATGGCCGCCGCTATGCGCAGCCGGGCATTCTCGACCTGCTGTTGCCGGAGAACATGTCGTCGGTGACCGACCGCGGGCGGGCGGCGTTCCGGGCAGAGTGGCTGGCTTTCCTCGACGGGCTGATTGCCGAGCGGCGGGCGATGGCGCCGGCCGAGGGGCGTGCGCGCGACCTGTTCGATCTGCTGTCGGACGCGCGCGATCCGGAGGACGGCGCCGGGTTCGACCATGCGCAGTTACGCGACGAGGTCTCCACCATGATCCTGGCGGGGCACGAGACGACGGCGGTCACCTTGTTCTGGTCGGTCTATCTCATGGCGCTCTATCCGGAGCAGCAGGAGAGCCTGGCTGCCGAAGCGGCCGGCCTCGATCTGTCCGCGGAGGCGGCGTCGGACACGCTGGGCCGGATGCCGAACATACGCGCCCATGTGGACGAGGCGCTGCGGCTGTATCCGCCCGCCTTCCTGATCGTGCGGCAGGCCGCGGCGGCAGACAGCATTCTCGGCCACGATGTGCCGGCGGGCACCACGATCACCATCAGCCCCTGGGTGCTGCACCGGCACCGGGCCCGTTGGCATGCGCCAGACGCGTTCGAGCCGGGGCGCTTCCTGCCGGGTGCGACACCGCCGGAGCGCTACGCCTACATGCCGTTCGGCGCGGGGCCGCGTATCTGCGTGGGCGCGCAATTCGCGCTGACCGAGGCGACGCTGGTGCTGGCGCGGCTGCTCAAGCGGTTCCGGGTGACGCTGTCCGGCAACGGCGCGGTATTGCCGCGCGGCGTGGTGACGACGCAGCCGGACCGGCCGGTGCGGTTCGTGTTGGAAGAGCGAGCGTAAACGGCGGCAGACCGGTGCCCCGCGCGGGCAGAGCAACCGGCTGGGTGAGGCATCGTTGAAATCGCAGGTTCGCGGCCCCTCGGGTCGCGACGATCCATCAATCCTGGAGCATTCGACATGCGCATATCGATTTCGGCGGCCACGATCTGTGTGAGTTTGTGCGCTGTTCCGGCAGCCTTCGCTCAGATGACGACGCCTGCGCCTTACGCGCACGAGCCCGGGACGGGCGTGAGCGGGCCCGGCTCGGCCACATCGAGCAACAACAATGCGGCCGACACGCGTTCCGACATTGCGCCGCATCTGCCGCAGCCGGATGGCGGCACGAATGCCGGCCCCTGGAACTACCTGCGCGATGCGCGACGGGCACTTGGCGCAAACCGGACGGGCGAGGCGCAGCAGGCGCTGGAAATGGCAGAGACGCGCCTGCTCGACCGCAGCACGCCGGTGGGGCAATCCGACATGCCGGACCAGGCGGCTGTGGTCCGGCAGGTGAGCCAGGCCCGCGATGCGCTCGGGCATGGCGACGTGGCGGGTGCGCAAGCGGCAATTCAGGCAGCGCTCTCCTACCGGCGGGCGCCTGGCGGCCTGCGGCAAGGCATGGAAACGGGTTCGGGCGGCGTAATGGGGCCGCGTCCTGGCACATCGAGCATGACGCAGACGACCACGACCGTAGTGGGTGCCCCGCGCTGAGCGGGCGGACGGCAGGCTCGCCGGACGCGGCCCTGCCATTCGCCACGCCGGTGTGAAGCGTTTTTTCTCGCATCTGCGAGATCGAGCGACTATCTACCGACCAACACGCACAAGGGTCTGACGGTTGTCAGGCCCTTTTCGTATGCGCCGCCATCGAGGCGCAGATTTGAAGTCGGCCAATTCGCAAAGCAGATCGCCCCATGGATATCCGTAACATCGCCATCATCGCCCATGTCGACCATGGCAAGACCACGCTTGTCGACCAGCTGCTCAAGCAGTCTGGCGCCTACCGTGAGCATCAGGCCGTGGTGGAGCGGGCGCTGGATCGAAACGATCTCGAAAAGGAACGCGGCATCACGATCCTGGCCAAGTGCGCCAGCGTGGTTTGGAAAGAGACGCGGATCAACATCGTCGACACCCCTGGACACGCCGATTTCGGCGGCGAGGTGGAGCGCATCCTCAACATGGTGGATGGCGCGATCGTGCTGGTGGACGCGGCCGAAGGCGTGTTGCCGCAGACCAAGTTCGTGGTCGGCAAGGCATTGCAGCGCGGCATCAAGCCGATCGTGGTGGTCAACAAGATCGACCGCCAGGACGCGCGCGCCGACGAGGTGCATAACGAGGTGTTCGACCTGTTCGCCAATCTGGGTGCCACGGACGAGCAGCTCGATTTCCCGATGCTGTATGCGTCAGGCCGCCAGGGCTGGGCGGATGTGGAGCTCGAAGGGCCGCGCAAGGATCTCTCCCCGCTGTTCGACCTGGTGTTGCGCCACGTCAAGGCGCCGGCGCTCGACGTGGATGCGCCGTTCGCCATGGTCGCCTCCATTCTCGAATACGACAACTTCCTGGGCCGTGTGCTCACCGGGCGCATCGAGCAGGGCCGCGCTCGGCTCAACATGCAGGTAAAGGTGCTGCGCCAGGACGGGACCACGGTGGAAACCGGCAGGCTGACCAAGCTCCTCGGCTTCCGCGGCCTGGACCGGTTGACGGTGGAAGAGGCCGAAGCCGGCGACATCATCGCAGTAGCCGGCCTCTCGGACGCGACGATCCCGGACAGCATCGGCGCACCCGAGCTGACCGCGCCGCTGCATGCAATCCCGGTCGATCCGCCGACGCTGGCGATGACGTTCCGCGTCAATGACGGGCCGCTGGGCGGCAAGGAAGGCAAGAAGGTGACGTCGCGCCAGATACGCGAGCGGCTGCTGCGCGAAGCCGAGGGCAACGTCGCCATCAAGATTTCCGAGAGCAACGAGGCGGACGCGTTCGAAGTCGCCGGCCGCGGCGAACTGCAATTGGGCGTGCTGATCGAGACGATGCGCCGCGAGGGCTTCGAGCTCTCCATCGGCCGGCCGCGCGTGCTGACGCAGGTGAATCCGGAGACGGGCGAGAAGGAAGAGCCTTTCGAGGAAGTGCTGGTTGACGTGGACGAGGAATACTCGGGCGCCGTCGTCGAGAAGCTCAGCCGCCGGCGCGGGCAGATGCAGGACATGCGGCCCTCTGGCGTGGGCAAGGTAAGGCTGACGTTCATCATGCCGAGCCGCGGCCTGATCGGCTATCACGGCGAGTTCCTGACCGACACGCGCGGCACCGGCATCATGAACCGGCTGTTCGCTGGCTTCCAGCCGTGGGCGGGGCCGATCGAAGGGCGTCGCAACGGCTCGCTCATCAGCAGCGAGGCCGGCAACGCGGTGCAGTATGCGCTTTGGTACCTGCAGGAGCGCGGCACGCTGTTCGTCAATCCGGGAGAGGCTGTCTATGTCGGCATGATCCTGGGCGAGCATTCGCGCGAGAGCGACCTCGACATCAATCCGATCAAGGAAAAGAAGCTCACCAACATCCGCGCCGCCGGCAAGGACGAAGCGATGCTGCTCATTCCGCCGCGTCGGCTGAATTTGGAGCAGTCGATTGCTTATATCGAGGATGACGAACTGGTGGAGGTGACGCCTTCGGCGGTGAGGATCCGGAAGAAGTATCTGGATCCGAACGAGCGGAAGCGGATGGAGAAGAAGTCCGATAGCGCGGCGGCGTAAGGCGAGAAAGCAGTCCTTTTTTGGAAGAAAGGACCAAAAAACTTTCGTTATGCAGTCGCGGGCTTCTCGGCTGGTCAGTGCGCTTGCGTTGAGAAGGAGGCGCCGTCCAGGTCGCTTATGAAAATGCGCGACCTGGTTGCTGAGAGGCAGGAGAGCTCATTCCCGTCGGATGGGGCGAGCGGGCCGGAGATGTCTGGCGGCATGACTGACTCATTCGGCGTGCCGAGCACATCGAGCACGTTCGAGGTTCCGAGGCTGGCGAGCGAGTTCCGGCTTCTTGGTCGGCGACCCCTGTGCAGGGGCGTGTTTGTTTCTGTTTCAGCCTGCCCTGATTGCGCCGGATCGAGCGGATCGGCCTATTCGGTCACCACCGGCAACATGCCGTTCCAGTAGCTCTCGAGCCCGATGTCGCCCCAGATGTGCGAGCCGAAATAGATCGACGAGATGCGCCAGTGTGTCGGGTCGGTGTCCATCGGTGCGACGCCGGCGACGGCGGGGCTGCCGGCCTTGATGATCGTCGTCAGGCGCGGCAGGAGGTTGAAATTGTAGATCGTCGGCGTGCTGGACGGTTTTTGCAGTGACAGGTTCAGCACGGTGATGGGCTCTTCCAGGCCGTATTGGTAATGCGCGATCTGGCCCTGTGAATTGAGCAGCGCCTCGGCCAGGTAGAATTGTGGTACCGGCTTGTAAGCGAGGCAGTTCCGATAGATGGACGGGTCGGTGCCGGGTGCGCAGAACAGACCGGTGAGCCCGATCTGGTAATAAAGGATCTGCGATGGCGTGACCGCAGTGTTCTTGAGAATGACCGACCAGAGGAGCGAGCTCTGGTTGGCAGAGCAGCGCGATGCGGCCGCCGGCGTCCATGTTTTGGAAATGCGCACCCAGCCTTTGACTTGCAGGGCCGTCATCGAACCGATCGTGAGATTCACGCTCGGGTTGCTGTCGGTCAACGTGGCGCTCGGGTATGTCGGGTTGATGCTCTTCGAATTAGGAGCGAGGAACAGATCGTCTTCCAATGGCGCGCCCGTCGCACCGCAGTTCAGGGTCGATCCATCCTGGTGCAACTGCATGATGAACTGACCCGATGCCGTTTTCTCCGCCTGCACCTGTCCGCGACCATTCGAGGAAAGCCAGTAGCTGGCTGTTCCGGTGTTCGGTTTCTTGACGAATGGCGCCAGTAGAGTGTCCGGGTTACCCCACTGCTCGACCAGCCAGTTTGCCTGCGGGCCAGTGGCGCTCGAGACCGGGAATACGCCGTTGACCGGCGTCGGGGCGAGGATTGCGTCGCCGGTTGGATTGAAAAAGGGTGAGACGGTGGTGGCCGCTTGAGCAGCGCTGCTCACGAGGTTAACGGACAGTACGCAAAAGAAACAGATGGCGGCCTGCAGAGAATACAAACGCATGATACACCCTTGACTGTGCAGGAAATTCCGCTCGGATTCCGATCTCGTCCCAGATAACACCACGCTCTATTCGGCGAGCAGGCTATAATTGTAACAATTCACGTAGACAATGCACTAGTTCCTGCAATGATATCGGCAGGCGGGCGTTCGTTGCTGTTTATAGGCAGAAGAACTTCTCGCCCGGACCTCAGGCGCGGGCCGCGGCCTCTACTCCGTCACGACCGGGATCATGCCGCTCCAGTAGCTCTCCAGCCCGATATCGCCCCAGATGTGCGAGCCGTAATAGATCGTCGAAATGCGCCAATCCGCGGGGTTGGTGTCCATGGCGCCTACACCGTTGGTCGGCGGGCTGCCTGCCTTGATGACGGCCAGCAGACGGGGCAGCAGGTTGAAATTATAGAACGACGGCAGGCTCGAGGGTTTCTGAAGCGGTAGTCCGAGCACGGTGATCGGCTCGTCGAGCCCATAGGCGTAATGCGCAACCTTGCCCTGCGAATCAAGCAGCGGTGTTGCCTCGAAAAATTGCGAGGCGGGTTGGTAGGCCAGGCAATTATTGTAGATGCCGAGATTGGTTCCGGGTGCGCAGAACAGGCTGGTCAGGCTGAGTTGGTAGTAGAGTATCTGCGACGGTGTCACGGCGGTGTTCTTCAGGACGATCGACCAGATCAGCGAACTTTGGTTGGTGGAGCACTGCGATGGGGCGGGAGGCGTCCATGCCTTGGAAATCCTTACCCAGCCTTTGATTTGCAGCGATGTCATCGCGCCAATCGTGAGGTTCACGCTGGTGTTGCTGTCCGCCAGCGTGGCACTCGGGTATGTCGGATTGAGGCTTTTCGCGTTCGGCGCGAGGAACAGATCGTCTTCCAACGGCGAGCTTGGGCTGGCACCGCAGGCCAAGGTCGAGCCATCCTGGTGGAGCTGCATGATGAAGTTGCCGGAGGCGGTGCGCTCGGCCTGGACCTGCCCGCGCGTATTGCTGGACAGCCAGTAAGAAGCCGTTCCCGTGCTAAGCTTCTGCACGAATGGGGACAGGAAATTGTCGGGATTTCCCCATTGCTCGATGAGCCAGTTCGCCTGGCTGGTTGTGGCGCTGACGACCGGGATGATGCCGTTCACCGGTGCGGGTGCCGCGATTGCGGCGCCGGTCGGAGTGAAGAAGGGAGAGACGGTCGTGGCCGACCGTGCCGGCCCGCACGCCGTCGCCACAGCCAGAGCGACAGCACCAATCGGTGCAAATCCAAAACAGAAACGCATGCAAGCCCCCCGGCTTTCGAAAAGTCACGATCAGGATCACGACTTCGCGATGTGATACCATCGTTACCACCTTCGACGAAAGATCCACCTTTGTAACAATTGCAGCCGTATGTGCAGCCTGGCGTGTGACGTGACGCCGGTGATGCGCCCGGGCGCTGGATGCCGGCTCGCGCCATCGCCTAGTGTCGGCGCCATGACAACCGAGTCGGCCGAACCGAAAGATCTCTGGCTGATGGGGGCGTTCGGTTTTCTCAGCGGTCTGCCGCTCGCACTGACGGCATCGACCCTGCAACTCTGGTTCACGACGTATGGCATCTCGGTGCAGTCGGTCGGCATGACCGCGTGGCTTGGATTGCCATACGCGCTGAAATTTCTCTGGTCCGGGTTCTTCGACCGGCCGGTGCCCGCACGAGTTCGCGGGTTTGGGGCGGCGGCGGTTCTGGCTGTTCGTAGTCCAGCCGCTGCTGGCCTGCGCGGCCGCGGCACTGGCGCTCAGCGACCCTGGCCGCGCGCCCGCCGTGACCGTCCTGGCGGCGCTCGGCCTGGCGTTTCTCTCGGCAAGCCAGGACATACTCATCGACGCCTGGCGGATAGAGACATTCCCGGAGCAGCTGCAGGGCAGCGCGCTCGCCGCCTATGTCTGGGGCTACAGGGGCGCCATGCTGGCGTCCACCACCGGTGTGATCTTTCTGGCGCACCGTGTCGGCTGGCACACGGCCTTGCTGTGCGTGGCCGTCTTGCTGGCTGCCGGGGTGCTTGTGACAATGGCGGCACCCGCTGTGCAGGTCGCCCAGACGGCGCGGCGGGCCGGGTGGCGGGCGGAAGTGGAAGTCGCCTTTCTGGCGCCGTTGCGCGACTTTCTCGCGCGGCCGCAGGCGACATGGATACTGGCGTTCGTCATCCTGTTCAGGCTTGGGAAAGTGCTGGCCGACGATTCGGCGACGGCGTTCTATCGGTATCGCGTGGGCTTCACGCCGGAGGCGATCGGTGCGGCCAGTGGCTGGTCGTGGGCTGGCACATTGGCCGGCGTGGCGGTCGGCGGCTGGCTGGTGCTGCGCCTGGGCACCAAGCGGGCGTTGCTGCTGACTGGCCTGGCTCAGGCTGCCTCGCTCGGCCTTTATCTGATGCTGCTGGCTTCGGGCCCGAGCGAGGCGGCCCTGCTGGTGAAGATGTTGACGGAGAATTTCGCCGGCGCGTGCGCCGACATGGCGTTCCTCACCTATGTCTCCTCCCTGTGCTCGGTTTCCTACACGGCGACCCAGTATGCCTTGCTGTCATCGCTGGCAGCCTTGGCGTTCCACACATTTGGCGGCTTCGGCGGGCATGCGGCCCACGCGTTGGGCTACAGGCTGCTTTACGTGACGACGATCCTCATCAGCCTGCCTGCGCTGGCCATCCTGTTGCGAATAAGCCGCAGTTTTCAAGAGCGCCGTCCGGGTTCGCCCACGCGCGCCGCATGACCGGCGGATGCTCGGCACGGGTCACCGACAGGAAGGCGAAAAGCCAGGCGAGGCGGCGGATTTTTATCACGGGGCCGTGATGAAATGCGCGATTCGTATTGGCGCAAAAAACCAAAGCATAGGTCGATACCGGGCCACCGAAACGCAGTTGTGGCGAATTCATCGCAGGAGCGCGTCATCTCCGCACCGACTGTGGAAGATGGTTTGAGCATGAGTATTGGCTGCGTAACGATGAATAAAGCCCATTCCCCGGTTTAGGGCCGCACTTATCCCTGCCGCACGTGTGTTCATGTGTCTCACGCATTTTTTTGCTTGCCAAGAATGCGATCTGTAGTCTCAATGGGAAACCATCTCACGGGCCCGTTACCTCATTTTGTTACATCAAGGGTTCTTTTCGGGAGTTTTCATGCGCGCTTCGGGCCTGCATCTATCTGCCGCTCTCCTTTCGGCCGTTTGCCTGTTCGGCCTGCCTGGCCGAGCGGCGAGCGTCTCGGATGGCCCGGTCGATGCCGCCGCCTGGAGCGAAAGTGGCGAGGCGAGCTGGTATGGGCCGCGGCATGAAGGATTGCGCACCACCAGCGGAGAAATCTTCGACAGCAGCAAGATGACGGCCGCCCATCCGACGTTGCCGCTCGGCTCGTACGTGCGCGTCACCCTGCAGGAGAGTGGGCGCTCCATCATCGTGCGCGTGAACGACCGCGAACCGCCGCATGGCGTCCGTTGCATCGACCTCAGCCACGAAGCGGCCGCGCGGCTCGGTATCGTCAGCCGTGGCGTGGCCGACGTGACGTTGGCGCAGGTAGCGCCCGAGGAGGCTCAGGAGTTGGCCGAAGCGCCGCCAGATGCGGCCGATATCGAGTCGCGTTCAGCCGGCGCTAGCGCGCGACATGGTCGGCGACATAGGCACCACGCGCACCAATAGGCTGTTCCTCGCCTGCAGTGCTGTCCTGCACCGTCTGTAGTTCCAGCTCGGCATTGAGCTCGGCGCCGACCAGCACAGCCAGCGCGCTCACGTAAAACCACATCATGACGCCGACGACGGCGCCAAGCGGTCCGTAGGTCGCGTCGTAGCGGGCGAGATGCTGCACGTAGTAGCTGAACAGGGCGGATGCCAGGAGCCATAGCGATGTCGCGACCATCGAGCCGGGGGTGACCCAACGCCAGGCCGCGGCTTTGCGGGACGGGCCGAAACGGTAGAGCAGCGACAAGGCGAGCAGCACGAACACGACCAGCGCCGACAGGCTGGCGGCGCGCGCGATGAAGGCGCCGTGGGCCGAAATGTCGAGCATGTTGACGAGCACCGGGAGCCCGACGAGTGCGGCAAGGCCGATGACGGCCGCCAGGATGGCGCCGAGGGTCATGCCGAGCGCGGTGAGCTGGAATTGGACGAAGCTGCGTTGCTCGCGCTCCTCGTAGGCCAGGTTGAGCGCGCCGAGGATGGATTTGGTGCCGGTGGAGGCGGACCACAGCGCGATGAGGATGCTGACTACCAGGCTGAAGGTGAGCGTGCCGGCTGGCTTGCTGACGAGGAGCTGCACGCGGTCGGCGATGAGCTGGTACGCGGATGGCGGCAGCAGGTCGCGCAGGACGGCCATTTGGGGACCGACGGTCGCGGGGTCGAACACCAGGCCGTAGATCGAGACCAGCATGGAGATTGCGGGAAACAGCGCCAGCGTCGCATAGAACGCGCAGCCGGCGGCAGAGAGCGAGATGCGGTCGGTGATGACCTCGCGGGCGGTGCGCATGATGACGTGGCGCCAGCCGGCCCAGGGGATCTCCAGCGGGTGGCGGGCAAGGCGGCCGAGTTCGGCGGCACGCGGTGAGCGCGCCATCACGCTCGGGTCGATCATGTCGCCCCGAGCTTTCGGCACCGGCTTGCGGGGGGCAACCTGTTTGTCCATGCGGTGTGCTCCCATACGCAGGCCTAACGTGACCACGGATTGTGCAGTTGCCCGGCAAGGCCAAGCACCAAAGGATCAAAAGTTTTTTGGTCCTTTTCTCAAAAAAGGACTGCTTTCTTCTCTATGACTACGGTTAGCGCGATTCTCACCGAACCTTATGCCGGCCTGCAAGCTCAGGCGCTCGGCCTGGCCGAAGCCGCCGGACTGCAGCCGAGCCTGCTCGAGTTGCACCCAAGAAAACCCTGGTCCTGGCTCCCGGCCAAGATCTGGCCCGATCCCCTAGCTTCCGTCGGGATCGAGGCCCCCCCGCCCGGCCTATTGTTCACCGCCGGTGGTACGGCGGGTGCGGTGGGGGCAGCCTGCCGGCGGCGGGGGAGCGTGGTGGTGCAGGTGCAGAATCCGCGCATGGCGCTAGACCGTTTCGATCTGGTGGTCGCCAATGCGCATGACGGATTGTCGGGGCCGAACGTGATCGTCACGCGCACGGCATTGCATCGGGCGACACCGGCGCGGCTGCTGGCGGCGCGCGAGGCATGGGCCGGGCGGCTTGCGCACTTGCGGCGGCCGCTGGTGGCGGTGCTGGTGGGCGGCAGCAATGGGCGGTTTCGGCTTGGCGCGGCCGAAGCAAGCGGGCTTGCCGCGGGATTGGCCGAGATGATGCGGGCTGACCAGGTGGGTGTGGCGGTGACGCCGTCGCGGCGCACGGCCCCCGAGGCGAGGGCGATATTGACGCGCGAACTTGGCCAATTGGGCGGCTGGGTGTGGAACATGGAGGGGGAGAACCCGTATTTCGGGCTGCTGGCGAGCGCGGACGCGATCGTGGTGACGGTCGACAGCATCTCGATGGTGTCCGAAGCGGTGGCGACGCATGCGCCGGTTCTGGTGGCCGACCTGCCCGGCCGGTCTGCCAGAATCGGACGATTTCGGGCTTCGTTGGTGAAGGCGGGCCGTGTGCGCCCGTTCGCTGGCAGGCTGGAAGGCTGGCCGGTGCAGCCGATCGACGACACGGCGGCGGCCGGCGAGGAGGTTCGCCGCCGCCTGCAGTTGGGCTAGACACGGCGCATGCTCGACATCCAGACCTTCGACGCCCGACGTGGCGGCAATGTTCTCTACAAGGCCTTCGTGCATCCCCTGGCTGCCGAGGCGATCGCGGCACTGGCGCAGCAATTGCGCGCGGCCGGCCCGTTGGCGGTGTTCGACCCCGACGGGGTGGCCGGTGCACTGTATGCGTTGCATCCGGAAATGCCGGCGCCGGCCGAGTTTTACGTGCAGGACGTCGATGCGCTCGGCACGACGCTGGCCGGATTGCCGGCGCGGCCGATCGTGGACCTGCCTCAGTCGCAGGCGGCTTGCGTGCTGACTGCGTCATTCGATACCGGGCGGCTGGAAGCGCGTCTGTCGGCGCTGTGCCCTCCGTCCGCACGTCTGCTCTCGCTGGACGTGACGCGTTTGCCCGCCGAGATGTTGACGGCGCGGGCCTATCTCGACCGGCTGAATTTCGCCACCAATCATGCGTTTTTCCGCGACGCCGGCGGGCTTTCCACCCGGCTCGTCAGCGCGAACTACTGGTCGGGCTATGGCGCGCGCGACGTGCGATTGTGGTTGCGGCTGTTCGGCGCCGATGGTGCGGTTTTAGCGACTTGGGAACAGGCGTTGGCAGGTGGCAATGCAGGTTTCATCATCGATAGTTGCGAGGTGCGCGCGCGTTTTGGGTTGGGAGAGTTCACTGGGCAGCTCTTCATTCATGCGATCGGTGTCGCGGGGCACGACGTGGTGAAATATGCGCTGGATACCTACCGCGCCGATGCGGGTGAAGGTGCAGATACCGGGCTATCGGTGACGCACGACGCCAATGCATGGCCGTCCGATCGCTATGCCGGGCTGCCCGCGCCGGGCGAGGGCGAACGGGTGACATTGTGGGTGCAGAACAGCCATGCTGCGGCCATTCCGGCGAGTGCGATCGTGCTGGATCGCATGGGTGCCGAGGCCCCGGTGCCGATTGCGCGCGAGGTGGCGCCGTTTGCTAGCATCGAGGTGGATGTGGCGGAGTTGCTGCCCGACGTGCGCTGGCCCGCGCAAATCGAGTTGCGCACCGGCCGGCATGTGGTGCGACCGCGTTACGAAGTGCGTCGTGGTGCGAACACGCGCATTGCGCACGTGAACGTGGAACGTGCGGACCTGCGACCGGATGCCGGAATCGCCAATCTGCATAATCTGCTAGGCCGGGGCTATCTTTTGCCATTCCCGATTCTACCGCCGGAACAGTATCGGACGATCGTGCAGCCGAACCCGATGGCCGAGACGCAGGCGACGTTGCCACTTCGGCTCGACGTGTTTTCACCTGACGGGCGGCTGAGCGCGCAACGTTTTCTCGGCAATCTCCCACGCGGCCACGATCTGGCGTTCGATCTGGCCGAACTCACGACACAGGCCGGACATGCCGAGCTGGTCTATGACTTTCGTGAGGGTGGGCAAGCCGACGGTTGGCTGCATGGATTGTTCCGCTACGAGCATCGGGTGAGCGGACATGGCGCGGATACGAGTTTTGGCGCGCACATCTTTAACACGGCGATGACCTATCGCGACGAACCGCAATCCTATTCAGGGCCGCCGCCCGGACTGTCGACAAGGCTGTTTCTCAAGCTCGGGTTCGGCCTGCGTCGCAGCTTTGCGGTGCTGATCTATCCTGCGAGTGCGGCATGGCACGATTTCTCCAGCACGGAACTCCAACTGATAGATGAATATGGCCAGGTGATCGACACGAAGGCGCGGCGGATCGCGTGTTCGGGCAGCGCGTTGATACGGCCGCACGAGATTTTCGGGACCGACGAGATGGGGCGTGCAGGCGAGGCTGGCTATGTGCTTGTGCGCGACGTCACTTGCCGGCTGTTCGGCTACCACGGGCTGGAGGACGGGCGGGGAGGATTTTCACTGGATCATATGTTCGGTTTTTGAGGCCGTAGACTTCGAGAAAACCGTCGACCATTTCGTCGCGGCTGGGCGGCGTGGGGATGGCCTGTGCAAGCCGGTCCCACAGACCTGGCTCGGTGCAGGCGCGATGCATCGTTTCAGCCAAGGCACGATGGTCGCCCAACTGGAAGTGAAGCGCGAAGACTTCGTCGAGATTGCGTTCGGCCAGGCCGCCGGCGTTGCTGCAGATCACAGGACGGCCGAACATCCAGGCTTCGGAGACGACCAAACCAAAGCTTTCCCACCAGATGCTGGGAACGATGCACCAATCCACGCGCGCCATGCGGCTTTTCAGTTGCATGACCTCGTAGGAGCCGCGATCGATCACGATCCGCTCGGCAATGGGGCGGGCATTCTCGGCGGCAAAGAACGACTCGAATATCTCGCGCCCCGCGGGACTTGCGTAACGTATGTTGTCGCCGTTCAGATCGACACTGAAGTCAGTGAAGCCTTCGGCGCGGAGCAGCTCGACGGCGCGTAACAGGAGCTGCACGCCTTTCACATCGACATACTGGCCGAAGAAGCCAAAGCGGTTGCGCCGTTCGCTGGCGGAGGGAAGTTTGCCCGCCGGCGCGTAATTGCGCTGGCCATTGGTGACGAAGCTGATCTTGTGCGGCGGTATACCCCACTCCGTATAGCGCTCGACCATGAAGCGGCCGGGGCAGGTGAAGGCATCCACCTGGTCGAAATGGCGGGTGAACCACATCTTGCGCATCAGGAATTGCTCAGGCCCGCGCTCGGGGAAACATTGATGGCAGCGGACCTGGCTCGCATGTGTGCACAGCGAGCGGTCCGTGCGGCGGACCATGTGACCGTCGGCGGCGCAGATGGCCATGAATTCGTGGAACGTGAAGACGAGCCGGCAATCGGGCAGCGTGCGGCGGATGAGTGTCAGCACGTCGATGCCGAGGGTGAGGAAATGGTGCACGTGCACCACGTCGGGCTTGATGAGGCGCAGGAAGTCGGCGAGCGCTTCCATGTTCAGTGGGGCGCCGGTCTTGTGCCATGTATGGTCGTAGTCGCGCGACAGGAACACGTATTCGTTCGGCCGCCCGTCGAACCCCGTGATGCGCGCTCCGGCTTTGTAGAGGGCGGTGTATTTTGTGTTGTCGATCGAGGCCAGGAAAACGCAGTCGAACGCGTCGCGGTCGCGCAGGCCTTCGAACAGTTCGTAGGCGATCTGCTGTGCGCCGCCGCGTATCAGCTCGGGGTGGAACAGGCTGATGAGCAGGATTTTCGGCCGTGCGGCGGGCGCGGCGCTCATGCCGACAAACGTGCCGGGTCGGCGCCGTCGAATTCCGCGAGCATCGTGGGCAGCCACGTGCGGGTGAAATGCCAGCGGTTGATCATCGAGCCGCCTTCATGCGCGCTGCGTCGCACGGAGCCTTTTCCTTCGAGATGCCAGAGCGGCAGGTCGTGCAGCCAGACTTCCCCGCCCTCGCGCCAGCTCTTCATGCACAGGTCGGCATCTTCGTAATGGCCGAACACATACTCCTCGGAAAAGCCGCCGAGCCGTTCGAACCAGGCACGGTCGGCCGAGATGAACGCGCCGGTCACCGCGGGCACGCGTCGGGATGTGTGATAGATCGCCGTGTTCGGCGGGGCGCCCTTGCCGTAATGCTCCACGCGCAGCATGTCCTCGGCGATGATGCCGGTGGGCTTGACCGACAGGCCACGGTCGCGCGCGAGGAACATGCCGCCGTGCATGAGCGATCCGTCGTCGTAGAACAAGGGCGCGCCGAACAATTGGGTCTGCTCGGCTGGCAAGGCCTCCACGATGGCGCGATGGCGGTCCGCCCAGCCGGCGTCGCGGGGGAATATGTCGGGGTTGCAGATCAGGATGCGGTCGCTGTTGGCGTAGGCGGCCGCGATGTTGTTGGCCGCGCCGAATCCGGCGTTGCCCGGCAGGAACACCAACGTTACCGACAGGCCGTAGAGCGATGCCGCCATCCGTGCCTCGCGCTGCAGGATCTCGGCAAGTTCGGGGCTGTTGCTGACGAAGACATATTCGTAGTCGGCGGCGCGCGAGGCGGTGGAGAACATGGCCGCCTGCAGAAACAGGAATTCGGCCTTGCCGTACAGGCAGACGATGATGGAGCCCGCGAAGGTCTTGTCCTGCGCGCCGAACCGCTCGACGTGGGCGAGGCGGGTGAGGCTGGCGGAGATGGCGGTGTTCATGCCGAGCAGCATGTTGCCGATGCCGCGTTGCAGTTGCAGGAACAGTTCGACGATGGGGCTGCCGAAATAGGTGGCGTTGTGGATATATTCGAACACGCTGTCGCGCAGTGTTTCGCGGCGCATGACATTGGGGCGTGGCGTATGGGCGATCGGCTCGCGGCCGCAACAGAGATGGACGGTCGTGCCGGCGGGCGGCGGTTCGGGTTGGGCGAGCTCGATCAGCGCGTAGAAGCCGAGCAGGTGGCCGGGCGGGCAGCCGATCGCCGCTTCCGCGTCCGGGCGCCGGCAGCGCGCGATGGCGGCGCTGCGCACCTCGCGCCCGCCGGGCAGGACGACCGAGACGGCGGAGAGCGGTGCGGCGCGGTCGTCCACCCAGCCGATGACGAGGCAGGCGCCACCCTCGGCGGCCAGCATCGCATCCACCCCGCTCGGTATGTAGGCCTGGCTCGTCTGGATGGGGGCCAGGTTGGTCTGCGCGGGCAGCGGCGGCGTTGCGGGTGCGGCCAGGCGCGAGAGCAGCGCCTGTTCGGCCAGCGCCTTGAGGTATCGCGGCTGGCTCAGCCGCCCTTCGGCCTGTCCGCGCCGCAGATAGTGGTCGTGGGCGGATTTGAGGACTCCGCTTTTGATGTGCTCGCCGATTTTCGGGAAGGCGACGAGGTAGGCGGCCTCGTTGAACTCGGGCGTGTCGGGCGCATCGTTCGTGCCGTCGAGGCTCTGGTCCGCCATGTCAGGTTATCGCCGTCTGCAAGCTGCAATCATTGGCAGAGACGAGGCCGGACCTGCAAGCGCCGGGTCGGCGTGGCCCGGTTTGACCGCCCGGGTGTGGCATTTTCCGCCAGCTTCCATCGGCCGCGCAAGACCAGGGGAGCGGTCAGGCACGATCTATCGGCTGACGCGATAGGTGGCGTCGGTGGTGTATCCCTCGGCGTGCATTTCCGGATCGCATACACGGTGGAACACCTCCCTCTGGGCCGCGTCCCATGGCAGCTCGTCCAGCGACAGAACGCGGTCGGCGGTGCCTGGCGCGGTTTGCTGGGGGCGCTCGCCGGTGAACGTCTGTAGCAGTACGGCGCCCTGCTGCGGCGTCATCTGCAGGAGCCGTGCGATGTGTTCGGCGACCATTGCGGGCGCGATGCTGATGTCGCGCTGGTCGACCTCGATTGCTGCCAGGCCGGGCAGCTGTTCCTTGATGCGGCGCCAGGCGGCCATGTTCCGTGCCCAGTCCTGGCAGTGATATTCGAAGTTGAGGTTCGGAAACTTCAGCAGGCGCGAGGTGATGTTTTCCAGTGCCCGGCGTTTGGCGAAGATGAAGCGGGCTTGCGGCCAGGTGCGAAGCAGCACGGGGATCAGTTCGATCATTTCGGGATTGCCGGTCTTGTCCACCCAGGGCGTTTTGGTGTTGAGGTCGGCGGCTGCTGCGAGAACCACGTCTTCGAGCCGTGTTTTCAGCGCGGCCTGGTCGACGCAGCTTGCCAGGACTTTGTTGTTGGCGCGCCCGAAGATCTGGAAATGCCGGTCGACGACGCGCTGGATTTCACGGATGACGGGCAGGAAGTTGCCTTCGTTGAACCCGAAATAGCCGGCGCGCAGCAGGGAGCCCACGAGGATGCTGGTGCCTGAGCGTGGCGAGCCGACGATGAAGACTGGATAGAGGCTCATGAACGCTCCGCAAGTCGGTTATTGAGAGATCAGCCAGATGGAGCTGCCTGGATTGCGCATGAAATCGGGGCAGTCGGCTACTATTTTCGTCCGGCTGGTTGCCGCGAGAAAGCTGTTCCAGAACAGGACCGAGAAGCGGGCGTTATACATGAGAAAAGCGCGCAGGGCGTAGATTTCATTCCAGGAGTAGTTGAGGTCGAATACCCACTGGGGAGGATATTCGAATGGAAACTGGCAGTCGTGAACGTGCACGATCACGCCAGGCTTCAGGCGCGGCAGGAGACGGAACAATTCGAAATGCACGTCGCTGCCGGTTTTGAGAACGTGTGTCGAGTTCGATGAACAGGAAATCCCCTGCGTTGAGTGCGTCCACATCGGCCGGCTCCATGTCCTGCACGGGAATTGGGCATACTTTGACTCTCGCGTAGTCTGCCTCTCGCATCAAGCTGTGCAGGCGATCGGGGTACGGTTCGATGCAGGTGATCTGCAGCGTATCCAGTCCGCACTCGTCGGCTGAATTGAGCATGCAGGCTGTGGAGAACCCCGAGCCGATCTCGATGATGCGTTTCGGCTTGTAGGCATGGATCATGGTTCGCAGCGTGATCGCGTCGCCCCAAGGGTAGGGGCTGCCGTCGAAATGGAAGCGCTGATCGCTGGTTTTCTCCTCCCGGAAAGGAAACGCAGCGGTGAAAGCAAGGTGGGCGTCCCAGAACGAGAGCATGGCCGGCAGGTCCAGTTGGATGCCGTGCAGGTCTTCCGCCTGCTCCGCTCGCGACCGCGCGTGGTAGGTGACGACCGTGGAGGGATCGACGACCGGAGAGTGGTAATGTCCCGGCGTGAACGTGCTGGCCACCGCACGCTTGTTCAGATATTCCTTGCTGGTTGTGAAGGCGGTCAGGATTGCCAGCGGTGTTTGCTGCATGGCGAGGTCGGTCCAGAAAGCGAGCTCCTTCTTACCCGGGGGCCGCTTGAGGATGTGGATGTAGAGCTGGTCGATGAACCGTGCTGCCTCAGATTGCATCATTAGAGCATCCTTGGAATGTTGAGAGACGGTTGTCGCCGCGGCACCGCTGCTTCGTGGATGACCGTCTGACAGGCTACTCAATAATTCGTTCAATCTTTACAGTTCATTGGCGATTGCAATCCTCGCAGTTTGCCACAAAAGTCTGTCAGTGTGCTCTCCTAATGTAAAGGGATGAAACCAATCGTTTGCACTAGGCGGCGTGATATTCAAAACGGCAAGCCTGTCTTCAAGCGTGCCGATATTTTTAGTTCTCCAAGCTGCCCCAACGTGCTGCAAGGCCACGACTGCTCGATCACTCTCGAAGTCGCCAAACGAACCGCAAATGAGCATACAGTCGAATGAATGGTCTATGTGCTTGACGATTTCGCTAGAGTGACTGGGGATTGTAGTAAATGGCTTGCCTAGCTCCTTCAGTCGACTAGCTATGTAGGGAATGCTGGATGGTTGGCCAGCGATACAAAAACTCTCGAAATGAGAAATCAATGTATCAACGGCACTCTTATTTGCCATGTGTGAGCAGAAATGAGGTAAATCCAATCGTTTGACCCGAGGCCCTGAGGAAAGCGTCTTCCGACTTATAGTGCTTGTCTTCCGTTTTGTAACATTCACAAGCTTCTGAGTTATTAAGTCTGCCTTGGCTGCTATTGTTTTTGCCGAGCGCAGATTAAGCTCCCATTTATCCGTCACGCTTGCAAAGCTGTCTATCGTCGCCATTCGAATAATTGGAACGCGAAGGCTCCGGGATAAGAAATCAAGAGTTTTGTTGCAGCTGTCGAGTGGAATATCTGCCCCTGATGCTACCGTTATAGGCAGACGGTGGTGTGACTTAGTATAATTTTGCCATCTATAAGACAGGAGGTTAGCTTCAGGATTACGCTCTAAGCTATGGCTCAGAACGGGATAGACTGACTCGTAAAGATACAATAGCTCGCTTCGGTCGTCGACCAAAAGCACACTTGCGCCTTCAATCGTCTCCATGGCTTTGTTAACTGACGCGAAATCCAAATTCTCAAGTCGGCTCTGAAAGAAGCGATGGAAAATGTGGTCGGAAAGCATAATTGGTGAAGGTGGCAAGCATATATGCTCAAATGTCACAGCGCATTGGGTGCATCTGAAATCAAGTCAAGGTGGTCAATAGAAATCCCACCGTCGTTGGCCGGTCAGCTAAAGAAACAATTGAGATTCCTGTAGCAAGAGCACGTCCATCCTGCTGTGTTTCGGCGCTCCTTCGGAGCGCTGCTGCTTGCTCAAAACCGGCATAATAACTGGTTGAATGACAGAAACGGTCTGATTGCGACCGACGCGTTGTCGGATAACATTCGTAGGATCGTCATCGATAGCGAGTTTAAAATTTCGGCTACCGGCTTGTCCCAATCAAAGTTCTTGAATGTTAAACGTAGTTCGTCACAAGGGTCAAACTTCAAATATGGAGACCCGGAACTCTTATTTCTATTGAGCCAGTTGCTCGCTGTTTGACGTCTGTTGATCTTACCAGAGGAGGTCTTGGTGATGAAGCGGGGCGGAGCGAACACAAGTGATAGCTGCTCGACGCCTGTTAAGCGAGCGACCGCGTCGGCAATTTTACCGTCATCGTCTCGCGTCAGAAAATTTTCTGTTTCAGCTATAATGAGTGGAATTTCGGTGCCGATTCGCTGATCAAAGGTGGATACGGCCGCGGCACGGCCTTTGAACTCGGAAGTGACTTCGGAAACAGCGAGATCGATGTCTGATAGAAAAAATTTACGGCCAGCTTGTATTATAATGTCTTGCACGCGACCAGATACATGGAGCTGCCCATCGACAATCTCCCCCATGTCGCCCGTCGCATAAAATCCGTCGTTTGTCCGGACCTCCATTCCTCCGATATACGAGTTTATCGATGTCGGGCTTCGGACAAAGATTTCTCCCTCGACGACTTTTATCTCCACTCCACGAATCGGACTACCACAGGAGACAACTTCCACACCGTTCAGCGTAGAAGACGAAAGCCCACGCCCGATCGAGACCGCAAATACGTTTTCCGCCATCGCGTAGCAAGGATGGAATGCGGACTCCGGACAACCTACCGCCTTAATGAACCGCAAAGATGTCGTTTTCGATACTGGCTCTGAGCATGATATCCATCGGGTCATGCTTGGAAGCCCGTTGTTTACAACTCGGCTCATTATTTCGAAACCAAAATTCGGCATGTAGCAAGTTGTTCCTCCGTGCCGAAGTATGGCTGTATAGAGGAGGTCTGGATTCTCCACCCATGTTAGAGGGTCGATGAGAACTAAGGGCAGGTTCAGCAGCATCGGCATTATAAAGCAGGCGATGTAGCCCATATCGTGGTAGAGCGGTAACCAAGAGACAATGCAGTCCCTTCCATTCAATTCTAGTTTGTCGTTGTAATCGCAAATATGTCGCTCAAGACTTTCGCTGGAAAATTCGATGGCCTTGCGATGGCCAGTTGTACCACTCGACATCTGCACAATGTCGAAACGTGTAGGGATGTCTGATGTTTCGTTCTGACCGTCGCTACCAACAGGGTCGGTAGCCGAGATCACGTCGATCGCGACTCGGTTAAGTAGCAACAGTCGGGTATAGTCGTCCGCAACGATCAATCGTACATTCGCCACGGAAATGGTGTTGACGACGGACCTTTGCCAATACTCTCCAGACAGCTTGCGTGTTGGATATTGGATGATCAGAGGCCGTAAACCTGCCATGATGCTGGCAAACCAGGATACAAGGAGTGTCGGCTCCGTCTTGTATATCAGGCCGACGACACCTCCCGCGGAAGTGCTTTGGCTCAATTTCCAAGCGAGGGCGCGAACCTCGCTAATGTAGTCGCTAACGCTAAATAACGACTCGTCGCCATTTATGTCTAAAAATATGACCTTCCAATTGTGGTTTATAGACATACAAGTTTTATCCCCAAGCCCGGTTGAACAAGCATTCTGCTCACCAGACTTTCTCGAGCCATAGTGACCCGCCAATTAGCGGCCTGTGCCCTGGACGGAACTGCTCAATGAGCGAACCGCGTTCGCGAATGAACAAATCCGTAAACATGCGTATGACAAAAGCCTCGTTATACATCAGGAATGCGCGCACGGCATAGATCTCGTTCCAGGACCAACGCTTGCCGAAAACCCACTCTTTCGGATATTCGAAAGGGAACTGAATATCATGGAAGTGGACGAGAACGCCTGGTTTAAGCACGGGCAAAATCGAGAATAGCTCGAAATGGACGTCGCTTCCTGTCTTGAGTACGTGTGACGAGTTAATGAAAAGGATGTCGTTAGATTTCGAGCTTGTCGAATATGTCAACGCCGATTACCTGAACCTGCTGCTCCATTATGGTAACGCGCGCATGATCCTGTGCGCGCATCAGGGAGCGAAGCCGGTCGGCATAGGGGTCGATGCAGGTCAGCCGGAAATCATCGAGGCCGAGCAGGTCGGCTGTATCGAGCATGACAGCCGAGGAAAACCCGGAACCGATCTCTATGATGTGCTTCGGGCGCCGCGCATTAATCATGCACATGAGCATGATGGCGTCGCCGCTTGGATAGCGGCCATCGTTGTAGTAGTATCGCGTCGCTTCGCTGGGATCGTCTGTAAAGGGGGCCCGCCGTATGCACGCCTCGTTTTCTCGCCAGAACTGGGTCATTGCCTCCAAATCGATCAAGATAGGGTTGATATCCTCGATGCCCAGGCTCGACGAGCGACGCCAATATCCCTCAATCTCCGCTGGGTCGACAACTGGCGAATAGAAATGTCCAGATGGAAAGCCCGGCTGAACCTTGCTCTTCAATTTGTATTCTTTGCTCGAAACGAAACGGAGAAATGCCTCACGTTCGGGCAGGCCCCTGGCTAGCACGCCGACCCAACGCTGCAGTTCGACATCGGAGGGGCGACGATGAAGAAGATGCAGATACAAGCCCTCGACGTATTTCAGGGCCGGATTTGCGGCGCTGTCCATCTTCAATCTCCATCGGCCAATCGCGTGTGTAGCAGCTTGTTTTCACTGGTAGCCAGCATTGTCTCCATGAACCGATGGTAGGGCGAGCGTGGATACGAGAGCAGGGCAGAAAACGCAGTAGCGAACGGAAGGGTCGGGTTGTAAGGGATTTGTTTGGCTGCTGGGTAAAGCAGAAATGGCGTAGCAGCATCTCGGGTGCAACACGTCCAAGTATCGCTCTGCATTCTGGGTCACAACAACGTCGGGACGAAGCTGGAATACCATCTCGTCATGCAGAAAACGCGTTCGCAAAAAAACTATCTCCCGGAAAAATAGGGATAGAAACTTGACACAGCCGCGACCGAAGAATTCGCCGAACCACAACAAACGGGTGGTCCCAATCGACTTCGGCGAGATATAAATGTCGATAAGGCCATCATTCCCAAACGAAATACTGTTGCTGAAGAAGCGGATCGGCCAATCCGGCTGGAAGTAAACCTCGTTCTCAGGAGGCTGGCCTTGCAGCTTCGACGCCAGATCGCCAGGAACAGCGAGTTCCTTCTTCGGGCAATTCAGCAGAGATTTAAGCAAATCCTGATGCTGACCTGTAACAGCTTCAAGGATGTCGGCACAGGCCAGAGCGATGCCGTAGTCGTTCAAATGCGTATCGGTCCTCTTGAACACTGGCCTGGTCTGCTCGCGCAGCATCGACGTGAGATTGAGGATGTGTCCGGATACTTGCGGACAATGATGCTGATAGAGCAGACCGAGGCACACCGGGTCGGGGAATGGGAAGCGGTCGCGCAGCACGGATTGCTTGTCGGGGAAAATCACGTGGAGATAGCGCGCGCCGTAGGATTTGCTTATTTCGGCGCGACCCAGGATGTTCTGCTCGAACACGGCGAACATGGCGGGGTCGATCTGCTTGCGGCCGGTGGCGATATCGAGCACCGAGTGGCCGCCATGGGCAAGGAACAATTCGCCTTCGTGGCCGAACAGAACGCCGTTTTCTACGGTGCCGGGGCTGGTCAACGCGCATTCCTTCGCCGCCTGAACTCACCGCAGGAACCTGGTGCCGGACCGCGGGGCCGCACGAGACAAAGCCCGGCGGGGCTGCGCGAGTGCAGGCGAATGCTACGGCGCCTGCGTGGCTGATGTGAGATCGGGCGCGAGTGCCGCCAAAGACGCCTCCCACTGTTTCTTCGCATCGGCGCGTCGGCTGGCGGCCCATTTCACGTGCGATGCCGCATCGGCAAGCTGCGACGGGTCGATCAGGAAAATGCCCATCCGCTCGGCGTCCTGCGCCAGATGCGCGGGGATGCGATCCTTGCTGAGGATGCCGACGATGATCTCGCGGCCGCGCTGCCCGTCCATGCAATCGCGCAGCAGAAGCGGCAGGCTGAGGGACTCCTCGTTGTGGATGATGAGCGCGAGCCAGACATTTTCCTTCTGCGCGCGGACGAACACATTCAGCCAGGGAATCGGCTCTTCGATCGACCAGCCGTCGTGCCGGAGAAAGGCTTTCACGCGCTTGATCAGCGATGCGGTCGAGAGTGTGGGGGGCCAGCTTGCGGGGTCAGGCGCACCGATGCCGAAGAGCGAGGCCAGGCCCATGCGGCGGCGCGGCTAGACCGGCTCGAGCGCGCGCACGCGGGGGCGGGCTTCGATGCGGGCGGCGTCGATGAGGCAGGCGGGCAGGGGGCGCGAAACCGGGTCGCCGCTGTCGATGGGCGGGGTGGGCGTGGGGACGGGGGGCTCGGGCTGCCAGAAGCCGCCGCCGGGGCGGTGGCGCAGCAGGTCGCGCACGGCGAGGGCGAGCGGCACACCGAAATTGAGCGAACCCATCATGAGTATCTGCAAACCAGGCGACATGCGGGCACCTCACGCGGGCAGGGTGGATCAGGGGTGAATCGTGCCACCGTCCGGGGTGGGAGGGAAGTGGAAATCGGCGGGCGGGCGCGGTTCGGGCAACCTGGCGTGCGGCGGGCGCGTTGGACGAGGCAGGATTTCTCCTCACCCACGCAAAGGTTTGCCGCTCATGCTCAGAATTGCCGCGACGCTGCTTCTTCTCTCCCTGGCGGCACCGCTCGCCGGCTGCATCGTCGAAGGTCCGGGCCGCGGACCCGGCTGGTGCGCGTATCACCCGTATCGCTGCCGCTAGAGGCGCGAGGGCCGGCCCGCCGTTCCCATGATGGAAGCGGGGCGACGTTAAAAAAAGGGCGCCGGGATGATCCCGGCGCCCTTTTTCATGGCCGATGCGCTGACGTAAGCGCGATCAGTGCTTGGCGGTCGCGTGTTCCTTGCTCTTGGTGTGAGCCTTCGTGGAATGCTCATGCGCCTTGGCGGAGTGGCCGTGGGCCGTCTCGGAATGCGTGTGGGCTGCCTTGTGGTCGCCCTTTTCATGGTGCTCGGCGGCCGTGCGATGCGCCTTGGCGGCGGTCTCGTGATGCTCGGCGGCTTCGTGATGCGTCGTCTTCGGCATGTGATTGTATCCTCTTTTTTGAACGCGCTTCTGTGGCGCGCACGACTAGAACGTGCCGGGTGGAGGGCGGTTGCGGGGTGGGCAAAGGGCCCGCCCCCGCGGCCGGTTCACATGGCGTCGAGCGTGCGGCGCAGCGTGCCGGCGCCGCGGACCTCGTGACGCAGCACGATGTCGGCGGTGGTCAGAGGACGGCCGTAATAGGCGGCGTCCGCCCCGTTCTCGGCGCTGATGACGGTGCCGTCGAGCGAGATGCCGGCGAAGGCGCCCGAGGAGGAGGCCCAGGCGACGATATCGGCGCCCACGTTGGCGGTGGTCGCACCTTGGACGTCGCTGCCCAGGGTGGCGATGGCGATGCCGGCGTCGGCGCCGATCTTGAACTTGTCCCGCATCAGGGCCTGGAGCGCGCGCTCGGAGCGGATGATGAGGATGAGCTCGCTTTCCTTGGCGCCGATCTGCAGGCCGAAGCTGGCCGAGGCGACGGTGTAGAAGGCCGGGTCGCTCCAGCCGTGCGCGCCGCGGACCATCAGGAGGGCTTGGCCGCCTTCGCCGCCGACGAAGAACGCGCCCTTGAAGATGCGCGGGGCGATGAGCACGGCGCGGGCGCTGTGGAGCAGCTGGCGGGCGTTGCCGAATTCCTTGTCGTGGCGCAGGTCCTGCAGGGTGCCGATCGCGTGGTCGACGAGCGCCTGCTGGTCGGGACCGGCCAGCGCCGGGGCGGCGGTGAGCACAGGAGCGGCGAGAAGGCCGAGGATTGAAGCGACGCCGGCGAGGCGTTTGAAGCGGTTGGTCATGATGGTTCCTCTTTTCGGCCCGGGGGGCCGGTGGGTTTTAAGCCGGCGGCGCGCGTCGGCTGACGTGCTCCACAACCATGGCAGGACTGTTTCGTTCCCGGCGGCGTTGCAATTCAGGTCTGCACTGCGCCGATAAGTTCCCGCACCAGCGCGTGCAGGCTCGCAACAAGACGTGCGGCGCGGGGTGGGTCATAGGGGCCGGGTGCGTCCATGTAGGTGGAGGTGGCCATTTCGAGCTGGATCGCTTCGACGCCGCGCTCCGGGCGGCCGTACTGGCGGGTGATGTGGCCGCCGCGAAAGCGCCCGTCCAGAACCTGGCTGAAACCGTGCGGCGCGGTGGCGGCGAGCGCGCGCCGGGCGAGGCCGGGGGTGCAGGCGGCGCCGCTGTTGATGCCGTAATTGAGATCGGGGAGCGTGCCGGGGAACAGGCGCGGCACGTTGGGGCGGATGGAATGGCCGTCGAGCAGGATGGCGTGGCCGTGACGCGTGTGTATGCGGTCGAGCTCGGCCTGAAGGGCTGCGTGGTAGGGCTGCCAGTAGAGCGCCACGCGGCGGGCGCGCTCGGCCGGGCCGGGTGGTGGACCATCGTAGAGAGAAGCGCCATCGAATGTATCGGTGGGGACGACCGTGGTTTCCGCCTGGCCAGGATAGAGCGGGCCGCCTTCAGGGGCGCGGTTGAGATCGACGAGCGTGCGGGAGTGCGTGGCGGTGAGGAGCGTGGCGCCGAGCGAGGGGGCGAAGTCGTAGAGGCGGTCCACGTGCCAGTCGGTGTCCACGAGCGCACGGCCTTCGGCGTTCAGCTGGTGGGCGACATCGTCGGGGATGAAGGTGCCGGCGTGGGGAACCGAGATGATCAGGCGGCTTTGGCCCCGAGTTAGATGGAACAGCGGCGGGGCTGCGGTCACAGGCGCAGATCCTGGGTGAGCGGGTCGAAGGCGCCGGATTGCACGAGCGATGTCGCGGCCGCGATGTCGGGGGCGAAGAAGCGGTCTTCGGTGTAGGGGGCGACGCGCGTGCGCAGGATGGCGATGGCCGATTGCAGCGGGGCGGACGTGGTGTGCGGCGCGTGGAACCCGATGCCCTGGGTGGCGGCCAGCAGCTCGATGGCGATGATGGTGGCGGTGTTGTCGCACATCTCGTGCAGGCGGCGGGCGGCGAAGGTGGCCATGCTGACATGGTCCTCCTGGTTGGCGCTGGTCGGCAGGCTGTCGACGCTTGCGGGGTGGGCGAGGCTTTTGTTTTCGCTCGCCAGCGCGGCGGCGGTGACCTGGGCGATCATGAAGCCGGAGTTGATGCCGGGCTCGGTGACCAGGAACGCGGGCAGGCGGCTCATCACCGGATCGGTGAGCAGCGCCGTGCGGCGTTCGGATAGCGCGCCGATCTCGGCGATTGCGATGGCCATGGTGTCGGCGGCGATGGCTACCGGTTCGGCGTGGAAATTGCCGCCGGAGAGCACGTCGGTTTCGAAGACGAGCGGGTTGTCGCTGGCGGCATTGGCTTCGATGGTGAGCACGCCGGCGGCGTGGCGCAGCGTATCGAGGCAGGCGCCCATCACCTGCGGCTGGCAGCGCAGGCTGTACGGGTCCTGCACGCGGCCACAATCGAGGTGAGAGTGGCGGATGTCGCTGCCTGCGAGCAGCGCGCGGATGCTGGCGGCGACTGCGATCTGGCCGGGCTGGCCGCGGGCGGCGTGGATCCGGGCATCGAACGGCGTGTCGCTGCCTTTGGCGGCGTCGACGGAGAGGGCGCCGGCGACGATGGCAGCGCCGAACAGGCGCTCGGCGCGGAACAGGGCGGAGAGCGCGAGCGCGGTGGAGGCTTGCGTGCCGTTGAGGAGTGCCAACCCCTCCTTCGGGCCGAGGACGAGGGGCGAGAGGCCGGCTTGCTGCATGGCAGCGGCGGCGCTCATGCGGCTGCCGGCAGCGTCCACGTCGCCGGTGCCGATGAGGGCGGCGGCGAGATGGGCGAGCGGTGCCAGGTCGCCTGAGGCGCCGACCGAGCCTTTGGCCGGAATGCACGGGAGAATGTCGGCGCGCAGGAAGGCCAGAATGTGCTCGATGACGGCCGGTCGCACGCCGGAATAGCCGCGGGCCAGTCCCACGATTTTCAGCGCCATGATCAGGCGGACGATGGGTGCGGGCAGCAGGGGGCCGGTGCCGGCGGCGTGGGAGAGGACGAGGCGGCGTTGCAGTTCGGCGAGTTGGCCGGCTTGGATGGAAGTTTGCGCGAGCAGGCCGAAGCCGGTGTTGATGCCGTAGACGGTCCGGTTGGCGGCGACGATGTCGGCGACCGTTCGGGCGGAGGCCTCGACGCCGGGCAGGCAGGTGGGGTCGAGGGCGATGTTTTCGCTGAAATCCAGGCGCCGGAGCTCGGCGAGGGACAAAGTGGGGCCGATGGTGATGGTCACTTGGCCGCGCCCAGCATCGGCAAATCGAGATTGTGACGGCGGGCGCAGTCGATGGCGTCGGGGTAGCCGGCATCGGCATGGCGCATGACGCCGGTGGCGGGGTCGTTCCACAACACGCGTTCCAGCCGGCGGTCGGCGTCCGCGGTGCCGTCGCAGAGGATCACCATGCCGCTGTGTTGCGAGTAGCCCATGCCGACGCCGCCGCCATGATGCAGCGATACCCAGGTGGCGCCGCTCGCCGTGTTGAGCAGCGCGTTGAGCAGAGGCCAGTCGCTGACGGCATCCGATCCGTCGCGCATGGCTTCGGTTTCGCGGTTCGGGCTGGCGACGCTGCCGCTGTCCAGATGGTCGCGGCCGATGACGATGGGGGCGCGCACGCGTCCGCTGCGCACGAGCTCGTTGAAGGCGAGGCCAATGCGATGGCGATCCCCCAGGCCAAGCCAGCAGATTCGCGCAGGCAGGCCCTGGAACTTTATGCGCGCGCCGGCATGGGCGAGCCAGGTGTGCAGATGCGTGTCGTGCGGCATGAGGGCCGCGACCGTCTCGTCCGTGACGCGTATGTCGTCGGGGTCGCCGGAGAGTGCGACCCAGCGGAACGGGCCTTTGCCGAGGCAGAACAACGGGCGGATATAGGCGGGGACGAAGCCGGGAAAGTCGAAAGCGTCGGCCAGGCCCTCATCTTTCGCGACCTGGCGGATATTGTTGCCGTAATCGACGGTGGGGATGCCGGCGCGATGGAAGCCGAGCATCGCTTCCACATGCACGCGCATGGAGGCTTTCGCGGCCGCCGCTACGCGTGCTGGATCGGTCACCCGCGCGCTCTCCCATTCGGCGACGCTCCAGCCGGCAGGCACGTAGCCGTTCGCCGGGTCGTGAGCGGAGGTCTGGTCGGTGACGACGTCGGGCCGGATGCCGCGCGCCAGGATTTCGGGGAAGATATCGGCCGCGTTGCCGAGCAGCCCGATCGAGCGCGGGCGGCCTTGCGCGCGGGCGTCCTCGATCATCGCGAGCGCGTCGTCGAGCGTCTCAGCGCGCGCATCGAGATAGCCGGTCTCCAGCCGCTTCTCGATCCGGCTGTCCTGCGCTTCTACGGCGAGCATGGAGGCGCCGGCGAGCGTGGCGGCCAACGGTTGCGCGCCGCCCATGCCGCCCAATCCGCCGGTCAGTATCCAGCGCCCGGCGAGCGAGCCGCCGTAATGCTGGCGGCCGATTTCGACGAAGGTTTCGTAGGTGCCCTGAACGATGCCCTGGCTGCCGATATAGATCCACGAACCTGCGGTCATCTGGCCGTACATCATCAGGCCGAGGCGATCGAGGGCCGAGAAATGTTCCCAGGTGGCCCAATGCGGCACGAGGTTGCTGTTGGCGATCAGCACGCGCGGCGCGTCCGCATGCGTGCGGAACACGCCGGCCGGTTTGCCTGATTGCACCAGCAATGTTTCGTCCGCGCCCAGTGTGGTGAGCGCGCTGACCATCGTGTCGTAGCACGGCCAGTTGCGGGCGGCCTTGCCGATGCCGCCGTAGACGACCAGGTCCTCCGGCCGTTCGGCGACGTCCGGATCGAGATTGTTCATCAGCATGCGCAGCGGCGCTTCGGTCTGCCAGGAACGTGCGGTGAGCTGCGAGCCCCGCGACGCGCGAATGATGCGAGTGTTGCGCATGAAATATTCCGGTTGCGTCAGGGCTTGAACTTGCCGGCGAGCGCGAAGCGCAGGCCGGGATGATAGAGCTCGGCGATCGATACCAAGCGCTGGTTTGAAAACGTACGGCGAAGCACGAGCAGGCACGCGTCGCCCTGCGCCAGGCCGAGCAATTGTGCACGCTCGCCATCGGCCGCGAGGGCGCGGACGTGGTGTTCGAAACTGGTGAGCGGCGCCACCCGGCTAAGGAACGCGTTCGGCGTCGTCTTGCTGAAATCCTGATGCAGGTAGTCGGGGGCCAGCGCCGGATGAACCAGGCGTTCCTCGAGTTGCAGAGGCACGCCGTCTTCGAGATGGAGAATGCGGGAATGGAACAGCCCGTCACCTGCTGCCAGGCCGAACTCTTCGGCGAGTGCCGGCGCGGCGCTGATGGAGTTGAGAAACAGGACTTCCGCGCGATGCACGTGGCCGCGCGAGAGAATCTCATCGGCGATGTTGCGTATTTCCACCAGGGCGGATTGCGCGACCGGTTCGGCGACAAAGCTGCCGACACCCGGCACCCGGCGTATGAGATTCTGGTTGGCCAGTTCCCGCATCGCGCGATTGACCGTCATGCGCGAGACCTTGAATTGCCGCGTGAGCGCATGTTCGGAGGGTAGCACCTGGCCAGCCAGCCAGCGCCCGGATGCAATGCCTTCGGCAATGCTGCGCTTGATGCGCTGATAAGGGCTTTCGGCCATCAGCCGATTTTCTCCAATACGCGTGTATAAGCGCGGGTGATATCCTCAGCGTGTATATGCGTGCCGTCACGTACGAGCCACTCACCGCCTACCATTGCATGATGCACCGACGCTCGATCGTTCGCGAACATCGCCGCATCCAGCCAGAAATCGGGGCCGAGGCCGGCGGTCTCAATTGTGGGTGTTATGGCCACCAGGTCGGCGCGGCTGCCGGCACGCAGCGCGCCCACGCGACGAGCGGAAGCGCGCGCACCGCCGTTGCACGCGGCCTGCCACAGGATGCGCCCGGTGTGGCCATCTTCGCCGGCCAGCACATTCCGCCGCTCTGCGCGCAGGCGTTGGCTGTATTCCAGCAGGCGCAGCTCGGCAAAGGCATCGAGCGAGACATGGCTGTCCGTGCCGATGCCGAACGCGCCGCCATGCGACACGTAATCCGCCAGGCCGAAAATGCCGTCGCCCAGATTGCCTTCCGTGCTAGGGCACAGGCCGGCGACCGCACCGGACGCAGCCAGGCCGCGGCGCTCCGCGTCATTGGTATGGGTGCAGTGAATGAGGCACCACTTTTCCGCTACGGATACATTGTCCAGCAGCCAGGCGACGGGCGTGGTGCCGAGATGCGCCCGGCAAGCCAACACTTCGGCCTGTTGCTCGGCCGCATGGATATGGATGGGCGCGGCGGGATCGATGCCGGCCAGACCTTCCGCCATGCGTGCCAGCGAGGCGGGCGGGACGGCGCGCAGCGAGTGCGGCGAGAGGCCAAAGCGCAGCGACGGGGTTTGGCGCGGCTGTGCGTCCTGCAGCATCGCGAGTGCCGCTTCCGGTGCCGTGTCGAAGCGAATCTGGCCGCCTTGCAGCGGCGCGCCGCCGAAATCGCCGGTTTCGTAGATGCCGAAAAGCAGGGTGAGGCCGATGCCGGATCGGGCGGCGCCTTCGATCACCGCGTCGGCCATGGCGGCGCGATGGGCGTAGGGGCTGCCGTCCGGCGCGTTCTGCAAATAATGGAACTCGACCAGCGAGGTGAAGCCGCCGAGCAGGCATTGCATGCCGAGATAGGCGGCGACCGGCGCCAGCGTGTCCGGGTCGATGCGGCCGGCCGCGCGATACATCGCCTCGCGCCAGCTCCAAAAATCGCCGCCGCCGCCCGCGAACTCCGTCCGGCCAGCGAAACTGCGCTGAAAGGCATGGCTGTGCAGATTGATCGCACCCGGCAGCAGCGCGCCCGCGACGTGGTCCGCCGCGCGGCCCTCGCGTATTGCGACGATCGCACCGTGTTGGTGCTCGATCAGCAGGTTCGGCGAAAAGCCATCGTCCAGCAGGACCCAATCGGCGGAGACGGCTTGCATGCCCGGCAGTGTCCCAGACGGGACCAAGCCTGTCTAGACAGGTTGCTGCAGCCCTGCCGCCCAGCCTAGAGTTGCCGCGATGATGCAGCATGCGCACACCATCTGGCACGCCAATCTGGCCACGATGGCCGAGGGTGGCTCCGCGTATGGCGCGGTTTTGGACGGCGCGCTTGCCGTGCGCGACGGCCGGATCGTCTATGCCGGGCCCGCGCGCGACCTGCCGCCAGATTTGCGCGGGCTGGGGACCGAGGTTCACGACACCGACGGCGCGTGGATCACCCCCGCGCTGATCGACTGCCACACGCATCTCGTGTTCGCCGGCGAGCGCGTCCGCCGAGTTCGAGGGGCGGCTGCAAGGCGGCAGCTACGAACAGGCGGCGCGCGCGGGCGGCGGCATTCTCTCGACGATGCGCGCCACGCGGGATGCGAGCGAGGCCGAGCTCGTCGAATTGGCGCGGCCGCGGGTTCGCGCTTTGCGCCGCGAAGGCGTGCGAACGATCGAGATCAAGTCAGGCTACGGCTTGAACCTTCCGGACGAGTTGAACATGCTGCGTGCGGCGCGTGCGTTGGGGCGCGAGGAAGGCGTGCTTGTAGTGACGTCGCTGCTGGCGGCCCATGCCATTCCGCCCGAATTTGCCGGGCGGGCCGACGATTACATCGACCACATCGTGGCCGATATCCTGCCAGCCGCGATTGCGGGAAACCTCGTCGATGCGGTCGATGCTTTTGCCGAGAACATCGCGTTCTCGGCGGCGCAGATCGACCGGTTGTTCAGCGGAGCGGCGAGGCTCGGGCTGCGGGTGAAGCTGCATGCGGACCAGTTGACCGATGGCGGTGGCGCGGCGCTGGCCGCGTCGCATCGGGCGTTGTCGGCCGATCATCTGGAATACACGTCCGAGGCAGGCGTGCGTGCGCTGGCGGCTGCCGGGACGGTGGCGGTGTTGCTGCCTGGCGCTTACGCGACGGTGGGCGCGCGTCAGCCGCCGCCGGTGGCGTTGTTCCGCGAACATGGGGTGGCGATGGCGGTGGCGACCGATTGCAATCCCGGCTCGTCGCCGCTGAGTTCGCTGCTGATGGCGATGAATTTGGCCTGTGCGCTGTTCCGCCTGACGCCCGAGGAAGCGCTCGCCGGCTGCACGCGTGTGGCGGCGTCTGCTCTTGGGCTAGACGCTGAAATCGGCACGCTAGCGCCCGGCAAACGGGCGGAGTTCGCCGTCTGGCGGGTTAGTAATCCACGTGAGTTGGCGTATTGGATGGGCGGATTATTGCCTGACTGCGTCGAACCCGCGTAAGCCAACTCCCAAAAGTTTTTTGGTCCTTTTTTTCAAAAAAGGACTGCTTGCCTTTCTTACGTCCGAAGCGCGTCCGCAAACCGCTCCACCGCCCAATCCACCTGCTCGCCCGTGATCACGAGCGGCGGCGCGATGCGGATCGTGTGCTCGTGCGTCTCCTTGCACAGCACACCGGCTTTCTGCAGCGCCTTGCAGACGCGCCCGGCGCCGCCGGCATCGGCGTGGAGCTCGACGGCCATCATCAGGCCGCGGCCGCGCACTTCACGCACCTGGTTGGTGGCGATCGCGCGCAGGCCATCCACCATGCGTGTGCCCATCGCGGCGGCGTTCTCGATCATGCCTTCCTCGACCAGCACGCGGAGCGACATGCGCGCGACGGCGCAGGCCAGCGGATTGCCGCCAAAGGTGCTGCCGTGTTCGCCGGGTTTGAGCGTGTCCATCACCTCGGCATTCGAGAGCACGGCGGAGACGGGGTAGAAACCGCCGGACAGCGCCTTGCCGACGAGGGTGAGGTCGGCTTCGACGCCCTCGTGTTCCTCGGCGAGCAGGCGGCCGGTGCGGCCGAGCCCGGTCTGGATTTCGTCGAGGATCATGACGACGCGGTGCTGCGTGCAGAGCCGGCGGACGGCGCGCAGATAGCCGTCGGGCGGGATGATGGTGCCGGCCTCGCCCTGGATCGGCTCGAGCAGCACGGCGACGGTATCGGGCGTGATCGCCGCTTCGATCGCGGCGGCGTCGCCATAGGGCACGATGGTGAAACCTGGCGCGAAGGGCCCGAAATCCCGCCGGCTCACCGGGTCGGTGGAGAAGCCGACGATGGCCAGTGTGCGGCCGTGGAAATTGTCGCCGCAGACGATGATGTTGGCCTGGTTTTCGGCCACGCCCTTGACCTGATAGCCCCATTTGCGGGCGACTTTGAGGGCCGACTCGACGGCTTCGGCGCCGGAGTTCATCGGCAGCACGGCGCTCGATTTCGTCAGCGCGCAGATCTCTTCGTAGAACAGCCCGAGCTGGTCGTTGCGGAAGGCGCGCGAGGTCAGCGTGAGGCGGCCGGCCTGCTCCATCATGGCGGCGAGGATGCGCGGGTGGCAGTGGCCCTGGTTCACCGCGGAATAGGCGGAGAGGCAATCCATGTAGCGCTTGCCGTCCACGTCCCACACATAGACGCCTTCGCCGCGCGTCAGCACCACGTCCATCGGCTTGTAGTTGCTGGCGCCGTAGCGGGCTTCGAGCGCCAGGTAGTCTTCGGTGGTGCGGTGGAGGGTCAGGGGGGATAGCTGGTTCATGGAGAGGGCATCCTAGGGAAGGAAGGCCTTCTTTTTTGGAAAAAAGAAGCAAAAAACTTTTGGGACTTGGCTTGCGTGGGGGCTGAGCGAACGCTTCGATCTTCGAACGATACAACGCCAACAGGTAGACGGAAAACTGCTGTGCCGTTCGCGCCGGTTCTGCCATTATGGCAGGCGGAACTGGCAAAACGGCAATGGACGATACAGATCGCGCGCTCATCAGCTTGCTGCGCCAGGATGCACGGGCCTCGGTCTCCACGTTGGCGGGGCGGCTGGGTGTCTCGCGCGGGACGGTGCAGAACCGGATCGGGCGGCTGGTGGCGGGTGGCGACATCCAGGGCTTTACCGTTCGCCTGCGGCCGGAGGCGGACGGGCAGAGCGTGCGCGCCATCATGATGATCGAGGTGCGCGGCGACCGCTCCGCCGCCGTGCTGCGGGCCTTGCGTGCGCTGCCCGAAGTGACCTGCATCCACACGACCAATGGACGCTGGGACATGGTGGTGGAACTGGCGGCCGGCACGCTGCAAAGTTTCGACGCGGTGCTGCGCCGCATACGTCAGGTGGACGGCATCGCCAATTCGGAGACAAGTATTTTGCTCTCAAGCGCGGCAGTCTGACATGCGGCTCGCGAAGGCGGTTGCTTTGGGAGCGGCACTGCTGGCCAGTGTCGCCGGCACCAGCGCGGGTGCGGAGCAGCCAGGCCGCAGCATTCCGGCGCGCGTTTTGCCCCTGCCAACCGCGGCAAGTCCCGAGCTTCAGCACCTGATCGCGTCATCTCCCGCACAGCCGGCCAGTGCTGCGGACATTCCAGGCCTTGCGCGAAGATATCGCGTCCGGATAACGGAACGGACGATTGCAGGTGTGCATTGCTATTCGCTTACCCCTGAAGACCTGCCGCCGCGCAACGCACATCGTTTGCTGATCCATTTGCACGGCGGCGGCTATGTTGCATTTTCCGGCCTCCCGGGCATCGGCGAGGCGATCCTGATGGCCGGCATCGGACATTTCAAAGTTGTTTCGGTCGATTATCGTCTGGCACCGCGGTTTCCCTACCCCGCGGCCCTCGATGACGCGACCGCCGTGTGGCGCGCGCTCGCAAGCAGCACGCCCGCCGCGAACCTGGCGGTGTTCGGAACATCTGCGGGTGGCGGGCTTGTGCTCTCCCTCGTGCAGCGGGCTGTAACCGGGAAGCTGGCGATGCCCGCTTCCATCGCGGCAGGCTCCCCATGGGCGGATATGAGCCGGACGGGCGACAGCCTGAACACCAACGAGTTCGTGGACGACACATTGGTGAGCGTTGACGGATTGCAGTCAGGCGCGGTGCCCGCTTACGCGCATGGGCTCGATGTGCGCGATCCGCGTATTTCGCCGATCTACGGCGATTTCCACGGCTTTCCGCCCACATTCCTCGTCACCGGAACGCGCGATCTGTTTTTGTCCAATGCTGTGCGGACGGAGCGGAGGCTGCGTGACGCCGGCGTCGAAGTGGAGTTCGAGATTTTCGAAGGACTGTCCCACGCGCAATACCTGATCGATGATCGCCTGCCCGAAACCCAGACGATCTTCCAGGAAATGGCCGCATTCTTCGATCGCCATCTGGGTCGCTAAAGCCCGCCGCCGCGAACTCGCGACAGCGGACCAAAAGTCTTTTGCTTCTTTTCTTCAGAAAAGAAGGCCTTCCTTTCTTACGACTTGATACCGCTCGTCGTCGCTTGAGGTACATAAGAATCCGGGAACAATGCCTTCAAAGCCTGCACCTTCGGCAGATCGTTGTAGACGATATAAGGATAGCTCGGGTGCGTCTCGAGAAAATCCTGATGATATGCCTCAGCCGGATAGAAACCGGTCAGATTGTCGACGCGCGTCATGATCGGTGCGTGATAAGCGTGCGACGCATCGAGCTGGGTGATGTAGGCGCGTGCTACTTTCGCCTGTTCGGGGTTAGCCGCGAAGATCTCCGAGCGGTATTGCGTGCCGGTATCGGGACCCTGAGCGTCCTTCATCGTGGGGTCGAGCGCCACGCTGAAGAAAATCTGCAGAATGCGTCCGTAGCTGATCTGCGCGGGATCGTAGGTGATCTGCACGGATTCCGCGTGGCCGGTGTCGCCTTCGCTGACGGCTTCGTAGTTTGCGGTCTCTGCCTTGCCACCGCTGTAGCCGGCGAGCACGCGCTGCACGCCGTGCACGTGCTCGAACACGCCTTGCACACCCCAGAAGCAGCCGCCCGAAAGCACGGCGGTTTGTGGGCCTGCCGCTTTCGGCATGTCGAGTGCTGGCGGCGGGACGACGTGCATGTCCTCCGTGTTGCGGGTTTGTGCGTGCAGGAATGTGCTGGCCAGCAGCAAAGCCGCGCCGCCGACTGCCGCCACATTGACGATCTTGCTCATGCCTTTGCTCCCTTTTGGAATGTGAGTGCGACGCCGTTCATGCAGTAGCGCAGGCCGGTGGGCTTCGGCCCGTCGTCGAACACATGCCCTAGATGGCCGCCGCACCGGCTGCAATGCACTTCGGTGCGTTCCATGAAGAGGCTGCTATCGGAATGGGTGGAGACGGCGTTCGGCAGCGGCGCGTAGAAGCTCGGCCAGCCGGTGCCGCTGTCGAATTTAGTGGCCGAGGCGAACAGGGGCAGCGCGCAGCCGGCGCAGTCATACCGGCCGTCGGCGAACTGGTGGTCGAGCGGGCTCGATTCCGGCGCTTCCGTTCCCTGATGGCGCAATACGACGTAAGCCTCGGGAGAGAGCAGCTTGCGCCATTCGGCATCCGTATGACTGACGGCAAATTGCTCGGTCGCACGGGCCGAGCGGCGCGGGCCGGCCAGGAGTGCCGCGCCACCCAACAGCGCCGAACCCATCAGTAGAAAGCGCCTTTGCACCATCGTTGTCTCTCCCGGTTAGGACCTGTTCTGGCGTGATCGCCGACGCAAACGAGTTCGGACGGGTGGTGCCATGGTTACGCCCGTCACCATGACGTAACCTCCATGTCGCGCGCCCCGAACTCAGCCATATGGAGATTGCATTGCCAAGCGCATCCCGGGCCGACCAGCCGGTTCATCCCCTCATCGTACGCGTCACGCATTGGGTAGGTGCGGCCGCGATGATTGCCATGATCCTCAGCGGGTGGGCGATCTACAACGCGTCCCCCCTTCTGCCCTTCATCATCCCGCCGTCGCTTACGTTGGGTGGGTGGTTGGGTGGCGGTATAGCCTGGCACATCTCGGCAATGTGGGTGCTGATGGCCGATGGGTTTGTCTATCTCGTCTGGGGCGTAGCCAGCGGGCATTTCCGGCGCGATTTTCTGCCCGTGACGCCGCGTGGTGTAGCGCGTGATTTCTGGGCGGCGCTGACGCTGCGGCTGGTTCATCGCCGCGGTCAGTACAACGCGGTGCAGAAAGCACTCTATCTGCTGGTGGTGCTCGCGGGCGTGCTTGCCGTAATGAGCGGCCTGTCGATCTGGAAGCCGGTGCAATTCGGCAGCCTGACCTGGCTGTTCGGCGGCTACGATCTGGCGCGCCGTATCCACTTCGCGCTGATGTCCTGCATTGTCGCTTTCCTGGTCGTCCATGTGGTTCTGGTGGCGCTGGTGCCGCGCACCCTGGTGGCGATGGTCACCGGCGGTGGCCGCAAGGAGGCCGCATGATCCGCCGCGGCGACCATCTTACCCAATTGCGCCGCCTGGAACGCCGGCATTTCCTGCGAAACGGCCTCTCACTGGGCGCGCTGACGATGCTGACCGGCTGCGATCTTTCGACCAAGGACGGGTTTTTCGACCGGATTTTGTGGGCCATGCTGCGCCTGGACGATCGCGCGCAGGCGTTGCTGTTCAGCGAACGCCGGCTGGCGGCCACGTTCCGGCCCGACCAGATCACGAGACCGTTCAAGTTCAACGCATATTACCCGATCGCGCAGGTGCGCGCGCCCGATCCGGACTGGCAGCTCGAGGTTGGGGGGTTGGTCGCCGACGAGACGAGCTGGACGCTCGACCGGTTGCGCGCCATGCCCCAGGAAGGCCAGATCACGCGGCATATCTGCGTGGAGGGGTGGAGCCAGATCGGCCAATGGTCGGGCGTTCCGTTGGGCAGCTTCCTGCGTCGTGTCGGTGCGGACCTGAATGCGCGCTATGTCGGTTTCGAGTGTTTTGACGATTACTCGTCCAGCATCGACATGCAATCGGCGTTGCACCCCCAGACCATTCTGGCGCTCGATTTTGGCGGCGTTCCGCTGACGCCCGCCTGGGGCGCGCCGGTGCGTCTGCGCATTCCGACCAAGCTCGGGTTCAAGAACCCGAAGAACATTTCGGCCATCACCGTCACCAACACCAATCCCGGCGGCTACTGGGAGGACCAGGGCTACAACTGGTTCAGCGGTTCATGACAACCGCCATCAAACCGCTAGACCGTCCCGCGAGCGCCGACAGGAAGCAAAAGTTTTTTGGTTCTTTTTTTCAAAAAAGAACGTCCTTATGCTCCCAAGATGGATCTCGACCTGGCCGCGCTCATGGCCGCCGCCCAGTCTGGCGATGCGGCTGCCTACCAGCGCGTGCTGAAAGCCTGCGTTCCGCTGGCTGCGGCGACCGCAAGACGCACCGGCGTGCCCACGGACCGTGTGGATGACGTGGTGCAGGACGTTCTTCTGACCATTCACCGCGCGTTGCCGACCTATGACCCCGCGCGGCCGTTTCTGCCTTGGCTGCGCGCGATCGCTGCCCGCCGTGCGATCGATTCGTTGCGTCTGCACGGCCGGCGCGGCGCGCGGGAGGTGCAGGATGAGGACGCCTATCTGGCCCATGCCGAGCCTGGGCCCGACGCCGTGGCGTCGCTGCAAAGCGATGGCGATGCCGAACGGCTGCGGGCGGCGGTGGCGACGCTTCCCCCGTTGCAGCGTCAGGCGGTCGAATTGTTGGCACTGCGCGAACGCTCGCTGGAGGAAGCCGCGCGCGAGACAGGACGGACCAAAGGTGCGTTGAAAGTAAATTTGCACCGCGCGTTGAGGGCGCTGCGCAGCCGGGTGAAGCTGGAAGACGATGCCTGACGCATCGGACCAGGATCTGTTGATAGCGCGTCTGGCCGGCGATTTGCGCCCGGTGCGGCGTCTTGCCCCACCGGGACGCCGCATCGGGGTTTGGCTGTTGGCGGCAATCTGGATCGGCTTGCTCCTCAGCCTGTTTACCGACTGGCCGGCACTGCGCGTGCGGCTCTCGTCGGCGCCCGACATGTGGATGGGTGAACTGGCTGCCGCGCTGACGGCGATCCTTGCCGGCTTTGCAGCCTTGCAAACCGCGGTGCCCGGACGTTCTGCGGCTTGGGCGCTGCTCCCGTTACCGTCACTGGCGGTCTGGCTTGGGGCGAGCACGGCCGGCTGTCTTCGGCTGTCGGCATTGCCGGGCTCGGTTGTCGAAGCGTCGATGCATCCGATGGTTTGCCTGCAGTTTCTGCTGCTGGTGTCCGCACCGCTGTCCGCGTTGCTGACCTGGCTGCTTTTGCGCGCCTGCCCGCTTCGCCCGGGGTTGACTGCCTCGCTTGGCGGGTTGGCGAGTGCCGGCGCGGCGGCGACGCTCCTGGCGATGATCCATCCGTTCGATGCCACGGCCGGCGATCTGGTGGTTCACGGGTTGGCCGTGGCGCTCGTCATTGCTGTCACACGGTTTGCGGCCGGTCGGGCGCTGACGCGTGCAAGCGCTCCCGCCCGGCTGCGGGAAGGCTGGTCGCCGGCTCATCGATAGCACCGCCGCTGCTGTTCGCAGCCACATGGCTTTCGACACACAAATGTCACGCACGTCAGCTTGCTGTCAGGTAAGAGAGCCTCCGAAGTATGCGGAGTGACCTTCCTTGCGCCGACCTAGCGTTCGCCTGTTTTTCGGACTGTGCGCCTCCACTGCCTGCCTGACGGCGCAGGCGCAGACCGTTCCCGGCGCCGGCACAAACGCCGCAGCACAAGGCGCGGTCAGCGTGCCGGACGTGGATGTGGTGGCCAGCACGCCGTTGCTGGGCTCAGGCATCGACCGCGCCAGCCTGCCGCAGGCGACGCAGGTTCTCGGCGAGCGCGACATCGATCGTACGAACGTGCCGTCGCTGACTGGTGGCATTCTGGACAACATCCCGAGCGCCGCGGTCAACGACACGTCGGGCAACCCGTTCCAGCCGGACATCCTGTTCCGTGGTTTCGTTGCGTCGCCGGTGGAAGGCACCAGCCAGGGCCTGGCAGTTTACGTGAACGGCGCGCGTTTCAACGACCCGTTCGGCGACACGGTGAATTGGGATCTGATCGTGCCGATCGCGATCCAGACGGTCAATGTCGAGGCGTCGAACCCGATCTTCGGGCTTAATGCGCTGGGCGGTTCGGTCAATGTGCAGTTGAAGAACGGCTTTAATTACCAGGGCACGGATTTTACCGCCTATGGTGGTTCGTTTGATCGCGGGTCGGGCATTGCCGAGTATGGCCGCCAGTTCGGCAATTTCGCCATCTATGCGGCCGGCGACATTACCCACGATGGCGGCTATCGCGATACCGGCAATTCCGACCTGTACCGTTTCTATACCGACGTCGGTTACCGGACGGGCAGCACGGAACTGCATCTCGACATAACAGGCGCGGAAGATACGTTGGGCAATCCGGGTGCCACGCCGGTGCAGTCGTTGAACGCCAATCCTGCATCCATCTTCACCGCGCCGAACACCGTCTACAACGAATATATCTCGGCCAATCTGAACGGCACGGTCGCGTTGAACGACACGCTGTCACTGCAAGGTGTCGCCTATTATTCCAATCTGACCCAGCGGATCAGCAACGGCGCGACGGAGGAATTGCAGCCCTGCATCAATCCGGTTGGCCTGTTGTGCAACAGCGACAACAGTGTCGTGACCACGCGTGGCGGTTCGCCGGTCACTGACTTCCTCAACGGCGGCATCTATTCCGGGCTCGTGCTGGAAGGGTTGCAGGCGCAATCCTATGGCGCATCCGCACAGCTCGCCAGCGAAGCGCCAGTGTTCGGCATGAAGAACCATTTGGTAGTCGGGGCGAGTTTCGACGGCTCGACATCCACATTCGACGGCCAGACGCAAATCGGCGGCTTCAACACGAATGGAAACGGATTCGTCGGTCCGGGCGTCACCCAGGATCAGCCGAGCGAGGGTGTGGAGCCGACACGCCTGGTGAGCAACACGCGTTACTTCGGCGTGTTCGGCACGGACGTGGTGACGCTGCTGCCGAAATTGGAGCTGACCTTCGGCGGCCGCTTCAACAATGCGGAGATCGACTCGTCGGACAAGATAGGCACCGCGCTCAACGGCCAGCACAGCTACAGCCGGTTCAATCCTACGGCGGGACTCACATACACATTCCGCCCTGAACTGCAGCTCTACGGCAGCTACAGCGAAACCAACCGCGCGCCGACGCCGACCGAATTGTCCTGTAGCTCGGCGGCAAACCCCTGCTCGCTGCTGAATTTCTTCATCGGCGATCCGAACTTGAAGCAGGTCGTCGCACGCACGTTCGAATTCGGCCTGCGCGGCCGAGTCGCCGCCATCTTCGGCGGGCGGCTTACGTGGAGCGCCGACTACTACCACACCAACGACAATGATGATTTGATTTTCGAGACTGTCAGCTACAACCAGGGTCTGGCTTACTACACCAATGCTGGCAAGACGCTGCGGCAGGGATTGGAAGCCAACGTGCATTTCGACACGCAGCGCCTGCATGCCGTGCTTGGCTACGCGTTGACGGACGCGACGTTCCAATCGAACTTGTTGCTCGGCAGCGGCAGCAATCCGTTGTCGGACGTGAACGGCCAGGAACATGTCGTGCCAGGCGACCGGCTTCCCGGCATTCCCGAACATCGCGGCACCGCGGTGGTGGAATATAAGCTCACCGACCGTTGGAGCGTCGGTGGCAACGCCGTTCTGGAAAGCGGCCAATATCGCTTCGGCGACGAGGCGAACCTTACCAAGCCGGTGGGTGGCTATGTGGTCGTCAATCTCGATACATCGTATCGGCTGTCGAAGGGCATCACCTTGTTCGGCCTGGTCAACAACGTAACGGACCGCACGTACGACACGTATGGCAGTTTCGGCCCCGTCGCCGACATCCCGTTCCCGCACGTGCCAGGCGGCGTGAGCAATCCGCGCACCGCAAGCCCGGGTTCGCCGATTGCCGGTTACGCCGGTATTCGGGTGAGTTTCTGATCGCTTCCTGACCGGCCTGCCACCGTTCTGTCATAAAAGCTTCACACACGGGCAATGGTTCTGTCCCGGCCGGGCGACTAGGTTCCGCCCAGTTTCGACCCCCGAGGAGCGCCACAACCATGTCCATGCGCAAACTTTTCCTGTGCGCCAGTGCTTTTTGCGCGCTCGCGGCGGCACCCCAGGCATTCGCCCAGGCGATTACCGGTGCCGGCTCCACGTTCGCACAGCCGATCTATGGCGCATGGGCGGATGCCTCCAAGCCGGCGACAGGCATCAGCCTTAATTATCAGGGTGTCGGGTCCGGCGCCGGACAGAAGCTGATCACCCAACGCACGGTCGATTTTGGCGCGTCGGACGCCCCGATGGCGCCCGCCAAGCTCGCATCGGCAAAGCTGTTGCAATTTCCCGCCGTCATGGGCGCCGTTGATATGGCGGTAAATCTGCCCGGGATGGCCGACGCCAAGCTGCGCCTGACCGGCAAGACGATTGCCGACATCTATCTGGGCACGCTGACGAAATGGAACGACGCAGCCATCGCCGCGCTTAATCCCGGCGTCAAACTGCCCGACCTTGCCATCGCACCTGTGTATCGCGCGGACGGGTCAGGCACCACGTTCGTGTTCACCAGCTATCTCTCGAAGGTGGACCCCGACTTCAAGTCGAAGGTGGGGGCCGCGACCGCGGTGAGCTGGCCCGCTGGCACAGGGTCGAAGGGCACGGCCGGCGTCGCCGGCGCCGTCAAGAGCACGCCGGGTGCGATCGGCTATGTCGAAAGCGCCTATGCCACGCTGAACCACCTGACGACGACGCAACTGCGCACCCATGATGGCGCGTTCATCAAACCGTCGCTGGCGAGCTTCGCCGCGGCCGCCAAGGGGGCCGATTGGGCGGGTGCGAAGGACTTTGCCGTGGACCTGAACGACCAGCCGGGCGCCACCGCGTGGCCGATCGTGTCGGCGACCTTCGTGCTAATTCCGACCAATCCGTCCGATCCGGTGAAAGCGGCGGCGGTGACGAAGTTTTTCGGCTGGGCCTTTGCCAACGGCGACAGCATCGCGACCAACCTGCAATACGTGCCGTTGCCTGCCAGCGTGAAGACGCAGGTGAAGGCAGCGTGGGCGAAGATGAAGAAGTAGCGCGCGACCCGGGCCGCGCCGATTTCGCGCGACCCGGCTTTGCCCCAAGCGAACGCGGAGATGCCGTGCAGACCAACCGTAGCCAGGGGGCAGGCGATCGTATTTTTGCACTGACGGCGCATGCTGCCGGTGTGTTCGTCCTGGTGCTGCTGGGCGCCATCATCGTGCTGCTGTTTGTGGGCGGGTTGCCGGCGTTTCGCGCGTTCGGCCCGGCGTTCCTCGTATCGTCGGCCTGGAACCCGGTCACCGAGCGTTTTGGCGCGCTCGTCTCGGTGTATGGCACGGTCGTGAGTTCCGTTCTGGCGCTTGTCATGGCGGTGCCGCTGGCATTCGGTGTCGCGTTTTTCTTGACGGAGCTGGCGCCGAGCTGGCTGCGACGCCCGGTAGGCACCGCCATCGAACTGCTCGCCGCCGTGCCGAGCATCATCTATGGCATGTGGGGGTTCTTCGTCCTGGCGCCGGTGATCAGTGCGACGGTCAAGCCTTGGCTGACCGCATCCCTGGGCCATGTTCCGCTCATCGCGCCGGTATTCCGCGCGCTCCCCGGCGACAGCAGCATCTTTACCGCTTCCGTCGTGCTCGCCATCATGATCACCCCGTTCATCGCCGCGACCATGCGCGATGTGTTCCTGACAGTCCCGGTTATTTTCAAGGAAAGTGCGTTCGGCCTCGGCTGCACGCCGTGGGAAGTGATGCGCAGCATCGTATTGCCCTACACGCGTGCGTCGGTGATCGGCGGCATCATGCTCGGCCTTGGCCGCGCACTTGGCGAGACGATGGCGGTGACCTTCGTCATCGGCAACACCAATCGAATCAATCCGAGCATTTTCGCGCCTGGCAACACGATCGCCTCGCTGGTCGCCCTCGAATTTCCCGAGGCGGATTCGGGCAGCCTGCAGCTTTCATCGCTGCTGGCTTTGGGGTTCATCCTGTTTGTGATCTCCTTCGCCGTGCTCGCCATCTCTCGGACGTTGCTGGTGCCGAGGGTTCGCCAGGCATGAGCGCGACATTGGCAGCACCGGTGCACGGTGCCACACGATCGGCGCTCGGCCGGCGCCGCCAGCGCACAGACCTGGTTGCGCGCGTGCTGGCGTGGGTCGCCACTTTCGTGGCGCTCGCTTTTCTGACGTCGATATTGATGACTTTGTTCTACCTGGGCTCGCGTAGTCTCTCGCTGGCAGTCTTCATGCACGCGACTGCATCGCCAGGGGCCCATGGCGGCCTGGCCAACGCCATTATCGGCAGTATTGCACAAGCAGGGCTCGGCACGCTCATCGGCACGCCAATCGGTTTGATGGTGGGCACGTATCTCGCCGAATATGCGGGCCGAACAGCGCTGGGCGGCGCGGTGCGCTTCGTGTCGGACATTCTGCTGTCCGCGCCATCGATCCTGATCGGCCTTTTCATCTACCAGGTCGTCGTCTCGCCGTTGGGCGGCTTCTCCGGCTTTGCGGGAGCGGCCGCGCTGGCCATCATCGTGATTCCTATCGTGGTGCGCACGACCGAAGATATGCTTCGGCTGATCCCGATCAGCCTGCGCGAGGCGTCGATCGCATTGGGCGCGCCGAGATGGAAAACCACGGTGTTCATCTGCTACCGCGCGGCGCTCGATGGTATCATGACTGGCGTTCTGCTCGCCGTCGCGCGTGTAGCGGGCGAGACAGCGCCGTTGCTGTTCACGTCACTCGGCAATTCCGGCTATTCCGGCATGGGCTCCGCCATGGCCAGCTTGCCAGTGACGATCTACCAATATGCCGCGTCCGCCTTCGAGGATTGGGTGCAACTCGCCTGGACCGGTGCGCTGCTGATTACACTTGGCGTGCTTGCGATCAATGTCGCAGCGCGCTTAATCGTTCGCCGGCGTTAGGCACCTATGCCCGAAGGACATGATCCCATGGAGCAGGCAACAATCGCCGCGGCCACTTCGCCTGGAGCCGCGCGATCGGCGTCGCGCGCCCCTGCTGCCTCCGCAAGTCCCGCGCGCCTGTCGATACGGAACCTGGATTTCTTCTACGGCAAAAACCAGGCGCTGAAATCCATCATGCTTGATCTGCCCGAACGCCGCGTGACGGGCATGATCGGACCTTCCGGTTGTGGGAAATCCACCCTGCTGCGCGTGCTGAACAGGATGTACGATCTCTATCCCGGCCAGCGTGCGACGGGCGAGGTGATGATGGGTGATGTGAACCTTCTCGCATCCGACATCGACCTGAATGCATTGCGCAGCCGCATCGGCATGGTCTTCCAGAAGCCGACACCGTTTCCGATGAGCATCTACGACAATATCGCGTTCGGCGTGAAACTGCATGAGCGACTCAGCCGCGCGGATATGGACGGTCGCGTCGAATGGTCGCTCACGCGCGCCGCACTTTGGGCGGAGGTAAAGGATCGGCTGCAAAGTCCGGCATCGGGCCTATCGGGCGGCCAGCAGCAGCGCCTCTGTATCGCGCGCACGATCGCGACCCGCCCGGAGATCATCCTGCTCGACGAGCCGACCAGCGCGCTCGACCCGATCAGCACGTTGAAGGTCGAGGAACTGATCGACGAGCTGAAGCGCGATTTCACCATCGCGATCGTGACGCACAATATGCAGCAGGCGGCGCGCTGCGCCGACCAGGTGGCGTTCTTCTATCTGGGCGAACTGGTCGAGGTAGGGGCAGCGGCGGATATCTTTACGGCGCCACGCGAGCGGCGCACTCAGGAATATGTGACCGGCCGGTTCGGCTAACGCTTGCAACAGGAAAGGCCCGCCATGGCCGAACATATCGTCAAAAGCTTCGAGCAGGAGTTGACCCGGCTACGCGACCTGCTGGTCGAAATGGGCGGCTTGGTGGAAGCGCAGCTGGCAACTGCAACGGTGGCGATCGTCGAGCAGGATGGCGAAGCTGCAATCCGCGCCGTGGAGCAGGATCCGGCGGTCGATGCGCTGGAGCGCGAGGTGGAGGCATTTGTTATTCGCCTGCTCGCGCTGCGTCAGCCGGTAGCGCAGGATTTGCGCCAGATCGTCGCGGCACTGAAAATGTCGAGCGATTTCGAACGAATTGGCGATTACGCGGCCAATGTCGCCAAACGCAGCATCGTGCTCAACCAATACAGCCTGCCTTTCAAGCTTGGCGGACTCGCACACATGGCGCGGCTGGTGCAGGAAAGTTTGAAAATGACGGTCGATGCCGTGAGCGATGTGGATGCGGACAAGGCGATCCAGGTCTGGCGCTCCGATCAGGCGGTGGACGACATCTACACTGCCATTTTCCGCGAATTGGTGACGTATATGATGGAAGATCCGCGGCATATCACGCCGTGCACGCATCTTCTGTTCATCGCCAAGAACCTCGAGCGAATCGGAGACCACGCCACCAACATCGCCGAGACGATCCATTTCGCGGCGACCGGTCATACCTTGCCGGACGTGCGGCCGAAAGGCGAAAGCGCCAACTACGCGATCGTCCGCCCGCGCGAGGCGCACGCCCAGACTCACGATACAGACGGCCTTGAGGACTAGACACGCTGATGTCCGACAATGCGCAAAACCTCGCCAAACCTCTCGTGCTCGTTGTCGAAGACGAGGCGGCCTTGGCCACCATGCTTCGCTACAATCTCGAGAAGCAGGGATTTCGCGTCGATGACGCCGCCGACGGGCAGGAAGCGCTGACGCGCATCTCGGAGTCTCAGCCTGATCTGGTGCTGCTGGATTGGATGTTGCCGATCATGTCCGGCATCGAGGTGTGCCGGCAAATCCGCCGGCGGCCGAGCACGCGCGATCTGCCGGTGATCATGGTGACTGCGCGAACCGAGGATCAGGACGCAGTGCGCGGCCTGAATACGGGCGCGGATGATTACATAACCAAGCCGTTCAGCATGGACGCGCTGCTTGCTCGCATGCGTGCGTTGCTGCGTCGTTCGAACACGGTGCCTACGAAAGGCGGGCTGGCGTTTCATGATATTGCGATGGACCTCGCAGCCCATCGCGTGCAGCGCAACAACCGGGCGGTGCATCTGGGGCCGACCGAGTTTCGGCTGCTGGAGTTTCTGATGCAGCATCCACGGCGTGTATTTTCGCGGGAAGAGCTGCTCGATGCGGTATGGGGACCGGACATCCATGTCGAGCCGCGCACGGTCGATGTGCATATCCGACGTCTGAGAAAATCGATCAACGGAGATGGCGAGCTGGACGTTGTCCGGACCGTACGTGCTGCCGGTTACGCGTTGGATACCGAGCCAGTCTAAGATCAAGAACAGGTGCTCCGCTATCGCAAGCTCGCGATAGCGGAGCGAAAGTCTGTTGCCTCTTTTCTTCTAGAAAAGAGGACCTCCTCTTACCAAATCTTTACGCGCTGCTCCGGCGTCAGATACTGCTTGTCACCCGGCTTCACGTTGAAAGCCGTGTACCAGGCGTCGATGTTCTGAACCGGCCCGTTGACGCGCGCCACCGGTGGAGAGTGCGGGTCCGTGACGAGACGCTGACGCGCGGCATCCGGGCGCACCTTGGCCCGCCACACCTGCGCCCATCCAAGGAACACGCGCTGGTCGCCGGTCATGCCGTCGATCACCGGTGCCGGCTGTCCGTTCAGCGAGGTATGGTAAGCATCGAGCGCGAGGGTGAGACCTCCGAGATCGGCGATGTTTTCGCCCATCGTCAGTTCGGGGCGGATATGTGCGCCGGGCAGTATGTCCATTGCCGCATATTCTGCGCCGAAACGTTTGCCGAGCTCGGCGAACTTGGTCGCGTCCTCCGGCGTCCACCAATCGTGCAGGCGGCCTTGCGCATCGAATTTACGGCCCTCGTCATCGAAGCCGTGCGTCATCTCATGACCGATGACGCCGCCGATGGCGCCGTAATTGATCGCTGCATCCGCCTTGTTGTTGAAGAAAGGTGGCTGCAGGATCGCGGCCGGGAACACCACTTCGTTGAACACCGGATTGTTGTAGGCGTTCACCGTCTGCGGCGTCATGTCCCACTGGTCCTTGTCGACCGGCTGGCCGAGATGCTGCAGCCAGAAATGCCACTCAAACGCCGCGCCGCGTTCGACATCGCCATACACATCGTCTGATTTGATGACCAACGACGAATAGTCGCGCCACTTCTTCGGCTTGCCGATCTGGAAATCGAATGCATCCAGCTTGGCCACTGCGAGATCGCGTGTCTGCGGCGCCATCCAGCTGTTGTGTTGCAGGCGCACGCGGAAGGCGGCACGCAGATCATGCGTGAGTGCTTCCATCTTCTGCTGCGCTTCGGGCGGGTAATACCGGGCGACATACTCTGTACCGACCGCTTCGCCGAGAGCGGCCTCGACGGCCTTTACCGCGCGCTTCCAGCGTGGCCGTTGCTGCGGTTGGCCTTGCAGCTCATGATTGTTGAATTCGAAGTCTGCATCGACGAAGTCTTTCGACAGCACCGGTGCCGCGTTGAGTGCGAGGTGGAACGCCGCCCAGGCCTGCAACGTGTCCATCGGCGTGGCGCCGACGACTGCCGCGATCTTCGCGATGGCTGTCTTTTCTTCGATGATCACCAGCTTCGGCGTGCCGAGGTCGGCGGCCTTGAAGAATACGGCCCAGTCGAACCCGGGTGCGAACTGGCTCAGTTCGGCCGGCGTCATCGGATTATAGACCTTGTCCGGATCGCGTTCCTCGGCACGCTCCCAGCTTGCTTCGGCAATCTTCTGCTCGAACGCCTGCACCTTCGCGGCCGATCCGGCGGGGTCGTGCCAGCCGGCCAGCGTGAGCATGCGCGTGACGAAAGCCCCGTATTTGGCTTTCTTGTTGGCGAACTGTGCGTCGGTGTAATAGTCGCGGTCCGGCATGCCCAGACCGGCCTGACCGATCGAGACGGAATATTTGGTCGGGTCTTTCGCGTCCGGCTGGATGGACATGGCAAAGAGCGAGCCCTGGAACGTCGTCTGCGCGCGGCCCTGAAGGCTTGCAAAATCCTGTGGCGTCTTCAGCGCCGTGATCTGGTCCTGCTCGGCTTTCATCGGCGTCGCGCCAAGCTTTTCGACAGCATTTTCGTCCATGAAAGCCTTGAACAATGCGCCGGCTTTGCCGATCCCTTCGGTCGGCTGATCGGACGCCTTGGCAGAGGCTTCGTTCAAGATGTCGTGCACGCGTTGTTCGGACAGATCGGAGAGTGCGACAAACGCGCCGTAGTTGGTCCGGTCAGGCGGGATGACGATCTGGTTGACAGCTGTGCCGTCGGCAAAATCGAAGAAGCTGTTGCCCGGAGCGATCTTGCGATCCATGCCGGCCGTGTCGAAACCCCATGGCCCGACAGGGAAACTCTGTGCCGTCTCGGCTGCCTGAGCTGCCATCGAGACAAGGCCGAAAGCTGCAGTCGCCGCCAGAACGTGTTTCTTCATGGATGAGAGACTCTCAGATGTTGAAGCCGCATAGGGGGCCGAGCAGCGCTGGCCTGTCAATCGACTCTGCTTTTCATGCCTCGTCGGTCTGGCTATTGCCCGCCGCCCCGCTTACACCGGATCGCCGTTACACGAGAGGGAACAGGGCATGGCAAAGGTCGCTGTCGTCTATTTCAGCGGATACGGACACACGGCCAAGCAGGCCGAAGCCGTCGCTGCGGGTGTGAACGAGGTGGCCGAGGCCGTGGTTTTGCGCATCGACGAGGACGGCAATCTGCCCGATGGCGGTTGGGACACGCTGCTTTCCGCCGGGGGCATGATATTCGGCTCGCCCACCTACATGGGCGGCCCGGCCTGGCAGTTCAAAAAATTTGCGGATGCCAGCAGCAAGCCCTGGTTTCAGCTCGCCTGGAAGGACAAGCTGGCGGCCGGGTTCACCAACTCCGCCTCCATCAATGGTGATAAAGGCAGTACAATTGCCTACTTGGTCACGCTGGCGATGCAGCATGGCATGCTGTGGATCGGCACCGGCATGCTGCCGGCCAATCAGAAAGCCTCGACCCGCAACGACCCGAACTGGCTCGGCGGGTCCGGCGGCGCCCTGGCTCAGTCGCCGTCCGACAGTTCGCCTGAGGAAGGGCCGCTACCCGGGGATCTGGAGACTGCGCGGCTTCTTGGGCGGCGGGTTGCCGAACATGTAAAGTAGGGCATGCGAAGTAGGGGTCGAAGGTCCTTTTTTGGAGAAAGGACCAGAAAACTCCGGCTCTGCGGTCAGTAAGTGGGCGGCGAGTTCAATCCGCGGCCAGCGCCATCGTCTTCCGCGCCTGCACCTTCTTTACATAATCCTCGGTCGCTTCGCCTACCTGCTCTGCATGATGGGCAAATACATGGTCGGCACCGGCGAATATCCGGTAGTCCACGGTCACGTTCTTCTGGGTATTCAACTTGTCGACCAATTTGCGGACGGCAGGCTCTGGCACCAGCTCGTCGGAATCGCCATGCACCAGCAATCCGCCGCAGGGGCAGGGGGCCAGGAAGCCGAAATCGTAGTGGCTGGCCGGCGGGGCGACGGAAATCCAGCCGGATACTTCCGGCCGGCGCATCAATAACTGCATGCCCACGAAGGCGCCGAACGAATAGCCGGCAATCCACAGCCCGCCATGGCTCGGGTTGACCATCTGCATCCAGTCCAGCGCCGCGGCTGCGTCGCCGATTTCGCCGATGCCGCCGTCATAGCGGCCCTGGCTGCGGCCAACGCCACGGAAGTTGAAGCGCATCACGCTGAAGCCGAGCTTCTGGAAGCTCTGATACATCGTGTAGGTGATGCGGTTGTTCATCGTGCCGCCGTGGAGCGGGTGCGGATGCATGATCAGCGCGAGCGGAGCGCCGGTTTCCTTGCTGTGGTGGTAGCGACCCTCCAGGCGCCCGTCAGGGCCGGCGAACATCACCTCGGGCATAGTTTCTTCGTTCTTCCAGCGGCTATCGCCAGGGCAGGGCGACAACCTCAATACGGGGTGGATGCTCCACGCGGGCCCTGCCTCGCACGCGATGGACTAGATGCGACAATGGACGGCGCCGGGCGAAGCTCGCCAAGCGCTTGGTCGGGGCCAGTCATCGGCCAGTCACAAATATAGGCTGAGGCGGGCCGCAGTTAACACTGAAATCGGTGCCGCCCTTCATGTTTTGAGGTCCGCGGTCCACATGGGAGGGATGCATGCTGGCGCACCTCGGCGAACCTACCTCGACGCCAACGCAACCGAGCCATTACGACCGCAGGCACGCGAAGCCGTGCTGTCGGCGTTGGATTTGGTCGGCAACCCTTCTTCCATCCACGCGGCGGGACGTGAGGCGCGGCGTGCGCTGGAAGCGGCGCGGGCCGAAATCGCTGAATGCCTGGGGGCCTTGCCTAGCGAAATCGTGTTCACGTCTGGAGCCACTGAAGCCTGCGGTTTGGCGATGACCGGCCTTGGCCCGTACCGCCAGGTCGTCATTGGCGCGACCGAACACGACTGTGTGCGGAAGGCGGCGCCCGATGCATTGGTGCTGCCAGTCGACGCGGACGGCGGTCCCGATCTGGCCCGGTTGCAGGCTTTCGTTGCCGCAGGTCCAACATTGGTATGCCTGATGTTGGCCAATAACGAGACGGGCGTCATTCATCCCGTCGCTGAAGCGGCCGCCATTTGCCATGCCCATGGAGCGCTCCTGCACGTCGACGCAGCGCAGGCATTCGGCCGTATCGCCTTCACCATGGCGTCGCTCGGAGCGGATAGCGTCGCCGTATCCGGGCATAAGATCGGCGGGCCGAAGGGCGTTGGCGCGTTGGTGCTGCGTGCCGGACTGGATGTGCGCCCGTCGATTGTCGGGGGCGGACAGGAGCGCGGGCGGCGAGGCGGCACGCAGAATCTGCCGGCCATCGCAGGCTTCGGCGCGGCCGCTCTCGCCGCTGCGTCAGGTTCGCAGTCTGTGACCCGATTGCGTGACCGGCTGGAGGCGGAAGCCGTGGTGCGCGGTGCAATCGTATGCGGTGGCGGGCCCCGCCTCCCCAACACGACCTGCCTCGCGCTGCCCGGCCAACGCGCCGACATGCAGGTCATCGCACTCGACCTCGCCGGGATCGCGGTCTCCGCCGGCGCGGCTTGCAGTTCGGGGAAGGTGGCGGCCAGCCATGTGCTGCAAGCCATGGGCCTGGGCGAGCTTTCAGCGTGCGCCATTCGCGTGTCGCTGCCCTGGAACGCGACCGAGGCGGATGTCGAGGCGTTCGCGGCGGCCTATGCCAACCTGGCCAAGCGTGTGGGGCGGGCATGATCTATCTGGACAATCAGGCCAGCACACAATGCGATCCGGCGGTGGCGCGCGCCATGTGGCCTTGGTTCACCGAGCATGTCGGCAATCCGCATAGCGTGGAACACGCGGCCGGCCGGGAGGCTGCGGCTGCTGTGGATCAGGCGCGTTCGCATATTGCGGCCCTCATAAGTGCCGAGCCGCGCGAAATCGTGCTCACGTCGGGCGCGACGGAGTCAAACAACCTCGCCATCAAAGGGGCGGCGCGGCAGGCCGGTTCGGCCGGCCGGCGGCGGATCATAACCCTGGCCACCGAACATAAATGCGTGCTGCAGACGGTTACCGATCTCGGCAACGAGGGTTTCGAGCCGGTCGTTCTGCCCGTCCAGCCGAGCGGTTTGCTCGACATGGACGTGCTGGCCGACGCGCTGCGCACGCCGACGCTGCTGGTCAGCGTCATGGCGGTCAACAACGAGACGGGGATCATCCAGGACATCGCGCGCATCGCCGCGCTTGCCCGTGCGGCGGGAGCGCTGATGCACTCCGACCTGGCTCAGGCCGCCGGTCGTATCCCAGTGGACGTCGGCGCGATGGGGCTGCATCTGGCGTCGCTCAGCGCGCACAAGATCTACGGGCCGAAAGGGATTGGCGCGCTCTATGTGCAGCGACGCCCCCGCGTGCGACTGGCGCCGTTATTTTCGGGCGGCAGCCAGGAGCGTGGGCTGCGGGCAGGCACGGTGCCCGCGCCACTCGCGGTGGGCTTCGGCGAGGCGGCACGGTTGGCGCGCGAGCGGCTGTACGAGGACGCTGCCCGGATCGGGGCGTTGCGCGATGCGCTGGGCGCGCGACTTTCGAGCGCCATCGGCGGGCTGCAGCACAACAACGCGTCCGCCCCCCGGATCGCTGGTAATTTAAGCTTGCGTCTGCCGGGCGGCTCCGCGCTTGAGGTGATCGACGCCGCGGACGGCCTGTGCATTTCCACCGGGTCCGCCTGCACCTCGTCGGACGTGGCGCCAAGCCATGTGCTGACCGCGATGGGCCTGACGCGTGCGCAAGCGGCAGCCAGCTTGCGTATAGGTGTGGGACGATTTACGTCCGCAGAAGAGATCGAAACGGCCGCACAGAGGCTGATCCGTGCCTACGCACGGGTTGCCGGACAGGTGGGCTTCCAGGATGCAACCGCTTAAGGCCACGCGCGCAATGCCCAAGATGATTTTCGTAGAACGTAACGGCAGCCCGCGCGAGGTGGACGCGCCGCTTGGGTTGTCGGTGCTGGAAGTGGCGCACAAGCACAACATCGATGTCGAAGGCGCCTGTGAAGGCTCGCTGGCCTGCTCCACCTGCCATGTGATCGTCGACCCGGCCTGGTATCCGCGCCTTTCCAAGGCGACCGAGGATGAGGAGGATATGCTCGACCTGGCATTCGGCTTGCAAGCTACGAGCCGGCTTGGCTGTCAGATCGTCATGACGCCGGAGCTGGACGGGCTGACCGTCAGGCTCCCCGCCGGCACGCGCAACCAACAAGGGTGAGCGGCCGACGAGCATGACGCCGCGCCCGCTTCACACGCTGCTCGATGATTCGGTCCGCGACTTTCCGGCGAGCTCCGCCATCTGCTTCATGGGCCGCCGCTGGACATACCGGACCCTGGGTAAGGCTGTGGCGCGGGCCACGCGCGGGCTGCAGGACATCGGCGTCGTTCCAGGCACTCGCGTGGGGCTCTGCCTGCCGAATACGCCTTATTCCGTCATCTACTTCTTCGCCGTCCTGCGGGCCGGCGGCGTGGTGGTGAATTACAATCCGCTCTACGTCGAACGCGAACTGACCCACCAGATCACCGATTCCGGGACCGAGGTGATGGTGACCATCGACCTCAAGCTCGTCTATCCGAAAGTGGCCGCAGCCGCAGCACGAACTGGCCTGCGCAAGATCGTCGTCTGTTCGATGGCCGAAGCGCTACCCTGGCTGAAGGGGCAGGCATTCCGCATTGCCAAGAGCGCCGACATCGCCTCCGTGACGGAGAATGGCACGACATTGCGCGAGCGAAGCTTGCTGCGCAGCAATGCGCCGCCCGACATTGTCCATATCGACCCGCAGAGCGCGGCGGTCCTGCAGTACACGGGCGGCACGACCGGCGTGCCGAAAGGCGCCGAACTCAGCCACGCCAACCTGACATGTAACGCCATGCAGAGCTGGCTGGGTTTGGGGCAGCGCCCTTACGGGAAGGACAGGGTCGTTGGCGTTCTTCCGCTGTTTCATGTGTTTGCACTAACGTCGGTCATGATCGTCGGCGTGCAGACGGCGGCCGAGATGATCCTGCTGCCGCGTTTCGATCTGGACCAGGTGCTGGCGATGATCGGCCGTGAGAAGCCGACGATTTTTCCCGCCGTGCCGACCATCTACTCGGCATTGGTGGAGGCCGCTTCCAGGCTGAAGGTCGATCTCTCCTCGATCGAAATGTGCATGTCTGGTGGCGCTCCGCTGCCGACCGAAGTGCGTACGCGGTTCATGGAGCTGACGGGCTGCTGGCTGATGGAAGGGTATGGTCTGTCGGAGACTTCCCCGGTGGTGAGCTTCACCCCGCCTGGCCGCGCCTACAAGGAAGGCTCGATCGGCTTGCCCGTGAGCGGAACCACGATCGAGATACGCGCGGTGGATGACCCCGGGCGGGTTCTGCCGCAGGGCGAGCGCGGGGAGATTTGTATCCGCGGACCGCAAGTCATGCGTGGATATTGGAATCGCCCCGACGAGACAGCGCGCGTGATGATCGATGGCGCATTGCGCACCGGCGATGTCGGCTATCTCGACGAGGATGGATATCTGTTCCTTGTCGACCGGATCAAGGATGTCATCATCTGCGGTGGCTACAACGTCTATCCGCGCGTGCTGGAAGAAGCGCTGTATCACCACGAGGCGGTCAAGGATGCGGTGGTGATCGGCATTGCGGACAAGTATCGCGGCCAGGCGCCGAAAGCCTTCGTGACGCTGAAAGACGGACACACCGCCACGCCGGACGAGCTGCGCGCGTTTATGGCCGATTATGTCAGCAAGATCGAGTTGCCGAAGCATGTGGAGATACGAGCTGAATTGCCGAAGACGATGATCGGCAAACTCTCGAAGAAAGAGCTGGTGGCCGAGGAAGCTGCCCGCGCCGCCGCCTGACTGCAAGGAGCTGCCCATGCCGCCTCGCCTGGCTTTCATCGCCGTATTGCTCACGATCTTGCCCTGCCTGGCGCAGGCGCAGCTCAGTCCGGCGGCTAAATTGAGCCAGGTCGCCGCGAACCAGCTCGGTATCATGGAATATTGCCGCGATCACGGGCAGGCGAGCGAAGCAGCCGTGGCCGCTGAGCGCGAAGCCTTCGCCAGTGCCCCGGCGCCAAGCCTTTCGACCGTGCATGCACAGGAACTTGGCCGGCAGGGGTTCTCCGTGGTGCCCGATGCCGAACAGATCACCATCGCGGTCTGGGCGACGCGCGAGGGCACCACGATCTCCGGGTTGTGCAAGGACTTGGCTGACTCATCGATCGCGTTTCAGCTGGCCATGCACAAGGAACGCGACCGGATGACGGCCGCCAGGGCTGCCAAATGAGCGCGGACCTGCTCGGCTGATCGGCTCGGTTCGAAATGGGTTTCGCGCTGCTTGCAACAACTTGCACGGTTGCTATATCAGGGGAAGCAACCTGACGTATAGGGAAGCTAGTGGCCCGTCCCGATGCAACAACCCGAGCCGGCTCCGATGCATTCCGCACGGTGACGCAACTCGCCTGTGACCTTGGCATCACCGCGCGCACGATCCGCTTTTATGAAGACAAGGGACTGATCGCTCCGCAGCGCGCCGGCAGCACACGCGTGTATACCGGTCGCGACCGCGCGCGCATGATCCTGATATTGCGCGGCAAGCGGCTTGGCTTTTCTCTTCGCGAGATAAAAGACTACCTGGATTTGTACTCGGTCGACCATACGCAGGCTGAACAGCTTCGCTTGCTGCGCACGGGCGTCGCCAAACGACTCGCCTCATTGCGTGAACAACTGCAAGCGCTGCAGCAGACGATCGAGGAGCTGGAGGATGTGCAGCGGCAGGCCGATACTGCCGCCGAACAGCTTTCCGCACGCAAGAAAGCCATCGCCTGATCGAGTCGGGCGCCAATCAACGAAAAAGAGGAACCAATCATGGTCAATGTCGTCATCGCCGGATATGCCCGCTCTCCTTTCACATTGGCGAAGAAAGGCGCGCTGGCACGTGTTCGAGCCGACGACATGGCTGCAGCCGTCATTCGTGGCCTGATCGCCAAAACCGGTGTCAATCCTGAGGATATCGAGGACATCGTCGTTGGTTCGGCTTTTCCCGAAGGCGAGCAGGGAATGAACGTTGCCAGGCTGATTGGATTGCTGGCTGATCTGCCGCTCAATGTGGGCGGCATGACTGTCAATCGGTTCTGTGGCAGCTCCATGAGCAGCGTCCACATAGCAGCCGGGCAGATACAGATGGGCGCCGGCGAGGTATTCATCGCCGCCGGCATCGAAAGCATGAGCCGCGTTCCAATGGGTGGCTATAATCCGCTCTTCAACACGGTATTGGCCGAAAAAAGTCCCGGTGCCTACATGGGCATGGGCGAGACGGCGGAGAACGTGGCGCGCAAATGGCAAATCACCCGCGACCAGCAGGAAGATTTCGCCGTCGCGAGCCATAGGAAGGCACATGAGGCGCAGGCGGCGGGCAAATTCGCCGACGAGATCGTGCCGATTGTGACCAAAGCGGGCACCGTCGATCAGGATGGCTGCATTCGGGCCGGCACGACGAAAGAGGCGCTTGCTGGCTTGAAGCTAGCTTTCGATCAGGAAGGCACCGTAACAGCCGGCACATCTTCGCCGCTGACCGATGGTGCGAGTGCCGTGCTCGTTTGTTCGGAAGATTACGCGAACTCTCACAATTTGCCGATCCTGGCACGCATACGCAGTATTGCCGTATCCGGATGTGAGCCGGACATCATGGGCATTGGTCCTGTGCGCGCATCACGCAAGGCGTTGGAACGTGCGGGCCTTCAGGCGAAGGATATGGACGTTGTCGAGTTAAACGAGGCTTTTTCCAGTCAGGCTATCGCCAGCATGAAAGAGATCGGGTTTCGCCCGGAGACGGTGAACCTCGATGGCGGCGCCATCGCACTCGGCCATCCGCTCGGCGCAACCGGCGCGCGCATAGTCGGTAAAGCAGCGTCCTTGCTGAAGCGTGAGGGAGGTAAATACGCGATTGCGACCCAATGCATCGGTGGCGGCCAAGGTATCGCGACCGTGCTCGAGGCGGTCTGAACTATGGCTGAGCTGTCCGCGCCTGCAATGGATCTGTTTCGGAAAGTCGCCGTCATCGGTTCTGGCGTCATGGGATGCGGCATCGCGGCACAAATTGCCAATGCCGGTATCCCCGTGCTCCTGCTCGACATCGTGCCGCGTGAAGGCGGCGACCGTGACGCGATCGCCAAGGCTGCCGTTGCGAAGGCATTGAAAACCGATCCTGCGCCTTTCATGTCGCAGGAGGCGGCACGGTTGATCGAGACGGGCAACATCGACGATCATCTCTCGCGCGTCGCCGAATGCGACTGGATTGTCGAGGTTGTGGTCGAACGGCTCGATGTAAAGCAGGCACTCTATCGCAAGCTGGATGTCGTGCGCCGGCCTGGCACAGCGATCTCCTCGAACACGTCGACGATTCCACTGGCGCGTCTGATCGAGGGAATGCCGGAAAGCTTCGCGCGTGATTTCACCATCACGCACTTCTTCAATCCACCGCGTTATATGCGGTTGATGGAACTGGTCACCGGACCGGCGACTGATGCTGCATTGGCGCAAAAAGTCGCTACATTCTGCGATGTGGCGCTCGGAAAATCCGTCGTCGCCTGCAAAGATTTACCCGGCTTCATCGCAAACCGGCTAGGCGTTTTCTGGATGACGGGTGCGGTTACGGCCACGATGGACTCCGGCCTTTCTGTCGAAGAGGCCGATGCGATTATGGGGCGCCCGTTCGGCATTCCAAAAACCGGCGTGTTCGGCCTGATGGATCTAGTGGGTCTTGATCTCTCGCCCCACGTGAACGCCAGCATGGCGGGAGCGCTGCCAAAGGACGATGAATTTCACGCCATCAATCGTGAAACACCGCTGCTGCACAAGCTCATTTCCGAAGGCTACACCGGCCGTAAGGGCAAAGGTGGCTTCTACCGGCTCAATAAATCTGGAGGCAAGCGGGTCAAGGAAGCCGTTGACCTCAAAACAGGGGAGTTTCGTCCGGAGTCACCTGCTGATTTGCCAGAGCTTGCCGCTGCCGGCCGCGACATCCGCAAGCTCATGTCCGGCGATGGCAAAGTTGGCCGCTTCGCTTGGCGCGTAATGGGCCACATGATGGCCTACGCCGCAAAGCTGATCCCCGAAGCAACGGATGAGATCGTGGCCATCGATGAAGCGATGCGCCTTGGCTATAACTGGAAATATGGCCCATTTGAACTCATCGACATGGTCGGTGCAGACTGGCTGATCGAGCGCCTGCATGCCGACGGGTTCGCCGTACCAAAGATGCTGGAGCAAGCCGCTGGTCGAACCTTCTATCGCGTGGAGAACGGCGTTCGCCAGCAACTCGGTCAAGACAGTGCGTATCACGACATTATTCGGCCCAAGGGCGTCATCATGCTGGCGGATATAAAGCTCGCCAGCAAGCCTGTCCTGAAAAACGCTTCGGCCGCGGTATGGGACATCGGTGAAGGCGTTCTCTGCTTTGAATTCACCAGCAAGAGCAACTCGCTCGATGAGCAGATCATGGAGCTTCTCGGCAAGACGATCGCGCTGGTAAAGAAGCAATACAGGGCACTGGTTATCTACAATGAGGGCAGTAATTTCTCGGTCGGCGCCAATGTAGGGCTTGCATTGTTTGCCGCTAATATCGCGGCCTGGATGCAGGTCGAGAGCATGATCGCCACCGGGCAGGAGATGATGCAAAAGCTGAAATACGCACCGTTTCCAGTAGTTGCCGCCCCTTCCGGCATGGCGCTCGGCGGCGGTTGCGAGTTCCTGCTGCATAGCGATGCCGTGCAGGCCCACGCTGAAACCTATGCTGGCCTCGTCGAATGCGGAATAGGTCTGCTTCCTGGCTGGGGCGGCTGCAAGGAGATGCTTGGCCGCTGGGCAACGCAGCCCAAAATGCCGAAAGGGCCAATGCCGGCATCGATGAAAGTGTTCGAAATGGTCAGCACCGCCAAAGTCGCAAAGTCGGCGGCTGACGCTCGGGACATGCTGATACTGCGTCCAGCCGATCGCATTACCATGAACCGTTACCGCCTACTTGCGGATGCAAAACAGCGTGCACTCGATCTTCTGCCCGACTACAAACCAGCCGAACCGCGTGAAATTGTACTTCCTGGTCCTGGCGGACGCGTTGTACTCGAGCAGGCAGTAGCCGGATTTCAGAAGCTTGGCCAGGCAACAAAGCATGACGGCACTGTCGCTGGCGAACTTGCTCGTGTGTTGACCGGTGGCGACACGGACATTGTCGACACCGTAAAGGAAAGCAAAATTCTCGATCTGGAGCGTGAATCGTTTCTCCGTCTTCTGAAAACACCTGGGACTTTGGCACGGATCGAGCACATGCTCGAAACGGGTAAGCCACTTCGAAACTAACGATCGGGTAATTATCCGTTGCCCCGATATGAAGGAGACTATCGTCATGCAGGTTTATAATGCTCCTTTACGCGACATGCGCTTTGTCATGCACGAACTGCACAATTCCGCGGCCCACGTGCTGGAGATCGGACAGCCGGATGTCACAACCGAGCTGATGGACAGCATACTTGAAGAGGCTGGGAAGTTTGCGAAGGACGTGCTTCTGCCGATCAATGCGAGTGGCGACGAAGAGGGCTGCCGGTTGGAAAACGGCGTAGTCCGCACGCCGAAGGGTTTTGTTGAGGCATATAAGAAGTTTTGCGAAGCAGGCTGGGGCGCCCTCTCCTCGCCAACAGAATTTGGCGGCCAGGGTTTGCCTGAGATACTCGGCAAAATGGTCGAGGAGATGCAGTGTTCGGCTAATCTATCGTTCGGTTTGTATCCGGGTCTCACCCACGGCGCTACGCTCGCGTTGGAAGGTCACGGTAGCGACGAGCTCAAACAGCGCTATCTACCGAAGATGATCGACGGCACCTGGTCCGGTACGATGTGTCTGACCGAAGCTCAGTGCGGAACAGATTTAGGGATGATGAGAACAAAGGCCGTCCCGCAGGAAGATGGCAGCTACAAAATAAGCGGCGCTAAGATTTTCATTTCGGCCGGTGAGCATGACCTGACTGAAAACATCATCCACCTCGTCTTGGCCCGCATTGAAGGCGCTCCTAAAGGCATCAAGGGCGTTAGCATGTTCTTGGTACCTAAGTTTGTGCCGAGTGACGATGGTCGGCCAGGTGCGCGAAACGGTGTGACGTGTGCTGCCATCGAACACAAAATGGGCCTCAAGGCATCGGCGACAACTCAACTCTATTTTGATGACGCGACTGGTTGGCTGGTGGGTGAAGCCAACAAAGGCATGCGTGCCATGTTTACGATGATGAACGCAGAGCGCCTCTCGGTCGGTATTCAAGGACTGGGCGTCGCAGAGACAGCCTACCAAAGCTCTGCGTTTTACGCGCGCGACCGCATTCAAGGTCGTGCTCTGGCTGGTGCAAAATATCCCGACCGCGCTGCCGACCCCATCATTGTACATCCGGATGTGCGTCGGACATTGATGACGGTGCGGGCATATGTCGAGGGTTGCCGCGCACTCTCCGGTTGGGTCGCGACAGCGCTTGACCTGGAGACGAAAGCCTCAGATCCGCAACGTCGCCAAGAGGCCGAGGATTTTGTCGCGTTCATGACACCGGTTGTAAAAGCCCTCTTTACCGATCTCGGCTTCGAACTATCGAGCATGGCGCTGCAGGTTTATGGGGGGCACGGTTATATTCGCGATCATGGAATGGAGCAGCTTGTGCGCGATGCACGCATTTGCATGATCTACGAAGGCGCCAACGGCATCCAGGCACTGGATTTGGTCGGACGCAAGATGCCTGCCCACATGGGCCGGTTCATGCGCGGATTTTTCCACCCCGTCCAAAAATTCATAGAAGAGAACGGTAGCGATCCAAAGATCCTTCCACTTGCCAAGTCGTTTGCTGCGCTTCAGCAAGCTACCGCTCATCTTGCAACCGTGTCATCGAGAGATCCAGAAGAGGCCGGTGCCGCGGCAACGGATTATCTGCGATTGATGGGGCTAGTAGCGCTTGGATTTATGTGGGCGAAATCTGCAAAGATAGCCGAGCAGAAGCTTCCTGATGCCAATGGTGACGCTGGGTTTTACAAGGCGAAACTAACCACAGCACAGTTTTTTGCTGACCGGTTATTGCCCCAGACTGGTGCATTATGGAGTGCCATCAAGGCCGGAAAGTCCAGCATGATGGAACTAGAAGACGCGGCTTTTTGAACAATTGGTGGCGCCCGTTTAGACCGGCGTCACCTAATCACCTCTCGCCCGGAGATGTCAGCCCACTCCCACACGTCTAGGCATCCTCGTTCTCGTCGAGTTCAAGTATCGAAGCTGCCGCTTCAGGATCCATCATCTCCATCCCACGCAGCTTCCGTGTCACGACACGCGTTCGGCTGCGAGCATCCTCGATCGTCCGCGACATCGTTCCCGCTGTTTTAGCCAACTTGTCCAGTGTCGCGTCCATAGTCAGCATCTCACGTTTGGTGGCGCCTAACAGCTCGGCGATCTGCCCGGCTTTCTGTTCCAGTGCCAGCGTCACGTATCCAAGTTGTAAGGTTCGCAAGAGAGCCGGAAGTAGGCTTGGCCCCATGACCATGACATGCAGGCGCTGTCCCAGTTCATCTATCAAGCCTGGAATGCGTGCAGCTTCGGCATAAAGTCCGTCTGTCGGCAGATACATGACCGCAAACTCCACAGTGGTCGGCGGTACGATGTATTTCTGCGAGATCTTTGTCGCTTCAAGGCGCAGCCGAATGTCGAGCGCATGGCGGGCCACGCGTTCGCCTTCGCGGTCGCCGGCATCGCTCGCGTTCAGCAAGCGTTCAAAGTCACTGGTCGGAAACTTGGCATCGATTGCCAATAGCGGGCGAGGACCATTTGCCTCGGCTTGCCTGATGGGCATGCGCACAGCAAACTCGACAGTCTCAGCACTGATATCGCGCAATCTTGCGTTAAAAATCACGCTTCCGTCGGGAAGCAGATCTTCCAGTAAAGCGCGCAACTGCGTCTCGCCCCAGCCGCCACGTGTTTTAACATTCGAGAACACGCGTTTAAGGTCTCCAATCTGCGCTGTTACAGCGGCAACGTCGGCCATCGCTTTCTGCACAGACGTAAACTGGTCTATAACACGGCCGAAACTGGTTTGCATCTGGCGCTCGACTGCTTGCTGCAGTTGTTCAGTAACGCTATTCTGGATTGCGTTTAGTTGAACACTACTCTGCTCCGACATTTGTCGCAGTTTCATCTCTAACAACACACGCGACTCACCTGCTTCCTGCGCAAGTTTGGTTGTTAGCTCACCAAGCCTCATCTCAACCATCGAGTTTGCACCTAAACATGTGCGTTCTACCAACGCTAGGCCGGCGCGCAGGCTATCGCTTTCCTCTCTTTGATTACTCATGCTTTGCTCGATAAGGGCGCGTAGAACGAAGATGTTTCGCTGAGTTGGTAGGGTAAGCGCCATCCAACTTAGGAGACCAAATACCAACAGCAGAGCGCCGGCGAAGGCTAGTTGATATGGGTCCATGATCATGCCGTTCATGTTTTGGTCCAATGTGCTCGAATTCGCATACGAGTCGCAACCTGCTTTTCTACCTGTCTGGAGTTGCGATATCCGATGTGACCCGCCAATCTGTGCATGGGCAAAATCCGCGCCTTGAGTGCGATGATTGAAGCGCATAGTCGAGTTCGTCGTGGAGCATCCGATGCAGGAGAAGAAACTTCCAAGATTGATGCTCGGCGCCCTTGGTGTCGTGTTCGGCGACATCGGCACGAGCCCACTTTACGCAGTTCAGCAGGTTTTTCACGACACACCTGCGTTCGCTCATCAACCAGCGACGATCATCGGTGTGTTATCGCTGATCGTCTGGTCAGTCATACTTGCAGTTTGTGTAAAGTACACGCTTTTCGTTCTCCGTGCCGACCACGACGGCGAGGGCGGTACGTTGGCTTTGCTCGGGTTGCTTCAGCAAAAAACTCCACCAGCGCCGTTTGCCGGCCCGGGTTCATTGACCTTGCTCGTGCTGTTTGGATCGGCACTCCTTTACGGCGACGGTATGATCACGCCTTCCATATCGGTGTTATCTGCCGTGGAAGGATTAAACGTCGCCACGAGTGTATTTAAGCCCTACGTGCTCGGGATTTCCGCGGCGATTCTTCTCCTGCTGTTTCTTGTGCAATCTCGAGGCACCGCTGTAGTCGGGAAGCTCTTCGGGCCTGTGATGCTCGTTTGGTTTCTAACCATAGGTGTCGTCGGCACCGTCAGCATCGTCAAGCATCCTGCTGTGTTGGAGTGTCTTGATCCCCGACAGGGCTTTATATTCTTGGCCAGCCATGGATGGGTCGGGTATGCTTCGCTTGGTGCCGTCGTTCTTGCATTTTCCGGAGTTGAAGCGCTATTTGCCGACCTTGGACATTTCGGTCGCAAACCCATAGTCCTCGCCTGGTATTTCCTGGTGTTACCTGGGCTGTTGCTCAACTACCTCGGACAAGGTGCATTGTTGCTGCGTGACCCTGGAAAGTCCGCCCAACCCTTCTTTGCCTTGCTACCTCACTGGGGAATTTACCCGATGGTAGTCCTCTCTACCCTGGCGACCGTCATCGCGAGTCAAGCCCTGATTTCGGGTGCATTCTCGCTTACGCGACAGGCGGTCAACATGGGTTTGGCGCCGCGTTATGCCGTCCGACACACCTCTGCCGAAGAGCGCGGCCAAGTCTACATGCCCCTCGTCAATGGATTTCTCATGATCGGTTGCCTCGCTGTCGTATTTGGCTTTCGCTCGTCGAGCGCACTCGGGAATGCTTACGGATTGGCGGTGATTGGCACAATGACCGTCACGTCCATCGTTTTCTTTCTTGTGGTTCGACGTGTTTGGGGTTGGTCGCTTTGGACGAGCATTCCTCTGCTGGTTGGGTTCATGACATTCGACCTCGCCTTCTTGGGCGCCAATCTTGTCAAAGTCTGGCAAGGTGCCTGGGTCCCACTGGCGATCGGCAGTTTTGTATTTTGTTTGCTCACGTTATGGACTATCGGACGTGCGCGGTTCCGACGAGCGCTGGCGACCTGGTCGATGCGTACCGAAGAGTTTGAGGCAGACATGCAAGGATGGCAGCGGCGTGACGGCAGCGCCGTTTTTCTCACATCGCACCTTGGCTGGGTGCCGCTCGTCGGGCGCCATCGCTGGCTCCGCGAAAATTGCCGATATGACAACGTGCTTCTTCTCAAAGTCGAACTGACACGGCAGCCATATGTCGACGAGTCTGTCCGTGTCAAAGTCGATAAAGTCTGCTCTGGCTTTTACACGGGTATTGCTCAGTTCGGGTTCATGGAAAACCCGAGCGTCGGCATTGTCCTTCCAAAGGCGCTCCCGTTCGACTGGGAAACGGCGGTCGTGATTCTTCCACGTCCCGCCCTCTCCTCAACAAAATCGTCCGCTCGGATGTGGATTCAACGGATCTATCTATTCTTGAGCCGAACGGGCCAGAGCCCGATCGAGTGGTTTCAGATACCGCCACACCAGACCATATCGGTCGGGGTGGAACTTGAACCTTGACATGCCGTCAGGCGTTGAGGCGAAACAGCAGGCAGCTCCTTCCCGTCACGTCATAGACATCGCCGATGCTGAAAGGCTCATCGCGTGTATTGTCAGGGGTGTTCGTGTCAAAAAGCAGCTTCCAATGCTTGCCATCGGTGCAATCCGGTAACGTGAACTGTACGACGTCGTGGTAGGCGTTCAGAACAAAAAGCATGGTTGCAAAGCTTCCGCGCCGCCGTATGCCGGTCGCTTGCGCCCGCCCATCCATGAGCATGGCAAAACACCGCATATTGCCATCATCCCAATCTTGCGCATTCATCTCCTGGCCAGATGCGTTGATCCAGGTGACGTCGCGAACACCGAGCTCCTCGTTGAATTGGCCCGTCATGAAACGGCCGCGACGTAGAATAGGATAATCGTGGCGCAAACGTGTGAGTGTGCGGACGAAGCCCTCCATCGTCTCGCCTTTCTCATGGATGTCCCAGTTCACCCAGCTGGTGTCATTGTCCTGACAGTAGGCATTGTTATTGCCCTCCTGTGTGCGCGCGAATTCATCACCCGCCAGGATCATCGGCGTGCCCTGGCTGAGCAGCAGCGTCGCCATCATGTTACGCATCTGGCGATTTCGCAGTTCGCAAATCGCGGGATCGTCGGTTACTCCTTCCACGCCATGGTTCCAGCTACGATTACTGTCCGTGCCGTCCTTGTTGTCTTCACCGTTAGCGTCATTATGTTTTTCGTTGTAGCTGACGACGTCATTGAGGGTGAAGCCATCGTGCGCGGTCAGAAAATTCACACTGGACCAAGGTTTGCGCCCACGGCGATTAAACGAGTCCTCAGAGGCACACAGTCGTGGCGCCAGCGCCTTTGGCGAAATGTCTCCCTTCCAGAAATCCCTCACCGTGTCGCGAAACTTGTCGTTCCACTCAGCCCAGCCTGGAGGAAATCCGCCAACCTGATAGCCGCCGGGTCCGCAATCCCAAGGCTCGGCGATCAGTTTCACACCTGAAAGTATGGGGTCCTGACTACAGGCCTTCAAAAACCCGCTCTGGTCATCGAAGCCGTGAGGCTCGCGAGCCAGAATAGTGCCAAGGTCAAAGCGAAATCCATCAACCTGCATGTCGGTTGCCCAGTAGCGCAGGCTGTCAGTCACCATCTGGATTACACGTGGATGCGACATGTTGACCGTGTTGCCGGTCCCGGTGTCGTTGATGTAGAAGCGTTTCTGGTCCGGCATCAACCGGTAGTAACTGGCATTATCGATGCCCTTGAAACTGAGCGTCGCACCGCGCTCATTGCCTTCCGCCGTGTGGTTATAGACGACGTCAAGAATGACTTCCAAGCCGGCATCGTGCAGGCGGGCAACCATTTCCTTGAACTCGGCAAACGCAAAGGCGCTATTGCGCGCGTAACGAGGGTCCGGCGCGAAGAAGCCGACGGTATTATAGCCCCAAAAGTTCGTCAGGCCTTTATTGAGCAGATAGTCATCGTTGATGAAGGTGTGGATCGGCAGCAGTTCGACCGAGGTGACACCTAGCCCGCGTATATAATCGACAACCTCTTTTACAGCCAGGCCTGCGAACGTGCCGCGCATCTCTTCGGGAACGAGTGGGTGCTTTTTGGTGTAGCCGCGCACGTGCGTTTCGTAGAAGATAGTACGTTCCCATGGCACCGAGGGCTTTTTTGCACGGCCCCACGTAAACGCTGGATCGACGACCCGGCATTTCGGCATGAACGGCGCGCTGTCGCGTTCGTCGAAGCTTAAATCGTCGCCCTCAGCGCCGATCGTGTAGCCGAACACTTCGGGATGCCATGAGAGTTCGCCCACATGCGCACGCGCATACGGGTCGAGAAGAAGCTTGTTGTGATTGAACCTATGACCCTCCTCGGGCTCATACGGACCATGCACACGGTAAGCATAGATTGTGCCCGGTCTCGCGTCGTGAACGTATCCGTGCCAGACCTCGTCGGTGAATTCCGGCAGCTCGAGGCGCTCGAGCTCGGTTTCTCCCGAATCATCGAAAACACATAACTCAACTTTCGTTGCATGAGCCGAGAACAACGCGAAGTTCACACCCAGGCCGTCCCAGGTCGCGCCGAGCGGATAAGGCAGGCCTTCGGAAAGGCGTGATGTGCGCTTGATTTCAATCATGAGGGAAGGCTCCGCAAGGCGCGATGAATACGCGCGGTCGTAACAGAAAGCCGCGCGCGTAGTTGCAGGACGGAGCCTGTCCCTCGTCGATCAGACGATTGCGCCACCGCGGCGGGTAATGGTTGCGACGCGGGTGGCGCCTGCCGCCTGCATGGCCATCGTCGCCTTCAGCACCGCGTCCGGATCATTGGCTGCTGCGGCGAGCACCAGTTCGCCGGCCGCACCGGCGCGGTCCCGCGCCTCACTTATTTCCGTATCGTGCCCGAGGTGGGCGGCGGTAACGGCGCCACCGGCCGCTAATCCTAATCCTGCGGCTACGGCGCCGGCTGCGAGCGCTGCGCCGCCCGTTGCCACGGTCACGCCGGCGCCCAGAAAGGCGGCCGCGGTTGCCGCCATGCTGCTGCGCATGGTTCGCAGCTGCTGCTGATCGTCCTCCGTGTCGGGGTTTTCGGCCCCTGCGCTGGGTGTGGCGTCCGAGGGCGCGGGATTGGCCGCGGGCAGGCTTAATGCAGCGCGGTCGAAGCCACCTCGGGTCAAACGGCCGATAGCGTCTTGCAAAGTGGCGTTGCTCGGGAAAACACCCTGCACTTCCTGAATGGCATCGGTAAGAACTGGACTTGCTGGCTGATTGGACATGACGTGCCACGCTGCTGTGATGTGGTTTAAACGTCGCGTCCAACCCCAAGGTTCAAAGCGCTGCGTCGCGATCAGGCAGTCGGCAGCGACCTACAGGCTTTCTGGTTCGGCTGCTCAGCAACCACAAGCTGTGGTCTCAGCGAACACGCTGGTAACGCGCGCGGGTTCCGCGTTCGATCGCCGAGACCACCAGGGTGTCGAGCTTGAGTTCGCTGCCGATGAATTCCAGCATCTGCAGGATCGCCTGCCCATGCACTCGGTCGGCAGCCACCACTTCACAGGCCAGCGTATAGGCCGTCTCGCGCAGCCGCGGCTCGAGCGCCTCGCGTATCAGCCGGCCGGCATGAGCCAGTCCCTCCTCCTCGCGCAGAAGGCCGATTGTCGCGTCGATCGCGTGCTGTAACTGCTCGTTCGAGAAATCCTCGAAGGCGGGCAGCGTTTGCACCAGCGTCGCCATGACGCCTATTTCACGGTCAGTGATCCCGCGTGTCTCGGCCGCGCCCACCAGAACCATGGTGCAGACGAGTGCTTCCTGCGGGTCGAGTTCGGTGCGGGCGAGCATGTGGTGGGCGGTTTCCTTGCGCGAAATCTGTCCGGGTGGGGGACCCTGCCTGCCGATTGCCGGGAGATCAAGCTTTCGACGCGGGATGCCGCTTTTCCGGGCTGCTCGGATGACTCCGAACTACGTTTTCAGCTTGAGGAGCCTGTGCTAGCTGTCTTGACGCCTTCGAGAACGTCTGTTGTTGGCGTGGTGGCATTGCATGGTCTGTCTCTCTCAACACATCGGGGGTTGGTCAGCACGAGAGAGCCCCCGAGCCAATTGGGCGCGAACAAAGTAGACGTCGATCCACCTCTACGCATCGGCTGCAGTATGGACGCAAGCGTCAGCGCTCGACTGCTGTCGTCGCAGGCAGCACCTGCCCGTCAACATGCTCAGAATAGTCGAGGCGCTGAACCGCCGGCTGACGCGTGCATGCCTATTTAGGCAATAGCTTCGAACGACATACAGGCTTACTCGTTCCGGAATGATGACTCCCCGGCGCCGCAGCTCCTAATCTGCAATCGCCGCCGATAGTCCTCGAACGAAACGATACGCCACGGCTATGCCCGGGAGATAACGCATGACTTCGATCAATTGGAAATCCGGTGTCAATGGCAGCTGGGACACAGCGGCGAGTTGGTCCGGTGGCGCGGTGCCGGATGCGACGAGCGCAGTCAACATTGCAGCTGCGGGCAGTTACATTATCCAAATGGCCAATGCGGAAAGCGTGGCCTCGTTGGTACTCAACGCCGCAGGAGCGGAAATCAACGACACCAGCGGGCAGATATTTTCCGTCGGCACATCGATGACGATCAACGCGGGAACGTTCGCGTTATCGTCGGGCAGCCAGATACTGGAGACGGGCGGCACACTGAAGGAAGCTGCCGGTGGCATGCTGCTCGCCAATGGCGGCAACAACCAGATCACCGCCGGCACCATCACGCTCGCTGGGATGACGCAGGTCACCTCGGGCATACTTGGTCTGAACGGTAGCGGAACATTAGGCGGCACGCTCACAGGCAGCGGCACGCTCGAACTGGGCTCCGGCACTTTTGCCTTAGCAAGCGGCACGGCGGAAGCGAGCACGCTGCACCTGCTCGTCAATGGTGCGACCCTGACCGACGCCACCACGACAGGGCTCGCGGCCCCCATCCAACTGATCCAGGGCGGCACGTTGAGCATCGCGAAATCCACGTCGCTGAACCTGATCGGCGGGCTCACCGTCGGCCAGGCGCTGCTCAACGATGGCAACAACGCGATCTCCGGCCCCGGCACGCTGGCGACTGCGGGCACGACCGAAATCAATGCCTCCACGCAGCCGGAACTGATGATCGCCGGCGGGCTGACCTGGTCCAACACCGGCACGATCAACGCCGATGGCAGTGGCGGCCTGGCTGGCGGTTCGAAAATCGTCAATGCAGCCAACGCGCACTTCAATTTCAGCAGCGACGGCACGACGCTGACGTCGGACGGCAATGCCGCCAACCTGTTCACCAATGCCGGCACCATCACCAAGACGAGCGCCACCAGCAACAGCCAAAGCGAAATCGATTCGCAGGTGAACAGCACGGGCCTGATCGAGATCGATGCCGGCACGCTCACTTTGGGCGGCGGCGGCTCGGTCGCCGGCACGGTCAGCGGCGTGGGGACGTTGCTGCTCAGTAACGGCAGTTTCAACATCGGTGCCACATCCGGCAGCGGCCATATCGTCATGGGCGCGGGTGCCAGTCTCGGTTTCAATGCGACCGAGCTCGTCGCGAACGCTTTTACGCTGGACCATGGCGAGACGGTCACCGTTGCCGCCGGCGTGAACGCCACCTTGTCCGGCCAGATTACCATCGGCGATGCCACCGGCGGCGCCAATCTTCCCGGTCCCGGCACGCTGACGACGAGCGGCGCGGTCACCATCGCCGATCTCGGCGGCAGCCCGGCCATCGCGCTGCAGGGCGGCACCTGGGTCAATACCGGCACCGTGGTCGATGCCGGCGCGGGCAACCTGAACACGCCCGGCGTGGACGGTGCCACCGTCACCATCGTCAACAGCGGCAGCTTCACCTTCTCAGGAGCCGATGCGGGCTTCACTGAACAGGCGAACGGCACCGACATCTTCAGCAATACCGGCACGCTGCTCCGCACCGGCCCCGCCGGCAGCACGACGTTTGTCGAAGCTGCGCTGAACACCACCGGCATGGTCAACGTAAGCGCGGGCACGCTTGAGTTCAGGCGTGAGGGTGGCTCGCTCGCCGGCACGCTGTCGGGTGCCGGCACGCTCGCTTTGGGCCTCGGCAGCTTCACCACCACCGGGCTCGCCGGCACCGGCACGCTGGCGGTGACCGGCGACCCGAGTTACCTGTCCGGCCTGCTGACGGCGACCGCTACGGCCAGCATCACTGATTCCGTGCTGATCAACGACAGCGCCAACCTGGCTGTCGTCGCCGGCGCGAACCTCACATTGTCGGGCCCGGTCACGATCGGCAATATCCAGGGCGGGGCCATCCTCGACGGTCCCGGCACGCTGACGACGAGCGGCGCGGTCACCATCGCCGATCTCGGCGGCAGCCCGGCCATCGCGCTGCAAGGCGGCACCTGGGTCAATACCGGCACCGTGGTCGATGCCGGCGCGGGCAACCTGAACACGCCCGGCGTGGACGGTGCCACCGTCACCATCGTCAACAGCGGCAGCTTCACCTTCTCAGGAGCCGATGCGGGCTTCACTGAACAGGCGAACGGCACCGACATCTTCAGCAATACCGGCACGCTGCTCCGCACCGGCCCCGCCGGCAGCACGACGTTTGTCGAAGCTGCGCTGAACACCACCGGCATGGTCAACGTAAGCGCGGGCACGCTTGAGTTCAGGCGTGAGGGTGGCTCGCTCGCCGGCACGCTGTCGGGTGCCGGCACGCTCGCTTTGGGCCTCGGCAGCTTCACCACCACCGGGCTCGCCGGCACCGGCACGCTGGCGGTGACCGGCGACCCGAGTTACCTGTCCGGCCTGCTGACGGCGACCGCTACGGCCAGCATCACTGATTCCGTGCTGATCAACGACAGCGCCAACCTGGCTGTCGTCGCCGGCGCGAACCTCACATTGTCGGGCCCGGTCACGATCGGCAATATCCAGGGCGGGGCCATCCTCGACGGTCCCGGCACGCTGACGACGAGCGGCGCGGTCACCATCGCCGATCTCGGCGGCAGCCCGGCCATCGCGCTGCAGGGCGGCACCTGGGTCAATACCGGCACCGTGGTCGATGCCGGCGCGGGCAACCTGAACACGCCCGGCGTGGACGGTGCCACCGTCACCATCGTCAACAGCGGCAGCTTCACCTTCTCAGGAGCCGATGCGGGCTTCACTGAACAGGCGAACGGCACCGACATCTTCAGCAATACCGGCACGCTGCTCCGCACCGGCCCCGCCGGCAGCACGACGTTTGTCGAAGCTGCGCTGAACACCACCGGCATGGTCAACGTAAGCGCGGGCACGCTTGAGTTCAGGCGTGAGGGTGGCTCGCTCGCCGGCACGCTGTCGGGTGCCGGCACGCTCGCTTTGGGCCTCGGCAGCTTCACCACCACCGGGCTCGCCGGCACCGGCACGCTGGCGGTGACCGGCGACCCGAGTTACCTGTCCGGCCTGCTGACGGCGACCGCTACGGCCAGCATCACTGATTCCGTGCTGATCAACGACAGCGCCAACCTGGCTGTCGTCGCCGGCGCGAACCTCACATTGTCGGGCCCGGTCACGATCGGCAATATCCAGGGCGGGGCCATCCTCGACGGTCCCGGCACGCTGACGACGAGCGGCGCGGTCACCATCGCCGATCTCGGCGGCAGCCCGGCCATCGCGCTGCAGGGCGGCACCTGGGTCAATACCGGCACCGTGGTCGATGCCGGCGCGGGCAACCTGAACACGCCCGGCGTGGACGGTGCCACCGTCACCATCGTCAACAGCGGCAGCTTCACCCTGGCGGGTCCGGATGCAGGTTTCGGCCTGGTCGCTGGCGGCACCGACAGCTTTATCAATAACGGCGCTTTGGTCCGGACCGGGACAGGCGTCAGTAGCCTCGACAGCCGGATCGCGGTTACCAACACCGGCACGATCGAGGCCGCGGGCGGCACGCTGGTGCTGGGCGCCATCGCCGGCACCGGCACGCTGCGGATCGATGCGGGCGCGACATTGGAGATCGGGGCGGCCCCGCTCACACAGGCCATCACCTTCAAAGGCGGCGCAGGTGCCACGCTGAAGCAGGACGCGCCGATCTCGCGCGCCCTGACCGGCTTCAGCGCAGGCGACCGGCTGGACTTCACCGGGCTGACGGCGAGCAGCGCCACCATCACCGGCACCACGCTCAAAGTGGTCACCGCGTCATCCACCTACACCTTCACGTCGGCAGGGTTGAACGGCTTCGTCGCCAGCATCCAGGCAGACGGCAGTGGCGGCAGCCTGGTCAGCATCGACCGCTCGGCCGTGGCCAGTCACACACCGGAGCCGCTTGCTTTCGGCAACCATCATGTGGGCGACAGCAGCGGCAACACCCTGACGCTGACGGTGAGCAACATCGCCACCGCGGACGGCTACTCCGAAAAACTGAACGCAAGTCTCGGTGCCGCGACCGCCGGCTTCACCGCGTCGGGTGCGATCAACGGTATCGCTGCCGGCGCCAGCAACTCGACCGCGCTGAAGGCGGTGCTCAACACCACCACGGCCGGCAGCCTCACCGGCACTGCATCGCTCACCCTGGCCAGCAACGGCTCGGGCGTGGACGGACGCGGCAACACCCCGCTCGCGACCCAGACGGTCAATCTCAACGGTGCGGTCTATGCCTATGCCGCCGGCACGCTCGCCAGCAGCGCTGTCGCGCTCGGCAACCATCATGTGGGCGACAAGACCAGCGCCTTGCTGACTGTCAGCAACACCGCCGCCGCCACCGGCGGCTATACCGAAGCGCTGGACGCCGCCTTCACCGGCACCAGCGGCAGCGCCACGGCGACCGGCAGTGCCAGCCTGATTGGCGCGGGCGCGAGCAACAGTGTCAGCCTCAGCGTGGGGCTCAGCCCTGCGACCGGGGGCGTCGCGTCGGGCACGGCGACGCTCACCTACGTCTCCGACGGCGCCGGCACGTCCGGGCTTGGCACCACCACGCTGGGCACCCAGGCCGTCAGCATCACCGGAACGTATTTCAACCTTGCCGCCGCCACGCCGGCTTCGACCGTGATCGCCTTCGGCAATCACCATGTGGGCGACATCGTGGCGGCGCAGACGCTCGGCCTCACCAACTCGGCCACCGCCGGAGCCTACAGCGAGGCGCTGGATGCGAGCGTCGTGGCCAGCGGCGCGCTGACCGCCACCGGCACCATCTCCGGCCTGCTGGCCGGCAGCACGGACGGGACCACGCTGAAGATCGGCGAGACGGCGGCCGCCTCCGGCGCCATCACCGGCAACCTGGTGCTCGGGTTGACCTCGGACGGCACCGTCATCGGCGACGGGCTGGGCACCACGAATTTGGCCGGCCAAACCATCAGCGTCACCGGCGCGAACTACGCCTACGCGGTAGGCCAGGCGAGCAACGCGGGCACGCTCAACCTCGGCGTCATCCACGCCAGCACGCTGGCCAATGGCGCGCTCGCGCTGACAAACGGCGCGGCGTCAGGCCCATACAGCGAAGCGCTGGATGCGGGACTGAGCGGCGCCAGCGCGGGCCTTTCAACCAGCGGCAGCATCACCGGCCTGCTCGCCGGCGGCACGGACGTGGCCACGCTGATACTTGGCGTCAACACGGCCGTCACCGGCGCCTACACGGGCACCGCGACACTGAACCTCGCCTCCGACGGCACTACGATCGGTGACGGCCTGGGCACCACCTCGCTCACCGGCCAGACCGTCACCGTGCTGGCAACCGTCGACAATTACGCGCTGGCCGCCTTCGAAGATCCGTCCGGGCCGGCGCTGACCGGCACCAGCGTCAGCCAGACGCTCAACCTCGGCAGCGTCGTGCAAGGCGCTTCGGCGTTATCGGTCAGTCTGGGCGTGCTCAACGCAGCGTCCGGCTTGGCCGACCTGCTCGGCGGCACACTGACGAGCGCCGGTGCAGCCGGGTTCACCAACAGCAATTTCGGCACCTTCGGCGGTCTTGGCGCGGGCCAGGACGAGCACGCGCAAATCGTCTCGCTCTCCACCAGCACGGTCGGCACTTTCAGCGAAACTGTCGTGCTCTCCAGCACCGGCACCAACGCCTCGGGCTATTCCGGCGCGCTGACGACCGAGACGCTGACGATCACAGGGACTGTCACTCCCAGCACCTTCACCACCTACACGCTGGATAGCGGACCGAACGTCATCCTCGGTGCGGACGGGCGCGGCGACATCTTCCAGGCGACGGCCGGCTCGCTGAACAGCCGCGACCAACTCACCGGCGGCAATGGCGCCAACAGCGTGAACCTGATCGGCGGCGGCACCTTCGACGTCAACGCCCTCCGCGTCTTTGCCAACATCCCGACGCTGAACGCGAGCGAGGGCCAAGCCGCAAGCGGCACATTGGCCGGCACGGTGCAGACGATCCTGATGACGGACGGTGCCGACGAGACGCTGAATGTGGCTGCCGGCAATGCGGCCGCGGGCAACAACAATGCGGAAACGATACGGATTTACGGCAGCAGCAGCACCAACACCTACAATCTGGCGTCCGGCTCAGACAAGCTGATCCTGGCGGGCGGCCATGACACGATCAATCTCGGCGGCAGCGCGAACAGCGTGACCGCAGGCACCGGCATGGCACTGGTGCGCGGCACGGCTGCAGCCGCCGGTGGGGCCGTGGTCGGCAATAGCTCGAGCACGACGTTGCTGGAGATCACGGGCGGTGGCACCGCGACGCTGAATGCCGCAGACACGAACATCACGGTTCAGTTGGACGCGGCCGGAACACTCAAACTGTCCGCAATGGGATTTATCACCGCCATCGGCAGTGCGGGCAACGACACGATCACCGCACTCGGCGGCACGCAGACGCTGACCGGCGGGCTGGGCAACGACACACTCATGGGCTTTACGGGAGGCAACGACACATTCGCCGATACGGCAGCCGGGCTGAATGGCGACACGATAAAGAACTGGACGGTGGGCGATATCATCGACCTGAAGAATGTGTCTGCCGCAACCATTCACGCGCTAAGCTTTGCCAGCAACACGCTGACAGTCACCGATGGCACGAACACGAGCGCTATCAAGTTTGCCCCATCCCAGGCGGCACTCCACAATTTCGCTGTGCTCGGAACGGATGGGAATGGCGGTACGCTGATTGGGTATCACACCTGAACAGCCGTCTTGATGATGTTACCATTCGTCGGGCGGCTAGGTCCAGCCGGGGCTAACTTTGGCGACGCATTGGCGTCGCCGCATGCTGCGGCGACTGAGGGAGAACGCCTCACTCAGGTCATCGACCGCGGGTGCTACGGAGGCCGCCTGACCGGGCGATGATATCCTCGACAGCTTGTCGGACAAAGACAAAGCAGGCGGCAAGGCAGCTTGGGCCGATGCTATCGAACCCGATTTCGGCCGCCTATCGTTACCCCAGACGCCTCCGCGTTTTCGGGTGATGAAAAGTGTGTCGACTGGCTGAGTTCGCTGGTGCCGGCACGCGGAATCGAACCGCGGACCTACTGATTACGAATCAGTTGCTCTACCCCTGAGCTACGCCGGCGCTGTGCGACCCCGGTCATACAGAAGCCGCCGGCCTGCCGCAACCGCGCGGCGGGGTCGAAGCGGCGCTGGCCGCCGCCTTGCTTGAACAGACTCCGAAGCTCGCGTCATAAGCGCGCATGGCCGAAAGGGGTGCCTCGAACTTGTCCAGCGTCACGTTCCAGCAGCGCGCCCACGTGATCGTGCTGGGCAACGAGAAGGGCGGCTCGGGCAAATCCACCACGGCGATGCACCTGGTCGTCGGCCTTCTGCGCGACGGCTACGGCGTCGGCACGATCGATCTGGACGCACGCCAGGGCACACTTTCCGGCTATCTCGCCTCGCGCCACGCCTATGCCGAGCGTCATCAGGTCGAGCTGCCTATCCCGCAGTCCGAAAGCGTGTTCCGCAGTGAGCTCGACAGCAGGGCCGATGCCGAAGCCGAGGAGCGCGCCGCGTTCGAGGGCGCGCTGGCGCGTCTGTCGGCTACTTGCGAGATCATCGTCATCGACTGCCCGGGCGCCGATACCAATCTCGCCCGCCTGGCCCACGCCGCCTCCGACACGCTGATCACGCCCATCAACGACAGTTTCGTCGATTTTGCCATGCTCGCCCGCGTGGACCCAGATAATCACGCCGTCATCAACCCGAGCATTTACAGCGAGATGGTGTGGGAGGCCCGCAAGCGGCGTTTCGCGCGCGACCGGACCCGTATCGATTGGATCGTCATGCGCAACCGCATGGGCAGCACGGAAATGCGCAACAAGCGCGACGTGGGCACCACGTTGGAGACGCTGGCCAAACGCATCGGCTTTCGCACGGTAAAAGGCTTCGGCGAGCGGGTGATCTTCCGTGAGCTCTATCTTCAGGGCTTGACCTTGATGGACGTGCGCGAGGCCGGCCTGCAGATACAGCTCGGCATGAGCCATATCGCGGCGCGCGCCGAAGTGCGTGCGCTGCTGTCGGCGATACGCAAGCCGCCGCCGCGTGGGCTGGTGCGCGAGCCGGCGGCCTGAGGAAGGGAGGAAGGGAGGCCTTCTTTTCTGAAGAGAAGAAGCAAAAGACTTCTATCAAGCTGTCGCAGACTCCGGGATGAGCACGCGACAGCTGGATGAGAGCTTTTTGGTCCATTTTTCAAAAAAAGGACTGCTTGCTTCCTCGCAACCCGCGGGCTTTACACATCGACCAATGAGCGACCCTGAAGAAACCCGCGGTGGCATGCTGCGCGAATGCCAGGATTGCGGCCTGTTCCAGACCCTCCAGCCCCTGGCGCCCGGCGATGCCGCCTATTGCCGCCGGTGCAGTGCCTTGCTGCGCAAGACGCATCGCGACAGCCTCAACCGCGCTCTCTGGTGCTATGTCGGCGCTTTCGTGCTGCTTATCCTGTCCTTTCCGCTGCCGTTTCTGGGCTTGCGGTCCGTCGGCCGTCTATATCAGGCGACCCTGTTCACCGGCCCGAGCCAGCTAGGCACACATGGCGAATGGGAAATCAGCGTCGTCGTCCTGACCACGCTGGTCGTCATACCGGTGCTCCAATTGCTTCTGGCACTGGCCGTGCTGATCGGCCTTCGGGTGCCGCATCCGCCGCGCATCCTGCCCAGCCTGTTTTCCTGGGTGGAGGCATTGCGGCCCTGGTCGATGGTCGAGGTGTTCCTGCTCGGCTCGTTCGTCGCCTACACCCGCCTGCAAGCGATCGCGACGGTGGAGGTTGGGCCTGCCTTGTTCGCATTGGGCGGCGTTATGCTGTGCATGATCGCGGCCGACGTGGAGCTCGATCACGAGGCGGTCTGGGAAGCGGTGGAAGCGCGTGGTCTCAGCGTCGAGCTTCCACCGCAGCCGCAATACGGGCCGATCGGGTGCGATTGCTGCCGGCTGGTCACGCGCGCCCGCGAACGCAGCCGCTGCCCGCGTTGCCGCAGCCGGTTGCGCGTTCGCAAACCTTACAGCGTCAACCGAAGCTGGGCCCTGGTGGGCGCCGCGGCTGCCCTCTATATCCCGGCCAACATCTACCCGATCCTGACGTTGATCCGCTTCGGCCGGGGCGAGCCCTCGACCATCATCAGCGGCGTGATCGAATTGATGCAGGACCGGATGTATCCGCTCGCCCTGCTGGTTTTGCTCGCCAGCATCGTCGTGCCTTTGATGAAGCTGGCCGCTCTCACGATCATGCTGGTCATGACGGGCGAAGGCTCCCCCAAGCGCCTGCGCGACCGCACGCGGCTTTACCGCTTCGTTGACTCGATCGGCCGCTGGTCCATGATCGACGTGTTCATGCTGACGATCCTTGTGGCTTTGGTCCGCCTCGGCTTTATCGCTCTCGTGCTGCCCGGCATCGGCGCCATCGCGTTTGCCGGTGTCGTGGTCCTGACGATGTTTGCCGCCGCCAGCTTCGATCCGCGCCTGATGTGGGATGCCGCCATCGCCGCCGGCCACAATGTGGATGCCGAGGGTCTTGATGAAACGCGAGCGCCGGCTCGGGCACACGCGGCATGAGCGGGCAGAACGACCGCGTGCCGGATGCCGTGGTGCGCCGCCGGCGACGCTTCTCGCTGATCTGGCTCATCCCGATCATTGCCGGCGGCATCGCGATTTACCTGGTCATCACCACGCTGGCCGATCGCGGCCCGCTGATCACGCTCTCGTTCAAGACCGGCAGTGGCATCTCGGCCCAGCAGACCCAGGTGACACACAAGGCGGTGCCGCTCGGCATGGTCGAGGACGTGCGCCTGTCCGGCGACCTGAAGAGCGTCATCGTCGCGGTCAGGATGAACCGCGAAGGTGCCAAGATACTCACCAACCACGCACGGTTCTGGGTCGTGCGGCCACGCCTGTCGACGGGCAATATCTCAGGGCTCGAGACGCTGGTGTCTGGCGCCTATATCGAGGTGGATCCGGGCACGCCGGGCGGAGAGTCAGAACGCGCGTTCGTCGGCCTCGAAGAGCCGCCCGGCATGCGATCCGACGAGCCGGGCACCAACTACGCGCTGCGTGCCGGCCGGCTCGGCTCGCTCGGCCCTGGCGCGCCAGTGTTTTATCGCGACGTGACCGTCGGCGAAGTGCTCGGCTACGATTTGGGCGACGGGCTGGGGCCGGTCAATATCAGCATTTTCGTGCGCCAGCCGTTCGACAAGTTCGTTCATCAGAATACCCATTTCTACAATGCGTCCGGACTTTCCGTGAGCCTCGGCGGGCAGGGCGTGCATGTCGAAGTCGAGTCGCTACAGGCGTTGCTGTCCGGTGGCGTCGCGTTCGACACGCCCCATGTTCGCGACCTGACGCCACCCAGCCCGCCCAACGCGAAGTTCGTGCTGTTCGACTCGAAATCGGACGCGGACGCGGCCGGCTTCACCAAACAACTCTCGTTCGTCACCTATTTCACGAGTTCCGTCAGCGGGCTTGCTCGCGGTTCGCCGGTTGTCGTGTTCGGGATCCAGATCGGCGTCGTGACAGACGTGAAACTCATTCTCGACAAGGACCATGGACTGGCGCGCGCGCGCGTCACCTATTCGCTCCAGCCGGAGCGCGTATTCGCTGACGACGCCGTCAATCGCGAGGCAGACCCTGAGGTGGTCACGAGCGCCCTGGTCCGCCAGGGCATGCGCGCTGTTCTGGAATCGAGCAGTTTCATCACCGGCCAGAAATCCATCTCGCTGGAATACGTGCCCAACGCGCCGCACGCTGAAATCGGCCATGAGGGCGATGCGTTGGTGATGCCGAGCCAGGGCGGCGGTATCGACAATATCACGTCCTCGCTGAGCGATATCGCGACCAAGATCGACCATATCCCGTTCGAGGATATCGGCCGCAACCTCAACGAGACACTGGCGTCGGTCAATCGCACGGTCAGCGGACCCGATGTGCAGCTCGCTTTGCAGAAATTGCGCGAGACACTCACCGATGTGCAGCATCTGGTGCGGCATACGGATCAGGGGATGACGCCGGTGCTGCAACGGCTTCCGAAGATCAGCGAGCAATTGCAGCAGGCGGTGGAGCACGCGAACGCGGCTTTGGGCGAAAGCGGTTACGGCGGCAATTCCGACTTCCAGCGCAACATCAGCCGGCTGCTGGACCAGGTGAACGACGCGGCCCGCAGCATACGCCTGTTGGCGGACTATTTGGGTCGCCATCCGGAAGCCCTGATACGCGGCCGGACCGGCCAGGCAGGAGAGCGATGAGACACGCCTTTGCATGTGCCGGCGCCTTGCTGCTGGCTTTGAGCGGCTGCAGCTCGCCCGACCCCACGTATTACGTGCTGACAGCCAACCCCGGCACACCCCGGCCCGGCCCGGAGATCAACGTGGAGATCCGCCGTCCCGGTCTCGCCGGCTATCTCGACCGGTCCGACATCGTGCTGAAATCCGCTGATTATCGTCTTGCAGTGAACAGCCAGGTGCGCTGGGCCGAACCGCTCGGTGACATGATCGGCCGCATTCTCGCCCAGGACCTGTCGCAACGCCTCCCGGGCAGCAGCATTTATACTGAGGCAGGCGCCATTTCCGCCGATCCCACCATGCGCGTGGAAGTGGACATATTGGGTTTCGATGCGGACGCTACCGGCCAGGCGGTGCTTACCGCGGAAGTGGTCGTCGAACTGGGCACCACGCACAAACCGTTATCCACCCGCCACGTCTCGATGATGGCCGCACCAGCCGGCGCCGGCGCCGGCAACCTTGCGGCATCGCTCAGCGAGTTGCTGGGCCGGATGTCGGATCAGTTGGCGGGCGACATACGCAATGCGGGCGCAGGAAGCTGAAGCGGCCGGCCATGCGGCCAAATTTCGCTGTTCAGCGGCTGGTGGTCTTCGCCGGGATGGCTACCGGCGTTATTTCGACAGGTGCCACCCCTTGCCTGTGCGTGATGCCGATCTGATTGGCGGTCGCCTTGGAGACGTCGAGGCTGCGACCCGCATGGAACGGCCCGCGATCCTTGATGGTGACGATGGCGGACTTTCCGGTCGCCAAATTCGTCACCTGCGCCTTGGTGCCCAATGGCAGATCCCGGCTCGCCGCCGCGGTTCCCGTGTTGTGGAAACGTTCACCGTCCGCCATGTGGCGGCCGGACAGTTTCGGCGAGTAAACCGAAGCCACACCGACTTTGGCAGGCCCCGCAGCAGCAGGCGAGGTGGCCGGCGTACCCGTGGTTTGTGCCCCCGCTCGCCATGTGAGCGCGCCTGTAGCGAAGATCACTGCGGCGAAAACGACTGAACGTTGAACCCGACCACCCATTCGACACGCCTCGTTCTGTTGCAGAACAGACGCGCCAGACGCAGACAGGTTTTGCGATCAGATTTCCCGCGCAGATAGAACTGAGCGGCGCCTACCCGCGCAAGCGCGAGAGGTCCAACAACACGCCGGCTTCTAGCTCCTTCTCGCTAAGCCGCTGGAAGACCAGGTCGCCAATGCTGACGATGCCGGCGAGTTCGTCGTTGCTTGCAGCACGGGCAGATGGCGCACGCGGTTAGCGTCATCCGGGCCATGACGGCATCTATGCGGTCCTCAGGGGTGCAGGTCAGCACATGCCGGGTCATGAGTTCCTGACGTGCATGGGAGAGCATCTCGGGCCCGTGCTGCGCGAGTGCGTTGACGAGATCGCGTTCAGAGAAGATGCCCGCCATGTTCTTTTGCCATCGTTCATTACCACCACAGCGCCGACCCGCTTCTCGGCGAGCACCCGGACAACGTCGCGAGCGTGTCGTCTTCCTGGGCGGAGGTGACCGCCGTGCCTTTGCGGGCAAGGATGTCCGAAATCTGCATGAGGCCGCTCCTGGATGGCATTCGGGGCTGGTGTTCGGGGTTACGGTGCGCGTGTTCGGGGAACGGTGCTGTCCGGCGGCAAGCGGCGATTTTGTAGAGGATGGATGGGCGTTGGCCACTCTGCTCCCGTGTCGCGCGCGCGCCAGCTGCGTTCCTGCGGCCGGCTGGCGATCCCCGTTGATGTCTTTCAGGATCGGGAACGCAGGCCCGCTCGGGCTGGTTTGCTGGTGGGCGCGTTGAAATCCGACGGCCAGCTTTCAGGGCGGGCGTGGTCCGTTCAGGCGGCGCGCGCCATCGTCAGCCAGTCGGCGACCGATGCGTGGGGCATTGGCCGGCTGATCAGGTAGCCTTGCAGACGGTGTACGCCGAGCACCGAGAGTGCGTTGCGCTGCGCCTGCGTCTCCACGCCTTCGGCAGTGACTTGCAGGCTCATTGCGCGCGCGATCGACAGGATGGCGCCGATGACGGCGTAGCCATCACGTTCGGCCGTCTGCACGAAGCTCTGGTCGATCTTGATGACGTCGATCGGCAGTTTGCCGAGATAGGCCAGCGACGAGAAGCCGGTGCCGAAATCGTCGAGCAGGATCTTGATGCCTTTGGCACGCAAGGCGTTGAAGATCGGCGTCACCCGCACATGGTCGCTCAGGAACATGCTTTCGGTGATCTCGATCTGCAGGCGCTCGGGGGGCAGATCGCTTTCGCGCAAAGCGTTCGCCACGTCGTCGAGCAACGTGCCGGACAGCACCTGTGCCACGGACACGTTGACCGTCACCGCCGGGGCCTCGCCCCTCCAGCCGGCGGCGATACGACACGCTTCGAACAGCACCCAACGGCCGATGCCGAAGATCTGCCCGGACTGCTCGGCGATCGGGATGAAGGTGGCAGGCCCCACCGGCCCGCGCGTCGGGTGGTTCCAGCGCAGCAAGGCTTCCATCGCCTCGCACCGGCCGTCACGCACAGACACGATCGGCTGAAAATAGAGGCTGAATTCGCCGTTGCCGATGGCGTGGCGCAGAGCCTGTTCGAGTATGTGGCGTTCGGCCATGTTGTCGGCCAGAGCGCGGTCGTAGAGCTTGATACGGCCTTTGCCCTCTTTCTTGGCCTCGTACATCGCGACGTCGGCGGCGCGGATCAGCTCATCCTGGGTGCGCCCGTCCTGCGGGAACATGGCGATGCCGATGGTGACATCGAGGTTCACCGCGTCGAACCCCGCTTGCAGCGGCACTTCGAGGGCGCTTCGCAACGCCTGGCCCAAAGCCAGCGCCTCCGCGCCTCCGGCCTGGCACGGCATGGCGATGACGAACTCGTCGCCGCCCCATCTCGCGATCAGGGCGCCCTCGTTGGCGGTTCTGCGCAACAGATGCGCCGCCGTCTGCAGCACGCAGTCGCCCACGGCGTGGCCGCGCACATCGTTGATCTGCTTGAAGTTGTCGAGGTCGAGAAACAAGGCGGCCAGGCCGGTTCCGGCTGTCTCCGCATCGGCGAGCAGGCAGGCCAGCTTTTCGGCGAAGGTGGTGCGGTTATACAGGCTGGTCAGCGGGTCCGTGCTGGCCAGTGTTGCCAGCGCTTCGGCGTAACGCCGGCGCTCCGTCACTTCATGGGCCAGGTCGCGCGTGCGTGCCTCGATACGGTCTTCGAGGTTGGCGTTGACGTCCGCGAGTGCGGCCTGCGCGTGCGTCAGCGCGGCGTTGGCTTCGAGCGTTTCCTGGCGCTGGCGTTCGGCCAGCGAGGTCAGCGCCTCGTTCGCCCGGCTCAGCCGCAGTGCGGTCACGACCGAGCGGTGGGCCACGCGGGACGACAGGGCAAGGAACAGGTGCATCGCCAGCGCGAGCGAGCCGAGGAACACGTTCTCCCGCCCGGGCACCATGAAGAACATGACGCCAGGCACTGCCAACAGCAGCGACCCGTATAGCACAGCCAGCGGAAAGCAGGGCGCGAGCACGGTGGCGCTGCCGCCGGCTAATGCGGCGAGCACCACCGCGCTCGCGGTTCGCCCTGCGACGCTCAGCCAGGGGAAGAACAGGATCGGGTAGGCGGCCCAAATCACGCCCACGGCGAGCGTGCCGGCGCTGAAGCGCAGGATGTCCCGGCGCCCACCGCCGGCTTTCGGGCGCCGCGGCTGGAGGATGGCGATGTCGATCCCGCGCAGCGCCAGCACCGACAGCATCGCACCGAGCCAGGCGGCCTCCAGGTTCAGATGGCGGGGGGTGTGGACCATCATGATGAGGAAGCAGCATGCGACGAGGGTCACCAGCACGCCGTTGACGCCATAGGCGTAGAGCAGTCTCGCCCGGTCGTCCGTCACCGCCGATTCGGGGCAGGATGGCGGCTGCGCGCCGGGGGAATGCATGGGTCGGCCGTCCTGGAGGGGATGTGGCGTGCATTCTCGGGCGGTGGCGTTAACAATGTGTGAAGCGGACCAGAACCGCCCGGGAGAAGGCTGCTGGTTGACTTTGGCTGGTTTGTTCGGGCACACAGCCGGCTATCCGGGAACATATGTCTCCGGTCCCCGCCTGACGTGGGGGCTACGCCGCCCCGCGAGTGTTCGCGCAGCGGCGCGTAACCCATTGCGGAGGGTGCTACCCATTATGTTCGACGCGCTGTCGGACAAATTCACCGGGATCTTCGACGGGCTCCGCAAACGCGGGGCGCTGAGCGAGGGGGATGTGACCGAGGCGCTGCGGGAAGTGCGCCTGGCCATGCTGGACGCCGATGTGGCGCTGCCGGTGGTGAAGGATTTTGTCGCCCGCGTGCGTGAGCGGGCGGTGGGCGCCGAGGTGCTGTCGGCGGTGTCGCCCGGGCAGCAGGTGGCGAAGATTGTCAACGATGCGCTGGTGGAAGCGCTGGGTGGCGCCGGTGCGGTGCCGCTGAATTTGGCCGCGGCACCACCGGTGCCGATCTTGATGGTGGGTTTGCAGGGTTCGGGCAAGACGACGACGAGCGGCAAGCTCGCGTTGCGGCTGACGAACCGCGAGAAGAAGCGGGTTCTGCTGGCGAGTTTGGACACGCAGCGGCCGGCTGCGCAGTTGCAGCTGGCGCAGCTGGCGGAGCGGGCGGGGGTGGCGAGCCTGCCGATCGTGACGGGTCAGACGCCGGTGCAGATTGCGCGGCGCGCGATGGAGGCGGGGCGGCGCGAAGGCTTCGACGTGGTGATCCTCGACACCGCCGGCCGTCTCTCGATCGACCAGGCGCTGATGAACGAGGTCCGCGAAATCCGCGAGGCCACCAACCCGGTCGAAACCCTGCTCGTCGTCGACGCGATGACCGGCCAGGACGCGGTGCAGACCGCGCGTGCGTTCAACGAAACGTTGGGCGTGACCGGCATCGTGCTCACCCGCATGGACGGCGATGCGCGCGGTGGCGCGGCCCTCTCGATGCGCCAGGTGACCGGCGCGCCGATCAAGTTCTCCGGCAGCGGCGAGAAGATAGACGCGCTGGAAGAATTCCACCCCGAACGCGTAGCCGGCCGCATCCTTGGCTTGGGCGACATCGTCGGCCTGGTCGAACGCGCCAGCGAGACGATCGACCAGGACGAAGCCGAGCGCCTCGCCAAGCGCATGATGCGCGGCCAGTTCACGCTCGAGGATTACGCCGCCCAGCTGAAGCAGATCAGCAAGATGGGCAGCATGAGCAACATACTCGGCATGTTGCCCGGCATGGGCCAGATGAAGGCGCAGATCGAGAACGCCAACATCGACACGAGCATCTTCAAGCGCCAGCAAGCAATCATCGGCTCGATGACGGTGAAGGAACGCCGCACGCCCGACATCATCAAAGCCAGCCGCAAGAAGCGCATTGCGGCCGGCAGTGGCGTGACGGTCCAGGACGTCAACAAGCTGCTCAAGCAGTATGACGACATGAGCACGATGATGAAGCGCATGGGCAAGCTGGGTCAGAAGGGTTTGATGCGTGGTGGCATCGGCGCGCTGATGCCGCAGGCTCAGCCGCAACGTCCGCGTGGTTATCGATGATGCCAACAAAGGCCTTCTTTTCTGAAGAAAAGAACCGCTTCCCTACTTTTACTTTCTGAAAGTCGTAGAATGAGCCTCAAAATCCGCCTAGCCCGTGCCGGTGCCAAGAAGCGCCCCTACTACCACATCGTCGTCGCCGACAGCCGCTCCCCGCGCGACGGCCGCTTCATCGAAAAAGTCGGCAGCTACAACCCGATGCTCCCCGCCGAGCACGACGAGCGCATCCGCCTCTACGGCGAGCGCATCAAGCATTGGCTCGACAACGGCGCCATCGCCACCGAGCGCGTTGCCAAGTTCCTTGGCCACGCCGGCATGATTGCAAAGCCGGTCTATCACGACCAGCCTGTGCAATCCGCGCCGAAGAAGAAGGCGCAGGAACGCGCGAAGGCGGCTGCCGCCGCTGCCGCCACCTGATTTTTAAGGTGACGGACCAGCGTATCCTGATGGGCGTTGTCGGCCGGCCGCATGGCGTGCGCGGGCTCGTGCATGTGCACAGCTACACCGCGGACCCGTCCGACTTGGCCACCTACGCTCCGCTGCTCGACGATGCCGGCCGCGCCTGGTCGCTCGCCTGGCGCAGCGAGGGTGTGGCCGAATTGCGCGACGAAGCTGGCCGCCCGCTGCCCGATCGCACCGCCGCCGAACGCCTGGTCAACACGCGCCTCCACGTGAACCGCGATCGCCTGCCCGCGCCTGATACCGACGAGTTCTACCTTGCCGATTTGGTCGGCCTGCAAGCGCACACCGAATCCGGCGCCCCGATCGGCCGCGTCCTCGCCGTGCACGATTACGGGGCCGGCCCCAGCCTGGAAATAGACCGCCCCGGCGCCGCCTCGCTCGTCGTCCCCTTTACCCAGGTGGCCGTTCCCACCATCGACCTCGCGGGCCATCGCCTGACTGTCGTCCCGCCTACCGAAATCGAGCTGCGCGAGGCCGCCGAATGACCTGGCGCGCCACCATCCTCACCCTCTTTCCGGACATGTTCCCCGGCCCGCTCGGCCAATCCCTCGCCGGCCGCGCGCTCCAAAGCGGCCTCTGGTCGCTGGATGCGCGCGACATCCGCGCCCACGCAACCGACCGTCACCGCACCGTCGACGACACACCTTTTGGCGGCGGCCCGGGCATGGTCATGCGCCCCGACGTCGTCACCGCCGCCCTCGCGGCCGCCCAAACCGAAGCGCCACGACCGATCGTCTATCTCACCCCGCGCGGCCGCCCGTTCACCCAGGCCGACGCCCAACGTCTAGCTGCCTGCCCTGGCGTGATCCTCCTCTGCGGCCGCTACGAAGGCATTGACCAGCGCGCCATCGACGCCAGCGGCGCCGAGGAAATCAGCATCGGCGACTACGTCCTCTCCGGCGGCGAACTCCCCGCCATGCTGCTGCTCGACGCCATTGTCCGCCTTATCCCCGGCACCATGGGCGACGCCGACAGCGCCACCGAGGAAAGCTTCTCCGCCGGTCTGCTCGAATATCCGCACTACACCCGCCCAGCAGAATGGAGCGGACGCGCTGTTCCGCCCGTGCTGCTCTCCGGCAACCACGCCGCCATCGCCGCCTGGCGCCAAACCCAATCCGAGGCAACCACCCGCGCCCGCCGCCCCGACCTCTGGGCTGCGCACACGGCGCAAGTTGCCCCGCGACCCGCCAGCCCGTAATCAAACTGCAACCCCCGAGGACCCCTCCCATGAACATCCTGCAAACCTTCGAGGCCGAGGAAGTCGCCCGCCTCACCGCCGCCCGCGCCGTCCCCACCTTCGCCCCCGGCGACACGCTGAAAGTGTCCGTCAAGGTTGTCGAAGGCGAACGCACCCGCGTGCAGGCTTACGAAGGCGTCTGCATCGCCCGCAGCAACCGGGGCCTGAACAGCAACTTTACCGTGCGCAAGATCAGCTACGGCGAAGGCGTCGAACGCGTCTTCCCGCTCTACTCGCCGCAGATCGCCGAAATCGAAGTGGTCCGCCGCGGCGACGTGCGCCGCGCCAAGCTGTATTATCTCCGCGGCCGCCGCGGCAAGTCCGCCCGCATCGCCGAAAAAGCCCGCGAACTGCCGAAGGACACTGCTGCGGCGGAGTGAGTGGAAGGCCGGGGGGGCTCTGCCCCCTGAACCCCCGCTAAGGACTTGTCCTTGGAGCCTTTTACTTAAGGGAGGGTGCGGAGGGGGGGCGCGTATCTTTGCCAAGGTGCGTGCGCCTCCTTCGCACCCTCCCTTGGTAGATGGGGTCTGGGGACGAGTCCCCAGCGGGGTTCAGGGGCAGAGCCCCCGGCCTTCCTTCCACCCCGCAGCAGGAGGTCGTCATGTCGCAAACGCTGTTCGACAAAGTCTGGGATGCACATGTTGTCGAGAGGCTCGATGACGGCACGTGCGTTCTCTACATTGATCGGCATCTTGTGCATGAGGTGACGTCGCCGCAGGCGTTCGAGGGTTTGCGTGCGGCGGGTCGGCGGGTGCGTCGGCCGGATGCGACGATCGCGGTAACCGACCACAACGTGCCGACGTCGGATCGGCGTCTTGGGATTGCGGAGCCGGAGAGTCGGCTGCAAGTCGAGACGTTGGAGCGCAACGTTGCGGAATTCGGCGTGCCGTATTTTCCGCTTCTCGATGCGCGTCAGGGCATCGTGCATATCGTCGGTCCGGAGCAGGGGATTTCGCTGCCGGGCATGACGATCGTATGCGGGGATTCGCACACATCAACACATGGTGCGCTGGGCGCGCTGGCGTTCGGCATCGGCACGTCGGAAGTCGAACACGTGCTGGCGACGCAGACGTTGCTGCAACGGCCGGCAAAGAACATGCGTGTGGAAGTTGACGGCACCCTTGGCCGGGGCGTGACTGCCAAGGACATCGTGCTCGCAATTATTGGGAAGATTGGCACCGCGGGCGGCACCGGGCATGTCATCGAATATACGGGAACGGCGATCCGCGCGCTGGACATGGCCGGCCGCTTGACCGTGTGCAACATGTCGATTGAGGCAGGTGCGCGCGCCGGGATGATCGCGCCGGACGATGTGACGTTCGACTATTTACGCGGACGGCCTTTTTCGCCCGCGGGAGAAGCGCTCGACCACGCCATCGCTTATTGGCGCACGCTCGTGTCCGATCCTGGTGCCGTCTACGACAAAACCGTAACGCTCGATGCCGCTTCCATCGCACCGATGGTGAGTTGGGGTACAAGCCCGCAAGCCGTTTGTCCGATTACGGACTGCGTGCCCGACCCCGCGCAGTGCGAAGGCGAAGCGACGCGCGCGGACATGCAGCGGATGCTGGACTATATGGGATTGGCGCCGGGCCAGAGGCTTGAAGGCTTGCCGATCGATGTAGTATTCATTGGCAGCTGCACGAACGGGCGTATCGAAGATTTGCGTGCGGCCGCCAGTATCGCGCGTGGCAAGCACGCGGCCCCCGGCGTTCGTGTCATGGTTGTCCCAGGTTCCGGCTTGGTAAAGCTTGCGGCAGAAGCCGAAGGTTTGGACCGCATCTTCATCGATGCCGGTTTCGAATGGCGCGAGCCGGGCTGCTCGATGTGTCTCGGCATGAACCCCGACAAGCTCACGCCAGGCCAGCGCTGCGCCAGCACGTCGAACCGCAATTTCGAAGGCCGGCAGGGTCCCGGTGGGCGTACGCACTTGCTCTCGCCCGCCATGGCCGCCGCGGCCGCGATTGCCGGCCATCTGACCGACGTGCGCGAGATTGCTTGATGCGATCTTTCACGGTTCTCACAGGTATTGCAGCGCCATTGCCGACTGCCAATATCGACACTGACAAGATAATTCCTGCGCGTTTTCTCAAGACGATAAAGCGCAGCGGTCTCGGCGCGCATCTGTTCGATACGCTGCGCTACGACGAAGCAGGGGCCGAACGGCCGGAATTCGTTCTCAACACACCGCCTTACCGTCAGGCCGAAATCCTCATTACGCATGAAAATTTCGGCTGTGGTTCTTCGCGGGAGCATGCGCCTTGGGCGTTGCTTGATTTCGGCATACGCTGCGTGATCGCGCCCGATTTCGCCGACATTTTCCGGAACAACTGTTTCAAGAACGGCATTCTTCCGATCGCGTTGCCGCGTGCCACATGCGATCTGCTGATGGAAGACGCCAGGCTTGGTGCAAACGCGCGCTTGACGGTCGATCTCGCGCGCCAGATTGTCACCAGGCCGAACGGCGAAGAAGTGGCGTTCGAAGTCGATGCGCTGCAACGGCACATGTTGCTCGAAGGTCTGGACGAAATCGGCCAGACTCTGCAGCGCGTGACCGTGATCGATGCGTTCGAAGCACGGCGCGGCCAAACGCAGCCATGGCTACCCACTATTCAGGGCGCGTAGGAGCGAACGACTTCATGGCCAGTTCCAAAAAGCTGCTGCTCCTGCCTGGCGATGGCATAGGTCCGGAGGTCACACGCGAGGTCAAGCGCGTCATCGACTGGCTCGTTCGCAAGAAGGGTGTGGCACTGGAAGTCGAGGAAGATCTGGTCGGCGGCGCATCGATCGAGGCGCGTGGCGTGCCGCTGGCCGAGAGCACGTTGGAGCTCGCGCGCGAAGCCGACGCCGTGCTGTTCGGCGCGGTGGGCGGCCCAGCTTGGGATCACCTCGGTTTCGACAAGCGACCTGAGATAGCCATCCTGAATTTGCGTCGTGAGTTGGGTCTGTTTGCCAATCTTCGCCCGGCCATCGTGTATGATCCGCTCGTATCGGCCAGCACATTGAAGCCTGAGATCGTCCGGGGCCTGGACCTGATGATCGTGCGCGAAAGCACGGGCGGCATCTACTTTGGCGAACCGCGTGGAATTGAGACGTTGGCGGACGGCACACGGCGCGGCGTGAACACGGAAGTCTATACCACTTCCGAGATCGAGCGCGTCGGCCGTGTAGCGTTCGAGCTGGCACGCAAGCGCGCCAAACGTGTTGCTAGCGTGGAAAAATCCAATGTCATGGAAAGTGGCCTGCTCTGGCGTCAAACAATGGCTGCCTTGCAGAAGGCCGAGTACCCCGACATTGCAATCTCGCATGTGCTTGCGGATAATTGCGCTATGCAGCTTGTCCGGCAGCCGCTGCAGTTCGATGTGATCGTCACTACAAATCTGTTCGGCGACCTGTTGTCCGATCTGGCAGGGCAACTTACCGGCAGTCTCGGCATGCTGCCGTCTGCCACGCTGGGCGCCATTCAACCCGATGGACGCAGGCACGCCTTGTACGAGCCAATCCATGGTAGCGCGCCGGACATCGCCGGCCGAGGTGTCGCCAACCCGCTCGCGCAGATCCTGAGTTTCGCGTTGATGCTACGCTATTCCTTCGACATGGAGGAAACCGCCGCGGACCTGGAACATGCTGTCGTTCGTGTTCTTGGCAATGGCTTGCGAACAGCCGATATCATGGCTCCTGGCGCTGCGCGCGTGGGAACCGGTGTGATGGGAGAGGCAGTGTTGCGCGAGCTGGAAAAGATGCAAGCCTAGCAGAGCGCATCGGCCAGCCGGGCCATTCCCTCCCGCGATTTCTGGACATCACCGCCCAGGCCAATTCGCACATGGGCAGGGCAGCCGAAAAAGCGGCCGGGCGCCACGCTCGTTTCGAAGCGAGACATCAAGCGTTCATAAAGCGCGTCGCCATCCCCCATTCGCAATCGCGGAAACATCGTTGTTCCTTGCTGGCATATCGATTGCTCGAGTGCCGGATGGTCGGCAAGTATTTCCGCATAAGCGTTACGGTTGGCGCTGATCAGCTTTGTTGCGCGCGCCCTGAACACGCTCAGCCGTTCGAACGCGGCAACCGCCATACATTCGGCAGGATGTGACGGTAACACGCCGAACAGGTCGTTCAATCGTCGCATTCGTTCCGCCAAGTGAGGTGGTGCCAGGCACCAGCCGCACCGAAGTCCGCTCAGCCCATAAGCTTTTGTCAGGCTGCTCGTCACGACAATGTTGCCATCCGGACGAAACGAGGTTGTGGCACGACCATCGGCAAAGAGCAGTTCACGATAGACTTCGTCGACAAGCAATAGCGCGCCTACCCGTTCGGCGGCTCCCGCGATCAAGTCGATCGTATCGGCGTCGGTGAGATCACCGCTCGGATTATGCAAATTCGTCAGAATGACAAGGCGCGTGCGGGGCGTGATCGAACGAATGACATTCTCTGGATCGATCTGCCATCTCGCATGGGGCGAACGAAGGAAAAATCTTACATCAGCGTGCAAATAGGCAAGTGTGTCGGTAATCAGCGCGTACGTCGGTTGCTCGATCAGCACGTGGTCGCCCGGGGCCAGAATGGCAGCGAGTGCCAGGTGGTTTGCAAACGATGTACCGCCGCCCGGGGTGACGACGCAGGTGGGATCGACGTTGAATCGGCCTGCGATATGCGAGATGAGCGGCGGGTAGCCGTAAGCATTTTGCCCATGCAGCGCGAGCGAGTTCTGGCTCCAGCGCCAGTTCCTCCAATGTGCAATCGGCAACGCCGCTGGAAGCGAGATTATAGCGCGCCGACGCGCCAGTCTTTGCGAAATGCATATAGTCCGAGTAGGTCATGCCGAATGTTCTTGCCTAATCATGCGGAGTTCGATCTCCGGTAACGCCAATAAAGGTAAGGCGGAATGCCGGCCGCCATTATGCCATAGCCGACGAGGCTGTTGATCGGGTAGTTCCAGATCGAGACGGCGACGATACATGCACAGGCACACATGAACGCGCCGGTGCTCCAAGGATGCAACGGCGCCCGATATATACTTGGCAGTGTGCCGCGCCGCCGAAGCACGAAGAGACAGGAGGCGCTGATGCCAAAGAACAGGAAGTTGGTTGCAACGTCATAGCTTAGAATCTGCTCGTAGCTGCCGGTCAGCGCCAGCGCCGAAGTCCACGCGCCCTGCAAGAGAATGGCCGCAGCCGGCACGCGGCTGGTCTCGTTCACATGCGCCATCGACGAAAAGAACAATCCGTCGCGCGCCATTGCGAACAGCACGCGTGGGCCGGTCAGCATGCCTTGACCAAGATAGGCCAGCGCGGACAACGCGATTATGCAAGCGGCCAGGCTGGCGCCAACTTGGCCCGTGGCACGCTGCAGCAGATCTGCCGCCGGCGTGTGCGTGACCGCGAGCGCCGCGGGCCCCAAAGCACGAAGGCAAGCGATATTGATGAGCAGATATACTATGCAGACGAGTGCCATGCCCAATAGCAGTGCACGCGCAAGCGTCTTGACCGAATCTCTCACCTCTCCCGCAACATAATTGGCCGTCTGCCAGCCGCCATAGGTGAAAACGACAGCAATCATCGCCGCGCCGAAGGACTTCAATGTGTCGGGCGCACTCTGGATGGCATCGGGCTGTGCAAGAGGCGCGATGAGCAAGCCCGCGAAAATCAATGCCGCAATGCAGGTCAGTTTCAGAATGCCCAAGCAGGCCTGTATGCGGTTACCGGTACGCACGCCCGCACAATTCGTCAGCGTCAGCAGCCCCAGTGTCAGCACAATCAGCAGATTCCGAGGCAAAATCCCCGGCAGCAAACGCAATACGTTGTCGGCAAACACAATCGAGACGGCCGCCATTCCGCCGGATTGCACCACGAGCAACGTCGTCCAGCCGAACAGGAAGCCGATCAGTTTGCCATAGGTGTCGCGAAGATACACGTATTCGCCACCAGTGGCTGGCATCCGGGCCGCCAGTTCGGCGTAGATGAACGCGCCCAGCAGCGCCATAACCCCGCCCAGAGCCCAAGCCGCCAGCACCAGTCCCGGCGAGTGAAGATCGTGCGCGACGACCGCCGGGTTGACGAAAATGCCTACCCCGATCACGCCGCCCATGACCAGCAGAACAGCGCTACGCAGCCCGATATCGGCCCGAAGCCCCTCCTGAGTGACCGGCGTATCCGTCATGCAAGCAGAGTGTGGCCATGGGTGCTGGCCAGGGCAATCTTGAATGCGAGGCAGCCGTGAGGCCCGAACCGCGTTGCCGAACGCCGCACGTCAGGCGCAAGCTCGTCGCGGGGCTTGCGGCCCCGAGGCGCTTAGGCTACATCGCCGCCTCCTCGTGGCACCCGTAGCTCAATTGGATAGAGCACCAGACTACGAATAGGTAGATGGGAGCAGCGAAGTCGGCACAAGTGGCCCGCTCTTGTTACGCTTCAGGCCTTTAGACCACAAATACCTGGAGCGAGCCGCTCACAATCGCTTCGGTTGGCCACAGATGCCCTCCGGTTACCTCGGGGGAAGAGCGTGGGAAGGTTCCGAGGCGGAACGCCTGGCCCAGCCGAAATGACGGTCGTCCTGTGGAACGCGACAGGTCTGTCGACTAGACGCGGCAGCGCAGTCGTTGAACTCTGGTCGGATGCAGGACCGTTACGCCGGCGACATTGGGGACTTCGTCAAGTTCGCCCTCCTCCGGGCGCTAGCGCCGGACCACAAGCTGGGGGTGGCTTGGTGGCTTTTCCCTGACGAGGGCCACAACGGTGACGGGCGGCATGTGGGCTACCTTCAGCGCCCTGACCAATGGAGGGCGTATGACCCTGATCTCTACGACAGCCTGATTGCTGTCGTTTCGTCCGGCGCCCGGCGGGTCCAGGCGCTGCAGGCCGCGGCGCTCATCCCGCACGCCGTGTACGCTGACGAGGTAATCCCTACCTCGGGAACCCCGGCGCAGAGGAGCGCGGCACGCGCCGCCTGGTTCCGCCGCGTCCAAGAGGCAGTGACCGGCTGCAGCATCGTGTTCGTTGACCCTGACAACGGCCTTGAGACAGCGAACTTCAGCCCTGGCGCGCTGGCAGGCGGCAAGTGCATCGCCCTGGCGGAGGTGAGAGCGCTGGCCGGGCCGGGGCGAACCCTCGTGGTGTACCATCACCACACCCGTATGAAGGGTGGACACCTTACCGAGCTGGCGCACTGGGCGGAGAGGCTGCGCGCCCTTGGCTTCACGACGGTCGACGCGGTCCGGGCGCGACCCTACTCGCCACGGGCGTTCTTCGTAATTGATGCGCCGCCAGCTGTTCGAGTGCGCGCCGAACGGCTGGCTACAAGCTGGGGCGAGAACCTATCGTGGCACCCGGACATCCATTCGCCCTTGCGGTGAGTTGGGCTGAAGCTTGTGGAAACAAATGAGGCGGGACCTCGCTGCCGCTAGCCTTAGGCGCGACAGGGGACTTCGTAGAGGTCGCCACGCCGGTTCCCGAGGGGAGGGCGGCAAGGCACAGATGCCGGCGCGAAGCTGGTGGAACGCACGGTATTTCACCGACCGTCACGGTGCAACGCCGTCAGCGCCGCAGCTTGCCGCTCCCGCCGGGTCGGCCGCGGGGCCGAGGCGATACAACCCGAGAAGACGGGGCTCAAAAATCGCAGGACCGGACAGCAAGGTTGCCCAATCCAGGTAGGCCAGGCCAAAACCTGTCAATAGCTGATTTTCCCGCCAGCATGAGGCCTCGCCCGGCCAAATCGGCCGGGCGCGACAACTGCCATGTTACCTACTTTTGCGCACAAAAAGCCGGCGTGCGCATTGAAGAGGTGGACCAGTGGAAAGCAGCATAGACAGAATGGCCGATCTGCGGCGAGAGGCGAGCCAAGCCGTAGACAGGATGTGTGACAAGCCCGAGCGCGACGCGGCGTTCGACATGATCGGTGGCTCCAATGGTCTG
>CAWKCV010000005.1:0-581184 GCA_963848205.1 uncultured Alphaproteobacteria bacterium | reverse complement strand
CCTTGTCGCATTGGCGGAACAAGGCCCGCATTGATGGCTTTCACACGGAAGATCATCTCTGCAACGTTCCTACTTGGTGGGAGTCAGACGTTCAGCGGCACGCAGTCAAATACGCTGACTGTAAAAGGTTTGCGGTGTTCACTTAGAACGCAGGAAGTCGCCAACGTGCGAGCGACGCTGGACTTCAAGATTTATGGGCTAACCCCATCCCAGATGAATAATCTGTCGACATATGGAGCGCCCACACCTCAACAGCTTAACAATGAAATCACAATCGCGGCGGGCGACGACGAGAACGGGCTGGCGATTGTATTCCAAGGCACGATTTCGACATGCGAGCCGGATTACAACGAATCGCCGGAAGTCGGTGTGTATATCCAGGCTCACACGTATCAATACATCGCAGTCGCGCCGGCCGATGCGCTTAGCTATTCCGGCAGCGCCAGCGTCGCCACGATCATGTCAAATCTGGCGATGCGTATGGGCCTCTCGCTCGAAAACAACGGCGTCAACGTCAGCTTGTCTAATCCGACATTCGGCGGCTCACTGGTTGCCCAGATGCGTGCCTGTGCGCGTGCGGCGAATATCTATGCACAGATTGACCAGGTGCGGAGCGTGCTCGCGATCTGGCCGAAAAATGGTTCACGATCTGGCGCGCCCGTTATGGTCTCGCCGCAAACGGGGCTTGTCGGCTACCCGAGTTTCGGACTGCGACAAATCCAATTTAAGACGCTGTTTAATCCATCGCTCGTGACCGGCCGGAGAGTGCAAGTGCAAAGCAGCCTGCAACCGGCGTGCGGCATATTCACGGTGATCGGGTTAGACATCGACCTGGCGGCAGAGGAGCCGAACGGGCCTTGGTTCTCAACCGTGACGGCGGCGGTTATTGGCTGACCGCGCTGCCCCGCTCAGGCTGGCAGAGAATTGCGGCAACCTGCCGCAATTCTCTGCGGAAGCCCTGGGGGAGATTAGGACGCCGGCGCCAGCTCGCTAGCGCCCATCATTGCTGTACCCCCACGCCCGAAAAAAGTACGGCGCGCAGGTTGTCCTGTTCGAGCCAGTCCATCGCAGCCAAATCCAGCCTGGCCGCCTCCGCAACGAAGGGCAATGCGGACATCAGCATTCGCTCCAAGCGATCCGGTACTTTTCTGCCATGTGCAAATTCAACTCGCACCCGGCAAGCCGACCGGCGACCGTCAGCGACTCGGCCACTGGTCCGGCCGCATCTTTGAGAGACTTGGCAGGGGTGGTGCTAATCAGGGTGCGGAGCGCTTCTATCCGGTCATTGAGGATAGAGCGGGCGTTGAGGCCGTCGTCTCGGTCCCCACCCCCACCTTGCGCCAAGCTGGCCGCGTCGAACGCATCGTAAGCCATCTGCGCCGCCGCGAGCTGGCGACCCAAGGCGAAGGCGTCCTGCGCGTCTGAGAGCACCTTTCCGGCGGCGAAGGCGGCGGCAATCTCGCCACCCTCTTTTGGCCGCTCGCCATCTGGCTCGACCGTGTCATCGGCGTGAAGCACCAGGCCGGCGTGTTCGAGGCTGGCGATGATGTGCTCACGGGTGGCGTTGTAGGCAAACGTGGCCGCGACGGTCCCGTCAGCGTGAAGCAAGGCGGGGTGATCGGTTCGGCGCGGGTGGTGGCCGAGGCGGTAGAGCGCGCTCATATCACCACTGCCGGCCAGCCAGGCCGTCACGTCGACGGCCAGGATTTGCTCGTCTTCAGCCTCAGCGCGCCAAGCGCCATTGTGAACCCCGCCCACCTCAAAGAGCATGGCGGAGTGTGCCACGCCAGCCTTCGCGCGCAATCCTTCTGATGTCGTGTGCTGTGTGGCAACCACCACCTTCAGCGCCGCGCTCCGCAGGCCGCAGAGCCGGGATTTTCTTCGTCGTCTGCGCAGGGGCCATGCCATTCCGTGTGGCGGCGGTGATATTCGGCGCAGGCCGCTAGCAAGGCGGCATCCGAGTTGTCACGCATGGCGATCAGCTCCTTGAACTGGTGAGGCGGCGATGGCGATGGCGCAGTCAGTGAAGGCGAGAAGGCGGCGGCGGGATGGTTCTCCCGGCGCGGTGGTGGGTATGGTATGGGCATGAGTAGCCATGGCCTGTTCACTCCAGGTTGCGGTTAGGCCGGGCTGGGTGTTGCAGCACCTCGCCCGGCTGTTCCTTGCGGAACGGCGCAAGTTACGCCACGTTCCAATCATGGTTGCAAGCGAAAGTGGCGTAGCATTCGCCATTACACCGGGCCAGTGCCGAGCGGCGCGGGCGATTCTGGATTGGCGCATGGAGGATTTAGCTCAATCCAGCGGCGTGCCGATGCGCACTTTGCTACGGTTTGAGCGTTCCGACGCAGCATCCCGCCCTACCACTATTGCCGCGATCCGCACCGCCCTGGAGGCGGCCGGCGTGGTGTTCATTGCCGAGAATGGCGGTGGGGCTGGCGTGCGGTTGCGCGACCCCTCAACTTGACGGCACACACACTAGATGTATGACCGTTGCTGAAAAATCGCGAACGGAACGACCATGCGCGCCCCGAGATCTATTTTCCGTCGCTGCCGCGTTTATCCTGTCCACGGGATGCGGATTTGCTCAAGACGCTGGGTTGAGTCCGACTAGCAATCCGGCCACGCTTTCAGACCCGGTGATCCATCATCACAAAGCCTACCCCAAGACGAATTATGGCGTCTCCTGCCCAGGCGACCGAGTTGTTTGGGTCAACACGAACAGCGGCGTTTACCATTTGGAAGGCGAGCGCTGGTTTGGGCGAACGAAGGCCGGCCAATACGAGTGCGAGAAGGCCGCGAAGGCGGAAGGTGACCGGGAGACGCGTAACGGGCAGTAATAGGGCGTAGATTACGCGCGTGGTGCTCTGGCGCTTGCCGCTCGGCCGAGCGTGGACTTTGCGGGTATTGGCAACGGCGGCAGTTAAGTTACGAACTATAGGAGGAGACACTCCTAGAAGGGGGGTTAAAGGAGGCGACTGCTTGGTGAATTTCAAAAAATAATCTGCTTGGATAGGCCGAATAGTAAATTTATTAGCGGGTTTGTTGAATGTCACGGACCAGCATTTCATTATATCCCGTCCAAGCAGTGACGGGCATTGCATAATCTCAGGAGTCGGTTGCGCTATGAGAATGTTCAAAGCATAAGCGTGTAGCCCGGAACCAGGCTCGAAAAGGTTACGAGAGCTTGCTCCCAAAAAGCTGTGCCCTGGCCACTCATTCCGTTGACACGAATGGGATTCAAAAGTTCAATTTCTGCTATATCAAACCGTAATAAATCGGCAGCATTATTGTCGTGAAATCCGCTCCCGTGTTGGAAGAAAGGACACGTCCGCCTCACCTGGGGAGGGTATTATTCCAACGACTTTCAGCCGGGGGAATATAACGCGAGCTTCAACGTACGGACTTCCCGTTGTGTCCCCAAAACGACCCAAAATCATGATTTAAAGAAGAAAAACTTTTTCTGTCTTGTCAATGAAGCGCACGGTTGTCTGCGCAGGCGGCGCGCCAGCCTCACGGAGCTTCAGAATAAGATCGCCGACATTTGCCGCCGAAGCGGCAACCCTTCCGTGAAATACGCCAACCCATTCCATAGGGTGCTCATCAATCAATCAAGGAGTGACTCGACGAAAGTGCTTTTGATGATTCGGTAAATTCGGCTAGATCAGAACCTACTTTGGCCGGCGATGAGCGAGAAGCTGCAAGACCTGTGATCTTGTTAATTTAGCCAATTCCGCCTCCCCGGCATAATGTGATCGCCCGTTTTGAGGCGCACGACTCGTCGGGCCACATGCTCGATCTGTCAAGTGAGATATGTGCGTGCCCGCCGTATTTTACGACGCAGAGTCTTCCCAGCGGGTTGAGCTTTAGAAACCGTTTTTCAGAGTTCGGGAATCTCACAGAAACAGGGGGTTGGGGATAAACATAGCTATCCGTCTGATTTGATTCAGCGAAGTATACCACATTAAACGTTGTTAATGATAGTAGCCTGCTGGACCAGCCGCCGTTTCATAGCCAAATCCACCCCATGCCGGCCCTCAGCCTGACCCAGTCCAAAGATCCAAACTCAAGCGAGATCTAATGGCCTACGTTGGAACATGCTCGCCTTCGACCTCTCCGTCGACCTAACCGAGTGGAACGTGCCGCCCGACATGCCGCCCGAGGTGGCAGTCCCCGCGTGCGCGAAGCCGTTGCGGCAATGGCAGGCGCCGGCTGGGTGTCTGTCCAATCGTGCGGCGGCTCGCCGGAAGCGAACAACTGGATTCAGCCATTTCAGCCGGGCACAAACAGGCCGCTACCGCGCATTTAAGGGATTGATCGCTATGTGGCGGCCTATGTGCTAAACAGACAAACCGCAGCCGACCGCCGGCTATCTGCGTCTGAGAGTTACGGCTTCACTGCCACATGCTCCCGCCCTTTCGGCAAGGAGCATTTTTGTGACCACATCCGTTCTCGTGTTTGTTGTAGAAGATGAAGAATCCATTCAGCTCATTCTTGAGGAAGCGCTGACGGAAGGCGGTTTCACCGCGACGCTCGCCAGTAGCGGCGAAGAAGCTTTTGCCCTGCTTGATGATAAAGGAGCTAATTTTAGTGCCCTGGTTACGGATATAACTCTAGCGGGGCCACTAACCGGCTGGGATGTCGCCAAACATGCTAGGGAAATCAATGACAAGTTACCCGTTGTTTATATGACGGGCGCAATGCTCATGATTGGGGTTCGAAAAGGTGTTCCGAACAGTCAATTGATGCCCAAGCCCTTCGCAGTTGCCCAAGTGGTGACCGCCGTTGCCCAGCTTATCAATGCAGCCGCCACGGCCCTGGCAACCGCGCAAAAATCTTGACGTCACGCAATACTCTGAACGTCCGGTTTGTGCCCCCTGTCTCCCGAACCGCCGGTCTGCCATCGACGCTAAGCTACCGGCTCGATGCGGCGGGTAGGCGCCCTATCCCAGCCATCCCGCCACAATACGCGGTCTCTCACGAGCCTATGTCTCGCAGTTCTCGCCATTGCCCGGTTCCTTCCCACACGCTCCATCACCCGCCGCGCGCTTGCCGAATAGGCACAGTCGCTCGCCAGCGGCAGCGGTGCGGGCGCAGCCTTCATAATGACGAACAGCCCCGCCCGTAGCGCCTCGGCCACGTGCTCGGCAGTTATCTCGGCCATTATGTCGCGGCTCGACTGGAATGCCTTCTTCCCGTTGAACTTCAGCGCGTGAACGAGGGCCTGCTGCACCTCTTCCGGGGTGGCGGGGCGTAGCTGGACGGGCGGTTTGTTCTCCATGAACGCCAGGTTAACGCAGAGAACGGAAAGAGAACAAGGCCCTTGGAAGGCCCCTTGCTCTCCAAAGCGAATATGATACGGTCCCGGTATGACAATGATGGACCAGATGATTGCTGAGCTTAGCAAGGCGCCCGGTTCCGCGCGCGAGTTAGCTACTCGGCTCGGATGGAAAGAGAAGCAGGCGAGAGGCGCTATCGATCAACTTCGCGCAAGGAATGGCTATTCTGCCGTTGAGCATCGGGCAGATGGGACGTTTGCGCTCCCGGTTGGTCCACCTCGCAGCACGCCAGCAAGCTAGCTCCTCCGGCTCGCTAGCTGTGTCCGCTGAGTGTCCGCAGGAGCGTCGCGGCTTCGCAAATCGCAACAAACTTTAGCTAAGTCATTGAAAAATGGTGCCCAGGAGTGGAATCGAACCACCGACACTGCGATTTTCAGTCGCATGCTCTACCAACTGAGCTACCTGGGCGCCGCCGGAGGCGGGAGGCTTAGCCCAGCGTGTCGGGGCGATCAAGCCGAGGGTCGGGCAAAGCCGTGTCCATCGCCTCACCGTCCGCGCCGGGGACGACATACGCCTCGCTCAGCCAGCGGCCGAGATCGATGCTGGCGCAGCGGGGCGAGCAGAACGGGCGCGTGGCGGTGGCCATCGGCTTGCGACAGATGGGGCAGGCCTGGCTCAACGTGCATCCTCGATCGCCCATGCGTTGGGCGGCAATGTGGGGTCCGAACGCAGGATCAGGGGATAGGCCATCCGCCTTGCAAGGTCGGGCAGTGCCGCCGGATCCGATTGCAGAGCGGCGATCACCGGTGGCGCTGCCCGTAGAGCAAGCTTGCGGCCCGGCTCCCGCATTGCCTGGCGCAGAGCGGAAAGTCCCGCCGCATGCGGGCCGGCCAACAACTCGTGCAGCGGTGGCGCGAGGCGGGGGCGAAGGATTTCCGCGAGCCCCAGGCCGGTAAATCCGACCAGACGCGGCCTCGCGGGATCGCCGGCCAGGCTAGCGGCAAGGTCGGCCGAGAGCGATGCCCGCTTGCGGATCGGCAGACCGGCGAAATCGATCAGGATGGCGCCGGAGAGATTGCGCAACCGAATCTGCCGCGCCAAGGCGGGCAATGCGGCGCGGTTGGCGGCGAATTGCAGCGGCGTCTTGGCGCCACGTTCGGCCGTCTGGCTGCCACCATCCATGTCGATCGCGGTGAGCGCCGGCGTGGGCGTGATCGTGGCGCGCATGCCGGCAGGCAGTATGACGTCCAGACTTGAGAGGGCCTCGATCTCGCTTTCCAGCGCGTCGTCGAACGCCCCGCCGCTTTCGAGGCGAGCGCCATATAGCGGGCGCAGGCGGGCAAACAGAGCCGTATCGTCGATGCGCATGACCGCGTCAGGGTAGGCAAGCGCCAGGCGGTCCAGCGGCGTGGGGCCATGCTCGATCAGGCGAACCGGCGCGCTCGCCTCGCCAGGCGCACCCGCCAGGCGAGGCCCTTTGCCGCCCTGGGCGGTGCGCACGATACGGACGCGGACATGCATGCCAGCGGATGCGCCGGCGAGTTCGCTGTCCGGCAGAAAGCCATCCGCACCGCCGGCAAGCGCGACAAACGCGCCGGCCATGGCGGGGACGGGCACCGTGATCCGGCCAACATGCAGATCGCCCAGCCCGTCCGGCGCGCCGGGACGCCAAACGGCATAGTCCTGAACGCCGTCGTCATCGACCACGGCCAGCCGGATCTCTCCCGGGCTGGCAGCTGCCAGAATGCGCATCACGGCAAGGGATAGCCCAGCCCGCGGAGCAGTTGCGCGGTTTCGAACAGCGGCAAGCCGACAACGCCGGAGTAGCTGCCCTGAAGCGCGCGGATGAAAGAAGCAGCCCTGCCCTGGATGGCGTAGCCGCCGGCCTTGCCGTGCCATTCTCCGCCCTCGAGATAGGCTTGTATCTGCGCGTCCGTCAGGCGGGCGATGATGACGGTGCTTTCGCTCAGCCGATGCGCCTGGCGGCCGTCCGGGGCGACGAGGGTGACGGCGGTGAGTACGTGGTGGCGCCGGCCGGAGAGCAGGCGGAGGCAGGCCAGCGCCTGGTCCGGCGTTTCGGCCTTGGGCAGAATGCGCCGGCCGACGGCTACGACGGTGTCGGCGCCAAGGACGAAGCTGCCCTGTGCGGCTGCGGCCTGCGCCTTCTCGCGTGCCAGGCGTTGCGCGTAGCCGCGCGGCAGCTCGTCCGGCAGTGGCTGTTCGTCGAGATCTTGCGGGAGGATTGCGTCCGGCTCGATACCGATCTGCCGCAGCAGTTCGAGCCTTCTGGGGCTAGCAGACGCCAACGTCAGCAAAGCGACCGCCTAAGAGCAAAAGTTTTTTGGTTCTTTTTTTCAAAAAAGAACTGTCTGCCTCGCCTCACTTAAACCGAAACGTAATCCGCCCCTTCGACAAGTCGTAAGGCGTCATCTCGACATTCACCCGATCGCCCGCAAGCACGCGGATCCGGTTCTTGCGCATCTTGCCGCTGACCTGGGCGAGAATGGAGTGTTCGTTGGTATCAAGTTTGACGCGGAACATTGCGTTAGGCAGCAGTTCGGTGACGATGCCGCTGAACTCGATCATGTCTTCTTTGGACATCAGGCCTCTATTGAATAATTATTTGTGCGTTGTGATGACCGGGTCGGCGCAGGTCAAGCCGGAAGACGCGCCGTCAGGCTCAGTGCATGGGCGGTCAGACCCTCCGCCGTGGCAAGCAGGGCGGCCGCCGGGCCGATGCGCGCGAGGGCCGAAGCACTCGCCTCTATATAGGTGGTGCGCTTGAGAAAGTCATAGGTGGAGAGACCGCTGGCGAACCGGGCGGTGCGCCCGGTCGGCAGCACGTGGTTCGGGCCGGCGATGTAGTCGCCGAGCGCTTCGGGAGTGAAGCGGCCAAGGAAGATGCTGCCCGCATGGCGTATGCTGGCGAACAGGGCCGAATGGTCCTCGACCATGATCTGCAGATGTTCGGCGGCGAGCCGGTTGGCGAGCCCGGCCGCTTCGTCCCAGTCACGCACCAGGATGATGGCGCCGTGGTCCGCCCAGCTCGCACCCGCGATGGCCGCGCGCGGCAGCGACGCAAGCTCGGTCTGCACGGCGTCGGCCACGCGGTCGGCGAAACCGGGATCATCGGTGATCAGGATGGACTGGGCGGATTCGTCGTGTTCGGCCTGGGCCAGCAGGTCGATGGCGACCAGCCGCGGGTCGTTATGGGCGTCGGCCAGGATCAGCACTTCGGAGGGTCCGTTGACGCCGTCGATGCCGACGCGGCCGAACACTTGGCGCTTGGCTTCGGCCACATACGCGTTGCCGGGGCCGACGATCCGGTCCACCGGCGCGATGGTCGGCGTGCCATAGGCCAAGGCGGCCACCGCCTGCGCACCGCCGACGCGGAATATCTCGTCCACGCCCGCGCGCCGTGCGGCTGCCAGCACCAGCGGGTTCAGCACGCCCCCGGGTGTAGGCACGCACATGGCGATGCGCGCGACGCCGGCGACATGGGCGGGGATCGCGTTCATCAGCACCGACGAGGGATAAGCCGCCTTGCCGCCCGGCACGTAGATCCCGACGCTGTCGAGCGCCGTCCAGCGCAGGCCGGCGGTGACGCCCGCATCGTCATGCAGCTGCATGTCGACCGGCATCTGCGCGCGATGAAACGCCTCGATGCGGTTGGCTGCGAGGTCGAGTGCCGCATGCAGGTCGGCGGGCGTCCCGGCGCAGGCCTGGTCGATCTCGGCAGGCGTGACGCGCAGCGCGCCGGGGTGGAGCTCCAGCCGGTCGAACTGCGCGGTGTAGGCGCACAGGGCCGCATCACCTTCGGCACGGACGCGCGCGATGATCGCGGACACCGCCGCATCCACGCTGGCCGTGGTCTCACGCGCCTCGGCGAGCAGGGCCTCGAAGTCGGCAGCAAAACCGGGCGCGGCGGTCGAAAGCCGCTTCATGCGACGATCGCCGCGCGAAAGCGGGCGATCCACGCCGCGATTTCCTCGGGCCGCGTTTTCAGCGCCGTACGGTTGACGATGAGGCGGCTGGTGACGTGGGCGATCACCTCCGTCTCCCGCAACCCGTTGGCGCGCAACGTGGAGCCGGTCTGCACCAGATCGACGATCAGGCGGGACAGGCCGAGGCCAGGGGCCAGTTCCATGGCACCGTTGAGGTGCACCACATCGGCATGGATGCCGCGCGCCGCGTAATGCCGGCGTGCGGTGTTGGGGTATTTAGTGGCTACACGCACGCTGGACCAGCGCGCCGGATCGTCCAGCTCCTCCTCGATCGGGGCGGCGACCGAAACGCGGCAGGCGCCGATGCCGAGGTCGAGGGGCGCGTAGATTTCCGGATAATCGAACTCGCCCAACACGTCACCGCCGCAAATGCCGAGCTGGGCCGCGCCGTAGGCCACGAACGTCGCCACATCGAACGGGCGGACGCGCACCACGTCGAGCATCGGGTCGCTGGTGGGAAAGCGCAGGCGCCGGCTGTCCTCGTCGCGGTAGTCGGCCGCGGGTTCCACGCCGGCGCGGGCGAGAACCGGGCCACATTCGGCGAGGATGCGGCCTTTGGGCAGCGCCAGAATGAGGGGGGGCTGGGTGTGCGGGGCGAGGTCGGTTTCGCGGAAGGGGGCGCTCATGGACGGGCGCATAGCATGAAGGCCTGTGGAGAGCCCACTGGCTGATCTGCCGGGCACCGACCCGCAGGGACGAAGCAGACGACATCAGAACGTTGCGACGATTGCTGGTCAGGCGCTGTTAAGCAGTTGTTGGTGGACCTTGGCTAAACTCGCGACGGATCCCATAGCCGAAAAGTCCGATGAGATGATCGAACGCACCTCCCCCCCGCTGCTTCAGCGTCTGTCGATCCGCCAGAAAGCATTTGCCGCGTTTGGCCTCATGTTCTGTTTTCTGATCGTTTTAGGGCTCTTTTCGCTGCAAAGGCTCGGCATCGTTACCGGCGCTATCGATTTGATGCTCGATCAGGAACCTGGTGCCAGAAGCTTGACCCTGGCGAGGATCGATTTCGAGCGGCTGACGAGCGCCGATCTCCTGGCTCACTTCGCACAATCGCCCGCCGAGCAGGCCGCGCTGGCTGCAAAGGCCGATCTGGCAAACACCGCGGCGCACGCTGCCTATGCCGATTATGTCGCTACCGGAATCGATCCTGGGGTGGAAACCAAGCTCCACGAGGCGACGGCAAAAGCTTGGCAGGATTTCGACGCCCTACGGCAAACAACCCGCGCATCCGAGCTGTCCGGCGCCCTTGCCGAGGCAGATAGACTTTTTCTGGGCGATTTAAGCGTTCGCCGCGCCGCAGCTATTGACGCTCTGAAAAACACATATGATTTTCAACGTCGCCAGATCGCGCAGTTCGGTCGGAAAGGTAGTGCTTCTGTCGAGGCGAGCCGAATTGACATTTTCGCGCTGCTCGCAGTGGCCGCGGCCCTGACGATCATCATCGGTTGGCTGGTCAAGCGCGAAATCTGTGCACCGATCAAACATCTCACCCAGGCCATGCGCCAGTTGGCCAATCAGGATATGAGCGTAGAGCTGCCGGCAGCAAACCGCCGCGACGAAGTCGGCGAAATGGGGGCGGCTGTCCGCGTGTTTCGCGATAACATGATCCAGTCTGCGCGCATCGAAGCCGAACAGGAAGAAGCGCGCGCCGCACGAACCCGGCGCCAGGATAACATCGAGCGTGAGACGGAACTGTTCGGCCGTTCGATTACAACGGCCATGGACAAGCTGACAAATTCTGCGGACGACATGCGCAACGCAGCCGGCGCCATGACTACCGCTTCGTCCGTAGTACACGCGGAAGCGACAAACACATCGAGCGGCGCTGAAAGATCCTCGCGCGACCTAAGCTCGACCGCCTCGGCTGTCGAGGAACTGATTACCAGCTTCTCCGAGATCGCGCGCCAGGTGGCTTCCGCGACGCAAACCTCGCATGAGGCGGTGCGACGCGCGGAAGCCAGCCAGGCGACGATCGCCAGCCTGACGGAGGCAACCGGCCGGATCGGTGAAGTCGTCAATCTGATCGACCAGATCGCTTCGCAGACCAACCTTCTGGCGCTGAACGCGACGATCGAAGCTGCCAGGGCCGGCGATGCCGGAAAAGGGTTTGCCGTCGTGGCCGGCGAAGTCAAAGCGCTGGCAGCGCAGACGGCGAATGCGACCGCCGAAATCGGCAGGCAGATATCCACCGTCAAAAGCGCCACCATAGCGACGGTGACTGCCGTCCGCGACGTCTGCGACATGATCGGCGGCATGGCGAACGTGGCGACTGCCATGGCGGCCGCAACCGAACAACAGAGCATGACAACCCGGGAGATCGCCAACAGCGTTCAAACCGTATCCCATGCCACGCTGCAGTCGGCGGCCGCGATGGTCCAGGTGGTCGAATTGGCCGGCCAAGCAGGTGCGGCCAGCGAAGTCGTCGTGGTCGGCGCCGCCACCATCGGCCAAGAAGCCGGCGTGTTGCGGGCCGAAGTCGGCCGCTTCCTACAGGCGGTGAGGGCTGGCGCCTAGCACACTTTGAACGGGACGTAGTGTCCTGATCGAGTAAAAGCAGAACGCCGTCAGATCCGTCGGACTCACCTGCAAGTAACGGTGCCGACTAGTCACTATAACTAGAGCCGGAGGGTACAGGATGCGAGTTTGCATCTTGTACCCTCCGGCTTTTTGGCTGTGCTGGCAACGGACAAAGCAAAGCGATGTTTGCACCGCGGTCTCAATCCCCACTGCATCAAGCGCGGAGTTCAATTCGAGCTTCAACGAAAGTCTGGTGAATTGCACTCGCTTCAATCGAAGTTAATGTTCGTCCCGTATTCTGGGAGCAGCAACGAGATTAGCGACAATGTCCCAGGAACTTGCACAGACTCTCCGGCTGTTTGTGTCTCGCGCCAAAGCAAAGCTGAGTATGGCGGCGTTCCCCATCGCGTTATTAAGTGCAACGCAGCCAGCTTGCGCGGGCGTCCCCTACAGCACGGATGATGCGGGAACGCCGGCAAAAGGTCACTACGAGATCAACGTCGGCAGCCAGATCACATCGGTCAGAGGGGACCAGTTTGGCACTGTGCTGGGTGTGGAAGTCAATTACGGGCTGACCGACCGCGTCGAACTGCACGCATTCGCGCCACTCGCGTTCGACAATGCCCTTTCGGGAAGCGCTGTGGGACCCGGCGACGACGAGTTGGGCGTGAAATATCGCTTCCTTGATGACGACGAACATGGGTGGGCGCCAAATATCGGCATCGCACCCGCCCTAGAGCTGCCATCAGGCTCGGCGCAACGCAACCTTGGCACCGGGCACGTGCATGGCGTGATTCCCCTCGTTCTGGACAAGGCATTTAAGCGATGGAACGTGTTCGCCAATGCCGGATACACCGTCAATCCAGGCGCGGGCAGCGGCAACTCCTGGTTCTCCGGTATTGGCGTCACCTATGCACTGACGCCGCTCTGGAGTGTCGGCACAGAGATCTTCCACATCCAGCCGACGTCAAACGCAAGCGTGCCAACCACCAGTCTCTGCGCGGGCGTGACCTACACCGCGAGCGAGACGCATCATCCCATGATCGCAATCGGCCGGGGTCTTCAGCACGCCACTCTCACAAACGAACTCTCCCTGTTCGTGGGCGACCAGATTACATTTTAGAGCCTGCCGCCCTTACCTTGCCTTCAATCTGCCCGGTCTGCACCGCCAGGTAGAATTTGGGCGACGGTGGGGTGTCATGTGCGGCGGGCGGCGGCTTCCTCGGCGTCGCGCAGCTGGTCCTTGCCGAAGAACATCTCTTCGCCCACGAAAAACGTAGGCGTGCCAAAATTGCCGCGCGCAACGGATGCCTCGGTGTTGCGGGCCAGTTCCTGCTTGATCTCGGGCGCCTGTGCGCGTTCGAGCAGCCGGTCGGCATTCAGGCCAGCGTCCTGCAGCGCGGCGTGCACGATCGCGGGATCGTCCATCTTCGTCGGCTCCGACCACATGTTGTGGAACACGACATCGACATAGCGGGCGAAGCAGTCCTCGTGGCCGGCAGCTATCGCGCCGCGCATCAGCAGGAGCGAGTTGATCGGAAAATGCGGGTTCATGCGAAAATCCGTGATGCCGTGGCGCGCCTGGAAGCGGTTCATTTCCAGATGCATGAATGCCATTTTAGCGGGAATGCCGCCGAACGCCTCGATCGGAGACCGGTTGTTGGTCGCTTTGAACACGCCGCCGAGCAGGATCGGCACATAGCGGAACGTCGCTCCCGTGCGCGCCGTGGCACCTGGGATTGCGCGATGCACGAGATAGGCATTCGGGCTGCCGAAGTCGAAATGGAACTCGATTTCGTTCATCTCACCAGGCTTCCTTGTAAGGGCGCAGATCGAGCTCGTGCGTCCACGCGTCACGCGGCTGCATATGAAGCTGCCAGTAGGTGTCCGCGATCGAGGCGGGATCGACGAGCTCGCCGGGCTCGGTCGAGTCCAGCCCCAGGCGCTCGCGGCGTAGATTGCGCACGAACGCCGTGTCCACACCGGCATCGATGACCAGATGCGCCACGTGGATGCCTTGCGGACCCAACTCGCGCGCCATGCTTTGGGCCAGCGCGCGCAAGCCGAACTTGGCGCTGGCGAACGCCGCATACCCTGAACCGCCGCGCAGGCTGGCCGTCGCACCGGTGAAGATGATCGTGCCCTGGCCACGCGGCAGCATCAGCCGCGCCGCCTCGCGCCCGGCCAGGAAGCCGGAGTAGCAGGCCATCTCCCAAACCTTGCGGAACACCCGCTCCGTCGTCTCCAGGATCGGGAAGTTCACGTTGGCGCCGACGTTGAACACGCACACGGCGAGGGGTGCGGCGGCCTCGGCTTCGGCCAGGAACGCGGTCACGCCTTCCTCCTGGCGCGCGTCTAGCGTGCGGCCAGTGCAACGGCCGCCTGACGCTTCGATTTGCGCGATCAGGGGTGCGAGTTTGTCGCCGTTGCGGCGGCCGGCGAAGACGTGGTGGCCGCCGGCGGCGAAACGGCGGGCGATGGCGGCGCCGATGAAGTCGCCGGCGCCGATTATGGCGGTGGAGGAGGTCAAGGAAGCAGTCCTTTCTTGAAAAGAAGGACCAAAAAACTCCTGTTCATTGGCGTATGCACATGATGGGCTCGCGACAGCGCGAGCAAGGGTTTTTTGCTTTTTTTCAAAAAAGAAGTCTTCCTAAATCCGCTCAATCTCAGCCCCACACGCCCCAAGCTTCCGCTCCACCGCCTCATATCCGCGATCGAGGTGATACACCCGATTGACCACCGTCTCACCCTGCGCCGCCAGGCCGGCAATGACCAGCGACATGCTCGCGCGCAAATCGGTTGCCATCACCTGCGCGCCCTGCAGGCGTTTCACACCGCGCACGATGGCGGACGCACCGTGCACGTTGATGCGCGCACCCATCCGGTTCATTTCCGGCACATGCATGAAACGGTTTTCGAAGATCGTCTCCGTCAGCATCGCGGCACCCTCGGCCACCGACATCAGGCTCATCAATTGTGCCTGCATATCGGTCGGGAATCCGGGATAAGGCTCGGTGCGCATATCGACACCGTGCAATCCGTTCAGCCGCCTGACCGAAAGGCCGCCCTCGACTTCGCTGATATCCACGCCTGCCTCGGCAAGAGCGGTCGCCACCGAGGCAATATGTTCCAGCCGCGCGCCACGCAGCATCAGTTCGCCACCGGCGATCCCGGCGGCGCAGGCGTAGGTGCCGGCCTCGATGCGGTCGGGAACGATCGGATGATCGGCGCCATGCAGTGCGGAGACACCGTCGATGATGAGCTGGTCGGTGCCGATCCCCTCGATGCGCGCACCCATCTTCATCAGGCATTCGGCAAGATCCGTAATTTCCGGCTCGCGCGCAGCGTTGGATAATACCGTGCGGCCGTCCGCAAGTGTGGCTGCCATCAGCAGATTTTCCGTGGCGCCGACGGAGACGAATGGAAAGACGAAATCAGCGCCACGCAAACCTTGCGGCACGGCCGCATTGATATAGCCGCCGTCGAGGGTGATTTCTGCACCCATCTGTTCCAGCCCTTTGAGGTGGAGATCGACCGGGCGCGCCCCGATGGCACAGCCACCCGGCAGCGACACGCGAGCCTCCCGGCAGCGCGCGAGCAACGGGCCAAGCACGAGAACGGACGCGCGCATCTTGCAAACGATGTCGTAAGGCGCGAGCGTGTTGGTGATCCGCCCGCCGAGCGACAGCGTGCGGGCGCCTGATTCGACCGCTATACCGTGCTGCGACAACAGCGCTCCCATGGTCGCCAGATCGGCCAATGCCGGCACATTGCCGAGCACGAGGCGCTCGTCCGTCAGCAAACCCGCGGCCATCAGCGGCAACGCCGCATTCTTCGCGCCGCCAATCAGGATTTCCCCGCTCAGCGGCCGCCCGCCTTTGATTAAGATGCGATCCAATTTTCGACCTTCAACAAAACAGAGAACCGTGAAAGACCAAAGCCAAGAAGCAAAAGTTTTGATTCCTTTTTTTCAAAAAAGAATTTCCTTCTTACAATCTCGGCAGCGACACCCCAACCTGCCGCATATACTTTCCCCCCCGATCCGCATAGCTCACCTCGGGTGCACTCTCCCCCCGCAAAAACAGGAACTGGCAAATTCCCTCATTGGCATGGATCTTCGCCGGCAACGGGGTGGTGTTGCTGATCTCGATCGTTACCTGGCCTTCCCATTCAGGCTCAAGCGGCGTCACGTTGACGATGATTCCGCAGCGCGCGTATGTCGATTTGCCGAGGCAGATCACCAGAACATCGCGCGGGATGCGGAAATACTCGACCGTGTGCGCCAATGCGAAACTGTTCGGCGGGATGATGCATACATCCGCCGTTCGGGTGACGAAACTGTCCGCGCTGAACGCCTTGGGGTCGACGATGACGCTATCCACGTTGGTGAACACGCGGAAATCGGGTGCGACGCGCGCGTCGTAGCCGTAGCTGGAGAGGCCGTAGCTGATCACGCCCTCGCGCCGCTGGTTTTCGACGAATGGCTCGATCATCGCGTGTTCTCTCGCCATGCGGCGTATCCAGTGGTCGGGTAGAACGGGCATGGGCGGCGAGCGACTCCGTAAGCGTGTGGCAGCCTAGTGCGTTTGCGCGTCGTCCGCTTGGCTGGCGGGCGCGGGCTCGTCGGTTCGGGCGCGGGCCTGCGATTTGCGCCGGCGCAGGTTTTCACGCAGGGCGGCGGCTTCGCGTGCGCGGCGCTCGTCGGCTTGCGCCTGCGCGCGCTCGGTCAGATGCGGGATTTGCGGCTTGTTTTCGGCCATGATTGGGGGACAAAGCAGGCGCGGCGCGCAGGCGCAAGGGCAGAGGGGCAAAGTGCATGGGGTTGCTGGCGGCGGACGATCCGAACCCGGTGAAGTGGTTCAACCCCACCGGCCGCTCGCCCTTTCTGCTGCTGTGCGACCATGCCGGCCGCGCGGTGCCGCGCAGCCTTGGCGACCTCGGTGTCGGGCCAGCTGATTGGGACCGCCACATTGCCTGGGATATCGGCGCTGCCGGCGTTTGCGCGGCGCTCAGCGGGAAACTCGGTGCCGCCTGCATCATCCAGGCTTTTTCGCGCCTGGTCATCGACTGCAATCGTGCGCCTGGCCATCCAACGTCGGTCGTGATGGTGAGCGATGGCACGCAGGTGCCGGGCAATCACGGGTTGAGCGCCGCTTCTGTGGACGCGCGGGTGAGCGAGATTTTCGAGCCCTATCACCGGGCGATCGCCGGCGAGCTGGATCGGCGAACAGAGTCCGGTGAGCCCGTGGCGGTGATTGCGGTCCATAGTTTCACACCGGTGTTCGGCGGTGTCGCGCGGCCGTGGCAGGCCGGTGTGCTGCACGACCGCGACCCGGCTTTGTCGCTCGCGCTGGCCGAAATCCTGCGTGAAGACGGGCTGCTGGTGGGCGACAACGAACCTTACCAGCTCAGCGACGAGTCCGACTACACCGTGCCCGTGCATGCCGAACGGCGCGGGTTGCCCTATGTGGAGCTGGAAATCCGGCAGGATTTGATCGCAGAGCCGCTGGGACAGGCGGAATGGGCGGAGCGCCTGGCACGCGCCCTGCCCCGCGCCTGGTCCGCGATAGCTGGCTGAGGCGAAGGGCCCGGTTCAGAGCTTTGGGGCGGTGGTCGTCGCCATCACGCGGGTCACCGTAACTTCGGAAGCTGGCTGGCTGATTCCAGCTTGCATCTCCGGCGCGTTCGCGTCCGGGGCGGATGGCGCATCGTAGAGCGAGAGATCCTGCCGCGCATCACGGCTCCAGGCGAAGATCGGGTCGCCGGCGATGTTCTTCCGCGCGGAGGCCGAACCGATCAGTCTCAGCCCCTGGTTGGTGACGAACACGCCATGGCAGGTAATACGCCCGGTTTCTAAGTCGTAAGCGGTCGTCGTGACATGCTCGATGTCGATCGCTTTCAGGCTCTCGGCTTTCATCGCGTCCAGTGCGCTCCATTGCTGCATCATCGAGCGCGCGATCTCCGGATGCCGGCATACATTGCCGGCCGCGCGCTCGGCCGTGATCAGGGCCACATACTGGGTCCGGCGCCGGTTATCCTCCAGCCTGGAATCGCGCGCATCGGCGGCCAGCCGAGCCTCACGCTGCGCACGGGCGCGTTCAGCCGCCCTTGCATGTGTCTGCTGCGATTTTGCATGTGCGATCTCCGCCCGGCGGGAGACCTCGGCGGACTTCGCCGCAGCCTGCGCTTCGGCCTGTATCCGCTGCGTCTGCGCGAGTGCCAGGGCATCGGCGGTTTCGCGGCGTTTGGCCTCCTGTTGCGCGTTGTAGGAGGCCCATTGCGCGCGGCGGAACGCCAGGCACGCGGTGTCGTGCCGCTGCTGGGTCAGCGCGCCGGCCAGGGCCAGTAACGCGTTGGTGGTGATCGGCGGCGGGGCGCATGGGTCGGAAGTGCGGCTGGTCTCCCGATCGGCATATTGCGTGGGATATTGGGCGGCGGCCGGCGCGGCGAACGCGGCCGACAGGGCAATCCCGAGCAACCATCTGCTATGCATGTCCCGACAACCTCCTGGTTGCAGAACCATAACAAAACTCGCGCGCCGCGCCAATCCATATCATTGCGCCAGAGCGATAAACTCATACGCCTTGCATTCTGCCCGGCGCGTCGCCTGAGGCCGGCAGGAGCGGCTCGCGGGGCGTGTCTCCGAAACCGCCGCCGCCAGGTGTAAGGATGGTGAAGATGTCGCCCGGCAGCAGTTCGGTCCGTGCGGTGCCGCTCAGCTCGGTTCGCTCACCGCCAGCCCGATCCACCCATTGGCGGCCCACGGCGCCATTGCCGCCGCCCGCCAATCCGAACGGCGCGATTTTGCGGCTGGCTGCCACGATCACGGCCGTCATCGGGGCCATGAAACGCAGGCGGCGGAGGGCGCCGTCGCCACCCGGCCAGCGTCCGGCGCCGCCGGACCCGCGGCGGATGGCGAACGCTTCGATCCTGACCGGATAGCGCACTTCCAGGATTTCCGGGTCGGTCATCCGCGTGTTGGTCATGTGGGTCTGCACGGCGGATGCTCCGGCGAACCCCGGCCCGGCACCCGCGCCGCCGCAGATGGTTTCATAATATTGGCGCTCGCCGTCGCCGAACAGGAAGTTGTTCATCGTGCCCTGGCTGCCCGCCAGCGCGCCGACTGCGCCCAGCAGCGCGTTGCACACGGCCTGGCTCACCTCGGTATTGCCGGCAACCACCGCGGCACCTGGCGCCGGCGAGAGGAACGTGCGCGGCGGGATGACCAGGCTGAGCGCCCTGAGGCAGCCATCGTTGAGCGGGATATCGTCACCGACCAGGCAGCGGAACACATAGAGCACCACCGCCCGTGTCACCGCCGGCGGCGCGTTGAAGTTGCCCGCGTGCTGCGGGCCGGTGCCGGTAAAATCCACGACTGCCGAGCGGGCGGCACGATCCACGCGCACCGACACGCAAAGCGGCGACCCATCGTCCATCTCGGTGCGGAATGCGCCGTCGTGCAGCCTGTCTATGACACGGCGGACGCTCTCCTCGGCGTTGTCCATGACATGGCCCATATACGCCTCGACCGTCGCCCACCCGTAGTGCGCGACGACGCGGCGCAGTTCCTGTGCACCTTTCGCGTTGGCCGCGATCTGCGCCTTGATATCGGCGACGTTCATGTCCGGATTGCGCGCCGGGTAGCGCGCCTCGGCCAGCAACGCGCGGAACGCTGCTTCGTGGAAATGCCCGCTCCCGACCAGCAGGAACGTGTCGATTACGACACCTTCCTCCTCCAGCGTGCGCGAGTCAGCCGGCGTCGATCCCGGCGTGGTGCCGCCGATATCGGCATGGTGCCCGCGCGAGGCCACGAAGAAGCGCAGGTGCTCGCCCTCGTCGTCGAACACCGGCGTCACGCAGGTGATGTCGGGCAGATGGGTGCCGCCGTGATACGGGTCGTTGAGGATCACGACGTCGCCGGGACGCAGCACACGGCTGCCATCGTGCAGCACGGCCTGCACGCTCTCGCCCATGGCGCCGAGATGGACCGGCACGTGGGGCGCATTGGCGACCAGCCTGCCGCGCGCATCGAAGATCGCGCAGGAGAAATCGAGCCGCTCCTTGATGTTCACGCTGAGCGCGGTGTTCTGCAGCACGGCGCCCGCCTGTTCGGCCACGTTCATGAAAAGATTGTTGAACAGTTCGAGCAACACCGGATCGACCCGATCGGCGGCCTGCGCAGTGCGTGGCTCGCGCGCCTCGGTTCGACGCAGCAGGATATGGTTACGGTCGGTGATATCGGCCGCCCAGCCGGGTTCGATGACGATGGTGGCGATCGTCTCACGGATCAGTGCGGGCCCGCGCAGGCGGTCGCCGGCACGCAGGTCGGCCCGGTCGAACACCGGCGCCGAATGGGCCCGGCCGCCGGTCCAGATCTCCACCTGGTCAATCGCCTCCGGCCCACCCCGGGCACGCGGCAACAGCAGCGCCTCCGCCACTTTCTCGCCGGGTGCGGTGACCTCGACCTCGAGCGCTTCGACGATGATCGGGCGCTCCGGCATCGTGAAGCCGAAACGGGCCAGGTGCGCCGCGGTGAAAGCCGCCGCGATGTCACCGGCCGATCCGAGCAGCACAGCAAGCGCTGCGTCGGTACCCTCGTAGCGCAGATGCAGCCGAGTGACGGCGGCCACGCCACGCACGTCGGCGCCTTGCGCGTGCAGCGCCGCCCGTGCCTGCGTCTCCAGCGCATCGGACCGGCCCAGCAGTGCGCTCAGTGTATCCTCGGTCAGAGGCTGCTCGACCGCCTGTTCGCGCATCACGGTCTGGTCGGCCAATCCCATGCCGTAGGCCGACAGTACGCCGGCAAACGGATGGATGAAGATGGTGTCCATGCCCAATTCGTCGGCAACCAGGCAGGCATGCTGGCCGCCGGCACCGCCGTAACATTGCAGGGCGAAACGGCTGGCATCGTGCCCCTTCTGGATCGAGACCTGCTTGATGGCGTTGGCCATGTTTGCGACGGCGACGCGCAGGAAGCCCTCGGCGACGTCGCGCGTGTCCGCAAGGCGGCCGGTCGCGCGCGCGATTTCGCCCGCCAGGGTGTCGAATTTGGCATGCACGGCACTGGCGTCCAGCATGTCGGCACCCGCCGGCCCGAAGATTGCGGGGAAATGGCGCGGCTGGATCTTGCCGACTTCGACATTGGCGTCCGTCACCGTCAGCTTGCCGCCGCGACGATAGGCGGCCGGGCCGGGGTTGGCGCCCGCACTGTCCGGCCCCACACGGAAGCGCGCGCCGTCGAAATGCAGCAGCGAGCCGCCGCCGGCCGCGACCGTGTTGATCGCCATCATTGGCGCCCGCACGCGCACGCCGGCGATTTCGGTCTCGAAAGCACGCTCGAACCCGCCGGCATACAGCGCCACGTCGGTGCTGGTGCCGCCCATGTCGAAGCTGATGATGTGATCGAGCCCGGCCATTTCGGCCGTGCGAACGGCGCCGACGATGCCGCCGGCCGGGCCGGACAGGATCGCGTCCTTGCCCCTGAACGCGCTCGCGTCCGCCAGGCCGCCATTGCTTTGCATGAAATAAAGGCGCGTGCCGACCAGTTCGCGCGAGACCTGGTCGACATAGCGGCGCAGGATCGGGGAAAGGTAAGCGTCGACCAGCGTCGTGTCGGCGCGCGGAATGAGCCGCAGCAGGGGGCTTACGTCGTGGCTGGCCGAAATCTGGGTAAAGCCGGCGGCGCGGGCGAGCGTGGCCAGGCGACGCTCGTGCTCGGGATATTTCCAGGCGTGGATGAGGGCGATGGCGCAGCTTCGCAGGCCCATACCGGCCGCCTGCTGCAGCACGGCGCTCGCCGCGTCCTCATCGAGGCGTTCGACCTCCGAACCGTCTGCGCCGACGCGGCCGGCGATCTCCGCCACGCGGTCGAACAGCGGCTCGGGCGTGGCGATGCGCAGGTCGAAGAGCCGCTTGCGGGCCTGGTTGCCGATCCGCAGCATGTCGGCAAAACCGGTATTGACCAGCAGGAGCACCCGCTCGCCCCGGCGCTCCAGCAGAGCGTTCGTGGCCACCGTCGTGCCCATCCGCACCGAGGCGATGAGACCGGGCGGGATTGGCTGATCGGGAGCGATGCCAAGCACGCCCCTGATGCCGGCGATGGCGGCATCCGGATAGCGGCCCGGGTTGTCGCTCAGCAATTTGTGTGTGGTGCAGTTGCCGTCGGGATGGCGCGCGACGATGTCGGTGAAGGTGCCGCCTCGATCGATCCAGAACTGCCATGTTCCGAGGGAGCCGGCCGGCGCGGTCATGGAACGAGCTCTGGCGACGGTTCGGCTCCGTTCATGGAAGATCCCACGACATTATCGGCAGGCGTGGAAAGATGCGCGACGTGGGCGCCGAACGGCAACTTTGCCCGTAGCCGGTAGCGCCAGGCGAGCGGTTCAAGTGCGAAGGCCGCGCCAGCTCGGCGGCGCGCATCCATAGCGGCCTGCGTTTGGAGATGGTCGCCGTTGAATGGTGCTGCTGGAGGGGATTGAACTCTCGACCTCTCCCTTACCAAGGGAGTGCTCTACCACTGAGCTACAGCAGCCTATTTGGCGGCCGGGATTACAGGTCGGGCGACAGGAGTGCAACCCTGTCTGCCAGGCTGAAACCGGCGCGGGAGTTTGTGAGGGAACCTTGAATGGCGTGCCCAGCAGCATGAAGCGGTTCCCATACTCGAGCGCCCGCCGGCCGAAATTGGTCATCGAGCCGCCGGTGGCCGCGCTTCTCGCACAAGCCACAAGGGTGGTCACCAAATGGTCTCGGGCTTGGGACTGGCGAGGGGCGGCGGGCGTCATAGATGGGCAGCACGCAGGCGGAGCGCGTTGGCGATGACGGAGACTGAGCTCAACGCCATCGCCAGAGCGGCCACCGCGGGGCTGAGCAGGATGCCGAACGCGGGATACAGCACGCCGGCCGCCACCGGGATGCCGATCGCGTTGTAGGCGAAGGCGAACACCAGGTTCTGGCGAATGTTGCGCATGGTCATCCGGCTGAGTGCCCTGGCGCGCGCGATGCCGGCGAGGTCGCCGCGAACCAGCGTCACGCCGGCGCTTTGGATCGCGACGTCCGTGCCGGTGCCCATGGCGATGCCCACATCCGCCTCGGCCAAGGCGGGCGCGTCGTTCACGCCGTCCCCGGCCATCGCCACGATGCGCCCCTCGGCCCGCAGCTTCCATCCCCGATTGGCTCGGCTGGCCTAGCGCGCGGCAGGCGATCGTTTGCCGCAAGCAGCGGCGCCGAGAACGAAGCCGAGAAGCCGCCGGTCTTGCGCATGGTGGCCTTCCCTCTATCGCGGCGGCCGATCGGATGAATTCGGGTGGGCTCGCCACGCGGATCTTCACTTTGTGCCAAGCGGCGCCGCTTGGAAGGCTCGGAAACTACTCAGTAAAGAAAACGGTTATCGACTCAGGCCGTCTCGTAGGTTCACGCGAAATCGTGCCATGGCGATCCACCATGCGCACCAGCTTGATCGTAGCCTGCGTCGCGGACCGCTGGCCGCGTGAAGACCGGCGAGGGAGCCAGCATCGTTTCGCCACCGCCCCGCTGACGGTCATACCGGCCACGCAGTTTTCCGGCATGGTGTCGCCGGTTTGTATAGTTCAGATCATCATGAAATGCGTCGGGTCGACGCATTTCATCACCTTTGCGGAGGCCATCCTGTTCCGCGGGGCCGGCTTTGGGCCGGTCTTTCGGGGCCTCTTAGCGGTTGCCGCTTTGGGGGCTCTGTTTCTGTGATTCCCTTCTGCGCTTTCGTCAGAGTTCAGTGACAGCGCCTGGGCAAAGGCGAGGCATTCTTTATGAAAAGAAGAAACAATACGCCTGTGCCCGGCTGTCGCTTGATGGAGCATAGGTAGTTTCCGACCCTGCTGGACTAGTCGCAAACCGTCCAGGTTCGACATTGAGAGTACGGCGCAGCCAGGATGCTGGCGCATGTCAGATCGCAAAATCACAAGGTGGACGCATGCAAGCGGATGATATCGAGGTGACATTCAGCCCGGCTCGCGGCGACCGGGAGACTCTGTCGAAAACCTCCCTGGCGACACTCGATGCACTCTACCGGCACCCGATAGCGCACAATCTTGAATGGCCCGATGTCATCGCCCTGTTCGGCAAGCTTGGCTCGGTCGAGCAAAAGTCGCACAACGAGATGGCGTTCAGAATCGGAGGCGAGCACCACCTCGTGCACAAGTCCTCCACCAAGGATCTCACCGCCTCCGAGGTGATGGATTTCCGGCATCTGCTGACACGAAGCGGCTGGTCGCCGCACAGTTCGGCCCGGGCTGCCGCCGGCTCACCTGTAGCAAGCGAACCGGCTGAAGCGGCCGAGGATATTCTTGTCGTCATGGATCATCACGAGGCCCGGCTTTACCACCTGGACATTCGCGCCAAAGACCCGTCGGAGCACGTCATCCGCCCCTATGACCCGCACCATTTCCTGCACCATCTTGCCTATGAGAACCAATCCCGCGAGCGCGGTCAGCGGGCGCCTGAAGACCCGAGCTTCTACACGCGAATCGCAGGGGCGATCGCTTCGTGCGAACGGATTGTCGTGATCGGGCATGGCAAAGGGCACAGCAACGCCGCGCATCACCTGATCGCGTATCTCAAGCTGCACCATCCTCAAACCTACAAAAAGCTGGCCGATGAAGTCGTGGCCGACCTGTCCAGCGTGACGCCGCCTCAGCTGCTTGTCCTTGCCCGCCGTGCTTTATCATCCACGGATATCCGAGCAGCCTCGTGATGAAAGCGAGAAGCAAGGCAGGTAGCCCTTTGCTGCACAGCGCCAACCCGACGCTGCTGGATGTCCATGCATCAAGGCTTGAAGACCAGCCTGCACATCGCACGGAAAATGTGGCGTAGGCTGACCGCACCCGCTTGTCCGGATGGCTGGACTGGAAAATTGTGCGATGGCCGCCGCAAGACTAGACGACTTTCCGATCGTCTGCGTCGGCGGGTCCGCGGGCGGGCTGGATTTGTATAAACGACTGCTCAGCCACCTGCCTGCCGACATGGGCGTTGCCATCGTGATCGTAAACCATCTCAGAACCGTGCCGACGCTGCTGCCCGAGATATTGCCGCGATATACCCGGATGCCGGTCGAGCTCATCAGCGACGGACTGGAGGTCGTTCCGGACAGAGTTTTCATCATACCGGAAAAACGCGACCTGCACCTGCAAGACGGACGCTCCGTCTCAAACCGATATCGAAACCGCGCGGATGGCCGGATGTGATAACTGTCTGCCTTGTGTCGCTGGCCCGTAATTGGCGTGGGCCGCTGATCGCGGTCATCGTATCCGGCTATGATGGTGATGGCGCGGCAGCTTTATGCGGCATCAGGGATGTGGGCGGCATCACTATCGCGCAGGCGCCCGATTCCACCAGCTTCCCGGATATGCCTGAATCTGCGATCGCGAGCGGCTGTGTCGATTTCGTGCTGACGCCGGAAGCCATTGCGCTGAAGATCATCAATATCGCCGGCCAGGATCGGCGACCACCCACCTCTCTCTAGTAGAGGCGCACTAGTAGAGGCGCACTGCCCGAACGATTGGATGCGCCTTTCGGCGCCAATTGCCCTGGACGATATGGAGCCTCCCCCGCTGTCTCGACGCTGCGGCCGCCATCGTGACCGGCCTACAACCCGCCACAGGTGTTCATGAGCAATTCCCCAGCTAATTCGCCCTCGAGAATATCGACCTGACGCAGTATGCCGAACGCTTTGTCCCAACGAGCTCTGTAAAGGACGCGCGCCTTTCCACAAGCTCCTCCAAATGCATCTAGGTAGTTTCCGAGGCTGCCGCCGGGCGCCCACCGGCATCACCTATTGCTTGCGCCAAGCGCAGCAGGTTGCTGCACCACTAGCTTGTGCGTCATCGTAAGGAAAACTTCCATGTCCGAGGACACCAACCTTCAGCAGGCCGTCACCGCAGAACTCGGTTGGGAGCCGAGCATCACCGCCTCCCACATCGGCGTTACCGCGGATAATGGCGTGGTCACCCTGTCCGGCCACGTGAACTCCTTCGTTCAGAAGCATGCGGCCGAAGATGCGGCCCGCCGCGTCAAGGGCGTGCGCGCAGTGGCCGAGGAGATCGAGGTTCGGCTGGCTTTCGACGGCAAGCGCGGAGACGACGATATCGCCGCCGCTGCCGTCAGCCGTCTCGCCTGGGACGTGTCAGTGCCGCGCGACACCATCAAGGTGCAGGTGGAAAAAGGCTGGGTCACACTCACGGGCACAGTCGAGTGGCATTACCAGAAGGTTGCCGCCGTGGCCGCCATCCGGCCCCTGATGGGCGTGGTCGGCGTGTCGGATCAGGTGGTCCTCAGCCCGCGTGTCAGCACCAGCAACATCAGCGACGACATCATGCATGCGCTGCATCGGTCGTGGTTCTTTGATGGTGACACCATCAAGGTCAGCGCGAATGGCGGCGCTATCAAGCTGACCGGCACCGTAAGTTCCTGGCATGATCGTCAGGTAGCCGCGGAAACGGCCTGGGCGGCACCAGGTGCGACAAGCGTGGTGAACGATCTAATGGTGGAGTAACAGCACGCCCGTTGCAGTGTGTTCAGCCCGCGCCCACTCCGGCGCGGGTACCGTCCTGGTCTGCCCGCGAGAACGGCGATGCGTCTTGCATCGTGCTTGCGGGCGACTGGTCCGTCACCTCCAATCTCGCGCCGCCGCCGCCTCCGCCGCCTGCCGCGTCAGAGAAGCTGTCTTTCGACACCGGCGCGTTGGGCACCTGGGACAGCTCGCTCCTGGTATTTCTGGCCGACCTCCGGCAGCGCGCCGCCGCAAGCAATGTCGCTTTCGACGCCTCCGGCCTGCCGGAGCCAGCCCAGCGCCTTCTGGCGTTGCTGCCGCAAGACACCACAGCGTCGTCGCCCGCCCGCAAGCGTCCCGTATGGGTCGCCCGCCTCGGCTTGGTCGCCACCGGCTTCTTCGCGGAACTCACCGAAATCAGTGCGCTTGTCGGCGAAAGCGTATTGCGCGCAGCCGCCGCACTGGCCGGGCGCGCCCGCATGCGCTCAACAGACCTGCTATCGGCCATGCGCGATGCTGGCATCAGCGCGCTGCCGATCGTGGCCGTGGTCAATCTGCTCGTCGGCGGCATCCTCGCCTTCGTAGGCGCCGTGCAGCTCCGCCGGTTCGGTGCAGACATCTATGTGGCCAATCTGGTGGGCGTTTCCGTGGTGCGGGAGATGGCCGCCTTGATGACCGCCATCGTCATGGCCGGGCGTACCGGCGGCGCCTATGCGGCTGAGATCGCCAGCATGCAAGGCACCGGAGAGATCGACGCGTTGCGGGTGATCGGCATCCCCATCCAGGACTACTTGCTGTTGCCGCGTATCCTGGCGCTAACGGCGATGATGCCGCTGCTGTATCTTTATGCCAGCGCCATCGGTATTTTCGGCGGGTTCATCGTTTCCGTCGCCATGCTCCATCTCTCCGCCGCAAGCTTCCAGACACAGTTGTTGGGCGCAGTGTCCGGTGGCCAGGTTCTGTTCGGCTTTGGCAAGAGCATCGCATTCGGCGCACTGATCGCCATTGCAGGCTGCAGGATCGGACTCCGCGCCGGCAAGAGCGCTGCGGATGTGGGCCACGCGGCCACCAGCGCGGTGGTCGCCGGCATCGTCGGCGTGATTGCGCTGGACGCGGTATTTGCCGTGTGCGCCAACGCGCTGAATTTTTGAACCCATGCAGCAAGCAACCAAGCTCAGGGCGACCAACCTCGCAATCGGCTACGGCAGCAAGCCGGTCCAGCACAAGATCAGCTTCGATGTGCGTGCTGGATCAATCTTCGCCATCATGGGTGGCAGCGGCTGCGGCAAGAGTACGCTGCTGAAGGCGCTGATCGGCCTGCTGCGGCCAAGCGCTGGCCAGGTCCTGTTCGGCGCGGAAGATTACTGGGCAGCGACCCAGGCGCGCCAGGCCGACATCGGCCGCCGCTTCGGCGTGCTGTTCCAGGGCGGCGCGCTGTGGAGCTCCATGACCGCCGAACAGAATGTTTCCCTGCCGTTGCAGATGTTTTCCAAACTGAAGGCTGCCGACATCGCAGCGCTCGCAAAACTGAAGCTCGCGCTTGTCGGGCTCGATACTGGCGGGGATGCGATGCCGGCCGATCTCAGCGGCGGCATGGCCAAGCGGGTAGGGCTGGCGCGCGCCCTGGCGCTGGAGCCGGACATGCTGTTCCTGGACGAGCCTTCAGCCGGCCTCGACCCGATATCGTCCAGATGAGCTGCTGCCGGTTTGGTGGACACGCTGTTTAGCTCGCGGCTGCGATCCGCTCGAACTCCATAGGGCTGAGATAGCCGATGGTCGAGTGGCGTCGCCGCGGGTTGTAGAAACGCTCAATGTAGTCGAACACGTCAGCACGTGCCTGATCGCGGGTGCGGTAGACTTTGCGCGCTGTGCGTTCGGTTTTGAGCGAGGAGAAGAAGCTTTCCATGGCGGCGTTGTCCCAGACGTTGCCCGAGCGGCTCATGCTACAGACAACACCATTGTCGGCCATCAGCTTCTGAAATTGCTCGCTGGTGTATTGGCTGCCCTGGTCAGAATGATGAAGCAACGCATTTGGTCTGCCGCGTCGCCAGATCGCCATCATCAGCGCGTCCGCCACCAGCTGCGCTGTCATAGCGGCGTTCATCGACCAGCCAACCACGCGGCGTGAAAACAGATCGATGACAGCCGCCACGTAGAGCCATCCTTCGGCTGTCCAGATGTAGGTGAAATCCGCCACCCATCGCAGGTTTGGCGCCGCGGCCTCAAACTGACGATCCAGCACATTGGCCGCGATCGCCGCGCGGGATCGCTCGCCCGTATCCGCCGGAAGCCCACGCCTGCGCGGTCGCGCCCGTAAAGCCTCTTCCCGCATCAGCCGCTCGACGTGATGCAAGCCGCAGGAAGCGCCTCCGGCAAGCACGTCATGCCACACCCGCCTGGCGCCATAGGTTCGGTCACTGACCACAAAACTGGCCCGCACACGCGCCGTCAGCGCCTCGTCTGCGACAGCTCTGGCGCCCTGCTGCCGGGAAAGCCAGGCATGAAAGCCGCTGCGCGAGACACCGAGCGCCTCGCAGAGCCAACGCACCGGCCAGACCCCTCGGTGCTTCGCCACGAAGCCGAACTTCACGTCAACTCCCTGGCAAAGTAGGCCGCGGCTTTTTTTAGGATGTCGCGCTCCGCCTTCAGCTTGGCAACTTCACGGCGGAGCTGGGTCAGCTCCTGCTGCTCCGGCTTGACCTGGCCGTGCCCGGGGAAGGCTTGCTGCGAATCCGCCACTCCTTCCCGGAGCCAGCGCCGCAACACGCTCTCCGCCACATCAATGTCACGGGCCGCCTGAGCAACCGCAACGCCACGCTCCTTGATCAGCTTAATGGCCTCAAGCTTGAACTCACGGCTGAATATCCGGCGCTGCATCCTCGACCTCCGATCAGGTGAAAACCTTAACTCGGTGTCCGCCAAACCGGCAGCAGCTCACGATGACCCGATCATTGGACAGAAAGCGGTATGCCCCCTTGGCATTCGCCCAGTCCTGGCAGGCAAAGGGTATGCTCTGGCCCATCGCCCCTCCGATCTGTCCCAGCAGCTTACGAAGCCGCTTTGTTAAGCGTTCGTCGGCAAGCTTGCAGGCGGAAAGCTCTCCATCAAGCCAAGCAGTATGACCCTCGTCCATAGCACCACCCCCGAATCAGTGCTGGACAAGGAATCACACGCGATTCGCGCCGCGCAAACGCGGCAGCGTTGGGCAGTTGTGGGTAATTGAAAGACTCACCGGATGGATACGTCCTTTCAGCGGCCGGCGCTGGCTCGACAATCCCCAAACAAAAAACCCCGCTCCAGTGCCCAAACGGGCGCCGAAGCGGGAATTGATGGTGTAGTATCATCGGTGGTTGCGGGAGTTGGATTTGAACCAACGACCTTCAGGTTATGAGCCTGACGAGCTACCGGGCTGCTCCATCCCGCGTCGGCAGTGGCTGGTTAGACCGGCCACTGGACGTGTTCGACTAATGAGGTGCTTTGGAAGACCTGGCGGCGACCGACTTTCCCACGTCTTGAGACGTAGTATCATAGGCGCTGGGGGTTTTCACGGCCGAGTTCGGGATGGGATCGGGTGCAGGCTCCCCGCAATGGCCACCAGGTCGTCCAAAGCACCTGTTCAGGGATCAGGCGACGATCGTGCGATCGCAAATTCTGGTGAAGAGGGCATGGCAGAGTGTCTGGTGCGTCGGACACGCGCGAGCGACGTGTCTTGCTTCTATGCATGGTGTGTCGCGCAAGGTATCGCCGCAGCCGCAGATCTCTCCGACAACTGCAACTCTTCCCTGGCAACCGACCTAGAGCCTATCGGGCGATTAGGACCAGTTAGCTTCAGACGTTACCGTCCTTCCACACCTGGCCTATCAACGTGGTGGTCTACCACGGCCCTCAGGGAGATCTGGTTTTGAGGTAAGTTTCCCGCTTAGATGCTTTCAGCGGTTATCCCGTCCGCACATAGCTACCCGGCGATGCGGCTGGCGCCACAACCGGTGCACCAGAGGTGCGTTCATCCCGGTCCTCTCGTACTAGGGACAAATCCTCTCAAATCTCCAACACCCACGGCAGATAGGGACCGAACTGTCTCACGACGTTCTAAACCCAGCTCACGTACCACTTTAATCGGCGAACAGCCGAACCCTTGGGACCTGCTCCAGCCCCAGGATGTGATGAGCCGACATCGAGGTGCCAAACCTCCCCGTCGATGTGGACTCTTGGGGGAGATCAGCCTGTTATCCCTAGAGTACCTTTTATCCGTTGAGCGATGGCCCTTCCACGCGGGACCACCGGATCACTATGGCCGACTTTCGTCTCTGCTCGAGCTGTCGCTCTCGCAGTCAGGCGGGCTTATGCCATTGCACTCAACAGCCGATGTCCGACCGGCTTGAGCCCACCATCGCGCGCCTCCGTTACTCTTTAGGAGGCGACCGCCCCAGTCAAACTGCCCACCATGCAGGGTCCCAGCTCCGGATGACGGAGCGTGGTTAGACATCAGAAGAGTTCAGGGTGGTATTTCAAGGATGGCTCCACACAAGCTAGCGCCCATGCTTCAATGCCTCCCACCTATCCTACACAGCACTCTCCTAATGCCACTGCAAAGCTGCAGTAAAGGTTCATAGGGTCTTTCCGTCTGACCGCGGGTACCCCGCATCTTCACGGGGAATTCAATTTCGCTGAGCCGATGCTGGAGACAGTGGGGAAGTCGTTACGCCATTCGTGCAGGTCGGAACTTACCCGACAAGGAATTTCGCTACCTTAGGACCGTTATAGTTACGGCCGCCGTTTACCGGGGCTTCAATTCAGTGCTTGCACACCTCCTCTTAACCTTCCGGCACCGGGCAGGCGTCAGACCCTATACGTCGTCTCTCGACTTCGCAGAGCCCTGTGTTTTTACTAAACAGTCGCTACCCCCTGGTTTGTGCCACCCACCCATGGTTGCCCACAAATGGGTCTCGCTTATCCCGAAGTTACGCGAGCAATTTGCCTAGTTCCTTCAGCATCGTTCTCTCAAGCGCCTTGGTATGCTCTACCAGTCCACCTGTGTCGGTTTAGGGTACGGTCTATACGCTAGAGCTGTTTCCTGGCATGATCCAAAAGCCGATGCAATCCAGTAAGCACCGACAACATCTCACATGCGTCACTTCTAGCAGGCCCAGGAATGTTAACCTGGTTTCCATCGACTACGGCTTTCGCCCTCGCCTTAGGGGCCGGCTCACCCTGCGCGGATTAACCTTGCGCAGGAACCCTTGGACTTTCGGCGACAGAGTTTCTCACTCTGTTTGTCGCTACTCATGTCAGCATTCGCACTTCCGATACCTCCAGGACCGGTCACCCGATATCCCTTCGCAGGCCTACGGAACGCTCCGCTACCGCTCAAAACCGCCAACCGTCAGCTACCTCATCCCAAAGCAGGCAAGCACCTCCCTCTTGAAAGAAAGAAGCAAAGAACTCTCGTTCCTCGAACTTGCCCACCTGAGATAAAGCAAGCCGACGATTGCGTCTCGAACCCACATCTTCGGTAACTGGCTTGAGCCCCGTTACATTTTCGGCGCAGAGTTTCTATTAGACCAGTGAGCTATTACGCTTTCTTTAAAGGATGGCTGCTTCTAAGCCAACCTCCTGGTTGTTTTGGAATCTCCACATCCTTTCCCACTTAGCCAGTATTTGGGGACCTTAGCTGGTGGTCTGGGCTGTTTCCCTCTCGACGATGGACCTTAGCACCCACCGTCTGTCTGCCGGACTATACTCCACGGGTATTCGGAGTTTGGTTAGGTTTGGTAAGACTTTGGGTCCCCCTAGCCCATCCAGTGCTCTACCCCCGTGGGTAAACATCCGACGATCTACCTCAATAGATTTCGCGGAGAACCAGCTATCACCAAGTTTGATTGGCCTTTCACCCCTAGCCACAGCTCATCCCCGACTTTTTCAACAGGCGTGGGTTCGGCCCTCCAGTGCGTGTTACCGCACCTTCAGCCTGGCCATGGCTAGATCACTTGGTTTCGGGTCTTCTGCCTGCAACTCCGCGCCCTATTCAGACTCGCTTTCGCTGCGCCTACACCTAACGGCTTAAGCTCGCTGCAAACAGAAACTCGCTGACCCATTATACAAAAGGTACGCCGTCACCGCAGAAGCGGCTCCGACTGCTTGTAAGCATCCGGTTTCAGGTCTCTTTCACTCCCCTTGTCGGGGTGCTTTTCACCTTTCCCTCACGGTACTTGTTCACTATCGGTCATCAGGGAGTATTTAGCCTTGGAGGGTGGTCCCCCCATGTTCAGACAGGATTTCACGTGTCCCGCCTTACTCAAGGATCCACTATAACTATCGCATACGGGGCTATCACCCATATCGCCGGACTTTCCAGACCGTTCTGCTACATACACATGAGCCACTGGGCTGTTCCGCGTTCGCTCGCCACTACTAGCGGAATCTCTGTTGATGTCTTTTCCTCCAGGTACTGAGATGTTTCAATTCCCCGGGTTTGCCTCGATATCCTATGTATTCATGTACCGATCTCCTTGCGGAGGGGTTGCCCCATTCGGACATTCACGGATCAAAGCCTGCTCGCGGCTCCCCATGACTTTTCGCAGCGTGCCACGTCCTTCATCGCCTCCTGATGCCAAGGCATCCACCGAATGCTCTTATCGCGCTCTAAGTACCGGCAGTGCCGAAGCCACCAACACCATGCACAGAAGCAAAACACGCCATTGAAATATCACGGCTAGGCACCGCAAATACTCCCACGCGTCCGCTCCTGCTCGAGCAATACACATCTTATCTCAGCTTTTCAACGCCTCTGATCGTATGTCGCCGCGGTCTTGGAGCCGCAGGTTCTCACCCACGGACATCCGGTCAGACTGGCTGACCGCAGCACGCCCAGAGACGCACCAGAACCTGATTCACAATACAAAGACCAACAACGACCGCCCACACAGCCAAGCCCCACCCGAGAGAACGGCAACGGATACCAGCCCAACCCCACGCTCTCGGGAGCCAGACCAGAACTGCCGAACACAATCTTCTCCGTAGAAACCAACGCATCGAAAGCCTCAACACCACCCAACAGGGTGGTGGAGACTATCGGGATCGAACCGATGACCCCCTGCTTGCAAAGCAGGTGCTCTCCCAGCTGAGCTAAGCCCCCAATGGCGTGCCAATAAGCCGACTGGTGGGCCAGGGAGGATTTGAACCTCCGACCCCACGCTTATCAAGCGTGTGCTCTAACCAGCTGAGCTACTAGCCCACATGCAGTCGCTAACCCGCCCAATCCAAAGCAGGCGCGCGCTCCAGTGCCGAAGCAATCATGGTGCCAGCACACATCAGCCATCCGCGCGGCCAACAGACACATACTGTTCTACGGGGAAGGGATACGTTGACGGCGCCCGATGAAGGCAGCCCAGATCCAGCTCGCATGACCAGGAGCAGAGTCCGCCTCAACCATCCGGCTGAGGACTTGTTGGAGCTCGCCAAGATCCGGTCGTGAGACCTCGTCGTCAGCCAGCATCCTTGAAAGGAGGTGATCCAGCCGCAGGTTCCCCTACGGCTACCTTGTTACGACTTCACCCCAGTCTCTGACCCGACCGTGGTAGGCTGCCCCCTTGCGGTTAGCGCACCTACTTAAGGTCAAACCAAATCCCATGGTGTGACGGGCGGTGTGTACAAGGCCCGGGAACGTATTCACCGCGGCGTGCTGATCCGCGATTACTAGCGATTCCACCTTCATGTACTCGAGTTGCAGAGTACAATCTGAACTGAGATGGCTTTTAGAGATCAGCATGCCCTCGCGGACTAGCTTCCCACTGTCACCACCATTGTAGCACGTGTGTAGCCCAGGACATAAGGGCCATGAGGACTTGACGTCATCCCCACCTTCCTCCGGCTTGTCACCGGCAGTTCCTTCAGAGTGCCCAGCCCAACCTGATGGCAACTGAAGGCGAGGGTTGCGCTCGTTGCGGGACTTAACCCAACATCTCACGACACGAGCTGACGACAGCCATGCAGCACCTGTGCATTAGGTCCCTTGCGGGAAATATCCATCTCTGGATACAGCCTAACCATGTCAAGTCCTGGTAAGGTTCTGCGCGTTGCTTCGAATTAAACCACATGCTCCACCGCTTGTGCGGGCCCCCGTCAATTCCTTTGAGTTTCAACCTTGCGGCCGTACTCCCCAGGCGGTGTGCTTATCGCGTTAGCTACGACACTGCGTCAACTAGGTTGACCCAACATCCAGCACACATCGTTTACAGCGTGGACTACCAGGGTATCTAATCCTGTTTGCTCCCCACGCTTTCGCGCCTCAGCGTCAGTTATGGACCAGGTCGCCGCCTTCGCCACCGGTGTTCTTCCCAATATCTACGAATTTCACCTCTACACTGGGAATTCCACGACCCTCTTCCATACTCAAGCCTCGCAAGTATCAAATGCAGCCCCCAGGTTAAGCCCAGGAATTTCACATCTAACTTGGCAAACCGCCTACGCGCCCTTTACGCCCAGTCATTCCGAGCAACGCTAGCCCCCTTCGTATTACCGCGGCTGCTGGCACGAAGTTAGCCGGGGCTTCTTCTGCGGGTACCGTCATCATCGTCCCCGCCGAAAGTGCTTTACAATCCGAAGACCTTCTTCACACACGCGGCATTGCTGGATCAGGCTTTCGCCCATTGTCCAATATTCCCCACTGCTGCCTCCCGTAGGAGTCTGGGCCGTGTCTCAGTCCCAGTGTGGCTGATCATCCTCTCAGACCAGCTAACGATCGTCGCCTTGGTAGGCCTTTACCCCACCAACTAGCTAATCGTACGCAGGCTCCTCCACAGGCGACTTGCGCCTTTGATCCTCAGATGTCATGCGGTATTAGCGTCAGTTTCCCGACGTTATCCCCCACCCGTGGATAGATACCTACGCGTTACTCACCCGTCCGCCACTGACATTGCTGCCCGTGAGACTTGCATGTGTTAAGCATGCCGCCAGCGTTCGCTCTGAGCCAGGATCAAACTCTCAGGTTCATCATCATACAGCAAAATACCAGCCCAGCCGAAAAGCCAAACCAATACAACCATATAATAAACGAACAGACCCCAAACCCATCGGTCGCCTCCGCCACGCGAGGGGCGCAGCATCAACAACCACTCCAAATCAAAGCATCAATATAAATGAATACATCAACACCATCCCGAAGTAGCATAACCGACATCAGTCCGGAGCAAAACCCCAAATACTCACGCCAATCCCAAACTACCTCCACCACAGCCATGCTCTCACACAGCCGCTACAGGACGCCGCCAACGTATCCCTTCCTCTCAGATTCACTTCTCAAAGAACAAACCAGACAACAAAGCCGCCCCAAACCCAGAGCAAACCCCGAAACCAGCCTAGCTAAAAAACTTAACCAACTCACCCAAAGGCAAGGTCGGAGAAGCTAATGGATCCAACACAACACCGCAAGAAGTTTCTGCAGCAACCGCGCCGGTGAAGCGCTATCTAGGCCCCACATCGAAGCGTGTCAATCCAATGACAGGGTTTCATTCGACTGCGCGCGATATCGCAAGAACCAGTCGGCAAAACGAGGTATCCCGACAGAAAGTGGCGTCGTCGGCGCATATCCGGTCAAAGATGCAATCGCATCCACGCTCGCCCACGTCGCTTCAACATCGGCGGCAGGGCGGGCCACTTCCTCTATGACCGCACGCCGGCCGAGCGACTGTTCGAGCAATTCCACGAGCCGGTTCACGGTCTCGCTGCGATTGTTGCCGATGTTGAGAACGCGCGGTGCGGCGCCCGCCGGCGGCGGTCTGTCGAGAGCGCCGAGCACCCCGGCGACGATGTCGTCGATATAGGTGAAGTCGCGACGCAGCGTGCCGCCCTCGTAGAGCGTGATTGGCCGCCCCGCCATGATGGCTTCCGCAAAACCGAAATAGGCCATGTCCGGCCTTCCCCATGGTCCATACACGGTGAAGAACCGCAACCCCGTCTGCGGCAATCCATACAGATGAGTGTAGGCGTGGCTGATCAGCTCACCCGAGCGTTTCGTCGCGGCATACAGCGACGAGGGCGTGTCGACGCGCGCCTCTTCCTCAAACGGCAATTCGCGGTTCAACCCGTAAACCGACGACGAACTGGCATAGGTGAAATGCGCGAGGCGTTTCAGGCGGCGGCATAGTTCCAGCATCACCACCTGGCCCATCACGTTGGCGCTGACATAGGCATACGGGTCGATCATGGAGAAGCGCACACCCGCCTGTGCCGCGAGATGCAGCACATGGGTGATCCCGTCGTCGGCCAGCGCGAACATGGCATCCCGGTCGGCCACGTCGGCCTGCACGAACGTGAAACCCGGCCCGGCCAGCCGGGCCAGGCGCGCCTGTTTGAGCCGCACGTCATAATAGTCATTCAGATTGTCGATGCCGATCACCTGCTCGCCGCGGCCCAGCAGCGCGGCCGCCGCGTGATAGCCGATGAAGCCTGCAGCACCCGTGACGAGAACGCTCATGGATCAGCCTGCCGTCCAGCCGCCGTCGATGGAGAGCGGCACGCCAGTCATCGTGCTCGCCGCTTCCGAACACAGGAACACGCACAGTGCGCCGATCTGGGCTGGCTTGGTGAACTGCAGCAGGGGCTGCTTCTCGGCGAGCAGATCGTGCTCGATATTGGCGGCCGGGCGGCCGCTTGCCGCGGCCCGCGCGTCGATCTGGGCCTGCACCAGCGGGGTGAGCACCCAGCCGGGGCAGATGGCGTTGCAGGTGATGCCGTCACCCGCGAGCTCGATTCCGGCGACCTTCGTCAGCCCCACCAAGCCGTGCTTGGCCGCGACGTAGGCCGATTTCTGGGCACTGGCCACCAGCCCGTGCGCCGAGGCGATGTTGATGATGCGACCCCAGCCGCCTGCTTTCATCAACGGGATCGCCGCCTGCATGGCGTGGAAAGCGGCCGACAGGTTGACTGCGATCAGCGCGTCCCACTTCTCCGTCGGGAAATCCGCGATCGACGCCGTATGCTGGATGCCCGCGTTGTTGACCAGGATATGCGCGCCGCCCAGTTCGCGGTCTGCGGTGGCCACCAGGGCCGCGATTTCCGAGGGTCGGGTCATGTCGGCGGCGTGGTGGTGCACCCGCACACCGTAGGCATCGGCGATCTCGTCGCGCAGCGCCTCGATTGCGTCGGCCGTGCCGAAGCCGTTGAGCATGATGTCGGCACCCTCGGCGGCTAGCGCGTGCGCAATGCCCAAGCCGATGCCACTGGTCGAACCGGTGACGATGGCCACCTTGCCATGCAAGCTCATGCAATCTCCCTGCCCGGCGATGCGACCGCAGGAGAACGGGCGCGTTCTCATCACCCGCGGCCGGGCGCCTTGCACATACCGGGTTAGCTGACGCGGCACCATCCAGGGCCGTGCCACGGGAGTTCTCGCCAGCATGTCTCCGCTTCGGCCCGTGTGCCTATGTTCGATGTTCTTCGTGCTTGCCGCTTCACCGGTCGCGTCGCCTCACACCATGCAAGTCGATCTGACGCCCGCGAGCACGCAGATCAGCTTCACCACCTTTGCGATGGGACTGTTCCCGCTGGGCGGCCATTTTACGCGTTTCCATGGCGAACTGCAGTATGACCCGGCCGACGCCGACGCTTGCAGTGTAGCGCTCGACATCGATGTCGCCAGCCTGAGCATGGCAGACCCGGCCCGTGTTCGCACGGCTCTCGGCCCGCGTTTGCTCAATGCCGCCGCATTCCCCAACATGACCTATCACGGCACCTGCAGCGGCGGCCTCGCGACAGGGTTGCTGACTATGCACGGTGCCACGCGCCCGGTCAGCCTGTCGCTGGTCAACGATGGCGCGAAGATGCTGGCCCGCGGCGACCTGCATCGCCAGGATTTCGGCTTAACCGGCTTGCCCGGCCTGGTCGGCCGCACGATCAGGATCGCGTTCGCCGTCACCCTCCCAGTCCGATTGGCCAAGCCTGCCAGCCCCTAGAGGAACATTCCGGACATGCGGGCGTTCCTCGATCACACGGAATCGGAGATATCGACTTGGCCAAATCTGCCCCGCACGCGCCCGCCCAAGCGCACCAGATGCACCCGACGCGCAATGCGCTGCCGACGAATGCGAAGAGCGTTGCCATCGACCTGCTGAACGCGCGCCTGGCGGACGGCATCGACCTGGCCCTGATCACCAAGCAGGCGCATTGGAACCTCAAGGGTCCGCAATTCATCGGCGTGCACGAGATGCTGGACGGTTTTCGCACCGCGCAGGACGAGTGGAACGACACGATGGCAGAACGCGCCGTGCAGCTTGGCGGTACCGCACTCGGCACCACGCAGACTGTTTCGGCGGGCAGCAAGCTCGCCCCGTATCCCACCAACATCTACCGCGTCGCCGACCATCTCGCGGCACTCATCGATCGCTACAGCACCTATGCCAACGCGCTGCACGAGAGCATCGACCAGGCCGACGATGCCGGCGAGGCTGATGCCGCCGACATCTTCACCGAAGTCTCCCGCGGCATCGACAAGCAACTGTGGTTTCTCGAAGCCCACGTCCAGGAACCGACAGGCGACATGCGCGACGGCGACGGCACCACCAAGAACTGAACGTTTTTTGGTCCTTTCTTTCAAAAAAGGACCGTTTCCTTCCTTGCTAAATCCCCATCGCGAGCCCTAGCCTTCGCGGACGCGACGGGAACGCAGCATGAACGAAGACCTTTTCGGCACGGCCGGCGATCGACGCGCCACGCAGGACTACTCCGCCAAGGACATCGAGGTCCTCGAAGGCCTGGAACCCGTCCGTCGCCGCCCGGGCATGTATATCGGCGGCACCGACGAGACAGCGCTGCACCACCTGGCGTCCGAAATCATCGACAACGCGATGGACGAGGCGGTAGCGGGGCATGCGAGCTGGATCGACGTGGCCTTGGCTGCCGGCAACATTCTGACGGTGCGCGACAACGGCCGCGGCATTCCCACCGACCCGCATCCGAAATTCCCCAAGAAGAGCGCGCTCGAGGTGATCCTCACCACGCTGCACTCTGGCGGCAAGTTCGGTGGCAAGGCCTACGAAACGTCGGGCGGCCTGCATGGCGTCGGCAGTTCGGTGGTCAACGCCTTGTCGGAGATGCTCGAGGTGGAGGTGGCGCGCGACAGGGTGCTCTACCGCCAGAAATTCGCGCGCGGCGTGCCGACGACCAAGCTGATCAACGCCGGCGCCATCCAGAACCGACGCGGCACCACCATCCGCTTCAAGCCGGATACGCAGATCTTCGCGACCCTGCAATTCAGCCCGGCGCGCCTCTACAAATTGTGCCGGTCCAAGGCCTACCTGTTCCGCGGGGTGGAAATCCGCTGGTCGTGCGAGGCGGCGCTCATCCCGGCGCGCGACCCGACGCCGGCCGAAGCCGTGCTGCATTTCCCCGGCGGCCTGCGCGATAGCCTGCAGGCCGACATCGCCGAGGACACGCGCGCTTTGCCTGACATATGGTCGGGCGAAGCGAACCTGCCCGATGCGCCCGACGGCCGGCCCTCCGGCCGTGTCGAGTGGGCGGCGATCTGGCTGGAGCAGGGCGAGGCGTTTGTCCATTCTTATACGAACACGGTTCCCACGCCGCAGGGCGGCACGCACGAGACCGGTTTTCGCAACGCGCTGCTGAAATCGCTGCGTGGCTGGGGCGAGCAGCGCACGCAGAAACGCGCTGCCCTGATCACCGCCGAGGACGTGACCGGCACGCTGGCCGCCAAACTCTCGGTGTTCCTGCGCGACCCGCAATTCCAGGGGCAGACGAAGGAAAAGCTCACCAGCCCCGAGGCCACGCGCCTGGTGGAAACCGCTTTGCGCGACCGGTTCGACCATTGGCTGGCCGGCGACCCGGGCCAGGCCGACAATCTGCTCGCCTTCATCATCGAGCGCGCCGAGGAACGGCTGCGACGCAAGGAGGCGCGCGACACACCGCGCAAGTCGGCAACGCGCCGGCTGCGCCTGCCCGGCAAACTGACCGACTGCACCAAGGAGGGTGTCGCCGAGACCGAATTGTTCCTCGTCGAAGGCGACAGCGCCGGCGGCTCGGCCAAGCAGGCGCGTGCGCGGGAAACCCAGGCGATTCTGCCGTTGCGCGGCAAGATCCTCAACGTGGCCAGCGCCAGCACCGAGAAACTGCGGCAGAACCAGGAGCTGAAGGATCTCATCGAGGCGCTCGGCTGCGGCGCCGGCGACCGCTTCGATGCCAGCCGACTGCGCTACGGCAAGATCATCATCATGACGGACGCCGATGTGGACGGCGCGCACATCGCCTCGCTCCTGATGACATTCTTCTATCGCGAACTGCCCGAGCTGATCCGCCAGGGCCGCATCTACCTCGCCCAGCCACCTTTGTTCCGCCTCACGCAGGGTGCCAAGTCGGTCTACGCGATGAGCGACCGCGACCGCGACCGCAAGGTGAAATCCGCCTTCAAGGCCGGCTCGAAGGTGGAGATCAGCCGCTTCAAGGGATTGGGCGAGATGCCGCCGTCCGCGCTGAAGGAGACCACGATGGACCCGGCGAAACGCACCCTGCTGAAAGTGGTGATCGCGCCGGACGACCGCGCCGCCACGTCAGGCCTGGTCGAGTTGTTGATGGGCCGCAAACCCGAGCTGCGGTTTGCCTTCATCCAGGAAAACGCGCGCAGCCTGGAAGAAGTCGACGTCTAGTGGGAGGGGCTTCAGCCCATCTATTAAGACGGGCTTCAGCCCACTTATCTACCGAAGCCGGCCAGCTCAAGGCGCCGCAGCAACGCCCGCGGCAAATGCCGGGTCGCTCATGACCGCATTACTGCAGTCCGTGGGCTCACTCAAAACGCGGCTGAAAACGTGCACGGCCGGCGGTGCCCAGTCTCGCTGGTCTGCGTATAGAAACGTGACGAACTGCACGGAGATGGCACCCTGGCGGTCGGCCGCCGCCAGAATGCCGGTCCGGTCGGTTTTCTGACACGTGCCGTCGAGCAACGTCACACCATCGGCGAACCGCCAGAAATAGCTGCCGTGAACCGAGGGATCGGCCGTGAATGAAAACCGGTGCAGCACGGTGCTGGGGTCGCGATCGGGGTTGACCGGCGCGTCCGGATACAAGCCGCTGACCAGCAGGCCCTCCGGCGACGCGCGATAGACTTTCAGATAGACGGCGCCCGACGTAGCCAGACCTGGATGGGAGAATTTCAGCGGGCCGCCAGGTCCAGCAATCCCCACAGGATGCACGCCGCAACCGCTCAGAAGCGCCAATACGGCAAGGCTTGCGTTTCGCATCCGGTTCGAGCGCATGCCGATTTCTTCCCCTCGCGCTGACCTGCACGCGTCTCAAAGAGCTTATTTCCGGCAGAGCGATTCCACAAACGCCCACTCCGCCTCTAAACACGGCGCCATGCTGCCGATCACCGAAAACGCCGATCCCCGTTACGACACGATCGAGCAATGGCCGTCCGCAGTGGCACTCGATGCGCTTCTCGAATCCCAGCTTGCCGCGGTGGCCGCCGTGCGCCCCGCGCTGCCCGCCATCGCCGCCGCTTCCGATGCGGCCGCCGCACGCCTGGCCACGGCCGGCCGCCTCATCTATGCGGGCGCCGGCACGTCCGGCCGCATCGGTGTGCAGGACGGCGCCGAACTCCCGCCGACCTTCGACTGGCCACCATCCCGCCTCGCCCTCCTCATCGCCGGCGGATTCCAAGCGCTCACTCAGGCCGTCGAAAACGCCGAGGACCGCACGGATCTCGCCGACCAGGACTGCCTCGCGTTGGCCCTCACACGCGACGACGTGGTCATTGCCACTGCCGCCAGCGGCGCCACGCCCTACCCGCTGGCCGTCCTGAGACATGCCACCGCGTCCGGCGCGCTGACCATCGCCATCGCGAACAGCCCGAACGCTCCGCTGCTCGACGCCGCGCAACACAAGATCCTGCTGCCAACCGGTCCCGAACCGATTGCCGGTTCCACCCGCCTGAAGGCCGGAACGGCGCAGAAGGTCGCGCTCAACCTCCTCTCGACGACGATCATGCTTCGCCTCAACCGGGTCTGGCGCGGCCAAATGGTGGACATGGTCGCGCGAAACGAGAAGCTGCGCCGCCGCGCGCTGCGCATGGTTCGCACGCTGACCGGCTGCGACGAGGATGCCGCCCGCGCGGCGCTGACGGCGGCGGACGGGCGGGTGAAGGCGGCGATCTTGATTGTGCAGGGATGTTCGAGGGAGGACGCGGACGCGCGGCTCCTGGCGAGTGGCGGGAGGATGAAGGAAGCAGTCCTCTTTTGAAAAAAGGACTGCTTCCTTAAACCCTGTTTTCGCCAGATGTCTCCCACCCCTCCTTCCCCCAGACCCGCCCCTCGATCACCACCCCGCCACCCGCTTCCACCACGATCCGATTGTAAGCATTGGGCTCCCCACGCAACCGGATCGATGTCGCCGACCCGCCCTGCACGATCAGCGGCGAACTGCCCCCAGGCGCGCTTATCCGCGAATAGGTGCGGTGCAGATGCCCCGACAGCACCAGACGCACGCCGTGCCGGCCGAATTCCTCCAGCGCGCGCCGTGCGCCGCCGGCGATCTGCGGCGTCGTCTCTCCCGGCGGCGGCAGCAGCGGATGGTGCGCGACCACGATGCGCATGAGGCCAGCCGGCAAAGCGTCGAGCTTGGCGATCAGCCGGTGCAGCCGGTGCGCCGTCACCCGGCCGCGCGACCAGTCCAGATGCGGGCCGATCCGGCGCGCCGTGTTCAGCCCCACAACGCCTACGCGGGCATCCTGCCAGACCGGCTCGGTCTCGGGCGCCACCTCCTGATGCCAGCGCGAATACGGTGTGAAAAACCGCTCCGCCAGCCGGTATGGCGTGATGTCGTGGTTGCCGGGCACCGACAGGCTTGGCGCCGGAATGCGCTCCATGAACGCGCGCGCCGCGCGAAACTCCCAGCGCCGCGCCCCCATGGTGAGGTCGCCGCTGACCACGAGCAGGTCCGGCGGCGCGGCCTGGAGTTCGGCCACCAATCCTTCCACGACCTTGGGGTCGGTCGCGCCGAAATGGATGTCGGTCAGATGCGCGATGCAGGTGGTGCCCGACGCGGCGGCGCCGCTCATGCGCGCTCAGGCGTCGGGGCGGAAGCCGGGGCCATCACCCGCAACGCGCCCGGCTGGATCTTGTAGTGCAACGGCGGCTTCAGCAGGCGCAGCTCGCCATCCACCAGCACATGCATGGCGGCGCGATTGGATTCGACCTGCACCTCGCTGGCCTCGATCAGCTCGATATCCGGAGCGTTCAGCTTGCCCGTCAGCGCCGTGCGCAGCAGCAGCCAGGTCTGCCGCCACACCGAGGCACGCGGCACGATGTAGATGGCGAGCACGCCGCCATCGAGCGAGGTGCGGCCGAACAGCCTCCCCGAACTGTCGTCGAGCTTGTTGACCACGATCGTCAGAGAGGGTGTCCGCCGTTGGAGCACCCGCCCATTCACCCGCAATGTCAGCCGCAGGCTGCGATTACGCCATAGGGCTTGTGCCACCGCGCGGCCGAAGCCGGCCCAGGCGAGCAGGCCGCCGCCGCGCTCGCGCCCCGCCTCGCGATGCTTGCTGAGGTTGGCCGGTGTTCCCAGCATCGAGGCGCACAGGAACAAATGATCGTCGCCGTGGGCGGCCACGCAGCCTGCATCGATCGCACGCACCTCGCCCTCGCCCAGCGCGCGAACCGCGGCCTTATGGTCCGCCGGATCGAAGCCCAGATCGCGCGCCAGCAGGTTCATCGTCCCGCACGGAACCAGCCCCAAAGCGGCATCTCGGCCGGCGAGCACGGAGGCAGCGCAGGCGATGCTGCCGTCGCCACCGGCCACGACCACGAGGTCCGCGCCCGTCCCGATGGCTGCCCGCATGCGCTCCGGCAAGCTGCCCGCACTGTCGTCGATCACGTCGAGGCGGCTCGATTGTGCCCGGAGCATATCCTCCAGCGACGCCGCACCGCCATCGCGCCCGAGCAAAGCGCCCGATCGGCTGTTCGCCACGAGGGCCACATGGCGGCCTGTTTGCGGCGCGGTATCCTGCCGTTCGCTCTGTCCGGAGACTGCCATGCCCGATCCGCATCCCTCAATTCATGGACAAAACGCACGTGCTGCAGGATGGTGCCGCCACTTCGCCGCCACCGTTTTCCCGGCGCATCAGGCAACAAGACCTCGGAAAACCGAGGCGGCATAATCTTTCTGGGATCAGCCTCTCATGGACATCTATACCGGCCCGTTCTTCGAACAGGCGCGTGAAAATTTCGCGGTCATCGCGGATTACCTCGACATCCCCACCCATCAACGCGACCGGCTGCTGCTGCCCAAGCGCGCCATCATCGTGTCCTGCCCGATCCATCGCGACGACGGCAGCGAAGGTGTCTTCGCCGGCTTCCGCGTCCAGCATCACCTGACCATGGGCCCGACCAAGGGCGGCACGCGCTACGCCAGCAACCTGCATCTGGGCGAAGTGGCGGCACTGGCCATCGCGATGAGCTGGAAATGCGCGCTCGCCGGCCTGCCGTATGGCGGCGCCAAGGGCGGCGTGGCGGTGGACCCCTACAGCCTGTCGAACCGCGAGCTCGAAGCGGTCAGCCGCCGCTACATGCAGGAGATGATCCCGTTCGTCGGCCCGAAAACCGACGTGATGGCGCCCGATATGGGCACCAACGAGCAGGTAATGGCCTGGTACATGGACACCTACTCGATGTATCAGGGCCAGACGGTGACCGAGATCGTCACCGGCAAGCCGGTGGGCGCGGGCGGCACGGTGGGAAGGCGCGAGGCAACCGGCCGCGGCGTGGTCCACCTGGTCAGCCGGGCGATGGAACGGCTGCAGATGAACCCGATCGAGACAACCGCGATCATCCAGGGTTTCGGCAACGTGGGCAGCGTCACCGCGGCCACGCTGGTGCAGCAGGGCGTCAAAGTCGTGGGCGTCTCGGACCACACCGCCTGCTACTACGATCCGCGCGGGCTCGACGTCTCGGCCCTGATCCACTGGACGGACGAGCATCGCGTGCTGGCCGGCTATTCCAACGAGGCGGCCTTCGACCCCAACGAGCTGCTCGTGCAGAAATGCGACATCCTGGTGCCCGCCGCCATGGAGCAGGTGATCACCGCCGACGTGGCGCGCAAGCTGCAATGCCGCATCCTGGCCGAGGGCGCCAACGGCCCGACCACGCCGGAAGCCGACCGCGTGCTCAATCAGCGGCAGGACGAAATCTTCGTCATCCCGGACATCCTCTGCAACGCCGGCGGCGTGGTGGTGAGCTATTTCGAGTGGGTGCAGGATCTGCAGCAGCTGTTCTGGACCGAGCCGGAGGTGCGCGACCGCCTCAACCGCGTGCTGGAGCGTGCATTCCAGGCGGTGATGGCGCGCGCCGAACGCGATCGCGTGCCGCATCGTACAGCCGCACTCGCGATCGGCGTGGAGCGTGTCCAAAAAGCCAAGCTGCAGCGAGGATTGTTTCCGTAATCGTGAAAAGGCCCGTGGAAACGGGCCGCTTTCGCATTGCTGGCGTAACGGTCCGTGCTACAAACGAACTGTCTCGGCCGGGGGTCGCACATGGCACCATTGAACAACTTCGCTCATGCAGTCGTCAGCCTTCTCAGCATATTCGCCCGCGCCGTGCTGGGTGTGATGGACTGGACGGACGAAAGCTTCCGCCTGCTGCTGCATAGCGGTGGGCTGAATGTGGACATGCAGACGGTGATGCTGTTCGTGGTCATCTGCACGGTGCTCTATGGCGTGCTGCGCCTGTTGCGTGGACGCCTACGGCTCGCCGCGTCGCTGCTGCTATTCCTGTTCCTGGCACACTCGCTGGAGCGGGTGGCACACGGGCCGCTCCTGAGCTTGCGTTTGCAGGCCGACAGAACCGCGACCGCGTAACAAAAGTCTTTTCCTTTTTTTCTCCAGAAAAGAAGACCTCGCTTCTTAAATCAGCCGCGCCCGCGCCGCCTGATACTCCCGATCCCACTGCGCCACGCGCGCCGCCGTCGACACCACCGCGTCGACCTGCCCGACGCCCTGCCCGGCGCCCCAGATGTCGCGCCAGGCTTTCGCCGAACCACTGCCGAAATTCATCGCCGACGCGTCCGATTGCGGCAGCGCATCCGGATCGAGCCCGGCGGCCACGATTGATTTCTTCAGGTAGTTGCCGTGCACGCCGGTGAACAGGTTGGTGTACACGATGTCGGCCGAACTGCTCTCCACCACCGCCTGCTTGTATCCTTCTTCGGCATTGGCTTCGTCGGTCGCGATGAACGCCGACCCGATATAGGCGACGTCGGCACCTGCGGCTTGCGCGGCGAGGATCGCGCCACCGGTGGAGATGGCGCCCGAAAGCGCCAGCGGACCGTCGAACCAAGCGCGAATTTCGGAGAGCAGCGCGAACGGCGACGTGGTGCCGGCATGGCCGCCGGCGCCGGCGGCAACAGCGATCAGCCCGTCCGCACCTTTCTCGATCGCCTTGTGTGCGAACACGTCGTTGATGATGTCGTGCAGCACGATGCCGCCATAGGAATGCACCGCGTCGAACACGTCGCTACGGGCGCCCAACGAGGTAATCACAATCGGCACACGGAATTTCACGCACATTGCCAGATCGTGCTCCAGGCGATCGTTGGAGCGATGCACGATCTGGTTCACAGCGAACGGCGCCGCCGGCGCATCGGGGTGTGCCGCGTCGTATTCCGCCAGTTCCTCGGTGATCTGTTGCAGCCACTCCTCCAGCTTTTCCTTCGGCCGGGCATTGAGCGCGGGAAACGAGCCCACGACGCCCGCCTTGCACTGCGCCAATACGAGTTTCGGATTGGAAATGATGAACAGCGGCGCGCCGATGACCGGCAGGCGCAGCTTGCGGGCGAGAAACGGGGGTAGGCTCATGCGACATTCGCCTTGGCACGGGATTGAAAGAAATTCTGCACCGTCTGGCGCAATTCGTCGGTCTGCAGTTGCGCGCGGAACTGCACGGTCTCTTCGGCCATGCGCCCGGGCAGGTCACGCGTCGCCGACTTCATCAGCGCCTTGGTTTTCAGCAACGCGTTTTTCGGCTTGGCCGCCAGCCGTGCAGCGAGCGCACGTGCCTCGGTCAGGGCAGCGCCCGGTGCCACAACATGATTGACCAGGCCCAGTTCGGCCGCGCGCGCGGCATCGACGGATTCGCCCAGCAATAGCAACTCGGCCGCACGCCGCTGCCCGACCAGGTTCGGCACCAACAACGAACTGCCAGCCTCCGGCACCAGGGCCAGATCCACGAACGGCATCTGCAGCCGTGCATCCGGTTCGGCCAGCACGAAGTCGCAATGCAGCAGCATGGTGGTGCCGATGCCGATTGCCGGCCCCTGCACGGCCGCGATCAGCACGCGGCTGGCGCCGGCGAGCGCGTGGATGAAGCGCATCACCGGCGTCACCTCGCCCGCGCGCGGCTGGTTGGCGACGAAATCGGCGAGGTCGTTGCCGGCGCAGAAAGTCTGCCCGTCGCCGGAGAAGACGATCGCGCAAATACCGGGGTCAGCTTCGGCCAGCGCCATCGCGTCCGCCATCTCCGCATACATCGCAGATGTCAGCGCGTTGCGCTTGGCCGGCCGCGCAATGGCGATCTCCAGCGTGCCGCCCTGCCGCGTCACCCTTACGTCGTTGTTGTGGCTTTGACCGCTCATGGCGCGTCCTCGTTTCCCGAAGATTACCGTATAGGTGAGCCTGCCGGGAAGGAAGGGCATACAGCTTGCTGGCCAAGCCCCATATACCGGCGACGCTCCGGAGCCACGCCGACCATGTTCCTGCCCGACAAACCTGCGCAATCCGTACATATGCCGTCGGGCGACATGGCGGAGGCCGCGCGCTCGCTGGCGGCAGGCGGCCTGGTGGTCGCGATTGATGAGGCGGCAGTAGGCGGCGCCGGACGCGGCTTGCTGGTAGGTGCCGCCGCTTTGGCCACACCGGACATGGTGAACGACATGGTCACCTGGGGGCGTGGCCTCACCTGCTTCAGCGTGACGGCGGAGCGCGCGATGGAACTTGGCCTGGTGCTGGCCGGCGAGTATCGCGAGGGTTATCGCGGCCCGATCCTGCTGCGCTCGGTGGAGGCGGCCGACTGCGATGGCACCGGCATATCCGCGGCGGACCGCGCGCTGACGCTGCGTGCCGCCGGCGCGCCGGACGCCGGTATCGCCAGCCTGAAATCGCCCGGCCACGTGATGCCGGCGATGATCGGCTTTCGCGGCCGCGAACATCATGCAAGTGCCGACATTGCGCTCGACGTGTTGCGCCATCTGACGCACCACGAGGTTGCCGCATGGACAGACATTCTCGACGACGACGGCGAGATGGCAGGAGCGGCGCATTGCCGGCATGTGGCCGAACAGCTCGCTATCCCCTGCCTCGAACTCGCAGCCACGTTCGGCCCGGGCGTGTTCGGTTGAAACCCTCCCAGGAGAAAACGATGCCCAAGCTGGATGACGACGCAGCTACTGTCGCGGACCTGCTGGCCGCACGCGGTCAGATGGACATGAAAACGCTCACCCCGGCGCAGCTCCGCCAGTTCTACGCCGAATTTCCCAGGCAGCCCGGCGCGGAGGTGCATGAGGTGCGCGGGCTGAGCGTGGATGGTGCGGACGGGCCAATCCCCGCCCGGCTTTATCGGCCATCCGACGCATCCTCGTTGAAACTGCTCGTCTGGTTTCATGGCGGCGGCTGGGTGATCGGCGATCTCGAATTGGCCGATTGGGTGTGCCGCGAACTCTGCCAGCAGGCCGGCATCGCGGTGCTCAGCGTCGATTACCGCCTCGCACCCGAGCATCCGTTCCCCGCGGGCCCGGACGACGCCTTCGCTGCCCTGCGTTGGGCGCATGCCCACGCGGCCGAAATCGGCGTGGACCCGGCGATGATCTCGGTCGGCGGCGACAGTGCCGGCGGTGCGCTCGCCGCGGTGTGCTGCCTGCTGGCCAAGGCGCAGGGCGGCCCGCCGATCCGCTCGCAATTGCTGGTCTATCCCGGCGCCGACCACGACCTGACCCGCCCATCGGTCACCGAGTTCGCCGCCGGCCCGCTGCTCACCAGCGAGACGATGACCTGGTTCCGCGGCCATTATTTCGGCACCGGCGCCGACCTCTCCGACCCGCGTGCCAGCCCGGCGCTCGCACCCGATCACACTGGCCTGCCACCCGCCTGCGTTCTAACCGCCGAAATCGATCCCATCCGCGATTCCGGCGAGGCCTATGCCGTCACACTCGCCCACGCCGGCGTGCTGACGACCGCCAAACGGTATCGCGGCATCTTCCACGGGTTCTTCACCATGGGACCGTTCATCGGCAAGACGCGCGAAGCGGTGGCCGATGCGGCCGCCTTTTTGCGATAGGCACGGATTTTGGCATCATCTGATGCTAGGTTTGACGATGCATCATTGAGTAGGCCATGCGGACGACAGTGATGCTCGATGACGATCTTCTCACCCGCGCCGGCGAGTTGACCGGCATTGGCGAGAAATCGGCCTTGTTGCGTAATGCGCTGATGGCTTTGGTGCAGCGGGAGAGTGCCCGCAGGCAGGCGCTTCTCGGCGGCAGCGACCCTGATCTTGTCGCCGCGCCGCGCCGCCCGACGGAGCCTGCGTGATCCTGCCGCGTGATCCTGGTCGACAGCTCGGTTTGGATCGACCATCTCCGTGCAAATGAACCGCTCCTCGCCTGGCTACTTGGCGAGCAACGCGTTCTGGGCCACGCGTTCGCCCTAGGCGAACGAGCGCCCGGCACATTGTCGCGGCGGGCATTGACGCTCCGCCTGCTCGGCGACCTGCCACAAGCAATGGTCGCCAGCCAGGCCGAGGTCATGCATCTCATGGAGCACGAGGGCCTGGGCGATCTCGGCATCGGCTACGTGGACGCACATCTGCTCGCGTCATCGAGGCTGAGCGCCGCCAGAGTGTGGACGCGCGACAAGCGCCTGCTGGCAGCGGCGGAGCGACTTTCGGTGGCGGCGCAGCTCACCTCTTAGACGCGAGAAGAGAAAGTAAGGCCTTCTTTTCTCGAGAAAAGAAGCAAGAGACCTTTGGTTGGCTGTCGCGGATTCCGGGACTGGCAGGCGCTTGCCTATGCCAAATTCGTGTCCGGATTTGCTTTTGACTCTTCCCGCATACGAGAACAAAATGCGAACATGGAGCCAACACTCGATATGCTAAGGCGACGTATCCGCCTGCTGGAACGGCCTGCCGCCCAGCAGACCGGTATCCTGCCGTTCGGGGTGGCGGAGATCGACACACATCTGCCGGAGGGCGGCCTGGCGCGCGCGGCGCTGCACGAAATCAGCGGCGGCGGGCCCGATGCGGTGCCGGCCGCCAGCGCCGCACGGTTCGCCGCCGGCATCCTCGCCCGCCTGCCGCATACGGTGCTGTGGTGCGGCACCGGCGACGATGTGTTCGCCCCTGGTCTCGCCTGCGCCGGCCTTTCGCCCGACCGGGTGATCCACGCCCACGCCACCTGCGACCACGACGTGCTGCTGGCCATGGAGGAAGCGTTGCGCCACCCCGGCCTCTCCGCCGTGCTGGGCGAGCTGACGCGGCTGCCGATGACCGCCTCGCGCCGCCTGGTGCTGGCGGCGGAAAAATCCGGCGTGATGGCGCTGGCCCTGCGCCGCCGACGCGAAGGCAGGCCCGAGGAGGAGGGCCTGAACGCGGCCGCCACACGCTGGCGCGTCACCCCCACCCCTTCGCCCGCGCTCGCGGTCGCCGGGCTGGGCCCTGCGCGCTGGCAAGTCGAACTCACACGCTGCCGCAATGCGGCGCCAAAAACCTGGATGATGGAGGCATGCGATGCGCAGGGTCGTCTCTCTTTACCTGCCGAACTGGCCTACGGACCGGCTGCACAAACAGGCCGCCACGCCGCATGACGCACGCCCGCTGCTGACCGCCGCCCGCCAGGGCTCGCGCCGCCTGGTGATGGCGGTGGATCCACGTGCCGCGGCCCTGGGCCTGCACGCCGGCATGGCGGTGGCGCACGCCCAGGCGCTGGTGCCCGACCTGCGCATCGAGGAAGCCCAACCCGCCGAAGATGCGGCCGCCCTCACCCGGCTGGCCGCCTGGTGCCTGCATTTCACCCCGCTCGCTTCCGCCTGCCCGCCCGATGGCGTGTGGATGGACGTGACCGGCTGCGCGCATCTGTTCGGCGGCGAGGCCGGATTGCTCGATCAGCTCACCCAGCGCCTCGCCGCCGCCGGCATCGCCGCCCGCGCAGCCATTGCCGACACACCCGGCGCCGCGCACGCGCTGGTCCGCCACGCGCCCACCCCGCTCACCATCGTGCCGCCTGGCGCTACCCGCCAGGCGCTCAGCCCCCTGCCGCCGGCCGCCTTGCGCCTGGAGCCGGACACCGCGCACGCGCTGCGCACGTTGGGGTTCGACACGATCGGCCAGCTGCTGGCCACCCCGCGCGCGCCGCTCACCAAACGCATCGGCACCCTCGCGCTCCGACGGCTGGACCAGGCGACCGGGGCGGTGCTGGAGCCGATCGAGCCCGCTCCGCTGCCCAACCCGGTGCGCACGCGCCAAGGTTTTCCCGAGCCGATTGCAACCCCGGAGGATCTCGCCCGCGCCACCACCCTGCTATCCGAGCGCCTGTGCGAAAAGCTGGCGAAATCGGGCCTGGGCGCGTCCCGGCTCGATTTGGTGTTCCAACGCGTGGACGGCGCCTTCCAGGCCATCCGCATCGGCACCTCTGCCGCCACGCGCGACGCTGCCCACCTGACCCGGCTGCTTACCCCGCAGATCGAGACGATCGACCCCGGGTTCGGCATCGAGGCGATGTCGCTCACCGCCACCTGCACCGCGCGTCTCGACGCCAGCCAGTCGCTCTGCGAACTCTGCAGCGCCTCCCACGCGCCCGACATTGCGGCCCTGATCGACACGCTGCTGAACCGCTTGGGACCCGACCGGGTGTTCCGCCTGGCGCCGGTGGAAAGCGACGTGCCAGAGCGATCCGTGCGCGCCGTCCCACCGCTCGCCAAGTCCGGCGCCGGCGGTTGGCCCGACCGGCTGCCGCGGCCCACCCGCCTGTTCACCCCGCCACGCTGCGTCGAGGCGATGGCGCTGCTGCCCGACCACGCGCCGGCAAGCTTCACCTGGCGACGCCGCGCACACCGCGTGCGCCGCGCGGACGGGCCGGAGCGGATTTTCGGCGAATGGTGGCGTGCGGATGGGGAGATCTGGGCGGTGCGCGATTATTTCACGGTGGAGGATGAGGCGGGGCAGCGGTTCTGGTTGTTTCGGCGTGGGGACGGGGAAAATGCTGAGACGGGGGATTTGAAGTGGTTTTTACATGGGGTGTTTTGACAAAAGCCCCGCACGAAAAAAGCAAGAAGTCCTTTTTTGTAAAAAACGACCAAAAAACTTTTGTTGCGCTGTTGCGAGCTTATCCCGGAGTCCGCGACAGCACGAACAAAAGTCTTTTGCTTCTCTTCTTCAGAAAAGAAGGCCTTCCTGAATGGCCTACACCGAGCTCCAGGTCACCTCGAACTATAGCTTCCTGCGCGGTGCCTCGCATGTCGAAGAGCTGCTCGCACAAGCAAAAACCTACGGCTACGACGCCATCGCGATCACCGACCGCAATTCGCTGGCCGGCATCGCGCGTGCGCATCAGCGTGCAGCCGAAGCTGAAATAAGGCTGATCATCGGCTGCCGGCTCGATCTTGCCTGCGGCACGTCGTTGCTGGTCTATCCGACGGATCGTGCGGCGTATGCACGGTTGTGCCGGCTGCTCAGCATTGGCAAAAGCCGTGCGGGCAAGGGTGCGTGTCATCTGGAATGGAGCGATCTGGCGGCACGTTGCGAAGGGTGCATCGCCATCCTGCTGACCGACCAGGCGGACGATGTGCTGCGGGCAAACCTCAAGCGCCTCAAAGGCGAGTTTGGGTCGCGCGCCTATGTATCGATTTGCCTGCAGCGGCGGCCGGGCGACACCGTGCGGCTGCATGCGATCGTGCAGATGGCCCAGTCACTGTATGTGGCGACGGTGGTGACGAACGACGTGCTCTATCACGAACCACGCAGGCGCATTCTGCAGGATGTGGTGACGTGCATACGCGAGGGCTGCACGATCGACGATTCGGGCTTCCGTCGCGAGCGTTCGGCCGAGCGGCATCTGAAGGCGCCCGAGGAAATGGCGCGGCTGTTTCGCGCCTATCCGGAGGCCGTCGCACGTTCGGCGCAGATCGCCGAGCTTTGCCGGTTCAGCCTGAGCGAACTCTGCTACCAATATCCCCACGAGACGGAACCTGGCCGTACTGCACAGGAAATGCTGGAAGAGCTGACCTGGCAGGGTGCCGCGCGACGTTACGCCGAAATACCGGAAAAAGTGGCCACCCAGCTCCGACACGAATTGGCGCTGATCGCGCAGATGCAGTACGCGCCGTATTTTCTCACCGTGAACAACATCGTCCGCTTCGCCGTCAGCCGCGGCATTTTGTGCCAGGGGCGTGGCAGCGCGGCGAATTCGGCCGTCTGTTACGTGCTCGGCATCACCGCCATCGACCCCACGCAGAGCAACCTGCTGTTCGAGCGCTTTCTCAGCACCGAGCGCAAGGAACCGCCCGATATCGACGTCGATTTCGAGCACGAACGGCGCGAGGAAGTGATCCAGTGGATCTATAAAACCTATGGCCGAGATCGTGCCGCCTTGTGTGCGACGGTCGCGCGCTATCGCTCGCGCGGCGCAGTGCGCGAAGTGGGTAAAGTGCTTGGCCTGACCGAGGATGTGACGGCCGCCCTCTCCAGCCAGGTATGGGGCTGGAGCAGCGATGGCGTAGAAGACCAGCACGCCGAGGCGCTGCATCTCAATCTCTCTGACCGTCGCCTCTCGCTCACCTTGCAGATCGCACGCGAGCTGATCGGTTTTCCGCGTCATCTCTCGCAGCATCCTGGCGGTTTCGTGCTCACGCAGGACCGGCTCGACACGCTTGTGCCGATCGAGCCCGCTTCCATGGCCGATCGCCAGGTGATCGAGTGGGACAAGGACGATATAGACCATGTGCGCTTCATGAAGGTCGATGTGCTGGGCCTGGGCATGCTCGGCTGCATGCGGCGCGCGTTCGACCTGCTGGCCGAGCATCGCGATCTGCGGTTCGCCACCATGGCCGACGTGCCGAAGGAAGATGCTGCCACCTACAGGATGATCCAGCGCGCGGACACGATCGGCACGTTCCAGATCGAGAGTCGCGCACAGATGTCGATGCTGCCGCGGCTGAAGCCCCGCGAGCTCTACGACCTTGTCATCCAGGTCGCCATCGTCCGCCCCGGCCCGATCCAGGGCGACATGGTGCATCCCTATCTGCGCCGTCGCGACGGGCTGGAGCCGGTGGATTACCCCACACCGGAGCTCGAAGCCGTGCTCGGCAAAACCTTCGGCGTGCCGCTGTTCCAGGAACAGGCGATGCAGGTAGCGATGGTGTGCGCAGGCTTCACCGCCACCCAGGCCGACCAGCTTCGACGCGCGATGGCCACGTTCAAGATCACCGGCGGCGTCAACAAATTTCACGACGAGCTGATCGGCGGCATGGTCAAGCGCGGCTACACGCCGGAGTTCGCCGAGAAATTGTTCAAACAGATCGAAGGTTTTGGCAGCTACGGATTTCCCGAAAGCCATGCTGCCAGTTTCGCCATCATCGCCTATGCCAGCTCCTGGATGAAGTGCCACCACCCGGACGTGTTCGCCTGCGCGCTGCTCAACGCACAGCCGATGGGTTTCTACGCACCGGCGCAGATCGTGCGCGACGCCCGCCAGCACGGTGTGGAAATCCGCCCCGTTAGCATCAATGAAAGCCGTTGGGATTGCACGCTGGAAACGTCCGGCCGTCTCTATGCGCTGCGCCTCGGTTTGCGCATGGTCAAAGGCCTGTCCGACAAGGATGCGGCCAGCCTCATCGCGCATCGCATCACACCCTACGACAGCATCAAAACCCTGCAGCGCCGCACGCGGTTATCGATCGCCACCATGGAACATTTGGCCGAAGCCGATGCGTTCGCCTGCCTCGATCTCGACCGACGCCAGGCTTTGTGGGACATACGCGCGCTTGCCGCGACCGAACTGCCGCTGTTCGCCGATCGCGAAACATTCGCCGAGGCGCCGGTCGCCATCACGCCGATGCGCCCCGGCCGCGAAGTGGTGGAGGATTATCGCAGCACCGGCCTCACGCTTCGCCGCCATCCTGTCAGTTTCCTGCGCGCGGACCTCGCCGGCCAGGGCATGGTGCGCGCTGCCGAATTGCCGCAGATGCGCGACAACACACGCATTTCCGTCGCCGGCATCGTGCTCGTGCGGCAAAAACCCGGCAGTGCCAAGGGTGTGATGTTCATCACCATCGAGGACGAGACCGGCCACGCGAACTTGGTGATTTGGCCAAAGATTTTCGAGGCGCAGCGCCGGCTGATCCTGTCCGCCGGCATGATCGCGTGTCACGGCAAGCTGCAACGCGAAGGCAGCGTGATCCACATCGTGGCCGACACGCTGGAGGATCTATCCGACATGTTGCGAAGCGTAGGCGCGCGCGAGGAAGCGTTTCCGTTCAGCACCGGGCGTGGCGACGAGGCCAAGCATGGCGGCGCGCCGGACATGCGCGGGATCAAGGTTCCAACACGGGATTTCAGGTAATCCCGACAACTACACGATCAGGGCAGGCTCACGACTGCATAGCCGGATTGATCGCAACGTTATGGAAGGACGCCACCCGCCAGTGATTGTCATCAAAGACAACCACCTGTGCCAGACGTGTTTTCACTATATTGTCGACTGCCTCCACGCCGGGAGGCAGGGCATGAAAACCTTCAAGATAGGTCATGCTGTCGACGATCATGACATCATGACGAATAATGGCCAGGTTTGTGATCACCTGACGCAGGTGACTACCCTTATAGATCGTCGAAAATATCCGCCGGTGCTGCGCGATGAAGGGTTCACGCCCGACAGAAAACATCCCGACGACGTTCGTAAACGAAATATCGGCAAGCGTCCATTTCGCAAAGGCTTCGGCATCACCGCTGTTCCATGCTGCATCTTCTTCAGCAAGCAAATCGACAATCGCCTGGCGCTCCGATGACGTCATCTGTCCCTCCTTGGGAACTTCTCATTGCCCATCGAATGATGGTGGTCAAAAAGCAACTCAGCTTGCCTCATCAAAATTTCCAAAGCTCCTGGTCGTTTGCCAAGCGGAGACAAAATCCTGTCTCTGAGCGCCACGATCTTGTCGTCGGCTCATTCACAATGAGGGCGGAGTTCCTCGATTATACGATCGTAGGCGGCCACGGCCAACGCGGAAATATCGCGAGCGAATTCGAGCTGGATGAGTTTGATTTTGCGGCTGACATGCTCCGGGATACCTTCGAAAAGGCGGCCATCCAGGACAAGAAGTTGCTGATTCGTTACGACGGGAGGGGGAGGAGGCGGCTGCACAACATTGCCGCCGCCGCCGCCCATCGTGCCGCGACCGTCTATGGTAACTGTGCCCGCGGAAGAAGATTCTGTCACTCGAGGATCCTTAGTGGTTGCATAGCTATCCGTCATGATTATGGAAACCGGCGATCGTCCGCAGGATATCCCGCCTTGACCCAGGTCTCCTCACCGCCCCGAAACCAGAGCACGTTTTGAAATCCCTGCGCAACGAGATATTTCGTCGCATCGTATCCGGCGAAACCGTATGGCCCATTTCCCAAAATGACAATTCGCCGGGCGCGATCGCGTCCTCCTCTATCAGCAGCTTCGAGAAGTAGCTTGTCTGGATCTCCCCAGACACCGGGAGGCCATACCAGAATGGCCGAGGGGATAACGGCCGAGCCGGTGCCAACATCAAGTATCAGCGGAGCGGGTAGAGTTTGTAGAATCGCATGCAGATCAGCGGCCGTGATGACTTTCGCACCAGGAACACTCAAAGGCGGTGAATCGAAATCTCCGTGAGCCGAGCCTGCCCCTTGACCCACCACATTTGGCCGCTCTGGCTCGCTCTCATCGGCAAACACCGGCATGCCGGACATTTGGAGTGCCTCGCTATAGGCCTTGTGACCCGGCAATGCAGATAGAGCGTGACTGTCGTAGGATGCCAAATTCCAGACTGTTCGGTGCGGCCGGTTTGCCGAGTAGGTTTTATAGTGCTGTATCGCGCCAGCTTTATCTCCGGACAGTTGGAGAGCGGCGATCACATAGATTTCCCGCCATTCATGCCAGCCAAGATTTATATCAGGTTCCGTCGTTCGCGGAATAAGTGCGCCTGCCTTGAAAAGCCATCGCAGCGCCTCCTGCGGCTTTCCCAGCATGAGATAGCTCATTCCGATCATATGCTGACGTGAAGCCAGGTTTGGGCCGGTCGGATCGGTGAGCAAGATAGCCTGAAACTGATCGATTGCCTCCTGCACGTGACCAAGCGCCAGAGCGCAAATCGCCAGACCTACGTGAGATGAAAGATCATCCGGCTGCAAGGAAAGAGCTAAATTGAAACTTTCCTGAGCCTGACCGTATGCGCGATCTGCAATGGCGAGTTGGCCCGTTGCAACGATGGCAGCGACATTCTGCGGCGCTATCTTCATAGCTCTATTTATGACTTCCACGGCGCGTTGATGATCGCCCCACTCCGTCGGATCGTCGAAATTGCCGATTTTATGGAGAAGCACGCTGCCCAGGGCGGCGAGCGCGTCCGCATAGTCCGGCGACAGCGCGACAGCTTGCTCGTACAGCTTCTGCGCGGCGAGGAAACTCGCAAAGTCGTTGCCACGATCCAAAATGGAACGGGCATGCAAATACAGATCCATTGCGTCCGGATTGTCTGGCTTGTCGTGCAGCGAGCGCGCGCTTTCCACCTGCACCAGCGTGTAATCCAGCACAGCGGCCAGCCGGCGCACGATGTCTGAGCGTGCGTGGTCGAGCCCGTCGCGGCCCACATCGAAGGCATTGGCCCAAAGATGTGCACCGCTTTCCGCCTCAATCAACTGCGCATTGATGTGCAGCAAGTTCGCCTCACGCCGGATGCTGCCCTCCAGCAGATAACGCACACCCAGCGCGCTGCCGATCGTGGCGGTCGGAACGGCCTTGTTGCGATAGGCGTCGGCACTTTCGCGCGCGATGACCACGCTGCCGGGAATGTGAGAGAGATCCGTCGTGAGATCGTCGCTGATCGCATCTGCCAGGTAGGTCTGCTGCGGATCGTCGCTCAGGTTGCGAAACGGCAGCACAGCGATCGACAAACGCGGCGGGTCGCCAATACGTTTGCCAACCCGCGCGGCGGCCCAAATACCGATCGATAGGGCAAGTGCGATGCATATCAGCGCAAACGCCGCACGCTTGGCATATTTTGCACCCACCGCAGGGAGAACACCCGTGTGCTCCGCCACCGGATCGGATGCCGCATCCGCCACCGGAGCCGACGCGGCATCGTCGACCGGAACGACGAACCGGTAGCCCTGCCCCGGCACGGTCGCGATGAACTGGCGGCCGTTGGAATGTTCCGCCAATACACGGCGCAACGTTGAAATCTGCACCGCCAGATTGTTGTCGTCGACGGTCATGCCGCGCCAGACAACGTTGATGATCTCGTCGCGCGCCACGATCCGCTGGCGCTGTTCAACCAGCAGGTTCAGAATATCGAACGCACGCGAGCTTAGGCTGAGCGTCTTGCCATCGGCAATCAGGCTGCGTTCTGCCGGCAGCAGTTCGAAACCACCAAAACAGTAGCTGCCCTGTGTCGCTACTCCTCTCATGCTGCCGCGTTCCAGTCGTTGCTTAGGCGCGCCATGGACGAAGTTTCTACCCGTCGCGCCTTTACTGCAAGCGTCGGCGCGTATTCATGCCCTGCTGCATACAAGAACGCACTGTATCCACCCATCTCCAAATGCAGTTAAATGTTTGATAAAGTTTCGTTTATAAGTTTTCAGAAGCCTTTAGCTGCATAACGGACGCGCTCCTGTCAGATCGGTCGGCGCGGTGTCCAACCCGGCCCGCCAGTCGCCGCAATCAACGCCGCGCCGCCCCCGGCGCAATGGCACTCAACAGGAGTTCGAAATGCAGGTCTTCTCTTCTTCCCTCACCACCCGTATCGGGCTGGGCCTTCTCACCGCCACGCTGCCGATGCTGATCGTCACGACCGCACATGCGCAGATGGCCGATGCCAGCGCCGGCCGCGCACCCCACATCACCGCCGCCCCTGGCACCGACGAGGCGCTTCGTAATTACTGGACGGCCGATCGCATGGCCCACGCCAAAATGCTCGACAAGCTGGTCACAACCCGCCTCGCGCCCACCCATGCACGCCCGGTCGCGTCCGGCGCGCGCCAGATCGTCCATGGCGGCCTGCCGACCATGGCCTACGATCCGGACCTCGCACTCGACATGCCCGGCTCGGTCGGCCACATGGAACACGCGAGCAATGCCGCGCCGCGGCTGACCGGCAGCAGCGGACTGTCGTTCACGACCAACAAGCTCTACCCCGTCGGCGCGTCGACCATCGCCAAAGCTTATCCTTACGCAACCGTCGGGCATCTGTTCTTCACCGAACCGTCCGGCGATTACCAATGCAGTGCGTCGGTCATCCGCGCCGGCGTGATCGCCACGGCGGGCCATTGCGTCAACGACGGCAACCGCAACTACTACACCAACTGGGTTTTCATTCCGGCTGAAAACGGTAACAGCAAACCCTATGGCATGTGGACCTGGTCGAACGCGGACACGACCAGCGCCTGGTATAGCGGCGGCGGCGGCGTGCCGAACGAGCAGGACGATGCGCTGATCATCCTCAACCCGCATTACGTGCACGGTGTCGCGCACCGCATCGGCGACTACACCGGCTATCTGGGCTACGAGTTCAATGCGCCCATACCGAATTCAATCACCCAGCTCGGCTACCCGTGCAATCTGGATGGCTGCAGCGACCCTGTCGCCACCTACGCCCAGGTCTCGGCCGGTCCATCGAACACCTTCCTATGGGGCACCGCCTCCATGGGCGGCGCCAGCGGCGGCCCCGAAATCCAGGATTTCGGCCAGGCTCCATCCGGTGTCCCTGCCGAAACGCTGGGCGGCAACATCGTCGTCGGCTCGCTCTCGTTCGACTACACGGCGTCGGGCTATCTCGTGGATGGCGCTTCCACCTTCTACGCGCCGGGCCAGAACAGCGAATACACGTTCGGCGACCTGATCAACTGGGCTTGCTCGGGCACGACGAACTGCTGAGGAAGGCAGCGGTCCTTTTGTGAAAAAAGGACCAAACTTCTGTCTCCTTTGCCTGGTGTCCGTTTGAAAAGTCGGTCTGGTGAGTCAGCTGTCGGTGCTTCCGAGCACAGGAGCGCGGGAAATCGCCTTCAGATGACCACCAGGGCGACTTTGCGGACGGACACTAAGCTTGCGCCAGCTTCTCCCGGCTGGCCCGCACCTTCACCACCCTACGCCCATCCATCTCCAGCACCTCGAACAGCCATCCCCCGAACACGATCCGGTCCCCCGCCTGCGGCACCCGCCGCAGCAATGCCAGGACAAGTCCTGCCAGCGTATGGTAACTTCCCTCCGCCGGCAGGTCGGGCAGCATCAACCGCGCCTTCAGCTCATCGACCGGCGTCATGCCGTCCATCATCATCTCGCCGCCAACCTGCTCGGCCGCCTGGCTCGGCGTGCCGTAACCGGGTTCGGCCAGGTCGCCGATGATTGCCTCCAGCACGTCGGCCGCCGTCACCACGCCCTCGAAACTGCCATATTCGTCCATCACCAGCGCCAAACCCAGCGCGTCGCTTTTCAGCCGCTCGAGCGCGTCCAGCGCGCTGATCGTGTCGGGCACCACCATCGGCTGGCGCAGCGAGGCAGCGATGGAGAGGTCCTTGCCGTCGAGGATGCGGTCCAGGATGTCCTTGGCCTGCACCACGCCCACCACGTTGTCGATGCTGCCGTCGCACACCACGAAACGGCTATGCGGGGCGGCTTTCAGCGTGTCGGCGATCTCGCGCCTGGGGTCGGTTCGGTCGATCCACACGAGTTCGGTGCGCGGCGTCATGATCGCGCGCACCGGCTTGTCGGCCAGCCGCAACACGCGCTCGATCATGTCGCGCTCGCCGGTTTCCAGCACGCCCGCCTGCGTGCCCTCGGCCAGCAGCGCGCGCAGCTCGTCTTCCGTCACCTCCTGCCGCCCGGCCTCGCGAAACCCGAGTGCCCGCAGCACCAAATCCGACGACCGGCCGAGCAGCCACACCACCGGCCCTGCCATGCGCGACAGCCAGGCGACCGGCGGCGCCAGCCGGATGGCGATCAGCTCCGGCGAGCGCAGGGCCAGCCGCTTGGGCACCAGTTCGCCCAGAACCAGCGTTACATACGTGATGAAGATGACCACGATGGCGAGCGAGACACCCGTCGAGGCGGTGCCGATATAGGGAATGCGCGCTACGGCAGGCTCGATGGCCACGGCGATGCGCGCGCCGCCGAACGTGCCCGACAGGATGCCGACGAGGGTGACGCCGACCTGAACCGTGGGCAGGAATAGCTGCGGGTCGCTGGCCAGCCGCCTGGCGACGGCAGCACCGCGCACCTGCTTGCCTTCGAGCACGGCCAGCCTCGTGCTGCGGGCGGAGACGAGCGCCATTTCGCCCATGGCGAAGATGCCGTTGAGCAGGGCAAGGAGGATGATGACCGTGATGAGGAGAAAGACAGTCAAGGAAGGACTTCTTTTTTAAAAAAAGAAGCAAAAAACTTTTGCTCCTTAGGGAGGCACTGTAATCGAGACGCGCGGTGTCAGGGCCAACGGACCTCTGGCGGCAGGCTCATCAGGATCGCCTCCACGTTGCCTCCCGTTTTCAGCCCGAAGGTGGTCCCGCGGTCGTGCAGCAGGTTGAACTCCACATACCGTCCGCGCCTAACGAGCTGATGGTGGCGGTCGGCGTCCGTCCAGGTACGACCTGTGCGCCGGCGGACGATCGCTGGATACGCCTCCAGAAACGCCAACCCGACATCGCGGGTGAAAGCGAAGTCGGCCTGCTCGTCGCCCGTGTTCAGATGATCGTAGAAAATTCCGCCCACACCGCGCGGCTCGTCGCGATGCGGCAGGTAGAAGTAGCGGTCGCACCATTCCTTGTATTTTGGATAGTAGGCAGGGTCGTGCGCGTCGCAGGCACGCTGGTAGGCGGCGTGGAAGGTGTCGCGATCCTCTGCCGTCTCGGCCGTGTCCATGAACATCGGCGTCAGGTCGCCCCCACCGCCGAACCAGCCGCGCGTGGTCACCAGCATGCGCGTGTTCATGTGGGCGGCTGGTACGTGCGGGTTCTGCGGGTGGGCGACCAGGCTGATGCCGGTGGCGAAAAACCGCGGGTCTTCGGCCGCACCCGGTATCTGGGCACGGAACTCCGGCGAGAACTCGCCATGCACGGTCGAGACGTTCACGCCCACTTTCTCGAACACGCGGCCATGCATCAGGCTGATGACGCCGCCGCCGCCATGCCCGCCATCGGCCGTGGGGCGGCTCCAAGGCCGACGCTCGAACCGGCCCGGCGCGCGTTCGGCGAGCGGGCCGCTGGTCTGCGCGGTCTCGATCGCCTCGAACGCGGCGCAGATCCGGTCCCTCAGCTCTTCAAACCAGGCCTGGGCTGCCGGTTTGAGGGCCTCGTGGGGAACGGTCGCAGGCAGATCGGTATCCATGCCGACCAGCTTAGCCGCGATCAGCCCGCTTTGCCGAGTGCCACAGCCGGAGATGATTCCGGCTCGCGATGCCGTTTCACGGCCACCTGCCGATTGCAGCGTGGAAAAGCCACCCTTATTAGAGGGCGAGATGCGGCGGGAGAGTTGTACCCGCCTGGCCGAGGAAATCCCGGCCGCCTACCTGAACGACGGCTTCCGAGGGACCCAACGCCATGTCCGGCCTGCATAAGAGCGACATCAAGAACCCGGTCCTGAACTGGGTGGATTCGCGCCTTCCCATTCTGACGCTGATGACGAAGGAATACGGCAACTTCCCGACGCCGAAGAACTTCAACTATTTCTGGAATTTCGGCGCGCTCGCCACGATCAACCTGATGGTCATGATCGCGACCGGCATCTTCCTGTCGATGAACTACAATGCCAGCACGGCCGGCGCGTTCGACAGCGTCGAGCGCATCATGCGCGACGTCAATTACGGCTGGCTGCTGCGCTACGTTCACATGAACGGCGCCAGCATGTTCTTCATCATCATCTACATTCATATCTTTCGTGGCATGTATTATGGCAGCTACAAAGCGCCGCGCGAGCTGCTGTGGATGACCGGCGTGACGCTGTTCCTGCTGCTGATGGCCACCGCGTTCATGGGCTACGTGCTGCCCTGGGGCCAGATGAGCTATTGGGGTGCCACCGTCATCACCAACCTGTTCAGCGCCATCCCGCTGGTGGGCAATTGGATCGTGACGCTGCTGTGGGGTGGTTTCTCGGTCTCCAACCCGACGTTGAACCGGTTTTTCAGCCTGCATTACCTGATGCCGTTCGTGATCACCGGCGTCGTGTTCCTCCACGTCGTCGCCCTGCACATCACCGGCTCGAACAACCCGCTCGGCATCGACGTGAAGAGCGAGCAGGACACCCTGCCGTTCCACCCTTACTACACGGCCAAGGACAGCGTCGGCATGGCTGTCTATTTCCTGATCTTCGCCACCATCGTGTTCTTCGTCCCGAACCTGTTCGGCGAGGCGGACAACTACATCCCCGCCAACCCGCTGCAGACGCCCAATGCCATCGTGCCGGAATGGTACTTCCTGCCATTCTACGCCATCCTGCGGTCGGTGCCCGATAAGCTCCTCGGCGTCATCGCGATGTTCGGCTCCATCTTGGTGTGGTTCGTGCTGCCGTGGCTCGACACGTCGCCGGTGCGCAGCGCCCGCTTCCGGCCGATGTATCGCTGGTCGTTGCGGATGATGGTGGTCTCCATGGTCGCTCTCGGCGTGGTCGGCGCGCATCACCCGGTCCAGCCTTACGTGTCTATCGGCCGGATCGCGACGCTTTATTACTTCCTGCACTTCCTGGTGCTGGTGCCGCTGTTCGGCTTCATCGAGACGCCGCTGCCGCTGCCTGACAGCATCAGCCGCCCAGTGTTGCGCCGCAATCTGCCGCGCAGCGGCGGCGGTGGACCGTTGCCCTCGGGTGCGGCCGCCAAGCCGATGGAGAAGATCTGATGCGTACGCCGATCGCAGCCGCCTTGCTCGGGCTGCTCGCCACCACAAGCCTTGCATTTGCTGAAGAGGAAGGGTTGCCGCCCTTCCCCAAGGTCACCTGGAGCTTTTCCGGCCCTTTCGGCACCTACGACCAGGCCTCAGCGCAGCGCGGATTTCAGGTCTATAACGAGGTCTGCTCGTCGTGCCATTCGATGAAGCTGATGAGCTACCGCAACCTGGCCGGAATCGGCCTGTCGCCTGGGCAGATCCGCGCGATTGCAGCCAGCAAGACCGTGCCCGGTGACCTCAACGATCAGGGCGAGCCCACGACGCGCCCGGGCCTGCCGAGTGACACGTTCGCCTCGCCTTACGCCAACGACAAGGCGGCGCGCGCGGCCAATAACGGCGCACTGCCGCCTGACCACTCGCTGATCGAAAAGGCGCGCGAAGGCGGCGCCACTTACATCTATGCGCTGATGAAGGGTTACGTTCAGCCGCCCGAGGGCGTCAAAGTCCCCGATGGTCTGTATTACAACAAGTGGTTTCTCGGCCACCTGATCCACATGCCTGCGCCGCTGCAGGACAACACGGTCACATACGCGGACGGCACCAAGGCGACGCTGGACCAGGAAGCACGCGACGTATCGACATTCCTGACCTACGCGTCCAACCCTGAAATGGTCCAGCGCAAGCATCTGGGCGTGCGCATGGTCGGCTTCTTCGCGCTGCTTTGCGGCGTGACGTATGTGGTCAAGAAGCAGGTCTGGTCGGATGTGCATAAGAGCAGTGCGGACGAGGAGCATTAGGAAGGAAGGCATTCCTTTCTGAAGAGAAGAAGCAAGAGACTTTTGCTTGGGCTGTCGCGTGCTCATCGCGGACATCGGTGGAGTTTGAGTTGCCCGTTATCGGCGTAATTGGCGGCTCTGGTCTCTATGACATCGCGGGGCTGGAGCAGCGCGAATGGCGCCCTGTCGCCACCCCGTGGGGCGAGCCGTCCGACGAACTTCTGTTCGGCCGGCTCGGCGCGGTCGATTGCGTCTTCCTCCCGCGACACGGCCGCGGCCACAAACTCTCGCCCAGCCACCTCAACTACCGCGCCAATATCGACGCGCTGAAGCGCGCCGGCTGCACGCACATCCTCTCCCTCTCCGCCGTCGGCAGCCTGCAGGAGCATCTGCCGCCGGGCCACTTCGTCATCGTCGACCAGTTCATCGACCGCAGTTTCGCGCGCGAAAAGAGCTTTTTCGGCGATGGCTGCGTGGCACACGTCAGCATGGCCCATCCGGTCTGCCCGAAGCTCGGCGACGCCTTGCAGCAGGCGGCCACAACGCTCGGCCTGCCGTTCACCCGCGGCGGCACCTACCTCGTGATGGAGGGGCCACAATTCTCCACCAAGGCCGAAAGCGAGTTGTACCGGCAATGGGGCTGCCAGGTGATCGGCATGACCAACATGCCCGAGGCCAAACTCGCGCGTGAGGCGGAGATGCATTACGCGACAGTCGCCATGGTCACCGACTACGATTGCTGGCACGAAACCCATGCCCACGTGACAGTGGATGCCGTCGTGGCCGTGATGCACGCCAACGCCACTCACGCCCGCGCGCTGATCCAGACAGCGATCCCGCTGCTCGCCGATGCCGGCCCGACCTGCGACCTGGGCTGCGATCACGCGCTGGACCACGCATTGATCACGCCGCCGGAGGCGCGGGCGCCTGCCTTGATGGCCAAACTCGATGCGGTGGCCGGGCGCGTGCTCGCCTGAACTAACCCGTGCGTGCGTAACGGTCTGGCAACCCCGGCGCTGTAAACCTTGCCCATGCGCCTCAAACTCTATCGTGCCGCCAGCATGGCCGATGCGATGGCCCAGCTCCGCAGCGAGCTCGGGCCCGATGCGCTGCTGCTGTCATCGCGCCGGGTTGATGGGGGCGTGGAACTCACGGCTGCATTGGACCAGCCCGAGGAACCACCGGCCGCGTCGCTCCCTGCAGCCGCACACGGCCTCCCTGCAGCCGGCCTGAATGCGGCGTATCACGGCATACCCGGCAGCCTTGCCGCACGCCTTGCCGGGACCGACCTGCCCGCCAGCCTTCGGTCCGCTCTGCGATTTGGCAAGCTGCCCCTGCAAGCAGGGCCGGAGGCGACAACGCTGCTGTTGGCCGGCCCGCCTGGTGCCGGCAAAACACTCTCCGTCGCCCGGCTCGCCACACGCTTGGTTCTGGCCGGCAACAAGCCCCTGGTCGTCACCGCAGATGGCCGCCGCGCCGGCGGGGCGGAGGAACTCGCCGCCTACACGCGGCTGCTCGGGCTCACGCTGCTGGCTGCCAGCACACCGTCCTCATTGTCGCGCGCGCTGGCGCAGGCCGAGCCCGGATCACCCGTGTTGATCGACACCTCGGGCGTCAACCCGTTCGACGAGGCCGACATGCAGGCGCTGTCGGCATTGATGCAGGCGGCAAACGCACGCTCGGTGCTGGTGCTGGCCGCTGGCGGCCACCCGGAAGAGGCGGCCGAACAGGCAGCCGCGTTCGCAAAACTGGGCATCCAGCATTTCCTGCCCACGCGCCTGGACGCGACACGGAGGCTGGGCAGCGTGCTCGCCGCCGCGGAAGGCGGGTTGATCCTGACGGAAGCCGGCGTGGGGACAGGTGCGACCGACGGATTGGCGCCGCTGACACCCGAGTTCCTCGCCGAACGGCTGCTCTCGGCAGCCCCGCCTCCAGCCTTCCGCACCCCAGAATCTCGCAACCCAGAATCTCGCACCCCAGAATCTCGCAACCCAGCCTACCGCACCCCGGTCTTTCCCACCGCGCGGTCGCGGGTGGCACACACCATGGACTCAAACGCACATGGATAATCTGCCCCACTCCAGAACGTCGCGCTCGCGACGGATCGCGATCGCCTCGGGCAAAGGCGGGGTGGGCAAGACGTGGCTTGCGATCACGCTCGCCCATTCGCTTGCCCAGCTTGGGCGCCGCGTGCTGCTCGTCGATGGGGATTTCGGGCTGGCGAACGTCGACATCCAGCTCGGCCTCTGCCCGGAGCGCGACCTGGCCTCGGTGCTGTCCGGGCGGGTGAAGCTCACCGATGCGATCTGCCGCAGCCCCGATGCTGGCTTCGACATATTGCCGGGCCGCTCCGGATCGGGCTCGCTCGCGACGTTGCCGCCTGGCCGCCTCGACTGGCTTCTGTCCAGCCTCGAACCCCTCGCCTATGACGTGCTTCTGCTCGACCTCGGCGCTGGCCTCGACCAGGCCACGCGTCATCTTGCCGCCTGGGCCGACACGCTGCTGGTGGTGGCGACCGACGAGCCGACCTCGCTGACCGATGCCTATGCCGTGCTGAAGCTCTACACAGCCGATACTGGCGGGCTGGCGCCGGACAGCCGCATCGTCGTCAACCAAGCCGCGACGCGGGCCAGCGGCCAGCGGACCTACGCAACATTGGCACGTGCGTGCGAGACGTTCCTCGGCACCACGCCGGCACTCGCCGGCATCGTCCGGCGCGACGACCGGGTGCGCGACGCCATACGCCGGCAAACACCGCTGCTGACCCGCCATCCCGCCTGCCCCGCTGCCAATGACGTTTGCGCCCTGGCCGGGGAGCTGCAGCTTGTGCCAGCTTGAAAACTATGAGCCTGAAAACCTCCCGGCCCTAAAAACCTCGTGGCATATCCTGCGTTGTCCGTCTCTCACTCGAAGCCGATAGAGGCCGCCGCGTTGATCACCGACAGCGACTACACGCAGAAACTCGTCGAACTCGACCTGCTGCTCAACGACCCCGACATCGAGGTCGAGCCGGCACGCGTGTGGTGCCTGCTGGCGGAGGTGTCGCAATACGATCGGGCGGGCACGTCGCAACGCGCGATCTGATACGGCCCGGATAACCGGCCCTGTGGTGATGAGGCAGAGCGTTCCCATGGTCAGGACAGCCGGATAGCCCCGCTACATTAAGCGCTTCGCCTGTGACGAGCCGTTACCAACGGCGTGCTTGTGCGGGTTTGGGCGCCGTATTACCTGCTTGCATGATCAGTCGCCGGTGCCGTCTTGGGCTGCGTATCCTCGTCGTCGCTCCTTCCGCCGCCTACGGGCAGATTGCCCCCGCCCCGCAAACCACTGAAAACATCGTCGTCGTCGGGACATCGCCATTGCTTGGCGCCGGCATCGATCGCGACCACATTCCCAGCCAGACCACGATCCTGGGTGCGGCCGACATCGCCCGCGACGGCACGCCGGATTTGCTGCACGCGCTCGACACGCAGGTAGCTGGCGTCAATCTCGAGTCGCCGTCCGGCAATCCCTTTCAGCCTGCCTTGTTCTTCAACGGTTTCGAAGCATCGCCTCTGCAGGGCACGTCGCAGGGCATCGCCGTCTATGTGAATGGCGTGCGTTTCAACCAGGCGTTCGGCGACACGGTAAATTGGGACCTGCTGCCCGATCTGGCGATCGACAAGATCAATGTCGAAGGATCGAACCCGGTCTTTGGTCTCAACGCGCTCGGCGGATCGGTCAACACGCGGCTGAAAACCGGCTTCTCCTACCAGGGCGCCGAAGCCGACATATCCGGCGGTTCGTTCGGCCAGGTTCAAGGTGAGTTCCAATACGGCGCGCACGGCGATCACGCGTCGTTCTATGCAGCCGGCAGCGAATTGCACCAGGACGGCTGGCGCGATCTGCAATCGTCCGACATCCAGAATGTCTATGCCGATGCAGGCTGGCGCAACGACCGCGGCGAATACCACGCAAGTGTCATGCTGGGTAACTCCATCCTCAACGGCCCTGGCAGCTCACCCATCCAGCTGATCGACGCAGATCCGCGCGCGCAATTTACCGCACCCAATCTGGTCGCCAACAAGTTCGCGGAACTCAGCCTGTCGGCGATGCAGCAGCTCGACGATGATCTGTCGTTCCAGGCGCTCGCTTATGGCAGCTATTTCCTGCAACGCGTGGTGAACGGCAATGCACCCGCCGACGCGCCCTGCGGCGGCGGCTCCGATCTGTTATGTTCCAGCCCAGGCATCGTATCGACATCGCGCGGCGGCGTGCCGATCACGGACTTTCTCTCCGGCGGGCCGTATTCCGAGCTGGATCTGCAGACGACGAACACGAATACTTATGGCGCGTCAGGCCAGTTGACCAACTCTGCCGATCTCGGAGGGTTCACCAATCATGCCGTCGCCGGTGTCAGCTTCGATGGCGCGCAGACTGAATTCTCTGCGCTTGGGCTGATCGGTGGGTTGTCTCCCGTCAGCCGCATCTTTCTCGGCCCCGGTGTCACCATCGACGAGCCGGGCAACAACGTGCCGGTGCGCGTGGCGGTGAGCGACGCCAATGTCGGTGTATATGCGTCCGATACACTCGATCTGACCAGGCGTTTGGCGCTGACGATGTCAGGCCGATTTAACAATGCCGAAATCGATCTCGCCGACCAGAATGGCACGGCGTTGAACGGGCACCACGCTTATTCGAGTTTCAATCCAGCGGCGGGCGTCACCTACAAACTCACTCCGTGGCTCACGGTGTATGGCGGCTGGTCGCAGGCCAACCGCACACCGACGCCTGCGGAACTCTCCTGCGCCGGACCGCAGGATGCCTGCAGCTTGGCCAATTTCTTTGTCGGTGACCCGGGTCTGAAACAGGTGATCGCACGCACGGTGGAGTTCGGCGTGCGCGGCCACACTGTTTTGCCGTTCGGCATCAAATCCGACTTCAGTCTTGCGTTCTTCCGGACCGGATCGCTCGACGACATCGCTTTCATCAACAGTCCGGTTTTGGGGCGCGCCTATTTCGCCAATGTCGGCAACACGCGGCGGCAAGGATTGTCCGCGCAGATCAGCGCCAAGCGGGACATCTGGTCGGCCCATATCGGCTTCACCTACACCGATGCCACTTTCCGCAGCCCGTTTTTCGAGAGTGCCGGCAGCAATCCCGCCGCCGACGCGAACGGCAATCTCGCGATACGCCCCGGCGATACTCTGCCAGGCATCCCCACGAACGTTATCAAAGCCGGTAGCGACGTCAGCTTGCGGCCGGGCTGGACCGTGGGCTTCGAAGCCGTGCGCCAGAGTAGCCAGACTTTGTTCGGCGACGAAGCCAATCTCACGCCGAAATTGCCGGGGTTCTTTCGTCTCGATCTGCACAGCGTCTATCAGGCGACGAGACGTCTGCAGATATTCGTCAATCTGCAGAATGCCACGGATGCGCGCTACTATACGTTCGGGACGTTTGCGCCGACCGCGTCGGTGTTCTTGTCGCAAGCGCCTCGGGCGACGGATCCGCGCAGTTATAGTTTGGCGGCACCGGTGGGGGCTTTTGGCGGCATCAAGCTTACATTTTAGGCAAGCGGTCCTTTTTCGAAGGACAGGACCAAAGAACTTTTACGTCCTAGCGTTCTTTCAGTCTGGGCATGAGTTCTACGAAATTGCAGGGGCGGTGGCGGGCGTCGAGTTGCCAGACCAGGATGTCGTCCCATGCGTCTTTTACCGCGCCGGTGCTGCCGGGTAGTGCGAACAGATAGGTGCCGCCGGCTACACCGGCCAACGCGCGTGACTGGATCGTCGACGTGCCGATTTTCTGGTAGCTGAGCATGCGGAACAGTTCGCCGAACCCGTCGATGCGCTTTTCCAGAACGCGGTCGAACGCCTCGGGCGTCACGTCGCGGCCGGTCACGCCCGTGCCGCCGGTGGTGATCACCACATCGATCTGCCCGTCGGCGATCCAACGCCGCAGATGCGTGGCGATCACGTCCGCATCGTCGCGCACGATCTCGCGCGCCACGACCCGATGACCGGCCGCCTCGATTCGTGCGATCAGCGCATCGCCGGATGCATCGCTGGCCAGGTCGCGCGTATCCGATACGGTGAGCACGGCAATGTGCACCACCACGAACGGCACGTTCTCATCGAGCCGCGCGACGCTCAGTGCAGGTGCCGATGCATCGCCGCGTGCACGGGCGTAGCCATCGGGCGGGCCAGCAACTCCGGCAGAAACGTCGGCCAATCGCCGGCCGCCAGCATGTCGAGGCTCGGCGCCGCAACGCGGAAGCGCGCCGCATACCCCCACACATTCGTCAGGACGCGTTCGACGAAATGGCGGGTCTCCTCGACGGGTATCGTCTCGATGAAAAGCAGCGGGTCTTGCTCGTCCGCGCTCCAGCGCTGCACCGCGTTCGGGCCGGCATTATAGCTGGCCAGCACGTGCAGCAGATTGTCGCCGGCTACGCCCCGGCCGCCGAGATAGGCGAGGTAGGCCTGCCCCAGCTTCAAATTCTGCGCGGGTTCGGCCAACACATCCTCGGAATCCTGCGACACCGCGCTGACCGTCTCCGGCATCAGCTGCATCAGCCCGTGCGCGCCCGCGCCGGACACTGCCGTGCTGTCGAAATTGGATTCGACCCGGGCAACCGCATACACCAGCGCGGGATCGAGCCGGAACCCGCCACGCGGCCGTAATACGGGCATCGGAAGGTCGGCTTCGGTTGCGTCAACGGTCGCTGCCAGGTCGGACGCCAATTCACCGATACCCATGGCGCCGGCCACCAGGAACAATGCGCGTGACAAAGCCGGGCGCGCCTGGGCCTGCGGCCAGAGCATGCGGAGTTCTGCCTCCGCACGCGCGCGCTCGCCCACCTGGAAAAGAGAAAATGCGCGCCGCCCCTGCGGCGTGGCGCTGATCGCTTCGAGGTCCGCCTCGGCGAGCACCGGGCTTGCCGGTGGCGCTTGCAGCGTCATGCCCAGCGCACGCAACGCCAGCATGCCATACAAGGTATGCGGTTCGGCGGCCGCGCGCTGCATCCAGCGGCGCCAGAGGATCGCGTCGCCGGCCAGCAGATGCGCGCGGGCGGCCCAGTAGGAGGCCGATGCGCGTAGCCTGGCACCCGAGTTCTCGGCCAAGGATGCCGCTTCGAACAGCGAAGCCGCGCGGTCGGCCGAGCTTTTGCGCCAGGCCGCCAGGCCCGCGACGTAGGCCGCTTCGCCGTCACGTCCCCGGCTATGCTCGAAAGCGTCGCGGCCGAGCCGCTCGGCCGCGGCGTCGCGGCCATGGATCAACGCCTGGCGGGCGGCATCGTCGGTCGGGCCTTGGTTGGCGGCACCGGTCCAGCTGTTGCCGGCATGCAGCCAGGCGCCGCTCGGCGCGGCGGGGCGTTTGGCGCCATGGGCCAGGCGCCGCATGAGCAACGCGTATATCGGGTTTGCGTCCGGGAGATCGGCGTAGCGCCCAAGCCAATCCGACAGAGCCGGCGCGCTTGCTCGTGCCGGGCGGCTCAGCAACCGGTCGGCGAGGATATGGCCGAGCAGAGTCGTGTCGTTCAGTCGGCCGGTCTCGGACACTGCCTCAGGAATGTCGCCACCCCGCTGGAGGGCGAAGATGCGGCGTATCCGCGCCGCCTCGCTGGGGGCGAGCGGCTGTGGCAGGCCGATGCCGTTGGCACCTGCCCGCGGCTGTATCCGGGGTATGGCCATCGCCAGATCGTCGGAATGTGACGCTCCTCCACCGCCGTCGGCCTGGGCGGGCCGCAACGCGGCTCCGGCCAGAATGGCGGCACCCGCAAGCACCGCGCGGGCAGCAGAGAAGCGCGAGATGGAAAGCCCGATCCCTCGCATGGCCCGCCCTTAACAGCAAAATTCTGCCGGGCGCAATCGTCAATGTTGGACGCGCATGAACGGGATTAGATGAGAAAGCCTGTTGAAGTGACCCAGCACAGGCGATCGTTGCGGAAGTAAAGAACCGCGCGGCATTCGCGATTACAACGCGCTAAGCGACTTTCGTAGTGTGATCAGGTCCGCCCATGCTTCACGCTTGCACACGGCAGTGTGCGGTACCTGTGCAGGGTGCAGCATGGGCAGCAACTTCACTGGGCTGGGCAGGCCCGGAACCTGCAAATCCAGCCAGCGTCCGCGCAATTTGCGCAACGTCTCGTCGCGCCCGGTCAGCGCCCGCACCGGCAACGTGCCCAGCGTGACGACGCAGCGCGGCCGCAGCAGCGTGAGGTGGCGCAGCAGGAACGGCAGGCAGGTCTGCACCTCCGCTTGCGTGGGCGGCCGGTTGCCGGGGGGGCGCCACGGAATGAGCGTGGTGATCAGCATGTCCGCCCGGGAAAGCCCGATCGAGGCGAACATCCGGTCCAGAAACTTTCCGGCCTCTCCGGCAAACGGACGGCCGGCCGCGTCGTCGTCGTTGCCCGGCGCCTCGCCCACGACCACCAGGCCGGCATCCGGATTGCCATCCGCGAACACCAGGTGCGTCGCGGTCGCGGCTAGCGGGCAGTCGGTGAACGCGGCCAGCGCCTGCCGCAGCGCCTCGATCGTGTTGGCGGCCTCAGCCGCGATCTGGGCGCGCGCGACGATGCCCGGCCGGGCCGCCGGCGCGATCTGCACCGGCCGCGCAACGAGAGCGGGCATGGGTGCGGGGCGCGCCAGCCGGTCGACGGGCAAGTCGTCGAGCGCCTCGTCCGCCCCCCACTCGATCTGCAGCCGCAAGGCCGCCAGCATATCCATCCCAGGTCCGCCCCAATCTCAGCCAAATGCGAGCAGGCAAAGTTTTCTGGTCCTTTTTTCCAAAAAGGAACTGCTTCCTTCTCCCCCTTCACCCGCGGCAATCATCTCCCTAATACGTCACTCAAGCAACGCAGGGAGACGAGAGCATGAGCGAACGCGAGGCGATGGAGTTCGACGTGGTCGTCGTCGGCGCAGGTCCCGCAGGGCTTGCCGCTGCCATCAAGCTCAAGCAGCTCTCTCCCGAAGCCAGCGTGTGCGTCGTCGAAAAGGCGGGCGAGGTCGGCGCGCATATCCTCTCCGGCGCGGTGATCGAGCCGCGTGCGCTCGAGGAGCTGCTGCCCGACTGGCGTGACCGCGATGCGCCGATCCACACCGAGGCGAAGGAGGACCATTTCGTCTTCCTCACCCGCAAGCGCGCCTTCAACTCGCCCGTGCTGCCGCCGCAGATGAACAACCACGGCAATTACATCGTCAGCCTGGGCGACGTGACGCGCTGGCTCGGCCGCCAGGCCGAAGAACTGGGCGTGGAGATCTATCCGGGCTTTTCGGCCGCCGAACTGCTGATCGAGAACGACCGCGTGGTGGGTATCGCCACCGGCGACATGGGCATCACCAAGGAAGGCGAGCACGGCCCGAATTACGCGCCGGGCATGGAGCTGCGGGCCACCTACACGCTGTTCGGCGAAGGCTGCCGCGGCTCGCTGAGCAAGCAGCTGATGGAGCGGTTCGACCTGCGCCGCGGCGTGGACCCGCAGACCTACGGGCTCGGCATCAAGGAGCTGTGGGAAATCCCGCGCGAGAACCACAAGCCGGGCTTCATCATGCACACCGTCGGCTGGCCGGCGGACAAGAACACGTATGCCGGCTCGTGGATGTATCATTTCGGCGAGGGGCTGGTCTCGTTCGGCTATGTGGTCGGGCTCGACTACCAGAACCCCTGGTTCTCGCCGTTCGACGAGATGCAGCGGCTGAAGACGCATCCGCACATGGCCCGCCACTTCAAGGGCGGCCGGCGCATCAGCTACGGCGCCCGGGCGCTGTCCGAAGGCGGGTTCCAGTCGATCCCCAAGCTCACCTTCCCCGGCGGCGCATTGATTGGCGACTCGGCCGGGTTTCTCAACCTGCCCAAGATCAAGGGCACGCATTGCGCGATGAAGTCCGGCATGCTGGCCGCCGAAGCCGCCGCCGAAGCTTTGGCCGCCAACCGGCCCGCGGAGCTGACCGCCTACACCAAGAAGTTCAAGGCGAGCTGGCTATATCCCGAGCTGAAGCGCGAGCGGAATTTGCGCCCGGCATTCGCCAAGTTCGGCCTGTACGGCTTCATGGCATATTCGGGCCTGGACACTTTCGTGCTGGGCGGCCGCGCACCCTGGACATTCCACCACAAGCACCCGGACCACGACAGCCTGAAAAAAGCGGTCGACGCGCCGAAGATCGAATACCCCAAGCCCGACGGCGTGCTGACGTTCGACCGGCTGTCGAGCGTGTTCATCAGCAACACGAACCACGAGGAAAACCAGCCGGTCCATCTCAAGCTGCGCGACCCGTCGCGTTGGCTGGGGGTGAACTGGGAGACGTATCGCAGCCCGGAAAGCCGCTACTGCCCGGCCGGCGTGTATGAGGCGGTGGGCGTGGAGGAGGGCCATCCGCGCCTGCAGATCAACGCGCAGAACTGCGTGCATTGCAAGACGTGCGACATCAAGGATCCGACGCAGAATATTGACTGGTCGGCGCCGGAGGGTGGGGGCGGGCCGGCTTATCCGGGGGGGATGTGAGGGTGAGGCAAGGCCTTCTTTTCTGAAGAAAGGAAGGCCTTGGCTTTCCCACCTGCCCGCACACGCTGTAGGCTCCGCCAATGAACAGGCTCGCCGCATCCGCCTTCGCCCTCGTCCTCTGCGCCTCCGCCGCGCAAGCCCAGAAGCCGGGCGACTTTCTCGCCTCGCAGTTCGCCGCCCATAGCGGCGACCCGACGCTGGCTGCCTCCAACATGCAGAAGGCGCTCGCCGCCGACCCGGGCAATCCGCGGTTGCGCACCGACGCGTTTGTCCTGGCCTTGCTGGCCGGTGACAGCCGGATCGGGCAACTCGCCCGCGCATTGCCCGGCAACCCGCTGGCCGAGCTGGTCCTCGCCGCACAGTCCGCCCATGACGGTGACTGGCGTAGCGCCGAGCTCGGGATCGCCGAGCTGCCGCACCAGACGCTGACCGACGCCTTGCGGCCGCTGCTGCTGGCGTGGGCGCAGCAGGCCCAAGGCCTGTCCGACCGGGCGATGGACACGCTGCAGCCAGCGCTGGCCGACGGCCATCTGGGTGCCATACCGCTGCTGCACGCGGCGTTGCTGGCCGACGCCGCGCATCGCGACGGGTTGGCACAGCGCCTCTACACCGATCTGTCGCATGGCCAGATCAAGCCGAGCTTGCAGTTCAACGAGCTGCTCGCGAGCTGGCAGGCGCGCAGCGGCAACATGCAGGCCGCGCGCAAGACGTTGGACGAGGCGATCAAGGCGAGCCCGGAACTTTCGATTGCCGGGCCGGGGCTGATGGCATCGCTCGCGCACGCGCATGGGCCGACCGCGCTGCACGGCATCGCGCTGGTCTTCGTGCAGGTGGCCGCCGCCGCCTTGGGCGACAAGCCGGACCACGAGCTGAGCGAATTGCTGGCGCGCGTGGCCCTGATTGCCGAGCCGGGGATGACGGAGGCGCATCTGCTGACCTCAGAGATCGCCACCAGCCAGAAGCAGTGGGCGGTGGCGGCGCGGCAATTGGCGGGCGTGTCGGCCGACGATCCGCTTCAGCCGGTGGCCAAGCTGCGCCTGGCGATCGTCGATGAGCGGCTCGGGCAGATCGACGCTGCGACCGACACCCTGCATCACCTCGCAGACGCCTTTCCGCGCCAGCCGGAGCCGCTGATCCAGCTTGGCGATCTGCTGTCCGACCAGAAGAAGTATCAAGCGGCCATAGACGCTTACGACCGCGGCATCGCGCTGCTGCGGCATCCCGGCGCTAACGACTGGACGGTGTTCTACGCGCGTGGCGCGGCGCTTGAGCGTGCGCATCTGTGGCCGCGCGCTCAGGCCGACATGAACCGGGCGCTCGAACTCTCGCCCGACCAGCCGTTCGTGCTGAATTTCCTCGGTTACGCGATGGCCGAGCGGGGCGAAGATTTGCCGGAAGCGCGCGAGATGATCGAAAAGGCGCTGCATGCACGTCCGAACGATGGCGCGATTGTCGATAGCCTGGGCTGGGTGTCGCTGCGCCAGGGCCAGGTGAAGGAAGCGTTGCGCCTGCTCGAGAAGGCGGCCGAGCTGGAGCCGGAAGACCCCAGCATCACCGGCCATCTGGGCGATGCTTACTGGGATGCCGGCCGGCATCTGGAGGCGGAAGACCAGTGGCGGCGTGCGCTCGTGCTGAACCCCGACGATGACGACCGCACGCGCATCGAGCAACGGTTGAAGAGCGCCGGCAAGTAAGCCCGCGCGCCTGGCGCGCCGACCTCCATGCTGACGGAGTGCGCTCCTGCCAAGCTCAACCTGACGCTGAATGTGACTGGGCGGCGGGCAGACGGCTATCACCTGCTGCATAGCCTCGTCGTGTTCGCCGGCGCGCATGATGTGATTACCGCGCGAGAGCCGACCGGCGACGACGGAGCCGATCTTTCGCTCACGCTGTCCGGCCCCTTCGCCGGTGCGCTGGAGCCCGACGCGGACAATCTCGTGCTGCGGGCTGCACGCGCGCTGGGCCGCAAAGCCGGCGTGCCTGCGCGCGCGAGCCTGCATCTCGTCAAAAACCTGCCGGTCGCCTCAGGGATCGGGGGAGGGTCGTCCGATGCGGCCGCCACGCTGCGCGTGCTGCACCGCCTTTGGGATCTCGCGCTTGAGGAGCAGATTTTGCACGAACTCGCAGCCTCGCTCGGCGCCGATGTGCCGGTGTGCCTGCGGCCAGCGCCGCGTCTCATGTCCGGTATCGGCGAAATCCTCCAGCCGGTGCCGCCGATGCCGGATTGCGCCATCCTGCTCGTCAACCCGGGCGTGGCCCTCTCCACCCGCGACGTGTTCGAAGCCCGTCGCGCGCCGTTTTCCCAACCTGCTGCCATGCCGCCATCCTGGCCGGACGCCGCGTCTCTCGCCGCCAGCCTCGCACAAGGCGCCAACGACCTGGAAGCGCCGGCGATCGGCCTGTGTCCGCTGATCGGCGAGACGCTACGCTGGCTGGCCGGCCGGCCCGGCGCCTTGCTTAGCCGGATGAGCGGCTCCGGCGCCACCTGCTTTGCCTTGTTCGCCACGGTCGCCGATGCTCGCGAGGCGGCCCGCGAGCTTCCATCGCCCGACTGGTGGTGCTGGGCCGGCCCACTTTACGAGCAGGCGGCAGACACCTAATGAGCAGCAGGGTTTTTGGGGCGTCGCCAAGCGGTAAGGCAGCGGATTTTGATTCCGCCATGCGGAGGTTCGAATCCTCCCGCCCCAGCCAAGAATCAGGTGTCTCAGGATCACCTGCCTGAACTTCGTAAGCTTCAGCAAAGAACTGTTGGATGTCAGAGCGCGAGCTGCGCCCGCGCCCCGGACGCCTGGCAGACACCATGCGCCTGGTGGTGCTCGTTCTGCTCGCGGTGACGCTGGCGGAAGTGTTCAGGGTCCCCGACCCTGGAGTTTGTGCCTACGTCATCCTCTTCGTGTCCCGGGGGGAGCGCGCCTCCACCGTCAAGACGGCGGTCGCCGCCGGGCTTGCCGTTATACTTGGCGCTGCAAGCCTCAGGCATCAGCAACACGACGGAGCTCGGCGTGCCTGGGCTGCTCTCTCTGCCGCCGGAGGAGGCACTGCTGCACTCCCTGCTATGGCTGACGGTGGTCGTGGCCATGCCGGTCGGCCTGGTCGTCATCGGCAATCTGTTGACTGGCCGCCACCCTGTGGACCTGCTGCGAGCGGCCCTGGCCGCGCGGCTCGTCGCGTGCGCCGGTTTCTGCGCCAACCCCGCGGCAGCGTCGGCCCGGCGCTACTCTGTGCCGAGTGACCCGGCGCTTCCCTGGCCTGGCGAACCGGCCGGCATCGACCCGGCGCACCGCTACTCCCTGCTCGAGTTGATCGACATGGCCCAGCGCCGGAACAGCGAAACCCGCATTGCCTGGGAACAGGCCCGCCAAGCCGCCATCGGCGTCGGGATCGCCCGCGCCGCCTTTCTGCCCGAAATCACGGCCAGCGCGCTGGGCGGCTACCAGCATATCGCCTCGCCGTTCCCCACCAACCTGGTCCGCAAGGGCTACATCACAGCCAACGCGCAGGAGGTGATCCCGGAACTGGCGATCAAATACCTGCTCATCGATTTCGGTGGCGGGCGAGAGGCGGCGGAGCAGGGCGCGGAACAATTGTCCCTTGCCGCAAACGTGGCGTTCACCGGCGCGCATCAGCGCCTCATCCTCCAAGTGGCCCGGGCGTATTTCACCCTGGACGGCGTGAACGCCCAATTGGAGGCGATCCGCAAGGGTCTGGACGACGCCCGCCGGCTGCAAGCATCGGCCGATGCCCTAGAGGGCCGAGGCCTCGCGGCGACGCGGCTCCTGGTTCAGGACAGCTTCGACCGGCCGCTTTCGCGAACCACGGTCGGCACCGTCGATCACCTGATGACCGAGGCGTTGCAGCAGCGAGCGGATCTGTTGGCCGGCCTCGCCCGTCTGCGCGCGGCCGAGGCCGGGGTTGCCGAGGCACGTGGCGCAATGAGCCCGAAGCTGCTGATCGACAGCAACGTGCAGGGTAATATCGGGCGCATCGCCGTCGACTCCGGACGCTACGAAACCGTCACACAGCCACAGACGGGCTTGTTCCTGCGGTTCGAGTGGCCGCTGTATCAGGGTGGCTTGCGACAGAACCAAGTGCACTTGGCAGAGTCTCGGCGCAACGAGGCACAAACCGCGCTCGAAGCCAGCAGCGCGACGGCCCTGCGAGAAGTGGCCGTAGCCTACGATCAGGTCCAGACCGGGCTCAGCCAGTATGACGCGGCCATCGTGTTGAGGTCAGCGGCGCAGACTGCATTCGACTCGGCCAGTGACGCTTTCGCGCATGGCGTCGGCTCGTTCACCGATGCTGTGAACGCGTCGACCTCTTTGGACGCGGCGCGCGCTGCGGTTGCCAGGGCACACGCGCAGGCGCTCGGAGAGCCGCATGCTCGCGCCGATCTATGCTGATCGACGCCGCCGGCCTGGTGGCTGCCAATACGCTTACTGACACCGCCCTTGCTGAAACGCCGGCTACCGACGGTGCGCTTGAACATGTGACAGGCAGGGCGCGCATTCTTGACACGGATCGTTACAGTCGGCACGTATCCTAGTAAGTAAGTAGGAGAACGCTGCCTTGACCTCCAAGTCTCTTCCGCGCCGGATGTGGCTGGCCTGCGGCCTGATCGTATCGCTCGGTGGCAGCGCTGCCGCTCAGGCCCTGCTGAATGTCAGCTACGATCCGACCCGCGAGCTTTACCGCGACATCAACGCCGCCTTCGCCAAAGCCTGGGCGGCGCAGGGCCACGGCGTGGTGTCGATCAAGACCTCCAATGGCGGATCGGGCGCCCAGGCGCGCGCCGTGATCGACGGCTTGCAGGCCGACGTGGTGACGCTCGGCCTGGGCGGCGACATCGATGCGATCGCCACGCACGGATTGACGGCGACATCCTGGCAGACGCGCCTGCCGAACAACGCCACACCCTACACCAGCACGGTGGTGTTCCTGGTCCGCCACGGCAATCCCAAAGGTCTGCACGACTGGCCGGACCTGCTCAAACCCGGCGTCTCCGTCGTTACCGCAAATCCCAAAACGTCCGGCGGGGCGCGCTGGAATTACCTTGCCGCGTGGTTGTGGGCGCTGCACCAACCCGGCGGCAACGAAGCGACCGCGCAGGCTTTCCTCACCAAGCTGTACGGCCACGTGCCGGTCCTGGATTCCGGCTCCCGCGGCGCCACCAACACCTTCGTGCAGCGCGGCATCGGAGACGTGCTGCTGGCCTGGGAGGACGAGGCGCTGCTCGCGGCACGCGACCTCGGCGTTGGCCAGTTCGACATCGTCTATCCCTCGATCAGCGTAAAAGCTGAACCGCCAGTGGCCGTGGTCGACAGCGTCGCCGCCAAGCACGGCACCCAGGCGGTGGCCGAAGCCTTCCTGAAATTTCTGTTCACGCCGCAGGGTCAGGAGATCGGCGCCCGGCATTATTTCCGTCCGCAAGACCTGGCCGTGGCCGCGCGGTATGCAGCGAACTTCCCCAGCTTGCGCCTTTACGACATCGACACGCTCGGCGGCTGGAAAACCGTGCAGCCGAAGCATTTCGGCAATGGCGGGCTGTTCGACCATATCTACCAGCCGGGGAAGTGACCGCCCACGCGCGCTCGGCGCTTCCGGGCTTCGGGCCCGCTCTGGCCGTCACGCTGGGGTGGGCCGGGCTGATCGTGGCCGTGCCGCTCTGCGCCCTGGTGCTGCGCGCGCTCAGCCTCGGGCCGGCGGGCATCGCCGCTGCACTCGGCCAGCCGCGCGTGTATGCGGCGCTGCGGCTGAGTTTTAGCTGTGCGGCGCTGGCCGCCGCCGCTGCCGTGCCGCTCGGCCTGTTGCTCGCCTGGGTGCTGGTGCGTCTGCGCTTTCCCGGCCGCAGGCTGCTGGACAGCCTGGTGGATTTGCCTTTCGCCCTGCCCACCGCGGTCGCCGGCATTACGCTGACGGACCTGTTCGGCCCGAACGGCCTGCTTGGCCATCCCTTGGCGCAGGCCGGCATCAAAGTGGCCTATACCCCGCTTGGCATCCTGGTCGCCCTGCTGTTCGTCTCCATCCCCTTCGTGGTGCGCACCACCGAACCGGTGCTGCGCCAACTGCCGCCGGAGCTGGAGGAGGCAGCCGAGACACTCGGCGCCTCCAGGGGCCAGACGCTATGGCGTGTGGTTTTGCCGGCCTTGGCGCCTGCCCTGCTCGTCAGCTTCGGCCTGGCGTTTGCCCGCGGCGTGGGTGAATACGGCTCGGTCATCTTCATTGCCGGCAACATGCCGATGGTCAGCGAAATCGCGCCGCTGCTGATCGTCACCCGGCTGCAGGAGTTTGACTATGCCAGCGCCGCCTGCATCGGCGTGGCCATGCTGCTGGGTGCGCTACTCGTCCTCAGTGCGCTCACGGCGGTGCAGCGGCGATTGGAAGCCCGGCTATGACGCGCGCGCTGCTGCTGGCAGCGGCCCTGGTCATCGTCGGCGTGCTGTTCGTCCTGCCTCTGGCCACCGTCTTCACCGAGGCGCTGCGCCACGGCCTGGCCGCGGCCGGCGACGCGCTGGCCGAGCCGGACGCGCTCGCCGCCATCCGCCTGACCCTGCTGGTGGCCGCCATCGCGGTGCCGCTGAACACCGTGTGCGGCCTTGCCGCCGCCTGGTGCCTGACGAAGTTCGACTTTCCGGCCAAGCGGGCGCTGCTGGTGCTGATCGAATTGCCGCTGACCATCTCACCGGTCATCTCGGGCCTCGTCTGGGTGCTGCTGTTCGGCGCCAATGGCTGGTTCGGCCACGTGCTGGCCGCGCATGACGTGCAGATCGTGTTCGCAGTCCCCGGCATCGTGCTCGCCACCATCTTCGTCACCTTCCCCTTCGTGGCCCGCACCGTCATGCCGCTGATGCAGGCGCAGGGCCGCACGCAGGAGGAGGCCGCCGCGATGCTCGGCGCCGGCTTCGTCAGCACCTTTTTCCGCGTGACCTTGCCCGACATCGCCTGGGCGCTGCTGGCCGGCGTGCTGCTGTGCACGGCACGCGCCATGGGCGAGTTCGGCGCGGTATCCGTCGTCTCCGGCCATATTCCGGGCGTCACCGAGACGATGCCGCTGCATATCGAGACGCTCTACAACGACTACCAATCCGCGGCGGCCTTCGCGATGGCCGCCTGCCTCGGCCTGTTCGCGCTGGTCACGCTGGCGGTCAAGGCGGCGCTCGAATGGCGGCTCGGCACGGATCTCGGGCCCGCGCGATGAGCGTGACCATGGCCGGCCTCACGCAGCGTTACGGCAACCTGCCCTCCCTGCATGCGGTCGATCTTCATGTGCGGCCGGGCGAGTTCCTGGCCCTGGTGGGCCCTTCCGGCGCTGGCAAGACCACCATGCTTCGGGTAATGGCGGGGCTGGAGACGCATTACACCGGCCGGCTGGAAATCGACGGGCGCGATATGGCAGGCGTGCCCGCCCGCCGGCGCAATATCGGCTTCATGTTCCAGAACTACGCGCTTTTCCGCCACATGACGGTGGCCGAGAACGTGGCCTTCGGCCTGCGCGTGCAACGTAAAGGCACAGAGGCGCAGATGCGCGCTCGCGTGGCCGAGCTGTTGGAGCTGGTGCAGATACCCGAACTGGCGCAGCGCCGGCCGGGGCAGCTCTCCGGCGGCCAGCAACAGCGCGTGGCGCTGGCCCGCGCCCTGGCCACGTCGCCGCGCCTGCTGCTGCTCGACGAGCCGTTCGGCGCGCTCGATCCACTGGTGCGCAAGGAAATACGAAGCTGGCTGCGCGGCCTGCATGCGCGCCTCGGCCTGACCAGCGTGTTCATCACCCACGACCAGGCCGAGGCGGTGGAAATGGCGGACCGCGTGGCCGTGATGCGCGGCGGCCGCATCCTGCAGATCGGCACGCCTGCCGAGCTGGAGACCAACCCCGCCGACCCCTTCGTCTTCGCGTTCCTGGGGCCAACGATCCGGCTCGAAGGCGTGGTTGCCGGCGGCGCGCTGCACGTCACAGGCATGCCGATCGAACCGTTCGCCACAGAAGCTCAGCCGGGGCCAGCTGTCGCGTTGTTGCGGCAGCATCATCTGGCGTTGCTCCCCTGCCCGGGCCAGGCGCGCGTGGTCTCGGTCCGCTCCGTCGGTCCGGTGCTCCACCACGTGGTCGAAGCCGCAGGACGGATGCTGGAAGTTGTCTCTACATTCCCGAACCGGCTGAATGCAGGCGACCGCTGCGCACTGGCCATTCAGCAAGCCCATATTTTTGGGGCCTCCGCTGCTCGGGGCGCCGACATCTGATTGACTGGCTGGGACAGGGACCGGACATCGCGCGGCTTTCACCTTGACTGCGCCGCGGCCTGCCGGGACGGCCCGCTACGCTCACAGATACGCCCGATCAATCCGCGCCAATCGACGGCAGCAACCTCTACCATGACGCGAACGGCGGCCTGTGTTCAAACCGGTGACGAATTTGCGTCAACGCGCTCTCCCATGCGCGGCTAAGCGGCGGGCGAGTGCCACCCCGGCCTGCCCTTGCGCCCGATCGCTGCGCGGCCGATATTCCGGGTGGGAGGTCAGCGGCGGACGGGCGCCCTGCCAACCCGGTCAGGTCCGGAAGGAAGCAGCCGCAGTGGGTCAACGCACGGGTCGTTTGTTGGCCTCCCACCTTTCCTGCCGCATCGACGGCCTCACGCCTCGCGCCGATTGGGCCCGCACGCAGCATGTCCGACGAGACCCTTGAGGACCTGCTGCCGCCAGTGCCGGACGGGCCCGGCCTGTTCGGCGACGCACCTTCTCCGCCAACCAAGCTGACCGCGAGCGCCCCTACGCCCTACCGGGTGCTGGCGCGCAAATACCGGCCGGCGACGTTCGACGACCTGATCGGGCAGGATGCGATGGTGCGTATCCTGCGCAGTGCCTTCGCGCTGAACCGCATTGCACATGCCTTCATGCTCACCGGCGTACGTGGCGTGGGCAAGACGACCACCGCGCGCATCATCGCCCGCGCGCTGAATTGCGTGGGCGCTGACGGACGCGGCGGGCCCACGCCCGACCCGTGCGGCGTGTGCGACAATTGCCGCGCCATCCTCGCCGATCGCCACCCGGACGTCGTCGAGATGGACGCCGCTTCGCGCACCGGTGTGGACGACGTGCGCGAGATCATCGAGGCGACGCGTTTCCGGCCGATGCAGGCGCGCACCAAGGTGTTCATCGTCGACGAAGTGCACATGCTCTCGCGCAACGCATTCAACGCGCTGCTGAAAACGCTGGAAGAGCCGCCGCCGCACGTGAAATTCGTCTTCGCGACGACGGAAATCCGCAAGGTGCCGGTAACCGTGCTGTCCCGCTGCCAGCGCTTCGATCTGCGGCGCATCCCGATCGCCATGCTGGCCGCGCACTACGCCAAGATCGCGCGTATCGAGGGTGTGGCGATCGAGGACGAGGCGGTGGCCGCCATCGCGCGCGCCGCCGATGGCTCGGTCCGCGACGGGCTGAGCCTGCTCGACCAGGCGATCGCCCAGGGGAGCGGCCAGGGCAGTTCGCCCGACGGCAGCGTCTCGGCGCAATCGGTGGCCGAGATGCTGGGCGTGGCGGATCGGGGCATGATCTTCGACCTGATGGAGGCGGCGATGAGCGGCCGGGCGGCCGATGCGCTGGCGATCACCGATCGGGCTTATGCGCTGGGTGTCGATCTCGGCCTGCTGCTGGGCGACCTGCTGGAACTGACGCACACGCTGTCCCGGCTGAAATCGGTGCCCGACCTGCGTCGCTCGCTGGAGTTGCCGGAAGCAGAGCGCGTGCGCGGCGCCGCCTTGGCCGACGCGCTGACGATCCCGGTGCTCGGCCGGGCCTGGCAGATGCTGCTGAAGGGGGCCGCCGAGGTGGAGACGGCGCCTGACAGGCGCGCGGCCGCCGAGATGGTGCTGATCCGTTTGTGCCATGTCTCCGACCTGCCGCCGCCGGGCGAGCTGGTGCGCCGGATCCAGGCGCACCAAGGCGGCCCGGCCGGCGCTTCCGCCCCCGGTCCCGCTAGTCCGGGGGGCGGTGCACGCGCGGCGATGGCGGGCGCGGGCGTGATGGCGCAGGCGATGGCAGCGCCGGTTCAGGCAGCGGCGCCGACGCTGGCGAGTTTTCGCGACGTATTGGCGCTGGCCGCATCCGAGCGCGAGCTGTTGCTGCACGGCCATCTCCTGCATTCCGTTCATTTGGTGCGCTGGGCGCCGCCGGTGATCGAGCTGCGGCCGCATGCCGACGCGCCGCGCGACTTGGCGCCGAAGCTGGGCGCATTGCTGCTGCGCACGACCGGCACGCGCTGGACGATCGCGATTGCCACCCAGGGTGGCGAGGCGACTTTGGCCGAGCAGGGCAACGAAGCCGACCGTCAGCGGCGCGACACCGCCGCCCTGCACCCGCTGGTGCGGGCCATCATGGAGGCGTTTCCCGGCGCGCGGATGCAGGCGGTGCGCGACCCGAATGCGGACGCTTACGGCCTGCCCGCGCTGGCCGGGCCGGACATGCCCGGCTACACGCAGCAGGATTACACCGACGACGACGAGCTGGTGGAGCCGCCCGATCTGATGGATGCGCCGATCGAGATGGATGCGCGTTTCCTGAGCGAGACGTCGAGATAGACAACCGGACGAGAGGGAATTGGCACGATGAACATTGCCGGATTGATGAAGCAGGCTTCGCAGATGCAGGCCAAGATGGCCGAGATGCAGGCGAAGGTGGAAGCCATGGAGGCCTCGGGCGAAGCCGGCGCGGGCATGGTGAAGGTGACGCTGAGCGGCAAGAGCGAACTGCGCCGGGTGAAGATCGACCCCAAGCTCGCCGACCCTGCGGAGATCGAGATGCTGGAGGATCTGATCGTGTCGGCGCATGCGGACGCCAAGCGGAAGCTCGACACGCTGATGGCTGACGAGATGCAGAAGGTGACGGGCGGGATGGAGCTGCCGGCGGGGATGAAGTTGCCGTTTTAGAAGAAAGCAGTCCTTTTTTGAAAAAAAGGACCAAAAAACCCTGGCTTTTTGGCTGCGGGATTCGGTGGAGACTGGACTCGAAGGTCGAGCTGCCAGGGGACAAAGGTTTTTTGGTCCTTTTTTTCAAAAAAGGACTGCTACCTTCATGATCGGCCCCGAGCTCGACACCCTGATCACCCTGTTCTCCCGCCTGCCCGGCCTTGGCCAGCGCAGCGCGCGCCGGGTGGTGCTCAAGCTGCTGCAATCGCCGGATACCCGCATGCTGCCGCTTGCCCAGGCGCTGGCCGCGGCTGCACGCAGCGTGCGGACGTGCAGCCAATGCGGCAATCTGGACAGCACCGACCCTTGCGGCATCTGCACCGACCCCGAACGCGACCGCAGCATGGTGTGCGTGGTGGAGACGGTCGGCGATTTGTGGGCGCTGGAACGCGCGCGGGTGCATCGCGGCCTGTATCACGTGATGGGGGGCACTTTGTCGGCGCTCTCGGGTACCGGGCCGGAGGACCTCAACCTGGCGCCGCTGCTGGCGCGTGTGGCCGGGAGCAATGTGGGCGAGGTGATCCTTGCGCTGTCGGCTACCGTCGACGGTGCCGCGACGGCGCATTGGCTGGCGGACCGGTTGGCCGGCGCGCGCGTGCGCATCACGCGTGTGGCGCAGGGTGTGCCCATCGGCGGCGCGCTCGACGTGCTCGACGACGGGACGTTGGCCACCGCCTTGCGCGCCCGGCGATGAGCGGACGATGACCATTCACCTGCGGGCCGGCGATTGGGTCGCGGCGTTGGAGCCGGAGACCGGCGGCGCGATGTCGGCGCTGACCTGGCGCGGCGTCGAGGTGCTGCGCGGCGTGGTCGATACGCGCCTGGCCGCACAGCGCGGGCGGGCGATCGCGGCCTATCCGCTTGTCCCGTTCGCCAACCGGATCGCGTTCGGCCGCTTCCGTTTCGCGGGGCAGGATTATCAGCTCGCGCGCAATTTCGGTGATCACCCGCATACCATTCACGGCAATGCGTGGATGCATCCGTGGCGGCTTGCCGAAACGGCCGACGCGAGCGCACGCATGGTGCTGGAATTTTCGCCTGCGGGCGCATTGGCCGAGCAATGGCCGTTTGCGTATCGCGCGGAACAGGCGTGGGAGCTGACGGAGAACGGGCTCAGCGTGGCAATCAGCGTGTGCAACACGGACGCGCGGGCGGCGCCGGTGGGCGTGGGTCTGCACCCGTATCTGGCGCGAACGCCGCAGGCGAGCCTCGGCTTCGAGGCTGCGAGTGTCTGGTTGCCGGGCGTGGACGGGTTGCCGACCGTGCGCGAACAGCCACGGGGAGAGTGCGACTTCGGAGACGGCCGGCGGTTGGGCGAGACCACGCTGGATGCCTGCTATACCGGCTGGACCGGGTCGGCCGTGCTCCACCGGCCGGAGAATGGCATGTCGGTTGTCGTCTCGGCACCTTTCCCGATGCGCCATCTGCAGGTTTATACACCGCAGGGCCGGGACTTCATCGGTCTGGAACCAGTGAGCAACATGCCGGACGCCATCAATCGCATGCAGGATGTGGCCGATCAGGGCATCGTTGTGCTGCAACCCGGCGAAAGCCTCGACTGCAAGGTGACGATTGCGGCGAGCTGATACGCCGGCGGATCAGCTTCGGCCCATGCACGTAGCTACCTGCTGAATGAGCTATCCGGAGACTTCAGGAACGCGTCGTGCAGCCACGTTGGGCGGTGTGGTTCTGTTCCACGTGGCCGTTCTGCTGGTGCTGGGTTCGACCGGCAATCTGCCCGCGGCGATGATCGTCGCGTTGCCGGCGAAGCTGCTGGTCGCGCAGCAAGCGCCACCGCCGCCACCGCCGCGCGTGCTGCCGAAGCTTGAGGCGCTGCCTATGCTGTCGGTGCCGGCGCCGGACATAAAACTGGTTGCACCAGCGCCGAAGCAGCCACGGGCACCGCAGGCGGTGACGCGTGCTGCGCCCAATGCGCCGCCGGCCAGCCATTTCGGTGCGTCGACGAGTGGCGGACTGGGGTTGGACGTTGCCGCTTCCAGCGGGGGCGGCGCCGGCTCGCGCGGCACGTTGGCCGGGTTCGAGGCGGCGGTCCGCGCAAAGGTGCGCGCAGGCAAGCGCCAGCCGACGCTCGCGTGGGACCGCAGAAACACATGCGTGGTGAACTACACGGTGAATGTCACGATGACCGGTACTCTGGCGGGGTTCTCCATCGATCCCTGCGCCATTCCGGAAATCAACGAAGCCGCCCGCGCCGCCATACGCGATGGCGCGCCCTATCCCGCCCCCCCCAATCTTGGCGCCACCACCGCCGAAGTCCACGGCACCCTGATCTTCCACCCATAGAACAGCCGGAATTCAACAGTTTTTGGTCCTTTTTTTCACAAAAGGACTGCTTGCCTTAAGTAAGCTCCATGAAGCGTTCATTCGTAGTTCTTCTCCTCGTATCCGGTTGCGCCATCCATCACGTCACCGCCTACGTGCCGGATTCGTCCAACGCCGTGCAGACATCCGGCGCCGAGGAGGCCAGTGCCAGTTGTGCCGAAGCCAGCACGCCAGCCGAGACGGCGATTTGCGCCTCCCCCGCGCTGGTTGCGGCCAACCGCCGCATGGTCGCGGCGCTGCAGGCGGATGTGGGTCCGGCCACGCTGTTCGGCCGCGATGCGGTGCTGGCCAGCCAACGCGGCTGGCTGCTTCGCCTGCCCGCGCAATGCGGCGTGGCGCCATCGCCCGCGACGGGTTCCGCCCACGTGGAGTCCTGCCTGCAATCGGCGCTGTCGGCGCGCACTGAGGTGCTGAGGAACTGGCCTGTCAGTCCCGTCCGCCTGACGGCGGTTGCGCAATATGTGTCGTTCCACGCGCCCGCCGATGCCGGCCCGCAGCCCGACCCTGGATTTTGCGCGACTTTTGCGCAGCGCGCGAACGATGCGTTGCGGCGGAGCGGACAGCTCGACCCGACCGACATGGGCTATCGTGAACTGGCCGGCACGCATGGCCCGCAGGCGGCCGGGCCGTTCAGCGTCGACCTCTACGATGCGAATGCCTATGCGTTGTTTCAGCGGCGTGCCCGCGGCGTGAGCATCGGTGGGACTGCTTTGGCGATTTCGCCCATTTCGCTCACGCAACTCATCGAGGCACAGAGCACTGCCAACCAGGGCGGCCGGTTTTCGGCCTTTGCGAGCCAAACCGGCGATTATGGCAGCGTGGACGTGTTCGAGGCAGGCGGGCGCACCGCGATACTGGCCGCCGACCCTTGGGGCTTCACCACGCCGGCGGCACCCGGCGAGGCCGCGCATGCCGGCATCTGGACGGTGACGGGCACCACCGTATCGCCCACTTGCCTGTTCGACACTTATACGCGGCCGGCCGAGCCAGGTCCGTTCCAGAGCCTGGCCAACTTCACTGCCTGGCAGGAGGTGCTCGATCAGATACGCGCGTCGGCCGACTTGCCGCTGGGTGGCACGATCAAGCGCGACCAGGGCCAGCTTTCGGCCGATGCGGCCTTTACCGTGCTGCACATGCCGCTTCTGGCGGTGCAGGAGGCCAATGCGGCCGACCAGGTTGCGTGGCTTCGCCGCCGGCACGACGACGTGCTCGACGCGCTCTTCGCGTGGTCGGGCAAGGATGCTGCCAACAAGGCGCTGTTCGACCGGGCGTTTGCCTTGTTGCGGCCGGCGGCGACCGACCTGGTGCATAGTTACCAGACGGCGCAGGGGCTGACTGGACCCGAGGCCACGCAGGCGGGCGGGATTGCGGTTATGGAGTTGCTGTATCAGGCGACGACGACGGTTGCGCCGGATTTAGGGGCGTCACCGGCTCGGGCTGTGGCTTACAAGGCTAGGTATCCGATACTGGCGGCGCCGCAGTGAAGGAATGCCTTCTTTTTTGAAAAAAGAAGCAACAACTTTTCGATTTGGCTTCTCGGTTTGGGATTTGCATGACGATACTTAGCACTTCGGTGACTTTGCCTTGCGGCGTGATTTTGCCGAACCGGCTGGCGAAGGCGGCGATGACCGAGGGGTTGGCCGATCCGCATAACCGGGCGACGGCGCGGATGGAGCGGCTCTATCGGATTTGGAGCGAGGGCGGCGCTGGGCTGCTGCTGACCGGCAATGTGCAGATCGACCGGGCGCATCTGGAAGGCCCAGGCAATGTGGCGATTGCCGGCGCGCAGGATGCCGAGGCGCTTGGCCGGCTGACGCGATGGGCGCAGGCGGCCACGAGTGCGGGCAACCAATGTTTCATGCAGATTTCTCATGCGGGACGGCAGACACAGCGCGCGATCAACCCGACGCCCAAGGCGCCATCCAGCGTGGGTGTGGCACTTCCGGGCAACCGATTCGGCACGCCGGTGCCGCTTACCGGCGCCGAAATCGAAGAGCTGATCGAACGCTTTGCAACGGCCGCGGCCATTGCACAGGATTGCGGTTTTACCGGCGTGCAACTGCATGCGGCACATGGCTACCTGCTTTCCTCGTTTCTCTCGCCGCGCACCAATACGCGCACCGACGAGTGGGGCGGTTCGCTCGAAGGCCGCGCGCGTTTCCTGCGCGAGGCGCTGCGTCGTACGCGCGCTCGCGTGGGTGACGCGTATCCGATTTCGGTGAAACTGAATTCCGCGGATTTCCAGCGCGGCGGATTCAGCTTCGAGGACAGTCTGCAAGTGGCAGGCTGGCTCGATGAGGACGGTGTGGATCTGCTCGAGATTTCCGGTGGCAGCTACGAACAGCCGAGCATGATGCGCCTGGCGGGGCTGGAGCCGGTGTATGACCCGGAAACCGCCGCTGCCTCGACCACCGCGCGTGAGGCTTATTTCCAGCGTTTCGCACCGGCGATACGCGCGAAGCTGACGCGTGCGCGCCTGATGGTGACGGGCGGGTTCCGATCGGTAAGCGGTATGCAGACGGCGATCGAGCAGGACGGTATCGACGCGATCGGGCTGGGGCGGCCGTTATGCGTGATGCCGGACGCGCCGGCACGGCTGCTCGACGGACGCTTGCGCACGCTGGATCAATGGGAAAACCGGCTGGCGATCGGGCCGGGCTTGCTGGGCAAGTCCTCGCCAATCGGGATTGTCAAAGTGCTGAACGGGTTCGGGGCGCAGAGCTGGTTTTACGAGCAGCTTCATGCGTTGGCCGATGATGGGGTGCCGAAACCGAAGATGGGTGTTCTGCGCGCGTTTGTTTCGGATCAGCGGCGGCAGAGCAAGAGTGTGAGGGCGTTGCAGAAAGGAAGCGGTTCTTTTTGAAAAAAGAACTTAAAACTTTTATTCCGCTGTCGCGTGCTCGTTACGTAGCACGCGACAGCGGACCAAAGGTTTTTTGGTCCTTTTTCTTTTAAAAAAGGACTGCTTTCTTTTTAACCATGCAGCACAACCGAATTGCCCGAAGCGCTGATGAACATATGATCGTTCAGCGCGGTCGTGCTGTTGAACGCAAGCACCTGGTCCGTCCCGGCGTTGAACACGTTCGACGACGAATTGTCTTCGACGAGATATTGGCCGCCCTTGAAGTCGAACCAGGAAAGCTGGCTGGTCTGACCACCGTTGGTGGAGCAGGCAGCGTTCAGATAATCCTGGAACGTCGCGTTCGACGTCAACTGAACCTGGCTGTCCGTCGGGTTGTTGTTCACCCAGGCGGCCGTGCCGTTGGTGTGGCCGAAGGTGAATGTGTCGCCGGCGATTGCGTTCGACACCGTGGTGAAGCTCATCGCGCTCGGGCTCACGCTGGTGAGCACGACCGTATCCGAGCCAGTGCCGAGCGTGACGCTGTTTGCACCGCTGCCGACATTGAGCGTGACCCAGCGAGCTGCCGGCGACATCGTTGCTCAGGCTGAGATTGAGCGTGTGTGCGTTACGGTTGACGACCGTCGCACTTCCGGCATCGCCGGCGTACACACCGCTGTTGGAGAGAGAAAGATTGACGAGCGCGTCGGACTGGATCGTCTCGTTGCCGGCGATACTGTCGAGCGAGACGGTGGAAAGTGTGCTCACGCCAGGTGTTGGCTGACCTTCGGGCGTGCGGACGAGGGCGACGGATTGCACGTCCTCGATACCCGCCGCCGTGCCGCCCACGATGGTGACCGAGGTGGCGCCATTCGTGTAGGCAAGCACCTGGCCGCGGCCGACGACGCCGTTCAGATTGTCCTGGATGTTGACGTTGCCCTTGGATTCGACACCGATATTGCCGATCGACTGTGTGCCGTCGCCGTTGTTGACGACGATGGGTGCCACGCCGACCTGGATGCCGGTATTGGAGACGTGGATGCCGCCGAACTGGTCGATATAGCCGCCATAGTTCGTGACGTTCACCGCGCCGCCGCCGGCATCGAGAATGGCGCCGGCACCGAGGCTGCCGATGCTGGTGCCGTGGATGTTGACGGCATTGCCGGTGTAGTCGCGGACTAGAATGGTGCCGTCCGCGGTGACGGTATCGGTCGTGCCGCCATAGACGTTCACCGCTGCGCCACCGGAGTCCGTGACCGTGATGGTGCCTGTCGGGTTGCCGCCGAACGGATTGCCGATCGAGACCGCGCCGTGCGCATTGATCGTCAGCGAGGTACCGTTCTGGACATTGACCGAACCAGCGCTGCTGTAGACCAGAACCGTGCCCGATTCGCCCGCGATGGTGGTGTTGTTGTTGTCGATGACGCTGATGTTCGTGCCGCCGGAGATGCCGACGGTGCCGGAACCGGAGGAGTTGGTGGTGACGGTGCCGCTGACGCCGGCAATGTTGATGGCGCCGCCGTTGACGGTGGCGCTGATGTTGGTGCCGCCGTTGATCGTCACGTCGTTGCCGGCACCGCCTGCGTGCGCGCCGTGGTCGGTGACGGTGACGTTGCTGGCCGCGTTCGTGATGGCAATGTTGCCGAAGCCCGACGCTGTGATCGCGGCGCCGCCGAACGTGACGATGTCGCTGCCGAGCACCTGGTTGGTGTCGGTGACGCTGACGTTCCCGGCGGCAGCCGTGGTGGCGCCGACGGAGACGCTGGAGGAATACGTCACGCCCGTGGTTTTGACGGAGATGTTGTTGCCGCCATTGACGGTGACGTTGCCGCCCAAGGTGGTCGTGTTGCCGGGCAGGCCGCCGTAGTTGGTGACTGCGATATTCGTCTTGGCACCAGCCAGCACATAGTCGGGACCGAGCGAGCTGTTGATGTCGAGGTTGGTCAGCGTGCCGGAAATGTTGTCGATGCCGGTGGTGTCGAGCGCGCGGCTTGAGTCGCCGAGCGACTGCACGCTGTTGATGAGGATGGTATTGATGTTCTGGACGTTGATGCCGACGGGCAGCACGTCGTATGTGTTGCCAATGCCGGTTATACCACCGTCGGTATTCTGAAACAGGCTGAGCGTGTTGGATGCGCTCGCATTGCCAGAAATGTTGTCGCCTGAACGGAACGTGCCGCCCGCTTCATTGTTCTGGCCGGTCGTGGCGCCGAATGTGCCGACGATGAGGTTGTTGTGCGTGCCGGTCAGGTTGTACGTGTCCTGGGTGGCGGTCATTGTGTAGGTCTGGCTGGTCGGCGCCGCATCGATGATGGTCGTATGCGCCTTCTGGCCGGCGACCGTGAGGTCGAGCACCTGGTTCGGGCCGGACTTTCCGCTGTTGATGATGTTGACCGATATGTAGGCAAGGATCGGTCTGCGCCTCAATCGAAACCTGTCGCGATCACCGTGAAGCTGGACTCTGCGCGCTACGAGAAGCTCAAATTGCACGGCTTGCACAGCCGCATTTCAAATCAGGAGATCATGGTCGCAGCGTTCGACCTGTATATGAGCCAGCAAAGCTGACGGCGCTGCAGGATGGATAGCCATCGGCGCCGCTCATCGGCTGAGCTGCGCCGGATGATTGTTGCGTTGCAATAAAGGCTTTCTGCGGCGGCAAGTGCAAGCCGGTGCCGGCGCGCTTTTCCGGCGCAGGGTTCCCTCGACGGCTCTCGCCCGCTATGGTCCGCCGCCGCGCCGAACTTGCACGCAGAGGACCTGCTCACCGTTGCCCGACATTTTCGATGAAGTAGAAGAGGACCTGCGCCATGAGCGGGCCCGCGCACTCGGGCGCCGCTACGGCGGGGCCGGGATCGTGTGCGTCGTGCTGATCCTCGCGGCGACGGGCCTTTATGTCGTTTGGCAGCAAAACGGGCATGCCACCGCCGATGCCGTGGCGGACCGCTTCATCACCGCCGCCCGCCAGGCTGATCATGCGCTCACTGCCTCGGGCGCACCCGACCAAGCTGCCGTGGCTCCCGCCGAGCGCACGCTGGGCGATATCGCGAGCCACGGGCCGGCCGGCTATCGCGTGCTCGCCGCCCTCCGCCTCGCCGCCCTGCAGTGGCAGACCGGCCAGCATGCCCAGGCAGTCGCCGGTTGGCAGGCGGTTGCCGGCGACGGCACGGCGCCGCGCGTTCTGCGCGACCTTGCCGTGCTCACCAGCGCCCAGCACCAGACCGACAGCGGCGACCCGGTGCTGCTCAAACAGCAGCTCGAAACATTGACGGCCGCTGATAACGTCTGGGCGCCGATGGCCGAACAGACGATTGCGCTGATCGACATACGCACCGGGCACGTGCGCGAGGCGGCCGGCATCATGCGCCGCCTGAGCCAGACGCCCCAGGTGCCGCAGGATATACGGCAGATGGCCGGCGATCTGTTGACCACTCTGCCTCCGGAGGTGGCCGCCGCGACGACTGCGCCGACCGCCGCGCCGACCTCTCCGCCGCATGGATGACCCGCGCTTGACCCTCAACGAGACGACCCCGACACCTAGCATCTGCCGCCGCAACGCGCTGCTGTTGCCGTTGCTGCTGCCGGCACTCAGCGCCTGCAGCTGGTTTGATTGGTTGACCGACGAAGCCAAGAAGCCCGTGCCGGGTAACCGCATACCGGTGCTTGCCGCGACGCGCGGCCTGTCGATCGATTCCGTGGAGCCGGTCGTGCTGCCGCCGGTGACGGCGAACGCGGACTGGCTGCAATATAATCGGACTGTCGATCATGTGGGCGGGAACCTCGCCGGCGGCTTGACGAAGGCGTGGAGCACGAAAATCGGCGCCGGCGGCAATTACCGCGCGCGCATCACCGCCGAGCCGCTGGTAGCCGGCGGACGCATTTTCACCATGGATACCGACGGCGCGGTCGAAGCGTTCGACACGCAGGCCGGCCAGCGTGCCTGGCGTGTGGTGACAAAGCTGAAAAAGGCACGCAACAGCAATCTCGGCGGAGGCATCGCGATTGCGGGCGACCGGCTGTATGTGGTGACCGGGCGCGCGCAGATGATGGCGTTGAGCGTGGCCGACGGTCGCCAGATCTGGCAGGCGGAGCTCACCTCGCCCGCACGCAGCGCGCCGCTGATCGCGGGCGATGCACTGCACGTGGTGACCATCGACCAGGAATTGCAGGCATTCGCGCTCGCCGACGGCAAGTATCTCTGGTCGTATCAGGGCAACCCCTCGAACACGGGAACGATCGGGCAGGCGGGGCCGGCCGCGGCCGAAGGGCTTCTGGTTGCCGGTTTTGAATCCGGCGATCTGGGTGCTTTCCGGCTGGGCAGCGGCACGGTGGCCTGGACCGACAATATGGGCGGTATCAAGGGCCAGTCCACGCTGTCGGATTTCGGCTCGTTGCGCGGCGGCCCGGTCATCGCCGATGGGCTTGTCTATGCGATCGGGCTCGGCGGGCTGATGGCCGCACTCGATCTGCGGTCCGGCCGACGCGTGTGGCAGCGTGATGTGGCCGGCGCCAACACGCCTTGGCTGGCCGGCGATTTCCTCTACGTCGTCAGCACGGAACAGAAACTTGCCGCGATATCCAAGGACGATGGTGCGGTGCATTGGGTGACCGATCTGCCGCGGTTCCAGAAGCCGAAACGCGAGAAGGGCCTTATTACCTGGTATGGGCCTACGCTGGTTGGCGGCAAGCTGGTGCTGGTCAGCGATCATGCGCGCATGGCGGTGGTGGACGCCGTCTCCGGTGCGCTGGTGACGAGCTTGAAGTTGCCGGATACGGCTTCAACGCCGGCGGTGGTGGCTGGGGGGACGGTTTATATTCTTACGGACGATGCGACGCTTACGGCGTTCAAGTAAGGACGACTTCTTTTTGAAAAAAGAAGCAGAGACTTTTGCGAGTTGGCGTTCGGCGTGATTCCGGTTGTTGTTATTGCCGGGCGGCCGAACGTCGGTAAATCCACGCTGTTCAATCGTCTTGCTGGGCGGCGGGCGGCTATCGTTTCCGACACGCCGGGTGTGACGCGCGACCGCAAGGACGCGGAAGCGATGCTGCGTGGGCGCAACGTTCGGCTGGTCGATACTGCGGGGCTCGAGGAGAGCGATCCGGAAGCGATCTATGGCCGCATGCGCGCCAGCAGTGAAGCGGCGGTCGGTCAGGCGGACCTTATCGTGTTCGTCATCGACGCGCGTATCGGCATCACGCCGGCTGACGAGCATTTCGCGCGCTGGCTGCGCCGTCAGGACCGCCGCGTGCTGCTGGTTGCCAACAAGGCCGAAGGACGGATGGGCACCGCCAACGCGCTCGAGGCTTATCGCCTGGGCCTTGGCGATCCGCTTGCCATCTCGGCTGAGCACAACGAAGGAATTGCCGACCTGATGCGCGAGATCGCCGAGGCGTTGCCCGGCGAGGACGATGACACGCCGCAAGACGAAGGGACGCGCCCTTTGAAGCTTGCGATTGTCGGCCGGCCCAATGCCGGCAAATCAACGCTGCTCAATCGGTTGGTTGGCGAGGAACGCATGATCACCGGTCCTGAGCCCGGACTTACGCGCGATGCCGTGGCCACCATCCTGCACGACGCTGACGGCGATATCGAATTGATCGACACCGCCGGATTGCGAAAACGCGCGCGCATCGACGAGGCGCTCGAGAAGATGTCAGTCAGCGCCAGCATAGAAGCGCTGAAGATGGCCGAAATCGTCGCACTTACCGTCGATGCTTCGCTCGGTTTGCACGAGCAGGATTTGCAGATCGGGCGGCTGATCGAACGCGAAGGCCGCGCTTGCGTGGTGGTGCTGAACAAATGGGATGCGGTCGAGGATCGCGACCTCACACGCCGCGCGATTTCCGACCGGCTTGAATTCAGCATGACACAGATGCGCGGCATACAAGTTGTGACATTGTCGGCAGCCACCGGCGCCGGGGTGCAGAAATTTCTGCCCGCGGTGCGCGCGGCGGCGACCGTCTGGAACACGCGTGTTGCTACCGGCGCACTTAATCGGTGGTTCGAACAAGCGCTGGAGCGGCATCCGCCACCGCTCGTCGAAGGCCGCCGCCTGAAGCTGCGCTACATCACCCAGGCGAAGGCACGGCCGCCGACTTTTCTGGTTTTCGGCACCCGTGCAGAACGCATGCCGGAGGATTATACGCGGTATCTGACAAACAGCTTGCGTGAGGCGTTCGCTTTGCCCGGCACGCCGATACGTATCCAAGGCCGCGGAACAACGAACCCTTACGCGGACGCTGGCTGACAGCGCCAAGATGTCGGTGCGTGATCACGCGCACTGTGCCGGAGGAAACACGCAGCGGTTACGACAGATGATTAGCAGGCGTCGTCAGTTGTCGAATAAAAACAGGTATTCGTGAAGCTGACATTTTCTGACAAAGAAGTCGCGTCGGTTGACGAACCGGTTTAGTGGAATTGTCACAAATGTCGCTTACCCTCGCGCGTAGCTTGCGATGGCAAGGGCCCGGCACCCGATTGGGTGAGCCGGCGAAGCCCGTTCTGTGAGGAACATCAACGCATGATCGCGATTTCCCGCGTCGTTCACCTACGCAAATGTCTGTTGTCGGCAACAATCCTGGCGGGTCTGTCGGCCGCCTCGGCGTTGGCGCAGACGCCTTCGCCGATCGGGCAGACGATCGTACCGTCCGGTCAGATGATCTCGCCAATGGCTGCATCCGGTTCGGTTTTCCAGGATCTCAACCCCGGCTTGGCGGACATGCCCAACTTCCGCGCGGGCCAGGCGATCAAGACGGCGGTGAGCCCCGATGGCGGAACGCTGCTGGTGCTGACGAGCGGCTTCAACAACCTCAACGAGGCGGCGGACGTCAATGCCCCGAATTACAGCTATCTCGAGCCGCAGGATTCAAACGAATATGTCTTCGTCTATGGCATTTCGGGCGGTGGGGTTGCCAATCCGCGCCTGAAGCAGGTTATCCAGATCCCCGATACGTTCGAGGGACTTGTGTTCGCGGCCGATAGCAAGACGTTCTACGTCTCCGGCGGCGTCGATGACGTCGTGTATCGCTACGATGCCGCTGGTGGGAAATGGGGCCGGACCGCCTCGATCAATCTTGGCCATTCGGCTTTGCTGGGTGCCACACCCGTCTCCAATGGCGGGATCGGCTTTTTGCAATCGCCGAGTGCCGCGGGGCTGGCACTTTCGGCCGACGGCAAGACGCTCGCTGTCGCCAACATCTATAACGAATTGGTCAGCCTGATCAGTACCGGCTTCGAACACCGTCACCAACGAATACGATCTGCGCCCCTACAACACGTCGGGTGCTGCGGGTCAGGGGCTTGCCGGCGGCGAGACACCGTTCACCGTCGAGATTGCCGGTAACAACATGCTCTACGCCTCGTCGATCCGCGATCGCGAGATCGTCGTGCTCAACATCTCGACCGGCACGCCGACGTTCGTCACGCGCATTCCGATGACGGGCAATCCGAACAGCATGGCGTTCGACAACGATGCCCGGCCGACCAAGCTGTATGTCGCGCAGGATAACACCGACTATGTCGCCGTCATCGACCTGACGAACAACAGCGTCATCGAGCAGATCGATGCGATCGGTCCGGCGGGCATCACGCACACGACCGAGCGCTACACCGGCGCCGGCTCGAACAACCTCGTTGTCTCGCACGATGGCCAGACGCTTTACGTGACGAACGGCGGGCAGAACGCGGTGGCCGTGGTGCCGCTTGCCGGCCCGGCGCCGCACGTGTCGACAGGTCTGATCCCGACAGGATGGTATCCACACGCCGTCAGCATCGATAAGGCGGACAGCTATCTTTACGTGACGAACGGCAAGAGCAATCCGGGTGCCAATCCGCAATGGCTGACGGGTTCGACCTACGCCTTGAAGGGCACCACCTATCCGGGCGGCAACAGCAATGCCTCCAACCAGGCGTATGCCAGCAACGAATATGTCTTTCAGCTCGAAAAGGCCGGCCTGCTCTCACTGCCCATCCCGAACGCTCGCCAGCTGGTCGGGCTGACCAGGCAAGTTGCCTCGAACAATCTTTATAACACGAAGGAGAGCGCGTCGGCGGTGCAGACGATGCAGGCGCTTTCCCAGAAGATCACGCATGTCATCTACATCGTCAAAGAGAACCGCACATTTGATCAGGTGCTCGGCGACCTGAACAATGGTTCGAATGGCCAGCCTTCGCTGACGGTGTTCGGCCAGCGTGTGACGCCGAACTTCCACAATGCATCGGCGAATTTCGTGACGCTGGACAATTTCTACGATCCGGCAGAGGTGAGCGGCAATGGCTGGGAGTGGAGCACCGCGGCGCGCGAGACGGATCTGAACACCAAGCAGATACCGATCGACTATGCGAGCAGCCCGGTGCCCACCGCGCTGAACCAGGGCGGCCGCGGCGCGCCCTACAATGCGGAGGGCCAAAACAACGATGTCGATGTTGGCATTCCGACCATCGGGCTGCGCACGGCGGCCCAGCCTGCCTACCAGCAGATTACCTCGGCTTTCCCGGGCGGGACGGCAAACTTCTTCCCAGGCACCAACAACGACGACGCCCCCGACGGCCCGAATGGCGCCACTCAGATGGGCTATCTCTGGGACAGCGCGGTCAAGGCAGGTCTGACCGTACGCAATTATGGTTTCTATATCGACCTCGGTGGCAGCTATAGCTTCACCGCTACGCCCTATAAGGATAATGCCATCCAGGCCTATTCCACAAACCCGACGCTGCTCACGCGCACCGACCAATATTTCCGCAGTTTCGACAATAACTACCCTGATTTGTGGCGCTATAACGAGTGGAACCGCGAGTTCCAGCAATTCGTCAGGAATGGCGACCTGCCGAACCTGACTTTCCTGCGCTACATGCACGACCACATGGGCAACTTCACCAGTGCCGACAACAAGTTGACCGGGCTGAACTTTCCCGAAGCGCAACAGGCCGACGACGACCTGGCGGTTGGCCTGACATTGCAGACGCTGGCGAAAAGCCCGTATGCCGGCAATACGCTGGTGTTTGTGGTGGAAGACGACAGCCAGGATGGGCCCGATCACGTGAATGCCCATCGAAGCACCGCTTATATCGTCGGCCCCTACGTCAAGCAGCACGCGCTGGTCAGCACGTTCTATACGACGGTGAACATGATCCGCACGATCGAGGACGTTCTGCAGATCGACCACCTCAATCTCAACGACGCCTACGCGTCGCCGATGTCGGAGGTGTTCGACACGACGATGTCGCCGAACTGGACTTTCACGGCGACTTCCTCACCGTTCCTGCGCAACACCGTCGATGCAGGCCATGGCGTGAAGTTTGCCGACAACGACCCCGCAAACCCGGTGCATCTGGCCGCTTGGTGGGGCGAGCAGACCAAGGGTTTCGACTGGTCGCGCGAAGACCGTGTGCCTGCCGATCTGTTCAACCGCATCGTCTGGCGCGGTTTCAAAGGCGAGCAGCCGTACCCGATGAACAGAGTCGCCTCGGCGCCGTTTGCCGACAAGGATTGAGCGGAGCTGAGCGGGCCTAGCAGGGCCCGCTCCCGCTTCCACCTGGTTGGCGATCTATCGGCAACCCTCATTTCGTGTTCCGTTTCTGTTCTTGACAGTTGCATCCGGGGTCGTCAGATTTCGGCTTGGAACGAAGCAGGAACTGAGATGCAGCTAGCCAAGATCGTGCCTGACGACCGCGCGGCCTTCAGCTCCGCTGGCGCGGCTATCACGAACGCGCAGCTCGCCGGCAAGCTGCGCGGGCGCGGGGCACGGTCCAATCCGGTCAACCGGTTCGAGGATCGCGCGCTCGAGCCGTTTGATGACGGTTGGGATACGCTCGAAGGTCTGGCGGATTTGCCGCCATTGCCGACCACGCTCACCCGCGACAACAGCCGGTCGGTCATTTCGTGGAACAGTTCGCCCGATATCGGCTTCGATCGGGCGGTCAACCCGTATCGTGGCTGCGAGCACGGGTGCGTTTACTGCTATGCAAGGCCAACCCACGCTTATCTCGGCTACTCCGCCGGCCTGGATTTCGAGACCAAGCTGGTGTTCAAGCCGGACGTGGCCGCGCTGCTGGAGCGCGAGCTGCGCAAGCCCGGCTATGAATGCAAGCCGATGGCGCTGGGGTCGAACACCGACCCGTATCAGCCGATTGAGCGAACGCTCAAACTCACGCGCGCGGTCCTGGAAGTGCTGGAACGTTACAACCACCCCGTCAGCATCGTGACGAAATCCGCCGGCGTGCTGCGCGACATGGACATATTGCAGCGACTGGCCGCACGAGGGCTGGTTCGGGTGTTCCTCTCCGTCACGACGTTGGACGCAAATCTCGCGCGCCGCATGGAGCCGCGGGCGGCTACACCGGAGCGGCGGCTGGCGGCCGTGACCGCGCTCAGCCAAGCCGGCGTGCCCGCGGCCGTGCTGGCGGCACCGATGATACCTGGCCTGAACGATGCCGAGCTGGAGCGTATTCTTGAACGGGCCGCGCGGGCCGGCGCCCGGCATGCCGGCTACGTGCTGCTTCGCCTGCCGCATGAACTGCGTGCGATGTTCGAAGCCTGGCTGTGCGAGCATTACCCCGACCGCGCGCGCCATGTGCTCAGCCTGATACGCGAGACACGCAAGGGAGCGCTGAACGACAGCACCTACGGCGCCCGCTTCAACGGCACCGGCGTTTACGCGGATCTGCTCGCCCAGCGTTTTGCACGTGCCGCGCGCCAGTTTGGCTTCGAAGATCGCAGCAAGCTGGAAACCCGGCATTTCGCCGTGCCCGGCATGTCGAAAACGCCCGACCTCTCGCAGCTTACCTTGTTCTGACCGACGACGCTGTCCCGCGCGGACGCAACCTTTCTTGTGTCGGATCGTTACAACGGCCGATGCCTGCCAAAAACGTACGCGCGCTCAGGCGCCATGTCTCATGTCCAACGAGCGGGGCCAGGCTGCTTTCGGCCGTGGTCATAGCCGGTGGGGCTTTCATCACTGGCGCCGGCGCGCAGCCCAACATGGGGCCGCCGGCTGTCGGCACGGTCCGCGCGGCACGTATGCCGATCACGGAGACTGACGAGTTCATCGGCCGTGTGGATGCCGTGAGCCGGGTTGCCCTGGTCGCGCGCGTGTCCGCTTTCCTCGAAAAGCGCGACTTCGTGGAAGGCAGCGAGGTCAAGGTCGGCGACCTTCTTTATACGCTCGAGGAAGGCCCGTTCGTGGCCGATCTGCTCGCAAAGAAGGCCGCGCTGGCGCAGCTCAACGCCCTGTTGCTCAACGCGAACCAGACACTTGCGCGGCAGCAGGCGCTTCTGAACACACCTGCCGGCCAGCGTTCGAATTACGACAGCGCGGTTGCGCAGCAGCGTAGCCAGGCGGCTCAGGTTCTCGCCGCGCAAGCCAATGTGGCCACCGCCCAGATCAGCGTGGATTACACACGCATAAAGGCGCCGGTAGCTGGCAAAATCAGCCGTACGAACGTGACCGAGGGCAATGTGGTCAGCCCGAGCAGCGGGACGCTTGCCACCATCGTCAGCCAAGACCCGATGTATGTCATCTTCCCGATCTCGTCGCGCAGCGTGCTGTCGCTCCGCGATCGATATGCCACGATCGGCGGCTTCGACGCAGTAAAGGTCAAAATTCGTCTGCCGACCGGGGCGCTTTACAAGCTCGAAGGCAAGCTCGACTATGTCGACCCGACAATCTCGGCCAACACCGATACGCTGACGGCGCGCGCCGAATTTCCAAACCCGCCTTTGTCGGCGGGGCCAGATGGCATCAAGGTCGGCGGAAGCACCACGCGTGAACTGGTGGATGGCGAGTTCGTGCAGGTGCTTCTCGAGGGCGTGACGCCGATCGAGGTATTGGGCGTGCCACGCGCGGCGATCCTGTCGGACCAGCAAGGCGATTATGTCTACATGGTGGATGCACACAATCACGCGGTTGAAGCACGTGTGCAGTTGGGCCAATCGACGTCGAAAACCGCAGCCATAACCAGCGGCCTCAAGGAGGGCGACGAGGTTGTCGTCGAGGGGCTGCAACGTTTGCATCCCGGTATCCAGGTGGTACCCGGCCCCGCAAGTTCAGGACCGACCGAGCCGCATGCCGGCCAGTGAAGCCTGCGGATTTGCCGGCCGGGGTTGGCGTCGCAGGATGGCTTTCCCGGCGTCGGCGAGTGACGCTTATGCGCTGCTGAGGCCGGCCAGGCTCACCGGCATCTCGTCAGGCGGATTGCGCGTTCGGGGTGCTTTCTTTGTGCTGCCGTCTGGCTGTTCCATCGGCCATGTCGGTGGGAGCGCGCACGCATGATTTCCGCCGTCTTCGTCGACCGGCCGCGCCTGGCAATCGTGATCGCCATCGTCATTACGATCGCAGGGTTGATCTCGCTTACGCGCATTCCCGTCGCACAGTTCCCGGACATCGTGCCGCCGCAAGTGCAAGTCTCGGCGACCTATCCGGGCGCCTCGGCCGCCGACGTGGAAGCCTCCGTGGCCCAGCCGATCGAAGCGCGCGTCGTGGGCGTGGACAAGATGCTCTACATGAAGAGCACGAACGCCAATGACGGTACATATAGCCTGACCGTCAGCTTCGCACTCGGCACCGACCCTGACATCAACACCGTCAACGTGAACAACCGCGTGCAGACTGCCTTGGCGGAATTGCCGGCCGCGGTGCAGGCGGAGGGTCTGACGGTCCAGAAGGCAAGCAGCGCCATTCTGGAGTTCGTCAACTTCTTCAGCAAGTCCGGCAAGCAGGACACGCTGTTCATCACGAACTATGTCACGATCAATGTGCTGGACGAGATTTCGCGGATCAACGGCGTCGGCCAGGCATCGTTGTTCAGCCAGCAGAAGTATTCGATGCGCATCTGGTTCGACATTCAGCGGCTGACCAACCTGAACCTGACGCCCGCCGATGTGGTAAACGCCATTCAGGCGCAGAACGTGGTGGCGCCGGTCGGCCGTATCGGTGCCAGGCCCGCCAGCAATGATGTGCAGTTCCAGTTTAATGTGCAGACGCAGGGGCGCCTTTCGACACCGAAGCAGTTTGGCGACATCGTTCTGCGTGCACAGGCGGATGGCTCGCTCCTGCGGGTGCGCGATGTAGCCCGCGTGGAACTGGGCGCGCAGAACGTGGACAGCGAGAGCAGGCTCGACGGTCAGCCAAGCGTTGCCATGCGGATCAACCTCGCACCCGGTGCAAACGCGGTCGCGACCGCCAAACGGGTGAATGCAAAGCTGGCCGAGCTCAAAAGCCGCTTTCCGGCTGGGCTCGACAGTCAGATCACGTGGAATTCGACATTGTTTGTGACAGACACCATCGCCGAGGTGCTCAAGACCTTGGGCGAGGCGTTCGTTTTGGTCGTGCTGGTCGTGTTCCTGTTCCTGGGCAACATGCGCGCCACGATCATCCCGACGATCGCTGTTCCTGTCAGCCTGATCGGCGCGTTCGCGGTGCTGTTCGCACTCGGTTTTTCCGAAAATACGGTGACCTTGCTCGCCATGGTGCTGGCCATCGGGATCGTGGTCGACGACGCGATCGTGGTAGTGGAAAATGTGGAACGGGTGATGGAAGAACACCCGGACTGGGCGCCTAAGGACTCGGTGAAGGAAGCGATGCGGCAGATTACCGCACCGATCATTGCGATCACCCTCGTGCTGCTGTCCGTGTTCGTGCCTATCGGCTTCATTCCCGGCATCTCCGGCGTGCTGTTCAAGCAGTTTGCCGTCACGATCAGCGCCGCGATGCTGATTTCCGCACTGAACGCGCTCACTCTGTCGCCGGCCTTGTGCGGCTTGTTCCTGCGGCCGAGGGTGCGCCGCACGACGGGAATATTGGCCCGCATCCTGCACGGGATCGACCGCGCGCGCGACGGCTACGCGTCGATCGTGACACGCCTGATCCGTCGTTCGATCCTGTCGATCGTCGCCGTGGGCATGTGTGCGGTGGCCATTGCCGGCCTTGCGAGCATCACCCCTTCCGGGTTCCTGCCCAGCGAAGACCAGGGTGGTTTCTTTGTCTCAATTCAGCTCCCCGATGGCGCCTCCGTCACCCGCACGAGCAGCGTCGTCGGCCAGGTTGAGAAGAAAGTCATCAAGATGGCTGGCGTGGCGGACACGTTTGCCATCGTCGGTTTCTCCATCCTGGATAATGCACAGGAGCCGAACAGCGGCTTCATGTTCGTTCGCCTCAAACCGTTTGCCGACCGGACGACGGTGAGCACGAGGATCGATGCCATGGTGGGCCAGGTATTCGGCATGGGTGCCGGCATCCGTTCGGCCAACGTGCTGGCGTTCAATTTGCCGCCCATCATCGGCCTCGGCACCGCCGGCGGCTTCGAATACCAGCTCGACGCGCTGCAGGGTCAGGACCCGACGGAGCTCTACAGCGCCGTCAGCGGGCTGATGGGCGCCGCGCGTGCCGACCACCGGTTGGGCCCTGTTTTCAGTACCCTACTCTGCCAGCAACCCCTCGCTGTTTCTGGACATCGACCGGGAGAAGGCGCAGGCGCTCGGGCTGAACATGTCCGATGTATTCGCCGCGTTGCAGGCCACATTGGGCGGCATCTACATCAACGATTTCAACCTTTTTGGCCGCGTCTGGCAGGTCAATATCGAAGGCGAGGATGCCGACCGCGGCGACATCCCGGCGCTTTGGCAGATCTATATCCGCAACCGGACGGGCGCGATGGTGCCGCTCCGCTCCATCGCCGACGTGCACATCAAGCTCGGTCCGCAGATCATCAACCGCTACAACAATTACCGCTCGGTGACGGTGAACGGGTCGCCGGCGCCTGGTGCCTCGTCGGGGTCCGCGCTCGCGGCGATGGCACAGATATCGGCGCACACCTTGCCGAGCGGCTACGCTTACGAATGGACCGGCACGGCCTATCAGGAAGTCGCGGCCGCCGGTCAGACCGGGGCCATTCTGGGTGTGGCCATCCTGTTCGCCTACCTTTTCCTCGTCGGCCTGTATGAGAGCTGGATCATCCCGATCCCCGTTCTGCTGTCCGTCGCCGTGGGCGTGCTTGGCTCGCTGCTGGGCATCTCGATCGCCGGCCTGTCGCTCGATTTGTATGCGCAGATCGGCCTCGTCGTGCTGATCGCGCTCGCGGCCAAAAACGGCATCCTCATCGTGGAGTTCGCCAAGGACCAGCGAGAGCGCGGCATGTCGATTGCCGACGCGGCCGTGCTCGGCGCCAAAACGCGTTTCCGGGCGGTGATGATGACGTCTGTGGCGTTCGTGCTGGGTTTGGTCCCCCTGGTCGTGGCCTCCGGTGCCGCCGAGGTCAGCCGCCGGGACGTGGGAACGCCGGTGTTTGCGGGCATGCTGGCGGCTAGCGCATTGGGCATCTTTCTTATTCCGATGTTGTATGTGACTTTCCAGACGGGGCGTGAGCGGGCTAAGGCTCGTTTCAACGCCGCCGGATCTGGCACGCCACCTCCTCGGCCGGCGGCCTAGGTAGAAACCGCGGGCGCATGCAAGCGTCTGCAACACGCGGCGTATAGGGAGCCCACGATGTCATCATCTGCCTCAACGGACGCATCTCAGCACGCGGCGAACGATATCGACCTGCTATGCATCAACACGATCCGCACGTTGGCCATCGATGCCGTGCAGAACGCCAATTCCGGCCATCCGGGCACGCCTATGGGCATGGCGCCCGTCGCCTACACCTTGTGGCAGCAATTCCTCAATTTCGACCCGGCCGATCCGAATTGGCCCAACCGCGACCGCTTCGTGCTCTCGGTCGGCCATGCGTCGATGCTGCTATATGCGCTGATCCATCTCACGGGCATGCGCGCCGTCAACGAGCATGAGGATCGCAACGCCGCCGCGCTGACGATCGATGACCTCAAGCATTTCCGCCAGCTCGACAGCAAGACGCCGGGCCATCCCGAATACCGCATGACGTCCGGTGTGGAGACCACGACAGGTCCGCTCGGCCAAGGCTGCGGCAATTCCGTGGGTCTCGCCATGGCAGAGCGTTTCCTTGCCCAGCGCTACAACAAACCCGGCTACGAGCTGTTCAACCACCATGTTTATGTGCTGGCCGGCGATGGCGACATGATGGAGGGGATCAGCAGTGAAGCTGCCTCCACCGCCGGGCACCTGAAACTTGGCAATCTCACCTGGATATACGACAGCAATCACATAACGATCGAAGGCGGCACCGATCTCGCGTTCGACGAAGATGTGGCCGCGCGTTTCGCCTCCTATGGTTGGGACGTGCAGCATGTGGACGACGCCAACGACCTCGGAGCGATGGCACGAGCGCTCGAACATGCCAGATCCACGACCGACCGCCCGAGCTTCATCAAGGTGACAAGCGTCATCGGTTACGGCGCGCCTAAAAAGGCCGGAACGCGCCATGCCCATGGCGAGCCTCTGGGCGACGAGGAACTTCGTGGCGCGAAGAAGGCATATGGCTGGCCGGAAGACTCCTCCTTCCTCGTGCCTGACGGCGTGTACGAACATTTCAACCAGGGTATCGGCAAGCGCGGCGGCAATCTTCGCGCAGCGTGGCTGAAACTGGTGGACGGTTACAAGCACGACTATCCTGAGTTGGCGGCGGAGTTGGAGATGATGAACCAACACACGTTGCCGGATGGCTGGGATCGCGACATTCCCACGTTTCCGGTCGACGCAAAGGGCATCGCGTCGCGGGATTCGTCGCAGAAAGTGCTGAACGCGATCGCGCCGAATGTGCCCTGGATGATCGGTGGCGCCGCCGATCTGGCGCCCTCCACGAAGAGCAACATGACGTTTGCCGGCGCCGACAGTTTTGAGGCCGACAATTACGGCGGACGTAACCTCCATTTCGGCATTCGCGAACATGCGATGGGTAGCATCTGCAACGGCCTCGCCTTGTCTGCCTTGCGACCATACGGCTCGGGTTTTCTGATCTTCTCCGATTACATGAGGCCGCCAATCCGCTTGTCCGCGATCATGGAGCTTCCTGTCGTCTACATTTTCACGCATGACAGCATCGGCGTGGGTGAAGACGGACCGACGCACCAGCCCATCGAGCAGCTCGTGTCGTTGCGCGCCATTCCCGGGATGGTTGTCATTCGCCCAGGTGACGCCAACGAAGTCGCCGAAGCCTGGCGACACGTGATGACGCTGAAGGAACACCCTGCTTGCCTGATTTTGTCCCGCCAGACCATGCCTACGCTCGACCGTAATACCTACAACTCTGCCGCGGGCCTCAAGCATGGCGCTTATGTGCTGGCCGACCCGCCACACGGCGGCGAGCCCGAAGTGATCCTTATGGCGACTGGCACCGAACTGAGCCTTGCTGTCGGCGCCTATGAAACGCTTGCGAAAGAGGGCATTCGCGCACGTGTCGTCAGTTTCCCGAGTTGGGAATTGTTCGAGGACCAACCTGCCGAATATCGTCATAGCGTATTGCCACCGCACATCACCGCGCGCGTTTCCATCGAGCAGGGCTCGACGATCGGCTGGGATCGTTATATCGGCTCGACCGGCGCCGCGATCGGCATGCACACGTTCGGCGCTTCCGCTCCGATGGCGGCCCTGCAGAAGAAGTTCGGCTTCACGCCGGATGCGGTAGCAGAGGCGGCCAGAAAACAGGCAGGAAAGGCCTAGCTCATTACGGATTAGCCTTGCACGGGCAATCGAGAGATCAGCCTGCTTCAATGCCTAAACATACGACTTAGCTTCAATCGTAGGAGAGACGTCATGGACACGGTCTCAACCCCGCCGTCTCAAACCAAGTCGAACCCAGTGAAGCAACTTCTGGACCAGGGTCAGTCCCCATGGCTGGATTTCATCCGGCGTAGCTTCATCGTCGATGGAAGCCTGAAAAAGCAGGTCGAGGAGGACGGGCTAGGTGGCGTCACCTCCAATCCGTCGATTTTCGAGAAAGCGATGGGCCACGGGACCGATTACGACGAAGAGTTCAAGCAGCTCGCTGCATCCGGCGAACACGACGCTCAAGCCATTTACGAGACGATGGCGGTTGCCGACATTCAGCACGTCGCCGACACGCTCCGCCCGGTGTTCGATCGTACGAAGGGGTTGGACGGCTATGTCAGCCTCGAAGTCTCGCCCTATTTGGCCTTGCGCGAACAGGACACGGTCACTGAAGCGCGTCGTCTGCACGCGTGGGTGAACCGCCCGAACCTTATGGTCAAAGTACCCGGAACGCAGGAATGCGTGCCGGCGATCCGGACGCTGATTGCAGACGGTATCAACATCAATGTCACTCTGCTGTTCTCCATCGACTCGTACATGGCGGTTGCTGAGTCTTATCTTGCCGGCTTGGAGGATCGTCATTCCAAGGGTCAGGACATCAGCCATCTCTCCAGCGTGGCCAGTTTCTTCGTCAGCAGGATCGATACGCAGACCGACAAGAAGATCGACGAGCGTTTGGCTTCCGGCGACAAAGACGCCGATGCCTTGCGCGGCCTGCGCGGCAAGATCGCCATCGCAAACGCGAAGCTTGCCTATGTCAAATACCAGGAGATGATCGCCAGCGAACGTTGGAAGAAACTGGCCGTCGCAGGCGCCAATCCGCAGCGCCTATTGTGGGCCAGCACCGGTGTGAAAGACAAAGCCTACAGCGATGTCCTTTACGTCGAAGAGCTTATTGGCCGCGACACGGTGGACACCATTCCGCCTGCCACAATGGATGCATTTCGCGACCATGGCAAAGTGCGTGCGTCCCTGTCGGAAGATGTCGAAGGCGCAAGACACGTGCTGCAAGAGGCCGAACGCCTTGGCCTCGATCTACCGGGCGTTACGAAAAGTCTGGTCGAAGATGGCGTCAGGCAATTTGCCGACGCTGCGGACGCACTGCTCCTGGCAGTCGCCCGGAAGCGGGCAACATTGCTGGGGAGCAGCATTTCCAGCCTGCATTACACGCTGCCGGACAAGCTTGACCAAGCTGTCGATTCCAGTCTCGATACCTGGCGCATTCAGGGTTCCGTTCGCAAGCTCTGGGCGCGCGATGCCTCATTGTGGACGAACGGCCCTGAAGCGAAGTGGCTTGCATGGCTGGACATCGTGGCCGAGCGCCTCGCGCACATCGACGAGCTGGAGGCCTTCGCTCAGGACGTGCAGAAGGAAGGCTTCAAGCATGTGCTACTACTTGGTATGGGTGGCTCAAGTCTCGGCCCTGAAGTGTTCGGCGAGACGTTCGGCCACCGTGCAGGCTGGCCGAAACTCCATGTGCTGGACAGCACCGATCCGCAGCAGATCAAGACTTTTGAAAACGCAGTCGAGCTGTCGAAGACGCTCGTCATTGTCTCGAGCAAATCGGGTGGCACGCTCGAGCCGAACATCCTCAAGGCGTATTTCTGGTCCCGCATGCAGGAAGCTGTCGGGCACGAACAAGCCGGCCAGCATTTTGTTGCGATAACGGACCCTGGCAGCCACATGCAGCATGTCGCCGAAAGCGATAAGTTTCGGCGGATTTTCTTCGGAAGTCCGGAGATCGGCGGTCGATATTCGGTGCTGTCGAACTTCGGCTTGGTGCCCGCTTCTGCCATCGGCATCGATGTGCGCGCTTTTCTTCAGGCAACGCAGCGTATGGTGCAGTCCTGCTCTCCCGGCACGCCACCGCACGCCAATCCTGGCGTAGTACTCGGCACAATCATGGGGCAGGCGCAGCTTGCGGGCCACGACAAGGTGACGATTGTTGCCTCGCCGGGAATTGCTGATTTAGGCGCGTGGCTTGAGCAGTTGATTGCAGAGAGCACGGGCAAGCTTGGTCGCGGTCTCGTGCCGATCGATGGCGAAACGCTCGCCGGACCAGACGCTTATGGTCATGACCGCCTGTTCGCCTATGTGCATGCCGACGACGCGGCCGATGCCACCCAGGACTCCGCTATCGACATGCTCGAGAAGGCCGGCCATCCCGTCATCCGCGTGGCCCTGAATGGGCATCAGGAGATCGGTCAGCAATTCTTCCTGTGGGAGTTTGCAACCGCTGTGGCCGGCAGCATTATCGGCATAAATGCCTTCGATCAGCCCGATGTCGAAGCAAGCAAAATCAAGACACGTGAGCTGACCGATGAGGTCACAAAAACGGGAAAGCTCCCAGACGAGACGCCCTTTGCCAGCTTTGGCGAAGTGAAGCTCTTCGCCGACGAAAAGAATGCCGCAGCGCTCGGTCATGGCGGGACATTAGTTGATGTTCTACGCTCCCATCTCCAACGTGCGCACGCCGGCGATTACATTGGCATTCTTGCTTATGTCGAGCGCAATCCGGAGCACATCGCGCAACTTCAAGAATTGCGTATGTTGTTACGAGATGAGACAAAACTTGCCACGGCTGCCGAATTCGGCCCGCGCTTCCTGCATTCGACTGGTCAAGCATATAAGGGCGGACCGAACAGCGGTGTGTTTCTGCAGATCACCGCAGACGATCATGCCGATTTACGAGTGCCAGGCGAAAAATACAGTTTCAGCGTAGTAAAAGCGGCCCAGGCGAGGGGCGACTTTGGCGTGCTTGCCGAACGCGATCGTCGTGCTCTCCGCGTGCATTTGGGTTCGGATGTCACAAAAGGGTTTGCTGAATTGACGAGCGCTCTTCGCGAGGCACTAGGCTAGAAGCGAATGTCACACTTTCTTGCGCTCGAACGTGTTCGGGAAAGCGTCAAGCAAGTGTTCGCTGATGGGCGGAACAGTCCTTCAGAAAAGAAGGCTCACCTTTTTGTGGGAAGAATACAGCTATGCAGTTAGGCGTAATCGGTCTCGGACGGATGGGCGGAAATATCAGCGTACGCCTCATGCGTGCTGGCCATCAATGCGTTGTGTATGACCGCAGCGCAGACGCCGTAAAGCGTGTTGCAGGCGAAGGCGCGACCGGCGCTACTGATTTGGCGGACCTGATACGCGGCCTAGAAAAACCTAGAGCTGTTTGGGTGATGCTTCCGGCAGGCGAGATTACCGAGGCGACCATCGGTGAACTTGCCGACCACATGGAGCCTGGCGACACCATAATCGATGGTGGAAATACTTTCTACAAAGACGATATTCGCCGCGCCGCTCAGCTTCATGCCAAAGAAATCAACTATGTCGATGTCGGTACGTCCGGCGGGGTATGGGGGCTGGAGCGTGGCTATTGCATGATGATCGGCGGCCCCGCGGACGTGGTCGAGCGGCTCGACCCTATTTTCAATGCGCTTGCGCCGGGTTTGGGAAGTGTCGAGCGCACCAGAGAACGCAAGGGAAGCGATCAGCGGCCCGAGCAGGGATACATGTATTGCGGCCCCGCAGGTGCCGGCCATTTCGTGAAAATGGTACACAACGGGATCGAGTATGGTTTGATGCAGGCGTATGCTGAAGGTTTTGATGTCTTGCAAGGCAAGTCGTCCACCGCGCTTGCGGAGAATGAGCGGTTCACGCTGAATGTTGCCGACATTGCCGAAGTTTGGCGTCGTGGTAGCGTCGTCTCCTCCTGGCTACTCGATCTCACAGCTTCCGCTCTCGCTGAAAATCCTACGCTGACAGACTTCACCGGGCATGTCAGCGACTCCGGCGAAGGAAGATGGACAGTGGAAGCCGCCATCGAAGAGTCCGTGCCGGTTCCTGTGCTCTCCACATCACTTTATGCAAGGTTCCGATCGAGATCAGGCAATACGTTCGGTGAAAAATTGCTCAGCGCAATGCGCAACAAGTTTGGCGGCCACATCGAACCGCACGCCTGAGGAGAAAAGCCATGGACGGCAGCGCGGTACCTGGCCTCAGCGACCCGGCGGTGCTCTCCCGCGCTAAGCAATCGCCGCCCTGCACGTTTGTCATTTTCGGCGCTGGCGGAGATCTTACACGCCGCTTGTTGATGCCTGCACTCTACAATCTGCGCTTGGCCGGATTGCTCGACGAGCAGTTCCGCATCGTGGGCGTCGACGCTCGCGATATGGACCAAACAGCCTTCCGCGATCATCTATCAGACGCCATGCTGCATTTCGTTACTGAACGTCGCGGCGAAATATCTGCCAAAATCGATCAGCCGGCATGGGATTGGATGAGTGAACGGCTCAGCTATTTTTCAGGTGACTTTGCAAATCCTAGCATCTACCAGCTAATCGCCGAAACTCTACCCATCGGTGGCAATGCAATTTTTTACTGTGCAACAGCGGCACGTTTTTTCGATGTCATTGCGGCGCAACTCTCCCTCGCGGGTTTGCTGCGCGAAACATCAAATGTCTACCGACGTATGGTGGTGGAAAAGCCTTTCGGCCATGACTCTGCAAGCGCGCGCGCGTTGAATGCTGCACTTCTGGCAGTCATGGACGAGGGGCAGATCTATCGAATTGACCATTACCTTGGCAAGGAAACCGTTCAAAATATCATGGCCTTGCGTTTCTCGAATGGCATTTTTGAACCAATATGGAAACGTGACAACATCGATCACGTGCAGATTACTGCGGCCGAAACAGTAGGGGTGGAGCAGCGCGGCAAGTTCTATGAAGGCACTGGCGCCATGCGCGACATGGTTCCTAATCACATCTTCCAGCTTCTCTCGATGGTCGCCATGGAAGCACCCACGTCCTTCGATGCCGACGCAGTACGCACGGAAAAAGCAAAGGTCATTCAGGCCATCCATCCGCTCCGCGACCATAAAGCCGTTCGCGATGTCGTACGAGGTCAATACCGTGCCGGGATGGTCGACGGCCATGATGCCGCAGCTTACCGCAGCGAACCGGATGTAGATCGGAATTCCAGCACAGAGACATATATAGCCATGAAACTGGCCATAGATAATTGGCGCTGGGCCGGTGTGCCCTTCTACATACGCACCGGAAAACGACTAGCCAAGCGACGCACAGAAATTTCGATCCACTTCAAGCAGGCGCCATTTGCGCTGTTTCGAGATACCCCGGTCGAAAAACTAACGCCAAATATCATGTTCATGCACATACAACCAACGGAAGGCCTCACATTGCAGTTCAGCGCAAAGGTGCCAGGACCGCGCGTGAAACTTGGCGGTGTAAGCATGAACTTCAATTACGCCGATTATTTCCATGAGGGCCCGAGCACCGGCTACGAGACGCTGCTTTATGACTGCCTAGTAGGCGATGCGACGCTATTTCAGCGTGCCGACAACGTAGAAGCCGGCTGGAACGTTGTGCAGCCCGCCTTGGACGCATGGGATGAGGGACACATACATGTTCATCCCTATGCGGCCGGCAGCGAAGGTCCTGACGATGCCGATGAATTACTATCGCGAGATCGCCGGCACTGGATCGATATTGGTCGATGATTCGGCTTGTGGTCTCCGACATTGACGGCACGCTCGTCACCAACGACAAAACACTCACTGGAGAGGTGCGGCAAGCGGCTCATCGGCTTGCGCAAGCAGGTGTGCAACTCGTGCTTGTCAGCAGCCGACCGCCCCATGGTGTCGCCTTGTTCGCCGATGATCTGAAACTCACCACACCACGAGCGGCGTTCAACGGCGGTGTTTTCACCTCATCAAAAGGCGATCTGATTTCAGCGGCTTTTTTGCAGGAAACGGCAGCGCACGAAGCCATCGATTACCTGGCGTCTCAAAATATCCCTCCATGGCTGTTCACTGTCGACGAATGGCTGATCACCGACCCGACAGGCGATTATGTCGATTGGGAACAGCACACTGTCAAATTGCCGCCGCATAAAGTGCCAAGCCTTGCGCCCTTCACAAAGCAAGTTGGCAAACTCATGGCGGCTACAAAAGACTTCGCGAAGCTAGCCATTTGTGAAGCGGAACTGCAACGCCGGTTGCAAGGTCGCGCTGCCGTCCATCGTAGCCAAGACTATTACCTGGATATCACCCATCCCAACGCGAATAAGGGGGAAGCTGTTTGCAAAGCTGCATCGCTCCTTGGTATAGATCTCGAGGACACCGCCTGTATTGGTGATATGCCGAACGATTTGCCGATGTTTGACGTGGCTGCCTACCGAATCGCCATGGGAAACGCCCCAAGCTCCATGCAAGCTCGCGCGGACTATGTAGCGCCTTCCAATCAGGCAAGCGGTTGGGCAAATGCCATCGAGCAATTCATCATCCCACGAGCCTAGGGACCTAGATCGATGACGGACATCAAGCTAGTATTGGCGGACGTGGACGGAACACTCGTCACCAAAGACAAGCTGCTCACCGCACGCGCGATCGCCGCCGTCGGCAAACTTCGCGCGCGTGGCATAAAGTTCGCCATCACCAGTGGTCGTCCCCCGCGCGGCATGCAGATGCTGATTGAACCGCTGGGTATCGAAACCCCGGTTGCCGGCTTCAACGGCGGCATGTGGGTCAACCCCGATCTTTCGGAGATCGAAGCGCGCACTCTGCCACGCGAAGTTGCCGAGCAGAGCATCGCTCTTTTGCAGAACGCCGGTCTGGATGCGTGGGTGTATAGCGGCCAATCATGGTTCGTTCATGACAAGGACGCACCGCATGTTGCACGCGAGGCGTGGACCGTTAAATTTGAGCCGACGGTGAAAGCGCATTTCGACGACGCACTCGATCAAGCAGTCAAGATCGTTGGCTGCAGCGATGATCTCGCACTCATGGAAAAGACTGAGAAGCAGGTGCAAGAATTGCTGGGCAACACAGCATCCGCGGCACGCTCGCAACCTTACTACCTCGACATTACGCATCCGGAAGCCAACAAGGGATTTGCCATCGGTTTCCTCGCTAAACGGCTGGGCATGCAGGAGCACCAGATCGCCACACTGGGCGACCAGCCAAATGACACGCTCATGTTTCGCAAGAGCGGCTTATCAATTGCCATGGCGAACGCCAGCGAAGCGGTCCAGAAGCAAGCCACCTACGTGACAACCTCTTCGGAGGAGGAAGGTTTCGCACGCGGTGTGGAGCGTTACATACTCGGGGAAGAGCATGGCTGAACCACAGATTGTTACGCTCGCTAGTCCTGAAGATCTCGCGCGCCGCGCCGCACTTTGGCTGACCGACCTTGCTGTAGCTTCGTCAGGCCGCTTCACGATTGCACTTTCCGGCGGCTCAACACCCAAACGTCTATTCGAGACGTTGGCGCAACCTGATCTCGCAACGCGCTTTCCATGGGATCGTACGTTTTTGTTCTGGGGTGACGAACGTTTTGTCGCCTATGACGACCCGGATAGCAATTACAGGATGACGCGACTTGCTCTGCTTGATCACGTGGCAATCCCTGCAGCGCAGGTCCATCCCATGCCTGTTGAAGGTGAACCTGCGGATGCTGCGCGCGGTTACCAGGCCACGTTGCAGACACATTACGGCGCAGAATCGCTGGACATGACCCGGCCTCTTTTCGATGTGGTATTGCTCGGTCTTGGTGAAAACGGTCATACCGCCTCGCTTTTTCCAAACACTCACGCGTTGGATGAGACGCTCGCCTGGGTCGCGCCAGTTACTGAAGGCGTGCCGCAGCCTCGGTTGACACTGACCTACCCTGCCATTGCTTGTAGCCGTCAAGTGGCGTTTCTGGCCGCGGGTGCCAGCAAGCGAGACGTTCTGGCCCGTGTGCTCGCCGGTGATCGCACTCAGCCCGCCGCGCGTGTGACAACGATCGGTGAGTTGACGTGGTTTACGGACGAAGCCGCGGTAAGAGTTTGACGATGGCAACGCAGGACGACCTCAAACGCGAGGCTGCCGAGCACGCGGCCGATCTTGTAAAAGACGGCATGGTTGTGGGACTCGGCACCGGGTCCACCGCCGCTTTCTTCATAGCGTCGTTGATCACCCGCAGACTACGCATTGTTTGCATTCCGACTTCGGAGCGTAGCGCCCAACAAGCTCGCGACGGGGGATTGGTCCTAACCGACTTCGCGCACCACAGCAGCATCGATATATGCGTCGATGGCGCCGATGAAATTCAGCTGCATAGTCTTGATCTCGTCAAAGGTCTTGGCGGTGCGCTTTTGCGAGAGAAGCTCGTTGCGAGCGCCGCCGACCGCTTGGTGATCGTTGCCGATACTGCCAAGCTGGTCGAAAATCTAGGCACGCGAGCGCCTATTCCTGTCGAAGTCACCCGCTTTGCCTGGGAACTCACACAAGCGCGCCTTGCGAGCCACGCCCGCCAGGTTCAGCTTCGCTCCATGGCAGACGGCATGCCCTACCTGACTGACGGCGGAAACTACATTATCGATTGCAGCTTCGATGGCGTTACAGACGCTTTGGCGTTGGACACACAGTTACGCGCCATCGTCGGTGTGGTCGAGACTGGTCTTTTCATAGGCATGGCCCAGGACGCTTTCGTGGCCGGTGCTGACGGCATCGCCCATTATACGCGGCAATGACCAGCCCGCCTTTCCCGTCTGGCATCTCGCCGATGGTGCTGATCGTCATGGGCGTATCCGGCAGTGGAAAATCCACCATCGCCGAAGCACTTGATAAATGTCTGCCGTGGCCGTTTCAGGAAGGCGACGAGCTTCACCCACCGGAAAATGTCAAGAAAATGCACGCTTGCATTCCGCTGACCGATGAGGACCGTGCACCTTGGCTAGCTGCCATTCGAGGGTGGATCGATGCACGCATAGCCGCACACGAGCCAGGCATAATAACTTGCTCGGCCTTGAAACGCCGGTATCGCGAGAGGCTTGTCGGCGGACGGTCAGGCATTCGTCTGCTCTACCTCAAAGTCACGGAAGCGGAACTGAGGCGGCGCTTATCGAAGCGCAGCGGACACTTCATGCCAGCCACGCTGCTTGGCAGCCAGCTCGCCGATCTGGAAGAGCCTCACCCAGATGAGCATCCCATTGTCGTGGCCGAACAACAAACCATTGATGAGACCGTGCAGGCCGTTCTGGCCGCTTTGGCAGAAGCTCAATCAGCGCTCTGAGATAGGCGAGCGCCACTATTTGGCGAAGGGCGGCACGCCCAATTTTCTAAAAGTGCTCTTGCGTTCATCATGCTCGTCGTAACAGCTCGCGGCACCGTTGATATGAGCACCTGGATGTTGCGGTCAGCTCAGTGTCTGGCATTGACTAGTCGCCACATCGCATGAGCCGGCTGTGGGCCTGTCCGGATCTTTCGTTTCAGCGATGTTGCCAACGTCAGCTCGCCGCCCGAAACAGCCGCCTCCAACCAGTATAGGCCGCACGGGTTGGTCGCAATGAGCTCAGGGCATCTTTGAGAGTGCCGAACGCGCGGGGACGGCCCTGCGGCGTTTGCACGAACACCGCGCTGTGTGTCCTCCAAACCGTCAAACACCTCCTCTCCCGTCCGCTTGGGGCAATCATCAACATCTCCTCAAACTCGGCTCCGTTGATCACCTGATCAGTCGCAATCGTCATCTGCAGATCGCGCTGACGTACCCAGCTCCGCATCAGCAGGAGCTCTTCGATCGCGAAAGCCACGCCATAAGGGGGGATGGAGGACATGGACAGGTTGGGCATGGTCACAAATCCGGCTGAGGTTGGGCTCAGATGATAGAATGACCGGCGGAGGTTAACGCCGCCTTACCCGTCGAACTGCAAAACACGTCCCACGATGAGGTCGAGGACACGGCTTGCCGCAAGGATGCGACCGGCGTCATATGGCTACAGAAAAACAAAACGGAGGAACGGTCGACATGGCACGTATCGCACTCGTCACCGGCGGCACACGGGGCATAGGCGCCGCAATCAGTCAGGCACTTCACAAAGCCGGTCGCCAGGTCGTCGCGAGCTATGCGGGAAACCAGGCGGCGGCCGACGCCTTCCAAGCCGAAACAGGCATTGTCACCCTCAAGTTTGACGCCGGAGATTTTGCTGCCTGCCAACAAGCGGTCAGCCACATCCATGACCAGCATGGGCCCATCGAGATCTTGGTAAACAACGCCGGTATCACGCGCGACGGGACGATGAGCAAGATGTCTCGCGACATGTGGGATGCCGTTATCGACACCAACCTCGGTTCCTGCTTCAATCTTTGCAAGCTCACATTCGATGCGATGCGCGCTGCGAAATTCGGGCGGATCGTCAATGTCGGGTCCATCAACGGTCAGGCCGGCCAGTACGGGCAGGTGAATTATGCGGCCGCAAAATCCGGCATACACGGCTTCACCAAGGCGTTGGCTCAGGAGGGCGCGCGTTTCGGCATTACCTGCAATGCGATCGCACCAGGGTATGTGGATACCGACATGGTGCGTGCCGTGCCGGAAGACGTATTGCAGAAAATCATCGCACGAATTCCCATGGGACGGCTTGGCCGCGCGGACGATATCGCGCGCGGTGTCGCATTCCTGACTGCCGATGAAGCTGATTTCGTCACCGGCGCCACCCTCTCCATCAACGGTGGGCAGCACATGTATTGAGTGCGCGACAACTGCGCGCACCAACTACGCCTTCAAGGTTTTGCCAAAAAACCGTGCGTGCCAGAGCTATCGGTGTAGCAGCCGGTCACATGGCCTGCCTCGTTCATGCCGTTGATGGTGGTGGACGAGGCCCCGGCCACGTCGAATGCCGTGTAGGCGCCATTCTGCCAAACGAAGCCATGGCTCGGAGAAGGCGGATTGACTGAGATCGGCCCTATAATATAGCTGCCGCTGATCACGCCCGCATTGTTGACGCCTGAGGGAACGGTGACGCTTGCACCAGGATAAGAAACTGGCGTGAAACTGCCCTGAGCATACGACCAACCATGCAGCCCAAGCACTGTATCAATCGAATAGCCAACTACGTGATCCCCAGCCAAGTCGATCCCGACAGGCGTGACCGACAGCGTTGCGCCATCGTCGATCGTGGAAACGACGCCAGTCTTTGTCGTAGTGAAGCCGATCGTCCGAGAAAAGCTGAACTGGGAGGCCGGCGCGAGAGCAAGCGTGCCAAGTATGGTGCCCACATCAGTAATGCGCGTCACCCCGGCCACGATCTGTCCACCGGCGGTCGGTTGAAACAGCATGCCTCGCTTGTCGATAAAGCCCTGGAATGACGAGTTGTCGAAATTTATTTCAAACGCGTTTCCGGCGATCGTTCCATGCTTGTTGACACCGTTAAACAATATCGTCGGCAGCGCGACGCCAACAACCGGCTGCTGAAACTGCCCATGTTGATACAGAAAAGGTCGCGCATCGGCGAGAGCTGTGCCTGCCGCATTGCCGGCTACCAGGCCGTTATTCGCGATATCGGACCCACAGGTTCGAGCACTGCCTGGCAAGTCGAACGACTGCACGCTCGCGGCACCGGCAACGCAAGGCCAGCATACAAAGGCAATCACCGAAAAGCGCATGAACCCAATACTCCGCACAGAACGATGCAGCTATAACGTTCTGAAAACGGATTAACCAGCGATATTCGTCTCTGCTTCTTTCAGGGCGCGAGCTGCCTTACTTTCGCCCATACGTGTCTTCATAGCGCACGATGTCGTCCTCCCCGAGATAAGCGCCGGACTGCACCTCGATCAGCTCAAGTGCAATGCGCCCTGGATTTTCCAGGCGATGCACGCAGCCGAGTGGCAGATAGATGCTCTCATTCTCTCGCACCATTACGGTTGCTTCGTCGCGCACAACCAGCGCCGTGCCGGCGACCACCACCCAATGTTCAGCACGGTGGAAATGTTTCTGCAACGACAACCGCTCGCCAGGCTTGACCACGATTCGCTTAACCTGGAACCGCTCTCCGTTAATCAGGCTCTCGTAGAATCCCCAAGGCCGATACGCACGATTGTGCGATGCCGCTTCGTGCCGGCCTGCCGCGCGCAATCGCTCAACGATTTTTTTTACGTCCTGCGCACGGTCGCGGTGCATGACCAGCACAGCATCTTCCGTCGTGACCACAATCGTATCATCGAGCCCGACGACCGCCGTCAACATGCCGTCGCTGCGCGCGTAACATCTCCGCGTGTTCTCCAGCAGCACGTCGCCCTGACTCACGTTCCCGGCGGCGTCTTTGGCGCCCATATCCCAGAGCGCGTTCCAGCTTCCCACGTCCGACCAGCCGAGATCGGCGGGTACCACCGCCGCGTGGGCGGTGCGTTCGGCAACTGCATAGTCCAGGCTGATGTTCGGGCACGCCGTAAACGCTGCCTTTTCCAACCTCGTGAAATCGAGATCGTCTGTACGGTTGGCGACCGCGCTACGCACCGCCTCCATCACGCGCGGGGCAAGTGCATCCATCTCACCTAGCAACATCGCCGCGGTGAACATGAACATACCGCTGTTCCACAAATGCCGACCGTCGCTCGCCAACTCCGCCGCACGCATGGCATCCGGCTTTTCGACAAAGCTCGCTACTTCATGCACGCCGCCAGCCGGCAGTTCCGGCCCGACTTCGATATAGCCGTAGCCGGTTTCCGGCGCAGTCGGCTTCATGCCGAATGTGACGAATCGACCGGCTCGGGCGGCAGCGACCGCATGGGCCAAAGCTGCCGCCAGCGCGTCCGTACGCGTGATCGCCGCATCTGCAGCCATCATCCACAACACGGCATCGGGTTGCGTCTCCGCCACCAGCAAAGCCGCCGCGGCGATGGCCGGCGCACTGTTCCGCCCGACGGGCTCGAGCAGGATGCGGGCACCCTCGATCCCGGCATCACGCAACTGCTCGGCAATCAGGAAGCGATGCTCCTCATTGCAGACAACAACGGGAGGAGCAAAACTTGGCCCAACAGCACGCAGCGCTGTCTCCTGCAGCATCGTCTTTGCAGATATCAACGGCCAGAGCTGTTTGGGAAAACTTTCGCGCGAAACAGGCCACAATCGCGTGCCCGAGCCGCCCGACAGAATGACGGGTACAATCTGGGCGCTCCCCGGCTGCCCCGGTGCCTGAGCAAGAGAGAAGGCTTGTTCGTCCACTCGATCGTCTCCCGCTCTGCGTTTGGCTTGCCAGTGCGGCAGGCCCGGTTGCAAGCTATAGCATTGCGTTCAGCAGGAGCCACACATGGGCCACATAAACGATATCGGGTCGGCCATCATGGAATTGGCGCGGCAGGCAGAACCCGCGCTGATCGATATACGGCGCGACCTCCACGCGCATCCCGAACTGGCATTCGAGGAACACAGAACCGCGGCCGCGATCGCGCGCGAACTCGCGCGACTCGGTATCGCCCATCGCACCGGCGTCGGCCGCACCGGCGTTGTCGCCGACATCGAGGGCGCCCGGCCCGGCCCAACGCTCGTCATTCGCGGCGACATGGATGCCTTACCCATCGAGGAGCGAACCGAACTACCCTTTGCCAGCCAGATGCCCGGCCGAATGCACGCGTGCGGACATGACGTGCACAGCTCCACTTTGCTCGGCGTGGCACAGATACTTGCCAATCTCGCTCCCAGCATGAGCGGCCGCGTGCGCCTGCTGTTCCAGCCGGCCGAAGAGATCTTGGGCGGTGCGGCCGCCATGATTGGCGATGGCGTGCTCGACGGTGTGGACATGGCGCTGGGTTTCCACAACCATCCGGATATTCCGGTAGGACATTTCGGAGCCGTGCGTGGCGTCACCTACGCCGCCTGCGACCGCTTTCGCATTCGCGTGTCCGGCAGCTCGGGCCATGCCGCCTACCCGCACACCACAATCGATCCGATCGTGGCCGCCGCACAGCTCATTTCCGCCTTGCAGACGATCGTCAGCCGAGAGGTCAGCCCGCTTGACCCTTGCGTCATCACAATCGGCGCTATTCACGCCGGAACCGTTCACAACATCATCCCCGATTCGTGCGAGATGCTGGGCACCATCCGCAGCCTCAGCTCGAGTGTCCGCACTCAGGCAGAAGCCGCCCTGCGACGCCTCTGCGCCGGCCAGGACATCGCACTGCGAACGCATACCGAACTCGAATGGATCCCTGGCGTGCCGCCGACGCTGAACGATGGCGATATTCTGGCGAGCAGTGTCGCCGCTATCGAACGGCATTTCGGTGATGTTTTCGTCGTGTCCGAGCCAAGCATGGGCGCTGAAGATTTTGCAATGATTGCCGCGCGGGTCCCAAGCTTCGTGTTGCGCGTCGGATCGGGCGCGCCTGGCCGGCACGATCATCTGCACAATTCATCATATCAACCGGACGAGGCATGCATCGCGCTGGGAGCTCGGGCGCTGTCGTGTGCAGCGCTGGAGCTTTTGGCCGGGTGAAGAAAAGGCTTTCTCATCCGTGGAAAAGAAGCAAAAGACTTTGCTCCGCTGTCGCGCGTGCGAGCGGCGGAGCAAAACTTCTTCACACGGAGAAGTATTTCGCGTTTGGGTTTAGGACCACGATGGCACTTGTGCTCTGCTCGGGGTGGAGCTGGCTTTCATCGGAGAGCGACACGCCGATGCGTTCCGCATTCAGCAAACCCAGCAACATGCTCTGATCCTCGATACGCGGGCAGGCAGGATAGCCGAACGAATAACGTGATCCGCGATAATTCTGCTGCAGCATACGCTCCATGTCACGGTCATCCTCGCCGGCAAAACCCATCTCGGCGCGCACCCGCTTGTGCACGTATTCCGCCATCGCTTCGGCCATCTCTACCGAGAGGCCGTGCAGATACAGATAGTCCTGGTAACGATTATCGTCGAACCATACGCGTGCGGTATCACTCGCCTTCTGGCCCACGGTCACTACCTGCAACCCGATCACATCTCGGGCTTCGTCATCCACATCGCGGAAGAAGTCTGCGATACATTCGCCGTCTTCACGCGGCTGCCGCGGCAGGCTGAATCGCGCCACTTCCGTGCTGCCATCCTGCTCGAACAGGATCAAGTCATTACCCTGCCCCGCCGCTTTCCAATAACCGTAGATCGCTTGCGGACGTAATATATCCTCGGTCTCGCAAATCGCCAGCATGCGCTTCATGATCGGCCGCAATTCCTGCTTGGCCCACCCCAGAAAGTCGTCGAGGTTCTTGCCCTGTTTGCGAAAGCCCCACTGGAATTGATATAGGCTGCGCTCGTTGAGGAACGGCACCACAGCCTTCGCCGGCGCCTCCAGCACACGCGCACCCCAGAATGGCGGTTCGACAACCGGCACATCCTGCGTCAGTCGCGCACGGCGTGCGCGCACCTCGCTCACATCGACGGGCCGCCAGGCACGCTCATCGGCACGCCCGATGCTGCGCTTCGTATTGCGCGCCTTGCCGCTGCGCTTGGCCTGCAAGGCGGACAGGTAGTCGTCAAACCCGTTTCCTGTGACACGATCCATCAGATGCAGACCATCGAACGCATCGCGCGCATAAGCCACACGGCCGCATGCATAGGCCGAGACGCAATCTTCCTCCACATAATTGCGCGTCAGCGCGGCCCCACCGAGAAGCACTGGTATCTCGAGCCCCTGCCGAGTCATCTCCTCGAGATTCTCGCGCATGATGACAGTGGATTTCACCAGCAACCCACTCATGCCGATCGCATGCGCACGGTGCTCGCGCGCGGCTTCCACCATCTCGGCCAATTTCACCTTGATCCCGAGATTTACGACGCGATACCCGTTATTGGTCAGGATGATATCGACCAGATTTTTGCCGATATCGTGCACATCGCCCTTCACGGTCGCCAGCACGATAGTGCCCTTTTCCTGCCCGTCCACCCGCGTCATCAGCGGTTCGAGATACGCCACCGCCGTCTTCATCGTCTCGGCGGATTGCAGCACGAACGGCAATTGCATCTTGCCGGCGCCGAACAACTCTCCCACCACCTTCATGCCGCCCAGCAGAATGTCGTTGATGATCGACAGCGGCTCGTGCGCGCGCAGCGCGTCGTCGAGCTCGGCTTCGAGCCCCTTGCGGTCGCCATCCACGATGCGGTCGCGCAGCCGGCCTTCCACCGTCTCCGCTTTCGCGCGTTTCGTCGCCTCCGCCGCCTTGCGATCCGCGAACAGCTCGAGCAGACGCTGCAACGGATCGTAGCCCTCACGACGCCGGTCGAAGATGAGGTCCTCGGCCACCTCCACCTCTTCGGCCGGTATCAGATGCAGCGGCCGAATTTTGCTCACATGCACGATCGCGCCCGTCATGCCCGCACGCACGGCATGGTCGAGAAACACCGAGTTCAGCACTGCGCGCGCTGCCGGGTTGAGACCGAAACTCACGTTCGACAAACCCAAAATGATCTGGATGTCCGGAAAACGCTCGCGAATGCGCTTGATACCATCGAGCGTCCAAGCCGCCAGCTTGCGGTCGTCCTCGTTGCCGGTGGCAATGGTGAAGGTCAGCGGATCGATCAGCAGATCGCTCTGCGGCAGCCCATAACCATCGCAGGCGAACGCCACCAGCCGCTCTGCAATGCGCAATTTGTCGTCCGCCGTCTTCGCCATGCCGACTTCGTCGATCGTGAGCGCAATCACGGCCGCGCCGAACTTCTTCGCCAGTTTCAGGCGGTCGCTCGCGGCCCCCTCGCCATCCTCGAAGTTGATCGAGTTGATGATCGGCTTGCCGCCATGCAGCTTCAGCGCACTTTCGATCACCGGCGTCTCGGTGCTGTCGATTACCAGCGGCACATTCACCGAGTTGGTGAACCTGCGGATCACCTCGTCCATCTCATACTTCTCGTCGCGGCCGACAAAAGCCGTGCAAACGTCAAGACTATTGCTGCCTTCGGCCGCCTGCTCGCGTCCCACGCTCACGCAACCGTCCCAGTCTCCGGCTTCCTGCAACTCGCGCCACTTCTTCGAGCCGTTCGCATTGCAGCGCTCGCCGATCGAGAAAAAGCTGTTGTCCTGGCGCAGCGGAGTCTGGCTGTACAAACTCGCCACCGACGGTACCCACATGAACGTGCGCTGTACTGGCGTAGGCCGTCTGCCACCGCGTCCGCTCGCCTGAGCACGACGACGCAACATCTCGTCCAATGCCCGAATGTGCGGAATGTCCGTGCCACAACAACCACCGATCAGGTTCAGTCCGTCTTCGGCCACGAACCGCTCCACCCAGCTCGCCATCTCCGCCGGATTGAGTGGATAGTGCGTGTGTCCGTCCACCAGTTCCGGCAAACCGGCATTAGGTTGCACACTGATCAGACCAGGCCAATTCGCCGACAGCCAACGCACATGCTCGGCCATCTCCTGCGGACCCGTCGCACAATTCAGCCCGATCAACGGCACGTCGAGCGCATGGATGACGGTCGCCGCCGTTGCGATATCCGGCCCCACCAGCAAGGTCCCGGTCGTCTCCACGGTCACCTGCACGAATATCGGCGTGTCGCGACCGGCTTCCGCACGCGCGATCTTGGCGCCGTTCACCGCTGCCTTGATCTGCAAAGTGTCCTGGCAGGTCTCGATCAGAAACGCATCGACACCACCATCCACAAGTCCCCTGCATTGCTCAGCAAGCCCGGCTTCCAGTGAGTCGTAATCGATGTTGCCCAACGACGGCAGCTTAGTGCCAGGCCCGACGCCGCCCAAAACCCAACGATGACGTCCGTCGGCAAACTCGTCGGCCACCTCGCGCGCCAATTCCGCGGCGATGCGGTTGATCTCGCGCGCCCGAGCTTCCAGCCCGAACTCGCCCAGCGTCACCGGCGAAGCGCCGAACGTGTTGGTCTCGACCATGTCCGCACCGGCGGCGAAATATCCGCGCGCGATCTCGCGCACCAGGTCAGGGCGCGAGAGATTCAGAATATCGGTGCAATTTTCCTGCCCCCAATAATCGCGCTCGGTGTCGAGATCCATGCTCTGCACACGGCTGCCAGTGCCGCCATCGCACAGCAAAACCTGGTCGCGTAGCGCATCGAGAAGATGGGGTCGGGTCAAACGAAAGCCTTTTCTAAAACAGCTGTTTCAGGCACGAGCCCTTGCCAGATGCGCACACGCAATGCGCCATCCTGCGCGGGGCCCACACTCAACTTGTCGCCAGGCGTCAGCGCCGCGCGTGACAACAGATCCGCCATGCGCGCATCGGAGAATCCAGGCGCGCGATGACCCATCTGCGTCAGCAGATGCTCACGCGTGTGCGGCGCCAGATCCACCACGACCAATCGCCCGCCGGGCGCCAGCACGCGCCGCGCTTCCGCAAGCGCCGCCTCCGGCTCCTCGGCATAGTGCAACACCATCTGCAGCAGCACGAGGTCGAAGCTGCCGTCTGCCAGCGGCAATGCATACATGTCGGCCAGCCGCACGCTGCAATGCGCGAGCTCGGGCGAGGCAAGTCTGACGCGCGCCAATGCCAGCATGGTCCTGCTCGCATCCACACCCACACCCGCCCTGATGCGCGGCGCCAGCACTTCAAGCAGCCGGCCCGTCCCCGTTCCAATATCCAGCAGCCGGCCACCTTGCGCCGGCAGCAGCTCCAGCAATGCGTGTTCCACCTGCTCGGCCGGCAGGCTCAGGGCACGCATTTCGTCCCAGTCGGCACCCTGGCTGCGGAATTTCTCGCTCGCCGCCCGCGCGCGCTCCGCCAGCACACGCACAGCCCCGCGGCGGTCGGCCGCCATCAACGGATCGCCCTCGGGCACGTGCTGCAGAATATCGCGCGCCAGCCGCCCTTTCTCGCCTTGCGCCAACGTAAACCAGGCATTCGCTCCCTCACGCGTACGCTCCAGCAATCCCGCGTCGCACAGCAGCTTCAAATGGCGGGAGAGACGCGGCTGGCTCTGCCCGAGCACGTCGCAGAAATCGTTCACGCAAAACGAGCCGCGCGCCGCCAGCGTCAGCACCCTCAACCGGGTCGGGTCGGCCGTCGCAGCCAGGCATGCAAGCAGATGATCCACGCTTGCATAAATATATAAAGCTTCCTTTATGTGCAAGCATGGCCATCTCGCTTGATTTGCGTGTCCCGCTCGTCCTCGGCGCCCACCTCGAGCCAAGCGACGGCGATATTCTCCTGACCGAAGATGCGTCATCCGGCAGCACATCGGCCGGCTTCACCCTCGCGGACGCCCATCCCGCATCATGCCCCTGCTGCACCGCGCGCAATCCGGCCGGTCGCGCTCTCGCCACCTTGCTTCAGGACCGCGCCCGTGGCCGCGTCCCGTTCTTCACCCGCGTCGTCGTTGTCACGCAGAGCCAAGCCGGCCGTGCGGCCGTTCTGGACGCGCTCTCGACCGATCCGGTCGCCAGCGCCTGCTTCAGGCTCGCTGTCTGATCGGCAACGCGGCCGGCACGTCCGCGTCGCCGGCGCCCAATGGCCGCTGCATGATCACCACATCCAGCCAGCGGCCGAACTTCACCCCGCACGCCTTCATGGTCCCTGCGCGCTGAAACCCGAGGCTCATATGCATGCCGATCGAGCCGATATTCTCGCTGTCACCGATCAAGGCCAGCATCTGCCGGTAACCACGCGCCTGGGCACTCGCCAGCAACCCGGCAACGATGGACTTGCCGACACCCATGCCGCGAACGTCCTCGCGAACATACACGCTGTCCTCGACAGTCCAATCGTAGGCGCTGCGCTGGCGGAACGCGCCGTAATAGCCGTAGCCCAGCACCCCCGTGTCGTCCCGGGCGACCAGCCACTCATACCCGGCCGCCAGCCCTGCCCTATGGCGCTCCACCATCTGCTCAATACTCGGCGGCGCTTCCTCGAAAGTACCCGTCCCGGTCAGTACATGATGTGCGTAGATCGCCTGTATTTCAGGCAAATCCTTCTCCAGCGCTTGTTCAACCAGCAATAGATGCCTCCCTTCCGACACCTTAACGGCACGCATGCGGAACAGGCCAGCCGAAGCGCTGAAAATTATGCCTCTCTATAGAAAGTCATGGTAGGAAGGGCCGTGATCCGGCGAAACCGGCAGAGCCTTACCATGGCCTTTTCGCGTGGATTTGAGACTCAAAAGGACTGATTGTGACACAGACCAGCCTGAATACGGATGGCGAGCCGCTCCAGATCGAGAGCGAAATCCCGGAAGTCCTGACCCCGAAAGAGCTGCGCCTGCGCGCGGTCGTCGCGGCTGCCCGCTTCCATGGCGTCGATCTGGACATGGGCGAGTTCCGCGGCCCCGTCGGCGAAGCCTACCCGTCGCCGGCGGCGTTGGTCACCTGGCTGCGCGATCAGGGGATGATCGCCCGCGCCATGCGCCTGGGCTGGCGCAACCTGTTCCGCTTCCGCGACGCTGCCCCCGTCGTCCTGCTGCTCAAGGATGGCACGGCTGGCCTGGTCGTCGGCGCCGATCCGCAACGCGACGTGGTCATGCTGAAAAGCCCCACCGCGCGAGACACCGATCCGCCGGTCCCCGTCGACCGCCTGCGCCTGGAGCAGGCCTGGGCCGGCGATGTCATCCTCGTCAAGCGCCCCTACGGCCAGGGCGAGGGCGAGGCGCCGTTCACCCTTGGCTGGATTTTCGGCAAGGTACTCGAGGAGAAGTATTTCCTCACCCAGATCGGTTTCGCGTCCGTCGTCATCTCCGCCCTCACGATCATCCCCGCTCTGATGGTGATGGCGACGATCGACCGCGTGCTCGAGTATAACAGCCTCTCCACCTTCTACATGCTCGTCAGCATCCTCTCCGCGATGATGTTTTTCGAGATGGTGCTCGGCTGGGCACGTCGCGAGCTCGTGCTCGTGCTCTCGTCGCGGCTGGACGTCCGGCTGAACCTGCATGTGTTCGGTCGACTGCTCTCCTTGCCGCTCGACTTCTTCGAGCGCAGCCAGGCGGGTGAGACGATTTCGCGGCTGCGTGAAGTCTTTCGCGTGCGCGAATTCCTCACCGGCAAGCTGCTCTACACCTTTCTCGACGGCATCACCCTGATCGTCATGCTACCCTTCATGTTCTACATGGAGCCGACGCTGGCCTGGGTGTCGATCGCCATCGCGGGCCTTATCTCCCTGATCATCATGGTGTTCCTGCGCCCGGTCGGCGCACTGATCGGTCTTGCCATCCAGGCGCAGCACAAGATGGGCGCGGTGATGAGCGAGACCGTCTATGGCATCCGCACGGTGAAATCCCTGGCGCTCGAGCCGCAGCAGAAAGTCGTCTGGGACGAGCGCGTGGCCGATTCCGGCCGCTGGCGCTTGGCTGCCGGCCGGCTCGGCAACATTCCGCAAACACTGATCGATCCGCTGCAGACCTTCATGTCACGCGGCGTGGTGCTGTTCGGCGCCTATCTGGCGCTCCAGAACGACACCACCGTCGATAAAGGCGGCTTGATCGCCTTTATGCTGCTCTCAGGCCGTGTCTCCGCACCTCTGGTCGGCTTTGCCAGGCTGCTGGAAGACTTCCACGAAGTCCGCACCGCAGTGGGGCAGATCGCCAAGGTTCTGAACAACCCCACCGAAACACGCGCGCAGACCGACGGCATGCGCCCTGCCTTCGAAGGCCAGATCACCTTCGAGGATGTCACCTTCACCTACCCGCTCGGCCAGCGCCCGGCGCTGAACAAGGTGAATTTCTCCATCCCGCCCGGCACCATGCTCGGCCTCGTCGGGCGCTCGGGTTCGGGCAAATCCACCATCACGCGCCTGCTTCAGGGCATCAACCGCGAATACTCGGGTGCTGTCCGGATTGACGGCGCTGAATTGCGCGAAATCAATCTCTCGCATTTGCGACGCAGCTTCGGCGTGGTGCTGCAGGACAACTTCCTTTTCCGCGGCACCGTTCGTGACAACATCACGGCCGGCCGCGCCGGACTGACCCTCGAGGATGCCGTGCGCGCCGCCCGGCTCGCCGGCGCCGAAGAGTTCATCGAGCGTATGCCGCAGGGTTACGACACCTGGATCGAGGAAGGTTCGGCCAACATCTCCGGCGGCCAGCGTCAGCGCCTGGCGATTGCCCGTGCGTTGATCACCAACCCGCGCATCATGATCCTCGACGAGGCGACCTCGGCGCTCGACCCTGAGAGCGAGGCGCTGGTCAACTCCAACCTGGTCCGCATCGGCAAGGGCCGCACGATGGTCATCGTGTCCCACCGTCTGTCCAGCCTGGTCAATTGCGACCTGATCATGGTCCTCGACCGTGGAACTGTCGTCGACATCGCCCCGCACGACGTGCTGCTGGACCGATGCGCCGTCTACCGCACGCTGTGGAACCAGCAGAACCGCCATATCGACCCGGTCCGCGCGGCCGCAGCCCTGGCGCAGGGAGAATAAGCCATGTCCGTCACCACAACCACGCCGGTCCGCCCCGGTCCAGCGCCTTCCCCCGAAGAGCCAGGTTCAAAGCCAGGCTGGCTGTCGTTCGGTCGCCGCCGCGCGGTCAAGGACGACACGCCTCTGGAGCTGATGGAGTTTTTCTCTCCCTCGATGGCGTTGGCCGCCGTGCCGGCAAATCCCGCGGCGCGTAGTGCGACTCGCATCATCGGCCTGCTCGTCGTCACACTGTTCATTTTGTTCGGCGTTCTGCATGTCGACCGGCTGATCCACGCCTCGGGCAAGGTCGTCTCGATGGTTCCCGAGTTGATCGTGCAGCCGCTCAACACCTCGGTCGTGAAAACAATCGCTGTCTCGGTCGGCGACGTGGTGCACAAAGGCCAGTTGCTGGCACAGCTCGACCCCACTCTGACCCAGGCCGACAATACCGCGGCACTCGATCAGGTGGATCGGTATGGCACCGAGATCGACCGTCTTAACGCGGAGAACCGCCAGCTCGCCTACCACCCCCGCCAGCTCACCCCAGGTGCGCTCGTCCAGGAGGGCATCTTTGCCCAGCGCGCCGCCGCCCGACAGGCGGAACTGCGCTACTACCAGGGCCAGATCGACGCCCAACGTGCCCTTCAGGCCCAAGCCGACGCCAATATCCGCCAATACGCCAAGGAAACCGGCGTTGCGGTCGACCTTGAAAAGATGCGCGTCCAACTTGAACACGACCAGGTTGGCAACCGTATCGACACACTGAGCGCGGTCAACGCGAGGCTCGAAGCCGAACGCAACGTGTTGTTCAATGTGCAGCAGGCAGAAAACGCCCGGCAGAACGTCGGGGCCCTCCAGGGCCAGCTCGAAAACTACAACCAGCAATGGTTCGCCGACGTCTCGCAGACTATCACCTCGGACTCCGTGCAGTTGGCCACCTACAAGGACCAGCTCGAACACGCTGCGCTGAACAACAAGCTGATCGATCTGCGGGCCGAGCAGGATGCCACCGTGCAATCCGTGGCGCCCGTCTCGGTCGGTTCCGTGCTGACATCTGGGCAGACGTTCTTCACGCTCGTGCCGCTCAATGCGCCGCTCGAAATCCAGGCGCAGGCGACGGGTGACCTGACAGGGTTCCTGGCAACCGGCCAGCCGGTCACCATCAAGTTCTCCACGTTCCCCTCACTCGAATTCGGCCTCGGCCACGGCTCGGTCCGCACGGTGAGCGCGGATAGCTACATGACCGGCAGCACGTCGAACGGAAACAATGGCGCCAGCGCGGGTTCCACGTCGGACTCGGTCTTCACCGGCCAGTCGCCGACAAGCCCGTATTTCTACGACGTGCGCGTCACGCTCGATCAGCTGGCACTGAAGAACACGCCGAAATCCACCCGTATCATACCCGGCATGCCCGTCGAAGCCGACATCAAGGTGGGATCGCGCACCATCTGGGAATACCTCGTCGAGCGGCTCGAGCCGATCCTCTCCGACGGCATGCGCGAGCCGACCTGACGCGCCGGCGCGATCTCCACATCCAGAGATCGCGCCCGCTTCCCTCGATCGTTTTAACCGCCGGTCAAAGTTTGCAATGTCGAAACGGTTGCGCCGTTACCACAGGTCGCGACTGTTGTTGCCCATCCTTCCCTTTGCTTCAGCGTCCGGGTAACCTTTTCCTGCTATTCAAGCTGGACGACCCACAGTTAGGGCAGGACCAACGATAGGTATGCTGGCGCTTCTCGACCGTCTCGTCTCGGCAGGTTCACCTGCCGCGGCCCTCAAACGCGCGATCCAGTTGGATGAGAGTGGCCAGCAGCGACGTGCACTGGCGCTGTTCACCCGTGCGGCCAGGGCCGGCTTGCCTGAAGCACAGTTCTGGGTTGGCCGTGCCTATCTGAAAGGCTCTGGCGTCCCCGTCAGCCGTCGCGACGGCGCAGCGTGGCTTGAGCGCGCGGCGCAAGCTGGCTGGATTGAAGCCCAAACTCTGCTCGCCACCCTCTATCTGTATGGCCTCGCCGGCAAAGGCACCAAAGTCGCGCCCGGCAGCCCACTCTTCATCCGTGGCGTTACGCCGACAACGGACGACCCTGATTTCGCGACCGCGCTGAAATGGGCCCGGCTGGGTGCCGAAGGCGGCTCACCGGAAGCGCAAGCCCTGCTTGGCTATATTCTGACATCCGGTCCCGACGATCTGCGCGACCTGGACGAGGCCGACCAATGGTATGAACGATCGGCCGCAGCAAACTGCCCGCAGGGCTACCTAGGCCGGGGATTGTCGCTGCTGCGTGCGGCGACCGACTACGACAGTCATGCCAATGCGGCCATCGCGCTCAAAAAGGCCGCCGATGCCGGGCTCCCCACAGCACTCTATCTGCTCGGCGTCATGCACGAACGCGGTGCCGGCATGCCGGTCAACGCCGAGATGGGCGCCAAATACTACAAGATGTCGGCCGAGAAGAACGTCCGAAGCGGCCAGGCACGTTGGGGCCTGGCGCTGCTGGAAGGCCGCGGCGTCGCGCGCAACCCGGTCGAAGGCGAATCGTGGCTGCGTCGGGCAGCCAACGCCGGCGATCGTGAGGCCGCTGCCCTGGTGGGCGACATCTACGCCCGCGGCGGCGATTTGCCGCCGAACTACGCCGAAGCCGCCATCTGGTACAATCGCGCGGCCGAAGCGGGCCATGCCGCCGCCGCGCGTGCGCTCGGCCTGCTGTTCCTCACCGGCGCCGGCGTGCACCGCGACCCTGAAGAGGCCGGCCGCTGGTTCCGCCGTGCTGCCGAGGGTGGCGACAAACAGGCGCAGGCCGACCTCGCCAATCTGCTCCTCTCGGGCAGCGGCTCCGAGGAAGACGGCCAGCGCACCCGCGAACTGTTCGAGCAGGCGGCCGGTTCCGGCGATCTGGTCGCGGCCTTCAATCTTGGTGTCTGCCTTGCCGAAGGCGTGGGCGTCGAGCGCGACGACCGACGTGCCATCCTGTGGCTCCGCCGCGCCGCCGACGGTGTGGTGAACGCACAATATTGGTACGGCCGGATGCTGTCCGAGGGCCGCGGCATAGAAGCCGACCCGGCTGAAGGCCGCATCTGGATAGCGCGCGCCGCCCAATCGGGCATGTTGGACGCCGAAGTTGCCCTCGCCGAAATGGACCTCAATGGCACGGGAGGTCCGCGCGACCATGCGGCAGCGCTGGACATGTTCCGCAAGGCGGGCGGCCAAGGCCATGTGGGTGCAATGTTCGCCGTGGGCGCCATGCTGGGTGGCGGCCACGACGTGCCGGAAGACCGGGCAGAGGCCAGGCGCTGGTATCGCCTCGCTGCCGAAAAGGGCCATGCGCATGCGCAGATGATGCTCGGCCGTTTTCTCGCCCGCGGCTTGGGTGGCGAGCCGGATATGCGCGAAGCACGCATCTGGCTGCAGCGCGCCCGTTCCGCCGGCGTCACGGAGGCAGATTACGACCTCGAACGCATGCCCGACGAGGTCGAACAGCGCGCCGCCGTCTAGTCCGATCGACCTGGCCCTTTGACGCGAAAGGACGACTCTCTCCTGTCGTCTCACGAGCGTGAAAAAACCCAAGCTCATCCTCGATCTGGAGCCAGCACGAGCGCGGGCCCTCGTTGCCTGGCAAAAAGGTGAGTCCACCCCTGGCACGTCCGGACTGGCCTGGCTGGAACGCGCTCACCGACTTGCGCCATCGGATCAAAACGTCCGCTTCGCGCTCGCCGCACGCCGGCTGCAAGCGGGCATGTTTGCAAAAGCCGCGATCCTTTTCCAGCCGATGGCGGAGCGCTTTGGCATTCCGGAAGCCTGGCTAGGCCTCGCCGCCGCTCTCCTTGGAGCCAATGAACCGGCGCTTGCAGCGTCGGCGATGCGTTCGGCGCTCGCCAGCACGGAGGCAAACCCTGCTGCCGGCGCGCTGGCAGCGCGCATCGCCGCCGTCGCAGGCAGCCCCGGCTGGTGCGGTCTTTCGCTGGATGGCGTGCTGCTGACCGACACCCCGGCCGACGAACTCGTCGTCGAACTGGACGCCGTGCAAGCCAGGGTCGAACAACGCGAGGCCGGCGGCATCTCCCTTCCAGCCAACTGGTCCCGCGCCCAACGCCTCTCCGCGTTCCGCGGCCGCCAGCACCTCCTCGGCTCGCCCATCGATATCGCCGCCATAATGCGGCTCGAAGGCTTCGTCGAACGCGACGGCACACACATCGTCGGCACGGCCTGGCTGCCCGCCGCACCTGCACGCAACCCCGAGCTCACATTCATCGTCGGAGCGGCCGGTGCGCCGATGCGAGTTGTCGCCGACATACTGACCGAATTTGACGGCTTCTCGCCGGTTTCGCGCGCACGCAGTTTCCGCGTCTCTGCCGCCCCCGATCAGGAAGTCCGGGTCGTGGGCGCCGACGGCCGCGACCTGCTGGGCAGCCCGTTGTGGCCCGCCGTCATCGAACCACAGCACCCGACCACGCGCAGGCGCGCCATCCACATTGCCGACACAACCCTCGCAGTCGACGTCATCATCCCGGTCTATCGCGGGCTCCAAACCACGCTGGACTGCCTCGCCTCCGTTCTCGCGTCCGTCACCGCACCGCACCGGATCGTGGTGGTCGACGACGCCTCGCCCGAACCCGAACTCGTCGCCGCACTCGCCGATCTTGCCCGATCGGGCCGGATCATCCTGCTCGCCACCGGGCCGGCCGGCGCACCCAATCGCGGCTACCCCGCCGCCGTCAATGTCGGTTTGCGACACGCCGGAGCGCGCCACGCGATCCTGCTGAACAGCGACACGCTGGTGCCGCCGGGATGGCTGGAAGCGTTGCGCGACGCTGCCTGCAGCGCACCCGACATCGGCACGGCAACCCCCCTCTCCAACGAGGCCAGCATCTTCAGCACGCCCGATCCCCAGGGCGGCAATCCCGCGCCCGACCTGGCCGGGACAAGCCGCATCGCGGCACTTGCAGCACGGGCAAACGGCCGCCGCGTCATCGACGTCCCGACCGCGCACGGGTTCTGCATGTTCGTCCGCGCGGATTGCCTGGCCGAGGTTGGCCCGTTCGACGAGACCAGCTTCGCCCAAGGCTATGGCGAGGAGAACGACTTCACCGAACGCGCGCGGCTGCTCGGCTGGCGGCATGTGGCGGCAACCGGCGTCTATGTCGCCCATCACGGCGGCGTCTCGTTCGGCGGCGCACGCCAGCACCTGCTCCGGCGCAATCTCGCGATCCTGCATCGCCGCTATCCCGATTACCGGCAGCGCGTCGACACCTTCATCGCACGCGACAAACTGGCCGCCTCGCGGCGCCGTCTGGAAGTGGCGCTCTGGCATGCTCGACCCCGCACCGGGCCCAGCGTGCTGCTGATCACCCACGGCATTGGCGGCGGAACCGCCCGCGTGGTGGCGGAACGTGCCGAGTTCTGGCGCGCGCGCGGCCATGTGCCGATCGTGCTGCGGGAGGTGGACGGTCTGTGCGAGGTCAGCGAGGCCGGCGGCACCAGTCCCAATCTCGCCTACGACCTGCCGCGCGAACGCCAGAAGCTGGCCGACCTGCTGCGGCCCGGCCGCCCGCAATCCGCCGAGCTGCATCACCTCCTCGGTCACGACCACAGTATTCTCGACGTGCTCGACATGCTTGCAGTGCCATACGATGTCTGGGTGCACGATTATGGCTGGTTCTGTGCCCGCCTCTCGTTCGTGACGGGAGAGGGCCGGTTCTGTGGCGAAGCCGACCCGGCCACATGCGAGCTATGTCTGGCACGATGGGGCCGCGCGATAGATGACCCTGTGGCACCCGCAGAACTGCGTCGTCGCAGCGCGGCCGATATGGCAGCGTCGCGCAGCGTCGTCGTCCCCAGCCTCGATGTCGCCCGCCGTGTCGCCAGGCACGCGCCGGGTGCGACGCTTACCCTACGTGCCTGGGAGAGCGATCCGCCATTTGCGGCACCCCAGGTGAGTGCGGGCAGCGGCCCCGCTCACGTGGCCATCGTCGGCGCGATTGGTCTCGACAAAGGCTACCAGGTGCTGCTCGCCTGCGCGCGCGACGCGGCGGAACGGCGCCTTAACCTCCGCTTCACGGTCATTGGCTACACGGTGGATGACGACGCGCTGATGTCGGCCGGCAACGTGTTCATCACCGGCGAGTTCGCGCGCGCCGAAGCAAGGGAGCTGATCCGCGCGCAGGAGGCACATCTGGCACTGCTACCTTCAGTCTGGCCGGAGACTTGGTGTTACGCGCTATCCGATATCTGGTCGGCAGGGCTGTCGGCCGTGGTTTTCGACATTGGCACGCCGGCCGAGCGGGTGCGTGCTTCCGGCCGTGGCTGGGTGTTGCCCCTGGGCCTGCCTGCCTCCCGGGTATGCGACGCGCTGCTCGGTTTCTGCATCCCGGGAGCTTGACGTGGCGGGAGTGGGCCGATCAAACGTTCGTTGAGAGATCGGTCGCGTTGGCGCCCGGCCGCTGCTTAGCTGTGTGACATTGTTGATGCTGGAAGGTTCCTCGTGAGCGAACAGAAAAACCCGGCCGTAGCCGCCCAGGCCGAGCAGAGAAATGCGACGCGCATGGTGACCGAGCTGAAAGTTTCGGCCAATCTCATGACGCTGGATTCCGGCCTGTTCTGCATCTTCAACGCACCCGGCAGCGCACTCCCCGACCCCGGGACGGGTCTTCCAGGTGTTCGCATCTCGGCGCCGCCGGGGCCGGTATTTCGCCCGGAAGCGATCACGATCACCAGTTTCCGCGACGACGGCTGGCTCGGCGGCTGGAACGGCGCGGCGCTTGTCCGCGTGACCCGCGGGCCGGCCCAGGTGCTGGTGACCATCTACCAGGCGCCGAACTTCACCGGCGAAGCGCCAAAGCTGCAGATTCTGCGTCTTGCCGAAGCGACCGCGCTGCCACCCATCGGCATGCCGCAGGCCATGCCCGGCCAGCCGCAATCCCTGCCCCGCCCGGCCGCCCCGGCACAAGCTCCAGCGCAGGTCGCCAACCCGGCCGCACTGCCCGGCCATCCGCAGAACACACCCGCCGGCGCCGGTCAGACGGACGTGGAAGCCGCCCGATCTGCCGAAGTGGTGGCACACGTGCAGGGCAGCGGCGACGTGACATGCCGGCTAGGCGAATGGATGGGCACGCCGGACAGCCGGGCCTGGATCGAGGGTTTCGCAGTCACTCCACGCGGCGAGCTCGGCTCGGCGGACGTGGAATATCAGGCAGTGCTCGGCCGCGGCTGGCTGAGCCCCTGGGCCGAAGGCGGCCAGTTCTGCGGCAGCCGGGGCATGAGCCTGCCCATCCTCGGCCTGCGCATGCGCCTGCGCGGCGAGGCGGCCGAACGTTTCGACTGCGTCGTCAGCGCCAGCTTCGTCGACGGCACCAAAGTGGGGCCGTTGGACAACGGCGAGCCCTGCCAGGCGGAGAGCATGGCGCCGCTCGAAGCCTTCCGGATCGAGTTGGTCGCGCGCGCAGGTGCGGCCGGGCTGCCGCCGGCCGCGACAACGACCGTGCTCGATGAGCCGGCGAAGCCTGCCAAGCCAGCGGTGCGTAAGCGTGGGCCGGTGATGCCGCCGCCGAAGGCGCCGGTTCGCGGGCGGAAGTGAAGGCAAGCACTTCTTTTTTGAAGAAAGGAAGAAAAAAACTTTTGGTCCGCTGTCGCGTGCCCAACACCAGGCATGAGCCAAATCGCAAAAGTTTCTCGGTCCTTTTTTTCACAAAAGGACTGCTTCCTTGAAATACCTCTTCGTCCACCAGAACTTCCCTGGCCAATTCCTGCATCTGGCGCGGCACCTCGCCGCGACGAAGCAGCACGAATTGCTGTTCCTGACTGAAGCCAAGCGCAACCAGCTCGCCGGCGTGCGCAAGATGGTCCGCGCCTCGCCGCGCGCGCCTTCCGCCGAGTGGCACCCATACGCGCGCGAACTGGAGCTGGCCCTTTCGCGGGCGGACATCGTGGCTCGTGCGTGCGGCAGCCTCAAAAGCCTGGGTTTCGAGCCGGACATCATCATCGGCCATCACGGCTGGGGCGAGCTGCTGCATGTCAACGACGTCTGGCCGGACGCGCCGCTGCTCGGCTACCACGAATTCTACTACAACATGGAGGGGTTCGATGTCGGGTTCGACCCGGAATTCCCGTCACGGCCGGATATGCGGGCCAGTGTCCGGATCAAGAACGCCATCAATCTGCTTGCGCTGAACAATCCCGGTTTCGGGCAGACACCAACCCGCTTCCAATACAGTTCGTACCCCGAATGGTCCCGCCCGAAGATCAGCGTGTTGCCGGAAGGCGTGAACCTCGACGTCTGCCGGCCGGACCCGGCGCTACGCCGGCGCGTCGTCACCCTGGGCGGCTACAAAGTAGCGCCTACCGACAAGCTGATTACCTACGTTGTGCGCGACCTCGAGCCCTACCGAGGCTTTCACGTGTTCATGCGCGCATTACCGCGGATATTGGATGCGCGGCCGGATGCACGGGTGATCCTGGTCGGCGGTGACAATGTCAGCTACGGCGCCAAGCCGCCGAAAGGCACCTGGCGCGAGCAGATGCAGGACGAGCTGCGCGGCCGGCTGGACATGACCCGGGTGCACTTCGCCGGCCAGGTGCATTACGATTCCTACGTGAAGCTGCTGCAACGGTCGGACGTGCATGTGTATCTGACTTATCCGTTCGTCGCCTCCTGGTCGTTGCGCGAGGCGATGTCGACCGGATGCGCGCTCGTTACCAGCGATACGGCGCCCGTGCGGGAATTCATCACCGATCGGGTGAACGGGCTGATGGCGCCCTTCCTGCAGCCCGACATCATCGCCGATCGCGTGCTGGAGATGCTGGAAAATACCCGCCTGGCCGGCCGGCTGCGGCGCGCGGCGCGTGCCTGGGCTGAGGCCAACCTCGATATGGCGACGTATCTGCGCGGCTACGAGGCGCTGATCGAACGCACGATGGCGGGCTGACGGCGGCCGAACAGAGCGCGGCGTGCGATGAACAGCACCAGCAAACCCACCAGGCCCACCGGTATCCACGGCACCGCGGCAATCGCAAAGCGCAGCGCATCGGCAACGTTGGCGTCGAGAATGTCGCGTGCCTCGACCTTCACCTGATCGATCGGATCGGGCGTGGCGACCGCCTCCTGCGGCTGCTCGAACGTCACGTCCAATTCCTCGGTATCGACCTGCAGCGCCAGGTTCCGCTGCTCGGCCTGCGCCTGTTCGATCTGCGTCTGCGCCTGAGCAGTTTCGCTGGCGATCTTGACCAGGTCGCTGACGCTGATCGTCAGCCGGCTACCCAACGATTTTAGGCTGTTCAGATAATCCTGCTGCTGGGCAACCCGTTGCGCCACGTCGGAGATCGGCTGCGTCAGGTTCTCTGCCGTCGTGGATTGCCGCACGACGCGCGCCAGACCTGGCTTTTCGCCTGGCAGAGGATCGGTCAGCGCGTTGGCAAAGCCGACGATCTGGTCGTGCGGAAGCCTCACGCGCAAGCTGGCACTTTGCATGCGTGGCGGCGATGGCCGACCGACAGTTCCGTCGAACGCCGGCCCGGGCGTCTCCAGATCCGCCTGTAGCAACAGGCAATGCAGCGCCGGCGTGGAGAGGCAACGGTCGCGCGCAGCCGAGAAGTGCGCTGCCAGCGCGCCGCCGCCTATTTCAAGCCCGACAGCGTGCGTGTAAGCCAGTCGCAAGCCTGGCGACTGCGGGGGAGCGCCCTGGAACCAGGCCTTCGGTACGATCGGGTCCATGACCGGGGCCGGGGCCGCATCCGGCACGATGCTGCTCTGCTTGGGTGCGACGAGAGTCTCAGCCTGCCTCTTACACCCCGCCAAAGCGACGCTCGCGACGAAGACATATGAGAACGACCGCAAGCGCATCTGCATCCGCCGCTTCTACCTCAATCGCAAGCGCGCGACAGCCGAGCAAAAGTCTTTTGCTTCTTTTCTCCAGAAAAGAAGGCTTTTCCTACCCCCGCGCATGCCGCACCAACGTCGCCAAAATCCGCGTCCCCGCCCGCCAGGTCCCGCGCCAGCTCCCCGCAACCTTGGATTGCCCGGCCACCCGCCGGAAATACGGCATCGGCACCTCAAGCACCGTCAGCCCCGCTCGCGGCGCCTTGATCTGCATCTCCAAATTCCAGCCATATGTCATTTCCTGCATGTGCAGGCGCATCAGGTCGGCCACGCGCAGCGCCCGGAACGCGCACATGTCGGTATAACGCTTGCCGCAGATCACCCCGAGTGCCGCGCCGATCAGGTGCCCCGCCAGCAATTGGTGAGCGCCCATGCTGCCGGCCTCGCGCTCGCCGCCGGCGCGCGTGGCGATGGTGAAACCGGCGGACCCCGCCTCGAGCGGCGCCAGCAAACGCTCGGCATGCTCGACGGCATCGGCACCATCGCCATCCATGAACATGACGTAGGTGGCGCCGAGTTCGGCTGCGCGCTCGGCCCCGGTCAGGCAGGCGCGGCCATAGCCGGGGCGGCGCTCGACGATGACCTCGGCGCCGTGCGCGCGCGCTTCCTCGACGGTCCCGTCCTTGCTGCCGCCATCGACCACGATGGCCAGGCCGATGCAGGGGGGCAAGCGCGCGAGCGTGGGGCCGATGGCGCCTTGTTCGTTGAGGACGGGGATGACGGCGATGGTTTTGGGCATGTGACTCAGGTCTTCTTTTCTGAAGAAAAGAAGCAAAAGACTTTTGCTCCGCTGTCGCGATGCTCGTGATGCAAAAGTTTTTCGGTCCTATTTTTCAAAAAAGGACTGCTTGCCTTAGAGCGACCACCGCAACCCACAATTCTTGCAAGGCTCCGGCGGCGCCTCGCTCACCAGCCGCGCCCGGAAATCCTGGTAAGCCGCCCCATTCCACATATCCGCGAGCGGCTGCGTCTTCGCGTCCCCCAACGTATAATTCTCATACCCGCGGGCGGAAAACGGCGCGATGCAGCACGGCAGCGCGCGGCCATGCGCGGTGAAATACATCAGGCTCCAAGGCCGGCGGCAGGTGGCCCAAGGCTGATCGCCCTGCTGCTGCAGGCTGAGCCCAGGCTCGGTGGCACCCGACGCATCCAGCGTCACGCCCAGCGAACGGCCGAGCTCCACGGCGGCGGCGATGCTGGCGAGTTCTTCGGCCTGCGTCTGCTCGAACAGGCTGCTTTGCGCGCGCGCCATGCCGAAACCGGCCTCGTCGAACACCAAGCGCTGCAGATGCACCTCGGCGACACCCATGCGGGCGGCGAGCTGCACGAAGTCGGGCAGTTGCTGCACGGTCTCCTTCAGCCCGGTCAACCAGAGAGAGACGCGTGGGTTGGTCGCCCCCGTGCGCTTCTGGTAGTCGGTCATCAGCTTCACGTCGCGCACGATGCGGTCGAAGAACGGCTTGCCGCGCACGGCGGTGTAGGTGGCTGCGTCCGCCGCGTCGAGCGACACGCGCAACTCGTCCAGCCCTACCTCGATCAGCTCGGCAAACCGCTTCTCGCGCAACAGCGTGCCGTTGGTGTTGAACAGCACATAGACGCCGCGCGCCTTTAGATAGCGGATCATGTCCGGCAGCTCGCGCACCAGCATCGGCTCGCCCACGCCATGCAGCACGGCGCGCTTGAGGTGCGGCAACTGGTCCACGATGCTGGTGAACAGCTCCCACGTCATGTCCGCCGGCGGCTCGAGCGCTTCGAACGTGCGCGGGCAGGTCTCGCACAGCAGGTTGCAGCGGTTCGTCACCTCCAGATACACGCAGACCGGCGGCGCGGCGGCCTCTGCCGCGCGTGCCTGCACAGCCTCGAAATATCGGCGGGGGTCGACTAGCGTCTCGGACATCATACTCTCCGTCGATTGGTCGGGCGTTTCATAGCGGGCGGGCGGCTCAGGCGGCGTCGCGCAACTGGTCGCGCAATCCCATGCGTGCGGCCAGCTCCGTGGTGGCTGGCGCATGATAGCATCCGGCGCGCGGCACTGCAGTATCGCGCAGCATGCGCCGCAGCGAGGCTTCGTCATCCACATCGTACCAGGCCGGCAATTCCACCAGGGGCAAACCCGCATCGTGCACGCGTTGGCGTGTCTGCCCGGCCACCAGATCGGTGCTCCAGGAAATGCCGGTGAACAGGCGGGCATCGGCCGCGCGCATGCCAAGCAGATAATAGCCGCCATCCTCGGCCGGTCCCATCACCACGGGGGCATCGTCGGAAGCGAGCAGCCGCGCCGCCTGCACCAGCACGGACGTCGGCAGCGTCGGGCTGTCGGCGTTGAGCACGCACACGCTGTCGAACCCCTCGTCGAGCAGCGTGCGCACCGCGTGGAGCAGGCATGTTCCAAAACCGGCCACGCCTTCCGGCATGTTGCCCGCGCCATCGGCCAGCATCAGGCGCGTGCCGGGTGCCAGCACGCCGTCAAAGAGATGTTCCAGCCCGACCGGCGCATAGGCGACCACCGGCGTGATCGGCGCCTGGCGAGCTGCCTCGAACAGATTGCCGGTGATGTCGCGCAGGAAGGCGCGGCTCAGCTCGCAGGCCTGATCGGAGGTCAGCGGCGGCGTCAGGCGCGTTTTGCAGAAACCCGGACGCGGCGCTTTGGCCATCACCGCGATCGCACAACCTTGGCCCATCAGCGCCGCCCGATCCGTCCCAGCATCGCTTCCCTCATGTCAGACCCGTCGCCCAAGCGCACTCTGCCATCCTTCGTGCTGGGCAGAATCTGCCACAACTCGTCTCCTGCCCACGATATTCGAGCATGACGATGTTCAGTTACCCGGAGATTGTGGCGAAAATGATCGCGAACACCGGCGGCCGGACGGTGTGATGGCTCGTTTCTCGCCCCTGGAAAATGCCGATCTGCTCCGGCGCATGTTTGCCGCCGCCGTAGCCGCCGCCTCGCCTGCCTCGTGCGTGCCGGCCAATCTGCCGTCGCCGCCGGCCGGACGCACGCTGGTGGTCGGCGCGGGCAAGGCGGCGGCTGCGATGGCGCAGGCGGCCGAGAAACACTGGCCGGCCGATCGGCCGCTCAGCGGGCTGGTGGTGACGCGCTATGGGCATGGCGTGGGTGAGCTGCAGCGGATCGAGGTGGTGGAAGCGGCACACCCGGTGCCGGACGAAGCCGGCGAGCAGGCGGCCCGGCGGATGCTCGCTCTGGTCGGCGGCCTGACCAAGGACGATCTGGTGCTCGGTTTGTTTTCGGGCGGCGGCTCCGCGTTGCTCGCCCTGCCCGCCGCCGGCGTGACGCTGGCCGACAAGCAGGCGATCAACCGGGCCTTGCTGCGCAGCGGTGCCGGGATTGGCGAGATGAACTGCGTGCGGCGTCACCTCTCCGCCCTCAAGGGCGGCCGGCTGGCGGAAGCCGCGCGGCCGGCGCGGCTCGTCAGCCTGCTGATTTCCGACGTGCCGGACGACGATCCGGCTTCAATCGCCTCCGGCCCCACGGTGCCCGACCCGACGACCCTGGCCGATGCGCGTGCCGTGCTGGCGCGCTGGAATATCGTGCCGTCCCCGTCGGTCGCGCGTGCCCTGGCCAACCCAGGCTGCGAGACGCACAAGCCCGGCGATGCCGCTTTCGCACGCGCCGAGACGCGCCTGATCGCCACCGCGAACGGATCGCTCGCAGCGGCGGCGGCCGTCGCATGCGCGGCCGGCGTGGAGCCGGTGATACTGGGGTCGGCCATCGAGGGCGAGGCGGCGGAGGTGGCGCGCGTGATGGCCGGCATCGCGCGGTCGGTCTCGCGCCGTGGCCAGCCTGCCAGGCCACCTTGCGTGCTGATTTCCGGCGGCGAGACCACCGTCACCCTACGCGCCACTGCCGGAAGAGGCGGCCGCAACAGCACGTTCGCGCTCTCGCTTGCGCTGGCGCTGGACGGCCACGCCGGGATTTACGCCCTGGCGGCCGACACCGATGGGATCGATGGCACCGAGGACAATGCCGGCGCCATCATCGCGCCGGACACGCTGCTGCGCGCCGGCGCGTTGGGGTTTGATGCGCGGGCCGCGCTCGACACGCTCGACGCTTACCCGTTTTTTGCCGCGCTGGGCGACCTGGTGTTGACGGGGCCCACGCGAACGAACGTCAATGATTTCCGCGCCATCCTGGTGACCTGACGGGGGAGAGACGAGCGTGCTGTATCTGGACGACATGCAGGAGGGCGACCAGTCCGTGCTGGGCAGCGTGCGGGTGACGCGCGAGGAGGCGCTGGATTTCGCAAGCAAATACGACCCGCAACCATTTCATCTGGACGATGCGGCGGCGGCGGCGCACCCGTTTTTCGGCCGGTTGGCGATCAGCGGCTGGCAGACGTGCAGCTACGCGATGCGGCTGATGGTGGCCGAGATGCAGGCCCGCAACGCGGCCTCGCTGGGCTCGCCTGGGATGGACAACATTCGCTGGCTCAAGCCGGTCTATCCCGACGACGAGCTGACGGTGGAGGCGCTCACGCTGGAGGTGCGCCCCTCGCGCAGCAAGCCGGGCATGGGCTCGGCCAAGCGGCGCTTCACCTGCCGCAACCAGCATGGCGAGGTGGTGATGACGATGGAGGGGACCGGCCTGTTCGCCCGCGCTCCGGGGGCGAGCGGACCGGAAAAGCGTTGAGGCAACCGCACGGGGCCCGCGTCCGTTCGGTGCGCACCCAAGAGGATTGCAGCCATGAATGCCCAACAGAGCGCGCCGGACATGGTCGTCTCGATCGACCATCACGAGGCGCATCTATTCCAGATCGACGCGCAGTCCCATGACGTGTCCGAACACACGCTCAAGCCGCACGACCCGCATCATTTCCGTCATCACCTGTCGCATAAGAACGAGGACCACGAGCGCGGCCAGCGCGCGTCCGAAGACCCGGCTTTCTACAAATCCATCGCGCAGGAACTGGCCGGCGCCGGGCGGATCGTGCTCGTGGGCCACGGCACCGGCCACAGCAACGCGGCCGAACATCTGACCGAGCATCTTCGCCAGCACCACGCCGAAATCGCCCAACGCGTGGCGGCCACCTTGTCGGCGGACCTCTCCGCGCTGAGCGACAAGCAGCTTCTGGCGCTAGCGCGAAAGTCGCTGACTTGATGAGGGTGCGTACCTCGCTGTCCTGAACGGGCCGCGCATGCGCTAAACTGGTCGCATGCGAACCCAACAGCCGCCTCATCTCAGCCTGCGTATCGGCATTTCGACAGGCCAGCGGTTCGGCCCCGGCAAGGCACGGCTGCTGGCGCTGATCGGCCAGCATGGGTCGATCAGCGCGGCGGCGCGCGACATGCAGATGTCGTATCGGCGCGCGTGGCTGCTGGTCGAGGAGGTAAACGCGATGGGCACGCACAAGCTGGTGGCCTCGCGTGCGGGGGGCGCGCGCGGCGGCGGGGCGGAGCTGACCGACCATGGCCGCGCTGTGCTGCTGGCCTATGAACGTCTGGTCGACCAGGCCGCCCGGTCACCGGCGATGGAGGCGCTGAGCGGCCTTCTCGAGCCTGGCAGGACTATCCCAGCGTAATATCCGATCGTATATAGCGGCATACACGCCGCGGCATCGGGCCGCCCGCGTCGGGAGGTTCATGGGCATGGCACGCGCAATCCTTGCATCGCTGGTTCTGATCGCCACGCAGTCATTCGCCGCGCAGGCGGGGGCCGCGCCGGTTCTCATCGCAGGCGGCGGCGCGGCGTCGCAGGACTTCAATTATGCGGCGCCGGACGTGAACGGCATGCCGGTCAGCGAATATGGCCTGTTCGCCGCTTTGCAGAGCGAAGCCGCTTTCGACACTTATTGGTCCACCACGTCCGGCGTGGCGCAGACCGGCCTGCTCACCGACGACCTGACCTGCCTGACCAATCGCGTGCAGGGGGTCAATGGCGGCAATTGCAGCGCCACGATGATCGGCGGTGCGAACACCGTGCACTACGCCGTCGCCGAATTGGTGCTGACGCCAACGCAGACTTCCTATTGGGCGACGGCATCGACCGGGCAGGTGCAGGCGGGCAACCTCATCCAGTTGCCGATGCTCGGCACCGGACTGGCTATCGTGGTCAACATGCCGGGCGAGACCGCCAACGGCCAGGTGGTGCTCTCCGACACCGATCTCTGCGGCATCTTCTCCGGCAAGATCACCGATTTCAGCCAGATCCAGGATAGTCCGGCGCCGCTCAGGGCGTCCCCGATCACGGTGCTCTACCGCTCGGACAGCGCCGGCACGACCTTCCTGCTCACCAACCATCTGAGCGCGGTGTGCACGACGGCGAATGCGAACATCCGGTTCACCGCGACATCCTCATGGACGACGTTGTTCCCGAGCGGCTTCCCGGCGAATTTCATCGGCATCAGCGGCTTGAGCACGCTGGCCAACACGCTGGCGGGATTGACCCCGACCGCCTATCCGAGCGCCGTATCGTTCATCTCGCCGGACTGGACATCTCTCGACAGCGCGACATCGACCGCCAAATTGTCGAACAATATGCCAAGTCCGCTGTTCGTCGCTGCCCTGCGCAACGGGCCGCGCACCTATCTGCCAACTTCGGCCAACATCGCAACCGGACTGACGCATCCCAAGCAGGGCCAGACATTGTCGCCGCCGGCCAACGCGGCGGCGGCGGCTAATCCGTCCAACTGGGTGCCGGTGATCCAGACGACGGCGGTGGGCTACCCGATCGTCGGCTACTCCACGTTCGATCTGCCGCAGTGCTATGCGAACCCGGCAATCGCATCCGGCATGATCGCTTTTCTGACCGACCATTACAGGAACAGCGGTTTTCTCAAGGTCGAGCAGAATAACGGGTTGGCCGCCCCGGCCAACACCGCAGGCGCGCGCTTCGTGCAAAGCGTGGTGGCCAACATCCTGGTCAACCACAACCACTGGAACGTCAACATCGAGAATGCGATGGCTTGCAACGGCCATGCCGGGCGGTAGCCGGTCATTCGGCGTGGCGATGTAAGTTGCCACGCACGGCGGCGCGCTTCGGCAACTTCCGTCTCTCGAGTGGCGAACGTGGGCGGCGGCGCGTTGCCAGCGCGCCCGGCACCAAACCCTACATCCGGCAGGTCAATTGCGTCCACGCCAATGCTTTGATGTATCCGCGGTCTGCGCGAGCCGCAAAAATCAGCGCATGCAGCAACCATCACGACAACACAACTATTAAACAATCCAAGACAAATCGGATGCAAAATAACGACAAGTTTTGTGCGGGGCGTCATCTGTGCTGCATCGCAGCAATGCGTATCACAACCTCTCGATTACTTTAATCATTGCGTTGACCGGTTGCTCTGCTGCGTTAACGTAAGCGTCAGGTTAGCCGTCAAGAGCAGCCGATCGCTGCAGGCGAGCCTGTAACGAAGCAAATACGGGAGACACCATGAACAAGATCATGATTGCGGCAGCGACAGCCGGCCTGTTCACCGCGGCCGCCGCGCAAGCTGCCGGGCTTAATGCCGGACAGTATCAAAGCACGGGTACCGTCGCCTCAAACAACGGCTCGGCCAACTGCGCCGCCGTCGGATTTACCAAGGGCGCTGCCAACAATTCGATCGTGACCTATCCAGGCACGGGCAAGCTCGGCTTCGAAATCTACGTTCCGGCGTCGGGACTGCTGCAGCTTTGCAGCAATTTTCCGGCCGTGCCCGCTGGCGGCATCAACAACTTCTCCGCGGCCGCCAAGTGCGCGATCTACTCGATCAACGGCAACCTTCCGGCGCAGACGGTCAACTTCAGCTTCACCAACACTGTGACCAATGCCAACTCCGGCGTTGGCACGACGACGATCAGCATTCCGGTTACCGACGCTGTCGGTGGTGGCTGCACGGCAACGGTCAATACGACCATCGTGCGCGTGGGTAAGTAATCTTCACTACTTACGGGCGGCGGCAACGTCGCCCGTAACGTTTTCTGATTGGCCGTGACAGTCGCCAAGATCCGTTTGCGCGGCATGGTCGCGCGGCGCGCGTGCCGCCATGCATTGTGCACGGCCTGAACCGCCACCCGGGAGATGCCGCATGTCCAAGCAATCGAACTTCGGCCCTAATAACGATGCCGCGCTGGCGACCGCATCAAGCGGCGCGCTGCCGCCCAATGTCACAACCAGCTTGGGCTACACGTTTCTTGACAGCGCGATCGACGGCTATGTGACCGCGCAGTTTCAAGGTCACGACCCCGAGGTAAAAGGCCAGCTCTCTCTCGCCATCGGCAAAACCGCCTACGAAATCGCCGGCGCGGTCCCGCAATTGTCCGCCCTGTCGCATGTGGAAGCGGCAACACCGGTCGTGGACGCAAGCAGCCTCATCGACCTTTCCTTTTCCACCCCCGGCCAGAGCTTCGCACTCGGTGGCGAGACGGCGAGCCACACCGACATCGCCATCAGCGGGAGCACCGCCGGCCTGTCCGGCATTCTGGCTCCCCTATCGCAGGCGCTTGCGGGCACGACGCTCGGCCAGGAACTCGCGCCCATCGTATCGTTCGGGCGTGGCCTGTTGCCGACGCTCGACCAGCATGGCGGCATCCCGCATGGCGGCACGCTCGGCGCGGCACCCATTTTCGCGGTGGGCGCCGGCTTGGGGCTCAGCCAATCCACCACGATCCTCGGCCATACGACGACCAGTTCGCAAAGCGGCAGCCTGGTGCTTGGCCCCAAGGCCGCTTCTCAGGTTGCGGCCGTCGCCGGCGATCTGGCGAACCTGCTGAGCAATACCGGCAGTGTGGTGGGCGATGTGCAAGCCGGCAATCTTCTCGCCGCCGTGCCGCAGGGCGTCGCGGCCTTGGCGTCCGCAAGCACGCTCAGCCTGGCGCTGACGCCGCTGCTGGCCGATGCGACGCAGCATGGCGGCGCGTCTTTGCCGCAGGTCGATAAGCCCGCGCTAGACCTCAATCTCAGCACAGCGCTCGGCCAGACGTTCGCTTTGGGCAACACGGACCCTGCATCGACCAGCGAGACCCTGGGCGTGCACATCACGGCCGACTCGTTCGGCGCTTATGCCCTCGGGAAACTCCTCGCCCAGATCGCACCGCAGCTGATCAAGGACTACACCGACCAAGGCACCGTCCAGCAGCCGCTCGACATCCTGTCGCAACTCGCGACCGGCGTTTCCACCCTGGCCGCCGATGCCGCCCAAGGATTTACCGGGTTGGGGACAGCGGGCGCGATCCCGTCCTCGACCGCTCACCCCGATATCAGTCTGCAACTGACACTGGGCATCACCGAAAAACAGAACGCCCTTCTCGGCGCGGTCAGCAATACGCAGACGCTTGGTCTGGATCTGCAGACCAATGCCCAAGGGTTCTACGATCTTGGGACGGCGGCTCAGCCAGCCTTGACCGACCTGCTCCTCGGTTTGCTGGAGACACAGGCAGGCCACGAGGTGCTGCAGATCGGCGGCCAGATCCTGGGCCAGATCGATCAGAAGCTGGGCGGCAGCGCTGCCAGCACAGCCTCGATCGGCTCCTCGCATGAGATGCTCACACCGCATTTCTGGCACGCTGCTTAAAACGGGTGCCTGATCGCGCACTGCGGTCAGTTGGATGCCAATTCAGGACGGTTGCATTTTTTTGGAAGCAAAACGTCCAATTCACGTTGACGTTATTGAAGCCCGTGTTAACGTATTGGTTAGGTGGCCGCTCGCGCCGCAGGGCATGAGCGGCCAACCTGCAACGAAGCGTCAACAAGGGAACTCCAAATGAACAAGATCCTCCTCGGCCTCGCAGCCGCGGGCCTCCTCAGCTCGACCTCAGCCTTCGCTGCCAATCTCGGCACGGGCACATTCGCCAGCACCGGCACCGTGGCTTCGAACAACGACTCCACGCCGGGCGCGGGCCCCTGCCATCAAGTCGGCCTGGATGCAGGCTCGGCGAACCTCAGCACCATCGTCTATCCCGGCGCCGGCAAGTCCGGCTTCCTTCTGTATGTCGGCAGCAGCGGCGTTCTGCAGCTTTGCAACGCGTTCCCAGCGACGCCTTCTACCGGGATTGCGAGCTGGAACCCGACAGCGACGTGCCAGATTCTGACCGTGAACGGCAATGCTCCGGCCAATCCCGTCACCTTCACCTTCACCAACACTGTCACCGACGGCTACAGCGCCCTTGGCCAGACGATGGTGTCCATCCCGCCAACTGCAGTGTTCGGCGCAGGTTGCCAGGCTACGATCGTCACCACGCTCGTGCGTTCGGGCCGCTGATCGGCGGCATGCAAGCCGGGGTCTTACGACCCCTCGGTCTGCCTGCTTCATGACAGCTTCAAAGGAAACCTAGCAGATGAAGAATTTCGTTTTCGGCCTCGCGGCCGCCGGGCTTGTGGCGGGGGCTGCCCACGCGCAGGTCGTCCTTGCCACCGGCACCTATAAAAGCATCGGCACCGTCGCCAGCGACAACGGCAAGTGCATGGCCGCAGGCCTCGTGGCCGGCAGCAAAAGCAACAGCCGGTTCTCCTACCCGGGCGTCAGCCGTACCGGTTTCAACCTCTACACGCCGGCCAGTGGTTTCCTGCAGCTTTGCAACCGCTTCCCCGCCGTGCCGGCAACCGGCCTGGATGGCTGGACCGTGACCGCACAATGCGCGGTCGATACGGTGAACGGCGACATCAAGGCGCAACCCGTCACCTTCACGTTCCACACGACGATCGAAGACAAGAACACCGGCATCGGGTCGACCACCGTGTCGATTCCGGCGAGCGACACGGTATCTCCGGGCTGTGTGGCCACGGTAGCGACGACCACCATCGTCTCCGGCCATTAATCAGGCCTGAGACCGGATGGGCGGCACGCATCGCGTGCCGCCCATCTCGTTTCAGCGGCGTATCAGCGTGCCGGGGCCGGCTTCGGTGAACAATTCCAGCAGCACCGCGTGCGGAATGCGGCCGTCCAGGATGACGCAGCCGTTACAGCCCAGCGTGAGCGCCTCCAGGCAGTTCTCGACCTTCGGTATCATGCCGCCGCTGATCGTGCCGTCGGCAATCAGGCGGCGCGCCTCCTCCGCACTCAATTCGGCGATCAGGTTGCCGTCGCGGTCCAGCACGCCGGCGACGTCGGTCAGCATCAGCAGCCTGGTCGCGTGCAGCGCGCCGGCAATCGCGCCGGCCGCATCGTCGGCATTGATGTTGTAGGTTTCACCATCGGCGCCCAGACCCACGGGCGCGATCACCGGGATCAGCCCCGAGCCGGTCAGCGCGTGGATGACGCGGACGTCCACATGTTCGGGCTGCCCCACAAAACCCAGATCGAGCACATGCTCGATGTGACTGTCCGGATCGATGGTGGTGCGTGTGAGTTTGCGGGCGCGGATGAGACCGCCATCCTTGCCCGAGATGCCGACCGCCAGCGCGCCGGCGCGGTTGATGAGTTCGGTCACCTGTTTGTTGACGCTGCCGGCCAGCACCATCTCGACGACTTCGACCATCGCGGCGTCGGTCACCCGCAGCCCGTCGACAAATTCGCTCTTGATGGCCAGGCGGGCGAGCATGGCGTTGATCTGAGGGCCGCCGCCATGGACGACGACCGGGTTCACGCCGACCTGCTTGAGCAGCGCGATGTCGCGGCCAAAATCGGTGGCCAGCTCCGGATTGCCCATCGCGTGGCCGCCGTATTTGATGACGGTGGTGGCACCCGCGTAGCGGCGCAGGAACGGCAGCGCCTGGGCCAGGATGGAGGCTTGCTCGGTGGCGCGGCGCAGGGCTTCGGGGGAGTGGCTCATAGGTGGGCCGTAAAGGCCTTCTTTTCTGAAGAAAAGAAGCAAAAGACTTTTGCTCCGCTATCGCGTGCCCGTCGTGAGCATCGCGACAGCGGAACAGAAGTTTTTTGGTCCTTTTTTTCAAAAAAGGACTGCTTCCTTAAACCGTCTCCTCCACCCGCCCATTGATCGAAAGCCCGTCCATCCCCGCCGAGACCCTTACCTGCTCGCCCTCGTGGATCGACCCATCCAGCAGCAAAGTCGCCAACGGATTCTGGATCGATCGCTGAATGACCCGCTTGAGGGGCCGCGCGCCGTAGATCGGGTCGTAGCCTTCGTTGGCCAGCCAATCCATCGCTGTCTGGTCCAGTTCCAGGCTGATCTTGCGGTCGGCGAGCATGTCGCGCAGGCGTTGGAGCTGGATGTCGACGATGGTCGCCATGTCGGCACGGGCGAGGCGCCGGAAGGTGATGATCTCGTCCAGACGATTGAGGAATTCGGGGCGGAAATGCTCGCGCACCACGCGCATCACCTGGGCGTGCGCCATCGTCATCGGCTCGCCGTCCGGCATGTTGGCCAGAATGTCGCTGCCGAGATTGCTGGTGAGCACGATGATGGTGTTGCGGAAATCGGCCGTGCGCCCCTGCCCGTCGGTCAGCCGCCCGTCATCGAGCACCTGGAGGAGCACGTTGAAGACGTCTTCGTGGGCTTTCTCCACCTCGTCGAACAGGATCACCTGGTAGGGGCGGCGGCGGACGGATTCGGTCAGCACGCCGCCTTCCTCGTAGCCGACATAGCCGGGCGGGGCGCCGATGAGGCGGGCGACGGCGTGCTTCTCCATGAATTCGCTCATGTCGATACGCAGCAAGGCGCGCTCGTCGTCGAACAAAAAGGCGGCGAGCGCCTTGGTCAGTTCCGTCTTGCCGACGCCGGTGGGCCCGAGGAAGAGGAAACTGCCGATCGGCCGGTTCGGATCGCCGAGACCTGCGCGGGCGCGGCGGACGGCGTTGCTGACGGCGCGCAGCGCGTCTTCCTGGCCGATGACGCGGCGGCGGAGTTCGTCCTCCATGCGCAGCAGCTTGGCGCGCTCGCCTTCGAGCATCCGCTCCATCGGTACGCCGGTCCAACGGCTGACGACGCCCGCAATGCTCTCCGCGGTGACCGCCTCGTTGACCAGCTTGCCGCCGGCCTGGCTGCCTTCGATCTGGCGTTGCAGGTCGGGAATGACGCCGTAGAGCAGCTCGGAGGCGCGGGCGAGCTGGCCGCTGCGCTGGGCGACTTCGACTTCGCCGCGGGCCTGGTCGAGCCGTTCCTTCAGCTTCTGGGTGCCGGCGACCTTCTCGGTTTCCGACTTCCAGGCGGCCGTCATCGCGGTGCTGCGTTCCTCGATCTCGGCCAGTTCGCGTTCGAGCCGTTCGAGGCGTTCGCGTGAGGCGGAATCGTCCTCGCGCTTGAGGGCCTCGCGCTCGATCTTGAGCTGGATGAGGCGGCGGTCGAGTTCGTCGAGTTCCTCGGGTTTGCTGTCCACTTCCATGCGCAGCCGGCTGGCGGCTTCGTCCATCAGGTCGATCGCCTTGTCGGGCAGGAAGCGGTCGGTGATGTAGCGGTTGCTGAGTGTGGCGGCCGCAACCAGCGCGCCGTCGGCTATGCGCACGCCGTGGTGCAGTTCGTATTTTTCCTTGATGCCGCGCAGGATGCTGATGGTGTCGGCAACACTCGGCTCGCCGACGAACACCGGCTGGAAGCGACGGGCGAGGGCTGCATCCTTTTCCACATGCTTGCGGTATTCGGTAAGCGTGGTGGCCCCGATGCAATGCAGCGCGCCGCGGGCGAGTTCAGGTTTGAGCAGGTTGCTGGCATCCATCGCGCCATCGGCACGGCCGGCGCCGACGAGCGTGTGCATTTCGTCGATGAACAGGATCACCTGGCCCTCGGCGGATTCGATTTCCTTCAGCACTGCCTTGAGACGTTCCTCGAACTCGCCGCGGTATTTCGCGCCGGCGACGAGGCCGCCCATGTCGAGCGAGAGAACGCGCTTGTTCTTCAGCGCTTCTGGCACATCGCCGCGCACGATGCGCAAGGCGAGGCCTTCGACGATGGCGGTTTTGCCGACGCCGGGCTCGCCGATCAGCACCGGATTGTTCTTGGTGCGGCGGGCAAGCACCTGGATGGTGCGGCGGATTTCCTCGTCGCGGCCGATGACCGGATCGAGCTTCTGCGAACGCGCCTGCTCGGTGACGTCCTTGGTGTATTTCTTCAGCGCCTCGAAGCCCTGTTCGGCATTCGGGCTTGTGACCTTGCGGCCCTTGCGGATGTCGGCCAGCGCGCGCTCGATGGTTTGCGGATTGGCGCCCGCGCCACGCAGCGCGCGGCCGGCATCGGTGTCGCTGGTGGCCAGAGCGGCCAGCACCCGGTCTTGCGCCACATATTCGTCGCCGGCTGCATGGGCCTGCTGCTGCGCCGCATCGAGCAGACGCACCAGGTCGGGCGTGGCTTGCGGGGCGCCGGCGCCGGCGCCCTGCACCTTCGGGATGCGCGCGAGGGAGGCGTCGTTGGCGGTGCGCACGCGGGCGGCGTCACCACCGGCGGCGCGAATGAGGCCGCTGGCGGCACCTTCCTCGTCGTCGAGCAGCGCTTTGAGCAGGTGCTCGGGGGTGAGTTTCTGGTGAAATTCGCGGATGGCGATGGTCTGCGCGGCTTGCAGGAAGCCGCGTGTGCGTTCGGTGAGTTTTTCGAGATCCATGATGTGTCCCTTTCAGGCGACAGCTTTCTTCGTGCCCCTCTCAAGGCGACACGACTTGTCGGTATTTGGGCATAAGGCAGGCAAGGAAGAAGTCCTTTTTTGAAAAAAAGGACCAGAGAACTTTTGATTTCCGGCTGCGCCCGTTTCAACAAAGCGGCTCAGAGGACCAAAAGTTTTTGGCTCTTTTTTTCAAAGAAGAACTCTTCCTTATGTCTCTCCTGACCGCGCTATCCGCCATAACCCCGGTGCAGGAAGCCGTGCACCTGACGGATTGGCGCGGCCTATTCACCGGCGAGGCCCTGGCCGTCGTTCATCCAGCAAGCACCGCCGAGATCGCCGCCTGTGTCGCAGTGTGCGCGGCGCATGGAACGCCGATCGTGCCGGTGGGCGGAAATACGTCGCTGTGCGGCGGGGCGACGCCGCGCGGAGGCGAGGTGGCGATCGCGCTGGATCGCCTGTGCCGCATACGCGACACGGATGCGGCGGATATGGTGATGGTGGCCGAGGCGGGTGTGGTGCTGGACGCGGCGCGCGCGGCCGCGGCGGCGCAGGGGATGGCGCTGCCGGTAAGCCTGGCGAGCGGCGGGTCGGCGCAGATTGGCGGGATGATCGCGACGAATGCCGGCGGCAACAGCACGCTGCGCTACGGCAACATGCGCGAGCAGGTGCTGGGGCTGGAGGTGGTGCTGCCGGGCGGCGAGATCTGGCACGGGTTGCGGCGGTTGCGGAAGGACAATACGGGGCTGGCGCTGCGCCAGTTGTTCATCGGCGCGGAGGGCACCCTGGGCATAGTAACGGCGGCTTGTTTGCGGCTGGTGCCCGCGCCCGTGCAGCGCGAGGTGGCATTCTGCGCGGTGCCGACGATGAACGCGGTGATCGCGCTGTTGCGGCAGGTGCGTGCGGCGGACGAGGCGTCGCTGCATGCGTTCGAATATCTGTCGGCGACCGCGCTGGGCATGGCGGTCGCGCATATCCCGGGCTGCGCCGATCCGATGGGCGCGCCCTCTCCGACTTATGCGCTGATCGAGCTTGCCTCGTCGGACCGGCAAGCATGTTTGCGCGACCGGCTGGCAAGTTTGCTGGAAGAGGCGTTGGCGGCTGGCATCATCACCGACGCGGTGGTGGCCGGCAGCGAGGCGCAGCGTGCCTCGCTCTGGCGGCTACGGGAGAGCCAGGCCGAAGCGCAGGCGCGCGCCGGGCAGAATATCAAGAACGATGTCTCGGTTCCGATTTCGGCGATACCTGCGTTTGTCTCCGAGGCAAGCGCGGCGTGCCGGGTGCTGTCACCCGACATTCGCATCGCGGATTTCGGTCATGCGGGCGATGGCAATATCCATTTCAACCTGATTAGCTCGACGAGGCTGACGCCAGTCAGAGTGGATGCGCTGGTCGATGCCGTGACGGAAGTGGCGCGAACGCTGGGCGGCAGTTTCTCGGCCGAGCACGGCGTGGGCCAGCTCAAAACCGGCTTGCTGGCGGAGTGGCGCGCTGGGCCGGAGATGGACCTTATGCGCAAAGTCAAGCAGGCGATCGATCCCGCAGGGCTGATGAACCCCGGCAAGATACTCCGCTGACGCCGCCACTCTCCGATACGCAAGATTTTTTGGTCCTTTTCTCAAAAAAGGACTGCGTGCCTCGCCTTTGTCCACCACCCCAACCCAAGCTACACTCCCCCCCGAAATGCCAGCCCGCCCGACAATCACCCAGCTCGACCGCTACATCCTGCGCCAGTTGCTGGCCTCTCTGGCCGCGGTCACCACCGCCTTGGTGGCGCTGATCTGGCTCACCCAGTCGCTGCGGTTCGTCGAGCTGGTCGTCAATCGCGGCCTCAGCCTGCGTATCTTCATCCAATTGACCGGGCTGCTGATCCCGAATTTCGTGGCCGTGATCCTGCCGATCACCACCTTCGTCGCGGTCCAATTCTTCGTCTATCAGCGGCTGCTGGGCGACCGCGAACTGACGGTGATGCGGGCGGCCGGCCTTTCGCCCTGGGCCTTGTCGCGGCCGGCGTTGATGGCGGCCTGCCTTGCGATGTCGCTGGGCTTCGTGCTGAACCTTTATGTGGTGCCGGCGAGCAATACGGAATTCAAGGAATTCCAGTTCGAGCTGCGCAACAAGGTGGCGGCCTTTCTGCTGCAGGAGGGCGTGTTCACCGCGATATCCGACCAGCTGACGGTGTACGTACGCTCGCGCGATACCGAGGGCACGCTGCACGGCATCATGGTGGAGGACGACCGGCAGGCGAACACGCGGGCGACGATCCTGGCCGAGTCAGGCCGGCTGGTGGCCGATGGCGATACGCCGCGCGTGCTGCTGGAGAACGGGTCGCGCCAGGAGATCGACGGCAAGACCGGGCGGCTGGACGTGCTGACGTTTGCCGAGGACACGGTCGAGCTGGCGAGCAGCGGCCATGGCGAGGACGCGCAGCGCGCGCGCGACGATTCGGAGCTGAGCCTGGGCGAGCTGCTGCATCCGGCGCCCGAGGTGGTCGCGCGCGGCGATGCGGGCAAATATCTGGTGGAGGCACATCGACGCCTGACCCAGCCGCTGACCACGATCGGCTTCACCCTGGTGGCCCTCGCCTCGGTGCTGACCGGCAGTTTCCGGCGCGCGGGCAATTTGTGGCGTCCGTTGGTGGCCGTGCTGGCGATGGTCGGGCTGTTGGCGGTGGGTTTGACCTCGCAGAGCCTGGCGGCGCGGCATCCTGCCTTGGTGCCACTGATCTGGGCGCAGGCGCTGCTGCCGGGCCTGGCGTGCGCCTGGGTGTTGTTCATGCCGGGGCTGCTCGCCGGCAAGGCCGGGCATCGCCGCACGCCGCGCACGCCCGGGCCGCGCGCCATCGCCGCACACACGCCGCCGGGCCTGGCCTGAAGCGCCGCCGGTGAAGTTCGCACTCACGCTGTCGCTGTATATCGCCCGCCAGTTCACCTGGGCGGCGCTGGCGATGCTCTCCGCCCTCTCGCTGCTGGTGATGCTGTTCGACTTCATCGAGCTGCTGCGCCGCGCGGCGCTGCGGACGGATGTGGGGTTCGGGCTGGTGGTAGGCATCGCCTTGCTGCGGCTGCCTTACTACATGCTGCAGATCCTGCCGTTCGCAGTGCTGCTCGGCGGCATCATTGCGTTCTGGCGGCTGACGCGCTCGTCCGAGCTGATCGTGGCGCGAGCCTCCGGCGTCTCGGCCTGGCAGTTCCTCACGCTGCCCGTGCTCTCGGCCATCGGGTTGGGGCTGCTGGCCAGCGCGGGCCTGTCGCCCCTCTCGTCGGTGATGTTCGCGCGCGCCGCCGCACTCGACGACGTGTATTTGCGCCATAGCAGCGGGCCGCTCAGCCTCAGCGGCGGCCAGCTTTGGCTGCGCCAGGCCGACCATGGGCTGGACCCGCAGGGTGTGGCGATCATCCATGCGCGCGACGTGGCGCTGCAGGGCAAGGTGGTGGCGGCCGGCGATATCAGCGTCTTCCGGCTCGATGCGGCCGATCATCTGCTCAGCCGCGTGGAGGCACGGCATGCCGTGCTCGGCCACGGCGCCTGGCGGTTTTCGGGAGCGCGCACCATCACGCCCGACCATCTGCCGGTGCAGGTGGGCGAGATGAAGCTGGCGACGAACCTGACCGCGCACCGGGTGCAGGAGAGCTTCCAGTCGCCGGAGACACTTTCGGTGTGGGCCCTGCCGGGGTTCATCCGGCTGCTCGAGGGCGCTGGCTTCTCTTCGGTGCGGCACCGGCTGCATTTCCAGGCGCTTCTGGCACTGCCGTTACTCTGTGGCACGATGGCGCTGGTTGCCGCCGGCTTCTCCATGCGTCAGACACGCAGGGGGGGCGTGGCCCGTATGGTCGGGTCGGGCGTGGCGGCGGGGTTTGTGTTGTTCACCATCAGCAAGGTCGCCGAGGAGTTCGGACAATCGGGCGCGCTACCCGCCGTGCTGGCCGCCTGGGCGCCGGCGGGTGCCGGGCTGATGCTGTCTGTGGCGCTGCTGCTCCATCTCGAGGACGGCTGATGAGGGGCACGCGTTTGCCCTGTCGTGCGTCGCTAACTCTGGCGCCGCTGATCGGGATGGCAGGTGCCTGGGCGTGGGCGGGCGCCGGGTTTGCGCAATACCACCCGGTGGCGATCCAGCATTTCCCGACTGTGGATCTCTCGAAGGAGCCGCTCTCCGGCAACCAGCCGGTGACGTTCCAGTCCGACAGCGTGACCTACGACAAGCAGGATGGGCTGGTGACCGCGGACGGGCATGTGGAGGCCTGGCAGAACGACCATTTCCTGCGCGCCGACCGCGTCACATTCGACCGCAACACGAACGTGGCTGCGGCTTACGGGCATGTGATCATCGTCGAGCCCGACGGGCAGGTGCTGTTCGCCGACTATGCCGAGCTGAGCCAGGGCATGAAGCAGGGCGTGCTGACCGGCATGCGGTCGCTGATGCAGCAGAATGCGCGCATGGCGGCCAATGGTGCACGACGCACGGACGGCAAGCTGAACACGCTGAGCCGCGGCGTGTATTCCGCCTGCAACGTGTGCGCCAAACACCCCGAACACGAGCCGCTGTGGCAAATACGTGCCAATTCGATCGTGCAGGACCTCGAGAACAAGCGCATCGAGTATCGCGACGCCTATCTGGATGCTTACGGCTTTCCGGTGTTCTACCTGCCGTATTTCTCGATGTCGGATCCATCGGTGAAGCGGCAGAGCGGCCTGCTCGCGCCCAGCATCGGCGCCAGCGACCATTATCTCGGCAGCTTCGTGCGTGTGCCGTATTACCTCGTCATCGACGGGCAGTCCGACGCGACGTTCACCGCCACGGCAGCGACCCAGCAGGGGCCGCAGCTCGAGGTGCTGTATAACCGGCTGTTCAACAACGGCACGCTGCGGCTCGACGGCGCGATCGCGCGCGATCGCGATGTCACCATTCCGGGCAGCAAGGAGCAGATCGCCGGCTACTTCTTCGGCCATGGCGTATTCGACTACAACGACACCTGGCGCTATGGATTCGACATAAATCTGGGCAGTTCGGTCTCGTACCTGCGCGATTTCCAGGTGCCCGGATACGGCGCCAATCTGCTTTCCTCCAGCGTCTATATCGAAGGTTTCGGCGTTGGCTCGTATGCCAAGCTGGATGTGCGGGCCTATCAAGGCCTGAACGCCACCATCAGCCAGAACCTGCTGCCTTACGTGCTGCCGCGCTATCAATACAGCTATTTCGGGCAACCCGATGCGCTCGGCGGCAGATTGACCATCGACACCACAGAATGGGACGTGCTGCGCGATCTCGGCACCAACGACCAGCAGGCTGCGGTGCGTGCGGAATGGAACCGGCCGTTCACCGGCCGGCTGGGTGACAAATGGCTGTTCACCCTGCAAGGTGTGGGGGTCGCCTACAATGCGACGTCGCTGAACGCGCAACCCAACTATCGTGATTTCAGCCACAGCACCGGAGTGACCGGGCAGGCGCAGGCAGCGTTGCGGGTGAACTGGCCGTTCGTGCGCAGCGACGGTATTTTCGGCTACCAGATTGTCGAGCCGATCGTGCAGGTGATCGCGGCGCCGCAGCACGGCAACAGCCTGCGCGACCGTGTGCCCAACGAGGACAGCCTCGATTACGAATTCACCGATTCGACGTTGTTCCAGCTCAACCGTTTCGGCGGGTTCGACCGGTTCGACGGCGGCGTGCGTGTGAATGCGGCCGTGCGCGGCGAATGGGACATCGTCACCGGCCAGCGGATCGAGGGATTGCTGGGCGTCTCCTACCAGCAGCATATCGACGCCAACCTGTATCCGGATTTTCAGCCCTGGAACGGCTTCGAGCGCGGCAAGCATCTGTCCGATGTCGTCGGGCGCGTCAGTTACTACCCAAACAAGTGGGTGGACTTCGTCGCCCGCACGCGCGTCGACCACACCAATGGCGATATCCGTTTCGCCGATGCGATAGCGACCGCGGGGCACCCTCTGCTGAAGGTCAATGTCGGCTATATCTACAGCTCCACCGACCCCTATCAGCTCTATCTGCAGAACATAAACCTGCCGGGATACTTCAATCCGCGCAGCCCCAACATATTCCTTTCCGGAGTGCCGCTCAGCTTCTTCACGCCACGTTCCGAAATCTCGCTGGGCGCATCCAGCCATCTTGGTAATTTCACGGTCGGTGGCAATGCGGTGCGCGACGTGCAGACCGGCCAGATGATCGGCGCGGGCGCCAACCTGAAATGGGAAAACGAGTGCATCATCTTCGATATCTTCGCCAATCGGCGATTCACCTCCATCGCCGGGGATAACGGCAACACAACGATCCTGTTCAGCCTTACGCTGAAGACGATCGGCGGACTTGGGGTGAATGGTTGAGATCGAATTCCGGCTGCCCGATCATTTGAGAGGTTTTTTCATGCGCCCGCTGCTCCTGGCTTTGCTTGCAAGTGTCGCGCTGCCCGCATTGGCAGCCCCGCTCTCGCACGTTGCGAAAACGCCGGCGACCGCGCCGCACGCCGAGCCGGCACCGGCGGACGGCATCGTCGCCGTCATCAACGGCGAGGTCATCACGCAGGCGGACGTGACCAACCGCGCGCGCCTGTTCGCGCTCACCACCGGCCAGTCGATCGCGCCCGACACGCTGCGGCTGCTCCGCCCGCAGATTACCCGCGAACTGATCGACGACAGGTTGCGCCTGCAGGAAATTCAACATCGCAAGATTGCCGTGCCTGATGTGGATGTGGCGCACGCGATCGGCGACATCGAGAAGCGTAACGGCCTGCCGCCGGGCGGGCTGCAGGCGAAACTGACCGGCCAGGGCGTCTCGCCGTCCACGCTGATCAACCAGATACGCACCCAGCTCGGCTGGACGCGCGTGTTGCGGCAGGAATTGTCAGAACGCGGTCGGATCACCCAAAGCGAGATCGCCGAGCAGGAAAAACTGTTCCACGAACAGCAGGGTCAGCCGCAATACCGCCTGAGCGAGATATTCGTCGCGTCCGAAGACCCCGCACACCAGAGCGACGCGCGCAAGTTCGCCGACACGGTCATCCAGCAGCTTCACGCGGGCGCGCCGTTCGGCATCGTGGCCGCCGAATTCAGCCAGAGCCAGACGGCACTCGAAGGCGGCTCGCTCGGCTGGATGCGCGCCGACCAGCTCGACCCGGCGGTGGCCGCGGTAGTGACGCAGATGCCGGTGGGGGCGGTGACCAACCCGGTACGGGTGGCCGGCGGGTTCGATGTGGTGACGCTGCAGGAGAAGCGCCTGGTGGGTTCGGACCAGGCGACGGTGCTGAATTTGCGCCAGGCGTTCTACAAGTTCGGCTCGGCGCTCGATCCGCAGAATCCCACGCCGGAGCAGCGCAAGGCGCTTGCCGATGGCCAGGAATTGTCGAAGACGGCGCATAGCTGCAGCGACATCGAGGCGGCCAACAAGGCGGCGGGCAGCGTGCGCGCGTCCGACCCGGGCGAGGTTCGGCTCGACCGGCTTGGCACCGCAATGCAGAATTTGCTCGGCTCGCTCAAGGAGGGCGAGGCGAGCAAGGCCTTGGTGACCGGCGACGGCATACTTGTCGTGATGGTGTGCAAGCGCGAACAGAAGAACATGGCGGCGATGACGCGCGACGACATTGCCAACCAGTTGCTCGAGGAACGGGTTGAGTTGGCGTCGCGGCAGTTGCAGCAGGATTTGAAGCGGCGGGCGTTGATTGATCAGCGGAGTTAAGGAAGGCCTTCTTTTCTGAGAAAAGAAGCAAGAGACTTCTATCCGGCAGTCGCGTGCTCATCACGGGCCTCGTGACAGCGGAACAGAAGTTTTTTGGTCCTGTTTTCGAAAAAGGACTGCTTCCTTCCTCAGACATGCGCCCGGCAGGACTTGAACCCGCAACCAAGCCGTTATGAGCGGCCCGCTCTAACCAGTTGAGCTACAGGCGCGTCTGGTCGCAGCGCGTGCGCGCCCGAAGCGCGGCACAAACACCAACTCCACGGCCGATGCAACTGCGCCCACCACGACGAGCGCGTTCGGACAGCCGGTTGCACAGTGTCGGCCACTCTGCCACAGGTCAGACGCATAAGCGGACAAAACCGCGATTTTCGCGTTGCTATCAGAACGATACTCGGGAGCTGAAGCAGTATGACGACTGGCGATATCGGCATTTTGCTGTGCGGGCTGATTGCCCTCCTCTATGGCGGGCTGACCACACGGCGCGTGCTGGCGGCGGACGCAGGCTCGGCGCGGATGCAGGAGATCGCGACCGCCATCCAGGAAGGCGCCCGCGCCTATCTGAACCGGCAATACACCACCATCGGCATCGTCGGCGTCGTCATCCTGGTCATCCTCAGCCTGCTGCTCGGTCTGCATGTCGGCATTGGCTTCGTCATCGGCGCCGTGCTCTCGGGATTGGCCGGCTACGTGGGCATGAACGTCTCGGTGCGCGCCAACGTGCGCACCGCGCAGGCCTCCCGCAACGGGCTTGCCGCCGGCCTTGATGTCGCGTTCCGCTCGGGTGCCATCACGGGCATGCTGGTGGTGGGCCTGGGGCTGCTGGGCGTCGCCGGCTACTACTTCTTCCTGCGTGCGACGACCGCGCCCGGCGCCGATCTGCGCCCGGTGATGGAGGCGATGGTGGGCCTCTCCTTCGGCGCCAGCCTGATCTCCATCTTCGCGCGCCTCGGCGGCGGCATCTTCACCAAGGGCGCCGATGTGGGCGCGGACCTTGTGGGCAAGGTCGAAGCCGGCATTCCCGAGGACGACCCCCGCAACCCGGCCGTGATCGCCGACAACGTGGGCGATAACGTGGGCGACTGCGCCGGCATGGCGGCCGACCTGTTCGAGACGTATGCGGTGACCATGGTGGCGACCATGCTGCTGGCGAACATCCTGTTTTCGGGCGCCGCCGCGGACACGCTGATGAAGCTGCCGCTGATGATCGGCGCCGTGTGCATCATCACCACCATCATCGGCACGTATTTCGTTCGCCTGGGCGGCGGCACCAACATCATGGGCGCGCTCTACAAGGGCCTCGCGGTGACCGGCGTGCTTTCGGCTGCGGCGATTGCCGTGGTGCTCCAGCTCGCAACCGGCTTCACGACCCAGATCCAGGGCCAGGCGATTAGCGTGACCGGCACCAGCCTGTTCATCTGCGCCATCGTGGGCCTCGCGGTCACCGGCCTGCTGGTGTGGATCACCGAATATTATACCTCGACCGAATACCGGCCGGTGCGCTCCATCGCGCAATCGTCGACCACCGGCCACGGTACCAACGTCATCCAGGGCCTGGCGATTTCGATGGAGAGCACAGCGCTTCCCGTGCTGGTGATCTGCGTCGGCATCATCGCGTCCTACAACGCCGCCGGGCTGTTCGGCATCGCGATTGCGGCCACCACGATGCTGGCGCTGGCCGGCATGGTGGTCGCACTCGACGCCTATGGGCCGGTGACGGACAATGCCGGCGGTATCGCCGAGATGGCGGAATTGCCGCCCGATGTGCGCCGCGTGACCGATGCGCTGGACGCGGTGGGCAACACCACAAAGGCGGTGACCAAGGGTTATGCGATCGGCTCGGCGGGCTTGGCCTCGCTGGTGCTGTTCGCGGCCTATACGCAGGACCTCAGGCACTATTTCCCGACGCTGAACGTCTCGTTTTCGCTGCAGGATCCCTACGTGGTGATCGGCCTGTTCATCGGCGGGCTGCTGCCATACCTGTTCGGTTCGATGGGCATGACGGCGGTGGGCCGCGCGGCGGGTTCCGTGGTGGTGGAAGTGCGCCGCCAGTTCCGCGAGATACCCGGCATCATGGAAGGCACCGCCAAGCCCGATTACGGCCGCGCGGTCGATTTGCTGACGCGTTCGGCGATCAAGGAAATGATCGTCCCCTCGCTGCTGCCGGTGCTGGCGCCGATCGTGCTGTATTTCGTGGTGGATTTCTTTGGCGGCCGGACCAGCGCATTCAGCGCGCTCGGTGCGATGCTGCTCGGCACGATCGTGACCGGATTGTTCGTGGCCATCTCGATGACCTCGGGCGGGGGCGCGTGGGACAATGCCAAGAAGTATATCGAAGAAGGCAATCACGGCGGCAAAGGGTCCGACGCGCACAAGGCGGCGGTGACTGGGGATACCGTGGGCGATCCGTATAAGGATACGGCGGGGCCGGCGGTCAATCCGATGATCAAGATCGCCAATATTGTGGCGCTGTTGTTGCTGGCGGTGTTGGCTGGAGTGAAGTGAGGGAAGCAGTCCTTTCTTGAGGAAGGACCAAAAACCTTTGCAAGTTGGCGTACGCTCCAGGCGAGCACGCGACAGCGGAACAGAAGTTTTTGGTCCTTTTCTCCAAAAAAGGACTGCTTTCTTCCCTTGCTGCGCCGCACCATCCACGTTGACGACTCCCCCCTGCCTCAGTAGGTCTCCGCTGCTCTCCGCTCGAAGGACACCTCAATGAACACGCTGCACACGTCCACCGGCAAGGCTCCGCCGGACGACATCAACGTGGTCATCGAGATCCCGCAGGGCTCCAACGTGAAATACGAAGTGGACAAGAACACCGGCGGCCTGGTGGTCGACCGCTTCCTTTTCACGCCGATGGCCTACCCGGCCGCCTATGGGTTCATCCCCGGCACCCTCGCCGACGATGGCGACGCGACCGACGCGCTGGTGCTGGTGCCGGCTGCCATCGTCCCCGGCGCGGTGGTGCGCGCCCGCCCCATCGGCGTTTTGCATATGCGCGACGAAGCCGGGATGGACGAGAAAATCATCTGCGTGCCGCACGACAAGGTGCACCCCCTCTATAAGGAGGTACGCACGGTGCACGATCTTCCGGCCATCACGCGCGAGATCATCACGCATTTCTTCGAGACGTACAAGGCGCTCGAGCCAGGCAAGTGGGTGAAGGTCGAGGGTTTTGGCACGCTTGAGGAAGCGCACGCCATCATCACCAAGTCGATTGAAGCAATGAAACCTGCCGCTTAGGTCGCGCACACACCGACGCGCAACCCTGCTTGTGCGCGCGGTTGACCGAACCGTTCAGTCAGTCTAGGTGCATCGCACGGTTGGGTCGAGCAGGTGATCGATGGACGAGCAGACACCACGCAAGCTGATCGGGTTCGACGACGCTCCCAAACCGCCGCCGAAGCGGCGCTGGCTGCGCACGGTGATCATCGTCCTGGTGCTGGCTGCTCTCGTGACAGGCGGCGTGTTCTACTGGCTCGATGCGCGGCAATATGTGTCCACGGACGACGCATTCATCGATGGCCATGTCTCGCAGGTGTCACCTCAGATCGCCGGCCGCGTCGTCAAGCTGCTCGTCCGCGACAACGAAGTTGTGCGCGCCGGGCAGCTTCTGGTCGAACTCGATCCGCGTGACGTGCAGGCCCGCCTGGACCAGATGGTGGCACAGCGCGACCAGGCGGCCGCCCAGCTTCTACAGGCGCAGGCTACCGTCGGCGTAAGGCAGGCGGAAATTGCACAGGATGCCGCCAACATACGCGCGGCGGAGGCCGACGTGTTCCAGTCGGGCCGTGATCTGTCGCGCTACACCGCGATCAATCCGCGGGCGATTACCCAGCAGCAGATCGACCAGGCGCGGTCGAGCAACAACAGCATGTCCGCGAAACTTGAGGCATCGCGCAAGGTGGAAGCCGGGGCGCGTGCGCAGTTGGATGTGGCGCGTGCCCAGGTGACGGCGGCGCAGGCCGCGCTGCGTACAGCCGACAGCAATATCGCCGAAGCCAGGTTGCAGCTTGAATACACGCATATCGTCGCACCCGCTCCTGGACGCGTCGCACGGCGGACGGTGGAACTGGGCAATTACGTGGTGTCGGGCCAGGCCTTGCTGGCAATCGTGCAGCCGGAATGCTGGGTGACTGCCAACCTGAAAGAAAATCAGCTCGCGCGGATGCGGCCGGGACTTGGCGCGCGCATTCACGTGGATGCGTTTCCGGATGCGAAGTTGCAGGCGCATGTCGACAGCTTGCAGAGTGGGACGGGTGCTGTTTTCAGCAGCCTGCCGGTCGAGAACGCCACCGGCAATTACGTGAAAGTCGTGCAGCGGCTGCCGGTCAAGCTGGTGTTCGACGATGCCGAGGCCTGCACCAAATACGCGTTGGCGCAGGGCATGTCGGTGGAGCCGAGCATCAAGGTGCGCTGAGATGGCGCAATCCGACGAGGCGCTTCCATATTCCGCGGCCGGCGATCGCAGCCCGTGGCTGATCGCGGTGATCGTTTCCATCGCGACGTTCATGGAGGTGCTCGACACAACGATCGCCAACGTGAGCTTGCGTCATATCGCAGGAAGCCTGGCCGCGAGCCAGGACGAGAGCACTTATATCCTGACCAGCTATCTGGTCAGCAACGCGATCATCGTGCCGATCAGCGGATGGCTGGCCAACGTGATCGGCCGCAAGCGCTTCTACATGATCTGCGTGGGCTTGTTCACGCTGAGCTCGATCCTGTGCGCAACGGCCAGCAGCCTGCAGGAGATTATCTTGTGGCGCGTGATGCAGGGTCTGGGAGGCGGCGGCCTGGCGCCGGTGGAACAGTCGATTTTTGCCGATACGTTTCCGCCACGCCAGCGCGCGCAGGCGTTTGCACTGTATGGGCTGACGGTGGTGATGGCGCCTGCCATCGGCCCTGTGCTCGGCGGCTGGCTGACAGATGCATATTCCTGGCATTGGGTGTTCCTGATCAACCTGCCGTTCGGCCTGTTGAGCCTGGTTCTGACCGGCCTGTTCGTGGTCGATTCGGAGGCCGTGAAGGAGCGGCGCCGCAAACTGCTCGCGGACGGGCTGCGCATCGACTATGTCGGTTTTGTTCTGGTGGCTGTCGGCTTCGGTTTCCTGCAGCTCGTGCTCGACCGGTTCGAACGTGAGGGCGGCTGGGGCACGCCGTTCGTCAATCTTTACGGCTCCATCTGCGTCGTATCGCTTGCCGTGCTCATGGTCTGGGAGTGGAACCATAAGCAGCCGGTGATGAATATCCGGCTTTTGCGCATCCCCAATTTCACCATCAGCCTGATGCTGATGTTCGCCTTGGGGTTCATCTTGATCTCGTCCACGCAGCTTCTGCCGCAGATGGCGCAGGAACTGATGGGCTACGACGCGCAGACGGCGGGGTTGACGCTGGGTGCGGCCGGACTGGCGACGATCGTGCTGATGCCGATCTCCGGCATTGTGACCGGTAAATATGTCCAGCCGAAATTCCTGATCTGCATGGCGTTCATCGGCACGGCGTTTTCAATGTGGCATGCCACGGGACTCGACCAGTATGTCGGCTTCTGGGACATCTCGCTGGTGCGCGCGTTGCAGGCGATGTGGCTGCCGTTTCTGTTCATCCCGATCAACTTCGTAAGCCTTATCGGTGTAGCGCCAGAGAAAAACAACGAGGCGTCCGCGCTGATCAACCTGATGCGCAATCTGGGCGGCAGCGTCGGCATCAGCTACACAACCACGCTTCTCGCCTATCGGGAGCAGTTCCATCACGCGCGGCTTGCCGAGCACGTGACGCCGTATAACGGGTTTGGCTTCAGCTCCAACCTGGCGACAATCTCGCGCGCAATTACCGGCCAAGCGGCGATGCTCAGCTACATAGACATCTTCTGGGCGCTCACACTCGTCGGCGCCGTAGGTATCCCCCTCGCCCTCCTGCTCCCGCGCATGAACAAGGACGCCGCCCCGGCACACTGAAAAGGCAGAAGTCTTTTGCTTTTTTCAAAAAAGAAGGCCGTCCTTTCTCAGATGAATCCAAGACTAGGCCAAGTCTGCCCCAGGATCGTCGCAGCATTGCCGCCCATGCTGACAATGAGATCGCTCAGCACATTCCGGAAATCCACGCTCAGCGCGAGGTTCTGGTTGGCATCGAACTTCTTCAGGCTGGGATAGCCGCCATACACGCCGCCCTTCACCCGATCGCCCAGAACGAAGCTGACGCTCGATCCGCCATGGTCGGTTCCGAACGTCAGGTTCGCAAACGGACGGCGACCGAAATCGGACATCGTCATGACGACCACATCCTTGGAAAGCCCCTTGGATTGTAGATAGTAGTAGAACTGGGCAAGCGATTCGCTAAGCTGGTTGAGCAGGATCGGCTGGGTGAGCGCCTGTGCCGAATGCGTATCGTAGCCGCCCTGGCTCGCGAAGAAGCCGCGGATACCCGATCCCGCCTCGATCATGCGGGCGATGTCGCGCAGCTGGTAATCGAGATAGGTCGGCAGGGAGTAGTTGCTGGCGGGATTTTTCTTCGCGTACGTTTTGACAGTCGATATATCCATCAATGCCGTTTCGAGCTGCGACTGATTGACGGCGCCTGTCTTGGTGGCTGGCGTCTGCGCTGCGAGTTGATTGAAGACAGAGACGAGCTTGCTGTAATCGTCGGAGTTGCCGTAGGCGACACCAAACCCGTCCATCGGCGAGTTGATGACGAGCCCCTGGTTGGTCATGCTGTTCACCAGGGCGGATGCGCCGGTGAACGAGGCGGTCGGCCCCAGCGAACCGCCCGCTTTGGACAGCGACAGGCCGAGCCAGCCGGCGCTAGGCGTGTTCTGCACATTGATCTGGCCGGTCAGCCAGTCCCACACGCCATTCTGGTGGCTGAGCGGGTTTGTCTCCGCTTTGGGCAGACCGACGCCGGCGATGACGGCAAGATGCCCCTCGGCATAGAGCAAACGCATCGCGTCCATGCCGGGTGCGAAGCCATAGGTTGTGGCCATGCCAGGGGAGTTCGTGGGTGTCGCGTCGAACGCCAGCGTCTGCAACGCGCCTTCGCTGTAGGCCAGCGCCTGATTGGGCGGCGGGGATCCCGGCGTGCGCAGCTTCACATAGCTGCCATATTGCTGCAGCGGAACGACGGTGTTCAGGCCGTCATTGCCGCCGGAAAGCAGGATACATACCAGGATCGGGCCGCTCCCGCCGGTGGCTTCCTCCGCAGCCAGACTTTGCATGAAGGTCGGCACCATCGCGATACCACCCAGGCCACGCAGAACGCTACGACGGTTCATCATGTCAGTTCACCGCATAATCTGGAGTGTTGAGAAGCAGCCAGACCGCGCCGCGTATCTGGTTGTCGCTGGGCTTTAGTCCCAGAAATGCACTGATCAGGGTCGCCTGCGCCGGCGTTCCGCCATCCAGAAAAGCATCCAGCAGATAGGCCGCAATAGTGTCTCTGGTCGGTTTGGCGCCAAGGCGCGCGCGCAGCGCTGCGCTGTCGATATAGAGATCGACATTGGGGTTGCTGGTGGGATCGGGATTGGTGAGTGCGTTGAAAGCGCCGGTCCGGTTGAGCACTGTGCCGGTGTTGGTGATCGAATTCAGCGAGCCCGGCCGGTAGAACGAGAATACGGTGGGCGGATAGAACAGTTCCTGGCCCAGGTTGTAGAGTGCGCCGACCATGGACGCGCCGGGACGGTTGGCCGGCTGCGTGAACGCGCCCGGCACGATGCGCAGCGCATCGACGATCAGTTCCGCCGGCTGCTTGCCCATCGCGTGATAGGCACTGTTGAATTCCGGATCGGTGGCGATGGCGGTGACCACCTGCGCCAACTGGTCGGGCGCGGTTTGCGCGGCACGCCACACAGCCACGATGCGGCTGATGTATTGTGGGCTCGGATGTTCGGTGACGAAGCGCTGGAGCAGTTCCGTCACCATGAAAGGTGCAACCGAGGGCTGTTCGCAGACAAGCTTGATCGTGTACGCGATTGCAGTGCCGTCGTTCGGAACCGGATGCGCCTTCCCGAAGAAGTGGATCGCTCCGACATAATGGTTGCCCGGATTATAACTGACGGCGAAGCGGGCTTCGGGATTGAGGTTCGCATAGTCGATATTGACGACGTAACCCGTCATTGCCCTGGCCACGCCCTGCACATCGGGCTGTGTGTAGTTCGGCAGCGGGTTGTTGTTGGCATCGAGTTTGGCGGAGCCGTCATCGTTGAGCTGATACAGCCCCATCGTGTAGAGCTGCAGTAGCTCGCGCGCGAAGTTCTCGTTGGCGACAGGGCCCATATTGTTGTTGTTGTTGAGCCAGAGGAGCATCGCCGGCTCCTGCGCGATCGCGGTCACCAATGTGGTGAAATTGCCGAGGGCATTTGCGCGCGCCACCTGGTCGTAGTGATACATGATGGCAGGATCGTTGACGGTCTGGGCGCCCACGGCGAAATGGTCGAGCCATTGCAATTCCAGCTTTGCCTGCAGCTGGCGTGGTGTCAGCACCAGGTGCTGCATGATCATGCGCTCGAAAACGCCGGTGTCGGCATAGCTGCCGTTGCTGTTCAGCGATGTTGGCAGCGTATCGATCTCCGACGCGCTGTCGTCCAACGCCGTCCAGTTCGTCTGCGTGCTCAGCCAGGCGCCGATGCCCGTCCCGGTGACGCTGGTGACAGCCTCAGGCGGTGCGGAAAACGAAAAACGGCGCAGAACATGCTGCACTTGCTGGCGCGTCGGCGCCGTTTGCGCGGTCGCCGGAGCCGCGCAAACCGCGGCCGCCAGGAACGTTGCGAGAAAGGAAGCGGGCGCCGCGCCGCTTCGGGCAAGACGAAATAGGTGCATGATGCCGGACCTGCTTTTGCTGCAGTTCCGAAACAAACCACATCACGAAAAGTTGTGCAACACTTTAACGGCGTCGGCAGGCCGGTGTTTTCAGCCATGCCCAAGCCGCCATGGGCGTCCCTGGCCCGGCATGGTATGCACGCCGCCTCACGAGACAGGATCAGCCGACCGCGATGGGTGCCTTCAAGGACAACAAGTTCAACGAACGCCAGACGACCTCCGCCAATGCGAAGAAAGCCTTGCTGGAGAAGTTCAAGAGCAAGCCCGCCGCGGACGACCCCCTGGTTGTGGCACGCGCCGCCGAGCGTCGGGCCATTGCCGAAGCGCGCGAGGTGCGGGCTGCCGAGCGCCGCGTCGCCAAGGAGGAAGAGGCGCGCCGGATGGCCGCCGAACAGGCCGCGCGTGATGAGGAAGCCCGGCTGCGGGCGATCGAGGAAGCACAGCGCGCCGCCGAGCAGGCCGCGCGCGACTTGCAGCGCAAGGCTGAACAGCAGGCCGCACGCGACGCACGCTATGCGGCGCGCAAGGCTCGCAGGTAGAATGAGGCGGCAGCAGGCGCCGGGCACCGTGGCGCCCTGCTATGCGTCCGTTCGCCGACAAGGAGACTTCATGCGCCTGATCCTGGCCACACTTCCTGCCCTTGCGTTGGTCGCCTGCGCCAACCAGCCCCCGCCGAGCGCAGCCGCACGCCCGTATGTGGTTTATTTCACCCAAGGCTCCGCAGCGCTCGAACCGGCCGGCAGCAAGGTGGTCGCCGACGCTGCGGCCGCGCAGAAGCAGGCGCCGAACAGCAGCGTGCTGGTGCTCGGCTTTACCGACAGCGTCGGCAGCAAGCCCGACGATGTGCGCCTGTCGCAGCAGCGCGCGCGCCGGGTAGCCGACGCACTGACGGCGGACGGCGTCGATGCCGCGCACATCACGCAACGCGGCCGTGGTCAGACGGGTGAAGAGCCTGGCGTCGCCAGCCGCCGTGTGGATATCATTCTGTCGAACTGACAGGGGACGCGATGGACGGCGCGGCCGGATCGCCACGGCTGAACCACGAGCGCCACGGGGCGGTGGCCCTCGGCACGCCGTGCTGCAACTGCGCCAGCCCGCTGCAAGGCCGGTGGTGCCATTGCTGCGGCCAATCGACCCAGGATTTCCATCGCAGCGTCTGGCATTTGGCGAGCGAGGCCTTCGAAAGCTTTTTCCACGCCGATGGACGGCTTTGGCGCACGCTCGGCCGGCTGATACGAAATCCTTCGGGGCTGACGCGCGACTTTCTCGCCGGCCGCCGTGCACCACAGATCCCGCCATTGCGCCTGTTTCTGGTGGTGCTGCTGGTGCTGTTCCTGGTGGGCGGGCACACGGGCAACAATTTCGACCTTCTCCATTTCGACCACGCTCCGGAGGATGTGCAGAAGCAGGTCCAGCAAAGCGAGCTTCATCTCGGGCTGGCTCCCTGGCTCGACGCGAGGCTCACCAACTGGATGCATGCCCATCTCGGCAGGGCGATGGCCCACCCCGACGCACTCGCCTCGGCGATGCGCGACCGGGCGGAGAATTTCGCCTTTCTCATGCTGCCGCTTTCGGCGTTGCTCCTGTCGATCATCTTCGTTTTCCGTCGGCGGTTCTTTCTCTTCGATCACCTGGTTTTCTCGATGCACTCCCTGTCGTTCCAGGGAATGCTGATCGTTGTCGTGATGCTCGTCGAACAACCTCTGGGAGGTGCTGCCAAGCTGCTCCTGTGGGTCGCACCGGTTCATCTGTTCGCCCATATGCGCGGCGTGTATGGCACCGGAAAATTCGGCACACTGGTGCGGATGGCCGTGCTGTTCGTGGCCAGCAGCGTGGTTTTCGCCCTGCTTCTCGTCGGGCTGGTGATTGCCGGCCTGTCGGTGCTGCACGATTGATGGCAGAAATGCATCACCTGCGCAGCCCGAAAGCACGCAAGCCGAACTAACACTGGTCCGTTACGTTAAGTGAACTGGGCCAGTCGTCGGTCCTGAACAGACATGGAGTTCAATGATGAGCCGTTTTCTCGCCACGACTTTCGCTGCGGTTCTGCTGCTCGGCACCGCAACCCTGCTGAGCGCCTGCAACACAGTGGCCGGCGCCGGCCAGGACGTCTCGTCGGCTGGCCACGCAGTGACCGGCGCCGCCGACAGCGACAAGCGCTGATCCCGCGAACCGGGGCGCTCGATGCGCCCCGGTTTGCTGCCGGGCCTTCAGGCCGCCCGGCCTGCACCCGTGCCGCCATCTCCCGTCTAGACTAGAAACCACCAAAGCAGCGCCAGAAGAACGACCAGACCGATGGCGATCCTGGTCATGAATTTCGTCACCGCGCTCCAGAAGCTAAGCCGGTCGGCGAGGAAGCCCTCTGCCGTGCTCGGGGCAGCCGCACCCCGCAGTTTCGTTTCAGCCATCTAGGTCACTCCAGCCTTCGCGCCAGAAATGCTCCGCTTCGCAGGCGCGGGCAAGTCTGCCAGAACGGCTTCCGACGCTTCTGTCATCACGACGCGCCGGCGACCTCTTCGGGAGCGCACTTTGCCTGCAACCTTTCTGCGGCTGGCGCTGCCCTCTACCTGCCTGGCTGCCTGCCTGGCCGTGTTATGGAGTGTTTGTGGCGCCTACCTCCCCGGCGCTGGCGGGATGATGAGCCTCGATTACGGCTTCTGGCTGCCGAGCCTGCTGGCCGGAGATTTCTGGCATGCGCATAATTCCATCTTCGCCCTGCCCTGGTTCACGCCCTCGGAATGCGCGGGCGCCCCGCTCTACGCCGATCCGCAAGGTGCCTACCTTTCGCTCACCCAGTTCCTGAGTTTCGTAGTGTCGCCAGTACGGGCCGTGCAGGTCTCGTTCTTTGCCTATGCCTCGTGCGGGTTTGCCGGCACGTATCTCCTCGCGGGAAGCAGGTTTGGATGCAGCCGCCCCGCAAGCGTCCTCGCGGCGATCCTGTTCGGCCTCAATGGGTTTTACTGCGCACGCTTTCTTGCCGGACATCTGAGTTTTGCCCCGTTCGCGTGGGTGCCGGCGATGGCGGTGTGCCTGCTCGGCGCTGCGGGATCTCGGCGCGGCGAGCTGGCGCGTGTCCTGCTGTTCGGCGTGCTGGTGGCGGGAATGCTGCAGGCCGGCACGGCCGTCATCATCCCGGCCGCCCTTTTTAGTGTAGTGATCCTGGCGGTGCTGCACGCACTGGCCACCGGGGCCGGTCTAAGGCCAGCGTGCCTGCGGGCCGCGGGCGGCCTTGCACTGGCTCTGGCGCTGTGCGCCGGCAAACTTGCCGCGATATTCGCGCTGATGGGCAATCTCCCGCGCGACAGCTACCCGCTTCCCGGGTTCGCCAACATCCTGTCGGCAGCCGGAATCGCGCTGCGTTGCGTGTTCTTCTGGCCGTCCGCAAGCATGACGCAGAGCTTGGTGAACAGCAGGCTGATCCTGGAAATCCACGAATTCGACTATCGGGTAGGGCCGGTGCCGCTGATCCTGTTTGCCGCACTCGCCTGGCGCGCCTGGCAGCATCGAAAAGTAACGACACTCTCCCGCCATACGCGCGTGCTGTGGGAAGTGATGGCCGCGCTGCTCGTGCTGCCATTGGCGATGAACACCTATGCCCATTACTGGACGGCGTTCCTCAAGCTGCTGCCCATTATCCGCAATTCCAGCAGCCTTGTGCGCTGGTTCGCGTCCTACATGGCGCCCGCTAGCATCGGCGCCGCGTGGGCGTTGGACAGGCTTGTGGCCGACCAAGGGGCGCGACGCTGGCTGTGGTCCGGCGCCGGTGCGGTTGTGACTGCCGTGTGCCTGCTCGCGAGCGACCGCAGCTATTACGGGCCCCGCGGCATAGGCGCCTACAATTCGCGGCCGATCGAGGCGAGCTGGACCGTTTCGACCAAGGTTGGCCAGACGCCGCCGATCGGGCAGATCGTCATTCCAAAGGGAGCCGACGGCCAGCCGGACATGTCCACCGACCGCGGCAACATGATGGCCTGGGGTGCCTCCCCGTTATTGTGCTACGACCCGATTTTCGGCTACCGGCTGGAAGCGTTTCGGCGTGGCAACCTGCATCCAGGTCCAGTGACGGATCAGACGAACATTGGTGGCCGGCTGGAGCTGAACCTGAAAAATCCCGCGTGCTACGTGTTTCCAGGCGCCAATGCCTGTGTGCCGGGCGATAGTTTCACGGCGGCGCAAACCGGCCAGGCGCTCGCTTTCGCAAGCTACCGGCAGTTTGCGTTCAGCAAACCCTGGTGGGCACACGTGGCGGACCTCGTGTCGATCCTGGCGGCGATCGGCACGCCGTTCGCAGCGCTGGCCATCTTCTGGCCGCGGCTTGCATTAAGCAAAGCACGCTCGTCATGAGGCTCCCCGCCGATCTCACGATCGTCGTGCCCTGCTACAATGAGCGGGGCAACGTGACGGTATTGGCAGAGCGGCTCGGGCGGGCGCTGGATGGGGTGGCCTGGGAAGCCTTGTTCGTCGACGACGACAGCCCCGACGGCACCGCCGACGAAGTGCGGCGCATTGCCGCGGCCGATCCTCGCATCCGCTGCATACGCCGGATCGGCCGCCGCGGGTTGGCATCCGCCGTCATCGAAGGTGCGCTGGCCAGCTCGGCGCGCACCGTCGCGGTGATGGATGGCGACTTGCAGCATGACGAGACGGCGCTGCCTGCGATGCTGGCCCGCCTGCGCGCCGGCGGGGCGGACGTGGTGGTTGCCAGCCGGTTCGCCGATGGCGGCGATGCGGCAGGCCTCGCCAATGAACAACGCCTGGCCCTCTCCAATCTCGGCATCCGGTTGGCGACGATGATGCTGGGCACGCGCCTGACCGACCCGATGAGCGGCTTCTTCATGCTCGACCGCGCCTTGTTCGAACGGCTGGCACCGCGCCTGACCGGGCAGGGTTTCAAGATACTGCTCGATCTGCTGCTCTCCTCCCCGCAGCGCCTGCGCGTGGCCGAAATCGGCGTAACCTTTCACGCGCGCGTCGAAGGAGAGAGCAAACTCAACCCGCTTGTCCTGGTGCAATTCCTGGCCTTGCTGCTCGACAAGGCGCTCGGCGGCGTGGTGCCGCTCAGGTTTCTGGCATTCGCCCTCGTGGGCAGCTTCGGTGTGCTGGTTCATCTGGCCGTGTTGCTGAGCCTGAGCCGCGCCGGCGCCGGCTTCACGCCCGCACAGACGGCGGCCACGCTCGTCGCGATGATCGCGAATTTCTGGCTCAACAACGCCATCACCTACCGCGACCAGCGGCTGCGCAGTGGCCGGCTGTGGCGTGGCCTGGCGTTGTTCATGCTCGTCTGCGGCGTGGGAGCGGCGGCCGATATCGGCATCGCACGCGCTCTTTACGATTCAGGCGATGTTTCGCTCACGCCCGCCGGCGGGCTCGGCGCCGTCATCGGCGTCGTCTGGAACTACGCGATGTCGGCCACTCTCGTATGGGGCCGGCCATCGCGGTGGAAAAAACTGGCCAAACCCTCGCTGCCGCCTTAATCAAACGATTAAGCAACACGGGTAGGCCGATGAATTTCGATTTTTCGAGCGAGCTGGGCGAAGTGCGTACGCAAGCGCAGACGTTTTTGCGCACGTACGCGGCAGGTTCGGCACGCCGTGCGCTGGAGAGCAAAAGCGGGTTCGATGCTGATCTGTGGCACCGGGTTGCCGAACTCGGCTGGGTCGGCGCGGCCATTCCAGACGAATACGGCGGCGCCGGCTTGGGCGAGGAAGGCCTGTGCGTCATTGCCGAGGAGGTCGGCCGCAGCTTGGCGGCGATCCCGTTTGCATCGACCGCGTATCTTGCGTCGCAGGCGATCCTGCTGTTCGGCAACGACGAACAACGCCGGCGATGGCTGCCGAAATTGGCCGATGGCTCGCTGATCGGCTGCTTCGCGCTGGTGGAAGGTGTGGGCGCACCGGCCGCAGAGCGTATCCACACACGCCTATTCGACGGTCGCCTGGATGGCATCAAACGCCCGGTTGTCGATGGTGGCGTCGCGCATCTGGCCGTCGTCGCCGCGCGCGCCGGCGAGGACATCGGGCTGTGCGTGGTGGAGCTGAACGGTGGCGCGGGCGTGCGGCGCACCACGCTCGAGACGCTGGACCCGAGCCGTGACGCGGCCGAGCTCGCTTTCGAACGTGCGCTGGCCGAGCGCCTGCCAGGGGCCACCGGCTGGTCTTCCGTCGAACGGCTGCTCGACCAGGCGGCCGTGTGGTTTGCTTTCGAACAGCTCGGCGGCGCGCAGGCGTGTCTGGACATGGCGCGTGACTATGCGCTCGAGCGGCGCGCGTTCGGCCGCCAGATCGGCTCGTTTCAGGCCATCAAGCACAAGCTTGCCGATTGCTATATCGCCATCGAACTCGCCCGTTCCAACGCGTATTACGGCGCTTACGCGCTCCGGCCGGGCGCCCCCGACCTGGCCGAAGCGGCTTCGGCCGCGCGCGTGGCCGCGACGCATGCGTTCAATCTGGCAAGCCAGGAAAACATCCAGACGCATGGCGGGATGGGGTTCACGTGGGAGGCGGATTGCCACTTGTATTATCGTCGTGCGCGGCATCTGGCACTGGCGATCGGGGCGGCGCCGTTTTGGAAGGACCGGTTGATTGGGGCATTGGAGATGCGGAATGCGGCTTGAAGGAAGCAGTTCTTTTTCAAAAAAATACTTCTGCTCCTTGGCTGCTGAAACCGACCGGTTTTTGCTTGTGCTGTCGCTCTGCTGGAATGGCGAACTGACATAAGTTTTTGATATTTTCAATAAGAACTTCTTCCTTTGGAGTCAGCCACAATGGACTTTTCCGATACACCAGAAGAAGCCACCTTCCGCGCCGAAGCCCGCGCTTTTCTCTCCGCCAACGCAAAGCCGCTCACCGAACACACCGGCGGTGATCGCGTAACAGAGCACCATCTGGCGCGTGCCCGTGCATGGCAGGCGAAAAAAGCGGAAGCCGGTTTTGCCGGAATCACCTGGCCGCGCCGCTTCGGCGGGCGTGGCGGCACGCCGATGCAGCACGTGATTTATGCGCAGGAAGAAGCGGGTTTCGACGTTCCTGGCCACGTCTATGAAATCGGGCTCGGCATGTGCATTCCCACGTTGATGGCGTATGCGTCACCCGAGATGTCAGCCCGGTATGTGGGGCCTGCGTTGCGCGGCGAGGAAATCTGGTGCCAGCTTTTCTCCGAGCCGGCCGCAGGGTCCGATGTCGCGGGTTTGCGCATGCGCAGCCAGCGCGATGGCGACGACTGGATCATCAACGGACAGAAGATCTGGACGAGCGGCGCACACTTCTCCGATTTTGGCTTGCTGCTGACACGGTCTGATCCGAATGTGCCGAAGCACAAGGGTCTGACGATGTTCTTTCTGAACATGCGGTCGCCTGGCGTGGATGTCCGGCCCATCAAGCAGATTTCGGGCACGTCGAACTTCAACGAGGTGTTCTTCACCGACGTACGCATACCCGACGCACAACGGCTCGGCGCGCCCGGGGAGGGGTGGAAAGTGGCGCTGACGACGCTGATGCATGAGCGCCTCGCCATCGGCTCGCTACCTGGCCCGGATTTCGGCGAGCTGTTCGAGCTCGCGCGCACGCTTGACGTGGGCGGGCAGCCTGCACATCGCGACGCCAACGTGCGCGACAAGCTGGCCGACTGGTATGTGCAGAGCAAGGGCCTGGAATATACCAAGATGCGCACGCTGACGGCACTCTCGCGCGGCCAGATGCCGGGGCCGGAATCGTCCATCTACAAGGCGGTCAGCGCGGTCAAGATCCAGGAAATCGCGATGTTCGCGCTCGATCTGATGGACAGCGCCGGCATGATCAACGATCCGGAAACGGCGCCGATGCGTGCCATGTTCCAGGATGCGCTGCTCTATTCGCCGGCGGGTCGCATCGCCGGCGGGACGGACGAGATATTGCGCAATATCATCGCGGAGCGGGTGCTGGGACTGCCGGGGGATATCCGGGTGGATCGGGAGGCGGCGTTTTCGGAGCTGCAGGGGTAAGCAAGGATGTTCTTTTCTGAAGAAAAGAACCAAAGGACTTCTGCTCATTTGCATTCGTGCAAATGCTCGGATTGTCGAGCTGCGGCAGGAGCAAGAGTTTCTTGCCTCTCTTTTTCAAAAAAGAACGCTTCCTTCCCATGACCCCCACCAGCGAACGTCTCCTGGAAGCCGCCGCCTCCCTCATCGTCGCCCGCGAAAACATCGACATTTCGCTCGCCGAGATCGCCGCCCATTCCGGCCTCAACGCCGCCCTGGTAAAATACTATTTCGGCAGCAAAAACGGCCTGCTGCGCGCCTTGCTGCGGCGTGATGCGGAGCGCGCGTTGGAAGAAATGCAGGCGCTGCTTGCCATGCCGATCGGTGCGGCTGAGAAAATGCGTCTGCATTTGCGCGGCATCATGCGGGCGTATCGCCGCTCGCCTTATCTGAACCGGCTGCTGCACGCCATGCTGACCGGTGACGACGATGCGGCGGTCGCCGAGATCCACGACGTGTTCGTGCGGCCTGTGCAGGAATGCCAGCGCGCGATCCTGGTTGCAGGTGTGTCATCGGGCTGCTTTCGCAGCGTGGACCCGATGCTGTTCTATCTGGGCGCGGTCGGCGCGTGCGACCAGTTCATGCACGGCGAACGCATGCTGCGGCTCAGCGTGGGCGAAGCACCGGGCACGGACTTTTCCGCTCGTTACATGAAGTTTGTCGAAGACATGGTTCTGGCGTCGCTGAGCCCGGCCTTATGCCAACAGGAGATATTTGCATGAGCATGACCCTCGATCGCCGGCCGGAAGAGCTTGCGCGCAGCATCGTCAGCCCACGTTCGTACGCGGAGCTGAACACGCTGCTTGCCAACTTTGCCTGGCTGCGCGGAAACGATCCCGTCAGCCTGATCGAGACCGACAATTTCGACCCGTTCTGGGCTGTCACCAAGCATGCGGACATCATGCAGGTCGGGCGTGACAAGCAGTTGTTCGCCAGCGGTGTGCGGCAGACCATCCTTGCCGACAAAGCTGGCGTCGCGCGTGTCCGCGAGCTGACGGGTGGCCCGCATCTGATACGCACGCTGGTGCATATGGACGATCCCGACCACCTGAAATATCGCGCGCTCACGCAAAGCTGGTTCATGCCGGGGCAGCTCAAGCGCCTGGAGCCGCAGATACGCGCGCTCGCACGCGAAGCGGTGGACGACATGGCGGCACGCGGTGGCGCTTGTGATTTCGCCAGCGACGTGGCGGCACTCTATCCCCTGCGCGTCATCATGCTGATTCTGGGGCTGCCGCGGGAAGATGAGCCGCGCATGCTGAAACTCACGCAGGAGTTGTTCGGCAACCAGGATCCCGACATGGCGCGCGCGGAGGGCGGGTTGTCCGACCCGATCGCGGCCGCTCAGCAGCTCTTCGAAGTGTTCATGGAATTCTCCGCATATTTTGGCAAGGTGACCGCCGATCGGCGTGCCAATCCACGTGACGATGTCTCGACCGTCATCGCCAATGCGACTGTCGATAACGAGCCGATCTCGGAATTCGAGGCGATGAGCTATTACACGATCATCGCCGCGGCCGGCCACGATACGACGAGTTCTAGCACGGCCGGTGCCGTCTGGGCGCTGTGCGATCACCCAGGCGAGTTTGCAAAGCTGAAGCAGAACCCTGGCCTCATTCCCGGGCTGGTCGAGGAAGCGATACGCTGGACCACGCCGGTCAAGCATTTCATGCGCAGCGCCACGCAGGATACCGAACTGCGCGGCCGCCGGATCGCCAAGGGCGACTGGCTGATGCTGTGCTATCTCTCCGGCAATCGCGACGAGGATGTATTCGACCATCCGGAGACGTTCCGCGTCGATCGCGATCCGAACCGGCATCTTGGTTTCGGCTACGGCCCGCATCTCTGCTTGGGTCAGCATATGGCGAAGATGGAAATGCGTATTCTGTTCGAGGAGCTGCTTCCGCGCCTGAAAAACATCGCCTTTGACGGCGAGCCTAGCCTGACCGCCTCCAACTTCGTCAGCGGCCCGAAGTCGCTCCCCATCCGTTTCGAATTGGCCTGACGACGGCTGCGAAAGCGGCTATTATGAGACTTCGATGCGCGCGGGAGACTCTCGCCCCTGGCAGCCGGGCGTATCGGAAGCCTACCTAATGGCGCACGGGTGCCGGCCGTCTCCGGCTGGGAGCGTGCATGTCTGCCTTGTCCGATAAACCAGGCGTTGAGCTGACCGGTCTGCACCCTACGCTGACGCGACGAGCCGCAATGGTGGGCATGCTCGCCGGAACCTTGGCGCCAGGCTTCGCGCAATCTTTCGCCTATGCGGCCGAGGCCGGACCGCCGGACGTGGGCGTGTACGGCGAGCCGACGATGGCGCCTTTCCTGACGAGTTTGGGGCGCATGTTTGCGGGCCTTGCACGTGGCGCGCCGGTCTCGGTCCTGTCCGCGCCCGCGGACCTGATTTTGCTGCAGATCAAGCAGAATCCTGCCGAGGATTTGCTCGTCGTTCCGGCGGCATCGATGGATGCGGCGTTGAAGCTGAATTACGTCGATCCAGCGACACGGTGGGACGGTTTGCGGAACAAAGTGGTTCTCGCCGCACGCAGCGACTCTCATATCTCGCAGACTTCCGCAGGAGATTTGCAGGCGCTGCTGGCGAACGGCCGCGTGGCAGCAACCGACCCCACGCCTGCTTCCACTCTCGATGGCCTGGCGATCCTCGCGCAGCTCGGCGTCTCCGGCTTGCTGTCTGGCCGGATCATGGGCGCGCCGGATACCGCCAACGTGGCGTTTCTGGTAGCCACCGGGGTGGCGCGTTTCGGCCTGATGTACGCCACCGATGTCGCCGCAAACCCAGCGCTCACCATTGCCGCCATGCTGAACACGGACATCGTAAAACCCGTGATATTTTCAGCGGCATTGAACGTGAAACCACGCAGCCGCTACGCACATGCGTTCCTCGATTACCTCAGATCGCCGGACGCCGCGGGCAATCTCACCAAGCACGGATTGGAGCTGGCATCATGACACCGGTCAGCGGCACAGACGATTTAGGGCTGGAGATACAGCGCCATCCGCTCGTTCGGAGGCTGGCGCACTGGTCGCTTGCCCTATCGATCATCGTCATGATCGGGAGCGGCTGGCGTATCTACAACGCGTCGCCGATATTCCCGTTCGGATTTCCGGAACTGCTGACGTTAGGCGGCAACGAAGCCAAGTCGCTTGTCTGGCATGACGATGGCGGTGTGGCCAACGGCATCGCTTGGCATCTGGCCGGACTGTGGCTGCTTGTGGCCAGCGTCACACTCTACCTGGTGCACAGCCTGGTGACACGGCATCTGCAGCGCGATTTTCTGCCCGTAGGTCCGCGCGCGTTCTGGCACGATTTCACCGAAGCGGCACATTTCCGGCTGGCTCACCGCCTGGGTGAATACAATGCGGTGCAGAAGGTTTTCTATATCGGCGTGCTGTTTGCAATCGTCATGATGGTCGTCTCCGGGCTGGCCATCTGGAAACCCGTGCAGTTGCAAGGTCTCACCTGGCTGTTCGGCGGTTTCCAGGGTGCACGGCTGATCCACTTCCTGTTCATGGCAGCGATTGTAGGCTTTCTGGTGGTGCATGTGGCACTCGTGGCGATCGTGCCGAAGACGCTCGTCGCAATGCTCACCGGGCGGGCAACAGCACACCCTCACACCACGCCAGCCGAGTAGGAAGCACTGCTGATGGCCGACGACCGCACTAAGTTTCCCAAGTCGCCGCTGCTGGAGCCCTCGCCGCTTCTGCACGGTGTGGAGCGCCGCCTGATGCTGCGTGGCACGCTCAGCATGGGCGCGCTGACGTTGCTCAGCGGCTGCGATCTCAGCGATACGCGGGCTGTGCAGAACGTACTCGCCGCAATGTCGCGCTGGAACGATCGCGTTCAGGCAGCTCTGTTCGGCAACAATGTTCTGGCACCGACCTTCGCCGAATCCGACGCGGTGAAGGACTTCCGCTACAATGCGTATTTCCCGAAACACAAAGCACCCAAGCTGGACGCGGCTGATTACAAGCTCGAACTCTCCGGCCTGATCTCGGACAAGCGCCCATGGACGGTGGAACAATTGCACGCTCTGCCACAGCAATCCCAAATCACGCGCCATGTCTGCGTCGAGGGCTGGAGCATGATCGGCAAATGGACCGGCACGCCACTCAAAACGTTCCTGGAGCGCATTGGCGCCGATATGACGGCGCGCTATGTGGGCGTCACCTGCGCGGACGGCTACTACGAAGGTATGGACATGCCGACGGCCCTGCACCCGCAAACGATCATGGCGTTCAAATTGTCGGACGAGATTTTGCCGACGGAGTTCGGGTTTCCGTTCAAGCTGCGCATTCCGACGAAGCTTGGGTTCAAGCAGCCGAAATGGATTACGTCGCTTTATGTGACGAACCAGGAACCGCGCGGGTTTTGGCCGGATCGGGGGTATAATTGGTTCAGTGGGAGTTGAAGGAACGACTTCTTTTCTGGAAGAAAGAAGCAAAAGACCTTTGGTCCGCTGTCGCGATGCTCAAGGGGAGCACGCGACATTCGGACACACCGTATCAGTAATAGCGGACGTAGTGATGGTGGTTGAAGAACAGCAGATAGAGCACAACCAGCAGCACCACTAGGCCAAGGCCGCCACCGCCAAATCCCGCGGACGGCGGTGGCTGGTAATACGGGTCGCGGCCATACCAGCCACGCTGGTAGCCGCTATGGCCGAAGCCGCCGAACGCGACCACCGCGAGTATGATCAGCAAAATCAACATGCCTGCACTCTCCGCCCTCAAAAATCGCCCAGCATGGTTACGCTACGGGCATAATCCGGTTCGCGTCCAGCCAGGTGCCCAGTTCGGCATTCACCTTGTCCGGCGCCTCCTGCTGCACCCAGTGTGACACGCCCGGCAGCCGCTTGAGCGTGAAATCCGCGACATAGGGCGCATAGCCCTCGGTAAGCTCGAGCCCGAGTGCCGTATCCTCCTCGCCCCACACCATCAGCACGGGCACCTCGATCCGCCCAAAATCAGCCGGCGCGGACAGCGACGCGAGATTGGCCCGGTAGTAGTTGATCATCGCCGTCAGCGCGCCCGGCTCGCGCGCCGGCGCACGGAAATGCTCCAGGACCTCCTCCGGAAACGCCGACTTGTCGACTGCCATGGATGAGAATGCACGCCCCACGGCGCGCGCACCGCTTGCACCCAGCATCAACTCCGGCAGGCGCGGCAGCTGAAAAAAGAACACATACCAGGATCGCGCGATCTGCCTGGGCGAGCTGCGGATCACGCGCCTGAACACGCCGGGATGCGGCACGTTCATCACCACCAGCCCGTCCAGCCGCCGCGTCCGCTCGATGGCGAACTGCCAGGCGATCAACGCGCCCCAATCGTGTGCGATCAGCAGCCGCTTGCCGGTGCGCTGCGGGTCGTATCGCTCCTCCAGCGCATCGAATAAAGCCGCCGTGTCGGCCACCAGATGCTCCATCCGGTAGGCTTCGCGGCCGAGCGGGCGGGTGGTGCCGCCATAGCCGCGCAAATCCGGCGCCACGGCGTGCCAGCCGCGCTGGGCAAGGAATGGAAGCTGGTGGCGCCAGGAGTAGCGGTTTTCGGGGAAGCCGTGCAGGCACAGCGCGAGGTTTGGGCCGGTGCCCGCTTCATCGATGGCAAAGTCCAGCGTGGCTGTTTTCATGGAGGAAGGAAGGCCCTCTTTATTGAAAAAAAGAAGCAAAAAACTTTCGCTCCTCGCATTTGAGGCGGCCGGGTCGAATGCGGGAAGCAAAAGTTTTTTGGTCCTTTTTTTCAAAAAAGGACTGCTTCCTTTATCCCTCCCCCCATGAGCCTTCTCACCATCACCGACCTCACGCTCCGAATGGCCGGCCGCACCCTGCTCGATCACGCGGACCTCGCCGTCGACCCCGGCCGCCGCATCGGGCTCGTCGGCCGCAACGGCGCCGGCAAGTCGACCCTGCTGCGCGCGATCTCCGGCGAGCTCGGCGTGGACGGCGGCGAAATCCGCCTCTCCAGCCGCGCCCGAATGGCGCAGGTCAAGCAAACCGCGCCGCACGGCCCGCAAAGCCTGCTCGAGACGGTGCTCGAAGGCGACCCCGAACGGCTGTCCCTCCTGCGCGAGCTCGACACGGCAGAGCCCGCGCGCCTGGCCGACATCCATGAGCGGCTGCGCACCATCGGCGCGGATGCGGCGCCGGCACGCGCGGCGGCGATACTGGCGGGGTTGGGCTTCGACGCTGCGGCGCAGGCGCGCGCGGTGGACAGTTTTTCCGGTGGCTGGCGCATGCGCGTGGCGCTGGCGACCGCCCTGTTCGCCGCCCCCGACCTGCTGCTGCTAGACGAGCCGACAAATCATCTGGATCTGGAGGCCACGCTTTGGCTGGAGGCTTGGCTGGCCAAGTTTCCGGGTGCGGCCGTGGTGGTGAGCCATGATCGCGGGCTGCTCGACCGCGCGGTGGACAGCATCGCGCATCTCGACCGGCAAAAACTTTCGCTTACCCCAGGCGGCTATACCGAGTTCGTGCGCATACGCACCGAGCAGGCGATGCAGCTCGGCCGTGCGTCGGAGCGGATCGCGGCGCAGCGTGCGCACATGCAGAAATTTGTCGACCGGTTCCGTGCGAGTGCGACCAAGGCGCGCCAGGCGCAGGCGCGCATCAAGGCGCTGGAACGGCTGCCCGTGATCGAGACGGTGATCGAGGCGGCGCCAACGAAGTTCGCGTTCCCCGAGCCCGCGCAATTGGCGCCGCCGATCCTGTCGCTAGACCGGGTGAGCGTCGGTTACGACGGCACGCCGGTGTTGCGTGGGTTGCATCTGAGCGTGGACATGGACGACCGGATTGCACTGCTGGGGGCGAACGGCAACGGTAAATCCACGCTCGCCAAGCTGGTCGCCGGACGGCTGCAGGCGATCAGCGGCGAGGTGCGTCGCAGTGCGAAACTGCGCGTCGGCTATTTTGCACAGCACCAGGAAGCGGAGTTGGTGGGGACCGAAACGTCGGTCGCGCACATGGCGCGCGCGTTGCCGCAGGCCGCACCTACGCAGGTGCGTGCGCAGCTCGCACGGTTCGGGCTGGACGCAGACCGCGCGGAGACGCCAACACAGAATTTGTCGGGCGGCGAGCGGGCGAGATTGCTGCTGGCGCTGGCCACACGGGATGCGCCGCAACTGCTCATTCTGGACGAGCCGACGAACCATCTGGATATCGACGCGCGCGATGCGCTGGTGCGTGCGCTGGGAGAGTTTTCCGGCGCGGTGCTGCTGATCACCCACGATCCGGACCTGGTCGAGCTGGTAAGCGACCGGCTGTGGATTGTGGGCGACGGCACCGTGAAGCCATACGACGGCGACATGGACGATTACCGCGCGCTGCTGGCTGAGCGTGCCAGACCGGTGCGCGCCGAGGTGGTGCCGACAAAGCGCGACGACCGCAGGGACCGCGCCGAGGCCAGGCAGAACCTGGCGCCGTTGCGAAAGCAGGCCAAAGCCGCCGAGGCGCTCATGGCCAAACTCGCCGCGGAACGTACCGTTATCGAAACGAGACTGGCCGACCCGAAAATGTATGCGCCGGGCCGCGCGGCCGACGTCACGGCCGCCAACACGCGCCTGGCCGCGATCGCCCGAGAGAGCGAAGCCGCCGAACAAGCCTGGCTGGAAGCCGAGGAAGCCCTGCAATAGCAAAAGTTTCTTGGTCCCTTTTTCCAAAAAAGGACTGCTTACTTCTTCTCGATCATTCCCCGAATACGCGTCGCCAACGCCTCCATCGTGAACGGTTTGGTCAGGATTGCCATCCAGGGATCCAGATGCCCGTTCCCAACAACGGCGTTTTCCGCATAGCCCGTAATGAACAGAACCTTCAGCTCCGGCCGCAGCGCACGCCCGGCATCGGCCACCTGCCGGCCGTTCATTCCGCCCGGCAGCCCCACATCGGTAATCAGCAGATCCAGCTTCGTGCTGGATTGCAGGATACGCAACGCCGCGGCGCCATCGGCGGCTTCGATGGTTTGCAGCCCCGCATCTTCCAGCACGTCGGCCACGAGCATGCGTATCGTCGGCTCGTCGTCCACAACCAGCACCGTCTGCCCGGCCGGCGCGGATCTGTCGTCTCGCGCGGGGATAGCCTCCGCGAGCTCGGCGGCCGCCTTGTCCGAGCGTGGCAGATAAAGGCACATCGTCGTTCCGTGGCCGAGTTCGGTATAGATGCGGATTTGCCCGCCCGATTGCCGCACGAACCCATAGATCATCGACAGGCCGAGGCCGGTGCCTTCGCCCAGCGGCTTGGTGGTGAAGAACGGATCGAAGGCGCGTGCCTTCACCTCGGCCGTCATGCCGGTGCCGGTATCGGTGACGCACAGCGAGACATATTGGCCGACGGGCAGGTCCTGTTCGGCAGCCGCGCGCGAGTCGAAGAATTTGTTGTGCGTCTCGATCGTCAGGCGGCCGCCATGCGGCATCGCGTCGCGTGCGTTGATGCATAGATTGAGCAACGCGTTTTCGAGCTGGTTGGCATCCACCCGGCATGGCCAGAGGCTGGATGCACCGATGATTTCGAGCTCGACCGAGGGGCCGATCGCACGCCGGATCAGATCGTCCATGCCGGCGATCAGACGGTTGGCATTGACCGAGATTGGGTCCAGCGTCTGGCGCCTGGAAAAGGCAAGAAGGCGCTGCGTCAATGCAGCGGCGCGGCGCGCGGCGCCTTGGGCCGCGAGAACATAGCGGCCGACTTCGGCGTTGCGGCCCTGCGCCATGCGCGCTTCGATCATCTCCAGGCTGCCGGTGACGCCGGCCAGCAGATTGTTGAAATCGTGCGCCAAGCCGCCGGTCAGCTGACCCACTGCCTCCATCTTCTGCGACTGGCGCAGCTGGTCCTCGGCGCGGCGCAGCGCCGCCATCTGTTCGTGTTCGTCGGTGATGTCGCGCCCGTAGGCATAGACGGTGTCGTCCTCGGTCGAGGTGTACCAGGAAATCCAGCGCAGCGAGCCATCGACATGCCTGTAGCGGTTGATGAAACCATCCAGGTTGATGCCGTCTCCAGCCGTGCGCAATGCCTCGCCCGACGGGTCCACGTCGTCGGCGACGATGAACTCCATGATCGAACGGCCGACAGCATCCTTGACCTCGTAGCCTAGAAGTTTGGTGAAGGACGGGCTCATCTCGTGCACGATGCCGTCGGTGCCCAGCGTCACGAGTAGATCGCGCGCGTTGGTCCATATCCGGTTGCGCTCGCGCGTGCGTTCCCGCACACGCATTTCCAGCGTGGCGTTGAGCTCGCGCAACTGGTGTTCAGCGGCACGCTGGTCGGTTATGTCGACATGAACGCCGACCCATTCATGAATGGCGCCATCCTCGGCCAGCACCGGCGCCGCCCGCACGAGGAAGTTGCGATACTGGCCGTCACGCACGCGGACGCGATGCTCGAAGATGAACATGCCGCGCCGCGCGACCGCCTCGTTCCAGGCGTCCACCGTGGGCACCGCGTCGTCCGGATGCACCGCGGCGGCCCAGCCGAAACCCTGATATTCCGATTGCGCCTGTCCGGTCAGCGCGGCCCAGCCCGCCTGCTCGCCGGCCATGCGTCCGTGCGCATCGTTGGTCCACAGCACGCCGGTGACCTCGAGGGCGGCGCGGAAGCGCGCATCGCTGGCACGCAGTGCCGCCTCCGCCTTGGCACGCTCGAGCGCGTCCCAGATGCGGCTCGCGACAGCCTCGATCAGCTGGATTTCGTCTTGGCTCCACTGCCTCGGGACGCGTTGGTTGACGAACAGCGAGGCGACGAATTCGCCCGCGCGCACCAGCCGGGCGGAGACGAACGCGCGCGTGTCGAGGCAAGCCCATACGTCGTCACCCGCGGCCGGGTCGCAGGTTACATCGTTGGACGAGATGGTGATTTCCTGGCCGCTGCAGGCGGCCGGGGTGGCGGCGAAGCCGGTGAGAGCGTGTTCTCCGTCAAGCGCAGGCAGGCCGGCGGCATAGGGTGTCGTGAGATGGATGGTGGCCTCGTCCACCACCTCGCCGTATCCCACACGGTCGGCCCGCAAATGAGCGCCCAGGCTGCACAAGGCTGCTTTCAGCACGTCGCGCGGCTCGCAGATCGATTGCAGCGTGGCGCCGAGTTCCGCGAGGAAGGTCTGATGCGCCTGCATCTGCACCGCCCGGGTCGTCTCCGACACCAGGACAAGCACGCCGCCCACGCCATTGGGCGCGCGTTCCTCGTCGATCGGCCCGTAGCTGTACGTCCAGTAGGCGTCCTCCCGACGCCCATGCCGCGTGATGGCGATCAGCTGGTTCTCGTGCCAGGTTGCACCGCGGCCCGACATCACCTGCTCGATCTGCGGACCGATGACGCCCCAGATTTCAGCCCACACGTCGCGGCCGGGCTGGCCCAGCGAGCCTGGGTGCCGCTCCGGGCCGAGCGAGCGGGCATACGCATCGTTGTAGAAGCAGAGGCTATGCGCGCCCCAGAACACATAGACCGGGTGCGAGGTGTTCAGCATCAGCCGCAGCGAAACCCGCAGGCCCTGCGGCCAGCTTGCGGGCGGGCCGAGTTCCGTCGCCGCCCAGTCGTGAGCACGCATCCGCGCGCCCATCTCCCCGCCACCCGACAGAAACGCCTCGTTCACCCGTGCCCATCTCCCGCGCGGAGAGATGGGAACGACGTGCTGTCGCCCGCGCTGGCCGCCGGCTTCTCCCTACTTCCCATGCGTTCGGTTAATGAACCCCGCCACGTTGTCGTGCAGCTGCTGCAGGCTCGCCTGGTGCGCATATACCATGTGGCCGGACTCATACTGCTTGAACTCGATATTATTCTGCAACTTTGCCGGTATAGGCAAATGTTTCATTTCGTAGATGCCCTCGAAGAACGGCGTGGCAAGATCGTAATAGCCGCCGTTGAGCTGGATTTTCAGGGTTGGATTGGTTTTCAAGGCGGCGGCGATATCGGGCATCACGTTGGCCGATTGCGGCAGCTTGACCGGCACGCCCGGCGGCTGGTGCTGCATATCCCACCAGCGGAACACATCGATTTCCGGCTTGAATTCGATGCCTTCGCCGTAATGCAGCACGCGGCGCGCGTAATCGTTGAAGCTGGATACATACGCACTGCTGATGCTGGCCGATTGCGGATCGTAATCGGCTTCCTTGCTGAGCGGGTCCATCGACGGGCCGGAAAAGCGCGTGTCGAGTTGGCCGGTCGTGGTGCCGGTGTCGTCCTGCAAATTCTTCTCGAACTCGCCGCCGGTGATGCGCAGATCGGCTTTCTTGATGTAGGCCACCGGAAGGCCGGTATAATCATGCAGCTTTTCCGCAATCGCATCGCGACGGGCGGGTTCGAGTGCGCTACCCTGCGCGAGTGCCAGCAGATAATCGTTCATCGCGAATTGCTCGACCTCGCCCAAAAAGCTCGGCAGGTCCTTCGGCGGCGTGCCCGGCAGCTTGTGGTGATAGAACGCGGTGGCCGCATAGGTGGGCAATGCAAGCGGATAGGCAGCATCGATCCCGGGATTGGTTTCAGGCCCGTCCACGCTCGTATCGAAACTCATGATCTGGCTGAGCAACACGACACCGTTCAGGTCCATGCTGTAGTCCGACTGCAGCATGTTGCTCAGCACGGCCGAACGCGTGGTGCCGTAGCTTTCGCCGAACAGGTATTTCGGCGAATTCCAGCGGCCGTATTTCGACAGGAACCCGACGATGAATTCGCTGAAGGCATGCGCATCCTCGTCAATGCCGTAGAATGCCTTTTCCTTGTCCTTGCCGGCGATGCGGCTGAAGCCGGTGCCTGGCGCGTCGATGAACACCATGTCGGTCGCGTCGAGCAGGCTCTGGTCGTTGTTGACGAGCGAATACGGCGCGGCCGGCGTGTGGCTGTCGTCCAGCGTGACGACGCGGCGCGGGCCGAATGCGCCCATGTGCAGCCAGACGGTGGACGAGCCGGGGCCGCCGTTGAAGAAGAAGGTCACCGGGCGGCCCTCCGCCGGCGCGCCCTTGGCGAAATAGGCGACGTAGAACATCGAGGCTTCGGCGGTCGGATTATGGTCGTCGCCGCCATCCTCCTTGGCATCCTTGCCGTCTTCCTTGTCCGGCCTGGTCACGTCGTCCCAGCCTTTCGGATGCACGATCAGCGTGCCGGCGACGGCCTGATAGGCAATCGGCTTGCCACCGACGGTCACGGTGCCGTCGCTGGTGCGCGCTTGCGGCTTGAACAGGCCGGTGGATTTTGCAGGCTCCGGCTTGTCGGCCGGCGCGGGTTTGACCGCATCGGCGGCAAAGCCCGGTGCGGCGGCGGCCGTGCATAGCAGACTGGCGGCGAGCAAGCGGGACCGCAGCCCGGAACGAATGGTCATCGTGGGGTATCCTTCAGGTGTTCAGTGAGTGGCGGGATGGGTGCGGGCGATGAAAGCGGCCGCATTGTCGTGCAATTGCGTCAACGCATCGGTGTGTGCGTACACCATGTGGCCGGATGCATAGGTCCTGATCTCGATATTGCTCTGCAGGCTTGCCGGCATTGGCAGATGCGCCAGCTCGTATTCACCCTCGAAGAATGGTGTTGCGAGATCGAAATAGCCGGCATTGAGCTGCACATGCAGGCCCGGGTTCATCTTCATCGCGGCGGCCAGATCCGGCATCACGTTGGCGGTCTGCGGCAGCGGGCTGCGCGCTCCCGGCGGCTGATGTTGCGAGTTCCAGCTTCGATAGATGCGGATGGAAGGTTTGAACGCTTGCTCGCCGCCGTATTTCAGCACGCGGCGCGCATAGTCGTTGAAGCCCGAGACGTAAGCCGAACTGAGTGCGGCCGATTGCGGATCGTATTCGGCACCCTTGCTGAGCGGATCGAGATCGGGGCCGGAAAAGCGCGTATCGAGCCGGCCGGTGGTGAGCCCATCCTCGCTTTGCAGTGCTTTGGAGAACTCCTGGCCGTCGACGCGCAAATCGGCACGGCGCAGATAGGCTTCCGGCAGGCCAGTGTAGGCATGCAGCCTGGCCACGATCGTATCGCGATCGGCTTTGGGTAGCAGCGCGCCTTGTGCCAGTGCATACGCGTAATCGGTGAGCGCGAAATGCTTCACCTGTTCGAGGAAAGCAGGCAGATCGGCCGGCCGCCTGCCTGGCAGCTTGTTGTGATACCAGGCGGTCGCCGCATAGGTGGGCAGGGCCAGTTGGTAGGCGAGATCGACGCCCGGATTGTTCTCGACGCGGTCCGGGCTGAGATCGAAAGCGAGTATCTGCGAGAGCAGCATCACGCCGTTCAGATCGACGCTGTATTCGCTTTGCAGGACATTGGCGAGCACCGCCGAGCGCGTGGTGCCGTAGCTTTCGCCAAACAGGTATTTCGGCGCATTCCAGCGGCCGTATTTACCGAGGAACTGGATGATGAATTCGGCGAATGCATGCCCGTCCGCGTCGATGCCGTAGAACGATTTCTCGCGATCCGGGCCGGCGATACGGCTGAAGCCGGTGCCCGGCGCGTCGATGAACACGAGGTCGGTCGCATCGAGCAGGCTGTGGTCGTTGTTGACGATCTGGTAGGGTGCGCCGGGCGCGTGGCTGTCGTCCGGCGTGACGACGCGCCGTGGGCCGAACGCGCCCATGTGCAGCCATAGGCTGGCCGAACCGGGGCCTCCGTTGAAGACGAAGGTGACGGGCCGCACGCCGGCATTCTTGGCGAAATAGGCGACGTAGAACATCGAGGCTTCGGCGCGGGGGTTGGCCTTGTCGTCCTTTGCGCGGCCGCCACCCTGGCCACCATTGGGCGGAGGCGGCACGTCGTCCCAGCCCTTAGGGTGAACGATCAATGTGCCGGCGACAGCCTGGTAGGCGATCGCGCGCCCGCCGATGGTCACGCTGCCTTCGGTGGTCGTGGCCGCGGGCTTGAAAAGATCGCCCGTCGCGTGAGGGTCAGCCTGGGGAGCGGGGTGGGGGTCGGCCGGCTGGGCCAGACAGGGGGGGCAAAGCGCGGCGGCAGCAGCCGCCAGATACAAGTGCAACAGCCTCAACCGTTTCGACTCCCTCGGCACTACGCCGCACACTAGGCCCGCAGTTTTGCAAGCGGCAAGCCGCGGCGTTTGCCATCTTCGCCGCCCCGGTTAGAAGGGCGGCATGGCTGGGCCATGGGGCTGACGGGAATGCGCGCACAGGCTGTCTTGTTCATGCCGGTGGCACTGGCGCTGATGGCCGGTGCACCGCCGCCTGCCGCCACGCCGTCCGCGCCTGCCGCCGCTGCCGCTCCTGGACCGGAGGCGCTGGCGGTGGCCGCACCCGCCGCGCCCTCGCGTGACGCGCTGCTGCGATTTCTGCTGCGCCCCTATGCCGACGCGACGCAAACATCGCTCGCCCAGCCCGCCTGGGACGGCTCGCCCGAGGGTTTGAGCAAGCTGCTGGGTGGCCATGCGGCCGATGTTGTGCTGCTGGATGGCGCCAAGCTCACGATATTGTGCCACGGCGGACCATTGGCGCGGCTCGACTGGAATGCGCTGGGCCGCGACCGCTTCCTGCAGAACGCCACAGGTGATTGCGGCGCCGGCGCCTATGTGTCGGCCACGGTGCTTACCTGGGATCGCGACAAGCTGGCCGGCACGCCGAACTGGGGCGATTTCTGGGATGTGGCCAAGCATCCCGGCCGGCGCGGCCTGCGCCGGGGCGCGCGGGGCAATTTGGAGGTGGCATTGCTCGCCGACGGTGTCTCCCCCGGTGACGTCTATCGCACGCTGCGGTCGAGCGACGGCGTGGATCGCGCGTTCCGCAAGCTCGATCAGCTGAAGCCGTATGTTCTTTGGTGGGATGAGCTGGGCCAGCCCGGTCAGATGCTGGCGACCGCCAAGGTGCTGCTGACGTCGGCGCCATCCAACATGCTGCCCGTCAACGTGAAACTGCATCTGGGCACGCAATGGGAAGGCGGGCTCGAGGAAATACAAAGTTGGGCGGTTCCCGCGCAGGCTCCCCACAGCCAGGCGGCCGCGGCCTCCCTGGTGATCGCGACCGATCCCGCACGCTTGGCTCAGTTTGCACGTGCGACCGGGTTGGGGCCAGCGACGCACCAGGCCTGGGCGCTGCTGCCGGCCGACCAGCGCGAGGCCAGCCCGAGCTCGCCGGAGCATCTGGCCCAGGCATTGCCGATCGACGAAGGTTTCTGGGCGGAAAACGGCGAAAAACTGGAATCGCGCTTTGCCGCCTGGGTCGGCAAGTAATCGGGCCAGCCCACACTGCCTTGCCACCGGACACCCCCTCCGCTATGGCGCCCCCCCGAGCCCCGTTGGGCCACAGGAGACGCGCACCATGGCCAGCGAACGCACTTTCTCGATCATCAAGCCGGACGCGACCCGACGTAACCTGACCGGCAAGATTAACGCCAAGTTCGAGGATGCCGGGCTGCGCATCGTCGCCCAGCGCCGCATCCGCATGAGCCGCGCGCAGGCCGAGGAGTTCTACGGCGTGCATCGCGAGCGGCCGTTCTTCGGCGGGCTGGTGGAATTCATGACGAGCGGACCGGTGGTGATCCAGGTGCTCGAAGGCGAAGACGCGGTGGCCGCCAACCGGCGCATCATGGGTGCCACGAACCCGAAGAATGCCGATGCCGGAACCATCCGCGCGGAATTCGCCGAGGATATCGAGGCCAATTCGGTGCATGGATCGGACAGTGCCGAGAATGCGGCGACGGAGATCGCGTTTTTTTTCAAGCAGGATGAGATTGTTGGCTGAAGGAAGGCCTTCTTTCTTGAGAAAAAGAAGCAAGGAATTTCTGCTCCGGGCGGACAGCGTCCTGCCGTCGCTTGCACAATGGAGCAGAAGTTTTTTGGTTCTTTTTTTCAAAAAAGAACTGCTTCCTTGAAAGTCCTTGTCCTGGGCAGTGGCGTCATCGGCGTCACCTCCGCCTGGTACCTCGCGCAAGCCGGCCACGAAGTAACCGTCGTCGACCGTCAGCCGGGCGCGGGTCTGGAGACGAGTTTCGCCAACGCGGGCCAGGTCTCCCCCGGCATGTCGGCGCCCTGGGCGGCACCCGATACACCGCGCAAAGCCATTCTGTGGATGATGATGCGCCATCGTCCTCTCGTGTTCTGGCCGGTGCCGGACCGGCAGTTGCTCGACTGGGTCACGCGCTTTCTGGGCAACTGCAACGCGGATGCGTATGCGCGCAACAAGGGGCGCATGGTGCGCCTTGCCGAATATAGCCGCGACCGGCTGCGCGACCTGCGCACGCTCACGGGCATCACCTACGACGATCGGCAGCGCGGGCTGCTGCAACTGTTCCGCACGCAAAAGCAGGCCGACCATGTGGACGGCGATACCGATGTGCTCGACAGACTCGGCGTGCCCTACACGATACTCGACCGTGCAGGCTGCATCGTGCAGGAACCAGCGCTTGCCGGCGTGCAGGACAAATTCGTTGGCGGGCTGCGGCTGCCGGGCGACGAGACGGGCGATGCACACCTGTTCACCAAGCGGCTGGCCGAACTCTGCATCGCGGCGGGGGTCGCGTTCCGCTACAACACGAAAATAGAACGCCTGCTGGTGGATGCCGGGCGGATCACCGGCGTGGTGACCGACGCCGGCACGCTGACCGCCGACGATTACGTGCTCGCAACTGGCAGCTACACACCCGCTTTGCTGCGCGCCGCCGGTATCGACATCCCGATCTATCCCGTCAAAGGTTACTCGATCACCATGCCGGTGGCCGATGAAGCGGCCGCGCCGACGAGCACGGTGATGGACGAGACCTTCAAGGTGGCCATCACCCGCCTGGGCGACCGCATTCGCGTGGGCGGCACGGCGGAGTTGGCCGGCTATAGCAACACATTGCGCGAACCACGTCGCCGGACGCTGCTGCATTCGGTAGGCGACCTGTTCCCGCATGGCGGCGACATCTCGCGCGCGCAATTCTGGACGGGGCTGCGACCGATGACGCCGGACGGGCCGCCGGTGATCGGGCCTACGAAAATTGCCAATTTGTGGCTGAACACCGGCCACGGCACGCTCGGCTGGACGATGAGCTGCGGCTCGGGCGCATTGCTGGCCGACCTGGTGAGCAGGCGGCGGCCGAACATCGAGCACGAAGATCTGGCGATCTCACGCTACGCCTGACCAGATCGTGCGATTGACGTGCTCCACGCGCACCTGGTCGTGCCAGACGGCGATCCCACTTGTGGACGCAGGAGCGATCTCGACACGCTGCATCAGATCGATGGGCGAGCCCAGCGCATAGCAAAGCACCGACTTGATGATGTCGGCGTGACTGACCAGCACGAACACGCCGCCTTGCGATCGCGCGTGCAGATCCTGCAGCACGCTGACGGCGCGTGTCTGCACCTGCAACATCGTCTCCCCACCCGGCGTCGCGGCAAGGCTGCGCAACATGTTCCATTCGCGCCAACCATGCGCGTGCTCCAGGTCTGCAAAGGATTGGCCTTGGAACGCGCCGAAATCGACCTCGTCGAGGCGATCGTCGTGCATCACGTCGCACACGATCGCCTGCCCGATTGCGTCGGCCGTCTCGCGCGCGCGCAGACGTGGTGAGCTGAACACAGATGCAGGCGTCAACGCGCGTAGGCTTTCAGCCAGGCGCACAGCCTCGACGCGGCCTTGGGCGTTCAGCGGGAAACCTTCCGCGCGGCCGGCGAGTACTTGGCCTACGGCATCGGTGGCCGCATGGCGCACCAGGATGAAGCGCGTGGGCGCCATCAGCCGCCGGCGATGAAAGATTCGGTACGCAGCCGCGCTTCATGGTCGTCGAACTGCTCGGGCGGGCTTTTCATGAAGTAGCTGGACGGCCCGGTCAGCGCGCCGCCGACGCCGCGGTCCAGCGCCAGCTTCACGCAGCGTATGGCGTCGATCACCACACCCGCCGAGTTGGGCGAGTCCCAGACTTCCAGTTTCAACTCACAGTTCAGCGGCACGTCGCCGAACGTGGTGCCTTCGATCCGTATGTGGCACCATTTGCGGTCTTCCAGCCATGGCACGTAGTCGCTGGGGCCGACATGGGCGTCATCGTCGGAGAGCTTCTCGGCCAACTGGCTGGTGACGGCGCGTGTCTTGGACAGCTTCTTGGATTCGAGCCTGTCGCGCTCGAGCATGTTCATGAAATCGGTGTTGCCGCCGAAATTGAGCTGGTAGGTGCGATCCACGCGCACACCGCGCTCGCGGAACAGGTTGGCCAACACGCGGTGCACGATCGTCGCACCTACCTGGCTTTTTATGTCGTCGCCCAGCACGGGCAAGCCGGCCTTGGCGAAACGTGCGCTCCAGGCGGGATCGGATGCGATGAAGACCGGGATGCAATTGACGAAGCCGCAACCGGCGGCAATCGCCTGTTCGGCGTAGTAATGCGTCGCCTGTTCGGAGCCGACGGGCAGGTACGACACGACGATGTCCGCACGTGCCTCACGCAACACGGAAGCCACATCCACCGGCTCGCTCGCATCTTCGGTCACGATCTCACGCACGTAGCGGCCAAGCCCGTCCAGCGTCGGGCCACGTTGCACGATCACACCGAGATCCGGCACGTGTGCGAAGATCTTGGTATTGTTCGGCGCGGCTCCGATTGCCTGCGCCACATCGAGACCGACTTTAGCCGCCGAGATATCGAATGCGGCGACGATTTCCACGTCACGCACATGATAGCCGCCGAGCACGACGTTCATCAGACCGGGCACACGCTCGTCGACGCGAGCGGCGTCGTAGAAGGTAATTCCCTGCACGAGAGAGGAGGCGCAATTGCCTACTCCCACCAACGCCACGCGTATCCTGGCCAATGAACCGCCCTAATTCCTGCCGAATGCCTCCCGCCCTACGCGGTTGAGGATCGCAACGATGTGAAAAGGTAAGAAGTTGCTTGCCAGGCACGAGCGCGCGAGCGTCCGCAACCACAGGCGCCCTCACCCGATTTGGTCAGAAGCCAACCAAGGGAGCACGCAATGGCACACGACAAGCCGACCGACGCCGCCCACGCAGAGCCGCATTTGCCGGATCGCAAGGAAGAAGCGCGCAATCTGGCGAGCGAGGGCATGGAGGAAATGGCCCATGGAAACAAGGACGAAGGCAAGTTCCTGATCGATGAAGCGCGAAATCTGGACAAGGCTGCAGCCGACGAGGTCGTAAAAGCAAAACAGTAGGAATCCGAACAGGATCAAAATGATACAGTTTTTTGATCCTTTTCTCCAGAAAAGGACTACTTCCTTCCCACCGCCTCCCCCAACCACTCTCTGGCCTGCCGCAACTCCCCCCAGGGCACGCTCCCAAGGGGAAACTGCCCACCCATCACGAGGCTCAGAGTCGCGTTTACCTGATCGAGTTGCCGCCGCTGTGGTCCGGTCGGGCGCCCCGGCCGATACTGCGCAATCAGCCTGTTCCGAAACGCGCTCAGATATCGCGTCGCTGCTGAAAACCGTGCGTGGTTCGCGTCCGGTTCGGCCGCAAGTATCGCGTCGAGTTCGGCCAGCGCGTGCGCGCCGGCCTGCAAGTCACTCTCCATGGTTCTCGCCGCCCGCATGTTTCAACCGGCCAGCACGCAGATCGACGGTCAGTGCCTTTGTCGAGTGGATGCCGGTGTTCGGATCGCCGGTGATCGCCAACAGGACGTTGGCAATGTCGCCGCGCGCGTAACCTTCCCAGCCGAATACCCACGGCATGCCGATCTGATAGATCGTGCGGCCGTCGATATCGAACGGACGCATGCGTTGGGTGACCATCGCACGGACCTCGATCTCGCCACGTTCGGAGGACAGCACCGTCCAGCCCAGATGTTCGATGCCGAGTTTGCTGGCCAGCTCGGGCGGGATTTCCACAAATGCTTCAGGCTGCAGTTCCGCCATATGCGGCGCCACGCGGCCCATGATGCCGCCGCAATGCAATTCGGTCAGTCGGTAGGTGGTGAACACATACGGATAACGCGGGTCCTGCGGCGTATGCACCTCGTTGCCCGGCCGCGCCCAGGCATGGGCAGCCGGGTTGGACTGCATACCGTAAAGTGGATTGATCACCGGGCTTTCAATCGGTTCGTAATGCGTCGGTAGCGGCCCGTCCTTCAGCCCGCTCGGCACGAACAACTGGATGTTGCCGTCCGCCTGCATGATGAACGGCTTGTTGCCGCCGATCGCGTCCATGCCGTGCGGATGCGTGCTCCAGTCCGGCCGGTAATCCGGCCGCGTGGTGGCCACGAAATCGGGCACGTCGTTGCCGACCCATTTGGCCTGGCTCTCATCCCACCAGACCATCTTCTTTCGCTCGGACCAGGGTGCGCCTTCGGGGTCGGCCGATGCCCGGTTATAGAGTGTGCGCCGGTTGGCGGGCCAGCTGAACGCCCAGCCGAGATGGCTGCCGGGGCCATCAGGTTTGTCGGGTGTGCGGCCGCGGGCAACGTTGTGGCCGTCCTTCGGATAGATGCCGCAATACATCCAGCCGCCGCATGCGGTGCTGCCGTCGTCAGCCAGATCCTGATATGTCTCGACCTGTTTGCGATCGGCTACGGTGTAGCCGTTGATCTCGCGCAGGATTGCTTCGGCATCGGGATCTTCATGCTCGCCGCGCACCGGATACTCCCAGGTGAGCGCACGCATTGCCGCATCGCGCGGCTCGTCGCTGTCTGCATACAGCGCCTTCAGCTTTCGCCCGAGATGATACATGAACCACAAATCGCTGCGGCTGTCGCCGGGCGGGTCCAGCACCGCATCGTGCCACTGCACGAGGCGGCTCGTGTTGGTGACGGTGCCATCCTTCTCGCCAGACAACGCGACAGGGAAGAAAAACACCTCCGTGCCGATATCCTGCGATGTGCAATCGCCGCGCTGAATCTGCCGGCCCTTCTGCCAGAAGTTCGCCGTTTCCGTCATCGCGAAATCGCGCACCACCAGCCACTTCAACTTCATCAAGCCGCGCTCGACTAGATCGGAGTTGGCAGCGCCCACCACGGGATTCTGGCCCATGATGAACTGGCCATGCATCACACCATCGCACATCGCCAACGTCATCGGCTGCTGGCCGCAATCGCCGATCAATTTCGGCAGATGCTGATAGCCCCACTCGTTCTCCGCTGTCGCGTGCTCGCCATACCAGGCTTTGAGCAGGCTCACGACGTATTTGGGCAGGTTCGTCCACCACCCCGTCGTGGACGTCTCCGTGTGCAGATAGTCCTTCAACGTCGCGTGATCATGCAGCACATTCGGCTGCGGCAGGTAGGTCGGCAGCATATTATACAGCGTCGGGATATCGGTGCTGCCCTGTATGCTCGCATGGCCGCGCAACGCCATGATGCCGCCGCCCGGCCGGCCCATGTTGCCGAGCAGGCCTTGCACGATGCTGGCCGCGCGGATGATCTGCACGCCGACCGAATGATGCGTCCAACCGACTGCATAGCAGATGGCGCCGGTGCGCTCCCGGCCGGAGTTCCGCGCGAGCGCCTCGGCCACGCGCAGGAACGTTTCAGCCGGGCAGCCGGACACACGCTCCACCATCTCCGGCGTGTAGCGTGCATAATGCCGGCGCATGATCTGATAGACGCAGTTCCGATGCTGCAACGTCTCGTCGCGCAACGGCGGGCCGTCCGTCATGCTTTCATAAGCGCTGCCCCGATTTTCCTGCGTGAGCACACGGTCTTCCGAAATCGAGGACGGAACCGTCTTGCCCTTATATTGCCAGCTTTCATGCGCGTAGGTGTTCGTCGCGGGATCGAAGCCGGAGAACAGCCCGTCGTTCTGTTCGGGATCCTCGTAGCCGTCCTCGATGATGTGCGCGATGTTGGTATAAGCCATCGCATAATCGCGGAACCACAAATCGTGTTCGAGCAGATGGTGGATGATGCCGCCGAGGAACGCGATGTCCGATCCCGATCGGATCGGCGCATGCACATCGGCCAATGCCGACGTCCGCGTGAAGCGCGGATCGACATGGATGATGGTGGCACCACGACGCTTGGCTTCCACGACGAAGCGGAACCCGATCGGATGGTTCTCCGCCATGTTGGAGCCCATGATCACGATGCAGTCGGAATTCTCCAGGTCCCACAGGGCCATGGTCGCCGCGCCGCGTCCGAAGGAGGTGCCCAAACTGGGCACCGAAGAGGAGTGTCAGATACGCGCCTGGTTCTCGACGTTGAGGATTCCCAACCCTCCGCTGAACAGCTTCTTGATCAGGTAATTCTCTTCGTTGTCGAGCGTGGCACCACCAAGCGAGCCAATGCCGAGCGTATGGTTGACGATACGTCCATCGGGCAGCGCTTGCACAAACGTGTCGTCGCGCGCCTGCTTGGTGAGTTGCGCCACCCGCTCCATCGCCCAATCGAGGGGCCGCTCTTCCCACGCGGTCGCATGCGGCGCGCGATACAGCACCGTGCTGATGCGCTGCGGAGACAGCAGCACACCCAGCGTGCTGGCACCTTTGGGGCACAGCGTGCCCTGGTTGACCGGGCTGCGCGGGTCGCCCTCGATGTGGATCGGGCGCCCCTCTTTCGCATACACAAGCTGCGCGCAGCCGACGGCGCAAAACGGGCAGATGCTGGTGCCGACCGTATCGGCCTGCTCCAGCCGCGGCCGCAGATTGCGCGACAGCGTGCTTTCTGCCGCCTTGCCCTGCACGCTCATGCCTGCCGCCTGACGCGGCAGAGACCAGTCGTTTACGAAAGCGGCGGCACGCTGTGCCAAACCCTGGCGCAGATTGCGGCGCGGCGGCGTTTTCCTTGGCGGCTTGGGCATACGGGCAGGCTCCGGGCGGGCAGGAACAACGTGTCCCGCCGCGAAAGCAGCGACAAACCACGAACTCGTGACACGCTCGCGCGTCGCACCGACCGGGCTTCGGTGGTCATGTGCGGCTGTCCCAGACAGGATCATAGCAGGGTATGGCGAAATACATGGAAGGCGTCGTGACGATCGCGCAGGAAAGCCGTTTCCAGCTGACCGACCGGCACGGTGTGGGGCACCTGTTCATCCTCGGCCATTCCTGCGGCACCGAGCCCAGCCAGTTGCCCGCGTTGCAGCATCGGCAGGCGCGCATAAATGTGCGCTACAAGCAGGCGCCGAACATGATTGCCAACATCGCCACCTCCATCACCGAACCGGCCTGAAGGCATATAACGCTCATGGACATGCACGCCCGCGCGGCCGAGATCGGGCAATCCCAGCTCCGCGGCCCGATCCCGGACGAATCCGAACTGACCGCGCATGTTCGCATCGAGCCCGGCAAGTCCTACGGCTTCTTCACCGACACGACGGTCTGCATCGGCTGCAAAGCGTGTGAAGTCGCCTGCAAGGAATGGAACAACCTGCCGGCCGACAATCTCGGCCTCACCGGCCAGAGTTACGACAATACCGGCGCGCTCTCGGCCAACACCTGGCGCCACGTGGCCTTCGTCGAGAAATCCACGGTCGAGCACGCGGGTAATGTCCGCGACAACGCGCAACCGGCGTTCCAAAGCGGCTGGCTGATGCTCAGCGACGTCTGCAAGCACTGCCATAACGCACCCTGCCTGGAAGCCTGCCCGACCGGCGCGCTGTTCAAGACCGAGTTCGACACCGTCGTCGTCCAGCAGGACATCTGCAACGGCTGCGGCTACTGCATCCCCGCCTGCCCGTTCGGCGTCGTCGACCTCAATCCAATCGACGGCAAGGCGCACAAATGCACGCTCTGCTACGACCGCCTGAAAGGCGGCCTCGAGCCGGCCTGCGCTAAATCCTGCCCTACCGACAGCATCCAGTTCGGCGAACTCACCGACCTGCAACACCGCGCCGCTGAACGCGTCGAAACCCTGCACGCGCTCGGCGTCGAGAGCGCGTATCTCTACGGCACGCCAGGTGCACCGGGTGCCACCGGCGGGCTAGGCCATCTCAACGCGTTCTTCCTGCTGACCGACCGGCCGGAGCGCTACAATCTGCCCGCCGCACCGACGCGGCCGAGCGCGCGGGTGGCGCCGGCTTTGGGCGCGGGGTTGTTGGCGGTGGCGGGGTTGGCGCTGGCGGCGTTTGGGTTGTTTGCGGCGGAGGGGAAGGGGAAGAAAGGCCTTCTTTCTTGAAAGAAAGAAGCAAAGAACTTCTGCTTCCTCGCCGGCCCCGGCGTTGGAGTGCCGCCTGAGTCGTCTGTTTGCACAGCCGGAGACAAGAGCTTTTTGGTTCTTTTTTTAAAAAAAGGACCGCTTTCTTGAGGTTCAAATGCCTAAATATCACCGCCTCGCCCAACCCGCTCCGCCCCCCAAATGGCGGGGCCCCACGTATTACGGCCGAGCCCAACTCAAACCCGCCCCGTTCAACAACTACGCCGTCGGTGCCTACATCTTTCTCGCCGGCCTCTCCGGCGCGGCCGCCATCATCGGCACGCTGGCCGAAGCGGCGCGCGGCGAAGCAGCGCGCGATCTCGGCCGCCGCGCGCGCTACTGGTCGCTGCTCGCCCCAACATTCGGCTCGGCGCTGCTGGTGTGGGATCTGCACACGCCGCAACGTTTCTACAACATGTTGCGCGTTGCCAAAGGCACCTCGCCGATGTCGATCGGCACCTGGATTCTGATGGCGTTCTCCGGCTCGTCGCTGGTCGCCGGCGCGGCGCAGGCAATGGCCGACTTGCGGCCCGCGCTGCGCTGGCCGTGGCGGCTGGCACGCGCGGCACAAATCCCGTCGGCCGTCGCCGGCGCCGGCCTGTGCACCTACACGGCGTCCCTGTTGGCCGCCACCAGCACACCTCTATGGGCGGCGGCACCGCGCGCATTGGCCGTGCGGTTCGGCTCGTCGGCTGTGGCGTCCGGCGCGGCGGCGCTTCTGCTGGGCGAGGCCTCGCCACGCTCCCGCCGCGCGCTCGATGCCGTGCTCGTGGCCGCCCTCGCCGTGGAACTCGCAGCGACGCAACGCTCGCATCAAACATACCGTGAGAAGGGTGTGGACGAGGCCCTGCACGGCAGTTGGGGCGCCGTGGAGGCGATCGGCGCAACCGGGCTCGGCGTCATGCTGCCTCTGGGGTTAAGCATGGCCGGCCTGCTCGGCAGAGGAACACGCTCGCCGTTCGCCGCCCTTGCGACACTGGCCGGCTGCTACGCGCTGCGCCTGTCCATCATGGAAGCCGGCGCACAATCCGCCGCACGTCCGGAGATCAGCTTCAGGTTCTCCCAGCCGGAAAACCTGCCAAAAGCCGAGGTCGATACCGCACGCCTGGCGTGATGTGGCAGGCGCATCTGCCATCACAAACACCTGATGACTTCGAAACGTCACCCAACGCCCACACGGCCCGACGCAAGAAGCCGCGTCACTTCAAAGGGCCGACCATGTCTTTCCGCACCCTGCTGCTTGCCGCCGCCGCCTGCCTGTCCGTCGGAACCGCGTCCGCCGCCACCGCCGGCGCTTACAAGCACGTACTGCTCATCAGCATCGACGGCATGCATGGCATCGACCTGCAGAACTTCATCAGCGATCCGGCCCACAAGAACGCCACGATGACCGCGCTCTCGAAGGCTGGTGTCGTCTATCAGAACGCGCTGACCACCGCGCCGTCCGACAGCTTTCCGGGCATGATCGCGCAGGTCACCGGCGCCACCCCGCTGACCGCGGACATCTTCTACGACGACAGCTACGATCGCAGCGTGTGGGCCGCTGGCTCCAACTGCCAGGGTCCCGCAGGCACCGAAACCAATCTCGCCGAGCCGCTGGACCGCGACCAGAGCCGCCTCGACGCCGGCGGCAAACTCGGCAACGTGTATAGCCAGCTCAATCCGGCAAACCTGCCGCTCGCGAAGACGGCCAACGGCTGCAAGCCCGTCTATCCGCACCATTTCATCAAAACGAACACGATCTTCGAAATCGCCAAGGCCGCCGGCCTGCACACCGCCTGGTCCGACAAGCATCCGGCCTACGAGATCCTGCAAGGCCCGAGCGGGCACGGTATCGACGATCTCTACACGCCGGAGATCAACTCCAACAACATCCTCGGCGGCGCCGGCGACAATACGCAGAGCTTCAATGCTGTGCGCACCTACGATCAGAACAAGGTGGACGCCGTCATCCACCAGATCGACGGCTACAACAGCACCGGCACCGCTTATGTCGGCGTCCCCGCGATCTTCGGGATGAATTTCCAAAGCGTGAGCGTCGGCCAGAAGCTTGCCAAATCCGGCCCCACCGATCCGGCCGGCCTGATCGGCGGCTATGCGGACGCGAACGCGACGCCGAACAACGCGCTCGCCGAGCAGCTCGCTTATGTCGATGGCGCGCTCGGCCAGATGGTCGCCGAACTCAAGCGCCAGGGCGTCTATAACGACACGCTGATCATCGTCAGCGCCAAGCACGGCCAATCCCCGATCAACCCGGCCGTCCGCACCACGCGCGACGACGGCGCCTACTTCCCGCAAACGCCGGGCTACGCATTCGAAATCGCCGACGACGAGCTGCTCCTTTGGCTGCAACCCAGCCTGCAGGCCTCGCAGCGCGCCGCCGCTTTGGCCTACCTGAAGAGCGTTGCCGCCGCGGCGAACATCCAGGAAATCTTCGATGGGTCGAAGCTGCCCGGCGTGTATCGCTCCGCTTTGCATGACCATCGCACGCCCGACTTCATCGGCGTGGCCGTTCACGGCACCATCTACACCACCGGCAGCAAGCTTTCCGAACATGGCGGCTTCAGCGACGACGATCGCCATGTCGCCATGCTGATCAGCGGCGCCGGCTTCGGCTACGGCCGGGCGGTGACCGATCCGGTGCTCACCACCCAGATTGCGCCGACTATCCTGACGGCGCTTGGCTTGGACCCGAACAAGCTGAAGGGTGTGCAGTCGGAGAAGACGCAGGTTCTGCCGGCACTCTTTCCGTAAGCACTTCTTTTCTGAAGAAAAGAAGCAAAAGACGTCTGTCCCGCTGTCGCGCGCCTTTCGATGGGCGCGCGACAGACTGACAAAAGTTTTTTGGTCCTTTTTTTTCAAAAAAGGACTGCTTCCTTCATTGACTCCCCTCCACAATCCGCTATGTCACGCGCACGCAGGTCCAGCCCCCAGGCTCAGGGCCTGTTTTCGTTCACCCGGCCCGCAAAAACGCAGGCAAGCCGTGTATCCCCGACCGGGGTAGGCGCAAGCAACTGATCGCACCCGGCAGAACCGGGACGCTCATAACAGGAATCATCCGCCCACATGGCTTCCAGCGCTGCTGCCCGCGTTCTCGAACGCACCGACCACGCCTTCCCCTCGCGCCCGGAGGAAGATTTCGCCTCCCTGCTTGATGAGACCCTCGGCCGCGATACCGGCTTCGACGGCTCCGTCGTCACCGGCCGCGTCGTCCGCCTTACCGACGAGTTCGCCATCGTCGATGTCGGCCTGAAATCCGAAGGCCGCGTGGCGCTGAAGGAATTTTCCCAGCCCGGCCAGAAGCCCGAAATCAAGCCCGGCGACATCATCGAGCTGTTCGTCGAGCGGTACGAAGATCGCGACGGCGCGATCATCCTGAGCCGCGAAAAAGCCCGCCGCGAGGAAGCCTGGACCCTGCTTGAGCGCCAGTTCGAAGCCAACACCCGCGTCAACGGTACCATATATGGCCGTGTGAAGGGTGGCTTCACCGTCGATCTCGGCGGCGCGGTGGCCTTCCTGCCCGGCAGCCAGGTCGATATCCGCCCCGTGCGCGACGTGGCCCCGCTGATGGGCGTGCCGCAGCCGTTCCAGATCCTCAAGATGGACCGGGCCCGCGGCAACATCGTCGTCTCCCGCCGTGCCGTACTGGAAGAGACTCGCGCCGAACAGCGCAGCGAACTGATCCAGGGCCTCAAGGAAGGCATGATCCTCGACGGCGTGGTCAAGAACATCACCGACTACGGCGCCTTCGTCGACCTTGGCGGCGTGGACGGCCTGCTCCATGTGACCGACATCGCCTGGCGCCGTATCAACCATCCGGCCGAAGCACTCACCATCGGCCAGGCCGTCCGCGTCCAGGTCATCCGCTTCAATGCCGACACGCAGCGCATCAGCCTTGGCATGAAGCAGCTCGAGATCGATCCGTGGGAAGGTGTCACCGAGAAATATCCGCCGAATGGCAAGTTCAGCGGCCGCGTCACCAACATCACCGACTACGGCGCCTTCGTGGAGCTCGAAGCCGGCGTCGAAGGCCTGGTCCATGTCAGCGAAATGAGCTGGACCAAGAAGAACGTCCATCCCGGCAAGATCGTGGCCACCAGCCAGGAAGTCGACGTGCTGGTGCTCGACGTGGATGCCTCCAAGCGCCGCATCTCGCTCGGACTCAAGCAGGTGCAGCGCAACCCGTGGGAGCAGTTCGCCGAGGAACACCCCGTCGGCAGCACCGTCGAGGGCGAAATCCGCAACATTACGGAATTCGGCCTGTTCGTGGGCTTGGCGCCGGACATCGACGGCATGGTGCACCTCTCCGACCTGAGCTGGGACGAGGCCGGCGAGACAGCTGTCGAGAAGTTCGAAAAGGGCACCAACGTCACCGCCCGCGTGCTCGACATCGATGCCGAGAAGGAGCGCATCTCGCTCGGTATCAAGCAGCTCCAGGAAGACCCGTTCGCCGAGAGCATGTCTAAGGTCCGCAAGGGCGAAGTCGTCACCTGCATCGTCACCGGGGTCCAGGCCAACGGCATCGAAGTCAAGGTCGACGACGTGCTCACCGGCTTCATCCGCCGCGCCGAACTCAGCCGCGAAAAGTCCGACCAGCGGCCGGATCGCTTCGCCGTCGGCGAGAAGGTCGATGCCAAGATCACCGCCATCGACCGCGCCGCCCGCAAGCTCTCGCTCACCATCAAGGGCCGCGAGATGGAAGAGGACAAGCAGGCGATGGCCGAGTTCGGCACTACCGACAGCGGGGCCTCGCTGGGCGACATCCTGGGCGCCGCCATTCGTCGGCGTAACCAGCAGTCCGAGTAACCGCGAGAGGGTTAGCCAGGCATGGGGTGCTACCCCATGCTTGGCTGGGGCTCACGCCTCAAAGTTCCGCAGATACTGATTAACCTCGATTTAGCACCTCACGACTAGGCTCATACGTCTATGTTGTGAGAGAGTTATGCCTCAGCGGTGGCGCCTGAACCGAGATGCCGAGCCTGTGCGCGGCTGGCGAACCGCCCTGGTCTTGTTGGGCATTTTCGCTGGCCTCGCGTCCATCATCAATGTCCTCGGCACTGACCGTTTTGGCAATAATTCCTTCTGGCCGGCCAACGCGGCATTGGTCGTCGCCGTCCTGATCCTGCCGCCACGGCTGGCTTTGGCGACAAATCTGGCGTGCTTCGCGGCCAATCTCCTGCTCAACAGCATGACGGACTTTCCCGTGTCGGACAGCCTGATCTGCTCGGCTCTGAACGTCGCAGTCAGCTATCTCGCCGGATTCCTCACGCGCTCGCTCTGCGGCGCAGCCACCGATCTCACGCGCATCCGGCGCCTGGCCACCTTCACCGTCATCTGTTTTGCCTCCAGCGCGATCGAGGCGCTGGTCGGCAGTCTGCTGGATACTCCGCCGCTCGACCCCGGCATGAACCTGGCGAGCAGTTGGTCGCAATGGACGCTGTGCGATGGTCTCGGCCTGCTTCTCGGCACGCCCGCCGTCCTGTTTGCCGTAAAAGGCCGTCAATACGGCTTCGTCAGTGATGCGGGGCGTCTCGAACGCTGGGTTCTTCTCGCCGGCATCGTCGTGCTGTCCATCGTCGCATTCGGCTGGGCGCACACGCCGCTTTTCCTGCTGCTGTATCCGTTGCTGATCCTGGAAGCGTTTCGCTCCGGGCCCGCCTGGGTGCTCGCCTCCGTCCTGCTCATCTGCATCATCGCCTCTGCGATGACCGCACACGGGCTGGGCCCGCTGGTTGTGCTGTCGGCGCACGGAAACAGCATGCGCGAGGACATGATCCAGCCCTATCTCGCCTCGCTGTTCCTGGCCACCATTCCGGCCAACAATGCGCTTGGCGAACAGAACCGCATCACCCGCCGCCTGCGTCGCCTGAAAGCCTCGATGGAACACGAAGCGACGCACGATGCGCTGACGGCACTGCCCAACCGCCTGTTTTTCCGTCGCCGCCTGGCCGCTGGCCTGCAGGCATCCCGGGTCGAAGCCATTGTCTTGATCGATCTTGACCGCTTCAAGGAAGTCAACGACACACTCGGCCATCAGGCCGGCGACGAACTGCTGCGCGCGTTCAGCGCCCGTCTTGCCGCCGCCGCCGCCGGGCAGGCCCTGGTGGCCCGCTTCGGCGGCGACGAGTTCGCCCTGCTTGTCACGCGCGACCGCGCCGCGCCGCCCATCGCCGATCTTTGCCGCACGATGGTCGCCATCGCGCGCACGCCATTCATCCTCGATCAGGGTATCGCCCATGTGTCCGCGAGCGTCGGCGTCGCGCTCACAACGCCGTCCTGCCCGGGAGACGCAGGCGAACTGCTGCGAAAGGCGGATATCGCGCTCTATGCCGCCAAATCCGGCGGCCGCGACGGCTTCCTTGTCTTCACCGACGATCTGGACGGGCCAGTGCGGGAGCGCGCCGAGATCGAAGCCGACCTGCGCGTCGCCCTCGAGTCGGCGACCGGGCTGTGCCTGAATTACCAGGTCAAACTCGACCGCACCGGTGCGATAGCCGGCGTCGAGGCGCTCATCCGCTGGAACCACCCACGTCTCGGCTTCCTGCCGCCCAGCCGGTTCATCCCGGTCGCAGAGGATACCGGGCTGATCATACCGCTGGGCGCCTGGGTCCTGCAGGAGGCGCTCGCCTTCGCGGCACGCTGGCCGCAGCTTCACGTCGCCATCAACGTCTCGCCCATCCAGCTTCGCCAGGCGGAGTTTGTCGACCAGGTTCTTGCAGCAATAATGCGGGCGCGCGTCGATCCGCGGCGGATCGAACTGGAAGTTACCGAAACCGTTTTCCTCAACGAGGTCTGCCAGGCCACGGAAAGCCTGCAAAGGCTGCGTGCCTCCGGGCTGCAGATCGCGCTGGACGATTTCGGCACCGGCTACTCCTCCATGCGCCAGTTACAGCGCTTCAAGGTCGATCGCCTGAAGATCGATCGCTCGTTCGTGGCGGGCCTTGGCGAAAGCGCCGAAGCGGAAGCAATCGTCCAGGCCATGATCAGCCTCGCCCACGCGATGGCCTTGCAGGTCACGGCAGAGGGCGTCGAGACCGAAGCCCAACACGCCCATCTGCTTGCCATCGGCGTGGATGAATTCCAGGGCTACCACCACGGCCGCCCTTGTGATGAGGCCATGCTCGCCAAACGGATGTCGCGCGCCACTGCGCTGGCGGCGGCATGAAGCCGATCGCCGCAACACGCCGGGCCGGGCAGCCAGCCGCGCATGAGGCCGGCTGAGCCGCTCGATGCCTTCAACGCCGTGGGGCGGCGAAGGACGGCCCGTCGCGCCGCCGCCTGGGCGAATGGCGCACAGGGGCGGATTTCTGCTATGAAACCTGCATGCCACTCGCCACCGACGCCCTCATCGACCGCCAGCGCCTCAAGCGCCGGCTCACCTTCTGGCGCGTGCTCGCCGTCTGCGCGCTCGTGCTCGCCGCCATCGTGGCATTCCCCCATCATGGCCGTCTCGGCAGCCCCCACATCGCACGCTATGCGATCACCGGCGTCATCGGCGACGGCCGCGAACAGATCGATGCCTTGGAGGGCCTGCGGATCGACCCGAACGTGCGCGCGGTCCTGCTGCATCTCGACACGCCAGGCGGCGCGGTCGGGGGCGGCGAAGGTATCCATGCCGAAGTCCAACAGCTCGCATCCGCAAAGCCCGTCGTGGCCGTCATGGACGGCACCGCCGCCTCGGCCGGCTACATGATCGCGGTCGCCACTCCGCACATCGTCGCGCGCGAAAGCACGCTCACCGGCTCCATCGGCGTCATCCTCGAATTGGGCGACGTCTCCGGCCTGCTGCAGAAACTCGGCATCCATTCGGACCCGCTGGTCTCCGGCCCGCTCAAAGGTCAGCCCAGCTTCACCGAGCCGCTCAGCCAGCCCGGCCGCGAGTATCTGCAAGGCCTGGTGGCCGATCTCTACGACCAGTTCGTGGGTTTGGTCGCCACCGGCCGCCACATGGACAAGGCACGCGTCAAACAACTCGCCGACGGTCGTGCCTATACCGGCCGCCAGGCACTCGGCCTCGGGCTCGTCGACGAAATCGGCGGTGACAAGCAGGCGCTGCGCTGGTTGCAAACCCAACGCCATGTGCCCGAAGCCTTGAGCGTCGACGATTTCGTCAAGGACGACGTCTGGTACGCCCGCTATGCGCGCACCATGCTCGGCGGTCTCGTTCCGAGCAGCTTGACCGATCTCGGCGCGGGGCTCGGCCAGGCGCTGCGCGTTGACGGTGTCTATGCGGTCTGGCAGCCTTCACAGCTGCGTAATTAAAGAGGCGGCCTATGCCAGCACCAGCCTCGGCCGGCAGAGCCCGATGACCAGGTCGGAGCTGATCGCCGAAATTGCCACTGCCAACCCGCATCTGCGGGCGCAAGACGTCGAACTGATCGTCGGCACCGTGTTCGACGAAATCTCGGCTGCCCTCACCCGCGGCGACCGTGTCGAATTGCGCGGCTTCGGCGCCTTCACCATCAAGCGCCGCGACGCCCGTACCGGCCGCAACCCGCGCACCGGGGAAGCGGTGCCGGTGGACGAGAAAGCGGTGCCGTTCTTCAAGGCCGGCAAGGAACTACGCCTGCGTGTGGACCGCACAGGCGCGGGCAAGCCGGCATCCAAGGGCCACGCCGTCCGTCCCTAGCTTTCCGCTCGGCACTGAATTGGTTAATCTGGCTGCATGTTCCGCGTCCTCATCCTGCTGCCTTTTTTCATCCTGCTGATCGCGTTCGCACTGTCGAACCCGCAAACGACGCCGCTCGGCCTCTGGCCCACCGATTATCAGATCGAGGTGCCGGTCTCGCTCGCAATCCTGACCGCCGCGGGCGTGTTCTTCTTCCTCGGTGCGCTGTTCGTCTGGTCGGGCACGCTGGCCGCGCGCTCGCGTCATCGCCGGGCAGAGCGCAGGGCGTCCAAGCTGGAGGCACAGTTACAGGCGCACAAGGCGCCGCCGCCGATTTCCCGTATCGCGATTGCGGGGCCCAAGTGAGGGAAGGCGTTCTTTTTTGAAAAAAAGAAGCACAAGACCTTTGCTTCCGGGTGCTTGGTGACCCGGGTCAAGATCTGTGGGGTCAATACGGAAGCGGCTTTCGATGCGGCTGCGGAGGCCGGGGCGGATTGGGTGGGGTTTGTGTTCGCGCCCGCATCGCCGCGCTATGTGAGCCCCGCCGAAGCCGCCAGCCTGTCGCGCCGACTGCCCGGCGGGCCGCTGCGCGTAGGGCTGTTCGTGGACCCGACCGACGACGATCTTGCCCGTGTGCTTGAAGCCTTGCCGTTGCGCGCGCTCCAGCTCTACGCACCGGTGCCGCGCATCAACTTCATCCGCGCCAAATTCGACGTGCCCGTCTGGCGGCCGATCGGCCTCGCCTCAGCCGACGATCTGCCCGAATCGCCCGGCGTCGCCTCCGCCTTGGTCGTCGAGGCGGCGCCACCCTCCGGTGCCGCCAATCCGGGCGGCAACGGCCAGGCGATCGACTGGTCCATGCTGGCAGACTGGGACCCGGGCGCACCCTGGCTGCTGGCCGGCGGCCTCACCGTCGAAAATGTCGCCGACGCGATCGCACGCAGCGGCGCACAGGCGGTGGACGTCTCCTCCGGCGTGGAGCGCGCGCGTGGCGTGAAGGACGCGCACCTCATCGCCCGTTTCGTCGCCGCCGCGCGCGCGACCTCCCCGGCGACGCAAGCCGTACCACTTAGTAACTAACGCGCGGCAAACGCCTGCGCTAAGCACCCCGATCCGACCCCACGCCTGGAGCCGCAATGAACCACTCACCCGCCGCACCCATGCGCCCGAATACCCTGCGCTCGGGCCCAGATGCCCAGGGCCGCTTCGGCGAATATGGCGGCCGGTTCGTCGCCGAGACGCTGATGCCGCTGGTGCTCGAATTGGAAGCCGCCTACGAGGCCGCCCGCAGCGACCCCGCCTTCCAGGCCGAACTCGACACCTACCTCAAGGACTATGTCGGCCGCCCGAGCCCGCTCTGGTATGCCGAACGCCTGACGAAAGCCTTCGGCGGCGCCAAGATCTACCTCAAGCGCGAGGAGCTGAACCACACCGGCGCCCACAAGGTGAATTCCTGCATGGGGCAGATTTTGCTGGCCCGCCGCATGGGCAAAACCCGCATCATCGCCGAGACCGGCGCCGGCCAGCATGGTGTCGCCACGGCCACCGTCTGCGCGCTGATGGGCATGCCCTGCGTCATCTACATGGGCGCCGTCGACGTCGAGCGCCAAAAGCCGAACGTGTTCCGCATGCGCCTGCTCGGCGCCGAAGTGGTGCCCGTCACCACCGGCGCCGGCACGTTGAAGGACGCGATGAACGAGGCGATGCGCGACTGGGTCGCCAACGTGACGGACACCTATTTCCTGCTTGGCACGGTGGCCGGCCCGCATCCCTACCCCGCCATGGTGCGCGACTTCCAGAGCGTCATCGGCACCGAATCCCGCGCCCAGATGCTCGCCGCCGAGGGACGCTTGCCGGACATGGTCATCGCCAGCGTCGGCGGCGGCAGCAACGCCATGGGCATCTTCCACCCCTTCCTCGACGATGCCGACGTGCGCCTCGTCGGCGTCGAAGCCGCCGGCCGCGGCCTCGACAGCGGCGCGCAAGCCGCCAGCATCGAGCGCGGCCGCCCCGGCGTGCTGCACGGCAACCGCACCTACCTGCTGCAGAACGACGACGGCCAGATCACCGAAGCCCACTCCATCAGCGCCGGCCTCGACTACCCGGGCATCGGCCCCGAACACGCCTGGCTGCACGATATCGGCCGCGTCGAATATGTCGGCATCACCGACGACGAAGCTTTGGCCTCGTTTCAGACCTGCTCCCGCCTTGAAGGCATCATCCCCGCGCTGGAATGCGCCCACGCCCTCGCCCACATCGAGAAAATCGCGCCGACCATGCCGCGCGACCAGATCATCCTGATGAACCTCTCCGGCCGTGGCGACAAAGACATCTTCACCGTCGCCGAACACCTTGGCGCCCGCCTGTGACCTCACCCGCCACTCCGACATCGTCATATCCGGGTTTGACCCGACCATGCACGCGTATCCGCCAAGCGCGGCTCGTCGCACTCGCCTGCCGCCACACATGCGCCGGGCCCCACCGCGTGGATAGCCGGGTCAAGCCCGGCCATGACGCAACATGAGCCGCATCGAAACCCGCTTCGCCGCCCTGAAACGCGAGGGCCGCGGCGCCCTCATCCCCTTCCTCGAAGCCTACGACCCCGACCCCGCCACCAGCATGGCCATCCTGCAAGGCATGCCCGGCGCCGGCGCCGACCTGATCGAGATCGGCATGCCGTTCACCGACCCAATGGCGGACGGCCCCACCATACAGGCCGCGGGCCGACGCGCGCTCGCCGCCGGCGCCTCCGTCTGCCACACGCTTGCCATGGTCCGCGACTTCCGAACCGAGGACGACACCACCCCGATCGTGCTGATGGGCTATCTCAACCCCATCCTCGCCTACGACCCGCGCCGCTTTTGCATGGACGCCGCCGCCTCCGGCGTGGACGGCCTCATCGTCGTCGACCTGCCCACCGAGGAAGCCTCCCTCCTCGCCGGCCACGCCGCCGAACATGGGCTCGACATCATTCGCCTGGTGGCCCCCACCACCGACGCCGCACGCCTGCCGCACGTGCTGCGCGGCTGTTCCGGCTTCGTCTATTACGTCAGCATCACCGGCGTCACCGGCACCCGCACCGCCTCCATCGACGAGCTCGAAGCCGCCATCCCGAAAATTCGCGCCATCACCGACCTGCCGATCGCCGTAGGCTTCGGCGTGCGCACACCCGCACAAGCCGAAGCCGTCGTGCGCGTGGCCGATGGCGCGGTGGTCGCCTCGGCATTGATCGACACGCTGGCTGCTTCTTTGGACGAGCATGGGCACGCTGGCACAAACACGGTGCGGCTTGTGCTCGATCAAGTACGTGGATTGGCGCAGGCGGTTAGGAAGCAGTCCTTTCTAGAAGAAAAGGACCAAGAAGCTTTCGTTCCCGCGCGTTTGGAACATGCAGGCTCCGCCAAGGAAAAAATATGAGCTGGCTTACCGAATATGTCCGCCCGCGTATTCGCGCGGTGCTTGGCCAGCGCACTGAAGTTCCCGAGAACCTCTGGTCGCAATGCCCGAGCTGCCAGCAGATGATCTTCAACAAGGAGCTGGAGAAAAACCTTCGCGTCTGCACGCATTGCAGCTTCCACATGCGCGGCACCGCACTCGAACGCCTGGAATGGACGTTCGACGAAGGCAGCTACACACGCATCGAACTTCCCAAGGCGCCAGCCGATCCGCTCGTCTTCCGCGACCAGAAACGTTATGCCGAACGACTGCGCGAGGCGCGCGCGAAAACCGGTCTCGAAGACGCACTCGTCGTCGCCCACGGCACCATCGGCGGCGCGCCTGCCGTCGCCGCCGTCATGGAATTCAATTTCATGGGTGGCAGCATGGGTGCCGCCGTGGGCGAAGGCATCGTCGCCGCCGCGCGCCTGGCCGTATTGCAGCAATCGCCGCTGATCGTGTTCACCGCCTCCGGCGGCGCGCGCATGCAGGAAGGTGCCGTATCGCTGATGCAAATGCCGCGCACCACGATTGCATCCATGCTGGTGCGCGAGGCGAAGTTGCCGTTCATCGTCGTGCTCACCGACCCCACCACCGGCGGCGTCACCGCCAGCTTCGCCATGCTCGGCGACATCCAGATCGCCGAACCCGGCGCCCTCATCGGATTCGCCGGCGCCCGCGTCATTGAACAAACCGTACGCGAAACATTACCTGAAGGCTTCCAGCGTGCCGAATACCTGCACGAGCATGGTATCGTGGACATGGTCGTCCGCCGCACAGCCATGCGCGAGACACTGGCGCGCGTATTGGCTTTGCTTTCTCCGCATCTGGCCGACAGGCCGTCGGCAAATGAAGTGCCTCAAGAGCAAACGACGGTCGAGGCTCAATAAGAAAGCAGTCTTTGTTGATAAGGCCCAGAAAACTTCTACTTGCGCGCAGTTCCAATGAAGACGGCACCTAAACTGACCCAAATGCGCGGTGATGAAAGTCTTCTGCTTCTTTTTTTCAGAAAAGAAGGCCTCCCTTCCCTATGATCCCCCGCCCCGCCCCCGACGGCCGCACCGACGCCATCATCGACCGACTTCACGCCCTCTACCCCAAACTCATCGACCTCAGCCTCGACCGCGTCCAACGCCTCCTCGCGCAACTCGGCAACCCGCAAGACCACCTCCCGCCCGCCATCCACGTCGCCGGCACCAACGGAAAAGGCAGCACCTGCGCCTTCCTGCGCGCCATCGGCGAGGCCGCCGGCTGGCGCGTCCACGTCACCATCTCGCCCCACCTCGTCGAGCTGCGCGAACGCTTCCGCATCGCCGGCGACCTGGTTGCCGAAGCAACCCTCGCCGATACGCTGGCCGAAATCGAACGCATCAACGACGGCGCCCCCATCACCGTGTTCGAAGCCCTCGTCGCCGCCGGCTACCTCCTGTTCGCCCGCACACCGGCCGACCTCTGCATCGTCGAAGTGGGCCTGGGCGGCCGTTACGACGCCACCAACGTAATCGACGCACCGGCCGCCTGCGCCATCACCTCCATCTCGCTCGACCACCAGGACTTCCTCGGCGACAATCTGCGCCGCATCGCCTGGGAAAAGGCGGGTATCATGAAGCCCGGCCGCCCGGTCGCCACCGGCCACCAATCCGCCGACGTGCTCGAAACCCTGCGCCGCACCGCCCACGAGACCGGCGCGCACCTGCTGGAACGCGACACGCACTGGCACATCGCACCCCATGGCGACCGGCTGCGCTACGAAGATGCCCAGGGCAGCCTCCATCTTCCCGCCCCATCGCTGCCCGGGGCGCACCAGATCGACAATGCCGGCATCGCGATCGCCGCGTTGCGCGCGAGCGGCCTGGCTCTGCCCGAATCCGCGTTCCCCGGCATCGCCCAGGCCACCTGGCCCGCGCGCCTGCAACGCCTGCATGGCCACCTCGCGTCGTTGCTGCCGTCCGGCTTCGAGCTGTTCCTCGATGGCGGCCACAACGAGGGCGCCGGCGTGGCCCTTGGCCAACATCTGTCGAGCTGGGCCGACCGCCCGGTGCACGTCCTCGTCGGCATGAAACAGAGCAAGGACGCCGCCGGGTTCCTGCGACCATTGCTGCCATACGCCACAAGCCTGTGGGCAGTGTGCGAGCCTGGACAGCATCTGGCGCTCGACGTCGGGGCGATCGTTGCCGCATCCGGCGGCCGCGCCACGCCCGGACCGGACGTGAAAACCGCGCTCGCCCACATCGCCCGCCTCCGCCCCGGCCGGGTGCTGATCTGCGGCAGCCTCTATCTGGCCGGTGAGGTGCTGAAGGCAGACGCGGTCACAAACACGGTACACGTCACTGCATGACACAATCCCGCAAAACTGGGGTTACCAGCACGCGCTAATGCTGCGATGCAACGTAGCTGCATCGGTGAAAGATCGAACGCATGAAGTTCTGGATCATCTGCATTACGGCCGCACTCAGCCTCGTCGCAATGGCGCCGCTCTGATTGGTCTGGCGTCGGGCTACGATCGAACGTAGCCGGCAGGAACCCACCCCGCCGAAATTCGCTGGTGTGTTGAAATCTGGGGAATTCCTATGACGGTCAAACGACAAATTGCTGCCGGCCTGTTCGCGTCGTGCCTGGCTAGCTCCGCACTCGCAGCCATGCCGGCACCTGCGGTAGTGGCCAGTTTCGACCAGCAGGTCACCGGCGTCGCGGTCAGCAAAACTGGCCGCATCTTCGTCAACTTCCCACGCTGGGAGCGGGACGTGCCCATCTCGGTCGCCGAAGTGATGAAGGACGGCTCGCTCAAACCCTACCCCGACGCCGCCTGGAATGCCTGGAGCAACCTCAAGCCGCTCTCGCTCGCCGACCATTTCGTCTGCGTCCAAAGCGTCACCGTCGATCCGCAGGGCTTCCTGTGGGTGGTCGATCCCGCCGCACCCGGAAACGAATTCCTCAAGCCCGGCGGCGTGAAACTGGTCAAGATCGATCTCTCGACCAACAAGATCGTCCGCATCTATCCGCTCGACGTCTCGATCATGCCCCAGGGCAGCTACCTCAACGACGTTCGCGTCACCCCCAACGGTGCGACCGCGATCATGACCGACTCAGGGCAGCGCGGCGCATTGATCGTGCTCGACACGGCAACCGGCAGCGCGCGCCGCGTGCTGGACGGCGACCCGCGCACGCAGGTCGAGCGAGGTGTGGTGCCGGTCGTCGACGGCCATGAACTCCGCCGCCCCGATCATCGCGCCCCGTCGTTCGCCGCCGACGGCATCGCCATCGATGCGGAAGGAAAATACGTCTATTGGCAGGCATTGAGCGGACGCACCGCCTATCGCGCGCCGATCGCGGTCCTCGCTTCCCACACCGCGACTCCGCAGACCATCGCCGCGAAAGTAGAAACCGTCGGCATTACCAACGTGGCTGACGGCTACTGGATCGACGAGCACGACAATCTCTACATCACCGATCCCGGCGACAACGCCGTGCGCGTGCGCAAGCCAGACGGCACGATGCTGGTGATCGCACAGGACACGCGCCTGCGCTGGCCGGACAGCCTGGCCGAGGGTGCGGACGGATCGATTTACGTCACTGCCTCGCACATTCAGGATATGGCGCAGTTCCATGAGAAGGGGAGCACGCAGTCGGGGCCTTGGCAGTTGTTTCGGGTAGCGAAGCCGCAGTTCTAGGACGCAATCAGTCCTTTTTTGAAACGAAGGGTTCATACAAACCTTTGCTCCCTGACGTGTGCCCATCCCGAGGCTCGCGACAGCGGAGCAAAAGTTTTTTGCTTCTGTTTTGTAAGAAAGAAGGCCTTCCCTAAGCCGCCGCAGGATAGTCCGTATAACCCTCAGCCCCCTGCGAATACCAGGTCGCCGGGTTATCCGCGTTCAGCGGCAACTCATCCTGCAACCGGCGCGGCAAATCGGGATTGGCAAGGAATGTGCGGCCGAACGCGATGGCGTCGGCCACACCGGAATCCAGCGCAGCCTGCGCCGTGTCGCCGCGATAATCCGAGTTCAGCACAAGCGGCCCGTGAAATGCGCGCCGGATGGCAGGTGCGACCGGTTCGACCTGCGCGCGGCCGAACGTGCCGTTCTTGCCAGGCTCACGCAATTCCAGAAACGCAACGCCCAAATCTGAAAGTGCCGCCGCGGCCGCCCCGAACAATGCGTCGGGATCGCTGTCGTTGACGCCCTGCGTATCGCCGTTCGGCGAGAGCCTTACGCCTGTCCGCCCCGCGCCCGCCACTTCGATCACCGCCTGCGCCACTTCACGCAACAGACGGATCCGGTTCTCGATCGAGCCGCCATACTGGTCGGTGCGCATATTCGAATTGTCGCGCAGGAACTGGTCGATGAGATAGCCATTCGCCGCGTGGATCTGCACGCCATCGAAGCCGGCCTTCAACGCATTGCGCGTGGCCCTGCGATAATCATCCAGCAACGCCGGTATTTCCGACGCATCCAGCGCGCGCGCCTGGGTGTAGGGCTGCTTGCCCTCATAGGTGTGCGCCATCGCCGGCCCTGTGGTGGCCGAGGATGACACCGGCGCCTGCCCGCCGTTGAAGCTGGGATGCACCAGCCGGCCCATGTGCCAGAGCTGCGCCACGATCCGCCCGCCGGCCGCATGCACGGCGCCGACAACTGGAATCCACGCCTCGACCTGCTCGTCGCTCCACAATCCAGGCGCATACGGCCAGCCAAGCCCCTGCTGGCTGATGCCGGTCGCCTCGGTGATGATCAGTCCGGCGCTGGCACGCTGGGCATAATACTCGGCCATGATCGGCGTCGGCACATGCGTCCGCGTGCTGCGGCCGCGGGTCAGCGGCGCCATCAGGATGCGGTTGGGAAGCGTGAGGTCGCCTAGGGTGATCGGGTCGAAAAGCGTGGGCATCGAGAACTCCGCGTTGTGCGGAGCCTCACATGGGAACGCCAAGTGCCGCTGGCCACAACCATGCGGCAAATGAGGGGCAGACCCCGGCGGGCACCCGCCGCGCGCTAGTCGTTGTCCGGCCCGACTATGGACGGTTTGGCGCGAAGGAAATCCTTCGCACTCATCGTCGTCGGAATCTGGCCGAACGGCTTCGGCGTTGTCCGGTTGAAAAAGCTCGCCAGATTGCCGAACGGCGGTTTGGCCGCGTGATAGTCGGCATATTGCGAGAAAGTCGTCGTCCCCGGGCCGATGAACCCGACACCAAAATTCTGCTCGACGAAATACAGGATGCTGCCGAAATCGAAGACGTCGTTACTGACGGTGCCGGGATTGGTGTAGGCGGAGACCACCAGAAGCGGCACGCGAAAACCATAGGTGTAGCCCGAGCCCCAACTATTCTGGTTCGTGTTGACCTCGAACGGCTTTACATGATCGTACCAGCCGCCCCAATCGTCCCACGCGATCAGCACGACCGTGTCCGTCCAATAGGCTTCGCCACCGGGGCATGTCTGATTGCCCACCGCATTCACGATCGACGCCACCCATTGGGGGCCCGATCCGTTATTGATGGCCGCGTGGTCGGATTCGGCCGCGGTCGGGATCACCCAACTGACATTCGGCAGATTGCAGCCACTGATATCAGTCAGCACCTGCGCCGGGTTGTCGGACACCACGTTGGCCGTCCATTCCGCGCCCGTGCAGGTCGGCACGCCGCCCACGTTGCGCGCCTGGCAAATATGTCTGATGGCATCGGGTGCGGTCCAGATCGAACCCGGCATCGGCGCATAATATCGCCAGCTGAGCGCCGGCTTGGCGGCACTCAGCACATCGCCCAAGGTCTGATGTTCGAAACACGGATAAAGCGGCCTGTGCTGCGTCTCCGAACCGGCCGCATCAATGATCGCCACCGTCTGTCCCGACGGACCGATGCAGCCGGCGTTGTTGCCTTTGAAATTGGGCGACCCGATGGCCATGTTCTCCGCCGCGAACAGATCGCCCCCCGGCGCAGGCGACGACGTGCCGGAAAAGATGAACTGGTGCGCCGGAAAGCTGGGCCCCTGGTTCGTCTGGAACATGCGGTTCGCAAAGCCGTTGGCCTTCGCGATGTCGAAATACGGCTGAACCTCTCCGGTGCTGTTGTCGACATATTTGAAATGCGGGTCCGGCGGCAGCGCCTGCGTGCAGGAACTGATATCGAGCGGCTCCGCATCGAATCCGAGATTGAGCGCGTATTCGAACGCCGCATGCGTGTGCGCGATATCGTAGCAGCCATCCATCGCCACCGGACCGAGCGCCACGGTCTTGCCGCGCGATGTCACACCACTCGTCGCGATATCCACGCCCGGTTCGAACGTCGGATTGCTGCCGAACAGATTGTCGGGCGTGCGGTTCTCCTGAAACACGATCACCACATGCTTGAACGCGGGCGCGGACTGCGCGGGCGCTTGCCCGGCGAAAGCAAGCAGCAGGCTGGCGGTTACGACACGCAGGCGCATGGACATTTCCTGACAACGAGATGTCGCGACAGGATGGGAATGCGGGTGTCGGCGCAAGGTCGGTTTGAGTGACATAATGTGTAAGACAAGGAAGCAGTCCTTTTTTGAAAAAAGGACCAAAAAACTTTTGTTTTTTAAGACACTCCGGCTAGCTGGTTGGCCACCAGGTCGGCGAAGCGGCCGCGTTGGGCGATGAGCTCGTCGAACGTGCCGCGTTCCTCGATGCGGCCAGCGTCGAACACCAGGATCTCGTCGGCATCGCGGACCGTGGAAAGCCGGTGCGCGATGACGAACGTGGTGCGGCCGCGCATCAGGTTGGCCATCGCACGCGAGACGCGCGCCTCCGTCGCCGCATCCAGCGCCGATGTCGCCTCGTCGAGGATGAGGATCGGCGCATCCTTCAGCAGCGCACGCGCGATCGACAGACGCTGGCGCTGGCCGCCCGATAGTGTCGTGCCGCGCTCGCCCACCAGCGTGTCGTAGCCTTGCGGCTGGCGGATGATGAAATCGTGCGCCTCGGCCAGCCGGCAAGCCTGCTCGATCTGCGCCTGCGTCGCGTCCGGCTGGCCAACCAGCAGATTGTCGCGGATCGAACGGTTGAGCAGTTGGCTTTCCTGGAACACCACGCCGACTTGGCTTCGCAGGCTGTCCAGCGTCACGTCGCGCAGATCCTGCCCATCGACCAGGATGCCGCCCGATTGCGGGTCCCACAGGCGCTGCAGCATGTGCATCGCCGTGGATTTGCCCGCACCGGTGGCACCGACGAGCGCCGTGACCGTGCCGGGGCGTGCCACGAACGAGACATCCGACAGGATCGCCGGGCCGCCGGGATAGGCGAAGCTCACCGCCTCGAACGCCACTTCGCCATGCGTGACCTCGAGCTCCTGCGCATCCTCACGCTCGGCCACCGTCGTCACCTGGTCGAGCAGCGCGAAGTAGTCGGCAATGCCAGGCGCGCGCATGAACAGGCTGCTGGTGAAACTCACGGCCGCTTCCAGGCGCCCAATCAACAGCGTCGCGAACCCCATGAAGCTGACGATCTGCGAAACCGTCGCCTGGCCTTGGAGGTGCAGCAGCGCACCGGCGACCACGATGGTGATGACGGCGATCGTGCTCGACGCACGCGTCAGCACGGTCACCAGCGCCCACCAGTTCAGCACCGGGAACTGGTGGCGGATGACGTTCTCGACGATTTCGGCAAACGCGTGCGCCTCGGCGCGCAACTGCCCGAAGGACTGCACCGCCGTCACGTTGGAAAGCGCGTCCTGCGCGCGACCTGCCAGCGCGGAATGGGCCACCTCGGCGCGGCGTTGGCCGGCCTGCGTGCGGCGGATGACGAACAGCGTCACGCTCGCGAACACCAGCACGAGCGCCAGCAGCACCATCGACAGGCGCCAGTTGAGGAACGCCGAGAGCGGCAGCAGCACCAGTACGGCTACGTAGGTCGCGAGGTTTTCCTTGAAGAAGGTGAGCGTGAGCGCGAACAGCGCATCCGAACCGCTGACCATCGTCTTCATCACGCCGCCGGATTGCACACCGGCATGGAAGCTCGCCGGCAAGGCCAGCACATGTTCGAAGCAGCGGCTGATGGCGCCCAGCCGCGTGCGGTGCGCCAGGCGTTCGGCGCGCATCGCCACCGTGATGTTCACGCCGATGCCGATGGCGCCGATCATCACCCAGAAGCCGACAAGATGGCCGCCCTGGCTGAACAGGTCGGCGTGCGACATCGTGTCGCTTCTCGCGAGCAGCCCGATGACGTGGCCGAACAGCACCGGATCGAGAAACTGCAGCCCCGCCACGCACACATTGCCGAGCACCAGCATCGCGATCGCGCCGCGGTTGCGCGCCAGCATGCTCAGGACCCGGCCATAAACCTTCATCAGCGACATCGCGTCTTGTCCGGCTAGAATGCGGCGGCAGGATACCGGCGCATTGGTTAACTAGCGTTGCAACGCGGCGGAAATTGGGCGTGGGGGTGTTCAAGAAAGGAAGATGTTCTTTCCTTCAAAAAAGGACTGCTTCCTCAAACCTCTCATCCGGCGCCAAAAACTGCGCCTGCGCCCCCACAACCTGCAACTCCCGCGCCCCCGACTTCAACGTCCACGCCAGCACCCCGTGCACCGACGAGCACGCTTGCGCCATCGCAGCCCCCGCCGAAGCACCGCGCAGGATGTGAAACAGGAATAATGCCGCCAGCACATCGCCCGCCCCGTGCGCGGCGATCGGCAACAAAGGCGTGCGCACCTGCCACAATCCGTTCGCGTCGGCGACGAGCACATCGAGCGCGTCCGCCGGCGTCGCTTCGGTTCGCACGCTGGTCACCAGCACGATCCGCGGCCCCGCCGGCCGCATGCGTGCCTGCAGCCCGGCGATGGCGCGGCGGATCGTGTCGAGTGTGCCGCAAGGCTGGCCGGTCAGGCAGCCGAGTTCGAATTGGTTCGGCGTCAGCAGGTCGGCCTGCGGCACCGCCTGCTCGCGGAAGAAACCGGCGATCCCCGGTTTGACGTAGATGCCTGGCCCTTCGTCGCCGATCACCGGATCGCAGCACCATAGGGCAGCCGGGTTGGCGCTCCGCAACAGCGCGGCCGCATGCAGGATAGCCTCGCCGGTGCCGGGGTCGCCCACATAGCCGGTCAGCAGCGCGTCGCAGCCCGGCAGCACGCCGCGCGCGGCGATGCCGTCCACCAGCGCGCGTATCGTCTCGGGCGGTGTCACCGCGCCCGCATGGGCGCCGTAACCCGGATGGTTGCTGAACTGCACGGTGTCGATCGGCCAGACCTCGGCGCCCAGCCGTTGCAGCGGAAACACCGCGCTGCTGTTGCCGACGTGGCCATAGGCGACCGCGGACTGGATGGAGAGAATGACCAATTTCAGGCGATCAGACGATCTCGTCCGGGTCCGGATCGCCCAGATCGAGGTTGGCATAGAGCTCGTCCAGCGGCAGCGCGACGCCGGTCTCCGGCATGCTCAGCACGCTGCCCGATGGCAATAGCGCCATCGGGCGTACGCCGTCGAACTCGTAGCGCAACTCCTGGCACGCTTCCCACGACAGGAAACGCTTGATCGTCCAGTCGACTTGGCGGGATGCGCTCATGAGCTGAGATATAACACGCCGTCGGGCGCGGCGGCGGCGCTTGGCTGGGCTTGCACCTGGCCCACCACCCGTGCCGCCATGAAGCCCGCCGTCAGCAGCGCGCGCATCACGCCATCCACACCGTCCGGCGCCACCGCGACCAGCAATCCGCCGCTCGTCTGCGGGTCGCACAGCAGCCCCGATTGCCAGGCCGGCAGCGCGTCCGCGCCGCTCACCCGTGTGCCATAGCTCGCCCAGTTGCGCGCGGCCGCCCCGGTGGCGAGCCCTGCTTGCGCCAACGCCTGCACACCCTCCAGCAGCGGCACCGCATCGGCATCGATCCGCGCCGCCAATCCCGACCCGCGGCAGAGCTCCAGCGCATGGCCGAGCAACCCGAAGCCGGTCACGTCCGTCATCGCATGCACATGCGGGTCGGCCGCCAGCGCGGCGCCCACGCTGTTCAACTGCGTGGCCGAGCCCAGCATCGCCTGATACCCGGCCGGCGTCAGCCGCCCCGCTTTCAGCGCCGCGCCGAACACGCCAACCCCCAACCCCTTCGTCAGAATGAGCCTGTCGCCCGCCCGCGCGGTGCTGTTGCGCATCACCCGGTCGGGATGCACCAACCCCAGCGCCACCAGCCCGTAGAGCGGCTCCGGACTGTCGATCGAATGACCCCCCGCCACCGGGATGCCCGCCTGCGCGCATACCTCCGCCCCGCCGGCCAGTATGCGCGCGGCCACTGCCGGGCTGAGCTTGCCCAGCGGCAAACCGAGCAGCGCCAGCGCCATGATCGGCGTGCCACCCATCGCATAGACGTCCGACAGCGCATTGGCCGCAGCAATCCGCCCGAAATCGAACGGATCGTCGACGATGGGCGTAAAGAAATCGGTGGTCGCCACCAGCGCCTGGCTGTCGTTCAGACGATAGACAGCCGCATCGTCGCCTGTTTCCGTGCCGACCATCAGGCCGGCAAACGCCTTGGTCTGGGGTATGCCGGCGAGCAGGTCGGCCAGCACCGCGGGCGAAAGTTTGCAGCCGCAGCCGCCGCCATGGGCCATGGTGGTGAGGCGGGGGTTTTCGTCTTGCATGCGAGGTCCGTGGTTGCAAAGGAAGGAAGTAGTCCTTTTCTGAGAAAAAGGACCAAAAAAACTTTGCTCACTTAGGCATGAATTCTATGGCGGATGGGGTGAGCGGGTCGGGGCTTCGGGCGTTGCCGTCGGTGCAGCTTCTGGTGGAACGTGCGCACGCTGTTGCCTCGCTGGGCGGCTTGCCGCAGCCGATGCTGGTGGCCGCCATCCGTGCCGAACTCGTGCGCCTCCGGGCCGATCTTTTGGACGGCCGGCTCAGCGCCGTGCCGCAAACCGACGCGATTTTGGCCGCAATCGAAGCCGCCCAAATCCGCGCCAATCGAGCAAACCTGCGACGAGTCCTCAACGCCACCGGCATCATCATTCACACCAATCTTGGCCGTGCACCGCTGCCCCAAGCCGCCATCGCAGCCGTCGCCGAGCACGCCAGCTTCGCTTGCAACCTCGAATTCGACCTGCATACCGGCCGGCGCGGCCCGCGCGGCGGCGCCGTCGAACAGCTCCTCTGCCAGCTCACCGGCGCGCAGGCGGCCGTCAGCGTGAACAACAACGCGGCCGCCATGCTGCTGGCCCTCTCGGCATTGGCCGGCAACGGCGAAGTCATCGTCTCGCGCGGCGAACTGGTCGAAATCGGCGGCGGCTTCCGCATCCCCGACATCATCGCCCAAGGGGGCGCCCGCCTGGTCGAAGTCGGCACCACCAACAAAACCCGCATCTCCGACTATGAAGCCGCCATCACGCCGCGCACACGCATGCTGCTCAAGGTGCATCAGAGCAATTTCCGCATCGTCGGCTTCACCGCCGAAGCGAGCCTGGCCGAACTCGCCGGCCTGGCCCGCGCGCACGGCCTCATCCTGATGGACGACCTCGGCAGCGGCACGCTCACCAGCCTGCCCGCCCATCTCGCCCCGCTGGAGCCCACCGTCGCCGAAAGCCTGGCCGCGGGCAGCGACATCGTGGCCTTCAGCGGCGACAAGCTGCTCGGCGGCCCGCAAGCCGGCCTGCTCGCCGGCCGCACCGACCTGATCGACCGCCTGCGCCGCCACCCGCTGCTGCGCGCGCTGCGCACCGACAAGCTGACCCTGGCCGCCCTCGAAGCGACCCTGCGCCTGCACGCCGACCCTGCCACCGCCGCGGCCGAAATCCCGGTCCTGCGCCGCCTTGCCCAGACCGAAGCCACTTTGCAGGCCCGCGCGGAAACCCTCTGCGCGAAATTGGCGGGCGTTTGCCAAGCCGACATCGTCCCCACCACCGGCCATGTCGGCGGCGGCGCGCTCCCCGGCCAGGCCATTCCCAGCCGCGCCGTCGCCGTCGACGTCGCTGGCCTCTCGCCCGACGATCTCGCGCTCGCCTTGCGCACCGGCACGCCCGCCATCGCCGCGCGCATCCATGACGGCCGGCTGCTGCTGGATATGCTCACGCTGGACGATGCCGGGGATCTGGCCGAAATAGCAGACGCGCTGGCCCACATCGCCGCATGAGGCGGCTCGTCGCCGGCGTGATCGGTCATGTCGACCATGGCAAAACCGCGCTCACCCTCGCGCTGACCGGCATGAACACCGACCGCCTGGCGGAGGAACAGGCGCGCGGCATCTCCATTGCGCTCGGGTTCGCCCACCTGCGCGTGGGCGACGCGGACATCGACCTGATCGACATGCCCGGCCATGAGCGCTTCGTCCGCACCATGGTCGCGGGTGCCGCCGGTATCGGCGCGGTCCTGCTGGTCGTCGACGCGCAGCGCGGCATCATGCCGCAAACGCGCGAGCATCTCGACGTCGCCGCCCTTCTCGGCGTGCGCCGCGCCATCATCGCCATCAGCCGCGCCGACCTCGCAACGCTGGACGAGACGCAAGCGACCGCGGACGATGTCGCCCATCTCGTCACTTCCTCCGGCCTGCAAGCCGGTCCGCCGATCGTCTGCTCGGCCCGCACGCTCGCCGGTATCGAGCAACTGAAAGCCGCCCTCGCCCACGAAGCCGCTATCGCCGCGCCGCCGCCCGACGACGGCGCGCCCTGCCTGCCGATCGATCGTGCGTTCTCCGTCGCCGGCCATGGTACCGTGGTCACCGGCACGCTGCGCGGCGGCCGCATCACCGCCGGCGAAACGCTCGAACTGACACAATCAGGCATCCCGGCCCGCATACGCACGCTGCAGGTGCACGGCGCGCGCGTCGCGTCCGCCGAACCCGGCCAACGCGTGGCCGTCAATCTGCGTGGTCTGGAACCGGCCGACGCCCCGCGCGGCGCGCTGCTCGCCGCCACCGGCGCGCTCACCGCCACCCGCATGATTTCGGTCCATCTCCGCTCGGTCGCCGGCACCCCGCTCGCCACCGGCCGCACGCTGCGCCTGCTCGCCGGCACCGACGAGGTGGACGCCCGCCTGCGCCTGCTCGATTGCGATGTGCTCGAACCAGGTGCCACCGCCTTCGCCCAATTGCGCACCGCCCGGCCAATCGCCCTGCCCGCCCGCCTGCATTTCGTGCTGCGCGCCATCTCGCCGCCGCTGACCTTGGCCGGCGGCGTCGTGCTCGACCCGGCCACCGTGCGCGCGCGCCGCCACGCTCCCGGGGTGATCGCCCGCCTCGCGTCGCTGCACGCCGCCGCGCCGGACATGATCGTCCGCGACGAACTGGCCCGCACCAACCTGGCCGGCGCCACAATCGCCCAGCTGGCCCGCCTGGCCGCCGTCGGACCGGCCCAAATCGCCGCCGCCTTGCATGGCTCGGGCGCCATCGTCGCCCGTTCCCACGCAATCTCGGCCGCTGCCTTTACCCGATTGCAAGCAACGCTGCCGACGCTGCTCGCCGCCCACCCGGACGGGCTGCCGGCCAGCGCGCTGTACGCCTTGTTGCCAACCTGCGTCCCCGCGCTGGTGGACGAAGCCGCCGCCCGCCTGGTCGCTGCCGGAACGCTTGCCCGCCAGGGCGCGCTCGTTCGCGTGCCACGCCATGCGCACGATGCGGCGCAAAGCCAGCTCGCCCAGCGCCAGGCCGCGCAGATCGCCGAGCATCTCCGCCGCGCCGGCCTCTGCCCGCCCGACGCGCAGACGCTGGCGCCCGACCACGCCGCCCGCCGCCTGCTCGACGGGCTGATCCGCGCAGGCATCGTCGTGCGCGCGACCGACCGCGTGCAGAAGCGCGACATCCTGTTCCACCGCGACGCGATTGAGAGCGCCCGCCGCCAGCTTCGCCCGCTGCTCGAAGCCTCGCCGCTGCTGGTCTCCGAAATCGGCGCGGCGTTGGGCATTTCACGGAAATACAGCGTGCCTTTGCTGGAGCATCTCGACAGCGTGCAGTTCACCCGCCGGGTGGAGGAGCGCCGGACATTGGCAAAGCAGGCCTAGCCGCGCACATCTGCGGATGGAGGCGATTGGGGTCTGGTGGCCCTCCTGGTCTTCAAAACCAGCGGCCCGCCGAAAGCGGGCGGTGGGTTCGATTCCCATCCGCCTCCGCCGTTGTGTCGTGAGCTCGCGACAGCGGAATAGAAGTTTACTGGTCCTTTTTTTCCAAAAAGGACTGCTTGCCTTACTACCGCTTCATGACCCAACGCGCCCTGATCTCCGTCTCCGATAAAACCGGCCTCCTGGACCTGGCGCGTGCCCTCGCCGCGCGCGGGATCGAACTCCTCTCCACCGGCGGCTCCGCCCGGGCGCTACGCGAGGCCGGCATCGACGTCACCGATGTCAGCGCCCACACCGGCTTTCCCGAGATACTCGACGGACGGGTGAAAACGCTGGTGCCGCAGATCCATGGCGGCATTCTGGGCCGGCGGGATCTCGCCGAGCATGTGGCGCAGATGCAGGCGCACGGCATCGCGCCGATCGATTTCGTCGTGGTCAATCTCTACCCGTTCGAGGCGACCGTGGCGGCCGGCGGCGGCTGGGACGAATGCGTGGAGAACATCGACATCGGCGGGCCCGCGCTGATCCGTGCCGCAGCCAAGAACCATGATTTCGTGACCGTGCTGACCGACCCCGGCCAGTATGGCGAGCTGCTGGCGGCGCTGGCGGCGGACGGGCAGACCACGCCGGCCTTGCGCCGCCGCCTGGCAGCCGCCGCTTACGCCCGCACCGCCGCTTACGACGCCGTGATCGCCGCGTGGTTCGCCCGCCAGGCGGAAAACCCGTTGCCGGACCGGCTCGCCGTGGCCGGCGTGCGGCGCCAGGCGTTGCGCTACGGCGAAAACCCGCACCAATCGGCGGCCCTTTACGTCACCGACGACCGGCCCGGCGTCGCTCACGCCCGCCAGATCCAGGGCAAGGAGCTCAGCTACAACAACATCAACGATACCGACGCGGCGTTCGAGTGCGTGGCCGAATTCCCCGAGCCCGCCATCGTCATCGTCAAGCACGCCAATCCCTGCGGCGTGGCCCTCGCCGCCGACCTCGCCGCGGCGTGGGACGCCGCCCTGCGCTGCGACCCGGTCAGCGCGTTCGGCGGCATCGTCGCGTGCAACCGAACCTTGGACGAAGCGGCGGCCGAACGCATCGCGCAAATCTTCACCGAGGTGATCGTCGCCCCCGATGCGACCGAGGGCGCGCGCGCCATCCTCGCACGCAAGAAAAACCTGCGCCTGTTGCTCACCGGCACCCTGCCGGATCCCGCCGCCCCCGGCACGCTGGTCCGCAGCATCGCCGGCGGCTTCCTCGCGCAATCGCGCGACACCGGCCGCATCACCCGTGCCGATCTGCGCGTCGCCACCCAGCGCGCGCCGACCGAGGCGGAACTGGACGACCTGCTGTTCGCGTTCACCGTCTGCAAGCACGTCAAAAGCAACGCCATCGTCTATGCGCGGGGCCGCGCCACGATCGGCATCGGCGCCGGGCAGATGAGCCGGGTGGACAGCGCCCGCATCGCGGGCTGGAAAAGCGAGGCCGCCGGGCAGGACCTCGCGCAAGGCTGCGTGGTCGCGTCCGACGCGTTTTTCCCGTTTGCCGACGGGTTGGAAGCGGCCATCGCGGCGGGAGCGACGGCCGTCATCCAGCCGGGGGGGAGCATGCGCGACGACGAGGTGATCGCGGCGGCGGACAAGGCGGGAGTGGCGATGGTGATGACGGGGATGCGGCATTTTCGGCATTGAAGGAAGGAAGCAGTCCTTTTTGGAAAAGGACCAAAAAACTTTACTCATGAGCGTTCGTTCGGAAATTCGTGATTGCGAGTCAGCTGGTGGTGATTTCCGAGCACCGAGCGCAGAAAGTCGCCGCCAGATGGCCGCCAGAACGAATTTGCCGACGGACAGGGGTGGTTGGTTGACGTTGGGGATCGGTCGGCTAGATCATAAGCCATGCTTGAATTCACCAACCTTTCCGAGCGGGAGATCCTGGCGCTCGCGATCAGCTCCGAGGAAGAAGACGGCCGCATCTACGCCGATTTCGCCGAACGGCTCCGGGAGGATTTCCCCGACAGCGCACGCATCTTCGCCGACATGGCGCTCGAAGAAGGCGAACACCGGCGCAGCCTGATCGACCTCTATGCCGATAAGTTCGGCCAACACATCCCGCTTATCCGCCGGCAGGACGTGGCCGGCTTCGCGCCAAGCCGCCAATTCTGGCACTTGCCGACCCTGAACATCGAAGTCGTCCGCCGTGCCGCACGCGAAATGGAAGCGCAAAGCAGCCGCTTCTATCGCGCGGCCGCCAGCCGCAGCACGGATGCCGCCATCCGCAAACTGCTCGGCGACCTGGCCGAAGTGGAAGACCATCACGGCCGCCAAGCCGGCGACCTCGAGCAGCAACACCTCTCCCATGGCCGCGGCGAGAAGGAGACCGACGACGCCAAACGCCGCTTCGTGCTGCAAATCGTCCAGCCCGGCCTGGTCGGCCTCATGGACGGCTCAGTCTCCACACTCGCCCCGGTCTTCGCCGCCGCCTTCGCCACACACGAAAGCTGGAACGCGTTCCTCGTCGGTCTGGCCGCCAGCATCGGCGCCGGCATCTCCATGGGGTTCGCCGAAGCCCTCAGCGACGACGGCAAACTCTCCGGCCGCGGCGCGCCCCTGCTACGCGGCGCAATCTGCGGCCTGATGACAACGCTCGGCGGCATCGGCCACACGCTGCCGTATCTCATCCGCGATTTTTGGACGGCGACCTACGTGGCGGGTGGCGTCGTCGTGGTGGAGCTGGCGGTGATCAGCTGGATACGCTGGCGGTATATGGACAGCAATTTCACCACGGCCGCGTTCCAGGTGATGTTCGGCGGGGCGTTGGTGCTGGCTTGCGGGATACTCATAGGCAGCAGCTAAGCCGACGCTTACTCATCGCATTGCATCGCGACAGCGGAGAAAAAGTCTTTTGCTTCTTTTCTTCAGAAAAGAAGGCCTTTTCTCTCTTAAACCAGCCTAGACTGCAAAACACTAGCCGCAATAAACCCCGCAAACAACGGATGCGGCGCGAACGGTTTGCTCTTCAGTTCCGGATGATATTGCACGCCGATAAACCACGGATGATCCGGATATTCGACGATCTCAGGCAACACGCCGTCCGGCGACATGCCTGAAAAACGCAGGCCGGTTGCTTCGAGCCTCTCGCGGTAATGCACGTTGACTTCGTAGCGATGGCGATGGCGTTCGGCGATCGAGCCGACACCCTCGTACATCGCACGCACGAGTGAGTCCTCGGCGAGTGCTGCGGGGTAGGCGCCCAGACGCATCGTGCCGCCGAGGTCGCCGCCGGCGGCGCGGCGTTCGATTTCGTTGCCGCGCGCCCATTCGGTGAGCAGCCCCACGACAGGGTCGGCACATGGGCCGAATTCGGTGCTCGACGCATCGGCCATGCCGGCGAGATTGCGCGCGCATTCGATGACGGCCATCTGCATGCCGAAACAAATGCCGAAGAACGGAATGCGCCGTTCGCGTGCGAAACGCACCGCGGCGATCTTGCCTTCGGTGCCGCGCTCGCCGAAGCCGCCGGGCACAAGAATGCCGTGCACCTCCTCCAGCCGGCTCACCGCGTCGGGCGTTTCGAAAACCTGGCTGTCGACCCAATCGAGTTTCACACGCACGCGGTTGGCGATGCCGCCATGGGCCAGCGCTTCGGCCAGGCTTTTGTAGCTGTCGAGCAGGTTGATGTATTTGCCGACAATGGCGATACGCACCTCGCCTTCCGGCGCGCGCACGATGTTGACGATGCGCTGCCAGCGGCCGATGTCGGGCGCATCCTCGTGCGGCAGGCCAAAATGGCGAAGCACTTCGCGATCCATACCCTGCTCATGATAGCTGATCGGCACGGCATAGATCGTGTCCGCATCGAGTGCGGGAACGACGGCGCTGACACGCACGTTGCAAAAACTGGCGATCTTGCGGCGTTCGTTTTCCGGTATCGGCCGATCGCAGCGGCACAGCAGCATCTGCGGCTGGATGCCGACATTGAGCAGTTCCTTGACCGAATGCTGCGTGGGTTTCGTCTTCAGCTCGCCGGCACTCGGGATGTATGGCACCAGCGTGAGATGCACGAACATCGTGCGTTCGGTGCCAAGCTCGTTGCCGAGCTGACGGATTGCTTCCAGAAACGGCAGGCTTTCGATGTCGCCCACCGTGCCGCCGATCTCAATCATGCAGAAATCCAGATCGTCCGTGTTGCGGACGATGGCTTCCTTGATCGCGTCGGTGATGTGCGGGATCACCTGCACGGTGGCGCCGAGATAATCGCCACGCCGTTCGCGCGCGATCACGTCGGCATAGATGCGCCCGGTGGTCGCGTTGTCAGATTTGGTAGCCGGAACGCCGGTGAAACGTTCGTAATGGCCGAGGTCGAGGTCGGTCTCGGCCCCGTCATCGGTGACATACACTTCGCCATGCTGATACGGGCTCATCGTGCCCGGATCGACGTTGAGATAGGGGTCGAGCTTGCGCAGCCGCACACGATAGCCGCGTGCCTGCAGGAGGGCGGCGAGCGCCGCGCTGGCGATGCCTTTGCCAAGGGAGGACACCACGCCGCCGGTGATGAATACGAACCGCGTCATGGGAGGCCGTTCTACACGCAAGGGCGGGCGTGGGAATAGGGAAGGGGAAGCACTTCTTTTTCGAAAAAAGAAGCAAAAAACTTTCACCCCGCTGTCGCGCGCTCATCGCGGAGCATGCGACAGCTCGACAAAGTTTTTTGGTTTTTTCTTTTACAAAAAGGCTGCTTGCCTCACTTGTGTGGCGCAGGCCCCGGCACGACCGGCCCAGGCACGTGCGGCGCGGCGGCAGCCGGCGGGGTCGGCAGCGTCAGGATATCGTGGCCGACGCCGGTGGTGCCCTTGTTGAGAAGCGCCAGCACCAGCGAGATGCTGAAGAACAAGGCCGCCAGGATGGCGGTGGTGCGGGTGAGCAGGTTGGCGGTGCCGCGCCCGCTCATGAAGGAGCCCATGCCCTGGCTCGTGCCGATGCCCAGCCCGCCGCCTTCGCTCCGCTGGATCAGCACCACGCCGATCATCGCCAGCGTGACGAACAGATGCAGCACCCGCAGCATCGGAGTAAGGGCAGCAAGCGCGTTCATGAAAAACCCCGACGAGGTAGCCCGGCGGTTTCTACCTCGTTAGAAGGCGAAGGCAAGTTTCAAAAGTTTTTTGGTCCTTTTTTCAAAACAGGACTGCCTGCTTCGCTATCCTGATAAAGTCTTCAGCCTTCAAACTAGCCCCCCCCACCAAGGCCCCGCCAACCTCGGCCACGCGCAACAGCGCCCCGGCATTCTCTGGCTTTACCGACCCGCCATACAGGATGCGCAGACTGCGCCCGCCCTCGCCCAGCCTGTCGAGCAAGGCCGCCCGGATATGAAGATGCACCAGCGCCACGTCCGCTTCCGTCGCGGTGCGGCCGGTGCCGATGGCCCAGATCGGTTCGTAGGCAATGGCGCCGGCGAACCCGTCCGGCAGGCTGGCGGCAATCTGGCGCCCGACCACTTCGATCTCGCGGCCTGCATCGCGCTCGGCCTCGGTCTCGCCGACACACACGATCGGCAGCAGGCCCGCGCGCGCGGCCGCCTCGACCTTGGCGCGCACGAGTGCGTCCGTCTCGCCATGGTTCTGCCGGCGTTCGGAGTGGCCAAGGATCACCGCCGTGCAGCCGCAATCGGCCAGCATGGGTGCCGAGATGTCGCCGGTATGCGCGCCTTCCGGCTTGGCCGAGCAGTCCTGTCCGCCGACCGCGACCGGTGTGCCGTCGAGGATGTCGGCGACGAGGGCGATCTGGGTGAACGGCGGGCAGACGAGCAGGTCGCAGGCCAGCGTGCCCGCGCGGGCAATCGCGGCGGCGAGCGTGGTGGCTTCGGCGGTGAGGCCGTTCATTTTCCAGTTGCCGGCGATGAGCTGGCGCAAGGCAAGCAGTCCCTTTTTGAGAAAAAGGACCAAAAACTCTTGATCCTCAGCAGCTTCGACGGTTGTGCACGATTGCGAACGTTTCCGCAGCGCAGGAGCTAAAGTTTTTTGGTCCTTTTTCAAAAAAGGACTGCTTCCTTCTTCCAAACCGGATCGACCAGCTTGGCGACGAAAGCCGCATGCGCCGCCAACTGCTCCGCCGTCGGGACGATCAACCGCGGCGTCCGGTCCACCGGCCGCGTGTACGTATAGATCTGCTCGCTTTGCCCGGCACTCGCCAGCACCAGGCCACGCTGGCGGCCGCCGGTCAGCTCCACATACACGTCGGCCAGCAGCCGGCAATCGAGCAGCGCGTTGTGGGTGGTGCGTTCGCTGAGGTCGATATTGAAGCGGTTGCATAGCGCGTTGAGGCTGTTCGGCATGCCCGGGAAGCGTGTTTTCGCCAATTCCAGCGTGCAGATCATGCGATCGACGTGCAGCGGCGGCAGCGAGAGGCGGCGCAGCTCGGCGTTGACGAAGCCGAAATCAAAAGGCGCGTTATGGGCCACCAGCGGCGCATCGCCGAAAAACGCCAGCATCTCGTCGACGATCTCGGCAAAGCGCGGCTTGCCCAGCAGGTCGCCTCGGGTGAAGCCGTGGATGCGCGAGCTTTCCTCGGGCACGTCGCGCTCTGGGTCCAGCACGCGATGGAACACGCGCTTGGTGGGCAGGTCGCGGATCAGCTCGATGGCGGCAATTTCGATGATGCGGTCGCCGGTGGCCGGATCGAGGCCGGTGGTTTCCGTATCGAACAGGATGGATCGGCTCATGACGGCTCAGGTGCACGCGCGCTGCGAGTCGCGGCCAGCCAGCGGCGGATTGCGCGTGTCGCATGGAAGCGGGAGAGGCCGGTGCGGATGACGACGTCGGCGCGCCGGCGCTTCTCGGCATCGGGCGTCTGCAAGGCGATCATGCGGTCGATCTCGGCGTGGCTCATTCTGCCGCGACGGCGAACCCGCGCCTGCTGGATCGCGCGCGGGGCGGAGACAACCATGATCTCGTCCACGCTCGCCTGGCCGCCGGTTTCAAACAGCAGCGGAATGTCGAGCACGGCGAGGCGGCGGCCGGCCCCGCGCGCGCGCGCGAGGAAGCGGCGCTGCCCGGCGCGCACCAACGGATGCAGGATCGCCTCGAGCTTACGCAGCTGCGCGCGGTCGGCCAGCACGGCGGCGCGCAAGGCGGCGCGGTCGAGCACGCCGTTTGCGACGGTGCCAGGGAAGGCCTCGGCGATGGCCGGCAGCGCGCGGCCGCCGGGGGCCTGCAGCCGGTGCACGGCGGCGTCCGCGTCGAACACCGGCACGCCGGCGCGTCGCAGGGTGGCGGCCGCGAACGACTTGCCCATGCCGATGCCGCCGGTGAGCCCCACGACCTTCATGCGGGTGACAGGTCGCGGGCGAGCAGGTCGTGGCAGGCCTGGTCCACAATCGGGGTCACGCCGAACCAGGAAGCGAACCCGGGCACCGCCTGGTGGATCAGCATGCCAAGCCCAGGAATCGCAGTGAGCCCAAGTGCGCGGGCCTGCGCCACGAGCCTCGTCTCCAGCGGCGCATAGACGATGTCGGCTACCGCGCAGCCCGTGCCGGCGCCGGCGAGATCGATCTCCAGCGCAGGGTGGCCGGCCATGCCGAGCGAAGTCGTGTTGACGATCAGCCCGTATTCGCCGGCCGCTGCGCTGCGTTGCGACCAGGGCAGCGTTCGCAGGCCCGGGATGGCACGCGTCAGCGCCTCGGCGCGGTCGGGTGAGCGGTTGGCCAGAGTGACGGGCACGTTCTGCGTCCGCAGTGCCGCGGCGATCGCCCGCGCCGCACCGCCGGCGCCCAACAACAGCGTGGGCGGGCCCGGCCGCACGCCGTGCGCCGCCAGATTGGCCAGGAACCCGGCGCCGTCCGTGTTGCTGCCGGTAATGCCGCCCGCGCCGAACACCAGCGTGTTGACCGCACCGGCCGCCCGCGCGGTCTCGTCGACATGCCGGCAGACGGCGAAGGCTGCCTCCTTGTGCGGGATGGTGACGTTCGCGCCGGCAAACCCTGCGGCCGCTAGCCCTTGAACTACGGTCGCAAAATCCTCGGGCCGGACGGCAAGCGGCACATACGCGCCGTCGATCGCGTGCTGCGCCAGCCAGTGGTTGTGCAACAGCGGGGAGCGCGAATGGCTGACCGGCCAGCCGATCACGCCGGCCAGTCTTGCATGCCCGGTAATCACGTCACCGGCCGGGCGCCGGCCAGGCAGGCGAGCTCGGCCGCCACCGTGCGCGGCTGCAGATTGACCTGCGGCAGGCCCATCAGCTCGCCGAACGTGCCGCGGGCAAGCGGCCCGGCGACGAACAGGTTGAGCCAGGCCTGGCCATCCTGCCGCAGCACACGGCCATGTAAATCGACCCAGATGCCAAGCCCGGCAGGGTCCGCCGCGAGGTCGCCTGTTGCCGCCAAACCGTGCAGCACCGGGTTGGTCTGGACGACGGATCGGTGGCCAGGGCCGGTGCAGTTCACCACGACATCCGCGAGGATGGCCTCCTCTGTGCCCGGCGATGCGTGGCGCGGGCGGACGCGGATCGCCAAGCCATCCGACGTCTCGATCAGGCCGAGTATGTGCCCGGCCCGGACCCTCAACGCACCGGATGCCTGCATCGAGGCCAGCAGCGCGTCGATCTGCGGCGCACACTGATAGCGATACACGTCCCAGTAGGTGCGCGCATGCCGCAGCAGGCGGCGGCGCTGCGCCCAGTCCAGCGCGCCCCATACCGCCAGTGACTGCTCGCGCAGCGCGTCCACGATCCCCTCCCACGGCCTTCCGTCCTGCGCGGCGTGGGCGATCGCCTGGCGCACACGCCGCAGCAACCCCGATGCGGTCGCGGCCGGCGCCACGCTGAACTCACCCTCGGCCGCCACGGGCAGCATGGTGCGCGGGCGTGGAAGCAACCCGTGCCGGGACAACGCGGTGATCGCGCCCGCATGGCCGCGCGCGGCCAGCGTCGCGATCACGTCGCATGCGGTCAGCCCCGTGCCGACGATCAGGACACGCGCATCGGGCGCAATGCCGGCCAGCGCGGCCAAGTCCCACGCACTCACCAACCGCGCGCCGGCGCCTTCCAGCGCCGGGGGCGTCGATGGCGGCGGATGCGTCATCGCCAGCACAACCGCGTCCGCCTGGATATTTTGGCCGTCGGTCAGCGTAATCTCGAACCTCTCGCCGACGCTTGCCAGATGCAGCGCGGGCGAGCGCACATGATGCAAGCCGACGCCCGGGGTGACGGCCGCCTGCGCCAGCAACGTGGCATTCACATACTGGCCGAACAGCGCGCGCGACGGATACAGCCGCCCGTCCGGCATGGCGCAGGCCGGATCGCGCGACGGCTCGTCCATCTCGTGCAGCCAGTCATGGAAGTGCGTGGGCTGCTCCGGCAATACGGACATGCGCGCGGCGGCCACGTTGGTGCGGTGCTCGGGGGCAGGCGTCGCGTAGGCCAAGCCGGCGCCCAGCGTCGGGCGCGGCTCGACGATCGTGAGCTGCGCCTGCACGCCCGGGTGGTCTCGGAGGAAGTGGAGGGCGCAGGCGGCTCCGGAGAGGCCGCCGCCCAGGATGGCGATTTGCATTTAGGGAAAAGAAAGTAGTCCTTTTTTGAAAAAAAGGACCAAAAAACTTTCTTTAAATTTTGGCGATATCAGTTCGATCTGGGTTGGTTCACCAGCGCATTGATGAAGGACTGGCCTTTTGGCGAGCCTATGCCGGTTACCAGATCGTAGCCTTTTGCCGCTGTATATTTCCCGCTCTTTCCGGCGGCCACATCGTGAAATTGCGTGCCGTAGGTCTTTGCGGCTGCCAGCGCGTAGACTGCGGGATTGATGAAGCCCACCACCGGCTTGCCCGCCGCGACCGCCTGCTGGTTGGCCATCGCGATGATGCCGGCCCACATCGGGGAAGCAAAACTGGTCCCGCCGCTGCCGCCGCTGCAACTGCCGTTCGAGCAGATTTCCATGTCCGTATTCGCGTTCAGCGCGATGTCGGGCACGTTGCGCAACGTCGTCGAAGCACCGCTCCCGGCGGTGACCAGCTTGGCCTGGTAAGGCTCGATCAGGATCGTCTTGTCGAGGGACGGCCCGCCCGCGCTGCCCGACCAGCCAGTCTCGCCCGACCACGCGCCACCGGCTGCCGTGGTCGCCACGTTCGTGCCGCCCACGGCGATGATGTTCGCATCCTCCTCCGGCCACGGACCGCTCGCCTTCAACGACGAGTAATCGCCGCTGGCGGTGAGATTGGTCTGCCCCTGAACCGCGAATTCCTTGAAGATCGCATCGTCGGTGGCGAATTTCTCTGCCCAGCCCCACGAGCTGCTCAGCACCTTGCTGAGATTGTCGGTCGCCATAGCATTGAGAATGTCCTCCGGCTTCGAGCCGACATAAACCCGCACGCTGGACAGGCCCGGCGCCATCGAGATCGCGTATTCGATGTCGAGCGCCTGCTCGCTGTCGTCGCATGCCGTGCAGAAGGTCGCGGCCTTGTCGGTCTTGATCGCGACGACCGGCACCGAATTGGCCTGGCCATAGCCGTTGGCGAAGAAGCTGGTCACGTCCGCAATATTGTAGCCGACCAGCTCGAACAGCCCGATCGACTGGCCGGCGCCGGTCAGCGTGCCGGTCGGGTAGTAGGCTGCGCGCATGTCGGCGCCGGTGAACTGCCCGCCGGGTCCGGAGCCGGTCCGCGCGCCCCCGGCACGGCTGGCGGCGTGCACCAGCTTGGGATGCGGCAGCTCGAAATCGTCGAGCCCGATCACCTCCTGCACGGGCACAGCCAGCTCGAGGGTCGGCGCGCGGTCGGGCGCCATGAACAGGCGGTTCTCGGTCGGGTGTCGATACAGGCCGAGCTGCACATGAAAGACGCGCTCGATATCGGCCACGCTGCCATCGACGTCGATCAGCAGGCGGTTGGCCGACCGCTGCGTCACCGTCAGGCCCGAAGCGGACAGGAACGCTACCGCCTGCGCCTCGTCGGCCTGGCTTGCGCCGAAGCGCGCGGTGAACTCGGCGACCGACACATATTTACGGAAGCGCGGGCTCGCCGGGTCGTAGATGTCACGCAGCATCGCATCCAGACCGGCCGCATCGCGCAGCGGAAGCGAGACGGCAAGGTGCATTACCTGGTCCGGCGCGGGCTTGGCGGCAAAAGCGGCGACGCGGCTGGCCACGATGGCGGGGATGGTGGTCGAGAGCGTCGGCCGTGGCTCAGCGTCGGCGGGTGTGATGGCGAACGCAGCCATGGCCAGCATCGTGCCCGCTGTCGCGGCCAGAAGGTGCAGTCGAGCGCGCATGGAACATCCCCGTTTGATTTGCAGGCGAGACTAGTCGGCTGCCGTCCTGTCTCCTAGAGCGATTCCGCCTGGCTGAACCAGTGGCGCGAGACGGCCTCCCACGGCCCGCCACGATACCGCCAGACTGCCACGCCCGCAGCGGTGATCGGCTCGGGCCACGCCAACCCGGTCAACGCCGCCTGCGTCGCGCGTGCCACCTCGGGCGTCACCTTGTTCTGGATGGTCACATGCGCCGACCAGGCTGCGCGATCCTGCGCGCCGAGCAGCTGCGCGTGGCGGCGCGCGAGACGGCGGCGAATGCCAGCCGCGTCCCGCGCATCCAGTGCATACGCCACGCCGCGGCCGAGGAAGCGCAGGCCGCTCACCCGCACCGCGGAGGGCCGCGCCTGGCTGCACTCCGCCGCCACGCTGGCCACGATGTCGGCCGCATGCGCGCCGGGCAACGCATGGAACAACGTCACATGCGCGCCTACCTGCAGCCTCTCAGGCGGGAAATGGCGGCGGCGGAGCTGGTCGAACCAGTCTTGCGACACATCGTCCAACAGCAATGTCAGGATCAGCGGATCGGGATCGGATGCAGACAGAAGATCGTGCGTCATTGGTGGAGGAATGGCTCGACCTGACGCGACGGCAACTCCCCGCGCGCGCTGCCGGACGTGGCTGGCCGATCGAGCGCGACCATTGCTTCATGCGCGTCTGCCTCGACGCGACGTTCGGCCGGCCCTGGCGCGAAGCGGTGGCCGCACCCGCGGTCCGGCATATGTCGGCGGAGGAGCTGCGGCGAGCGATCGGGTTTGCGCGGCGTATCTTGGCGGAGCCGGCTGAGTTGGCGGGGTTGAATGCGGCGAGTTTGAAAGCAAGGAAGAAAGCAGTCCTTTTTTGAAAAAAGGACCAAAAAACTTTTGATCGTTCGAGCTCGCGATAGCGGAGCAAAAGTTTTTTGCTTCTTTTTTTCAAAAAAGAAGTTCTTGCCTTCCCTGCCTTCCCAGCCAAAAACCCCGCATGCCCTCGCCCGCGAGCATCGTCGCCGCGGCTCTTACCGCCGCCGCCTTTTTCACCCTCATCGGCCTCCCCTGGGCACGCTTTTCGTCTCTGCCGACAGGCGCAGCGCCCGCGCTCGGCTGGGCGCTGTTCTGCGTTGTGGCCCTGCCGGTCCTGTGCGTGGCGCCGTTCTCGCCGGCCAGCGTGGGGCTGCTCACACTTGTCTGCGCGGCCGTCAGCCTAGCCGCCCTGCGGCTGGCCGCGCCCGAACCAGGCGATCGCCTGCCCGGCTGGGCGCCGCTGCTTGCCGCGTGCGTGGCCGTGCTGCCGGCCATCGCCATCCTGCCGGTGCATGTGGCTGGCGGCGTGCTGCTGGCACCGCCGGTCTTCGACCATGCGAAAGTGGCGATCATCGACCAGATCACCCGCCAGGGCATGCCGCCCGGCAACCCGTTCTACGGCTCGGCCGGCCATCCGTCCGCGCTCGCCTACTATTATCTCTGGCATTTCGGCGCCGCGATGCTGGCCGAGATCCTTGGCTTGGGCGGCTGGGCGGCGGATGCGGCGATGACCTGGTTCACCGCCTGGGCCAGCTTGTTGTTGGTCATGTCGCTGGCGCAATTCGCCGGTGGCGGCCGACGTTCGGTGTGGATCGCCAGCCTTCTCGTGTTGCCGGCGGGATTGCGGCCGCTGCTGATCTGGCTCGCCGGCCCGCGATTGGCCCAGACGATCCTGCCGCCGTCCGCCGATCTGGGCGGGTGGATGAACCAGGCAAGCTGGGTGCCTCAGCATCTGGCTTCGGGCTGTTGCGTGGTGATCTCGGCTTTCCTGATCGCCCGGCTGCCCCGCCCGGATGGCTGGCGTGCGGCGCTGCTGTTGCCACTGACGGTGGCCGCCGGCTTCGAAAGCTCGACCTGGGTTGGTGGCATGACGTTCGCAGCTTCGGCCGCGGTGGCCGGTTCGGTCATTCTGGCCAGGATCGCGCCCGGAGCGCGCTGGCGCTTTCTTAGCCTGGCCGCCGGCGGGGCGCTGGCGGCCGCCTTGCTGATACTGCCGTTTGTGCGCTCGCAACTGGCGATGGCGTCGGCCGCGTCGGCGGGCGTGCCGATAGCCGTGTTGGCGTATCGGGCGCTGGGCGGCTCGCTGTCCGGCGTCGCTCGCACGCTGGTCGATCTGCTGGCGTTCTGGCCGCTGGTCCTGCCGTTCAACCTGCCGGCGATCCTACCCGTGGGTCTGTTTTCCGGCGCGTTCGTGCTGCGCGGCGCGCCAGCCGAGCGGCGGCTGGCGATCCTCGCCCTGGCCGGCGTGGCACTCGCCTGCCTCTGCGTCACCTGGCTGCTGCGCAGCACGATCGAGAACAACGATCTGGGCTGGCGCGCGCCGATACCGGCGATCCTGCTGCTGACGGCCGGCACCGCCGCTGCCCTGGAAAGCTGGACCCGCGACCGGCTGCCGAGATGGGCGATTGCCGCACTTTGCCTGGCGGCCCTCGGCCTGCCGCAGGCGGCGATCAAGCTGCATGAGGCCGTCGGCGGCCAGCGTCCGGGCGATGCGGCAGGCGTGGCGCAGGCGCCGGCGCTATGGGGTGCGGTGCGGCGGCACACCGCACCCGGCGAGCGCGTGGCCGGCAATCCGTTGGCACTTGGCCAGGCCACGCCGTGGCCCGACAATATCGGCTGGGCCCTGCTCTCCAATCGGCCCTCCTGCTTTTCAGGATGGGCGACGGCGGTCGCCTATGCCGGGCTGCCGCGCGACGAGCTGGTGCGGATCAGCACGCAGTTTCTGCGCGTATTCGCCGGTGCGGCCGTCCCCGGTGATGTGGCCGAGCTGGCCGGCCGGCACGATTGCAGCGTGGCCGTGGTGACCCCGCCCGACGGTGCCTGGGCGCACGACCCGTTCGCCGCCTCGCCGGAATATCGCCTGGTGGAGGCCAACTCCGCCTGGCGGATCTACCGGCGCGCGGAACTCCGCACAGCAATAGAGCCGCGCGGCGACGCCCACCTCGCGGCGGAACGCGTCGGCGAAGCGGCGTGGGCATTCGAACCCGACGATCGAGGCCACCTCTGGGATCGACACGCCCTGCACGCTCAGCAGATGCTTCGCCCGCTCCATGCGCAGACCGGTGAGGTAGCGCTGCGGACTCTGTCCGGTGGATACCCGGAAGGCGCGGAAGAACTGCGCGCGGCTGAGGCCGGTCAGCGCGACCAGCTCGGCCGTGCCGATATCGCGCGCCAGATTCTCCGTCATGAAATCGACCACGCGCCGCTTCTGCCAGCCGGCCAGGCCGCCGCGCGCGAGTGCGGTCGGCGGCACGCCTGGCCATGGCCGCTCCAGGTTGGCGCAATCGCGCAGCAGTACCATCACCAGCGCCGTCAGCAGGCTTTCGCGATACAGAAGCCGGCTGCCGCCCTGCAGCATGTCGTGCAGCAGGCCGATGAAGAGCTCGGACAGCAGGGGATGGCTCTGGCCGACGCGGTCGACGAGCGTGAGGCCGTTCGGGTCGCGATCGAATTCCTCGCGCGCGATGCCGCGCAGCGTGTCGGTGCCGAGCGTCAGATGGGCGAAGTCGATCGGGCCTTCCGTCACCCAGCGGTTGCCGACCATGCTGGGCATGGTGGTGATGCTGTTGCACTCCACGTCCCAAGCCTCGGTGCGGCCACCCTGCCAGCGGCGGACGCGCTTGGGGCCGGAGAGATGAATGGCGAGCACGTTGTCGGTCAGCGACGGCTGGCGGATTTCCGGCGGTATGCCGGAGAAATGCCGCAGTTCGGCCTGGCCGCCGGAATCCGCCAGGCCGAGCAGCGCGGGGGCGGGCATGTTGGTGTACCAGGTTTGCGCGGTGACCGGCTGGCTCGACGAAATGCCTGAACTCTCAGCCATGACCATTTGAGGGTATCCGTATCCTGACCTGGCCGGCTAATCCTGACCTGCTTTACGGACTTCGTGTGGCTAGCCGAAAACGTTTCATCCGGCTGCCATCCGCAAACGCACGCCGGTGCGCGCCTGGACATCCTCGAAGCTCACGCCGGGCGCCAATTCGCGCACGACGAGCCCGCGGTCCACGTCGATCACCGCGAGTTCGGTGTAGATGCGCCGCACGCAGCGCGGTGCGGTCAGCGGATAGGTGCAGCGCTCCAGCAGGCGCGGCGCGCCGTCCCGCGTCGTGTGTTCCATCAGCACCCATACCTGTTTCGCGCCGACGGCCAGGTCCATCGCACCGCCGACCGCGGGCGCCTTGCTGTCGCCGTCGGTGATCCAGTTGGCGAGGTCGCCCTCGGCCGAGACCTGGAAGGCGCCGAGCAGCGCATAGTCGAGATGGCCGCCGCGCATCATCATGAACGCGTCGTTGTGGTGGAAGATGGCCGCCCCGCGCAGCAGCGTCACCGGCGCCTTGCCGGCGTTGATCAGCTCCATGTCGATCTGGTCGGGGCTGGGCGCCGGGCCCACGCCGAGCAGGCCGTTCTCGCTGTGAAAGATGATCTCGCGGCCCTCGACCGGGTGGTCGGCCACCAGCGTCGGCAGGCCGATGCCGAGATTGACGTAGGCGCCGTCGGGCAGGTCCTGGGCCGCGCGCCAGGCTATACGGTCTCGCGCGCTGCTCATTGGGTCGGGCACTCCCACACGCGATCGACGAAGATGCCGGGTGTGACGACGTGTTCGGGGTCGATGTCGCCCAACTCCACTACCCGGCGCACCTGCACGATGGTGAGCTTGCCGGCGGGCGCCATGACGGGGCCGAAATTGCGCGCCGCCTTGCGGTAGGTGAGGTTGCCCCACCGGTCGGCGGTATCGGCGCGGATGAGGGCGACGTCGGCGCGGATGGGGAATTCCAGCACGTGCACCTGGCCGTCGATGATGCGTGTCTCACGCCCCTCGGTGAGCTTGGTGCCGACCCCGGTGCGCAGATAGAAGCCGCCGATGCCGGCGCCGCCCGCGCGGATGCGTTCGCTGAGCGTGCCTTGCGGGACCACTTCGAGCTCGATGGTGCCGGCCGCGTAAACCCGCTCGAACACGACGGAGCCGACCGAACGGGGGAACGAGCAGATCAGCCGCCGCACGCGGCCTTGGGCCATCAACCTGGCCAGCCCGTGCTCGCCCACACCCGCATTGTTGGCGACGATGGTGAGATCGGTCGCGTCCGCCGCGGCCAACCCGTCGAGCAACTGGTTCGGCACCCCCGCTTCGCCGAACCCGCTGACGAGAATCGTGGAGCCGGATGCGATCCCTTTGAGCGCCGCGCTCAGCGTGGCCGAAATCTTGTCGATCAAACCATCAGCCCCCAAGGCGCCAGAGCAAAAGTTTTCTGGTTCTTTCTTTCAAAAAAGAACCGCTTCCTTCCTGACACTCCGCCAGAACGGCCAAGCCAAAACCAGCACACAGGCGTTCCACCGCAAGGACTGCCCGTTCAGCATTCCTTCCTGCACCGCGCTGGCCACCGCACCGATGGTCAAAGCGAGGGCCAGCGCCCATTCCTCGCGCCCGCCCATACCGCGCGGCAGGTCGGCGCGGGCAATGCGCGCGGCGACGATGACCAGCGGCACGGCGTAGGTGGCGAGCGGGAAATCCCGATAGCGAGGGTCGAACACGAGCAATATCTGGTCGACCGCGGCGGCCCAGGCGAACAGGAAGACGAGATCCTCGAACAGCCCAGGCCAGGCGGCATGGCGCAGGCGGAGATATTGGCGGATGCGGCGTGTGGCGTCCGCGCCGGTGCGCCAGTCGGCCGGCGCGATGGCGCCGGCGTCGCGCCGCATCATCAGGCCGGCGAGCAGCACCTGGCCGGAGAGGTTCGCGACGCCTGCCAGGCGGGCATGCCAGTCGTAGAGTACGGGCAGGGTTTGGGATTCGGCATATCCCAGGGCGGCGCCGAGCGTCATGGCGAACAGGGCGGTTTGCGCGGGCGTGGGAGAATGTTCGCCTGGCGCGCGGCCGCGCAGGCCCATGGCGGTGAGCACGAGGCCGGCGGCGATGGAGAACGCCGCATGCCACGCCCAGAAAGGGTCTTCACGCAACGGTCCGCTGGGCGGGATTTTGGGCGTGCGATCGGCAGAGAATATCCCCCAATTCGGGCCGATGACGCCCTCATTCTGGTACTTCCAGTTTTCGTCGTAGGCCTGGAACAGATTGTAGTCGAAATGACGCGCGGCTGCTTGCGCCATGAAGCCGCGCACGAAGCGGGCCTCGTTGATCCGGCCGGGCACCGCATCGGCGCGCTGCCGGCCGCGGCCCGGCCATCCCGTCTCGCCGATGACGATGGGCCGCCCGGGAAAGAGTTTGGTGAAATGCGTGTAGACGTCGCCCACGGCAGCGACGGCATGATCGATGCCCGTCGGCACGTCCTCCCAATAGGGCAGCAGGTGGACCATCACCACGTCCACATGCGGCGCCACCTGCGGAAACTGGTCCCAGAAATCCGACACGTCCGCGTAGGCTACTTTCTGACGCACGCTGGACCGCACGTGTTCGATGTCGGCGATCAGCTCGTCGACCGGCAGGTCGCGACGCAGCAGCACCTCGTTGCCCACCACCAGCCGGTCGATCGTAGCGGGATAGCGATGGGCGAGTTCGATGCCGCGCGCCATCTGCCGCGCGTTCTCCGCGCGGTTGCCGCCCAGCCAGATGCCCTGCCACAGATGCAGCCCGTGGCGCTGCGCCAACGCGGCCACGTCGTACGGGCCCTCGATGGCGGAGTACGAACGTATGTTGCCGGTGATCGTCGCCAGTTGCGCGAGGTCCTGGTCCGCCTCGGCCTGCGTTGCGAAATGATCCTCCAGCGGCGAGTCGCCCGGCCGGGTCGGGGTATAAGAGAGGCTGTTGAAGCGCGCTGCGGGCGAGCCGGCCTGCGGGTTCTGCGCCCGGTTGGGCAACCACCAGGCCACTACGGTGATTACCGCCAGAAGCAGCAGAAATGGCGCCAGCTTGCGTTGCATGCGCGCCGAGGTAGCCGAAACGCGCCACACCCGAAAGGCACGGCCATGAATGACGACATCCGCACCATCCTGCACGACACGCGGCGCATCGCCGTCGTCGGTGCGAGCAACAAGCCCGATCGGCCGAGCTATGGCGTGATCGGCGCCCTCGTCGCGCACGGCTACGAGGTGACGCCCGTCAATCCCGGGCTTGCCGGCCAGCAGATACATGGTCGGACCGTCGTCGCCGCGCTGGCCGATGCGGGGCCGCTCGACATGGTCGACATCTTCCGCGCCGCGGACGCGGTGGGACCTATCGTCGACGAGGCGATCCGGCTTCGGGCCAGAACCGTCTGGATGCAGCTGGGTATCGTCCATGAAGAGGCGGCGGCGAAGGCGCGTCAGGCCGGGCTGCTCGTGGTGATGGATCGGTGCCCGAAGATCGAGCTCCAAAGGTAAGGCGTGCTTTTCTGCAAAAAGAACCGAAAAACTTTTGCTGACTGGCGTGGCTCGGGTTCTCGCCTTGAACGGGCGTTCGGGACCTGCCACGTCTTGCGCGCAACGTCCTTGAGGCATTCCCCATGACACCCGAAGAACGCGACATCGTCGGCCGCTTCATCGCGCGCGTCGGCGGCGCCCAGCAGAGCAACTTCTCCGGCAGCGTCCCGGCGACCCAGTCCTCGCTGCCGCCGATCGATCCGGAAGCCGACCGCTTCATCGCCGACCAGTTCAACGCCAATCCGCAGGCGCGCTACCGGATTACGCAGATGGCGTTCGTGCAGGAAGCGGCCCTGGCCGAAGCGCAGAACCGTATCAAGCGCCTGGAATACGATTTGCAACAGGCACAACAGGCACAACAGGCACGACAGGCGCAGCAGCAGCAAGGCGGGCAGCGGTCCGGCGGGCTGTTCGGCGGCTTGTTCGGCGGCGGGCAGCAGCAGCAGCCTCCCGGGTATCAGCAGCAATATGCCCCGCCGCCACCGCAGCCGTCCTATCCGCCCGGCTACCGGCCGGGCATGTTCGGCGGCGGCGGCTCCGGCTTCATGGGCTCGGCGCTGTCGACCGCGGCCGGCGTCGCGGGCGGCGTGCTGGCAGCCGATGCGCTCACCAGCATGTTCAGCGGCGGCCATGGCGGCTTCGGCGGCGGTTTCGGGGGCGGCGGTTTTGGCGGTGGTGGTTTCGGGGGCGGCGGTGAAGTGATCAACGAGACGACAGTCAACAATTTCGGCCCCGAAGGCAGTAGCGGCGCTGGCGGCGGCAACGATCCGTGGGCCGGTGGTGGAGCCGCGCCCGACGCACCCGGCCAGGATGCCTGGTCGAATGCCGGCAATGCAGGCGGCGACACCGGCGGCGACGCCTGGTCCAGCGGTGGTGGCGGCGATGGCGGCGGCGGCGGGTGGGACGACAATTCGTCCGGCGGTGGCGGTGGCGATGGCGGTGGCGACAGCGGCGGCGGATTCTAGCCGCCAGCCAGCCGGGTGCCCCAGGACGAGACGCCCGCGCTGGTGCTTGCCAGCGCGTCCGAAACGCGACGCCGTCTGCTTGCCTCGGCCGGCGTGCGGTTCGAGGCGATCGCAGCGGGGATCGACGAGAGCGCCATCAAGCGCGAGGCCCGTACGCTCGATGCGTCCCCCCAGGACACCGCGTTGCGGCTGTCGCGCCTGAAGGCACAGTCGATCGGGCGGCCGAAGGCTGTCGTGATCGGCTGCGACCAGATCCTGGTCTGTGGCGGCATCTGGTACGACAAGCCGGTCAATCTTGAGGCGGCGCGGGTGCATCTGCGAGCCTTGCGCGGCCGGTCGCATGGCCTCGCGACCGCGATGGTCGCGTTGCGCGGCGGCGAGGAAGTGTGGCGCCATGTCTGCACGCCGCTTCTGACCATGCGCGCGTTCAGCGAAGCCTTCCTGGAGCGCTACCTTGCCGCCGAGGGCCAGGCGGTGCTCTCGTCGGTCGGCGGCTATCGGGCCGAAGGTCTCGGCATCAACCTGTTCGACCGCATCGAGGGTGACCACAGCGCGATCCTCGGCCTGCCGCTCGTCCCCCTGCTGGGCTTCCTGCGCAAGTCGGGTATTCTGCTCTCCTGAGGTGGGTCCGGCCGTAACAGACCCACCCGGGGGAGTGCGCATGTCCACCAAAGTCTATCCAGATGCAGACGCGGCGCTGGCCGGCGTGCTGAAAAATGGCATGACCATCATGTCCGGCGGCTTCGGCCTGTGCGGCGTGCCTTACGTGCTGATTTCGGCCATCGCGAAATCGGGCGTGACCGGCCTGACCGTCATCAGCAACAACGCCGGGACTGACGGGCGCGGGCTGGGCACTCTACTGGACAGCCGGCAGATCGCCCGCATGGTCAGCTCCTATGTGGGCGAGAACAAGACGTTCATGAACCAGTATCTCGCCGGTGAGCTTGCGGTGGAGTTCAACCCGCAAGGCACGCTCGCCGAGCGAATCCGCGCGGGCGGCGCAGGAATTCCGGCGTTCTACACGCGCACCGGCGTCGGCACGCAGATCGCCGAGGGCAAGGAGGAGCGCACGTTCGCGGGCGGCCGTTACATCATGGAAACCGGCCTGTTCGCCGACCTTGCCATCGTGCACGCCTGGCGCGGCGATACCGAAGGCAACCTGATCTACCGGATGACGGCGCGGAACTTCAATCCGCCGATGGCCACCGCCGCCGCAATCACCGTCGCGGAAGTGGAAGAGCTGGTCGACGCCGGCACCTTCAACCCGGACCACATCATCACCCCCGGCATCTTCGTCAAACGAATGATCGCGCTTGGCCCTTACGAAAAGGGCATCGAACAGCGCACCACCCGCAAGCGCGCCACGCAGGAGGCCTGAGCGATGCCCTGGACCAGAGACGAAATGGCCGCCCGGGCCGCACGCGAGTTGCAGGACGGGTTCTACGTCAATCTCGGCATCGGCATTCCCACGCTGGTGGCCAACCACATCCCGCCCGGCATGCATGTCGTGCTGCAGAGCGAAAACGGCATGCTCGGCATCGGCCCCTTCCCCTACGAAGGCGAGGAGGATGCCGACCTGATCAACGCCGGCAAGCAGACCGTCTCTACCCTGGCCGAGACCAGCTTCTTCGACAGCGCGCAGAGCTTCGGCATGATACGCGGCGGCCATATCCAGCTGGCCGTGCTGGGCGCGCTGCAGGTGGCCGAGAACGGCGACCTCGCCAACTGGATGGTGCCCGGCAAGATGGTCAAGGGCATGGGCGGGGCAATGGACCTGGTCGCCGGCGTCAAGCGCGTCGTCGTCATCATGGAGCATACCGCGAAGGGCGAGCCGAAGATCCTGCCCGCCTGCACCCTGCCGCTGACCGGCATGGGCGTGGTGGACCTGATCGTGACGGACCTATGCGTATTCGAAGTAGCGCGCCCCGGGCTGACGCTGGTCGATCTGGCGCCCGGCGTAACCGTCGAAGACGTGCGCGCAGTAACCGCCGCAAACTTCAAGGAACGCGCGCTTGCGGAATGATCCAAACGCGAGAAGCAAACGTTTTTTGCTCCATGTTCCAAAATAGAGGGCCTTGCTCCCCACTATATATAGTAGCGCAAAATGACAGCATGCACGGTCACCGCGATTCCCACGACGGGAAAGCAGACGACCGGCAGCGCCAGCCATCGCGGCACACGGCGCTCGGCCGAGGCGAAACACAGGCTTGCGAGTAAAGCGGGCGCAAGAAAATAGCGGCCCTGGACGCCTTCGATGACCGGGCTGCCGAGCGTCGTCCAGGTCATATACTGGATGAGGAACACGCCGCCGCACGCGGCAATGACGGTCAGCAGGCTGAGCTTGGCTGCGTGTTCGCGGCCGTCCCGCGTCGTGCGCCAGCAGGCGGCGGCGGCTGCGAGAAGGGCGATCGACGCGGTCGGATAGATCCAGGTGGGCAACCGCACGTCGAGCCAGCCGGGGCGGCCGATGAAGCCGTAGTAGATGGACGGGCCTTGCGCCTGAAACGTGTGCCAGGCGAGCGGGGGGATCCGCCATGGATGGACCATTACGCCGACCAACTGCGCGGCGGGGGCGACGACGCCATCGGCCCGGAACGGCGGCGGCAGGTAGGCGGCCGAACGCAGGCTCCAGGCGGCCGACGCGGCGACGACGCAGAGAAAACCGGCGACACGCCAGCGCCGGCGGGTCGGGCAGGCCAGTGTGAGCAAGGCGAACGCGGTGTAGGGCGCGCGGCCCGTGCCGAGCAGGGTCAACGCCACGCACAAGGCGCAGAACATCCAGCCGGCTCGCGCGCTTGCAGCGTCTGTCTCGCGCAGCCGCAGAAACAAGGCGGCTGCGAGTGCGGCGCAAGCCAGCATCGGCCCATCCTGCGACACGGCGGCGCTGAGCGAGAGCGACATCGGCAGGAGCAATATCGTGAAAAGCCATAGGCCGGCCGATCCGGCGACGGCTATCGCGATGGCGCCGCCGACCACCGTCACGCCTCCCGATGCCAGGCGCATCAACACCAGCGCATGCGGCAGAGCGATGCCGGCATGGCGGGCGGCCAAGGCGGCCAGGCTGGCGGGCAGGTAGAAAAATGGCGGGTTGACCGCGGTGTTCGGGAAACCTGTCGCGCGCAGCTCGCCCCAGGGAACCGGCGCCTCCATCGCCCGCGTCACCTTGTGGTCGGGCTGCCCGGGAAGCGTCGCGGTGGCGCGCGCGAGATCGAACACGCCGCTATCCGCTCGGCCGCCGAACTGCCCGTCGGCGATCCGCACACCGATCGGGCCGCCATGGCTAATCTGGTCGGCACGCGCCAAGTGCGCCGTCTCATCGGCGTTCTGCAGCGGCGGCATGAGGGGGGCCAGCAGGAGAACCGCGAGGCTGGCATAGAGTGCATAGAGAAGGGCGAGCATCGTCCTGGCTCTAGCGCATGATGGATTTGCCACAAGCATCATCCGCCAGCGGGAGGCCCGGGTGTCTCGCGACGTCGCGGGCAGGTGCGTGCGGCCGGCGTCGGGACTGTTTCTGGTTACCTGGCCGGCTCCAGCGAGCGCAGCGCTGCTTCCGCGCCCAGCAATATCTCCAGCAAGCGTGCCCGATCCATTGCGGTCAGGGCTTTCGCGTCGGCGAGCGCGCGTGGCAGTGCGGCGGCCAGAGTGTCGAACCGGGCGCTGTTGCCGAGCCGGCGCGCCGTTTGCTCGAAGGCGCGGAGCTGGCGTGATGCGCCCTCCAGCGCGCCGATTACTGCGTCGCTCGCTTCGACGGTGCTGGCCAGGTTGTTGAGCGGCGCAAGCAATTGGTCCTGCAGGCCCGTCTCCAAGCGTTGCAAAGCCACGTCGAGTGACAAGCTGCGGGCCTGGGCGACCCGCCGGCGTTGGTCGGCATCGCCGGGAAGTTCTGCCAACGCATCGAGCAGGTCGGCCTGGCGCTGCATCTCGGCCAGTGTTTCGGGCGTGACGAGGCACGGTGCACCGGCCAGTTCCCGGTCGATATGGTCGAGCGCGAGTGCAGCGGCATCGTGGGTGGCAGCACGATGACCCGCCGCCACCGGTGCGGCCAAGAGCGCGGCCGTGGTGTGCGGTGCCCTCAGCAGCAGCAGGCAGCGCAGCATCGCACCTGCGTGCGGCCCGCGTTCATGCGCCTGGCCCAGCAGATGGACGGCTTGTTCATCGGCGAGCATACGCGCCGCGTCCTCGTGCAGGAACTCGGCGGCGGCCAGAATGGCAGCCAAGCCTTGCGCCATCAGCGCAAGCTCGCCGGCAGGCAAGCCCAGCGCCCGCCATTCCGCTTGGCAGATCTTTGCCTCGGCGAGGTCAGGCGCGTTTGCCAACCGGTGCAGCGCGCTGGCGGCGAGAGTCCATAAATGAATGCCGGCGTCGTGCACGATGATCGTGTCAGCCGTCGTGGCACCCGCAATCTCGGCATCAACGCAAGCGAGCGCGTCGCGTGAGGCGCTGCACGTCGCAGCCATGATCGCGCGCACGCCATTGGCCAGCGGCATCAAGGCCTGGCGCGGGATGGTCGGGCTGCCGGGCCGCCATTGTACAGGTGCCACGATGAGCGGATCGGCCGGCAGGAACAGCAACCGGGAAAACCGCAGCGGACGCGTTGGATGAATGGTCCGCAGCCGCTCGCGCACCGGGGCCAGCACGGCGTCTGCCTCGCCGCGCCGCTCGAGCGCATCCAGAACGCGCACGACTTCCAGCAGGTGCGCATCCGGCGCCTCTGCCACACCGCGCCGGACCTCGCGCAGTTTTTGGCCGGCACTGGCAGGGTTCGCGGCCGCCGCTTGCGACGATGGCATCATGCCGCCAGCGCCCTTATGCGTTCATTCCGTTCGACCAAGGCGAGATGATCTCCCGCCGGACGGGCAACAGGATGCGCCCGTGCAGCCGGCCGTTCGGCGGCGCCCGATATAGTCTGATCCTCCGATCGGAAGAGCGCCTGCGCCTCGGCGGGCGGCATGGGCAGGCTCGAGGTTGCCTCCTCCAGCGCCTGATGCCTGGCGGCATCGGTTTCGGCCACTTGCCACAGCAGGCAGACATGTTCCCAACCGTCGAGCAGCCAGTCCAACCTGCCGAGGCGGGCCATGACGTGATCCGGCTCGGCACCCCAAAGGCTCAATAATGCGGACAGGTCGGAGATGGCAGCATGCGTCGCGTCCAGCACAAGACGGCCTGCCTTTTGGGTGGCCAGAGACACCGCAGCAATCCGGCCGAACTCCGGCTCGCCGAGCCCTCTGCCCAACCACTGCCGGGTCTGCCCGGCGAACTCGGCCAATCCATCGAGCAGCAACTCGCAGCGTGCCGGCGGGTGATGGCTGCCCACCGCGGCAGGTATGGTCAACCCGGCGGCGACGAGTTCGTTGGCGAGGCGTTCGATTTCGGCCTTCACCGCTTCAGGTGTCCGGCCGGTCCGGCCGGCAAGTTTCAGCAAGGCCGCCCGGGCCAGCAAAGGGTCGGGCGCTCCGGTCGCGGTCTGGCCACCCATGGCGGCCGACAGCAGACGTAGCTCTATGTCCGCCCGCGCAGATGCGTCGCGGCGTTCGGCCAGCGCCGCCCCGGCCGCCGCCGCCCGCCCTGCGCCGCCCTCCAAAGCGACTTTGCGCGCGGCAAGCCTGACTTTGGCTGGCGTGGGCTGCCCGAGATCAGCCAGCCGGTTTGCCAACCGGAGGTCGTGCAGGGTGGGTGCGCAATATTCGGCAAGAGAGAGCAGAGCGAATATATAGACGCCGCGTGCCCGGCCTGGGTGCGGTAGCACCAGCTCGTATCGGCGTTCGACGAGGCGAACCCGGGCGCCTGCCAGCATCGGGCTGGTGAACGGCACGGCAACCCCGCGTTCGCGAAACGTGGCCGGCGTCCAGTCGTGTTGCACAGCCGGGAACAAGAGTTTCGTCCTGACGGATGATCGTTGTGGGCCAATTTTGCACGGCAGCGGTAAACAGCGTCCTTAAAACAGCGGTTCTTCTTGGCGAAAGAACCAAACCCCCGAAAGCAGGCATGCGGATCGTTACTTGGAACATCAACTCTTTTCGGCTCCGGCTCGGCCTGATCGAGCGGCTGGTGGAGGCATTGCAGCCCGATGTCATCTGCCTGCAGGAGACCAAGGTGGACGACACGCTGTTTCCCGAGACCGCGCCGGCGTCGCTGGGTTTCGGGTTTCACGCGCGCAGCGGCATGAAAAGCTACAACGGGGTTGCCGTGCTCTCGCGCTTTGCGCTGCACGCACTGCCGTCGCCGCCTTGGTGCGGCCGGCTGGACTGCCGCCACCAGCATCTCCGCGTCGATGCGCCTGGCGGAGCAATCGAGCTGCATAATTTCTACGTGCCGGCAGGCGGCGACGTGCCCGATCGGCATGCCAATGCGAAATTCGCCCACAAGCTGGATTTCGTCGCGGAGGCGACCGCCTGGTTCGCCGCCCGCGGGGTGGCACCGCGCACCGTGCTGGTGGGCGACCTCAACATCGCCCCGCTGGAACATGACGTGTGGAGCCACAAGCAGCTCCTGAATGTGGTCAGTCACACCAAAGTGGAGGTGGACGCCATGCAGGGATGGCTATCGGCCGGTTTTCACGACGCGATACGCCATTTCGTGCCGGCCGACGAAAAGCTCTACACATGGTGGTCGTATCGCAACCAGGATTGGCGAAAATCCAACCGCGGCCGGCGGCTCGACCATATCTGGGTCAGCCGCGACCTGGTGGCCAGCCTACGACGTTACGCGATCCTGGCCGAGGCGAGGGACTGGCCGCAAACGTCCGACCATGTCCCGGTTCTGCTCGAGATCGAGTGAACCGGGCAGCCTCGCCGTCAGGCGGCCGGGTCGAGCCGGTAGCCGCCGCCTTCCGTCACCAGGATGCGGGCGTTGGCCGGATCGGGTTCGATCTTCTGCCGCAGCCGATAGATATGCGTCTCGAGCGTGTGCGTCGTGACCGCAGCGTTGTAGCCCCACACTTCGTTGAGCAGGATCTGCCGGGCGACGGGCCGTGTGCCCGCGCGATACAGGAACTTCAGAATCGCCGCCTCTTTCTCAGTCAGGCGGATGCGGCGGTTGCGCAGTGGCTCTTGCAGCAGCTTGGCCGACGGGCGGAACGTGTACGGGCCGATCGTGAACACCGCATCCTCGGAGTTTTCGAAGATACGCAACTGCGCGCGCAGCCGGGCGAGAAGCTCGTTGAGCCGAAACGGCTTCGGAATATAGTCGTTCGCGCCCGAATCGAGCCCGCGGACCACGTCGGCTTCCTCGTCGGACCCCGTCAGCATGATGATCGGCATGCGCAGCCCCTGGCGCCGCAACTCGGCGCACAGGTCGCGGCCGTCACCATCCGGCAGACCGACATCGAGGATCAGCGCGTCGAAGCGCTGCTCGTGCTTCTTGATCTTGACCTGGGCGTCGTTGACTGATTCTGCTTCGTCAACCGTGAACTCACCGTCGACTTGTAACTGGGCTGCCAACTCTTCGCGTAACGACTGATCGTCATCCACTAACAGGATGGGGCGCTCGCCCGCCATCGGTGTCTCTCCTCACGGCGCGCCGGATTGGCCGCCAAACGTTCGCACACGTAACCTGCCGGACGGCGGCACGGTTGCAAAATTTTTCAACCCGCCAATTCGGCTTCGTGACAACGCCGATTCGTTCCGGAGCTATCTCGTTGGTTAAGCGCAACTCACATCAACGTGGCAATCATTAATTTTTTGCATTGCGCCAGACTTCGTGATCGCGCTATGAGGCAGTTGCAGCTAGTTCGATCACGTTTTCGGGGGTAACGTAATGTTGAAGAATGTAACAGCCGCTCTGCTGGCAGGTCTTGTATGCGGTCCTGCTTCTGCCGCAACGTTCACGTATGTCGGCGCACCGTTCACCAATCCCGGTACAACCGGCTTCAAGAATGTCGTCATCCGGTTCGTCGTTCCAGGACCGATCCAGGCCAACCAGACCTACTACATCTCGAAATTTACCGGCTACACGGACGGCCTGAACAGGCTGGCGCAACTGGTCAGCTACCAGACCAAGGGCCGGGCGTTCGGTGGGAACTTCGACTCGTTCATCTCCGGCACCGTCAGCACGGACGCCCATGCGATGCCGGTAAGCTGGACGTTCCAGACCATCATCGGATACCAGGACTCGCTGGGGAACGAGGGTTACGACCTGTATGTCAACGGGCCGGGCAACAGCGCCACCTGCCCTTCCTGTGGCTTCGATTCGCTCAACACCACGCTGCCGGAAACTTTGCCGGTCACCGAGAGCATGACGTCGGCCAAGTTCGGCACGCTGACCTACAAGAATTAAACCATCGCCCCCGCATGCGGGTTGCTACGTCTGGGGGACGTGGTAACCCGCCTGCGGGGCCGCCCTGACGGCCCGCTGCCGCCAGGAGAGACCATGCGCCTATATCGCCTGCCGAAGCAGACCGGCCTGGACGACCTCACCCTCACCCAAGCCGAAACACCCCGCCCTGGCCGCGGCCAGGTGCTCGTGCGCATGCACGCCGCTTCGCTCAATTTCCGCGACCTCGCCGTGGCCACCGGCCGTTATATGATGAGTGCCCTGCCGCCGAACCTGGTGCCGCTCTCGGACGGCGCCGGCGAAGTGGTCGAACTTGGCGAAGGCGTCAGCCGGGTGTCCGTCGGCGATCGCGTGTGCCCGATCTTCATGCAGTCCTGGACCGGCGGCGAGATGGAGCCGGCGGACAGCACCACCGCACTGGGCGGCGCCATCGACGGCGTGCTCGCCGAATACGCGGTGTTCGACGAGCGCGGCCTGGTCCACATTCCGGCGCATCTCTCCTACGAGCAGGCGGCCACGCTCCCCTGCGCCGCGGTCACCGCTTGGAACGCGCTATTCGGCATGCAGCCGCTCATCGCCGGCCAGACGGTGCTGGTGCTGGGCACCGGCGGCGTCTCGATGTTCGCGCTGCAATTCGCCCATGCGGCCGGCGCGCGCGTGATTGCCACTAGCTCCAGCGACGAAAAACTGGCGCGCGCCCGCTCGCTCGGCGCCTCGGACGGCGTGAATTACAAAACCAACGAGGACTGGCAGTTAGCCGTGCGCGACCTCTCCGGCGGTCGCGGCGTGGATCACGTCGTCGAAGTGGGCGGACCCGGCACGCTGCAACGCTCGGTGCAGGCGACACGTAGCGGCGGCATGGTGACCCTGATCGGCGTGCTGACTCGCGGCACGCTCGACCCGCTCGTGGTATTCGGCGGCGGTGCGGTCATCCGGCCGATCTATGTCGGCTCACGGCAGATGTTCGAGGCGATGAACCGGGCGATCGCGCTTCACCGGATCGAGCCGGTGATCGATCGGGTGTTTGCGTTCGACGACGCACCTCAGGCCTACAAGCATCTCAAGGGGGCTACGCATGTGGGCAAGGTTGTCATCAAGATTTAAGAAAGCAGTCCTTTTTTGAAAAAGAGGACCATAAGACTTCTGCTCCTGGTGCTCGCGACAGCGGGGGAGAAGTCTTCTGCTTCTTTTCTTCAGAAAAGAAGATTCATTCGTTGATTACCGAACGCCGCCTTCTCCGCGCCGAGCCCGATTTCGGCCTCCTGACCAAGCTATGGCGCGTCAACTGGCTCTTTGTGCTGCTGCTTTGCGCGCTGGCCGGCTGCGGCTACGTCGCGCTGTATTCCGCCGGCGGCGGCCCCGAGCCCTATGCCTGGCGCCACGGGCTGCGCTTCGGCTTCAGCCTGGTGATGATGCTGTCGCTCGCGATGGTCGATATCCGTGTGATCGCGCGTTTCTCCTGGCCAATCTACGGCATGGCGCTGGTGCTGCTCGTGCTGGTGCTGAAAATGGGCCACGTGGGCAAAGGTGCGGAGCGTTGGCTGGCGATCGGGCCCGTCCAGCTCCAGCCAAGCGAGATCATGAAAGTGGCGCTCGCGATGGCGCTCGCCGCCTGGTTCAACCGCGCAAGCTGGGCGCGCGTGGGCAACCCGCTGTTCCTCATCCCGCCCGCGCTGCTCGTGCTGGCGCCGGTGGCGCTCATCCTCAAGGAGCCCAATCTCGGAACCGCTTTCATCACCGGCGTGGTCGGCTTCTCGATCTTCATCGGCGCCGGCATGCGGCTCTGGCAAATGGCGCTGCTGGCCATACCGCTGCCGTTTCTCGCGAACTTCGCCTTCCACCATCTGCACGACTACCAGCGCGCGCGCATCACCACCTTCCTCAATCCGGAAAGCGATCCGCTCGGTGCCGGCTACAACATCATCCAGTCGAAAATCGCGCTCGGCTCCGGCGGGCTATGGGGCAAGGGCTTCATGCAGGGCACCCAGGCGCATCTGAATTTCCTGCCCGAAAAGCAGACGGATTTCATCTTCTCGATCGTGGCCGAAGAATGGGGGCTGATCGGCGCGCTGGCATTGCTGGCCCTCCTGCTCACGATCATCCTGGGCGGCATGCTGATCGCGCTGCGCTGCCGCCACCAGTACGGGCGGCTGCTGGCGCTCGGCATTTCGGTGAACATGTTCATGTATGTGTTCGTCAATGTCGCCATGGTGGTGGGGGCCATTCCGGTGGGCGGTGTGCCGCTGCCGCTGGTGAGCCATGGTGGCTCGGCGATGCTGACGGTGATGTTCGCGATGGGGCTGCTGATGAGCGTGCATGTGCATCGCGATGTGGAGTTTGCCGACAGGCGGGACAGGTTTTGAGGAAGAAAGGCCTTCTTTTCTGAAGAAAAGAAGCAATAGACTTTTGGAACGCTGTCGCGAGGCTCGCCACGAGCACGCGACAGCGTTCAAAAAGTTTTTTGGTTCTTTTTTCAAAAAAGAACCGCTTCCTTCACGTAATCAGGCCCGACATCGCGAAACGCCACGCGCTCATACTCCTCGCGCAATGCCGCTTCGCCACCCTCCATCAGCAGCTTGTGCCAGGCCAGCCAATGTTGCCCGCCCACTTCGCGGCCGAGCGCGTTGGCGGCGAGCACGGCGGCGCCGCCATTGCGAACCTTGCTGAGGAATTGGGCGAAACTGCGGGTCTGGTATTCGCGGTGGAACAGGCCGTAATGCAGGCCGCCATCGTAGCGCGCGGCGCGGTTGCCGCCCGAGACGACCCAATGATTGCCTTTGGCGACCGAGAGGTTTGCCGACGCGCGCAGGATGACTTTCGGCGGCACCGCGAATGGCGTGCTGCGGATCGGCATGCGCGCGAACAGGTTCGCGTTGGGTGCGGGGGCGCCGCGCTGCTGGAAGTGGATCACCTTCGGGATCGTCAGCGCCTCGATCTCTTCGGGCACGAACAGCAGCGAGCGCAAGCCGTTGCGCGTTTGCAGGAATTCGTCGGCGTCGACGGGAATGTGCCACTCCACGTCGGGCCATTCCGCGAGCGCCATGCGGCACATATGCGTGGTTTTCTCGGCCTGGAAATGGGCGACGATCGTATCGTGCTCGAGCAGCATCCGCACATCCGATTTATCGGCGGCGAAACGGCGGATTTCGTCGGGCGTGGCGTCGGTTGAATCATTGTCGATGATGGCGAAGTGGCGAACGCCGATGCCATGGAGCCAGTCGAGGTTGGCGCGGATGATGTCGGCTTCGTCCTTCACCATCATCACCGCGGCACAGGCGAGAAACGGTTCGTGCCGGGTGAAACGCGCCGAGAGGTCCGGCGAGCGGCCGAATGCCAGCATCTGCGTCTGCACCGATCCGGCCCAGCTATTTGGATCGGCCGCAGGCCGGCTCAGCAGATGATCGGATTGGCCATGCCAGATGCAATAGTCGAGATCGGGTTCCGGCATGGCGTGCGACCGGACGGCGTTCTCAGCAAGCCGGCTCTGCATCGATGAGCGGGATCTCCAGACCCTCGATCTCCTGGAACGAGCGGCCGGCGATGCCTTGCAGGTCGCCATACATGCCGGTGGTGGCCTCGATCACGCCGCGTATCTGTTCTTCGCGCTTGGCCCAGAGACGCTGCGTCGCGCGGCGTTCGCGATCGAGATCTTCCTGCATGAGCGTGAAACGTTCGACGATGGCGCTGATGCGGTGGCGAAAGCGCGGGCCGGTCAGGTAATCATAGACGAGCTCCATCTTCGTCTGCTGTCCCTCACGCGCCAGGCGGGCGTTGGAGAGTTCCACCAGCGAATAACGCAGCGCGATCGCCATCGCCGGCGCGCAACGCGGCTCGGTCACCCAGATGCCGTCGATATGGTCGAAACTCTGCAACCCTTTCGGCAAAGCGTGCGACACTATCAGCGCAATATCGGCACGCGCCGCACGCTGGTCGTCGCGCAGCTTGGCCAGCCACCCGTCGCTCCAGTTCTTCGTGCGCTTGGCCTCCCACAGAATGGTGCCGCAGATACGGTCGTTCGGGCCCACCACGCGCTGTAGAACGTCGCCGCCATATTCGCCCTTCGGCACCGGCTCGATCAGGTCGCGCGGGAATTTCTGCCTGAGCAGGGCTTCGAGTTCCAGTTCCTGCGCTTCGCCCTGCAGTTGCTGCGAACCCTGGTCGGCACGCCGGCGCAGCTCCTCGATCTGCCTGTTCAGCGAGGCCAGCTTCTCGTCCTTCTCGGCAAGCTTGAGCCCATGCGCCTCCTCGGCCTCGCGACGCACATGCACGCGCACCGCTTCCAGCTCGGTCCGCACCTGCTTCTGCACTGTCAAATCCATCTCGCGCTTGGCGTCATCCAGCGCACGCTCCTTGCGCAGCAATTCGGCTTGCGCCTGCTGTGCTTCGGCCAGCTTGGCATCCCGCTGCTTCAGCACGTCGTTCAGTTCGGCAAGCTGCCGCCCTTTTTCAGACAGTTCCAGCGCCGCCAGCCGCTGCGCCTTTTCGGTCTCCTGCGCCGTGATGCGCGCCCGCTCCCGCTCCAGCCGGGCTGCCACCTCGCCATCGATCGACTGCCTGGCCTGGGTCAACGCCTCCGCCTGCGCGCGAAGCTGGGCGTCGCGCCCGGCCACCTCCCGCTCGCGGCTCGCCATCTGCGCTTCCAGCTTCCTGCGCGCATCTTCGATCAGCGGACCTGCCAACGACTCGGTCAACTTGATGGTGGTGTGGCAATGCGGGCAGGTGAGTGTCGGGTCGGCCATGAGGTTTCCTGAGGAGAGCGCATGATGCTCGGCAGAGTGCGGTGACCTTACCTACGCTCAGGCGGCAGAGTCCCTGCAAAACACAAAATCGAACATATCTCTGTATGAGAAAGTCATCGTACCGTTACGGTCCGTCAGGCAGTTCGCCGCGGTGGAAAGGTCCCCGCTGACATGCACGCGATGACGCGGCGCTGCCCACCGGGACCGCGCTATTGCTCGCGCCCGACGGCAGTGCGTCGTCATTGGCGGTGCGGTGGCGGCGTATTCCCCCGGCAGTTTCGATGACGACCAGCATCGCCGGAATCCTAACTGATGGTCAAAGCACTGCGGCAGGCCGGCAAAAGGTGACAGCACTCTATCTGCCGACCTCGGACCATTACATGAGCGATACCGCCGACCGGCTCGCGTGGGTGCAGGCGCTGGAGACGTTTCTTGCCGCCAATCTTGCGACCGCCAAACGCAGTTAGCGATCCTGCGCTGGTGGAGCTGAGGGGAATCGAACCCCTGACCTCTTGAATGCCATTCAAGCGCTCTCCCAACTGAGCTACAGCCCCGCGCGCGGGAGGCGGGCATATAACCGGCGGGCGGGCTGGGGGCAAGCAGCCCGAAGAACTTTTGCGCCGCGCGCTTGCCGGCACCTCGAAGGCTGGCTTCCCGCGCGCGGCTTGGGCCTGGTGGGAGCAGCGCTAGCTGCCTGCCTGGGGTGGCGGATAATTGTCGATCGTAAAACCCCAGGGATTGCCCGGGGTAGGCCCGACGGATCCGCCTCGCAGAGCGCCCCAGCCGCTCGAGCGCCAGTTCCCGAGATTGCTGCGTGCATCGTAATACGGCTCGCCCCAGGGCAGCGCAGTTTCGATGAACACCGGGTCGGGCATCGTCTCCGTTCCCGGCTGCTCGACATAATAGTTCAGGCTGGGAAACAGGCTGCAGCGGCCGAGCGTGCTGCTCGCCGTGATCTTGCCGCCGAGGGAGGTGATCGTGAGCGTCAGTTCCGACCAGATGGGCGGGAAGCGGGTCACCTGCCTCGCTGTTCCGGCGCCGGCGCGCTGGCCTGGCTGCGGCAACAGCTTGTCGATGATCGGTGCAAGCGGTCCGATAATTCCGTCCTGCACCGTCTGGCCGATCGCCTTGCCGATGATCTCTGGGCTTTGCGTGCGGGCGCCGACCACCTGGACGAACTTCGCCTGATGGCCGGACGCGGATTGCGTGGCCATGCGGCTGAACGCGTAGGATGGCAGCCCGCCGAAGGAAGGTGCCCGATACATGCCCGATTGCGGCGAGTAGCCGGCGGCCATGATCGAACCGGTGGCCTGGTCGACATCGATCCAGGCTTCCAGGAAATTGTCGAACCGGTAGCCTGAGTTGCCGATCAGATAACGGCGGTCGACCTCTTTCTTCGGTACGACGTGATCGACCTCGACCAGCCACCAGAGCCGAGGGTCGATCCAGCTAACGGTCGCCGCCGACCGCGTGTATCGCTGCAACGCCATCATTGCCCCCGTGCCCGCAGGCGTATGTTCACCACACCCGACGCGACAGCGAGACGAAAGTTTTTTGAGTCCTTTTTTCCAAAAAAGGACTGCTTGCTTCCTGTGCCGCTAAACCGCCGCCTCCTCGAAAATTCGCCTGACGTCCCCTCCCCAGTCCCCATGATACCGCGCCAGCCAATGCTCGGCCTGGCAAGGGCCACCAGCCACCACCGCATCGAGCGGGTCCAGATACGCCTCCTCGCCCAGCTTGCGCGCGCGCAGGCCGTCGCGTGCGATCGCCAGCGCAATCCGTGCGAGGTCGCGCAGCTTGTGGCCGCCCAGCGGCGCCTCCAGCCCCCGGCGCGGCACGTCGGCGCGGATGGCAGCCAGCGTCCGCCAATCGTAGTCGCCCACCAGCCGCACGGCCGCTTCCAGCGCAGCCGGATCGTAGAACAACCCGACCCAGAAAGCGGATTGGGCGAGCATCATCGCCGGCGTGCCGGCGTCGGCACCGCGCATTTCCAGGAAGCGCTTCAGCCGCACTTCGGTGAACACGGTGGTCACGTGATCGGCGAAATCGCCGATTGTGGCCACGTGGCCGCGCAGATCGTCGACCTTGCCCGCCATGAAGTCGCGGAACGAGGCGCCGGCGACATCGATCAGCCGGCCGTCGCGGGCCGCAAAATACATCGGCACGTCGAGCAGCCAGTCGGCATAGCGCTCGAAGCCGAACCCGTCCTCGAAAAACACCGGCGGGATGCCGGTGCGGTCGGGGTCGGTATCGGTCCACACATTCGCACGGGCCGAGAGGAAGCCGTTCGGCCGGCCTTCGGTGAAGGGCGAGTTGGCGAACAAGGCGGTCGCCACCGGCTGCAGCAGCAGGCCCACGCGCAGCTTGGCGACCATGTCCGCCTCGCTGGCGAAATCGAGGTTCACCTGCACCGTGCAGGTGCGCAGCATCATGTCGAGCCCCAGCGAGCCCACCAGCGGCATGTAGCGGCGCATGATGACGTAGCGGCTCTTCGGCATGAACGGCATGTCCGCCCGGCGCGCGGTCGGGTGGAAGCCGAGCGGCGCGAACCCCAGCCCGAGCGGGCCGCCGACGTCGCGCACCTCGGCGAAATGGCGCTCCAGCTCGGCTTTCGTGGCGTGCAGGTCGGCGACCGTCGCACCCGACAGCTCGAACTGGCCGCCCGGCTCGAGCGAGACGCTCTCACCGGCTTTCTTCAGCCCGATCAGCGCGCCGGTATCGCGTATTTCTTCCCAGCCGAGGGCGGCGATGCCCTCCAGCATCGCGCGTATGCCGCGTGGCTCGTACGGGGGCGCCGCGTAATCCTGGGTCGCGTCGTCACCTTGGCCGGCACGGCGGAAACCGAATTTCTCGTGCTCGGTGCCGATGCGGAATTCGCTGGCGGGCTTGGCGCCGGCGGCGAAATACGCGGCCAGTTCGCGCGTGTCGCCGATCGGCGTCGCGTCTTCCTCACCGGGGTTGGACATGCTTCTCCTGCGGCCCGCAAAGCGTTTGTGATTGGCCGGCATGGCTCTCACCGTCCGCGCTCAACTGGTTGACCAACGCGCGCCCTGCAAGAGGGCGAGCCCTGCGACCACCGCGGTCTCCGCCCGCAACACGCGCGGGCCCAGGCAGATCGGCGCTACGAACGGCTGCGCGCGCAGGGCAGCCAGTTCCGCCTGGGCGAAGCCGCCTTCGGGCCCGATCAGCAAGGCGCCAGCGTCGGCGGGTGCCGCCAGGGGACCGGCGCGCTCGATGGCGGCGGCGAGCTTGCGATCGGCGGGCCAGCCGGCCAGCAGGTCGAGCAGGCGCGCAGGCGGCCGCACTTCGGGCAAATCGAGACGTTCGCACTGCTCGGCCGCCTCGCGCGCGATGGACGCCCAGCGTTCGGCGTTGATGCGCGCGGTGTTGCTGCGTTCGGCGAACACCGGCAGCAGGGTGGAGACGCCGAGTTCGGTCGCCTGGCGGACCACCAGGTCGGTGGCATCGCGCTTGAGCGGCGCGAAGACGAGCCACAGATCGGGGGTGGGCTGCTGGGCGCGTCGTTGCGTCACGACGGTGGCCGCCATGGCACCGCGTCGTGCATCGCCCAGGCGGGCGCACCACTCGCCGTCCCGCCCGTTGAACAGCGCCACGGTGTCGCCGGCGGAGAGGCGCAGCACGTGACCGAGATAATGCGCCTGCGGGCCGGCCAGGATCAGCTCGGCGCCGTCCTGCAGCGCGTGCTCAACGAACAGGCGCTGCATCGGCAGGCGTATCTCCCCTCAACCGGGCGGCCAGATGCACCAGGATCGCGGCGGTTGCGCCCCAGATGTAATGCTCGGGATGTGGCCAGACCCAGAATTCGCGCATCGCACCACGCCACAGCGCGCCGCGCCGTTCGGGGGCGGCAGGATCGAGCAGCACATCGAGGGGAAGCTCGAAGATGTGCGACACTTCCTCGGCGGAGGCCCGGGTCGCGTAGCCCGGCGTCAGCAAGGCCAGCACGGGGGTGATGCGGTAGCCGGTGCCGGTGGCGTAGTCGCCAAGCCGGCCGACGATGTCCGCATGGCTCGGGTCGAGGCCCACTTCCTCGCGGGCTTCGCGCAAGGCGGCCGCCTCGGCGCTGGCGTCTTCGGGGTCGATTCGGCCGCCGGGGAAGCTCACCTGGCCGGAATGCTGGCGCAGATGCTCGGTGCGGCGGGTCAGCAGCACGCCGGGCGCGGGGCCGGTGGCGATGCCGACCAGCACCGCGGCCGGCACCAGCGCACGCGCCGGATCGGCGAGCTCGCTGCTGTCGAACAGGGCAGGATCGGGAGGGGCGCCCGCTAGCCTGGCGCGAAGCTCGTCGGTGGTCAGCGATGCGTGCCGGACGTCAATCCTGGTCGTCCTCACAGCCGGTGTCGCCCAGGCCATCATGCACCAGGTCGCCTAGCGGGAAGAAGATGCCGCAGCTCCAGATGCCGAGCTTCTGGCAGCCGCCGACGCAGCCGGGCACGGCGATCGCCACCAGCTCGTAATAGACCGAGCGGGCGATACGGGCTTCGAGCGGCGGGCCGCCGCCGCCTTTCGAAATGCCCCCATCGCGGATGTGGATGTAGGGCACGGGCTCGCAGGTGATCGCGTTGTGGGCCACGCGCAGCGCATGGTCCGGGCCGGCGGTGACCACCTGGTCGACATTCGTGCGGAAGGAGATGCACTGGTTGCGGCCGCTGCCGCAGCGTTTCCAGTCCATCTCGACAGCGATCCAGGGTGTGTCCTCGACCTGGATGCGGCCGCGTTCGACCGGAGTCTCCAGCCAGTAGTCGCCCACCTCGTCGCGTCGCAGCACGCTGGAGAACAGGCAGACCAGTTCCTTGCGGCCGATCGGGCTGCCACGATAGAGCCAGGTGCCGTCACGCTTCACCAGGAACGGCATGTCGCCGCATTCCTGCGGCGGCCGGCGACCGTTCACCTTTGCCGCGGGCGCTATTGCGGAGAGTGATCTCAGCGACGCGCTCATCGCCGCGTTCCTGCGTGCGGCATGCGAAGCGGGCGGCGGTTGGCGTCGGAGGATCGGGTCGCGAGGAAGCGGCGCATATCAGCCATATAGGGAGCCGGATGGCTGGTATGTAATACCGGGCGAGCAAAATCCTGGTGCTGTGGTTGCCTGCAAGGATGGACGCGCCGGGCAGCCGGGTTGCAGGATGGGGGTGCGCCTGCTTCGGCGTGCAGAGGTCGGGGATCAACGCTTGCAGGACACACTGATTTCGGACGTCGACCGGCTGGCCGCCGCCGCGTCCGCCGCACGGACGGAGATCGCGCGCGTCATCCATGGGCAGGACGAGGTGGTCGAACAGGTGCTGGTCGCACTTCTCTCGGGCGGTCACGCGCTTCTGGTCGGCGTGCCTGGCCTGGGCAAGACGCTGCTTGTCGACACGCTCGGCACCGTGCTGGGGCTGGACCGCAAACGCGTGCAGTTCACCCCGGATCTGATGCCGGCCGACATCACCGGCAGCGAGGTGCTCGACGAGGGACAGGGCGGGCGTCGCGAGTTCCGCTTCGTGCCGGGCCCGGTGTTCTGCCAGTTGCTGATGGCCGACGAGATCAACCGCGCCAGCCCGCGCACCCAGTCGGCCCTGCTGCAGGCGATGCAGGAGCGACGCGTGGCCGTTGCCGGCACCGACCATCCGCTGCCGCACCCGTTCCATGTGCTGGCGACGCAGAACCCGATCGAGCAGGAGGGCACCTACCCATTGCCCGAGGCGCAGCTCGACCGGTTCCTGCTGCAGGTGGAGATCGGTTTTCCCACCGAGGCCGCCGAGCGCGCGATGCTGCTGGCGACGACCGGTGCGGATGCGGTGGCCGCCCGGCCGGTGATGACGGCGGACGATCTGGAGCGCGCCCAAGCCCTGGTGCGCCGCATTCCGGTGGGCGAGAGCGTGGTGGACGCGATTTTAGCTCTGGTGCGCGGCGCGCGGCCGGAGACGGCGCAGGATGACGGCGTCAAGCGCCACGTCGCATGGGGGCCAGGGCCTCGTGCGGCGCAGGCGTTGATGTTGGCGACGCGCGCGCGGGCTTTGCTGGACGGACGGTTGTCGCCGAGCCTGGACGATGTGGCGGCCCTTGCCCAGCCGGTGATGCGTCATCGGATGGCGCTCGGTTTTGCTGCGCGGGCCGATGGCGTCGCACTGCCCGGCGTCATTTCCCGTCTGGTCGAGCGGCTGGGCTGAGCGAGCTTCGCATCCAATCCATGCGCGCGCAGGCGGAAACACTCGGCGCCCGGCTGCCGCCGTTGCTGGTCGCCGCCGAGCGGGTGGCGGCCACCGTCGCGCAAGGCGTGCACGGGCGGCGGCGCGTGGGCGTGGGCGATAGTTTCTGGCAGTTCCGCCCCTTCGTCGCCGGCGAGAGCGCCTCGCGCGTCGATTGGCGGCAATCGGCGAAGTCCGACCGGATGTTCGTGCGCGACCGGGAATGGGAGGCGGCGCAGACCGTGTGTTTGTGGCGCGACGGCTCTCCCAGCATGGCCTGGCGCAGCACGCGCGCGTTGCCGGAGAAACGCGAGCGTGCCGAACTGCTGCTGCTGGCACTGGCGAGCCTGCTGTTCCGCGCCGGCGAGCAGGTCCGCCTGATGGGCGTGGCGGGCCGGGCGTTCGCCGGGCGGCAGGCGATGGACGGCGTGTTGCGGGCTTTGCCGGAGACGACGGAGGGCTTGCCCGCCGGGCAGGCGCTGCCGCGCCACGCCCATGCGGTGCTGTTCGGCGATTTTCTCGGGCCGCTCGAGGAGACGCGCGCCTGCCTGCGCGGCTTGGCCGAAGCGTCGATCCACGCGCAGATGGTGATGGTGCTCGACCCGGCCGAACTTTCTCTCCCCTACGAGGGACGCGTGCGGTTCCGCGGCCTGGAAGGCGAGGCGGACGCTTTGGTAGGCCGGGTGGACGGCGTGCGCACCGCCTATGGCGACGCACTCGCGCACCAGCAATCGGCGCTGGCGGCGATGTGCGCGGCGGCCGGTTTCGGCTTTGCGGTGCACCGGACGGACGCGGCGCCGGAGGCCGGGCTGCTGGCGTTATGGACATCGCTGGCGGGGCAGCGCGGATGATCTTCGCTGCCCCTTGGGTGCTCGCGGCACTGGTTGGGCTGCCGCTGCTGTGGTGGCTGTTGCGCGCCACCCCGCCGGCGCCGCGCGCGCAGGATTTCCCGGCCATCCGCCTGCTGGCAGGGCTGCGGCCAGCCGAGGAGACGCCGGCGCGCACGCCGTGGTGGCTGCTGGCGTTGCGTATCACCGCCGCTGGCCTGGTGATCGTCGGGCTCGCCGGCCCGGCCTTGTCGAGCGGCGGCTGGCAATTGGCCGGTGACGGACCGGCCTTGCTGGCGATCGACGACGGCTGGGCGTCCGCGCCGGATTTCAGCGCGCGGCTGGCCGCCGCCGATGGCGTGCTCGACCGGCTGGACCAGGCCGGTCGGCCGGCACAATTGCTGACCACCGCGGAGGGCAATGACGGCCAGGCGCCTTCATCGGGCGCGGTGATGCCGGCCCGGCTGCTGCGCCAGACGGTCGACGCGCTGGTGCCGCATCCCTGGCCGGCCGCCCGCGCGCGCGCCGCCGCCGCGGTGCGCGGCCACGGGCCGGTGTTCTATATATCGGACGGGCTCGCCACGCCGGGCGATGCGGCGTTTGCCCGCGCACTGGCCGCGCGCGGTGCGGTGACGGTGCTGCATGGCGATGCGCCGGCCCGCGTGCTGGGTGCGCAAGCCGATGCGGGCACGCTGCAGGCACGCCTGCGCCAGACCGGCTGGCCGAGCCCGCGCACCGAATTCGTGCTGGCGGAAACCGGTGATGGCCGTGTGCTCGCGCGCACGCCGTTGCTGATGCAGGCAGGCAGCGCTTCGGGCACCGCGCTGATCGAACTGCCGCCCGAACTGCGCAACCAACTGGCCGCGCTGCGGCTCGAGGGCGTGCCCGGTGCCGGCAGCGTGGCGCTGCTCGACGAGGCGTCGCGACGCCGCCCGGTGGGGCTGGTGAGCAGCTCGGCCGGCGCGCAGACACCGCTGCTGGGCGAGCAATATTACCTTGAACGCGCACTGGGACCGACGGCGGAGCTGCGTCGCGGCAACGTCGCCGCCCTGCTGGCACGGCCCATTTCGGTGATCGTAGTGACGGCCGACACGCTGGCGCCGGACGATTCAGCGCAGCTTCTCGCGTGGGTGCGGCAGGGCGGGCTGCTGGTTCGCTTCGCCGCCGCCGGCATGGCGCCGCAGCCGGACAGTTCCGGGCTCGACGCCGCGCCGCAGGACGATCCGCTGTTGCCGGCGCGCCTGTTGCCTGGCGATCGCCAGCTCGGCGGCGCGATGTCGTGGAGCATGCCCGCGCATCTGGCGCCGTTCCCCGCCGGCTCGCCGTTCGCCGGCCTGCGCATTCCCGCCGAAGTGACCGTCAGCCGGCAAGTGCTGGCCGACCCGGCCGCCGAGCGCACGCCAGCCGACTGGGCGCGCCTGGCGGACGGAACGCCGCTGGTGACCGAAGCGCGGCAAGGTGCGGGCGAAGTGGTGCTGTTCCACGTGACCGCCAATGCGGACTGGTCCAACCTGCCACTCTCCGGGCTTTTCGTGGACATGATGGGCCGGCTGGTGCGCCGCTCGGCCGGGGTGGCCGCGGCTTCCGAGACGCGGCTGCTGGCGCCCGCCACCATGCTTGACGGGCTTGGCATCCTGGGCGCGCCGGGCCCGGCGGTGCGCGCCATCTCGGCGGCCGACATCTTCCATGCCCTCCCCTCGCCCGCCCATCCGCCCGGCTTTTATGGTCCGGACCGCGACCGCCATGCGCTCGATCTGGCCGGCGCGGCGCTCGACCTCGCCGCGATGTCGCCGATCGCCGGCGCGCGCGAGATGTCGCTGACCCAGGCACCGCGCGAGACCAGGCTGGGACCTTGGCTGGTGGGCGCGGCGCTGGCGCTGCTCGCGATCGACATGATGCTGACCTTGTGGCTGCGCGGGCTGCTGCGCGATGCGCTGCCGGCACGCAATTCCGCACGGCTGGCTGCCGGCGTGCTGCTGGCCTGTATGTTGGCCGGCGGGGTGGCGCGCGCGGAAAGCCCCGCGCTGCAGACGCATCTGGCTTACGTGGTGACCGGCGACGCACAGGTGGACGCGACGTCGCGCGCCGGCCTGGCCGGTCTGTCGGACTACGTGAATGCGCGCACGGCAGCCGTGCTGGGCGATCCGGTGGGCGTGGTGCCGGGCCGTGACGATCTCGGCTTTTTCCCGCTGCTGTATCTGCCGGTCACGCCGTCGCTGGCCGGCACGCCCGCCTGGGTAGGCGCGCTGAACGACTACATGCACCATGGCGGCATCGTGCTGATCGATCTGCGCGGCGGCGGCACCGACGCCGAGGGCTCCGGCGCCGGCGCGGCTCCCGATGCTGGCGCGGCGCTGCGCAGGATCGGCGCGGGGCTGGACGTGCCGCGGCTGGCGCCGCTCACCGGCACCCATGTGCTCGCCCATGCCTTTTATCTGTTGCAGGATTTCCCCGGCCGCTTCGATGGCGGCACGGTGTGGGTGCAGCAGGACCAGGACCGCAGCAACGACAGCGTCAGCCCGGTGATCGTCGGCGGCAACGACTGGGCCGCCGCCTGGGCGCAGGACGAGGACGGCAATCCGCTGTTCGCCACCGTGCCGGGCGGCGCGCGGCAGCGCACGCTGGCGTATCGTTTCGGCGTGAACCTCGTGATGTATGCGCTGACCGGCAACTACAAGGGCGACCAGGTGCACGTGCCGGCGATCCTGCAACGGCTCGGACAGTAGGTGGGGACAGTAGTAGCATGCTGAGCCACGCGATCGCGTCCGTCCGGCTCGAGCCGATCCTGCCCGCCTGGCTGCTCGCCGGCCTGCTCGCGCTGTGCCTGGTGGCTGCCGCTTTGGGCATCTGGCGCGGTGCGCGGGGCGCCTGGTGGCGCGCGGCCGCGTTCGCGGTGCTGCTCGCCTGGCTCGCCGGCCCGGTGCTGATCCAGGAGACGCGCCAGGGCCTGGCGAGCATCGCGCTGATGGTCACCGACCAGTCCGCCTCCATGCAGGTGAGCGACCGCGCGGCGCTGGCGGTTGGGGCCGAGAGCGCGTTGGCTGCCCAGATCGCTTCGATGCCGGGTGTGGAACTGCGTCGCGTCCGCGTGCCGGAAAGCGGGCATGACGGCACCCAGCTTTGGTCGGCGACCCGGCAGGCGCTGGCCGACATACCGGCCGACCGGCTGGCCGGCATCCTGGCCATCACCGACGGGCAGGTCCACGACCTGCCGCCGTCGGACGCCAAGCTGGCCGCACCGCTGAACGTGCTGATCCCCGCACAGGGCGAGCAATGGGATCGCCGGGTGCGTGTGGTCGAGGCGCCGGCCTACGGCATCGTCGGCCATACGGTGAATGTGCGTGTGGTGGTCGAGGATCTCGGGCCGCCGGGGGCCGCGCCGCCGGGCACCGCGGCGCTCAGTGTGCAGCGCGACGGCGCCGAGCCGGCGCCGTTCGATGCGACGCCCGGCGAGGTGCTGACCATCCCGGTCGAGATCGCACGCGCCGGCCCCACGCTGATCAAGCTCTCGACGCCACCGGCATCGGGAGAGGCCAGCGCGCTCAACAACCAGGCGGTGGTGCAGATCAACGGCGTGCGCGACCGGCTGCGCGTGCTGCTGGTGAGCGGCGAGCCGAACCAGGGCGAGCGCACCTGGCGCCGGCTGCTGAAATCCGACCCTGCGGTCGACCTCGTGCACTTCACCATCCTGCGGCCGCCGGAAAAGGACGACACGACGCCGCTCAACGAGCTGGCGCTGATCGCCTTCCCCACCCGCGAATTGTTCCAGGACAAGCTCGGCGGCTTCGACCTGATCATCCTCGACCGCTTCACCGATCGCGGCATCCTGCCCCACATCTATCTGCGCAACATCGCCGACTACGTGCGCCGCGGCGGCGCGCTGCTGATGGTGACCGGCCCGGAGTTCGCCGGCCGCAACAGCCTGGACCAGACGCCGCTCGCCAGCGTGCTGCCGGCCCATGCGGGCGACGGGCCTTCGGGCGACGGCATGATGGTCGGCCCCTTCGTGCCGAAGATCACGGCACTCGGCACGCGCCATCCGGTGACGGAGGGCTTGGCCGCCGACCCCGACGCGCCGGGCTGGGGGCCGTGGTATCGGGCCATTTCTGGCACCGACATCCAGGGCCAGGTGGTGATGACCGGGCCGCAGGACCAACCGCTGCTGATCCTGAACCATGTGGGCCAGGGGCGGGCTGCGATGCTGATGAGCGACCAGATCTGGCTGTGGTCGCGTGGGCACCAGGGCGGCGGGCCGCAGGCGGAGCTGCTGCGCCGTGTGTCGCACTGGTTGATGAAGGAGCCCGACCTCGACGAGGAGCGGCTGACGGCGCGCATCGCCAATGGTTCGCTGGCGGTGGAACGGCGGTCGGTGGCCGGCGACGCTGCGGCGAGCGTTCAGGTGACACCGCCGGTGGGCAAGTCGCGCGCGCTTGCACTCAAGCAGACCGGCGCCGGCGTGGCTGCGGGCACGCTGGAGGCCGACGCTGCCGGCGTGTGGCAGGTGAGCGACGGGACGCACATGGCTTATGCCGCCGCTGGCCTCGACAATCCGCTGGAGTATGCCGATCTGCGCGCGACGGCGGACCGGGTGCGTCATCTGGCGGCCGAGAGCGGCGGCGGCATTGCCTGGCTGGGCCGCGGTGTGCCGCAGGCGCGCATGGTGGGGCCGGACGATGTGGCGGCCGGTCCCGGCTGGGTGGGCTTGCGTGCGCGCGGCGCGCATCTGGTGACCGGGGTGGCGAGTGTGGCGCTGCTGCCGGCCTGGCTGGCGTTGCCGTTGCTGCTTGGGGTGATGCTGGCGGCTTGGCGGCGGGAGAGCAGGTAAGCAAAAGACTTCTGCTCAGCTGTCGCCTGCTCACCACCAGCACGCGAGCGCTTTTCGGAAGTTTTTTGGTCCTTTTTTTCAAAAAAGGACTGCTTGCTGACCTGACCGCTCTGCTACACTGCCTCCATGAAACGCGCCCTGCTCCTCCTAGCCGCTTGCCTCCTGTCCCTGCCCGCGCGCGCCCAGGTCGGGCCCTCCATCGGCGGCGGCGGCCCCGGCCTGCCGAACTATAGCGGCGTGCAGGGCTCCGGCCTGCCAAGCCGGCATCGCGACGACGATGCGCAGGATGCCGGCAAGCCGGAGGAGAAGGCCAAGCCGCCGCCGGCCGCCATCCCGGGCGCGCAGCCCGATCCGGATCACGTGGTGGTGCCGGCCGACAAGGTTGCCGCCGAGATGTCGCCCAACGACGCGCTGTTCGATTCGATCACCCGCGGCGACCTGGCCGCGGCCAAGGATGCCGTCAGTCGTGGCGCGCAGCTCGATGCGAAGAACGTGCTGGGGCAGACGCCGACGGATGCGGCGATCGATCTGAACCGCAACGACATCACCTTCCTGCTGCTGTCCATGCGCGGGGCGGTGAGCAACGGGCGGCCGGTGCATACGGTGGCTGCCGAGAAGCCGGCGCATGCGAAGAAAGTAAGGGCCGTGCGGCCTGTCGTGGCCGATCGGGGGACGCCGAACCCGGCGGTGGGGTTTAGCGGGTTCTAGAACGCAAGATAGTTTTGCGACTTGCGGGCGTCGGGTGCGTTCGGCGTGGCTATGATCGATGAACAGGATGAAGGTTTCATGCGCCGCGCCATCAAGCTGGCGCAGGACGGGGAACGCGATCCGGCGGGCTCGCCGATCGGCTGCGTGATCGTGCTCGACGGGCGCGTGATCGGGGAAGGCTATAACCTCACCCAAGGCTCGCACGATCCGACCGCGCATGCCGAGGTGGTGGCCATGCGGCGCGCCGGCCGCACCGTGCAGAATCTGGAAATGCGTGGCGCCACGCTCTACAGCACGCTGCAGCCCTGCGGCATGTGCACAATGGCGTCGATCTGGGCCAAGGTGGGGCGCATCGTTTACGGCGCGGGACGCGATGACGTGCATGAGATGTATTTCGAGGATCGGCATCTCGACACCACGGATTTCATCCGCGATGCATTCCGCGACGATCTGAGCATCGAAGGCGGGCTGCTGGCGGCTGAGTGCGCCAAGCTGTATGTCGGGCCAGATGAGAAAGTCTCGCCCGAGGAGCAGGTGAATCTCTGATTCCTGCGCGCAGGGAGAGCCCGGCGCCGTATTGGTGACCGGCGCCGGCCGGCGCCTCGGCCGCGCCGTCTCGCTTGGCCTCGCGAAAGCCGGGCATTTCATTGTCCTGCACTGCAACGCATCGCGCCCCGAGGCCGAAACGCTCGCCGAAGAAATTCGCGCCGATGGCGGATCGTGCGGCGTCATTCAGGCCAACCTCGCCGATCGGGCGCAAATTGGTGAGTTGTTACCGCGCGCACGTGCGCTGTTCGGCCCCGTCAGCGGGCTGGTGAACAACGCATCCAGTTATCATTTCGACAGCGTTGACATGCTGGATGCGCCCCATTGGGACGAGAATCTGCGCACCAACCTGGAAGCGCCGGTGTTTCTCGCTTCAGCGTTGGCGGCGGGCGGTGCGAACGCCAGCATTGTCAACATGCTGGATTTCAAGGTTGCCAACCTCAATCCCGATCATCTCAGCTACACACTGGCAAAAGTGGCGATGGCCGGCTTCACGCGCATGGCGGCGATGGCGTGGCATGGGCGTGTGCGTGTCAATGCCATCGCACCCGGCTTGACGTTGCGCAGCGGCCGGCAGAGCGACGAACAGTTCGAGCGTGCCTGGCGCATGGTGCCGCTGGGGCACGGGCCGACGCCGGAGGAGATTTCGTCTGCGGTGGTGTATCTGATGCGGACGATGTGCGTGAATGGCCAGATCTTGTGTTTGGATGGTGGCGCTTCGTTGCGGCCTCGGGCGCGCGATATTTCGGTCGATCCCGCAGCATTGTGAGCAAGCAGCCCTTTTTGAAAAAAAGTTTTTGTCCCGCTTCGCGTGCTCGTCATGAGCATCGCGACAGCGGAACAAAAGTCTTTTGCTTCTTTTCTTCAGAAAAGAAGGCCTTCCTTGCCTACTGCACCCCGTTCAACAACTTCAGAAAATCATCCTGCGGCGACAGAACCAGCCGCGACTTCCCCGACGCAAACGCATCCCGATACGCCTGCAGCGTCCGCCACGTCGCGAAAAACTTCGGATCGCGCTGGAATGCATCGGCATAAATCGCAATCGCCTGCGCCTCGCCCTGCCCGCGCAGACGATCCGCGTCCGCACGCGCCTGGGCAAGCAGAACGGTCTTCTGCCGATCCGCGTCCGCGCGGATCTTGGCGGCGGCTTCGGCACCTTCCGCGCGTGCCTGCGCCGCGACGCGTTTACGCTCGGATTGCATGCGCGCGAGAATCGCGTCGGTATTTTCCTGCGGCAGATCGGCGCGGCGTATGCGCACGTCGACGATGTTGACGCCGAATCCCTTCATCTCCGCGTTCACCTGATTGCGTATGCTGGCCATGATGCGGTCGCGTTGGTTGGAGAGCACGTCGAGCAATGTCTCGCTGCCGAGCACGCGGCGCAGGCTCGATGTGACGACCGAGTTCAGCCGTGCGGTGATGCCCTCCTCTGTCGGCCCGACGGACTGGTAATAGCGCAGCGGATCGGTGATCAGATACCGCGTGAAACTGTCGACGATCAGCCGGCGCTGGTCGCCGAGAATGACCTCTTCCTGCGGCGCCTCGTAATCGAGCAACCGCTTGTCGAACGAGATCACCGTCTGCAGCAGCGGAATCTTGGTGTGCAGGCCGGGGTCGTTGATGACCTGCTTGGGTTCGCCGAACTGCGTTATCAGCACCATTTCCGTCTGGCTGACGGTGAAGAAGCTGAGGTCCGCGAGCACGACGGCGATCAGCAGCAGTGCCAGCGATGCGATGGCGGACGATCTCATCGTGCGGCTCCCTGATCGGAGGCGGACGAAGCGGGCGCCTGCGGATTGAGCGGCAGGGTTGCCAGCAGGCTGCGCAACTTATCGTCCACCACGATCGTCGGTGTGTCGTGCAGGATATCCTGCATCGTCTCGATATACAGCCGCTTCAACGTCACGTCCTTCGCCACGCTGTAGGCGGCCAGCACGCTGAGAAAGCGCTGTGCCTGGCCGGTGGCCGTGCTGACGGCCGCCTGTTTCGCGCCATTGGCCTGTGCCAGAACGGCGGCACTCTCGCCGCGCGCACGCGGCACGATGTCGTTCGAATAGCTTTGCGCCTCGTTGCGCGCGGTATCGGCGTCCGTATTGGCGCGCTGCACATCGCGGAAACTCTCGATCACATCGGGCGGCGGATCGACTTTCTGCAACTGCACCTGGGTGATTTCCACGCCCGAGTGGTACTGGTTGAGAATAGCCTGCGTGCCGGCGGCCACGGCCTGCTCGATCGCCGCGCGGCCTTCGGTCAGCGCCGACTGGATCTTCGTGTGGCCCACCACCTGGCGCAACATGCTCTCGGCGGCCGATTTCACGGTGTAGCCTGGATTGCGCGTGTTGAATGCGAAAGATGGCGCGTCCGAAATGCGCCAGAACACGCTGGCATTGATGTCGACGATATTCTCGTCGCCTGTCAGCATCAGGCTTTCCTCGACGAGATCGCGCGCCGGCAGGCCACGCGAGGGTTCGGCGATGCCTTCCGGTGTGCGCGGCGTCACGTCCGGCTCCTCGGTGGCGCTGCTGCGAAAGCCGATTTCCACTCGGTTGATGCGGGTGACCGGCAGGATGCGAACCGTCTCGACTGGCCACGGAATGTGATAATTCAGGCCCGGCGGCGTGCTGCCGACATAGGCGCCGAAACGCAGCACAAGCGCCTGCTCGTCGGGCTCCACGCGATAGAATCCGGTCAGCAGCCAAACCGCGACGACAGCGACGGCCGCCACGATCGCGAGCCCCGCCGAACCGCCGCCGAGCACGCGATGCAACAGCGCACGCAGGCGTGCCAGCAGCTGCTCAAGCTCGGGCGGCACCTGCCCGCCTGGGCCGCCGGAGCCGCCGCCGTCTCCACCGCCGCCGCCATTGCCCCATGGGCCTTTGATCAACGGGTTGGGCGGGCGGCGCGAGCCATTGCCGCCAATGTTCCACGGATTCTGATCGGACGGCATGGGTGGCGTGAGGCTCCTGGATCGCTGTGGTCGGCGTCGGCGCATTGGCAGGCTCGGCCTGCGCTTCCATATCCGGCAGCACCGCGGATATGGACCGTGGGCGGAGGTTTGCAAAGCATGGCCCAGCAGATGGGGGCGGACGGCGCGCAGGAAGCCCGGCTGCGCGAGGCGTTGCGCGCGGTGGCCGGGCCGGACGGCGGCGATATCGTCTCGGCCGGGCTGATCGACGGGCTGCATCTGAAGGACGGCCTGGTGCAGCTCGCCTTGCGGGCCGAACGCGCGCAGGTCGGCCGCATGGAGCGCGTGGCGGCCGAGGCGACCGCTTTGCTGCGCGCGCAACCGGGCGTGCTCAACGCTTCGGTGGTGCTGACCGCCAACCGGCCCGCCGCGCCCGCAATCCCGCCCGCGCCGCCCGGGATGATGCGCGGCCATGGCGAGGACCCGAACGGGGCGAAGTTCCTCTCCGGCGTGCGCCACGTGATCGCGGTCGCGTCGGGCAAAGGCGGAGTCGGCAAAAGCACGGTTTCGGTGAACCTGGCCGCCGCCTTTGCGCAGATGGGCCTGCGCACCGGGCTGATCGACGCCGACATCCACGGGCCGAGCCTGCCGCGCATGCTCGGCACCAACCGCAAGCCGGAGATGGACGGCCAGCGCTTCCGCCCCGTTCGCGCGTTCGGCATCGAGGCGATGTCGATCGGCTTCATGGTGCCCGAAGACCAGGCGATGATCTGGCGCGGGCCGATGGTGATGGGCGCATTGCAACAATTGATGGGCCAGACCGACTGGGGGCCGCTCGATGTGATGGTGATCGACCTGCCGCCCGGCACCGGCGATGCGCAGCTTACCCTGGCACAGCGCGTGGTGCTGGCCGGCGCGGTGATCGTCTCCACGCCGCAGGATATCGCGCTGCTGGACGCGCGTCGCGGTGTCGCGATGTTCGAGAAGACCGGCGTGAGAATACTCGGGCTGGTGGAGAACATGAGCTTCTACCATTGTCCGAAATGCGGCCATGAGGCGCATGTGTTCGGCCATGGCGGCGCGCGCACCGAGGCGCAGCGGCTGGGCGTGCCGTTTCTGGGCGAGGTGCCGCTGCTGCTCGATGTGCGGGTGGCCGGGGATTCGGGGCAGCCGATCGTGTTGGCGGCGCCGGAGAGCGCGGGGGCTCTGGCGTTTTTCGAGGTTGCGGAGAAAGTCAGGCAAGCAGTCCTTTGTTGAAAAAAAGGACTAAAAGACTTTTGTTCGTTTGCGCCGATCGTGTCATCTGGTTTCTTGGGAGAAAATGAAATGCGTTCTTTGAAAATCGGGCTTCTGGCTTCGTTGGTTTTGGCTTCGCCGTCCATGGCGGCGTTGAAGCCGGGGGCGGTCGCGCCGGATTTCACCACGCAGGCGACGCTTGCGGGTCATGAGTTCAGCTTCCATCTTGCGGACGCGCTCAAGCGCGGCCCCGTCGTACTGTATTTCTACCCCGCCGCCTTCACCAGCACCTGCACGACGGAAGCCCACGACTTCGCCGAGGCGACCGCGGAATTTGCAGCGCAGCATGCGACGGTGATTGGCGTGTCGATGGACAACATCGCCAAGCTCGACAAATTTTCCGTCCTCGAATGCCGCAACAAATTTGCCGTCGCTTCCGACAAGAGCGGCACCATCAGCAAATCCTACGACGCAGTGCTGGTCGGCATACTTGGCTACTCGGACCGCACCAGCTACGCCATCGCGCCCGACGGCAAGATCCTCACCGCATTCCACGCCATGGATGCAGACGGCCACGTGAGCCACACGATGGCGGCCGTGAAAGCCTGGAACGCCGCCCACCCCGCTGCGCACTAGTCCCCGGAGCCCGCAACAGCAGAGCAAGAGGCTTCTGCTTCTTTTCTACAGAAAAGAAGGCCTATCTCCCAACCCCATCGTCGCGCGCAATCTGGTGGTGCAACATCCACTGCGCGCGACGTAACCGGCGTATCCCGCCGCGAATTTCTCCACGCTCGCACATGTCGCGACCCTCATCCAGCAAACGCCGTATATCCGGCAGCGTGCTGCGGCATGTCTCGACCGTTTGGGCCAACTGCGTGCAGTAGCCGAGCGTGTCGGTGGTGACGGCAAGACTGGTCGGATCGGCCGGCGCCGGACTGGGCGGAGATTCCTGCGCGAAGCCTGCCGAGGCCGCCAGCAGAAAGCAGGGAAGAGCCAGATGACGCATCATTCGTGATGCAGGGATGCCAGCACGGCACTCTCCGGCCCATGGGGCATGAATGAAGCCGCGTTCATCTGCGCGGGCAAGGCCGCCATGGCGGGCATCGTCAGGGTGGCGCGCAGGCCGGGATGTGCGTCGTCGAGCAGCAGATGACCCTCGTGCAGAAGGGCCACCGCCTGCACCAGTGCGAGGCCGAGGCCCGAGCCGGGCGTGCTGCGCGCCTGCTCGCCGCGGAAAAACCGCTCGGTGGCGCGCGGCCGGTCGGCTTCCGGGATGCCAGGCCCCTGATCGGCAACCGAGAGGCAGACGAGCCGGTCCCGCCGTTCGGCATGCAGCGTGATGCGCCCACCCTCGGGCGAGAACTTGATGGCGTTGTCGAGCAGGTTGGCCACCGCCTGTTGCAGCAGATCGCGGTCGCCGAGGATCGCCAGCGTATCCGGCACCTCGAGCACCAGCGCCAGGCCGTTTTCCTCGGCGACAGCGCCGTAAAGCTCGGCCAGGTCGGCCAGCAACGGGCCGAGATCGATTTCGGCGAATGCGGAGCGCCGGGCACCGACCTCTATTTCCGCGATGCGCATCAGCGCATGAAATACGGAGGTGACGTTGTCGAGATCGCTCACCGCGCGTTCGACGCCGGCGCGTAACTCCGCCTCCGAGCGTGCGTGCAACGCCGCATCTTCCAGCCGCGCGCGCGCACGGGTGATCGGCGTGCGCAGATCGTGGGCGATCGCGTTGCTGACCTGGCGCACGCCGTCCATCAGCCGCGCGATACGTTCCAGCATCGTGTTGATCGACTCGGCCATGCGGTCGAACTCGTCGCCACGGCCCGAACGGCGCACGCGCGGCGAGAGGTCGCCGCCGGCGATAGCCTCCGCGGTGGCGGACACTTCGGCCACCATGCGCCGGAACACGCCGCGGATGACGTACGCGCCCGCAGCGCCCAGCAAAGCGATGACCAGCATCGAGGAAAACAATGCGCTGGTCAGCAGATGCCGTAATTCGACACGGCCGCGCACATCGCGCCCGACGAGCAGGCGAAAGCCGCCCGGCAAATCGTAGCGCCGCACATCGGCCAGGCTGCGCGCGCCGGCGCGCGTCACATGCAGTTCGTAGAATATGCCTGGGCTGGTGACGTTGGCCGGCCAGCGGCCGAGATTGCCGGCGACCCAACGGCCGATCGGGTCGGTAACCTCGTAGATGGCGTCATCATCGATATTCTCGCCAAGCCGTTCCTGGATGGTGAGCAGAAGCGCCGGAATGCCGCCTTCGGACCAACGTTCGACGAGGCCTTGCGCGTCGGCGTTGATGGCGGCTTCAACCTGGCGATCGAGAAGGTTGGCGGTGGAGAACCAGAGGAATGCAACGAGCGTGAGGGCGGAGAGTGCGAAGACGATGCCGAAGAGGACGGCAAAGCGGAGGCCGGCGGAGCGGATCATGAGCGTAAGGAAACCGCAGATGTCGCAGATGAACGCAGATGAAGGCTCACCTCGCGGCGCATCCAGAACTCGGAGCAAGGAAGCAGTTCTTTTTTGAAAGAAAGAACCGAAAGACTTTTGAATTGCTGTCGCGTGCCAATCGTGAGCATCGCGACAGCATGACGGGCGGTTTCTTGCTCAGCTTTCTCAGAACAGAAGACCTCCTCTTTCATCTGCGTCCATCTGCGACATCTGCGGTTAGACCTGTCCAAAGCCGCCGCTTGCCATTCGGCCACTTGCAAACAGGAAGTATTGCGACAGCGGAACAAAAGTCCTCTGCTTGTTTTTCCAGAAACGAAGGTCTTCCTACCCCTCCGGCTTCAACATGTATCCAGCATTCCGGATCGTGTGAATGAGCCCCGACGAGAACGGCTTGTCGATCTTCTGGCGCAGCCGGCTCACATGCACGTCGATCACGTTCGTCTGCGGATCGAAATGGTAATCCCACACGCCCTCCAGCAGCATCGTGCGCGTCACCACCTGGCCCGCGTGGCGCATCAAATATTCCAGCAGGCGGAACTCGCGCGGTTGCAGATCGATCTTCTGCGCGGCACGACGCACGGTGCGAGAGAGCAGGTCCATCTCCAGGTCGCCCACAAGAAGTTTCGTTTGCGGTCCGTCGGATTTGCCGCGCCGCGTGAGTGCTTCGACGCGCGCCAGCAATTCGGAAAAGGCGAACGGCTTGGTCAGGTAATCGTCGCCGCCGGCCTTGAGCCCGGCGACGCGCTCATCGACTTGCGCCAAAGCGGAGAGCAGCAGCACCGGCGTGGAGTTGTTCTGCGAACGCAGCGTCTCCAGCAGGCGGATGCCGTCGATACCGCCGGGCAGCATGCGGTCGAGGATGATCGTGTCGAATGTCTCGCTCGCCGCCATGAACAGTCCGTCGCGGCCGTTATCGGCGTGCTCGATCACGTGGCCCGCCTCGCGCAGGCCTTTGACCACGAACTGCGCGACGGTGGGGTCGTCTTCAACCAGCAGAATACGCATGCTCGGGCTCTCAGCCTCCGGCTTTCATCATTGATCGGGTTCGGCTTGTGGCGGCTCCGGCGGGCGTTTGCCCACCGTCACCGCCAAATCCATCGTCTGTGTGCCGCGGCGCACGCGCAGCCGCGCGGTGTTGCCCGGCAGCACGGCGGAGACGTCGCGTATCAGTTCGCGCGTGCTTTCCACGCGCTCGCCATTGATGGAGGTCACCACGTCGCCGGGGTGCAGCCCGCCACGCGCACCCGGCCCCCCGCGATTGACCGAGGCGATGGCGGCGCCCGCGTGCTTGTGGCTGGTCGTGTCCAGCTCCACGCCCAGCCAGCCGCGGTCCACATGACCCTTTTCCAGCAATTCGTCGACGACGCGCTGGGCGATCTGCGAGGGGATGGCGAAGCCGATGCCGACCGAGCCGCCGGTAGGCGAGACGATGGCGGTGTTCAGCGCGATCACCTGGCCGGACATGTTGAAGCTCGGCCCGCCGGAATTGCCGGGATTGATCGGCGCGTCGAGCTGGAAAAAGTCGTCGAACGGGCCGGCGCCGATGTCGCGCCCGCGTGCGCTGACGATGCCGGCGGTGACCGAGCCGCCCAGGCCGAACGGATTGCCGGCTGCCATGATCCAGTCGCCGACCTGCACCGAGCGCGAGTCGCCCCACGGGACGGCGGCGAGCCGGTGGTCAGGATCGACCTTGATGACGGCGATGTCGGTCAGTTCGTCGGTGCCGATGATGTGGGCGGGCAGTTCGGTGCCATCGGTGAAGTTCACGAGTATCTTGCTGGCCTCGCCGACGACGTGGTTGTTGGTGACGATGATGCCGGTAGGATCGAGCACGAAACCGGAGCCCGCGCCGATCATCTGCTCGCGGTGGCTGCGCTGGCGGTCGCGGAACGTCTTCTCCAGCGGCGTGCCCTTCAGGTCGGGCGGCACTGCCTGATCGGCGGCCGAGTCGGCCACGTTCATGTGCACGGCGATGTTGACGACAGCGGGCACGACGCGGCGCACCAGTGGTGCGAAGCTCAGCGGCCCGGTCTCCACCAACGGCTGCGCGAGCGCCGTCGCCGGCGTCAGGGCCAGCGCAGTCAGCAGGGCAGCCGTGAAAGCGGGCAGTCGCATGGTATTGGTGTGGCACGCGGCCAATGACCGAACAAGAACAAGCCGCACCGGCGGCAAGTTCCCATAATGTTTGTCATTGCTTGTCCAGAAGACGGACACACGCCACTTGCCACGCCATGACGCATATTTCCGAATTGCCCCGGCTTGCCGAACTGCCAAGACGCAGCGTGCTTGCCGTCACCGGCGCCGATCGGGTCGGTTTTCTGAACGGCCTTGTCTCCAACGACGTGGCTCTGGCCGAACCCGGCCGCGCAGTCTGGGCCGCGATGCTGACCGCCCAAGGCAAGTGGCTGGCGGATTTCTTTGTGTTCGCCACCCACGATGCCCTGCTGCTGGACTGCGAAGCGGCACAGGCAGGCTTTCTGGCCACCCGCCTTGGGCGCTACCGGCTACGGGCCGACGTGGCGATCGAGCCCGCCCCCGCACTGCGCGTCTTCGCCGGCTGGGACGACGCGCATGTCTTGCCGGAGAAGATTTCGGCTCCCGATCCGCGCTTGCCCGAAGCCGGGTTGCGCATTCTGGCGCACGATCTTGCGGTGAACGCCGACGTGGCTGACTGGGACGAACACCGTCTCCGGCTCGGTCTGCCGGATGGCTCGCGCGACCTGGAGACGGAGAAGACCGTGCTGCTGGAGGCTGGTTTCGACGAGCTCAGCGGCATCTCATGGACCAAAGGCTGCTACATGGGCCAGGAACTCACGGCGCGCACGCGTTATCGCGGCCTGGTCAAGCGTCGCCTGCTGCCGGTGACTGCCGACGGTCCGCTGCCCCCGCCAGGCACGCCCGTGTTCAGCGAGGGGCGCGAGGTCGGCACGGTCCGCTCGAGCCAGGGCAGGATCGGGCTGGCGCTGCTGCGGCTGGACGGCCTGGCTGGCCGGCTGGTCGCCGGCGATATCGGCCTGACGACACGCATCCCCGGCTGGGCCAAACTGCCCGAACCGGCGTAGGCAAGCACAAAGGTCGAGAAGGCCTCAACAACAGGCCGGCGGCGTCCCATATTGCGAGCGTCATGACAGGGCGTTCTCCCATGCGTCGCATTGCCGGTATTTTCCTCGTCCTCCTCCTCGCGGTCGCGCCGGCGCTGGCCGACGCAAGCCCGAGCGGCGGCCACTCGTTCGGCAGCCGTGGCTCGCGCACCTACTCCGCACCCTCCTCCACCAACACGGCGCCATATGGCGCGGCACCCATGCAGCGCAGCCTGACGCCGAACGATGGGGGTGGCTCGGGTTACGGCTCCAGCTACGGCTCGCGCTACGGCAACAGCGGCTACGGCAATAACGGCTACGGCATGCGGCCTCGCTCGGCCTTCACCAGCGGCCTGATCGGCGGGCTGCTCGGCGCCGGCATCGGCGGCATGCTGTTCGGCGGCGGCTTCTTCGGCGGCATGCACGGCGGCGGCGGCCTGCTTGGGCTGATCCTGCAGCTTTTTCTGCTGTATCTGCTCGGAAGCTGGATCTACCGGCGGTTTTTTGCGGGGCGCCTGGCCGTGGCCGGCGGTGGCCCCGGCCTGTTCGCGCGCACGATGCCGGGCGCTACCCGCCGCCCGATGCCGGGTGGCGCGCCGCAGGGCCGCCCGGTCCAGCTCGTGCAGACCGACTATCAGGCGTTCGACGGGTTGCTGCACAGCATCCAGCGCGCCTGGTCCGCCCACGACGTCAATGCGCTGGGCACGATGGCAACGCCCGAGATGGTCAGCTATTTCGCCGAGCAGATGGCCGAGCAGGCCAGCCGCGGCGTGCGCAACTTGTGCAGCGATGTGCGCCTGATGAAGGGCGATCTGTCGGAAGCGTGGTCGGAGGGATCGCGCGAATATGCGACGGTCGCGATGCAGTTCTCGATGATCGACGTGACGCGGGATGCGGCAGGCCGTGTGGTCGATGGCAGCCCGAACGAGCGGGTGACGGTGACCGAGGTTTGGACGTTCCTGCGAGCGCCGGGTGGACGGTGGGTGTTGTCGGCCATTCAACAGGCAAGGTAAGGAAGCAGTTCTTTTCCGAAAAGAAGAACCAAAAACCTTTGGTGTAGCTGTCGCATGCTGACCCCCGGCCTCGCGACAGCTGAATAGAAGTTTTTTGGTCCTTTTTTTCCAAAAAAGGACTGCTTGCTTCCTTAGGAGCCCGAGTTGGGAAACATCGACCTCTTCGCCCGCCGCCAGGCCGCCATCCCGCGCGCCCTCTCCCACGCGACGCAGGTCTTCGCGCACCACGCGAAAAACGCCGAGATCTGGGACGTCGAAGGCCGGCGCTATGTCGATTTCGCCGGCGGCATCGCGGTGCTCAACACCGGGCATTGCCACCCCCGCGTGATCGCCGCGGCCACCGAGCAGATGAACCGGTTCACCCACACCTGCGTGCAGGTGCTGGCTTACGAGCCGTATGTGGAACTGGCCGAGCGGCTCAATGCGCTGGCCCCGTTCGATGGGCCGGCGCGCACGATCTTCTTCACCACTGGCGCGGAAGCCGTGGAGAACGCGATCAAGATCGCACGCGCGGCCACCGGGCGCAGCGGCGTGATTGCGTTTGCCGGCAGCTTCCACGGCCGTACGATCATGACGAGCGCGCTGACCGGCAAGACGATGCCCTACAAGCGCCTGTTCGGCCCGTTTCCCGCGGAAATCTACCATCTGCCGTTCCCCATCGAGCATCACGGCGTGACGGTGGCGGACGCGCTGAAGTCGCTGGATTTCCTGTTTCGCGCCGATATCGAGCCAAGCCGGGTGGCCGCCATCATCATCGAGCCGGTGCAGGGCGAGGGCGGGTTCTACGAGGCGCCGACCGAGCTGCTGGTGGAGCTGCGGCGCATCTGCGACCGGCACGGCATCCTGCTGATTGCCGACGAGGTGCAGTCCGGCTTCGCGCGCACGGGCCGCATGTTCGCGATCGAGCATAGCGGCGTGCAGCCCGACCTGGTGACAGTGGCCAAATCGCTGGCCGGCGGCTTTCCGCTCTCCGGTGTAATCGGGCGCGAGGCTCCGATGCAGGCGGCCGAGCCTGGCGGATTGGGCGGCACATATGCCGGCAATCCTATCGCATGTGCGGCCGCAATCGCCGTGCTCGATGTGATCGAGGAAGAGCAGTTGATGACGCGCGCCGATGCGATCGGCACGCGCATCAAGCAGCGCCTGGGCGAGCTCGCGCGACGCAACGACACGCTGCCGATCGGCGCGATCCGTGGGCCGGGCGCGATGATCGGTTTCGAAATCTTCAAGGAGCGCGGCGGCACGGAGCCGGATGCGGAGGCAACGAAACGCGTGACCGCACGCGCGTTGGAGCACGGTCTGGTGCTGCTCTCGTGCGGCGTGTTCGGCAACGTCATCCGCATTCTGGTGCCACTGACGGTGGAGGATGCGGTGCTGGAGGAAGGGCTGAAGATGCTGGAGGGGGCGCTCGCGACGTAGCGGCGCTGCGATGTTGTGGCAGCCGATTCATCCACGACCGCACCCAAACCACCGTCATGGCCGGGCTTGACCCGGCTGTCCATGCGACCACCATGACGCGAACATCGATCGTGGATTTCTGCGGCGCTACAAAATCCAGACGTAAATAGCGCCGCTGTTCCAACCCGTGGATGGCCGGGTCAAGCCCGGCCATGACGGAGTGGGTTCTGACATCTCCGATTGGTGCTCAGCATCAATCGTAATGCTTCAGCTTCGGCCAAAGCGCCGCAACGCTCGGTCGCAAGCCCGTGCACAAAATAAGCGGCGCATCGTCCTCATACGGCATCACATACGGCGCGCTGAATGTCGCAACGATCCGCGCTTCGCGGCACAAGCGGCGATCTGCTTCCAGATCACCGTTCAAGTCGAGAATACTGGCACCGTCAAAACCACGCGGACCCCACAGCCAATACTGGTTATGCCCACTCAGCGTCGGGTGCGCGTTGGGCGCCAGCACGTCGATGGCACCTGCCTCGCCGTAATTTGCGGCGAACACCCAGGTGCCCGCGCGCAGATCGGGCGGCAGAGTCCCCAGCGTCGCGTGCACTTTGTCGGCGAGTTCCTGCCAGCCATGCATGTCGGCGTAATCCTGGCCGAGCGCCGCCTGGCGATGGTGCTCGGTTTGCGGCACGCCGAAACCCGCGCGCGCGAGCAACGCGTCGTAGGCGAGCATCGCGGGTTCGCGCAGGACAGGAGAGACAACCGGCGCCAACACGAGGCCGGCCGCCACCACGGTGGCCATGGCAACTGGCCGCAGCCAAGCCCGCCGCGCCGTCCATCGCTCGATTGCCACACCGCCGGCCGCGAACAAGGCGGGATAGATCGGCGCGGGATAGTACGCCTTGCCATGCAGCACGATCATCGTCGCGAGCAGCACCAGAAAACCAATCCCCAGCCAGCGCCATGCCGCCACGCGCAGGCACCACGCGAAACCCGCCAGCCAAACCAGCGAGAGCACCGGATTATACAACAAAATCTGTTGCGCCAGAAACTGCAACGGGCTGAGAACGACGTTCTTGCCGAGCTGGCCGTTCTGCAAAAGCTCCAGCATCGGCCAGCCATGTGCGTATTGCCACGCCGCGTTCGGCGCGATCAGCGCTGCTGTCAACAATGCGCCAATCCACGGCGCGCGCGACAGCAGCACGCGTGGATACGTCAACACCAGGCCAGCAGCGATGGAAGCAGCCGCCAGCAGCGCGCTGTATTTCGCTTCAGCGCCGAACCCGATCGCGAAGCCTGCCGTCAGCCACCAGCGCGGGTCCGATCGCGCCCGTCCAATGCAGAGTATCGCCCACGGCCACGCCAGCATTTGCACCGTATCCGGCCCCAGCCTGCTGCCGAACGCCAGCAGCACCAGCGAAAGCGAGCCGGCGAGCGCGCCGAGCGTAGCCGCAAACCTGCCGCCGCCCATGTCGCGCGCAAGCGTGGCCATGACATAGGCGGTGGCGCCGGCGAACAGCGCCGGAATGGCGCGCAACAGGAACAGCGACGTGCCGGCCGCTTGCGACAACGCGGCCAGAAGTGGCACCACAGGCGGCTGGTCGACATAGCCCCAGTCGGGATGGCGGCCGCAGACGATGAAATAGAGTTCGTCGCGGAAGAAGCCGTAATGTGGGTTGGCGGCCAGGTGGGCGAGAGTGATGACAGAAGGAAGAAGCAGTCCTTTTTTGAAAAAAAGGGCCAAAACTTTTGCTCCTACGCCTGGCCACCCACGTATGACGATACAGCCAACGAATAAAAGGCTTTTGCTTCTTTTCTTCAAAAAAGAAGGCCTTCCTTTATGCCTCTCCTAGGCCTTCTCGTGCTACCCGCCGCCGCCTACGCGCTCAGCGAAAACCGCAGCGCCATTGCCTGGCGCACCGTCGCCGGCGGTTTCGCGCTGCAAGCAGCACTCGCCGTGCTCCTGCTCCACGTCGCACTCGCGCGCCACGCCATCCTCGCCGTCAGCCGCCTCGTGCAGGCGCTGCAAACCGCCACCGACGCCGGCACGACGTTCGTGTTCGGCTATCTCGGTGGCGGCCCGCTACCGTTCGCGGAAACCCATCCCGGCGCCAGCTTCGTGCTCGCATTCCAGATCCTGCCGCTCGTGCTGGTGATCAGCGCGCTCAGTTCGCTGCTGTTCTATCTGGGCGTGCTGCAACGCATCACCGGCGCGTTCGCCTGGGTGCTGCGCCGCGCGCTGGGCATCGACGGCGCGCTCGCGCTCGGGGCGGCAACCCACATCTTCCTCGGCATGATCGAGGCGCCGCTGCTGATCCGGCCGTATCTCGCCGCGATGACACGCGGCGAGCTGTTCGCGCTGATGAGTTGCGGCATGGCGGGGGTCGCCGGCACGGTCATGGTCATCTACGCCACCATACTCGGCCCCGTACTGCCCGATTCGCTCGGCACAATCCTGGTCGCCTCCGTCGTCAGCACCCCGGCGGCACTGGCGATCGCGGCGTTGATGGTGCCTTTCACACCACGCACGGGTCCGGCTGCGCTGGACGGAACCGAACGCCCCGCCGGCGTGCTCGACGCCATCACACGCGGCACGGCGGACGGGGTGGCCCCGCTGGTCGGCATCGCCAGCACCTTGCTCGTCACCGTGGCACTGGTCGCTCTGCTCAACGGCGCGCTCGCCACGCTCGCCGGCAGCGGCGTGACACTGCAAGGCGCGCTTGGCCAGGCGCTGCGCCCGCTCCTCTGGCTGATCGGCATTCCATGGGCGCAGACGCAGGCGGCTGGGCTGCTGATGGGCACGAAAACCGTGCTGAACGAACTGGTCGCCTATCTTGCTCTGGCCAAGCTGCCGCCGGACGCACTCTCGCCCGGCTCGCGGCGCATCATGGTGTTCGCACTGTGCGGGTTCGCCAATTTCGGCAGCGCGGGAATCATGGTCGGCGGCATGGGGGCGATGTTGCCGGAGCGTCGGGCGGAGATCGCTGCGCTTGGGTTGCGGTCGATCGTTTCCGGGACATTGGCTACTTTGATGAGTGGGGCCTGGGCTGCATTAGCGTGAGCCAAGGAAGTAGTCCTTTTTTGAAAAAAAGGACCAAAAAACTTTTATCTCTCGGCGCTGTAGGTGGTTAGCTTGGCGTCTGGGGGCAGGTGGCAGGTGAGGAGGGCTTCGAGCTCGGCCTGATGATCGTAAGTGGGCATCAAGTCGGAAAGAAGCTGGTTTTTCGACGTCGCGGGATGAAAATACATCTCCACCAGGCCGGGTGGCAGCGCGTTCAGCAATCTCTGCGTGTGCAGCTGCGTCATTGCGCCCGTCCAGCCTAGGCCGAGTACCGAATCGTTGGTCAGCATGCCGGCGCGCCTGGCTTGCGCGCGCAGCACCTTGGACCAGTGGCGCAGGGCACGATCGCCCATACTTTGCGGCGCACCGCCTATAACCGCAGGCTCAGCCGGCACACGCACGGCGTGCAGGCCGAACTCCTGCCCGATAGAAATCATCATCGCACCTACAACCGGATGAAGATGCATGTGCTTGTGCGCGTTGACATGATCCAACACCAATCCGGTCGCACGGAACGCCTCGAACTGCGCCCGTATTTCGGCCGCCAATTGCCGGCGCGCGCGCACGCTGAACGCGTATCGTAGCCCGAGTTGCAACTGATCGGACGGAAAACGCCCGAAGCGATCAAGCAACTCGGCAATAAGGTCGTGAGGCGACACGGGATCGCCTTCGATCACCACCAGATGCAATCCCACCGCCAGGCCAGGCATCGCGTGCGCACGCGCCACCGCATCGGCGGCGGCCGGGCCCGCCACCATCAAGCTGGCGCTGGTCAGGATGCCGCGCTCGGCCGCCATGCACACGGCCTCGTTCACCCCCACGCTCAGGCCGAAATCGTCCGCTGTGGTGATCAGCTTTCGCCGCGCATCGAGCATAGGCGACGGGCCGGAGCTATTCACGACATGGGCCCCAAGTATTTGCCCGCCCGGAACATTGCGATACTGACAATGCTCGAACGGCGGGCTATGGTCGCGTCACCGCGGCCATAAAAGCCGGGAATCGGAGGAAATTCATGTCAAGCAGGCATCTTTCAACTGCGGTCGGCGGATTGGCGTTCGCGGCCTTCTGCGGCCAAGCTGCCGCCCAGGCCCCCTCGCCGATCACCATCACCGGCCAGACAGCCGGCCCACGCCCCTTCATCGAATTCATCGCCGCAACCTCCACCAACCAGATCGCCAGCGTGAACTTCACCATCACGCCGATGGCCGGATCCTTCACACGCCCGATTTCGGCCACCTACTCGGCAGCCTATCTCACCGCGCACAATTATCTCAACGGCACCAGCCTGAACCTGCCGGTGTTCGGACTCTACTCCAATTACAGCAATACGGTGACGCTGAACTTCACCTTCACCGACGCGACGACAGCCACCACGCAGGTGAGTGTGAGCACGGCGAGCTACACCGACCCGTGCGGCCCGGGCAATATCGAAAGCGCGCAGTTCACCCAATACCGCACCTCCACCGCCGGGCTGAGCTTCGACTACTACCTGCTGAAGAATTTCTGCAGCGCAGACACTCCGTTCGTCATGGACACAGACGGCAACATCCGTTGGGTAAGCCTGACGGGGGCGACAGTTCTGACGACGGCTTTCTACAACAACATGGTCTATTCGGGCGATGGTCGCACCGGCGTCAATCAAGTGACGCTCGCCGGGGTGGAAACCAAGATCGGCGACTATGCGACGTCGCAGAATGTGACGAACGTCAATCACCACAACATCGATCCTGCCCGCAATGGCATGGCACTCGAGGTCAATACGACGACGCAGACGGAATCTACGGTTCTGGAAATCGATACCAGCGGCAAGGTGCTGCAACGCTGGGACCTGGACAAGATCATCAGCGCGGCGATGGTCGCCGGCGGCGACGATCCTTCCGGGTTCGTCTTTCCGGTTGGAAATGACTGGTTCCACAACAATGCGACAACCTACGATCCGGTGCATAACTGGGAAATAGTTTCGAGCCGAGAGAACTTCGTCATCGCAGTCGATTACGACGCACCGGCCGACGGCTCGGAACGCAAGATCCACTGGATACTCGGTGATGCCACCAAACATTGGTATCAATATCCGTCGCTGCGTGCCTTCGCGCTCACGCTCGGGGCTCACACGATAGCACCGATCGGGCAGCACGGCATCGCCTTCGATCACGAAGGTAATCTGCGCATGTTCGACGACGGCTATCAGAGTGCCTTTCAGATGCCGCCCGGCATCTCGCGTAAATACAGTGCCGGCCGCGCCTACAAGATCGACCCCGTCGCAATGACGGCGCAGGAAGATCTCGCATTCACCAACCACTTCAAGAAGTATGCTTTCGTCTGCAGCAGCTTCTATGAGGATGCGCCGAAGAACAACCTGATCGACTACGCTTCTCTCAGTCAGGGCAAATACATGGATGTTCAGGGTTACGGGCCAAAATTCACCCTCAACTTCGATCTGTTTGTGACCACGAACAAGACCTGCGGCTCCGGCTGGAACGCAATCGAAGTCCATTGGGAAAATCTGCAGTTCTGATCCCGACCAGCCAGGCGTGCAGCCCCGAAGATGTGTATTTCGGGGCTGCACGGCTGCAACGGCGGCCGGCTTGTCCGCCACTGAAACCGCAAACCCGACGTTCTGCGCAGTAAGCTTATTTCTTCGACATCGCGATTTTGCGACTGACACAAAATGACGAGAAGGCTATTCTCCGGACACCTCGGTGTTAGCCGATGGCATTTCTGGAGTATTTTAATGTTTCGTCGTCAACTTTCCACCGCGGTGAGCGGCTTGGCAGTAGCTGCCGCCATGATGACCGGCCAGGCATCAGCTTCACCTCCGCCCTCCGCCATCACCATCACGGGCCAGACAGCAGGCCCACGCCCGTTCATCGAACTGGTCAGCGCCACCACCGGTAGCGAGCAGATTGCCAGCGTGAACTTCACAGTCTTGCCGATGTCCGGCTCTTATACACGGCCGATTTCAGCGACCTACTCCGCCGCTTACCTCACTGCCAACAACTATCTCTCCAGCAATAGCGTCACTGTCCCGGTCTTCGGACTTTACGCCGGTTACGCCAACACCGTTATCCTTACGTTCACCTTTACGGATGGCACGACGGCTGCCACCACGGCCAGCATCACGACTGCCACCTATACCGATCCGTGCAATTCGCTGAACAACCGCATCTCCTTCGTCAACAATCGCAAATCGACGTCGGCACTGAGCTTCGACTATTTCCTGCTGAAGAACTATTGCAGCAGTGACACGCCGGTGGTGCTCGATACGGACGGCAACGTGCGTTGGGCCAGCGACACCGGTCACACCGTGTTCTCGTCGACGTTCTTCCAGAACAACATCTATGAAAGCGATGCGGCCACCGGCATCAACCGGGTGACTTTGGCTGGTGTGATCACGAAGATCGGCGACTATGGCAGCGCGGACAATTTGACCTCGACAAACCACCACAACATCGATCCGGGTCGCACCGGAATGGTCGTGGACGTGAACACCACGACCCAGACCGAATCCAACGACATCGAAATCGCGGCCGACGGCACGCTGCTCAACACCTGGAACCTTGCCGACATCATCAGCCAGGCGATGAAAGCAGGCGGCGACGACCCGTCCGGCTTCGTGTTTCCGGTGGGAAATGACTGGTTCCACAACAACGCCACCACCTACGACCCGGTGCACAATTGGCTGATCGTCTCCAGCCGCGAAAACTTCGTCATCGCGGTCGACTACGATCCTCCTGCCGACGGTTCAGTCCGGAAGATCCATTGGATTCTGGGTGATACGACCAAGCATTGGGCGCAATATCCCTCGTTGCGCGCATTCGCTCTCACGCTGAGTGCGCATACGCAGCCGCCGATCGGTCAGCATGGTGTCGCCATCGATGCCGAAGGCGAGTTGCGCCTGTTCGATGACGGCTATTACAGCCTGTTCCAGAAGCCGCCTGGCGTGAACCGCAAATATAGCGCCGGCCGTGCCTACGTCATCGATCCTGTTGCCATGACTGCGACCGAAAACGTCGATTTTGGTGGAATGGGCAAAAAGCAAAGCCAGATCTGCGGCAGCTTTTACGAAGATGCCTCGAAGAACAATCTGTTCGACTATTCGGCCGAACTGAACGGCACTCAAGCCGAGATACAAGGTCTGGGACCGAAGGCTTCGGTCGTGTTCGACCTGATCGTGCCAGACAAGAACAAATGCGGCGGCGGCTGGAACGCTCTGCCGATCCACTGGGAAAATCTGCAGTTCTAGTCAGCAATGCGTTTGGTCGGCACCAGGCAAGGTGCCGACCAGAGGCGGAATGACTGCGCTCCAGCGGCATGGCGGCGGCAGCGTTAGCTTCCGACGCCTGCTTTACTGTGTGATATCCACCTCGGTGGAGTTCGGGCTCTCGTTGCCATTCGCATCCGTGCTGGTCACGATATACGAGTAGGCGACACCCTTCGTCGCGGTCACATCGGTATTGCAACGGGTCGCGCGATACGGCCCACGGCTGTTGGCCGAGCATTCCGGCACTGGCACATAGCCGCCTCCGCTCGTCGTTGTGCGTTTGACCGTATAACCTTTGATCGGGCCGGTCGTGACACCATTCCAGAAGATCGGAAATTGTGTCGTGTAGCTCGTCGAATAAGTCGGCCGGAAATTGACGGGGATCATCGTCGTCAACACGAAAGGTGCGATCGGTGGCTGGCTGAAATCGAAGTCGTTCAGCAGATTGCCGATCGGCAGCGGAGCCGAACCGCCGCCCGGGCCAGGCATCACGGATGTCATCGCTTCACGTATTGTCGGGCGGCTGTCCGGCCGCGCGCCCTGCTGGCCGCCGATCCGTTGGCCGTTGAGAAACAGATCCTCTGTCAGCTTCAGAAACGTATCGAAACTGAACACTTGATGATCGATCGTGCCCGCTTTGGCAAAGGGCGAGATGATGATCGCCGGTACGCGCAATCCATAGCCGATGGGCGCGCCATTGCTCAGACTGTCGGCAACCGGCGGTACCACATGGTCGTAAAACCCGCCCCAATCGTCCCAGGCGAGAATGATGACGGTGTTGTTCCAGGCCGAGCTTTGCATGACCGCATTCACGACCGACGTCACATACTCCATGCCTTGCTGCACGTCGGACGGCGGATGCTCGCTATCGAGCGAGGTAGGAATGACCCAGGACACGGCCGGCAGCGCATTGGCCTTGAGGTCGAGATAGAGCTGCTCGATGGGCGGATTATGCAGAGCCAGATAGCCGGGATTGGCCTTGTTCTTGGCCACCACTTCGGTGAAGCCGGCAACCGCATTCCAATAACTTGGAACACCCGCCTGCTGCTTTTCGGGCGGACACGACATCCCGCCATCCGCACAATCCGGCTCCTGTCCCTGCTCGACATAATATTTCCAGCCGACATTGCTGCGGTCGAGCAGGTCGGTGACATCGCTCCACGCAAAAATGCCCTTTTGCGCGAGGCCAAGTGCTGGTTCGATCAGCGTCGTGCAGCTCATAGGGTCGTTGATGTTTCGGCACGAGGCCGACCAGCCTGATGTCATATACAAATGGGAGGACAGGCTGTCGGAGGTCGAGGGCTCGAACATATGATCGAGCAGCACGAAACGCTGCGCATAAGTCCAGTAGTTCGGGATTTCGTCGGCGGTATGGTAGCCCATCACGTCGAAGCGCTTGAAGCCGACCGCCTGGCTTCCGCAATTGGCGACGCCCATCGTCGCCGGAAGGCAGCCTGCATTTACCTGCTTGGTCGTCTGCAGGTCGGCCACGAAGCCATCCATCAGCCCGCCATCGAGGGCGGGCGCCACGTCCGAATTGCGATGGCCGCCGCCCGCGTTGGCGCCATGACGGTCGTGGAACGGCCGGATGCAAGGCTGCGCGCCATTCACCTGGGGATTGCACGCGAGCGGCTGGCCATGGGCGTCCATCGCAATCCCGTCCGCGCCGGGGAAAGTGCCGAAATAATGGTCGAACGACCGGTTCTCCTGCATGATGACGATCACATGCTTGATGTTGGCCTGCGCGTTCTGCAGTTGGGTGAGTGGCACCTGCGCGGACGCAGCACTTGCAGCCGCAATCGCCAACAGGCAGGCGGTGCTCTTCATAGCCATGGTCGTCAGCTCCACTACGCAGTCACTAAGCTACCCGAAAAAGTATCAACCGACGATTGCTTTCGGGTGAATGGCTGGCAGCCAGACGGCGGAGAACATGCCGGAACGCACGGCGCGCGCCAACCCGAATTGGCAGTTGCCAACGACCTTCTCTGAACTGTCACGTCTCATTACGCCGTTGTCGCGGGTGCAATGCGAGGTGGCGCTTGACAACGCCCGCCCCGCCGATGCGGATGGCGTTAACGATATGCTGGCAGCTCGCATGCGAGCATGTTCTCCTTCACAGGTCGGAACTTGCATGAAAATCTCGGCACAAGCGGCGTGGTTGCTCGCGATGGGCGCTGCCGCCAGCGCTTCGGCCGCGCCTACGCAGCTTCAGCTGGCGCAGGCTCACATCCAGCATGTGATTGTCATCATGCAGGAAAACCGGTCGTTCGACCATTATTTCGGCACTTTCCCCAATGCCGACGGGTTGGGCTTCCAGAACGGCGCGCCGGTTGCGTGCAACCCCCAGGCGACCGCCGGCAAGCCGTGCATACGTGCGTTCCACGACCGGCATGGGGCCAACGCCGGCAGCGGCCACAACAATGTCGATGTCGCCGTCGTCGAAGATGGCGGGCTGATGGACGGTTTCGTACGCGACCTGCAAACCACCAAACACATCAATACCGGCTGCCTGCCCTCGACGATGAACGCGTCGGGCTGCGGCAACCAGGAAGCGGGTTTCGCCCGGTTTGACGTGATGGGCTATCATACCGCCGCGGAAATCCCGAACTATTGGGCCTACGCGCACCATTTCGTTCTGCTCGACCACATGTTCGAGCCGGTCGGCAGCTACAGTCTGGCCTCCCACCTCTACATGACGTCGGCCTGGTCGGCCTCCTGCGCCAATCTGCAGAACCCGATGAGCTGCACCACCAACGTCAACCCGGCGATCGGGCAGGCGCAAAGCGGCATTTACGCCTGGAGCGACGTCACCGACCTGTTGGATCGCGCGAATGTCGGCTGGAAATACTATATCGAGCAGGGTCAGGAGCCCGATTGTGCGGACGGTGCGATGTCCTGCCCACCGGAAAAGCAGCAGGTCGGCGTCCCGAGCTACTGGAACGCGGTTGCCGGCTTCACCGAAGTCGTGGCCAAGAACAAGGCCAATCCCGGATATCTGGCGGCACACAACCCGCCGATCGAGCAGTTCTATCTCGACCTGAAAGCTAATGCGCTGCCGGCGGTCTCGTGGATCGTGCCGACCGAACTCGACAGCGAACATCCGCCATCCGACGTGCAGCAGGGCATGGAATACGTTACCTCCCTGGTGAACGCGGTGATGCAGAGCAGCGCCTGGAGCAACACGATCATCATTCTCGCGTGGGACGACTGGGGCGGCTTCTACGATCACGAGGTGCCTCCCGTCGTCGATCAGCTCAACAACGGCGCCCCGATCGGCTACGGCCTGCGCGTGCCGGCAATCATCATCTCGCCGTTTGCGCGAGCCGCCACCATCGACCACCAGACGTATAGTTTCGATGCGTTCCTCAGACTGACCGAAGACCTGTTCCTGAGCGGCCAGCGCATCGGCGGCACCCAGGGGTTACGCCCCGATTCGCGGCCGACGGTGCGTGAGTCCGTCACCGCCGTGCAACCCGGCCCAGGCGCTGGCACGACAGCGCCGATCCCCGTGGGCGACCTGCTGGATGATTTCAACTTCGGCGAAAGACCGATCGCGCCGATGATCCTGACGACGATGATCCCGGTCAATTTCCGGCCGACCTACGCCGCCGACAATTCAACGACTTTCCCGATCATGTGGAACGTCGTCACGACCGGCCCGGTCAAGACGTACACCGTCAAGCATACGACCACGAGCGGGAGCGGGTATGTGCCGGTGCCGGAATGCGCCACCAGCAGCGCCGGCGTCGCGTTCCGCGCCAACATATGCCGCACGGACAGCACGGCGACCAAGGGCGTGACTTACCACTATATCATCACCAGCACCGATGCGAACGGGGTCGAGAGCCCGAATTCGACGGAGGTGGATATTCGGCAGTAGGGGAAAGGATGCGCCGTCTTTTCTGAGTGTCCGTTCGTAGAGTCGTAAGGGCGGCCATCTAACAGCAATCTCTTCCGCTCCGCTCCGGTGCTCACAAATCGCCGCCAGATGACTCGCCAGAACGACTTTCCAAACAGGCCCTGCAGAAAAGAAGCGAGAGACTTTTTCTCCGCTGTTGCCGGCATGGCGACCGGCAGGCGCTTATTCGTCGGTGACGAGGTCCTTGGCCACTTCAGGCGCGTGCAGCAGCTTGTTGATGTGCGTGGCATATTCCAGTGCCGTGTCGGGCTGGAACGAGACGTCGGGCGCTACACGCAGGCGCATCTCGTGGGCGAGTTGGGCACGGAAGAACGGCGCCGCCCGCTTCAATGCGGGCAGCTTCTCGTCGATATCCGTACGGCCAAGCCGCGCCACGAAAGCGGTCGCGTGCTTCAGATCGGGCGACATGCGCACTTCGGTGACCGTCACCAGCACGTCCACAAGATCGGGGTCGCGAAAACCGCCACGCGTGAACACGCCGGCCAGCACATGGCGCACCTCTTCGGCCACACGCAACTGGCGTTGAGACGGCGGCTTCGGCCCTGACTTCTTCGGCCGGCGGGCGGCTGAGGGAGGCGCGCCAGGACCGCGCGCCTCCTTTCGCGTCAGCTTCACGGACGGTGCATCAAGCTGGCACCAGCTCGCTTTCGTAGCACTCGACCAGATCGCCCTCGCGCAGATCGTTGTAGCCGGCAAACGACAGGCCGCACTCATAGCCGCGCGCCACTTCCTTCACGTCGTCCTTGAAGCGCTTGAGCTGGCTCAGCTCGCCCTGATGGATGACGACACCCTCGCGCAGCAGGCGCACGCCACAACCGCGTTTCACCAGGCCCTCGGTGATCATGCAGCCGGCGACCTTGCCCGTCTTGGTGATGTCGAACACCTTGCGGATCTCGGCATAGCCCAGGAAGTTCTCGCGGTATTTCGGCGAGATCTTGCCGCGCACGAGCTCGGCGATATCGTCGGCCACCTGGTAGATGATCGAGTAGTAGCGGATCTCGACCCCGTCGCGCTGTGCCAGTTCGCGTGCCTGGCTCGAAGCACGCACGTTGAAGCCTACGATCATCGCGTGGCTCGCCTTGGCCAGCTGCACGTCGCCCTCGGTGATCTGGCCCACGGTGGAGTTGAGCACCCGGACTTTCACCTCCTCATGCTCGAGCTTGAGCACGGTGGCGGCGATCGCCTCCGAGCTGCCCTGCACGTCGGCCTTGATGACCAGCGCCACCTCTTTCTGCGCGCCGGCGGCGATGCGTGTCAGCATCTGCTCCAGCGTGCCACGTGCCGCGGTGGCACCGGCGGCCGCCTTGTCGCGCAGCTTGCGGGTGCGGAATTCGCTGACTTCGCGCGCCTTCTGCTCGTCTTCGACGACGATGAACGGCTCGCCGGCGCTCGGCACGCCGCCCAGGCCGAGGATCTCGACCGGCGTCGACGGGCCCGCCACCTTGATCTGGCGGTTCTTGTCGTCGAGCATCGCGCGCACCCGGCCCCATTCGGCGCCGCACACGATGATGTCGCCCTGGTGGAGTGTGCCGTTCTGCACCAGGATGGTCGCCACTGGCCCGCGGCCGCGGTCCAGCCGGCTTTCGATCACGCTGCCCTCGGCCGCGCGGTCCGGATTGGCGCGGAGTTCGAGCACTTCGGCCTGCAGCAGGATGGCCTCTTCGAGCTTGTCGAGGTTCATCCGCTTGGTGGCCGATACCTCCACATCCTGCGTCTCGCCGCCCATGTCTTCCACCACGATCTCGTGGCTCAGCAGCTCCTGACGAACGCGCGTCGGGTTGGCGTCCGCCTTGTCCATCTTGTTGATCGCCACGATGATCGGCGCGTGGGCCGCTTTCGCGTGTTTGATCGCCTCGATCGTCTGCGGCATCACGCCGTCGTCGCTGGCGACCACCAGCACGACGATGTCGGTCACCGACGCACCGCGCGCACGCATGGACGTAAATGCCTCGTGGCCCGGCGTGTCGATGAAGGTGATCTGGCTGCCCGAGGGCAGCGTCACCTGGTAGGCACCGATATGCTGGGTGATGCCGCCCGCCTCGCCGGCGGCCACGTCCGTCGCCCGCAAGGCATCGAGCAGGCTGGTCTTGCCATGGTCGACATGGCCCATGATGGTCACCACCGGGGCGCGCGGCTGCAGATCGGTATCTTCGTCGATCTCGCCTTCAATGCCTTGCTCCACGTCGCTTTCGCTGACGCGGCGGACGCGGTGGCCGAATTCCTGCACGACCAGCTCGGCCGTGTCGGAGTCCAAAATCTGCGTAATGGTCGCCATCACGCCCATCCGCATCAGGGACTTCACCACGTCGACAGCGCGGGCCGCCATGCGGTTGGCGAGTTCCTGCACGGTGATCGCGTCCGGCAGCACCACGTCGCGCACCACCTTGACCTGGTCGGCGCGCAGGGCGGCCAGCTCGGCATTGCGCCGTTCGCGTTCGCGCTGGCGACGCACGCTGGCCAAGCTGCGGGTCTTCTCGTCCTCGCCTTCCATGGCCGCCTGCACGTCGATGCGGCCCGCACGTCGGCCTTCGCCGAGGCCCTTCTTGGCGACGACGGGCGTGAGCACCTTGCGCGGTGCCGCAGGGCTGCCGGGGCGGCGAACCACAGCGCGGCCTTCCTCCTCGTCCTCACGGCCGGTGCGCAGACGCAGTGTTTCGGTGGGCGAACCCGGCGCCGCCGGGGCAGCCGCCGGAATGGCCGAGCGGATCGGCGCGTTGGCGCGCGCGGCACCCGGCCGGCCGGTCGGGATCGGTGCAGCCTGGGCCGCAGGCGCGGCCTCGGCGGGCGACGGCGTTTCCTGGGCAGCTGCGGCTTCTCGAGCACGCGCCTGCTCGGCAACGGCGCGCCGCGCCTCCTCCTCGGCCTGCCGGCGATTATCTTCGTCGCGCCGTTTGGCCTCCTCGGCCGCGGAGAGAATGGAAATCTTCTCCTGCTCGCGCCGCTCGGACTCACGCTTGGTGATTTCGCGCTGCGCTTCCTGCTGCACCTTCTGCTGTTCGAGCAGCACGCGCTGGCGCACGGCCAGCTCGTTCGGCGTCAGCGCGCGCCCGCCCATGCCGGGGCGTGCGCCTGCGGCCGGGCGTGTGGCACCCGCGGCAGGTGAAGCGGCGGCAGGGTTGGCGCCGGGCGCCGGCGTGGGTGCCGGAGCCGGACGCGGCGCGCCCAGGTTGGCAGGGAGCGGCGGCTGCGGCGTCGCCTGATAAGCAGGCTTGGGCGCGCCGGTACGCGTCTTGCGCACTTCCACCTGAACCGTTTTGGTGCGGCCGTGCGAAAAGCTCTGCTTGACCGATCCCGCATCCACGGTACGGCCCAGCTCAAGCCGGCTGGCCGGGCGCAGAGACAGGCGGCCCTTGGCCTCGCCCCCATCCTGCCCGCCATCCTGTCCCACGTCGCGGTCGTTCGTCTCGCTCATTCACCTGCCTGCTTGTAGATCGCCTGCCCGGACAGCCCGGACAGCCGAAAGATCTCGTCCATCAACGCCATGGCCAACCGGCCATGCGCCACCGCCACGTGCACCGCCTGCTCCCGGCCGAACACCTGGCCCTGCGCCGCACCATCGAGCGGCCAGGCAACCGGCACGCCTACGACCCCCGACAGCAAACGCCGGCGCTCGTCCTCACTGCCATCGCTCGCCTGGAGCACCAGGGCCGCCTGGCCCGCCTGCACCCACTCGCGGGCTTTGGCGAAACCCGCAACCGCTTGGCCTGCCCTGCGCGCCAGGCCCAAATGATCGGAAATGCGCCTGGCAAGCTGGGCTTGCAGGACGCTGTTCAGATCGGCAGGCAAGCTAACCGGGCCACGGGCCGCGCGTGCGAAGGCGCCCTTGGTCCGTGCCGTTTCTAGCACATCGGCGCGCGGGCTCAACCAGAAACCCCGCCCCGGCAGCCGCGCGGCCAAATCCGGCACGATCGTTCGGTCCGGCCCGACCACGAAACGCAGCATACGCCCACGATCGCCTTGCGTGCGCGTCACGATGCAGCGCCTTTGCGGTCCACGCTCCGGGTCGCAACCCACCTCCACATCGGGCGGCCCCGGCATCTCAATCAGATGGTGCGTCGCCTCAGGCGTTTGAAGCCTCCTCGCCGGACGCTTCCGCGGTTTGCGCCGGCTCGTCGCCCTCGAACCAATGGGCACGGGCGGCCATGATCACTTCGTTGGCCGTCGCCTCGTCCACCAGCTCGGCGCCCAGCAGCTCCACCAGCTCGTCGCCGGCCAGATCGGCCAGGTCGTCCAGCGTCTTGACGCCCTTCTCACCCAGCGTGACCAGCATCTGCGGGGTGAACAGCTCGAAGGCGGCGACCTCGTCGGTCACGCCAAGCTCGACGCGACGCTCGGTCAGCCCCTCGTCGCGCTGCACCAGGAACTGCTCGGCGCGGCGGATCAACTCTTCGGCCACCGTCTCGTCGAAACCCTCGATGTCGGCCAGCTCGTCACGATCGACGAAAGCCAGCTCCTCGATCGTGTTGAAACCCTCGGTCACCAGCAGGCCGGCGATCACGTCGTCCACGTCCAGGGCTTCCACGAACAGCCCGGTGCGCCGGCGGAATTCCTCCTGGCGGCGCTCGCTTTCCTCGGCTTCGGTCAGGATGTCGATATCCCAGCGCGTGAGCTGGCTGGCGAGCCGCACATTCTGCCCGCGGCGGCCGATAGCCAGGCTCAGCTGCTCGTCGGGCACCACCACTTCGACTCGGCCGGCATCCTCGTCCATCACCACCTTGGTGACTTCCGCGGGTGCGAGCGCATTGACCACGAACGTCGCCGCCTGCGGGCTCCAGGGGATGATGTCGATCTTCTCGCCCTGCAGCTCCTGCACCACGGCCTGCACGCGGCTGCCGCGCATGCCGACGCACGCACCCACCGGATCGATCGAACTGTCGCGGCTGATCACCGCCATCTTGGCGCGGCTGCCGGGGTCACGCGCCACCGCCTTGATCTCGATGATGCCGTCGTAAATTTCCGGCACTTCCTGCGCGAACAACTTGGCCAGGAACGCCGGATGCGTGCGGCTCAGGAAGATTTGCGGCCCGCGCGCTTCCTCGCGCACGTCGTATATGTAGGCGCGCACCCTGTCGCCGTTGCGGAAACTCTCGCGCGGGATCAGCTCATCGCGGCGCAGCAGCGCCTCCGACTTGCCGAGATCGACCATGAGATTGCCGTACTCGGTGCGCTTGACCAGGCCGTTGATGATCTCGCCTACGCGGTCCTTGAATTCGTCGAACTGGCGGCGGCGCTCATATTCGCGCACGCGCTGCACGATCACCTGCTTGGCCGTCTGCGCGCCGATGCGGTCGAAATCGATCGGCGGCAGCGGGTCGACGATGAACTGGCCGAGATTGAGATCGGGGCGGAACTTCTTGGCGATGTGAACGGGGATCTGCGTCTCCTCGTTCTCCACCGTCTCGACCAGCTCGGTCCAGCGCGTCAGCCGCACATCGCCGGTGCGCCGGTCGATCGTCGCGCGAATGTCCTTCTCGTGCCCGTATTTGGCGCGGCCGGCCTTCTGGATGGCCTGCTCCATTGCTTCGAGCACTTCCTCGCGGTCGATCGATTTCTCGCGCGCCACTGCATCGGCGACCAGCAGCAGCTCGGGGCGGGAGACGGCAGTGTCCATGGCCATGGGGCGTGTTCCAGTCAGTTTTCGGTTTTGGCAGGGGCGGAAGCGCGTATCAGATCGTCGGTGAGCACCAGGCGCGCGCGTCGCAAATCGGCAAGCGGCAGCGCCACCTCGGTGCCGTCTTCCAGCCGCAGGCGGCCATGCGTGTCGTCGGCGCCAAGCACGATGCCGGAAAAGCGCTTGCGGCCGCCGACCGGCATGTTCGTCTCGGCTTTGGCGAGATGGCCGGAAAACCGGTTCCAGTCCTTCGGCCGGGTCAGCGGCCGGTCGATACCCGCGGAGCTCACTTCCAGGTGCCACTCGCCCGGGATCGGGTCTTCCACATCGAGGATGGCGCCTACCGCGTGGCTGATCGCCTCGCAATCCTCGATTGCGATCAGCGTGCCATCGGCGCGGTCGGCCATGATCTGCACGGTCGGCTTTTCACGCCCAAGCACCGACACGCGGACGAGTTCGAACCCCATGCCGCCCAGAGCGGGGCCGACCATCGCCGCGATCCGGCCTTCGAGGCCAGTGTGATTAAGAAGAGTGTCCGATGAGTCCAAAACAAAAAAGGCGGCCCGCGAAGGCCACCCCCCGAGAGCGGAAGATGATAGGAATGTTTTGGAATTAGCGGAATTCCTGCAGATTGCAAGACAGGTTCCGCTTCGGCGACGCGTTCCCGCGCGGCAGCAGCGCCGATGCCGGTGCTGCTGCCGCCTGGAATTACGGCGTGCCGGTGGTGGATTGCGTCGTTGTCGTCGAACTGGACGCCGGCGGTGCGGCGAGTGCCGGGCCCGTCGTGGTCGTCGTCGTATGCTCCGTGGTGGTGGTCACGGGCGGCGCATCGCTACCGCAAGCCGACAGCATGGCCGTGCCGGCCAGCAGGCCGGCGGTGATCAAGGCGCGCAAAGTCGCATCGTGAGACATGATGACGGGTTCCTCAGTTCGGGACGGTGGTCGACGTATCGGTCGTCGTCGTGGTCGTGGTGGTGGTCGGCGGTGGCGGGGGTGCTACCGGAACCTGCGTCGTCGTCGTGCGCGTGTCGCGCGCCATGCCGGACGCATCGCGGTAGCTGCTGGAACTGGAATCCACCCGGTTGCCGTTCGCGTCCACAGCGTGCTCCTCGCGGCTGGTCGCCACCGCTCCTGGCACGACCGCGGGCGGCAAGGCTGGCGCCGGCGCCATGGTGGATTGCGTGGTGGTGGTCTCGGTCGTCTGCGCGGCGGCCGCGCCAGACAACGCCATCGTCAAGCCCAATACGGCCAGTCCGTATTTCATGTCGTCCTCCAACAAACAAATTGGCTGGCGCGAGCGCGCAGCCGTTCACGTATGCAGGATCGTAACGGCCTGTGCCTTGAGTGGTTCCGCCGGCCGGCGCTCAGGCCGCTGCCAGGTGCCGCGCCAGCGCCTCGGCCGCGCGCGTGCCGTCGATCGCCGCAGAGAGGATGCCGCCCGCATAGCCCGCCCCTTCGCCCGCGGGATACAGGCCGCGCGTGTTCAGGCTTTCGAACTCGGCATTGCGGGTGATCCGGATCGGCGAGGAGGTGCGCGTCTCCACTCCCGTCATCACCGCGTCGTCCATGTCGAAGCCGGCGATCTGGCGGCCGAACACCGGCAGCGCCGCGCGTATCGTGTCGAGCACGAAGCCCGGCAGACACGCCGCGAGGTCGGTCGGCGTCACACCCGGCTTGTAGGACGGAACGACGTCACCCAGCGATGTGCTCGCCCGGCCTGCCATGAAGTCGCCCACGCGCTGGCCCGGCGCCGCATAGCTGCTGCCGCCCGCGACATACGCCGCGCTCTCGAGCCTGCGCTGGAAGGCGATGCCGGCCAACGGACCGCTCTCACCAGGCCCGGTGTAGTCCGACGGCGTCACACCCACCACGATGCCGGCGTTCGCATTGCGCTCGGCACGCGAATACTGGCTCATCCCGTTCGTCACCACCCGCCCGGGCTCGCTGGTGGCCGCGACCACGGTGCCACCCGGGCACATGCAGAAACTGTAGGCCGAGCGGCCGTTGCCGGCATGGTGGACCAGCTTGTAATCGGCTGCCCCCAGCCGGCGATGGCCGGCGAAGTCGCCGAACCGCGCGCGGTCGATCACCGATTGCGGATGCTCGATCCGCACGCCGACGGAAAACGGCTTGGCCTCCAGATGCACGCCGCGCGCGGCCAGCGTCTCGAACAGGTCTCGGGCCGAGTGGCCGGGCGCCAGGATCACCTGATCGGCCCGTAATATCTCGCCGCCGGTGAGCACCAGCCCCTCGATGCGGCGCGTGCCGTCCGCCGCGCGGCCGATCATCACATCCTCCACCCGTGTCTCGAAACGATACGCGCCGCCCAGCGCCTCGATCGTCGCGCGCAAGCTCTCCACCACGCTCACCAGCCGGAACGTGCCGATATGCGGCTTGCTGGACACCAGGATTTCAGCGGGCGCGCCGGCACGCACGAACTCTTCGAGCACCCGGCGGCCGAGATAGGCCGGATCGCGCACGCCGGACCACAATTTGCCGTCCGAAAACGTGCCGGCGCCGCCTTCGCCGAACTGCACATTGCTCTCCGGCGTCAACACCGAGCGCCGCCAGAGCGCGAACGTGTCCTTCGTCCGCTCGCGCACCACCCGCCCGCGCTCGATGACGATCGGGCGGAAACCCATCTGTGCCAGCGTGAGCGCCGCAAACAGCCCGCACGGCCCGGCGCCGATCACCACCGGGCGCACGGCCAGGCTCGCCGGCGCGCGGGCGACGTGGCGATACGCCATGTCCGGCATGGGGCGTACCTGCGGGTCGCCGGCGAACCGCGCAAGAACCGCCGCTTCGTCGGCCACGCCGACATCGAGCGTGTAGATCAGGTGGATGTTGCGGCGGTTGCGCGCGTCGTAAGCGCGGCGATGGACCTGGCAGTCGGTCACGCGGGTGCCGAGCTTCAGGCTCGCTGTCTCGGCCAATGCGGTATCGGCGTGGTCTAGCGGGAGCTTGAGTTCGGTCAGGCGGAGCATTGCTTGCATCTGCGGTGGGGACGGGAAGCAAGCAAGCAGTCCTTTTTTGAAAAAAAGGACCAAAAAACTTTTGAACCTTAAGCTGCTCTTGCTGCTGGTGCCACGGCCAGGGAGTGCGCGATGGCGGCTACGACGTGCTGCACCGAGATTTGCCAGCTCGCATGGCGCGGGCTTGCCGAGAGCTCAGGCCACGGTTTCTGCGCCCGGCCCAGCACGCAATCGTAACGCAAATGCATCAGCCCGGCGAGGTTGCGCCAGCTCCAATCCACGAATGCGTCCATCAGCAGCTCGATCACCAGGCAGCCAGGCCGGCAAAAGCCCAGATTGGTCAGCGCCGAACCGTTCGGCGCCACGATCGCCTCCGCCTGGCGGAACAGGCGCACCAGGTCGGCCACGCTGAAATCCTGCAGCCGCACCGGCTCGAAACCGAGCGGGATCAGCGCCGCAATCAATTCGCTCTCATTGCGCAGCAGGCCATCGCCGCCGCCGCGCCCGTCTATATAGAAACGCCGCGGCAGGCGCCGGTATGACGGCGCCACGTTGCCGGAAAGGCGCGCGAAAAAGTCGGCTACGCACGGGTGATAGGCGGACTCGCCGCACACCGAGAGCGGCAGCACCAGCGTCTCCACCCGCCACGTCTCGTCGCGCCCGATCTCATAGACGGCCAGACTGGGCAGCAGGTCCATCAGCCCGAACAGGTCGGATCGCGCAATTCCGCTGGCCGGCACCAGAACGCCGGCGGACGCGGTCAGATAATTGTCCGGCACGGCCATCAGCCGGGCGAGACCGTCCAGCACCGCATGGCGGTAATCATGCTCGCTGCCGCCCAGAAGCGAGATGTGGATGCCAGGCAACTGCCGGATCTGCGACGGCTGGATGGCGATGCCCTTCGCCAACGTGCGATACGCGTGCAGATGCGGCGCCGTGTTGGCCAGCGACTCTTCAACGACGGTGTCGCCCACCGCCAATATGCCGGCCGACGAGTGCACGATCACATCGTGCAGCACGAACAGCGGCGGCGCGAAACTGTCGTAGTGTCCGGCAGCGGAAAGCCCCTGCTCGGGCCATTCGCGAACCGGCCACAAATCGAAGAATGCGCCCCCGGTCGGCAGCGGCGGCAGGGTAATCCGGCATGGCCCCATCGAGTGCACGTGCTGCACCGGATACGCGCCAAGTGCCCCGGCGGGCGCTGCAATGGTTGCGATGGGTCGGCGATGCAAAACCCGTTCGGCGGTCAACCCCATCTAAACCTCCCGCCAAACGTTCACCTGAGCCGCTCCGTGCACTTTATGCGCGAGCATAACACCAATTGTATGTGCGGGATCAAGCCGGGCCGTCTCCGCAACAACTATCGTGCCTGTATCGATCCAGCCACACGCGCGCAGCGCGGCCAGCGCTGGGTTAAGCAATCTTTGATCGTAAGGCGGGTCGAGAAACACAAGTTGCTGGGCAGGCCCGCTCGGCGGAGACATGACATCGGTTGCAACTATGCGCGCGCGTTCACCCGCGCGGAAGGCGGCAATGTTCGCCCGCAGGCACGCCAGGGCGGAGGCGTCGCGCTCCAGGAATGTCGCCGTCGCAGCACCGCGCGACAAGGCTTCGAGCCCCATCGCGCCGGTGCCGGCAAACGCGTCGAGCACGCTGGCGCCATCCAGCAGACCGCGGCCACCCCAGGGGGCGTGCATCAGCATGTCGAAGATCGCCTGTCGCATGCGCTGCCCCGTCGGCCTGGTAAGCTGGCCCGGCGGAGCGGTGAGGAGGCGGCCGCGCCAGGTGCCGGCGATGATGCGCATGGAGAGATTAAGCAGTCCTTTTTTGAAGAAAAGGACCAAAAAACGTTTGTTCCGCTGTCGCGAGTTCGTCGACCGGCCAATGCCAGGTGACAAAAGTTTTTAGGTCCTTTTCAAAAAAGGACTGCTTCCTCATTTCGGCAACTGCTCTTTCAGTATCTTGGTAGGCACCTCCGCCACCTCCCCCCGCTCCAAGTTCCCCAACTGAAACGGCCCATACGCAATCCGGATCAGCCGCGTCACATGCAACTGCAGATGCTGCATCACCCGCCGTATTTCCCGGTTGCGCCCCTCCTTCAGCGACACCGTCAGCCACGCGTTCGCCCCCCGCCGGCTGTCCAGCCCCGCCTCGATGCCGGCATAGCGAACGCCCTCGATGGTGATCCCGCGCTCCAGATCGGCCAGCGCCTGCGGCTGCACCTCGCCATGCACGCGCACGCGATACCGGCGTATCCAGCCGTTGCTGGGCAGTTCGAGCTGGCGGGCCAGCGCACCATCGTTGGTCAGCAGCAGCAGGCCCTCGCTGTTCAGATCGAGCCGCCCGACGCTGACCACCCGCGGCAAGGCGGCGGGCATTTTCTGGAACACCGTTGGCCGCCCCTCCGGATCCTTGTGCGTGGTCACCACACCGTCGGGCTTGTGGTAGCGGAACAGCCTGGCGCGGGTGGGCGGGTCCACCACCTTGCCGCCGACCTGCACGATGTCGCCCACGCCGACGAAGGTCGCCGGATGCGTCACCGCCTTGCCGTTCAGCACGATGCGGCCCTCGCCGATCAGCCGCTCGGCATCGCGCCGGCTGGCCACACCCGCACGCGCCAGCCACTTGGCAATGCGGTCGCCCTCGCGTGCGGTCTGGCTCTCGCCGCCCGTGTCGTCGTCGCCCGTCTTCGTCTCGTCGCCCGTCTTCGTCTCGTCGCCCGTCTCCGTCTCGTCGCTCATGAGGCGGCCGCTTCCACCAAAGCCGCGAAGATGCGCATATCGCCTGGGTCAATCAGAAATTCCGGATGCCACTGCACGCCGAGGCAGAAACGCCGGCGCGGATCCTCGATGCCTTCGACCACGCCGTCCGGCGCCCACGCATTCACCCGGCCAACCGGTCCGGCCTCGAGCACGGCCTGATGATGGCTGCTGTTCACCTGCATCTCCGCCGCCCCCACGATCCGGTGCAGCAGCGTGCCAGGCGAAATGGCCACCTTGTGGCCCGGCTGGTCGCGCGGGTTGGGCTGCTCGTGCGGCAGAGCGTCGGGCACCGTATCGGGAATGTGCTGGATCAGCGTGCCGCCGAGCGCCACGGCCAGCAATTGTTGCCCGCCGCAAATGCCCAGCACCGGCATGTCGCGCGCCAGCGCCCCCTCCAGCAACGCGTGCTCGGCCCGCGTGCGGCCGGCTTTCAGCGTCACCGTCGCGTGCGCCTCCTGCGCGCCATACAAAGCCGGATCGACATCGAACGCGCCGCCGGTGATCACCAGCGCATCGATCGCATCCAGCATGTCGGCCGCAAGCTCGGCATGGTGCGGCAGCGCCACCGGCACGCCCCCTGCCGCGGCAATCGCGGCGGCGTAGTTGGTGCGCAGCGCATACCAGGGATAGACGGAGTAGCCGCCCGGTTGTTCGCTATCCAGCGTCACGCCGATCAGCTTCTTGCGTTTCTGTGCCATCTACCACCTCGTACCGGGAATTTGGGATTCTGCCCACCAGCGGCGCCTCTCGCGGATACATGCAAGCCGCTTTGGACCAGGCGCGTCTGGCCGCCGCACGTGGCGAAGTGCCCGTCGGGGCCGTTGTCGTCTCGCCGGAAGGCCTGATCCTCGCGCAATGCGGCAACCGGACGGAAGCCTCCCACGACGCCGCCGGCCACGCCGAGCTGCTGGCGATGCGCGCGGCCGCTGCGACGCTGGGCCAGACACGCCTGACGGGCTGCGATCTCTGGGTTACGCTGGAGCCCTGCCCGATGTGTGCCGCGGCCTGCGTGCATTTTCGTGTCCGCCGGCTGTTCTTCGGGGCTTACGATCCGAAAGGCGGCGGCGTGGACCATGGTCCCAGAATTTTTGCAGCCCCCGGATGCCTGCACGTGCCGGACATCGTCGGCGGGGTGCGCGAGGCGGAATGCGCCCGGCTTCTCAGCGATTTCTTTGCCGATTTGCGCCGCTGACCGTCAGGCGACCCCGGGCGGCCCGCCCAACCTTCGCGTCACGTTCAGCGCCGCCGCCGCCGCCAGCACGAACGCCAGCAACCAATGGCCGGTCGCCTCTGGCCCTTGATGCCAGACGAGCAGCAGGAACAGCACCGTCACGCCGAGGAGCTGCCACCGCCCCGGCAGACCGCGGCCGCCGGCCACGACGGAGAGGATGAAGAAGATCGCGAAACATCCGATCGCCAAGGCCCGCAGAATATCGAAAGCACGGCCGCCCAGAAGAACGACGAGCTGTTGAATGCTCTGAGCCGCTTCGTCGGCCAGCCCGAACAGGCTGTCGAGCGCATGGTCCGGCCCGACAACATAGATGAGGGCAGCAAGCGACAGGCCGGCGGCCCAGACGAGAGTGATGGTTCTGCTTTGCATCGTTCGCTGAAGCCTTATCGGTCGGCCCTGAAACTGGCGAGGCCGATTGCCACAGGCAATCCCTTGCAATGGTATGCAAAAATCGAGATCGCACACCTAAATTTAACGATTACGATTGCTCAATGATCAAGTCTGATCTACAACATCACGATTACGTGTATCATGCATCCGTGATCGCACGCAGCCGGAGTGTCAGGAGGGAGCGATGGCCATGGTAGCTGGACTTGAGCCGCATACGATCTCTCAACTCGCATTCGCCGCTCGCCTGGCAATCGACGCCATGGCGGCCTTTGGAACCGTGTGCATCCCGATTGGGCTGCGCGAGGCCGTGCGCCGGAAAAGCGAGTCCGCCCGTCGCCAGCAAGCCGATCTCGACATGTTCATGGCCGCGCGACGGGACCAGCTCACACAGGTGAGCGGCCGGGCCCTGTTCCTCGACAAGCTGAGCGCGCGCCTGCAGGTCGCCGCGCCCTGCGCGCTCCTGCTGATCGACATCGACGGGTTCGCCGCCGTCAACCTGCGTCATGGCACGCGTGTCGGCGACGAAATGCTGCGCATCGTGGCCGACCGGCTGCGTGCCCTCGCACCTTCCACGGACATGGCGGCGCGCCTGGGCGCGGACGAATTCGCGTTGCTGATCCCGGCGCCCCGCGGCTTGCCCGATGCCGAAGCCGCTTCACTCGCCGTGCAGCGCTCACTCAGCGCGCCCATCCGGACAAGTGCCGGGACCATCGAACGCACCGTCAGCCTCGGCGTCGTATTGCTGCCCAACCAGGCCGGCGATGTCGATCAGGCGATGGCCGCCGCCAACACTGCACTGGCGCACGTCAAGGAAGCCGGCGGCGCCACCTGGCGCTTCTTCGACCCGGACCGCGTGGCAGCCGAACGCGAGCGCGCGGCCCTGGCCGACGAATTGCGCGAAGGCCTCGAGCGCAACTGCATCATTCCGTTCTACCAGCCGATCGTGGACCTGACCGACGGCCGCATCGTCGGGCTGGAAGTCCTCGCGCGGTGGCAGCACCCACGCCGCGGCATGTTGCCGCCCGACCTGTTCATCCCGCTCGCCGAAGAGATGCAGCTGGCGGGCCAGGTCACCCAGCAATTGATGCGGCGTGTCATCGCCGACAGCAAGCAATGGCCGGAGTGGCTGTATTTCTCCTTCAACGTCTCGCCTGGCCAATTGCGCGAGCTGATCGGCATGCTGCGCGACCCGCCCGACTGGCTCGACGGCGCACTCGACCCGAGCCGGCTCGAGGTCGAAGTCACCGAAAGCGCGCTCATCGAGGATATCGAAGTGGCACGCGAACTCATCAGCCTGCTCCAGCAGCGCGGCACCCGCGTGGTGCTGGACGACTTCGGCATCGGCTACTCCAACTTCTTCCATCTGCGCGAACTGCCGTTCGACCGCATCAAGATCGACCGCAGCTTCGTCATGGACATCGCCCACGACGAACGGGCCGAAGCCTTCGTGGGCGCGATGCTCGCGATGGCCGGCAGCCTCGGCATCCCGATGGTCGCCGAAGGTGTCGAGACACCGGAAGCCGAAGCCTGCGTCGCCGCACTGGGCTGCCGCTACGGGCAAGGTTACTGGTTCAGCGAACCGGTGCCGGCAGCCGCGGTGCGCGGGCTGGTGCGGCGCATGCAGGGGCGGGTGGTGGAGCCACTTCGGATAGCTTCATAGGAAAGCAAGCAGTCCTTTTTTGGAACAAGAGGACCAAAAACTTCTGCACGTTGGCTTCTTGCTTGTAGGAGGACGGGAAGCGCTTAGGTTGCGCCTCCATGCAGCCTTCGAACTCTTCCGGCCATGATCCTGTCGGGTGGCACGGCACCACCATTCTCTGCGTGCGCCATGGCGGGCGCGTGACCATGGCCGGCGACGGGCAGGTCACGATGGGGCAGACCGTGGTGAAGGGCAACGCGCGCAAGGTACGGCGCATCGGCGCCGACAACGGCGTGCTCACCGGGTTCGCGGGTGCCACCGCCGACGCATTCACCCTTCTCGAACGCCTCGAAGCCAAACTCGAACGCTTCCCCGCCCAGCTCGAACGCGCGTGCGTGGAACTCGCCAAGGACTGGCGCACCGATCGCTACCTCCGCCGCCTCGAAGCCATGCTCGCCGTGGCCGACGCCCATCACAGCTACACGCTGACCGGCAACGGCGACGTGCTCGAACCCGAGGACGGCGTGATCGCCATCGGCTCGGGCGGCAATTACGCACTCGCCGCCGCCCGCGCGCTGATGGGCGTCGAAGGGCTGACCTCGGAAGACATCGCCCGCCGCGCCATGGGCATCGCGGCCGACATCTGCGTCTACACCAACCATTCGCTGCTGCTGGAAACGCTCTGACCCGATGCCCGATTACACCCCACGCGAAATCGTCGGCGAGCTCGACCGCTTCATCGTCGGCCAGGCGGACGCCAAGCGCGCCGTCGCCATCGCACTACGCAACCGCTGGCGCCGCGCCCAACTGCCCGACGGCATCCGCGACGAGGTGGTGCCGAAAAACATCCTGATGATCGGCCCCACCGGCTGCGGCAAAACTGAAATCGCCCGCCGCCTGGCCCGTCTCGCCCAGGCGCCGTTCCTCAAGGTGGAAGCCACCAAATTCACCGAAGTGGGTTACGTGGGCCGCGACGTCGACAGCATCGTGCGCGACCTGGTCGAGATCAGCCTGACCATGCGACGCGAGACCAGCCGGCGCGAGGTCGCCGCCCGCGCCGACCAGGCTGCCGAGGACCGCATCGTGGACGCGCTGGTGGGCGCCACCGCCAGCGGCGACACGAAATCCAAGTTCCGCCGCATGCTTCGGCAGGGCGAGATGGAAGACAAGGATATCGACATCACCGTCGCCGAGACCGGCGGCAACGGCATGGGGCAGATCGACATACCCGGCGTGCCGCAAGGCCAGCTCATCAATCTTGGCGAGATGATGCGCGGCATGATGGGCGGGCGGCCCACGCAGAAGCGCATGAAAGTGGCCGATGCGCGCCCTGTGCTGGTGCGCGAGGAAGCCGACAAGCTGCTCGACCAGGACAAGCTCTCGCTCGACGCGGTGCGCAACGCCGAAGAGAACGGCATCGTCTTCCTCGACGAGATCGACAAGGTGTGCGCGCGCAGCTCCGAAGGCGGCTTTCGCGGCGGCGACGTCTCCCGCGAAGGCGTGCAGCGCGACCTGCTCCCGCTCATCGAAGGCACCACCGTCAGCACCAAATACGGACCTGTTAAAACCGACCACATCCTGTTCATCGCGTCCGGCGCGTTCCATCTCGCCAAACCCGCCGATCTGCTGCCCGAACTGCAAGGCCGCCTGCCCATCCGCGTGGAACTGTCGCCGCTCACGCGCACCGATCTGCGACGCATCCTCACCGAGCCGGAACACAATCTGCTGCAGCAATATTCGGCGCTGATGGACACCGAAGGCGTCACCCTCGCCTTCGCCGACGACGCCATCGACGCACTCGCCGACCTCGCCGCCGACATCAACGACCGCGTCGAAAACATCGGCGCGCGGCGCCTGGCCACCGTGCTGGAAAAGCTGCTCGAGGAAATCAGCTTCTCCGCGTCGGATCGTCGTGGAGAAGCGATCCGCGTGGATGCGGCTTATGTGAAGGAGAAGGTGGCGCCTTTGGCGGCTCGTGGGGATCTGAGCCGGTTCATCCTGTAGGCAAGGAAGGCCTTCTTTTCTGAAGAAAAGAAGCAAAAGACTTTGAAACCGCTGTCGCGTGCTTGTAATGAGCTTTGCGACAGCGTTCCAAAAGTTTTTTGGTTCTTTTTTTCAAAAAAGAACCGCTTCCTTACCTCTCCAGCGCCGCCCAAAGCGCCGGCAGCCCCGCCTCCACCCGCTTGACCGACGCTTCCTTCACCACGTCATATCCGCGCACCTGGTCGTGCGCGCGCAGCACGGCTTCCGCCTCGGCCACGCGTTCCGCCTTCAGCGCACGCAGCACGCGATCGACGAGCGCCACGTAGTCGGCGATGAGCCGACGTTCCATCCGGCGATGCGCGCCGTAGCCGAACACGTCGAGCGGGGTGCCACGCAGCCTGCGCAGCCGCGAGAGCAGCGCGAAGCCGCGCCCCATCACCGGGCCGAAACGCGTCTTCTTCGGGCGGCCCGTGCGCGCGTCGCGGCGGGCGAGAAGCGGCGGCGCCAGGTTGTAGTGCACCTGGTAGTCGCCTTCGAAATTCTCCCGCAGGCGCGCGGCAAAGCTGGGGTCGGTCATCAGGCGCCCGACTTCGTATTCGTCCTTGTAGGTCATCAGCTTGGCCGCCACGTGGGCCACCGCGCGGGCCAGGCGCCCGTCGTGGCCCGGCAGTTTCCCTTCGGCCTCTTCCACGCGCGCAACCAGCGCACGGTAGCGCGCGGCCCAGCGGTCGCCGCCCCAGGCGCGCAGGCGCGGCATGCGGTCGGCCAGCAGGTCGCCCAGCGTGTCCGGAATATGCACTTCCTCGTGGCCACGCAGCCAGGCGGCCGCCAGATCGGGGCGGGCGGCGGCGATGCGGCCTAGGCTGAAGGCGCGCTTGTTCATCGCGACCTCGGTGCCGTTCAGCTCGATGGCGCGCATCACGATATCCGAACGCAGCGGGATCAGCCCCTTCTGCCAGGCAAAACCCACCAGGAAGAGGTTGGCGCCGACCGCATTGCCCAGCATCACCTGCGCGATCCGGGTTGCGTCGATGCTCATGACCCGCTCCTGGTCCGCACGCGGCGCCACCTTGGCCAGCAACGGATCGAAGCTGAGGTCGAGGTCGGCCTCGCGCGCAAACATCGCGTTGGGCGAGACGAAGCGGTTCAGCAGCACCGCACTGCGGCCATGGCCGAGCTTGGCCAGCGTTTCGGGGATGGCGACCACCATCGGGTCGGCCCCGATCACCAGATCGACGTCGCCGTTCGGGATACGCGGCGAGTGCCGTTCGGCGCCGTCGCCCAGCCGCAGATGGCTGGTGACCGAGCCGTTGCGCTGCGCCAGGCCGGAATTGTCCAGCACCGTAAGCTTCAGGCCCTGGATATGCGCCGCCATGCCCAGCAGCGCGGCGACGGTCACCACGCCCTGCCCGCCGATGCCGGCGAGCAGGATGTTGTACACCTCGCCGATGCGCGGCAGCGCGGGCTCGGGCAGGCTGGCGACCAGCGCCTGTTCGCCGGCCAGCGGGTCGGGCGCGCCGTCTTCCGCATCGATGCGCGCGCGCACGTCGCCGCCGATGACGCTGATGAAGCTGGGGCAGAGCCCCTTGGCGCAGGAGAAATCCTTGTTGCAGACCGTCTGATTGATGCGGCGCTTGCGGCCGAGCGGCGTCTCGAGCGGCTCGACGGCGATGCAGTTGGACTGCACGCCGCAATCGCCGCAGCCCTCGCAAACCTCGGGGTGGATGAACAGGCGCTCCTTCGGGTCCACCAGCTTGCCGCGCTTGCGCATGCGGCGCCGCTCGGTGGCGCAGGCCTGCTCGTAGATGATGGCGCTGACGCCCTGGAAGTCGCGCAATTCGCGCTGCACCGCGTCGAGGTCCTCACGCGGGTGAAACGTCACCCCGGCCGGATAATCGGCGCGGCTGTGGCGGGCGATGTCGTCGCTGACCAGGGCGACGCGGCGGCAGCCCTCGGCGGTGAGCTGGTGCGCCACGTGCGGCCCGGTGATGTCGCCGGCGAACTGCTCGCCCTCCACCGTCTGCCCGCCGGTCATCGCGACCGCCCCGTTCAGCAGGATCTTGTAGGTGATGTTCACCTTCGCCGCGATCGACGCACGCACCGCCAGCAGGCCGGAGTGGAAATAGGTGCCGTCGCCCAGATTCTGGAACATGTGCGGCATCGCGGTGAACGGCGCCTGGCCGATCCACTGGGCACCCTCGCCGCCCATGTGGGTGGCCGCCACCGTGTTCCGCTCCGGCATCGCGCTCGCCATGATATGGCAGCCGATACCGGCACCGGCGACGCTGCCTTCGGGCACCACGGTGGAGGTGTTGTGGGGGCAGCCGGCGCAGAAGCTGGGCGGCCGCAATATGTCGCGCACGCCATACGAGATGGTGGGAATTCCGGTCTGCAGCGGCTTTATGTTGGCGATCCGCTCGCGCAACGGCGCGTCCTCGATGCGGCCGGAGAGGCGCCCGGCCAGCACGTGCAGCAGCAGATCGGGGTCGAGCTCGCCCACTTCGCGGAGCAGCGGGCGAGCGTGCTCGTCGAGCTTGCCGGTCAGCCGCGGCCGGCGGTCGGCCGGCTGGTTGTAGAGGATGGTGGAAATCTGGTCCTCGATGATCGGGTGCTTTTCCTCGATCACGAAAATCTCGTCGCAGGTCTCGGCGAACGCGCGCAGCCGCTCGGGCTCAAGCGGCCACACCATGCCCACCTTATAGACGGCGATGCCGAGCGACGTGCAGCGCTCCTCGGTCAGCCCCAAGCCGCGCAGCGCCTCGATCACATCGAGATAGGCCTTGCCGGTGCTGACCAGGCCGATGCGGTTGCGCGGCGCGGCACCCCAGGCCAGCCGGTCGAGCCCGTTGGCACGCACCCAGGCCTGTGCGGCGGGATGGCGCTGCTCGAAATGCCGCGCCTCGACTTCCAGCGCCGAGCCGTTGCGGGCGCGCAGGTTCAGCCCGCCCGCAGGCATCTCGAAATCGGCGGGAAGCGCGTAGGCGATCCGGTCCATGTCGGCCGGGATGGAGGCGCCGCCTTCCACCGTGTCGGTCAGCGCCTTCATGCCGATCCAGCAGCCGCTGTATCGGCTCATCGACCAGGCGGCCAAGCCGTAGCTGACCAGCTCCTCGACGGTGGAGGGGTTGAGCACCGGCATGCCGAAATGGATCAGTGCCAGGTCGCTCTGGTGGGCCAGCGTGGAGGAGCGCGCGCCATGGTCGTCGCCGCACAGCGCAATGGCGCCGCCGAGTGCGGGCACGCCGGCGTAGCTCGCATGTTTCAGCACGTCGCCGGACCGGTCCACGCCCGGACCTTTGCCATACCACAGGCCGAACACCCCATCCTTGGTGGGGTTCGGCATGATCGGCACCTGCTGGCTGCCCCACACGGCGGTCGCCGCCAGATCCTCGTTGATGCCCGGCACGAAGACGATGTCGTGCGCGTCCAGGTGCTTCTTGGCGCTCCACAACGCCAAATCGTAGCCGCCGAGCGGACTGCCGCGATAGCCGCTGATGAAGCCTGCAGTATTGTGCCCGGCCGCGCGGTCGCGCCTTCGCTGCAGCAGCGGCAGGCGCACCAGGGCCTGGATGCCGGTCAGGAACACGCGGCCGTCGAAATTGGTGTATTTGTCCTGCAGCGTGACCGCGGCCATGCCGCCTTCGGCCGCCTCGCGCGCGCCACGATCCTGCAGCAGCTCGGTCGCGTCGCGCTCGATGTCCATGGCCAGGCTCCTTATGGCAACGCGGACACGATGCGCGTCCGGCGACGTATCACGCCTAAGCTGAGCTAGAGGCGGCACGTTCCTTGCGCAACGAGGCTGCACGAATAAGATGCACTTGCGATGGCAGCTTGCGCCTAAGCTCACAAATGCAAAGCAAACCGCTTGTTCGGCGTCATATTCTGAGAGTGGTTCGCCTCAAGCCGGGGCGGCATCGCTCCAGGTTAGCCAATTTCGTGCGGCCGTGCGGCTCTGCTTGGCGGGCGGCGTGCACGGCGGAGCCAGCAACGCGCCGTAAGCCCAGCGCAGTTGGGCGGCGGCGCGCTTACGCTCATCGGCGTCGGCGCGCGCGCGCTCGAGTTCGGCCAGCAGATGCGGGATGATCGCATCGGACGCGACGCGCAGTTCGGCCCGGTGCGAGGGCTCGATGCCGGCGTCCATGCACAGCCCGATATAGCGGCAGCAGGCCATGGCATAGCGGTCGGAGACCGGCCCCGTGCCGCCAAGCTCGGACCGCGCGCTTTCGAAGAACAGGCGGAAGGCCTTTTCGAAATTGTCGAGATTGCCCTCGGACGCGAACAACCACGCCATGCCGGTATAGCAATAGGCGTTGCCCCTGCGGGCACCCTCCTTGAGCGGCCCCATCGCCCTGCGGCGCGACACCCTGTCCGGCTGATGCGCGTGGAGCTGCAGGAACACCTCCCCCAAACGCTCGCAGGCAAGCGACGAACCGCGCGTCATCGCCAGTTTGTAGCAGCGTATCGCCTCCCCGGTGTCCTGCGGCGCGTCTCCCAGGCCGGACCAGGCGCGGTCGCCGGCGTCGAGCAAGGCAGAAGCGGTCTGCATGTCGCGCGCGCGCGCTGCGCTGGCCACGCTGGGTTCCAGCGTATCGACGGCTTCGAGAACGACGCGGATGATCTCCGAGGGAGCGCCGCGGAAGAATTCACGGTTGGTCGAGACCCGCCAGCCGCGTTTTTCCAGGTCGCCATGAATATAGCGCTCGGCCGCGTAACAGTCCGAGAAGAACTGCTCGTAGGCGACAATGAACGGCGTCGCGACGCCGGTGACGCCGGACAGTTCGGCTGCCCGGTCTGTCGGCGCTCGAACAGTGCGTCCCACCTTGACCATGCCCGGTATGGACGAGTTCACCAGCACGTAGATCCAACCTTGTTCCATCCGGCACTCCGCAGGGCTGCGCCGGTTGCTACAAACGTGTATCCGGTCGATTCATGACAACCCTGGGTTACATTGTGAGCTTGACATACATCTGTGAAGTGAACATAGCATGAACATATTGACATTGTTCATTTTATGCTTGCGAATCGACATGGGGTTGTGTCGCGGACTGGGATTTCACATACCTTCGTATGCATGCAGTGCCTTGTGCACGCACTTTCCGGGAGCGAGGCCCCCTGGTCTCACAGCAAAGCGAGAACCGCCTCGGCGCGGCTGACATCGAAATCGCCGGGCTGCTCGACCGCCAGATGCGTCACGCGGCGATCGTCGGCGACCAACGCGAAGCGTTGGCTACGCACGCCCATCCCACGTGCGACCAGGTCGAGTTCCAGCCCGAGCGCACGGGTAAACTGCGCCGAGCCGTCGGCCAGCATGACGATCTGCGGGTCGATATTCTGCGAGCTGGCCCACGCGCCCATCACGAACGCATCGTTGACGGCCATGCAGACGACCGTATCCACGCCGCGCGCCTTGAAGTCTGCCAGATGCTCGTTGAACCCAGGCAGATGCTTGATCGAGCAGGTTGGCGTGTATGCGCCGGGCACTGCGAACAGCACCACCTTCTTGCCGCCGAACAGCTCGTCGGTGGAGACTTCCCTCGGCCCCTCGGCGGTGGCGGTCATGAGCTTGAGGCTGGGAAGCGTATCGCCTTGCTTGATCATCGTGGTTCAGCTCCGAAAACGAGCCGCACCTCTATCCAGTCAGGCCCGGGCTGTCACTCGGCTGACGGCCCGCGCGGCAAGGATGCCGCGAAACGTTACACCTCCTGGTCTGCGTCTGCATGGCACCCATGTGCGTTATCGTTCAGCGTGCCGCGTCAATGACTGGATCGGAAACATGGCTAGAGCGAGGAAGAACGGCGACGTCGACGAGAGCCTGCAAGCGCCCGCGGACGGATTGCTGACGGGCCAGCTCCTGATTGCCATGCCAGCGATGAACACGCCGCATTTTGCCCAGGCCGTCATTTATGTGTGCGCGCACACGCCGGAAGGTGCGATGGGCATCGTGCTGAACCGCCCCCTCTCCAGCCCAAGCTTCGGCGATCTGCTCGAACAGCTTGACGTGAAGCCGGTGCCCCCGGTGCGCGAAATCGAGCTGCATCGCGGCGGCCCGGTCGACGCGGCCCGCGGCTTCGTGCTGCACACGACCGACTGGACCGGCGACGGCAGCCTGATGGTGGACCCGAGCATGGCGCTGACCGCCAGCCTCGATGTGCTGAAGGCGATCGCCGACGGCGGCGGCCCGAAGCACGGTTTCCTCGCACTCGGCTATGCGGGTTGGGGACCAGGCCAGCTCGACCGCGAGATGACGGAGAATGCCTGGTTGTCGGCGCCGGCCAGTCCTGAGATCGTGTTCGACGGCGACCATGAGGCGAAGTGGCGGCGGGCGATGGCGATTTTGAAGGTGGATCCCAGCTTGCTGTCGGGCGAGGCGGGGCATGCGTAGAGGAACGGAAGCAGTTCTTTCCAAAGAGATTTTTGCCGAGCTGCCGCGTGCCTGACGATCGGCACGCGACAGCTTAACAGAACTTTTTGGTCCTTTTCCAAAGAAGGACTGCTTCCTTCCTTACCAGACCAGCCGCTTGATCATCCCCACCGGCATATCCCCTGCCGCAGCCCGCGCAGCCGCCAAATCGTCCCCCAGCGCCTCCGCATGTATCCCGCCAAGCACCCACAGGCTGTCGATCCCCGCGCCCGCGGCACCCGCGATATCCGTATGCAGCGAATCCCCGATCGCCAGCACCCGGCTGGCCGGCACGCCCAACTGGGCCAGTGCCATGTCGTAGATTGCCGGGTCCGGCTTGCCGAGGCTCATCACATCGCCGCCCATGGCCGCGTAATGTTCGGCCAGCGTGCCGGCGCAGAGGATGCGCACGCCGGCGCGCATGACCACGCGGTCGGGGTTGGCGCAGATCATCGGCAGCCCGGCGTCCAGGCACGCCTGCAACTCGGGCAGAAAGGCCTCCAGCGTGCCGGGATCGAGCCGGTCGTCGTCCGGCCCGGTGTTGACGACGAACTCGGCACCGTGCGGCGCCTCGTGGATCGTCAGTCCGAGCCCTTCCATCACGTTGCGGTCGCGGTGCGGGCCGATGTGATAGGCGCGCGTGCCCAGCCGGGCGAACCAGGGGTCGGTGCGGTCGCGCAGCGCCAGCCAGACCGCCTCGCCGCTGGTGAGGATGGAGGTGTAGAGCCGGTCCTCCACCTGCATGCGCCGCAGCATGTTCTGCGCGGAGGCGGCGCGCCGCGGTGCGTTGGAGAGCAGCAGCACCGGGCGGGGCTCCATGCCGGCGAGCGCCTCCAGCGCACCGGGATAGGGTTTCACTCCGTCATGCACAACGCCCCACAGATCGACGATGAAGCCGTCATAGCGTGCTTCGATCTCCGATAGGCCGGCGATGAGCGGGATCACAGGCCGGCACCGATCGCGTCGGAGGCGCGGGCGAAGCCGTGCTCGGCCAAAGCCGCCAGCAACTCGCGTTTGAGGCGGGGGATCAGCGCCGGACCGGCATAGGCGAATTCGGTGTAGATCTGCACCAGGCTGGCGCCGGCCATGAGCTTCTCCAGGATATCGGCCCCCGTGCGTATGCCGCCGCAGCCCACCAGCACCAGCCGGCCGGCGGCCAAGCGGGCCGTCTTGCGCAGCATCTGGGTCGAACGCTCGAACAGCGGTGCGCCGGATAGTCCGCCCACCTGCAATGCGTTCACGCCGCCCATTCCTGGCGGGCGGGAGATGGTGGTGTTGCTGATGATGAGGCCCGCCGCCTTGTGCTCGATGGACGTCTCGACGATGGCTGCCAGCCCGTCATCGTTCAGGTCGGGCGCGATCTTGATGAGCAGAGGCGGGCGCACCGGCACTTCACGCGCGATCGCCTGCAGGATGCCGCGCAGCCGCGCCTCGCTTTGCAGGTCGCGCAGACCGGGCGTGTTAGGCGAGGAGACGTTGATCGTCACGTAGTCGGCAAACGGGGTCACGGCCGCCACCAGAGCCGGGTAGTCGCGCTCCGGGTCGGCGCCGGTCTTGTTGATGCCGATATTGGCGCCGAACCGGCCAAGGCGCGGGCCCATGCCCGCCAGCCGCGCGACGTATGCCTCGATGCCCTCGTTGTTGAAGCCCAGCCGGTTGATCACCGCGCGGTGCTGCTCGAGGCGAAACAGCCGCGGGCGTGGGTTGCCCGGCTGCGCGAGCCGGGTGACCGTGCCCGCTTCCACGCAGCCGAAGCCGAGCCGCAGCAGCGGAGCCACGGCCACCGCATTCTTGTCGAAACCGGCCGCCAGACCGATCGGGTTGGCGAATGCCAGGCCCATGGCGCGGATTTCGAGCGCAGGATCGTCGGGCGACGCGGCCCGGCCCAGCAGCCCGGCCGAGAGCGCGCGCAAGGCCAGACCATGCGCCTGCTCGGCGTCGATCAGCCGCATCAACGGCAGCAGGGAAGAGGCGATGTGCGCGCGCATGAAGGGGGGCTCGACTGGATGAGGCCCTCACCTGCCGGGTACCGGCGCGAGCTTCAAGGCTTGCACGTGGGCATGGCGCGCACGATCCTTCACGGTGATGTGGAATGAGCCTTACCTCGAGACCTGCTGCCGCAGTGCGCTGCACCGGCTGATCCTGTCGGGGCCAGCGGGGCGGCCGCCGGCTTTGAAGGATGGGCCGTGCCTCGCGCGGCTTGAGGGGGATGGGTTTGCGCAGGTCCGGGCGGATGGGCGGTATGAGGTGACGCCGGCGGGGGTGGATCGGCATCGGTTGGAGATCAGGAAGGAAGCAGTCCCTTTTTGAAACGGACCAAAAAGCTTTTGCTTGTTTGCTGGGGTGCAGGCGATGTTCTAGACAGCTTCCATCGGGGCGTAGCTCAGCCTGGTAGAGCACCTGCTTTGGGAGCAGGGGGCCGGAGGTTCGAATCCTCTCGCCCCGACCATCCACCCGCCGGAGAGGACTCATGCGCGCGCGCATCTTCCAGCTAGCCAAATCGTCGATGCAGTCGGGCACGGCCAACACGAACCATTGGGCACTCGAATGGGAGCCGACCGAGCAGCAGCGACAGGATCCGCTCATGGGCTGGTTCGGCGGCGGCAGCACGCAGAACCAGGTGCACCTGCACTTCGCCACCAAGGACGAAGCGATCGCCTATGCGGACCGCAACGCCATCGCCTACGATCTGGAAGCGAGCACCGAGCGGGTGCACACGCCAAAAGTCTATGCCGACAACTTCAAATATGGCCGCGCCGAAAACTGGACGCATTGATCGCCCAGCAGCCGCGGCCACAGCCTTCCCGCCAACGCGCCCTTAGCTCAGTTGGATAGAGCAATAGCCTTCTAAGCTATGGGTCACAGGTTCGATTCCTGTAGGGCGCGCCAGCCTTTTCAGATCATCACGTCTCGGGCTCGGTGGTGAACAGCAGCGGGAAGCCCTCCTTGCGCGCCAGGTCCACCGCATTCGTGGCCTTGGCCTCGGCAATTTCGGCGGTGAATACGCCCACTACGCAGGCGCCACGCTGGTGCGCGGTGCTCATCACCTGGCGTGCACGCGCCTCGCCCAGCCGGAACTCGGATTTGAGCACGCGCACCACGAAGCTGCGCGGCGTGAAATCGTCGTTGACCAGAACCACCTTGTGCAGGCGCGGACGCTCCACGCGCAGCTCGGTGGCGCCGCGGACGATCGTGTCGATATCGGCCATACGAACCTCCTGTTCCGCGCGCCTATACGCCAGCCGGCGCGGCTTTGCTGCTGGTTTTGCGCGGCCTCGCATCATGGTTATCCCGGGCAGGCGGTCGGCTGCCCATCCAGACCCTCGCGCTCGCGCCGGAAGCCGGTGTGGCTGCCGGCCGGACCACGGGCGATGCGCAACACGTATAGCCCGTCGAAATCGGCCTTGTCCCAATCGGGCACAACCGCCGGGTCGCCGCCGCTATGGGCGCTCAGCGATCGCGCCAGGGCCACTACCTGCTTGTGCTCCCACGCGACTACGACCGTGGCATTGCGCAATGCAGGGTCGGACAGCCGCTTTTCCAACCCGGCAATGTCGCGCCAGGCGATGCTGGCGTCCACCGGCAGCCCGAAAGCGATGGCCGCCGGCTCGATCGTCGCCAGCGGCCGAACGTAGTCGTAAGCGCCGGCGCCGTCCGGCTTTGTCGCGGCAGGATCAGGCGCGAACAGCATGTCCGGCCGGCCGAACCGGCGCTTCAGCACCGCCGGCAGCGCCAACGCCCGATTGAGGCCCTGGCAGTCCAATTGGCCGAGCCCGGCCGCCGGCTTTTCCGCGTGCCTCATCAGCACCACCGTCTCGACCGTCGCCGGGGAGACGGAGAGCGCCGCCATGCAGGAGATGACCGGCCGCCAGTTCCGTTTCATCGCGCAACGTTAGCACGGCTTGGCAGCGCTATGTCAGTCGGCTTCGCCCGTGGTTGCCGGTGAACCCGCCTCGGCCGGCTCGTCGCCCAACTCCTCGACGAGGTCTTCCACCGCGTGGCGGTCGGTTTTCACCGCTTCCTGCGCCAGCTTGTCGCCCGTCCTGGGGTGGCCCTTGGCATACTGGTCCAGAGCGGCTTCGGCGAGATCGCGTGCCTCGTCGTAATGATCCTCGGTCTTCGGCTTTTCGGACATCGCGCGTGCTCCCGTTCAGTGGCTTTGGCCGAAGCCCTTCATGACGTCCGCCATGGTCGTGTAGTCCTGCTCGGGCATGTTGCCGATTTCCTCGAGCACATGCTTGTCGGCATGGTTCTTCCTGGCATGCGCCAGCAGATCGTCGCGGCTGGCGGGAAAGTCGATTCCCTTCAGCACATGCGTCACGTTGATCGGCGAGTTGTCGCTATCACCCTGGGCCATCATACTGCTCCTCGAATTGAAGAGCAGCCGCAACGTGGCGTGCGGGCGAAGGGTTGCCGGGCGAGGTGGAGCGGGTGAGGGGAATCGAACCCCTGTATGCAGCTTGGGAAGCTGCCGTTCTACCATTGAACTACACCCGCGCCCATCAAACCTAGCAGGAGCGTCCCTCCCTTGGCAAAACTCCAAGGAGCAAAAGTTCTTTGGTCCTTTTCTCCATAAAAGGACTGCTTCCTTCCTCCCTGGATGTCCGCGAATGCCAAAACCCGCCACCACCCTCCTGCACGGCGGCATCTCCCGCACCGAGCACGGCGAAACCAGCGAGGCGCTCTTCCTCACCAGCGGCTTTGTCTATGACGATGCCGAGCAGGCCGAGGCCACGTTCGCCGGCACCCAGACCCACTACCAGTATTCGCGCTTCGGCAACCCGACGGTGGCCGCGTTCGAAGCACGCATGGCGCTGCTCGAAGGTGCCGAGGCGTGCCGGGCGACGGCCACCGGCATGGCGGCCGTCAACGCGTCGATGCTGGCTCATCTGCGCACCGGCGATCGCGTCGTGGCCAGCCGCGCGTTGTTCGGCAGTTGCCATTGGATCGTCTCCACGTTGTTGCCCAGGTTCGGCATCGACCACGAATTCGTCGATGCCGGCGACATGGATGCCTGGCGCTGCGCGCTCAGCCGGCCGGCGCAACTGGTGCTGATCGAGACGCCGTCCAACCCGATGCTGGAGATCGTGGACCTCGCCGGCGTAGCCGAGCTGGCCCATGCGGCGGGTGCGATCGTGGTGGTCGACAATGTGTTCGCCACCCCGCTTCTGCAGCGGCCGCTGGAGCATGGGGCGGACGTGGTGGTGTATTCGGCGACCAAGCATATCGACGGCCAGGGGCGTGTGCTGGGCGGTGCGGTGCTCGGCCGGCAGAAATGGATCGAGGACGTGTTGCAGCCATTCGTGCGCAATACCGGTCCGGCGCTCTCCCCGTTCAACGCCTGGACGCTGCTGAAGGGCATGGAGACGATGAGCCTGCGCGTGGAGGCGATGTGTGCGCGCGCGGCGACGCTGGCCGATCTGCTGGCGGCCTCGCAAGCGGTGAGCCGCGTGTGGTATCCGGCGCGCGCCGACCATCCGCAGCACGCGCTGGCGATGCGGCAGATGAGCGCCGGCGGCACGCTCGTGACCTTCGAGCTGGCCGGCGGCAAGGCGGCGGCGTTCCGCTTCTGCAATGCGCTGCGCATGGTCGCGATCAGCAACAATCTGGGCGATGCGCGCAGCATGGTCACCCATCCCGCGACGACGACGCATATGCGGATCGGCGCCGAGGAACGCGCCCGGCTCGGCATCACCGACGGCGTGATCCGGCTCTCGGTGGGCCTTGAAGACCCGGCCGACCTGGCGGACGACATTCAGGCGGGGCTGCAAGCGGCCACCCTGCGCGCGGCGGCGGAGTAGGCGGGCGATGGCGAACGACGTGCGCGAATACGCGGCCACCACACGCGGCATCAAGGTGCGCGTGGCCTCGTTCTATCTCGAAGACCAGTCGGTCCCGGAATCGCACCGCTACGTGTGGGCCTACCGGATCGTCATCGAGAATCACGGCACACAGACGGTGCAGTTGCTGCGCCGCACCTGGGAGATCACCGACGCCACCGGCCGCACCTTCCGCGTGGAGGGCGACGGCGTGGTGGGCGAACAGCCGGTGCTCGAGCCCGGCGAGGCGTTCGAATACACCTCCGGCACGCCGCTCGAGACGCCCTCGGGCTTCATGGTCGGCTGGTATCATATGATGGCGCATGGCGAGGGCCCGGCGGTGGCGCAGGCCATGGCCGGCGACGATGCGGCCGGCGGGGCGTTCGACGTCGCCATTCCCGCGTTCAGCCTGGACAGCCCGCACCAGCCTGGCCGGCTGCACTGAACGCCGGCGGGTTGTGCAGTTTCCTGCCGCCCCCAAATGCCTGCGTGCGCCAAGAGAACGAATTCATTTCTGGAACGGCCTCGATCTTGAACCTTCCCACATCGCCCACCCCGAACCACGCGCTGCAAAGCCAGCCCAAGCCGAGCAGGGAGGATGCCGAAGACGCCATCCGCACCCTGATCCGCTGGGCCGGCGACGACCCCATGCGTGAAGGGCTGCTCGACACGCCGAGCCGCGTCGCGAAATCCTACCTTGAGTTCTTCCGCGGCTACGACGAAGACCCTGTGGCTATGCTGGAGCGCACGTTCGAGGAAGTCGAAGGTTACGACGAGATCGTTCTGCTGCGCGATATAAGGATGGAGAGCCATTGCGAGCACCACATGGTGCCGATCATCGGCCGCGCGCATGTCGCCTATCTGCCCAACCGGCGCGTGGTGGGCATCTCCAAACTTGCGCGCGTGGTCGATGCCTATGCGCACCGCCTGCAGATACAGGAAAAGCTGACTGCGCAGATCTGCAATACCATCAACGAGGTTCTGCAACCGCGCGGCACCGCGGTGATCATCGAAGCGGCGCATGAATGCATGACGACGCGCGGCGTGCACAAAACCGGTGTGAGCATGGTGACCAGCCGCATGCTGGGGGCTTTTCGGGACGATCCTTCCACACGGCGGGAGTTGCTGGCGATGGTGGGTAATCGGTCGCCGGGAGGTGTGGAGGCTTAGAAGCAAGGAAGGCAGTTCTTTTCTGAAGAAAAGAACTAAAAGACGTTTGACTGTTTGGTTTAGGGGGTTCCGGTGGCGGCTTATTTGATTTTTACCAAGGATAAGGTGGTCGATCAGGCGGAGTTGGATGTCTATAATGGTCTGGCGGGCGGGACGCTGGCCGGGCACGAGGTCAAGGTCCACACGTTCTACGGTGCGTCCGAGACGCTTGAGGGCGCGCATACGGACGGCGTGGTGACGCTCGAATTTCCGACCATGGACGCAGCCCGCGCCTGGTACAACAGCGCGGCGTATCAGGCGGCCAAAGCGCACCGCGTCCGCGGCGCCGAATACCGGGTCATCTTAACGGAAGGCGTCCCAGCCTCTTCTTGAAGATCCAGAAGTTTTTGGGTCCTTTTTTCAAAAAAGGACTGCTTCCTTCCTTACCGCCTCCCCGTCGATGCCAGCCACGTCACGACACCCCGCCAACCCCATCGTCAAATCCAGTTCCGCCAGCATGTTGCGCAGCACCTCCGCCACGCCCGCTTCGCCCGCCACCGCCAGCCCATAGACATACGGCCGCCCGACCAGCACCGAAGCGGCTCCCAGCGCCAGCGCCTTGAACACGTCGGCGCCGCTGCGGATGCCGCTGTCGAACAGCACCGGAATGCGGCCGCGCACGCTGGCGGCCACATCGGCCAGGGCGTCGAGTGCAGCCATCGCGCCGTCGATCTGCCGGCCGCCATGGTTGGAGACGATGATGCCGTCCATGCCGTGCGCGATGGCAAGTTCGGCATCGTCGGGATGGTTGATGCCCTTCAGCACGATGGGCAAAGTCGTATGCTGGCGCAGGAAGCTCAGCCGGTCCCAGGTAATGGTCGGGTTGGAATAGGTCGTCATGAACAGCAGGCTCGCCGCGTGCATGTCGCTGGCGCGCTCGCCGAGCATGGATTGGAACACCGGGTCGGAGGTGTATTGCGCGATGCCGCGCCCGTGCAGGAACGGCAGCGAGGCAAGATCGAGATCGCGGCAGCGCCAGCCGAGCAGTGCCGTATCCAGCGTCACCACCAGCGCGGTGCAGCCGCACGCTTCGGCCCGGCGCACCAGGCTGGCGACCAGCGCGTCGGATTTGCCCCAGTAGAGCTGGAACCAGCGTTCGCCGCCCTGCCCTGCTTGCGCGATCGCCTCCATCGAATGACTTGCCTGGTTGGAGACGATCATCGGCACGCCCACGGCCGCACACGCCCGCGCGGTGGCGAGGTCGCCCTCCGGATGGGCCAGTTCCTGCACGCCGATCGGCGCCACCAGCAATGGATGCGGCCGGATGCGGCCCAGCAGGGTCGTCGAGAGGTCGCGCGTGCCGACATCGCGCAGCATCCGCGGCCGGATGCGCACCCGGTCGAACGCCGCGAGATTGGCCGCCATCGTCGCCTCGCGCCCGGCGCCGCCGGCGACATAGGCGAACGCTTCGGGCGACATCGCCTCGCGGGCACGCGCTTCGAGCGCGCCGTGCTGCGTGGGCACCAGCGGCATGTTCTGGTTCAGGCCACCCAGATAGATCTCGCCCTGCCGGGCGGTGCCGGGGGCGGCGATGATCGGCGATGCGGCTGCGGACAAAGTGCGGTCCCTTTCTGTTCTTTTCGGCCATGGCCGCTTGCGCTAAGCTTTGGCATGGAATTGTCATTGCCGGAACGCTCGGCCGCCATACGCCGGCAAGCCGCACGCTTGTGCCGCGACCTCGGCTGGGCACCTTTGCACGAAGTCTCGCTGCCGAACGGCCGGCGCGCCGACATTCTGGCGCTGCGGCGCGACGGCGAGTTCGCCTGCATCGAGGTGAAGTCCGGTGCGGTCGATTTCCTTACCGACAGCAAGTGGCCCGAGTATCGCGACTTCTCCGACACGCTGTATTTTGCCGTCGATGCCGATTTTCCGCAGGCTTTGTTACCGGCCGATGTAGGGCTGATCGTGACAGCCGGGCATGAGGCGGCCGTGCTGCGCGAGCCTGCGCGCCATCCGATGGCGCCGGCGCGCCGGCGGGCTTTGCTGCAGCGGTTTGCGAGCCTGGCGGCCTGCCGGTTGGAGGCGGTGATCGATCCGGTGGACCGGTTCGCGCTAGCCTGCGAATAAGAAAGATTGCCGTTTTTTCTGAACCAGAAGACTTTTGCGACTTTAGCCGGCGACGACCTCGCCGCCCCAGCCGCGGACGAGTTCGGCGGCGTCGGGTTGCGGCACTGAGTTGATCAGCAGATCGGGCCGGAGCTGGCGTAGCGTGTCCAAATGCGTGCCTTCGGGCACGATGCAGATCAGGTCGACGGCTGCCAGGCCGGCGGCTTCGGCCAGAATGCGCTTCATCCGGTCGTCCTGATCCGACAAAGCCGGGTGTTCCAGCCCTAGCACCAGCCGGTCGCAGGCGGCACGCGCGGTATCGAGCCGGGCGCGGCTGAACCGGTCGGGTGCGGCGGTGATGAGCGCGGTGCGCAAGCCCATGCGCCGCCAGCGGTCCACCTGCTCGACGGCCACTTCGGTCGCCACGATCTTGCGCAGTGCGCGTCCTTGCGGTGTCAGCATCGCCAGCAGGTCGGTGCCCTGCGCCACTGCCATGCCCGGTTGGCCGGCCGAGACGCCGAGCGCCAGGTTTGCCAGACGCACGGCCACCGGAAGCTTGCAGCCGATGGCCAGGCTCGCCGCCAGTGCGGAGATCACCGTGTCGCCGGAGCCGGCAAGGTCGAACACTTCGCTGACCGCGGAGGGCACATGCAGTTCCGTCTCGGCACTCACCAGCGTCAGGCCGTCCGCGCCGCGCTTGACGACGACCGCGCCGAACCCGTGCGCGGTGCGCAGCCACGACGCGGCAGCGGCAATCTGCTCGTCGGTGCCCACGCTCATGCCGGTCACCGCGGTCAGTTCGCGCAGGCTGGGTGCGGCCACGTCGGCGCCTGCGTAACGGTCGAAATCGGGCCCGCGCGGGTCCACGATCGTCATCCGGCCGGCATTGCGCGCCGCCTCGATGATCTGGCGCGCGACGTCGCCGCCGAGCACGCCCTTGCGGTAGTCGGACAGCACGGTCACCGAGGTCGCCGCCAGCGCGTCGCCGGCGATGCGCAGCATGCGCTCGGCGAGCTTGGGATGGATGGCGCCGGTCACTTCCTGGTCGGAACGCAGCAATTGCTGGCCGCCGGCGATGAAGCGCGTCTTGACCGTGGTGCAACGCCCGCCTTGCACCAGCAGCCAGGGCTCCACGTTCGGCTGGCCGCCGATCAGGCCGGTGAGGTCCGATCCGGCCTGGTCGTCACCCAGGACCGAGACGAAGGCGACCGCGGCGCCCAGCGCGGTGAGGTTGCGCACCACGTTGCCCGCGCCGCCCGGCAAGGCAAGCTCGCGGTCCACAGAGAGCACGGGTACGGGCGCTTCGGGGCTGATGCGCGCAACGCTGCCGTACACGTAGCGGTCGAGCATCGCATCGCCGACGACCAGAACGCTCGCCCGGGTCAGCCGCGGTATGGCGTCCGCAAGCTCGCCATCAATGGCCGGTAACGTTTCGTCGCTCATTGCGGTCATGCCTATCGGTCGGCCGCGCGCGATGCAAGCCGACTTTTGCCAATAGTGTCATCGACCAGAGTAGCGGAAAGTCGAATTCCTGGCACGGCGGTATCGGTGGCCGGGTCTCCAAGTCCTCGCTGCACGATCAGGCGGTGAGAAAGCGCAGTCTGTTCTCCTCCAGCACAAGGCAGGTCAGCCGGCCGCCGAGCGCCGCTCCGGTGTCGATCCCGATCCGGTTGGGCCGCACCTCGGGATTGTCGGTCGGCGTGTGGCCATGCACCACCACCTGCGGGTGACGTTCCTTGCTTGAAAGAAACGGCTCGCGGATCCAGAGCAAATCGTCCGGGCTCTGGCGATACATCTTGCGGCCCGGCCGGATGCCCGCATGCACGAACAGGTAGCCGCCTTCGCGGTGTGTCAGCTCGCGCGTCTTCATCCATTGACGGTGCACGATCGGGACAGTCCGGCCCCATTCGGCGATGCTGGCCGAGCTCGGCACGCGGTAGCTCTCCAGCGTCGTGCCGCCGCCATTCTCGATCCAGGTCTCGGCCGTTCTGGTGTCGCCGGCGAGCGCCTGCACCATCATCACCTCATGGTTGCCCTGCAGGTCCACGCGCCGGCTGACGGGTGGCGCCACCGTGCCAGTCAGCAGCCAGATCACGCCGGCACTGTCGGGCCCGCGGTCCACATAGTCGCCCAGATGGATCAGCACCGTCTCGGCGGCGGGCGATGCGGCCATGTCCGCGGTGATCGCCCAATGCAGGGCGACCAGCCGGTCCAGGCAGCCATGCACGTCGCCCACGGCGTACACGCGCAAGCCCGGGCGCAGGCTTGCGGGCGCTAACGAGGATTCAACCATATCCATGGCAGCTTACACCAGGACGCGGGCAAGCCGGCAATCGGCAGGCGCGCGGCGGGAGGGGAGCGGATTGTCGTGAACAGTGGCGTGCCTTCCCGCGATGGCGGTGCCGCCCGCCCGGCCATTGCGGCATTGGGTGGCACCGAACGCCAGCTCTGGGACGCGCATGATCGCGCGGTCCGCGGCGCCACCCCGAAAATCGTGCTCGTCCTGCATCTCTCCCGCCTGCCCGCGCCACGTGTGCATCATCTACGGGTGGCACGCGTGCTGCTGCACGATACCGCGCAGCGCTACGCCGGCCAGGTGTTCGACTTGGCCAACCACGATCTGGTGCTGCTGTGCGCGCCCGAGGCGACCGAGGAAATGGCCCGCCTGCACAGCCCGAGCGCGCTGGCCGGCAATCTCGCGCGCCTGTTCGCGGCCGACATGCCCGATCGCGACCGGCTCCTCTCGATGTGGGATCTGGCGAGCGACGGCGAGCGCCTGCATGCTTACCTGCTGCGCAAGGGTGCACAGGCTGGCCGGCCCGACCCTGCGCCCGTCATGGCCCGGCAATCGCTGAGCATCGATGCGCTGCAGCAGATCGTCGCGCGGGCCCCATTGGCAGCCCTGATGCGGCGCCAGACCGGCTTGTCGCTTTCGCCCGATCGCGGCCAGACGCTCGCCGCGCGCCTGGCGCCGGCTTTCCAGTCGCTGACACTCGGTCTGGACGCGTTGCGCGCGCCCGACCTCGTCGGCGGCGCCCTGGGCGACAGCTATCTGGCACAGCACTTCGCGGCGTGGACCGACAGCCGGATCATCGCACTCTGCTTGAAGGAGCTGGGCACGAAGGAGCTGGGCAGGAAGGAGTTGGGCCTCCAAAATCCGGCCAATGGCGGGAGCCTGCTGCGGCCGGCGATCGCGCAGTCGCTGCCGGTGCTGATCGAGATCAGCCTGCGTTCGGTCGTCGGCGCGGAGTTCGGGGCCTTGGCACGCAGGGCGGAAGCAGCCGGGCTGCATCTGTGGGTCGGGGTGAAGCTGCTGGCCGCTGCCGCCGATTTCGATCTGCTCGACCATGCCCGCCGCGTGCTTGCCCTGACGCGATGCCGGCTGGCGATCGTGTTCGCCGATCCGCTGACCATCGGCCTGGTCGATACGGCACAGTTCGGCGCCGATTTCGCGATCGCGCCGTGGTCGGCGCACCTCCGCGAGGCCTGGCCGGCCCAGACCCGCCGCCGTCCGCGTGCCGGCCAGCGTTCGCCGCGCCTGATCATGACCGACGTGGATTGCGAGCAGGCCATCGCCTGGGGGCAGGCATCGGGCGTCGATCTGTTTGCCGGCTCGTTTCCCGACCGGGTGCAGGCCGCCACCCGTATGCAGCACTGCGGCGGTGCGTCCGCCTGCACGCTGGCTCAGTGCCTCGGGCGGGCAGGTGCGGCAGGCCCGGGCCGCGCCGGTTGCACCCATCCGGCTTTGCTCGACGAGATGTCAGAGCCCGCCTCCAGGATGGCCGCATGCGCCTGAATGCCGAGGCGCATGACGAGGCGTCGCTCCATCTCATGCTGTCCCAGTGCCAGCAGGCCGGCATCCACCGCCGTGCCGCGTTGCTGCATCTGGACCGGCTGCCGCCTTCCCTGGCCAAGCCCCACCATCGCCGCCTGGCGCGCGAGGCCGTGGCGGGCCTCGCCCACGCCGATCGCGCGCGAAGCTTCCACCTGCCGCACGGCCGCGTGGTGATCGTCTGGCGCGGCGGCGATGGTGCCGAAATCGCCGGCGCACGCGCGGCATTGGAGCATCTCCTGGCGGGCCAGCCGGACGGCAATCCATCTTCCGCCGGTGAGTTGCTGACGCTCTACGATCTGCCGGACCAAGCCCCGTGCCTGCTGGACGAGATCGCCCGCAACCACGCGGCCCGCGCCCCGCCGGCCATCGGACGCAAGCTGGAATTGGCCGAACTCGCGGGCCTTGAAATGCGCCTGGCCCAGACGGACATGGCGAGCCTGACGCGCTGGCGCCCGGTGATGCAGCTCGGCGACGCATCGCCCACGATTGCGTGGGAGGAACGCACGGTGGCGGTGGACGAGGTGGCCGAAAGCCTATGCCCCGGCGTGGACCTGCGTGCCGAACCATGGCTCTACCGCCGGCTGACCCGCATCCTGGACCGCCGCATGCTCGCAATGCTGACCGGGCCGCGCGAGCTGCGCGGGACCGGTGCGTTCGCCTTGCAGCTCAACACGGAAACCATCCTCTCACCGGAGTTCCTGCGGCTGGACGAGGCGTTGCCGTTATCCCTGCGCGGACAGATCATCCTCGACATGGATGGCGTCGACATACTGAGCGATGTCGCGAGCTTCGATTTTGCCCGCCGGTTCGCCCAGGCGCGCGGCTACCGCATCGCGCTGGCGGGGGCCGCCTTATCGTTGCTGTCGCTGCTGGACCTGAAGCGGCTGGATTTCGATCTGGTGCACCTCGCCTGCCCGCCCGTTGGCACGCAAGCGACACCCTGGCCGCAGGTCGGGCCGAGGACACGGTTCGTGGCCACAGGGCTCGACCGCACGGCTCAGGTGGATTGGGCGATCCGCCAAGGCTTCAGGCTCGGGCGTGGCGCCGCGCTCAGAGGCTGACCAAAGCGGGCCTGCCGAAACGGTCCATTCGCCGCGTCGCCTCCAGGCGATCGAGCAGGCCGCCCAGCTTGGCGATGGTGGCGTGCAAGGCGGCTGTGGGGTCCATCCGGTCGGTGACCTGCGCGGCACTGATGGCGATGCGCAGGCCACCGAGCGACGGGCCACCGAGCTCGACCGGCTGACCGATCTGGCAGTTTGCCGGATCGGCCGGGCCAGACGCGCCATCTGCCACGGCCTCGGCCCCGGCGTTCTGCAAATCGAGATAGATCGGCCGCAGCTCAGCCATGCTCAGCCGGCGGTCGCGTGCATGCACGCAGAAGGTGAACACGCTGCGCCTGTCCGACCAGCCCATGCCGGCCGGCCGCGGCGCATCGATCAGCTCGAGACGCGGGTCGCGCCCGAGTGCCGAGCGCACCGCGTCGCCCAGCATGTCGAGACGGTGGCCGACCTGCTCGGGCGAGAGGCACGCGAACGCCTGCATCTCGCTCAGCGCCGCCGCCCAGCGCAGCAACAGCCCGGGGCAGAGGCGGGAGCCGAGCCCGCCATCTTGCCGCATATAGGCCGACACGCCGCTGGCCAGCCGGCGCTGCGCCGCAAGACACGCGAGGCGGGCGCGCGGGAACAGAACCGCGCCGCAAAAACCTGGTGCCGCGAAGAATTTGGAACCGGTCACCAGCACGATGAAGCCCTGGGACAGGTACCAGCGCACCAGCGCCGGCTCGATCCGCGCCTGGCAGGCGTCGACCACCACGTCCAACCGATCGCCAAAGCGCTTGGCCAACCGCAGCAGGGCAGGCCGGTCCGGAGCAGCCAGGCCGGTCTTGGACCCGTCGATGGCATGCAGCACGGCACGGCCATCACCGAGGGAAGCGACGATCTCGGCTTCGCACGACCGCACGATGTCGGCCGGCGCGCGTGCCTGGCCATCCTCGCCGCGCAACGCCACCACCCGCAGTTTCGGGCTGATGGACAACCCTGGCAGCGGGTCGCCCTTCTCGACGCGGCGTCCATCGGGAGACATCGGGGCGAAATGCCGGCCCTGCACCGCCAGCGGCACGCCGCTGCCGGTCTCGGCAGGGCTGACGAGCACACTCGTGAGCGCCTCGTCCGGCCACTCGGCCTGCAGCAGGCCGGTCACCGCGAGGGCCGCATCGGTGCCCGACGCGGTCAGCAAGGCGCAGGCCAGGTCGGCCACCTGGAAATAGTCGAGCACAGCTTCTTCCGTCGCCTTGGTCGCCGCCGCGAGCGCCTGCGTGGTGCCGACCGCGATCGCACTCTCCACCAAAGCGCGCCGGCCTTGTTCGGCGGCCGCGAACGCACGCGGGGAGGGGCTGGACGCGGTGCACGACCCGAAGGCGATCACCTCCGGCCGGGGCCAGGGCGCACATTGGTAGCGGTTCAGGCCGGTGGCGGGGTTCAGGGTCAGCCGGTCATCACCGCCGCTGGCCAGCAGAAACTCGGTCGGCGTCAGCAGGCGATCCAACCCTTCCGGCAGGAGGGCCTGGCCGTGCGCCCCCTCGCAAGGGTCGATATTGCCGCGCAGGCCTGCACGCAACGCCTCGTTCCGGCGTGCCAACATCTCGGCCGCCACCGTATCCAGGCAGCTCAGCGAGCCGAGCCAGTCACGCTCGCAAGCAGCGCCGCCGAGCGCGACCGCATCAGGCAAGCCGGATCTGTGCGCCATCGGGCGGAGATGTTCGCCGTATTTCTGGAACTGCATCCCGTCCTGTCCAGGCCGCCGCATCGTCGAGCGGCACGCCGCCATCACCACGGCTCGCATGTGAACCGGTCATTGCGCAGCAATAAGTCTGTGCGATGACGTTTGGAAGCGGGCGTGGTTCAATCGGCCGGGTGAAATCGGCGGCAAACCGCCCGTCACGGCCCGCAATCGTGGCGCCCGGTGGACACGCAATCCTGGATCGATGCCGTATCGCTCAATCGATGCGTGAGCCAGATGCCGCCGGCGATCAGCAGGACGATGGCCAGCAGGGCGGCGATCTTGCCCCGGCCGTTCTCCGGCGGCGGTTGGTCGGACACGCTTACCTCTCCAGCAGACGATCAGCCCGGTTAACCGAGGACGCTTCCCCGATCAACCGGGCTGGCCAGGATCAGTGGTGCCAACCGCCGGGATTGAAAGAGCCGCCGCCATGCCCGCCGCCGAATCCGCCACCGCCATGGAATCCGCCACCGCCATGGAAGCCGCCACCATGATAGCCGCCGCCCCAGCCGCCGTAATGGCCGCCATAGTAGCCGCCCCAGCCATGATTGTAGAAGCCGCCCCAGCCGCCGCGGTAGTAACCGCCCCAGCCGCCCACGAACACGCCGGTGCCTATATACCCCGGGTAGCCATAGCCGTAGCCGGCAGGGTAGCCGCCGGCATAGTACCCGCCGCCATAACCGCCACCGTAGTAGCCGGCGGGGTAGGCGTAGCAGCCGCCAAGCACGGTGGTTGCGAGTAGCGCCGCCGGCAACGCCGCGCGGCGAAGAATGCGTCCGATCATCGAATATGTCCTTGCTCTCCGGTGACGTCGCCGGATTTCTAGTCCCATAGATGAGGAGCAATTCCGGCCAAGTCACCCGGTTTCGGGCCGAGTCACACTATGTCACGGCCGCAACCACCTTGTGTTACGCCACGTTACCCGTCCGTCTCGATCCCGCCACAGTCGCGCGGTTGATTGCAGGCAAGGCGATCGTTCGCCTCGGATCGAAAACGGAGTTTCCGCCATGTACGCACCTACGAGGCTCATGCGCCTGAGCCTGCTACTCGCCACCACGAGCCTCACGCTCGGCGCTTGCATCCCCGCCTTCGCACAGCCGGCCGCCCCTCCAGGTGCCGAGCAGGCCGGCGACCCGAATGTCGATCCGCCGGCACTGGCCGGGCGCATCGCCGATATCCATGGCACCGTCTCGTTCCATTCGGCCGGTGAGACGCAGTGGAGTGCGGCCACGCTGAACTACCCGGTGACCAACGGCGAATCGTATTGGACCGAGCCGCAGGCTCAGGCGACGCTGGAAATCGCCGATGACCGGCTGGTGATGGATTCGTCGACCGAACTCGACATGGGCGCCATCGACGCGAGTCAGATCGTCATCACCGAGCCGCAGGGCGCCTCGTTCCTCAACCTGGCGAGCCTGCAGCCGAACCAGACGGTCACGTTCAACACGCCCCGCGGGGCCGTGCAGATCACCCAGCCGGGCATCTACGAGATCGTGGCCGGCGACACCAACGACGCGACGATGATCACCGTCGTGCAGGGTGCCGCGCACATTACCGGCACCAATCTCGAGCTCGATGTGGCCGCACAGCAGACCGCCACGATCGGCGGCAGCGACACGTTGCAGGGCTCCGTCGGCCAGATCGAGCAGGACGCGTTCCTGCAATCGATGCTGCGTGCGCCCGCGCGCCGGCACTTCGCCGCCGCGGTGCCACGCCAGGTGCAATACATGACGGGCGCCGCCGACCTGCAAACCTATGGCAACTTCACCCAGACACAGCAATACGGCCAGGTCTGGTATCCGAACAACGTCGCGCGCAACTGGGCGCCGTATCGCGACGGCCATTGGTCGTACGTGCAGCCCTGGGGCTGGACGTGGGTGGACAATGCACGCTGGGGTTTCGCGCCCTTCCATTACGGCCGCTGGGTGCAGGTGAACGATCGCTGGGGCTGGGTCGCCGGGGAGGAGGCCGCTTCCGTCGAAGTCGGCGTGTCGGCCTATCCGGTCTATTCGCCGGCGCTGGTCAGCTTCGTCGATGTGGGTGGCGCGGCGTTGGCCGGTGCCTCGATCAGTTTCGGCGTCGGCGGCTATGCACCCGCCTGGATCCCGCTCGGCCCGCGTGAACCCTATTACCCGTGGTATCACGTGCGGTCGGATTACTTCGCCCGGGTGAACGCGCCCTACGGCGTGCCGCGCGAGATCATCCAGCGTGGGCCGACTTACAATTACCGCGACACGACGGTCGTCAACAACACCACGATCAACCGCAACGTGTTCATCAACCAGCGTTTTGCGACGGTCGCGCCGGCCGCCGCCTTCACCCGTGGCCAGCAACTCCAAGGCATCGCGCGTCCGTTGCCGGTAGGCGCGCTCGAACACGCCCGGCCGATCTACGGCCGCCTGCCGGTGGCGCCGACGGCCGAGACGCCGAACCTGCCGCGTGCGGCGGCACGGCGCTATAATGTGTCGTTGCCGGAACGGCCGGTCCATGCTGCTTTGGCAGGACCACGCATAGCGCCCGAGGGCGAGCGGGTGCGCGCCGTGCCCGAGTTGCGTCGGGCCGGGCCGCCGCCCGGCGTTCGCGCCGTGCCGGCTGGCGAGGTGCGCAATGGTCAGGCGCCTGGCGGCCAGGTTGGCCGCAATGGCGATCTGCGCGGACGGCCGGGCAACGAGGTGCCTGGGCAGAACGCCGGGCGCGGCCTGAACGAGCGTGGTCAGCCACAGCGTAACGACGTGCCGGGTGCAGTCGGCAGCGCGCGCGGGCCCGGTGCACGTGAGCCGGGTGCACGCGAGCCTGGTTCACGCGAGCCGGGCGCATTGCCTGGGCTGCGGGCACCCGGAGCCGGCCGTCCCGCCGTCCCGCCGCAAATCGGTGGGCAGAGGGGTGGGCCGGACAACAGGCTGCCGAAAGAGGGACGCGCACCAAATCCGGCCGAGACCAATCGTGGCGAGGTGCCGCGTCCGGGTGCACCCGGCCCTGCGCTGCGTGCAGGTGGGCAAGGCCGCCCGGACCTGAACCGACCGCCGGCGCGCGCAGAGGCACCCCGGCCAGGTGTCGGCGGCGAGGCGTTGCGTCCCGGCGAGCGCAATCCGAACCTGAACCGTCCGGCGCCTGGCAGGCCTGAGCAGACGCGCCCAGAGCAATCGCGCCCAGAGCAATCGCGCCCAGAGCAAGCGCGTCCAGAGCAAGCGCGTCCTGAGCAGGCCCGCCCTGGCCAGGCCCGTCCGGAGCAGGGGCGTCCGGCACCGGGGCGTCCGGCGCCGCATGCCGAGGCACCGCGTCCAGAGCCGCGCGTTCAGGCGCCCCGGCCCGAGCAGCACCCTCAGATGCAGCGTCCAGCGCCGCGTGCCGAGGCACCACGCCCTGCACCGCGTCCGGAGCCGCAGCGCATGGTTCCGCGCCCCGAGGCGCCACGGCCGGCTCCTCACGCAGAGGCGCCGCGCCCGGCACCACGTCCGGAAGCGCCGCGTCCGGCTCCGCATGTGGAGGCACCACGTCCGCAGCCGCATGCTGAAGCGCCCCGCCCTGCACCGCGGCCACCTGCACCGAGGCCCGAGGCACCACGCCCGCCGCCGCGCGCCGAAGCGCCGCATCCCGCACCGCGCGCCGAGCCGCCGCATCCCGGGCCGCGGCCGGGGCCGGAGCACAAGCAGCCGCCGGGTCACTAAAGCCCAAGGCACCCCCGGCACATCCCGGGGGTGCCTTGCCGGGTTCAGGTGCGGGCGATCATCTTGGCCGCCGCCGCGCAGATCTCGGACGGCAGATAGGGTTTGGGCACGATCAGCTCGCGTTCCGGGTCGATCGTGCCGATCCTGTCCGGCCTTCCGGTCATGAAGATGATCGGCATGATCAGGTTCTCGGCGCGGATCGCGTCGGCCAGGGCACGCCCGCTGAGGCTGCCTGAGAGCTGCATGTCGGTCAGCAGCAGGTCGATCGTGCGGTCGGACCGCAGCTGAACCAGCGCCGCCTCGCCGCTATCGGCCTCGATCACGACGAAACCGTCGCCTTCCAATGCCTCGGTCAGTGTCATGCGTATCAGGAAATCGTCCTCGACGACGAGGATACGTTTGGCGGTCATTCAGTCGTCCACTGTTTCCAAAGCCTGCGCCGGTAGCCTGTGCTGAAAACCGTCAATGCCGGGTGTGCAGCAAGAACACAATGCCAACCTGGTTGCGCGTGTGGCCTGTCGGCTCGTGTTCAGCATGCTATCTTCATCAGGCATGTTCGACCCTTTCCCTATTCTGGCCGGCCGCCTGCACGAAGCGTTCCTGATTCCGCTGCTGTATCGGCTCGATATGATGCAGTGGGAAGACATCGGCTATGGCTGGCTGCTGTTCGCGCTGTATGGCGTGGCGCAGGTGGTGCTCATGCTGGCGATCTGCTGGCCGATGGAGCGGCTGGCCCGTCTGGAGCGATGGCCGGACCAGCGCGTGGTGACCGTGGATGTCTTCTACACGCTGATCTCGCGCATCGGCGTTATGCCACTGGTCACCTTCGTTCTCTTCTATCAGTTGCAGGTCTGGCTGAACGGCTGGGTCACCGACCACGGCTACGTGCCGCCGACGCTAGAAGGCCTGTTTCCGGTCCTGATGGGCCGGCAGGCGCTGACCTTCTGCATCTACGTGCTGATCCTGGATTGCGCCGACTATTGGCGCCATCGCCTGAGCCATAATTTCCGCTGGTGGTATGCGCTGCACGCCGTCCATCACGCCCAGCGGCAGATGACGTTCTGGTCCGACGACCGCAACCACGTGCTCGACGATGTCATCGCGTTCTGCTGGTTCATGCTGCTCGGCCTGCTGATCGGCATCCCGCCGATGCAGTTCCCGCTCATCATCCTGCTGCTGCGCCTGCTGGAAAGCATGAGCCACGCCAACGCACGCGTCGGGTTTGGCTGGCTGGGCAATCGGCTGCTGGTCTCGCCACGCTTCCACCGCGCCCATCACGGCATCCGCGCGGCGGGGCAACGGAGCTGCAATTACGGAGCGATCTTTCCGTTCTGGGACATGATGTTCGGCTCGGCGGATTTCGGGCGGGACTATGCGCCGACCGGGGACCCGTCGGCTGAAGAGGCGATGGCGTCAGGGAGTTGGTGGGAACAGCAGGCGGCGGGGGTTCGGCGCTTGAGGGGGAAGAAAGCAGTCCTTTCCTAAAGGTCTGCTCCGCTATGGCGAGCTCGCGATAGCGGAGCAGACGTTTTTTGATTCTGTTTTCAGAAAGAACCCGCCTGCTTACTTTCTACCTGCGCCACCAGCCCTTCTTTGCCGTAGCCGGCGCCTCTGCCACCAGTATCGGCTGAACCACCGGCGGTTGGGGCGCTTCGGCCACCACAAGGGCCTCCTTGCGCTGCTCGGCCTGCTCGAGCACGTCGAAAATATCCATGCCACCCATCGCAAACGGATCGGCCGGCGTCGGCCCGACATACGGCGTGTAAGTCGGTGGCACATAGACTGGTGCCATCTGCGCCGGTTCGTCGGCGATCTCGCCATCCGGCACCGCACCGGCAGCCTCTTCGCCCGGCTTGCGCCGACGGCGCCCCCCCCGGCGGCCACGCTTGGGACGCGCCGTGTCGCCCTCGGCGACCGCATCGCTTGGCTCGAACGCTTCGGCCTGCTGCGGCAGGTCGGCCGCTTCGGCTACCGCCTCGGCAGCTTCGTCGTGACCGGGCACGGGCTGTGCGGGGCCGCTCGGGTCGCCCGCTTCCACGATGTCGGGTTGCTCGGATCCTTCCAGGATCGGCGCCGACGCATCGGCAGCCATGTTCTCGTCACGTCGGCCGCCACGGCGCCGGCGACGGCGCCGCCGGCGCCGCTGCTCGCCTTCCGCGGCGGTCTCGCCGGGCACGTGGTCGGGGTCGGACGTGTAGTCCCCCACCGGCACGGCAGGTGCGGCCGCCGCGGTCGCGGGCTCGGGCTGCTGTTCCATGACGACATCCTCGTCGTCGTCGCTCCCGTCGGCTTCGGCCACATCGTCTTCGGTCGCCTGATAGGTCTGCGGGACGGGCGTCGGCAGCAGGTCCTGCGGCACGGCGGCACGCAGGCGATCGATTCGGGTCTGCGCCGGCAACAGGCTCTCGTCGGCGGCGAAACAGACGCGCATGGCATAGCGCAGCTCGATTTCCGACAGGCGCTGCCGCTTGTTGTTGAGAATGAACAATGCGGTGGCACCCGCCACGTGCACCAGGATTTCGGCCGCCCGGCGCTTGCCGCCTTCCTCCTCGATTTCGCGCAGAACATGCAGCGCGGCACTCTCGGTGCTGCGGACATGGCCGGCGCCGCCGCAATGCGGGCACACATTCAGGCTGGTCTCGGCCAGCGACGGGCGCAGGCGCTGGCGGCTGAGCTCGAGCAGGCCGAAATGGCTGATATGGCCGATCTGGATGCGCGCGCGGTCGTTCTTCAGAGCGTCCGCCATCCGGCGTTCGACCATCGCGTTATGCTTCTTGCTCTCCATGTCGATGAAATCGATCACGATGAGCCCGGCGAGATCGCGCAGGCGCAACTGGCGCGCGGCCTCGTCGGCGGCTTCCAGATTGGTGCGCAGCGCCGTCTCCTCGATGCCGCGTTCGCGCGTGGAACGGCCCGAATTGACGTCGATGGCGACCAGCGCCTCGGTCTGGTTGATCACCAGGTAGCCGCCTGACCGTAGCTGGACCGTAGGGTTCAGCATCGCGTCGAGCATCGACTCGACCTGGGCCTGGGCGAACAGCGGCTGCGCGTTCGACGGCCAGAGCTGCACCTTCTTCACGTGCGCCGGCATCAGCATGCGCATGTAGTCGCGTGCGGCGCGCCAGCCCTCTTCGCCGTCCACTATCAGCTCGTCCACGTCGCGCGAATAGACGTCGCGTATGGCGCGCTTGATGAGGCTGGCTTCCTCGTGGATCAGCGCCGGCGCCATCGACTGCATCGTCTGCTCGCGTATGTCGTCCCACAGGCGGAGCAGATATTCGCCGTCGCGCTTGATTTCGGGCTTGGGCCGCGCGGCACCGGCGGTGCGCACGATCAGGCCCATGCCGCGCGGGATGTCGAGTTCGGCGGTGACTTCCTTGAGGCGGCGGCGGTCGGCGGTCGAGGTGATCTTGCGGGAAATGCCGCCGCCGCGGGGCGAGTTCGGCATCAGCACGCAGTAGCGGCCGGCGAGCGAGATATAGGTGGTCAGCGCCGCGCCCTTGGTGCCGCGTTCTTCCTTGACGACCTGGATCAGCAGGATCTGGCGGCGGCGGATGACTTCCTGGATTTTGTAGCTGCGCAGATAGCGCGACGGCTGGCGCGGCGTGCGTGTCTCGTCGGCATGGTCGTGCTCGCCGCCCAGCATCTCCGGTGCCTGCTGGTCGTCACCTTCGATCTGGCGGATACGCGTGCCGCCGTCGATCTGCTCGGCTTGCGGCTGGTTCTGCTCGGCGTTCGCGGTCGGCGCATCGTCGGTCTCGCTCGGCACGGCCGGCTCGGCTGCTTCGGGCGCAATATCGACGCCGACAGCGTAGAGGCTCGGCATCTCGACCGGCTCGGGCGCGGGCCCTCGGGCGCTGCGGGCGAATCCGCTGGCGCGGCCGGTTCGGCGTGCTGGGAAGGCGGCGGATCGAGCAGTTCGCCCTGGACGCTGTCGTGCGCGATGCTGAGCGGCTGCGCTTCGCCCGGCTCGGCGTGTGTATCGGGCGCGTCGTGGACAGTGCTGTCGGCGTGCTGCCCGTCGGCATCGCCGGCGGGCTCTTCGGACAAGTCGAGATAGGTTTCGACCGCCTGCGCCGGCGCGTCGCTATCGCCGAACGACTCGTCGTCTTCCTGGTCGGCGCGGGCTTCCTCGGCACGCGCCTCCTCCTCCTGCATCTCGATCAGGCGCTGCCGATCGGCCACCGGGATCTGGTAGTAGTCCGGGTGGATTTCGCCGAACGCGAGGAAGCCGTGGCGATTGCCGCCATATTCGACGAACGCCGCCTGCAGGCTGGGTTCGACCCGAACGACCTTGGCGAGGTAGATGTTGCCCTTGAGTTGCCGGCGAGACTGGGTTTCGACGTCGAAATCTTCGAGGCGGTTACCGTCCAGCACCACGACGCGGGTTTCTTCCGCGTGGCTGGCGTCGATGAGAAGGCGCTTGGTCATAAAGATTGATGCTCCGGGGGCCCGGCGCCACACGGCAGATCGACTGTCCTGGACAGGCGGAGCGCGCGGCCGGCAAGGCCGATAGGGGAAGGCAGACGAGCCAGGCGCGCATGCAACGCCGGCGATTTCGGGCGCCTGGCCGGCCGGAAGCCGGGGCGGTAATCCGAAATTGTGTCGCGACGCTGCGGTGTGCTGCCATGGCCTTCGGGATCTGGCGCGCAAAGCGCGCGGTCTGCGGCGCCTTCGAAAGAAGGCTGCACGCTCTTGACACATGCAGCAAAGCTCATCGGCCTGCAAGAGGAACGATGGGGCGCTGCGTGGCGAACGGCGCGCCAGCCGAAATGTTCTCCCCTCCTGCCCCGACATGTCTCACGATTCATCAACGACTAATCCAATCGTGCGAACGTCCCGTGTTAAGCAGAGACATGCGAGATCCTGTGTTTACCCGCCGTCTGCTGCTCGGTCGTGGTTTCGGCGCCGCGCTGATCCTGCCCGCGGTGACCGCCAGCGCCGCCGGCCGCGCCGCGCGCCACCCCGTTTCGTCGCGGACCAGCCCGATGATCGTGATCGACCCTGGCCATGGCGGCAAAGACCCCGGTGCCATCGGCGTCTCGGGCACCTTCGAAAAGCACATCGCCTTCGCCGCGGCCGGAGAACTCGCGCGTCGCCTGCGGGCCAGCGGCCGCTATCGCGTGGCGCTCACACGCGAGAACGACGTGTTCATTCCGCTGGAGGACAGGGTCGCCATCGCCCAGGCGAACAAGGCGGCCCTGTTTATTTCGCTGCATGCCGACGCGGTCGCCCGTCGCGAGGTGCGCGGCGCGAGCGTCTATACGCTGGCCGGCAATGCATCCGACGCCCAGAGCGCGGCACTGGCGGCGCATGAGAACGCGGCCGACCGCGCAGGCGGCGAGGTCGCCGCCGGTGTGTCGCCGCAGGTCGCCGAAATACTGGCCAGCCTGGTTTTGCACGAAACCCGCGTCGGCTCGGCACAGATGCAGCAGCATGTCGTCGCGAGTCTCGAGCAGCATTTGGCGCTGCTCGACAACCCCGCGCGGCACGCTGGTTTCGCGGTTTTGAAGGCTTCCGACATACCGAGCGTGCTGGTGGAGATGGGCTTCATGTCCAACCCGCACGACGAAGCCGCGTTGCGACAGTCGGCCCATCGTGCGATGTTGGCCAGTGCAATCCACCAGGCCATCGATGGCTATTTCGCCGCCCCCGCACAGGCCGTCCGTCTCGGGTAGAAGCGCGTAGCATCCACGTCGCCGAAGCCCGGCCGCCCGCGTGCAAGTCAACGAGCCCGCTTAGTAACAAGGTTTTGGATCTGTCATGGACGTGCACCGCGAACGGCTGATTGTGCCGTCGGAACCGGAGCAGGCGAAGACGCCGAAAAAACGCCGCGCCCATCCCGTGCTGGCTTTCGTGCGCGGGCTGTTCGGGTTGGTGAGCGCGATCTTCATCGTGGGCATCGCGGCCGGCGGCCTGGTCGTCTGGAGCATCTACGATCGTTACTCGGCCGATCTGCCGACACTGGATGGCCTGCGCACCTACCAGCCGCCGGTGCTCAGCCGCGTCTATGACGGCGACGACCATCTGATGGCCGAGCTCGCCACCGAGCGACGCATCTTCGCGCCCATCACCGCCATTCCGCAGCGCGTGCAGCTCGCCTTCATCGCCGCCGAAGACCAGAATTTCTATAGTCACAAGGGCATCGACCCCTTCGCGATCGCGCGCGCCGCGATGACCGACCTGCAGCGCATTGGCGCCGCCCGCCGCCCGATCGGCGCTTCGACCATCACCCAGCAGGTCGCGCGCAACATGGTGCTGGGGTCGGACGCGCTGAACTACGACCGCAAGATCAAAGAGGCCTTGCTGGCATTGCGGCTTGAGCACGTGCTGACCAAGCAGCGCATTCTCGAGCTGTACCTGAACGAGACCTATCTGGGTCAGCACGCGTATGGCGTCGTCGCCGCCGCACAGACCTATTTCGACAAGCCGCTGGACCGGCTCACGGTCGCCGAGGCGGCGATGCTGGCCGCGATGCCGAAATCGCCGACCAACTACAACCCGTTCCGCTTCCCCGATGCTGCCAAGACCCGCCGCGACTGGGTGCTGGACCGTATGGTGGAGACCCACGCGATCAGCCAGGCCGACGCGGACGCCGGCCATGCCGAACCGCTGGTGCCCAACGCCTACCGGCCGCCGGCGACCGTGCCCGGCAGCGAATGGTTCGGCGAGGAGGTGCGGCGCAACCTGATCGACCGTTTCGGCCAGGACCAGACGACGCAGGGCGGCTTGATCGTCCACACGAGCCTGGATGCCGGGTTGCAGGCGATGGCCGACACTGCTTTGCGTGCCGGGCTGATGCATTACGACCATGCCCATGGCGGCTGGCGCGGGCCGGTCGCGCGTATCGGCAGCATGGCGTCGCTGACCGGCGACTGGGCCGATGCACTCTCCCGTATCGCGGCCCCGGGCGGCATGCTGCCCGAGTGGCGCCTGGCCGTGGTGCTCGACGAGACGCTACGACACCGCGCGTCTGGGCTATCTGACGCCGGCGTCCGGGACCGATCCGGCAGGCTCGCGGCAAGGCGAAATCGAATTGTCCGACCTCGGCTGGGCGCGGCCGACGCACGGCAATGGCGAGACCGGGCCCACGCCGCATCGCATGTCGGACGTGGTTCAGCCCGGCGACATCGTCATGGTCGAGCCGAAGGACGGTACCGTCGAGATGCGGCTGCCCGAGCATCGCGCCGCCCGCCGCGGTGTTGCCCACCTGCATCCGGCCACGATCTCGCTCGATCGGCTGACGCTGCGCCAGATCCCCCGGGTGGAAGGCGCGCTCGTCAGCCTCGACCCGCGCACCGGGCGTGTGCTCGCGATGTCGGGTGGCTGGAACGCCGCCGGCAGCAAGTTCAACCGCGCCACCCAGGCGCAGCGCCAGCCGGGCAGCTCGTTCAAGCCATTCGTGTATCTGACCGCGATGGAACAGGGGATATCGCCGAGCGCGCGCTTCGAAGACGAGCCGTTCTCGATGGGCGACTGGCACCCGGAGAACTACGAGCTGACCTATGGCGGCCCGACACCTTTGCGCGTGGCACTCGAACAGTCGCTCAACCTGGTGACCGTGCGCGTGGCCCAGCATATCGGCATGGACGCGGTGGCCAAGACGGCGATCGGCTTTCACATCTATGATTCGATGCCGCACGTGCTGCCCGCGGCGTTGGGCGCGGTGGAGACGACGGTGCTGCGCGAGGCCGGCGCCTATGCCGGGTTGGAGGAAGGCGGCCGCGAGATCGTGCCCAGCCTGATCGACAGCGTGCAGGACCGTGATGGCCACGTGATCTGGCGCCCGACCAGCCTGGTGACCGGCGCCGGCGACCCCAACCAGCCGCCGACGCTGGACGATCCGCGCACCCAATTGGCCGATCCGCAAAGCGCGTTCCAGGTGCTCAAGATGATGCAGGGCGTCATCAAATACGGCACCGGAGCGCCGGTCGGCGCGGGTTTCGACCGGCCGCTGGCCGGCAAGACGGGCACCACGCAGAATTTCAACGATGGCTGGTTCGCGGGCTTCAGCCCCGACCTCGTGACGGTGGTGTGGTTCGGTTTCGACAACCCGCAATCGCTCGGCGAAAAGCAGGACGGCGCCCATACGGCGGGCCCGATCTGGCACGACTTCATGAAGGCGGCCCTGCAGGACCGCCCGGTGCTGGATTTCCGCGTGCCGGACGGCGTGACGCTCGCCCATTGGGGTTGCGGCCGCCATGAGTGCATCGACGCTTTCAAGCCGGACCAGGTGCCGGGTGCCGGCGGCATCGGCGGCGAACCACGCGAGCGCGCGGAGACGGTTTCGGCCGAGGGTTCGGTGCAGATGGTCAACCCGGATCCGGATGCGCCGGCGGTGCCGAAGCCGCAGACGGGGACTGGCGTGGACAGTGGGGTGGGGGGGCTTTACTAAGGAAGGAAGCAGTCCTTTTTTTAAAAAAAGGACCAAAAAACTTCTACGCCGCTGTCGCGATGCTTGCGATGCGCTTCGCGACAGCGGGACAAAAGTCTTTTGCTTCTTTTCGTCAGAAAAGAACATTCTTCCTTTCTCGGATGTAAACGATGGCCGCCGAAGCAGACACCCTCCACGAGCAGATCAACCAGTCCCTCGCCATCCTCCGGAGGCATCTTTGACTGGGATGTCGCGACGGCCCGCCTCGAGGAACTGAATCACCGCGTCGAAGACCCCGCCCTTTGGGACGACGCTGACGCCGCCCAGAAGATCATGCGAGAGCGGACCCGCCTGGCGAACGGTATCGAGGGCGTCGCCAAGCTGGAAGCCGAAGTGGCCGACGCCGTCGGCCTGATCGAGATGGCCGAAGCCGAGAGCGAGCCCGCCATGGTGGCCGAAGGAATCGCTGCGCTTCGGACGATCGCCGAGGAAGCCCGCCGGCGCGAGATCGAAAGCCTGCTCTCGGGCGAGGCGGACGGCAACGACTGTTTCGTCGAGCTCAACGCCGGCCAGGGCGGCACCGAGGCGCAGGATTGGACCGAAATGCTGCTGCGCATGTATTCGCGCTGGGCCGAGCAGCGCGGCTACAAGGTCGAGCTGATGGAGGCGAGCGAAGGCGAGGGCGCTGGCCTGAAATCGGTAACCATGCAGGTGCACGGGCCCAATGCGTATGGCTGGCTCAAGACCGAAGCCGGCGTGCATCGCCTGGTGCGTATCAGCCCGTTCGATGCGGCGGCACGGCGCCAGACCAGCTTTGCCAGCGTGTGGGTGTATCCGGTGGTCGACGACAGCATCGAGATCGAGATACGCGATGCGGACCTCAAGGTGGACACGTTCCGTGCCTCGGGCGCCGGCGGCCAGCACGTCAACAAGACGGAAAGCGCGATCCGCATCACGCATGTGCCGTCCGGCATCATCGTCGCGTGCCAGACCGACCGAAGCCAGCATCGCAACCGGGCGACCGCGATGGGTATGCTGAAGGCGCGGCTTTACGAGCAGGAACTGCAGAAGCGCGAGGCGGCGTCGGCCCTGACGGAAGCGAGCAAGACGGAGAACAGTTGGGGCCACCAGATACGCAGCTACGTGCTGGCGCCGTATCAGATGGTGAAGGATCTGCGCACCGGCGTGGAGAAGGGCAATCCGAGCGCGGTGCTGGATGGCGAGTTGGACGACTTCATGGCGGCGTCGCTGGCGGCGCGTGTGGGGGCGACGCGAAGCGAGGCTTCGGCGCAGGCGCAATGAAGGACGACCCTTCTTTCCTGAAGAAAAGAAGCACGAGACTTTTGTCCCGCTGTCAGGCAGCTCACGACGAGCACGCGACAGCGAACCAGACGTTTTTTGGTCCTTTTTCCAAGTAAGGACTGCTTGCCTTGCCTCCCTCTGACCTGCGCCAAGCCGTCCTCACCGCCTGCCGCGCGTTGGGCCCGCTCGGCCTCACTCAGGGCACAGCCGGCAACATCAGCGTGCGCCACGAGGACGGCATGCTGATCACCCCGACTGCCACGCCCTACGATAAGCTTACCCCGGGCGACTTGCCTTACGTGCGGCTGGATGCGGCCGATGGCGCCTGGAGCGGGGAGCGTCGTCCCTCCTCCGAATGGCGGTTTCATCGCGATATCCTTGCCGCGCGGCCGGAGTTCGCGGCGGTGGTGCATGCGCATCCGACTTACTGCACGGCGTTGTCCATGCAGCGCCGTGGCATCCCGCCTTGCCATTACATGATTGCGGTATTTGGCGGCGAGGACGTGCGTTGCGCCGCCTATGCGACGTTCGGCACGCAGGCGCTCTCCGATTACGTGCTTCAAGCGCTTGCCGGCCGGTCTGTGTGCCTGCTCGCCAACCACGGCATGATCGCCTGCGGCCGCGACCTCGACGAGGCGATGGGCCGTGCGGTCGAGCTCGAAGCGCTGGCGCGGCAATACCTTGTCGCCATGGCGGCAGGCGGTCCGGTCCTGCTGTCGAGGGCCGAGATTGCCGAGGCGATGCTCCGGTTTCGGACATATCGCCCCTAGCGGCGCTGAACGTCGTCTCCGCCGTATCGGGCTTCGCCGTGCTGCACGGAGCCTGCACGTAAGCAATACAACCGCTTAGCACCGCAACCAGAGAGTGCGGGTGATGCTGACTGAAATTCCCCGATCCGGAACTCACAAAAACGTGAAAACTAACTTGTGGTTGTAGTGCTGCCGTGCAACGGTATGCGTAACGACTGGTAACAGACTTGAACGGCAGGTTGACGTGGCTGATTGGTCCGAAATCGAAATTGCTCCGAGCCGCAAGCGGGCGCGCAAAGTCGAAGACGTTTTATCCGTGGCAGCCGGCCTGCTCGTCGTTTGGGATTTCCTGGCCTGCGCGGCTTCCGGCGAAGCGGCGCTGAAATTCTACGCCGCCTATGTCGTGGGCACCACTCTCGACTTTTCGGCGTTGGGTCCGTTCTGGCGCGATATCCTGTTCGGCAGCTTGATCGCCGCGCTGTTTCTCCGTGCATCGAAGGACCAGTTCGTGCTCGGGCAGCGTTCCTGCGCGCAACTCATTGCGGTTGCGGAAGGGAAGTGTCTTCTCGCCTTCTCGGCGCTGATCGTCGTCGGCGTGCTGACCCGCTCCACCGACGATCTTGCAAGATTCTGGCTCGCATTGTGGTTCGTCCTGTTCGTGGCAACGACTGCATGCACGCGCTTCGCCATTGCGGGCGTGCTGTCGCGCATGAACAGGCGCGGTGAACTTCGCGAGACGGTCGCGGTGATCGGTTCTGCCGGATTGCGCGAGCAGGTCGCTGGCTACATCGCAAACGATGCCGATGTGGTCGGAATGTTCGGCGTGAGCCTGTCCTGTCCGGAGGCGAGCGCGCAACATGACGACGACTTGGACAGGCTGCTCGACATGAGTTGCAGCGGCTGCCTGGACTCCGTCGTGCTGGCATTCGACCGCACGCAGAGTGCCAACGCGACGAGGGTCATCTCACGGCTGAAGGAGATGCCCGTTCGCGTGGCGGTCTGTCCGGACGATGTCCTGTTGCGGACGAACCTATCGCAAACGCGTCTGCTGGGAGGAATACCGATGGCTGTTGTGGCAGACCGGCCGATCAAGGAATGGGGTCTGCTTGCCAAGACCCTGCTCGACAAGACCGTGGCATTGATTCTGCTCGTCGCACTCGCACCGTTGCTGCTGGCGATCGCTGTTGGCATTGCGGCGACAAGCCCAGGCCCGGTCATCTTCCGCCAGCTTCGTCGCGGCTGGTCGGGGCGCGAGTTCGTCATCTTCAAGTTCCGCACCATGCATGTGCCAACCGGCGAGATACGCCACCAGACATTGCGGGCCGACCCGCGCTGCACATGGATCGGTGGCAAACTTCGTCGATACAGCCTCGATGAACTGCCGCAACTCTGGAACGTGCTGCGCGGCGACATGTCGCTCGTCGGTCCGCGGCCGCATGCGGAAGCGCTGCACGATACCGATCGTGCCGGCCGTGAAATCGTCGCCGAATATGCGCAACGTCACAGGGTCAAACCCGGCCTTACAGGTTGGGCGCAGGTCAATGGTGCACGGGGGGCCACGCACCAGAGCGGTCAGATGCAGCGCCGGGTGACATACGATCTCTACTATATCGAGAACTGGTCGCTATGGCTCGATTTGCGAATTCTGGCGCGCACGCCGTTGTGCATGACTGGGGAGAATGTGTTTTGAGCCTGTTCATGGAGCAGCCGGCGACGCGCCCGTTACCGGCGACGTTGGCACAACCGCCAGGCCGGCGCGGGCATCTCGTCGTGGACCCGACGCATCCCGCAGCCCTCGGACTGCTCGGCGAAGTGCTGGCGCGGCTGCCGGGCGTGGAGCGGCCGGTCGTGCAGATCATCGCCACATCGCACCATGCGAGCGCCAGCCAGGTCGCACTCGAACTTGCGATCGCGTCGGCGCGCCAGTTCGGCACGACATTGCTGGTCGCACCAGGCGAGTGCGCAAAGCCCGATATGTCCGGCGCGCGCGAACTCTCCTGGCGGATGACGCAGATGCTGGGCGGCTCCCAGGATGGCGTGTTGCCCGATGCGGTGATCGCCGGCCTTTATCACTGCCAGTTGCCGGAGTCGGGCTTTGCATCGGGCGTGCCGCCGATCGGGCTGTGGCAGGCGTCGCCCCGCAACTACCGGATGATCGTGATCGACGCGCCGTGCATCTCCGCCAATCCGCGCGGGTTGGCATCCGCGCAATCCTGCAGCGGATGTGTATTGAGCGTCGCGGCAGGTGCTACACGGCAATCATCCTTGCTGGCGCTGCAACGCCAGTTCAGCAGCGCAGGCGTGCCAATTCTCGGCACCGTGCTGTTCGATGCAAAACCCATCCGGCTGCGCCTGCCATGGTCACGCCGCGCCGCGTAGGGCACGCGCCCGGCCGGCTCGTGGTTTGGCTGGCCGGCGGCGCCGTCACTCTGGAATTGCTTGTCAGTGCGAACTTGCTGACGTGGGCAGGCATTCCTTACGTCACCGACGGCGGCAACTTGGCTGTGAAATTGCACCCCGGCACATTATTGCTGCTCGTAGCCGCTTGCGTTGCACTCGTGCAAAGTGGGGGCGGCTGGGGGCGGCATCTGCCGCTGCCGCTCGTCATCTCGTTCGCCGCACTTTTCACCTGTATCGTGTGCATGGTGGTGCTGACCGGGTCGAGCAACCTGATCGGTACTGCTCGATACGTTCATGCCGGCCATCCTGCTCGCCGCAATCCTGGCGCACGCCGCACCTCGCCACAGTGCGAAACTACGCCTTCTCATGCAGGCAGTGCTAGCTGGGAATGCTATGCTGGCCCTTGCCGAGATCGTTGCGCAGACGACATTGGTGCCACTCTATCTCAACAATGCGGCCTATCACCCGCTCAACGCGGATTTCCGGCCAACCGCACTGTTCGATCATCCTTTGACCGGCTCTGCGATGATGATGATGGGGCTGGCCATCGCACCGCGTGGGCGCATGGGACTGGCATATCGTTTGTTGCTGTGGGCAGCGCTCGTTGCATTCGGTGGCCGGACGGCGCTCGCCGTCACCCTGGCCGCCATCGGGCTGCGCTGGGCCGTCATGCAGGCAAGGCTGGTGGCTGCGCGCGACCGTGCGGCGATACCCGGCATCATGCTGGCCGCCGCAGCCCTGCTGGCCGCCTGTGCGCTCGGTGGCGTCGCAGCCTGGGCGGGCCTGGGCGAGCGGCTTGTCGGCCATCTCTACTGGGACTCCAGCGCGCAGGTCCGCGTTGCGCAATGGCAGATACTCGACCGGCTGGAACCGGCCCAGTGGCTGTTCGGCACACCGCGCCCCGTGCTGCTCGACGAATTGAACGCGTTGCGGCTCGATAGCGGCGTCGAGGTCATCGAGAATTTCTGGCTGCTGATGTTCGTCAGCCTCGGCGCACTCGGATTTCCGATCTTTCTCGTCATGCTCGGCGCCCTGTGCCTCTGGTGCTGGCAGCGCACCGACGCCTCGGGGCGCCTCTTGCTGTTCAGCATTCTTCTTGTCTCGTCCACAAGCAATTCGCTCGGCCGGAAATCGACGATCCTCGTCTGCCTGGTCGCCGCGATCTGCTGCCTGCCCGCCCAGGCGCGACGCAGGCGCGGGCGCCACAGCCCGTCGGCCGCCTATCCGCACATTCCGGGAGCACTCCGCGCATGATCGCCTTCTATATGCATGATCTCTCGGGCGGCGGCGTCGAGCGCATGCGGCTTGCACTCATCGCCGAACTTCGCGCACGCGGCGAGCGCGTCTGCCTGATCGTCAATTCCAGCGCCGGCCCGATGCGCAGTCTGGTGCCGCCCGACCTCACGCTCATCGACCTGAAGGTCTCGGGCATGCTGCGCGCGGTGGCGCCGCTGGCCAATGTCCTGCGCCAGCTCAAACCGAAATTCCTGGTGGCCAGCCTCGATCACAACAACATCACCGCATTGCTCGCCGGCCTGTCCGCGCGCACGAACACACGCATCGTCATTTGCCAGCACAATGCGTTATCGGCTGAACGCGACATGGGCTGGCGTTATCGCGCCGTGCCCTGGCTATATTGGCTTCTGCAGAAATCCGCTGCACGCATCATCGCCGTCAGCTACGGCGTGGCTGGCGATCTCGCTCGCACGGCCGGTATCGCGCCCGCGCGCATCACCACAATTTACAACCCGGTCATCGGCCGGTCGCGCGAGAGCAACACGCACGCCGAAGCGCCGCATCCGTGGCTCGCACCGGGCGGGCCGCAGGTCTGCCTGTTCGCAGGCAGGCTGAGTGAACAGAAAGACCCCTGCCTGGCGCTCAGATCGTTCGCATTGCTGCCGCGCATGCGACCGGCCAAGCTGATCATGCTGGGAGAGGGACCGCTGCAGCCGAGCCTGGCTTTACTCGCTGAAAAACTCGGTATTGCCGAACATGTCTTCTTCGCCGGCTTCCAACCGAACCCGCTCGCCTGGATGGAGCGTGCCGCCTGCCTGCTTTCCACCTCGCGCTTCGAAGGCCTCGGCAACGTGCTGATCGAAGCATTGGCCTGCGGCACACCCGTCGTCGCGACCGACTGCCCCTACGGTCCGTCGGAGATTCTGGACGGCGGCGCATTCGGCGAATTGGCACCGGTAGGCGACGCGGCTGCTTTGGCCGCCTGCATCCGCCGCACGCTCGACACGCCGCCCGATCGGGAATTGCTGCGCGCGCGTGCTGCCTTGTTCAGCGCAGCTTCCTGCGCGGATGCGCATCTCGCTTTGTTTGCCGGTTTGCACGCGCGCTGCACGGCAGGCAAGGAAGAGTCTTCTTTCCTGAAGAAAAGAAGCAGAAGACTTTTGCTCGCGCTGTCGCGGACTTCGGGACCGGCGCGGGTTTTTGGGTTGCGGTTTTCTGCGCTGACTGCAGGCGAGGTGGCGGATGGGGTGTTCGAGACGCCGGCTGGCGTCGACTTGGTGGTGACGCCGAATCTCGATCACATTCGGCTATTGGGGCAGCCTGCGTTCGGTGCTGCCTATCGCTCTGCGCATACGGTTTGCCCCGACGGTTTTCCGGTGCTCGCCTATGCGCGAATGCGTGGCCTGAAGCTGCGCCGGCGGGTGACCGGGTGCGAAATCTACGCAAGGCTGGCCGACGATCCGCGGCTGCGCACGAAGTCGATGTGTGTCGTTGTCGAATCGCCGAAAACGGCTGCGTCGCTGCGTCGCTGGGCAGCGCGGCAGAACCTCGCGGCCTGCCATATCGTCACCGCGCCGCCGCGGCTGGCGAACGATGCGGCGGCGCAGACAACGCTCGCCTATGCGATCGCGCAAGCCGCACCCGAAATCCTCGTCATGACGCTTGGCGCGCCTGTCAGCGAAGTTTTCGTGCACACACATCGCGCGCTGCTGCCCGCCTGCTGGGCCTTGTGCGTCGGCCAGGCAGTGCGCGTGCATCTCGGCCTGGTCGAACGCGCCCCCGCGACCTGGCAAAGACTGGGATTGGAATGGGCGTGGCGCATCCGGCAAGAGCCAGGACGCCTGGCGGGCCGCTATGCAAGGGCGCTGGCCTGGTTCCCAGTCGCGGTAGCGCGGGACCTCGCCGAAAAGCGCCTGCTGACCACAAGCCTTGCGACAGCGGAGTGAAAGTTTTTTGCTTTTTTTCTTCAGAGAAGGCCGCCCCTCAATCCAAAGACCCCACAACCTCTTCCGTCATCTTCTTCGCGTCCCCAAACAGCATCATCGTATTCGGCCGGAAAAACAGCTCGTTATCCACGCCCGCATAGCCGGACGCCATCGATCGCTTGATGAACAGCACCGTTCGTGCCTTTTCCACATCCAGGATCGGCATGCCGTAGATCGCCGACGACGTATCGGTCTTGGCCGCCGGGTTGGTCACGTCGTTGGCGCCGATCACGTAGGCCACGTCGGCGGTGCTGAATTCGTTGTTGATCTGCTCTAGCTCGAACACGTCGTCGTAGGGCACGTTGGCTTCGGCGAGCAGCACGTTCATATGGCCGGGCATGCGGCCGGCGACAGGGTGGATGGCATAGCGCACGTCCACGCCTTCGGCTTTCAGCTTGTCGGCCATCTCGCGGACGGCGTGCTGGGCTTGCGCCACCGCCATGCCGTAGCCCGGCACGATGATGACCTTGGAGGCATTCTTCATGATGAAGGCGGCATCTTCCGCGTTGCCGCTCCGCACGGTGCGGTCGCCGGCGCCTGCATGCGCGGGGCCGCCACCGGAATCGGTGCCGAAGCCGCCCAACAGCACATTGAAGATGCTGCGGTTCATGCCCTTGCACATCACGTAGGACAGGATCGCGCCGGACGCACCGACGAGCGCGCCGGTGATGATGAGCGCCAGGTTGCCGATGGTGAAACCGATGCCGCACGCCGCCCAGCCGGAATAGCTGTTCAGCATGGAGACGACGACCGGCATGTCCGCGCCGCCGATCGGGATGATGAGCAGGAAGCCGAGCAGGCCGGCGAGCAGGGCGATGAGCCAGAAGACGGTGGGCGGCCCGCCATGGCTGACGAAGACGACGATGAGCACGACGATGAGAATGCCGAGTGCCGCATTGAGCATGTGCTGGCCGGCGAAGGTGATCGGCGTGCCCTTCATCAGCGCCTGCAATTTGGCGAACGCGATGAGCGAGCCGGAGAAGGTGATGGCGCCGATGGCGAGCCCGAGCGACATCTCGATCAGGCTTTGCGTGTGGATGTGGTGCGGCACGCCGATGTTGAACGCCTGCGGTGCGGCCAGCGCGCCGGCGGCGACGAACACCGCGGCCAGGCCCACGAGCGAGTGGAAGGCGGCCACCAATTGCGGCAGCGCGGTCATCGCGATGCTGCGCGCGACATAGGCGCCGATCGATCCGCCGATGATGATGCCGGCGAATATCCACACATAGCCGCCGCCCAGCATGCCCTGGCGCCCGAGCGTGGCGACGATGGCAATCGCCATGCCGATCATGCCGAACTGGTTGCCACGGCGCGAGGTGACGGGGCTGGAGAGGCCGCGCAACGCCAGGATGAACAGGACGGCGGCGACGAGGTAGAGCAGCGAGGTCAGGTTGGGGGACATGGCCTGGCGCCTACTTCCTGATTTTGTTTTTGGACTGGAACATCGACAGCATTCGTTGCGTGACCAGGAAGCCGCCGAAGATGTTCACGCTGGCGAGTGTCACGGCGATGAAGCCGAAGATGCGCGGCGCGGTGCCGTGGCTGAGGCCGGTGGCCAGCATGGCGCCCACGATGATGACCGACGAGATGCCGTTGGTGACCGCCATCAGCGGGCTGTGCAAAGCGGGCGTCACGTTCCACACCACGTAGTAGCCGACGAAGCAGGCCAGCAGGAAGATCGTCAGCAGGAAGATGAACGGCTCGGCCGCGGCGGCGACCGTGGTAACCGGGCCGGGCGCCTGCACCATCTGGTCGATCTGGGCTGCGAGGTCGGCGGCGCGATGGGCGACATCGGCTGCGTGTTGCGCCAGGCGATGCGCCTGATCGGCAAGTGTGTTCGGGTTCATTCTGTCCGCCTTCGGGGCTCAGGTCGCGTCGGGAGTATCGGGCTTGCCGGCCGGGCCGGTCTTGGCCGACCGGGTGCGCCGCGCTTTGGACGGGGCGACGGTGCCGGGGCCATCGACGATCGCGCTCACGCCACTTGGCGGTCCGAGATCGGCAGCGGTGAGCTCGTCATCCTCTGCCGCGGCGGGCCCATCGCCGTTCGAGGCGGTTTTCGTCGGCTCCGCTGGAGGCTCGGGCGCTGGTGCCGCGGCTTCGTGGATCGGCTGAACGGGAGGGGTGTCGGCCGGTGCGAGTGCCGAACGCTCGGCGGCGTCCACCACGGACGTCGGTTCGTGCACGGCCGAGGCTGGCGGTTTGTCGGGCAACGCGCCCTCCGCCTGCGCCAACGCGGGCACGGCTTGCGGATCGGGTGTGGCTACCGGCGCGGCGGGCGGCTCGGTGGCGGCTCCGGCGAACTTTTCGTGCACGACCTGGCCGCCACGCGTCAGCATCACGCCCTGCACGATTGCGTCCTCGGGCGGCAATTTCGGCGCGCGCCCCTCCTTGTCCCAGAACGTGGTCAGGAAAGTCAGCAGGTTCTTGGCATACAGCGTGCTGGCAGCCACCGAAATGCGGCCCGGCCAGTTTCGGTAACCAAGGATCTTCACCCCGTTTGGCGTGACGAACATCTCGCCCGGCCGGGTCGCCACGCAGTTGCCGCCGCCGTCGGAGGCGAGATCGACGATCACGCTGCCCGGGCGCATCGCGTCCACCATCGCCTGGTTCACCAGCGTGGGCGCGCGGCCGCCCTGCAGCAAAGCCGTGCAGATGACCATGTCGTTTTTGGCGACCGTGGTCAGCATCAGCTCGGCCTGTTTCTGGCGGAACGCGTCGCTTACGTCGCGCGCATAGGCGCCGGTCTGGCCGGCCGTCTCCTCGTCTTCCACGCCCACGAAGGTGGCGCCCAGAGAGCGTATCTCCTCCTTCGCGGCCGGCCGCACGTCGGTGGCAGAGACGATGGCGCCGAGCCGTCGGGCGGTGGCGATGGCCTGCAGGCCGGCGACACCGGCGCCCAGCACGAACACGCGGGCAGGCGGCACGGTGCCGGCGGCGGTCATCATCATCGCGAACCCACGATCGAACGCGGCCGCACCCTCGATAACCGCGCGGTAGCCGGCGAGGTTGGCCTGGCTGGAGAGCACGTCCATCGACTGCGCGCGGGTGATGCGCGGCAGCAGCTCCATCGCGGCGGCGTCGATGCCGGCTTGCGCCAGGCTCGGCACCAGCGAGCGGTCCATGAGCGCGCCGGAGATGCACACCAGCAGCGCGCCGCGCGGGATGAGCGCGCGCACGTCCGCTTCGGGCGTCTGCACGGCGAACACGACGCCGGCGCCGGCCAGGGCGGCACGGGCGTCGGGCGCGATCTCTGCGCCGGCGGCCTGGAAATCCGCGTCGGGAATGGAGGTGTGCGCGCCGGCGCCGGCTTCGACCGCCACCTGCAAGCCCATGGCGACGAGCTTCTTGACGGTGTCCGGGGTCGCGGCGACGCGCGTCTCGTCGGGACGACGCTCCTTCAGCACCGCAAGACGCATGCTTGTTTTACTCCCTAGGACCGGCGGCACCTAACAACTTGCGGTCGTGGCGCGCAAGCGGAGGCAGGCAAGGCCTTCTTTTCCGAAGAAAAGAAGCAAAAGACTTTCTCTCCGCTGTCGCGATGCTCACGATGTGCATGCGAAGCGGAACAAGAGTTTTTTGGTCCGTTTTGCCGAAAAAGGACTGCTTGCCTCACAAGCTAGCCGGAACCCCAGCCTCCGCAAGTGCGGCCGCCTGCCGCGCCGCCAACTCCTGCTCGTCGAACCCGGCTATCATCTCATGGAACATCCGGTGCCAATTCAATTTGGCACCAAGCCGCAGGAACACGGACCCTAGCCCGATCGCCGCACGGTCCATCAGCATGAATTCGCGGGGCGGCTTCACGCCGCCGGTGCGTTGCAGGCCGGCATGCACCTTCTGCGCGATCTCGCGGCCGTATTGGGCGTCGTTGGTCTCCTGGATGGTGCGCTCGCGGTCCTGGATGAGTGGCTCATAGAGGAAGCGCGCCCATTGGTTGAGCACGTCGGCGGTCTCGCGGGTGATGCCGGTGAAGCCCCAGCCTTCGTAGGCGGCGTGGGCGCGTGCTTCGTCGCCATCGCGGATCGCTTCGAACAGATCGATGACGCCACGCAGGAAATGCGGACGAAAGACGCGGATGGCACCGAAATCGAGCAGGTTGAGTCCGTTGTCGCCGCGCACCTGGTAGTTGCCGAGATGCGGGTCGCCGTGGATGACGCCGTAGCGATACAGCGGAATATACCAGGCGCGGAAAAGGGCGCGCGCGATGTCGTTGCGCACTTCGAGCGGCGGGTCTGTATCGAGCACCGATTGCAGAGAGCGGCCTGGCAGCCACGTCATCGTCAGCAGCCGTGCGGTCGTCGCTTCCATCACCGGCTCGGGGATGGTGACGGTCGGCTCGTCCTTCAGCATCAGGCCGTAGAGCCGCATCTGCGCGGCCTCGCGCACGTAGTCGAGCTCCTCGCGCAACCTTGCGGAGATTTCCTTGTAGATTTCCTCGTTCTGCAACGCGTTGTCGATGCGGTGATAAAGCGACAAGGCCATCCGCACCTGTCGCAGATCGGCTTCGACCACGCTCGGCATATCGGGATATTGAAGTTTGCAGGCGACATCGCGCCCATCGGTCAGGCGTGCGCGGTGCACCTGGCCCAGGCTTGCCGCGGCCGCGGCCTCGCGGCCGAATTCGCCGAAGCGCTGTTCCCACCCGGCGCCGAGTTCGTGGCTCATCCGCCGGCGCACGAACGCCCAGCCCATCGGCGGCGCATTGGCCTGCAATTGGGCAAGTTCGGCCGCGTATTCCGGCGGCAGCGCGTCCGGAATGGTGGAGAGGAATTGCGCCACCTTCATCAGCGGGCCTTTCAGACCGCCCAGTATCTGCTTGAGGTCTTCTGCATGCGCGGCCCCGCCCGCCTTGAGGCCGAACACACGCTGGCCGGCGACCCGCGCCGCAATGCCGCCCACCGCACCGGACGTGCGTGCGAAGCGGCGGATTTCGCCGAACAGGCTTGCATTACCGACGCCGCCTGCCTGGCTGGACGGCGGGCTTCCCGGCGCGTCAGACATGCGGTGTCGCCTCCAGTTCGTCGATGAAGCCGGCGATCACATCGAGACCACGACGCCAGAATGCCGGATCGGAGGCATCGAGCCCGAACGGCGCCAGCAAATCGCGATGCAGCTTGGTGCCGCCGGCGCGCAGCAATTCGACATATTTCGCCTGGAAATCGGCATGCCCGGACTGGAACACGCTGTAGAGCGCATTGACCAGGCAATCGCCGAAAGCATAAGCGTACACATAAAACGGCGAGTGCACGAAATGCGGCACATACGCCCAGAACACGTTGTAGTCCGGCGTAAACTCGAATGCCGGCCCGAGGCTCTCGGTCTGCACCTGCATCCAGATTTCGCCGATGCGGTCCGGCAGCAATTCGCCGAGCCTGCGTTCGTCGTGCAGCAGGGTCTCGAACCGATAGAACGCGATCTGGCGCACCACCGTGTTCAGCATGTCCTCCACCTTGCCGGCCAGCATCAGGCGGCGGCGGGCGGGGTCGGTTTCCGCATCGAGCAGCGCGCGGAAGGTGAGCATTTCGCCGAACACGCTGGCGGTTTCAGCCAGAGTGAGCGGCGTGCCGGAAAGCAGATAGCCCTGCTCGGATGCCAGCACCTGATGCACGCCGTGGCCCAGTTCGTGCGCCAGCGTCATCACGTCGCGTGTGCGGCCGTGAAAGTTCATCAAGATGTAGGGGTGCACGGAAGGCACGGTGGGATGCGCAAACGCGCCGCCCGACTTGCCGTCGCGCAACGCCGCATCGATCCAGCGCTCGTCGAAAAAGCGTTTGCCGATGGTGCCGAGCTGCGCGTCGAACTTCGCATACGCGCCGAGCACGGTCGTCTCGGCTTCCGGCCAGGTGATGCGCCGGTCGTCATCACCCGGCAGCGGCGCATTGCGATCCCAATGCTGCAGCTTCGCCAACCCTAGCCATTTCGCTTTCAGCGCATAATACCGGTGCGAGAGGCGCGGAAAATCGGCCACGACGGCGGTGACCAGCGCGTCCACCACCTCATCCTCGACCACGTTGGACAGGTTGCGGTCGCTACCCGGCCGCGGCAGATGCCGCCACGTGTCGACAATCTCCTTGTCCTTGGCGAGCGTGTTGGTGATCAGCGAAAACAGCTTCACACGCTCGCCGAATGCCAGGCCGATGGCGCGCGCAGCCTGTTCGCGCTCCTCGCGCGCCGGGTCGGAGAGCTTGTTGAGCGCTGCACTCACCGTCAGCTGCTCGCCGCCGAGCGGCACGCGCATGCCGGCTACCGTCTCGTCGAACAGCCGGCTCCAGGCGCTTCGGCCCGTCACTTCGCGATCGTGCACGAAGCGCTCCAGCTCGTCGGACAATTGGTGGGCGCGCCACACACGCAGGTCGCGCAGGAACGGCCGCCAGCGCGCAAACACCGGGTCGGCGAGCTTGGCCTCCAACACCGCGTCGTCGATCTTGTTCAGCTCGAGCCGGAAGAACAGCAGATGCGCGCTGATCGCCGTGCAGCGCTCCATCATGGATTGGTAGAACTGGCCCGCGGCCGCATCCGTGCTGTCGGCGCTGAACAGCAATTGCGCGTAGCTCATCACCCGGCCGAGCGTCTCGTCGATCGCCTGGAAGGTCTCGACCGCGCGCGCCAAGGCCGCGCCGGAAAGTCCGGCCAGCTTGCCGGCATGGGCTTCGGCGAAGGCGCGGGCCTGCTGGTCGGCCTGTGCGAGGTCGCGTTCGATGGCGGGCGACTGTGGGCTCTCGTAGAGGTCGGCCAGGTTCCAGGTCGGCAGGTCCTGGGAACTGGCCGCGGCAACGGATGTGGCGCCGTCAGGGGCGTAGTCGGTCATGCGGAGTCCTTCGCGGTCACACCTCCATGTAAGGGCGGGAGAGCGGAAAGGAAGAAAGGCCTTCTTTTCTGGAGAAAAGAAGCAAAAGACTCTTGCTCCGCTTCGCGTGCTCGCGATCTACATGCCGAGGGCGCGGCGGTAGACGTCCAGGAGGGTTTCCTGCTCCTCGATTTCGGCGGGCTCCTGCTTGCGCAGCCGGATGATCGTGCGGAGCACTTTGACGTCGAAGCCGGCGGATTTCGCCTCGCCGTAGATGTCCTTGATGTCGTTGCCGAGCGCCTTGCGCTCTTCCTCCAGCCGCTCGATCCGCTCGATCAGGCTGCGCAGCCGCTCCACGGCAATGCCGCCGACCTTGGTGTCGTCGCTGGTCGTGTCGGTCTTGGCGGCGCTCATCGTCATCCCCCCCGGGCGGGCAGTTCAAGGCGGCGGCGGATAGACCCCGGGGCAGGCCGCGTCAATTCGCCGGCGTTTCATGGCTGGCGGGCAGCACGGCCTTCTCGCCGGTCTGATACCGCGCCTGCCACTCCTTGTAGGGCATTCCATAGACCAACGCGCGCGCATCCGGGTCGGCGATCTGCACCCCGCGCTCGCCTGCTTCCTCTCGATACCAGCGGCTGAGGCAGTTCCGGCAAAAACCGGCCAAATTCATCAGGTCGATGTTCTGCACGTCCGCCCGCCCGCGCAGATGCGCCACCAGGCGGCGGAAAGCAGCGGCCTCGATTTCGGTGCGGGTAGCATTGTCCATGTCTGGGACCGGCATCAGGAACTCCGTGACCAAGGTTGAGATGATTCTGGTGCTGAGATAGGCCCTCCCCGGCCCGAATGCGCAGAGGCAAAAAGTTTTTGGTCCTTTCTGCAAAAAGGACTGCTTGCTTCCTTCTCCCCACCCCCATACTGCCACGCCCCATGAACACACGCGCCAGATTGCGACGCCATCGGCAGACCAAGATCGTGGCAACGCTCGGCCCGGCCAGCGCCGGCGCCGAGATGATCGGCCGCCTGTTCCACACCGGCGCCGACGTGTTCCGGCTCAACTTCTCCCACGGCACGCATGCCGACCACGCCGCCAACGTCGCCTGCGTGCGTGCGCTGGAGGAGGCGACCGGCCGGCCGATCGGGCTGCTGGCGGACGTGCAGGGGCCGAAACTGCGCGTCGGCCGCTTCATGGGCGGCCGCGTTCACTTGAGCACCGGCCAGGCCTTCACGTTTGATACCGACCCCACGCCGGGTAATGCGCGGCGTGTGCAGTTGCCGCACCCCGAAATCATGTCGGCGGCCACCGGCGGCACGATGCTGCTGCTCGACGACGGCAAATTGCGCCTGCGGGTGGACCGCAACCGCGGCGGCCATCTGGAATGCGAGGTGGTGACCGGCGGGCCGCTCAGCGACCGCAAGGGAGTTAACGTGCCGGACGTGATCCTGCACATCCCGGCGCTCACCGAGAAGGACCGGCGCGACCTGGATTTCGCGCTCGACCAGGGTGTGGATCTGATCGGGCTGAGCTTCGTGCAGCGTGCCGAGGACGTGGCCGAGGCACGCGCGATCGCCAATGGCCGCGCGTGGATCGTGAGCAAGATCGAGAAGCCGCAGGCACTCGCGCAGCTCGACGAAATCATCGCGCTGTCGGACGCGGTGATGGTGGCGCGCGGCGACCTGGGCGTGGAGCTGCCGCCCGAGGAGGTGCCGTTGGCGCAGAAACGCATCGTGCGCACCGCGCGTGCCGCCGGCGTGCCGGTGATCGTGGCAACCCAGATGCTGGAGAGCATGATCTCGGCGCCCGCCCCCACCCGCGCCGAGGCGAGCGACGTGGCGGGCGCCGTGTTCGATGGCGCCGACGCGGTGATGCTTTCCGGCGAGACGGCGGCGGGCCAATATCCGGTGGAAGCGGTCGCGATGATGGACCGTATCGTCAGCCGTGTGGAGGTGGACCCCGGCTGGCGGCAGATCATGGATTCGGGGCGGCCGGCGTCGGACGGCGCCGTGTCCGCGGCGATTGCGGCGGCGTCCAGCCAAGTGGCGCGCAGCATCGGCGCGTGCGCCATCGCGGCGTTCACCTCGTCGGGCAAGACGGCGCTGCGCATGGCGCGCGAACGGCCGAGCCAGCCTATCTTGGCGATCGTGACCGAGCAGGCGGTCGCTCGTCGGCTGGCGCTGGCGTGGGGCGTGCATGCCGTGTTGGCGGCGGATGCGAAGACGATGACGGAGGCGGTCAGCCGGGCGGCCAGGCTGGCGCGCTCCGAGCAGTTCGCGCAATTGGGCGACACCGTTGTGGTGGCGGCCGGCATTCCGTTCGGGCAGGCGGGCAGCACCAATTCGCTGCGCGTGACGACGGTGAAGTAGGAGCAATCGATGGCGGCCAGCATCATTCCGGTGGACGATTTCGACATGGTGGTGTTCGGCGCCACCGGCGACCTCACGTTGCGCAAGCTGCTGCCGGCGTTGTTCGCCCGGTTCAACGATGGCCAGTTTTCCGACCAGAGCCGCATCATCGCCGCCGCACGCTCGCAACTCGACGACGCGGCCTACCGCGAGCGTGCCGAAAAAGCGCTGCGCGAGCATGTGAAAAAGGAGCTGTTGCCGGAGGACAAATTACGCGCGTTTCTGCAGCTCGTGTTCTACGCGCGCACGAATGGCGCAGAGGCGACCGGCTGGGAGCAGCTCGACGGCATGTTCGAGGGCACATCGCCGGACAAGATACGCGTTTTCTATCTGGCGACATCGCCGGACCTGTATGGCGCGGTGTGCCAGAACCTGAAACGGCAGAACCTGATTACCGCGCAGTCGCGCGTGGTGCTGGAAAAGCCGATCGGGCACGACCTGGCCTCGGCGCGCGAGATCATCGCGCAGGTCGGCGACGTGTTTTCCGAAGCGCAGACCTACAGGATCGACCATTTCCTCGGCAAGGAGACGGTGCAGAACCTGCTGGCGCTGCGCTTCGCCAACGTGATCTTCGAGCGGCTGTGGAATGCCGACGTGATCGACCACGTGCAGATCACCGTGGGCGAGACGGTCGGCGTGGAAAGCCGTGGCGATTACTACGACCATTCCGGCGCGCTGCGCGACATGGTGCAGAACCATCTGCTGCAACTGGTGTGCCTGCTGGCGATGGAACCGCCGATCAGCCTCTCGGCGGACGCGCTGCGCGACGAGAAGCTGAAGGTGCTGCGCGCGTTGCGGCCGATGGCGCCGCACGAAGTGTCGCAACTGACGGTACGCGGGCAATATGTTTCGGGTGCCGTCGGCGGCAAGTCGGTCGATGGCTACGTCAAGGATCTCAACGAGGGCGGAACCGGCGACCGCACCAGCGATACCGAGACGTTCGTGGCGGTCAAAGCCGAAGTGCGCACCTGGCGCTGGGCCAACGTGCCGTTCTATCTGCGCACCGGCAAGCGGCTGCCGCAGAAAGTCTCCGAAATCGTCATCCAGTTTCGCGACATCCCCATCTCCGTCTTTCCGCGCGAAGCCGCCGACATGCAGCCGAACCGGTTGGTGATCCGGCTGCAGCCCGAGGAAGGCATGCGCCTCGGCATGATGACGAAAGACCCCGGACCCGGCGGTTTGCGCCTACGCCCCGCGGAGCTGGATATCAGTTTCGAGAAAGCGTTCTCGGTACACTACCCGGATGCTTACGAGCGCCTGCTGATGGACACGGTGCGCGGCAACCAGACGTTGTTCATGCGCCGCGACGAGGTTGAGGCGGCCTGGCTATGGATCGAGCCGATCCTGGATGCGTGGGATGCCAACGGCGAGCGTCCGCGGCCATATGCGTCGGGCAGTTGGGGTCCGACGGCGTCAATCGCGTTGATCGAGCGGGACGGGCGGACTTGGCATGAGGAGTTGGGATAGGAAGAAAGCAGTCCTTTTTTGAAAGAAAGGACCAAAAACTCTTGCGTTGTTGCGCTCCCGGATATCGAGTTGCTGTCTTGGATGTCCGCTCGCCCTGCCCTGCTCGCAATCCTGTTCTGTTGGTCGAGTGCGCTTGCGCAAGCGTTGCCGCAACGGAACCTGAATAAGCCGGCTCTTTTATCGGGCGATGCACACGGCGAGGCAGCCTGGAATGGCTTGAAGATGCGCGAAGCTGTGTTCGGGACTGCTGGTCAGCGGGGAAGCCGGGCGCGCCGCTCGAGACGCATTTAAAGCCGGACAAAGCGGCTGCAACAACAGATGCCGCAGATGAACGCAGAAAATTTTGGTCGCGGTGCCTCGGTGCATCTGCGCTAGGTTTCAGGCCAGCTCTACACAGACCTGTGCCAGTGAGGCTTAACTGCCTGAGCGTGCCTTAAATCTGCACAACCGTATTGAGATCGAACGTCTGCCCAGGGGGGTTTTCGCCGATCCGCACCGTCTTTGGCGTGGGCATGAAATAGGGCGGCACCGGCAAGTTATACGGCGCCGGCACGCCTGAATACACGCGCCCCGCCAGATCGTATTTCGAACCATGGCACGGGCACAGATAACCGCCGGGCCAGTTCGGTGCCGGATCGGTGGCGCTCATGTTCGGGTAGAAAGTCGGGATGCAGCCCAGATGCGTGCAGATGCCGACCATCACGGCGAACGTGGGATCGACCGAGCGGTGCCAGTTGTCGGCGTAAGACGGCTGCTGGAGCACCTTGGAATCCGGGTCCGCCAGCGTGTGGATCACCTTCGGGTCCTGCAGTGTCTTCAGCCCTTCCGGCGTGCGGTTGACGATGAAGATCGGCTTGCCGCGCCAGGTGACGACAATCTGCTGGCCAGGAGCCAGCTTGCTCACATCCACATCGATCGGCTCGCCGGCGGCCAGCGTGTCGGCAGCCGGCTCCATGCTGTCGATGAACGGCCAGGCAATCGCGATCCCGGCAACACCGGCGCTTGCCAGCGCCAGCATGGTCAGGAAGTCGCGGCGTCCGGGCTCCCCATGCGGGGCGGTGTCGTGCGTGGTGGTGGACATGGAGATTCCTTCGGGCATCAGCGGGTAAATGGCGCGAAATCGGCTGTTTGGCTAGTCCATGGAAAGGCAGCAAGCAGTCCTTTTTTTGAAAAGGAGGACCAAGAAACTTTTGTGAGTTGGCTGCTCGACGGTTGTGCCTGAAATTGTCTAGTATCGTCCAGGTTGAAGCTGGGAGGGTGACTGCATGTTTGTCGATGACACCCTCCGGCCAGCCGAGCGCGCGCCGTCTGCCACCGAACTGCTCCATCACGCCTACGCCCATCGCGGGCCGGCGTTGCTCGCGTCCTGCATCGTGTTCGGCGCAGCCCTCGCCGTCGCGGCGCTGCTGCCGCCGAGCTACCGAGCGAGCGCGACCTTGGCGATCCTGCCCTCGCCCGAATTCACCGTCAGGGCCGCGGCGGGTTCGCATGAGCTGAACGCAAGCGCGCTGGCGATGGACCAGATCATGAAGGCCGAAACCGAGATCCTCGGCAGCGACGAGCTTCATCGCGCCACCATTCAGAAAGTGGGTGGCGCCAGGCTTTACCCCGACACGTTCGATCCCCCGCCGCGCAACCTGTTCCGCCGCGTGCTTCACACCATCGTCGGCACACTGCTCTCCCCCTGGCGCGTCACCCCCGCCGACGAGGCCGCCGCACGCGAACAGGCCGGCGTGCACCGCTTCCGCACCGACCTCGCCGTGCTGCCCGCCAAGGATGCCAACGTCATCACCGTCACGTTTGACAATCGCAGCGGCACGCAAGCCGCCAACACGCTCAACACGCTGCTCGGTCTCTATGCCGAACGCCGGGCCAGCCTGTATGACGACCCGCAGCTCGAAGTTGTGCGCCGCGAGGCCGATGCCGGCCGGCTGGCCGTGGTCGCGTCCGACGAACGCCTGGCCAGCTTCAAACGCGACCATGCCATCTCGGACTACGAGGCCGAACGCACCCTGCTGCTCAACCGCCGCGGACAGGCCGAACAATCGGTGCAGGACGCCCGCATCGCAGCCTCCGAACACGCGGCCAGGCTCGCCGCACTTACCCTGCTCCTCTCGGGCGAGACGCCGACCATCGGGCTCTACACCGAAAAGGACGCCGATATCCGGCTCCAGGCGCTCAACGCCGACCTCGAAGCGTCCCGCGCGAAACTGGCCGTCGCGCGCGAGAAATATCGCGACGGCAGCCGGATGGTGACCAGCCTGCAAGCCGATCTCGCCGCCCATGAAGCCGAACAGGCGCGCCTCTCGCACGACCAGACGCTCTCCGTCGTGCGCGAAGGCCGCAATCCCTCGATCGACCCGCTGCGCCTGGACCGCGCGCGCGAGATCGCCGAACTCGCGGCTGCCCGGGCCAAACTGGAGGCCGAGACGCAAGGCAGCGCGCAACTCGCCGACATGCTCGTCACGCTCGACCGCAACGAAGCCGCGCTTTCCGCCTTGCAGCGCGAAAAGGCCAGCGCCGACGACGCCTATCGCACGTCGCAACGCATCCTGGCCGAACGCCATCTCAGCGAAGCGGAAGACGCACGCCGGCTCGCCAACGTGCGCGTCATCCAGCCAGCCGTCCCACCGCAACTGCCCCGCCCGACACCGTCGCTGGTGATTGCCGGCGGGTTCATCCTGGCTTGTCTGACGGGAGCGGGGTGGATCGTTGCGGGGTATCTGCGCCGGCCGGTTTTCTTGACCCGTGAGGGGTTGGCTTCGGCTACCGACTTGCCGGTTCTGGCGGTTTTTGAGAGGACGAGAGAGAAGGAAGCAGTCCTTTTTTGAAAAAAAGGACCAAAAAACATTTCGTCGGTCAGGGTGCCGGTTCCTTCGTTTTGAACCGGCACCACTCGGCGGCGACGCAGCGCCAGCATTCGGGGCGGCGGGCACGGCAGACGTAGCGGCCGTGCAGGATGAGCCAGTGATGCGCCGGCCGCAGCAGGTCGGGCGGGATGCGCGCCACCAGCCCATCCTCGACGAGACGAACGGTTTTGCCCGGTGCCAGCCCCGTGCGATTGCCGAGGCGGAAAATATGCGTATCGACCGCCATCGTCGATTCGCCGAACGCCACATTGAGCACGACATTGGCGGTCTTGCGGCCCACGCCCGGCAGCGCTTCGAGCGCCTCGCGTGTGCGCGGCACCTGGCCTGCATGGTCGCGCAGCAGCATTTCCGACAAGGCGACGACGTTGCGCGCCTTGCCCTGCCAGAGCCCGATCGACTTGATGTGGAAACCTACCCGCTCCACGCCGAGCGCCACCATCGCCGCGGGATCGGGCGCCTCGGCGAACAAGGCAGGCGTCGCCTTGTTGACCGATGCGTCCGTCGCCTGCGCGGAGAGCACGACGGCCACCAGCAAGCTGAACGGGTCGGCAAACGACAGCTCCGTCTCCGCGTCCGGCCGCGACAAAGCGATCGCCTCCAGAAACGGCCGAACGTCCCTCTTCGGCATACGCGCAGCAAGCGTCGGCAACAAAAGCCTCATAGACAAAAGTTTTCTGGTCCTTTTTCTCAAAAAAGGACTTCTTGCTTACCCTTGGATCGCTAAGTTGGCTCACAATGCAAGCCGACCCGATCCTCTTCGAAGCCGAAGTCACCCCCCACCGAAGCCTCTCCCCCCGCGGCCTCCGCCTGGTGATCGGGTTCGTCTGCGCCGTCAGTGCGTGCACCACCACCGTCTTCTGGACGCTCGGCGCCTGGCCGATCGCCGGTTTCAACGGCGGCGAGATCATGCTTGCGATGGTGTTGCTGCGGATGCATGCGCGCACCAAGCGCGAGCGGGAGTTGCTGCTGCTGAGCGGCGGGGCGTTGCGGATTTTGCGCACGGACGCGCAGGGCCGCAGCAGCGAGCGCAGCCTGCAGCCCGGGTGGCTGCGGGTGATGCTGGAGGAACGGCCGGGGCGCGTGCCCGGCCTGTTTGTCCTGGCGCGCGGCCAGAGGGTGGAGGTTGCGACGGCCTTGGGCGAGCCGGAGAAGCGCGATCTGGCAGAGGCGTTGACCCAGGCCGTCCATCGGCTGCACAACCCGGTGTTCGATAATCCGCAGTTGCGCCCAGAGTTGGGCTAAGCTTCAGCTTTCGGGCGCAAACACGCCGATTGCGCCTGCGCCTGCGGCCGCGCGTGGTATGCGGCGCAACGTCTCCCCATCGATGCCGCCCAAGGCAAAGATGCGGGCGTGGCCGGCAAGATGCCGCCATCGGGTGGGCCCGAGAACCGGCGCGCCGGGATGACTGCGCGTTGGCAGCAGGGGCGACAGAAACACAGCCGCGCCACGCGCCAGGCCGCGCCGGAGTTCAGCTTCCGTGTGCGCCGAGGCGGTGTTGACCATGCCACGCGGCGGCTTTGGCGCGTGGCCTCGCCCGCCGCGCAGATGCAGGCCCGCGCCCAGCGACGCTGCCAGCCGCCGATCGGCCGCCACCGTCAGCATCAATCGCCGCTCGCGGCAGATCGCGGCCAGGTCGCGGCCGAGCTCGGCGCGCGCAGGGTCGCCGTCGTGCCGCAACACCACGCCGCACAGTCCTTTCGGCAACGCACGCACGGCCTGCCGGGGGTCAGCCAGCCGTGCCGCGTCGGTGAACAGCCAGAGCACCGGCACCCGCCCGCCCTGCCGCACCTTGACCGCGCGCGCCCACGCCACCAGCCTTGCATCCATGCCGACATCATCCTGCGATGCCGAACCCGGCGCCAGCATCCATGCGGCGCTCGAGGCGGTGCTGGCCCGCATCGCGCGCGCGGCCGAACGCGCCGGCAGGCGTGCGGAGGACGTGACCCTGGTCGCCGTCTCCAAAACCCATCCCGTGCAGGACGTGCTGGCCGCCGTCGGCTGTGGCCAGCTCGTGTTCGGCGAAAACCGCGTGCAGGAGGCGCAGGCCAAGTTTCCTGACCTTCGCGCGGCGCACCCGGGCCTGCGCCTGCACCTGATCGGCGGCTTGCAGACCAACAAGGCGGAGGAAGCGGTGCGCGTGGCCGACATGATCGAGACACTCGATCGCCCGCGCCTCGCCCATGCCCTGACCGCGGCAGCCGAACGGACCGGGCGATCGCCGGACATGCTGGTGCAGGTCAATATCGGCGACGAGACGCAGAAATCAGGCGTGCCACGCGGCGAGGCGGACAGCTTCATTGCCGATTGTCAGGCGCGTTTCGGCGAGCAACTGCGCGGCCTGATGTGCATTCCGCCCGCCGACCGTGACCCTGTTCCCTTCTTCGGGGATCTGGCCCGGCTGCGCGATGCCTACCGCTTGCCGATCCTGTCGATGGGCATGTCGGGCGATTTCGAGGCGGCCATCGCGTGCGGCGCCACGCATGTCCGGGTCGGCTCCGCCATCTTCGGCGCCCGGCCAAGGCCGATCGGCGCATGAGACGGTTGCATTGCATTGCAGCACGACCAGTTGCACCTCCGAGACAAGGGGCGTAGAGCCCGCCCGCACATTTCCGCTGGGTAGCCGTTCGTTAATCGAACGGCGCTATCGCGTTGCGTCAGGATTCAGAGTTCAGGCAATGGTCACAACGACCCAGCTTTCCCACGCCGATCGGGTGAAGCTACAGCGCGGCGTGCCCCGCTTGGGCGCGCTCGTCGGCGTGCTCGGCGTCGTCTATGGCGATATCGGCACCAGCCCGCTCTATGCCTTCAAATCCACGCTCGCGCTGTTCGGCGGCCGCAGCATCACCGATGGCGAGATCATCGGCTGCCTGTCGCTGATCTTCTGGGCGCTGATCCTCATCGTCACCATAAAATACGTGCTGCTCGTCATGCGCGCGGACAACCGCGGCGAGGGCGGCATCCTGGCGCTGATGTCGCTGGCGCAACGCGTCGTCACCACGCGCCGCATGCGCATCGCGGTCGCGCTCACCGGCATCGGCGGCGCGTGCCTGCTGTTCGGCGATGGCGCGATAACGCCAGCCATATCCGTGCTCGGCGCGATCGAGGGGCTCGAAGTGTCGATCCCGCAGGCACAGAATTTCGTCGTTCCCGCCTCCGTCATCATCATCATCGCGCTGTTCGCCATCCAATCGCGCGGCACCGGCACCGTCGGCCGCATCTTCGGGCCCGTGATGGTCGTATGGTTCCTCACCATCGGCATACTCGGCGGCATCGAAGTCGCGCGCCATCCGGTCGTTCTGCAAGCGCTGCTGCCGCAGCATGGCGTGATCTTCTGCCTGCATCACGGCTGGCTGGCGTTCCTGGCACTCGGCGCGGTCGTGCTCGCCGTCACGGGCGCCGAGGCGCTGTATGCCGACATGGGCCATTTCGGCGCGCGCCCGATCCAGTTCGCCTGGCTGTTTCTGGTGCTGCCGTCACTGGTGCTGAATTATTTCGGCCAGGGCGCGCTGGTAATGTCCAACCGGCTCGCGGTCGAAAACCCGTTCTTCCTGCTCGGCCCGCATTGGCTGCGCCTGCCGCTGGTGGCGCTCTCCACGGTCGCCGCCGTCATAGCCAGCCAAGCGCTGATTTCCGGTGCGTTCTCCATCGCGCGGCAATGCATGCAGCTCGGTTTCCTGCCGCGCATGGCGGTGCTGCATACCAGCACGACAGAGGAGGGGCAGATTTTCGTGCCCCAGATCAACACCATCCTGATGGTCGGCGTGCTGATCCTGGTGCTGGCGTTCCGCAGCAGCGACGCGCTCGGCTCGGCCTACGGCATCGCGGTGACGGGCACGTTCCTGTGCACGTGCTTCCTCGCCACCATCGTGTTCCGCCGGCAATTCCACTGGTCGGCCCCGGCCGCCTTGCTGGTGTGGGGCGGCTTTTTCCTGATCGACAGCGTTTTCTTCGCCGCCAACACGCTCAAGGTGGTCGAAGGCGGCTGGGTGCCGCTTGTGCTCGGCGCAGGCCTGATGGCGATGATGACGACGTGGAAGCAGGGCCGCGACCTGATGCTGAGCCGCTGGAAGCAGGACAGCCTGCCGCTTGCCAGCTTCCTCAACCGCCTGCCGCAGTCGCGCACCGTACGCGTGCCCGGCCTGGCAATATTCCTGACCGGCAATCCGGACTACGTGCCGGCTGCGCTGTTGCACAATCTCAAGCACAACAAGGTGCTGCATGAGCGCGTGCTCTTCGTCACCGTCTCCACGCTCGACGAGCCGGAAGCCGGTGCCGAGCGTCGCACCGAAGTGGTCGAGCTGGCGCCGGGCATTCACCGTGTGCTGCTGCGCTACGGCTTCATGGAAAGCCCGAACGTGCCGCGTGCGCTGGAAGACCTCAAATCGCGTGGCGTGGATTACGATGCGATGCAGGCCAGCTATTTCCTCGGCCGCGAGGTGATCGTGCGCGCACTGGCGCCGAAGATGCCGATCTGGCGCACTTGGCTGTTTTTGCTGATGGCGCGCAATGCGGTGCCGGCTACGGAGTTCTTTCGGATTCCTAGCGATCGGGTTGTCGAGTTGGGGGTTCGGGTCGCTATTTAAGAAAGGCCTTCTTTTCTGAAGAAAAGAAGCAAAAGACTTTTGTTTTAACTCGCCACCAACGCAAAAACCCGATGGTCCACCGCCAGCATCGGCCCTGGAAAACGCCGCGCCAACATCCGCCCAAGTGCGGCATCGAACCGGTCCAGATCGGCTTTCTGCATCGCCGGTGCCCCACGCTGGCTCGCCCGCACGCGCCCGCGCCACGCATGGCTTGTGTAGCTCAGCGCCGTGGTGAAGCCGAACACCTCCCAATGGGGAAAGCCGGCGCGCACCAGATCCTCCGTCCAGTCCGGAAAGACGAAGCTGCTGGGCGCTTCCTGCCCCTCAATTCGACCAGGAGGTCCGTAGCGGTCCATCAGGCGCAACGTCGCTTCGGCCACCGTGCCGGGCGCCGTGTGCCAATCCAGATGCGCGATCACCAGGCGGCCTTTGGGGCGGAGCAGCCGGCGCGCTTCGACGGCGGCGATCCGCCGGTTGAACAGATGCCAGCTCGTGCCGGCCGCCACCACGTCGAACGAGGCGGCTGGCATCCGTGTGGCCTCGGCCCGCTGGCGCAGATAGGTGGGCCGGACCACCTCGCCGGCATTGGCACGCTGCGCCACTGCCAGCAGCCGCGCGGAAAAATCCACGCCGGTCACCAGGCAGCCGCGCCGCGCGAATTCGCGCGCCATCAGCCCGGTGCCAGTGCCGAGATCGAGCAGCCTCTGTCCTGGCAGGCCGATCCGCATTGCGTGCAGCCGGCGGAAGAACTCCGCCGGAAAGCCTTGCCGGTAGGCGCCATAATCCTCCGCCGCCATCCCGTAATCGATGGGCGCTTCGGCGGCGGGCCTCGGTGTGGTGGGTCGCTTCATCGAGCGGGGCAGAATACCCCCATTCGATGAGCGAAGATTTAAGCTGCCAGGCGAGACTGCACCTCTTCAGGCGCCATGCGGACGATCGCGGTATAATCCTCGACCAGCGTCCGGGTGATCTGCCCCGGCGTGAACGCGTGCTCGCCGATCTGGCGAACGGGCGTGACCTCGGCAGCCGTGCCGGTGAGGAACACCTCGCTCACCTGCGCCAACTCATCCGGCAGGATCGCGCGCTCGATCACCGGGATCTGCCTCCGGCGAGCCAGACCCACAACCGCACGGCGGGTGATGCCGTCGAGGAAGCAGTCCGGCGTCGGCGTGTGCAGCTTGCCATCGATGACGAAGAACGCGTTGGCCCCGGTCGCCTCGGCGAGATTGCCGCGGTAATCCAGCATCATCGCATCCGCGCAGCCCTCGGCCTCGGCTTTGTGCTTGGAGAGCGTGCTCGTCATGTAATTGCCCGTCGCCTTGCTCGCCGTCGGCATCGTGGCGGGGTCAGGCCGGCGCCAATCGGCCCAGGACAGCTTGATGCCCGCCATCCGGTCGCCGGTGTAGTAGGCCGGCCACTCCCAGCAGGCGATCGCAAGATGGATCTTGGTCTGCTGTGCGGAGACGGAAAGCTGCTCGCTGCCGCGCCAGGCCAATGGACGCAGATAGCCCTCGGTCAGGCCGTTGGCGGCCAGCGTCTCGATGCACGCCGCGTCGATCTGCTCGGCGGTCCAGGGGATGTCGAAACCCAGGATACGGCCCGAATTGAGTAGCCGCTCGGTGTGCTCACGCAGCTTGAAGATGTGGCCGGCATAGGCACGCTCGCCCTCGAACACGCCGCTCGCGTAATGCAACCCGTGCGTCAGCACATGCAGCTTCGCGTCGCGCCAGGGCACCAGCGCGCCGTCCCACCAGATCATGCCGTCGCGGTCGTCGAAGGGGATCAGCGCCATCATGTTCACCAAGGCTGTTCGGGTTGCAGGGTTCGGTTCGCCATCTGAACCCATTCGGGCGTAAAAGATAAGTCAGAACAACTGTCTTTCCCAGCAAGGGTGCCATGCCCGATCAGGATTATGCCGGCAAACCAGCCCCGCCCGGCGCCAGTCTGCTGTTTCTGCGCGAGGAGCAGATACGCCAGGCGCAGGACATGCTGTTCTTCGCCGCCCGCGACTTCGCCGCCAGCGTGGACCCGCTGCTCGAACAGGCGGGGCTCGGCCGCGCCCACCATCGCGCGCTGCATTTCATCGGCCGTAAGCCCGGCATGACCGTCAGCGACCTGCTCGCGGTGCTGGCCATCACCAAACAGAGCCTCGCCCGCGTACTGACCCATTTGCAGGCGCGTGGGCTCGTCACTCTCAAGCCAGGCCGGGCCGACCGGCGGCAGCGGCTGCTGCATCTGACCGAAGCCGGTGCGGCCCTCGAACGCGCCTTGTTCGAATGCCAGCGCGAACGGCTGCTGACCGCCTATCGCGAGGCTGGGGGGCCGGCGGTGGACGGGTTTCGTCGCGTGCTGCGTGCGTTGATGGGGCGGCAGGCGGGGGCTTGGGTGGCGGAGAAGGGTTAGGGAACAACCTTCTTTTCTGAGGAAAAGAAGCAAAAGACTTTTACTCCGCTGTTGCGAGGCTCACGATGACGAGCGTTCCGCGGTTGGAGTCTCTATGCCTGATGATGCGCACGTTCTGGTGGTCGACGACGACGCCCGTCTGCGCTCGCTGCTCAGCCGTTATCTGGCGGAGAACGGGTTCCGCGTCAGCACCGCCAGTCATGCCGACGACGCGCGCGACAAGATGCGTTTCCTCGCCCCCGACGCGCTGGTGCTCGATGTGATGATGCCCGGCGAGACGGGCCTGGCGCTGACCACCGCGCTGCGCGCCGAGCGTGCTCACGTGCCCATTCTCCTGCTCACCGCACGTGGCGCGCCGGAAGACCGCATCGCCGGCTTCGAAAGCGGTGCCGACGATTATCTGGGTAAACCGTTCGAACCACGCGAGCTGGTGCTCCGCCTGCGCGCCATGCTGCGCCGCTCGGCTGCCGCCGCACCCGCCGAACTGCCGTCCGGCCCGCTCCGCCTGGGCGTGCTCAGCTTCGATCCCGCACGCGGCGAACTGTCGGGCCCCGACGGGCCGATGCACCTCACCGGCGGCGAAGGCGCGCTGCTGGCCGCCCTCGCCGCCCGGCCGAACGAGGTGCTGACCCGCGAGGATATCGCCGCCGCCCTGCAGATGGACGAAACAGGCGAGCGGGCCATCGACGTGCAGGTGACGCGCCTGCGGCGGAAGATCGAGGCCGATCCGCGGGAGCCTCGGTTTCTGCACACGGTGCGGGGACGTGGGTATATTCTGAAGCCGGGCATATGAGAGGAAGCAAGCAGTCCTTTTTTGAAAAGAAGAACCAGAAAACGTTGGATCGTTCAGGAGCTCGCGACAGCACAATTCAAAGTTTTTTGCTTCTTTTTTTCAAAAAAGAAGGCCTTCCTTCCCAATGACCAGAGTAGCCGCCACCTGGGAACGCCCCGCGAGAAAAATATTGCCCCGCTCGCTCCTGGGCCGGTCGCTCCTCATCATCCTCATCCCGCTGCTCATCACCCAGGCCGTCGCCCTGCTGATCTTCTACGGCAGCCATCTCGACCTGATCTCGCGCCGGCTCTCCGGCGCCGTCGCCGGCGAGATCGCGCAAACCATCCGCCTGCTCGAATCGACCGACGACCCCGGCGACCAGGCCTGGATCCTGCGCAGCTCGGCCCAGGACTTCGAATTGCGCGTGCGACTCGACCCGGAAGCACGCCTCGCACCCAGCCGGCGCGTGAACATCCTCGGCCCGATGGACGACGATCTCGCCGCAGCCCTGCGCGAGCGCGTTCACCTGCCCTTCACCATGGATTGGACACACGACCCCGCTTACGTGCTGATCGACGTGCAGCTGCCGCACGCCGTGCTGCACGCGGACGCACCGCGCAAGCGCCTCTATACGAGCATGATCTACGTCTATGTGCTGTGGCTCGGCGGCAGCTCCATCCTGCTGTTCACCATCGCGGCGATGTTCATGCGCAACCAGGTGCGCGCCATTCGCCGGCTGGCCGCCGCCGCCGAGGATTTCGGGCTGGGGCGCGATACCGGGGCCATCCGCCCCGAAGGTGCCACCGAGGTGCGCAAGGCGGCCACCGCCTTCAACCGCATGCAGGAACGCATCCGCCGCTTCCTCACCCAGCGCACCGAGATGCTGGCCGGCGTCAGCCACGATCTGCGCACGCCCCTCACCCGCCTGCGCCTGGCACTCGCCATGCTGCCCGATGAGGGCACGCTCGCCACCGAAGCCGCCGAAATGACCGCCGATGTCGAGGAGATGGAGCGCATGATCAGCGGCTATCTCGCCTTCGCCCGCGGCGAACAGGCCGAGCAGGCGCAAAAGACCAGCCTGCCCGACATTCTCGAAGACGTGGCCGCCAGCGCCCGCCGCTCCGGTGCGGCCGTCGTCGTCCATGCCCCCGAACCGCTGATCCTGCCGCTCCGGCCCGACGCAATCCGCCGCGCCATCACCAACCTGGTCGACAACGCGCGCCGCCACGCCACCAGCATCAATTTGGCCGCCGCCTCTGGCGAACGCGCCGTGTTCGTCACCGTCGACGATAATGGGCCCGGCATCCCTGCCGACCGGCGCGAGAGCGTGTTCCGGCCCTTCGAGTCCGGGGCCGCCGGCGGGACCGGGCTGGGGCTGACGATCGCCCGCGATATCGCCCGTGCGCATGGTGGCGACGTCACGCTGGAGGAGAGTGCGCTGGGGGGGCTTAGGGCTCGGATACGGTTGCCGGTGTGAGAAGGAAGCAAGCAGTCCTTTTTGGAAAAAAAGGACCAAGAAACTTGCGGGAGCGCTGTCGCGGTTCTGGCGAGTCCCGTTGACGTTCCTGCTTCGGGGCGATAACTCCGCGCCCTTCACCGGAGGCGACGTAGCTCAGCGGTAGAGCAGGGGAATCATAATCCCTTGGTCGGGTGTTCAAGTCACCCCGTCGCTACCATCGGACCCTCAGACATAGCCTGGCGCCAGGCTGCTTATGCGGCCGATGCGCCGGAGATTGCCCATGCCGGACGATGACGACGACGTGCGAAGCTGGTGATCGCCGCCCTGCTCGCCTCGCCGTGGACAATCTGGGGCATCGCGGGCTTGGCCACCGCCGGCGTCATTCTGCGCCCGTTCGGCTGGCCTGAAGCCGTCTGGGCTGTCGGAGGGGCGGCCCTGCTGGTGGCGCTTGGCCTGTTGAGCCCGGCCGAAGCGCTGTCCGGTATCGCGAAAGGCACGGACGTCTATCTGTTCCTGACCGGCATGATGATGCTGTCCGAACTCGCCCGCCAGGAAGGCCTGTTCGAGTGGCTGGCGGCGCGGGCCACGCGCATGGCGAGGGGTTCGGCGGCCCGCCTGTTCACCCTCATATTCCTCGTCGGCACCGTTGTGACCGTGTTCCTGTCGAACGACGCGACTGCCGTCGTGCTCACCCCGGCCGTCGCCGCAGCCGCCAAGGCGGCCAAAGCCTCCAACCCGCTGCCCTATCTGTTCGTCTGCGCCTTGATCGCCAACGCAGCAAGTTTCGTGCTGCCGATTTCAAATCCGGCCAACCTGGTGATCTACGGCACTCACATGCCGCCGCTGCTGCAATGGCTGCCGCGTTACGCGCTGCCCTCGCTTGCATGCATCCTCGCCACCTACGGCGTCCTGCGCTGGACGCAGAGGATCGACCTCCGCCAGGAAATCGCGTCCGACATCGATCTGCCGTCTCTCTCGCCCGCCGGCAAACTGGCCGCTTGCGGCATCGTGCTGACCGCGATCGTGTTGCTGGCATCTTCCGGCTTCGATATCCAGCTTGGATTGCCGACCTTCCTGGCAGGCCTGGTCACCGCGATATTGGTGCTCACGCGCTCCCGGTGCGGCATTGCCGATGTGGCCAAGAACATCTCCTGGGGCGTGCTGCCCCTCGTGGCCGGCCTGTTCGTGCTGGTGGAGTCGCTGCAGGCGACCGGCGTCACCCGCGCCCTGTCCGCGTTTCTGGCACAGTGGGTGCGGCAATCGGCCACGGGCGCTGCCTGGATGTCGGGCCTGGCGCTCGCATTCGGCTGCAACCTGGTCAACAACCTGCCGGCCGGCCTGGTCGCCGGCCGGGTCGTCGAGATGGCGCATGTTCCCGACCATGTCCGCAGTGCCGTGCTGATCGGCGTCGATCTCGGCCCGAACCTGTCGGTCACCGGCTCGCTCGCCACGATCCTGTGGCTCACTGCGCTGCGTCGCGAAGGCCACAGCGTCAGCGCCTGGCAATTTCTCAAGCTCGGCGCACGGGTCATGCCGCCTTCCCTCATCCTGGCACTCGCGGCCGCGTTCGCGTTTACCTGACCGTTTCGGAGAGCACATCATGCAGAACATCGGCGCAGCCTGGCTCTACCCGCTCATCCTCATCGCGGGAGCCCTGCAAGCCTGGGGGCCACCGATGAACGGTGCGCTGCGCAAGTCGCTGGAAAATCCCTGGCTCGCCAGCACCGTCTCGTTTCTGCCGATTGTCGCCTTTTTGCTGGTGCTGTTCTTCTGCCTGCCAAGCCCGCTGCCAACAGCGAAGGGCTTGGCCGCCATGCCATGGTGGGCGCCGTTGGGCGGACTCACGGGCGCCTTCGCGGTCATTATGGGTCTGCTGTTCGTCGACAAGATCGGCGCGGGGCCGTTCGCCGGGCTGACCATCACTGCCAATATCCTGATGTCACTCGCGGTAGACCATTTCGGCCTGTTCGGGATCCAGCAGCATAGCCTGAACATCTGGCGCATCCTGGGCGGCGCGCTGATGACCGGCGGGATTGTCCTGATCGCGCTATTCTAAGGCGGCGGCGAACAGTAATGTTTTGCTTTGGCCGGCCGTCATGCTACTTGATTGCTGGGTTGTAAGACACATCGATTCCCGCCATCGGGAAAAGCACGAAGTAGAGAACAGTAGGCGAGCGTATCTTCTATCAACCGGAAGACGATGATGGCACTTTCCAAAGAAGACGCAAAGCTGGCGAAGCTGGTATTGGATGCAGCCTATTCGGCGCGCGAAGAAGGCAATCTCGAGATCGCGCTCGCACTTGCAATGGCGCGCGAGGCATTCATGCGGACACCCTCCAACAGCGACCGGCTCGCCTCGTGGACGCCTGAAATCCGCGATTACGTGCTGAGGCATCAACGCCCTAATTGATCTGTACGGAATTGATGAGAAGCCGCGGCGCCAGCTCCGCGATCATCTTCCGCAAATCGGTGAATGTATAAGGTTTCGGCAGAAAACGGCTGCGCGCGGGCATCTCGTCGGGCGTTGGCCGGATATGGCCGGATGCGATCAGCACCGGTATCGAAGGCCAGGTGGCGGTTACCAGGCGGGCAAGCTGCATGCCGTCGATCGAGCCCGGCATCTTCACGTCGGTGAACAGCAGTTCGACGCTGCGCGACGCCTCCCGCAAAATGGCCAATGCCTGGACCGCGTCTGGCACCTGCATGACATGCAATTGCAGCTCCGACAGATAATCGGTCACGATTTCCCTGATGCAGTCATCGTCTTCGGCAACGAGAACTACCCTAGGTTGAATATTCATAGCCGAAACATGTTGCGCCATTGCGAATGTGGACACGGTCAGCAGAGCACCAAACCGTCCGATATTGTCAACCGCGCGAGACAGTGCGCGCCGAACCAGGCGGCTCCCCACTCCCGCCTGTTTGCGGCGCTGCGCACTCTCACTTAAGCCCTCGTCTAGTTCGAGGAGATCGCCTTGCAGCCTGCCCGCTCGTTGCCGACCGAAGTCGCCGACCGCCTGATCCTGGCACTCGACGTGCCGACCGTCGCACAGGCGCGCGATATCGTGGCCGAACTGAACGGCGTCGTCTCCTTCTACAAGATCGGCATGTGGCTGCTGTTCCAGCGCGAGACGGACGCGCTGATCGACGACCTGCTGGCGCGCGGCAACAAGGTGTTCCTCGACTACAAGATGTACGACATCGGCGAGACCGTGCGGCGCGGCGTGCAGTCCGCCGCACGGCGCGGCATTTCGTTCGTCACCGTCCATGGCGACCGCGACATCATCACGGCCGCCGTCGATGGCCGCGGCGACAGCGCGCTCCGATTGCTCGCCATCACCGTTCTCACCAGCCTCGACGATGCAGCAGTCGCCAGCATGGGCTACCGGCTTTCGGCACGCGAGCTGGTCGAATTGCGTGTACGCACCGCACTCGAATGCGGCTGCGACGGCATCGTGGCCAGCGCGCAGGACGACCCCGACCACCTGCGGCAGACCGCACGCGCCGCCTACCCGAACGCGGACGCTCTGCTGGTGGTGACGCCCGGCATCCGGCTGGCGACCGGGCATACCGACGAGCACCGCCGCGTGTCCGACCCTGCATCGGCCATCCGGCGTGGTGCCGACTACCTCGTGGTCGGGCGGCCGATTCTCGAAGCGGCCGATCGGGCTATGCAGGCAAAAGCGATCATCGGCGAGATGGAAAAAGGCCTTCTCTGAAGATAAAGAAGCAAAAGACTTCTGCTCTGCTCTGCCTTGCTTGCTCAGGTGTAGTGGGCGCTGTCTCCGCCGGTGACGTCGAGTGTGGCGCCGCTGATCATCCGCGCTTCGTCGGACGCGAGGAACACCACTGCGGGCGCTACGTCTTCCGGTGAAATCCAGGGCACGCCCAACGGCGTCTTCCTGATCTGCGCCTCTTCGGTCTGCTTCTCGTCCGCCGCCTCGTCGCCTGAAGGCGACTGCCCGCTCTCCTTCAGCGCGGCCGCATAACGCTCCTCATGTCGCGTCAAGGGCGTGTCGATCAGCCCCGGGATCAGCGCGTTCACCGTGATATTGTGCGCGCCCAGCTCGAGTGAGGCGGACTTCATCAGGCCGATGATGCCCCATTTGGTCGCCGAATAGGCGCTGCCGTTCTTGGTGCCGTGCCGGCCCTGCGTGCTGCTGGTCAGGATGATGCGCCCGCCGCCGCGCGCCACCAGCAGCGGTGCGAAGGCGCGCACCGCATTGGCCGTGCCACTCAGATTGACGTCGATCTGGTCGTGCCAGTCCGCATCCTGCATCTCCAAGATCGGCCGGAAGCCCTGGATGCCCGCGTTGGCGAACAATATGTCCAGCCCGCCGAACTCGATGCGCACCTGCTCGGCGGCGCGCCGCAGCGCCGGCAGATCGCGCTGGTCGAGCTGGATGGACAGCCATTCCTGGCCGGCCGCGCGCACCAGCCGCCCGGTCTCCTCCAGATCGGCTGCCGTGGCCGGCACCACGTCGAGCGTGTCGCTCACCGGGCCCGCGGTGTCGATGCCGACGATGTCGGCGCCTTCGCGCGCCATGGCGGCGGCACTCGCCCGCCCGATCCCGCGCGCGGCGCCCGTCACCACCGCCACCTTGCCTGCCAGGCGGCCACTCACTGCCGTATCCCGCTTGCCTGGTGCATGTCTGTCTCCCTGAAAGTCCGCACGCTCTCAGCACGCGCCCGGCACTCCGGTTTCCTGTCGGGGATTTTCTTGCCCTCCTATCACGGAAACGCGAGATTCCTGCTGACGTATGCGGACGAACGGGTTATATCGACAGTGAAACCAACTTCAGGTTGCTGGCATCATGGCAGAGTATCGTTGGAATGGCGGCAATGGCGGCAGTTTCGCCAATGCATCGAGCTGGATCGACAGCCAGACCGGCACTGCCGACTCCTTTGCTCCGGGCGTGCAGGACAGCGTCGATCTCAGTGGCTCGGGTGCCATCACCGGCTCCGGATCGGTCGCGGCGATGGACGAACTGGCCGGGAGCGTCTTCAGCCTGTCGGCCACCATCACCGCAGCCGAGATGTCGGATTATGGCCGGCTCACGCTGTCGGGCGGCCGGCTGCAGGCGGGCACAATGGATGTGGATGGCGGCGGCGCGCTGCTGACGAGTGCCGGCGCCTATGTGGGCGCGACGGGCCTGATGCTGATCGGGGAGTCGTCGCAAGGCACGATGTTCCTCAACGGCTCCACCCTGAGCACGCAAGGCGGAATGATGCTGGGCGGCGGCGCCGGCTCGGCGCAAGGTTTGCTGGAACTGGTCGGCAGCTCCTGGTCCGATGCCGGCGCGGTCACGATCGGCAATGTCGGCCAGGGCGTGTTGACCATGAATTCGTCGCCCGCCGGGTTCGCAGCGGCGTCCATCGGCGGCAATTTCGATCTCGGGGGTTCGTCGGGCACCGGCACGGCGACGTTCAGTTCGTCGGAAATCATGGTTGCCGGGCTGACTGTGATCGGCAGCAGCTCAGGCTACGGCGCGCCCAGCGCGCTGACCGTTCAAGCCGGATCGCAATGGACGAGCCAGGGCGTGGTGATCGCGTATGACGCAAGCGGGGGGGCACCCAACCTGCTGAGCGTCACCGGCACGGGCACAAGCTTCACCGCCGGCCTGCTCTCGGTCGGGCAGAATGGGCTGGCGAGCATCGCGAGCGGCGCCTCGGCCAAATTCGGCAACGGACCCGCCTCGTCCGCTCTCAACCTGGCCGGCACCTTCTCGCTCACCGGCAATGCCAGGCTGGCCGTTGCCGGTCATGCGTCGCTCGTCAGCAACAACTCCGCCAGCCTCAGCATATCGGGTGCCACTGCCAGCATCGCTGCCGCGGGCGGCCCGGCCTTCGTGGTTGGCAGCCAGGCCCAGACCTCCATCGCAGGCAGCGGCCTGCTGACCGTCTCGGGCGGCGTCGCGCTTGCCGGCGGCACGCTCCTCGTCTCCACCGGCGGTGCGCTGTCATCGACCGGCGCCGGCCAGCCGTCCGTTCTGCTATCGGACGGGGCGGCATTGTCGGTGCAGAACGGTGCGCTGAACACCGTCGGGCTGTTCGAAATCGTGCATGGCGCCGTGCACGGCGGCACGCTCACCACCGCGGGTGCCACGCTCACCAGCCGCGCCTACGCATCGCCCACCGTGGCACCGAGCTCGCTCGCCGTGTCGATCGGCGCCGCCGCCGCAGCCGGACCGCAAAACGGCATCGATGGCGCGCAGCTCGTTGACAGCACATGGTCGATCGCGGGGGCGCTCGGCGTGGGCCTCGGCGGCCAGGGGACGCTGACCGCACAGGGCAGCCGGATCGCCATCACCGGCTATCTCCAGGTGGGCGGCGGCGGCAGTGCGGCCGGAGTGACGCTCTCGCCGTCCGATACCGTCGTCAGCGGCGGCACGCTGGCCGCCGGCATCACCGGCCTGTCGGCCCAGGCAATCGCCATCACCGGCGCGGGCGCGCATCTGAGCGCGGGCGTACTGCAGATCGCCAACATGACCATCAATGCCGGCCAAGCCACCGCGCTTGGCCCAGCGACCGTCCTCGGCACGCTCTCGCTGCTGGCCGGCGGGCAGCTCAACGCCGGGTCGGTCACCATCCATCCAGGCGCCGCCGTGCTGGGAGCCGGCAGGATCACCAGCAACACGATCGTCGATCTGGGCCGCATCGGCGTCACCGCCGGCACGCTCGTCCTGGCCGGCGCGGTGAGCGGAAACGGCGCGCTGGGCGTGCGCGCCGGCACGCTGGACCTCGTGCAGGGCGAGGCCGCCGGCGTGGGGGTCGCGTTCGGCAATGCCGGCACCATCGTCACACCCTCGGTCGCCGACCTCGCCGGCACCATCTCGGGCTGGCAGCTGGGCGACCTGATCGATTTCACCGGCCAGCAGATCACATCGTTCAGCTACAGCGCGGGCACCTTGAGCCTGTTCGACGGGCTGCACGGACTGTTTGGCAAGGAGACGTTCGCGGGCTCGCTGACGAGCGCGAATTTCACGCTGACGGGCGATCGGATGGGAGGGACGTTCCTGGCGTTTCATGGGTAAGGAAACTTCTGGAAAGCTGTCGCGTGCTCGTCCCGGAGTCCGCGACAGCCAGGACAAAAGTCTTTTGCTTCTTTTCTCCAGAAAAGAAGGCTTTCTTCCTCAATCCTCCTCAGCCGCCGCCCACTCCGCCACCCGCGCCAAACGCGCATAATCTGAGAACCGCGGCGCTGCCCCCGGCGAAGGCTGGCTCAGATACGCCCGTTCCACCCGGTCGAACTCGGCCACCAACTGCACCAGCCGTGCCGCGGCCATGTCCGTCACGATTCCGATCTTCTCAGGCGCCTTGGTGAACAGCGAGAGCACCTGGCCGGGTTTGAACCCGCCGGAAATCTGCCAGAACACCAGCTCCGAAGCCGGCCCCTCGAGCTCCGGCCCGAACCCGCCTCGCTGGGCCATCGCCGCCTCGAGCGGCAATTGCGGCGCCAGGCCAGCCTCGACCTGCGAGGAGGCGGGGGCGGTGCCCGTCTTGTAGTCCAAAATCGCAACGCCGCCGTCGCTTCGCCGCTCGATGCGGTCCGCGCGCCCGTGCAAGGTAAACTGGCCGGCGGGCGCCTCGAACAGCCAACTCCCCTCCACCTCCGACTTGCGCGACAGGCACGCGACACCGGTGCGCCGGTTGGCCTCGGCTTCGGCCACCCAGGCGGCGATGCGTCGCAGGCGCGGGCGCCACCAGGCGGCGAGCGCCGGGCGCATGGGCGCGTCCTCCAACGCCCAATCCATGTCGGCTTCGAGCTGGGCCGGTGCATCGTGCGGCCAGCGTTCGCCGGTGCGCTCGAAAAAACGGTGCAGGCCGGCATGAACGATCCGGCCGTAGTCGGCTGCATCGGCCGATTGCTCCAGCGGATCGATCCGGCGCAGGCGGAGCACGTGGCGGGCATAGATCGCGTAGGGGTCGCGGAGCCACGTCTCGATTTCCGTCACGCTCAGGCGACGCGGGCGAAGTTCAACCGGCGGCGTGGGCGCGGGCGGCGCGACCGGGGCCGGCGGCCCATCCGGCCGGTCGAGCAGCCGCGCCCAGCCTGCGGCCGGGTGACGCGGCAAGGGCTTGGACGCGCCGAGCAGCGCATCGAGCCGCACGAGCCAGCGCGACGGCACCGCAGGCGCGCCGTCGCGGCGGCGCGGTGCGGAGAGGATGATGCGCGGCGCGGCGCAGGCGGCCATGGCGAAATCGTGCGCCGCCAGCCCGGTGCGTTCCTCGGGCGACGGCAGGCCGACCGCCAGCCGCATGGCGCGGTTCATCCAGGGCCCGGAGTCGGCCGCCGGCGGCCATACGCCCTCGCTCAACCCGCCGAGCACGATCGTATCGGCCGTCTGCAAGCGCGCCTCCAGCAGGCCCCAGATGCTGACCCGCGGGTGTTCGGTGCCGTCGCGCCCGCGCAGCGACCGGCGGCTGCGCACCGCGGCGCCGGCCAGCGTCGCCTCCAGCAGATAGGGCAGGCTGCGCATCTCCTGCGGCGGCAGCACCGGCAGCGCCTCCTGCACGCCGACGAGATGGCCGGCCAGCGCCTCGCCATCCTCGCCGGCCCACAGGCGGCTGGCGCCCGAGGCGTCCGGCGTCGCCGCCAGCAACTCGGCCGATAGCAGCAGGGCGGTAAGCGCCGCGTCCGGCGTGGCGGCCGGCCGTTCCACCAGGTTCAGCAACGGCCGCAGGCAATAAGCGAGCCGGTCGAGAAAGCCGGCATTGTCGTGGCGGTCACGCAGGCCCTGCAGCCCCGGGCTGGGGCGGGGGCCGCGCAGGCATTTGCGTTCGAGGCGACGCGCTTCCAGGCGGCAGGCGGCGGGTGTCAGGCCGGCGGCGGCCAGCGGATGTTTGAGCAGCGCCAGCAGCGGCACCGGCCGCAAATCTTCGGCTACCGCTTCGGCCAGCAGGCGCAGGAATACAGCGGCCGGCACTTCGGCCAGGGGTTCGCCGGCGCTGTCGTCGGCGACGATGTCGAACCGCAGCAATTCGGCGGCTACGCGACGGGCGAGCTGGCGATCGGGGGTCACCAGCGCCGTGCGCGTGCCCGGCGCCTGCAGCGCCTCGCGCAATGCCAGGGCGATCGCCTGGGCCTCGGCCTGCTGATCGCCCGGCTCCAGCCGCTCCAGCTTCGCAGTTTCCAGCGTCGCCGCGCTCTGCCACTGGGTGAGCGAGGCGGCAGGCAGCATTGCCGTGCGTAGCGTCGCGATGCGTCCGGCCGGGCAGGTCGGCGCCGGCGGCCGGGCCACCGCGGGCCAGTCGCGCACATCGGCCCGGGTGGCCTGCATGGCGGCCAGCAACGCGCGCAGGCTGGCTTGCGGATGGCTCGCATCCAGCGCGTCCCAGCTCGCCTCGTCCAGATCGAGGTCCAGCCCGGGCAGCACCACCATGCCGGCCGGCAGGTGAGCGACCAGGCGCAGGAGCCGCCCAACCGCAGGAATGGCGCCGGTGGTGCCGGCGGCGATCACCGGCAGCGTGGGCGGGGCGCTGCGCCAGGCGGCTTCCTGCGCGCCCAACAGCCGCACCTGGCGGGCGGCGACATCCTCCAGGCCGTTGTCCGCCAGCCAGGCGGGCCAGGTGGCGGTCACGATTTCCAGAAAGGTCAGCGTCGTCTGCCAATGCGCGGCATAGGTTTCGCTGACGGCGCCCGGCAACGCTTCGGCGAGGTTGATTTCGGCGAGCGCGGCCTCGTCGAGCAGGCTGGCGAGTTCGGCGGCCAGCACCCAGGCGCGATCGGCCTCGGTCGGCGCGCCGTTCGCGCCGCGCATCGCCAGCACCAGCCGTGTCAGCTCGGCCAGGCGTCGGGCGGGCGGCACGGCGGGGGCAATGTCGAGCGCACCGCCCATCGCGAGCGGCGCCTCGTCGAGCCCGCCGAGGGCCAGGATACGCGGCAGCAGCAGCGGCCGGCCGCCACTTGCGCGCAGGAACGCTTCCGCCAGCCCACGTGCGGCGCGGCGTGTCGGCACAAGCAGAATGCCGTCCGCCACGCGCGCGGGGTCCTCGCCGGCGCGCGCCAGCCACCACTCGGCCAGCGTGTCGAGAAACGCGAGATTGGGCGCGATAGTGGCCAGTTGCGGCCGCAGAGAGAGGGTGGCGCTCATGTGGTGGGGCCGGTCATCTGGGCGGCCATTGCCTGGTCGGCTTCCTCGAGATCGTCCGGCCGGGTCAAGTGGAACCACAGCCCGTCATGCACGATCGCCACCAGCCGGCGCGCGGCGATCGCGCGGTCCCATACCGCGTTCATCGAGAGCGCGCCGGGAGGCAAGCCGTCGAACAAGGCCGGGCGGGCGAGGGTGACGCCGGCGTAGAGATAAGGGGCCACTTCGCGTTCCTGCCTGCGTCGCGGCACGCCTAGCGGGTCGAGGAAGAAGTCGCCCTGGCCCACGTCCGCCTGGATGAGAAAGGTGCGGTGCACCAGGATGACCGCGTCGAATGAAGGGGTGAGTGCGCGGGCGAGACGGGCGATGGCGGGGACCGGGCCGTCCACCCACACAGTATCGCTGTTGACGACGAGAAAGGGCGCGTCGCCGGCCAGCTTGCCATCTGCCAATGCGCCGAGCACCGCGCCGCCGGTATCGAGCAGGTCGGCCTCCTCGCGCAGGATGGTAGTGGGCGGCAACTGACGGCGCGCGAGATGGTCGCGTATCTGGCCGGCGTGCCAATGGGCGTTGACGACGACGGGGCCGATGCGCGCTTCGGCGAGCCGGTCGAGCGCGCGGTCGAGCAGGGCGCGGCCGCCGAGGCGGAGCAAGGGTTTGGGGATGGCGTCCGTCAGGGGGCGCATGCGCGAGCCCAGGCCGGCGGCTAGGAGAATGGCTTGCATGGCTAAGCAAGGCCTTCTGTTCTGAAGAAAAGAAGCAAAGGACTTCTATCCAGCTGCCGCCTGCTCATCACGAGCCCCGCGACAGCGGATCAGAAGTTTTCTGGTCCTTTTTTTCCAAAAAGCACTGCTTGCTTCGCTCATCCGTGAGACCCGCCAGGCGAGTGCCATCAGCCTGCGGCGCCAACGCCAGGTTCAGCGCACCCATCGGTGCAAGATCGCCGAGCCGGTCAGGCCATTCCACGATCACCACGCCGGCGCGCGCATCTTCCCAGCCGAGTTCGGCCAGCGCATCCGGCCCCGCAAGGCGCCACAGGTCGAAATGGTGCAGCGTGAAGCGCGGCGCTTCGTAGGATTGCACGAGCGTGTAGCTGGGGCTGGGCACATCCATCTCCGGCTGGCCGCAGGCGGCGCGCAGCAGGGCGCGGGCGAACACGGTTTTGCCCGCACCGAGCGGGCCGCTCAGCAGCACGGCGTCACCGGCGCGCAACGTGGGCGCCAGGTCGGCTGCGAGGCGCTCGAGTTCGGTCTGGTCATGGAGGATGGTCTGCACGGATCGCCTCTTGTGCCACGGCTGGGATCGGGTGCACCACCGCGCGATGACGCAAACCGACGTTGCTATCATTGGAGCGGGACCTGTGGGCCTGTTCGCCGCCTTCGAATGCGGCATGCTGAAATTGTCCAGCGTGCTGATCGACGCGCTGGACGAGGTGGGCGGCCAGTGCGCCGCGCTGTATCCGGAAAAACCGATTTTCGACATTCCGGCGCATCCTTCCATCGAGGCGGGGGCGCTGATTTCGCAGCTCGAGGCGCAGATCGCGCCATTCTCGCCCGCGCGCCTGCTGGGGCGACGCGTGGAGGGGCTGTCGGGTGAGGTTGGCGCGTTCAGGCTGCGCACCGACCGCGGCGACGAGATCGAAGCGCGCACCGTGGTGATCGCGGCGGGCGCCGGCGCGTTCGGCCCGAATCGGCCGCCGCTGGATGGGCTCGCCGCCTACGAGGCGACGGGCGCGGTGCAATATTACGTGCGCCGGCGCGAGGATTTCCGCGGCCGCACGGTGGTGATCGCCGGCGGTGGTGATTTTGCGGTGGATTGGGCGCTGCAGCTCAAGGATTATGCGGCCAAAGTCTATGTGGTGCATCGGCGGCCGAAATTCCGCGCTTCGCCGGAGACCGCATCGCAGCTCGATGCGGCGGCGGCACGCGGCGAGATCGAGCTGGTGATCCCCTACCAGTTGCACGCGCTGCATGGCGCGGACGGGAGTTTGCAGGCGGTGGAAGTGGCCGACCTCGATGGCACGACGCGGCATATCGAAGCGGACCGGCTGCTGCCGTTCTTTGGCTTGTCGATGGATCTGGGGCCGATTGCCGGCTGGGGGCTCGATCTGGAGCGCAGCCATGTGTCGGTGGCGCAGGCCAGTTGCGAAACCAACGTGCCAGGCATTTTCGCGATCGGCGATGTGGCGACCTATCCCGGCAAGCTGAAGCTGATCCTGCAGGGGTTTTCGGAAGCCGCGATGGCCGCGCACGCCATCCACCCGATCGCGCGCCCCGGCACGGCGCTGCATTTCGAATACAGCACCAGCAAGGGCGTGCCGAGCGCCGCGTGAGACCGAAAGGCAAGCCGATGAACCGCCGTTACGCACTAGGATTGCTGGCCGCTTTGCCCTGGGCGTTGGCCGGCTCTGCGGTCGCGCAGACGCACGCGGCCGTGCTGGGCGACGCGGACGAGGCGACGCTGAAGCAGGTTGGCGACTACCTCAACGGCCTGCGATCGCTGAAGGCGCGTTTCCTGCAGATCGGGCCCGACGGCAAGACGAACCAGGGCACGCTATGGCTGGAGCGGCCTGGCCGGATGCGGTTCCAGTACCGATGCGCCGAGTCCGCTGCTGCTGGTGGCCGGCGGCGGCACGGTGATCTTCCACGATTTGCAGCTCGACCAGACGACGAACATCCCGGTCGAGCAGACGCCGCTCGGCCTGTTGCTGGCCGACACGATTGTGCTGAGCGGCAACGTGACGGTGACCGAGTTCGACCGCCCGCCGGGTCAATTCCTGATTACGCTGGTGCGCACCAAGACGCCTTCGGACGGCAGCCTGACGCTGGCGCTGAATGCCGATCCCATGGCGCTGGTCGGCTGGTCAGTGGTCGATGCGCAGGGGCGCGAGACGCGGCTGCGGATGTCGGATGTGAAGCCGGGCGGGCATTTCGACCCGAAGCTGTTCACCTTCACGGACCCTGACGCCGGCAAGTAGTTTTCACATTTTGCCAAGCGACGGAAACAGTTTGGATACATTCTGCATTTAAGCTCGCATCATGATCAACACACAGACGCACTCCTTGTTCCGCCACGGCTTGCGCGCCGCGGCCGCAGCCGCGCTGACTGTGGCCTGCCTGTCACCAGCCCCCGCGCGCGCTTGGGTCAGTTTCGGCTTCGCACTGCCGCCGGTGGTAGTCGCACCAGCGCCGGTCGCGCCCTATCCGTATCCGTATCCGTATCCGCCGGCTTACTATCCGGCCCCGGCCTACCCGCCGGCCTATTATCCGGCGCCGCCACCCGCGCAGCCAGGGTATCCGCAGCAGCAGCAGCCTGCTTACTCGCAGCAAGCGCCGCAGCAGGAGCAGCAGGAATTGCCTGCGCCGCAACTCTCGCAGAACCAGGTTGTGTATGGCGCGACGTGTTTTGCGGGAAATTATACCTGCGCGGCACGTGCCTACACGCCGCAAGGCAGCGCGTGCACCTGCCCTGGGATCGGCGCGCCATCCTACGGCACCGTGCAGTAGCCTTCATCGTTTCGGACTGAGCGCACCACCGTCGGCAGGCACACCGGCGGTGTTTTTTTGTTTTTCGGGTGTTTTCTTCTTCGTTTGGTGACGGAGTTTCTGCAAGCTTGGCTGATCATGAGACCGATGATCGGCATTTCCTGTTGCAGCAAGACGTTCGGCCCAGGCGGCGTGCCGAATCATGCCGCATCGGATTTCTGCGTGCGCGCAGCGGCCGGATTGTCGGGCGCCCTGCCGGTTCTGCTGCCCGCCTGCGGCGATCTGTTGCAGGCCGACGCGCTGCTCGATCGTCTGGACGGTATTCTGCTGACGGGCAGCCGCAGCGATGTTGAGCCGGCCCTCTACGGCTGCACGCCGCGTGAGGGTGACCGGTGGTCGGACCCCGGCCGGGACGCGACGACGCTGCCGCTGATCCGCGCGGCCATTCAACGCGGCACGCCCATCCTGGCAATCTGCCGTGGTCTGCAGGAGCTTAACGTGGCACTCGGCGGCACGCTGCATCAGGACCTGGCCGCGATAGGCCGGCCGAACCACGATGCGGCTTCACCCGAGGATCCGGTCGGCCGTGTCGCCCCCGCGCATTGGGTGGTGCTGGCGGAAGGCGGGCGACTGTCCACCTACGGCCGCAATGAGCGGGAGAAGGTGAACTCGCTGCACCGTCAGGCGATCGACCGGTTGGCGCCCGGCCTGCGGGTGGAAGCCACCGCGCCGGATGGCACGATCGAGGCAGTGAGCCACGCATCCGCCGGGTTCGTGCTGGGTGTGCAATGGCATCCGGAGTTCGACGCCGCGACGAACGCGTTCTCGGCGGCAATCTTCCGCGCGTTCGGAGCGGCGCTGCATCGGCAAGAAACAGGAGAGCGACTGGCGGCAGATTGAAAGTGCCAAGACAACGGTTTTTGGTCCTTTCGAAAAAGGGCTGCTTCCTCACGCCTTGTCCTTAGCCGCTCGTATCTCCCCCAACCGCGCCGCCGACCCCGCCCGCACAAACGGATTCTCCGCCTTCTCCGCAGCCAACCGCGTCGGCACCGTCCGCTCCCCCGCTGCCCGCAGCCGATCCACCTCGGCCGCACGTTCGCGCAAAGCCGCGTTGTCCGGCTCCACGGTCACCGCGAAACGCGCATTGCTCTGGGTGTATTCGTGGCCGCAGCAGACGAGCGTGTCGTCCGGCAAGGCGGCCAGCTTCTGCAGGGAGGCGAACATCTCCGCCGGCGTGCCTTCCATCAGGCGGCCGCAGCCGAGCGAGAACAGCGTGTCGCCGCAGGCCAGCACCGCGCCTTCGGGGAAGAAGAAGGCGATATGGCCGCGCGTGTGGCCTGGCGTGTCGATCACCTGGACGTGCGACGCGCCGAACGGCACCGTCTGCCCTTCGGCGACCGCGATATCCAGCTTGGGCAGGCGATGCGCGTCGGCCGAGGCGCCGACGACCTTGGCGCCGTAGCGGGCGCGCACTTCGTCGGTGCCGGCGACGTGGTCGGCGTGGTGGTGGGTGAGGAAAATCGTGTCGAGCTTGCCGCCGGCGGCGTCGATGGCGGCAATGACGGACGATGCTTCCGCGGGATCGACGATGCCGACCTGACCGCTGGCGCTGTCGCGCAACAGCCATGCATAGTTGTCGGAAAACATCGGTACCGCCTGGACGCTGACAGTCATACTCACCACCTCTCGCGTAACGAAGCCAAGCCTACCATCCTTCACACGACGCCGCATCCCGAGGCCGCCCATGGACATGCCGACCACCCAGCCGGCGCCCGCGCGCGAGAGCCACGCCGCGATGGATTTCTACGACACGAAGCTGGGCCAGGCGGCGGCGGCGGCCATTCGCATACGGCTTGCACAGATCTGGCCGGACCTGTCGGGCATGCATGTGCTGGGGCTCGGCTACCCTGCCCCGTTCCTCAGACTGTGGGCGGACCAGGCCTATGCCTGCCTGAACGCGACCACGTCGCATCACGAGCCGCCGCCCGGGGCGTGTGCGGCCGAGGCCACGTGCCTGCCCTTCCCGGATTTGATATTCGACCGCGTGCTGGTGATCCACGGTGTGGAGCCGATCGGCCAGGACGGCCGCCTGCTGCGCGAGATCTGGCGCGTGTTGAAGGACGACGGCCGGATCATGGTGGTGGCCCCCAACCGCACCGGGCTTTGGGCGCATGTGGACAGCACGCCGTTCGGCCAGGGCCAGCCCTATAGCCGTGGGCAGATCGACCGGTTGCTGAGCGGCGCGATGTTCCGCCCCGAACATCGCGACACCGCACTGTTCACGCCGCCGACCGGGCTCGCGCCGGTGTTGCGGCTGACCGGCGTGTGGGAAAGCGTCGGCCATGCGTTGTTTGCCGACCTGGCGGGGGTGACGCTTACGGAGGCGGTGAAGGACGCGTATGCGGCGATGCTGGTTCCGGCGCGTGGGCGGATGCGGGCGGTGCTGGCGGAGGCTGGGTGAGGAAGCAGTCCTTTTTTTCAAAAAAGGACTGCTTCCTTTCTTTCCCCGTCCCCGCTAGAAACTCCCCCCACGCTGGCACCCCTGGAGGCCGGCGTGTTTTAGGTTGGAGCACACTCATGGCCAATTTTGTCACGATCGAGGCCGAGACGCGTGCGCGAGCCGGTAAGGGGGCGGCGCGTGCGACACGGCGAGCAGGCAAGGTGCCTGCGATCATTTACGGCGCCAAGCAGGAACCCACGATGATCTCGTTGGAACCGAAGGCGGTGCTGAACGAACTCAAGCGCGGCGGCTGGCGCTCGCGCCTGTATGAACTGAACGTGGCTGGCACGCCGACGCGTGCGCTGATGCGTGCGGTGCAGTTCCATCCGGTGACGGATGTGGCCGAGCACGTCGATTTTCAGCGCCTGGCCCCCGGCGAGCAGATTCGCGTCTCGGTCGCCGTGCACTACACGAACGAGGCAACCAGCCCGGGCCTGAAGAAGGGAGGCGTGCTGAACGTTGTGCGCCATACCGTCGAAGTGTGGGCCGATCCGGAGCATGTGGCGCCGTTCTTCGAGGCCGATCTCGGCGATCTCGACATCAACGACAATATCCGCTGGCACAATCTGAAGGGCACCGGCGAGAGCCGCCCGACGATCGCCGACCGGGACTTCGTGATCGCGACGGTGGCCCCGCCGACGCGTTCGGCCGAGACGGTGGACCCGGCAGCCGTAGCGGCGGCTCCGGCGGCAGCGCCGGCGAAGGGCAAGGCGCCGGCCAAGGGCGCCGCACCGGCCAAGGCGGCGGCACCTGCTGCCAAGCCTGCGGCGAAAAAGAAGTAAGCGGCCGGCCTTCGGGCCGGCTTCTTCGGGAGCCGAGAGGTGCTGTTATGGGTGGGGCTCGGCAATCCCGAGCCGTCGATGGCCCGCCAGCGGCACAATGTCGGCTTCATGGCCATCGACCGGATCGCGCGCCGCCACGGGTTCGGCCCGTGGCGGCAGCGTTTCCGCGGACTGGTCGCAGAGGGTTCGATTGGCGGCGAGAAGATCGTGGCGTTGAAGCCTCTGACTTACATGAACGACAGCGGGAACAGCGTTCAGCCGGCGGCGGCATTTTTCAAGCTGCCGGTCGAGGCGATCACCGCGTTTCATGATGAGCTCGACCTTGTCGCCGGGAAGGTGCGCGTGAAGCGCGGCGGTGGTGCGGCGGGGCATAACGGTCTGCGCAGCATGGATCGCACGCTGGGCACGCCGGATTACTGGCGGGTGCGGCTGGGGATCGGGCATCCGGGCGACAAGGCACGGGTCCATGGCTGGGTGCTGGGGGATTTCGCGAAGGCAGATGCGGAGTGGCTGGGCGGGCTGCTCGATACGGTGGCCGATGCGGCGCCGCTGCTGGCGGGTGGGCGGCCGGAGGAGTTCATGACGCGGGTGGCGCTTTGATGAAGGCAAGGCCTTCTTTTCTGAAGAAAAGAAGCAAAAGACTTTTATCACGCAGTCGCGGACTCCGGGGCGAGCACGCGGCAGCTGGATAAAAGTTTCTTGGTCCTTTTTCTCAGAAAGGACTGCTTCCTTTTTTCTTCGAGGTCAGTTCATGGGTTTCAACTGCGGCATCGTCGGCCTGCCCAATGTCGGCAAGTCCACCCTCTTCAACGCGCTCACCGCGACGGCCGCGGCGCAGGCTGCCAATTACCCGTTCTGCACAATCGAGCCGAATGTCGGCCGGGTCGCGGTGCCCGACGTGCGGCTGAACAAGCTTTCGGAAATCGGGCGTTCGCAGAAGACGGTGCCGACAAGTTTGGAGTTCGTCGATATCGCGGGTCTGGTGCGTGGGGCAAGCCGCGGCGAAGGGTTGGGCAACAAGTTCCTCGGCAACATACGTGAGGTGGACGCGATCATTCACGTTCTGCGTTGTTTCGAGGACCCGGATGTGACGCATGTGGAGGGCTCGATCGATCCGGTGCGCGATGCGGAGACGATCGAGACGGAACTGATGCTGGCCGATCTGGACAGTCTGGAAAAGCGGATTGTGCCGCTGCAGAAAAAAGCACGCGGCAACGATCGTGAGGCAGCCGCGACGGTGGCGTTGATGGAACCGATCATCACGGCGTTGCAGGCCGGTAAGCCGGCGCGTTCAGCGATACCGGCGGGCGAGGAACTGGCGGTGAGCCGGTTGCAACTGATGACGAGCAAGCCGGTGTTGTATGTGTGCAATGTGGAGGAAGCCGCCGCGGCCACCGGCAACGCGCAATCGGAGCGCGTGATGGCGTTGGCAAAGTCCGAAGGTGCGGCGTGCGTGATCGTGTCGGCCGCGATCGAAGCGGAGGTGAGCACGCTGCCGGAAGAGGACCGCGCGGAGTTCCTGAGCGGGCTTGGACTGGCCGATAGCGGGCTCGATCGGGTGATCGGCGCCGGCTATGGGCTGTTGGGGCTGGTGACGTATTTCACGTGTGGGCCGAAAGAGACGCGAGCGTGGACGATCGTACGCGGAACGAAGGCGCCGCAAGCGGCGGCCGTCATCCACAACGATTTCGAGCGCGGCTTCATTGCGTGCGAGACGATCGCGTATGAGGATTATGTGGCGTTGAAGGGTGAGGCTGGGGCGAAGGAAGCGGGGAAGATGCGGGTAGAGGGGCGGGATTATGTGGTGAAGGATGGGGACGTGCTGCTGTTCCGGTTCAATGTCTAAAGTGGTGCAGGTCTGCGGTGTCTGGCTTCGCGGTATGCGGAGTCAAGGAAGGGACCGCAGATGTCGCAGGTGAACGCAGAACCGTAGGCGATTGCGATCAAGGCGTGCAGCGCCTTTGTTCTGGCGTTTACGGCTTTCATCAATGCGGCAGAGCTTCGGTCAGGCGCTTGTCGAGAAACGCGGTGACGGCGATTTCTTCTGCGGTCAGGCCGAACTCCTTGTGTTCCAGCACCGCGTCCGCGCGCTCCTTGAGACCTTCGAGCAGGCTGCCGTCCAGATAGCCGTCGAAGATAGCTGGATGGATGTAGCATTTCCGGCAGATGCTCGGTGTGTTGCCGAGCATGCCCGATACCGCCTCGACGGCACGCAGCACGTTCTTCTTGGCCTTCGCCGCGCTGTCGTAGAGTTCGAATTCACGCAAGGCGAGTGCAGCCAGGTTGGTAGCGGCCCAGGTGCGGAAATCCTTGGCGGTTATGTGTTCGCCGGTGATTTCGTGCAGATAGCCGTTCACATCGTCCGACCCGATCGTGTGTTTCTGGCCGTCGTCGTCGACGTAGTGGAACAGCTCCTGGCCAGGAATATCCTGGAGTTTCTTGATGACGTTGGCGAGCTTGCGGTCTTTGAGTTCGATATGGCGCTGGATGCCGTGCTTGGCGCGGAAATCGAACTCCACCACCGTGCCGTGCAGGCTCACATGGCGTTCGCGCAGCGTCGTCAGGCCGAAGCTGTTATTGGTCTTGGCATATTCCTCGTTGCCGACCCGGATGAGCGTGCGCTCGAGCAGGCGCACGGCGGCGGCCAACACTTTCTCCCGCGGCAACCCCGGCTTGGCGAGATCGTGCTCCACGCGCTTGCGGATGTCGGGCAACACCCGGCCGAATACCAGCATCTTGCCGTATTTCGCCTCGTCGCGGATCTCGCGCCAGCGCGGGTGATAGCGATATTGCTTGCGCCCGCGTGCATCGCGCCCCACGGCCTGCAAATGCCCGTTCGGATCGCGGCATATCCACACGTCGGTGTAGGCCGGCGGAATGGCGAGCTTGCGGATGCGCGCGATGTTCTTCTCGTCGGTAATGCGTTTGCCGTCGGGCATGAAAAACGCCCAGCCGCCTTCTTCGGCGACGCGGGTGATGCCCGGCTTGGTGTCGCTGACATAGTGCAGATGGGCGGCGCGGGCGGCTTCTCTGGGATCGAGCAGGTTGTCGCAATCTTCGGTCACGGACGGTCCTCGGGCGTTGAGCTTGGTGGCTCAACGCGGGAGGAAGGTCTTCTTTTCTGGGTGTCCGTTCGTAAAGTTGTCATGGCGGCCATTTGACGGCGATTCGTGGCGCTCCGGTGCTCGCAAATCGTCTTGCACATGCACGCTCTCGCGTGACGCCAACTGACTCGCCAGAACGACTTTCCGAACAGACACATCAAGCAAAGAAGCAAAAGCCTTTTGCTCTCGCTGTCGCGCGGCTCACGATCGGCGGGGCGTCAGTACCGGGTAAGTCGGCTCCCAGCCGCCGCCTAGCGCTTTATAGAGCTGGACCAGGTTGGACGAGATGGTGACCGCGCTGTCGGCCAGTTGCTGCTGGGCCTGCAGCAACGTGCGTTCTGCGTCGAGCACGTTGAGGAAGTCGGCAACGCCCTGCGTGTAGCGATCGCGGGCCAGGCGCAGGGCCAGTTCGTCCTGACGCTCGGCCGCAGCCAGCGCGTCGTGCCGGCGCTGCTCGGCGGCGTAGGCGATCAGCGCGTTGTCCACGTCGTGCCACGCCTGCAGCACGGTCTGCTGATAGTTCAGCGCGGCCTCCTGCTGCTCCACCTTGCGCAGTGCCAGGGTCGCGCGCAGCCGGCCGCCCTGGAAAATCGGCAGCTCGATCGTGGGGCCCAGGCCGTATTGCCGCGAGGCCCAGTTGCCGAGGTCCTTGGCCTTCAGCGCTTGCAGCCCGATGCTGCCGTCCAGCGTGATCTTCGGATAGAAATTGGCGACCGCCACGCCGATGTCTGCGGTAGCCGCATGCAGTTGCGCTTCGGCCTGGCGGATGTCCGGGCGGCGGCGGGCGAGTTCGGAGGGCACGCCGATCGGCACGCGCGGCGGCACCGGGGGCACCGGGCGGGCGGTGACCAGTTCGGCCCGAAGCGCGCCGGGCGCCTCGCCGAGGAGGAAGCTCAGTGCGTTGATAGATTGGTCGAGCTGCTGTTCGAGCTGCGGTATCTGCGCCTGTGTCGTCTGCAACTGTGCCGCGGCGTTGGCCACGTCCAGCTCGGTCGTCAGCCCGCCGCGATAGCGGTCGCGCGACAGTTGGAGCGACTCCTGCTCGGTGCGGATATTGGCGCGCGCGATGCCGAGTTGGGTCTGCTGGCCGCGCAGCGCGACATAATCGCGTGCCACCTCGGCCACGACGGAAAGCAGCGCGTTGCGTCGCGCATCGCCGGACGCTTCGAGCGAAGCATCCGCGGATTCGACCTCGCGCCGCACCCGGCCCCACAGATCGAGCTCCCACGACGCGTCGAAGCCGTACTGCCAGAGATTGAACGGCGGAATGGACGAACCCTTGCTGGCAGCGGCCGCCGGCAATCCACCGGACCGGCCGCTGGTGCCGCCCGCCATGCCGCCCATGCCGCCGAACGTGCCACCTGAGCTGGCTCCCGAACTGCCGCCCGAGCCGCCGAACAGGCCGAGCACGCCTTTTTGGCTGACCCGTTCGCGCGTGTAGGAGCCCTCGCCCTGCAGGGTGGGAAACTGGTCCGCGCCGGTGATCTGCCGCTGCGAGCGGCTTTCGGCCAGGCGTATGGTGGAAATCCGGACGTTGAGGTTGGCGCTGGCCACGCGCTGCTCGAGCGACGTCAGTTCGTCGTCGTGGAAGACGTTCCACCAGGCGGGGTCAATCGGTTCGGAGACCGGCTCGCTGATCGGGGTGACCGTGGGCGCCGCGGCGTGATGGCCGGCGAACCAGGTGGATGGCGACCAGATGGATTGCGGCTTGAAATTCGGGCCGACCGTGCAGCCGCTCAGCGCCAGGATGGCGAGCAGGCAGGAACGGCGTCGCGCGGCCGGAGCATGAGAAGTGCGCACGTGCGTGCTCCTGGAAAATGCGGACAGGCTTTGCCACGCTGTGCCGGGCCGGCCAACCGCCGGGATTGCTGGGCAGACAGAAGCGAGCCGGGGTGTGGCAAGAAAACCGCTGACCGACCAGTTCGGTCAGCGGTTTACGTTTAGTGGCTTTGCTCGCAGCGTCAATCCGTTGCATCACTCATCCATGTCCGCCCCCCTGCAAACCGAGCTGCCACCGATCGTGGCTGGCGCGCACGACGAGGGCAGTGCCAGCAAACGCCAGCAGATCCTTGCCGGCGCCGCGCGCGTGTTCGCAGCCGACGGGTATGAGGGGGCCAGCATGTCGCGGATCGCGGCCGAGGCCGCCGTCTCGAAGGGCACGCTCTACAACTATTACAGCAGCAAGGCCGAGCTGTTCGCCGCCTACATCGAGGGGACGTGCAGCCTGGTGATCTCGCAGGTGTTCGACGATCTCGACCATGCCAGCCCGCCGGACGCCGTGATGAAGCTGGTCGGCACGAGGATGTGCACGATGCTGCTCTCCGAGCAGGCGCTGCTCATGCACCGGATGGTGGTGGCCGAAGCCGCCAAGTTTCCGGCGCTCGCTGAGACGTTCTTCAACTCCGGGCCCGCGCGTGCGGTCGCCCACCTCTCATCCTACCTGGCGCAGGCGACCAAGGATGGGAGGCTGGCGATCGCCGACACGACATTCGCCGCCGAGCAGTTTTTCGCGCTCATCCAGACGCGGCTCTATCTGCGCCGGCAATTGCGGCTGACCGACCTGCCGAGCCAGGCGCAACTAGACCACGTGATCGACGGTGCGGTGCGGCTTTTCCTGCGCGGCTATGCTCCCCAGACCACGTAGCCCGGAGAGGGCGCGCAGGTTTTTTGAAGACCGGCTTGCATCCGGTCATCCTATTTCAATGCTCGATTTGCTAGACATCGGGCAGACGGGCCAACGCCCGCATTCCTGGAGCAGCCTGCCGTGACGCGTGGTCTGGAGTTCATCACCGAAATCAAGATCGCGCAGTTCTGGCGAAGCCAGCTCGGCGAGCATGAGTATTTGAGGTTCGATGCCGAAGACCTGCGGCGCTGGTATGAGGCGTTCGAGCTTCGTGGCGCCGGCGAAATCCGCGCCTACCTCCAGGAGCGCAACAGCCGCTTCCCGACAAGCACGGTCACCGGCATCGTCGGCAAAGCGCCCCATCCGCCGCTGAAGGTCGTCGAGCTGTGGCTGGCGACGCACGACAAGGTCAGGACACGGGGATGGTGGGTGGCGTTCGCGGCCTTCTTCCTGTTCGTGTATTTCACCGCGACCAATCTGCAAGGCTGCACCAACCTGCGCGACATGTCCCGCATGGAAATGCGGCCGCCGCGTATCGGCGGGCAGCTGCCGCAAAGCACGGGACCGCTGCCGCAATCGGCGGCGACGATGCCGCAAAACCTGCCTGCACCAGCCCAAACCGCCGGCCACCCATCCCAAGGCGGCAACAGGCCGCCGCACTAACCCGCTGCGAGCACGCGACAGCAGATCAAAAGTTTTTTGGTCCTTTCTTCAAGAAAGACTGCTTTCCTGCCCTGACTCACCCCGGCAAGAGCGGATTGCGCCGCTGCAGCCAATCCCGCCCCGGCAGATCATCCGCCCTCCACCCGCCGCCCAAAGCCTGGATCAGCGCCACCGCATCGGTGAGCCTGGTCTGCTGAATAGAAATCTCGTTCTGCTGCGCCGTGAGCAGTGTATTCTGCGCGGTGATGACGGTGGTGTAGGCCTGCGTGCCGGCACGATATTCGTTGATGGCGATCTGTGCCGCGCGCGCGGCGTCGGCGACGGTTTGCCGTTGCACCGCCTCCTGCTGGCGCAGGATACGCAGGCCGGAGAGCGCGTCCTCCACCTGTTGGAAGGCGGTCAGCACCGTTTGCCGGTAGGTGGCGACACTCTGGTCGTAGGTCGCGCGGGCGGCGCGCACGGCGGCGGTTCGCGCGCCGCCTTGGAAGATCGCGTCGGTGGCGGAGGCACCCAACGACCAGACGCGGTCGGCGCTCGAGATCAGCGAGCCCAACGGATTGCCGGCATAGCCGTAGAGGGCCGAGAGGGTGATGTCCGGGTAGAACGCGCCCACCGCCACGCCGATCAGCGCGTTGTCCGACATCATGGTGCGCTCGGCCGAGGCGATGTCGGGCCGCCGTTCAAGCAGTGCCGAGGGCACCACGCCCGGCGTATCCGGCACGGCCGGCACGGTCGGGATGGCAGCAATCGTGAGGGCAGCCGGCGGCACGCCGATCAGCACCGCGATCGCGTGTTCATACTGCGCGCGTGCAACGCCCACGTTGATGGCCGCCGATTGCGCGGCCTCCAACTGCGTCTGCGATGTGATCAGGTCGGATCGCGCGACGAAGCCGGCGTTATACTGGTTCTGCACGATCTGCAGCGCGTTCCTGTCCAGCCGCACCGTCTCGTCGAGCACACGCTGCAGGGCGTCCGACACACGCAGTTCGAGATAGTCGGTCGCCACCGAGCCTTGCGCGGAGAGGCGCGCGTTGGCCAGCGTGGCGGCACTCGCCTGGGCGGCGGCGACGTTGCTTTGCACCTGGCGCCTGATCTTGCCCCACAGGTCGATGTTCCAGTCCGCCGTGCCCTCCAGCGTATAGACGGTGCGCGTGGTGGCCCCGCTGCGGCTGCCGCCAATCACTGTCGTCGGCGCGGTCGTCGTGCCGGTGGTCATGGTGCCGGTGCCCGTCGTGCCGGTCGTCGTGCCCGTCGTGGTGCCGGTGGCACCGGAGCTTACGCCCACCCCGCCGGAGGAAAGGCTGCCGCGGCCCTGGCTGTTGCGAGTGACGCCGACATTGCCGGACAGGGTCGGGAACAGGTTGGCGCGCGCTTCGTCCACCAGCGCCTGTGCGTTGTCGTAAGCGGCGGCCTGCTCGCGCAAGGTCTGGTTGCCGGCATCCACCTGCGTCTCGAGGCGGTCGAGCAGCGGGTCGTGGAACATTTCCCACCAGCGGCCGCGATTGTCGGTGTCGGCCGGATCGGCGAGTTTCCAGCCGGGGAGTTCTTTGAAAGTGGAGGTGAGCGGGGTGGATGGGCGTTTGTAGTCGGGGCCAACCATGCAGCCGGTGAGGGATGCACCCAGAAGAAAGCAAGCACTTCCTTTCCGTAGAAAAGAAGCAAGAGACTTTTGCTTTGCTGGCGCGTGCTGGGTCATTCGGCGGGGGCTCCGGTCACGTTTGTGCCGGGGAAGGCGCGGCGGAAGCGGCGGCTGGACCACAGGCTGAAGCGATCGAGATAGAGATAGACGACGGGCGTTGTGTAAAGCGTGAGTATCTGGCTGACGAAAAGGCCACCGACGATGGCGATGCCGAGCGGGCGGCGCAGTTCGGCCCCCTCCCCCGTGTCGAACATCAGCGGTACGGCGCCCAGCATGGCGGCGAATGTGGTCATCAGGATCGGGCGGAAACGAAGCTGGCAGGCGCGGTAGATTGCGTCGTGGGTGGAGAGATGCTCCTCGCGTTCGGCGCTGAGTGCGAAGTCGATCATCAGGATGGCATTCTTCTTGACAATACCTATCAGCAATATGACGCCGATCAGCGCGATGATGCTGAATTCGGTGCCCGTCAGCAGCAATGCGAGCACGGCGCCCACGCCGGCCGATGGCAGCGTGGAGAGGATGGTGATGGGGTGCACGGCACTCTCGTAGAGAATGCCGAGGACAATATAGACCGCCAGCAAGGCAGCCAGGATCAGCATCGGTTCGCTGTCGGTCGATTGCTGGAAGGTGGCCGCCGTGCCGCCGAACGAGCCGACGATATTCTGCGGCAACCCGATCGCCTGTTGCGTGCGCTGGATTGCCGCAGTCGCATCACCCAGCGACTTGCCGGGCGGCAGATTGAACGAGATCGTGGCAGCAACGAACGGGCCCTGGTGATTGACGCCGAGCGGCGTGTGGCCGGGCGCGAAATGCGTGAAGGCGGCGAGCGGCACCATCTTCTCGACGGCCGTGCTCACAGCGGCACCACTCGACGCACTGCTTCGGCCGGACGCGGCGAGCGCGTTGGAGGCGGCGTTCCGCGCCGAATCGGAGGCGACGCTCGAAGCCGATTGCGCGACGGCGGCCGAACGGACCGTGCCGGCCGGAAAGCCGCTGGTGCTGGTGCCGGAGGCGGGCGAGCCGGACGTGCTGACCCAGATGTCACGCAGCGTTTGCGGGCTTTCCCAATAACGCGGTGCCAGTTCCATCACCACGTGATACTGGTTGAGCGGATTGTAGATCGTGCTGACCTGGCGTTGGCCGAATGCGTCGTAGAGCGTGTTGTCGATGACCGCCGGAGTGAGTTGCAGGCGTGCCGCGGTCGGACGGTCGATCACCAGTTCGGTCTCGAGCCCCTTTTGCTGCTGGTCCGAGTTCACATCGGCAAGGTTGGGATCCTTCATCAGCGCGTCGGTGAGTTTCGGTGCCCATTGATAGAGCGTCGCCGCGTCGTCTGCCTGCAGCGTGTATTGATATTGCGCGCTGGATTGCCGCCCGCCGACCCGGATATCCTGCACCGCTTGCAAAAACAGGCGCGCGCCTGCGACATGGCCGAGTTTCGGCCGCAAGCGCGCGATCACCTGGTCCGCACTCGCGTCACGCTGCGCCAACGGTTTAAGTGCGACGAACATGTTGGCCGTGTTGGTCTGCCGCCCGCCGGTGAAACCCACGACAGTGGCCACCGCAGGATCGCGGCGCACGATGTTCTGCATCACGGTGAGCTTCGTGCGCATCGCCTGGAAGCTGGTGGATTGGTCGGCCTGTATCATGCCCATCAGCGCACCGGTGTCCTGCTGCGGGAAGAAGCCTTTCGGCACGATCACGAACAAATACACGTTGAGCGCGATGGTGGCGAACAGCACGACGAGCACCAGCAACGAGCGATCCAACGCCCAGGCGAGCGTGCGTTCATAGAAGCCCTGCATGCGCGCGAACGCGGCCTCCCATTTGCGGAAGAACCAGCCGCGTTCGCGGACCGGCGGTGCGGTGCGCAGGAACAGCGCGCACATCATCGGCGTGGTGGTGAGCGAGATGACCAGGCTGACGATGATCGCGAGCGACAAAGTGAGCGCGAATTCCCGGAACAGCCGGCCGACGATGCCGCCCATCAGCAGGATGGGCAGGAACACGGCAACCAGCGACGTGCTGATGGAGAGCACGGTGAAGCCCACTTCGCGTGCGCCCAACAGCGCCGCTTGCATACGCGGCATGCCGTCTTCCATGTGGCGCGCGATATTTTCCAGCACGACGATCGCGTCGTCCACGACGAAGCCGGTAGAGATCGTCAGTGCCATCAGCGACAGATTGTCGAGGCTGAAGCCCAGCAGCCACATCGCGGCAAACGTGCCGATGATGCTGACGGGCACCGCGACCGCAGGAATAAGTGTCGCGCGCGCACTACCCAGAAAGACGAATACCACGCCGATGACGAGCACGATGGCGATGATCAGCGTGCGCTGCGTGTCGTTGAGCGATGCGCGCACGGTGGGTGTCCGGTCGATGGCAACCGTGACGTTGGTGCCGCCGGGCAGGCTCGCTTCGAGTTGCGGCAGCACGCCGCGTATGCCGTTGACCGTCTGGATGATGTTGGCGCCCGGCTGGCGGAACACGATGAGAATGACGGTCGGCTGGCCGTTGAACAGGCCGGCATTGCGAAGATCCTCGACGCTGTCATCGACCTGCGCCACGTCCGACAGATGGATCGCGGCATTGTTGCGGTAGGCGATGATCAGCGGCCGGTAATCGGCCGCGTGGCTCGCCTGGTCGTTTGTGTAGATCTGGAAGTGCCGGTCGCCTTCTTCGATGGCACCTTTCGGCGCGTTCGCGTTGGCCGAGGCGAGTGCGGCGCGCACATCTTCCAATCCCACGCCATAGTGAAACAGCGCGCCCGGATCGAGCTCCACGCGGACGGCAGGCAGCGCCGAGCCGTTCACATCCACTTCGCCCACGCCGGGCATTTGCGAAAGCTTCTGTTCCATTACGGTCGCGGCGGAATCGTAGAGCTGGCCTTGCGTAAGCGTCTTCGACGTGAGCGCGATGATCATCACCGGCGCATCCGCCGGATTGACCTTCCGATAAGTGGGATTGGCGCGCAGCGCGGTCGGCAGATCGGCGCGCGCGGCATTGATCGCCGCTTCGACGTCGCGCGCGGCACCATCGATGTTGCGGTTCAGGCCGAATTGCAGGGTGATGCGCGTGGCGCCCACCGAGCTTTGCGACGTCATCTCGGTGACGTCCGCAATCTGGCCGAGATGACGTTCGAGGGGGCTTGCGACCGATGTGGCGACCGTGTCGGGGCTGGCGCCTGGCAGGCTGGCCTGGACGGAGATGGTCGGAAAATCGACTTGCGGGAGTGGGGAGACGGGAAGCTGGGCGTAGGCAAACAGGCCGGCGAGCGCGATGCCGACGGTGAGAAGGGTGGTGGCGATCGGGCGGCGGATGAAGGGGGAGCTTAGGCTCACAGGAAGAAAGGCCTTCTTTTTTGAAAACAAGAAGCAAAAAACTTTTGCTCCGGCACGTGCCGCCACGGAGCAGAGGTTTTCTGGTCCTCTTTTTCAGAAAAGGACTGCCTGGTTGCCTTCAAGCTTCCGCCCGAGGCTGGAAATACAAAGCCACCCTGTCGAACAGCAGATAAACCACAGGCGTAGTGAACAAAGTCAGCACCTGGCTCACCACGAGCCCGCCGAAGATGGCCAATCCCAAGGGCCGGCGCAGCTCGGAACCGGTGCCGGAGCCGAGCATCAGCGGCAAAGCGGAAAATAGTGCCGCGAATGTCGTCATCAGGATCGGGCGCAGGCGCAGCATGCTGGCTTTGTGGATCGCCTCGCGCGGCGGCAGGCCTTCCTCGCGTTCGGCGACGAGCGCGAAGTCGATCATCATGATCGCATTCTTCTTGACGATGCCGATCAGCAGCACGATGCCGATGATGCCAATGATATCGAGATCGCTGCCGACAAGCATGAGTGCGAGCAGCGCGCCGATGCCGGCGGACGGCAGCGTGGAAAGGATTGTGATCGGGTGGACGAAGCTTTCGTAGAGTACGCCGAGCACGATGTACATCGCGGCAATCGCCGCGAGCACGAGGTAGAGCTCATTGCCGAGCGCGTTCTGGAACGCGGCTGCCGCACCTTGGAACGATGTCAGGAAGCTGTCCGGCAAACGTAGATCGTGCTCGGCCTGCTTGATCGCGTCGACCGCGGTGCCGAGCGATGCGCCTGGTGCGAGATTGAAGCTTACCGTGGTGCTCGGAAACTGGCCGAGATGGCTCACCATCAGCGGTGCGGCATGCTGGGTGACGCGCACGAACGCGCCGAGCGGCACCTGGCCGGACGAGGCGGTGGATGATGGCAAGTACAACGTATTCAGGCTCGACGGCGATTTCTGCGTCGCCGGATCGGCTTCGAGGATGACGCGATACTGGTTGGATTGCGTGAAGATGGTGGAGATGATGCGCTGACCAAACGAGTCATACAGCGCGTTGTCCACGCTGGCGGGCGTGATGCCGAAACGCGATGCGGTCGCGCGATCGATGGTGATCTGCGAGGCAAGGCCGTTGGTCTGCATGTCATCGGCGACGTCGGCGATGGACCCGATCGCGCGCAGACGATCCATCAGTTTCGGAATCCATGCGGTAAACGCAGACAAATCGGCGTTCTCCAGCACGAACTGGTATTGCGTGGCGCTGACCGTGGTGTCGATACTGAGGTCCTGCACCGGCTGCATGAACAGCGCGATGCTGGGAATGTCTGCCACCTCGTGCTGCAACCGGCGGATGACGGCGCTGACACTGGTGCTGCGGTCGTTGCGCGCTTTCAGGTTGATCAAGAAACGGCCGGCGTTCAGCGTGGTGTTCGATCCGTCGATGCCGATGAACGATGAGAGGCTGGTCACATCCGGGTCGCGCAGTATGGCGTCCGCCAACGCCTGCTGGCCGCGCGACATCGCGTCGTAGCTTGCCGTGGGCGCGCCCTGGCTGATTGCCTGGATCAGCCCCGTATCCTGCACCGGGAAAAAGCCCTTCGGGATGGCCACGTAGAGAAAACCTGTGATCAGCACGGTCACGGTCGCGACAAGCAATGTCATGAGCTGGCGGTCGAGCACCCAATCCAGCCCACGCCCATAGCCGGCGATCACGCGTTCGGTCTGCCGTTCGGACCAGCGTGCGACACGGCCGGCTTTGTCTGGATCCTCGTGGCGCAACAGGCGCGCACACAGCATCGGCACCAACGTGAGCGACACGATGGCGGAGATGACGATCGTCACGGCAAGCGTGATGGCGAATTCGTGGAACAGCCGCCCCACCACATCGCCCATGAACAGCAGCGGGATCAGCACCGCGAGCAGCGACACGGTAAGCGAGATGATGGTGAAGCCGATCTGCGCGCTACCTTTCAGCGCGGCTTCCATCGGCGTCTCGCCCATCTCCACATAGCGATCGATATTCTCGATCATCACGATCGCATCATCGACGACGAAGCCGGTCGCGATCGTGAGCGCCATCAGCGAAAGATTGTCGAGCGAGAAGCCCCACAGATACATTGCCGCCAGCGTGCCGACGAGCGAGAGCGGCACGGACAGGCTGGGGATCAACGTCGCTGAAAGCCGGCGCAGAAACAGAAAGATCACGAGCACGACAAGGCCGATTGCCAGCGCCAGCTCGAACTCCACGTCGGCTACCGACGCGCGGATGGTGTTCGTTCGGTCGGTCAGCTTGGTGACGACGAGTGCGGCGGGCAGGCTCGCTTGCAATTTCGGCAACAGCGCGCCGATGCGGTTCACCACCTGGATCACGTTTGCCCCAGGCTGGCGCTGCACGTTCAGGATTACCGCGGGCGTGCGGTTGGCCCAGGCCTGCAAACGGTCGTTCTCCGCACCCTGCACGATGCGCGCCACATCTGTGAGGTGCACCGGCGCGCCGTTGCGATAGGCGACGATCGCGTTGTCGAACGCATGCGCGTCCGGCAACTGGTCGTTCGCGTTGATTGTCGTCGCCTGCGTCGGGCCGTCGAAATTACCCTTGGGTGTGTTCACGTTCAGGTTGGCAATCGTCGTGCGCAGATCGTCGATGTTCAGCCCGATGCCGGCGAGCGCGCGCGTGTTTGCCTGGATACGCACCGCGGGGCGATGCCCGCCGGAGATCGACACCAATCCCACACCATCGATCTGGCTGATCTTCTGCGCGAGCCGCGTCTCGGCCAGATCCTCGATCTGCGTCAGCGCCATCGTCTTGCTGGTCAGTGCCAGCGTGATGATCGGTGCATCGGCCGGATTGACCTTCGCGTAGATTGGCGGTGCCGGCAGGTCGGACGGCAGCAGATTGCCGGCTGCATTGATCGCGGCCTGGACTTCCTGCTCGCCGACATCGAGCGACAGATCGAGGCCGAACTGCAACGTGATGATCGAGGCACCGGCCGAGCTTTGCGAGCTCATCTGGTTCAGGCCTGGCATTTCGCCAAACTGGCGTTCCAGCGGCGCGGTGACCGAGCTCGTCATCACCTCGGGGCTCGCACCTGGATAGAAGGTCTGCACCTGTATCGTGGGGTAATCGACTTCCGGGAGCGCCGAGAGGGGAAGGTATTGGTACGAGATGACGCCGATGAGGAGCAGCGCCAGCATGAGGAGCGTGGTGGCGACGGGACGTTTGATGAAAATTTCTGAGGGGTTCATGAAGAACGCGTTCTTTTTTGAAGAAAAGAACCAAAAAACTCCTGTTCCTGGCGCGGGCGTGAACTGCGTGGGCGCGACGCTTCGGGAGCAGAAGTTTTTCGGTTCCTCTTTTCAGAAAAGAACATCTTACTTTCTCTTCGCGCCAGGCAACCGCACCTTCATCCCATCGCGCAATCTGTCGGCACCATCGATCACCACCTGATCGCCAAGCATCAAGCCGCTCAAGATCTGGGTCTTCTGCGCGTCCGCCACGCCTAGCTTTACCGCGCGCACTTCCACCGTCGAATCCGGCTTGACGAGATAGACGTAATTACCGGGCGCACCCGTCTGCAACGCGGCATTCGGCACGGTCAGAGCGTCATGCACGGTACTCACGATCAGCCGCACATTGGCGAACTGGTTGGGGAACAGCGCCAGCTTCGGATTGGCGAACAGCGCGCGCAGTTTCACCGTGCCCGTCGTCACGTCCACCTGGTTGTCGATCGTCTCCAGCGTTCCATTGGAAAGCAGGTTGGTGTTGCTGCGGTCGTAGGCTTGCACCGTGAGTTTTGCGCCGCCGGCCAGCTGCGCCTGGACGGCCGGAATATCGTCTTCCGGCAGGGTGAAGATGACGCTGATCGGGTCCTGCTGGGTGACGACAACGATGCCGTTGGCCAGCGCGGAAGTCACGTAATTGCCCTGATCGACCTGGCGCAGCCCGACACGCCCGTCGATCGGCGAGGCAATGCGGCAGAAGGCCAGGTTGACGAGCTGCGTCTGGATCGCGCCCTGGTCGGCGGCCACCGTGCCGATATCCTGCTCGACGACGTATTGCTGATCCTCGGCCTGTTGGCGGCCGATGCTGTCCTGCTTCTGCAGGAGCGCATAACGGCGCGCGTCCATCTGCGCCTGGTGAAGCAGGCCCTGGTCGCGCGCCAGATTGCCGCGTGCCTGGTCGAGCAGCGCCTGATAGGGACGCGGGTCGATCTGCGCGAGAATGTCGCCGCGATGCACGATCTGGCCTTCGTGGAAGGCGATCGTCTGGACGATGCCGCTGATCTGGCTCTGCACGATGATGCTCGCGAGCGAGGTGACGGTGCCCAGCCCATTATCGATCACCTGCATATCGGCGTTCGACGCGGCTGCCACTCCCACCGCCTGCGGCGGCACGGCTTGCGCGTGGCTCGCAGTGCGGCTGCCGCCCAGGCGCGAGAGCAGGAAAGCGATGCCCGCCAGAACGACGATCAGGATCACCCAAGGCCACACACTCCGCCGGCGCCGCGCAGGCACCTGCGGGCGCAGGGAGGTCGGACTACGCAGATCATCCATGGGCGAAGGGGTTCCAGTCGGCCGCTCGGCCGCGATGCAAGCGATGCGTTGTCATGCCAGACGCGGGTTAATACGACGCGTCATGCCTCCGCGACTAGATCGGCGGCTGTAAGCAGGTGTAACGTGCACGTTCGCCGCGGGTCGCGGCGGGCAAACGGTGAATGACGCGGAATTGGACGTAGATTTCGATTGTGTTGTCGTCGGCGCCGGTGTCGTGGGGATTGCCTGCGCGCGCGCGTTCGCGATGGCGGGTGCGAGCGTGCTGGCGCTCGAGGCCGCGGCCGCATTCGGGACCGGCATCTCGTCGCGCAACAGCGGGGTCATTCACGCCGGGCTATATTATGCGCCCGGCTCGGCACGTGCCCGGCTTTGCGCGCCCGGGCGCCGCCTGCTGACCGAATATTGCGAGTCGCACGGGGTGCCGGCGCGTATCTGCGGCAAGCTGATCGTGGCGACAACGCAGAGCGAGATGGCGGATCTGGACGGAATTGCGGTGCGCGGCGCGCAGAACGGCGTGGAGGGCCTGGTCGCGCTGACGGCGGCGCAGGCGTGCACGATGGAGCCGGCCCTGGCGTGTGCGGGCGCGCTGCTATCGCCGGTGACAGGCATCGTCGACAGCCATGCGCTGATGCTTTCGCTGCTTGGCGAGGCGCAGGATCATGGCGCGATGCTGGCGGTGGCGTCGCCGCTGCTGCGGGCGGAGGCAGTCGCGGGCGGTTTCGCGCTGCACGTCGGCGGCGCGGCAGAGACGCGTGTGCGGTGCCGCATGCTGGTGAACGCGGCGGGGCTCGGTGCCTGCGCGCTGGCGCGTCGAATCGATGGGCTGCCGCTGGACTATGTGCCGCGCGAATATCTGGCGAAAGGCAGCTACTTCGCGCTGTCCGGCCGCGCGCCGTTCTCCCGGCTGATCTACCCGGTGCCGATCCCGGGCGGGGCCGGCATTCACCTGACATTGGACCTCGCGGGCCAGGCGCGCTTCGGGCCTGACGTGGAAGCGGTCGAGACCGAGGATTACACCGTCGATCCGGGACGGGCCGGACTGTTCGCCCAAGCCATCCGGCGCTACTGGCCCGCTCTGCCGGCCGAAAAGTTGCAACCAGCCTATGCCGGCCTGCGCCCGAAGATCGTGCCCGCGCACGAGACGCAGGATTTCGTCATTCAAACCGAGCAAACCCACGGCGTAGCCGGCCTGATCAACCTGTTCGGCATCGAAAGCCCGGGTCTCACCTCCTGCCTCGCTATAGCGAACCAGGTCGCGGACACCCTGGCATACGCCCACTGACAAAAAGCTTTTGGTCCTTTTTTTCAAAAGAGGACTGCTTTCTTCCTTGAAGGACTGCAAATGTCCGAAACCCGCCCCAATCCCGACGCCCTGCTCGCCCAACTGGACCGCCAAACCCAAGGCCAACTGAAAGTCTTTCTGGGCGCCGCCCCAGGTGTAGGCAAAACGTGGGAGATGCTGGCGAGCGCGCAGGCGCTGGCACGCGAAGGCCGGGACGTTCTGATCGGCGTCGTCGAAACCCATGGCCGCGCCGGCACGGAGCGCCAGATCGGCGACCTGCCTGTGCTGCCGAGAAGTGCGATCGCCTATCGCGGCCAGGTTCTCGAAGAGTTCGACGTGGATGCGGCGTTGGCCAGGCATCCGGGCCTGCTGCTGGTTGACGAGCTGGCGCACACCAACGCGCCTGGCAGCCGCCATAATAAGAGGTGGGAGGACGTGGCCGAGCTGCTCGAAGCGGGCATCGACGTGTGGGCGACGCTGAACGTGCAGCACCTCGAAAGCCTCAACGACGACGTGGCAAGGATCACCGGCGTGCGGGTGCGCGAGACACTGCCGGACCGTGTGCTGGAGCTGGCGCACGAGATCGAGTTCATCGACATCTCGCCGACCGAGCTGCGCACGCGGCTGCGCGACGGGCAGATCTACCGGCCCGACGTGGCGGCCCGCGCGCTGGACAGCTTCTTCCGCGAAGGCAATCTCGCCGCCTTGCGCGAGATCGGGTTGCGCCGGGCGGCGCAGCGTGTCGATCAGGACGTGCGCAGTTACATGCGCGAGAACGCGGTGGCCGGGATCTGGCCGGCCTCCGAGCGCGTGCTGGCGCTGGTCGGCTCGGATGCCGGCGCGGAAGCGGTGGTGCGTCAGGCCAAGCGGCTGGCCGATGCGTTGCGCGCGCCCTGGCTGGCCCTGCATCTCGAGCCGCGCGACGCGATAGAGGCGCATCGCCCGGCGCTCGACATGGCCACAGATCTCGGCGCCGAAGTGGAGATACGCGCCGGCGGCCCGCTGGTGCAGACGACGCTGGAGGTGGCGCGTGCCCGCAATGTGACGCATCTGGTGATCGGCCGCGGCCGCCCGACCCGCTGGCGGCGCCTGACCGGGCAGACCTTGGCCGGCACGCTGGTGCGCCAGGGTCCGGAGTTTTCGCTCCACGTGGTGCCGGCGGGTGGGCAGCCCCTGCCGGCCCGCCGGGTGCAAAGCTGGCCGCGCGGCTGGTTTCCCTGGGTGGCCAGCGTCGCCCTGGTCGCGAGCGTCGTGGGCCTGGGCGAGTTGCTGCATGCCTATCTGGAACACGAAGCGCTGGGCATGCTGTTCCTCGCGGCCGTCGTGGGGGCGGCGATCGTGTGGGGCATGCCGGTGGCGCTCAGCACCGCGGCGCTGAGCTTCCTGTCGTGGAACTTCTTCTTCATCCCGCCGGTTGGTCAGTTGACCATCGGCGAGCCGCGCGATGTGATCGCGATTGTCGTCTTCGCCGGGGTTGCGACAGCGACGGGCTGGATGGCCAGCCGCCTGCGACGCGAGGCAGCCGCGGGGCAGGGTCGCATCGAGAGCCTGCGACGCATGTCCGCGTTCACCCGCCGGCTGAGTGCGACGGCCACCGAAGCCGATCTGCTGGCCGAAATCGCGCGTCTGGCGGCTGATATCGTCTCACCCGCCTTGGTGCTGATGCGCGAAGGCGAGGACCTCAACATTCGCGCGGCCGACCCGCCGACGCACGACACGATGGACGACGGCAGCTGGGCGGCAGCGCGCTGGTGCGCAGCGCGGCAGGAGCAGGCGGGGCGCGGCACGGCGACCCTGCCCAGTGCCGCCTGGCGGTTCGTGCCGCTCGGCAAACCAGGCGAAGCGGCGGGCGGTGCCAGCTTCGGCGTGATCGGCGTGCGGCCGAGCGGCCCGCTGGAGCAGCCCCTCACCCAATCGTTGACGGCGCTGGCCGACCAGGCGGCGAGCGCGCTGGACCGCGCACGCCTCGCCGCCTCGGCAGCAAGGGCGCAGGCACAGGCGCACACGCAAAAATTGCGCACCGCGTTGATGAACAGCCTGGGACACGATCTTCGCACGCCGCTGACCAGCATACGCGGGGCTGCCGGCTCGTTGCGCACCGCCTGGACCACGCTCTCGGCCGAGGACCGCGCCGACCTGCTGGCCAGCATCGAGCAGGATACTGTACGGATGACGCGGTTCCTGACCAACATCACCGACCTCACCCGGGTCGAAACCGGCGAGCTCGTGCCGCTAAAGGAGCCGGTCACCGTGCGCGACGCGGTCACGTCTGCGGCCTCCCTCGTGCCGGGGCTGACGAACATGCGCCTGAATGTGGCCGACAGCCTGCCTGCGCTCGCCGCCGATCCGGCGCTGCTGGAGCATGTGCTCGTCAACGTGCTGGAGAACGCGGCCAAATACGCGCCCGCATCGGCCGAAGTCAGCGTTTCCGCACAGGCGCTGGATGCCGAGATCAGTGTCGCCATCACCGATCAGGGGCCGGGCATACCACCCGACGACCTGCCGCACGTGTTCGACAGTTTCTATCGCGCACAACGGGGCGACCGTACGGTGCCTGGCACCGGATTGGGCCTCGCCATCGCGCGCGGCATGATGGAGGCGATGGGCGGCACCATCGAAGCGCGCAGCCCGCAGCCTGGCCGGACCGAGGGCCAGGCGGTTGGCACGACGATCGTGTTGCGTCTGCCGGCATGGCGTTAGAGCTCGGGGCGGAGCCGGCGATCCAGCCGGCGCGCGCCTGCATCCTCCTGGTCGACGACGAGCCGCAGATCCATCGCTTTCTGCGCCCCACACTCGAGGCGGCCGGCTACGAGGTGCTTCGCGCGCAGACGGGCGCGGAGGCGACGAGGCTCGCCGGGGCACGCCCACCCTCCTTGATCCTGCTCGACCTCGGCCTGCCGGATATCGACGGGCAGGATCTGCTGGTTCGCTTGCGGGCCGCGGCACCTACGCCGGTCATCGTGCTGTCGGCGCGCGATCGTGCCGAGGAGAAGATCCGTGCGCTCGACGCAGGCGCCAGCGACTACGTGGAAAAGCCGTTCGACATCGGCGAGCTGCTGGCGCGGGTGCGCGTCGCGCTGCGTGTCGCCCAGGGCGGGCGCGAACCGGTCCGTCTCTTCAGCGCACCTCCGCTCGAAGTCGACCTGGTCGAGCGCCGGGTGCGTGTGGACGGTGCATCCGTGCAGTTGACACCGCGTGAATACGACCTGTTGGCGCTGCTCGTCCGCAATGCCGGCCGTGTGATCACGCACCGGCAGTTGCTGGCCAACGTCTGGGGCCCTGCGCATACCGACGATGTGCAGTACCTTCGTGTGTATGTCGGGCACCTGCGGCAGAAGCTTGGGCCGGTTGCCGGTGGCTTGGTGACCACCGAAGCGGGGGTTGGCTATCGGTTCGCGGCCGCCGCTTAGATTACAAATGCAGTTCTATCACGAAAAAGTCATTTTTTCTTCGGAAACACCCTTCATGTGCGTAATGGGACACATACGCTCACGACAAATTTAGGTTAAAGAATGCCCACCATCAATCGGCGGGCATGAGCATGTCTCTCTCTCAGTCGGGCGTAAGCGGAAACGTTATCTCATTCGCGTTGCATGTCGCGCGGGCACAAGCAACGGCGCACGGCGCGTGCCTGACGCCGACCGATCGGATCGTCATTTCCAACTGGCGTGACCGGGCGAGCAGCGCCGGTTTCGATCGCATGATCGTTCATGACCGCGACGAGAACGACGCCTGCGAGGTCGGCAATTTCCTGAGTGTTTACAGGTGCGGACAGGCCTGGTCGCGCTGGGGCTTTGCGCGGAACGGCAGCCGGATCGATGCCTGGTGCTGCCTTACCGGAGCCGATGTCGGCTCTTTCGCCAGCCTGCCCGAAGCGCTCGAACAGGTGCTGGATGGAGCCGCCGCGGGCCACTCAGCCACTCCACCTGTCGCTCTGACGAACCTCATCCCATTGAGGCGCACATTGGCCAAACAGGTTGGAAGCGCCGCGTAGATATCCCGATCAGGGGCAGGCTTGGTCCAGAAGCGGGTGGCTAGGCAACGGCTCGACCGTATGCCAGCCTTCCGCCGCCAAAATCAGGCGGCTGCGGGCAAGCCCTCGGTCTGCGCGGCGATGCGGCGAAACCGGTCGCGCCGGCTGCACATGAACCACCAGGCGCCATGCACCGCCAGCCCCGCCACACGGCCGCGCGGCTTGAGCCCGATCGCCTTGAGGATCATGCCGATCGCCCGTTCCATGTGCCGGTAGCGATACATTGTCATTGCGCGTGACATGTAGCCGGCGATCGCCTGGCCGTGCTGGTATTCCGTATCGGGCGCGGCATTGCCGCAATAGAAAGCGTAGGCCAGCTCGTCGTCTTCGCTTTCGCCGATCCGGCTGAGCGCGATGCGCATGCGACGCAGAAGCCCGACCCGCTCGCGCCTGAGATAGCGACGCATATGGTCGTAGAACAGCTTGAAATGGCGGAACTCGTCGGCAGCGATCAGCCGGCAGATATCCTTCAGCACCGGCTCCTCCGCCGCGTCGCCCAGCGCCGAGTAGTAGCTCGAGGTGCCGCTCTCCACCATGCAGCGCGCGATCAGCTCGCCGGTCAGCGAGCCGCGCACCGAGAAATCAGCGTCCAGCAACGGCAGGTGATAGCCAGTCCTGTAGCGCTCGAACGCGCCCTCGAAGTCCCAGCCCGGGTCCGCCATCATCGCCCAGCGGCCCAGCGTGTCGCCATGCTGCACTTCCTCGACCGACCAGCGGTCGGCCGCCGCGCGGAAATCTGGGTCGTCGACGAACACCCGGTTGAGATAGGTGCCGTAGTCGATGCCATTGCGCTCCACCAGCGCCGCCGCCTTGACCAGCGCCAGTATCTCCGGGTTCAGCTTGGTCGAGTTCGAACCGGTCCCACGGGACCTCCTCAATCCGCCAATGTTTCATCGCAAAGGCACCGTCATGAGCGGTCCTGATCCTTCCTTGCAGCCGCCAAACCTGCACAAGGCAGGCTGGGCAGCGCGGCACCTCTCAGGCGCACACCAACGCATGCCGGGCCGACCTGCGAGTATTTACCTTAAATTGGCATCGCGTGCAGGAGTTGTGAAGACCTGGCGACACATCTGTGTCTCAGACGTCACAACGGCCGGCGGCTCACTGCCTTTAGGCGGCCTCTGCATACTGAACGGCCGCGCGGGTCGATTGGAGGCGGTCCAGCGCCGCATCGCGTGCATTGATGTCGTTTTTGTCGGTCTCGGCATAGCGGCGTTCCGCCTCGGCCAGGTTCGCACGGGCGGCTTCTGCCGAAAGCTCGGCAACCGGAGAGGCATCGTCGGCCAGGATGGTGCAGCGCTCGGCGGTGATCTCGGCAAAGCCGCCGCCCACGAAAAACCTGTCGGTAACCTGCCCGCCCTGATGCAGCGCGATGATGCCGCCGCGCAGCAGGGTGATCATCGGCGCGTGGTTTTCCATGGCGGCAAGGTCGCCCTCGTAGCCGGGCATGACGACCATATCGACGGCGCGGCTGAGGACGAGGCGGGCGGGGCTGACGATTTCTAGCTGGATGGGCATGTTGGGAATCCTAAGGAAGGAAGGCCTTCTTTTCTGAAGAAAAGAAGCAAAAGACTTTTTCTCCCGTGCATTTGGGGTGGTCGCGTGCCGCCTCAGACTCAGATGCGCGGGAGAAAAAGTCTTTTGGTCCTTTTTTTCAAAAAAGGACTGCTTTCTTACGCTGAGACCTTCATCTTCTCCGCCTTCTCCCGCGCTTCCTCGATCGTCCCCACCATCAAAAAAGCCGCCTCCGGCAGATCGTCATGCTTGCCATCGACGATTTCCTTGAAGCTGCGCACTGTGTCGGCGATCGGCACGAACTTGCCTTCCAGCCCGGTGAACACGGTCGCCACGTGGAACGGCTGGCTCATGAAGCGCTCGATCTTGCGGGCGCGGGCAACCGTCAGCTTGTCCTCCTCGGAGAGCTCGTCCATGCCCAGGATGGCAATGATGTCCTGCAGGCTCTTGTAGGTCTGCAGGATGCGCTGCACGTCGCGCGCCACCTGGTAATGTTCCTCGCCGACGATGCGCGGGTCCAGCGAGCGCGAGGTGGAATCCAGCGGATCGACGGCCGGGTAGATGCCCTTTTCCGAGATCGCGCGGTTCAGCACGGTGGTCGCGTCCAGATGGGCGAAGGAGGTGGCGGGCGCCGGGTCGGTGAGATCGTCGGCCGGCACGTAGATCGCCTGCACCGAGGTGATGGAGCCCTTCTTGGTGCTGGTGATGCGTTCCTGCAGCGCGCCCATGTCGGTGGACAGCGTCGGCTGGTAGCCCACGGCCGAGGGGATTCGGCCCAGCAGCGCCGAGACTTCGGCGCCGGCCTGGGTGAAGCGGAAGATGTTGTCGACGAAGAACAGCACGTCCTGGCCTTCCTCGTCGCGGAAGTATTCGGCCAACGTCAGGCCGGTCAGGCCCACGCGGGCGCGCGCACCCGGCGGCTCGTTCATCTGGCCATAGACCAGCGCCACCTTGCTGCCTTCGGTGGTGTTGTCGCCCAGCTTGATCACGCCGGCATCGATCATCTCGTGGTAAAGGTCATTGCCTTCGCGGGTGCGCTCGCCCACGCCGGCGAACACGGACACGCCGCCATGGCCCTTGGCGATGTTGTTGATCAGCTCCTGGATCAGCACGGTCTTGCCAACGCCGGCGCCGCCGAACAGGCCGATCTTGCCGCCCTTGAGGTAAGGTGCCAGCAGGTCGACCACCTTGATGCCGGTGACGAGCACTTCCACGGCCGCCGCCTGGTCCTCGAAGGAGGGCGCGCTGCGATGGATCGGCATGGCACGCGTCGCACCCACCGGTCCGCGCTCGTCGATCGGCTCGCCGATCACGTTGAGGATGCGGCCGAGCGTCTCGGGGCCGACGGGCACGGTGATCGGCGCACCAGTGTCGGTGACTTCCTGGCCGCGCACCATGCCGTCCGTGCTGTCCATGGCGATGCAGCGCACGGTGCGCTCGCCCAGCTCCTGGGCCACTTCCAGGACGAGCTCGCGCTCGCCGATGCGGCTGGTCAGCGCGTTCTGGATGAAGGGAAGGTCGCCTTCGAACTGGACGTCGACGACGGCGCCTAGAACTTGGGAGACGCGGCCTACTGAGTTGGTTGGCATTGGTGTTCTACGCTCCTGAGAAGGCAAGGCCGGGGGCGCTGCCCCTGAACCCCGCTGGGGCCGCGGGCCCCTGACCCCGTTAGTTTTGGGTGGGTGTTTAGGGGATGCTGGCTTGGCGCGCTAGGGTGGGCTTGGCTTTCGGCAGCGCTGCCGAAAACCGCCGTAACCAGTCAGGACTGCACCCTTCGAAGCAGGATCTGAGTTGGTGCCAACCCAACAACAGGATGTGCCGGGTCGCCATTGTAGCTCTAGCGCCTGAGCGCGGCCAGGCAGCTTGCCCGGCGGCCGGCCAGGGATGGATCCGCCACATGGCTCACGGCGGCCACGGCGCGCGCTTGATACGCCGCTGTCTCCGACGCGGGCTGCTCGATGAACGGCACGCTGCAGACATGCGCCAAGGCAAGTGGCGTGTTCTCCTGCAGGCTTACAATTCGCAGCACACCTGCGGGGTTGCGCGGCAGCGCAGTGGCCAGGCTGATCCCGAGGTCCTCGGCGCTGCCCGCGTCACTGCCCGGCGCGAGCTTGGCGGCGACGGCGAGCCAGGCGTCGCTGCCGCCGTCGATGTGATGCACCACCCCGTCCCACCGGCCCTGATGCGCCAGGTCGGCGATAACGGCGCGGGCGCCCCGCGCGTCGATGTCGCGCGACAGGGCTGCCGGGTTGACGGTCGGCGTGATGGGGGCGGCGGCAGGCAGCATCGCGAGCACGGCGAGGAGCGTGCAGATCAGGGGGACCGCCGCATCATCGTGTGACCGTCTGCCCCTGGGACGCCTGCATGTCGGGGTTGTTGCGGCCCGGCCCTGCCCCGCTATAGCCATTGGCGACGTGCTGCCCCTTTTGGGTGAGTTCGCCGGTAGACTGGCTGTAGGCCCACCCTTGCGCCTGACCCGCCGCCGGCTGGTTGGCGTGTGCTCCGGACACAGGTTCGGTTCCAGTATAACCACTCAGGCGTCACACTAGGGAACGCGTCGGTCCAGGTGCAAGCGAGATAGACGACCGCATCCCGCGTGCGAAGGCGGGCTTAAAGCGCCTCGGCGCCCGAGATGATCTCGATCAGCTCGCGCGTGATATTCGCCTGGCGTGTCCGGTTATAATTCTGCGTCAGCCTGTTGATCATGTCGCCGGCGTTGCGCGTGGCGTTGTCCATGCTCGTCATCTGTGCGCCGTAGAAACCGGCGTTGCTTTCCAGCATCGCGCGGTAGATCTGGATGGCCAGATTCTGCGGCAGCAGGCGCAGCAGGATGGTCTCCTCATCCGGCTCGAATTCGTACACCGCGCGCGCGCCGTGGCCGGCAGCGTCTTCGGTCACCTCTGGCAGCGGCAGCGGGATAATCTGCATTTCCGTGGGGATCTGCGCGATGACCGATTTGAAGCGGTTGTACACCACCGTCGCCACGTCGAACTCGCCGCGTTCGAACATCTCGAACACACGGTCGGCGACCTCCTTGGCCGCGATGAATTCGATGGTCTTGCGCCCGCCCAGGGCCAGGTCGCCGCTGATGTTGTCGGCGAATTCACGGCGCAGATAATCGCGGCCCTTGCGGCCGACGGCGAGGATCTTGACCGTCTTGCCTTCGCTCAGCAAGCGGCGGACCAGCGTGCGGGCCTGCCGGCCGACGCCTGAATTGAATGCGCCGGCCAGGCCGCGATCGGCGGTCATGGCGATCACCAGATGGACCTGGTCACGGCCCGTGCCCACCAGCAGGCGCGGCGCGCCTGGCGTGCCGGCCACGTTGGCGGCCAGCCGGCCCAGCATCGCGCTCATGCGCTCGGCATAGGGGCGCGCGGCTTCTGCGGCCGCCTGGGCGCGGCGCAGCTTGGAAGCGGCGACCATCTTCATCGCGGACGTGATCTTGCGCGTGGATTTCACGCTGTTGATCCGGCCGCGAAGGTCCTTCAGCGAAGCCATGTGTCAGGCCCCCGCCTTTAAGCTTGCGCGAAACGCTTGGTGAAATCATCCAGGAAGGCAACCAGCTTCGGCTCCACGTCCTTCTTGATTTCGCGGGTGTCGCGAATTGAGCCGATGATCTCGCCCTGCGCCTTCAGTTCGCTCAGCAGCTGCTTCTCGAAAGCGCCGACGCGGCCCAGGTCAATCTTGTCCAGGTAGCCGCGCGTGCCCGCAAAGATCACCACAACCTGGTCTTCCACCGGATACGGCGTGAACTGCGGCTGCTTGAGCAGCTCCGTCAGCCGCGCGCCGCGCGCCAGCAATTGCTGCGTGCTGGCGTCCAGATCCGAGCTGAACTGCGCGAAGGCCGCCATCTCGCGATACTGCGCCAGCTCCAGCTTGATCTTGCCGGCTACCTGCTTCATCGCCTTGATCTGCGCCGAGGATCCCACACGGGAGACGGAGAGGCCCACGTTCACCGCAGGACGGATGCCGCGGAAGAACAACTCGGTCTCGAGAAAGATCTGCCCGTCGGTGATCGAGATCACGTTGGTGGGGATGTAGGCCGAAACGTCGCCGGCCTGCGTCTCGATCACCGGCAATGCGGTGAGCGAACCGGCACCATGCGCGTCCGACATCTTGGCGGCGCGCTCCAGCAGGCGGGAATGCAGATAGAACACGTCGCCCGGATAGGCTTCGCGGCCCGGCGGGCGGCGTAGCAGCAGCGACATCTGGCGGTAGGCGACGGCCTGCTTGGAGAGGTCGTCGTAGAAGATCACGGCGTGCATGCCGCGGTCGCGGAAATACTCGCCCATCGTGCAGCCGGTATAGGGGGCGAGGAACTGCATCGGCGCTGGGTCGGAAGCGGTTGCGGCGACCACGATGGTGTATTCCAGCGCGCCGCGTTCCTCGAGCGTGCGGACGATCTGCGCCACCGTCGAGCGCTTCTGCCCGATGGCCACGTAGATGCAGAACAGCTTCTTTTTCATGTCCGAACCGGCGGCGTCGTTGGCTGCCTTCTGGTTCAGGATGGTGTCCAGGATCACCGCGGTCTTGCCGGTCTGACGGTCGCCGATGATCAGCTCGCGCTGGCCGCGTCCCACGGGGATCAGCGCGTCAATGGATTTCAGCCCCGTCTGCATCGGCTCGTGCACCGATTTGCGCGGGATGATGCCGGGCGCTTTGACTTCCACGCGGCTGCGTTCGGCGCCTTCGATCGCACCCTTGCCGTCGATCGCGTTGCCGAGCCCGTCCAGCACGCGGCCGAGCAGCATCTCGCCCACCGGCACGTCGACGATGGTGCCGGTGCGGGTGACGGTGTCGCCCTCACGGATGCCGCGGTCGTCGCCGAAAATGACGATGCCGACATTGTCGGTCTCGAGGTTGAGCGCCATGCCGCGCAGCCCGGCGCCAGGAAATTCGACCATCTCGCCGGCCATGATGTTCTGCAGGCCGAACACGCGCGCGATGCCGTCGCCGACTGAGAGCACCTGGCCGGTTTCGGAGACGTCGGCCTCGGTATCGAAGCTGGCGATCTGCTTCTTGAGGATCTCCGAAATCTCGGCTGGACGGATGTCCATCTACGCGGCTCCCTTCATGGCGAACTGCAGGCGCTGCAGGCGCGACTTGATGCTGTTGTCATACAGGCGCGCGCCGATCCGGACGACCAGGCCGCCCAGGATGGACGGGTCCACCTGCTCATCGATATTGACGTTGCCGTAGCCGGCTTCGATCAGCCGCGCGCGCACGGCTTCGCGCTGCGGCAGACTGAGCCCGTGCGCGCTGACCACATGGGCGGTGACCACGCCGCGCTTGCTGGCGACGAGGGACGCGAAAGCGGAGAGAATCGCGCGGAGCTGGGCCAAGCGCCGGTTGGCGGCAATCACGCCTACGAAACGCTGGATGGTGTCCGAAAACCCCTGCGCCTGGAGCACGGCGCGCGCGGCCTGGGTGGATTGCTTGACGTCGATCAGCGGGCTGGCGACGAGGCGGCGGAAATCCGGGCTCTCGTCGATCAGGCGGCCGAGCGAGGCCGCCTGATCGACGGTTTCGTCCAGCTTGCCCTGCTCGTCGGCCAGATCGTAGAGCGCCGCCGCATAGCGATCAGCGAGACCGCCGCCCTGAGAGACTGTCGTGCCGCCTGAGGCCACGTGAAATGCTTCCAATCGATACGAATGAGGCCGGACTTGCCGGCGGCCGGGCGAATAGCATGGGGGGTGGGGGGTGGCAACACGATGGCGGGGACGCACGGCCCGCGTCTTTCCACGCTTCTCGCCGCTCTTGGGCCACGCCCGCCGCAGATCAGTTGTCCAGGCCTTTCGCATAGCGCCGGAGCACGGAAGCGACCTCGGCCGGCATGGCGGCAAGCGGCGCCGGGCTGGCTTGTGGCACGACGGTGACATCATCGCGTTCGAACAGGGCGATGCACTGCGTTTCCGGGTCGAAACGCGAGGCATAAGCCAGGCCGTCCGGGCGGCTTGCGTAATGATACAGCGCGTCCGCCCACAGGCCGCAGGGCGGGTAGGGGCCGGTGGTGATGGCGTTGTCCAGCCCGAGTTGTTGCAGGCCCGGGCCGTGCAGGCGAAATCCCGCGCGCCGTAGAGCACGCCGAAACGACCTGTGGCGCTGATGCTGCACGCATACTAAGTCAACCGGCCGTTGCGATAAAGTCTCTTGCGTACCCACGCGGAGGGCGACCTGCCGCCTAGGTAATCAGGTCCCGCTCCAGCTCGAGTATCTTGATGATGAGCCCCTCGGCGGTGCGCAGCTGAAGCATCCGGCCGAACGCCTCATCGCCCGTGCCCCTGGCGATCATCTGCGGCGCGGTCTTTTGCAGATGCTCTTCGATCTCCTCCAGCGGTGTGCCGCTGGTGAACTGAAGCTCGACCGGCTCGGGATTGTCCGGGCTTGGCGGATGCGCCAGCAGGCTCAGATGCGTGCCGCCGAACGCAATCAGCGCCCAGTCGCCATCGCGGCTGCCGAACTGAAGCTTGCCGCCCAGCGACTCGTAGAACGCAATGGCAGGAGCCAGGCGCTCCACATGCACCATCGGCTGGATCGCGAGAGCGAAATCAACGAGCGGTTCCATTGGCATCTCCTTGGTCGAGGTAGGCCTCGAGTGCACGCGCAACCAGGTCGGACAGCGACAACTGCTCATCCAGCGCGCGGTATTTCGCCCGGCGTATCAGCAGCGGCGGTAGATAGACGTTGAACTGCTGTTTGCGCGGAGGGTCGGCGTCACCTTCGGTCATGAAGATTTACTACTATGCTAGCACCCTAGACACAACCGATTTCTTATCGCAGGCCGGTAGCTAGAGGAACGAGACGGGGTCCACGTCCACATCCACCCGCACGCCGCGCACGGCCGGCACGCGGCCAAGCCACTCGCGCAAAATCGGCTGGACGGCGATGTCGCGGCGGGTTTTCAGCAGCAGGCGGCGGCGATGGCGGCCGCGCAATATGGCGAGCGGGGCGGGCGCCGGGCCCAGCACGAGCACGCCGTCCGCATGCGGGGCAGCGCGGCCAAGGTCGCGCGCGGCGAGATCGGCTGCGTCGGCCGTCTCGGCACTCACGATGAGGGCGGCGAGCCGGCCGTAGGGGGGCCAGCTCCCCGGCCGGCGGGCTTCGGACTCGCGGGCGAAAAAGCCGGCGAGATCGTTGGCGACCAGCGCCTGCATCACCGGGTGTTCGGGCGAGAACGTCTGCAGCAGCACACGGCCCGGCGCCTCGGCGCGCCCTGCCCGTCCGGCGACCTGGTGGAGCAATTGCACCGTGCGTTCGGCGGCGCGCAGATCGCCGCCGGCCAGGCCCAAATCGGCGTCCACCACGCCCACTAGCGTGAGATGCGGGAAATGCCAGCCTTTGGCGACGATTTGGGTGCCGATGATGAGATCCACCTCGCGTCGTTCGATCGCGTGGGCGGCGGCGGCCGCAGCGTGCGGGCCAGGCATCGTGTCGCTGGCCATGACGAGGCGGCGCGCCTCGGGGAACAGGGCGGCCACCTCCTCGGTGATACGCTCCACGCCCGGGCCGATCGGCGCCAGCGTGCCCTCGGCGCGGCAGACCGGGCAGGCGGGCGGCACCGGCTCCTCGTGGCCGCAATGGTGACAGGTGAGCAGGCGGCGGGCGCGGTGTTCCACCAGCCAGGCGGTGCAGTTCGGGCAGGCGAGGCGGTGGCCGCAGGCGCGGCAGAGGGTGAGCGGGGCGTAACCACGGCGATTGAGGAAGAACATCGCCTGCTCGCCGGCGTCCAGCGTCTCCTGCACGGCGGCCAGCAGCCTGGGCGAGAGGAAGCGGCCACGCTCGGGTGCGTCGTCGCGCAGGTCGATCGCTTGCACCTGCGGCAGGCGCGCGCCGCCGTGCCGCGAGGCGAGGTGGAGATGGCGGTAACGGCCAGCTTCCACATTGGCGAGCGTCTCCAGGCTCGGCGTGGCGCTGACCAGGATGGCGGGCGCGTCGGATAGGCGGGCGCGGACCACGGCCATATCGCGCGCGTGGTAGACGACGCCGTCCTCCTGCTTGAAGGCGGTCTCGTGCTCCTCGTCGATCACCACGAGGCCCAGTTCAGGGAACGGCAGGAACAGCGCCGAGCGGGCGCCGACGACCACACGCGCGGTGCCGTCCGCCACCGCGCGCCAGGTGAGGCGCCGCACGCGCGAGGCCAGGTCGGAATGCCAGAGTGCGGGCGGGGTGCCGAAACGGGCGGTGAAGCGGTCGAGGAACTGGGTGGACAGCGCGATTTCCGGCAGCAGGATCAGCGATTGCCGGCCGGCGACGAGGCAAGCGGCCACCGCCTCGAGATAGACTTCGGTCTTGCCCGAGCCGGTGACGCCGTCGAGCAGGGTGACGGAGAAGGCTGCGTCGGTGACGGCTTGCCGCAGCGAGGCGGCGACCGCCGACTGGGCCGGCGAAAACTCAGGCGTCACGAAGCTTGGGTCCGGCTCGGCGAAAGCGCGGCCGGCGGGGATGGGGATGGGCGTGAGAAGGCCGGCGCTGGCCATGCCGCGCAGAACACCGGAGCTGACGCCGGCAAGGCGCGCGATTTCAGGCGCGGGGCGTGGTGCACGATCAGCCATGAGGGCCAGCACGCGCCGGCGCGGTTCGGTGAGTTTGGCCTCGGCGGGCACATCGCCCAACTGCCATCCCGGCGTAGCGACAGGTGCGGAGAGCGCGTTGATCCGCAGCGCCATGGCCAGCACCTCGCCCGGTGCTGCCAGCGTGTAGGCGGCGACCCAGTCGATGAAGCGGCGCAGCGGCTCGGGCAGCGGCGGCGTTTCCAGCCGTGCGGTGACCGGCTTGAGGCGTGCGGCCGGCACCGAGGGCCCGCTCGGCGCATCCCACACCACGCCCACTTCCTGGCGCCGGTTCAGCGGGACGAGAACGACGTCGCCTGGCCGCGCTTGCAGGGTCGGTGGCACGGCGTAGTCGAACGGGCCCGCGAAGGGATAGGGCAACAGCACAGGCACGCGACCTGCGGTGCTCGGTTGTTCAATCGGCTTTTCCTGGCTCACGAACTCTGTGTAGCCTACCAGCATGACTCCTGCCGAATGCCAGGCGAACGGCACAGTGCCGACGAACGAGCCCATCGAGGGTGCGCGGGTGGCTGCCTATTTGCGGGCGCATCCGGATTTTTTGGCGAGCCAGCCTGATCTTTATGGCGTGCTGACACCGCCGGCGCGGGTGCATGGGCCGGTGCTCGCCGACCATATGGGCGCAATGTTGGCGGCCACACGTGCGCAGGCGGCACAGGCGGCACGCCACACCGAGGATGTGCTGGCTGCCGAGCGGGCCGCGCGCGGCATCGCCGAGCGCGTGCAGGAGGCGGTGCTGGCGCTGCTGCGTGCCGCCGACCCGGCGGAGTGCGTGGTGGAAACCTGGCCCGGTCTGCTGGGCGTGGATGCGGCATGTCTGTGCTGCGAGGCGATCCGGCCGCGGTGGCGAACCCTGCCCCTGGGCGCGATCCCTGCGCTGTTGCGCGATCGCAGCGTCGTGGTCCGCGACAGGCCGCACGACGCGGCACTGCTGCATGCCGAAGCGGCGCTGCTGGCGGAACGCGATATGCTGATCGCGATCGGCGGACAGGCTGGCGCGATGCTGGCCCTGGTGAGCCGAGACGCCTTGCGTCTGCCGCAGGCGGCCGCCTGGGGTTTCCTAGGCCGAGTTCTGGAAGCGGTCCTCTTTTGAAAGGAAGCCAGAAAGCAGAAGTTTTCTGGTCCTTTTGTTCAAAAAAGGACTGCTTGCCTTGCTAACTCCCTTCCTCTCCTACCTTCGACTAGAACGCCGTGCCTCCCCTTTGACCGTGCAAGCCTACGAACGCGACCTGCGTTTCTTCCTGGCCTTCCTCACCCGCCATCTCGGCGAAGAGCCAGGCGTGGCTCACCTCGCAGCACTGACCGAAGGCGACCTGCGATCCTGGCTGGCGGCCGGCGCGGCCGAGGGGCGCGGTCACCGGACGCGCGCGCGCCATCTCTCCGCGGTCCGCAGTTTCTACCGCTATCTCGCGCGGCGGCATGGGGTGAGCAACGTGGCCGTGTCGTTGATCGGCACGCCGCGGGCGATCCGGCCGGTGCCGCATGCGCTTTCGCCAGCTGCTGCGCGTGCCGTGGCCGAGGAGGTGGGCGACGTGAGCGAGTTGGTGATGACGCAGGCTCGGGACGTGGCGTTGTTCACGCTACTGTATGGGTGCGGGCTGCGGATTGCCGAGGCTTTGGCGCTGAACGTGCGCGATGCGCCGCGTGCAGGCCAGGCGCTGCGTGTGCTGGGCAAGGGTGGCAAGCAGCGGCTGCTGCCGGTGCTGCCAGCGGTGTCGGATGCTGTGCAAGCCTGGCTCGCACGCCATCCGGCCGGAGGCGATCCGGCGGCGCCGCTGTTCGTGGGATTACGTGGCGGCCGGCTGAATGCCGGTGTTGCGCAACGCACGTTGCGCGATTTTCGCAGGCTGGCGAACCTGCCGGAGTTCGCGACGCCGCATGCGTTGCGCCATTCTTTCGCTACGCATCTGCTGGCCGGTGGCGCCGATCTGCGCGCGATCCAGGACCTGCTTGGCCATACCAGCCTGGCCACGACCCAGCATTATACACAGGTGGACCAGGCCCAGCTCCTCGCCGTCTGGCGGCGGACCCACCCCGGCGTTCAGCCGGCCCGAGCCGCTGAGGACGCCGGAGAGGCGGACGGCAGGACCGGGTAGAGCAACTGCCCCGCAATGTCCTGCGGCAATGGCGTGTCGATACCGTACTGCACCGGTAGTGAAGCGGGGAGATGATGCGTGCCGAACAGCCGGTCGAGCGCGGGGATCATGGCAGCGTAATTCTTGTTCACCACCGCCGGGCCGTCGTTGGTGTGATGCCAATGATGGAAGGCCGGGGTGGCGACAATTGCTTCCATCCAGCCCCACCGCCCGCGCAGGTTGGCGTGGATCAGATAGCTCCAGAGCTTGCCGATCAGCATGAACAGGAGGGGCACGATATCGGCGTGCAGGCCGGTCGGCTGGAACAGGCCAAGCGCGTAGAGCGGAGAGTAGCTGCACAGCCGGCCGAACACGACGTCGATCGGGTGGGAGCGCGTGTTGACGAGCCAGTCCATCTGCTCGGCCGAGTGATGGATGGCATGGAAGCGCCAGAGGAATGCGTTCTCGTGCATCCAGCGATGCGCCCAGTAATAGCCGAGATCGCCGGCGATCAGGGCGGCGAGCAGGCGTATGCCGATCGGCAGGGCGGCGATGTGCTGGAAGTAGGCGCTCGGGAAAGCGCGGTGCACGGCCCAGGCCATGGCAGAGAGTGGCAGGATGAGGAGCAGGTTGGGGACGATGCCGTTGAGGACGAAGTAGCCGACATCGGTCCAGAAGGCGGGGCGGAGGAGGCTTTGGGGGCGTGCGGCGAAGATGCGTTCCAGCGGGGCGAAGACCAGTAGAGCCAGGAGGAAGAAGGCGGCTAGCTGGGCTAGGGTGTGGAGCATTTAGGCAAGCAGTCCTTTTTTGAAAAAAAGGACCAAAAAACTTTTGATCCTTGGCGACGTGCGGTGGGGGCAGACGTGGCCTTGGGATGAAGGTTTTGGTCCTTTTTTTTCAAAAAAGGACTGCTTGCTTCCTACGCTTGTCCAGCGCGACGCCGCATCGCAACTATCCCAAGCAGCCCAGCCGCCAACAGCCCGACTGTCGCGGGCTCCGGCACACTTGCGGGTATGCCGGCATTGTCGGTCAGCGACACGCCGTCGAGCAGCAGGAAGGGCGGCTGTGCGCCTTGCGAGGCGCTGGCGAAGAAGAACAGCGTCTCGCTCGTGGCGTTTGCGACAAAGGTGAGGGTCTGCTGCGCCCAGCCGACCCCGCCCTGCGACGGAATGGTCATCGAGGCGGCATTCTGGACGTTGTAGGCGCTCAGGCTGCTGCCGTTGCCAAGGCCGACCTGCCAATTGTCGGTCGAAGATCCGGTGAAGCCGGTCTGCTGCATGGCTGCCTGAAAGAACTTCAGTGTGTAGGTATCGCCCACGTTCAGGCCGCCGACGGTCTGGTAGAGCGCGGCCGTCTGGTAGCTGGCGTCGGATACGAAGGCGGTCGTGTTGCCATCGGGGGCCGCACCCGGCGCGCCATAGAAGAAGTTGTTCTGGTTATCGACCTGGTTGTAGATGCCGTTGCTCGCCAGATTATTCAGGTTAGCAACGAACTGGAAACCGCAGGTTGAAGCCGAGCTGGTGCAGCCGGTCAGTTGCCAGTTAGCCAGATTGGCGTTGTTGGCGTTCGAACCCATCGTCACGCCGTTATAATTATACGAGGCGGAGTTGCTCGAAAAATTGCCGTTCTGAACAAGATTGCCGGGATCAGCGAAAGCAGGCGAAGACATCGCCAGCACGGCTGCCAGGCTGCCCGCCCACACGACATGCGCCGGCCGGAGATGGCGGGCCAAGTTCAGGCCACTATAAGAAAACAACGGCAGGATCCTTCACCTAAGAGTTGAAGGTTCCATACCGCCATACCGATAACGAATCAAGTCTATAATTAGAGATTTCGTCTCTAATTAATTTTTGAGAACGGCTAGTAGGTCTCCACGTTCTTCGTGGCTGCCTCGACAGCCTGCAATGTGCGCAGCGCCGGCCGGAGTGTCTTGGCGTCGAAGAATGGCAACTGGTCGGTCACGTGCGGTGAGTTCGGGCGCGACGAGTTGCCGTAATCGAGAAGGACCTGCGCATTCGGGCCGTGTGGGGTGAACTCGATCAACTGGACCCAGCCATCGCCGCCGGTGGTAATGTATTCGTGCAATGCCGCAATATAGACGGGGTTGGTCACGCGGATCGGGCCGAACGGGTCGTCGGCGCCGCTTTGCGGATCGTTGGCGGCAGCGCCTACCAAGCCCTGCTGCTCGCCGTCACGATAGACGAGCAGCGATTTATGCGCGCTGCCCCATGGCACGGAGGCCCCGCCCTGGGTCGGGAACTCGGTCTGCAGCGTGTTATAGGCTGTCACGAGATAAGGGACGAGCTGCGCCGGATTGGCCAAGCCCATCGGTGTGGTCAGCGGCTGGGCCGGGTTCCAGGGCTGCTTGAAGGTCGGGTGGGGGCTGTAGAAATTGTCAGTCGTGTCGGCCGGCAGCTTGCCGGCCGCGACATCGGCCACGACCAGGTCCCACCATTCCTCGAACAACGCACCGCCGACGCTGGGTGCATCGCCGGTGCCGTCCCATGCGGACAGTATCTTCACCGCCGCAGCTGCCGTGGCGTCACCCGAGGCGGTGGCGGCCGTCAGCAGGTCGGGCAGCACGCGCGTGGCAAGCTCCATATGCGTGGACATCTTGCCGGCGAGAATTTGCGAAACCGTGAATTTCGGCTGGGAGAGCAGGAACTTGGTGCCGTGCTGCGGCCGCAGATCCATGAATTGCGGCGCGACATAGGCCGGGTAGGCAGCCGGGTCGAGGCCCGCCTGATAGATCGGGAAGGCGCTGGTCCAGGGTGGATTGTTGCTGTTGGCGACGAAGCCGCCGGTGGGGTTCACCGTGCCGGGAAGCTGCGACCAGGTGAACGTGCTGGTCCACAGCAGGCTCGGGTCGGTGCCGTCGAGAATGCCGGAGTAGCTGGCGAAATTGCCGCCGTGGCGGACCGGCTGGCGGCCGCCGAACTTGTACATGATGTTGGGCTTGCCGGTCGTGCCGCCGTCGTCGGCATAGATGATGTTGAAAAACGGCATCTGCAGCATCGAATCGGCGGCTACGAACTGGGCCATGTTGGTGGCCTGGATCATGTGCCAGTACCTGGGTGACAAGCGAGGGCTGGTCGAGGCCGGCGACGCGAAGCGCAAGCGCCGTTTTGCCGTCCGTGCTGGTGGCGATAACCGGACCATGCACGCTGGAGCGTATGGTGATCGGCTGGGTGGTGTAGCTGCCGTCGGGCTGCAGGATCTTCACGCTGTCGGACCGCACAGAGAGCGGCAGGCTGGAGCCGCCGAAGGTGTAGTGGGTGCCGGTGGAATCGAGCGAGAGCTGATACAGGTTGGACGCCTGGATGGTGTTGTTGGTGTGCGTCCAGCCGAGATGGTCGTTAAAGCCGATGCCGATGAACGGGCCACCGGCGAAGGTGACGCCATCGGCATTCAGCGTCGGCGCGCTCGGGTTGCCGACCACAAGGTTCACCTCGAGCCACTGATAAACGCCGAGGCCGCCGGCCGGCTGGTTGTTGCCCCAAGGAAGATGCGGATTGCCCATCAGGATGGCGTTGCCGCTGGCCGACAGCTTCGGCCCGATAGCCCAGCCGTTGGAGCCCGTCGGGTCCATGTTGCGGGCGGCGGCGTTGGCCGCGGCCAGGCCACCGGTCTGCCAGGCATTGACCAGCAGGCCGGCGGGCGAGCTCGGGATGCCGCTGAAGATGTTGTCCTGGGCGGGGATGAAGGTGAACCAGACCGTCAGCTGCTCATTGGCGGTGACGTCGGTTGGCACCAGCGGGAGGATCGGCTTGAGCACGGCGCTGATCGTGTTGGCATGCTGTTGCGCATACTCGTTGGCGCCGGCGCAGAAGGCGGCCAGCAACTGGCTCTGCTCGGAGCCGCCTTGGGCGATCCACTGTGCAGCGCGTGCGGGGATGCCATAGGTGCGCACGTTGGTGTCGCTGACCACGTTGGCATTGTTTGCACCGGGGCCGAAATACTCGGCCATGCGGCCACGCGACAGAGCGACGTTGTTCAGGATGGTCTCGGCGTGCGCTTCCATCTGCGCGTATCCCAGGCCGCGCTCCACCGTCATCACGTCCGGCCCGTAAATGTGCGGTACGCCATAGGTGTCCCAGCGGATGACGGGACTGCTGGAGGTTTGTGCCCGGGCGGCGGTGGCCAGCACCAACGCGGTAGTTGCGGCCAAGGTTAGGCGCGCGGCCTTGCTGGCGATCATGAAGCTATTTCCTCAACATTTTTGGTTGAGGGGAATGCAGCACCGGGTTTGGGGGAAGGCAAGCGGTTCTTTATTGAAAAAAGAACCAAAAAACTTTTGCTCGTTGGCTGTGCTCTAGGCAAAGCGCTTGACGATGGCGCTCAGGCGATGGCGGCGGAGCTCGGAGCGGGCGGCTCCATCGTTCGTCATGTAGTTGAGCTGGATGGAGTGGCGCTGGCCGACGAACGGCTTGTGGCCGTGCCAGGTGTTCGCGCCATTGGGGAACACCAGCAGCGTGCCGCGGGTGGGAGGGACTTCGACGGCGAAATCCTCGAGATCGGAGGGGCCGCGCAACAGGCGCAGACAACCTTCCTGCTGATCGAAGGCGGGACTGGGGGGATTCAGATACAGCAGGACGGTCACACGCTTGGCATCGGAATCCGTATGGATCTGGCCGTCTTTCTGCCGGGTCGCCAGCCGCATGGTCAGCATGCAGGGCGCGTCCGACAGATCGAGGGAGAATTTTTCGGCGATCGCCTGGCGCAGGGCCGGGCCTTCCAACTCCTCCACCAGGGCGCGTGCTGCCGGGCCCAGGCGAAGCGCTTCGGGCGGGAACGACCCGCCACGTTCCAGCCGTGGCAGTTCGGCGTGGATTTCGGCGAGCCGGGCAGGCGGCACGAAGTCGGGCGTGACGGTATGGCGGAATGGGTGTTCGGCCAACGGAGTTGCTGAAAACGCCTGATAGTCGAGAATGGAGACGTCGCTATCGACAAGCGCGGAGGAGTTGCCCATGCAATCCCAGATGCACATTGCCGACGGTGTCGGCAAGGCGGCGTGGCCTCAGGTGGCAGACCAGTGATGAACCTTGAGCAACGTGTCCGTGGACAGAAGGTGCCCGCATTGGGCCGCGTTGTCCGGCGCGGTCGGCAGATAGGCGGCGTGGAAGAACAGCCGGCTATGGTTGAGGCAAGCGGTGCTGACCGGCGGTGATGCCACGGCCTTGCGTGCATGGGTAGCCGGACCGGCTGCCGAGACCATGTTCGGTGCCATAAGGGCTGCAAGCGCGATCGGCAAAAGCGTACGCATGGTGTGATCCTCAAAGCACGGTCAATGCTTCCGAGGAGTGTAACGCACGATCACTTACTTTAGGTGAACACCTCGCGGTTGATTGAACGCATACCGTTTGTCGGCAGCCGCTCCACCCGCCGCTAGGTGCTGATTTATATGGCTGGTCAGGGCTGACATGAACGTTACGCATTCCTCACATGCGGCAGGCCCCCTGCCCGCCTGGCGCGCGCTCGTCGAGCAGGGTGCATTGACCGCGGATGCCGGCCAGCGCTTGGCGGCCGAGCGGCTGCAGGATTTATGGGTCAAGCTGCGCGGCTACGACCCGCCGCCGATGGCCACGCAAACGGGATTCCTAAGCCGATTGCTGCGCCGTCGATCGGCCGAAGGCGCGCCGGACGACCGGCCGAACGGGCTCTACCTCGTGGGCGATGTCGGGCGCGGAAAGTCCATGCTGATGGACCTGTTCTACGACCAGGCGCAGGTGGCGCGGCGTCGGCGCATCCACTTTCACCGCTTCATGCAGGAGGCGCATGCGCGCATCCACGCGTGGAAGCAGGCCAACCCTGACGGCCACGACCCAATCCCGCCATTGGCCGACCGGATTGCGGCCGAGGCGGCGTTGCTGTGTTTCGACGAGTTCCAGGTGAACGACATCGCCGACGCGATGATCCTCGGCCGGCTGTTCACCGCACTGTTCGACCGTGGCGTGGTCGTGGTTGCAACGTCGAACACCGCGCCCGCCGATCTGTTCCGCGGCAAGCCGGGGCGCGACGCGTTCCTGCCGTTCATCATGTTGTTGCAGGAGCGGCTCGACCTGCTGGTGCTGCAGGGCGAGCGGGATTTCCGGCGCGCGCGGCTGCGGGGGATGAGCGTGTGGCACGTGCCGACCGGCGCGCGGGCCGAAGCCGCACTCGACGAAGCGTTCCGGCAGTTGACGGGGGGCGCCGCGGCGCGGCCAGACCGGCTGCTGGTGATGGGGCGAACGCTGCCGGTGCCGCTGGCGGCCGCTGGTGTCGCGCGGTTCGACTTTTCGACGCTGTGCGGCACGGCGCTCGGGGCTGGCGATTATCTCGCGCTGGCGACGCATTTCCATGCGCTTGTGCTCGACGAGGTGCCGCGTCTGTCGCCGGAGAATTTCGACGAGGCGCGGCGGTTCATCGTGCTGGTGGATGCATTGTATGATCACCGGGTGAAATTGGTGGCCTCGGCGGATGCGATGCCGGATCAGTTGTATCGGCATGGCGAGGGTGCGGATGCGTTCGAGCGGACGGCGTCGCGGCTGGAGGAGATGCAGAGCCAGGCGTATTTGGCTTTGGCGCATCTGACGTGAAGGCAAGGCAAGCAGTCCTTTTTGAAAAAGGGACCAAGAAACTTTTGCAAGTTGGCGCACGCTTCTCACGGAGTCTGCGACAGCATCGATAAAAGTCTTTTGCTTCTTTTCTTCAGAAAAGAAGACTCTACCTTGCTTATGAAAGTCCAGCTGATGACCGTGTTCCTCGATAATCCCGTTCTCACGATCGTCGTCGTCCTCGTCATCATCCTGCTCTTGGCGTCGGTTCGAGTAGCACAGGAATACGAGCGGGCGGTCGTCTTCAGGTTCGGGCGGCAGATCGGCATGCGTGGACCAGGCCTGTATTTTCTCATCCCCGTTGCCGAGCGCGCCGCGGTCGTCGATACGCGCACGATTACGCGTCAGCTCGATACGCAGGAGACGATCACCAGCGACGGCGTTGCGGTCAGGCTGAACGCGGTCGTCTGGTATCGAGCGTTCGATCCGATCCGAACGATCATCTCGGTGCGCGATTGGAACGATGCGGTGCGGCAGGCGGCGGAGACGACGTTGCGCGACACGATCGGGCAGAATGAGCTGGATAGTCTGCTGAAGGATCGTGCGAGTGCGAACGCGACGCTCAAGCGGCTGTTGACGACGACGGTGGCGACATGGGGCGTGGAAGTCAGCCTGGTGGAGCTGAAGGATCTGGATATTCCCGAAGCGATGCAGCGGGCGATTGCGCGTGAGGCGGAGGCGATCCGCGAGAAGCGTGCGCGTATCATCAAGGCGGAGGGCGAGTTTCAGGCGTCGACGCAGCTATCGGAGGCGGCGAACCGGATGGCGGCAACGCCAGGGGCGATGGAATTGCGCAGGTTGCAGACGATGGCGGAGATCGGGGTTGAGAATAACTCGGTGATTATTGTGGCGATGCCGCTGGATGGAGCGGGGGCTGCGGCAGCGATCAACACCGCGCTGACGGAGGCGAGCAGGGCGCGTGCGCAAGAGAAATAAGCGGTTCTTTTTTAAGAAAAGAACCAAAAACTTCTGTTCCGCTGTCGCGATGCGCACGACGGGCATCGCGACAGCGGGGAAGAGTTTTTTGCTTCTTGTCTTCGGAAAAGACGAGCTTCCTTACTGCGCTAAATCGTTCAAGCTCAGCATCGCCAGCAACAACGAACTGACAATCCCCGCCACCGCCACACCCATCGTCAGAATCAGCACCGGAACCAGCAGCGCGGTCAGCCGCTGGATACCGATGCGCGACTGCTCCTCGTGAATCTCTGCCGCACGCAGCGACATGCCGCCGAGCTGCGCGGTCTCCTCGCCGAGACGGAGAAGATACACGGTGCGCACGGGGAAAATGTTCGCCTGCTGTAGCGGACGCGCGAGGCCTGCGCCGCCTTTCGCACTCTCGGTGGCTTTCTTCACCGCGGCTTCGGCGGCGGTGTTGCCGATCACGTCGGCAACGATGCCGAGCGCGCCGACGAGTGGGACGCCGTTGGAGAGCAGCGTGCCGAGCGTTCGGGCAAAGCGCGCGGCGAGCACTTCGCGTGCGAGCGGGCCGATGATCGGCAGGCGAAGCAGCGTGCGGTCCCACCACAAGCGCGGGCCGGGGCGGGTGAGCGCCTGGCGGATGGCGAGCACGGCGACGAAGATTCCAACGGCCATGTAGAGCCCGTAATCGGCGACGATGTTGCCGAGTGCTATGACAATCTGGGTCGCTTGCGGCAGCGATGCGCCGGCCTGCTGAAACATCGGCACAAATTGCGGCAGCACCTGGGTCAGCAGCAGCACGATCGAGCCGATACCAGCGACGAGCAGAATAATCGGGTAGATCAGGGACGAGGTAACGCTGGCACGCAAAGCACGTTGTTTTTCCAGCAACTCCGCCAATCGCTCGAGCGTGGATGCCAGCATGCCGCCGGCCTCGCCCGCGCGCACCAGGCCCACATAGAGGCGCGGAAAGCTCGTGGGATGCGCCTGAAGGGCGGTGGCGAAGGGGCTGCCGTCACGCACCTGGTCGCGTATTTGCGTGAGAATGGCGCGCACATGTTTCTTGGCGGCGGTATCGACAAGAAAACGCAATGCGCGGTCGAGGTCCTGGCCGGCGCCGAGCATGACGGCGAGCTCGCGCGTCATCTCGGCCACGTCCTGGCCATTGAGGCGACCGCCGCCGCCGAACTCTGCGCCGAGCAGTTTGGGCAGAAAGCCTTGCGCGCGGTTGGCGGGTTCGGCGCGCATGGGCAGGCTGCCCTGGCGGCGCAGGATGTCGATCACCGCCTGCTCGGTGGGTGCCTCCATCAGGCCGGTGGTGGTTTCGCCGTTGGGGGTGATGGCGGTGTAGCGGAAGCTGGGCATTTTAAGGAAGCAGTCCTTTTTTGAAGGAAAGGACCAAAAAACTTTTGTCTTCCAGCATAGCGGCCCGACGATGCACAGCCGCGCCGTTACAGATGCGAGGAAGCAAAAGTTTTTTGGTTCTTTTTTGCAAAAAAGAACTGCTTGCCTTCACGCTTCCGCCCTTATGCTTCTAACCACTTCCTCGATCGTCGTCGTCCCCGCCAACGCCGCGTCCAGCCCCGCATTGAACATCGTCACCATACCCGCCGACACCGCCGCGCGTTCGATTTCGCTCTGATCGGCCTTGCTGAAAATCAAATGCTCGATTTCCGGATTGGGCTGCAAAAACTCGGCGATCGCCTGGCGCCCGCGATAGCCGGTGCTGCGGCATTGCGCGCAGCCGACGGGGTGCCACAGGCTCATGTGCCGGCCGTGCGCGCGGCGTTCGAGGTCGAAACGGTCCACCAGTTCGGGCGGTGCGTCGGCTTCGCGTTTGCAGGCGTCGCACAGGCGGCGAACCAGGCGCTGGGCGAGCACGCCGCGCAGCACGGCGGTCAGCAGGTAGTCTTCCAGCCCCATGTCGCGAAGGCGGGTGATGGTGGCCGAGGCCGAGTTGGTGTGCAGCGTGGAGAGCACGAGATGGCCGGTGAGTGCGGCCTGCACGGCGATCTGCGCGGTCTCCAGGTCGCGCACCTCGCCCACCATGATCACGTCCGGATCCTGGCGCAGGATGGAGCGCAGCAGGGCCGCGAAGGTGAGGCCGATCTGCGGCTTCGTTTGAATCTGGTTGATGCCGTTGAGCTGGTATTCGATCGGGTCTTCGACGGTGACGATGTTGCGGTCGACCGAGTTGATGGTGGTGAGCCCGGTGTAGAGCGTGGTGGTCTTGCCTGAGCCGGTGGGGCCGGTGACGAGCAGGATGCCGTTGGGCAGTTCCAGCGCCTTCGACCATTGGGCGACGACGCCGGAAGGCAGGCCCAACTTCACGTAGTCGAACGTGACGCTGCTGCGGTCGAGGACGCGGAGCACGACTTTCTCGCCGTAGAGCGAGGGGATGGTGGAGACGCGGAAGTCGATTTCGGTGCCGCGCACGGCCAGCTTGATGCGCCCGTCCTGCGGCAGGCGGCGCTCGGCGATGTCGAGCTTGGCCATGATCTTGATGCGGCTGATGATCGCCGGCGCCAGGCGCGCGGCGGGGCTGTCGGCCTCGTGCAGCACGCCGTCGTAGCGGTAACGCACGCGCAGCCGGTCCTCGAACGGTTCGACATGGATGTCGCTGGCGTGGGTCTCCACCGCGCGGCCGATGATCTGGTTGACCAGGCGGATCACCGGCGCCTCGCTGGCGAGGTCCTTCAGGCGCTCGGCATCTTCCTCGAGGCCCGCGCCGCCTTCGCCGCCATGGTCGGCTTCGGCCGCATCGCCTTCGGGGTAGAGGCGCGTGTAGGCGGCCTCGAGCTCGATCGGCACGGCGATTTCGAGGCGGACGGGTTTGCCGGTTTTGGCCTGGATGGCGGCCGGGGTGAAATCGTCCAGCGCGTCGGCGACGCCAAGGATGAGCACGCCGTCTTCGATGGCGAGGGGGCACACGCGGGCGGCGCGCAGGAAGCGGGGCGAGAGGTGTTCGGCTTCGACGGGCGCTTCGGGGAAGCGGGCGGGGCCGGCCATGGGCGCGCCGAGCAGGGTGGCGTACGCTTCGGCCAGGCCGCGTTCGGTCACCAGGCCGAGCTGGATCAGCACCAGGTCGAGACGCTGGCCGGTTTCGGCGGCAACGCGGCGGCCGCGATCGACGGTTTGAGCGTCGCACTGGCCCTGGCGCAGCAGGATGGCGGCGAGGGCTTCGATGTTGGCTTCGAGCGCGGTCGGCGCCGGCGGCACGGACGCGCGCAACTGGGCCGCCTTGGCCGATTGGCCGGCATCTTGGCGCAGGAAGCGTCCGCCGGGTGCGTTCATCTCTGGTCTCCTGGCCGGCCTGGAGTCTGGTGGCGATGGGCGGTGTGTGGCCTACACGTGCCGGCGCAATGTGCAAGGCAATGGTGGGCGCGGTCGAGTTAATCAACGGTTGGGTTTCGCGCGGGCTGGTGTGGCCCGTGTTGGCGGCGCCGTTCGTGGGCAGTTTCTGCGGCGTGCTGATCGCGCGGCTGCCGGCGGGGCGGGATGTCGTTTGGGGACGGTCGTGCTGCGCCTCGTGCGGACATGAGCTGAGCGTGGCCGATCTGGTGCCGGTGGCCAGCTACCTGGCGCTGCGCGGGCGCTGCCGGTTTTGCGCGGCGCCGATCGGCCGTTTTCATCTTTGGGTCGAGTTGGCGGCGGTGGGCGTGGCCGCCTGGGCCGCGACATCCGGGGCTGAGGGCGGACTGCTATGGGCGAGCTGCGGACTGGGCTGGGCGCTGCTGACGCTGGGCTGGATCGATGCGGTCAGCATGCGCTTGCCGGACGTGCTGACATTGCCGCTGCTGCTAAGCGGGCTGGCGGAAGCGGCGTGGCTGGAGCCGGACGCGCTGACGCAGCGGGCGTTCGGCGCGGCCGTTGGCTACACGGTGTTTTGGGGACTGGCCCTGGTGTATCGGCGCTGGCGAGCGCGCGAGGGGCTAGGGCTGGGCGACGCCAAGCTGCTGGCGGCGGGCGGCGCGTGGGTGGGCGTGGCGCTGCTGGGGCAGGTCATTCTGGTCGCGGCGATCTGCGGCCTGGCCTTCGCCTGGCGGCGCGGCACGGGCGCCCGCATCCCCTTCGGCCCATTCCTAAGTCTCGCCATCTGGCTGGTCTGGCTCTACGCCGCCGACTGAAACGCTTTTCTTCAAAAACGAAGCGCTGCCTTACAACATCGGCAGATGCCGCTTTGCATTCCCGAGCGGAAACGCCGCGCTCACCGCCACGCAGTCCTTGTCACTCAGGCTCAATTTCCCGGCTGCCGCATTCTCCGCCGCATGCTCCGCGTTGGCGGCCTTGGGTATGACGAACATCGCCGGATGGCGCAGCAGGAATGCCAGCGCCACCTGGCGGGGCGTGGCGCCGTGCGATGTGGCGATCTGCTGCAACACGCGGCCGCCCTTGTTGGTCGGGGCGGGGAAATCGCCGCTGCCGAATGGGCTGTAGGCGACCACGGCGACGTCGTGCGCGATGCACCACGGCATGACCGCGTGCTCGATATGGCGTTCCTGCAGATGGTAGAGCACCTGGTTGCACGCGATGCGGCCTGGCCCAGCGATGCGCAACGCCTGATCAAGTTCGGTCACATCGAAATTGCTGAGGCCCCAACTGCGGATCTTGCCTTGGTTCACCAGCAGTTCGAACGCTGCGATGGTATCTTCCAGCCTGTGGCGTCCTGGCCAGTGCAGCAGGTAGCAGTCCAGATGGTCCGTCTTCAGGCGGGCGAGAGAGCGTTCGCATGCGGCGATCGTGCCATCGCGCGAGGCGTTATCCGGCAGCACCTTGCTGACGAGGAATATCTCGTCACGCCGCCCGGCGATCGCTTCGGCGACGATGGCTTCCGCGCCGTCATACATCTCCGCGGTGTCGATATGCGTCATGCCGAGATCGATGCCGCGCCTCAGGGCAACGACTGCTGACTTGCCGATATTCCATGTGCCCTGGCCAATGGTGGGCACGGCGACGTGGCCGAATTTCCTGGTTTGCATTGTCATCGCGTAGCTAGGGAAATCTTCTTTTCTGAACAAAAGAAGCAAAAGACTTTTGCTCCGCTGTCGCGAGGCTCATCGTGAGCTTCGCAACAGCGGAACGGAACGGTTTTGGTCCTCTTTTCAAAAATGGACAGCTTCCTTCACATCAGATCCTCAATCAAAATCGGTGTTTTGCGCACCCGCACGCCGGTCGCGTGATACACCGCATTCGCGATCGCCGCCGGCATGCCGACAATGCCGATCTCGCCCACGCCCTTCGCACCGATCGCGTTCACCACGGCATCTTCCTCGTGCACCGTCTCGACGATCACCTCGCCGATGTCGGCATTCGTGCTGAAATGATAGCCAGCGAGGTCCTGGTTGGCGAAACGCGCGCGCGGCCGGTCGATCTGGCTGTGCTCGAGCAGCGCAAAGCTCGCACCCCAGATCATGCCGCCCGAAAGATTGCTGTGCGCCGTGCGGGGATTGATGATGCGACCGCAGGCAAACACACCGACCATGCGGGCCACGCGCACCGTGCGCAGCAGCGGGTCCACATGAACTTCGGCGAACTGCGCGCCGAAGGAGTAGATCGCATAGTCCTTGCCGGCCGGCGAGGACATCGCCATCCCGCCTGCCAAGCCCTCGCGCATCTTGTCGTCGCTCATCGAAGCCGGCTTCCAGTCCGCCGTCTCCTCGATTACGCCGCCGGTCATCGTCGCCAGCACCTCGGTGGCAGGCGTCGCGCGCCCATGGCGGTCGATCACTTGGCCATCGACCAGAGTGTAGCCTTTCGAATGCCCTTTGCTGGCCGCGTCCAGTAGCCGGTCGCGCACGGCGAGCGCCGCCATATACACGGCCGAACCGGACGATCCGGTGGTGATGGAACCGCCGGCGACCGGGCCGGACGGCAGCGTGCTGTCGCCCAGATGCACGCGCACGAGTTCGTTGGGCACGCCGAGCACATCGGCTGCAATCTGGCCCAGCACGGTATAGGCGCCGGTGCCCACATCGTGCGCGCCGCACGAGACGACGCAGGTGCCATCTGCGGCAAACCGTACACGCGCCGATGAAGGCGCGGTCGCCGATGGATAGCAGGCAGTGGCACAACCCATGCCGATCAGCAGACCATCAGGCGTCGTCATGCTGCCGACTTTCGGATTACGCTTGTCCCAGCCGAACAACTCGGCGCCGCGCTTATAGCACTGCACCAGGCTGCGGCTGCTCCATTTCAAACCCTTCAGCGGATCGCGGGCAGGTTCGTTCTTCAGCCGCAACTCGATCGGATCCATCGCCAGCGCCACGGCCAGTTCGTCCATCGCACTTTCAAAACAGAAGAAGCCGGGCGCCTCGGCCGGGGCGCGCTGGAAACCTGGCGTGTTGATGTCGGTCGCAATGGTGGACTCGCGCACGCGAATGTTCGGGCATTCATACATGCGCCCGGTCACCTCGGTGACAGCGAACGCCACGTGATCGATCTCGGAACTCTGCCCCGCCTGCTCGTGCATCACGGCGGTCAGCGTGCCGTCTCGCTTGGCGCCCAAACGCACGCGGCTGCGCGTGGCGGGACGGAACGAGCCGACGGTGAACATCGCCTCGCGCGGCACCACCAGCTTGACCGGGCGCCCCAGCCGGCGCGCGGCCATCGCCACCAGCACGGTATGCGCCAGCAGCGTCGCCTTGCCGCCGAACCCGCCGCCGACGAACGGGCATTCGATATGCACATCCTCCATCGGGATACCAAAGATCTTGGCCAGGGCCGCCTGCTTGCCGACAACCCACTGGCTCGGCGTATTCACCAGCAGTTTGCCGTCGCGCCACACGGCCGTCGCGGCATAAAGCTCGATCGGGTTATGGTGCTGCGCGGGCGTGTAATACGTCGCGTCCACCTGGAAGTCGGCCGACGCAAAGGCGCGTTCCGGATGACCGACATCTTCCGACTTGTCGTCGATTGGCTTCTCCACCCGGTCCGGGTCGTCCATCGCGGCGGAGGCATGGGTGGCGGCATACTCCACCATCACGCGGCGCGCGGCTTCCTCGGCCGCCTCCTGCGTGTCTGCGATGTTGAGCGCCACGATCTGGCCGGCGTAATGCACCTCGTCGGAGGTGAGCGGCATGAAGCTGCTCTGCATATGCCCGCCCTTCATGGCGAATTTCTCCTCGCCCAGCCCTTCATTCAGGCTGCGATGCGTCAGCACCATCACCACGCCAGGCACCGCTTCGGCCGCCTCGGTATCGATTTGCGTGATGCGGCCGCGCGCGATGCTGCTGAGCGTCAACGCGGCATATGCCACATCCTGATGCGGGAAATCGGCCGCGTACTGCGCAGTGCCGCTCGATTTCAGCGCGGCGTCGCGACGGACGACGGGCTGGCCAATGCTTCCATCCATACCTGCTCAGATCCTTTTGCTGGCGACCATCGCCGCGCGTGCAACGACGCGCCGGCCGAGTTCGACCTTGAATGCATTTTGGCGGCGCGGCTGCGCACCTTCGAAAGCGGCATTTCCTGCGGCCAGCGCCACCGCCTCCGTCAGCGTCTTGCCGACGAGTGCGGCTTCAGCCGCCGGCGCCCGCCAAGGACGCGACGCGACACCGCCCAGCGACACACGGGCCTGCGTCACCGTATCGCCATCCATCTCGAGTGCGACAGCGGCCGATACCACTGCGTAGGCATAGCTCTGCCGGTCGCGCACCTTCACATACGTGGAACGCCGGCCGGCCGGAGTTGGCTTGACCAGGATGGCGGTCACCATCTCGCCTTCGCGCAACACAGTCTCTCGCGCCGGATCGTCGCCGTAAGGCAAATGGAATTCGGCAAAAGGCAACGTCCGCGTGCCCGCCGCCGAACGCAATTCGAGCGACGTGTCGAACGCGGCCAGTGCGGTTCCCCAATCGCCCGGATAGGTGGCAATGCAGCGGTCCGACGTGCCGAATAACGCCATCTCGCGATCCTCGCCATCCAGCGCGGTGCAGCCGGAGCCAGGAATGCGCTTGTTGCAGGCAGAGACGCCATCGCGGAAATAGAAGCAGCGGGTCCGTTGCAGCAGGTTTCCACCCAGCGTCGCCGCATTGCGCAGTTGCTGGCTCGCGGCGAGCTGCAAACTCTCGGTGAGTGCCGGGTAGTCGCGCCGCAGCGTCTCATCCTCGGCGGCATCGGCCATGCGCACGAGCGCACCCAGCCGGATCGTGTCTCCACCGGTCTCTATGCCGTCAAGGCCGGCGAGATGGCCGATATCGACGAGGCGCTGCGGCCAGGCCAGATCGCCGCGCATCAGGTCGACCATCGTCGTTCCGCCGGCCAGCAACGCCGTCCCGGGCATGGCCGCTTCGGCGAGCGCGTGATCCAGATTGTCCGCGCGGACATACGTAAAGGGCTGCATGCTAGGCGGCCCCCGACCCAGTGTGATTGTCGGCCACATCGCGCACGGCGGCGACGATGTTCGGATAGGCACCGCAACGACATAGATTGCCGCTCATATATTCGCGTATCTCGTCATCGGTGCGCGCATGCCCCTCTTCGATGCAGGCGACGGCCGACATGATCTGTCCGGGCGTGCAGTAGCCGCATTGCATCGCATCGTGCGCGACAAACGCCGCCTGCATCGGATGCAGCGCGCCAGCTTCACCAGCCAATCCCTCGATCGTGCGGATTTCCCGCCCTTCCGCGGCCAACGCCAGGGTCAAGCAGCTCAACTGGCGGCGGCCATCGATATGCACGGTGCAGGCGCCGCACGTGCCGTGGTTGCAGCCGACTTTCGTGCCGGTCAGGCCGAGATGTTCGCGCAAGGCGTCCAGCAAGGTGGTTCTGGAATCGATCGCGACTTCGTGGGCGCGGCCGTTGACGTGCAGGGTGGCGAGAGTTGTTTGCGACATTGGGATCCTGGGAGGAAGGAAGAAAGCAGTCCTTTTTGAAAAAAGGACCAAAAACTTTTGATCCTTGATATGTCTGCGGTTTTCTATTTGGGCACTAGGGTTGTGCCGTCTTTTTCAACCGGCGGTCGCACGACCGGGGTGGGCAGCGCGGGGTGGTTGGGAGGTGTCACGCGCATCTTGGGATCCACCTGCTTGGGTGGGTGCACGACGGCAGTTTGCGGCTGGGCAAGCGCTGCTCCCGCAGCCAGGATCGCAAGCAGGCCTCCGAGCATGAGCGCATACCATGGCCTGGCATCTTGCTGGCGGGCGATGGCGCGTGCGCGGTTTTTCATGGGCGGGCGCCTCCGGACTGCAAAGCGTGAATGGAAAACATGCTGTCTTTATCGGTCCAGACCTCGCGCGGTTGCCAACCGGCGCTCGCGGCCAGCGCGCGGAAGCCGTCCAGTGTATGCTTGGTGCTGTTTTCGGTATGGATGGTCTCACCCTGGCCGAACGAGATCGTCTGCCCCGCCACCCGCACATGCTGCGGGCGCATGCTTTCCAGGTGCATCTCGATCCTTCCGTCCTGCTCGTTCCAGATTGCGCGATGACGGAACGAAGAAACTTCGAAATCGGCGCCGAGCTCACGATTCAGCCGTTGCAGAAGGTTAAGGTTGAATGCGGCCGTGACGCCCGCCGCATCGTCGTAAGCGGGAATGAGAACCGACGGGTCTTTGCGCAAATCCACACCCACGATCAGCCACGCATTGCCGCCAAGCGTATGTGCCGCCTCGGCCAGAAACGCGCGCGCGCCCTGCGGATCGAGATTGCCAATGGTGGAGCCTGGGAAAAAGCCGAACCGGGGGAGCCCGGCAACCGATGGCGGCAACACGATCGGGCGAAGGAAATCGCCGCAGAACGGGCGCACACGCAGCGCCGGCCGCGCGGCGCGCAGGCGTTCGGCCATCCCATCGAGCGCCGAGGCGGCAACGTCGATCGGCAGGTAGGCGGCAAACCTGTCGGGCGCGGCATCGATGAGCTTGGCCGCCTTGCCCTCGTCGCTTGCGCCATATTCCACCAGAACGCTGCCAGGCTCGGCGAGCGCCGAGATGCGCGGCGCCACCTCGTCGAGCAGGGCCAGCTCCGTGCGTGTGAGATAGTATTCAGGCAGGCGCGTGATCGCCTCGAACAAAGCCACGCCTGCCTCGTCGTAGAAAAGAAACGGCGGCAGCGTTTTCGGCGTGGCCTGAAGGCCGGCGAGTGCCGGACCTGCGATGTCGGTCAGGGTGGTGGCGGCATCCAGCATGGCAGGCTCCGGCGTCGGAAGTGAGGGCGTGGTCGCAGTCGATGCTGGGCGGTGATCAGGCGACGTCGCGCGCCAGACGAACGCCGGTGAACTGCCACCGCTTCGAGGGGTGGAAGAAGTTGCGGTAGCTCGGCCGCGTATGGCCCGCCGGCGTCGCCATCGAGCCGCCGCGCAACACCATCTGGTTGATCATGAACTTGCCGTTGTATTCGCCGACCGCACCGGCCACCGCCCGGAAGCCCGGGTAGGGCAGATAGGCGCTGTTGGTCCATTGCCACACATGGCCGTCCAACTCGGCTGGCCGGTCGGGCAGCAGATGCGCCAGTTCCAGCTCGGCTTCCGTCGGCAGCCTGGCACCCGCCCAGCGCGCATAGGCGTCGGCTTCAAACCAGCTGACGTGACGCACCGGCTCCGCGGGATCGAGCGCCTGCAGCCCGCCCGGCGTCATCTGCTGCCAGCCATCGCCGTCCTGGCGCCAGTAGAGCGGCGCTTCCCAGCCGTCCGCACGCACATGGTCCCAGCCCTCGGCCATCCACAGGATCGGCTGGCGGTAGCCGCCATCCTCGATGAACCGCAGATAATCGCCGTTGCGCACCAGCCGGCTGGCGATCTCGCAGGGTGCGAGCAGCGTGCGGTGACGCGGCGTCTCGTTGTCGAAGCAGAAACCGTCGCTGTCGGGATGGTCGGGCAAACGATGCCCGATCGAGGCGAGGCCGCCCTTCATCGCGAGCCACCTGTCCGGACCGGCGTTGCCCTGCGGGGCGCGCCATTCCGGAATCGGCGCCGGCGCCAGCGGGCTTTGGGCGAACGCGTGCAGGATATCGGTCAGCAGCAACTCCTGATGCTGCTGTTCATGCTGCAGGCCGAGCTCGACGAGGCTGCGCACATCGCCTTCCGCCGTGTCGATCCAGCCCAGCATCGCCGCGTCGACGGCCTGTCGGTAGGCGGTGACCTCCGGCTCGGTCGGGCGGGTGAGCAGACCGCGCGCCGGGCGCGGATGACGCGCGCCGACGGTCTCGTAATAGGAATTGAACATGAAGCCGAAGCGCGGATCGAACGTGCGGTAGCCCGGGATGTGGGGCAGCGCCACGAAGGTCTCGAAAAACCAGGTGGTATGCGCGCGGTGCCACTTCGTCGGGCTCGCGTCCGGCATGGATTGCACGCACTGGTCCTCGGCCGAGAGATGCGCCGCCAGTGTCTCGGTCCATGCGCGCACCGTCCTGTAGGCGCTCGATAGCTGGCCGTCCGGCTGTTCATTCAGCTCCAAAGCCAGCCAGGCCTGTTGTTGGTTCATGTCGCCTCCGGGCTGACAACGGCTCTGCGCGCTTGGCGGTTGCCTGACCGCGATCCGTGCAACCAGCCATCCGAAACATTGTGTCGGAGGCGCCGCGGACAAGCGTCGAAGGAAGGCCCGAAAATCCGCCTACGTACGTCCGAAACAGACTTGATAGCGAAACGTTTTACTGCAATTAAGGGTTGCGTGTCCAAAACGTCCTCTCCCGCGGGTGGAGAGGTGATCTGACATGACGACACGCAGCTTCGTGTGGCTTTCTATCGGGGGTGGTGCGTGGTCGCTTGGGTCCAACTGGAACGACTTGACGGATGGTGTCGACCCATCCTCGCTCGCGCCCGGCGCTAGCGACAGCGTCATGGTCGGCGGCCCGTCAGGCAACGCGATGCAGACGATCACCGGCCCCGGCATGGCGGCGGCCGCCTTGTTCACCGGCAACACGCTGCTGTCCGGCCGGTTTGGCATTGGCGCACTCACGCTTGGCCAGGCGGCGGCAGGCAGCGTCACCGGCGGGCTGCTCGAACTGGCGGCCGCGACCGCGATTTCCGGCAACACGGCGAATATCGTGGCCGGCAGCCTGCTCGTAGGGTCGGGCGCCACGTTCGCCACCACCGGCGCGGCAAGTTTGGGCGACGCCGTCTCGGGCTCCGCCGCTTCGCTTCAGCTCACGAACGGTGGAATGGCATCCGTCGCGTCCCTGTTCCTCGCCTCCGCCAACGCCTCGATCTACGTGGACCCGAATTCGGTATTGGAGGTGGGAGGCAGCACGCCGGCCAATGAGACGAAGGGTGCGCTCACCGTCGATGCCGGCGGCACGCTGACCGGCCAGGGCAACGCGAATGCGTATGGCGCAATCGTCGATAACGGCACCATCGTGGCGTCGGGCGGCACGCTCACCCTCGGCGCGCTCTCCGGCAATGGCACGTTGCAGATCGGCGCCGGGGCCACCCTGGAGCTCAACGCACGCTGCGGCGCCGGGCAGTCGGTGGCGTTCACCGGCGCCAACGCCACGCTGGCGCTAGCGGCGGAATACGACGCTCCCTCCGGCACGCTGACCGGTTTTGCCGCGGGCGATACGATCGACGTGCTCGGCAGCCAGATCTCGCTGGCCACCTTCAATGCCACCAGCGCGGCCGGCGGCGTCCTGAACCTCTATTACGGCACGCAGCTCGCGGCCCAGCTGCAGTTGACCGGCAATTACGCGGGCGACGTGTTCCTCACCGCGGGCGATGGCGCCGGCGGCACGCTGGTGTCGGTCACCGCGGGCAGCGGCACCAACCCCAAGCCGAGCCCCGGCACGTCCACGCCCGACCAATATGCCTGGACCGGCGGCACCTCCGGCCACTGGACGGTCGCCGTCAACTGGTCGGACACGACACGCAACCAAACACCCGCCGGCATTCCGCCCGGCATCAACAATCTCGTCACCATCGCCGCCGGCGCGGGCGCGTTCACCTTCATCTCCGGCCCCGCCAACGCCGCCGCCCTGGCTGTCACGGGTGAGCTGGCCCTGGACGGCACGTTCATGCTCGGCACGCTGACTGTAGGCCAGGCCAGCGGGCAGGTGCTCGGCACACTCGACCTGGTGGCCGGCACCACGATCGCGGCCACCTCAGTGCTGGTGGCCGACGGCGCCATCTCGGCGGCGGGCAGTGCCACCACGCTCACCGTGTCGGGCACCCTCGCACTCGGCGGCGGCCCTTCCGGCGTGGGTTTGCCGACGGCCGCGCTGTCGGCCAACGCAGGCGCCACCATCCAGGCCGCAAACCTCGTGCTGGGCGGCGGATCGGGTGACAGCATCGTGGCCGATCCCGCCTCCATCGTCGAAATCGGCACGGCCGGCGGGGCGGCCGCCGGCGCTGTCACGATCGACGCGGGTGCCACCTTGTCGGGCAACGGCACGGTCAACCCGTTTGGCCGAATCGTCGATAACGGCCTGGTGCTGGCCCAGGGCGGCCTGCTCGCCATCGGCAGCGTGTCCGGTGCGGGCAGTCTGGCGGTCGCCGCCGGCGCCACGCTGGAATTGATGGGGCCGACCGGGTGCGGCATCGCGCTGCAAGGTTCGGCCACCACGCCCGGGTCCGTCCTCGCCCTCGCCAATGCCCGAAGCGCGCCGTCAGGCACAATCACGGGCTTCACCCTCGGCGATGCGATCGACCTGCTGGGCAGCCCAATCACCAACACGTCGTTCACCCCATCGACCGGCGTGCTGTCGCTGCTCTACGGCACCAGCGTGGTGGCGCGGCTGACGCTGGCCGGCAGCTTCAGCCAGGACAAGTTCGTGCTGGCACCCGATGGCGCGAACGGCACTCTCATTTCCGTCGTCAACGCGACCGGCGGCGGCGGCAGCACCGGACAGACGGGCACCGACACGCTGGCCTGGACGATGCCGGTCAGCGGCGGCTGGAGCCGGCTGGGCAACTGGACGGACGTGACGCGCAGCGCGCCTGCCAGCCTGCCGCCGGGCGCGCAGAACGTGGTGCAGATCGCCGGTGCTTCGGGTGACGCCTACGTCGATATTTCCGGTCTCGGCACCTGCGCCAGCCTGGCAGAAAGCGGCAATACGCTGTTCACCGGCACCTATTCCACCGGCACGCTGACCCTCGCCGCTGGTGCCTCGATGGTCGTGGGCGCTGCGACGTCGTTCCTCGCGACGAGCGCCAACGTCACCTCGGCCAGCCTGCTCGCCGAGGGTGCCGGCGCCGTGCTGAGCGTCGGCGGCACACTGACCGAAACCGGCGCAGGCGCTTGGGTGGGCGCGTTGGGCGGCGGCGGCGTGCTGGCCACCGCCCTGTCGTTGGCCGGAGGCACACTCACCGTGGACACCGCGTCGTGGGCCGACATAGGCGCCACCTCGTCCACCGCCGCCGGCGCCCTGACCATCGATGCGGGCGCGCAGGCCAGCGGTTTCGGCGTGCTGAACCTGGCGGGCACCATCGTCGATGGCGGCCTGGTCACCGCACAAGGCGGCACGCTCTGGCTGGGTGCGGCAAGCGGCCCCGGCACACTCGCCATCGGCACCGAAGCCGTGCTGGCCCTGACCGGTGCGGACACCGCCGCCATCCAGTTCGCCGGCGGCGGTGCTACCTTGCTGCTCGAAAACACGGCCTTTCCCGCAGCCCCGATCACCGGCTTCGTCGCAGGCGACGCGATCGTCGTCGCCACCGCGCCCATCGACGCCGTGTCCTGGCAGGCCGGCGGCCAAGGGCTGGGCACGCTCGCCCTTTCGGTGCAGGGCCAGGCCGTGGGCCAACTCATGCTGGCCGGCGACTATACCGGGCAGAGCTTCAGCGTGCAGCCCAACGGCGTGGGCGCGCAGATCGTGGTCAGCGCACCCGCCATGGCCGGCCCATCGCCAGGCACCGTCGCGCCGGACAGCTACACGTGGATCGGCGGCCATGGCGCATCCTGGTCCAACGCGCTGAACTGGGCGGACACGACGCAGAACCAGCTTCCTGCCGTGGTCGCACCCGGCCTGAACGACACTGTCTGGATCGCCGGCAACACCGGCTCGGCACTGCAGGTTGCCGGCCCGGCGAACGCTTCCGTGCTGGGCATCACCGGGACGGTCTCGCTCGCTGGCACGTTCGCCGCGGGCCAGCTCAGCGTTGGCAACGGCGCAGCGGCCGGCGTGCTGTCGCTCGCCAGCGGGGCGAATATCGCGGCGGGCTCGGCGAGCGTTGCAGGCGGCATCGCCCTCTCCGGTGGCACGCTGTCGGTCGCCGGATCGATTGACCTGGGCAACAGCGCCCGGCCAGGCGTGCTGCTCGCATCCGGAGCCGCCTTCGTGCAGGCCGCTTCCATCAACCTGGACGGCCCGGCGGACGTGCTGGCGACGGGCGGCAATGGCGAGATCGACATCGGCGGTGCTCCGCAAGGTGAAATCGCGGGCACGTTGCTGGTCGATGCCAGCGGAACGCTGAGCGGCGCGGGCACCGTGCAGCTCCTCGGCTCCACCCTCGACCAGGGCACGATCCTGGCGTCCGGCGGCCTGCTCACGCTGGGCAACGTCTCGGGCGCCGGCTCGCTGGTGGTGGGCCTGGACGCATCGTTGGCCCTGGCCGGCAGCGTGGCGTCCGGCATGGTCGTCGCGTTTAGCGGCTCGGGCACGCTCCAGTTGAGCTCGTCCGCCCTCGCATCGCCGCCCGCGCTGGCAGGTTTCGCCCCCGGCGACGCGGTGCAACTGGCCGGCATCGCCGCCACCACGGCCATCTACACACAGACCGGCGCCGGCATCGGCACCATCGAATTGGAGGCGGCCGGCGTGCCCGTCACCTCCCTCACCCTGCTCGGCGACGCCTCGGGGCTCGCCTTCAGCACGTCCGCCATTACCGGCGGCGTCGTTCTCACAGCAACCCCGGAGAAAAGCTCCGGTAACGGACCAGGAGGCGTCATGACCAACCCCACGACGAGCACGGGCACAACGCTCAGCCTCAACGATCTGGCGATCGGCCTGCAGGGCGCGCTCGGCTACGCGCAAAGCGAACTGCTCGCCACCAGCGCGCCAAACACCATCGTCTATGAATGGTTTTCCGCCGACGGACTGCCGCCGACCGAGAATGTCACCCGGTTTCCCGCCTTCGAGATCGTGGCCCCCCTGCCGGGCCAGACCGGTGGCGGCATCGGGCCGGGTGCGGTCGTCACGATGCAGGCCGGCTATCGTGGCGTGCTGCTGGAAGGCAACGAAAATCAGACGCTGACCGACGGCGCCCTGGGGCACGCGTTGCTGGTCGGCAATTACGGGTCCGACGTCATCGAGGCGCAGGGCGAGGGCGATACGCTGGTGGGGGCACCGGGTGCCAGCACCGTCTTCGAAGGTGGCCTGCCTGCCGGCGCTCCAGGCTCGGGCAATGGGTTTGACGTGACCATCATCGGCGGCGGCAACGACACGATCGCCACCGGCAACGACGCCGCCGACGTCACCACGAGCGGCGGACGCAGCCTTGTCTATCTGGGCTCGACCGAGACCTCGTCGGTCGGCAACCACCTGGTCCTGCACGGTGCCGACACCGTGGTGTGCGGCGGCACCGGAGGGGTGCGCGACGATGTGACCGTATCGTCCGCGGCCGGCCTGGGGCCGAACCTGCTGTTCGGCTCCCCCAACAGCCAGCTCAACATCACCGGCGGCAACACGGCCAGCATCGTCGTCGGCGCGCAGAGCGGCGTGATCTTCATGCAAGGCGGCGCGGCGAACGGCAGCATCGTCTGGGGCGATGGTGCGCAGGACGTCAGCTATGTGGGCCATGAGGGCTCGGCCATCGTAGTGGCCGGTTCCGGGCAGACGGACGTGCAAGGCGGCTCCGGACCGATAACCATCTATGGCGGCACCGGCCAGGGCGTGTTCACCAACGAAGCGGCCGGCTCCGTCATCGTCGCGGGCGCGGGTGCGACCACCATCCAGGCCACCGCCGGCGTCAGCATCTTTCTCAGCGGAAGCGGTGCCGTCTCGGTGGCCGGCAGCGCGGGCGGGGACGCTTTTGCCGGCAATTCGACTGGCCAGGACATCTTCCAGTGCAACGCCGGCAACGAGACGATGTGGGGCGGGCTGGGCAGCGACACGCTGCTCGCCGGCAGCGGCAACGACCTGCTCGTCTCGGGCGGCGGCACTGATGTGTTCGGCTTCACCAACGGCCTGGCCGGCGGTGCCGACGAGATCGTGGGCTTTCAGGCAGGCCGCGACCTCATCAAGCTCGACGGCTACGGCGCACAGGCACCCAACATCACCTACGCTTACGGCGACAGCTATCTGAACCTGGCCGACGGCACGAGCATCGTGCTTGTCGGTGTGCCCAACCTGACAGCATCCTCGATCGTGACGGGCTGAGAACTTGGCGTGTGAAGCCGGGATGGGACCAGGATGTGAAGACCGTCATTCGCACCTGGCTTCTCTTGCGGCGAATCCACTTTGTTCCCTAACTAGTTGACGGCAGTGCCCGGTTGGAGCTCCCGGCCCGGCAACCGACCCAGGGGAGACCTCGAATGTCGCTGAGCATGCACGACAGCCCGGCCGCCAACCCCCTCGATGTGATGGAGCAGATCGTCTCGGCCAACGAATGGTCGTTCGATCGCCGGTCGGACGCTGAAATGGCGGCCGAAGCGCCCGGCCGTTGGTGCGATTACGGCCTGTATTTCAGCTGGTCGGCGGAGATCTCCGCCATGCACTTTACCTGCACCTTCGACCTCAAAGTGCCGGCACCGCGTCGCGCCGCCCTCTACGAACTGCTGGCACGCGCCAACGAACGCCTCTGGATCGGCCATTTCGGCATGGATAGCGACGACGGCATGCCGCTGTTCCGCCACTCCGTGCTGCTGCGTGGCGCGCCGGGGGCGTCGGCGGAAAGCCTGGAAGACATGGTCGACATCGCCATCACCGAGTGCGAGCGGTTCTATCCGGCGTTTCAGTTCGTGCTTTGGGGGGGCAAGACGCCAGCGGAGGCTTTGGAGGCGGCGATGTTGGAGTGTGTGGGGGAGGCTTGAGGAAGCAAGCAGTCCTTTTTTGAAAAAAAGGACCAAAAAACGTTTGCCATTTTGCATTTGGGATCGATGACTCACCAACGAGCCATATTGCTGGTGGGGGCTGGGAAGATGGGCGCGGCCATGTTTTCTGGCTGGGCTGCAGGTGGGCTGGCGGCCTCGGTGCTGGTCGATCCTGGTCTGCCCCAGGGCGTGGCTCGTGCCCAGGACCGCATGGTCGCATCGCTGGACGCCATACCTGCCGACTTCGTGCCTGATGCCGTCATATTGGCCATCAAGCCGCAAATGGCTGCGACCGTGCTGCCGCCGCTCGGCGCCCGTCTTCCGCCCAACGCGGTCGTGCTGTCGATCCTGGCCGGGCCGGCCATCTCGCGTCTGTCGAGCATGCTGGGCACCGCCAATCCCATCGTCAGGGCGATGCCGAATACACCGGCCGCGATCGGCCAGGGCATGACCGTGGCCGTCGCTGGTCCCGGCGTGACCGACGCACAGACAACATTGTGCGATGCGCTGCTGCGCGCGTCGGGCGACGTCGCCTGGCTCGATGACGAAGCGCTGATCGACCCGATCACGTCGGTCTCGGGCTGCGGCCCGGCCTACGTGTTTCTCCTGGCCGAACTGCTGGAGCAGGCCGGCGTGGCGCAAGGCATTCCGCCCGCACTCGCCCGCCAGCTCGCACGCAAGACCGTCGCCGGCGCCGGCGCCCTGCTGGCGGCGTCCGGCGAGGAGTCAGCCCAGCTCCGGCGCAACGTCACCAGCCCCAACGGCGTCACCGAACGCGCGCTTGCCGTGCTGATGGAGGCCTGGCCGGCCACGCTGACCACCGCGCTGGCCGCCGCCACCGCCCGCTCCCGCGAGCTCGGCAGCTAAGCCCCGCCTCTTCCTCGTGTGAATGGACGCGCTGACTTCCTTCTTGCACCTGCAGCCTGCTAACCAATCTGCGCGCCAGCAGCAGGATGCATTTGAGTGACCGACCAGGATTTCGACCAGGCGCTGATCGCCGCAGCGTTCACGTTGGCTTCACGCGAGGGATGGAGCGCCGTCTCCCCCGCCGCCGCCGCGCGCGAGGGTGCGCTGCCGTTGGAGCGCGCCCGCGCCCGGTTTCCGTTCACGCTGACCATTCTGTTGCGGTTCGGCGAACTGGCCGACGAGCATGCGCTGTCCGATGCGCTGGATACCGGTCCTACGCGTGAGCGGCTGTTCGATATCGTGATGCGCCGCTTCGATGCGTTGCAGCATCACCGCGCTGGGGTGCTGGCGTTGCTGGCCGCCCTGCCCGCCAATCCTGGCACCGCGTTGGCCCTGGCGGCCGCGACGACACGCAGCATGGGGTGGATGTTGGAGGGCGCCGGCGTGCGCTCGTCGGGCGTGCGCGGGATGGTGGCCAGCCAAGGTATGAGTGCGGTGTGGCTATATGCCCTGCGCGCCTGGCGCACCGACGAGAGCACCGACCTGTCCGGCACGATGGCCGCTTTGGACCGCGCACTGACACGGGCCGAACAGGCCGCCGGCTGGCTGCACGGCACACCAGGCGCAGCCTCCGCGGTCGAAGAGGGCCCAAAACCCTTCCCCGAGCCCGCCCCCGAAGACGAGGCAGCCCTGGCCGGCGCCATCAGCGGCGCCGCCTGAGTGTCCGATCGTAAAGTCGGTCTGGCGGCCATCTGATGACGGTTTCCCGCGCTCCGGTGCTCGAAAATTACTATCAGCTGACTTACCAGACCGACCTTCCGAACAGACACTCCTAATCAAAAGTTTTTTTTGATTCCTTTTTCCAAAAAAGAACCGCTTCCTTTAATTGCCACGCAAAGTCCGCCCCAAATTAAATCAAGGAGCATGAAAATGGCCGAAGACCCCTCCAATCCAGCCGCATTGCTGACCGAGATGACGCGCCGTTTCACCGAGATGCGTTTCCCCACGATGATGCCGGACACCAATGCGCTGATGGCCGCGCATCGCCGCAACATGGAGGTTTTCTCCAACGCGAACCGCCTGGCGCTGGAGGGGGCGCAGGCCGTGGCGCGCCGGCAGATGGAGATCATGCAGCAATCGGTGGCTGAGCTGACCGAACAGGTACGCGACCTCGCCTCGCCCGAGACGCCGCAGGCCAAGGCTGCGCGCCAGGCCGAGCTGGTGAAGAAATCCTACGAGCGGGCGGTGGCCAACATCAAGGAGCTGTCCGACCTCATCCAGCGGTCCAACAGCGAGGCGCTGACGGTGCTGAGCGACCGGTTCAAGGAGGCGATGGACGAGGTCAAGCTGCTGATGGACAAGAGTGAACATCCAGCCGCCTGACCTCTCCGCCGGATTGGCGGACAAGGCGGCTGCCAGCCGTTCCTACGCTGTCAAGGAGATTTTCCTCACGCTGCAGGGCGAGGGGATGCAGATGGGCAGGGCGGCGGTGTTCTGCCGCTTTGCCGGCTGCAATCTGTGGTCGGGGCTGGAGCGGGATCGGGCCGAAGCGGCCTGCCGATTTTGCGATACCGATTTCGTCGGGCTGGACGGCGTGGGTGGCGGCCGGTTTGCCGATGCCGCTTCGCTCGCCGATGCGGTGTGTGCGGCCTGGCGCGGCGGAGCCGAAAAGCGCCTGGTCGTGTTGACCGGCGGCGAGCCGCTTCTCCAGGTCGACGAAACGCTGATCGACGCGCTGCACGCCCGCGGGTTCGAGATTGCGGTCGAGACAAACGGCACGCAGCCGGTGCCTGCTGGGCTGGATTGGGTGTGCGTGAGCCCGAAGGCGGGCGCTTCATTGCGCCTGCGTGGCGGCGATGAATGCAAATTGGTGTTTCCGCAACCTGGCGCCATGCCCGCTTCCTTCGAGCATCTCGAATTCCGGCATTTTCTGCTGCAGCCGATGGACGGGCCTGACGTCGCGGAGAACACCAGGGCGGCGATCGATTATTGCCTTTCCCACCCAAATTGGCGGCTGAGCACACAGACGCATAAGGTGCTCGGCATCGCCTGACGCCTCGCGCACCGCACTTTTGCGATGTTCATGTCCGGAATATCCGACCTTGCCCTGATTTCCGCCTGATCGAGACAGGGCTTTATCCGAGACGCGTCCCGTGTATGATTGCTCGGCCGGGTGCCGGGACGCCCGATCCAACAAACGCATGGGCGATGGCATGGCGAAGACGGAGAACTGGCAGCGGCGTCGTCGGGACAAGGGTTTCGACGAATATGCGCCCGAACCGGTGACGCCGATGCCGAGTTTCCCGCGACGTCCGCCGATGCAGGCGCCAATGGCTTCGACGGGGCCGGAAGCGACCGCGGTGGTGAAATGGTTCAACGCCGAAAAGGGCTTCGGCTTCGTCGAGATGACCGATGGCGGCGGCGACGTTTTCATACACGCAAGCGTGTTGGCCCGCACTGGCGTGACGAGCGTAAACCCGGGAGCGACCTTGAAGGTGCGCACTGGCCAGGGTCAAAAGGGGCCGCAGGTGACCGAAGTGATCGAAGTCGACGAGAGCACGGCAGGGTCCGCCCCGCCACCACGTGCGCCCCGCGCGCCGTCCGGCGACAGTTTCGGCGGCGGCGGTGTTGGCAGCGCTGGCGGCTTCTCGGGCGCGCGACGCGGTTTCGATGCCCCCGCAGCCTCCGGCCCCGAGCAGCAGGGCACGGTCAAATGGTATAATGTCTCGAAGGGCTTCGGATTCATCGCACCCGAGGATGGGGGCAAGGACGTGTTCGTGCATGCGTCCGCGCTGCGGCGCGCTGGCCTCACGGAGCTTGCCGAGGGGCAGCGTGTGACGATCCAGATCACCCAGGGGCAGAAAGGTCCCGAAGCCGCCAGCGTCCGGGCGGACTGACGGCGATGCCTGGTCTCCACCTCAAGCAGGCGGCCGGGTCTTTTCTTGCGTGGCTCACGTCGCCATCTGGGCGTTCGACGTGGGAGGCGAATACGATGTTGGAAAAGAATGCTGCGGTGGCCGTTTTGGGTGGTGGCTGCTTCTGGTGCGTGGAAGCGGTCTATCGCGACCTGGATGGCGTGCTGAGCGTAAAGTCCGGTTATGCCGGCGGCCAGACGGAGAACCCGCGTTATCGCGAGGTATGCGATGGCGGCACCGGGCATGCCGAAGTGGTGCGCGTGGCTTACGATCCGGCCAAGCTGAGCTATGCCGATGTGTTGCGTGTGTTCTTCACGATCCACGATCCGACGACGCTGAACTACCAGGGCAACGACGTCGGCACGCAGTACCGTTCGGTGATCCTGACGGGCAGCGACGACGAGGCGCGGATCGCACGCGAGATAATGGCCGAAATCTCGGCGCAGGGTCTCTACGACAAGCCGCTGGTGACCGAGATTTCGCCGCTCACTCAGTTCTGGCCGGCCGAAGACGAGCACGACGACTATTTCGCGCAGAACCCGGGCAGCGGCTATTGTCAGGTTGTCGTGGCCCCGAAGGTGCGCAAGTTCCGCAAGCAGTTCGCCGATCGGCTGAAGAAGCAGGCAGCGTGATGCGGATTTCATCGGTTGCCATGGCGCTCGCCTGCGCCTGGGCAGGTTCCGCCTGGGCCGGTGCCGACCCGGTGCGGATCGGCAACGTCAGCACCACGTTCCGCATGTTGGGACGTAACGACCAGATCGTCGTCGAGCGCTATGACGACCCGAAGGTCGATGGCGTGAGCTGCTACATGTCACGCGCCGAAAAGGGCGGCGTGAAAGGCTCGCTGGGGCTGGCCACCGACCCGAGCCGGTTCTCGATTGCGTGCCGCGCGACCGGAAAAGTCGCCTTGAAGGGCACGCTGCCAGACAAGGAAGTGGTGTTCGGCGCGAGTGCGAACTGGCTGTTCAAGGAAATCCGCGTCAGTCGGCTTTACGACAAAGAGAAGCAGATGCTGGTATATCTGGTCTGGTCGACGCAGGCACTGACGCCGGAGGGTAGTCCATATAATTCCGTCTCAGCGGTTGCGATTGACAGGTAAGCAACGCGTTCATTTCTGAACAAGAGAAGCAAACGGCTCTCACTCCGCTTCGCCAGCTCCAGAAATCAAAAGTTTTTTGGTCCTTTTTTTCAAAAAAGGACTGCTTTCTTCCTTCCGCTTTCGTAAGATACGCTCGCAGAAGCGGGACCGCTCATGACCACTGGCACAGCGCTTGTCGACGCGAGCGTTGTCAGCAAACGCTTCGGCGACAAGGTAGCCCTGCGTGGCCTGTCGTTCCGTATTCCGCAAGGCCAGATTTGCGGCCTGCTTGGCCCGAACGGCGCCGGCAAGACCACGTTGTTCCGTCTGCTGATGGGCATCCTCAAAGCCACCGACGGCAGCCTGCGTGTGGACGGGCTCGATGCGTTCGCCGATCGCGTGGCGCTGAAACGGCTGATCGGCTTTCTGCCGGATGAGCCGATTTTCTACTCGTATCTGTCCGGCCGCGAGACACTGTCGCTGAGTGCCGCGATGCACGGGCTCGATCCGAAAGCGGCGCTTGACCACGCGGCCCCGATGATCGCGCGCATGCGCCTGGCGGACGATCTGGACGCGTATGCCGAGGATTATTCGCGCGGGATGAAAAAGAAGCTCGGGCTGATGCTGGCGCTGATGCACCGGCCGAAGCTGCTGGTGCTCGATGAGCCGACGAACGGGCTGGATGTGGAATCCACGCACCTCTTCTACGACCTGATCGGCGATCTCGCGGCCGGCGGCACCACGGTGGTATTCTCGACGCACCTGATGGACCACGTGGCGCGCCTGTGTTCGCACGCGGTGATCATCAACCAGGGCACGCTGGTGGCCGCCGGGTCGCTGGCCGACCTGCGCGCCGAACACGGGCCGGCCGATCTGGAGGATGTGTTCCTTCGCCTCACGGCGCGCCCGGCGCAGGTTTGAGCATGTCGACTACCGCGCACGATCCGGCCCGCGCACGGCCGCCTGGTTTCCTGCGCACGCTGTGGCTGCTGCTCGGCACGGCGCGCCGCCGGGCCAGGGGCAGGAGCAAACGCCAGGCTGCCATGCTGCGCCAGCGCACCGGGCGCCGCACCAAGTCGTTCGGCGCACTTGGCTTCATCATCACCGCGCTGCTGTTTGCCGGGCTGAACGTGGGCGCGGGATTTGCGACCATCAGCGCAGTGAATGGCGCGGAGCAGGTGGTGATCGAGAGCCATGGCCGGATGGTGGTCGATGCTTGGTTCGCCCGGCGCGTGCGCGCGACCGAGACGGATTTTGCCGAAGGCGGCCGTTCGCAGGCGGAGACCGAACGGGCATTGTGGCCAAGCTGCCGTGCCGAAGCGTTCCAGATTGCCAAGCGCCGGCAGAGCAACGACGGGGCAGCTATCGCCAGGCAGCTTTACGCCACGCTGCACCAGACAGGGTCGGCCGGGTTCGTCGTGGCACCCTCGATCGTGGCCGGCTTTCGCGCGCTCCCCACGGCGGGCGCAATGCCGGCGGTGATGGGCAGCCTCGTCCTGATCTGGTGGAGCATCATGCTCGTCTTCCAGGGCGAGGGGCTGGAGCTCGACATTCAGCGGCGGCGGCACCCGGTGTGGGAATGGCTGCTCAGCCACCCGGTTCCGATTGGCGCGGTGTTCATGGCCGAAATGCTGGGGCCGCTCGCTGCCAACCCGCTGTTCCTGAGCGCGCCGCTGTTCGCCGGCGTGCTCTACGGCGCCATCTACACGCCCACGCTTGGGGTGGCCGCGGTGGCGCTGGTCGGACTGCCGGTCACCATCGCCGCATCCTGCCTGGGCAAGGCGCTGGAGATCGCGGTGATGCTGCGCTTTCCGGCGCGTTCGCGTGGGGGCGTGATCGGGCTGATGAGCTGGCTCGGCTACGCGGCGATGATGCTGTTTTTCCTGGCAGCCTTCGCACCCTACGGCATCTACCAGGCGGCATTCGGCGTGATGCGCCACGTGGGCGCGGCACCCTGGCCGTTCCTCGGCGCGTTCCTTGGGCAGTATGGCCAATCGTTCAGCTTCACTCGCGGCGTGCTCGCCTGCGATGCCGGCGCGCTCGTCACCATCGCCGGCGCGGTCAGCTTCAGCGTCTGGGGCGCCGAACGGGGGCTGACGGCACCTGCGGAAAGTGCGGCGGCCAAGCGCGTGCGTGCCGCAAGTTTCGGCAAGAATGCCCTGTTCCGCAAGGAGCTGTTGTGGTTCGCGCGCGACCGCAGCGCGATCGTGCAAGCCGTGCTGGTGCCGATTACGCTCGCCGGTTTCCAGTTGTTCAACCTGCGGAACTTCGCCAGCCACGCGCAGGGGGCATGGAACACGTTGAGCGGTGCCGCCATCCTGTTCGGCACCTATTTCCTGTGGGTGCTCGGGCCGAAATCGCTCGCCTCCGAGGGTGCGGCATTGTGGATGGCCACCACCTGGCCGCATGGGCTGGAAGCGCTGCTGCGGGCGAAAGCGCGGCTGTGGACGCTGCTCTCCTCGTCGATGGTCGCCCTGGTGCTGTGCTACGCGATCTATCTGTTCCCGGGTGACTGGTGGAAAGTATTGCTGGTGGGCGCAGGGTGGTTCCTGTTCGCGCGCAGCATGGCGGCCAAATCGGTGACGCTGGCCGTCGTCACCTCGGAATTGGGCGAGCCGACGCCGGTGCCACGCGGCCGGCGGATGGCGGCGCAACTCGGCATGCTCACGTTCTGCATCGGCGTGTTCACCCAGCGGGTGGATCTGGCGGTGACCGGGATCGTATATTCGATGATGACGGCGGCCGCGATGTGGCAGAATTTCCGCGCCCGCCTGCCTTATCTGTTCGATCCTTGGTCGGAGACATTGCCGGCGCCGCCGACGCTGATGCATGCGATGATCGCCATCAGCATCCTGGTGGAGGCTGGCGCCATCTTCACCGGCGGGTCCCGCGCGCTGGCCAGCAATTCCGTCGCGGCGCCGGTGATGGTGGTCGCTTACGGCGTGTGCGCCGCGGCGGTGTCGCTCGGCATGCTATGGTTTTTGCGCGGGCGTGGCGTGTCGCTCGCCAACATCTGGTTTTGGCCCGCATCGGGAGGCGGCCTGGCGCGTCCGGCGCGTTATGCCAGTGCCGCCTTCGTGTTGCCGTTTCTCGCAGCCATGGTTGCGGCCGCGGTGCTCGGGTTGGGTGCGGACTTGTATGTGTGGGTCGTCGGTCATTTGCCGGTGGTGGCCGTGCAACTGGAAAAATCGCGCAACGCCATGCAGGCGATCCCGCATCTGCGGGAGGCGATGTTCGCCATCGCGGTCTTCATCGCGCCGTTCTCGGAGGAATTCCTGTTTCGCGGCCTGCTCTATCGCGCGCTCGACCGCGAATGGGGCGGCTGGCGGGCGATCTTGGGCAGTGCCGCGTTTTTTGCCAGCTACCACCCCGTGCTTTCCTGGTTGCCGGTGTTTCTGCTCGGGGCCTTGAATGCGGTGATGTTCAAGCGGACGGGACGGTTGGGGCCGGCCATACTGACGCATATGACTTACAATGCGGTTGTATTGATGTGAGAAAGGAAGGCCTTCTTTTTTGAAAAAAAGAAGCAAAAAACTTTGCACTGCTGTCGCGTGCTCACGACGCAGAGAAAAAGCTTTTTGGTCCTTATTTTCAAAAAAGGATCGCTTGCCTTACGCTTTTCGATTTGCCTTGGAAGGCGTCTGCGCCCGGTCGCCCTGGTCGGACAACCGGTCCGGAAACTCGCCCAAATTCTCCTGGATCGATGCCTCTTCCACGATCTGCGTGCGGTTCGGGTCGGCGCCTGGCTGGGTCGCAGGGTTGGGCAGTTCGCCGGCGCCTACGCTCTGCTCGATGCCGACCAGTTCGCGGGCACGCTCCCAGAAATCCTCCGAGCGGCCTTCGGGGCGGCCGTCTGCGTCCCACAGGTGATAGGCGCGGTCGCGTATGAGCTGCTGGCGCGCTTCGTTGCTGTCATCGAGCGGATTGTCGGACATCCACGTCTCTCCAATGTTGTGTGTGGCCTCGCCGGCGGGGGCTGCACTGGCGGTGCAACGCCGCTTCGGGGCGCACGTTCGCCGGCACTGGACGATTGTGGGTCTGCGGCAGGATAATCGGACTGCGCCGGCGATGCGCCCAGGAGACCGCCTTATGGACGCCCAACCCAGTCTGCCGAACAATCTCGACGCGCTCTGGATGCCGTTTACCAACAATCGGCAATACAAGGCGGCGCCTCGGCTGTTGGTGGCCGCGCAGGACATGCACTACACCAGCCATGACGGGCGGCAGGTGCTCGATGGCGCGGCGGGGCTGTGGTGCGTGAATGCCGGCCATTGCCGCCCGCGGATTACCGAGGCGATCCAGCGCCAGGCCGCGACGATGGACTTCGCGCCGGCCTTCCAGATGGGCACGCCGCTGGCGTTCGAGGCGGCGAGCCGGCTGGCCGACATGCTGCCCGAAGGCATGGACCACGTGTTCTTCTCCAATTCCGGCTCCGAGGCAGTCGATACCGCGCTGAAGATCGCCCTCGCCTATCATCGCATCCGTGGCGAGGGCGCACGCACACGGCTGATCGGGCGCGAGCGCGGCTATCATGGCGTGGGCTTCGGCGGCATCTCGGTCGGCGGCATCAGCACCAACCGGCGTCATTTCGGCGCGATGATCCCTGGCGTTGACCATCTGCCGCACACACACGATCTCGCGCGCAACGCGCACAGCCACGGCCAGCCGCTGCATGGCGCCGAACTTGCCGACCAGCTCGAACGCATCATCGCCTTGCACGACCCCAGCACGATCGCCGCGGTCATCGTCGAGCCGCTCGCGGGCTCCACCGGTGTGCTGGTGCCGCCGGTGGGCTACCTCGAACGGCTGCGCGAGATCACCGCGCGGCACGGCATATTGCTGATTTTCGATGAAGTAATCAGCGGTTTCGGCCGGCTGGGCGCGCCGTTCGCCATCGACCGGTTCGGCGTGGTGCCCGATATCGTGTGCCTGGCCAAGGGCATCACAAATGCCACCGTGCCGATGGGTGCCACCGTCGCCAATGCAGATATCCACGAAACGTTCATGTCGGCGCCTGCAGGGATAGAGTTTTTTCACGGCTACACCTACTCGTCGCACGTGCTCGCCTGTGCCGCCTCGATCGCCACGCTGGATACCTACCGCGACGAAGCCCTGTTCGAACGCGCGGCCGAGCTTTCGCCGTATTTCGAGGAGGCGGCGCATAGCCTCGAAGGGCTGCCGCATGTGATCGATATTCGCAACATGGGGCTGGTGGCGGGCATCGAGTTGGAGCCTCGTGCGGGGGCGCCGGGTGCGCGCGCGTATGAGGTTTTCGTGGCTTGTTATGAGGCGGGGCTGCTGGTGCGGGCGACGGGAGATATTCTGGCAGTGTCGCCGCCTTTGATCATTTCGCGTGAGCAGATCGACGAGGTGTTTGGGCGGTTGGGGGATGCGATTCGGGAAGTGCAGTAAAGCACGGTCTTCTTTCTTGGAAGAAAGAAGCAAACAACTTCTGATTGTTGGGGTGCGGGATGGAGATTTGCAGGGTTGCTCGGACGCTGGTCGCGGACGACTGCGATCTGAGTGGGTCGCGATTTACGAACATCAACTTCACACAGACTGTCTTCGAGGATGTGTGCATGAGGCAGTGTCGTATCGACAATGCGAACCTGACAAATCTGTCGATCACCAATGCCGATTTCACAGATGCCAGGATAGACGGCATCCTGGTTACCGACCTGCTGGAGCATTGGAGAAATCGGGTCGTCGAATAGGCCTCGCTCCAGGTCGTTACCATGGGCGAGATGGCGATCGGAGAGAACCACCGACGGTGCTGTCTAACCTGCGGCAAGACAAGGGAACCGCAGATGTCCCAGACAAGCGCAGATTTTTTTCGGTATCGGGAATCACATCGCCGGTGGCATTTCCCAGGCAGCCGACTTCAAGCGGACCGTGAGAAAATCGAGCCGCCGGGCGGCGTCGACCAGCCGGTCGAGCTCAGCTCCCGGTTCGCCGCCGGTCAGGACTTCACTGAGCAATGCGTTGAAGCGGATGACGCCTGCTTCGGGCATGTCTGCCTTGCCGAGTGCATAATCCGGTAGCGTGCTGGAGTGCCCTTTCGTGATATCGCGCTGATTGCCGAAGAAGTGGAGCAACCGACCGTCGGGCGAGAAGACCGGGGTGATGAACAGCAGGTTCCAGAACATCGTGCCGTCCGCACGATAGTTCACCAGCCATTCCACGCAGCCGCGTCGCGTCTCGATGCAGCGCCGGATGCGCTCCACTGAGGCTGCATCGGTGTCGGCACCTTGCAGGAAACGGCAGTTCCGCCCGACGGAGTCGCGTGCATCGTATTGGGTCACGGCCTCGAACGCGGGATTGACCGCAATCATCGGATGATCGCTCGCGTGCGGGTCGGTCAGCACCATCGGCGCCTCGCACTGCATCATGGCCGCAACAAGCGCCTGAGTTATCGCCTCGGCCATAGTATTCCCTCTTTACTTCAAAAATTCTTGCGCTTCTTTCTTTCGAGAAAGAAGGCCTCCTTTCTCAGTTCCTGTACCAGGTATCCACCCGATCCAGCTTGCGCAGCATCGCCGGCCACAGCAGCCGGTTCGCCATCATCGCAAACCCAGCAGCCGCCCCAAGCTTGGCGTTGCTGTCGATCACATCGGGATGCGTCGGATAAAGCTCGGCACCGAGCGCGCGGGTGCGGACCTGCATCGTGCAGGCGCGTTCGAGATAATACATGCGGGTGAACGCTTCGGCGACGGTGCCGCCGATGGTGAGCGTGCCGTGGTTGCGCAGCAGCATCAGGTTCTTGGTGCCGAGATCGGCCTGCAGGCGCGGGCGCTCGTCGTGGTCGAGGGCGACACCTTCGTAGTCGTGGTAAGCAAGGTCGCCGATTACGAGCTGGGCGGTCTGGTTGAGCGGCAGCAGGCCTTCGCGCGTGGTGGAGACGGCGGTGCCGTCCGGCGTGTGAACGTGCATGACGCAGCCTGCATCTTCGCGCACTTCGTGTACGGCGGAGTGGATGGTGAAGCCGGCGGGATTGACCATGGCGCTGCCGCCATCGACGGCGTGGCCGTCCATGCCGATCTTGACCAGGCTGCTCGCGGTGATCTCGTCGAACGTGTAGCCGTAGGGGTTGATGAGGAAATGGTGCTCGGGCCCGGGGATGCGCGCCGAGATGTGGGTGAAAATCAGATCGTCCCAGCCATGCAGGGCGACGAGGCGGTAGGCGGCGGCGAGGTCGCGGCGGATGGCGGCTTCACCGGCGAGTTCGGTCATCTGGTTCATCGGCGTGGCATCCCTTGGTTCGTTCACTCTTGCAGCAACTCTACAGACATCGACTTGATGAGCGCCAGCACTTGCCGCCCGGGCTCCAGGTTCAGCCGCTTGGCCGCGTCCAGCGTGATGCGCGAGAGGAGCTGTCCACCGGCCGCTTCCAGGCTGATGATCGCTGCGTGGGCGGTTTCGAGCACGAGACCGTCGGTGACGAGCGCGGGGACGATGTTGTTGACGCTGATCAGGCGCGGCGCGTCCATGGCCAGGATCACCTCGCGTGGCGGCACGATCAGGCGAACGGCGGCGCCCACATCTGCGGTCAGCAGCGGCACCCAGATCAGCTCCGCGCCGCACGCGACGGCCGATAGCCGGCGCGTCGTGTCGTGCGAGGCGACCTGCCCGCGCAGGATGCCGGCGGCCCCGTCCCGTTCGGCCAAGCCGTAGGCGGGGTGTGCCACGATGTCGGCCAGCGGCCCGCAGGCGCGCACGCGGCCCCCGTCCAGCAGCACCAGCGTGTCCGCCAGGCGGATGACTTCTTCGAGCGCGTGGCTGGCATAGACGATCGGGATGCGAAGCTGGCTGCGCAGGCGGGCGAGGTAGGGGATGATTTCGTCGCGCCGCGGCTGGTCGAGCGAGGAGAGCGGCTCGTCCATCAGCAGGAGGCGCGGCTGGGCCAGCAGTGCGCGGCCGATGGCGACACGCTGGCGTTCGCCGCCCGACAGCGTGGCCGGGCGCCGGGCGAGAAGTGCGGCAAGGCCGAGCAGGTGGACCACATCGTCGAACCGCACCGGGCCTTGGCCCACGCGGCGCAGGCCGTAGCGGAGATTGCCGTCCACCGACATGTGGGGGAACAGTCGGCCTTCCTGGAACACGTAGCCGATGCCGCGCTGTTCTGGCGGCAGCCGGTCGAGCCGCACGCCGTCGAGCTCGATCTGTGCGCCTCGGGGGCGGCGCAGGCCGGCGATGGTGAGGAGGAGGGTGGTCTTGCCGGCGCCGGAGGGGCCGAAGAGGGCGGTGACGCCCGGGGTAGGGGTGGTGAAGGTCAGGGTCGGGATTTGGATTCGGAGGGACATTAAGAAAGCTTTTGAATGGCTGTCGCGAGCTCGCGAAGCAGAGAAAAAGTTTTTTGGTCCTTTGTTCAAAAAAGGACTGCTTTCTTCCTTCCTATCAGTTCGGCCAAAAGCAGCCCGATCACCGCCAGCGCAATCGAACACCCCGCCAGCTTGGCCGCATGCGCCTCGCCCCCCGACGTCTCCAGCGCGGCATAGATCGCCAGCGGCAAGGTGCGTGTCTGCCCCGGGATGTTCGCGGCGAACGTGATCACTGCGCCGAATTCGCCGAGGCTGGCCGTGTAGCCGAGCATGGCGGCCGCGAGCACGCCGGGGGCGGCGAGCGGCAGGGTGATGGAGAAGAAGCGGCTGAGAAAATGCGCGCCAAGCGTGCGGGCGGCTTGTTCGAGGTGCGGGTCGATCGCGTCGAGCGAGAGCCGGATGGCGCGCACCATGAGCGGGAACGTCATGACGGCGCAGGCGAGTGCCGCGCCGGCTTCGGTGAAGGCCAGATGGATGTGGAAGTGGCGGAGCAGCCAGGCGCCGACCGGGCCTTGGGTTCCGAAGCCGAGCAACAGCAGCCAGCCGGTGACTACGGGAGGGAGCATGAGCGGCAGATGGATGGCGGCGTGCAGCAGGAATCGCCCGGGGAAGCGGCCGCGTGCGAGGACGAGGGCGGCGAGGAGGGCCAACGGCAGGCTGAGGGCTACGGCGCGGGCGGCGACGCGCAAGGTCAGCAGGATCGTCTGCCACTCGTCCGGGGTAAGGGTGGGGGTCAGGGCTTGGTAAAGCCGTAATGGGTGAAGACGTCCTGCGCGGGCTGGGTGGAGAGGAAATCGAGGAACGCGCGGGCCGGCTTGCTGTCCTGCGCCGCAAGAACGGCGGCGGGGTAGCGGATCGGGTCATGGCTGTCGGGGGGGAAAGTGCCGGCGATGGCGAGCTTGGGGGTGACCTTGACGTCGGAGGCGTAAACGATGCCGGCGGGCGCCTCGCCGGTTTCGACCAGGCGGAGGGCGGAGCGGACGGAGTCGGCCGGTGCGAGGCGGCTTTGCAGGGCGGGCCACACGCCGAGCTTCTGCAAGGCTTGCTGCGCGTAAATGCCGGCGGGCACGTGGCTGGGGTCGCCCAACGCGAGACGGCCTTCGGTTGGCAGGATGGCATCGGGCTTGATGCCGGCTGCGAGGGTGACGCGGTGCAGGGCAGCGGCGGGTTCGACGAGCACCAGGCTGTTGCCGACGAGGTCGCGTCGGGTGCCGGCGGCGATGGCGTCACGGTGGGCGAGGTCGTCCATCCAGGTCTCGTCGGCGCTGACGAACACGCCGGCGGGTGCGCCATGCTCGATCTGCAGCGCCAGCGTGGAGGAGCTGGCGAAGGAGAAGACGACGCGGCCGTGGCCGGCGGCCATCCACAGATTGCCGATGTCCTGCAGCGCGTTGGTGAGGCTGGCGGCGGCAAACACGGTGAGCGTGGGCGGCGCGGTTGCGGCGCGGGACGGCGCGGCTGCGCAAAGCGTCAGGAAAAGCAGGAGAAACACGCGCGTCATCTGGGTTGCCTTGCCACGTTGCCGGACATTTCGCCGCCGGCGCCGCGCGGCAGGAGTAGTGCCACCGGGCCGGCCAGGGCGGATACCCCGGCGAGGGCCAGGAAGGCCAGAGTGAAATCGGCGGGCGTGGGGATGGTGTGGCCGGCAGCGATGCGCGCCATCTGCAGCACCGCGGCGCTGATCGGGATGCCGAGCGTGAGCGAGACCTGCTGCAGCATGGAATAGAGCGTGGTCGCCGCACTCATCCGCGGACCGGGCACGTCGGCATAGGCGACCGCGTTGTAGGCGGTGAACTGCACCGAGCGCAGCACGCCGCCGAGGACCAGCACGAAGTAGAGGACCGCCATCGGCCAGGCGGGGCGGAAGGCGGCGTAGATGGCGATGACGACCGCCGACGCGACGCCGTTGATCGCCAGCGTGTTGCGAAAGCCGAACCGGCGCAGCACGCGGGTGGTGATGGGTTTGACGCCGATGGCGCCGAGCGCGCCGGCGAAGGTGATCATGCCGCTTTGCGCGGCGCTGCGGCCGAAACCGAGCTGGATGAGCAGCGGCAGCAGGAAGGGCAGCGCGCCGATGCCGATGCGGAACAGCGAACCGGCGGCGACGGAGACCATGAAGGTGGGCAGGCGGAGCAGGCTGAAATCGAGCAGCGCGCGCGCACGCTGGCGGGCATGCCACGCGTAGAGCGTGCCGGTGGCGAGGCACGTGGCGGCCATTCCGGCGACGGCGGCGGGGGAGACGAGATGGCGGCCGGCGGTTTCCAGCACGCCCATGAAGGTTGCCAGGCAGAGTGCGACGAGGAGCAGGCCGGTGGCATCGAACGGGCCGGGGTCGGGCTCGCGCATGTCGCGGAAATACAGGCTGGCGAGCAGGATCGCGAGGCCGCCGATCGGCACGTTGATGTAGAAGATCCAGTTCCACGAGAAGTAGGTGACGATGAAGCCGCCGACGGGCGGGCCGATGACGGGGCCGATGAGCGCGGGCATCGTGACCCACGCCATGGCGCCGATCAGTTCCTCCTTGGGCACCGAGCGCAGCAGGACGAGGCGGCCGACGGGCAGCATCATGGCACCGCCGGCACCTTGCAGCACGCGGGCGGCGACGAGTGCGGGCAACGAGGCGGAAAGCCCGCAGGCGATGGAGCCCAGGGTGAACAGCGCGATGGCGACGCGGAAGACGTGGCGGGTGCCGAAGCGGTCGGCGAGCCAGCCGCTGGCCGGGATGAAAGCGGCCATGGCGACCAGGTAGGCGGTCAGGGCCACGTTCATGTGGACCGGGTCCACCTGGAAGCTGTGGGCCATGGCGGGCAGCGCGGTGGCGATGACGGTGCCGTCGAGGTTGGACATGAAGAGAGCGCAGGCGACGACGATGGCGACGAGCCGCGGGCGGGCGGGCGCCAGCGCGGGAGCACGCGGGGCCAAATCAAGCGGCATGTCCATGCCCCGCATATAAGCGAGATCGGCAGAAGCGCAGTTACAAAACTTCTTTGCGTCTTACTTTCAAGAAAGAAGGCTTTGCTGCCTTACTCAGACGCCACGGCAATTCCCCGCAGCCGCTGCGGCGCCAGCGCGTGCGCCGCCTCCGGCGCGTGCCGCCGTGCCAACACCATATAGAATGCCGGCACCACGAACAGGGTGAACAAGGTGCCGATCGCCAGGCCGCTGGAAATGACGAGCCCCATGGCAAAGCGTGCAGCGGCGCCGGCGCCGGTGGCGAATACCAATGGTGCGACGCCGAGCACCATCGCGGCGGTCGTCATCAGGATAGGGCGCAGGCGCAGCAGCGCCGCGTGTTCGATGGCCTCGAGTTTGGTGAGACCCAATTCCTGCTGCTCATTGGCGACCTCGACCATCAGAATGCCGTGTTTGCTGATGAGGCCCATGAGTGTCACGAGGCCCACTTCGGAATAGATGTTCAGCGTCGCGCCATGCACGCCGAAATAAATGAACAGCAATGCGCCGGAGAGCGACATCGGCACCGAGATCAGGATGATCAGCGGATCGCGGAAACTGCTGAACAAAGCTGCAAGCGATAGATAGATCACCACCGCAGCGAGCCCGAAGGTCGCGGCGAATCCGGAGGACTCGGTGACGAATTGGCGCGTCTGGCCGGTGGCGTCGGTCGCGTAGTCAGGCGGCAGCACGCGCGCGGCGATGGTATTCAGCGCAGTCTCTATATCGCCCTGGCTCACACCTGGCAGCGGCACGCCGCTGATGGTGGCTGCATTCTGCTGCTGGAAGTGGCTGATGCTCTCGGGAACGGTGGTGGTCGCCAGATGTGCGACGGCGGAGAGCGGGATGGGAATATTGTTGATGTTGGCGATGGTGTAGTTGCGCAGTTGGTCGGGGTTGAGGCGCCATGCGCGGGCCACTTCGGGGATGACACGATAGGAACGGCCGGCCATGTCGAAGTAGTTTACATAACCGCCGCTGAGCAGTGTGTTGAGCACGTTGCCGACCTGCGTCATGTCGAGCCCGAGGGCGGCGACCTTGTTGCGGTCGATGACGATGGTCGATTGCGGCAGGTCGATCTTCAGGTCGCGATCGACGTAGGCGAACAAGCCTGTTTTGCGTGCCTCGTCGAGAAAGCGCGAGGAGACGGTGTCGAGTTCGGTGAACGGGCGGGTGGTTTTGATGACGTAGCCTACGGGCAAGTCGCCGAAGCTGCCGGGCAGCGGCGGGTCGAGAAAGGCGGCCAGGTTTTCGCCGGCGATGCTGGAGATTTTTTGCTGCATTTCGGCCAGCACCTGCGTGGACGTGCGCGTGCGGTGGGCGAAATCCTTCAAGCCCATGCCGCCGCCGGTCTGTCCCGGCTGATCGAACAGGTAAGAGCGGTCGAGCTCCGGCAAGCTGCGTTCTATGTCGGTCAATTGTTTGTCGTAGAGTGCCAGCTGGTCGATGCTCGCGGTGGGCGAGACGCCGCCGCCGATATCGATGAATCCGGTGTCCTCCTGCGGCGCGAGCTCGCTCGTCGAGCCGGCATAGAGGAAATAGCCGCCGGCAAATACGGCGAGGCCGAGCACGACAACCAGCGGCCGCAGCTTCAGCGCCGTACGCAGGGCCGGCAGATACAGCCGTTGCATCAAGCCCGGCCTGGCGCGCCCGGTCTGCCTGCGGTCATCCGCAGTGGTCGGCGCGCGCAGCATGATGCGGCACATCATCGGCGAGAGCGTCAGCGCCAGCACGGCCGATACGGTCACTGCACCTACCAGCGTCAATGCGAATTCGCGAAACAGCGCGCCGGTCAATCCCGAGCGGAGTGCGATCGGCACATAGACGGCGATGAGCACGACGGTCATTGCCACGATGGGGCTTGCGAGCGATCGCGCCGATCGTAGCGCCGCATCCAGCGGGCTCGCACCTTCGGCCATCTCGCGGCTGACGTTTTCCACCACGATGATCGCATCGTCCACGACGAGGCCGGTGGCCAGCACGAGTGCCAGCAATGTCAGCAGATTGATCGAAAACCCGAACATATACAGGATGGCGAACGTGCCGATGAGCGACAGCGGTATGGTGATGACTGGAATCAGCGAGGCGCGTGCGGAGCGCAGGAAGACGAACACCACGACCGCTACGATGGCGAGACTTTCGAGCAGGGTCTTGATGACTTCGCCGATGGACGCCCGCACATGCGAGGTGCTGTCGTTGGCGACAAAGGCGCGCAGGCCTTGCGGCAGGTCCGCTCTCATCGAGTTCGAATTTTGCGCGGACGCGGGTGACGAGCTCGAGCACGTTGGCGTCCGGCACAGGCTCGATGTCGAGCAGCACGCTTGGCTTGCCGTCGAAGAGGAAATTCTGCTGGTAGTTGTCCGCGCCGAGTTCCACGCGCGCGACGTCGCCCAGTCGGATGATGGCGCCGTTCGTCTGGCGGATGACGAGGTTGCGGAATTCCTCGATGCTGTGCACGCCGGTGGTGATGCCGAGCGGGAACGTCACCATGGAACCTGCCGTCTGGCCTGCACCGGAGGTGAAATTGTTCGCGGCCATCGCGGCTGAGACGTCGGCCGCCGTCAGGCCGTGGGCCGCAAGCTTATTGGGATCGAGCCAGGCGCGGACGGCGAAGTTCTCCGCACCCCAGACAAGCGCCTTCTGCACGCCGCGGATGGACTGCATCTGCGGCTGCACTACGCGCGTCAGATAGTCGGTGATCTGCTCGGGCGTCATGATGTCGCTGACATAGGCGAAAATCAGCAGCCCTCCGTTGCCGCCTGTCTGCAACTGGATGTACGGCGCCTGCGCGGCCGGGGGGAGCTGGCTGTGCACGGAACTGATCTGAGTCTGGATCTCCGTCAGCACGCGATCCGGATCTTCGTTCAACCGCAGATGCGCGGAGATATTGCTCACACCGGTCTGGCTGGTGCTGGTCAGATAGTCGATTCCGTCCACCTGGCTGATGGCGTTCTCGATAGGTGTGGTGATGAAGCCGGCGATCGTGCTCGCATCCGCGCCGTAATAGTCGGTTTCCACGTCGATCCGCGCATGGATGGTTTTCGGGAACTGGCGCACCGGCAGGCTCTGCTCGGTTCGCAGCCCCACCAGAAGGATGAACACGCTGACGACGACGGCCAGCACGGGCCGCAAGATGAACATATCCGTCAGGCGCATGTCGCTACTCCTCGGCCGGGTGCGGATTGGGATCGTTGCCCGGCTGCACGGTGTTGTTGACGACGATGGTGGAGCCCTGATGCAGCTTGAGCTGCCCGGCGGTCACCACTTCGGCCCCATCCTGCAAACCGGCCGTCACCGCCACCTGGTCGCCGCGGGTGGGGCCGGTCTGCACGATCACCTGATGCACTTGCCCGTGATTGGCGACATAAACCAGGCTGCCGTAAGGGTTATATACGATCGCCGCATTCGGCAGCGTGACGTAATGGTGCACCGCGCCCACGCGCAGTTGCACGGTGGCGAACATGCCAGGTGTGAGCGCGCGATCCGGGTTGGCGACCGTCGCGCGTATTTGCGCCATGCGGCTGGCGGCATCGAGCTTGGGGCTGACGGCGCTGATCGTCGCGTCAAACGTGCGGTTCGGGTAAGTATCCACGCTGAGCGCGGCCGCCTGGCCCACATGCACCTGCGCCAACGCCTGCTGCGGCACGTAGAAATCCATGTACAGCGGATCGAGCGCCTGCAGCGTCACGATCGGCGTGCCGGCCGCCAGATACTGGCCCTGGTCGACCATGCGCAGGCCAAGCCTTCCCGCGAACGGCGCGCGCACGATCTTTTCGGCCGAAAGCGCCTGCGCCTGCGCCACTTGCGCGCGTGCGGACCGCAGATGGCTCTCGTCGGCATCGACGGCCGCCTGGCTGACGGCTTGGGCGCGAAACTGCTTGGTGTCACGGGCAAGATTGGCCGAAGCGAGATCGGCGGCGGCCTGCAGATCGGCCAGATGCGCGGCGTCGTCGTTCGGGCGCAGGCGCAGCAGCACGGTGCCCGCGGTCACGTCACGGCCGGAGTCGAAATCGACACTGTCGACAACGCCGGAGACTTCGCTGGCGAGATCGGCGCCGCGTACGGCACGGATGGTGCCGACGGCTTGCAGGCTGTCCTGCCAGGGGGTCGCGTGGGCGACGATGGTGCTGACGGTGGAGGGGGGTTCCTGGGCCATTGCCATGGGAAGCAAGCAAGCAAGCACTTCTTTTTTGAAAAGAAGAAGCAAAAAACTTCTGCTTATCGGCTTGCGCGCACGCCCCCGCGGAGCGCCTCCGGAAGCAGAAGTTCTTTGGTTCTTTTTTTCTAAAAAGAACATTCTTTCTTCCTTCATGGCAACAGCGACCTCAACAAAGGCTCCGGCCGAGGCGGCAAATCGTTCCGGTTCCACCACCCACCGCCAAGCGCCACATACAGCGCCACCGTATCCGTGTAGCGCGCCGCCTGCGCGCGGATCCGCCCGATGATCGCGTTCTGATATTGCTGCTGCGAGGCGAGCACGGTGAGATATGCGATACCGCCTGCACCATATTGCACACGCGCCAGGCTGAGGCTGCGTGCGGCGGCGCGCTCGGCATCCTGGTTGGCGGCCAGCGCGCGTGCGTCGCCTTGCAAGGCAGTGAGCACGTCGGCCACGTTCTGGAACGCGTTGACGACGATCGCGCGGTAGTTCAGCGCGGCCGCCTGCGCTGCCGCCACCGCGGCGCGTTGCTGGTGCAGCAGTGCGCCGCCCTGGAAGATGGGGGCCAGAGCCTGCGTGAGTAGGGAATAGATGCCGTTGCCGGGGGTGAACAGATCGCCGATCTTGGCCGGCGCACTGCCGATGAAGCCGGTCAGCGTGAATTGCGGCAGCCGGTTGGCGATGGCCACGCCCACTTGCGCGGTCGCCTGGTGAAGTTGCGCCTCGGCCGCGCGGATGTCGGGCCGCTGGTCGACCAGGCGGGACGGCAGGCTGACCGGCAGCGCGCCGGGCAGGCTCAGGTCCGTCAGAGCGAGCGGCGGCAGGTCGCTCTCGGCCGGCACGCGGCCAAGATAGGCGGCAAGCTGGTCGCGTGCCTGCTGCATCTGGGTTTGCAGCGGCGCCACGAGCGCCTGCGTGTTGGCGAGCTGCGCTTCCTGGGTCGCCACATCCGCGCCCGTCGCGCCGCCCAGCTCGAACTGGCTGCGCACGGTTTTCAGAAGCTGGCGTTCCGCGCCGATCAGAGCTTCCTCCGCATCGATCTGGGCCGCGAGCGAAGCCTGCATGATGGCGGCGCCGGCCGTGTTGGCGGCCAGCATGTTGGCCGCACCCTCGAGCTGGAATTGCTGCGCCTGGGCGGCGGCCGCACTCGCCTCGACCGTGCGGCGTATTTGGCCCCACACATCGAATGTGTAGGTCACGTTCACCTGCGCGTTGTAGTAGCCGAAAACCTGGCTGGATGCCTGCCGCCCGACCTGGCCCGCTTCGGCGCCGCTGAACTCCTGCCGCGTGCGGTCGATCTGGGCGCTGATGTTCGGCAATAGCGGGCCTTGCTGGGCGATCGTCGTCTCCTGCGCCTGGCGCAGCGTGGCGGCGGTGGCCTGCAAAGTCGGGTTCTGACGCAGCGCGGTCGCGACAAGCGTGCTGAGGGCCGGCGCGTGGAACAGCGTCCACCATTGGCCGGGCACGTCGCGGCCAGGCACGAAGACCTGGTCGCCGCCGGGCTGGCCGGCCTGTCGCTCGGTGGGCGCCGCGCCGGTGCCGGCGGGTAGCTTGGCTTCCGTGAAGCGATCTGGCGCCGGTGTGGCGGGACGGTGATAGTTCGGGCCGACCGCACAGCCGGCGAGCGAGGCGATGGCGGTGGCCAGAACAGCCTGCCGGCGCACGTGGCGTGCGGGGTCGGCGGCAGGCATGGCGGACTCTCCCGGGCAGCGATTGCGCGGGGCCATACCAGAACCGGCCCGGTGCAGCCAGATAACCGGTCGCGCCGGGCGGGAAGATTGAGCATGCTGTCTCATCGGAGCGCTTTATTGCAGGCGCCGTGCCGCAACGCGCATGGCAATTAAGTCATTGATCCGTTGTCATCTTTTCTCGGCGACCGGTCTCGACGAGACAGCCGGCCAGCGCGGGGCGCCAGATTGTGGCTTGACGCGCCAACTTGCCGCCGAGGGCTGCGGAAGCGACATAGGGCCCAAATGAGCGATCGAGCCTGGTACCGCGAACCGGAGACGCTGACGCGGTGGACGAGCGAGCTTGCCTTCGGCGCGTGCCTGGCGTTGCCGCTGGCGTTGCTGCATGCGCGTGCGGTTGCCGAAATGCTGGTAGGGCTGGTCGATTGCCTGTTCCTCGTGGACGCCATCCGGGCACGAAGGGGGGCTTGGCTTCGGCATCCTTTCACGATGGCGGCCGCTGCCTGGTGGGCGTGGCTTGCCATTTGTTCGGTGCTGGGCACCGGCGGGATGGTGCTGGGCCTGGTGGCGTTTCGGCTCCCGCTGTTCGCGCTTGCCGTCGGCACATGGGTTTTCGCGGGGCCGGGCGCAGCGGGCGCGCGGCGGCGGCACATGCTCTGGATTGCGCTCGCGGTGGCGGCGGGGTGGATCGCGCTGCAATGCTGGGAGCAATACCTGACCGGCAGCAACCTGTTCGGCCAGCCGCGATGGGAGGACGGGGCGCTGACCGGGCCGTTCCACAAGCCGCGCGCCGGCCCGGAATATATCCTGTTGCTGTTTCCCGTGCTGATCCCTTTGCTTGCTCGGCTGGCGTCCTCACCGGGCGGGCGGGCGCGGAGCGTGGCACTCGCCAGCTTTGCCGCGTTGACCATGGTGCTGATCGGCCAGCGGATGCCCACGCTGTTGATGGTGCTGGGGTTCCTGGCAAGCGGATTGCTGCTGCCGCGCCTGCGTGTGGCGGTGGCGGTGGCGGCACTGGCCGGGCTGGCGCTGGCCGCCGCGTCACCCTGGCTGGCGCCGCTTTCGTTCGCGAAACTGGTGCAGCAGACCGGGCCGCAGATCGCGCATTTCGCCAAGAGCGATTACGGCTTGATTTTCCTGCGCGCGCTGACGGTGGCGCAACTGCATCCCTGGCTGGGGCTGGGCTTCGATGGTTTCCGGCGCGGCTGTCACGATTTCTGGGCCATGCACGGCATCGCCTGGCTCGGCCTGCCGGACGACAATTTCAACGGCGGACCGAGCGCGTGCAACCTGCATCCACACAACTACTATCTCGAAGCGTTGGACGATGCCGGGGTGCCGGGGCTGGTGCTGTTCTGCGCCATGGTGGCCGCCGCGCTCGCGACCCTGGCGCGCGGCTTGGGCAGGCGCGCTCCGCCTTTGCGCACCGGCCTGTTCGTGGGCGCTCTGGTCGCCTTGTGGCCGCTGGCGTCCACCTCCGCCTTCACCTCGATGCCGAACGCCGGCTGGGTGTTTCTGATCCTCGGCCTCGGGTTTGCCGCTTCGGCAGCGGTGGGAACGCCGGCTGACGCGCCCCGTTTGAGCCACGAATCGGCAGCCGGGACACGTGTGAAGATGAGCGAAGAGACAACCACAGATCACGGCTTCATCCGTGCATGGGCAGAAGCGCGGGAGGGCCGGCCGGCTCTGCTCGAGAGCCATGACAGCGAGGCGGGGCAGCCGCTTTTGCGGTTCGATTTCGGCGCGCCCGAGCCTGGCATGTGCGAAATCGCTTGGGACGAATTCTTTACCATTTTCGAGACGAGCGCGCTCGCCCTGGAATACCGGGACGCGGAGGGCATGGCGAGCCGGTCCTATCGGCTGGTGCCACGGCAGGGCGGTGCGACTGCGGGAGCTGAACGCGCTTCGGCGGATACAGCCAAACATTAGCTTGCGTTGCGTCCATGCGTGCGCTCGTATCGGCGCCGCATACAAGGGACGATCGTTACGATGAGGATACCGACGAAGCTTGCCGCCCTGCTCTGCGCGGCCGGTATCGTGGGGCTTGCGGGCTGCGCGCCGGTCGGCACGGCGCGCGTGAATGCCTCTCCGCCAGTCATAACGCTGCGGTCGAGCGGCTATCAGCCGCCGCCAGGAACGGTGCCGGCGCCGGTCTCCGTGCAACCCGGTGCTTACGACTTCACCGGCATGCCGCGAATTTCGTTCAACGGGAACATACTGCCTCCCGTCGACGCGCTGAATTTCATCATTCAACGAAACGCGCTCACGCTGGCCGGTGTCACGCCCGTATCCAACCCGCGGCCGGGCCGTCTGCACATCGTGCTGCCGGATCACGACCGGTTGGCACTGCTGCTTCCCCTGGTGTTACGGAATGCCCAGCCGGCCCTGACCGACTGGAAGATCGAGGAACTGCGTATCGGGCTGCACGAACTGGCCGACGCGACGTTGCGCGCGCAGGCGTTTCAATCGGGCGATGTCGTCGAGCAGAACGATACGGCGTGGCCGGACGGTGCCGGAGCGGATTACGTCCTGTGGTTCCAGGTGCAACCGACCGGGACGAACAATGCCGGACTTTGGACGGGTTCATGGCAGCTGCGCCGCGCGAACGGCGCGGCAAATCTCGCCGTCAGCATAGATCCGGGCACGCCGCCCGGTCCGCTGCGCCTGCTCTCGTTCGTGCGCAGCGTGCAGGACGTTGCTCCATCGCTGAGCGGCAATGCGGCGCTGGCCACCCACGCCGCGCGGATCGGCGCCCGCGGCCCGGGCCGCCCGGTCAGCAACGGCTCGGGGATCGTGATCGATCGCCAGGGGCATATCGTGACCGACAATCACGTGATCGCCGGCTGCGGCGACATACGCGTCAATGGGCCCGATAACGGCGTTCCGGTAGGCGCCCGGCTGGTCGCCAATAACTCCAAGCTCGACCTGGCCTTGCTGCAGATCGGCACGCCCTGGCCGGCCTATGCGCGGTTCCGCGACAGCCAGACGCTGCGCCCCGGCGAGACGCTGGTCGCCACCGGGTTTCCGCTGACCGGCATCGTCTCGCCCGAGATGGCGGTCACCACCGGCTCGCTCACCACGATGTCGGGCATGCAGGGCAATGCCAACATGTTCCAGTTCAGCGCGCCGGTGCAGCCGGGCAATAGCGGCGGCCCGGTGCTCGACAGCGGCAGCCGCGTGGTCGGGATCTCCGAATCCATGCTGAACGGCCTGGGGTTGGCGATCCTGACGGGCGGCGCGGTGCCGCAGAACGTCAATTTCGCCACCAAATCGGACGTGGCGCGCGATTATCTGGCGGGGCTGGGAGTGCGCCTCGACGAGTTGGGTGCGGCTGCGGGGCAGGATGCGGCGACGGTGGGGGAGGCGGCGCGGCGGTTTACGGTGAAGGTGACTTGTTGGCGGTGAAGGCAAGGCCAGCACTTCTTTTTTGAAAGAAAGAAGCCAAAAACTTTTGCTCGGCTGTCGCGTGCTGCCGCTTATTCCTTGAACCTGTAGCCGATGCCGTAGAGGGTTTCGAACGCGTTGAATTCGCCGTCCACCTGGCGGAACTTCTTGCGCACGCGTTTTACGTGCGAATTGATCGTGCGGTCGTCCACGAACGTGTTTTCGCCGTAAGCCGCATCGATGAGCTGGTCGCGCGACTTCACCATGCCGGGCCGCGCCGCCAGCGCCTTGACGAGCAGGAATTCGGTGACGGTCAACTGGATGTCGGTGCCTTTCCAAATGCATTGATGCTTGGTCTCGTCCAGCACCAGGCTGCCGCGGGTGAGAATGCCGCCGGCCGGTGTGCCGGACCCTTCGGCGCGCGAGCTTTCGTTACGGCGCAGCAGCGCGCGTATGCGCTCGATGAGCAGGCGCTGGCTGAACGGCTTGGTGATATAGTCGTCCGCTCCCAGGCGAAGGCCCATCAGCTCGTCCACTTCCTCGTCCTTGCTGGTGAGGAAGATCACCGGCATCTGCGTGCGCAGGCGCAGGCGTTGCAGCAGCTCCATGCCGTCCATCCGCGGCATTTTGATGTCGAGCACGGCCAGGTCCACCGGGCGGGCGTTGATCGCCTGCAGCGCGCTTTCCCCGTCCGTGTAGGTGCGGACCGTATAGCCCTCCTGCTCCAACGTCATGCTGACGCTGGTCAGGATGTTCCGGTCGTCATCCACCAGGGCGATCGTGTGCTTCATGAAAACTCCCAAACCCGCCACCCGAACGCACCTTCGACCAAAGCGCCCCAGAAGCAAAAGTTTTCTGGTCCTTTTTTTCAAAAAAGGACAACTCGCCTCGTCTTTGCCTGCCTGCCGCGCAACCGCGAACCATTGCCAAGCAACCCAACCCAGGGCTTAAAACAGTCACAACCCGCCCAAAGCGGAACCATCATCAAACGCGGCGGGCGACCCTGCTGCCCAGGGAGCCTCTTTCAATGGACGCCGAGACGAAGCCGCACGAGAACGACGCCGGCCACGGCCATTCGCCGCTGGGCGGCACCGGCGTGCAGGCCGCCACGCACGTTCACGCCAACCTGGCAGCCCCGCAGCTGGTTGCCCACGCGATCCGCCGCCAGGAGGGGCGCCTTTCCGCGGATGGCGCCATCATCTGCCGCACCGGCGTGCATACCGGCCGCTCGGTGGCTGACAAATACGTGGCCGACGAACCCGCGACCACCGCCGACATTGCCTGGGGCAAGGTCAACCAGCGGTTGGATCCGGCGCACTACACCGGCCTGAAGCACCGCGTGCAGGCCTACATGCAAGGGCGCGAGCTGTTTACTCAGGATCTGTATGCCGGTGCCGACCCCGCACGCCGCATCCGGGTTCGCGTGGTGAGCACGAGCGCCTGGCACGCGCTGTTTGCGCGCAACATGTTCATCCGCCCGCCAAAGAACGAACTTGCCTCATTCGAGCCGGACTACGTCATCCTGCATGCGCCGCAATTCCAGGCCGACCCGGCGATCGACGGTGTGCGCAGCAGCACGGCGATCGCGCTCAGCTTTGCCGAACGGCGCATTATCATCGCCGGCACCGAATATGCGGGCGAAATCAAGAAATCCATCTTCACCGTGATGAACTACATCCTGCCGCCCGCCGGCGTGATGCCGATGCATTGCAGCGCCAACATCGGCGCGGATGGCGACACCGCATTGTTTTTTGGCCTGTCCGGCACTGGCAAGACAACGCTCAGCTCCGATCCTGCGCGGCGCCTGATCGGCGATGACGAGCATGGCTGGGGACCGGACGGCGTGTTCAACTTCGAAGGCGGCTGCTATGCCAAGGTGATCAATCTGTCCGCCGAAGCCGAGCCGCAGATCTGGAACGCGACGCATCGTTTTGGGACCGTTCTGGAAAACGTGGTCGCCGACCCGTGCGGCCATCTCGATCTCACCGACGGCGCTTATACAGAGAACACGCGCGCCTGCTACCCGATCGAGGCCATTCCGAATGCCGAGCTGACCGGGCGCGGCGGCCAGCCTAAAAACGTGATCATGCTGACGGCGGACGCGTTCGGCGTGCTGCCGCCGATCGCCAAGCTCACGCCCGCGCAGGCGATGTATCATTTCCTCAGCGGCTACACCGCACGCGTCGCCGGCACTGAGAAAGGTTTGGGCCGCGAGCCGCAGGCCACGTTCTCGACCTGCTTCGGCGCGCCTTTCCTGCCGCGACGTCCGGAAGAATACGGCCGGCTGCTGGAGCAGTTGATCAAGCAGCACAACGTCTCCTGCTGGCTGGTCAATACCGGCTGGACCGGCGGCAGGTACGGCGTTGGCAAGCGGATGGCCATCGGCCATACGCGCGCGCTTTTACGCGCCGTGCTGGATGGTTCACTGAACAGCGCGCAATTCTCGCCCGATCCGTTCTTCGGCCTGATGATCCCGCGAGACGTGGCGGGCATTCCGAACGAGGTGCTCGACCCACGACGCTCCTGGGCCGATCCGGCGGCGTATGATGCACAGGCCGCAGAGCTGGTGTCGCGGTTCGAAGCGAATTTTCAGGGGTTCGCAGCATCGGTCGGCGACGATGTGCGGGCGGCGGCGATAAGGCAGGCTGCTTAGCTGCCGCAGCTGCAATATTGTTTGGGCGCGCGAACAATATTGCAGAATACGCCGGTGTTCGCTGCGGGACATTCGAGAACACGCAGCCAGTTCCGTACTCGATGCCGCCGCTGTACGCCTGTAGGCTCATTACGAGCGCAAGCCGAAACGTCATCAAACTGACATTGACGCGGGCAGGCGGCACGCCTCATCAATCCGGCCGCGGCGCCGTGCCATGCCAGGCGCTCGATTCACGTTTTCTGACGAGCAACTGACAAGGTATAGAAATGTCGATGCACTCACCGCGCAGCCTGCGTGCCGTTCTGCTCGGGGCCACCCTGCTTGCCGGTCCTGGCGCTGCCGCCGCCAGCACACTCCCGGCCGCCACGCCCCTGAGCAGCGGGCAGTTCATCACGCCGATGGCCACGCCCGGCACACTCCTGGTGCCGATGACGCCGAAGCTCGCCGACAACCCCGGCTATCGCGCCGGCGGCGGGATCAACACCGCGCTCAGTCCGGACGGCACGACGCTGCTTGCCGTCACCAGCGGCTACAACCTGTTGAGCACGCCTTCGACCGGTGCGGCGGATACCGCCGACAGCGATCAATATGTGTTTGTCTATAACGTGACAGATGCGAAGCGCGCGCCGCAGGCAGCGCAGATCATCAAGGTGCCGCAGACATTCATCGGTATCGTCTGGTCGCCCGATGGCAGCGGCTTCTATGTCGCCGGCGGCGTGTCGGACAGCGTGCTGCATTATACGCTGCAGGGCGGACAATGGGCGTTGGCCAACACCATCGCGCTGAACCATCCGAACTTCGGCGCGGCTTTCGCCGGCACGCCATTCGCGTCGCTTGGTGCGTTTCTCGGCAACGGCCTGGGCTTTCTCGAACAATCGTCCGCCGCAGGGCTGGCGATCACGCCCGATGGCAGCATGCTGGCGGTGACCAACATCTATAACGACAGCGTGTCGTTGATCAGCACGGCCACCGGTGTCGTCCTGTGGGAATACGATCTGCGGCCCTATTACAACAACGCCCCGCAGACCGGCGTGGCCGGTGGCGAAACACCGATCGCGGTTGCCATCAAGGGCACGGCTGCCACGGGCTACACGGCTTACGTCGCTTCTGTTCGCGACCGCGAAATCGTGGTTCTGCCGCTGACCATGCTCAAGCCCTCCAGCATCGTCGGGCGTATCGCGCTGCCGGGCAATGCGAACAGCCTCAAGCTCAGCGCCGACCAGACACGCCTGTATGTGACGCAGGATAGCGTGGACGCGCTCGCGGTCATCGACACCGGCCGCAATGCCGTGCTCGAGGAGATCGACACGATTGCGCCGCCCGGCACGCTGGCCTTGGGCGAACGCTACACGGGTGCCGCGCCGAATAGCATTGCCCTCTCGCCGGATGGCAACACCGCCTACGTCACCAACGGAGGAGCCAACTCGGTGGCCGTCATTCCGCTTGCCGGCCCGGCACCCCATTCGGTTTCAGGCCTGCTCCCGACTGGCTGGTATCCGAACAACGTCAATGTAAGCGCTGACGGCAAACGCCTCTTCGTCGTCAACCAGAAGAGCAATCCGGGCCGCAATAACCGCTACGAGCAGGGCGCGGCGAACGAATACATTCTGCAGCGCGAATCTTCCAGCATCATGTCGGTGAAGGCACCGACGGCGGCAACGCTGGCGGTCACGACGGCGCAGGTCGCCGTCAATAACGGCTACAGATCCGCGCCGAGCAGCAAGGACGTCGCAACGATGGCGTTCCTGCATGCCAACATCCAGCACGTGATCTACATCATCAAGGAGAACCGCACGTTCGACCAGGTGCTGGGCGACCTGAATAACGGCTCCAACGGCGATCCGCATCTCACGATGTACGGCCAGGCCATCACCCCGAACTTCCACGCGGTCGCCAATACCTACGTGACACTCGACAATTTCCTGTGCAGCGGTGAAGTGAGCGGCAATGGCTGGTCGTGGAGCACGCAGGCCCATGAGAGCGATTTCGGGACGAAGACGATCCCGATGAACTATGCGGGTCGTGGCTCGTCGAACGACAGCGAGGGCTCGAACCGTGTCGTTGATGTCGGGCTCACGCTACCCGAGCGTGTCGCGGCTTTTCCAAACCTGGGGCCGTATAATCTCTACGGGCTGCTCACCAGCGTGCAGACCGGCGGCACCTTCAATCTGCTGCCCGGCAACAACGACGATTTCGCCACCGACGGCCCGGAGAGCACCGCGGGCGAGTCAAAGCAGCTCGGCCATATCTGGGATGCCGCGCTGAAAGCGGGCCTCTCGGTACGCGATTACGGCATGTTCGATGATATCGTGCGCTACAACATCCCGACCAGCATCGGCGGGGCGCCGCTGATCGAAAACCCGGCCGCGACCAGCACGCAAGTCGCCTGGTCGGCAAATCCGGCGCTGCTGCCGGTGACCGATATCTATTTCCGCGGTTTCGATAACGCATTCCCCGACGCGTGGCGCTGGGAAGAATGGAACCGCGAGTTCCAGGGATACGTGACCAACACCAACCTGCCGGCACTTTCCCTCGTGCGCTTCATGCATGATCACACGGGCAATTTCAGCACTGCAGCCGCCGGCGTGAACACACCCGAACTGCAGCAGGCCGACAATGATTTCTCTGTCGGCAAGCTCATCGAGACGGTCGCCCACAGTCCCTACGCCAACAACACGCTGATTTTCGTGCTCGAGGACGACGCGCAGGACGGCCCCGATCACGTCAACGCACATCGCAGCACCGCCTACGTCGTCGGCCCCTACGTCAAACAGCACGCGGTGGTGAGCACGCAATATTCCACGGTGAACATGCTGCGCACGATCGAGGATGTGCTCGGCATCGACCATCTCAGCCTTAACGATGCCTACCAGCCGCCGATGACCGACGTGTTCGACATCACGAAATCCACCGCGCCGGCTTACACGGCGACGGCTTCAGCGCTGCTTTATTCGACAGGGTTGGCGCCGCTTCTGCCGCCCAACACGCAACGGGCGAGCCTGAAACCGACGCACGATGCGGCTTGGTGGACGGCGCGCACGAAGGGGTATGACTGGTCGAGCGAGGATCGTATTCCGACGCAAGCATATAACCGGCTGTTGTGGGAGGGGTTGAAGGGAAAGTAAGCAAGCAGCCCTTTTTTGGAAAAAAGGACCAAAAAACTTTTGCTCCAGCGCATCTGGGTCGATGAAGCTGCCAGAAAGCAGAGGTTTTTTGGTCCATCTTTCAAAAACAGGACTGCTTCCTTAAAATTCCACGCGCGCACCCGCCAGGAAAGAAGCACCCGGAGCCTGATACCCGTTCGCCGGCTCGAACCGCGAGTTACCGAGGTTCTTCCCCCAGGCAAACACCTGCAGCGCCGGCGTCGCCTGCCAGGTCACGTTCAGGTTGAAGATCAGCCCGCTCGGCGAGAGTCCCTGTTCGAATACCTGGTAATTGTCGCTCGTCAGGAAATCCCGAAATCCGCCGGTATAGACGAGCTCCGGCGCGATCGTGACGCTCGGGATCGGCGTGATGCGCACATTGCCCGATGCTTGATCATACGGAATGCGCAATAGGCGCCCTGGCGTCGTCAGGTTGCGCGCGTCCGTGTATGTGTAAGTCAGGTCGGCCTGCAGCCAGCGCCTCGCCCGCAGCGTGAATGTCGCCTCCACACCCTGCGTCTGGGCATTCTCGACATTGCTCACTGTCGACGTCAGCCCATCGGGCAGAAATGCAAACTCGATCAGGTCGCGCAGGCGGTTATGGAAATACGTCACCGACACGCTCTCGTTGCCCGACAGAACCTGCGGCAAGTCGGTCGTGATACCGGCTTCCCAGCTCTGCCCGCGTTCGGCATGCAGATGCGGATTGCCGACGTACGTGCCGAACACACCGAAATTGTTGCGCCCATACAGATCGTTCAACGCCGGCGCGCGAAAACTCGTGCCATACGACGCGTGGAAATGCGATGCGATTTCGGCCACATCGAGCACGCCGCCCAACCGCCAGGTGAACGCGTCGCCCGACAACGTCGTCGCATCCTCACGCACCTGCCCTGTCAACGCCAGTCGCCTCAACAGCGTCGTCTGCAAACCGAGATAGCCAGCATCTGAATCGGCATGCGCGCGTACATCGCCGACATCGATCGAGAACGGCGAGAAATCGTTGTTCCTGGCATGCACCTCGTCGGCCACGTGCTCATAGCCGAACGTCAAATCGTTGCCCGTCAGCGCACCATGATCCGGCAGGTGCACGATGTTGTTCCACTGCACATCGGCGCGCCGGCCATGATAGCGGTCGTCGTTCTGTTGCTGGTTTGGGTCCTGCGGGCGGTAGGTCACGACAGACAGCCGGTCATCGACTAGCCCGGTCAGAAACAGGCTGGTCTCCCATGCGCGATCGAACAATTTGCTGGTCACGCCCACGCGCCCGAACAGGGACGCATCGTAGCCGGTCGCATTGCCGGCATCGTAGCCCTGCTCGTCGAACCCGTATTTCGCATCGCGTCCGCGCAACAGCACCGAGAAACGCGTGTCCTGAAATGGCGTCGCACCCACTTCCAGCTGCGCCAGCTTGCTGCGGTCGCCATCCACCTCGCCGGAATAGACCGGCTTGATGCGCCTGGGCGTCACGTCGAACCCGCGCGTCGAAAAGCCCTGCACATCGGCGGCATAATCGTAAATGCCGAACCCGCCGCTCACATCGGCCTGCGCCAGCAATTGGCTCGGCGCCCCGCCCGCCAGGCTGATATGCCCGTGCGGCGCGCCCGCGCCATGCCGGGTGATCAGGTTGATCACGCCGCCAATCGCCCCCGAACCATACGCGCTCGAAGCCGGGCCGCGGATCACCTCGATGCGCTCGACATCGTTGAGCGTGTCCACACCGAAATTGAACGCGCCGCCCGGATCGCTCGGGTCGTTGATCGGAATGCCGTCGCGCAGCACCAGCACGTGGTTGGAATTGGTGCCGCGGACGAACAGGCTGGTCTGCGCGCCCGGGCCGCCGGATTGCACCACGCGCAGCCCCGGCACGGCCGAAAGCGCGTCCACCAGGCTGACATAGCCGCGCTCCTCGATCGTCTTGCGGTCGATGACGGTCACACCCGCCGGCAAATTCTCGACCTTGCTGGGCACCCGCGTCGCGGTGACGACGATATTCTCCGGACTGTCGGGGTTGGCCTGGGCAAGGGACGCTTCAGGCAAGATGGCGGCGGCAAGCGACGCCAGAATGATGGCACGCATGGGGACAGGACTCCGATGCCCGCCACGCACATGGCATGGCAGGCGGCACAAACGGCGATTGCCGCATGCGGGTCTCTCTCCCACTGCTTCGGTGCACCCCGCCCGACGCGCGCGCGCAGTCTCGACACCGGCCGGTCTCCTGGCTGGCGGCCCTGCCCCGCCTTCTCACCGCAACCGCGGCAATGGCGTAAATGGGGCAGGTGGTAGAGCCGCTTACAGTTGCGGGGGCAGCCGCGGCGTCGCACCGCGTTCCCGAACACCGTTGTCTGCCAGCGAGCGTAGGGCCGGGAGGCGAGGAAAGGAAGCAGTCCTTTTTTGGAAAAAAGGACCAAAAAACTTTAGTTCCGCTATCGCGTGCGCGCGATGAGCTTCGCGACAGCGGATCAAAAGTCTTTTGCTTCTTTTCTTTAGAAAAGAAGGCCTTTTGCCCCCACGCCACCCGCTGAGCTAAACCTCCCACCATGGACGAAATCCAGGACACCAGCTTCTCCGAAGCGCTCTCCGAGCGCTATCTCGCCTACGCCATGTCCACCATCATGTCCCGCAGCCTGCCGGACGTGCGCGATGGCCTCAAACCCGTCCATCGCCGGCTCATCTACGCCATGCAGCAGCTGCGCCTGGACCCGGCCAGCGGCTTCAAGAAATGCGCCCGCGTGGTGGGCGACGTGATGGGCAAGTTCCATCCGCACGGCGACGCCAGCATCTACGACGCGCTGGTGCGGCTGGCCCAGGACTTCGCCGTGCGCTACCCGCTGGTCGAGGGCCAGGGCAATTTCGGCAACGTCGACGGTGATAACGCCGCCGCCATGCGCTACACCGAAGCCCGCATGACGACGGTGGCCGCCGCTCTGCTCGCCGGCATCGGCGAGGACACGGTCGACTTCCGGCCCACCTACGACAACGAGGACCGCGAGCCGGTGGTGCTGCCGGGCACCTTCCCCAACCTGCTGGCCAATGGCGCCGCCGGCATCGCGGTCGGCATGGCCACCTCCATCCCGCCCCACAACGCCGGCGAGGTGTGCGCGGCCGCCATTCACCTGATCGCCGACCCGGCGGCGACAACGGCCGAACTGCTTGCCCACATGCCCGGACCGGATTTCCCGACCGGCGGCATTCTCGCCGAAACGCCGGAAGCCCTGCTGCAGGCCTATGAGACCGGCCGCGGCGGCTTTCGCCTGCGCGCGCGCTGGGCGGCCGAACAAGGGCGCTTCGGCACCTGGTGCATCGTGGTCACCGAAATCCCCTACCAGGTGCAGAAATCCCGCCTCATCGAGCAGATCGCGCAGTTGATGGAGGAGAAGAAGCTGCCGCTGCTGGGCGACGTGCGCGACGAATCCGACGAGCGCATCCGCCTGGTGCTGGAGCCGAAAGCGCGTGGCGTGGAGCCCGAAGTGCTGATGGAGACGCTGTTCCGCGCGACCGCGCTGGAGACGCGCTTTCCGCTCAACATGAATGTCCTGACCGCCGACCACACGCCGCAGGTGCTGGGTTTGCGCGGCGTGCTCGGCGCGTGGGTCGCGCATCTGCACGAGGTGCTGCAGCGGCGGACTTCATTCCGCCTGAAGGCGATCGTGCACCGGTTGGAGATCCTCGACGGATTCCTCGCCGTCTATCTCAACCTCGACGAGGTGATCCGCATCATCCGCGAGGAGGACGACGCCAAGGCCGGGCTGATTGCCGCCTTCAAGCTGACCGACGTGCAGGCCGAGGCGATCCTGAACATGCGGCTGCGCAGCCTGCGCCGCCTCGAAGAGATGGAGATTCGCAAGGAGCACAAGAACCTCTCGCGCGAAGGCCGCGAATTGCGCGCGCTGCTCGACGACGAGACGCTGCGCTGGCGCAAGATAACCTCGGAAATCGAGGCAACCCGCAAACAGTTCGGCTCCGGTCCGCTCGGCGACCGTCGCACCGAGCTGGGTGGCCTGCCGTCGCCGGTGGACGTGAGCCAGATCGTCACCATCGAGCGCGAGCCCATCACCGTCGTGCTGTCGGAGAAGGGCTGGATACGCGCGCTGCGCGGCCATGTGGCCGATGCGGAAGGGCAGAAATTCAAGGAAGGCGATAAGCTCCGCCTGCTGTTGCCCTGCCAGACGACGGACAGGCTGGTGCTGATGGATGCCGCCGGCCGCGCTTACACCGTGCGCGCGGGCGAGCTGCCGCGCGGCCGCGGCGACGGCCAGGCGATCCGCGCCATGCTCGAGATGACCGGCCAGGACGAGATCAGCCACGTGTTCGTCTGGTCCGACGCGACCGACTATCTGGTGGCGAGCAGCGGCGGCCGCGGCTTCGTGCTGGCCGCCGAGGATCTGCTGGCTGAAAAGCGCACCGGCAAGCAGGTGCTCAATCTGCGGCCCGGCGAGACGGCGCGCATCTGTGTGCCGGCCGCCGGCGACCACGTGGCCGTGGTGGGCGATAACCGACGCCTGCTGGTATTCCCGCTCGACCAGGTGGCACGGCTCGCGCGTGGCCTGGGCGTGACGCTGCAGCGCTACAAGGATGGCGGGCTGGCGGACCTCAAAGTGTTCAAGCTGGCCGACGGGCTGACCTGGCGCTCGGGCGAGCGCACGCGCACCGAGGCCGATCTGCGCGAATGGATCGGCGAGCGTGGCCAGGCCGGCCGCGCGCCGCCCGCCGGGTTTCCGCGTTCGGGCAAGTTCGGAGGCTAGCATGATCCGCCTCTCCTCCTTGTGGAAGCGTGCGGCAAGCGAGCCCGCGCCGGAGCCATTGCCGGTAGCACCTGCATCCGAACCGGTGGCGAACGAGCCCCCCGCGGAGAGCGACGATTTTGCCGAGCCGCCATTGGACGAGCCGGCACCAGCCGCCAAAACCGTCAATCCGCGGCCGCGGGGCGCGGACAGATATCCCGAACTCGCCGATATGTTTCCACAGAACAACGGCGCGAACTATCTCTATCCCACGGCCTTGCGCAAAACCGAGAGCACGCTGCGACGCGTGGCGATCATCGGTTCCTGCTTCATGCAGTCCTTCCGGTATCACAACAAGAACCCGTCCGGCTGCCCGGTCGATATGTTCCTCGTCAACAATGCCGGTCACCCGCCCGAATGGCCCGGCACGCCGGACAATCCCGAACCTTACGATTTCCTGATCGTGCAGATCGGGCTGCGTTTCATCGCGCCCGACGCCGTGTGGCGCCTGCCCTACACGGATCCGGCTTCCTTTCAGCGCGAGTTCGACCTGGCTGTCGAACGGCTCGCATTCCAGGTGAAGCGCCGCATGGAATGGAACGTGGCGCACGGGCAACTGACGTTCGTCACCAACTTCACCGTGCCGCAGCGCAACCCGATGGGCACGCTGTTCCCACGCCACGACCTGCGCAACCCGGAATATTTCGTCGCGCGCCTGAACGAGGAGCTCGAGCGGATCGTGCTCGGCTTCCGCCACGCCTATATCCTCGATCTCGACCGGATCAGCGCATCGTTCGGTCGGCGTTATGGGCAGGATGACGCGGTGGCTCCCACCTCGCACGGTGCGCTGCTGGGCTTTTCCGGCGAGATCGGCGGCCGTATCGAGCCGCTGGCCCCGATGCTGCATCATTACGACATGAGCTGGCCCGGCGACTTCTCGGTCGCTGTCTGGAACGAAGCGATCGGCATGATGCGCACCCTGCGCGGGACCGATGCGGTGAAGATGGTCGTCGTCGATCTGGATGACACACTCTGGACAGGCGTGATCGGCGAGATGGCCGATCCTGGTCCGGACATCGTGGCCGGCTGGCAGATCGGCTTCATCGAGGCGCTGGGCCAGCTTCGCCAGCGCGGCATTCTCCTAGGCATACTCAGCAAGAACGAGGAAAGCCGGATACGCGCGGTCTGGCGCCGCGTGTTCGGCGCCCGCATCAAGCTGGAGGATTTCGCCGCGCTCGCGATCAACTGGCAGCCGAAAGCCGAGAACATGCGCACCATGCTCGCCGGCGTGAACCTCCTGCCGCGTAATGTGGTGTTCATCGACGACAATCCCGCCGAACGCGACGCCATGCAGCGCGCCTTCCCCGATCTGCGCGTGCTGGGCCGCCATCCCTATTATTTGCGCCATACGCTGCTCTGGGCTGCCGAGACGCAAGTGACCAGCCTCACCGAGGAAGGTGCCAAACGCACCGAAATGGTGCAGGCGCAACTCCGCCGCGAGGAAGATCGCGGCACGATTTCCGAGGTTGATTTCCTGCGGGCTGCGGCACCCTCGGTGAGTTGCGCATGGCTGCGCGCCACTACGGACGAGCATTTTCCGCGCGCCGCCGAACTGGTCGGCAAAACCAACCAGTTCAACACCACCGGCCGCCGCTGGAGCTCCCCCGACTGGTCGGCTTTCTTTGCCCGCGGCGGCACGGCGCTGACATTCTCCGTCACCGACGCCTACACGCAATACGGCCTCGTCGGCGTGGTCCTGGTCGAAAGCCATACGATCGAGCAGTTCGTCATGTCCTGCCGTGTGCTGGGCTACGGCATTGAACAGGCGGTGCTGGCACATCTGACCGGCCAGCTGCGCGCCGGCGGTGCTGGCGACATCGTGGCACGCCTGGTCGAGACGGACGCGAACTTTCCCTGCCGCGACGTGTATGCAAAAGCCGGGTTCGGTACGGTGGGGCAGGACTGGCTGTTGCCGGCGTCGTCCACGGCATGGGCGCCCCCGCATGTCCGGATAGACCAGGCCTAGCCGAACTCAGGAACCGTTGCACGATGACAGCAAGCACACTGCAGATGGCATTCGGCACCGCCGGCAACGCCGCCGATTACGAGGCGTCGGGCTGGGGCAGGCCCGAGCAGGATTGCACCTGGACCATCGCCGCGCGCGCCGAGCTGCGCCTGCCGCGTCCCGTCGCGATCGATCATGCGCTGCATCTCTCCTATCGCGCCTTCCTGCCCGAGCTGCGGCCTTGGCAGCGCGTGCGCGTTCGGCTCGGCAAGGAAATCATCGGGCGGTTCGTCGCGCGGTCCGACGGCGAGATCACCTTGTGGCTTTCGCAAAATGCGCTGAAAAGTGCCGAAGATCCGATGCTGGTAAGCTTCGACCTGGTCGATGCTGCCAAGCCGCCCGGAGCGCTGCCGCGCGACAAGACAGTCCTGGCGATCGGCCTGCGCCACGCGTCGCTGGAACCGCTGACGCCGCCCATCTCGCGCGATGTGGAACTGGCCGCCAGATCTTGCGAAAGCCTGGGCCGCAACTGCGAGTTCGGCCTTGTGCAACGATATTGCCAAACCGAACCCATCAGCCTGCTGCGATGGTCCGGCGCGCCGCTGGAGGGCCTGATCGACGGACTGAACAATGACTTCGCAGGGTTGATGGAGACGGCCACCGGCGAGGGATCTCCGCGTATCCTGCCGAAAGAACGCCAGAAATTCTGGTGGCTGACGTGCGATCGTTACAACATCCAGGTCCATACCGGCGAGAGCTTTCAGCGCTGCTCCGTCGAGCAGGCGGCGCAGAATGTCAGGCGCCGGCTGCGTTGGCTGGCCGGCAAGCTGATGGACGACATACGCTCGGGCGAGAAGGTATTCATCTACAGCTCGGCCGAAATCACCGACGTCGGACAGGCAAGCGTGCTGATCGAGGCATTCAGGCGCTGCGGAGGCCCCGGCCCGCTGGTGATCGTCGGCCAGGGCGGACAGGACGCGCTGCGGCAGGCTGGCGATAATGTCTGGTTTGCCCGCATCCCCCGCCTCACCTCGCCAGGCAACGCGACGGGCGTGGACCTGGGTGCGTGGTTGCCCGTACTGGCAAGTATCTCCCCCATCGCGGCCACACTGAAGCAGGGCGACGTCGCCCTGGCAGCCGGCGCGAACGCCGCCTGACGATACTCCGCTATCTCTCTGACAAGCGTCCCATCTCGGCCAAAATCCGCATCCACCCCCTGAAATCCGCGTTGAGCGCGTCCGTCATCGCCGTCAGCTTCGGCAGGCGCGCAAACCAGGTGTTTCGATCCACCTCGCGCATCGCTTCGTCCGCGCCGGAACCCACAATCACCAGCTTCCCGGCCGCACCGCAGTCGCGCAAGGCGCGCACGAGAGGTGCTGCGTCCGCCGCGCTGGCGAACTCCGCCGAGCTATAGACGAACATCTTCTCGCCAAGCCGCAGATCGTCCATCTGCTTTTCCGCCTGCCAGCGCGCACGACGCCGCACGCTCACCACCGCCTCCTCCATTGTCACCGTCGCCGGGCACTCCGGCGTGTGGAATACGATGTGATAGCGGCTGCATGTCAGCCACCATTTCTGCTGCTCGGGCGCGGCGCCACGCGGCACCCCGATACCGGTCGCATCTTCAAGCAGACCTTCGAACCTGTTCTCGAGCGCCTCGATCAGGCCGGACGTGGGTGCGCCGGACCAGCGCAGCAGGCTGATCGGTTCCACGCCGCAACGCCGTTGCAGGAACGCGAACTCGCAGTTGCGGCCGATGCTTTCCGCCGCTCGCGCGGCGGGGATCAAGGCCGGGTCCATCTTCGGCGGCAGTGGCTTGAAGTCGATGTGGCGTATCGCCAGCCCAAGCATCCGAGTGTCCTCGCCGGGCCGCCAATCGGCAGGCCTCGCCGCGTCCGGAAGGTCGAACGCGATCACCATCGGGTCGGGTGCCGCGCGCAGGCACGCCTCGGGCAGCCAGAGCGTGATCTCGCCGGCGGTGGTGGCGATGAACTGTCCGATGACCGTGTTGCCGAGCCTTACGGCCACACGCTGGAACGCCCGTGCCGGCGCGACGAACGTGCGATACGCGATCTGCATTGAATAATCGTCGGCCGCCAGGCGCGGCAGCGTCAGCTCCGCCCGCGTCCCGTCCGTCCAGGTGGCGTTGCCTTCCGCCGCGGACCAGCCGCCGGCCAGATGCCGCGCGGCGTTGCCATTACTGCCGAAATTATAAAGCACGCTCCCACCCGCCATGATCGTCCCCAGCTCTCGCCAGCCTCTCTTCGGTCAAAAAAGGACTGCTCGCCACCCTCCTCTCTGCTATCGCGTCGCCAAGCCGATGAGGAACACTTCCATGAAACGCACCGCTCTCGCCATGCTTGCCGCACTCTCCATCTGCCCGGCCGTAGCGAACGCCGCCGTGCCAGCCTACGAGACCGCCGCCCTGGCCGCCGCGGACCGGCCCGCCGCCGACCGCGCGCGCGACGAGGCCCGCCATACGCTGGCGTTGCTGGTGTTCTCCACCGCCAAGCCCGGCGACCGCATCGTCGATCTCATGCCCGGCACCGGCTATTTCACCCGCCTGTTCAGCCATGTCGCCGGCGAGCACGGCCATGTTTTCGCCGTCACGCCCGCCGAGCTCGCGCATGTGATGCCGAAACTGCCCGCCGGCATGGTCGCCCTTGCCGCCTCGCCCGGTTACGGCAACGTCTCCGCAATCGTTGAGCCAACCGCGCAGACTGGTGCCGCGGCACTGGGCCAGGGCGGGCCGGTGGACGTCGTCTGGACCAGCCGGAACTACCACGACGTGTACGGGTTCTTCGGCGCGGCAGCGGCCGAAGCCGCCGACCAGGCCGTGTTCCGCGCGCTCAAGCCCGGCGGCGTATATATCGTCACCGACCATGCGGCCTTGCCCGGCGCCGGCGCGTCGGTCACCACCAAGCTGCACCGCATCGACCCGGAGACTGTGAAAGCACAGGTGCTTGCCGCCGGCTTCGTGCTCGACGCCACTTCGGACATGCTCCGCAACCCCGCCGATCCACACACCATCGCGGTGTTCGCGCCCACCATCAAGGACCACACCGACCAGTTCGCCTTCCGCTTCCGCAAGCCCGCCAAGTAGCTTGCAAGGCACCGCGGCGGCGCAGGACAAGGCCGCGTTCCGAAGCGAGGCCGAAGCGCTTTCCACCTGGCTGCGGGACGCCGCCTGGCCGCTGTGGCTCGCCCACGGCATCGACCATGCGCGCGGTGGCTTTTTCGAGGCGTTGGACCTGCACACCCATCGCTGCGCGGCGCCCTTCCGCCGCCTGCGCGTGGTGGCGCGCCAGATTTTCGTGTTCTCCCACGCGCATCTGCATGGTCTGGCGGGCGCGGACGCGGCCGTGCGGCTTGGGCTGGCGTTCCTGGACCGGCACGCGGCCCACGAGGATGGCGGCTATGCCTGGCGCTTCGACCTGGCACACCGGCCGATCGATCTGCGCCGCGACCTCTACGACCACGCTTTCGTCCTGCTGGCCTTTGCATCGGCGGCGCCGGTCGTGGGCGCGGCCAATCTGCGCGGAAAGGCACTCGACCTGCTCGCCTGGCTCGACCGAGCCTTCGCGCACCCGGCAGGGGGGTATCTGGAAAGCCTGCCGCCCGCATTACCGCGCCGGCAAAACCCGCACATGCATCTGCTCGAAGCGCTGTTGGCCGCCCATGCGGCCTTCGGCGACGATGTGTTCCTCGACCGTGCCGGCACTCTGGTCGCGCTATTCGCAGACCGGCTTTTCGACCAGGCAAGCGGTACGCTCCCCGAGTATTTCGACGACGAACTACGGCCGCTCCGCGAAGGCGGCACATACGCAGTCGAGCCCGGCCATCATTGCGAATGGGTGTGGCTGCTCCTTGAAGCCGTGCGGCTGGGCGTGCGCCATCCCATGCTGGACGAGTTGCCATTACGGTTGATGGCGTTCGTGGATCGGCACGCCATCCTGGCGGAGAGCGGCGCTGTCATGGACGAAGTGGGAAGCGACGGTGCCCCGCGCGCGTCAGGCGCCCGGCTATGGCCACAGACCGAGCGGTTGCGGGCGGAGCTGGTGCGGCCGGATGGCTCGCCGGCGCGTCGGCTGCAGGCGGTGCGGGCATTGCGCGCTTACGTGCGGCCGGATGGATTGTGGCATGAGCGGCGTTTGGCTTCGGGGGAGTGGAGCTTGGAGGCGGCGCCAGCAAGCAGTCTGTATCATTTGACCGGCGCTATCAAGAAAGCGGTCCTTTTTTGAAAGAAAGGATCAAAAGACTTTGCTGGTGTGGCGTTCGCTTGTCTTGAGCTCCGCGAGCGGGTCGGACGCGCAGGTTGGGCAACCCAACATGCGTCGGCACCGTTTGCTGGGCTGAAGGAGACATCGACGATGGTAGAAACGATCCGCCTGGGGCCGCACGATCCGCTGCCCGACGCTGGCAATCACGCGCTGGTATTCCGCCGCCTGGGCGAGGACGATCCGAATGCCGTGGTGACCGAGCTCGTCTTCTACGGCCAGCATCCCGCGACCGTGCCAGCCATCGGCCAGGACGGGCACGCGATGACACTCGAACAATCGGTGCAGGCAGCCAAAGCCGAAGCAGAGCGCCGCCACTTGCCGCGCCTGTATGTCATCGACCGGACGGCCGGCAAGCTCGAGCAGGAAGCGCTACACGATCACGGCGCACGCGATTTCAAAGGCGACACCCTGGAAGACACCGACCCGGAAGATGGCGAACGCGGCACAGACATCCGAGACCGCCCCCACGACGCCGGATACGCACGCTAAACATCCAAAAGTTTTTTGGTTCTTTTTTTCAAAAAAGAACCGCTTCCTTCCTCACTTCCGCAAGTCGCGGCAAACCTCCTCCACCCTCAACGCTTGCGTTCGGCGGCGAGTGCCGCCTGAAGCTGGTTTGGCGGCGCGGGTGGCGCAATGACCGGCACCGCCGGTGCCGCCGTCGATGTTCGGCCCGGAACAGGCGGTGGTCTGCTGAAAGCCGCCCGGACGAACGCCGGCGCGGCCTTCAGCCACATCGCGCGAGCCAGTTATCGCGGCCCGACCGCTGTAATGCGGCCTGGGCTGCAGCTTCAGGCACGGCCGGCCATGCTCATTTTGGGGAGAGGACCATCACCATCTGCCGCATTTCCATGCGCGGCATCTGCTCGACCTTGGTTGCGGTCTCCAGATCGGTGCGGATGCGCTCGAGCACTTTGACGCCGATATCCTGGTGGGCCATTTCGCGGCCGCGGAAGCGGAGCGTGACCTTCACCTTGTCACCTTCCTCGATGAAGCTCTTCATCGAACGCAATTTCACCTGATAGTCATTCTCGTCGATGTTCGGACGAACCTTGACTTCCTTGATCTCGATGACGCGCTGCTTCTTCTTGGCTTCGTTCTTCTTCTTCTGCAGCTCGTATTTGTACTTGCCGAAATCGAGGATCTTGCAGACCGGCGGATCGGCGTTCGGGCTGATCTCCAGCAGGTCGAGACCCACCGCATAGGCGCGCAGAAGTGCGTCGCGGGCGGACATGACGCCCTGCATTTCGCCATCCTGGTCGATGAGGCGCACTTGCGGAACGCGAATATCCTCGTTCACGCGCGGTCCGTCGCGGGAAGGGGCGGCGGGCATTGGTCCTCTGGCTATTGTACTCTCCTGTGGTGGTTGCGGTCGGCTTGTTTGGGGGTTGTAGGCTAGGTAGGCAAGGGAAGCAGTCCTTTTTTGAAAAAAAGGACCAAAAAACTTTTGAAAGTTCGCGTACGCTGATCACGAGCGACGCGACAGCGGAACAAAAGTTTTTTGGTCCTTTCTTTCAAAAAAGGACTGCTTACTTGCCTGACATCACCCTAAGCATTTGATAACCGTAAGCCCCAGCCTCATCGAAGGCCTGAACAAGCACCCGCTCATCGCGTGAATGCGCCCGGCTATCCTCTATGAAGATGGTGGACGACACATAGCTGGGCAAGCCTGCCAGCCGCGCATAGACCGAGTCCGAGGCGCCGGGCGACATCTCGGGGATGATCACACTGTTGGGCCACACCCGATCGGCGGCGACCTTGTAGCGCGCGAGCAGGGCGGGCGGCGCCTCCGTCTCCGGGCTGGGGTCGATCGGGCCGTCCACGCTGATCTTCACGCCGGGATCGTCCACAACGCGCGTGAGCGTGGCCAGCGTCTGCTCCGGCGTCTCGCCCGGCATCAGCCTGCATTGCACGGTCGCGTGTGCGCGGTTGGGCAACGCACTCTCGCCCTGGCCGCCCTGGATCATGGTGGCGACGCAGGTGGTGTGCAGCAACGCATTCCAGATCGGGTCGGCGCTCAGGCGGGCCGCCGTCGCCGCATCCGGGTGCTCGGTGCCCATGGCGGCCAGCGCCGTGCCGGTCTGGCCGCCCACGAGCTTGGCAACGGCGGGGAAGTAGGCGCGCGTGGTGGCCGTGGTGTGCACCGGGAAGGTATAGGCGGCGAGCTTCTGCAGGGCCGCCGTCATCTGGTAGATCGCGTTGTCCGGACGCGGCAGCGAAGAGTGGCCGCCGATATTGCTGGTGGCGAGTTCGTAGGTGGCATACAGCTTCTCGCTGGTTTCCACGCCGATATAGACGCGGCGGCCGCCGCGGATGACGCCGCCGGTGTCGTCCACGTTCAGCACGAGCCCGGCATCGACCAGGTCGCGGTGCTTGGCGAAGAGGAACTCCACGCCGTCCGCATCGCCGCCGGCCTCCTCGTCGGCGGTGAAGGCGGCGATGATGTCGCGGTCCGGCACGAAGCCTTCCTGCTTGAGGCGGATCATGTTGGTGAGCAGCACGGCGGCCTCGCCCTTCATGTCCTCGGTGCCGCGGCCGTAGAAGTAGCCGTCCTTCTCGGTCAGCTTGAACGGGTCGGTGCTCCAGGCTTTGCGGTCCACTTCGACGACGTCGATATGGCCGATGAAGAGGAGGGGTTTGCCCAGGCCTCTGCCGTGCAGGCGGATGACAACGTTGCCCTTGGTGGGGTGGTCCGGCGGCGCGACGACGGTAACGTCGGATTCGGCAAAGCCGGCGGCGCGGGCGCGCGCGGCGATGGCTTGGGCGATGCCGGTGGAGCCGTGCGCGTGGGTGGAGTCGATGCCGACGAGCTGGGCGAGGATATCGCGGGCCATGGCCTTGTATGGCGGCGGCGGCTCGGCACCCGGCGTCAAGGCGAGGGCAGGCAAGGGACCAAGCAGGACAGCCGCGAAAAAACTCAAGGCGCGGCAAAGTTTCGTTTGCATTCCGACAGGCCACCCGTTGTGGTAATGCCGCCATGTTTCGAGGGCCAACAGCCGGCGTCAAGCGCGGCAAGCAGGAGGAGGACGCAATGAGCAACGAACCGGAGCGGCCGACCAGCGGAATTACCCCTTTTTTGGCCATCCGCGGCGGCCGGGGCCATGAGGCGCTCGCCTTCTATGAGCGCGCGTTCGGCGCCCAGGTCGTCGAGCGCAACGAGGCTCCGGACGGCAAGCGCCTGATGCAGGCCTCGATGAAGATGAACAATGGCTGGTTCATGCTGGCCGACGAGTTCCCCGAATACGGCCACAACGCGGCTCCGCCAGCCGCCGTCACCCTGCATCTTCAGGTGGAGAATGCCGACCCGGTGTTCGCGCGTGCCGTGGAGGCGGGCTGCACGGTAACCATGAAGTTGGCGGACCAGTTCTGGGGCGACCGGTATGGCCAGTTGACCGACCCGTTCGGGCATCACTGGTCGGTGGGGAGCAAGATCAGCTAAGAGAACGCCGTCCTGCTGGAACGCGAAAGCCCGGGAGCGAACGTTTTTGGTCCTTTTTTCCAAAAAAGGACTGTTTGCTACCTTTCTGCAGCAATACGCCGCACATCCGGCGCCTCCGCCTCCGCCTGCAACAACGCGACTGCCGCCTCCAGCCCCATCACCTCCTGCGCATCGCCGCCAAGCCGGCGCAGCGCCACACTACGCTGCTCCGCCTCGCGCCGCCCGACGACGGCCAGCACCGGCACATGCGCCAGGCTGTGCTCGCGCACCTTGGCGTTGATCTTCTCGTTGCGGGTGTCCGCATGCGCTTCCAGCCCCGCCGCGCGCAAGGCGGCGGCCACTTCTTCCGCGTAGGGGCCGGCGTCCGACACGATGGAGGCGACCACGACCTGCACGGGTGCGAGCCAGAGCGGGAAGCGGCCGGCATATTGTTCGATGAGAATGCCGATGAAGCGTTCGAAACTGCCCAGGATCGCACGGTGCAACATCACCGGGCGGTGACGCGCGCTGTCCTCACCGACATAGTTTGCGTCGAGCCGGTCGGGCAGCACGAAATCCACCTGCAGCGTGCCGCATTGCCAGTCACGGCCGATCGCGTCGCGCAGCACGAATTCAAGTTTAGGGCCGTAGAACGCGCCCTCGCCCGGGTTGAGCTCGTATTCGACGTTGGCAATCGCGCATGCTTCCCGCAAGGCGGCTTCCGCGCGGTCCCACACTGCATCTTCGCCGGCGCGCGTGTCCGGCCGGTCGGCGAATTTGATGCGGAATTCGTCGTAGCCGAAATCCGCATACACCGCGCGTAGTAGTTCGACGAACTTGGCCGTCTCCGACGCGATCTGGTCCTCGGTGCAGAAGATGTGCGCGTCGTCTTGCGTGAAGGCGCGCACACGCATGATGCCATGCAACGCGCCTGACGGCTCGTAGCGGTGGCACGAACCGAACTCCGCCATACGCAGCGGCAATTCCCGATAGCTGCGCAGACCATGATTGAAGATCTGCACATGGCAGGGACAGTTCATCGGCTTGAGTGCGAGGGTCTTCTCCTCGTCCTCGACGGTGGCGATGAACATATGCTCGCGGTATTTCTCCCAATGGCCCGAGCGTTCCCACAACACGCGATCGACCAGTTGCGGCGTGCGCACTTCCTGGTAGCCCGTCGCGTCCAGCCGACGACGCATATATGTCTCGATGGTACGATACAGGCGCCAGCCTTTCGGGTGCCAGAAGATGCTGCCCGTCGCCTCCTCCTGGATATGGAACAGATCCATCTCGCGGCCGATGCGCCGATGGTCGCGGCGTTCGGCTTCCTCGAGCTGGTGCAGGTGCGCGTCCAGCTCCTTCTGGTCGCGCCAGGCGGTGCCGTAAATGCGCGTCAGCATCGCGTTGCGATGGTCGCCGCGCCAATACGCGCCGGCCACCTTCATCAGCTTGAATGCGGTGCCCACATCGCCGGTGCCGCGCATGTGCGGCCCGCGGCATAGGTCGAGCCATTCGCCCTGGCGATAGATGGTGATCGTTTCGCTCTCGGGGAGATCGCGGATCAGCTCGGCCTTGTAGCGCTCGCCACGCTGCTCGAAGAAAGCAATCGCCTCGTCACGGTCCCACTCCTCGCGCACGAAACCTGCGTTGCGCGCCACGATCTCGCGCATGCGCGCCTCGATGGCCGGGAAATCTTCCGGGCGAAAAGGCTCGTTGCGCGCGAAATCGTAATAGAAGCCGTTCTCGATCGAGGGGCCGATCGTCACCTGGGTCCCGGGGTAGAGCGACTGCACCGCTTCGGCGAGCACATGGGCGGTGTCGTGGCGGATCATCGCCAGCGCCTCCGGGTCGCGGCGGGTAATGAACACCACCGCGGCATCACGCTCGATCCGGCGCGAGAGGTCCGTCTCGGCGCCATCGACTTTCATGGCCAGGGCGGCGCGGGCGAGGCCGGGGCCGATGGCGGCCGCGATTTCGGTGCCCGTGACGGCGCCCTCGAACTGGCGGCGAGAGCCGTCGGGGAGGGTGATGTTGGGCATGAGCAAGGCTCCAGTGGCAAGAAAGCGGTTCTTTTTTGAAAAAAAGAACCAAAAACTTTTGGTCGTCCGTCGCGTCGGGTTGAAGCACACGCGACCGTTTTTTCAAAAAAGAACCGCTTCCTTACCCCGCAAAAAACCGCCGCGGATTTTCCAGCAGTATCTCATCGATATCCGCCTGCGAGACTCCCATGCTCAGTAGTTCCGGAAAAATCCGCTCGAACAGATGCGTCATCGTCCAGTTCGGCAGGAGCCGCTCGACCTGATCGGGGCTGCCCACCCCGGGGATGTTGCCCAGCCAGCAATTCACCTTGTCCTGGCTGACGATGAGCCTGTCCCGATAGCCCGCCTGGATCATCTGTTGCAGGTTGCGCATGCGGTTCGCGTCACTGTTGAAGACCTCCAGCCCGAAACGGTCGAAGCCTACATAGGCGCCGCGCTTGGCGAGCGAGGCCTGGTAGGGGTGGTCGTCGCGCCCGTCGCAATGGCCGACGAGCAGGCGATGCGCGGGCAGGCCGCACTCGGTCACAATGTCGATCTGGTCGTGCCCGCAACTGCAATTCTCGGTGTGAGAGATCAGCGGCACGCCGGTGGCTTTTGCCGCGGCCGTGGCGGCCGTGAGCATGCGGCGTTCATAGTCGGTGACAGTGCCGTCGCCGGTGGCGATCTTGATCAGGCCGGCCTTGATGCCGGTCGCACCTATCCCGTCTTCGATCTCGCGTATGTAGATCTCCTCGATCGCCGCCGTCTCCAGGTGCCTGAACGTGTAGGGGATGCCGAAAGCCTCGGTATAGACGCCGGTGGTGCAGATCAGAGTGACCCCGCTGCGCTGGCTGACTTCGGCGACGAACTCCACATCGCGCCCCAGATCGCTCGGGCAGGGATCAACGACCGTGCGTATGCCGTAGGCGTGCAGGCGCTGGAATGCTTCCGCCGTCTGCATCACGGCGTCGGCCCTGCGAAACGGGGGCAGGCGCGTGTCCATATACCAGCCAGGGTAGCCCGCCAGCACATGCTCGTGCATCAGCGTGCGGCCGAGATCCTGCTCCGTTATGGCGCCATTGGTCGTGTTGATCCGCATCGCCTGGACTCCTGCTCGAAGCCGGACCATGCGCACTTTGGAGTAAGTACGACCCAAGCGCGATGGCTGGCTGGCTTCGGTCGGAGCTTGCCGCTCCTGCCGCGTGTCTAGCAAGCAGTCAGGCCGCGCGCACGCCGCCCAGGAATGCCTCGACCTGTTCGCCCAGCAACCCCACCCGGAGCATGACATCCTGCGCTGCCTGCTGGACGGCGCCGGACGCCTCGCCGGTTGCATCCGCCGCCACAACCAGGGTTTGCATGTTGTTGCAGACCAGGCTGGTGCCGCTGGATGCGTTCTGCACGCTATGGGCGATCTCGGCCGTTGCCTGCCCCTGCTGATTGACGGCCGTGGCGATCGCACAGGCTACCTCGTTGATGCTGCCGATCCGGTCCGAAATCCGGCCGATCGCCTGGACCACCCCGCCCGTAGCGTGTTGGACCTGCTCGATGAGGGTGCGTATCTCCTCCGTCGCTTGCTGGGTCTGTGCGGCCAGCGATTTCACTTCCCCGGCGACCACCGCGAAACCACGGCCCGCATCTCCTGCCCGTGCCGCTTCGATTGTGGCATTGAGCGCCAGCAGGTTCGTCTGGCCCGCAACGTTGGCGATCAGGCCGACAACGGCGCCGATCTTGCGGGCGCCTTCGGCCAGCGACTGCACGACCGCGTTGGTCTCCTGCGCTTCATTGACCGTTGCCTGCGTGGTTGTCGTCGCATGGCCGACAAGCCGGCTGATTTCCTCGATCGAGGCACTCAGCTCGGTTGTCGCGGCAGCGACCGCACTCACATCGCCGCCCGCCTCTGCCGCCTGCCGTGCCGCATCCAGCGCACCCGTCCGGCCGCCGACCGCGACATCGCTCATCGTGGTCGCAGTGACGGTCAATGCCTGGGCACTCCGCTGCAGTTCTTGAGTCAGTGAACCGACACGCTGCTCGAACACACTTGCCAGCGCTTCCAACTGCGTGCTCCTGGCGGCGAGCAGCGTCTGGCGTGCCAGTTCGGCCTGCTGCGCACGCGCGCTGACGGCCAGTGCATCCCGGAATACTTCAAGTGCCTGGGCCATCTTCCCGATCTCGTCGTGCCGCTCACGCGAGGGGACGGCGACGTTCAGATCATGCGCAGCCATCCGGCCCATCGTCCGCGTGAGCGCCTGCACCGGCCGGGCGATCGCGCGGACGAGGGCTACAGCACTGGCGGCTCCGGCCAGCAACGTCACGCACAGAGTTGCCAGCACATTGCGTCGGCCCTTGCGATAATATTCATCGGCCTGGCCGACCGTGACCGCCGCGCGTGCGCGCTCGAAGTCCAGCAGCGCCTGGCTGGCGTCCTGCCAAGGCTTGATCATCGGCTTGACCGTCTGCAGGTAGGCAGCCCGGGCAGCCTGCGAATCATCGGCGGTGATGAGCACCGTATGGACGTGATCGGCCTGGTCGGTGAAATCCTCCCAAGCGGATTGCGCGTTCTTCAGCAACGCCCGTTCCGCGTCGCTGTCGGCCAGCTTGAGCAGGCGCGGAGTCTCCGTGTCGAGCAGATGGGCGTTGCGCTGCATGGCCCGATCGAGGGCCGACCGCTGCTCGGTATCGCCGGGGTCGGCGAGCGTGCGCAGCAGCAGCAACTCGTAATCCAAGGCGGTGGCGCGTATGGCCGCGGTCGCATCGCGTTTCTGGAACACCACACGATCGATCTTCGCCACGCTGGCGCGCAATCGGGCGAAACAGGTGATGCTCGTCCATCCCGCGGCGCAATTGAGCAGCAGCAGCCCGGCGAACGCGATGATGATCTTGTCCCGGATCATCAGCCTGTGCGGCAACCGACGACCAAACTTCAATATCGACCGCATAGGCCCTCACGCGAGTTATGAGCCAAGCATCGCCGAACAAGGTGAACATCCGGTTTCAGGGACGCGGCTTTGCCGCCGATGTCACCGATGCTATGGCCGCCACCGACAAGGGGCGCCTGATGCAGCAGGATACGCGCGAGCCGGTTCGTCTCGTGATCTGGGATTTGGACCGTACTTTCTGGGACGGCACGCTGACCGAAGGCGGCCACACCTATCGCCGCGACATCCACGACATCGTGGTGACGCTGGCCGCGCGCGGGATCGTCAGTTCGATCTGCTCAAAGAACGACCACGTTCGTGTCCAGGCCATTCTGCAAGCCGAGGGAATCTGGGAATATTTCGTTCTGCCCAGCATCGACTGGACCGCCAAGGGCCCGCGGCTGGCCGCGCTCGTCGAGGATTTCGGCCTGCGTCCGCCGACGGTGCTGTTCATCGACGACAATCCCGCCAACCTGGCCGAAGCCACGCAGAGCGTGCCGGGGTTGCAGGTGGCGCCCGAGACCTGCATCGCCGGCCTGCTCGACGAGCCGATGCTACAGGGCAAACCCGATCCGGGCCTGGCCCGTCTGCATCAATACCGTCTTCTCGAACAACGCAGATCTGCGCAAAGACAAAGCCAGGGGGACAATCTCGCATTCCTGCGTGCCAGCGACATTCGCGTCACCATCGAGCACGATGTGGAGCGGCATCTCGACCGCGCCGTGGAGTTGATCAACCGCACCAACCAGCTTAATTTCACCAAGGTGCGGCTGCCGGAAAACATCGACGAAGCGCGCGCCGCCCTGCGCGCGAGCCTGTCGAGTTTCCGTATCCAGGCCGGCCTGATCCGCGTGCGCGATCGCTACGGCGACCATGGCTTCTGCGGTTTCTACGCGCTCAACAACGGGCTGGAAGCCAAGGCGCTGGTGCATTTCTGCTTTTCCTGCCGCATTCTGAACATGGGTGTGGAAGCCTGGACCTATCAGCTTCTCGGCCGCCCACGGCTGCGTATGCAAGGCGACGTGTTGAGCGATCCCGTCATCGCACCTCCCGCCGATTGGATTGCGCTGGATGCGCCGGGCCTGCCCGATGAGGCTGAAACGCGGGCTGCGGATTTCCGGCTATCGCGCGTGTATGCCCGCGGCGCGTGCGAGCTGAATGCGGTGACGCATTATTTCGGCATGGTCGCCGACCAGCTCGTGACGGAGTTCGACTCAATACGCAGCGGAAAGCGCGTCTTGTGGCAGCATTCGATGTTTGCCCGGTATGCCATCGAAGGATTGAGCGAAGCGGATTTTCACGCTGCCAGCCTGCTGGGCTATCAGACCGATGATTTCCGCTCGGACCTTCGGCGTGCACGCGAGCAGACCGGCACCGCCGTGTGGCTGCTCAGCTTTGTGGCAGACGCATCCGGCAAACTCTACCGGCACCGCCGAACCGGCGTGCTGTTGCCCATCATGCTCGATCTCACGGACGAGGATAAGCACGCGGCCTCTCCGGAGTTGGCGAACGAATTCGAACTGGTCGGCACCACACCCGAACAGGACTTCAAATATAATCTTCGCCTGATCCTGCAGCGCGCGCCGGCACAGGCCCGGGTGTTCATACTCATGCCGAAAGAAGGACACCGCACGCCGGCCGGAAAATTCTGGGTCAACCGGCCACGCACCGCCTTGAACGATTGGACTCGCGAGATCGCCGCCAACTTCGGCCACGTCGCACTTCTGCCGGTTGTCGATTTCTGCGCGCCCGAGGAACGCGAGACGCCCGGCACGCACTACGACCGGATGACCTATTTCCGCATCTACGAGCACATCATGCGCGAGATGATCGAGGCCTCGCATCACCCCGTGCATTGACCCCCGGCGGCCAATCCACGACACAGCGTCGCTTTCCCGCTCCCGGACCCCCACCACCATGCGACGCAAACGCGGCCGCCCGCTCAACGGGTGGCTGATCATCGACAAACCGCCGCAGATGACCAGCACGGACGTCGTCAACCGCGTCCGCCGCGGCTTCGATGCGCAGAAAGCCGGCCACGGTGGCACGCTCGACCCGCTGGCGACCGGCGTGCTGCCGATCGCCTTCGGCACGGCCACGAAAACCGTGCCCTACGTGATGGACAGCACGAAAATCTACCGCTTTACGCTCGCTTTGGGTGAGGCGCGCGATACCGACGATGCGGATGGCGCAGTCATCGACACCAACGCCGCGCGCCCGACGGACGACCAGCTCCGCGCGGCACTCCCCGCTTTCATCGGCGACATCATGCAGGTCCCGCCGATCTATTCCGCCATCAAGATCGCCGGCGAGCGTGCCTACGACATGGCGCGCGAGGGCCGTGCGCCGGTGCTCGAAGCCCGCGCCGCACGTGTGGACCGTTTCGAGCTGATCGAGCGGCCGGACGACGACACGGCCGTCTTCGAGGTGCAGTCCGGCAAAGGCGTGTATATGCGCAGCCTGGCGCGCGACCTCGCACAGGCGTGTGGAACGGTCGGCCATATCGCGACCCTGCGCCGCCTGCGCGTGGGCCCGTTCCTGGAACGCGACTCGATTTCGCTGGACAAAGCGATGCCGGCGGACGATACCGCGCGATCCTCTCCGGACCTCCTGCTCCCCGTTCTGACCGCGCTGGCCGACATCCCGGCACTGGCCCTGACGGAGGCGGAGACCGTGCTGCTCACCCAGGGCCAGGCCATCAGCCTCGTTACCTTGATGGGCCGTATTCCTGACGGTGCCAACCCTTCCGGGGGCTTGGCGCGCGCCATGTTGGGGGGCCGCGTGATCGGGCTCTGCCGCCTCGAAGAAGGTTGGCTCCGTCCCGAACGCATCCTTTGAACCGATAGTCGGAGTAAATGATCGATGTCGATCACAGCGGAGCGTCGCACGACGCTCATTGGTGAATATCAAGCCCAGGCCGCCGATACCGGCAGCCCGGAAGTCCAGGTAGCCTTGCTCAGCGAGCGGATTACCAACCTGACCGAACATCTCAAGACGCACGCGAAAGACTTCCATTCGCGCCGTGGCCTGCTGATGCTCGTCGGGCGCCGCAGGCGGCTGCTGGATTACCTGAAGCGTAAAGACCAGAGCCGTTACGAGACACTGATCGGGCGTCTCAAACTGCGCCGATAAAGGCAAAGGGCTCTGCCCCTGACCCCTGAGAACGGGGTTTGGGGCAGAGCCCCAAGGGGTGCCAGCAAGGCGCTTCCGGCCACATGGATCGCCCATCCATCCATGCAGTCCGAGGCGCTTCCAGCACCCTTCTCACAACAACAGAAGGCTAAAGAAGCATGTTCAATTACTTCCGCAAAGAACTCCAATGGGGCGGCCGCAAGCTCACCCTGGAAACCGGCAAGATGGCCCGCCAGGCCGATGGCGCCGTCCTCGTCAGCTACGGCGAAACGATTGTGCTGTGCACCGCCGTGGGCGCTAAAAACATCAAGCCTGGCCAGGATTTTTTCCCGCTCACCGTCAACTACCAGGAAAAGGCCTACTCCGCCGGCCGCATCCCCGGCGGCTACTTCAAGCGCGAAGGCCGGCCCAGCGAGAACGAAACGCTTGTCAGCCGCCTCATCGACCGGCCGCTGCGCCCGCTGTTCCCGGATAATTTCCGCAACGAAGTCCAGGTGATCGCCACCGTCATCAGCTTCGACATGGAAAACGACCCTGATATCGTCTCGCTGATCGGCTGTTCGGCCGCACTCACCCTTTCCGGCATTCCGTTCTTCGGCCCGGTCGGCGCCGCGCGCATCGGCTACGAGAATGGTGAATACATCCTCAACCCGACGACCGCGCAGATGGAAAACGCGACGCTCGATCTCGTGCTCGCCGGCACCGCCGAAGGCGTGCTGATGGTGGAGTCCGAGGCAAAGGAGCTGCCCGAAGACATCATGCTGGCCGCCGTCGAGTTCGGCCACGCAGCATTCCAGCCGGTGATCCAGGCGATCATCGAACTGGCCGAGCACGCCGCCAAGGAGCCTTGGACCCTGCCGGAGCCGTCCGAAGCCGAAACCGCGCTCAAGAAGCGCATCGACGAACTCGGCCGCACCTCGATCGCCGAAGCCTACAAGGAGCAGGTCAAGCAGGCGCGTTACGAGAAAGTGGGCGCCGCCAAAAAGGCGGTCACCGCCAGCCTGGTCGAGGAAGGGCTGATCGCCGACAGCGTCAAGCATCTGCTGAAGGATCTCGAAGCCGATATCGTGCGCAATGCGATCCTCGATACCGGCCTGCGCATCGATGGCCGCGACACCAAAACCGTGCGCCAGATCGTCAGCGAAGTGGGCGTGCTGCCGCGTGCGCACGGCAGCGCGCTGTTCACCCGTGGCGAGACGCAGGCACTGTGCGTGGTGACACTCGGCACCGGGCAGGACGAGCAGTTCATGGATTCGCTCGACGGCGACTACAAGGAAAATTTCCTGCTGCATTACAACTTCCCCCCCTTCAGCGTGGGTGAAGCCGGCCGCATGGGCAGCCCGGGCCGTCGCGAGATCGGCCATGGCAAGCTCGCCTGGCGCGCGATCCATCCGCTGCTGCCGGCCAAGGAGGACTTCCCCTACACGCTGCGCATCGTCTCCGAGATCCTGGAGAGCAACGGCAGCTCGTCGATGGCCACCGTCTGCGGCAGCTCGCTCGCTCTGATGGATGGCGGCGTGCCGCTCAAGCGCCCCGTCGCCGGCATCGCCATGGGCCTGATCAAGGAGGATCGCGGATTCGCCGTGCTCTCCGACATCCTCGGCGACGAGGATCATCTCGGCGACATGGATTTCAAGGTGGCCGGCACCGAGCACGGCATCACCAGCCTGCAGATGGACATCAAGATCACGTCCATCACGCCGGACATCATGCGCATCGCGCTCGACCAGGCCAAGGACGGCCGCCTGCACATTCTGGGCGAGATGGCCAAGGCTCTCACCGGCGCACGCACCGGCGTTGCCGGCAACGCGCCGCGCATTACCGTCATCAACGTGCCGAAGGAGAAGATCCGCGACGTGATCGGCACCGGCGGCAAGGTGATCCGCGAGATCGTCGAGCAGACCGGCGCCAAGATCGACATCGAGGACGATGGCACGATCAAGATTGCGGCCACCACCGAGGAAGCCAGCCAAAAGGCGATTGACTGGATCCGCGGCATCGTGGCCGAGCCGGAGCTGGGCGCCATCTATGTCGGCAAGGTCGTGAAAACGGCTGATTTCGGCGCGTTCGTGAACTTCCTCGGCTCACGTGACGGCCTGGTCCATATCAGCGAACTGACCACCAGCCGAGTCAACAAGACGACGGATATCGTCAATGTCGGTGACAGTGTGCGGGTGAAATGCCTGGGCTTCGACGACCGCGGCAAGGTGAAACTGTCCATGCGGGTGGTTGATCAAGCGACCGGCGAGGACATTTCAGACAAGGTGGGTGCCAAAGGCCGACGCGAGGAGGCCGCCTAGGTCAGCCAACAGGCTTCAGCCGTCAGTCATCAGACGGCATACGTTCTGATGACGGATTGCTGAGGGCTGGACGAGATGAAACTGCTGAACGCGATCCGCATGGGCGGGGTGGATGTGCTTCCCTTGGTGGAAGGCGGGAAAGGCGTTGCTGTCTCCAACGGGATCACTTGCGGCGCCTGGGCGGCAAGCGGCGGCGCTGGCACGTTCAGCGCCGTCAATCCGGACAGCTACGACGAGCAGGGCCACCCGATCCCGCCGATCTACCAGGGCAAGACGCGCCGCGATCGGCATGAGGAGCTGGTCGATTTCGCCATTGCCGGCGGCATCGAGCAGGCACAGCGCGCCCACGAAGTTTCCGGCGGGCACGGCCGCATCCACGCCAACCTGCTGTGGGAGATGGGCGGCGCCGAACGCGTCATTACCGGCGTGCTCGAAGGCGCCCGCGGCCTGATCAACGGCATCACCTGCGGCGCCGGCATGCCCTATCGCCTGTCCGACATCGCCGCCCGCTTTGGCGTGCATTATTACCCGATCGTCTCCTCATCCCGCGCCTTCAATGCTCTCTGGAAGCGGGCTTATTCGAAGGCCGCCTCGCTGCTCGGCGGCGTCGTCTATGAGGACCCATGGCTGGCCGGCGGCCATAACGGCCTCTCCAACGGTGAGCATCCCGAGAAGCCGGAGGCGCCCTACCAGCGCGTGCTCGCCCTTCGCAAGCTCATGCGCACCTTCGGCCTGGACCAGACGCCGATCATCATGGCCGGCGGCGTATGGTGGCTGGAGGAGTGGGAGGATTGGATCGACAACCCCGAACTGGGCCCGATCGCCTTCCAATTCGGCACCCGCCCGCTGCTCACCCAGGAAAGCCCGATCAGCAACGGCTGGAAGCAGCGCCTGCTCACGCTCAAGCCGGGCGACGTGTTCCTCAACCGGTTCAGTCCGACGGGTTTCTATTCCAGCGCGGTCAATAACGGCTTCATCCAGGAATTGCGGGGGCGAAGCGAACGCCAGGTTGCCTACACCGCCGAGATCGTGGGCGAGCACACGGCGGCCTATGGCGTGGGCCCGCGCCGCCGCGTCGTGTATCTCACCGCCGGCGACCTCGCCCGCGTGCGCGCCTGGGAAAACAAAGGCTACACCGAGGCGATGCGCACGCCCGACACGACGCTGATTTTCGTCGAGCCCGCGAAATCGGCGGAAATCCTGACCGACCAGGTGAACTGCATGGGGTGCCTCAGCACCTGCCGGTTTTCCAATTGGAGCCAGGAAGAGCCGGATTTCAGCAACGGCAAGAAGGCCGACCCGCGCAGCTTCTGCATCCAGAAGACCTTGCAGGATATCGCGCATGCGCCGGATGACGAGGCGGCCCTGGACCATAATCTGATGTTCGCCGGGCATAATGCGTTTCGGTTTGCGCGCGATCCGTTTTATTCGAACGGGTATGTGCCGAGTGTGCGGGAATTGGTTGAGCGGATTCAGACGGGAAGATAAGGCAAGCAGTCCTTTTTTGAAAAAAAGGACCAAAAAACTTCTACCAGTCGGTCGCTTGCCTGTCCCGAGGTCCGCGACAGCGCAGCGCGAAGTCTTTTGCTTCTTTTTTTCAGAAAAGAAGCCTTCCTTTTGATTGTCCTCGCCGACATCAACTTCGGTCGCAACGGCAGCAGCGCCGAACATACGCTAGACGGCTGGGGCGAGATCGAAGGCGGCCATCGCTGGAGCATCGGCCCGCAAAGCCGCCTGCGCCTGCCGCCGATCCCCCCCGATCACCGCGCAATCCTCGTGCTCGACCTCAAGCCCTGGACCGATGCAGCTTGCCTCCCGCAGCAGACATTGATGGTCGGGCTGGACGACCGGCTGGTTGCAAGCCTGGTGCTCGCCGACCAGCGCGTGCTCGCCATTGAGCTTCCCGACACGGTGTCGCGCGGCACCTCCCTTATCCTGACGTTCAATCAGCCGAATTGCCGGACGGCACGCCCGGCTGCGGGATTGTACAAAGACGGCCAACCGCTCGCCTTCATGGTGAGCAGCGTCAGGCTGTTTGCCATGGCCGCGTCTAGCGGTGCACCGATCACCTATGCTGCCATTCCCGGCACGCTGGACGACGGAACGCTGCAACGGAATGTGGCGCACGTCACCGGACTAGCACCGGGCGCGCTCGTCACGCGGTTCGAGAGCATTGGTCACGATTGTGAATACGGCACGGTGCAGCGCGCTTTCGGCGAGGAACCCCTGGGCCTGCTCCGCTTCGCCGGGATCGTCACGCACAAACTGGTCGACGGGCTGATGGCACGCTTCGCCGGCATCGGTGCTCCGGAAACGACACGCATCTTTGTGGCCGACACGCCGAAGTGGGAGTTCAAGGTTCACGAACAGATCTACTATCTCTGGTATAGCGTCGGCAAAACGCCGGACGAGACGACGCATGAAGCCGTGCATGTGGAGCAATCCCGCCGGCTACGCTTTCTGCACCGAAAGTTCATCGAGGACCTGCAGGAGGGCCTGAAGATATTCGTGCTCACGCGGGGAGAAATCCTCAGCCAAGCCGAAGCGCTTGCGGTGTTCTGTGCACTCAACAAAGACAGTCCGAACACGTTGCTATGGACCACGCACAGCGATCCCGCACGCACCGGGCAAGTTGACCGTATTCTTACCGGCTTCCTGCAGGGCCATCTCGGCACCGTGGACGAGCGCGAATACGGGACGCACGATGCGTGGCTGAGCGTCCTCGCCAACGCTTACCTTCTGAAATGAAAGTGCTGTTGTCCGAAGTGCCCAGGCTATTGCAAACCAGCGTTCTCCGCATCTCTCCGTAGAGAGAGGCTGGTGTTCCGCTCAGCCAGCCGCGCTCAGAAAATGCCGAGAAACCCGGAACTCTTCTTGTCCTGCAGCGCCGGCGACGCGCCGTTCGTCGCCTTCTGCCCCAGCGCCGCGTTCTCGCGCAGGCGGCGGCTTTCGGCGACCGGATCGAGCACGGTGCCGGACGGGCCGGCCGATTGCCAGAACATCAGCCGGTCCGACAGGCTCTGCTGCCCGTGGTCACTCGCGGCTTCCGCGTTCACCTGGGCGCGTATGTTGGCAGGCGCCTGCGGGCCTGCTTGCGCCACCAGCGCCTGCTGGCCTGGCGAGGACGGGCCGTTCGCCGCGGACCCGTTCAGCGCGGTCTCCGGCGCCAATGCCGCTTCGGCCGCCACATTGCTGGCCACGTCCTGCGGCCGCGCGGCGCCCGGCGAGGGCTGCGGCAGGTTGTAGCTGGGCGGCATGGAGAGTGGCGTCTGCGTCTGCACGGTGAACTCGTCAGGCGTGTCGCGCACCAGGCCGAACGTGCGTTCGACACTGCCGCAGCCGGCCAGGCCAATCAGGGCTACGGCGGCAAGGGTTGGGCGGAGCAGGTTCGGCATGCGGTCCTCGTGGGCTGTGGGATGATCTACGCTTTGGGGGGCGGCGCCTGCAAGCCGGAGGTGGCCTGGCGAGCCGGCAGCAGGCTTTCCAGCAGCAACGCGCCTACGCCTACCACAATGGCGGAGTCGCCAACGTTGAACACGAACGGGAACGGGTCCCACCCACGCCAGTGCACATGGATGAAATCGACCACCATGCCGAAGCGCGCGCGGTCCGCCACGTTGCCCAACGCGCCGCCCGCGATGGCGCCGATGGCGGCCGCCGTCACCAGGCTTTCCGCCCGGCGCAGCCAGACAACCAGGCCGGCGACGATGACCACGGCCACAGCGCTGAGCACGAGCTGGCCGGTTCGGCCGGATTGCAGCAGCCCGAAGGTCACGCCGTGGTTCCACACCATGGCAAAATCCAGCAGTGGCGGCAGCACTGGCACGTCGCCGCGCGACGGCAAGTCGAGCCCGTGCAGGATCCAGTATTTGCTGGCCTGATCCGCGGCCAGCACGAAAGCGGCCAGCACGATGCCCGTGAGAGTGCGACGGCGCTTCACGCGCGCGCCTCGACGGCATCGGTGCAGCGCAGGCAAAGGCCGGGATGTTCGGCGACGCTGCCCACTTCGGGCAGCACGCGCCAGCAACGCACGCATTTAGTGCCGGGGGCCACCGTGGCCTTGGCCGACGCCTGCGCGCCCTGGATGGCGACGATGTCGACCTTCGAGGCGATGGCCACTTCTTCCCATTCCTCGCGCGCCAGCCACGGGGCTTCGGCATCGCTCGCGTCGATGGTGAGGACGATATGTGCCTGGAGCGAGGCGCCGATTTCGCCGCTGGCGCGCAGGCCTTCGATTTCGGTGGTGATCAGGCGCCGGAGGTCGCGCACATGCTGCCATTTTGACGCGAGGCCGGGCTGGCTCCAGGCAGCGGGCACGTCCGGGAAAGCCTGCAGGTGCACGCTCGAATCTTCACCGAAACGCGCGCCCCACGCCTCTTCCGCCGTGAAGCACAGCACGGGCGCCAGCCATGTCGTCAGGCAGCGATGCAGATGGTCGAGTACCGTGCGGCAGGCGCGGCGGCGCGCGCTGTCGGGCCGATCGCAATACAGCGCGTCCTTGCGAATGTCGAAATAGAACGCGCTGAGATCGGCACTGCAGAAAGTGTGCAGCTCGGGGTAGAATCCCGCCCAGTCGTGCGTTTCCAGAGCTTGTCGCAACCGCGCATCCAGCTCGCCGAGGCGATGCAGGATGAAACGCTCCAGCTCCGGCAACGCGGCGACATCTCCGATGCGTTCGGCGTCGGTAAAGCCGTCCAGGCTGCCCAGCAGCCAGCGCAGCGTGTTGCGCAAACGGCGGTAGAGCTCCGCCTGCTGCTTCAGTATCTCCTTGCCGACACGCTGATCTTCGGTGATGTCGGTATTCATCACCCACAGCCGCAGAATATCGGCGCCGTATTCGTCGATCACCTTCTGCGGCGCCATCACGTTGCCGGCGGACTTGCTCTGCTTGCGTCCCTGTTCGTCGAGCGTGAAGCCGTGCGTGAGCACCGCGCGGAATGGCGCCTGCCCGCGGCTGCCGATACCCTCCAGCAACGAGGATTGGAACCAGCCGCGATGCTGGTCGCTGCCTTCGAGATACAGATCGGCTGGCCATCTCAGGCCGCGATCGAGCAGCGTGAACACGTTCGTGCAGCCCGATTCGAACCACACGTCGACGATGTCGCGCACCTGTTCGTAATCGTCGACATCGTAGTCGTTGCCGAGGAAGCGCGCGGGTGGCGACGCATACCAGGCGTCCGCACCCTCCTCGCGGAATGCGGCGATCACGCGTGCCATCACCGCCGGATCGTCGAGCAATTTGCCCGTGCGCTTCTCGACAAAAACGGCAATCGGCACGCCCCAGGCGCGCTGCCGGCTGATGCACCAATCCGGCCGGTTGCCGACCATGCTGGACAGGCGCGTGCGGCCCGCTTCGGGCACGAACCTGGTTTCGGCAATCGCCTGCAAGGCGCGCGCGCGTATCGCCTGCTCGCCATCCATGCGGATGAACCATTGTGGCGTCGCCCGGAAAATCAGCGGCGCCTTGGAACGCCAGGAGTGCGGATACGAATGGGTGATCGACCCCTGCTTTGCCAGGCGTCCAGCCTCGATCAGCGCCTCGCATACCGGTTTGGCGGCGCGGAACACATGCACGCCGGCGAACAGCGTCACCCAAGGAAAATACGTGCCGTCATCGGCCACCGTCTCGGGCACCTCGATTCCGTTCGCGCGGCAGACAACGAAATCCTCCTCGCCATGCGCGGGGGCCATATGCACGAAACCGGTGCCCTGGTCGGTGGTGACGAAATCGCCGGCCAGCAACGGCACGTCATGTTCGTAGCCGCGCCCGCGCAGCGGATGTCCGCAGACCACACCGGCGAACTCTTCGCCCCGATGCACATGGACCACATGGTGCAAAGCGATCCCGACATCGGCCAGGAATTGCGGCAACAGCGCCAGCGCCACGATCAGCCGGTCGCCCGGCTTGCACAGGCTGCCCTCCTCGACAGCATCGACGACGATGCGCGCATACTCGATCTCAGGCCCATACGCGACCGCCCGATTGCCCGGCATCGTCCACGGCGTCGTCGTCCAGATGACCACGTCGTCGCCCTCGAACGGCCCGGGGGAGACCACCGGAAACCGCACCCAGATCGTCGTGCTGGTATGGTCGGCATATTCGATTTCGGCTTCGGCCAGCGCGGTCTTTTCCACCACGCTCCACATCACCGGCCGCAGGCCACGATACAGCGCGCCATTGGCGGCGAACCGGTGTATCTCGGCGGTGATCGTCGCTTCGGAAGAAAAATCCATCGTCGCATAGCGGTTCGCCCAATCGCCAAACACGCCGAGCCGCTTGAACTCGTCCGCCTGCACGCCCAGCCAATGCGCCGCATGCTCGCGACATTCCGCGCGGAATTGCAGCACCGGAACGTCATCCTTGTTACGTCCGGATTTGCGGTATTTCTCCTCGATCTGCCATTCGATCGGCAGGCCGTGGCAATCCCACCCAGGCACGTAATACGCGTCGGCACCCGCCATCTGATGCGCGCGGTTGATCACATCCTTCAGCACCTTGTTCAGTGCATGCCCGATATGAATGTTGCCGTTTGCATAAGGCGGCCCGTCATGCAGCATGAATTTCGTCGTGCGCGCCGCCCCTTGCGCGCGCAACGCCGCGAACAGCCCGTCACGTTCCCAGCGCGCGAGTATCTGCGGCTCGCGTTTCGGCAGATCGCCACGCATTGGAAATTTCGTGTTCGGCAGGAACACGGTGTCGCGGTAATCACGTTCGGTCATTGGTGCACCTGAAACAAGAAAGCAGTCCTTTTTGCAACAAGGACCCAAAAAACTCTTGTTCCGCTGTCGTGTGCTCACCGCGAGCACCGCGACAGCCAATCAGAAGTCTTTTGCTTCCTTTTTCAAAAGAAAAGGTCTTTCTTGCCTTGCTCATCGCTCTTCGCTCATCATCTCGCGCGCCATCTGCGCATCCTGCACAATCTGCCCGCGCAACTCGTCGAAGTCCGCAAACTTGCGTTCCTCGCGCAAAAACCGATGCAGCGACACCGACAATTCCTGCCCGTATAAATCGCCGTCGAAATCGAACAGATGGGCCTCCAGCCGGCTCTGCAGCCCCTCGCTCACCGTCGGCCGGCGCCCGATATTGGCCACGCCAGTCACGCTTCTGCCGTCCGGCAGTCGTGCGCGCACCGCATATACTCCCCGCGCCGGCTCCAGATGTCGGCCGAGCGCGATGTTGGCCGTCGGGAACCCGATCGTCCGGCCACGCGCGTCGCCATGCGCCACCTCGCCACGGATTGCCCAGGGCCGCCCCAGTTCCGCCGTCGCGCGTCCAGGATAGCCGTCCTGCAGCGCCCTGCGTATGCGCGTGGACGAGAACGGCCCCTGTCCGTCCATCAGCGGCGGCACCACGGTCAGGCCCATGCCCAGCGCTTCCGCCCGTTGGGACAGCAACGCCACGTCGCCGCCGCGCCGGTGGCCGAACGCGAAATCTGGCCCGCAGGCGAGATGCGCGGCACCCAAGCCGCCCACCAGCACATCGGTGATGAACTGCTCTGCGGTCAGCAGCGAGAATTCGTGCGAAAAGGCAAGTTCATAGACGATGCGGACGCCCAGTGCAGCCAATGCGTCCGCACGCTCGGCCGAGAGCGACAGCCGGAACGGCGGGTCGTCCGGCCGGAACAGCTCGCGCGGGTGCGGCTCGAACGTCAGCACGGCCAGGGGGCGCTCCGGCCGCGCGCGATGGGCAGCACGGACCAGGTGGGCGTGGCCGAGATGGACGCCGTCGAAATTGCCGAGGGCCACCGTCGCCCCGCGAGACGCCGCGGGCAGCCCGGCCCAATTCGTGAAAAGCTGCATAGGCCGGCGTTGTCAGCTATTGACCCCGGAAACGCAAACCGGAGCCATGCTTACAAGATGACCGATATTGAGCTGGCCAGCCTGCTGCTGGCCGCCCGCAATGGCGGACCCAAGGTGCCCAACAACGCGATTCCGGCGGATGCGGGCCAGGCTTATCGCGTGCAACGGTTGGTGATGGCCGAGCTGGGCGATATTGGCGGCTGGAAGGTCGGCGCACCGGGGCCGGACGGCCCGATCAGCTGCGCGCCGCTGCCGGCGAACAGCTTCTTCCCCGCTCGTGTACCGATCAATTCCACTATCTTCACCCAGCGCGAAGTGGAGTCTGAAATCTGCTTCCGGCTCGGCCGCGATCTGCCGCCGCGCAGCGACCCCTACACACATTCCGACATGGCGGCCGCACTCGAAAGCTGCCATCCCGGTATCGAGCTGCTGCAGTCGCGCCTCACCGACCCAGACCGCGCCAATCCCCTCGCACTGCTCGCCGACTTCATCCAATCGGGCGGTTTTATCGTCGGAGAAGAAATCGCAGCTTTTACAGCGTCGTTGGGGGACCCGATGCACCAGGTGCCTGCGCGTGTGGAGCAGACGATCAGCAATGGCGATGTGAAGATCGCGACCGCCAATCCTGCCGGCGACATGCTGCGCCTGATCGCGTGGCTTGCCAACGAAGGTGCGGTGTGGGCCGGCGGCCTGCGTGCCGGACAGATCGTGACGTGTGGTTCTTGGACGGGGAAGACGTTCGTGCCTGCGGGGGGATGGGTGACGACGGCGTATGCGGGAGCGGAGCGGCTTCAGGTCGCGTTTACTTAAGGCGAGACTTCTTTTTTGGAAAAAAGAAGCAAAAAACTTTTGCTCCGCTGTCGCGTGCTTGCGGTTTATTGTTCCAGGTATGCGACGGCGGCGGCGACGTGGGCGATCGACACGCGCCAGCTCGCGGGCTCGGCTCGGCCCAACACGCAATCGTAACGAAGACTCCGCAGCGCCGCTAACGGCCTATAACACCACACCACGAAATCGCTCGGGAACAGCTCCAGGACCGCGGCGCCCGACCGGCAATAGCCGATATTGGTCAGCCCGGCCCCATGTGGCGCCACCACCAGGTCCGCTTCGCGAAACAACCTGATCTGGTCGGGCAGAGTCAGTGTCTCCGGCCGGATCGCGGCCACCCCGAGTGCGGCGAGCGCGCCCACCAGCTCATCCTCGTTGACCAGCCGCCGCGCCGCGGTACCGCGCCGATCGATGTAGAAACGGGTCGGCATCGCCGCGGCGCCCGTTGCCACGCTGGCCGAAACGGTATCGAAAAACGCCAGCGTGCATCGATGATAATGCGACTCACCGTGCACGCTCCACGGATATACCAGCCGCTCGCACAACAGCATCTCGTCGTCCCGCACCGGACGCAATGCGAGCCGCTCCGGCAGCCCATAACGACGCAGCGCGAACTCGACGCCCACTGCATTGGCCGGATACAGCAACCGATCCGCACCGTGCAGCTCGTCGGGCGGGATCATCGCCAGGCGCGCGGCACTTTCCATCGTCGCATGGTAATAGTTGCTTCCCGCACCTGCCAGGATACTGATCGAGCTGCCTTCGAGCACGCTCGTCCGGCGCGCGTCCAGAACGAGTCCATCCTCCGTCGCGCGGTAATGGTGCAGCGCCGGATCGGTATGCAGCAGCGTTTCCACAACCACCTCGTCGTCCAGCGTCAGAATGCCGGCAGACGCGGTGCATAGTGCATCGCGGAACACGAACGTCGCCGGCGCCATGCTGTCGTAGAAACCGGCGCGCCAGTCCGCATTTTCCGGGCGCTGATGCACGCGCCAGGTTTCGAGAAAACCCGCGCCGGTGCGCAATGGGGGGATTTGCACGCGGTGCGGCGCCAGCGAGTGTGCGTGATACATGCGCGAGCCGGGCGAACGCGCGGCGGGGTCGCTCGCCCAGGTGAGAAGGCTGGCGGGGCGGTAGTTAGGCAAGCAGTCCGTTTTTGAAAAAAAGGGCCAGAAAACTTTTGGCTATTTGGCGTGCGCCGGTTCCGAGGTCCGCGACAGCGAAAGCACAAGTTTTTTGCTTCACCTCGCCGGATGCGCCTTTACCCAGGCCGCACTCTCGCTGCCCACCACGTCCACGATATTGCCCAGCTCCAACGCGATATCGAGCACATGCATGCCCCATCCAGGCCGCCTCGAAACCAGCTTGGCGCGCAAAATGTCGGCAAACCGGCCCGGCTCCACGCGCACCCGCGCCACAGCGCCTTCCCGGTCCGCCACGCATGCGCCCGACAATTGGCCGATCAGTTCCACCCAGGGCGGATCGCTCTCCGGCGCGTAAGCCGGCCGATGAAAATATGTCTTCAGCGCTCCTGAACCGCCACCGGGCGCCGCCGGAATGTCACACCCGGCGGAGCCATCGCCGCCGCCCGGATTGTTGCCGAACAGACGCGGGCTCGCCGTGTCGCTCGCCATGTAGCTGCCCCAGGCATACGCACACCCGGTCTGCGCCGCCGCCGCGCACAGCTTCACATGCCGGAACGTACCGCCAACGACGCCCCCCTTCGGCACCGCCAGGCCAGGGTCGCCCGCCAGGAACGCCGAGACCAGCACGGCTTGCGCGCCTGTCCCGTCGATCTGCTCGGCCAGTAACCGCTGCAGCAGGATCGTCCCCTGGCTATGCCCCACCAGAACCACGCCGCGCCCATGATTGTCGTGCGCCAGATACCAGCGCCACGCCGCCAGCACGTCCGCATACGGGCCCGACCAATCCAGCTTGCCGCCCGCGGCAAACTGCGCGTGCAGCCCCGCTTCGGTCAGTTGCCGGTAGATCGGCGCGAACAGCCGGCATCGCTGCGTCAGCCGCCCTGCCTGGTCGTGCACCACGGCCACCACCTCGGGGGTCGCGGTCATGTCGCTATACGGCGTCGGCTCGTGCGAGACGGTCGGATAGACATAGAAACAGTCGATCGGCGCATCGGCCGCTTGCGTGAACGGTTCGGACGTGCGCGTGCCGTCCGCCTGCACCGCCATCGCATCGAGCCCGCTGGTGCACGGCGCTTCCTGACCGGGCCGGCATACCCACGACGATGCCTGGCCGTAGTCGGGCGCCGCGCCCGCCGCGTGCGCCATCGCCACGGGCGTGGTCGAGACAGCCAGCAGCACGGCACCACGCGCAACCACATTCATCCGTCTGTGTCTCCACCTGCACGGCCAGCCTGCCATCGCCCCCACGCCGACGCCAGCCTTCAGCTCCGGATCAGCTTGATCCGCTTGCCCGCGACACCAAGCGCAATACGCCCCTGCTTGAGCGCCATCGCATCTTCGCCGAATACCGTTGCCCGCCAGCCATGCAGGGCCGGCACGTCCGGGTTCTCCTCGCTCGCCAGCCGGTCGATATCGTCCGAGGACGCAAGCAGCCGTGGCGCCACGTCGTGCGTCTCGGCCTTTTCCGCCAGCAGCACCTTGAGCAGCGCCACCAAAGCGGGCGACGGCCGCGCCCCCTCGCGCGCCGCACGCGCTTCGGGCAACGCCTCTTCTGGCAAGGCCAGACTATGCGCGATCGCCGCCAGCAGGGATTGGCCGGTGCCGCCGTCGGCAAATCCGCGCGTGACACCCCGGATGCGCCCCAGTGCCTCGGCACTGGTCGGCAGCGTGGCGGCAATCTCCAGCAAGCTCTCATCCTTGACCAGCCGCTGGCGCGGGATGTTGATCCGCTGCGCCTCCCGCTCGCGCCAGGCCGCGATCGCCCGCAGCGCTCCCAGCATGCGCCGGTTGCTCGTGCGCGGCCGCAAGCGCTCCCACATCGTCTCGGGGTCCGGCCGATAGGTGGAGGGCTCGGCCAGCACGGCCATTTCCTCGGCCACCCAGGCAAGCCGCCCTTCGCGCTCGAGCCGCGCCGTCAGCCGTTCATAAACGGTGCGCAGATGCGTCACGTCCGCCGCGGCATAGGCGACCTGTGCCGGGCTCAGCGGCCGGGCCGACCAGTCCGAAAACCGGTGCGCCTTGTCGATCTGCCCGCCGGCCAAGCCCGCCACCAGGCTGTCGTAGCCGACCTGGTCGCCGAAGCCTGCCACCATGGCGGCCACCTGCGTGTCGAACAGCGGCACCGGCACCGCCTCGAACAATTGCAGGAAAATCTCCACGTCCTGCCGTGCCGCGTGGAACACCTTGACCACGTTGGTGTCGGCGAACAGGCGGCCAAGCGGGGCGAGGTCCAGGCCCGGCGCCAGCGCGTCGACGACGGCCACATCGGCGATGCCGCCGAGCTGCACGACACAGAGTTCGGGCCAGTAGGTGCGCTCGCGCATGAATTCGGTATCGACCGTGACGTAGGGCTCGGCGGACAATCGTTCGCAAAGGGCGGCCAGGTCGGCGCTTTGGGTGATGAGGACGGGGGGCGCGAAGGTGTCGCGCTGGGGGCGGGGCATTCGGTGTATTAGGGGAGAAAAAGAAAGGAAGCAGTCCTTTTTTGATAAAAAGGACCAAAAAACTTCTGCCACGAAGCGTTCCCCGCCGTAAGCGCCGCGACAGCAGAATGAAAGTCTTTTGGTCCTTTTTTTCAAAAAAGGACTGCTTCCTTCCTTGACCCGTTTTACCCATTCCCCCAATCACCCCGGATGCACCCCTACCGCACCCACACCAGCGGCGCCCTCCGTGCGTCCGACGCCGGCACCACCGCCCGCCTCTCGGGCTGGATCCACAGCAAGCGCGACCATGGTGGCTTGCTGTTCATCGACTTGCGCGACCATTACGGCCTCACCCAGCTCGTGTTCCCCACCGGCTCGGCCGCTCTGGCCACCGTGGAGCATCTGCGCGTGGAAAGCTGCATCACCGTCACCGGCGACGTGGTCGCGCGCGCTGAGGCCACCCGCAACCCGCGTCTGCCGACCGGCGACGTGGAATTGCTGGTGCGCGACATCGTTGTGCAATCGACCGCCGACGTGCTGCCGATGCAGGTGGCGGGCACCGAGACCTATTCCGACGAGACGCGTCTCACGCATCGCTATATCGACCTGCGTCGCGAGCGTGTGCACGCCAACATGATGCTGCGCGCCGGCATCATCGCCTCGCTGCGCCGCCGCATGGTCGAGCAGGGCTTCACCGAATTCCAGACGCCGATCCTGACCGCGAGCTCGCCCGAAGGTGCCCGCGACTTCCTGGTGCCCGCGCGCAATCATCCCGGGAAATTCTACGCTCTTCCGCAGGCGCCGCAGCAGTTCAAGCAGTTGCTGATGGTCGCCGGCTTCGACCGCTACTTCCAGATAGCACCGTGTTTTCGTGACGAAGCCAGCCGCGCCGACCGCTCGCCCGGCGAATTCTACCAGCTCGATTTCGAGATGAGCTACGTGACGCAGGAAGACGTGTTCGCCACCATCGAGCCCGTGATCGCCGGCGTATTCGAGGAATTCAGCCGCGGCCGCGCGGTCGACAAGCCGCCCTTCCAGCGCATCGCCTACGACCAGGCGCTGCTCGAATTCGGCTCCGACAAGCCCGATCTGCGCAATCCTCTGCGCATCACCGATGTCACCGCGCATTTTGCCGGCAGCGGTTTCGGCCTGTTCGCCAAGATCGCAGCCGGCGGCGGCATCGTTCGTGCCATCCCCGCCCCCGGCGCCGGCCCGCGCCCGCGCGGCTTCTTCGACAAGCTCAACGAATGGGCGCGCGCGGAAGGTGCCGGCGGCCTCGGCTACATCATCTACGAAGACGGCGCCGCCAAAGGCCCGATCGCGAAAAACCTCGAACCCGAAAGGCTGGAAGCCATACGCGCCGCCTGCCAACTACAACCCGGCGACGCGGTGTTCTTTGCCGCGGGCAAGCAGGAGGACGCGCAGAAATTCGCGGGCGCCGTGCGAAACCGCATCGGCCAGGAACTCGAACTCTACGAAAAAGACGCGTTCCGTTTTTGCTGGGTCGTCGATTTCCCGATGTACGAGCTGAACGAGGAAACCAAGCAGATCGATTTCAGCCACAACCCGTTCAGCATGCCGCAAGGCGGCATGGAAGCGCTCGAACGCCAGGACCCGCTCACCATCAAGGCGTTCCAATACGACATCGTCTGCAACGGCATCGAACTCTCGTCCGGCGCCATCCGCAACCACCGCCCGGACATCATGATCCGCGCTTTCGAAATCGCCGGCTATACCCAGCAGGATGTCGAAGCCCGCTTCGGCGGCATGCTCAACGCGTTCCGCTACGGCGCCCCGCCGCATGGCGGCTCCGCGCCAGGCGTGGACCGCATGGTGATGCTGCTGGCCGACGAGCCGAACATCCGCGAAGTGATCCTGTTCCCGCTCAATCAGCAGGGCGAGGATTTGTTGATGGGCGCACCGGCGGAGGTGCCTCCGGCACGGCTGAAGGAATTGTCGTTGAAGCTGGATTTACCGCCGAAGGTGGTGAAAGCGTAAGGAAGATTCTTCTTTTCTGAAGAAAAGAAGCAAAAGACTTTTGGGACGCTGTCGCGGACTCCGGGACGGGCTAGCGGTCCGATTGCACTGCGGGAAGCTCGACCCTGCTCTGTGGATACACGGTCACGCTCATTGGCCGGTAGTCGCCTGGTTTGGCGAAGAAGATGTTGTCCACATAGGTCTGCGGGTTGCGATCGTAGAGCGGAAACCAAGTGGACTGCACCTGCACCATGATGCGATGGCCGGGCAGGAACACGTGATTCGCGTTGGGCAGCGCGAAATCGTAGGCCTGTTTCTGGTTCGCGGGTACCGGTTTCGGCTTGTCGAGCCCGTCGCGGTAGCGGCCGCGCAGAATGTCGGCGGAGACCATCAGCTGATACCCGCCCATCGCGTTCATCTGCGGCACGACGTCCGGAAACACGTCGATCACCTTTACCACGAAATCCACATCCGTGCCGGTGATGCTGGCGACCAATTTTGCCACCGGCTCTCCGGCGATCTTCATTGGCGCCGTCAAGCGATCGGTGGTGAAGGTCAGCACATCCGGCCGGGTGCTCGCCTCGCGCTGGTCGTCGGACAGCCATTTGCGCCACGCATCGCCCTCGCCGTCTTCCAACATATGCACCGGTCGGGCAACGAACGGCACGGGTGTCGCCGGATCGGATATATAGGTCGAAGCAGCATCCCTATCGGGAGCGGCGTCGGGCGAGAGCTTCCGGCCGGGCAGCAGATGCATCGCCACGGTGTGGATCGGGCAATCGCCCGCGCAACCTTGCGGCCAATCATGCAGCCGCAGCCATCGGTTTGTGCCCGTCTCGAACATGGTGACGCGCGACACGTTCATCGGCGGCGCGTCATCGCGCAGATAATGATCGAGGAACGGCAGCAGCACGTTTTTGCGGAACTCCAGCGCCGTATCGCTGCCCCAATGCACATCGCCCAGATGCTCGGCGCTGCGTATCTCCTGGCCGTGGTGCCACGGGCCGGCCACGAAGAAAAGATTGCCGTCAGCACCAGGCAGGTTGTGCAACGCCTTCCACACCGCCGGCGCGCCGTAGATGTCTTCCTGATCGTAAAGGCTGTGCACGATCATGGTCGGCACATGCAGCCCTTCCTTGGCCAGCAGCTTGTCGACAGCCTGCGCGCGCCACCAATCGTCATAGGCGGGGTGTTCGGTCAGCCGATTATAGAAGCCGACTTGTTTTTCCGCGTGGCTGTCCGCCATCGCGCCGGCGCTGCCCAGCTCTAAAAAGGCGTCGTAGTCGTCGTAATGGTCGGTCCACCATTTCTCCTTGTTGTCGGGCGTGCCTTCCTGTTCGTAGATATAATTCAGGCTGCCGAGCTGGCGGAATGCACCGCGATGGAACCAGTCATCGCCCATCCAGCCATCCACCATCGGGTTCATCGGCACCGCAACTTTCAGCGCCGGATGCGGGTGGAACATGCTCATCAGCGTCGTCCAGCCATCGTAGGAAATGCCGATGGTGCCAACGCGCTTGTTCGTTTCAGGCACGTTGTGCACGAGCCAGTCGATCGTGTCGTAGCAGTCGGTACTGTCGTCCACGCCGCTATTGTTCAGCTTGCCCACGGGCGGACGGTTCATGACGTATTCGCCTTGCGACTTGTACTTGCCACGCACGTCCTGCACGACCCGTATGTAGCCGGCCTGCACGATGACGTCGTCCGCATTGTCGTAGCCGTCCAGCGCCCCGATCTCGCGCCCGCTATTCGCATAAGTCGTGAGTTCGTCGGCGTTGTAGGGCGTGCGCGTCAGCAGGATCGGCGCGTGATCGGCGCGTTTCGGCAGGATGATGACCGTGTGCAGCTTGACGCCATCCCGCATGGGAATCATCACATCGCGACGCTCGTAATCCCAGGATTTGCTCTGCGGCACCAGATGTGCCGGCATTTCGTTGGCGGGCGTCCTAGTCTGCGCGGCAGCGGTGGCAAAACAGCCCAGCGCAGCGGTAGCGAGAATGAAAGACCTCATGAGGCGTGCAGCTCCTGACGTGCGGAACAACCCTACTCTGCTACCACGAGCTCGCGACAGCGTACCAAAAGTCTTTTGCTTCTTTTCTTCAGAAAAGAAGACTCTTCCTTCCTAAGCCTCCCTGTAGAAAACCAGCAACAACCCGATAAACACAAAACACCCAGGCCAAACCCAGCCCGCCCATCGCCCCGTACGTGCCTGCGACGGCAGACGCAGTTCGAGCCAGCGCGACCAGCCGGCCAGGATCGAGGCCAGCGCCAGCGGCGTATGCGTGAACTCGATCAGCAGCGCGTCCTTCACGTTGGCGATCGTATGGTTATGCGTCAGCAGCAGCGCGCCGCCGCCCGCGCACACCAGCGGAAACACATGCGCCGCCGCCCGGCTGCGCAGCCGCCCGGTGCGCACGCCCCATTCGAACAAACCGAACAGCAGCGGCATCGTTGCGAACAGACGGTGCTGCACCACCTCCGCGTCGCGCAGCGATTCCAGCAAACCTATCTGACCCAGCGGCCACACTTCCGGATCGGACCGCACGAACAGGAATGCCGACAAGCCCAGGAACACCAGCGGCCAGTTGCGCGCCCACCGCACGCCCGCGCGGTTCATCAGCGCCAGCACGCCGATCGCCAGCACGAACAACCCGGCCCAATGGTGGTTGTATTCCGACCAGGCGATATCGGCCGCGTTGCGCGGCGGCAGGTCGCCCGAGCCCTCCACGAAAGCCGCACGCGGCTGCGCCCGGCGGGAAGCGGCCTGCTTGTCCAACTCGGCCTGTAACGCGGGAATGGCCAATCCCGCATGGTCGGGGGAGACCAGGCTCGGCAGGCGCGGCGAGAGGTCGCGCTCCACGATCTCGTGCCAGCTTGCGCGATCGGTGGTGAGGTCGATCGCCGGCGGCACGGACGTCAGTGAGGCCGCGGCGAAGAACACCGTGAACCCGATGCCGATCTCCACCTCCGCGAACCGGCGCATGCGCAGAACAGGCGTCGCCGGATCGCGGCGCAACCGCTCGGTCACCAGGTAATTGCCCAACCCCAGCGCCAGCAGCATGGTGAACATGCCGATCTTGGCGCCCACCATCACGCCATACGCCGTGCCATACAAAGCCGGCAGCGAGCCGATGTAATACAGGCTCATCACCAGCCCGGAGGCGAGAATGCAGGCGACACCCGCCATCGACATGCGGGAGAACCGGCTACCCACCAGCCGCAGCGCCCCGCCGTCGCGCAGCCGGGCCAGCGCCATCACGAAGCACGGAATCCCGCCGATCCAGATCGCCGCACCCAACTGGTGCAGCGCTTCGACGCCCAGCAGCACGCCGTTGGCGCTCAGGCGTGCGGCCGCATGGGTCGTCAGCGTCGCCGCCGCGAGTTCCACCACGCCGGCCACTGCAAGCCAGACCGCGCCCGCGCCCCGCCACAGCAGCAGCCCCAGCACACCGCCGGCCACCGTCTTGATGATGCCGGCGATAGCGAAATGCGCGCGCAATATGTTGCTCACCGGCAGATCGAGCGTGGTCACCAGCACCGCCGTCTGCAGCCCGACATTGACCACTTCCACGCCCACCAGCGCCGCCGCACTCCAGGCGGCGATCAGCGCCGTGCGCCGTGCGATGTCCGCGCCCAGCACGCCCACGAACGGACGGGCCACAAGCACCAGGAACAGCGCCCCACCCAGCGCCATGGACTGGCTGACGATCACCAGCCCATGCAGCAGGATGCCGAAATAGCCGATCAGGTCGACAAGGCGGTCCAATTCAGTGCGCGGCTACTGTGGCGGCCGCACCGTCCACGGTGAACGGCACGTCGCCGCGCGTGATGTGGCCGTCGGTCGCGAGCACCTGCCAGCGGATGGTGTAGGCGCCAGGCTGCACATCGAATTCGGTGCGCAGCGTATCCTCGCTGGCCGCATCCGTCTGCGTCAGCCGCGTGCGATCGTCGCCATGCACCAGCACCAGCTTGGAGCGGCCGGCATCGATGCGGCTGTTGTAGCGAAGTGTCACCGCCAGGTGCCCGGCGGCCACATGGCCGAGCGGCGCCGGCGTGCTGTCGATCAGCACGGCATGCGCGGCAGCCGGTTGCGGGAAGATAGGCAAAGCCGAGGCGAGCACGGCAAAAGCGGCAAGGCGGAACACGCGCGCGAAGCTCCGAAAGGGAGGCGCGCCATAGCGCACGGGCGCCCGCCCGTCCAATCGCCGGCGTTGCACTGTGTTTCGCAATCGCCCCGATCCCGTCACATGGCCATGCTCTACAGCGCCGCGTCGAACCGTTCGAAAAGGACACGCCATGCGCAATCTGTTCACCGCCCTCATGCTGCTCGGGCTGACAATCTCCGTCAGCGCCTGCGCCTGCCGCCCCGGCTATGTGGGCCCTTACGGCGGCGTGCATCCCGGCCGCTGCGTCGTTTACTGACGCCACCCAAAAGCGGCCGTGACTTGGCATCTGCACGACGGATGCTAGGTTCGGCCGCGTGAACATGCTCCGGCGCAGCCTGCCTGCCGTCTGGGCGGCGCTGCTCGCAGTGCTGCTGCAGATGCCGCTCGGCCCGGCGGCGATGGCCGTGCCACATGCGACGCCGTTCGGGGCAGGCTACGGCCATATCTGCGGCGCACCGGGGGACGACGCAGCACCTGCCCACCACGCACCCGGCCGTCACGGCATGGATTGTCTCCAATGTCCGTTCTGCGCAGCCTTGGCGTCGCACGTCATCGTTCTGCCCGGCGGCATTGCCTCACCCGCGCCGCGCCGGCCATCGGCCAACACCGACGCCCCATTTGTCGCAACCGCAACGTGGCTCCCACCCGTCGTCGCTGCGTTCGACGCAAGAGGGCCGCCCCGCCTGGTCTGAGACGCCTTATCCGCTCTCTTGCCAGGATTACTGCATTGATCAGTTTTCACTCTCGCGCAGCCGCGGCTTTTGTCTGCTTGGCCGGTTTCGGCACGCTCTTTTCCCGAGAGGCCGAGGCGCACGCTGTTTGTGGCAGCCGCGTCTATCCCGTCACCCTCACCCTCGACGACCCGGGTGTCGCCGACGAGGCCACCCTGCCGCAAATCGTCTATACCCGTGCCGCATCCGGCGATGGGCCGGGCCCGGGGCACGACACGACTTTCCAGTTCGAATACGACAAGCGGCTGACCGACAATGTCGGCTTCGCCATCAACGACGGCTACAACGTCAACCAGACGAACGGTGCCAAAACGCAGGCCGGCTGGAACGACCTCGTCGTGACTGGCAAATGGTCGGACTGCCTCAGCCCCGACCACGATTTCATCCTGGCACTGGGTGTCATCCGCGAGTTCGGCCATACCGGCACCACCCACATTGGCGCCGACGCCTACGGCAACACCGCGCCGACGCTCTATTTCGGCAAGGATCTTCAGGAGATCCCGATCCCGCTGCTGCAACCGATCGCATTCACCGGCGAGGTCAGCTACGCGTTTTCCGATAGAAATCTGAAGGCGCGCCTGGTGCCGAATGCGGCCGCGACGGCGGGGCTCTCACCGCAATCGCAGCTGCAGTCCTTCCAGTTCAGTAACGGCAACCCGAACGAGGTGATCGGCGGATTGTCGATCCAATACAGCGTTCCCTACCTGCAATCCCAGATCAAGGATTACGGCCTGCCCGAGCCGCTGGCCCATCTGATCCCCCTCGTCGAGGTCACCTACCAGTCCGGCACCACCTCGCCCAACAACGTGCCCGCTGCGTGGACGGTGGCGCCCGGCGTGATCTATCTGCGGACCTGGTACCAGGTCGGGCTCGAAGCTCTGATCCCCGCCAACAAGGCGGCCGGCACGAATGTCGGCTTCACCCTGCAACTCCATGTGTTCCTGGACGACCTTTATCCCAACTCCATCGGCGCCCCGCTGGTGCGTTGGCTGCAATGAAAGGCGAGTCCGCCATGAGCACTCCGGCTGCGATCACGCGCGCTGCCACCATGATACTGGCTTCCCTGGCAGCCATCCCGACTGCCCAGGCGCACGCCTTTCTCGATTCGGCGCAACCGCGCGTCGGCAGCGTCGTGGCCGCTTCGCCGCCGCAGATCGTGCTGACCTTCACCCAGGCCATCGAGCCGGATTTCTCGCGCATCGAGGTGCAGGACAGCGCCGGCGCCAGCGTCACCACCGCGCTTGCGCACATTGCCGGCGCGCCCAGCCGGTTCGCCGTGCCGGTCAGACCATTGGCCACCGGTGCCTATACGGTCATCTGGCATGTCACTTCGGTGGACACCCACAAGACGCAGGGCAAGTTCCACTTCACCGTCAGCGCGCCAACCGGCACGCCGGCCCGATGATTCCGCCCTTCGACCTGCAAGGCGGCGTTTGGGTCAGCGCCGCACGCGACCTCACCGTCACCGCGCTGCTGTCGGCATTCGGAACCCTGGTGTTCCGCCTTGTCGTTCTGCCGCGCGCGCTCACACGCGCGCCGGCCGACCTCAGCGCCAGCCTGAAACGCCGGCTGCTGCGCGTCTCCCAAGCCAGCGCCGCCGTCGCCCTTGCAGCCGGCATCGCCTGGCTCTGCGTCCAGTCCGCCGATTTCGCCGACACGGACACCGCCGGCACGCTTGCCCGAACCGTGCCAAAAGTGCTGGCCGATACCCGATTCGGTCACGTCATCGCCGCCCAGCTCGCCATGCTCGTGGCCACATTCCTGCTGCAGGGCCGGCGCGATCAACCGGGCCGACAGGCCTGGGCACTCGCCGCGGCCACGATCGCCCTGCTCCTCGAAGCCGGCCACAGCCACGCCGCCTCGATGCATACAGGCCCAAGCTGGCTGCTGGCCGCGGACATCGTCCATCTGCTTGGCGCCGGCGCCTGGCTCGGCGGCCTGCTGCCGCTGCTGCTGACGATCCGCCATGCGCCCCCGCCGTTCGCCGCCGCCGCCGCGCGCCAGTTCTCCCCCGTGGGCAAACTCTGCCTCGTGGCGCTGCTGGTCTCGGCCGCCTATCAAAGCTGGGTGCTGGTCGCGTCGGTCCCCGGGCTCGTCGGTACGGCGTATGGCTGGATGGCGCTGGTCAAGCTCGCTTTGTTCGCCGTGCTGTTCTGCTTCGCTCTCGCCCACCGCTATCGGTTCGCCCCCGCCTTGCTGCGCCACCATCCGGATGTGGCACGCGCCGTCCTGGTGCGCAGCATCGCGCTGCAAACCGGCGTGGCGCTCTGCATCATCGTGGCGGCCGCCATATTGAGCGGCCTGCCGCCTTCCATGCACCTGCAGCCGCTCTGGCCGTTCGATAAGCAATTCAGCCTCGACGCCATCCATGAGGACGCGGATTTCGCCCATGAGGTGGCGCGGGCGACCATCGCACTCGCCGCCGCCGCAGTGCTGCTGCTGCTCGCCCTCGCCAAGCGCCGGTTCCGACTGCCGGCGCTGGCCGCAGCCGCGCTCATCGCCTGGTTCACCATCCCGCATTTCGACCTGCTGCTGGCCGACGCTACGCCCACCAGCTTCTATCGTTCACCCACCGGCTTCTCGGCGGACTCCATCGTTGCCGGCCGCTCTCTCTTCGCCCAGCACTGCGCGGTCTGCCATGGGGCCGGCGGCCAGGGCGACGGCCCGCTCGCCCGCGCTCTGCCCGCGCCGCCGGCAAACCTCACCGCCGCGCATCTGTGGATGCACAGCGATGGCCAGCTTTTCTGGTGGCTGACCAGCGGCATCCGCACGCCCGAGGGCCGGCAGGCCATGCCCGGCTTCGCCCAGACGCTCGACGAGGACCAACGCTGGGCCCTCATCGACTACATCCACGCGCTGAACGCCGGCGCCGCCTACCGCATGATGGACGCTTGGCCGCACCCGGTGCAGGCGCCGGGCCTGGCCACCCGGCGCCCCGACCCGCAGGCACGCTTCGTGCGCCTCGTCATCGGACCAATATCGCACCCGTTGCCGCCCGCGCCCGGCCTGGTAACCGTCGAAGCCACGGACGCGAATTTGCAGGCGGCCTATGCCATCCTCGCAGGCGGTGCGGCACCGGCAGGCACGCAGTTTCTCATCGACGGCGATGGCTGGCTGCGCGCCATGCGGCCACCAGGCTGGACGGACCCGACAGCGCTGCAGGCGGAGATTGCCAGCCTGCGCAAGCAACCGGTCAAGCAGACCAAAATGGACGATTCGATGAAAGACATGAAGATGTAGAAACCGGCGTCGCATCTCATCGCGAGCATCGCGACAGCGGAACAAAAGTCTTTTGCTTCTTTTCTTCAGAAAAGAAGGCCTTAAGCTCACTGGAACAAACAGCCATGGACACAGCGCCCGCCACCCACCAATCGGCGCACTTCCCGCAGGGCCTCGCCCTGGAATGCGGCCAGACCCTGGTCGCGTTCGATCTCGCTTACCGCACCTACGGCGCGCTGAACGCCGCCCGCTCCAACGCCATCCTCGTCTGCCACGCGCTCACCGGCGACCAATATGTGGCCGAACCCCATCCCGTCACGGGCAAGCCAGGCTGGTGGGATACGCTGGTGGGCCCCGGCCTGCCGATCGACACGAACCGCTTCTTCGTCGTGTGCAGCAACGTGCTTGGCGGCTGCATGGGCAGCACCGGCCCGCGCAGCACGCGCGAGGGCGGCGATATATGGGGCACCGACTTTCCGCCCATCACGCTGCGCGACATGGTGCGGGCGCAGCAGATGCTGATGGCGCATCTGGGCGTCGAGCGACTGTTCGCCGTCGTCGGCGGCTCGATGGGCGGCATGCAGGTGCTGCAATGGGCCGAGAGCTTTCCGGACCGCGTCTTCGCCGCCATCCCGATTGCCGCGGCCGCCTACCATTCGGCGCAGAACATCGCGTTCAACGAGGTCAGCCGCCAGGCGATTGCCGCCGACCCCGATTTCTGCGCCGGCCGTTACTGGGCAGAGGGGCGCATACCCGCGCGCGGCCTCGCGGTCGCACGCATGATGGCGCACATCACCTATCTTTCCGAGGAAGCGCTGACACGCAAATTCGGCCGCAAGACACGCCCCGCGCCGGAAGCCGGCAACGAGGCCGCCACCAGCTTTTTCGGCGATGTGTTCGAAGTGGAAAGCTATCTGCGCCACCAGGGCAGCAGTTTCGTGCGCCGTTTCGACGCCAACTCCTATCTCACCGTCACCCGCGCGATGGACTGGTTCGATCTCGCCGCCGAACATGACGGCGATCTTTCGGCAGCCTTCGCCGGCACGAAAACGCGCTTCCTGCTCGTCTCCTTCACGTCGGACTGGCTGTTCCCCACCGCGCAATCGCGCGCCGTCGCCCGTGCGCTCAACCGTGCCGCGGCCAACGTGAGTTTTGTCGAGATCGAGACCGATCGAGGCCACGACGCGTTCCTTCTCGACGAGCCGGATTTCCACCGCACCATCGCCGGCTTCCTCTCGGGCTGCGCCGAACATGCGGGGATCGCCTGAACCATGCGCGTCGACCTGCAACTCATCGCCAGCCTCATCGAGCCAGGCAGCCGGGTGCTCGACATCGGCAGCGGCGACGGCACGCTCATCGAGCATCTGTTCCGCACCCGCGGCTGCGACGCGCGCGGCATCGAAATCGACATGGCCGAAGTCACCCACGCCGTCGCCCATGGCCTGCCGGTGATGCACGGCGATGCCGACAACGATCTCGCGCAATACCCGGACAACGCATTCGACTACGTGGTCCTGACACGTACCTTGCAGGCCGTCGAACGCCCGCGCGAAGTGCTGCGACAGATGCTGCGCATCGGCACGCGCGCGCTGGTGAGCTTCCCAAATTTCGGCCACTGGCAAGTGCGCCTGCAATTGCTGCGCACCGGCCGCATGCCGAACACGGCAACCTGGAGCCGGCCGTGGTACGAAACCCCGAACATCCACCCGTGCACGATACTGGATTTCCGCGAATTGTGTTCGCGCGACGGATACGCTGTGGAGCAGTGGTTGGCGGTGGACGACGCCGGGCGCAAATCGCCTTGGCGGCGATCACTCTGGCTGGCGAATCTGTTCGGCGAGCAGGCGATGTTTGTTATGCGGAAGGTGTGAGAAGGAAGGTCTACCGCAGTTGTCGCAAATGAACGCAGATGGCGATGCGCGCCTGGATGCGATCATCGGTGCTGCGATGGAGGTTCACCGGGTGCCCGGTGCGAAGTTTCTGGAACGCGTTTATCAGCAGGCGCTGGCGATCGGACTGGAATGACGCGGTATCGCGTTCGTCAGAGACGCAAACGTCCCGATCACCCTACAAACAGCACCTGCTTCCCGCGCATGTCCGCGTCGATCTTCTTTGCCAAGATTGCGTGATCGTCGAGTTGAAGTACCTCAAGCGGCTGGGCGAAGCCGAGAAAGCCCAGATCATCAACAATCTCAGGGCGACACAGAAGGAGGCCGGTCTCCTGCTCGTCTTCGCATCACCGAGATCGAGCTATGAGAGGTTTGTATCAGCCCTCTCTCATTCTTCCTCATCTGCGCCATCTGCGTCATCTGCGGTTAACACTCACCCAACCGTCACACACCTAAGCGAGTAACCAAATGGACATCGCCGCCGCCAGCGGATCGCACATCATCACCGTCTCGCGCGCCGCCTTTGCGCGCCCCGATACCGATTTCCTCTGCTTCGGCGAAAGCGACGTGCCCGCGCCGCGCACCGCACACGCAGCACTCACCGCCGCACTGCAAGCCGGGCGCACGCGTTATGCGGACGTGCGCGGCGCACCCGCATTGCGCCAGGCCCTCGCCGACCATCTCAGCACGCAACATGCACGCCCCGTCGATGAAGGCCGCGTGCAGGTCACCGGCTCCGGCATGGCCGCCGTCAATGTCGCCATGGCCGCCCTGCTGCGCCCCGGCCAACGCCTGGTGCACCTCACGCCGGCCTGGCCCAATTCGGCCAATGCCGGCCGCATGCGCGGCGCCGAGGTCGAGGAATTCCCGCTCGACGCCACGCCCGACGGCGGTTTCAAGCTCGATCTCGCACGCCTCGCCGACCGCCTCGCCGGGGCACGCGCAGTCTGGGTGAACAGCCCCAGCAATCCCACCGGCTGGACCGCGACCGCGGACGATATGCAGTCGATCCTGGACATCTGCCGTAAAACCGGCACCTGGCTGATTGCCGACGAGGTCTATAACCGGCTCGTCTATGACGGCCCGCGCGCCGCCTCCATCCTCGACATCTGCACCCAAGACGACCGCGTGCTCGTCGTCGGCAGCTTCTCCAAAGCGTGGGCAATGACCGGCTTCCGCATCGGCTGGCTCATCGTGCCGCAGGGCGTGCGCGACAGTTTTACCGAGCTCGTCGAAATCACCCATTCCGGCGTCGCCGAGTTCGTGCAGGAAGCCGCCCTCGCGGCCCTGGCCGACGAAACGTTCGTCGAGGATTTCCGCGCCTATTGCGCCGCCGGCCGCACGATGACCATGCAGGCGCTGGCCGGGCTGAACCGCGTGCGTTTCACCGCACCGCCTGGCGCATTCTATGCGTTCTTCGGCATCGATGGACTTGCCGACAGTCTCGGCCTCGCCATGCGCCTCGTGCACGAACATGGCGTCGCCCTTGCACCGGGCTGCGCATTCGGTGCCGGCGGCGAGGGGCATTTGCGTTTGTGCTTTGCGCAGTCGCCGACATTGTTGGGGCGTGCGCTTGAGAGACTGAAGGAAGGCCTTCTTTTTTGAAGAAAAGAAGTGCTTGCCTTACCCTATGCACCCCCGCACCGCGCCTACCTCGATGCCATTCCAGTTCACCAGCACAGACGCCGCCAGCCGATCCAGCAACGCGCTCGCTCCCAGCAGACGCCGCAGCAACGAGGCGGTCGCCGCCTCCGCCGCACGCACCGCGCCATCGTCCGCCTTCAGCGCAAAACCCAGGCCCAGTGACGGCAGCGCGCCGCAATACACGCCTTCCGCACCCACCTTCACGAAGGCCGCCTCGCCCAGCCCGATCGCCATTTCCGTATCGAACTTGCCGTAACCGGCAATCATCGCGGGGTTGCCGGCCACCGCATGTCGCAGCCGCGCCGCAGCTTGGGCGAACCCCCCGGGCATTCCCACGCCAGCTCCGAACCGGGCAAAAGCCGCGGCCAGATCGGCCAGCCTGATTTCATATGTCGGGATCGAACAGCCATCGATCGCCGGCGACTGCCGCGCCAGATCGACGCCGAGCACCGCCGAGATCGCTTCGGTCACACCGCGCATGGTCGGGTGATCGGCACCCACATAGCCGGCCATGTCCTGGCCGTTCGCCACGGCCGTGCACACGAAACCCGCATGCTTGCCGGAGCAATTATTGTGCAACGCGCTCGGCACTTCGCCGAGCGCTGCCAGCGCGCGTGCGGCCGTGGCACTCGACGGCCAATGCGTGCCGCATTCCAGGCAAGCGGGCTCGGCGCCGGCCGCGGCCAGCATGTCCGACGCCATGCGCGCGTGTTCCGGCGTACCCGAATGCGAGGCGCAGGCCAGCGCCAGCGCTGCGTCGTCGAGCCCGAACCTGTCCGCGGCGCCGGACAGCAGCAGCGGCAGCGCCTGCAACGCCTTTATCGCCGAGCGCGGGAAAATGGCGCGTTCCGGATCGCCGCCGGATTGCACGACCCGGCCGGTCGCATCGGCCACCACGTAGGCGCCCAAATGGCGGGATTCGACGCGGCCGCCGCGCAGTATTTCGGCTATCGGGATGGATTGCATGGGCGTGACGAAGCGCGTCGGGCGGTGAAAAGCAACCTCAGCCCAGGTCGGCCGTCTCCGGCATCAGCAACGTCCGTGTCTTCTCGTCGCCTGGCTGGAGGTCGGCGTCGGTCAGCATGCGCCACGATCCGCCGGCCAATATCTCGCTCGGGCGGAATCGCACCTTGTAGGCCATCTTGCGGCTCTCCGGCACCCAATAACCAAGATACACGTAGGGCAGACCGAGCAGGCGGGCGCGGTCCACCAGCCACAGGATGGCGTAGGTGCCGAGCGAGCGGCGGGCGAGTTCGGGGGCGAAAAAGCTGTAGACGGCCGATAGCCCATCACCCAGCCGGTCGGCCAAGCACGCGCCGACCAGGCGGTCCTCACCGTCGCGGAACTCGATGACCATGGTCTCGATCGGCGTGTCCTCGACCATGGCGCGGTAGTCGTAAAAGCTCATCGTCGCCATGTCGCCGTCGCCGTGGCGCGCCTGCTGGTAACGCTGGAACAGGCCGAACTGCTCGGCGGTGGCGCGTGCCGGCACCTCGAAACCGTCGGTACCCTCGTTGGCGCGCGCGACGCGGCGCAGGCCGCGGTCGGGTTCGAACAGCCGCGTGTCGATCCGGATCGGGATGCAGGCGCTGCAATTGGGGCAGACGGGCGCGTAGGCGATGTTGTGGCTGCGGCGGAAGCCGGCGCGGGAGAGGCGATCGTGCAGCGCGTCGGCATCGGGGCCGTTGATTTCGGTGACGACCTTGCGCTCGGTCCGGCCCTGCACGTAGGGGCAGGGCAAGGGCGCGGTGGTGTAGAAAAATTGGGGCCTGCGCGGCGGCTTGTAGGTCATCGAGGTGTTTCGAGCGGCTCCCGTTCCGACGAGCGTATCATGCAGAGTTTGGGCGTGATGTGGAAAGCTTAAAGGAAGCAGCCTCCATCGAGCCCGCTGTCGCTATGCCCGTCGTGAGCATCGCGATAGCGGAAAAAAAGTCTTTTGCTTCTTTTCTTCAGAAAAGAAGGCCTTGCTTAAGGGCTGAGCCGTAAGTCGCCAGTCACCCGAGCCGGCATCGCCGGAATGGTGATCGTCTGCCCCGCCGCCCAGCGCCCCAGCAAATCCCAAGCATGCGGGCTCAGAAAATTGCCCGATTGCCCAGGCGTGACCACAAACCGGCTGCGCTCCAGATCCGCGACATCGTAGATGCCGCGGTAAGCGGCGCCGTGCAGCGCCTCGAAATGTCCCAGCGCACCGTTGCCCCCACGGAACAGGGTGGTGTCGTCGCCATCGACGGGCACGCGCCGGCTGGCGATTGCGCCGATTACCGGGATCTGGGCGAGGATGGGGTGCGCGAACACCGCCTGGTGCACCGTGCCCCAGCGCCAGGCATGCGGGTCCTGCCCGAAGCGGGTGGCGAGTTCCTCGCTGGCATCGTGCAGGGCGCGGCTCAGCGCGGGCCGGCAATCGCCGTTGCACCACACGGCACCGTCCGGGGAGACCAGCCAGTCGAGAAACCCGCTCCACGGCCCGGCGTCGGCTTGGGCCACATGGTTGGCGGCCAGCGTGCGCGCGACGAAGAGCTGCACGGCATCGTTGAAGATCAGCGGTTCCGGCCGGTTCCTGTCCATCGCGCCGTTCCAGGCCGCGAGCAGCGCCTGCGCCTGTCCGGTGACGCCCTGCTCGCGCGGCAGGCTCGCCAGCACGGGCAGCACATCGTGGGCGAGAACGCTGACATCGTCGGCCTGCATGGCCTGGAAATCGTCCGCGCCGAAGGCGGGTTTGGCGCCAAGCAGCTCGTGGATGCGGCGCGCGCGCAACGGCTTGGGAAAGTCGCGGCCGAGGAACACCGGGAAATCCGGCGGTGCGGTGCGTTCGTTGGCATTTTCCACCGTGCCGCCGGCGGGGTTGACGAAATGCGGCAGCGCGTCGCCGCTGGCAAAGCCGGTCCAGTCGTGCAGCCCGTCGGCGCCAGAAACAGGCACGCTGCCGTCGCCGGCGCGGCGCACCGGCACCTGGCCGGTGGTGAACAGGCCGATCCCGTCGGGGCCGGCCACGGTCAGGTTCTGCATCGGCGCGGTCATCATCGCGGCGGCGCGGCCTGCGTCGGCCACGCTGGCAGCATGGTTCAGTGCATACAGTCCGGGCGCCGGGCTGCCGAGCTGGAACTGCGCCATCTCGACCGCAAGCACGGGGCCCGGCTCGCCATCGCTGATGATCGGGCCGTGGCGGGTGGCGCGCACCGTCAGATGCTCGTCCGGCGCGCCGCGCACGTGGATCACCTCCTCGCGCACGTCGAACGGGCGCGGGCCGTCCGGCGTCGCATACATGCCGCCCGCCAGCGGCGTCTCGATGAACACGTCCTGCGTGTCGATGCCTGTGGTGGTGAAGCTCCAGCCGATATGGGCGTTGCGGCCGATGACCAGGAACGGCACGCCGGGTGCCGTGGCGCCCACCAGCACGCCGCCCGGCGTCTCGATCCGCGCCAGATACCACAGCGCGGGGAAGCCCAGCGCCAGATGCGGGTCGCCCGCCATCATCGCCGAACCGGTATTAGTGTGGCTGCCGGCAACCGCCCAGGCGTTGGAGGCTTCGTCGGGCAAGGTGAAGGCTTGCGGGAAGTGCGGCAGCGCGTCGAGCCAGCCCTGGCGGATCGGGGCTTGCGGCGTCGTGCTGTCGGGCGCCGGCGTGTCGCCGGTCGGCGGCCAGAGCTGGGCCATCCGCTCGGGCGGAAGTTTGCCGGCCATCGCCATGCGGGACAGCTCAGTGCGGTAGTTGTCGGCCAGCCACAGGCTCACCGTCTCGCTCCACAACAGGCAGTCGGACGGCTTCCACGGCCGCGGCGCGCCGAGGCCGAGAAACTCCGGTGCCGCCATCCGTCCGCGCTCGGTGATCCAGGCATTCACCCCCGCGGCATAGGCGGTCAGGATTGCGCGCAGGTCCGGCGAAAGGCCAGCAAACGAGCTTTCCGCATGCAGCCGCTCGCCGAAGATACGCGCCATCCGATCGACCGGCAGCGCGCGCGCGCCGACGATGGCCGACAGCGTGCCCGAGGCCGCACGCCGCATCAGCTCCATCTGAAACATCCTGTCGCGCGCATGGACGTAGCCGAGGGCTGCGGCCGCATCCGGCTCGGATTGTGCGTGAATGCGCGGGATGCCGAACTCGTCGAACGAGATGTCCACCGGCGCGCGCAGGCCGGCGATGCGGAGTGTTTCGCTGGATGGAGGGAGGGTTAGCCAGACGGCGGCGACGAGAGCGATAGGGAGGAGCGAGAGCGCGGCCAGGACTTTGAGAAAGCGCATTCAGGAGGGCCTTCTTTTTTGAAAAAAAGAAGCAAAAAAACTTTTGCTCCCTCGCCGGGACATGAATGCGGCTGGCCGTGAGCCGCGCAGCGCGTACTTAGTGCAGCCTTGGCGCTCGCAGAAACGCCGCCCTGGCCGCCGAATGTAACGTCATATGCAACAGATCGTCGTCCCGGCTCACGCTCATCCGCAGCCGCGCGCCTGCCGTGCCGGCGCTCCACACCCGTCGCCAGAGCCCGGCCAGCTCGGTCACCTCGTCGCCATCCACTGCCACGATGCGGTCGCCGGCGCGCAGGCCCGCCTTGTCGGCCGGCCCGCCATCGGTGACGCCGCCGACCATCACCGCCTCCTCGGCCTCCATCGCATACAGCCCCAGCCAGGGCCGCGGCGGCCGGCGCACATGGCCGTACTGCACCAGCTCGTCGAGGATCGGCGTCAGCAGCGCGGTCGGTACCACCATGTTCATGTCCACCCGCCGGCCGCGCTCGTCGCTTTGCTGCAGGATGAGCGAGCCGATGCCCAGCAGCCGTCCATCCGCACCGATAAGGCCGGCGCCACCCCAGAACGGATGCGCGGGCGCAGTAAACAGCGCGTCGTCGATCAGATACTCCCAGTAACCGGCGAACTCCTGCCGGCCCACGACTTCGGTCTCGATCGTGCGTGCCCGGCCGCCGGCGCCGGCCAGCAAAGCAGGCGTGCCGACATTGGCGGCGTTGCTGTCACCGATGGCCATCTCCGGCGCGCCGAGCTTGCCCAACGGCTGCACCAGGCCGAACCCGGTTTCGAAATCCACCGCCAGCGCATGGCCGGGCACGGCACGGCCATCATTGGTGGTCAGCCAGATGCTGTCGGCCTCCATCACCAGATAGCCCATCGTCAGCACCAGGCCGCCGGCCAGGCCGCCCTTGATGCACACGCCGTTTCCCGCGCGCTCGGTGCCGAGCGTGCCAGCCGTGAACGCGTCGCCCGGTATGTCGGCACGCAGACTCACCACGCTGCGCAGGGCCGCTTCCAGGTCGTAGTCATAGTCGGCGGCGCGCGGCTGCAGGTTGTGCGGAATGTCCGGGTTTGTCTTGGCCATACACCTTCAGCTTCTCTGCTCATGCCCGATCCGGCACGCGTTCATCATCGCACACCCCTTGCCGGGTGGCGCAACCTCGCCCGAGTATCGGCCCGTTCGCATGCAAGGCTCAATGGCCCAAAACCCGATGGCCCGCACCGAAGCGCCTCGAGCGCCGACACAGACCTTCTATCTCCCGGTGCTGGACGGGCTGAGGGCCGTGGCGATCCTGCTCGTCGTGGCCGCCCATGCGGGGCTGGAACGCCTGCTTCCGGGCGCTTTCGGAGTGACGCTGTTTTTCTTCATCAGCGGCTATCTCATCACCCGGCAACTGCTCGGCAGCCTGGCCAGCAACCGCCTTCGCCTCGCCAATTTCTACTTGCGGCGCGTGCTGCGGCTGGCGCCAGCGGGGCTGGCCTATGTCGCCATCGCCGGCTTCGCCTACCTGGTGGCGGGCGGACATATTTCGGCAGCCGGCTGGTTCTCGGCCGTATTCTACGGCGCCAACATCTATGATCTTTGGGAAGGCTACCGCTCGACGTTGGCCGGCGTGCGCCACCCGTTCAACATCCTGTGGTCGCTGGCGATCGAGGAGCATTTCTATGCCGCCTGGCCGCTGCTGCTGGGCGCACTCTGGCGCACGCGCTGGGCAATGGCGGCCATCCTCGCGCTGTGCCTGAGTGTGCTGTGCTGGCGCTGGTGGCTGTTCGGCCATTGCACCCGGCACTTCTCCGACGTGTGCGGCCGGCTTCAGACCAACCCGGCCTGGCGCTACAACCGGCTCTACCAGGGCACCGACACGCGCATCGACTCTATCGCCTGGGGCGCGCTGCTGGCGTTCGTCGAGCTCCGCCGCCCGGCCTGGTTCGCCCGCGCCGCCTCGCTCTGGCCACTCGGGCTGCTGATGCTGGCGGCCGGCTTCCTGCCCACCGGCGAGTTCGGCCGGCAGGTTCTGCGCACCAGCGTGCAGGGCGTGGCGTTGCTGGTGCTGTTCCCCGCCTTGCTCACCCGTGAAGGCCCCGTCGCGCGCGCTCTCTGCACCCGGCCTGCCTTGTGGATCGGCCGGCTCAGCTACTCGCTGTATTTGTGGCACTGGGGCGCCTTCGCGCTGGCCGATTGGCTGGCGGGGCCGCATAAGCTCGCCTGGCTGGCGATCGGCCTGCCGCTGTCCGCCATTCTGTCGGTCGCGTCCTACACGCTGATCGAGCAGCCGATGCTGCGCCTGCGCCGGCGGATCGGCAGCCATCCACCGCCCGGCTTGTTCACCCCCGCCTGAGAGTACAACCGACAATGTCGCCAGACCTGACCGAAATCCCGTATCTGCTCGCCGGCCGCTTCTACCGGTTGGCGTTGACATGTTGGGGCGACCCCTCGCACCCACCTGTCGTGTGCGTGCACGGGCTCAGCCGCCTCAGCCGCGATTTCGATGCGCTGGCCGAGGCGCTGGCCGACCGGTTCTACATCGTCTGCCCGGACCTGCCCGGCCGCGGCCGTTCGGAATGGCTGGCCGAGCCGTCGTTGTACTCGCCCTCGCATTACACCGTGCCGCTGTCGCATCTGCTGGCCAGTCTTGCCCGGCCGGTACGCTGGGTCGGCACCTCGCTCGGAGGCATCTGCGGCATGTTGCTGGCCGCCGCCCCCGGCGCGCCGATCGAGCGGATGGTGCTCAACGATATCGGTCCGTTCCTGCCGAAAGCGGCGCTCCAGCGTATCGCCGATTATGTTGGCCTGATTCCCGAATTCGACGACGCGGCGGGGTTGGAGGCGCATCTGCGCCGGGTGCACGCCAGTTTCGGGCCACTCACGGACGCGCAATGGGCGCACCTGGCACGCCATTCCGCGCGGCTGCTGCCGGACGGGCGGCCGACCCTGCATTTCGACCCGGCGATGACGGTGCCGCTGCGCGCCGCACCTTCCGCCGACCTTGATCTATGGCCGGTGTGGGAGGCGATACGCGCGCCGATGCTGACGATACGGGGAGAGTCGAGCGACCTGCTGTTGCCCGGGACGCTGGACCGGATGGCGGCCAAGTCGCAGACGCATGTGGTGGCCGATACGGGCCATGCACCGGCGCTGATGGATGCCCCGACGATCGGCCGGATCGTGGAGTTCCTGCGGGGTTAGATGACGCTTAGGTGCCTAGATAGAGGTCGACACGTGCGAAAAGAGAGTCTTGAGCGTGTTGCCGAAATTGCCGAAAATCGTCACCAGCACGAGCCCCAGGATGCTGGCGATGATGCCGTATTCCAGTGCGGTCACTGCTTGTCGGTCATGACGTAACATCTGCAGCGCGGTTCGTAACATCGATAAATCCCCCTCAACTCGCGCCACCGCTGCTGCCGCACGCCTGCGCGCGAGACAGAGGTGCTACCATGCATCACAACTATGAGCGTTGCGCTTGCGAGTCAATCCAGAAAATGATTGCAATCTTTTCTCTGCATCCGGACTGCACGCCTTCTTACTATGAAGTCATTGTAATCGGCTGGCTTCGCAGCTCAGTATAAGCTGGAAATCTAGATACCGTATCATTTACTGGACGTCATCGCTATCGGAGAGGCAACCTGCAAGGGCGTCATGGCCGAGCGGACCCGGTCCACCCACGCTGCCGCGGACAGGTCCTCCTCCTCGTTGCGGTTGTAGACATCGAACTCCGCCAGCTTGCGGACGGCCATGTCGCTCGGATAGCCGCGCTTCAGCTTGGCCAGCCAATGGGCACGCGAGCGGGTGAAATAATGGTTGACCCGCGGCCCGTCATAATCCGGCGGGTCGAGACTCACACCGGGCAATATGCCGCCCAGTTCCGGCGCCGGCCACCAGCGCATTGCCCGGCCGCGCGCATCGGCGTAGCTGCCCAGCCTGTCGCCGCCCAGATCGAAGCAATGCGGGTTGAGGCAGCGCGCCACGAAGCGCGGCCGAACCACCGACTTGCAGTGACGTGCGGGAAAGAAATCGCGCCCGGCGCGGCGGGTGAAATTCTCCAGCACCAGCCCCTCCGGATAGGCCTCGTGCCCGTTGGCGCCGAAGATCGCCCAGTTCAGCGCAATGCCGCTCCAGCCGTCGAAACGCCCGAGGAACGCGTTCATCGGCTCGGCGTCCGGCAACATAAGGAACTCGTCTGAATCGACGAACGCGATCCAGTCGAACTCCAGCCGGTAGGCCTCGCAGGCCGCCTCGTACGCCAGCGTCTGGCTGGCGGCGCTGCTGTTCTGCCAATGGTGATACCGTATGTCGTGCAGGGCGGCGGCGGCCTTGACGATCCGGTCGGTGCCGTCGTCGGATCGGTTATCGAAGATGATCTGCGTGTCGAAGCCGGCCACGGCATGGAAGGCGATCCACTCCGCGATATCGCGTGCCTCGTTGCGGACGATCAGACAGACAGCGGATTTCATGCAGGACCGGGCTTTGAGCGATGGATGAAGCACAGGGGCCCAACATTGGCCAGCCGCCGGCCGCCACCGGCACGCGGCTGATCCATGTCTCGCCAATGGGCAATCTGGGCAACCGGATGATCCAGTATATGGCCGCCCTCTCGCTCGCCCATCGCGTGCCGGGCGCCCGGATGTCGCAAATCCATCTGCCGGAATGGGGCATCCAGGTGCCGCCTGTGCTGGGCGACTACCGCACGGAAACGGTGCAGGCGCCCGTGGTGCCGGTGGACCGGCTTGCGATCGCGCTGGCAAGCGGCGCCATCGAGCGGGTGGATCTGCGCACCTACGCGCAGCATATCGCCAATTTCCTGCCGCCCGACGCCTATCGCGGCGTGTTTCCGAGCCCCTCCGTGCGCGGCGCCGGCCCGGGCGAGCTGCTGTGCAACATCCGCCAAGGCGACGTGCTCGACGCGCGCCACCCGGATTATGTGCTGCTGCCGGTCGATTTCTATGCCGACCTCGTCGAGCGCACCGGACTGGCACCGGTGTTCATGGGCCAGTTGGAAGACACGCCCTACATGCACGCGCTGCGTCGCCGCTTTCCCACCGCGCGCTTCGTGCCGAGCCAGGGGGCGGCGGCCGATTTCGCCTTCATTCGCGCCTCCTGCCACATCGTGCCCGCCATCAGCACATTCAGCTGGCTGGGCGCCTGGCTATCGGAAGCGGTCAGCGTGCACATGCCCGTGCTCGGCCTGTTCAATCCGCTGCAGGCGCGCGCGACCAACCTGCTGCCGTTTGCCGATGCGCGGTATCGCTTCATCCTGTTTCCGCATCATTACGCGGTGCCTGTCGCTGCGCACGAAGCGGCGCACGCTGCAATCCGCCATCTATGGCGCGCGATGCCGGCGACCAGCATCGAGGCGATCGTCCAGCGCCCGCCGCCGCCGCGCAATCCGATGGCCCATCTCGCCGCATTCGACGAGGGATTTTATCTGCACAACTATCCCGATATCGCGGCCGCCATTGTGGGCGGGCATATGCCTACGGGGCGCCACCATTTCGAACATTACGGATTTGCGGAAGGCCGCGAGCCGTTCGAGTTGGATGCGGCGTTTTACGTCGGGCGGTATCCGATTGCGGCGATCGAGCTGGGGGAGGGATTGGCGGCGGATCCGGTGGATCATTGGGTCAGGTACGGGCGGGAGCGGGGGTATCGGAGAAAGAAATAAAGTTCGTTTCGAAGAAAAGAAGCAAAAAGTTTTTTGGTCCTTTTTTTCAAAAAAGGACTACTTTCTTTCTTCCAGCGCCAAATTCAACTCCAGCACATTCACCCGCGCCCCTCCCAAAAATCCCAACGCAGGCGGCTTTGTATGGGCAGCCACCAGAGCACGCATGTCCGCGTCCTGCATGCCGCGCGCTTTGGCCACACGCGCGACCTGCAGATAGGCGCTCTCCGGCGAGATGTCGGGATCCAGTCCGGAGGCTGACGTGGTCACCAGATCGGCGGGCACGTCATGCGCTTTCAAGGCGGCCACATCGCTTGTCACGCGATCGACCAGCGACTTGGACGAAGGTGCGAGATTGGATGCGCCGGATTCGCCCGCATCGTAGGGGGTGGCGACCTGCTTGGAGTTATCCTTCGGGTCCGTGCCCATCAGCGCCGAGGGACGGCCGTGAAAGTATTTGTCGCTGGTGAAGTTCTGACCGATCAGCGCCGAGCCGATCACGTGGCCATTCTTTTCGATCAGGCTTCCGCCTGCCTGGAACGGCAATGCGATACTGCCGAACGCGACGAAGCCGAGCGGGAAAGCGACGCCGGTCAGCAGCGTGAACAAGGTGATCATGACGATCACAGGGCGGAATTGCGCGAGCATTTTCGGGCGCGTCCTTATGCGAAGATGTGGAATGTGGTGAGCAGCACGTCGATTGCCTTGATGCCGACAAAAGGCGCCACGATGCCGCCCAGCCCGTAGATCAGCAGGTTGCGCTGCAGGAGGGCGGCGGCGCCTACGGCGCGGAACTTCACGCCGCGCAAGGCGAGCGGCACGAGGGCGACGATGATCAGCGCGTTGAAGATGACGGCCGACATGATCGCACTTTGCGGCGTGGAGAGATGCATGATGTTCAGCGCGCCCAACTGCGGGTAGGTGGCGACGAAGATCGCCGGCAGGATCGCGAAGTATTTGGAGATGTCGTTGGCGATGCTGAACGTGGTGAGCGAGCCGCGGGTGATCAGCAACTGCTTGCCGATTTCCACGATCTCGATGAGTTTCGTGGGGTCGCTGTCCAGATCGACCATGTTGCCGGCTTCGCGCGCGGCCTGCGTGCCGGTCTGCATCGCGACACCCACGTCGGCCTGCGCTAGCGCCGGCGCGTCGTTGGTGCCGTCGCCGCACATCGCCACCAGCCGGCCTTCGGCCTGCGTCTTGCGGATGTAGTCGAGCTTGTCCTGCGGCGTGGCTTCCGCGATGAAGTCGTCCACGCCCGCTTCGGTGGCGATGGCGGCCGCGGTCACACGATTGTCGCCGGTCACCATCACGGTGCGTATGCCCATGCGGCGCAGTTCGGCGAAGCGGTCGCGGATGCCCGGTTTGACGATGTCCTTCAGCTCGATCACGCCAAGCAGCCGGCCATCGGCGAGCACGGCCAACGGCGTGCTTCCGGCGCGCGACACACGTTCGACACTCTGGCTGAAAGCTGCAGGTGCGGCCGTGCCGCCCAGCTTGAGAATATTGTCGACCGCGCCCTTGCGCCAGCTCCGTCCGCCGGCATCCAAGCCTGAGACGCGGGTGTTTGCGGTGAACGGGATGATGTTGGCGTCCGCCGGTGTTTCGAGATTGATGCCGTGCCTGTCACGCACATAAGTGATGATGGATCGGCCTTCCGGCGTCTCGTCGCCAAGGCTCGCATAGGCGGCGGCTTCGGCCAGTTGGTGTTCGTCCACGTTCGGCGCTGGATACAATCCGGCCGCCATGCGGTTGCCGAAGGTGATCGTGCCAGTCTTGTCGAGCAGCAGCGCGTCCACATCGCCGGCGGCTTCCACCGCGCGGCCGCTGGTAGCGACTACATTGAAACGGATCAGCCGATCCATGCCGGCGATGCCGATGGCCGACAGCAGCCCGCCAATCGTCGTCGGGATGAGCGTCACCAGCAACGCAGCCAGAACCGGAATGCCAAGCGGTGTGCTGGAGTATTTGGCGAAGCCCACCAGCGAGACCACCGCGATCAGGAAGATGATGGTAAGGCCGGCCAGCAGAATATCGAGCGCGATCTCGTTCGGCGTCTTGCGGCGTTCCGCACCTTCCACCAGCTTGATCATGCGGTCGATGAAGGTCTGGCCGGGATTGGCGGTGATGCGGATGACAAGCCAATCCGAGACGACCTGCGTGCCGCCGGTCACTGCCGAACGATCGCCGCCAGCCTCGCGAATGACCGGTGCCGACTCGCCCGTGATCGCGGATTCGTTGACGCTGGCGATGCCTTCGACGATTTCGCCGTCGGACGGGATCAGGTCGTTCTGCTCCACCAATACCAGATCGCCCGAGCGCAATTCGGTGGCCGATACGGAGGTCACGGACGACCGGTCGCGCTGGTTGGCGAGCTTCTTTGCCATCGTATCGGTGCGCGCGCGACGCAGGCTTTCGGCGCGCGCACGGCCACGTCCCTCAGCCACCGCCTCGGCGAACGTCGCAAACAGCACCGTCAGCCACAACCATACGGCCACCGCAACAGCAAAGGCGGCCGCGGTATGGTTGATCAGCGCCTCGATCCCGATGAAAGTCGTGAGTGCGGCGACAATCTCGGTGACAAAGATCACCGGGTTGCGCATCAGCCCGATCGGGTTGAGCTTGACGAAACTGTCGCCGATTGCGCGCAGAATGATGGTGCGGTCGAAAAGGGCGATACTGTCGGCGGTTGGCATGAGGGTTCCGTTTCAAGGCAAGAAGAACGAAGCTTCTTTTCTGTAAAAAAGAAGCAAGGATTTTTGGTCCGCTGTCGCGAGCTCTGCGACTTAAAAGGTTTTGCCGGCTTGCAGGGTGAAGTGGTCGGCTATGGGGCCTAGCGCGTCGGCTGGCATGAATTGCAGGCCGCCTAGTATGATGATCACTCCGATCAACAGCCCGACAAACAGCGGTCCTGTCGTTGGGAACGTGCCAGCGCTGGGCGGAAGTTTTGGCTTGGCTGCCAATGAGCCGGCAATCGCCAGAACCGGGATCATGAAGGCAAAGCGGCCGAAGATCATGGCACAGCCCAGCCCGTAATCCAGGATGCGCGTATCTGCCGTCAGCCCCGCCATTGCACTGCCGTTATTCTCGGTGGCCGACGACCATGCGTAGAGCATTTCCGACAAACCGTGCGGACCCGCGGCACTCAACGACGAGACTCCGTCGGGCAGCACGAGCGACAATCCGGCACCGCCCAAAATGAACAGAGTGAGGATCAGCACAGCCAACATGGCGAGCTTGATTTCCTTCGCCTGCACTTTCTTGCCGAGATATTCAGGCGTGCGGCCCACCATCAGCCCGGCGACGAACACGCTGAGCAGTGCGAACACCACGATGGTGTAGAGGCCGGAGCCCACGCCACCGGGCGTGACTTCGCCCAACTGCATCAGGAACAGCGGCACCAGCCCGCCGAGCGGCGTATAGCTGTCGGTAAAGCTGTCGACAGCGCCTGTGGATGTACCGGTTGCACTGGTGTTGAACACGCTGGAAAGCGCGGTGCCGAAGCGCACTTCCTTGCCTTCCATGTTGCCCATCGTGGCGCTCACGCCGGCATGGGTCAGCAGCGGATTTCCGGCAGATTCAGCCGCATACGTGCCGAACGCCGCCAGGCTGAGCAGTATTGCCATCGCGTAAAACAGCGAGCGTCCCTGCTTCTTCTCGCCCACCATATGGCCGAGCATCAGCGGCAAAGCGAAGGGGATCACCAGCAGTAGCCAGTTCTCAAGCACGTTGGTCAACGCTGATGGATTCTCGAACGGATGCGCGCTGTTGGCGTTGAAGAAGCCACCGCCATTGGTGCCGAATTCCTTGATCGCCTCCTGGAACGCGACCGGGCCGAACGCAATCGTCTGGCTGCCGCCATCGAGCGGTGTTGCAGTCGCATACGCGGCGAGTGTCTCCGGCACGCCGGCCGCCATCAGCACAACGCCGATAACGACGCACACCGGCAGCAACAGATACAGCGACACGCGAGTGAGATCGACGTAAAAATTACCTAGCGAGTTGACGGAACTGCCGGCAAACGCGCGCACGACCGCGACCGCGGCTGCGATACCGGTCGCGGCGCTGAGGAAATTGTGCACGGTCAGGCCGAACATCTGCGCGCCGTAGCTGATCTGGCTTTCCGGCGAGTAGGCCTGCCAGTTAGTATTCGTCACGAAGCTTGCGGCCGTGTTGAACGCCAGCCGCGGCGACATTGCGGCGACGTGCTGCGGGTTGAACGGCAGCACGTCCTGCAGCCGCAGGATGGCGTAGAGCAGCACGAAATGCAGCGCGTTGAGCAGGATCAATGCAAACGCATATTCGCGCCATCCCATGCCGCGCCGTGCATCGACGCCGGCGAGCGCATAGAAGCCGCGTTCGACGGGGCCGAGCACGGGCGTGAGGAACGTGCGGCCGCCGGAGAACAGCGTCGCCATGTATTTGCCCAAGGGAAAGGCGCTGGCGAACACAAGCGCCAGCACCAGCGCGATCTGCGCGCTGCCGATCAACGTCATTTCAGATATCTTTCAGAAGTCTTCGGGCCGGACGAGCGCCCAGACGAGATAGAACAGCAACAGTGTCGAGACGGCGCCGCCCAGCAGAAGGTCGAGCATCAGATGCGCTCGCACAGCTCGGCATAGGCTGCCATCAACAGGATCGCGCCTGTGCCCAGCACCACCGCCAACAGATCACTCATAGCTCGAACCCCTCGCCAACCGTGGAGGGTGAGTAGGTCAGCGTCGCATAAAAATGCGATGCGTGATCGGGGTATGGCGCATAAAGGGAGCGTAAAGAGTGGAGCGGGTGAAGGGAATCGAACCCTCCTAGCTAGCTTGGAAGGCTAGAGCATTACCACTATGCTACACCCGCAAACCCGTAAGCGGTTTACCAACACCACCCCCGCTCGGCAATGTGCGACGAGCAGGCAAAAGTTTTTGGTCCTTTTTTCAAAAAAGGACTGCTTCCTTTCTGCCCTTCTCCGCCTAAACTCGTCCGCATGCCCGTTCCCCTGGCCATCACCGAGTCGCTTGCTCTTCCCAGCGGCCCTGCTGTTGTCCAGTGGCGCCGCAACCCACGCGCCCGGCGCATCACGTTGCGCATCGACCCGCGCGCCGGCCACGTCGTCGTCACCCTGCCCATGCGTGCCGCGCGCGCGGCCGGCATGGCGTTGCTGACGCAGAACGCCGATTGGGTCAGTGCGCGCCTGGCCGCCCTGCCTGTCATCGTGCCGTTCGCACCTGGCGGCACCGTCACCATCGACGGCGTGGCGCACACGATTGCCCACACGCCCGGCGCACGCGGCGGCGTTTGGCTGGAGGAAGGCGCGCTGCACGTCTCGGGCAACGCCGAGTTCCTGGCGCGCCGCGTATGCGACTTTCTGCGTGCCGAGGCGCGCCGGCGCTTCTGCGCGCAGGCCCTGGCCAAGGCCGAGGCCGCCGGCCTTACCGTTCGGCGCGTGACGGTGAAGGACACGCGCACGCGCTGGGGGAGCTGCTCGGGCCAGGGTGTGCTGATGTTCTGCTGGCGGCTGCTGATGGCGCCGCCTTATGTGCAGGATTACGTGGTGGGCCATGAGGTGGCGCATCTGGCGCATCTCAACCACGGGCCAAGCTTCTGGGCGTTGTGCGACGAGCTGTCGCCGCACCGCGAACAGGCGTCCGCGTGGTTAACAAAGGAAGGCGCCGGTCTGTTGAGAGCAGGTTGATGTCGGTGGCTGTGCCTCACCGATCCAAATGCGAGGAAGCAGAAGTTTTTTGGTCGTTTTTTTCAAAAAAGGACTGCTGGCTCAAAGCCACGCCCACCGGCACCCAAAAGATAAACCACATCGGCCCCGGCCCCTTCGTGATCTGCCCAAGATCCGTCAGCCCCGAGAGCAGCATGCTCACCCAGATCGCCGCGACCCAAAGGCGCTCCGGCTCGGGCTTAGCGCGCCAGATGGCCCGGCTTACCCACAGCACGAGTGCCGCAAACAGCAGGAAACCGACTGCGCCGCTGTAGAACAGCACGGACAGATACAGGTCGTGCGGAAAGGTGAAACCCTTCAGGTCCAGGTTTGCGGCCAGTCCGTTGCCGAACAGCGGGTGCTCGCCGATCATCTGCAGCGACCGGTGCCAGATTTCGAACCGGTGCGAGGCGCCGCGCGCGACCAGCACCGCGGCGTGATGCTCGCGCACGCTGGCTGGCAGCAGGCGCCAGAGCGCCGCCAAACCGGCGAGCGTCCCTAGCGCACGCACGCGCCATGGCCCTGCGGCGCACAGGAAAACGGTCGCCACCGTCACCGCCAGCAGCGGCCCGCGGCTTTCGGTGTAGAGCACGAACAGCGCCATGATTGCGGCGGCCGCCAGGTGCGCGCCCCGCAACCGCCGCTCGGTCAATGTGCGGCACAGGGCGGCGAGGTAGGCCACGCTCATGACGGAAGCGCCGAGGATCGGGTGGCTCGTCGCGCCCCACCCATGCAGCCGCTCGGAGCGGTGTGGGAACAGCGCCTCCAGCGCCAGCGAGAGTATGGCGTTGGCTGCTCCCGACCAGATCAGCACCGTCATCAACCGGCGGCGTTGCGCGGCGGTGGACAGGCCGGCCAGCAGGGCGAGCAGGAAAATCAGCGTCATCACGCTGTCGATGGCGAATTTGGCCGAGCGTCCACCGTCGTCGTGGCCCCAGAACAGCGTCAGCCCCGACCACACGATCAGCAAGGTCGCGAGCAGCGGGCCGGGGGCGCGCCAATCGGCATAGCGCGGCGCGGCCGCCAGCGCCGGCACCACGACCGCGGCGTAGAAAACGATCGCGTAAGCCGGCCCGGTCGGCAGGATGAACGCCGAGGCGACGAACGCCAGCAGTGCCCAGGGCAGCCACGCGGCCAGGCGCGCCTGCAGCTTCAGTGGTCCAGCCCGGCTCACGAGATCAGCGTCGGCCATTCGTATTTCGCTGGGTCATGCGTGCCGAACGCCACATCCACCACATAGCCGGCCACAATCGTTTCATTGAACAATGCCAGATAGCGGGCGCGCCCCGCTTCGGCCAGCGCCTGCCGCCAGGCGGGTTCTGCTATCATCCGGCGCAGCAACGCGCTCAGCTCGTCGAAACCGGAGAAGAACGCCATCTGGTCGGCGCCGAACAGCCGGTCGTAACCGGTCGCGCGGTCGATCAGGATCGCCTGGCCGTTGCCGATCATGTGGGCCATGCGGTCGCTGCTATAGAGCAGCGCATCGTTGCGGCGGCTGGCGTTCAACCCCGCGGCACAGGCCGCCAGTGCATCCTGATACGGCGCGCCGGCCAAATGCGGCCGGCCTTCCACACCCGCCAGGCAGGCGCGCAACCCCGGCACTTCGCGACGCAGGCGGGCGAAAAACGTATCCATGTCCCAATCCTGCCCGCACAGGGTGCGCAGCGGGCGCGTCGGGTGGCCGCACGCGAAGAATAGGTCCCATGGCAGGCTGGCCGCCAGATCGGCCCGGCCGCTCTCGATCGAGATATCGACCGGGTTTGGCAGGAAGCCGAGCGCCATGCCCGCACGCCGCAGCGGCGCCAGCGCTTCGCCGGCCGTGGAGACCAGCGTCGCGTCCACCACCGCCAGCTTGGAGCGCAGCCGGGTGATGTTGTCGGCCTCGAACAGCGGGTCGACGTTCCACTGCAGCACGCGCAGCGCCGGCATGGCCTGCCGCAGCGCCGCGACCGTCGGCGCGCGGATCGTGTCGGCATGGCCCAGCAGCAGCAGGTCCGGCCGCATGTCGTGGGCCAAGCGGGTGAGCGCGTTGTTGGCAGCTGCCGTGCCGAGTTTGCGAGCCCGGAAGATGCTGCCGGCACGGGCGGCGTCGCGGTCGGCGAAGTCGACGACCTGGTGGCCGAGGCGGATCAGGCCGCGGCTGAGCTTGGGGGCGACGGAGTGGAGAAAGGCGCCTTTGGCCCGCGAGCCGAAATTGCCGACGTGGAGGATGCGCATGGTGGGTGGGTTAGACGAAGCGCCTTCTTTTCTGAAGAAAAGAAGCAAAAGACTTTTGCTCGCGCTGTCGGGAACCTCACAACCGGCGTACGCCGAATTACAAAGGTTTTTGGTCCCTTTTCTCGAAAAAGGACTGCTTGCCTTTGCTTTGCGTTCCCGTTCCCTTCAGAAATTAACAATTAGAACATTTAATGAACATTCTTGCCCGAACAGGCTTGCAGGCACGCGAAAACCTATGACAGAGTGCCCCAACACGCCGGAAGCGAAATGATGCCGCCTTACTCGCGACAAAGTTGTGCCGGCCCGCAGGAGAACACGGCACGTGGCAGATCGTAACAAGGCGCTGGACGCCGCCGTCTCGCAGATCGAGCGCGCGTTCGGCAAGGGCTCCATCATGCGCATGGGCGCCCGCAGCCAGGACGAGCAGATCGAGGTGATCCCGTCCGGCTCGCTGGGGCTCGACATCGCGCTCGGCATTGGCGGCCTGCCGCGCGGCCGCATCATCGAGGTTTACGGCCCGGAAAGCTCGGGCAAGACCACGCTCGCGCTGCACGCCATCGCTGAAGCACAAAAGCGCGGCGGGACCTGCGCGTTCATCGACGCCGAGCATGCGCTCGACCCGATCTACGCCCGCAAGCTGGGTGTGGACGTGGACAATCTGCTGATCAGCCAGCCGGATGCCGGCGAGCAGGCGCTGGAAATCTGCGACACGCTGGTGCGCTCCGGCGCGATCGACGTGCTGGTGGTCGATTCCGTCGCCGCCCTGGTGCCGCGCGCCGAACTCGAAGGCGAAATGGGCGACACGCATGTCGGCCTGCACGCGCGTCTCATGAGCCAGGCGCTGCGCAAGCTCACCGGCAGCGTCAGCAAAAGCCACACGATGCTGATCTTCCTCAACCAGATACGGCTGAAAATCGGCGTGATGTTCGGCAATCCGGAGACGACCACCGGCGGCAACGCGCTGAAATTCTATGCGTCCGTCCGCATGGAAATACGCCGCACGGGGTCGATCAAGGACCGCGAGAACGTCGTCGGCAACTCCACACGCGTGAAGGTGGCCAAGAACAAGCTTGCCCCGCCGTTCCGCGAGGTGGAGTTCGACATCATGTTCGGCGAGGGCATCAGCAAGGTCGGCGAACTGATCGACCTTGGCGTGAAGGCAGGGATCGTTGAAAAGTCCGGCTCCTGGTTCAGTTTCGACAGCACCCGCATCGGGCAAGGGCGGGAGAACGCCAAGCAGTTTCTGCGCGACCACAAGGATGCGGCCGAGTCGATTGAGCGGCGGATACGGGAGCAGTCGGGGGCTGTTGCGGACAAGATGCTGGTGGGGCCAACGGACGATGAGGAGGCGGAGGCGGCGGAGTAGGGCGGCAAGCAAGGCCTTCTTTCCTGAGAGAAAGAAGCAAAGAACTTTCACCAGGCTGTTGCGGACTTGAAGCGGACGGGAGAAATTCGTGAACGTGCGGGTTGAAGTGGCCATTCCGGTCGACGAGGCTGCCGCAGTTTTGCTCGCAGACCCTCACAATCGTGAGGTGGTGGGCCGGCTCATCAGCCATGTGCTCCATCCGCGGTCGGCCCCGTCCCCACTTGGTCAAGCCATATCAGCGATAAAGCTTCAGGCACGCGCTGCCGGTTTAAGCGATGACGACGTGGACGCCGAATTTGCAGCCCATCAAGCCGAGCGACAGGCCGACCGCGATCGGTGATCGTCGTTGATGCGTCTGACGCAATTCGTTTGGGATAAGATTGCTGACGTCCTGCGACGGCCGAAATGTGCCGCAGCCATCAGCCGCGACCGGCGTGAAATGTTCCTCGAACTCATTCTGGCACAAGCAGCCTGGTTTCAGCCTGCGACGCGGATCGCCGACTGTCGTGATCCAAACGACAACAAGTATCTGGAGGTCGCGCTGGAGGCGGACTTGCATCCCTGGCGTGGTCTGCAGATCATTCTAGCGGCGGACTACCTCTTCGGAGTATCGCCGCCACGATGAACATGGCAGCACACGCGCCGTCAGAACTCTCCGAAGCCGATCGCGCCCTCGTCGAAGCCGCGCGCGCCACCATCGCCCGGCACTACCGCCCGTTCTGGCATATGGTCGCAGCCGCATTGCGCTCGCGCGACGGGCGCATCTGGACCGGGCTGCACCTGGGCGCCACCGTCGGCCGCATGCAGATCTGCGCCGAAGCTATCGCTGTCGGCCGCCTCATCCTGGAAGGCAATGGCACCATTGAATGCGCGGTCGCCGTGCGACACCCCAAGGAACACGAGGAGCAGACGATCACCGTCGTGCCGCCCTGCGGCGCCTGTCGCGAATTGCTGACCGACTTCGACCCAGGCGCCCACGTGATCGTCCCCGGCGAGCACGGCCTCACACGCGTGAAGCTCGCCACCCTGCTGCCGTATCCCTACCAGCGGTAACACACGCGCGAGACCACGCGCGCGCCGTGAACGAACCAAAAACACGAGCGTTCACGGTCCATGAAAGACACACCGAAGACCAGTGAAGCGGACGATCGCGCGATGCCATCCTCCGCCCATCCCCAGCACACTCCCCACAACCCCAAGGTCGGCGCCAGCGAAGCCGACCCTGACAGCCTGCCATCCAACGCGGAGAAGGATCCGCATGATTGGACCACGGGCGGCGAGACGATGACGGGCGCGCAGGCGTCTTACCTGAAGACGTTGTCGGAGGAGGCGGGTGAGCCGTTCGACGAGACGCTGACGAAGGCGGATGCTTCGTTGAAGATCGACGAGTTGCAGAAGCAGACTGGGCGCGGGAAGAATCACTAGGCAAGCAGTCCTTTTTTGAAAAAAGGACCAAAAACTTTTGCTCCGCTGTCGCGCGTTTTGCGATAGCGGAGCGCTGTGTCAGGGCTGCGCTACTAGGGTTGGGAGCAGGTTCGCCAGGATTGGGGAGCCTAGGCCGGTGACCAGATCGTAGCCGGCGGAGGCGCAGTAGCCGCCGTTGCAGCCGCCTTTGTGTCGCGGAAGTTCTTCGTGCCGAGAAGCGGGTAGATACGGGGCCCGAGCAGCCCGACCGTCAGCTTGCCGGCGGCCAGGCGCGCCTGGTTGATCCAGCCGACAAAGCCGGCCCACACCGGCGCCGAGACGGACGTTCCGCCGATAATCTCCTCGACGCCATTCAGATAGATGATCACGCCGGTATTCGGATCGCCGTCCGAGGCCACATCCGGCACCGAGTGGCCGCTATACGTGATCCGGGCCTGGGACTGCCAGCTTGGCAGCGGATAGATCTGGCTGATGCCGCCACCGCTGCCGGTCCAGCCGGTCTCCGACTAGATCTTGACGGTCGGCGACGTGTTGCTCGACGCCGTGGCAACCAGATGCGTGCCGCCCACCGCGGTGACATACGGGCTGGTCGAGAACCAGGACGGATGCAGGCCGCCCTTCGCACCGCATTCCTTGGCGCCCGAATCGCCGCTGGAGACCAGGATTGTCACGCCTTGCGCGGATATCTCCTGCAGCAGCGTCTCTTCGGTGCCGATCTCGCTGCGCGCCACACCCTCTCCGCAGCCGCCGAGGCTGACCGACAGTTGCTGGATGGCGGTGCCACCGGAGATGTCGGACAGGATGGCGCGCAAGCCGGCATCGAGATCGACGTATTTCAGGTCGAGCGTGGCATACACCCGGACCACCGAGCCGTAGCCGATGCCGGCACCGTTCTCGATCAGGTTCTGGCCCTGGTAGGCGCGGATGAGGCCCAGCGGGTAATAGTTGGTGAACGTCACCGTCCGGCCGATGGAAGCTGCATGGCCCAGCCGATTGAATCGACGGATATGAGAAACCCCGGACGCATGAAAGCAGGACTGCGGCTTGCATGTAGCCGGCCACCCTGCGGCTAGGCATCCGAAAGTTGCAGATGCCCGAGAATATTCACACGGACCGCCAGCGCATCGATCAGGCGCGGGTCTCGCGCAGCGCCCGCTCCGGCATGCGTAGCGCGATGGCGAACGCCACCAGTGTCGCGACGCCGGCCAGCGCGAATATCCAGGCCAGTGCCTCGCCATATCCGGCCAGCATCTCGGCACGCGGGCCGGGCGGCAACGCGCGCATCTGGTCGAGCCCGAGATTGGCCGCAACCCCAAGCCCGGCCGCCCGCGCATGCAGGATCGCCTGCAGAATGCAGCCGGCCGAGGCCACCCCGACGGCCGCACCCAGCGAGCGGAAGAAGCCGAGCGTGCCGGTGGCCACACCGATATCGGCAGGCTGGACGGCACTCTGCACCGCCGTGGTGATGTTCGGCATCACCAACCCCAGCGACAGGCCGAGCAGCACCAAAGCGGCATCCACCAGATTGGCCGGTGCGTGCGCCCAGATGGCGGCCGCCAGGCAGGCAAAGCTCACCACACCGCCGGCCAGACCGGCCACGGGGTAAGGTTTGAGCTTGCCCGTGCGGCTGACCAGCCGGCCGCCCAGCACCGAGCTCACGATCAACCCGCCCATCAGCGGCGCCATGCGCAATCCCGCCTCGGTAGCCGAACTGCCCCCGACGAGCTGGAAGAACAGCGGCAGGAACACGAGCCCGCCGAACAACGCGCCCGACATCAGGGTCATCGCACCCACGCCGCAGCTGAACACCCGGTCGGCGAACAGCCGCGCCGGCAACGCGGGTTCCGCGGCCGCGCGCTCGACCGGTATCAGCGCCAGCAGCATCGCGCAGGTGACCGCGGCCAGCCCCAGGATTTGCGGCGACAACCACGCATAGGCCGAACCGCCCCAGCTCAGCAGCAGCATGAAGCTGCACGTGGCGCCGATCAGCAGCGCGAAACCGGCGATGTCGATCGCCTGCGCCGGCCGCGGCGGCCGCACTGGCAGGTTGACCGCGAGCAACGCCACCGCGGCCGCACCCAGCGGCAGGTTGATGTAGAAAATCCACGGCCAGCTCGCGACGTCGGTGATGATGCCGCCGAGCAGCGGGCCGGCCACGCTGCAGATGGCGAACACGCCGGCGATCAGGCCCTGGTAGCGGCCGCGCTCGCGTGGTGAGACGAGGTCGGCGATCGAGGCCTGGGTGAGCGTGATAAGCCCGCCGGCGCCCATGCCCTGCAGCGCGCGCGCCGCGATCAACTCGAGCATGCTATGGGCCGCGCCGCACAGCATGCTCCCGGCCAGGAAGATGGCAATCGACGTGAAGAACGCCGGCCGTCGGCCGAGCTGGTCCGAGAGCCGGCCGTAGAGCGGCGTCGTCGCGGTGGAGGCGACCGCGAAGCCGCTCACCACCCAGGAGAGATGGGCGAGCCCGCCGAGGTCGCTGACGATGCGCGGCAAGGCTGGTCCCACGATGTTGCCGTCGAGCGAGGCCAACGCCAGCACGAGCATCAGCCCGGCCATCGCACGCCGGAGCTGGCGCGCGTCGGTCCGCACTTCGGCGTCGGCGAGGGCCGCCTGACTCATGCCACTCCGTATTGCTTGAACCAGGCCAGCATGTCCGACCAGCCTTTCTGGGCAGCGTCGGCCACGTAGGTCGGCCGGTAATCGGCATGGAAGCCATGGCCCGCATCGGCGAACGAGATGATGTTGACGGTATGGCCCGCATCGCGCGCGATCTGTGCGGCGGCCTCCACGTCGGCCGGCTTGATGCTCTCGTCCCTGGCGCCATACAGGCCGAGCAGCGGGCAGGTAAGGCTCGCCGCGCGGTCGGTCGGCGTGCGGGGCTGGATTTCGGAGACCGGGCCCTTCACCGGGCCATACCAGGCGACCGCTGCGCGGAGCTGCGGATTGTGCTCGGCATAGAGCCAGGTGTCGCGCCCGCCGCGGCAGAAACCGGTCACGCCCAGCCGCTTGAGGTCGCCACGGTTCTGGCCCGCCCAGGCGACGGTCGAATCCAGGTCGGTGATCATCGTCGCGTCCGGCGCCTTCATGATCACGTCGTGCACGATCTTCTGCACATCGGTCATTTTCGAAAGATCGGCGATGCGCGCATACAGCTCCGGTGCGACTGCCAGATAGCCGAGCTTGGCCAGGCGGCGGCAGACATCCTTGATATATTCGTGAACCCCGAAGATTTCCTCAATGACGATGATGGTGGGGAACGGGCCGGGACCGGCAGGGCGCGCGTAATAGCCGGGAAGATGGCCGTCCTTGACGAGGATTTTCGCTTCACCCGCGTCGAGCCCGTCGGAGTCCGTGTGGATGGGCGGCGTCTGCGCGCGGGCGACGGCGGTGGTGAAGCCGGTCATCAGCGTGGTCATCAGGAACGTGCGGCGATCGACTGGCATTGTGTGACTCCAGGAAGGAAGCAGTCCTTTTTTGCAAGGAACGGACCAAAAACTTTAACTAGTCTGGCGTGCGCCTGTCCCGGAGTCCGCGACAGTTCATAAAAGTCTTTTGCTTCTTTTCTTCAGAAAAGAGGGCCTTACTTCATCGCCTTCCGCAGATTCTCATCGATCCGCCCCAAGAAATTCTGCGTATTCATATAGGCCTGCTCCGGCCCGATCAGAATCGCCAGATCCTTCGTCATGTCGCCCGCCTCCACCGTCTCCACGCACACCCGTTCCAGCGTCTCGGCAAACGCCGTCACGTCCGGCGTGTTGTCGAACCGCCCGCGATAAATCAGCCCGCGCGTCCAGGCGAAAATCGACGCGATAGGGTTCGTGCTGGTCTCGCGGCCGCGCTGGTGCTCGCGAAAATGCCGGGTGACGGTGCCGTGCGCGGCCTCGCTTTCGATCGTGCTGCCGTCAGGGCTCATCAGAACCGACGTCATCAGGCCAAGCGAGCCGAAGCCCTGCGCCACGATGTCGCTCTGCACGTCGCCGTCGTAATTCTTGCACGCCCATAGATAACCGCCCGACCATTTCAGCGCGCTGGCGACCATGTCGTCGATCAGGCGATGTTCGTAGGTGAGCTTGTGTGCGGCGTAGCGCTCGGCGAACTCGGCGTCGAACACTTCCTGGAACACGTCCTTGAACATGCCGTCATAGGCTTTGAGGATGGTGTTCTTGGTAGAGAGATAAACCGGGTAATCGCGCAGCAGGCCGTAATTGAAACTCGCGCGGGCAAAGCCCTCGATGGAAGCGCGCGTGTTATGGATCGCCAGGGCCACGCCGGGGCCCTTGAAATCGTGCACTTCGAAAATGTGCGTCTCGCCGCCGTCGGCCGGCTCGTACACCATCGTCACGCGGCCCGGCCCGGGTATTTTCGTCTCGGCGGCGCGGTAGATGTCGCCGTACGCATGGCGGCCGATCACGATCGGCTTGGTCCAGTGCGGCACCAGGCGCGGCACGTTGTGGCAGATGATCGGCTCACGGAAGATCGTGCCGTCCAGGATGTTGCGGATTGTGCCGTTCGGGCTGCGCCACATGCGCTTGAGCTTGAACTCGCTGACGCGGGCTTCATCGGGCGTGATCGTCGCGCATTTCACGCCCACGCCGTATTGCTTGATGGCGAGTGCGGAATTGATCGTCACCTGGTCGTCGGTCTGGTCGCGGTATTCGATGCCGAGATCGTAATATTTCAGGTCGATCTCGAGGTAGGGCAGGATCAGCTTATCCTTGATGAAGCCCCAGATGATCCGCGTCATCTCGTCGCCGTCGAGCTCGACGAGCGGGGTTTTCACCTTGATCTTGGCCATCCTGCATCCTCGCCCTGTGCCGCCCTCACGCAAGCCGGCCTGTCTTTGGCCGGTGGTTTGCCCGTGGGCGTGGTGCGGGGCAAGCAGCCGCACGCTCACGGAACCGCGCGGGAGATGTGCGTTGCGGTAAGGGCTGCGGCGGCAGGCGACCGGCGGCACCTGGGTTGGCGAGGGCGGATGGATCAGGGCGTCGCGGTCGGTGTGCTGTGCGTGGGGCTGGGCGGGCTGGCCGCGCAGTGGGTGGCGTGGCGGTTCAAGCTGCCCGCGATCGTGCTGCTGTTCGCGGTCGGCCTGGCGGTAGGGCCCGGCCTGGGGCTGCTGCACCCGACGGCGAGCCTGGGCCGCTTCATGCAGCCGGCGGTGGGCCTGGCCGTGGCCATCGTGGTGTTCGAAGGCGGGCTGGGGCTGGATTTCCGCGAGCTGCGCGCGGCGGGCGAAGGCGTGTTGCGGCTGACCGCGGTGGCCCTGCCGATCAACTGGGTGCTCGGCTCGCTCGCCGCGCATTATGTGGGCGGTCTGGGCTGGGGCGCATCCGCCTTGTTCGGCGCCATCACGGTGGTGACCGGGCCGACGGTGGTGCTGCCGCTGCTCAAACACACACGCCTGAAACGGCGGGCGGCCGCGTTCCTGAAGTGGGAAGCCATCGTCAACGATCCGGTCGGCGCCGTGCTGGCGACACTGGTGCTGCAGGCGCTGCTGGCCGGGCGATACGGCATGGGATTCGCCGGCGGCCTGGCCCTGCGGATCGGGCTGGCACTCGGTACTCTCGGCGGCTTTGGGTGTCGGCGCGGCCTATGGGCTGCGCTGGGCGTTCCTGCACGACCACATGCCGGAGCGGCTGAAGACGCCGTCGCTGCTGGTCTCGGCCATGACGGTCTATGCAATCGCCAACCTGGTGCTGGAGGGTGCGGGGCTGGCAGCGGCCACCGTGCTGGGCATCGCGCTGGCCAATCTCGGCGTGCCGGGATTGGGCGAGCTGCGGCGCTTCAAGGAGTTGCTGGTGGTGCTGATCGTCTCCGGACTGTTCATCATGCTGACAGCCGACCTCTCGCGCGCGACGCTGGCGGGCCTGTCCTGGCCGGTGGGCGCGCTCACCCTGGCCGTGCTGTTCGCCGTGCGCCCGCTGGCAATCTGGGCGGCGACGCTGGGCAGCGGCCTGTCCTGGGCCGAGCGTGCGCTGGCCGCCTGGGTGGCGCCGCGCGGCATCGTTGCCGCCGCGGTGGCCGGTGTCGCCGGGCTGAAGCTGCAAAGTGCCGGCTACAAGGGCGCCGAGCTGGTGATGCCCTGCGTATTCGCGGTGATCGCGGCGACCATGGTGCTGCACGGTTTCACGCTGCGGCCGCTGGCGCGCCGGCTGCGCCTGACGCTGAGCGACCAGCCCGGCCTGGCGATACTAGGCGCCACGCCATGGACGACGGACATGGCCGTGGTGCTGCACGAGGCGGGCGTGCCGGTCCTGCTGATCGACTCCTATCCGGGCGCGCTCGCCGCCGCGCGCCAGGCTGGCGTGGCCGTCCAGCAAGGCGAGTTCCTGTCGGACGCGGGCATGGAGGCGCTGGAGGGCCGTGCGGTCGACTACCTGATCGCGACGACGGCGGATTACATCTACAACGGTTCGGCCTGCGCCCGGCTCGCGCCCGAGCTCGGCCGCGAGCGCGTGTTCCAGGTCAGCCCCGGTGCCCGGCGGCTCGACGCGCAGCGCGGCCTCTCGCGTGAGGCGCGCGGCAAGGTGTTGGGGCAGAAATCCTGGGATTTCCCTCTGTTCGAGGAGCTTTACGCCGAGGGTTTCCGGTTTCGGCTGACGAGCGGCGAGATCGGCATCGACGATATGCGCGTGCTGAGCGTGGATGACGACGGCACGCTGTCGATCTTCTCTGCGGAGGCGGCCACGGAGAGCGAAGTCGCCCGCACGCTGGTGTTTTCGGCGGAGGTCAAGGAAAGGGAAGCAGTTCTTTTTTGAAAAAAAGACCAAGAACCTCTGCTCCGCTTCGCGTGTGCCTGCTGCAGGCATGGGCGAGGCGGACTTCCCTATCCAAGCGCCGCCCGAACTGAAGCCAAAGCCGCTTCCGCCTGCCCCACCTCCGGCCCACCCGCCTGCGCCAAATCCGGCCGCCCGCCGCCACCCTTGCCGCCCACCGCGACACTGGCCGCACGCACCAGCTCCACGGCGTTGAACCGCGCCGTAAGGTCGGGTGAGACGGCCACGACGATGCTCGCCTTGCCGTCCGCGGTGGAGACGAGGGCCACCACCCCGCTTTCGAGCTGCTTGCCGATCGTCTCGGCCAGGCCTTTGAGATCGCGCGCCGGAATATCGCCGAGATTGCGCGCGTCCAGTTTCACGCCGCCGATATCCTCGACGGCGGAGGCGCTATGGCCGGTCGCCAGCTTCTTCTGCAGTTCGCCAACCTGGCGCTCCAGGCGGCGCCGATCCTCGATAAGAGCGGCCACACGTTCGGGCACCTCGGCTGGGCTCGTGCGCAAGGCTGCCGCCACGTCAGAGAGCCTGCGGTCGTTCTCGGCCATCAGCGCCTCCGCGGCGGCCCCCGTCACTGCCTCGACGCGACGCACGCCGGCGCTGACCGCACTTTCGCCCACGATGCGGAACAGCCCGATATCGCCGGTGCGGCGTACATGGGTGCCGCCGCATAGCTCGATCGACCAGGCGGGCTTGGCCGCATCGCCGGTGCCCATGGCGACCACGCGCACCTCGTCGCCGTATTTCTCGCCGAACAGCGCCATCGCCCCTTCGGCGACGGCGGCTTCCGGTGTCATCAGCCGGGTGGTCACCTCGGTGTTCTCGCGGATGCGCGCGTTGACCACCGCTTCGGCGCCGGCGAGCTCTTCTTGCGTGAATGGCTTGGAGTGGCTGAGGTCGAAGCGCAGCCGGTCGGGCGCGTTGAGGCTGCCTTTCTGCTGCACATGAGTGCCGACCGCGCGTCGCAACGCCTCGTGCAGCAGATGGGTGGCGCTGTGATGGGCGCGGATGGCGCCACGCCGCGCATGGTCCAGCTCGGCGACAACCGGCTGGCCGACGCGCAACTCCCCCGCCTCGACACGGCCATAATGGACGAACAGCTCGCCCAATTTCTTCTGTGTGTCGGTGATAGCCACCCGGAGGCCGCCGGCACCGGTGATCAGCCCGGTGTCGCCCACCTGTCCGCCGCTCTCGGCGTAGAACGGCGTCTGGTTCAGCAGGATGGCCACATCCGTGCCGGGCCCGGCACGGTCCACGGCGGCGCCGCCGGAGAGGATGGCGCGCACTTCGCCTTCGGCGCGCTCGGTCGAGTAGCCAAGAAATTCGGTGGCCCCCGCCTGGTCGCGTATGTCGAAGAACTGGCGTTCGGTGGCCGCATCTCCCGAGCCGGCCCAGGCCGCGCGGGCACGCACGCGCTGCTCGGCCATCGCTGCGTCGAAGCCGGCAACGTCCACGGCGCGGCCCTGTTCGCGCAGCGCGTCCTGGGTGAGGTCGAGCGGAAAGCCATAGGTGTCGTAGAGGCGGAAGGCGACGTCGCCTGGCAGGGTGGCGCCATCACCGAGGCGGCCGGTCTCGTCGGCCAGCAGCGACAGGCCGCGTTCCAGCATCGCCTTGAACCGCGTCTCCTCCAGATGCAGCGTCTCGGCGATCAGCGTCTCGGCCTGGCCCAGTTCGGGGTAGGCGACGCCCATCTGCCGCACCAGGGCGGGCACCAGGCGATAGAACACCGGGTCGCGCGCGCCCATCATGTGCAGGTGGCGCATCGCGCGGCGCATGATCCGGCGCAGCACGTAGCCTCGGCCTTCGTTGGAGGGGGTCACGCCATCGGCCATCAGGAACGACGCGCTGCGCAGATGGTCGGCGACCACGCGGTGGCTGGCGCGGAACGGCCCGTCCGCGTCCACGCCGGTGGCCTCCGCACTTGCCAGGATCAGCGCGCGGAACGTGTCGGTATCGTAATTGTCGTGCTTGCCCTGCAGGATCGCGGCGATGCGCTCCAGCCCCATGCCGGTGTCGATCGAGGGGCGCGGCAAGGCGGTGCGCGTGCCGGGCGGGCCTTCCTCATATTGCATGAACACGAGGTTCCAGATCTCGATGAACCGGTCGCCATCCTCGTCGGCGCTCCCGGGCGGCCCGCCGGGGATATGCTCGCCATGGTCGTAGAAGATTTCCGAGCACGGGCCACAGGGGCCGGTGTCGCCCATGCGCCAGAAATTGTCGCTTGTCGGGATACGGATGATGCGGCCGTCCGGCAGCCCGGCGATGTCGCGCCACAGCTTGGCCGCCTCTTCGTCCTCGGAGAACACGGTCACCAGCAGCCGCTCGCGCGGGAGCGCGAAATCGCGGGTGATCAGGTTCCAGGCGAGCTCGATGGCGAGCGGCTTGAAGTAGTCGCCGAAACTGAAATTGCCGAGCATTTCGAAAAACGTATGGTGGCGCGCGGTGTAGCCGACATTGTCGAGGTCGTTATGCTTGCCGCCCGCTCGCACGCATTTCTGCGCACTCGCCGCGCGCGTGTAGGGGCGGCGCTCCTGCCCGGTGAACACGTTCTTGAACTGCACCATGCCGGCATTGGTGAACAGCAAGGTCGGGTCGTTGCGCGGCACCAGCGGCGAGCTCGCCACGCGCTGGTGCCCCTGGCCCGCGAAGTAATCGAGAAAGGCGGCGCGTATGTCGTTGCTGCTGGGCATGGCGCCGAGGTAGCGCACGCCCGGACGGGTGAAAAGGCCGCGTGGCCGCTAACCCGGGAGCGGCCCGGCCGGCAGCGCGGACGCGGGCGGGCGGGACAGCACGCCGAGTGCGGCCGCGATACCGAACTCGCCCGGCAGGCTGCCGCGCGGAAACAGGCGCGTCACGTGGCCCATCTTGCGCCCGGCCGGCGCCTCGCGCTTGCCATACAAGTGCCCGATCAACCCGGGAGAGGCCATGATCTCGGGCCACAGCGCGAGCTCGTCCGGCCCCACCAGGTTCTTCATCACCGCGTCGGAATGGCGCGTCGCCGGCGGCAACGGCAGCCCGGCGACCGCGCGCACATGCATCTCGAACTGGCTGGCCTCGCAGCCATCGATCGTCCAATGGCCCGAATTATGCGGCCGTGGCGCCAGCTCGTTGACCACCACGTGCCCGTCGGCGCCGACGAACATCTCGACCGCAAGCACCCCCACCAGCCCGAAGCAGGCGGCGAGATCCAGCGCTATATTCGTGGCGCACAAAGCCATTTCAGGCCCGATGCGGGCCGGGGCCAGGGTGATGTCGAGGATTTGGTCGCGGTGCCGGTTCTCCACCGGGTCGAACGCGATCGCTTTGCCGTCCTGGCCGCGCGCGACAATCACGCTGATCTCGCAGGCGAAATCGACGAACGCCTCGAGCACGAACGGAAACGGCGCGAGCGTCTCGAACGCAAGCTCGGCGTCCTGCTGGGTGCGCAGGATCATCTGCCCGCGCCCATCGTAGCCCTGCCGCGTCGTCTTGAGCACCGACGGCAGGCCCAGCAGCAAGATGCCGCGCTCCAGTTCGGCCCGCGAGTTGACCGGCAGCCAGGATCCGGTGGGCGAACCAGTCCCGTTGATGAAGCTCTTTTCCACCACGCGGTCCTGGCTGACGCGCAGCACGGCGGGGGCGGGATGGACCGGCTTGAGCGAGGCGAGCAAATCCAGCCCCGCCGCGCTGACATTCTCGAATTCGAAGGTCACCACATCGACCGCGTCGGCAAACGCGCGCAGCGTGTCGGGGTCGTCATAGGCGCCCACGGTCACGCCCGCGCTGACTTGAGACGCCGGGCTGTCGGCTTCCGGCGTCAGGATGTGGCACCGGTAGCCGAGGCGGGCAGCGGCGATGGCCGACATCCGGCCAAGCTGGCCGCCTCCGACAATGCCGATCGTGGCATTCGGCGGTAGCGCCGCAATCGGGGTGGGCGGCGTCACGGCTCGTGCGGCGCATGCGCCACGCGGGCGCTCTGCTCGGCGCGGAACGCATCGAGCCGCGCGGCAAGACCGGCATCGGACAAAGCGAGTATGGCCACCGCCAACAGGCCAGCATTCACCGCACCTGGCCGCCCGATCGCCAACGTGCCCACCGGCACGCCGGCCGGCATCTGAGCGATCGAGAGAAGGCTGTCCATGCCCGACAGCGCGGCGCTCTGCACCGGCACGCCCAGCACCGGCAGCCGCGTCCAGGCGGCGCACATGCCTGGCAAGTGGGCAGCCCCTCCCGCGCCGGCGATGATCACCTGCAAGCCGCGGCCGGCAGCACCACGCGCATATTCGGCCAGCCGGTCCGGCGTTCGGTGGGCGGAGACGATCCGTGTTTCATGAGGCACATCCAGCTCAGACAGCACATCCGACGCATGTCGTAACGTTGCCCAATCGGATTGACTACCCATGATTATGCTTACGCGGACGCATGCCGCCGCGTCGTCCGCGCCGGCTTGGCCGTGATCCGGCTGGGTCAAGCGATGTTGTCCGGTATCAGATGGCTTTCCAGCCAGGCGATCTCGTCCTTTAGCAGCAGCTTGCGCTTCTTCAGCCGCTGCAGCTGCAACTGGTCGAGCGGGTGCGGCACGAGCCGCGCGATCACCGTATCGAGGTCGCGATGCTCGCTGCGCAGTTCGTGGAGCTTTCGCAACAGGGAGTCGCGGTCGGTCAGCATGGCGGCTCATTACCACGACGCGGCACGCACGGAAGACCTTTTACCAACGTGAAGAGGACGCAGGCGGACCCTGCGAATTTCGGTGGCATTCATCTTTAGGGCTGTATTACGGTTTGAAGGCACCCACCTCTGAGGGGTGTATCGTCAGCTACGGAGGCAACATGAGCCTGCAAGCGCGTATCGAGAGCCTGAGCAATCGGCATGCCGGTCTTGAGACGAAAATTTCAGACGAGGACCACCGCCCACGACCCGATGCCACGACATTGTCGCGGTTGAAGGTCGAGAAATTGCGGGTCAAGGAGGAGATGGAGCGGCTGCGCGGCCATTAGCAAGGAATCAGGCCTTTTTTAAAAAAAGGACAAATACACTTCTGTTCCGCTGTCGCTTGCTTGCGACAGCGGAGTTCTCTCTGGCTACGCGGCTTCGTCAGTCTCGATCTGCGGTAGCGGCGGGGGGGTCTTGCCTTCACGCGCCAGGCGATCGTTGGCTGCACTGACCATCGCGTTCAGATCAGTCTGCGTGCACAGGCCAAGGATGACCGGGTCACGCGGCTTGATGTTGGCGCTGTTCCAGTGCTGGCGGTCGCGCACCTTCTGGATCGTATCTTTCGTCGTGCCGAGCAGCTTGATCACCTGCGCTTCGGACAATTGCGGATAGTGGCGCAGCACGAACGCAATGCCATCCGGCCGGTCGTTGCGCTTGGCTACCGGCGTGTATCGGGCACCCTTCTGCTTCTTCGGCACATGACTGGTGATCGGCATCATCTTCAGGCGCGCGTCCGCATCCTTCTCGCAGCGCACGATCTCCTCGGCGGTCACCTGGCTGTTCGCCACCGGATCGTAGCCGTTGATGCCCTGCGCCACCTCGCCATCGGCAATGGCCTGGATCTCCAGCGGATGCATGCCGCAGAAATCGGCGATCTGCTCGAACGTCAGCGCGGTCTTGTCGATCAGCCAGACGGCGGTCGCTTTTGGCATCAGGGGAAGAGTCATCGTATCATCCTTCGGCGCAGGCGAGCTCCTGCCTGCCGGGTCGTTTTGTCATGTTGTTCGAGGGCCCGGGGCAGGCCACGCCTAAAATTCGGCAATCCGCAGCATATGGGTTACCTCGCCTGTGATGGTCAAGGTGATACAATGATGGAAGACGAAGAAACCGCGCGGCCCACGCGCATCGAGCAGCCGATGCTCGACGTGATGAGCGTTGCCGACCTACGAGCGTATATCGGCGCGCTGCAGGCGGAAATCGCCCGCGTCGAAGAGGCCATCGGCCGCAAGGAGGGCGCCAAGGGTCACGCGGAGAGCTTCTTCAAGAGCTCCTGAAGCTTGCGATAATGGCTTAGGGTGGACGGAAGTCTGGGCCCGGGCGTGGATGCCCGGACCCGGTGTGCTTCAGGCCGCCTTGTGCTCGACGACAAGGCTGTCGTTGTTGGCGGCGATCGCCGTCGGCTGAGCACCGCCGATCGAGATGCGGCGCGGCTTGAGCGCCTCGGGGACAACCCGCTTGAGGCCCACGTGCAGCAAGCCGTGCTGCAGGTCGGCACCATCGACGACGATGTGGTCGGCCAGCACGAACCGGCGCTCGAACGCACGGCCGGCAATGCCCCGATGCAGGACCTCGGACTTGGTCTGCTCGTCGGCCAGACGGCCACTGACGAACAACGTGTTGTCCTTGACGACGATCTCGATGTTCTCGGGACCGAAGCCTGCAACGGCCATCGTCAGGCGATAAGCATCATCGCCGGTCTTCTCGATATTATAGGGAGGATAGGCCGGAGTGGCAGCGGCTTCGGCTGCGCTATCGACCAGACGCGCAAGACGATCAAAGCCGATCGCGGTGCGGAAAAGGGGTGCGAAATCGTACGTCATTGTAGAAAACCTCCTGCAACAGCAAGGTTGATACCGAACGGACCGCCCCGGATGGAGCCGGCCCTGTTACGCCCCGAAGCCCCATGTGGGCGCCTCGAACGTTGCAGGATTTGGGTGCAAAAAAGGGCGGGTTCAAGCCCCGCCCACGTAGGCTCAGCCGGTTTTTTTCACGCCCAGGCCAGCGAATTTTTTGTTGAACTTGGCCACCTGGCCACCGGTGTCCATGATGCGCTGCACACCGGTCCAAGCCGGATGGCTCTTCGGGTCGATATCGAGGCGAATGGTGTCGCCCGCCTTGCCCATCGTCGAGCGCGTCTGGTACGTCGTCCCGTCCGTCATGATGACAGTGATGTCGTGGTAGTCGGGGTGGATCCCGGGCTTCATGGTCGCTGGCCTCTCGCTCGATGGCGCGCCCGATCCCGACCGGGTGCGCGAAGCGCGCGTGTATAGGCGTGTTGGCTATCAAAGGGAAGCGACGGCTTTCCAGTGAGCCTTTCCGGATCGTCGCTCCGACGGCTCCGCTCACGTTTGCGTAATAACTTCCGGCTACCCTTCGGATGCTTTCCGAGGTGTCCATGCTGCATTTCAGTCATCACGCCATCGCTTCCTGCAAACCGACGCCAGGCGCCGGATTGGACCGTCTCTTGTCGGCCGCACTGGAGCATTCCCCTGCCGGGTTGATCGCGCTTACCGAAGATGGAAGCGTTCAGCTCCTGACCGGCGGGGCGGCGGCGCTGATGGGTCTCAATGCCGCGAATGACTGGCACGGCAGCCCGATCGGCTTCGTGCTGTCGCACGCGCATTGTTTCTCGCTGGAAGGCGTGCAGTCCGTTTGTGCCGCGTTGGAGTGCGGCGACGGCGAGCCGTCCAGCATCGTCGTTTCTTCGGCCACGTCGCTCGGCAGCCAATCGGTGCGCGTGGATATCTGGCCGGCACCGGGACGCGGATGGGTGCTGAGCCTGGAAGACGTGACGCGGCACCGGCAAGCTCAGGATTGGCTGCTCGAACATGCATCGACCGACCACGTCACCGGGCTCTGGAACCGTCAGCATCTCCTGCTGATGATGCACGACCGGCTCGCGTGCGCACCATCGGCAGCGCCGGATTGGCATGTCGGCCAATCGCACGCGTTGCTGCTGATCGGGCTGCACCGCTTCAAGCAGATCAACGATACGTTCGGCCTGCGTGGCGGGGACGCCGTCCTTCGCATGGTCGGTGAGCGCCTGGCCGGCCAGTTGAACGAGGACGACCTGCTCGCGCGGTTCGCCGGCGAGGAATTCGCCGTATTCATGACGCGTGATGGGCCTCGCGGCGTCTTCGAAGACATGGTGCACCGGCTCTGCGCCGTCTTGTCAGCGCCGTATCTGCTGGATGGGCAGCCGGTCGCGGCTGGTGCGCATATCGGCATCGCCTACGCGCCCGACCATGGCGCCACGATGGAAACGCTGGTTGCGAACGCCGGGCTGGCTCTGGCCGAGACGGCAAAGCGGGGCGCCTCCTCGCTCTGTGTCTTCGAGCCTTCGCTGACCGAACGCGCGAGGCTTCATCGCGCGCTGGAAGCCGACCTGCGGCTGGCGCTGGCCCGTGGTGAGTTCGAACTGCATTATCAGCCGCAGGTGGATGTCAAACGCGATTGCGTCACCGGGATCGAGGCCCTGATCCGCTGGCGCAGCCCGACGCGCGGCATGGTCGCCCCCGACCAGTTCATCACGTTGGCAGAACAGACGGGCTTGATCGACGACATCGGTGAGTGGGTGCTGCGGGAAGCCTGCAGGGCTGCGGTTCAGTGGCCGGGCGATGTCACCATCGCCGTCAACGCATCGCCGCTGCAGTTCGAAACCGGCTGCTTTGCCCGCACCGTCGCCGATGCGCTGGCAGAGACGGGCTTGCCCGCCAGCCGACTGGAGATCGAGATTACCGAGAGCCTGCTGCTGCGCGAGACGGGAACGGTGACCGAGACGCTGACCGCGCTGCATGCGATGGGCGTAAGGCTCGTGCTGGACGATTTCGGGACGGGTTACGCCTCCCTCAGCCAGCTCAGCCGGTTCCGGTTCGATAAAATCAAGATCGACCGCTCGTTCGTGAGCCCAATCGAAGAGTCGATCGAAAACAGCGCGATCGTCCGCTCCATCGCCGCACTGGGCCAAAGCCTCGGCATCCCCACCACCGCAGAAGGTGTCGAGACATCGAAGCAACTCGAGCAGATCAAGGCGGATGGCTGCACCAGCGTGCAAGGCTACTATTACAGCCGCCCAGTGCCCGCCAGCGAAGTCGACGGCATGCTCGACCGCCTGCACCGCCCCGCCATGTGCAATGCAGCCTGAGCAGAAGTCTTTGGTCCTTTTTTTCAAAAAAGGACTGCGTGCTTGCCTTTCCTAAGCTACCAGACATGTCCCTATGACAAACCCAGATGCGATCATCGTCGGCGGCGGCCATAACGGCCTGGTCTGCGCCTTCTACCTCGCGCGCGCCGGGCTGCGCGTCACCATCTGCGAACGCCGCCATGTGGTAGGCGGCGCGGCCGTCACCGAGGAGTTTCACCCCGGTTTCCGCAACTCGGTCGCCAGCTACACCGTCAGCCTGCTGCACGCGCAGGTCATTGCGGACATGGGTCTGCACGCACGCGGCCTGCGCATCCTCGAACGGCCGATCAGCAATTTCCTCCCGACCGAGGATGGCGGCTACCTTAAGCTCGGCGGCGGGCTGGAACGCACGCAGGCCGAGATCGCGAAATACTCGACGAAAGACGCGCAACGCCTGCCCGCCTACTACGCCATGCTCGACGAGGTCGGCGACGTGCTGCGCGATCTCGCGACGGAGACGCCGCCCAACCTGCCCGACGGCATTTGGGGCATGCCGCGCGCGCTGAGCCAGGGCAACAGATTGCGCCGGCTCGATTTGCCGCGGCAGCGCGATGTGCTCGACCTGTTCACCAAAAGTGCGCGCGACTTCCTCGATGCCTGGTTCGAGAGCGATCCGATCAAGGCGGCGCTCGGTTTCGATTCCATCGTCGGCAACTATGCAAGCCCCGATACGCCCGGCTCGGCCTATGTGCTCCTGCACCACACGTTCGGCGGCGTGAACGGCAAGAAGGGCAATTGGGGCCACGCGGTCGGCGGCATGGGCGCCATCACGCAAGCCATGGCGCAGGCCTGCGCGGAACGCGGCGTCGACATTCGCCTCAATGCGGCGATCGCTGAAATCGTCACGCGCAACGGCCGCGCGTGCGGTGTGCGATTGGCCGATGGCACGCGGCTGGACGCGCCGATCGTCGTCTCCAACCTCAACCCGAAGCTGCTGTTCACCAAGCTCGTCGACCCCGCGGTGCTCGATGCCGATTTCCGTGAGCGCATGCGAAACCACAAGAACGGCTCGGGCACGTTCCGGATGAACGTGGCACTCTGCGAACTGCCCGATTTCACCTGCCTGCCCGGCCGCGACGTCGCCGAACACCACCAGAGCGGCATCGTGCTGGCACCCACGCTCGACTACATGGACCGTGCCTACCAGGACGCCCGCCGCCATGGCTGGTCGCGCGAGCCGATCGTGGAAATGCTGATCCCCAGCACGGTGGACGACAGCCTGGCCCCGCCCGGCCAACACGTCGCCAGCCTGTTTTGCCAGCAGGTGGCCCCCGTGCTCCCCGGCCGCGACTGGGCCAGCGCGCGCGAGGAGGTGGCCGACCTGATGATCGCCACCGTCAATCGCGCGGCGCCGAACTTCGCAGCTTCCGTGCTCGGCCGCACCAGCCTCTCACCGGCCGATTTGGAGGAGAAGTTCGGCTTGGTGGGCGGCGATATCATGCATGGCCACATGTCGCTCGATCAGCTCTGGTCGGCACGACCGGTGCTAGGCCATGGCAGCTACCGGGCGCCGGTGCGCGGGTTGTATCTATGCGGCGCGGGGGCGCATCCGGGCGGGGGCGTCTCGGGCATGCCGGGGATGAACGCGGCGCGGGAGGTTTTGCGGGATACGAAGTTCAGCAGCCGTGTGAAGCTTGCGATCAAGGGCCGGTGAGGTTTTCTTTTCTGGAGAAAAGAAGCAAAAGGCTGCTGCGCCGCTGTCGCGTGCTCAAATTCGTTGGTAGACGCCGACCGTTCTAGCGGCGGCCAGGATGCTGCCCTTGACCGTGCGCATGAGCTGGCCGCGTCCTGGGGGCGCGGAGAATGTCGGGATCATGTCGATCGCGAAGAGCTGGAACGCATAACGGTGCGGGCCGTGGCCGGGCACCGGCGAGGGCGCCATCCAGCCGGGGCGCGCCACGGAGTTGCGGCCAACCTTGAAGCCGAGCGGCGAGACCCTGGTCTGCTTCATGCCCAGCCCGCCTTCCTGGATGCCGGATAGCGTCACCGGAATGGAATGCAGCACCGCATGCACCAGGGGGCGCGGGAACGGCGCGTCCGCATCTTCCACTATCAGCGCGAGCGACTTGGTGCCCTCCGGCGCGCCATGCCACTCCAACGGCGGAAACAACGCTTCGCCGTCCTGCGTGTAGCGGTCCGGAATGGTGCCGCCGTCTTCAAATGCCGGGCTGCTGATCACCAACGTGCCGCGCGGAAGGTCAAGCTTGCTGGTGACCAGCGCGCCGAGACCGGGGCGCACCTGGCGAAGCATCTGGCCGACCTTACGTGCCCACTCGTTCGCCATCTGCTGACCTTGTCTGGAGAAGCGTTTGCTGTTTCCACGTCTGCCGCCGATCGTGCAATGGCGGAAAGCGATCCTTGCGACCATGAGGTCCAAAAACTTCATCGACACCCGGGCGCGCCGCTATCACGTGTCATAGGTGACAGAAGCCCGCGGATTGCGGCATGATGAAACCCAAACCATTCCACCCGAGGAAGCGCCTTGTCGAAACGGCCGCAAGCGACCCGCCGCCCCTCCCACGAGCCCGGATTGCCTTGGGTGCCGCGCGTGTTCGCCATCCTCGCCGCGGTCTTTCTGGTAGGCTCGGTGGCACTGGCCTCGTTGCTGCCGGCCGACGAGCGGCTCGACCAGGCCATCCAGGCCTGGAGCCCTGACGCGCTGTCCCGCCTGCAAGCCGCCGCCATCGCCACGTTCGGCCATGGCTTCTGGTCCACGCTGATCCTGCCGTTCCTCAGCCGGCCGGTCTGGATGATCCCCGTCTGTATCGGCATCCTGTGCATCGGCGGCGCGGTCTCCGCCCTCACGCGGCTCCCCGCCGAACGCACCCGCCGCCGCAGCTAACTCACGCGCGCTGGCGCCGGGCGCGTGCCTGGCGCGCGAGGCCCGCCACGAACCGCCGCGCCAGCAGCTCGGGCCGCGAACCCGTCTGCTTGCAGGCAAGCTCCGCCTGCCGCGCCTCCTCGATCGCCCGCAGCAACGCATCGGCCGGCCACAGAGTGAGGCACGCTGTCATCGCACCCACCGCGCGGAAATACACCGGCGGACGCATGGCGCGCACCGCATCGGCCGCCGACGCGCCGCCGGACTGCATGCGCAGCCTGGCCTGATGCGCGCGCTGCAACTGGCCGAGCAGGATCCGCAGCACGGCGACCCCGCCCAACCCGTCGTCCATCGCGGTCTCCAATGCACGGTCGGCCTGAACCACATCGCCGCCCATCGCCGCGAGAAACGCGTCGTCGGCGCCCGAAGCGCCGCTGTCGCCCACGATCTCCCTGACGTCCTCCAACGACAGTGCACCGCCCGGCCCGGCGCTGAGCACCAGTTTCTCGATCTCGCCGCGCAGAACGGCACGGTCGCCATTGAGCGCCTGCCCCAGCCAGGCGAGCGCGTCCGGGTCGATGCGTATCTGGCTCTCCGCCAGGCGCTCGCGGATCAGCTCCGTCATCGTGCCGATCTCATCGGGGTAACAGGCGATGCTCAACGCGTCGGGTGCCGACTCTGCCAGCTTGCGCAGCTTGCCATTCGAAAGCCCGACCGCCTCCAGGATCAGCAACGCGCCGCCCGGTCCATCCAGCGCCCGTTTGGCATGGGCATGTATCGCCTCGCCGGCGTCGCGCACGAGCACCACGCGCCGCCCACCCATCATGGAGAGTGCGGCCATCTCGCCGTCGATCTGGTTCCAGCCCTCTCGCGTCAGTTCGGCAACACGGAACGGGTCGTTCAGGGTTCCGGCCACCTGCTTGGTGAAGGCCTGGGCATATTCGCGGATTTGGCCTTCGTTCTCGCCGTAGAGGAGGACGAGGCGGGCGCTGGCTAGGGCTTGCGCTGGGTCACGGAGAAGGCGCGCGGCTTGGCGGGGGTCGATTTTCAAGGAAGGCCTTCTTTTTTGAAAAAAAGAAGCAAGAAACATTCGTTATGGCTGTCGCGGACCAGGGGAATGGCACACCTCAAACCAGCAGACGTTTTTTGGTCCTTTTTTTCAGAAGAGGACTGCTTCCTACCCCCGCGCAACGGGATGCTTGTCGAAATACACATTCAGCGCCAACGCAATCTGGTCCGCCAATGCCTGCGCCAGCCGCCGCTGCACCGCATCGTCCGACAAATCGGCATAGAAGAACTGCTCGTCGATGAGATTGTAGCCGTCCACCGTGCGCGCCGTGCCACCGGTGACCTGCACGGCTGGATTATCCACCGAATGCAGCCCCCAGCTCGCGATGCCGATGTTGCGCGAGCGTGTGCCGAAATTGTTGAGCTGGGTGCCGACCACCTGGCCGAAATCGAAATAGAACACCGACAGCGCATACCGCTTGGCAGCGTCCGACCCGGCTCCCTCGAACCGCGACTGCAACGCCTGGCGCAGCAACTGCCCCGACCGGTTCGGGATGACGTTGACGAACACCGCCCCGAGGTCCGCCTCGCCCGCCTGACCCACGCCATAAACCGGATGAAAACCGCAGCCCGTGGTGAGCGCGGCCAGCGACAGCATGAGGCTGCGTCGTGCGATCATGGCGCCAGCACGAAATTGACGATCCGGCCGGGCACATGGATGCGCTTGACGATGCGCTTGCCTTCGAGCTGCTTGGCGACGTTCGGCTCGGCCAACGCGGCCGCGATCACCGCATCCGCATCCATATCGGGCGCCACCTCGATCGTGCCGCGCAGCTTGCCCATGATCTGCACCGCGATCGTCAGCGTCGTGGCCGCCAGCAGCGCAGGGTCCGCCACCGGCCAGGCCTGGTCGGCCAGCAGCCCGGTGCCGCCGATGCGCGCGTAAATCTCCTCGGCCAGATGCGGCATCATCGGTGCCACCAGGCGGGCCGCCATCTCCACCGCTTCGGCGCGCGCCGCCGCCATGCCGGCCTCGCCTGGCATGCGATCGGAATCGGCGATGGCGCCCGCAAGCTCGTAGATGCGGGCGACGGCCACGTTGAAGGTGAACGCTTCGAGCGAGTCCGTCACCGCAGCGATGGCGCGGTGCGTGGCCCGGCGTAGTGTGGTCGCCGCCTCGGAAAGCTCGGCGGGCATCGGCACGGCAATGCCGCCGGCACCTGCCTCAGCCAGCCGATAGAGGCGCTGCACGAAGCGGAAGCCGCCGACCACGCCGGATTCGGTCCATTCGATATCGCGTTCCGGCGGGTTGTCCGAGAGGATGAACCAGCGCGCGGTATCGGCTCCGTAGCGCGCGATGATTGCACCCGGATCGACCGTGTTGCGCTTGGATTTGCTCATCGCCTCCACGCGGCCGACCTGCACCGGCGCGCCGTCCGCACGGCTCACCATCGCGCCGTCGCGCAACTCCACCTCTTCCGGATATAGCCAGCGCCCGGCTGCATCCTTGTAGCTCTCATGGGTCACCATGCCTTGGGTGAACAAGCCGGCGAACGGCTCGCGCGCCGAGAGATAGCCGGACTGCTCCATCGCGCGGGTGAAGAACCGGGCGTAGAGGAGATGCAGGATCGCGTGCTCGATGCCGCCGATATACTGATCCACCGGCAGCCAGCCATCCACCGCCTCGCGCATCGTGGGTGTCGCGTTATGCGGGCTGCAGAAGCGGGCGAAATACCACGAGCTGTCGACGAAGGTGTCGAACGTGTCGGTCTCGCGCGTGGCAGGCTGGCCGCATGCAGGGCAGGCGACGTGCTTCCAGGTCGCGTGCCGGTCGAGCGGGTTGCCCGGCAGGTCGAACGTCACGTCGTCGGGCAGCAGCACCGGCAACTGCCCGGCGGGCACCGGAACCACGCCGCACGCGGCGCAATGCACCACCGGGATCGGGCAGCCCCAATAACGCTGGCGGCTGACGCCCCAATCGCGCAGGCGCCAGTTCACCACGCGCTCGCCCCAACCCATCGCGGTCAACCGTGCGAGTGCGCGCGCCTTGGCGTCCTCGATCGTGTCGGCGTCGAGGAAACCGGAGTTCACGATCCGGCCGGTGCCGGTATAGGCGCGGTCGCCCGCATAAGCCGGGCCAGCCTCGGCATCGTCGCCGCCGGCGACCACGCGGCGCACGCCGAGCGCATATTTGCGGGCAAAATCCAGGTCGCGCTGGTCGTGCGCCGGGCAGCCATAAATCGCGCCCGTGCCGTATTCCATCAGCACGAAATTGGCGATCCACACCGGGAACGTCTCGCCTGCCTCGAACGGATGCGGCACGCGCAACCCGGTGTCGTAGCCGCGCTTCTCGGCCGTCTCCAGCGCTGCCTCGCTGGTGCCCATGCTGCGGCATTCGGCGACAAAGGCGGCCGCACCCGCGTCGCGCGCGGCGACGGCGGCGGCCAGCGGATGGTCGGCCGCCAGCGCGATGAAGCTCATGCCGAACAGCGTGTCCGGCCTTGTGGTGAACACCTCCACATCCGCAATGCCGGCTTCGGCTTGGACCAACGGAAAGCGGATTCTGGCGCCCTCGCTGCGGCCGATCCATTTGGCCTGCATGGTGCGCACCCGCTCCGGCCAGCGCTCGAGCGTGTCGAGCGCCGCCAGCAGATCGGGCGCGAATTTCGTGATTTTGAGGAACCACTGCGACAGCTTCTTCTTCTCGACCAGCGCGCCGGAGCGCCAGCCGCGGCCGTCGATCACCTGCTCGTTGGCCAGGACGGTGTTGTCCACCGGGTCCCAGTTGACGCTGCTCTCGCGCCGCTCGGCCAGACCGGCCTGCAGGAACGACAGGAAAAGCTGCTGCTGCTGGCCGTAATACTCTGGATCGCAGGTGGCGAATTCGCGGCTCCAGTCGATCGCCAGGCCCATGCGCTTGAGCTCGGTGCGCATCGCCGCGATGTTGGCGCGCGTCCACTCACCCGGATGCACACCACGCTCGCGCGCGGCGTTTTCTGCCGGTAGGCCGAACGCATCCCACCCCATCGGGTGCAGCACCTGGTAGCCGCGCGCCCGCTTGTAGCGCGCCACCACGTCGCCCAGCGTGTAGTTTCGCACATGGCCCATGTGGATCTTGCCGCTGGGGTAAGGGAACATCTCCAGCACGTAGTATTTCGGGCGCGC
>CAWKCV010000004.1:0-298818 GCA_963848205.1 uncultured Alphaproteobacteria bacterium | reverse complement strand
TTCCTGCGCGGCGCCGCATGCCCGAAGCGACCGAGAGACGTGACGGCGCATGGAAGTATGCCCTGAAGCAGGCTTTTCCGCTTTCCGCGCGTTCGGCATTGCATGAGCAAAGCCAAACGCCACGCACGAAACTCGTCGCATACGATCCCCACCGGCTGGACCGACACGTTGCTGATCTGCCGGAAATGCAGCCGCAAGCTGAACGGTGGTTTCGGTGACGATGGCAAACAGACCCTGCGACAGATGCTGCGCGAGATGTTGCGCAAGAACGGCCGCCGCGGCCAGGTGGGACTGATCGAGACACGCTGCCTTGGCATCTGCCCCAAACAGGCCGTGACGGCGATGCGATCTACCGATCCCACTCGCTTTCATGTGGTGGCGGCGGGAACGCAGCCGACCGATCTGATCTAGGCCGTGCGGCGGCCCGCGAAAGCGGTGGACAGCGGTGCCGGCTGTTCCTAGCGTTCATCGACGCGCTGCGCGATGGGGCGGCACGCGCCGGGACGCAGCATGGACGAGACGGCCACGCCCACCTTACGACGCGGCATGTCACCGATGGGCGGCTTGCTCATCACGCTCTCCGGCCTTTCGCCCGGCATTGGGGTATTCATCGTCGGCGACGGTCTTCTGCATCAGGTCGGCAGCGGCGTCGTGCCATGCTTTCTCGCAGCGATCGCGGTGGGGCTGGCGATGGCGCAAATTTATGCGGAACTCGGGTCGGCGTTCCCGCATGCAGGCGGCGAATACACCATGGTTGGCCGCGCTTTGTCGCCGGAAGCCGGGTTCGCCATTCTCGCTTCGATGCTGCCGGCGGTGGCCATTGCTTTGGCATTCAATTGCCTGGGCGCCGGCAGCTATGTGCAGGCGGCATTTCCTGCTTTGCCCGCCTTGCCAGTTGCCATCGGCATGGTTCTCGCGTCGACGCTCGTCGCCGTGCTGAGCGTGCAGATCAATGCCGCGGTGACCGGTGCATTTCTGGCGATCGAGATCGGCGCGCTTGCGTGCGTGGCCGCCTTGGGCGCCTGGCATGCGCAGCGACCGGTGTGGCCGTTGGTCATGCATCCGATGCAGGCGGTGGGCGCCGGTCTGGCGCCGGTCAGCCTCGGTGCGCTTGGGCTGGCGATGGCGGGCGGCATCTATGCGTTCAACGGTTATGGCACCGTCGTCTATTTCGGCGAGGAGTTACGGCAGGCGCGCCGCAGCGTGGCCGCGATCGTCTATGCGGCGCTCGGTCTGGCTGCCCTGACCCAGATACCGCCCTTGCTGGGCGTGCTCGCCGGCGCGCCTGATCTGGCTGCATTCTTCGGCGCGGACGCCCCGATCGCCGCTTTCGTGCGTGCGACGGGCGGCGTGTTTTTCGGGCGATTTCTGAATCTTCTGGTGGCGGCGGCCATATTCAACGCGATGATCGTGCTGGCGCTCACCGGCGGACGCCAGCTTTACGCGTCCGCCCGCGATGGAAGCTGGCCGGATGCCGTCAATCGTGCGCTCACGCAGATACATCCGCGATATTGCTCGCCGTGGGCTGCCACTCTGGCGATCGGTCTGCCGGGCGTGGCTTTGTGTTTCGTGCCGATGCGGTTCCTGCTCATGTTGCTCGCAGGCGGGAATATTGCCGTCTATGCCCTGCTGTGCTGCGCCGCCATCGTGGGGCGGCGGCGTGGAACGACGGCGCACAGCCAAGCGAAGATGCTGTTCTATCCTCTGGCACCCATCGTCGGGTTGATCGGCACGGCCGGCATTGCCGCGGCCAGTCTGATGGACGCCGATATCGGGCGCCCGGGCCTGCTGACCGTCTCGCTGTTCATGCTCGCAGGCATGGCCTACTACCGGTTAGCCCTGCGTGGCCGCGGCGTCTGGTTGTTCTGTGAAGGACACGACTGAAGTGGCCGGCGGGCAGGACCACCGGCCAGTTTCGCTTCAGATAAGCGCCGGCAGATAAGCGCCGGGAGATAAGCACCGGCAGATTATCGCGCGGTCGGATCCAGGAACAGCAGCTTCGTTGTGCCCGGCTTATATGCCCAGCGCGCGCCATGCGGGCCCGGAACCGGCTTGTCACCGACAACATCCGCGGTGACCAGGAACACGCGGCCGGTGGCGGGATCGACCGCCATCGTGCGCGCGCCTGGCAGCGTCTTCACGGTCTCGATCGGGGCGAGCGCGCCTGCATCGCTTTCCTGAAAGACCGAGAGGGTGCCTTCACCGTTCGAACTGAACACACGCTTGCGCACGGGATCGAACGCCGCGGCGTCGGTGCCGTGGCCGATCGGCAGGGTCTGCAAGACATGCCCGTTATCGGCGTCGACCACGAGGAGTCTGGCATTGACGCAGCTGGTGAACAAGCGGCGGGTTGCGGCATCCATCGCCAGGCCGTGAGGCGATTCGCAATCCGGCACCGGATAGCGCGCGGTGACGCGGCCCAACGCGGCGTCCACCACCACGATTTCCTTTGTGCTGGCCATGTTGACATAGAAATGGCCGGCTTTGTCCGACGCCGCGAATTCGGGTTCGCCACCGAGTGCCACCGTCGATTTGACGGTTCTTGTCGCGGCATCCACGAGCGTCGCGGTCTTGCCGTCGCCGTCCATGGTCGCGATGATCGTGCCGGCAGGGTCGCCTACGACGGCGTCGGCACCGGCGCCGGCGGGAAGCGGCGTGCCGGCGGCGAAGGTCTTTGAATTGAACGGCGTGAGCTGTCCGGTTTTGCCGCTATCGGCCCAGATGGTGCCGTCGGAGGCTACTGCCTGGCCATGGGCTCCCGCCAGCCCGGCAAGCTTGCCCTGGACCGTGCCGGACGTGGCATCGACGACGTCGGTATGATCGCTGTGGGCGACGAAAACGCGGTTGGTTTTGGCGTCGTAGCTCACATAATCCCACCGGTCGGGTGCGCCCAGCGCCACTGTCCTGGACAGCGTGTAGCCGGGTGCGGCTGCCTGGGCGGCGGTACTGGCTAGCAGCAGGGCTGCCAATGGCGTGAGACGACGCATTTAGAACATCCTGATGTGAGTGGTGCGGCGATGGCGCGGCCGCGCTGCTAATGCACGGCCGGGAACAAGGGTTGCACACGGGCGGTTCCGGCTTGGGCGGCCGAACTCTTGGCGGGACTGTAGAACTTTGCCACAAACCCGTGTGCACATATGCCTCGGCCAGCAACGACGATCGCGCAATGCGCCGATTTACCTCATGCTGGTGGCACTTTCGGGGTGCGCCCGTTATACGCCTTTGCCGCTGGCGCAGGGCCGCACGACTGCGGCTTCGATGGCGGAACTCGACAATCCCGGCGTGCGCATGGATGGCGCGTTGAGCGTGGCCGACGTGGCGGCGTTGGCGGTGGCCAACAATCCCGATCTGGCAGCCGCCCGAGCCCAGCGCGGCGTGGCGCAGGCGCAGGTTTTCCAGGCCGGCCTGCTGGCGAACCCGGTGGTGACCGCCTCCCTCCTGCCGCTCGCGGCGGGGCCGGCCGGCGCGGGACCGGTGGGCGGCGGGCCCGCCGGAAGCTCCACGATCGGGTGGAACGCGGGATTGTCCTACGATGTGCGCTCGCTGGTGACGCGGGGCGCCAGGCGCGAGGCAGCCCGGCAGAACATGCGTTCGCTCGATGCCAACCTGCTCTGGCAGGAATGGCAGACGATCGCGCAGGCGCGCCTGCTCGCGGTCGACATCATCGACGGGGACCGCGTGCTGGCGTTGCTTGCCCGGACGCGGTCGCTGGCAATCTCGCGCGCGTCCGCCGTGCGCGCCGCACTCGCTGCCGGCAATGCGACGCTGGCCACCGCGGCGCCCGATGTCTCGGCCGAACAGGCGGCGACGGGCGCCTACGACGACCAGACGCGGCTGCAAGCGACACGCCGCCACCAGCTCGCGGCGCTGCTGGGGCTTTCGCCGGATGCGCCCCTGGCGCTGGCACAACGGGCCGATTTGCCGGATCTGAGCCAGGCCGGCACGCGCATGGCGATGGCCACATTGGCGGACAGGCGGCCCGACCTTGCCGCGTTGCGCTACGGCTATGCGGCGCAGGATGCGAAACTGCGCGTCGCCATCCTGTCGCAGTTTCCCAACATCACGTTCGGGGTGGTCGGCGGGAGCGACAATTCCAACATACGCAATGTCGGGCCGCAGATCGGGCTCGACCTGCCGATTTTCGACCGCAACCAGGGCGGCATCGCGGTCGAGCGCGCCACCCGCGTGCAATTGCACGCCGAATACGCGGCGCGGCTCGCGCAGGCGTCGGGCGCGGTGCAGGCAGGCGAGCAGGAGATTGCCCTGCTGCGGCGGCAGATTGCGGCGGATGCCGCGGGCCTGCCGGAGATGCGTCGCGACGCGCAGTCGGCCGAGGCAGCACGCAAAGCGGGCAATCTCGACGAGCGCAGCGCTCTCGACCTGATCGGCGCCTATTTGGCAAAGGAGCAGCTGATCGCCACTTTGGAGCAGAGCTTGGACGAGCAGATGGTGGCTTTGGCGACGTTGACCGGTGCCGGCCTGCCGCCGCTCGTCATCCAGCCGCCGCGCGGACCGGCGATTTGAGCCGCCTGCTCGTGCGGGTGGCGTGCCTGCTGCTCACTTTGGTGACGCAAGCGGTGGCCGAGCCGCCGCCCGCGGTGCTCGTGACCACGGTGCCCGCGCGGCGTGGCACGATGCCGGACATATTGACCGCCTTCGGCGAGGCGACACCGGCGCAAGGCAGCGGCACCGTCATCAGCCTGCCGCAGGAGGGAAGGGTGGCGGCGCTGCTGGTCACTCAGGGCGAGCGGGTGGCGGCCGGCACCCGGCTGGTGGTGTTCAACCAGTCCGCCAATGCGGCGAGCGCCTATCAGCAGGCGACCACCGCGCTTCACCTGGCGCAGACCGAACGGACGCACACGGCCGAATTGCTGGGCCAGCGGCTGGCGACGCGCGACCAGCTGGCCCAGGCCGACAAGGCGGCCTCCGACGCGCGGGCCACGCTGGATGCGCTGGTCCGGCAGGGGAGCGACCGGCCGATCGCCGACATACGCGCGCCGTTCGATGCCGTTGTCGCCAGCATCCCGGTCTCGCCCGGCGACCGGGTGGCGGCCGGGGCGGCGCTCGTGACGCTCGCCCGGCTCGACGATCTGGTGGTGACCGTCGGCATCGATCCCGCGCAATTCGAACGTGTGCGGCCTGGCATGCCCGTGCGGCTGAGCCGTTTGGCCCAAGGCACGGGCGCCACGCGTGTGCTGGACGGCAGCATCGTGCGGCTGGACGGCATGGTCGATGCGAGGACACGGCTGCTCGATGTGGATGTGAGCCTGCCGCAGGCAGGGGCGATCGTCGGTGAGGCGTTCCGGGCCGATATCGAGGTGGGCCGGCTCAGCGGCTGGATCGTGCTGCACGATGCGGTGCTGGACGACGAACGCGGGTTCTACGTGTATCAGATGCGGGATGGCCATGCCGTGCGCGTCACGGTCTCGGTGTTGGGCACGCAAGGCGGGCAGGATGCCGTCTCGGGCGATCTTGATGCGCGGCAGGCGGTGATTGTCGCCGGCGGGACGCAGTTGCAGGCCGGCGATGCCGTTCGAGTGGCCGCACCGGCGCCACCCGCGCCGTGACGCGACCGCGCGGGATCGCGGCCCATACGCGATCGTTGCTGTTCGTGACGCTGGCCTTGGCGATCGCGGGGCTTGCGGCGGCGTTTTCCCTGCCCGTCGGCTTGTTTCCGCAGGTGGCGTTTCCGCGCGTGGTGATCGACCTCGACGCCGGGAGCCGACCGGCCGACCAGATGGCGTTGCTTGTTACGCGCATCGTCGAGCAATCCGTGCGCGGCGTGCCGGGCGTGCAGGAAGTGCGTTCCGGCACGACACGCGGCACGGCGCAGATATCGGTGGATTTCGGTTGGGGACGCGACATGGTCGCCAGCTCGCTGCTGGTGGAATCGGCGATCCAGGCCGTGATGCCGAGCCTGCCGCAGGGCACGTCGTTCACCGTGCGTCGCATGGACCCGACGGTTTACCCGATCATCTCTTATGCGCTGACGTCGGATGGCGTGTCGCCGGTCGCACTGGCCGATTTCGCACAGTTCCAGATCGTGCCGCTGCTTTCCTCGATTGGTGGCCTCGCGCGCGTCGGCGTGCAGGGGGGCGATACGGCCGAGCTGCAGGTGGACGCCGATCCGCATCTGCTCGCCGCGTACGATCTGTCGATGCACGATCTGAGTGCGGCGATCGGGGCCGGCAATGTGCTGCAAAGTGCGGGACAGGTGCAGGATCGCAATCAGCTGTTCCTGGTTCTTGCCAACCGGGAGCTGCGTGACGCGCGCGATATCGGGAATGTCGTGGTGCGTGCGGGCAAGGCGGGGATCGTGCATGTGCGCGATGTGGCCAACGTGCGCATGGGCGTCGTGCCGCGCTATGTCGGCGTCGAGGAGGATTCGAAAGCGGCTGTGCTGCTCAATATCTATGAGCAGCCGGACGGCAATGCCGTGCAGGTCGCGTCGTCGGTGCGCGCCAAGCTGGCCGGGCTTGTTCTGCCCGCCGGCGTACGCCTGGTGAACTGGTACGACCAGAGTGAGCTGGTGACGCAGTCGGCGGCCAGTGTGCGCGACGCGGTTCTGATCGGGCTGCTGCTGGCGGGTCTGGTGCTGTATGCGTTCCTGCGCAGTGTGCGCGTGGTGCTGATCGCCATGCTCGTGGTGCCGGCCGCCATCGCGATCACCGTGTTGCTGCTGTCATTGTTCGGCCTGAGCTTCAACATCATGACGCTGGGCGGCATCGCGGCGGCCGTCGGGCTGCTGATCGACGATGTGATTGTCATGATCGAGCATATTGCGTTCCGTGTCGGCGCGGCCGAGCCGGGCGGGCAGGAAGGCGTTCTCGCGGCCGCGCGGGGGTTCATGCGGCCATTGACCGGATCGAGCATGGCGACCGCCATCGTGTTTTTGCCGCTGAGTTTTCTCTCCGGCATCACCGGCGCATTCTCGCGCGCGCTGTCGATCACCATGGGTTCGGCGCTGCTGATCAGCTATCTGCTGACGGCTTTCATCGTGCCGTTGCTGGCGCGGCGCATGATCGATTTCCGGCGCTGGCGCGATCCCGCCGCGGGCGGCCGCTCGTGGCTCGACCGCCGGCATGCAAGGCTGCTCGACCGGCTGATGGCACGGCCCTGGATACTGGGCGTGCTCCTGCTGCCGGTCCTGGCGGTCGGCTGGTTCAGCTACACGCATGTCCGCACCGGCTTCATGCCGCGCGTGGACGAGGGCGGGTTCGTGATGGATTTCTATACGCCGCCCGGCACCGCGATTCCGGAGACCGAACGGGTGATGGCGCAGGTCGATGCGATTCTGAAATCGATGCCCGAGGTCGCCACGTTCTCGCGACGGCTCGGCACCGGCCTCGGCGGCGATCTGGGCGAGAGTTACCACGGCGATTATTTCGTGAAGCTCAAGCCGGGCCATGAACGCTCGACGGAAGCGGTGATGGCAGCCGTGCTTTCGGACGTCTCCGCGCGCGTTCCCGGCATCGAGGTGGAACTCGCGCAGTTGATGGAGGACCTGATCGGCGACCTGACCGCGGTGCCGCAGCCGATCGAGATCAAGCTGTATGCCGACGATTTGCCCGGACTGATCGCGACGGCCAAGCGGGTGGCCGGCGCGATCGGCAAGATCGATGGTGTGACCGAGATCAAGAGCGGCGTCATGCTCGCGGGCAACGCGATCGATGTGGACATCGATGCGCAGGCCGCCGCACTCGAAGGCATGACGCCGGACGATTTCGGGCGCGCGATCGACGAGGCGGTGGCGGGCAGCGTGGCGACGTCGCTGCCGCAGACACTCAAGGCGATCGGCGTGCGGGTGCATCTGCCGGGCAATCTGGCCTTGCGGGAGAGCGAACTTTCCGATCTGCCGATCCGCGCGCCCGATGGGCATCTGTTTCCGCTGCATCGCGTGGCCAAGCTCAAGCTCGTGCGCGGACAGCCGGAAATCACCCGCGACAATCTGCAGCAGATGGTGGCCGTGACCGCGCGCATCGAGAACCGCGGCTACGGTGCGGCGATCGCGGACGTCTCGCGCGTGCTGGCTGAGGCGGGCATGTTGCCCGGCGGCACACGCTCCGAACTGGGCGGGCTGTACCGCCAGCAGCAGATTGCGTTTGCCGGGCTCGCGCGCGTGTTCGCCGCCGCGCTGGCGGCGGAGTTCATTTTGTTGCTGATTTTGTATGAAAGGTTTTTGCTTCCGATCATCATCATCGTGTCGTCGCTGCTGTCCACCACTGCCGTGTTCACCGCGCTGTATCTCTCGGGCGTCGATCTGAACATCACGGCGCTGATGGGCATGACGATGGTCATCGGCATCGGCACGGAGATGTCGATTTTCTTCGTATCCGAATATGTCGAGCTGACGTCGACGCTTTCGACGGGCGATGCCTTGCGCCAGGCAAGCCGCAACCGGCTGCGCCCGATCACGATGACGACGCTGGCGGCCATTCTGGCACTTTGCCCGCTGGCACTTGCCATCGGCCAGGGCTCCGGCATCCAGCAGCCTTTGGCGATCGCGGTCATCGCCGGCTTGCTGTTGCAATACCCGCTTGTTCTGTTGGCACTACCCGTGCTGATCGGCGTGGCCGATGCGCGCGTCGGTCATCGGCGTGCGGACTGATCGCTGATCCTCTCGTCCCGGCCTAGCGGTGGGTGAAGTTTGCAGCGCGTTTCTCGGTGAAGGCCGCCATGCCTTCCTTCTGGTCGGCGGTGGCGAACAAGGCGTGGAACACCCGGCGTTCGAACAGGATGCCTTCGGCGAGCGTGCTCTCATAGGCGCGGTTGACCGCTTCCTTCGTCAGCATGGAAGCGGGCAGCGACATGGCGGCGATGCTGGCCGCGACGGTCTGCGCTTCGTCCAGCAGGCTGGCGGCGGGCACGATGCGCGCGACCAGGCCGGCGCGTTCGGCTTCCTGCGCGTCCATCGTGCGGCCTGTCAGGCACATCTCCATCGCCTTGGCCTTGCCGATGGCGCGCGTGAGCCGTTGCGAGCCGCCCATGCCGGGCATCACGCCCAGCTTGATTTCCGGCTGGCCGAACTTGGCCGTGTCGGCGGCCAGGATGAAATCGCACATCATCGCCAGTTCGCAGCCGCCGCCCAGGGCCACGCCGGCGACGGCGGCGATCAACGGCGTGCGCACGCGGCCCACGGCGTCCCAACCCGCGAAGTAGTTGGAGAGATGCATGTCGATATAGGATTGCGACGCCATCTCCTTGATGTCCGCGCCGGCGGCGAATGCGCGCTCGGAGCCGGTGAGCACGATGCAGCCGATGCCGGCATCGGCATCGAATTCCTGCAGCGCCGCCGTCAGTTCCTGCATGAGTTGCGCGTTCAGCGCATTGAGCGCGCGTGGACGGTTCAGGGTGATCAGCGCGACGCGGCCGTGCCGGGCGGTGAGGATCGTCTCGCAGGCGTGGCTTTCCATGGCTCCCCGGTATCGTTAGCGGCGCGCCGTTCCTTAGAGGGGGCGGGTTCGATGCAGTTTCGGACGATCGCGGGTCGGGCGCAAACCTTCCTTTTCAAGCGCCGCGTTGACCCTGTTCATTCATTCCGTGGCGACGACATTTTTTGGCCAGCGGCGGTGCAGCCAGAGCCAGGCGCCGGGGTCGGCGCGTATCCAGCGTTCCAGCGTGTCGTTCACCTGCCCTGTGAGCATCGCGACCTTCTCGGCCTTGCTGCCGGAAATCGGGTGCGGCAAGGGCGGCTCCAGCTCGAGACGCAGGCGCGCGGGCCCGATACGGCGGCAGATGGCGGGGATCAGCGGGCAGCCGAAATGCAGCGCGAAGGTGGCGGCCGCCGGCGGCGTCATCGCCGGCAGGCCGAAGAACGGGGTTTCAATGCCTTCGTTGAGTTTCTGGTCGACCAGCATGGCGAGATATCCGCCTGCGCGCAGATGGGCGACGGCTTGGCGGGCACCGGGGGCGCCTTTGGCGAACATTTTGGGTGCCTGACCGGCGGCCTGGGCGCGCAGGCGGTTGATCGCTTCGTCCACCAGCTTGTTCTGCGCGGCGCGGTAGAGAATGCCGACCGGGGCGCCGCATTGGGCGGCCGCCGGCGGCAGCATTTCCCAGTTGCCGATATGGCCGGAGAACAGGATGGCGCCGGTGCCGCTGGCGATCATGTCGGCCAGTATGTCCTGACCGCTGAGTTCCCAGCCGGGGCCTTGGGGGGTGTCGCGTTGCAGCCGGCCCACATGCGGCAGTTCGCCCATGGTGCGGCCGAGCTGCTCCCACACGTCGCGCACCACGTGCTCGCGGGCGGCTGCGTCCAGTTCGGGCAAAGCGGCAGCGAGGTTGGCGCGGGCGATGCGCGAGACGGGCAGATGCGGGCCGATGGTGCGGGCGACGTGGCCCGCCAGGTTTGATGCGGCGGCCGGCGGCAGGCTGGCCACGCCGCGCAGCAAGGCTGCGACCAGGGCGGCTTCGAGCGTTTGTGCGGTGCTCATCGTTGCAGCATGGCGTCGATGAGCCGGTCCCACGCGCAGGGATCGTGCCAGGCGAGCGCTACGCCGATCGGGGCAATTCCGGCGCGGCGGTCGATTGGAAGGCGGGCGAAATCCTTGGGTGTGGTGACCAGGGCGGCGGCGTGGCGGGCGGCTTCGGCGTGGAGTGCGCGCAGTTCGGCGGTGGAGAAGACATGGTGGTCGGCGAAGGCGCGGGTGGCGGCCAGATGGAGGCCGGCGTCGGTCAGCATCCGGAAGAACTTGGCCGGCCGGCCGATTCCTGCGAACGCCAGCAACGGGCCGTCGCGGAAGGCTTCGATCTCCGGGCCAGGCTGAAGCGATGCGAGATGCACCGGCAGGTTGGCGGGCAGGTGCGTCAATGCGCCGGTCTCGTCTGGGCCGATCAGCACGGCGGCGCGGGCGCGGGCGGCGGCGCGGGCCACCGGTTCGCGCAACGGGCCGGCGGGGAGCACGCGGCCGTTGCCGAAGCCGGCGGCGCCGTCGATGACGAGCAGGGGCCAGTCCTGTAAAAGCGTCGGGTTTTGCAGCCCGTCATCCATCACCAGCACCGTGGCACCGGCTTGACAGGCGAGCCGGGCAGTGGCGGCGCGATCGGCGCCCACCCACGTTGGCACGCTGGCGGCGAGCAGCAGGGCTTCGTCGCCGATTTCGGCGGCGCTGTGCGATGAGGGGTCGGCGCGGATGGGTCCGCGCAGCCGGCCGCCATGCCCGCGGGTGAGGAAATGCACGGCGGCGCCGCGTGCGGCCAGGCGGGTCGCGAGGTCGAGCGCCAGCGTGGTTTTGCCAGCGCCGCCGACCCCGGCGTTGCCGCAGCAGATGACCGGCACCGGTGCGCGCCAGCCTGGGCGGGACAGGCGGCGGGCGGTGGCGGACGCGACGGCGCGGCTTGCGGGCCAGAGGAGGGCGGGCAGCAGAGCGGAGCCGCCGTGGCGCCAGAACGCGGGCGGGTGGGCCATCAGCCGTGCTCCAGCAGGACGGCGACGCGGTCGGCCAGGAGCTGGGGAAGTGCGTTGTGGCAAGCGGTGGCCTGGCGGGCTGCGGCGCCCATGGCGGCTGCGCGCGCGGGTTCGTGGAGGAGTGAATTCAGCGTGTCCGACAGATGGACGGGGTCGGTGGCCGTCAGCAGGCCGCCGGCATCGTGCAGGCGGGCGACGGCTTCGGTGAAGTTCTGCATGGCGGGGCCGCACAGGATGGCGCAGCCGAGTTGGGCGGGCTCCCAGGGGTTTTGGCCGCCGCCATGGCTGACCTTGCTGAAGCGATCGGGGCCGAAGCTTTTGCCCATCACGACGATCGGGAACGTGCGGTAGAGCGCGCCCATCTGGCCGAGGCGGTCGGCGACCCAGAGGCCCGGGGCAGGCTCGGCGCCTTGCGACCAGCGGTTCGGGCCGATGTCGGCGCCGCGGTCGGGGTGGCGTGGGGCGACGGCGGTGATCAGGCCGGGATGGCGGGCGGCCAGGGTGCGGTGCAGGTCGGCGATCCAGGCATCGTCCTGCGGATGGGTGCTGGCGGCGAGCCAGCGCGGTGCCTGGCCGGCTGCTTTTGCCAGGCGCCGCACGTCTTCCGGGTTGGCGGGCAGTTCCGCGGCGGACAGTTTGAGGTTGCCTGGCGCGTCGACATCATGGCCAGCCAGGCGGGCCAGGCGGTCGGCATCTTCGGCCGATTGTGCGGAAATCCAGGCGAACTGGCCGAGGACGCGGCTGGCCAAGGCGGGAACGCGGGCCCAACGCGACGCGCTGCGGGCCGAGAGGCGGGCGTTGACGAGCGCGACCGGGATGCGGCGCTGGCGGCAGGCGGCGAGCAGGTTGGGCCAGAGCTCGCTTTCCATGAAGCAGGCGGCGTCGGGCGACCATTGGTCGAGAAAGCGAGCGGCCCAGGCGGGCACGTCCAGCGGCACGAACTGATGGATGACGCGGTGGGCGAGATCGGTCTCGGCGAGGCGTTCTTCCAGCAGGCGCGCGCTGGTGACGGTGCCGGTGGTGAACAGGATGTGCGTGGCGTCCGGCAGGGCGGCCAGGAGCGGCAGGGCGGAGACCATTTCGCCCACGCTGGCGGCGTGCAGCCAGAGCAGGCGGCCTTGCGGGCGGGGCAGGCTGGCCTGGCCGAAGCGTTCGGGCAGGCGCTCGGCGATTTCCTTGCCGGTGGCGATGCGGCGGCGGAGCATTTGCCGCAGGATTGGCGCGGCGACCTGTGCGCCGGCATGCCAGGCGTGCTCGGCTAGGTGCGGCAAAGCTGGTCCGCGCGGTCGCGTGCCGCGTTCAGCGCCGCCTGGATGATTGGCAGGGCGATTTCTGCCTCGCCGGATGCAACGTGGATCGGCGCCTGGCAGACGAGGCTGCCGCGGCCGAATGGGAGGGGGATGACCATGCGGTCCCAACTGCGAAGCACGATGCGCCGGTTTACCTGAGCGGCGGCGGCGATGACGGGAGCGCCGGTGAGGGCGGCGGTTTGCGCGACGCCGGGGGCGGCGACGTGCGGCGGGCCGCGTGGGCCGTCCGGCGTGATGACGACCGCGTCGCCGGCTTGCAGGGCGGCGATGAGGCCGCGCAGGCCGGCAGCCCCGCCGCGGTCCTTCGGTTTGGTGCTGCCGGGTTTGATGCGGCCCGACGAGCCGTGCACGGCGCGGACGCCGAAGCGGGCGAGCACCCCGGCGATGAGGCGGCCGTCACGGTGGCGGCTGGCCAGGGCGGCGACGCGGCGGTGCGGGTGCGCGAAGCGGGCGGTGGCCCAGAGGGCGGGGATGAGCGGCAGGCGCTCGTGCCAGGCGGCGACGATGACGGGGCCGCCGGCGAGGTAGGGAGCGAGGTGCTCGGCGCCTTCGGTGGTCCAGCTTGTGGTGCGCAGGGTCAGGTCCAGGTAGAGGCCGACAAGCCGGGAGAGCATAGGGTAGAAAAGGCCTTCTTTTTTGAAAGAAAGAAGCAAAAAACTTTTGCTTCGGCGCGTGCCTCCTGGAGCAAAAGTTTTTTGGTCCTTTTTTTCAAGGAAGGACTGCTTCCTCGCTCTACCCGAGTGCCGGCGAAAGGTTGATTGCCACCTCGAGCCCCTGATGAATAGGCACGAGATTGGTGACAAATCGCTCCGCGCAGGCGCGCCAGCTGAAGGTTTCGGCGAACGCGCGGCAGGCGATACGGTCGCCATTGGCGAGTGCGCGGAGCACGGCGGCACGCAGATCCATGTCCACGGCGCCGATGGCGTCGCCGCCGCCGACGAGCACGTCCTTGGGCCCGGTGACGGGGAAGGCGGCTACGGGGGTGCCGCAGGCCAGGCTTTCGAGCATGACGAGGCCGAACGTGTCGGTCAGCGAGGGGAAGACCATGACGTCGGCGCCGGCATAGGCGCGGCTGAGGTCTTCGCCGTGCTTGACGCCGGCGAAGTGGACGGCGGGGAAGTCGCGGCGGAGCGAGGCGAGCTGGGGGCCTTCGCCGACGACGACCTTGGAGCCGGGAAGGTCGAGTTCGAGGAAGGCGGAGATGTTCTTCTCGACGGCGACGCGGCCGACATAGAGGCAGATGGGGCGGGGCAGGCCGGGCCAGGATTCCTGCGGTTCGGGCTGGAAGAGGGAGAGGTCGACGCCGCGGGACCAGGCGCGCAGGTCGCGGAAGCCGCGGGCGTCGAGTTCCTGGCGCAGGCTTTCGGTGGCGACCATCAGGCCGTGGCCGGCTGCGTGGAAGCGGCGGAGCCAGGCGTAGGAGAGGCGGGTGGGCACGCGGGTGCGGGCGCGGAGATACTCGGGGAAGCGGGTGTGGAAGGCGGTGGTGAAGGTCCAGCCGCGCGCTTTCGCGATCTTGCGGGCGGCGATGCCCAAGGGGCCTTCGGTGGCGATGTGGAGCGCGTCGGGTGCGAAGGCCGCCATCATGCGGGCGAGCTTGCGGCGCGGCAGGACGGAGAGGCGGATGTCTGGGTAGGTGGGGCAGGGCAGGGTGCGGAAGCGGTCCGGCCCGATGACTTCGGAGACGATGCCGAGGGCTTCGAGCTCGTCGACCAGGGTGGCGAGCGTGCGGACGACGCCGTTCACCTGGGGGCGCCAGGCGTCGGAGACGATCAGCACGCGTGAGTTGGGGGGCAGGTCGGCCACGTTGTCCAGCCCGCCCGCGAGGGGAAGCGGGGTGGAGATGACGCCGGTGGTCTCAGGCAGGTTCGGACACTGACACGCGCTTGGGCGCGAAAAAGGAGAGACGGTTGAGGGCGACCCAGTCGATGAGCTCGAGGCGGCCATCGTGGTGTTCGACCAAAGCGGTGCAGCTTTCAACCCAGTCGCCGCAGTTGAGATACTGGATGCCGTCCACCATGCGCATTTCGGCGTGGTGGATGTGCCCGCAGACGACGCCGTCCATGTGGCGGCGGCGGGCTTCGCCGGTGAGCGCGTCCTCGAAGCGGTCGATCGCCTTGACGGCTTCCTTGACCTGGCGTTTGGCCCATTGGCTGAGCGACCAATAGGGGTAGCCGAGCGGGCGGCGGATGGCGTTGAACCAGCGGTTGATATTGAGCGCTGCGCGGTAGGCCCAGTCGCCGAAGAAAGCGAGGGTTTTGGCGTAGCGGACGACGCTGTCGAACTGGTCGCCGTGGATGATGAGCAGGCGGCGGCCGTCGGCGGTGGTGTGCTCGGCTTCGCCGACCAGTTTCACGCCGCCGATTTCCAGGCCGAGGGGCAGCCATTCGCGGAACATCTCGTCGTGGTTGCCGGGGATGTAGAGGACGTGGGCGCCGCGGCTGGCGTGGCGCAGGATGAGCTTGACGACTTCGTCGTGCATCTCGTCCCAATACCAGGTTTTCTTCAGCCGCCAGCCATCGATGATGTCGCCGACCATGAACAGGTTCTCGGTGGAGAAGCTGCCGAGGAAATGGGCGAGGAAGTCACTGCGGCAGCCGCGCGTGCCGAGGTGGGTGTCCGAGATGAACACCGAGCGATAGGTCGTCGGCTCCGGGCGGGGGGCCGAGGCGGGGAGGTCAGCAGCGGGAAATTTGTTTGAGAAGGCGTTCATGGGCCTCACCGACACGATCGAGCCTCCCCGGATGCAGGCAGGCTGTTCATATGTCGCAGCACATAGGACGATCGCCGCGTCGCAACAGTGAAGTTTGCATGACGCAGCATCATCCCTGCACCTGCCTTACGGAAAGGAAGGGCATTCGGCAATATCACACGCCTGACTTGATCCTGCAACCGAATCGCAACATGGCACCTCGATAGTCACTCTCCCCCGAATGAGCGGGGCTGGGCAAGACGCGACGTGCCACTCGTTTTCGCTCCATTTATGGCGGCGCGGTCCGGTTGATCGTCATCTACAACCCGACGGCGGGGCGCAGGCGGGCACATCTGTTGTGGCGCGTGCTCGATGTGCTCTCGGCCAACGGGGTGCGGGTGCAGCTGCTCGAGACGGCGCGCGCGGGTGATGCGGCGCGGATGGCGTGCGAGATTGCCGCACCCGGGCGGTTGGTGGTCGCCGCCGGCGGGGACGGCACGATCGCGGAGGTGGCGGCGGGGCTGGCGGGGTCGGGGGTGGCTGAGCCTCGGCTGGGGATCATCCCGCTGGGCACGGCCAATGTGCTGGCGCGCGAGCTGGGCCTGTCTTGGGCGCCGCATGCGGTGGCGCGCGCGCTGGCGTTCGGGCGGACGCGGGATGTGTGGCCCGGTGTGGCGAGCGGCGGCGGGCAGGAGCGGTTGTTCGTGCAGATGCTGGGCGTAGGGCTCGACGCGCAGGTGGTGCACCGCCTGCCGCGCGGATTGAAGCGCGTGCTGGGGCGCGGGGCGTATGTGGTGCAGACGTTCCGCGAGCTGGTGCGCTACGATTACGAGCCGATCCGGCTGCGCATCGACGGTGTGGCGGAGACCGCGAGCAGTGTCGTGGTAAGCAAGGGCACGCTGTATGCGGGGCAATATCGCCTCGCCCCCGACGCCCGCCCCAGCGAACCCGGCTTTACCGTCGCCCTCTTCGGCCATACCGGCCTCGCCGCCGCACTCATGTATGGCGCCGCCCTGCCGCTGAACCTGCTGCCCTTCGCACCCGGCATGCGGCTCATCCGCGCCTCAAAAGTGGAGATCCTCGGCGGCTCGGCGCCGGCGCAGGCGGATGGCGACCCGGCCGGATGCTCGCCGGTCAGCGTGCGCGATGCTGCGGCGCCGATTGGGGTGGTGGTGGGGTAGGGCAGTGCGAACACATCAGCATGCGTCCGTTGTAGATAGTGCGCCAGAACTTTAATTGCTCATTGGGCCGGTGTCTGTGCTGTATTACTGTACGATGCTGCGAACGCGAAAGCGCGTTCGGCGGTTCATTGGGGATGGTCTCCGTGCGAGCTCGAACACGACGAACTATATGTTGCCAGCGTTACGAGCCACGCAATCTCGGTCCGTCGTGTGGGAGCTCTTGAAAGATGCCAACAAGGACGCTGTTGCGATGGGCTGGGCGTCGGAGGGCGTGTTCGCGACGGGCGTCGGCACTCGATACCGTCAGGCGACCGAACAAGCCTTCTTTATGTTGGCAAAGTGCGGGGCTCGGGGAGGAATGGTCGGCTCAAGCTCTAACCAGATTGATAGTGGTAAAGCGTCTACGGATTGGATGCAGAGTCGGAAGAATAACCCCTCAGCCTTTTGGAAGTTTGTTGATAAGATCACGGGCAGTCGTCAGGAGCTAGCTTGGACCAACGTCTGTGAGATGGACAGCATAGATCGATAGTCGATGCCGCCGAGTCTAGGTGCAGAATGGTTGCAAGTCTCGAGCGCTTGTGTAGCCGCGCATTGGCCGATGCGCATGGTGGCGCTTTCGCCTAGAGTAGTAGTGTTCGCAGACTCCAAGGCTTCAAGTCCAGCATCGTCAGTTTTCTGCAAACCGCCAAGTAGGAGCTGGGGAAATTAGACTTCGACGATGGTTGGACGTCCTGCCGTCGTAATTCGACGGGGCAATATGCAATTCAGACGAGGCACCCCCAAGGGTGGGAAAAAGCCTTTCAGGACCCGGTGATCAACTTAATTCGCGGTATCATGTCAGAATAGCTGACACCTCGCCGACTTATGCCTGCTTCAGCTCGATCAGCGACTTCCTGATCTTGCGGCCCCTGCTGATGCGGTCCTCGATGTAGGCCGCGTCGCCCCAGCGGACGGCGCGGGCCATTGCTTGCGCGTCCTCGGTGAAGCGGGCGAGCATTTCCAGCAGTGCCTCGCGGTTGTTCAAGAACACGTCGCGCCACATTTCCGGGTCGGAGGCGGCGATGCGGGTGAAGTCGCGGAAGCCGGTGGCGGCGAATTGGAGGACTTGGGTGCGGGTTTCGTCGGCGAGGTCGTCGGCGGTGCCGCAGATGGTGAAGGCGATCAGATGCGGCAGGTGGCTGACGATGGCCAGCACGCGGTCGTGGTGGGCGGGTTCCATGGTGGCGACCATGCTGCCCATCGATTCCCAGAAGGTTTTCAGGCGGGCGGTGGCGGCCTGGTCGGTGCCGGGTGGTGGGGTGAGGAGGCACCAGCGGCCTTCGAAGAGGGTAGCGAAGCCGGCGTCGGGGCCGGAATATTCGGTGCCGGCGAGCGGGTGGGCGGGGACGAAGTGGACGCCTTGGGGGACGGTCGGGCCGATGTCGCGGATGACGCTGATTTTGGTGCTGCCGGTGTCGGACAGGATGCAGCCTGGCGCGAGGTGGGGGGCGATGGCGGCGGCGAGGTCGGCGTAGGCGCCGACGGGGGTGCAGAGGATGACGCAGTCGGCGTTCTGCACGGCGCGGGCGGGGTAGGTTTCGGCGCGGTCGGCGAGGCCGAGTTCGAGCATGCGCGCGGCGACTTCGGGGGAGCGGTCGTGGACGATGATTTCGGCGGCGAGCTGGCCGTGGGCGCGGACGGCTCGGGCAATGGAGCTGCCGATGAGGCCGGTGCCCAGGAGGGTCAGTTTGTTAAAGAGCATGGTGTGAGTACGGGTGGCTGGGCGTGGCCGGGCGGTGTGGGGCTTCGGTAACGCGCTCGCGACAGCCAGACAAAAGTTTTCTGGTCCTTTTTTTCAAGAAAGGACTGCTTGCTTCCTTCACGCTGGATTGCTTCGCGCAAATTCGACGAGTGCTTTTTGCAGCAGGTCGTTTTCCTCAGTCAGCCCGATCGTGATGCGCAGATGCTGTGGCAGCCCGTAGCCGGAGACGCGGCGGACGATGAGGCCGTGGGATTTGAGGTGGGCGTCGGCGGCTTCGCAGCGTGCGGGGGAGCCCAGGTCGGCGAGGATGAAGTTGCATTCGCTGGGCGTGGTGGGGATGCCGACGTCGTGGAGGGCGGCGGTGAGGCGGGTGCGTTCGGCGGTGTTGTGGGCGATGGAGCGGTCGACCCAGCCGGGGGCGGCGAGGGCGGCGATGCCGGCGTCGTGGGCGAGGAGGGAGACGTTGAAGGGGGAGCGGACGCGGTTGAGCATGCCGGTGATGGCGGGTGGCGCGTAGGCCCATCCGAGGCGCAGGCCGCCGAGGCCGAACATCTTGCTGAAGGTGCGGGTCATCACCGTGTTGTCGTGCGCGTCGACGAGGGTGGTGCCGGGGTCGTAGTCGGGGCGGTTCATGTATTCGGCGTAGGCGGCGTCGAGCACCAGGAGCACGTGCGGCGGGAGGGCGGCGCGCAGGCGGGTGGTCTCGGTGAGGGGGATGAAGGTGCCGGTGGGGTTGTTGGGGTTGGCGAGGAAGACCAGGCGGGTGGCGGGGGTGACGGCGGCGAGGATCGCGTCGACGTCGGCTGTGAGGTGGCGTTCGGGGGTTTTGAGGACGCGGCTGCCGGCGATCTGGCCGGCGATTTCGTAGATGGCGAAGCCGTGGGCGGTCATGATGAGTTCGGAGGGGGATCCGTCCGGTAGCGGGCCGCCGTAGATGTGGCAGAGCAGGAAGATGATGTCGTCGGAGCCCGCGCCGCAGACGATCCGGGCGGGGTCGAGGCCGAAGCGGTCGCCGATGGCTTGGCGCAGGGCGGGGGCGTCGCCATCGGGGTAGCGGTGGAGGTCGCCGGCGCGGGCGGCGATGGCGGCCGCGACGCCGGGTGGCGGGCCGAAGGCGCCTTCGTTGGACGAGAGTTTGACCACGCGGCGGACGCCCGGGAGTTTGGAGACGCCCGGGACGTAGGGGTGGATGGCTTCGATTTCGGGGCGCGGGCGCGGGGTCATGGCGCGCGTTGTAGGGCGGGGCGGGCGGTTGCGGCAATGATCGGCGGCCCCCAGCTTTGGCGGATGCAACAGGCAAGAGGTGGTTTGATGGGCGATCCGGAGGATGTGCTGGGTGTAGCGGCCGGCTGGCTGGATGCGGGCGAGCCGGCGGTGGCGCTGGCGACGGTGGTGCGTGCGTGGGGCAGTGCGCCAAGGCCGCCGGGTAGCCAGATGGCGATGACGGCGGATGGGCGGATGGCGGGCAGCGTGAGCAGCGGGTGTGTGGAGGGGGCGGTGGCGGAGGCCGCGGCCGAGACGTTGCGGACGGGGGCGCCGCAATTGCTGACGTATGGGGTGACGAACGAGCGGGCGTGGGAGGTGGGGCTGACCTGTGGCGGGACGCTGAGCGTGTTCGTCGAGCGGGTGGGATGACGCCCGGGGTTCTGCGGGCGTTGGTGGCCGCGCGGCAGAGCGGGCCGGCGGCGGTGCTGGTGACGCGGCTGGCGGACGGGGCGCAGTGGCTGGCGCCGGATGCGGCGTTGCCGGGCGCGGTGGGCGAGGCGGCGGAGTCGGCAAGGGCGTCGGGGCGGAGCGAAGCCGTCGAGGTCGGCGGTGAGGCCTGGTTTGTGCAGGTGCAGGCGCCGCCGCCGCTGCTGGTGATCGTGGGGGCGGTTCATATCGCGCAGGCGTTGGCGCCGATGGCGGGGCTGCTGGGGATGGCGGCGGTGGTGGTGGATCCGCGGCCGGGGTTCAATACGGAGGCGAGGCTGCCGGGGGTGCGGCGCGTGCTGGCCTGGCCGGACGAGGCGTTGGGCGGGCTGGGGTTGGGGGCGGAGAGTGCGGTGGTGGCGCTGGCGCACGATCCGAAGCTGGACGACCCGGCGCTGGACGCGGCGTTGCGTGCGGGGGTGGGGTATGTGGGAGCGCTTGGGTCGCGCAAGTCGCATGCGGCGCGGCTGGAGCGGCTGGCGGCGCTGGGGCATGACGCTGCGGCGCGGGCGCGGGTGCGCGGGCCGGTGGGGTTGGCGCTGGGGGCGGAGACGGCGCCGGAGATTGCGCTGAGCATTCTCGCCGAGATTGTGGCGGTGCGTCGTGGGTCGGCGCTGGGGGTTCGGGGGTGACGGAGATCGCGGCGCTGGTGCTGGCGGCGGGCAGGTCGACGCGTATGGGGGCGGCCAACAAGCTGCTGCTGCGCGATGCGGCGGGCACGGCGATGGCGGCGCGGGTGGTGCAGGCGTGTTGCGCCAGCGTGGCGGGCGACGTGGTGGTGGTGACCGGCCACGAGGCGGCGCTGGTGGAGCGGGCGATCCGCGCGGCGATGCCGGGCGGGCGGATGCGGTTCGTGCGTGCGGCGGATTACGCGCTTGGATTGTCGGCGAGCCTGGCGGCGGGGATCGGCGCGGTGTCGGCGGCGGCGGCGGCGATCGTGTGCCTGGGCGACATGCCGCTGGTGCCGGCGTTCGTGCTCGACCGGCTGATCGGCGCGCATATGGCAGGGGCGATCGTGGTGCCGGTGTGCGGCGGCGAGCGGGGCAATCCGGTGGTATGGGACCGGGTGTTTTTTGGCGCGCTGGCGGCGCTGGCGGGCGATACCGGCGGGCGGGCGCTGCTGCGCGACCATGCCGATGCGTTAATAGCGGTGGAGGTGGATGAAGCCGGGGTGCTGGTCGATTTCGACACGCCGGAGAGCGTTTCCGTCGCGTTCTAGCCGCGGTGTGCGGCCGCCCCCATCTGGATCGGACGATGACGGACCCGATGACCAAGGTGGAGGTGGTGGCGCAGGCGGATGGGGCGCTGACCTACTATGTCGACCATCGGCCGGCGGCGCTGCCGGCCGTGCGCGGGCGCGATCTGCAGGCGGCGTGGGAGACGGCGCGGGAGGCGGCGCGCCGGGGGGCGTGGAGCGGCGCGCGCGGGTTCCGGTTTCGGCGTGAGGATGGCGGGTGGAGCGAGCTGGCGCTGCTCGATGCCGATGCGCAGTGCTGGGCGGGGGCGGTGGACCGCGCGATCGGGATGCAGACGGGTTACGGGTTGTCGGTGTGTTTGCGGCTGCTGGCGCTGATCGAGCTGCTCGGGCGGGCGCGGTGGGCGGCCGGGCTGGTGCAGTTCGGCGGGCGTGGGGCGGAGCTGCATCCGGCTTTGCTGAGGCTTGCGGCGGAGACGCCGTTAGCCGATGACGCCCGCTTCGACGAAGGTGGTTTGCGGGCGCGGCTGGCCGCACTGCCGGGCCACGCCATCAGTGCTGGAGAATGACCGACATGACGATGACCCGATGCTGGCCTGCGATGATTGGCGTGGCACTGGCGGGCCTGGCGCTGGCCGGGTGTTCGTTTCCCGGTCCGCTGAGCGAACAGCAGCGCGACACGCTGGCAGGGTGCCGCGCGGACGTGGACCGGGCGTACAACACGCAGAATCGCTACCAGCTTTCCGAGCGGGACAATCGCGATACGCCGTTCTCCGGTGGCGGGCAGGTGGCGGCGCCGTCGGACGGGCTGGCGGACCAGTATAGCCACGAGACGCGGGTGGCGGACTGCGTGCACCAGAACGGAGTGACGGAGGGTGCCCCGCCGCCGACCACGACGGCGCCGGCGGCGGCGCCTGGGTCCGCCCTCGCCCACACACCCTGAGTGTCTGCCTCGCCATAGCGGCTTTGCGGGCGGACAGGTTGTTTCCTGACGACTTTGGCATTGTTGTCGGAATGATTTCCATACGGACATTAGAAGGAGCCCAGAGATGAGCCGGATCGTTCGGACCGAGACGAGCGCGCTGTATTCGCGCGCGGTGGAGTATCATGGGTTTGTCTATACCCAAGGGCTGGTGGCGCGCGATGCGAGCCAGGATATCGGCGGGCAGGTGCGCGATGTGCTGGCCCAGCTCGACGAGCTGCTCGAGCAGCATGGGACGGACAACACGCGAATCCTGCAGGCGCAGATCTGGCTGAAGCGGATCGGCGACTGGGCGGCGCTGAACGAGGTATGGGCAGCTTGGATGCCGGAGGGATGTGCGCCGGCGCGGGCGGTTGTGCAGGCGGAACTGGCTGATCCGGAGTTGCTCGTCGAGATCATGGTTACGACCTGCAAATAAGCATGTTGCATACGGGCCACGATGCGGCTGAAAGTCCACGCGGAAATTACACACTGTTTCAAATGGTGAATTTCTGCGGTTTTTAGGACCCCAGTCCTTATTTCGGCAGTAATACACAGTGCGTACGTGGCTAATCGTGGAGAATATCGCCGAGCTGTGATGGAAACTGTTGCCAGGGTTGCAAAGCCGTTGTTACCGAGTTTGTCACATAGCTGACACTCTCGGGGGGCTTATGTCCGGTTTGGCGAACAAAACGACGGCGTTGAACGCTTTGGTTGCGATGGTTGTGGCCTCTTGCATCAGTCAGGCGGCGGCCCACGGCCGGCATCACCGGCTGATGAACCCGGTTCAGGGCGGCTATTATCATCACACAGCCAGCGTCGGCGGGGCCCGGGTGATCCAGTGCGTGGCGTTTGCGAAATACGATGCCGGGATCGACATTTCCGGCAATGCGCGTGACTGGTGGGGGCGGGCGGCCGGAGTGTATCAGCGCGGCAGCCGGCCGGAGCAGGGCAGTGTGCTCGCCTTCCGCCCGAACGACCGGATGCCGCTGGGCCATGTGGCCGTCGTCTCCGGCATCGAGGATAGCCGGACGATCGTCATCGATCAGAGCCATTGGGGCAGCCGGGGGATCTCGCGCGATATCGAGGTCAAGGACGTGTCCGAAGAGAATGACTGGTCCGCGGTGCGGGTGCAGTTGGGCCATGGCGGGGCGTTCGGCAGCATCTATCCGACGCACGGGTTCATCTATCCGCGGGCCGATGGCGGGGTGATGCAGGCCAACCTGACGCATGCGCCGATGCCCGATCTGGAGCCGGCGCCGGCGGATTTGCGGGTGACGCATCGCCGGCATGCGGTGGAGCTGGAGGTGGCCGAGGCGCCGGAGCGGCCGCTGGATTTGCGGGTGCCTGGATTGTCGTTTGACGCGCCTAATCGGGAGCTGAAGTAAGCAAGGGTTCTTCTTTTCTGAAGAAAAGAAGCAGAAGACTTTTGCTCTGCTGTCGCGTGTGCCGCGATGAGGGTTGCGTCGTTCAACATTAACGACATCAATAAGCGTTTGCCGAACTTGCTTGGTTGGCTGGCGGTGGCCAAGCCTGACGCGGTTTGTCTGCAGGAATGCAAGGCGGAGGATCGTGCGTTTCCGGTCCGGGCGTTGCAGGACGCGGGTTACGGGGCGGTGTGGCGCGGGCAGGCGCGGTGGAACGGGGTGGCGATTTTGGCGCGGGGTGCCGAGCCGGTTCTGACACGCGGGGTGCTGCCGGGGGACGCGAGCGACAGCCAGGCGCGGTATATCGAGGCGGCGGTAGCCGGCGTCCTGATCGGGTGCCTGTATCTGCCCAATGGCAATCCTTGGCCGGGGCCGAAATTTACCTACAAGTTGGCCTGGTTCGAACGGCTGATTGCGCATGCTGCCGAGCTGATGGCGACCGGGCTGCCGGTGATGCTGGCGGGCGACTATAATGTGGTGCCGACGGATTTCGATATCTACTCGACACGGTCGTGGGCGCGCAACGCGTTGCTGCGGCCGCAGGCGCGGGCGGCGTATCGGCGATTGGTGGAGGTGGGGTTCGTGGATGCGTTGCGGGCGCTGCATCCGGAGGAGCGGTGTTATACTTTCTGGAGCTATTTGCGGGAGAGTTGGGGACGGGATGCGGGGATGCGGCTGGATCATCTGTTGCTGAGCCCCGCTCTGGCGGGGCGGCTGGTGGGCGGCGGGGTGGACCGGTGGGTGCGGGGGGAAGCGGGGGCGAGCGACCACGCGCCGGCCTGGGTGGAGTTGGGAGCGTGAGGAAGCAGTCCTCTTTTTTAGAAAAGGATTAAAAGCGAGGCAAGGCCGATGTGAGCCAAAGCGAACAGTTTGGCCTAACGGAGGCCGGGAAAATACATGCAGGCCAAGGCCTCACATGCAAACACCCAGCCCGAAAACCAAACCGCTGATGGGTGAAAGTTTTTTGGTCCTTTTTTCAAAAAAGGACTGCTTCCTTCCTTACCCCTCATGCACCGTATCCAAGTCCGCAAAGCGCGTGAATTCGCCTTCGAAGAATAAATCGATCTTCCCGGTCGGCCCATGGCGCTGCTTTTCCAGGAGCAATTCCGCCTTGTTGTGGACGAGCTCCATGTCGCGTTGCCATTTTTCCAGCGCGTTCTGGAATTTTTCCTCGTTGTCGAACGCCATTTGTTTGGGGGCGCGTTGCTGGAGGTAGTATTCGTCGCGGTAGACGAACATGACGGCGTCGGCGTCCTGTTCGATGGAGCCGGATTCACGCAGGTCGGAGAGTTGGGGGCGTTTGTCCTCGCGGCTTTCGACGGCGCGCGACAATTGGCTGAGTGCTAATACGGGAACTTTGAGTTCCTTGGCAAGCGCTTTGAGACCTTGTGTGATCATGCTGATTTCGAGCACGCGGCTTTCGGATTTGGTGCCGGCCGAGGGGCGCATGAGCTGGAGGTAGTCGATGACGATGAGGCCGAGGCCTTTCGTGCGTTGCAGGCGGCGGCAGCGGGTGCGGAGGGCGGAGAGGGTGATGGCGGGGGTGTCGTCGATGAACAGAGGCAGATGCTGGAGTTTTTTCGACACGCTGACGAATTTGGCGAAGTCGCGTTCGCCGATTTCGCCGCGGCGGATACGGTCGCTGGAGACGCGGGATTCTTCGGAGAGCAGGCGGTTGGCGAGTTGTTCGGCGCTCATCTCAAGGGAGAAGATGACGACGGAGTTGCGCGCCACGGCATCGGGGTCGGCGAGGCGGGCGTTTTCCATCATGCTTTCGGCGGCGCCGAAAGCGATCTTGGTGGCGAGCGCGGTTTTGCCCATGCCGGGGCGGCCGGCGAGGATGAGCAGGTCGGAGGGGTGCAGGCCGCCGGTTTTCTTGTCGAGATCGCGCAGGCCCGTGGACAGGCCTGAGACGCCGCCTTGTTGCTGGAACGCTTTTTCGGCGTTGGTGATGGCGTGGGCGAGTGCGGTGCTGAACGACATCATTTTGGTGTCGCTGGTGCCGTGTGTGGCGAGGTCGAAGAGGGATTGTTCGGCGAGCTCGATCTGTTTGGTGCCGTCGAGATCGGGTTCGGGGGTGAAGGCCTGGTTGACGACGGTCTCGCCGATATCGATCAGCTGCCGGCGTATCCAGGAATCGTAGATGGCCTGGCCGTAGTCGCGTGCATTGATGATGCCGACCATGGCGCCGAGGAGCTGGGCGAGGTAGGCGGTGCCGCCGACTTCTTCGAGCAGGCCTGAATGTTCGAATTCCGCGCGCAACGTGACCGGGTCGGCGATCTGGCTCGCTTCGATGCGGCGGGAGATGGATTGGTAGATGCGCGCGTGCACGGAGTCGGCGAAGTGCGCGGCTTGCAGGAACTCGCTGACGCGGTCGTAGGCGCGGTTGTTGGAGAGCAGCGCGCCCAGCAGCGCCTGTTCGGCGGCGAGGTTGGAGGGCGGCATGCGCTGGGAGAGGCCGAGGAGGGGCGAGTCGATATTCGTCATCAGGCCAGCAGTTTGGGCGCAGCGAAACGGCGCGTGAAGCGTTGGTGCCTGTGGATTGATGTGGAACCTGGGGGCGCTTGGCGATGAGTGAACAGTTACAGGGCTCTACGCAAAACGCTGTGGCAACGCTGCCACTGGGCGTGAACGAGCGAGCGGAGTTGCAGGCGGCACTGGCGCGGATCGAGCGCGGGCGGGGCTTGCTGGTGCGGATGGCGGACATGGCGGGGGGTGCTGCGCGCATGGCCGGGCGGTTCGGGCTGGAGCGGCTGGGCCTGGGCGATTTGATGCCGACGCGGCTGACCTGGGTGGCGGAGGCCGCGTTGTCGCGTGCGTACGACGTGGCGATATTGCGGCTTGATGAGCGGACGCCGGAGCGCGCGACGGCGTTTGCACGGGTGGCGGTAGTGGCGTCGGGCGCGTTGAGCGGGTTTGTGGGGCTGCCTGGGTTTTTGCCGGATGCGACGTTCACGACACTGGCGATCATGCGCGAAATTGCACGGGCGGCGCATCTGCAGGGCGAGGATTTGAGCGGTGAGGATGCACGGCGGGCATGCCTGGAAGTGTTTGCGCTGCGGGCCGAGGGCGAGACCGACAATAACGATCTGAGTTATTATTCGGCGCGGCTGGCGTTTCAGGGGCAGGCATTCTCGCGGCTGATCGGCGAAGTGGCGGGCCGGTATGGATTTGTGTTGGGTGAGAAGCTGAGTTTGCAGGCGGTGCCGATTGCCGGTGCGCTGGCGGGCGCCTCGTTGAACGCGGCATTCCTGGAGCATTATCGCAGTCTGGCGGTGGCGCATTTCACGATTTGCCGGCTTGAGCGCGTGCATGGTCGCGACGTCGTGCAGGCGGCGGCGGGGCGGGCATTGAACCAGGAGGGCGATGTGTCGTTTTCAGCCGCATGAGTGAAACCATGCCCGACGAGATCGAACCCGCACCGCAGAGCCAGGCGCATCAGCCGGGGAGCGAAGCGGCGATGGAGCCGCGGCCGCAATCCAGCATGGAGCGGTATCGCGCCGCGGGTAGGCTGGCGGGGCGCGTGGCGCTGGTCAGCGGCGGTGATTCCGGGATCGGGCGTGCTGTAGCCGTGGGCTTTGCGAAAGAGGGTGCGGACGTCGCGATCACCTGGCTCGATGAACGGGAGGATGCAGCCGAGACGGTAAGGCTGATCGAGGCGGAGGGGCGGCGCGCGTTGAGCGTGCCTGGGGATATCGGCAACCGGGATTTCGCGCCGCATCTGGTGGGCCGGGTGGTGGGCGAGTTCGGGCGCATCGACATTCTGGTGAACAATGCGGCCGAGCAGCATCTGTGCGAGAATTTCGAGCAGATCGATGACGATCTTGTCGAGAAGACATTTCGCACGAATATCCTTGGCTATTTCTGGCTGACAAAAGCGGCGTTGCCGCACATGGGCGAGAATACGGCGATCATCAACACGACGTCCGTGACCGCGTACAAGGGGTCACCGGAGCAGGTGGATTATGCGGCGACGAAGGGCGCGATCGTGGCGTTCACGCGCAGCCTGGCGATGCAGCTGGTGGAACGGAAGATACGGGTGAATGCGGTGGCACCCGGGCCGATCTGGACGCCGCTGATACCGGCGAGCTACCCGGCGGAAAAGACGGAGAAGCATGGCGATGCGGTGCCGATGAAGCGGCCGGGGCAGCCGGATGAGGTGGCACCTTGCTACATATTTCTGGCGAGCGACGATGCGTCTTATATGACGGGGCAGGTTTTGCACCCCAATGGTGGATCGGTGATCAACGGATGATATATGCCCAGACTGCACCTGAGCCGGTGATGCCGCCTGTGCCGCCGGTGGTGCCGCCTTCGCCTTCGCCTGGCCAACTGCCGGGTGGGGATGCGCCCGATATTCAGATGCCGCCTTTGTCGGAGCCGGTGCCGGCGGTTTGAGAGTGCAGGAGGAGGAGTCTTCGTTTCTGGAGAGAAGACGCAGAAGACTTTTGCTCAGGCTGTCGGGTGCCCTGGGATTGGCGGGCGTTGTCCTGCTCGGCAATTCGAATGCGTGGGCAAAGAGTTCTAAGCGCGGCGTCGCGTATGACGTGGCTTCGCTGGCGGATTTGGCCGCGCTCTCGCGTGGGGTGACTTGGTGGTATGATTGGGGTGCTGCGCCGAACGCGGCGTTGCCGGCCGATTATCACGCGCGATTTCACGTCGATTACTTGCCGATGCTTTGGAATTTCGATTTCGATGCGGCGCGGGTGGAGGCGTTTCTCGCGGGTAATCCGACGATCCGGTATCTGATGGTGCTGAACGAGCCGAATCTGGTGGGGCAGTCGGATGTGACGCCGCAGCAGGCGGCTGCGTTGTGGCCGCGTTATGAGGTGGTGGCGGCGGCGGCGCATGTGCAGATAGTTGGGCCTCAGATCACCTGGGGGACGATGCCGGGTTATGAAGATCCGGTTGTTTGGCTGGATGCTTTTTATGCGGCGTATGAGGCGGCGCATGGCGGGCGGAAGCCGCGGGTCGATTATCTTGGGTTTCATTGGTACGATTACGGGCTGGACACGCAACTGGCGCGGCTGGACAGGTATGGCAAGCGGATTTGGGTGAGCGAGTTCGCGAATTGGCACAATCAGGCGGATGGGGCGCAGATCGACAGTCTGGCCAAGCAGGAGGCGCAGATGACGGAACTGGTGGCGATCTGCGAGGCACGCGGCGATGTGTTTCGGTATGCCTGGTTTACCGGGCGGGTAAGTCCGGATCCGCATTTTACGAGTTTGTTCGAGGCTGGTTCTGGGGTTTTGTCGCCACTTGGGGCGTTGTATGTGTCGCTGCCGGGGAAGTGAGCGCGTCACGGCGTTCAGGAATATAAGCGAACCGCAGCTGCTAAATAGCAAAAGTTTTTTGGTCCTTTTTTTCAAAAAAGGACTGCTTCCTTTCTTAGGTGAAAAGCTTTTGTCCGATCATCTCGCCTGGCTTCACGCCGGGCGGTATGGCGAAGAGGGCGCTGCCGGTGTGGGTGACGAATTGGTTGAGCATGTCGAGTTTGGCCATGCGGGCGAAGAGGGGGGTGAATTGGGTGCGGGGGTCTTTCTGGTAGGCCAGGAAGAGGAGGCCTGAGTCGTATTCCATGGCTTGGCGCCAGGGGGGCCAGCGTTCGGCGGTGAAGCTGATGCCGTCGTTGTAGCTGTAGCCGCGGCGGAAGATGCGGGCGGCTGGTGTGGGAGCGGCGGCGAGGCGGATATGGGCGCCGTCCGGGATGAGCGGGTTGCCGTCGGCGTCGGCGGCGCCGAGATCGGGTGGGGTGTGTTCGGCGGCCGGCCTGGTATGGGTGGCAAGCGGGGCGCCGGCGGCTTTGGTGCGGCCGAAAGTTTGCTCCTGGAACGAGACGGGTGTGCGGTCCCAGTGTTCTAGCGCAATTCGTATGCGTCGGGCAACGAGATAGCTGCCGCCTGCCATCCAGGCGGGGCCTTCGGCGCCGGCCCAGACGACGCTGTCCATGTCGTCCGGGCGGGTGGGGTTCGGATTGTTGCTGCCGTCCCGGAAGCCCATGAGGTTGCGTGGGGTTTGGGCGTCGGGCTGGGGGATGAAGCCGGCTTGCACCCAGCGTGGGGTGGCGGCGCCGTAGGCGAGGCGGGCGAGTTGGCGGACGGCGTGGAAGGCGGTTTGCGGGTCTTCGGCGCAGGCCTGGATGCTGAGATCGCCGCCGGTGCGTGGCGGCTGGAGTTGGTCGCCGGTGAAAATGGGGAGGTCGGCCAGTGCCGGCGGGCGGTGGGCGGCGAGGCCGAAGCGGTCCTGGCCATTCCGGATAAAGAGGGTGGGGCCGAAGCCGAAGGTGAGGGTGAGGCGGGCGGGGGCCATGCCGAGCGTATCGCCGGAATCGGCGGGGTCGGCGGGTTGGCCGGCGGTCAGGCGGGCCGCGGCTTGCGTCCATGTGGCGAGAAGGGCCGCGAGTTCGGCGCGGGTGGTGGCGGTGACGTCGAAGGCGGCGAAGTAGGTGTGGGCCTGCTGGGGCGTGGTGATGCCGGCCTGGTGGGGGCCGTGGAAGGGCACTTCCGGGCTGGGCGTGGGAACGGTGGTGTTCTGGGCGGCGGCGGGGCGCAGGGTCGCGGCGGTGGCGGCGAGGCCGGCGGTCGCGGTGAGGCCGGCGCCGAGGAAGGCGCGGCGGGAGGCCATCGGGCAGCCGCCCGTCGGGCGTCCGTTATCGGGCATTGGCGCGCATCAGCGTGTTGACGTCATCCATGACGTAATAAAATCCTTTGTTGTCCGGCGCCATCGCGATGCCGAACAGGTCGCCGTTGCCGGGGGGCGACTGCGCCTGGTCGTTGTTGATCCACTGGGCGTAGATTTGTCTGCCGGCGACGGGGTCAACCTCGACCAGGCGGCCGTCTTTGCCGTTGCAGACGAGCAGGTGGCCTTGCGGGGTGAGCGTCATGGCCAGCGGCCAGGAGAGCAGGCCGCCTTGGGTGACGACGCGGCCCGTGCCGGCGCTGGTGGTGCGGGTGGGCGCGTCGGGGATGGCGACGATGACGTTGTCCAGCCCGTCGGTGACATAGAGCGTGCCGTCGGGGGCCAGAGCGAGGCCGGTGGGGCCGAGAAGGAAATTGTCGCGGTCGGCGCGCTGGGCGAAGCCGGTGGCGATTGTGGTTTCGTTGACGATGCGGGGCGGCTGGCCGGGGGCGATGGCGAGGTCGAGGCGGAGGACGCTGGCTTTGTGGACGATGACGGGAAGGTGGGTGGCGGGGTCGATGACGGCAGGGGATGGGAGGCCGTCGCCGGCCTGGCTGGCGAAGATTGTGGCGGTGGTGCCGTGGTCGATGGTCGCGAGATTGCCCCAGGGGTCGTTGATCTGGGCGCCGGACCAGGCGGTGATGAAGCGGCCGCGGCTGTCGAGGACGATGAAGCAGCCGGAGCCCTTGGTGGCGGTGGTGCCGTCGCGGCTGGGGGTGCTGCCGACGATGATCCAGCCGGAGGTGAGCATGGTCATGGAAGCGGTAAGGCCGACGCCGCCGGGGCAGTTGGGGAGTGTTTGCGGGAGTTTGGCGAGGAGGTAGGTGTCGCGCGTGCTGGGGCGGTAGCCGACGATGGTGGTGCCGGTGCCTTGCAGGTTGGAGATGTTGTTGAAGTTGTCGACCAGCACGTCGTCTTTCTGGATACGGCCGGAGGTGACGGGGGCGACGATGACGGCGTAGGGGTTGAGGTCGCCGTTGTCGGTGACGGTGGAGGTAAGGGTGGCGTGGCGGTGCACGGTCTCCAGGAAGCCTTGCGGGGCGGCTTGGGCGGTGGTGGCGAGGAGGATGAGGGCGGCGGCTAGGCGCATGACGGGGGGGCTTTCGGGGTTGTAGGCAAGGCAAGCAGTCCTTTTTTGAAAAAAAGGACCAAAAAACTTTTTGCCTGGCTGTCGCGTGCCGGTCGTGAGCATCGCGACGGCGGAGGAAAAGTCTTTTGCTTCTTTTCTTCAGAAAAGAAGGCCTTCCTTCCTGCGTTTAAAACAAAACGTTTGTGCGAATACCAAGAACAAACTCGTCGCCGACGCGGTGGGCGGGCTGGGATGGGTCGGCGATGCCGCCGGCCGGGTTGAAGACGTATTGCAGGTCCGGCTGGAGCTGCCACCAGGGATGGACCTGGTATTGGTAGGTGGCCTCCAGGAAGGTTTCGCCGCTGCGGATCTGGGGGAGAGCGGCGTCGGCGTCCGCGGCGGCGGCCTGGTGGCTGACGTGGACGTAGCCGATGCCGAGGCCCAGCGTGTCGGTGGAGCGGCCGGGGAAGGGGTAGTGATACACCAGGCCGGCATTGAGGCTGAGGTCGGCGAGGTTGCGGTCGGATTGGGGGGCGACGAGGATCCGGCCGAAGATGCTGACCGAGCGGTTGGGGTTGGCGGCCTGGCGCCAGAGCATCTGGTCGGCGGTGGCATAGGCGATGATGTTGCCGCGGTGCTGGAGGGGGGCGGCGGCGGAGGGCGAGGCGAGGGGGTGGCCGTGCACGTCGGTGCGTTGGTCGGCGAAGCGTTCGCTGTCGTAGAGGAGTCCGAGTTTGTAGGTGTGGCCGAGGGGCGGGCCTTCGCCGGGGTAGGCCAGGGCGCCAAGGGCTGGGTAGGCGTACTGGATTTCGGCGAAGGCGAGGGTGCCGCCGTTCAGGGGGAAGGATGTGCCGGAGGGGTCGGTGCGCTGGGCGTCGCCGGCGAGGGTGTTGGAGGGGTTGCCGTTGAAGATGCCGGCGAGGAGGGTGACGGGGCCGGCGGGGCGCCAGCGCAGGCGGATGCCGAGGTCGGAGAGCGGATAGGCGGGGCCGCCGCCGGGCAGGTCGACGCTGGGCACGAGGGGCCAGCCGAACAGGGTGCCGAGGAAGAGGGCGCCGTTGGGGCTGGTGATGAAGTCCTGGTCCACGCTTTGCTGGCCGAATTTGATGTCGGCGCGGTCTTCGTCGAGGAATTTCTGGTCGAACCAGGCTTCCCACAGGCGGGTGGCGCGGTTGGCTTCGATGCCGCTGGCGGTTTGCAGGGTGGCGAGGTTGTCGGCGCTGAGATTGCGGCCGTGGATTTGCAGCGCGCTGATGTTGAGCAGGCCGCCGTACCATAGGCCGGCGCGCTGGGTGTCGAGCTGGACGATGGCCTGGGTGAGGCCGTCATAGGCGGCACCTTGGCGGACGCCGCCGGTGGGGTTGGCGAGGAGTTCGCTGGTTTCCTGGATGGCGAGCGAGATGCCGAATTTGGCCAGGAAGGTGCGAAGGCCGAACAGGTCGCCGGCGAGGAAGTTGGTGCGCTGGAGGTCGCCGAGGAAGGTGGAGGGTTGCGCGTCGGTATCGGTGGTGGTGCTGGGGACCGAGAGCGGGGGTGGGGCTGCCTGGGCGGTGGTGATGGCGAGGGTAGTCGCGGCCAGCACGAAGATGCGAGTTATTCTCATTTGCATCTATGTGGGCGGCTGCGAGCCTTGTGTCAACAGACGCGGGTGGCGGTGAATGACGACGCCGGCTCAGAACGATCTGAGCCGGCGGGAGGGTGGACGTCCGAAAGGATTGGCGGGTTAGTGGGTTCCGCCGCCTGCCGAGCAGAGGATGGCGTGGCCGCCGAAGGTGCTGTTGCTGGACAGTTTTCCGCCGGCGCCCAGCGTGTCGTTGCCGTAGAACCAGCCGTAGAAGGCGAGTTCCTGCAGGGTGTAGGTGAGGCCGTTTCGGCCGACGACGGTGAAGGGGTTTGTGGGGCTGGAGAAGCCGGCACTCAGCGGGTCGCCGACTTCGAAGTTGTTCTGGCAGCCGCCTTGCTGGCCGATTTTGCCCCAGGTGGGTGTGGGATTGGTGCCGGCCGGATCGTTGACCGCCTCGCCCATTTCGTGGGCGAGCGTGTTGACGTTGCCGCCGAAGATGCCGCTGCTGTCGAACGCGAAGGGCGAATAGATTTGCAGGTTGCCGCCGACGGTGAAGGCGCCGTGGTAGCCGAGGATGCAGCAATTGTTGATGCTCACGCCGGGATCGGACTCGACGACATCCTTGGTGATGAAGATCGGGAATTTGCCGGCGTTGATCGATTTGGCGAGCGGGCCGGTGATCAGGGCCTGGATGCGGGCATCCATATCGCCGTAGTTGACGATGCCGATATGACCGCAGCCGCCGTTGGCGCCGGCGTTGTAGTTGATGCCGTGGCCGCTGCTGTAGGTTTGGGACTGGCTGGGCAGGACGGTGTTCTTGAGCAGCAGGTGATAGGGCTGGCCGGCGACGGCGGACCAGGACTGGGCGCGCTGGAAGGCGTCGATATATTGGGTTTTGCCGATGGCGATGCCGTTCATCTTCCAGCTGATGTCTTTGGTGAAGATCGGCGATTCCTTGACCACGGTAATGGCGGCGTGGTTGCCGTTGCAGGGGTCGGCGGCGGTCGGGTCGTAGGTGACGGTGCCGGATGCGTCGGTGATGGTGATGACGAGCGGCACGATCTGCACGGGCAGGGTGGTTGTGCCGAACGGGGCGACGGGCGCTTTTCCGAGGATGGTGCCGGTATAGGTGCCGCCGCCAAGATCGGCCGACGCGGTTGCGGTGTAGGTGTAGGATGGCAGCGGCGTGACGACGTGCCGCGCACCGTTCGGCGCGGGCACCGAGCGGGTGAGGGGGCGGACGGCGTAGTAGCCGTGCAGCAGGGGCTGCTTGGCCTGCGGTGCGTCCTGCGCCAGGCTGGCCGAACCGCCGGCGAGCGCGAAGAGCGCCAGCGCGGTTGAAACGATTTTCCTCAAGCGAATTCTCCCTTGGATATTGTCTGGTGGCCTGCGCGCGTGCCGATGTATGTTGTATGCGACAGCTTTTGTTGAAACGGAGCTTGTAGTTAACTTCCAGGTTTCCTGCCGGCAGGTCAATAGTTCAGCGCAACGACGGACAGGGGCGCGCGGCCTGGCGAGGCGCATGATTGTTGCGGCCGCGCATGATCATGCGTGTCCGTGCGTGGGGAGCGGGCGGGTCTAGGGGCGGGAGCGGCGTTGGTGGGTGGCCGGACTGGCTGTGCGCGGGGCTACCCGGAGGGGCCGCGCGCCTCGCACAGAACGGCCGTCCAGAGCGGCTGTTCCGCGGCGGGGTCGGGCGGCTGGTGGAGCGGTTCCCGGGGTGCCGGGGCGGGCGCCGGTTTGGCGGCTTGCTGGGGGAAGCGGGCGTTCAGTGCGGCCGCCAGCGCGCGGCCCTGTTCGCGCTCGGCCTGGGCGTCGGTGAAGGCTTTGTGCTCGGCGGCCAGGTGGCGTTCGAGCGCGATGGTTTCGCGCACGCAGCGGCACAGGGAGATGAAGACGAGGTTCGGGTCGGGGTTGGCGGGCAGGGTGGCGAGGCGCCCGGACGCCGGACGGGGCGCGCGCGATCGGGGCGATGCGGTGGCGAGAGCGGCGGCGGGGTGTGTGGCGTTCTCGTCGGGGTCTGGCGGGGCGAGGGCGCGCTGGGCGGCGGCGCGGGCGAGCTCCATCGCGAGGTCGGCCATTTCGCGGCACAGCGCGAGGTGGCGTGCGATGCGGTTGGGCGTCGGCTCGATCTCGGCAGGAGGCGGGGTGTGCGCGATGTCGCTGGTCCGGGCTGCGTTTGAGAACGCGTAGAGAACATAGGTGACGGCGGCTGGGCAAGTTTTTCGGGTGTTTCCGGCGGGCTTTGGCGCAGGACGGCATCGAGCGGTCCACCATGCTGCAGCTCGATGGCAACCACGCGACGTCGTCGAGCGCGTTTCGATACAGGGATTTCTCCTGCGACGGTCAAGAACAAGCGCTTCTCAGGTAACTCTCGTCGGCATCGCTGCCTTGGCCAAGAACTGCCCGCTTGCGTATGCGATGGCCGGTGCGGTCGCACCGGAAGTCTGTGCCAGGCGAACGGGTCAGAAGAGGGCTGTGTCCACACGATCGTGCGCGGCCTGGCCTTTGACGATGTTTTTGTAATGATCAAACAGGGTGTCGGTGCCGGTGGAGGGGGTGAGGGCGGCGTCGTAGCGGGCGGTGTGCGGGTCGAGGAGGAGCATCGATTCGGTAGCGTAGTAGCGGCCGATGCGGGCGAGTTCGGCTTTTGCGGCGAGAGGGGGGGCGAGGCGGGCGGCGGTGGAGAGGCCGGCGATGATGGTGTCGAGCAGGGCGACGGGGACGTGGCGGAAGCGGGGTTTGCGGCCGGTGAGCGCGAAGAGTGCGTCGCCTTGCTGGCGTGGGGTGATGGCGGGGCCGGGGCCGCCGATGGGCAGGATGCGGTTGTGGCGGGCGGCGTCGGTGAGGCAGCCGGCCAGGTAGGCGGCGAGATCGTGGTCGCTGATGGGTTTGCAGGCGGTGAGCTCGCCGTTGCCGAAGAGGAGATACGGGCGGCCGTTCCGCACCCGGGTAAGTTGGCCGGAGAGCGACTTGAAGTAGGCGGTGGGGCGGACGATCGAATAGGTCAGGCCGGAGGCGGCGAGCGCGGCTTCGAAGGCGAGTTTGGCGTGCTGGAAGGCGAGCAGGGGTTTTTGCACGCAGATGGCCGAGAGCAGGACGAAGTGGGGGATGCCGCCGTGCCGGGCGGCTTGGAGGGTGTTGAGGTGGGCCTGGTGGTCGATGGCCCACGCGTCGGCGGGGGCGCCGGTGCGGGACGCCATGCAGGAGATGATGGCGCCGAAGGGTTCGCCGCGAAGTCCGTCGCGCGCGATGCTGGCGGGGTCGGTGAAGTCCACCTGGCGCGTTTCGGCGCCGATGGGGGGCGTTGTTGTGGGGCGGGTGAGGCAGACGACGGTATGACCGCGGTCCTGCAGGGCGCGCATTGTGGCGCGGCCGATGGTGCCGGTGGCGCCGAGGAGGGCGATGCGTTGGGTGGGCATGGGGCGAGCCTAGCCTGAGGAGCGGGTTTGGGAATATCGGCCCGGGCGGGTCCGCGCGTCGGGCCGGCGGATCGGTAGGCAAGCGGGCGGGCAAGCGGGCGGGCAGGCAAGCGGGCGGGCAATGGGGCGCTTGCAAGCGGACTGCCGGACGTGTAGAAACTGAACCTGATGGTTCAGTTTAGTGCGGATCAACTCGACGCCTCGTTTGCGGCACTCTCGGATGCGACGCGGCGCGGCGTGCTCGAGCACTTGGGTCGTGGCGACGCGTCGATTACCGAGCTTGCCGACCGGTTCGCGATGACGCTCACGGGCATGAAGAAGCATGTCGCCGTGCTCGAGCAGTCGGGGCTGGTGACGACGCGCAAGGTCGGGCGGGTGAGAAGCTGCCGGCTGGGCGGCCGAAGATTGGCCGAAGAGCAAGGGTGGATCGAGCAATACCGGCAGCTTTGGGCGGCGCGGTTCAATGCGCTGGACCGGGTTGTGGAAGAACTCAAACGGCAGGAGGCCGACGATGGGCGCAGGCGGACGGAGTGAGGCGGCGAGCACGCGCGTGGAGCGGGTGTCCGATACCGAGTTTGTGGTGACGCGGATGGTCGATGCGCCGGCGCGGATGGTGTTCGAGGCGTGGACGAAGGCGGATCTGTTTGCGCGCTGGTGGGCGCCCGCCTCTTTCGGCGTGACGATGGTTTCGCGCGAGGCCGACGTTCGCACCGGTGGCACGTATCGGCTGATGATGGACCATCCGTCGCTGGAGCAGCCGATGGCGTTTTTCGGCCGGTATCTCGAGGTGACGCCGCCGTCGCGGCTGGTGTGGACCAACGAGGAGGGCGGGGCGGATGGGGCTGTGACCACGGTGACGTTCGATGAGGTGGGCGATGCGACGCGGGTTGTGGTGCATGAGCGGTTTGCGTCGAAGGCGGCGCTGGACGAGGCGATCGCTTCGGGCAGCACGAGTGGCTGGGGCGAGCAGTTCGCGCAATTGGACGGGCTGATGGTGGCGCTGGGAGCGGCATCGTAAAGAACGAGCGGACATTTGGCGGATTGCATTCACCGCAACGGCACGGCCGCGCTTAGTTCGGCAGCCGCACTTCGACCGTTCCGCCGCTGGTGAAAGAGGCGTCGCCGCCGTGGGCGCGGGCGACTTCGCGGACGATGGCGAGGCCGAGGCCGGTGCCTTCGCTGGTGGGGGTGGCTTTGCGGAAGCGTTCGAAGACGAGGTGGCGGAGGTCGGGTGGGGGGCCGGGGCCGGCGTCGGTGATGCGGAGGAGATGGTGGGTGGGGGTTTGGGTGGCGGTGAGGTGGATGGGGCCTTGGCCGTGTTTGATGGCGTTGTCGAGCAGGTTGAGGATCATGTCGGCGAGGTCGTGGGCGCGGCCGCGCAGGGGCAGGGTTTCGGGCAGGTCCACGTGCAGGGGGCGGTGGGCGGCTTCGGCGAGCGGCAGGGCGGTGGCGGCGGCCTGGCGGGCGATGCGGGCGAGGTTGAGAGTGGGCAGGGCGGCGAGCGGTTCGGCGCGGCCGGCCTGTTCCTTGCGGGCGAGGTCCAGCAGGCCGGTGACAAGCGCGGTGAGGTGGGCGAGGTCGCCGGCGATGCCGGGCCAGTCGGGCTGGTGGGAGGATTGGGCTTGCTGGAGGCGCAGGCTGAGCACGGCGAGCGGGGTGCGCAGTTCGTGGGCGGCGTTGGCGGTGAAGCGGCGTTCGGCGTCGTAGGCCTGCTGCATGCGGTCCAGCGCCGCGTTGACGCTGGCGACGAGGGGGCGGATTTCGGTGGGCAGGCCGGCTGCCGAGATGCGGGCGTTCGGGTGGGCCGGGCCGGCGACGCCGGCTTCCTGGGCGGCGCGGGCGAGCGGGCGCAGGCTCCATAGGCTGACCAGCCAGACCAGCGCGATGAGCACGGCGGAGAAGGCGGCGAGGACGATGCCGTCCTGGGTGGCTTCGCTTTCGGCGGGGACGGCGGGGGTTTGCAGATTGTGGTCGATGAGGCTGGCGGCCGCGATGGCAACGGCGAGAAGGGCGAGCATGGCGCCGGCGAGGCGGACGCGCAGGCTGCGCAGGCTGTCGGGGAGGTTGATCATTCGGGTTGGGAGAGGCGGTAGCCGATGCCGCGCATGGTCTCCACGCGCACGAGCGAGCCGGCGGCGGCGAGCTTGCGGCGCAGGCGGCTGACGGTGGCTTCGAGCGCGTTGGGGGTGACGTCGTCGTCGAGGCCGTAGAGGCGTTCGGCGAGTGCGTCGCGGATGACGGTGGTGTTGGCGGAGCGGATGAGCAGCTCGAAGAGGGCGGCTTCGCGCGGGGTGAGGTCGATCGCCGTGCCGTTGCGGGTGGTGGCGCGGCGGGCGGTGTCGAAGGCGAGGTCGGCGAAGCGGTGGATGGGGTGCAGGCGGGCGCCGGGGCGGCGCAGGACGGCGCGCAGGCGGGCGTCGAGTTCGGCGAGTTCGAAGGGTTTGAGGATGTAGTCGTCGGCACCTGCGTCGAGGCCGGCGACGCGGTCGGCCAGGCTGTCGCGGGCGGTGAGGATGAGGGCGGGCAGGGCGGCGTTCTGGCCGGCGCGGAGCTGGCGGAGCACGGCCAGGCCGTCGATGTCGGGCAGGCCGAGGTCGAGGATGATGGCGTCGTAGCTTGTGGTGGCGGCGTGGGTGAGGGCTTCGGTGCCGGTGGCGGTGGCGTCGATGGTGAAGCCGGCCTGGCGGAGGTGGGTGGTGAGGAGGTGCTGGAGGGGGAGCGTGTCTTCGACGAGGAGGAGGCGCATGGGGCGGTCCGGTGGGTGCGGGTCGTGCGTAGCATGGTTGGGGTGTGCGCTGGCGGTTTGGCGCGCGGTTTTGTGGGAGGCGGGTGGGCGGTGGCGAAGGTGAAGGTGGCGGGATGGGGTGTGTCGCTGGACGGGTTCGGGGCGGGACCGGCGCAGAGTTTGGCGCAGCCGTATCGCGCGCCGTTCGTGCTGACGCATCACACGCGTGCGCCGATCGGGATTTTGCATTGCCAGTGGACCTTGCCCGAGGGCGACGCCGATTTTCCGGGCGTATGCGCGAGATCAAGGCGGGCTTTACCCGACGGATTGCACGGCAAGCGGAACGGACGATCGGGACTGTGCGGCAACGGGAAAGCGGCATCTGGCAGCGGCGATTTTGGGAACACACGATCAGGGACGGACGGGCAGGGACGGACGGGCAGGGACGGACGGGCAGGGACGGACGGGATTATGCGGCCCATATGGATTACATCCATTTCAACCCGGTCAAGCATGGGCTGGTTACGGAGGCGCGGGCCTGGGAATACTCGACATTTCGGCGATGTGTGAAAGCGGGTTTGTATCCGTTGGACTGGGGTGGCACGGGGGGGTGATGCGATTTATGGCGGGGAGCGGGAGTGAGGTTATAGGTATGACGGCACACAGCAGTTGACGCCGGCGACTGGCTTGCGTTGGCGTGCTGGAGCACGCCCTACGCTTGCTGCTTTTTCTTTGATGCGGCTGCGTCATACATGAAGGATTGGACTGGCAGCTTTGCGCCAATTGTCGTCATTGCCGGGCGATCGGACTGCGCCGGGAAGCGAACATTCAAGTGCTGCAAAATTAAAGAGATTTCAAGACTAAGGCTAGCGCGCTGTCATGGACGAACCTTATGAGATATCGCTAACCCCCTCCGCTTACGAGGGAACAGCAAAAGGGCAGCGATGGGAATCGGTAGGCCGTAAATCAATACTGGGACAACGGTAGATTTCAGAAAATATGGCAGCGGGTCAGGCGGTATTATTGCGCTGAGGTTCCATAACCAGCCCATGAGTGACAGCGCGCCCCATACGATCACGGCCCGGATACAAATCCCACTTAACGTCAGCCGGCTAGTTCTGACGAGTTTCGCAGTCCAGGGAATGGTCACTAAGCAGATTGCTGGTAGCACAAACACAAGGTTTACGATTGTCTGCCCAAAGATCCTCCAGGGCAGATAGATCGGTCGCTGAACTTCCGTGTAATAGCCCTGTTCGATCAGTGACGTAAAATCGGCGTCGCAGACCATATAGGTAAGGAGCGCCAAGCCTACCATCGATACGGCAAATCCCGTCACAAGTGGCAGATAACCCCTTATACATTCAATTGCGCTAGGCTGCTCTGCCTTTACGACGGCAAACCAGGACCAAATGGCGGTGGCTACGCAGAACAGCGCTACTGGACAGATGATTACAAAGACGATTTCGGTTCCCATAGCTTTCCCAAATGGCATCTTGCTGAGACTGGCCGATCTATTATGTTACTACTGTTTTAGTATATCCAGCAGCGAAAATGACTCGAGTATGCCACCCAAAAATTCAAAATCTTCGCACCACGGAACGAAGCTCATTAGATCAACGAGTTAGCTGGTGAGAAAAGTTAACTAGCGTGGGGGCGGCGGCCCACCAGCGGCCTAGGAGCCAATGTCCGTTTTTCGACGCTAGCGCCCGAAAGCTGCCATTCCGCTGTCGGCCAAATTCGGGCAAGCCCCGTGCGCGCGTAGCTAGCGTCTCAAGTAGTCGGTAACAGAACAACAAACATTCAGCGAACAAGCCGAAGAATCAAAGTTTTTTGGTCCTTTTTTTCAAAAAAGGACTGCTTGCTTCCTCCTACACCGGAAACAGCCCCGCGCGGGCGAGGAGGCCGGGGACGGGGTGGCCGAGTTTGTCTGGAAGCCAGTTCGCGGCGTCGATCAGCGTGGACAGGTTGATTTCGGGGAGGTGGCCCATGCGTTGGAGCATGTAGGCGAGGTCTTCGGTGGGGATGTTGCCGGTGGCGGCGGGGGCGAAGGGGCAGCCGCCGATGCCGCCGATGCTGGAGTCCAGCACGTGGACGCCGGTTTGGAGGGCGGCGTAGGCGTTGGCGAGGCCGGTGTTGCGGGTGTTGTGGAAGTGGGCGCGGAGCGGGGTTTGGGGGGCGGCGCGGGCTGCGTCGGTGAAGCGGCTTGTGACGTCGGTGGGGGCGGCGACGCCGATGGTGTCGGCGAGCGCGATTTCGGCGGGGTGGTGGGCGGCGGCCTGGGCCACGATGGCTGCCACGGTCTGGCGGGGAATTTCACCTTCGAAGGGGCAGCCGAAGGCGGTGGTGAGGGTGGCGGTGATGGGGATGCGTTCGTGGTGGGCGATGGCGGCGATTTCGGCGAAGGTTTGGAGGAGGCCGGCGACGGAGGCGCCCTGGTTGCGGGCGGCGAAGGTTTCCGATGTGGCCAGGACGAAATTGATTTCGTCGATGCCGGCGCGGAGTGCGCGGTCGAGGCCGCGGCGGTTGAGGACGAGGCCGATGCGGGAGATGTCGGGACGGTTCTGGAGGGCTTCGAGGATGGCTTCGGCGTCGGCCATCTGGGGGACGCGGGTGGGGTTGACGAAGCTGGCGACTTCGATGCGGCGCAGGCCGGCGGATGCGGCGCGCTCGATGAGGGCGAGCTTGTCGGCGGTTGAGAGGATGGCGCTTTCGTTTTGCAGGCCGTCGCGGGGGGAGACTTCTACGAGGGTGAGGGGCATGCGTGGCCTGGGGTCTGGCTGGGGCGGATCGTGCCGCTCATCACGGCGCGTTCATTGATGGGCAACCCGGTCCAGACGGTAGATATAGCCGTTGGCGAAGGCTTCGACGAGATGGTTTTCGCCCAGGAGCACGCCGTTGGCGCAGCCGCTTGCATCCTGGAAAATTGCTGTCTGTTGCGGGCCGAAATACTTGCCGATGTCGGTTTTCGGCAGGTCGAGTTCGGCGATGAGCTGGCCGCCCCAGACGCTCGTTTGCAGCAGGGTGTTGTCCATCAGTGAAACGGTGGGTGCGCGCAGACGGCAGTCGCCGTCGGGGGAGACGATGCCGGCGGGGCCCCAGCGCACGGTTTTGCCGAGCAGGGCCTTGGGGTCGGCGGCGGTGACGCCGCCTTGCCCGGCGCCGATGACGCGGCCGATCTTCCAGGTGCCGTCGAAGGCGGAGAGGGGGGGCACCGGGGGCGGGGCGGCGGATGCGGAATGGGCGAGGGCTGCCAGGGTGGCGGCGATGGCGGCGGCCTTCGAGGAGATGGTCATTGACGTGCGCCTGCGCGGGGCAGGAAGGGGGCGGCTTCCTGTTCGCGCCTTGTGACCAGACCTGGCAGGCGGACCATGCGGCCGGTTCTGTGGCCGGCGCGGTCGCGCTCGGCGGCGTTCACGCGGTCGCGCAGGCTGCGGACGACGCCGGGATCGTCGTTGCGGTTTGCGGCGCCCAGCACCGGTGCGGCCCCTGCGCCGCCGAGGTTGAAGGCGGCCGAGACCAGGGAGTCGAATTGCTCCTGGGTCAGGAGCCGGTCGGTGACCTGGTTGCGGACGGATTGTTCCGCCACGTGGATGCGGGCCATGAGCGCCGCCTCGTTGCCGGCGGCGTCGGGTGGGGTGGCGAGTTCGGCGGCGGTGCAGTCGCCGGGATGGACGAGGATGCCGACGCCGCGGGTGCAGTTATGCGCGGGGTCCGTGTAGTAGCCGCCGCCGTTCCGCGTGCCTTCGGAGGCGCGCAGATTGGCAATCATGGTCGCCGAGGCCGACATCGCGTCGTTCAGGCCGGGCATCGTTCGCTCCTGTGCAGCCGTCGTATGGGAGATAGGCGCGGCTAGTGCAGTTTCACACCGGGTTCGGGGCGGCGGGCGATGTAGTTGGTGAGCATGCGCCAGAGGGTGGAGCCGTTGCCGTGCAGGGCGGCCTGGTGCATGGCGTAGAGCGAGCGGTACATCATGCGGGCGAGATAGCCTTCGATGAACATGCTGCGGCCGAGGGCGAAACCCATGAGGTTGCCGACGGTGGTGTAGCGGCCGAGCGAGATCAACGAGCCGAAATCCCGGTACAGGAAGGGTTTGAGGGGGGCGCCGTCGAGCCGGGCTTCGATCTGGTGGATCATGTGGCTGGCCATCTGGTGGGCGGCCTGGGCGCGCGGCGGGACGCCCTGGGGGAAGCCTTCGCGGGGAGCGGAGGCGCAGTCGCCGATGGCGAAGATGTTGGGGTCGCGCGTGGTCTGCAGGGTGGGTTCGACGACGAGCTGGTTGATGCGGTTGGTCTCCAGGCCGAGGGTCGCCAGGACGTCGGGGCCTTTGACGCCGGCGGACCAGACGACGAGTTCGCTGGGGATGAATTCGCCGTCGGAGAGGACGACACCGTCGGCGCGGACTTCGGAGACGCGGGAATTGGTGCGCACGTCCACGTCGATGCTGCGGAGCAGTTCCTCGGTGGAGGCTGACATGCGCTCGGGCAGGGCGGGCAGGATGCGGGGCGCGGCTTCGATGAGGATGATCTTGACGTCGCGCTCGGGGTTGATGCGGCGCATGCCGAAGGCGACGACTTCGCGCACGGTGCGGTGCAGTTCGGCGGCGAGTTCGGTGCCGGTGGCGCCGGCGCCGATGATGGCGACGTGGAGCTGGCCGGGGCGGACGGGCTCGGGCTGGGCGTTGGCGCGCAGGCAGGCGTTGACCATGCGCTTGTTGAAGCGGGTGGCCTGTTCGACTGTTTCGAGGGGCACGGCGAATTCGGCGGCGCCGGGCGTGCCGAAATCGTTGGTGACGGAGCCGATGGCGATGACCAGCGTGTCGTAGGGGAAGGTGCGCGGCGGGGTGACTTCGCGGCCTTCGTCGTCGGTGGTCGCGGCGATGTGGATCTGGCGGTTTGTACGGTCCAGGCCGGCCAGGGCGCCGAGGCGGGTGGTGAAATGATGCCAGCGGGCCTGGGCGAGGTAGTTCAGCTCGTGCTGAGAGCGGCGCAGGCCGCCGGCGGCGATGGAGTGCAGCAGCGGCTTCCAGATATGGGTGCGGGATTTTTCGATCAGCACGATGTTGGCCTGGCGGCGGCGGCCGAGCGTGTCGCCGAGTTTGGTGACGAGTTCGAGGCCGGCGGCGCCACCGCCGACGACGACGACCTGGTGCAGGCGGGCGTCGCCCGGGCGGCCGCGGCCGGGGATGTGGTCGGTTTGGATTACCATGTCCTGCATGCAGCGTGTCTCCGTTGTGGGGGACTTACACTGTGGGGTTTGGAACAGGAAGGAAGGTCTTCTTTTCTGACGAAAAGACGCAAAGGACATTTTCTCCGCTGTCGCGCTGCTCGCGATGGGCGGGCGGCTTACCGAATTGGGAGCAGGCCCAGAAACTCGCCCGTTGTTTTCTCGGCGCGGGCGCGCATGGCCGCCGCGATGTCCGGCGTGTGCCAGATGGCGGCGTTGAGCAGGGCGGCGTGCTGGAGGGAGTCGGCGACGGTATGGTCGCGGGCGTAGTTCAGGGCGGTTTTGGAGGCGGCGACGGCGAGTGGGGCGCGGGCGGCGATGCGTTCGGCGGCTTGCATGGCGAGGGCGAGGGGGTCGTCGCCGGTGGCGTTGACGAAGCCGAGAGCGGCGGCGCGATCGGCCGGGAGGGTGGTGCCGGCATAGGCCATTTCGCGCAGGATCGCGTCGGGCAGGAGGTGGGGGAGGCGCTGGAGGCTGCCGACGTCGGCCATCATGCCGATATTGATTTCCTCGATGCGGAAATAGGCGTCCGCGGTGGCGAAGCGGAGGTCGCAGGCGCTGACCATGTCCAGACCCGCGCCGATACAGGCGCCCTGGATGGCGGCGATGACGGGGAAGCGCGCGGTGGCGAGTGCATCGAAGGTTGCCTGCAGGCGGCGGACTTCGTGGGTGAAGGCTTCGCGTGCGGCGGCGCTGTCGTCGGGCTGGAAGCTGGGGGTGTGGAAGACGGAGACGTCCATGCCGGCGCAGAAATGGCGGCCTTCGGCGCTGATGACGAGGGCGCGGGTGTGGGCTTCGCGGTCGAGGGTTTGGATGGCGGCGGGCAGGTCGGCCCAGAAGGGGAGGCGCAGGGCGTTGGCCGCTTCGGGGCGGGTGAGGCGGAGGTGGGTGATGTGGGATTGGGTGGTCAGGGTGAAGTCGGGCATGGGGGAGGTTAAGGCCTTAGCGCTGCGAGACCTGACCCCGCAAGCTTGATGATAAAAGTTTTTTGGTCCTTGTTTTCAAAAAAGGACTGCTTCCTTCCTTAGACCTCGTTCAAGTTCCGAAAGCCAAGGCTCGTAATTTCTCCAGTGTTCGACGCCTTCTTTATAAATTGGCCGGCGCACCTGCTCCGAACTTGCCGTCCGCACGGCGCGCGGGTTTTCGTGAAAGCGGAGGCAGGCGGGGTCGTAGTCGAGGCCGAGATAGGCGAGCAGGCGGCGGGTTTCGGCTTCGGTGTTCTCGACCATGGTTTCGTAGGCGACGCGGTGGATGCGGTTGGGGAGGGCCTGGTCGAAATGGGCCATGAGGGCGGTGTAGTCGGCGTAGTAGCGGGCGAGGTCGGTGAGGTTGTAGGAGAAATGTTGGCCGCGGGCGAAGTGTTGTTTGTAGGCGGAGAAGCAGGCGGCCATGGGGTGGCGGCGGGCGTCGATGATTTTTGCGTTTGGCAGGATGAGGGCGATGAGGCCGGTGTGGACGAAATTGTTGGGCATTTTGTCGATGAAGTGGGGGCGGTTGCGTTTGCGGTGGATGCGCGTGTTCTCGATGTAGCGCAGGCCGAGGGTTTTGGCGTTTGTGGCGTCGAGGGTGGCGAGGATGTTGGTGTCGCGTTCGGCGTGGTGGCCGAGTTCGCGGGCGATGGCGACGATGTCGGGCAGTTCCATGGTGCCTTCGATGGCGGGATGGCTCGAGAGGATCTGCTCGATGAGGGTGGAGCCGGAGCGTGGCAGGCCGACGATGAAGATGGGCGCTGGATCGTTGTGGCCCCAGCCTTCGCGTGCGGCGAAGAATTCGCGGGTGAGAAGGGCGCGGGCGCGTTGCATGTGTGCGTGGGTGCGGTCTGCGCTGTAGGCGATCTGGGTGCGGCGAAGTGCGGCACCTTGCGTGTAGTGTTCGAACGATTGCTGGTAGAGGCTCGTTTGTTCGAGGGCGAAGCCGAGCGCGTAGTGCAGATGTAGCCGGTCGTCCGCGGTGATGGCGGGGTCGGTGAGGTGGGTGCGGATGGCGGCGATATCGGCGGGTGAGAACGGATCGCTTTTCATGTTTGCCAGGCTCCACCAGGCTTCTCCCAGAGTGGGGGCGAGGCGCAGGCTGGTTCGGTAGGCCTCGCGCGCGCGGGCGGCGTGGCCGGCGGTTTTAAGGATGTGGCCGAAGCTGAGCCAGATTTTCGGCTGGTTGGGGGCGGCCTGGAGCACGGCTTCGTAGGTGGCGATGGAGCGGTCGTGTTCGCCGACGAGTGCGAGACAGGCGGCGAGGAGGTTGCGCAGGGTGATGTCGCGCGGGTCGCGGGCGAGGAGTTGCTCGATTTGGCCAAGCGCTTGTTCGCCTTTGGCCTGGCGGAACAAGGCAAGTGCGTAATTGGCGCGGGCGGCGTGGAAGCTGGGGGCGAGTTCAAGGCACTGGGCGAGGAGGTTTTCGGCGTCTTCGTAGCGGCCGAGGCGGATGCCGGCTTCGGCGAGCATGCGGATGGCGGCGATGTCGCTGGGGTGTTGCGCGAGGTGGGCGCGCAGGAGGTGTTCGGTGCGGGGGATGTCGTTGTCGCAGAGGGCGAGGGCGGCCTCGCGCAGGGCGGGGTCGTGCACGCCGGCGCGGATGTGCTGGGCGTAGGCGGCGTCGGCCTCGGTCTGGCGGCCGGCGAGGGTGTGCAGGTCGGCGAGCGCACGCCAGGCCTGGGCGAGATTGGGGTTGAGGTGGAGCGCGTGCTGGAGGGAGGCGATGGCGGCGTCTGGCTGGCCGAGGTCGGCCTGGGTGAGCGCCCATTCGAGATGGACGGCAGGGGCGCGTGGCTGGGATTGGGCGAGGGGTGCGAGGATGGTGGCGGCGTGTTCGGGGTGGCCCAGAAGGCGGTGGGCGGTGGCGAGCAGCGTGAGGGCGATGGGGTGGGCGGGGACGGACTGGAGGATGGCTTCGGCTTGCTGGCGGGCGAGGTCGGGGCGGGTGGGCAGAAGGGTTTGGGTGTGGATCAGGGCGGTTTGCAGGTCAGGCAAGGCAAGCAGTCCCTTTCTGGGAAAGAACCAAAAAACCTTTGTTTCGCTGTCGCGTGCCCGCCGTTGAGCATCGCGACAGCGGAGCAGAAGTTTTTGGTCCTTTTTTCAAAAAGGACTGCTTCCTTAAAACCGCTGGCTGAGCCGAATACCGGCAGTCAGCGGCTGGATGGGCAGCACATAGACCGTGTTGCAGACACCCGTCGTGCATTCGATGTAGCGGTTCTGCTGGCCGCGTTCGTCGAACGCGTTCTTGATGAACAGGCTGATGGACAGCTTGTTGCGTTCCATGCCGGCGGTGAAGTCGAAGGTCGGATAGGCGGGTTCGCTGCCGATGGCGAGTTTGTCGATCTGACGCAGCCCGACCTGGGTGCGGGTTTGATAGTTGAATGTGCCCTGCACGAACGCATCCCAGTCGTGGATCGGGAAAGTGTAGCGGGCGGTCAGGTTCGTTTTGAACGATGGCGTGTAGGGAAGTTGCGTGCCGGACGGGGCCTGCGAGGCGGCGCGTGAGCAGTTCTGCACGATGGCCGTGGTGACGCCGTTGGTGCCGCAGAAATTCTGGTTGAGTCTGGCGTCCACCAGATTGGCGCCGCCGGTGAAGGTGAGGTCGTTGGTGGCGCGGAAGACGGTTTCGAACTCCGCACCCTTGATGTTGGCTGAGGGCGCGTTTTCGATGATGGTCAGGCTGTTCGGGCCGAGGAAGGAGAACTGGAACTGGCTCCAATCCTCGTCGTAGAGCGCGGTGTTGAAGATCAGGCGGCGATTGAGGAAGCTCGATTTGAACCCGACTTCGTAATTGACGAGTGAGTCGGCCTGGTAGGGCGGGAAGGTGCCGCTGCGGTTGATGCCGCCTGGGCGGTAGCCGGTGCTGTAGGTGAAATATACCTGCCGGTCGGGGTCGACCTGGTATTTTATGTTGATCTTGTGCGTCTCGCCGTTGCCGGCCGTGTGCTTGTCGAGGTTCACGCACGGTGCGCCGCTGAAAGCGTGACCGACAAGGCAGTTCTTGCCGTTCTCGCCTTCTCCGGAACTGAAACCGGGACCCGTCGGCGGCGTGTCGTAGCCGGTGCTGAAACCGTAGAAGCCTTTGAGGGAATTGTTATAGAAATAGGGTCGGACGCCGCCGGTGACGGTGAGGTTCGGCAGGATATCGTAGGAGACTTCGCCGAAGATCGCCTCGTCGCGGTCGGTGCGGAGCTGGTCGGTCAGCCAGATGGTGTTCGCATAGCCGGGAATGGAGATTTGCGGGCCGAAACCCTGGATCTGGTAGCGCTGGATGATGAGATGCTGCTGGATTTCCTGGAAGCCGCCGAGGATGAACCGCAGCCGGTCGGACGCGGGCGACTGGATGCGGACTTCGTTGCTTTCCTTGTTGAAATGATCCTTGCCGTGGATTTCCTGCAGTGGCCGCGGGAGCGGATTGCCGTGTGCATCCTGCCAGTTTGCGCCTGAGCCATACAAATTGTCGTAGGCGATGGAATAGTCGGTGTAGTCGCTCTGGGTGACCGAGTCGCGGACGAAGAAACCGCCGGCGTAGGTGACGTCGAAACGGCCGATTTTGCCGGTGATGGTGGCGCCGGCCTGGATCCAGCGGTCGTGCAATGTATCCGGCTGGAAGCGCTGCACGTTGAGGTCGCCGTCTTTGGGCACATAGGCAAAGATGCCGCTGGCGCGCTGATCCTGCACGATGAGCTCTGGCGTGATCGTCCAGTCGTTGGGCAGTTCGACGCGCACCGTGGCGCGGCCGCCGAAGCTGTCATAGGGATTGAAGGCGTTCTTGACGAGCTGGCTGTTGTTGACGGTCGCGGCGGGCGCGCCATACAGCGCGGCGCCGGTCGGGAATGTGCGCGTGCCGGGCACGTTGTTGATGTAGCCGGAATCGTGTTGGTCGAAGGCGACGAGGCGGATGGCGATGCGGTCGCTGACGGGAATGTTGACGAAACCTTCGGCCACGCCGCCGAGGCCGCCATGGGCGACGACGTCGCCTTGCAGGTCGTAGCCGGCTTCGAACTTGGATGGGTTGGGCGGGTTGCTGATCACGCGCAGCGTGCCGGCTTCGGAGCTGGCGCCGTAGAGCGTGCCTTGCGGGCCTGGGAGCGCTTCTACACGGGCGATGTCGTACACGTGGATATCGAGATTGCCGCCGATGGTGGTGGTGGGGAATTCGTCGAAATAGGTGCCGACGGTGGGCAGCGGGCCGGAGTGGTTGGCGTTGTCGCCGTCGGCTATGCCGCGCATGTAGACGCTGGTCATGTTGGGGCCGAAGGTTTGCGCGGTCACGCTGGGCAGCAGCTTGAGGTAGTCGGCGAACTCGGTCACCTGATGCTGGGCCAGGGTTTTGGAATCCAGCACCTCGACGCTTTGAGGCACTCGCTGCAATTTTTCGGAGCGTTTCTGGGCGGTGACGATCACCTCCTCGACGCCCTTGATGCCGCTGGCACCGGGGCCTGCATCCTGCGCGAAAGCATGGCCTGCGTGTGCGGCCGCGATGGCCAACAGGCTTGCACCCCAAAATTTTGCCTTCAACCCAACCACTCCCCGGCTTGCAGGATCACCTATGCGTGAGTCTCGAACCGTTCCGCTTTGTAAGCAAGCGGCGGTTCGTCCCGCCTGCGAGGTAAGCAATGATTGTGCCGGATCGGCCACGGAGCGGTGGGCGGCCTGACACGGCGGCGGGCGGCGTGTAGGGAGGCGGGGTGGCCTTTCTCTCGCGCCTGACGCTGACCGACTTCCGCAATTATGCAGCGCTGACCTGGCGGCCGGCCGCGCGGATTGCGGTGCTGACGGGGCCGAACGGGACGGGCAAGACGAATTTGCTGGAGGCGGTGAGCCTGCTGGGGCCGGGGCGCGGGTTCGGGCGGAGCCGGCTGTCGGAGATGGCGCGGATCGGCGGGGGCGGGTTGTGGGCGGTGGCCGCGCGGGTCGGGGGCGGCGACGAGGCGGTGACGATCGGCACCGGGCTGGCCGAGGCGGGGGCGGACCGGCGGGTGTTCCGGCTCGATGGGGCGGCGGCGCGCAACCAGGCGGAACTGGCCGGCGTGCTGACGGCGATCTGGCTGACGCCGCAGATGGACACGCTGTTCCAGGAGGGGGCGAGCGGGCGGCTGCGCTTTCTCGACCGGCTGGTGTGGGCGCTGGAGCCGGGCCATGCGCGTGAGGCGAGTGCGCACGATACGGCGCTGGCGGAGCGTCGGCGCGTGCTGGGCCAGGCGCGCGAGCGTGGCGAACGTGCCGATCCGGCGTGGCTGGCGGGGCTGGAGGATGCGGTCGCGCGGCATGGCGTGGCAGTCTCGGCGGCGCGGGTGGGGGCGGTGGCACGGCTGAATATGGCGGCAGGGGGCGGGGTGGGCGGCTTTCCGCGGGTGCGGATTGCGTTGCACGACATGGTGGCGGACCGGCTGGCGGAGATGCCGGCCTTGGCGGTGGAGGCCTGGCTGCGGGACGGGCTGGCGGCGCGGCGGGCGGCGGATGCGGCGGCCGGGACGAGCACGCTGGGCGCGCATCGGGCGGACATGCGGCTCGCGGACGCGGCGAGCGGCCTTGCCGCCGAACTGGCGAGCACCGGGCAGCAGAAGGCGATGCTGGTGGGGGTGATTCTGGCGCATTCGGCGCTGCTGGCGGAGGCGCGGGTGCGGCCGCCGCTGCTGCTGCTCGACGAGCCGGCGGTGCATCTGGATGCGGCGCGGCGGGAGGCGCTGTGGGCAGAGCTGTCGCGGCTGGGCGGGCAGGTGCTGCTGACGGGGACGGATGCGGAGGTGTTCGCACCTTTGCGGGGGGAGGCGGAATTCGTGCAGACCGGGGAGGGAAAGTTAAGACATCTGTTCTGAAAAAAAGAAGCAAGAGACTCTTGCTCCGCTGTCGCGATGCTCGGGATGCAGAAGTTTTTTGGTCCTTTTTTTCAAAAAAGGACTGCTTGCTTTGCTTCCCCCGCGCGCCCGGCCTATATTCGGGAGTCTCCCGCCCCACCTATGGAGTGACCACTCGGCATGCCCGACACCGCCGCGCCTGTGCCCAACGACGACCCGAACGGCGCTGGCACGACCCCGGAACAATCGCAGGATTACGACGCGGCCAGCATCAGCGTGCTGCGCGGTCTGGACGCGGTGCGAAAACGCCCGGGCATGTATATCGGCGACACCGACGATGGCAGCGGGCTGCACCACATGGCGTTCGAGATCATCGACAATGCCGTCGATGAGGCGCAGGCGGGTTTTGCGCATAATGTGAGCCTGGTGCTGAACGGCGACGGCAGCGTGACGGTGCGCGACGACGGGCGCGGCATTCCCACCGACATGCATGCCGAGGAAGGTGTGTCGGCCGCCGAAGTCGTGCTGACACGGTTGCATGCTGGCGGCAAATTCAACCAGAACTCGTATAAAGTGTCCGGCGGGTTGCATGGCGTGGGTGCGGCCGTGGTGAATGCGCTTTCCGAATGGATGGAGGTGCGCATCTGGCGCATGGGGCTCGAGCATTTCATCCGCTTCGAGCATGGCGATGCGGTGGGGCCGTTGGTGGTGGTCGGCCCGTCCGACAAGCCGCAGGGCACCGAGGTGACGTTCAAGCCGAGCAGCGGCACGTTCACCAAGGTGGAGTATGATTTCGCAATTCTCGAGCGTCGGCTGCGGGAGTTGGCGTTTCTCAATTCCGGCCTGCGCATCGTGGTGCGCGACGAGCGGCATGCGCCGCCGGCGGAGGTGGATCTGTTCTACGAAGGCGGGCTGCGCGCGTTCGTGGAATATCTCGACCGCGCCAAGGTTTCGGTGTTCACGCCCTGCATCAGCAGCGTCACCGATGACGCGGCTTCCGGCATCCGCGTGGAGTTTGCGCTTTCGTGGAACGACAGTTTTCACGAGACGATGCTGTGTTTTACCAACAACATTCCGCAGCGCGATGGCGGCGCGCACCTGGCGGGATTCCGGCAGGCGCTGACGCGCATCGTCGGCAAATATGCCGACAGCATGGGCAAGAAGGAGCAGCTGAGCCTGGTTGGCGAAGACATGCGCGAAGGCATGACGAGCGTGCTGAGCGTGAAGGTGCCCGATCCGAAATTCTCCAGCCAGACCAAGGACAAGCTCGTCAGCAGCGAAGTGCAGCCGGTGGTGCAGGCCGCGGTGGCGGACGCGGTGGCGCACTGGTTCGAGACGCACCCCAAGGAAGCGCGCGGCATCATCCAGAAGGTGATGGATGCGGCGAGTGCGCGTGAGGCGGCCCGCAAGGCGCGCGACCTGACACGTCGCAAGGGCGTGCTGGACATTTCGACGTTGCCCGGCAAGCTGGCCGATTGCCAGGAGCGCGATCCGGCGAAGAGCGAGATATTCCTCGTCGAGGGAGACAGCGCCGGCGGTTCGGCCAAGGGCGGGCGCGACCGCAAGACTCAGGCGATCCTGCCGCTGAAAGGCAAGATACTGAATGTGGAGCGTGCGCGGTTCGATCGCATGCTGGGCAGTGCCGAGATTGGCACGCTGATCACGGCGCTCGGCACCGGTATCGGAAGGGGCGAGCCGGAGCAGGGCGGTTTCGATATCAACAAGCTGCGCTATCATCGCATCGTCATCATGACCGACGCCGACGTGGACGGATCGCACATACGCACGCTGCTGCTGACGTTCTTCTACCGGCAGATGCCGGAACTGATCGATCGCGGTCATCTCTATATCGCGCAGCCGCCGCTGTATGGCGCCAAGCGCGGCAACGACCATCGTTATCTGAAGAACGATGCGGCACTCGACGATTATCTGCTCGATAAGGCGCTGGGTGCCAACGCGGCCTTCACGATGGCTGACGGCACGCGGCTGGAAGGTGCGGCGCTGGCTGAGTTCGCGCGCTGGCTGCGCGAGGTTCATGCGCATTTGAAGCGCCTGGCGGAGGGCAGCATTCCGTTGGCGCTGCTGGAGCAGGCGGCGATCGCCGGCGTGCTGACGCCTGACAGCGATCGGGCGCAGGCGGGCGCGCAGACATTGGCCGCGCGGCTGGACGCCGTGGCGCTGGTCAACGAGCGCGGCTGGAAGGTTGCCGCCGATGGCCATAGTTTGCAGATCGGCCGCGTGGTGCGCGGTGTTGCCGAGCGTTACAGTTTCGATGCGGCTGCCTTGCGGAGTGCGGAATCGCGTTGGCTCGCGGAGCGTGCGGACCGGCTGGCGGCCGCGTTCTCGACGCCGGCGATGTTGCGGCTGGACAGCCAGGAAGTGCCGGTTGCCGGACCGGCCAGCGCTTTCGAGCGAATGCTGCAACAGGGCCGCCGCGGGCTCACGCTCAACCGGTTCAAAGGCCTGGGCGAGATGAACGCCGACCAGCTTTGGCAGACCACGCTGGACCCCACCGCACGCACGCTGCTGCAAGTGCGCGTGGGCGACGTGGAAGAAGCCGGCCAGGTGTTTTCCACGCTGATGGGCGATGTGGTGGAACCCCGCAGGGACTTCATCGTAGGCAACGCGCTGAAAGTAGCCAACCTGGACGTCTGAAGAGCAAAAGTTTTCCGGTTCTTTTTTTCAGAACAGGACTGCCTGCTTCCTCGCTTCCTCTGCCAGATCCCCCAACCCGCCAACCGTGAGATCCCACCCCCCAAGCGGCGGCGGCGCCTTGTGCAGGGCGCCATATTCCAGGGGCCGGGGCACGAAGCAGGTGCGTAGCCCGCAGTCGCGTGCGGCGGCGAGATCGCTTTCGTGGGCGGCGACCATGCAGAGCCGGTCAGGCGACAAGGCGAGTGCATCCGCGCAGCGCAGGTAGGCTTCGGGAGCCGGCTTGTAGGCGCGCGTGACTTCGGCGCCGAGGACGACGTCCCACGGCAGGCCAGCACGTTTGGCCATGTCCACGATCAGCGAAATGTTGCCGTTCGAGCAGGGGGCGATGACGGCGTGCTGCTTGAGGCGGGTGAGGCCGTCGATGCAGTCGGGCCAGGGATCGAGCCTGTGCCAGGCGAGATTCAATTCGTCGAGTTCGGCGGCGTCAATCGTCGCGGCTTCGATGCCGATGTCGGCGAGTGCGCCATCGAGGTTCTCGCGATGCAGCACGTCCAGCCGGACCCAAGGGCGTGCGCCGCCACGCACCTTTTCCATGGCTGGCTGGTAGCGTTTGCGCCAGGCGTCGGCGAAGGCGCCGGCGTCCGTAGGTGCGGCGCCGTGGCGGGCCAGAAAGGGTGCCGCCTCGCGTGCGACGCCGCCGCGCCAATCGACCACCGTGCCGAACACGTCGAACAGAAAGGCGCGGACGCCGACGAGCCCCGGTTCCGTTTTGCTCACAGACCGACCCGGCTGCCTGCCTGGATCAACGCCATGTCGGAGTCCGCGAGCCTGACGACGAGGCTGGCCGGGTGTTCGCCTTTTTCCAGGGCGACGGGGAAGTGGAAGCCGCAATATCCGTCGCCGAGCCCTGCATCGGCCAGATCCTTGCGGAAGATTTCCACCTTGCCGGTGCCCACGCAGCGGGCGCCGGAGAAGGCCAGGACGAGCTGGTCGCGCAACGGATGCGCCTTGCAGTAGATCCAGCCTGAAACCAGCCTGTCCTGTGCCGTCTCGATCGCGCCGCGTATCACCAGTCTGCTCCCATCACTCGCGTGCAGGGCGTTACCGCCGACGTGCGCGAGGACGCAAGCCCTGTGGCGGTTATCGCACCGGAGCACTGCAGAGCAGGCCGCCATGCAGGCAGTCCTGGTTCAGCCCGGGCTCGAGGTTCATCGGGGTATGCTCGCCCAGTGTGCGCTGGAAGATTTCGCCGTAATTGCCGACTGCGGCGATGATTTGCGCGCCCCAGGTGTGCGCCAGGCCGAGCGCCTGCGCCGCGGACCAGTCCTGGCCGAGAAGGTGCTGCACGCGCGGGTCGTCGCTGGTGGCCTTCTGGGCCAGGTTTGCCTGGGTGATGCCCAGCATCTGCGCTTCGACCAGCGTATCGACGGTGGCCTTGGCGACGGCACTCCAGGCCGCGTCGCCCTGGCGTGTGACGATGGACGCCGGCAGCAGGGCCAGCCGGTCCGGCAGCAGCACGAAATCATGCACCAGGCCGTGAAATTGCGTGCGGACTTCGGCGAGCTTGCTGGCGTAGGCACTGATGGCGCGGCAGTGCCCGCCAACCAGGCCGGCGTCCATTTCGCCTTCTTCCTGGAAGGGAAAGCGCAGGAATTTGACGTTCGCATCCTGCATGGATTGCAGCAGCACATGCTCGTTGTCCGTGCCTTCGATGAAGCAGACGGTGCGGCCGGCGAGACCGGCGGACGAGGTTATGCCCGAGGCTTTGTGCACCAGGAATGTCTGGCTATCCCAGAATACCGGCGGCCCGAAGGTGACACCGAGCCGCAGCGCCACGCTGTCGCTCGGGGTTGCACCGACGACGACATCGACCTGGCCGCTTTGCAGGGATTTCAGCGCTTCGAGTTCTGCCGGCGCGGGGACGACCTGTACTGCATCCGCGCGGCCCAGCACGGCGACGGCCATGGCGTGGCAGATCTGTTCGCCGAGCGGGGCGAGGTTGCCGTGCAGATCTTCCTTGTTCCAGTCTATGGCTTCTCCGATGACCGCGCAGTGGAGATTGTGGCGCGCCTGCACGGCAGCGAGAGTTTGGGCGGCTGCTTGGGCAGATGCGCAGGAGAGAAGGAAGGTGAGGGATAGGCGCAGCATGGGGAACTCCGGGAAGGGAAGAAAGAAAGCAGTCCTTTTTTGAAAAAGGACCAAAAGCCTTTTGCCCCCCGCAGCCAGGGATAAAGGTCTTTTGGTCCTCTTCGAAAAAGGACTGCTTCCTTCCGCTTACGGCGTCCAGCCAGCCTGCGTCGGGATGCCCGGAGAGACGGTCGGGCGCGGGTTGAAGTCGGCCGGCGGCGGGTCGCTTTCGGCGCCGACCGCGTAGCCGTTCGGGTAGTCGGTCGGGGTGATGCCGAGCGCGCTGCAACCGGCGCCGTTATAGTGCGGCAACGATGTGACACCGCTGATCATCGCATATTGCGGCGTCAGCAGCGGGGCGGCTCCGGTCAGACGATCGTTGTCGAACGCTTCGAGCAGATCGCCGATCCCGTTGTTCGGTGCATCGGCCGGGCCGAGATTGGCTTGGCGGGTGCCGTTGGGGGCCAGCAGCGCGGGGTCGTTGGTGGGGTTCTTGTAGCCCATCAGGCGGCCATGGACCTCGTCGGGAAGGTCGGCGAGGGGACGCAGGGCGAACAGTTCGTCGATGAGTTTGATGACGGAGCTGTGCTCGCTATAGACGTGGCTGACGGTGTGGCTGGCCGCGTAAGGCGAGACCACGATCAGCGGGATGCGCGGACCGCCGGAGAGCGGCAGATGGTCCGGGCCGTAGCTGCGCACGGCTTCGGGCACATGGTCATACATGCCGTCGGTCTCATCGTAGGTGATGATGATGGCGCTCTGGTTCCAATACGGGCTGTTGGCGATCGCGTTCACCGAGTTGGCCACGTTGGCTTCGGAAATCTGCACGTCCGAATAGCTGGCATGGTCGTCGTTGCCGGCGAAGGTGGCGCGCACGTTGGGGTTGGGATCGAGGCTGACCAGGCCGTCATTGTTGAAGTAGCCGCCGCGCACGTAGAATACGCCGCCCTTGGCCGGCAGCGCCTGGTTGGCGACGTCGGAGTAGAATTGCTGCAGCCCGTGCAGGTTGTTCTGCTCGGCCGTGTTGTCGCCGAGATAGCCGAAATATTGCGGCCCGTTATGGTGGACGATGTAGCTGCTGTGCGGTGTGGTGGACGGGAACGTGTCCACGGTCACCTGGCCGTCGAACGGCTCGGTGCTGTAGCCCTGCTGATACCAGCCCCAGTTCACCACGCCGCGCGCGCCGGCGATGGTCTGGATGTCGTTCTGCACATCCATCAGGTCCATCATCGGGTTTTCGTCGGACTGGATGATGGTGTTGATGCTGGTGCCCATGAAGGACAGCGGCAGGCTGGCGAAGGTGAGGTTGGGCTGGCCGGCGTAGAAGCCGGTCTCAGGGCCCTTCAGCTTCACCGTGGTCAGCGGGCCGAAATTGGCCGGCGTCAGCGGTGTCGGGCAGGCAGGCGCGGTGCCGGCCTGGCCGGGCGTGGTGCAAGCGGCGAACATTGCCTCGTCCGGGCCGAGCGGCGGCTTCGGGCCGCTGGAGGTGTCGAGATTGCTGCCGGGGAAGGGCTGGTTGTCGGTGACGTTGGGGACGGACTGGCCGCCGGGGATGTTCAGCCCGGTGGTGGAGGGGTGCAGCGCCCACTGGGTCTCACCAGTCTGGCCGGCGATCATGGCGATCGCGTTCGGGGTGGAGGGGCCGTAGGTGGTCTGGTGCATGTTGTCGAACAGCGCAAAGCGGTCGGCATACTGCCAGAGGAAGGGCGCGGTGTCGCAGTCCAGATGGGCGACCATCAGTTCGCCTGCCTGCACCGCGGTCTCGCTCGGGTTCGACGTGATGGGCGCGCCCGACTTTGTCACCACGCTGCTGGTCGTCGAGGCGTCGCCGGAATAGGTGTAGCCTTCCTCGTCGAGCACATAGGCGTCGTTCTTCGGAATCTGGCGGGTCGATTTGTTGAAGTGTTCCGAGAAGATGAAGCCGGTGTGGGAGTGATCGACCGAGAGCGAGTCCTCGGGGTAGATCTGGACGGTGGCGCCGGCGCTGTTCTGGACCGTGCGGGGCATCAGGAACGGCGTCTGCGTGCGGAACGTGCCATCCGACTGCAGAATGTTCTGCTGCGCGCTGTTGACGCCCATCAGCACGTTTACCTGGTTGGCAGGCTGCGCGTAGGGGTCCTGCGGATTGGCGCCCGGATAGGTGCTGTAGAAGCCGTTGGCGCCGGGATAGGTGCCGAAATAATGGTCGAAGCTGCGGTTTTCCTGGAACAGGACGAACACGTATTTGATCTTGCGGCGGAGCAGCGCGACTTTCGCGTTATGCGACAGCGTGCCCTGGTCGGCGACATTGCTGGCCGCGGCGGCGCCGGCGGTTCCGGTGGAGGTGGCGGCAGTCAGCACAGGCTCGCCGTAGGGCGTCTGTGCGAATGCGGCGTTGTTGACCATCATGGCTAGCATCGCGACCGTTGCGCTGGATGTCTTCCAGCGTTGCTTCATCGTCATGAACGAAACCTTTCGTAAGCTTCCAGCGTTGCGCCGCCCGTGGTGGCCCACGTCGTTTGCCGCCGGAGACTGCGGGCGGCATGTCGGCTGCGCGCTGATTACCGCCCAACCGGCCATCCGGCCATTCCTGGCAGATGACGTTTGGGCGAAGCTTTTATGTCAGTTAGTTGCAGATTCGGAGTGAAACAGGCTCGATGTCACCGGAAACCATCGACTACCAGGCCGACGGGCTGCGTATGCTCGGGCACCTTGCCCGCCCGGAGACGACGGGCGCGGCGCGGCCGGGCGTGCTGGTGTTTCCCGAGGCGTTCGGGCTGAGCGCGCACGCCAAGTCGCGTGCCGACCGGCTGGCTTCCCTCGGCTACGTGGCGTTGGCGGCTGACCTGCATGGCGAGCAATATGTCACGTCCAAGCTCGACGAGGCGCTGGGCTTGCTGGCGCCGCTGCGGGAGGAGCCTGCCCGGATCCGCGCCCGGGCGAAGGGCGCGATGGATGCGCTGCTGGCGCAACCGGGTGTCGACGGCAAGCGGATTGCGGCGATCGGGTTCTGTTTCGGTGGCACGATGGCGTTGGAACTGGCGCGATCCGGCGCCGACGTGGCCGGAATTGTCGGGTTCCATAGCGGGTTGGCGACAAAAGCGCCCGGCGATGCGAAGAACATCAGCGGGCGCGTGCTGGTGTGCATCGGTGCCGACGATCCGAGCATCGATGCCGGGCAGCGCGCCGCCTTCGAGGAGGAGATGCGCGCTGGCCGGGTGAACTGGCAGATGTCGGTGTATGGCGGCACGGTGCATAGCTTCACCAATCCGGATGCCGACAAGCTCGGGCGGCCGGAGTTCGCACGCTACAGCGAGCAGGCGGACCGGCGGAGCTGGTCGGAAATGCAGACGCTGTTCGGCGAAGTCCTGGCTGGGTGAGGCCGCTGCCGTAAGCGGTTGCGGGAGGTTGACGTGAGGCGCTGGTCGGTTTGCCTGATTGGGTTTGCGTCCGTGCTGTTCTGCGGATGGGCGCCGGCCGCGGGGGCGCAGGTGCTGGTGGCGACGCGGCCCGGGGTGATGTGCAGGCAGGCGGAGGCGCTGGCGTTTCTCACGTTGCCGGATGGCAGCAGCCGGTCCGCCGGCGAGCATGTGCGGCCGATCGTGCTCGAGACGAAGGCGCGGGGCGGGTGCATCGATGTGCCGCCGGGGGCGTTGGTTGTGGTGCATCAGGCGTACCGGAACACCTCGGTCGTGAGTTATTACGATCGCGGGGTTCTGCAGACTTACGTCATCGCGAACATCGATTTCAAAGTGGCCGAGAAGAATGAGGGCGAGGCGGTGCCGCCACCTGCGCCCGCGGTGCAGAGCGTGGTGCCGCCTGCGGTGGCGGCGGTGGAAGCGCCTGTGGTGACCATTGTTTTGTCGCAGTCGCGCTTGAAGCGGACGAGTGTGGTCGCCGTCGATCCGCTGCTGCCGTTGGCGCCGGTGCGTGTTGTGGCCGCCGCCGTATTGCCTGCGCCATTGCCGGCGCCATTGCCTGCGCCGGTTGCGGCTCCGCAGCCGGTTGTTGCGAAGAATGTGCTGGTGCGGCCCTCGGCTTCCGGCAGGCTTGCGGATTTGACGGTGAAAGGGTTGGCGCTTGGGATCGGGGTGGCCGATGCGCGCGTGCGGATGGGGCAGGGGTTCGAGTTTTCCGAGAGCAAGACGGGGGATCCGGATATCTACCTGGTGTCGGCGCGCAGGTTGGCGGGCAATCCGATCGGGGTGGCTGGAAGCGGGGGGGAGCCGGCGGCCAATCCGATTGTCCCCAACGAGGCGTATCTTGTGCAGGTGGTGGGCGGACGGGTGGCATCGCTTTCGCATTTCGAGAATTTTGGTGCTGCGAACGAGCCTAATCTGGAGACGGTGTGGAAGGCGCTGGGGGAGAAGTATGTATTGGACATGTCCCGGTTGGGGCATTCCGGGGATGGCTGGCAGACTCTGACGCAATCTTATGATGCAAGTGGGGCGGCGATTCCGGGCGCGGGGTGCAAGGAGGCGGGATTGCGCGCGGTTGCGATGATTGGTGTGTCGAGCAGCGAGAAAAGCGAGCCGGATTACGGCGTGATGAGTGTGCCGACGACGGCCTTCGCCGGCTGCCATGGGCAGGTGACGGTGATGCTGTTGCCCGACCGGCAGAATCCGGCGTTGCTGGCGAAGATGCTCGTGCGGCTCGACGACGAAGACGCGCTGGTGCAGGCAGCCATCCGTCGGGAGCGGGCGGACAAGGCGAGGAGCAACACGCCGCCGCTGTGAGTGCGTTTCAGGCAGCGCGCCGAAGCGGCGGGCCGGCGGCTTTGGGGGGAGTGTCGCGGACGTCGGGATTGGAGATTTGCGAGCGAGATGGATTGTTACGGACAGTAGTGCCAGTGTTGGGCGTGTGAGAGTGGCTGGCAGGAGCTTGCGATGTCCGGTGTGGGATTGGCGGCGCGGCGGGATTGGTCGGTTCGGCCGGAGCGGGTGTTCTTTTCGGCGTCGGCTGTAGTGATGATCCTGGTGATCGTGGCCGGATTTGCGCCTAGTTTTTATCTGCGGGGTTTGCTGGCGCCGCGGCATCCGTTGGAGACATTGAATGGGTTGGTGATCCTGCATGGGATGTTGTTCACGGCGTGGCTGTTGCTGTTTGCAGGCCAGGCTTGGCTAATGGCGGCGGGCCGGGCGGATGTGCATCGCCGGTTGGGGCGGATCGGGTTTTTCTTGTTGCCCTGCCTGGTGATTGTGGCGACGTTGACGGCGTTGGGCGGCGTGGCGCGGCCCTTGACGGCGCCGCGTGGCATACCGACGCTCTCATGGCTGGCAACGCCGCTGCTGAGTGTTCCGGTGTTCGGCGCATTCATTGCACTGGGATTGCTGCGGCGGAATCGCGCGGCGGCGCACAAGCGCTGGATGTATGCGGCCATGGTGACAATGATGGCGCCGGGGTTTGGCCGGATGGAGTTGGGATTGCCGCCGGCCTTGCATGGGCCGGTGCAGGTGATGGTGTTGCCGATGCTCTTCATGGTGGCGCTCGCGGCCTGGGATTTCCGCTCGGCCGGGCGGGTGCACGGGGTGACGATCTGGGCGAGTTTGGTGTTGCTGGCAACGAAGATTGTGACGCCGTTGATTTGGAAGACGGGGTGGTGGCTGGGGTTTGCGGGGTGGGCGTCCGGGTTGGTGAGGTGATGGGGTTATGGTTGTTGCGCACGAGTGTCGAAGAGTAGGTTGGTGTTTGCGATTGGTGATTTGTGAACGAGCCTTGCGGGACATTGCGGGCAGCGGCGGCGGAGATGGTGGATGGGGTCGCGTGGTGGTGGGCTGAAGCCCACCCTCCGGGTTGTGAGCTGAGGGATGGCTGAGTATTTGCGGAACCGGGTGGCGGGTGGGTGTTATTTTTTCACGGTGAATTTGGCGGATCGGGGGTCGGATTTATTGACGGCCGAAATTGGGGTTTTGCGGCGGGTGGTGGGGGCGGTGCGGGGGCGGTATCCGTTTCATGTGGATGCTTGGGTGGTGCTGCCGGAGCACATGCATTGTGTTTGGACATTGCCGTTGGGGGATGATGATTTTCCGCTCAGGTGGGCGGCGATCAAGGCGGGGTTTTCGCGAGAGATGGGGAAGAGCGAGGGGCGGCGGGCGTCGTTGGTGCGGCGGCGTGAAAGCGGGGTTTGGCAGCGGCGGTATTGGGAGCACACCATACGGGACGCGCAGGATTATGCGGCGCATGTGGATTACGTGCATTTCAATCCGGTGAAGCATGGGTTGGTGACGCATGCGGTGGATTGGCCGTTTTCGTCGTTTCGGCGGTGTGTGGCGCGTGGGGTTTATCCGGCCGATTGGAGTGGGGGTGAGGTGGTGTTGGGGGGGGGTGGGGAGCGGGGTTGAGCGGGTGTTTGGGAGATTGGCGGCGATATGGGTGAGTGGGGTGATGGAGTGAATACGGAGATTGTCAGAGACGGGAGATTACATAGGATGGGTGCTTAGGATTGGTGGGCTGAAGCCCACCCTACGCCCGGAACGCTTGGTGGGGTGAGGGCGTGTTTGACGGGGTTGAAGTGGATGTCGTCGAGGTGGGCGGCATTGTCGGCTTTGTCGCGGATGGTGTGTTCGTAGAAGCGGCGTTGCCAGATGGATCGTTCGCCTTTGGCGATGCGGGTTGGGGTGTTGGGTGCTTGGTTGGGGATGGATTTGGAGAATTCGGTTTTGATGAGGCGGACGCGGTTTGAGTAGTCGGCGTCGCCTTCGGGGAGTGTCCAGAGGCAGTGCATGTGGTCGGGGAGGACGACTTGCGCGTCGATATGGAAGGGGTGGGTTTGGCGGATTTTTCGGGTGGCTTGGCGAAGGGCGTCGATATGGGTTGTGAGCAGGTTTGCGCGGCGGTTCAGCAGGTTGATGGTGAGGAAGTAGGTGCCGCCGGGGACGCGATTTCGGCGGTAGTTGGTCATGGTGGGGGAGGGTAGGACGGGGTGGGGGTGGGGTGCCAGGGGTTTGGGGGTGGGGTGGACGGTGGGGCGGTGTGTTTGTTGAGGTGTTGTGGGGGTGGGTTTGGGTGGGTGTTTGGGGCCGGCGTGTTGTTTGTTGTTAGGTTGGGAAACGATGGGTTTCACCCATCCTACGCTTGCTAGATTCGTTGGGTCATTGGGGCTCTTGGATAGTCGTGGGCGCCTCACTGGGCCGTTGTACGCGTTTGGTGCACGCTGGGGTCTCCAATCTCGCGCTACGCCTGACTTCAGTCAATTGCGGGAGTGACTTATCGGATGCGGACAGAATGCGATTATCTTAAGCACTACAGCTTCGTGGGGCGCTTCGAGGATAAGATAGCCACTGCGTTTCTTAATTACGACGTCAAGTGAGCGGATTGCGAGGCATAACAGATTTGTTACAGCATCGAACCCGGATTCGTCGCCTGCGGGTTCATGCGGCCATCAACATAGATCCTCTGCGGCGAGTCGTGATGAGTGTGCATCACACCGACTATGTCGGGCCTTTTGGCCGAAGGCTACCATGATCGCTGGTAACGAAGCTGTTTAGTGCTGCAGTGTAGAACTGGAGCTCGAACAACAGCGATGATTATAAGGGACTTAGTTTGGCGTCTGAGCATTGCTCAGTTGATTGGGTCGCTAGTATACTCGACGAAGCTCGTGGCACGGCTGAATTAGACGCATTTCGCGAGCAGCTGACGACACGGTATCTACAGTATGATCTGGCAAGTTATGGAAGCGGAATGAACTACGCACGACTTTGACTTTGAGCGCCTGCATTGTTTGGCGGACCATGTTTACTGCATCTTGACTTGGGAATATCGTCCATTCTTGATAGGCCTCGATGATTCGCTTTTCCTTTGTGGTACCAGTTAATACAACGAAGTCTTCCGACGCTTCGCCACTCAAGGTGAAATGAGCCGTAAATGCTCATCTTCCGAGCTAGAAATATGCGCGGAGCTATTGTTCGACGCTAAAGATGACACGGCACGAGCCGGACGATCAGTAGGTTTCGGCGCTAAAATATAGAGACTCCGCTTGGACCACTATGATTATTACGTCAACTTCTAATACGATTCTTCAACATCATGTCCGTAATCGGTACTTAATCGTGCTTTCCTGTAGACTTGAATTCTCCGACCTCTATTTGTAGTCAGGTCGGTCCACGTGAGCTTAAGTCACGCCGAAGTGCGAGACGAGAGCGCTTTTCGATTGACGCTGTATAGGGCTCGTCCACATATTGCAATGAAAGCCTGTTATAGCCTGCAAAAAGTACGTTCCTCGAGTACTGGCTGCCGGCAATACGTAGACAGCGCTTGCGCGTCTCCCGATATGTTAAGGCGCTCCAGGAACCGAAACGCTAACGGCGAACGTAGTCGCTTATAGAAACGGTAAGCTATCTATTTTCAAGGTGATTTAAGTTCTTGGTTCGCGATCACTGTCATTATTCGTTCTAAACGGATGTAGAGTTTTGATTGCAACTCGTTTCCTACGAACCAGAGAGATAATTAAGAGATACGTTGGACGCTTTGTTACAACTCGACAAATAGTCGTGCTAGTTTCTTGTATTCTTCGGCATACTTGGTCGATTGGAATTGAAACTGTATGGAACTGCATTAGCTATCGCGGTAATTGAACGCTGAACGATTTTCCACGTCGCACAAGGTGTTCAGTGAGTTGGCGGGTTCAGGAGAAATCGCTTATCTTATATACCACATGTCATTATCGACGACGAATTGGCTCAAGTGCCTAATGGTCGCGACTCGCACGTCCATTCGATGTAGGCCGAAATGTGTTCACCTTAGGACGGCTCACAATTTGCTTACCAGTTACACTCGTGCTTTGCTGTCAATTCTCGAGCTTCGTGTCTGAGAAGCGGTGTTTTTAGCCAGGGAGAGGGTGACGCAAGCTTGGGACAGGAACTAACTTATCTCGGCCAGTACTTGAGTTTCGCAAACTGGGAGCCAGAGTTTATAAGGCTCGATCGGGAGGCGTTAGACGTTCGAGTCTTATGGGTAGTGTTTTAGCAATCATCGCCATCGGGAGCAGCGGTCTGAGAGTAGGGGTCTGGGGCCTCACGGCCCCAGCGGGGTCGAGGGGCAGAGCCCTCGCCTTGCCTTCCGCTTGCCTTAGACTACACGACTGCAAATACGCGTCGTACTCCACGTCCGTGACGCGGCGGCGGAATTCGGCTTGTTCTTGGCGTTTGCAGGCGCTGAAGAGGTCTTGGTAGTCGAGGCCTAGGTATTCTCCCATGACGTCGCTGGCGTCGAAGGCGTCGATGGCGTCGTCCCAGTTGATGGGGAGGCTGGGTGTCCTTCGCGTTCTTCGCCGGAGATGGGGCGGCCGGGGGAGAGTTTGCCGGCGAGGCCGTGGAGGGCTCCGGCGAGGACGCCGGCTACGGCGAGGTAGGGGTTGCAGTCGGCGCCGGCGACGCGGTGTTCGACGCGGGTGGCGCGGCCGGCTTCGATGACGCGGATGGCGGCGCTGCGGTTGTCCATGCCCCAGGTGAGGTTGGTGGGGGCGTGGCCGCCGGGGGTGAGGCGGCGGAAGGAGTTGGCGTGGGGGGCGAGGAGGAGCATGGCGTCCGGCATGGTGGCGAGCATGCCGCCGACGACGTGCATGAGCTGTTCGGTGGGGGCGCCGTTTTCGGCGGCCATGACGTTGCGGCCTTGCTCGTCGAGCATGGACATGTGGACGTGCATGCCGGAGCCGGCGAGGTCGCCGTAGGGTTTGGCCATGAAGGTGGCGTCGAGCCCGTGCTGGCGGGCGACGCCTTTGACGATGCGTTTGAGGAGGAAGGCGTGGTCGGCGGCCAGCAGGGCGTCGGGCACGTGGTTGAGGTTGACCTCGTATTGGCCGGGGCCGTTTTCGCGCACGACGGTGTCGGCGGGGAGGTTCTGGCGTTCGCAGGCGTGGAAGATGTCGGCGAGCAGGGGTTCGAAGGAGTGGAGTTCGGCGATGGAGAGGACCTGGGTTTGCCAGCCGTTCCAGCGGCCTTCGAGGGATGAGGGTGGGGAGACGGGGTCGCGCGGGGTGCGGCGCCGGTCGATGATGTAGAATTCGAGTTCGGTTGCGATGACGGGGGTGAGGCCGGTTTTGCGGAAGAAGTCGCAGACGCGGGCGAGGACCTGGCGGGGGTCGGCGTAGAAGGGGGTTCCGTCCTGCTGGAGCATGCGCAGGAGGACCTGGGTTGTGGGGCGGGTGAGCCAGGTGACGGGGAGGAGGGAGCCTTCGACGGGCATGCAGATGCCGTCGGGGTCGCCGGTGCCGACGGCGAGGCCGGCTTCGGGGACGTCGCAGCCCCAGACGTCGAGTGCGTAGACGGAGCGTGGGAGGGCGACGCCGGATTTCATGACTTCGGGGATGCGCTCGGCGGGGACCCATTTGCCGCGGGCGATTCCGTTGACGTCGACCACGAAGGCTTCCAGCACGGAGGGGGCTTGGCGGCCGCCCGAGGTGGTGGGCTGGAGGCTGGGGTACGACGGGGTGAAATCCAAAATGGCGTGCTCCGTTGTGGTGGGGTTAGGCGCGTTCGGGGGTGCGTAGGCGGGCGGTGCGGTGGAGGCGGTAGGTGCGGGCGGCGGTGCCGAAGGCGTGGAAGATGGCGGTGCTGACGGGGTCGGCGCGGAACTCCCATTCGGGGTGCCATTGGACGCCGAGGAGGAACTGGGAGCCGCGGTCAAGGCGGATGGCTTCGATGAGGCCGTCGGGGGCGGTGGCGTCGGCGGCGAGCAAGGGGGCGAGCTGGTCGATGCCTTGGCCGTGGATGGAGTTGACGCGTGCGTGGGTGGTTTTGGTGATGGAGGCGAGGAGGCCGCCGGGGGTGAAGGTGACGTCGTGGGCGGGGGCGTATTGGAGGTGCAGCGGGTCGGTGGGGCGTTCGCGGTGGTCGGCGAGGCCGGGGGTGGTGTGGATTGATTGGTGGAGGGTGCCGCCTAGCGCGACGTTGAGCTCCTGGTGGCCGCGACAGACGCCGAGGATGGGCAGGCCGAGATCGATGGCGGCGTGGATGAGGTTGAGCGAGACGTGGTCGCGGGCCGGGTCGGCGGGCGAGGCGGGGTCGGCCAGGGTGGCGCCGTAGAGGGGCGGGGCGACGTTGCTGGTGGCGCCGGGGAGGAATAGTCCGTCGAGGGTGGAGAGGATGTGGGCGAAGTCGTCCGGATCGGTCCAGGCGGCGCCTTCGGTGGGGATGAGGGCTGGCAGGATGATTGCGATGGCGTGCGCGCCGGCGGTGACGGCTTCGAGGTATTTTTGCTGGACGCAATGGGGGATGTGCTTGGCGTGGGCGTGCACATCGGCCACGACGCCGATGACGGGTTTCATGGGTGAGAGGCTCCCTTGTGACGGAGTGTAGCTGAAATGGGGGTGTGGAAGGAAGGCCTTCTTTTTTGAAAAAAAGAAGCAGGAAACTTCTGCTATTTGGCACACGCATGTTCGAACCGACGCGGCCAGGAGCAAAAGTTTTTTGCTTCTTTTTTCAAAAAAGAAGGCTTTTCTTTCGTTATGACCAGTAACGACCTGCGCGCGCGCGACGCGCGCCATCACATCCACCCGTTCAGCGACATGGGCGCGCTCAACCGCGAGGGGGCGCGGATTTACACGCATGGCGAGGGTGTTTGGCTAACGGATTCGGACGGGCGGCGGTATTTCGATGCGTTTTCCGGATTGTGGAATGTGGCGATCGGGTATGGGCGGCGCGAGATTGCCGACGCGGTGCATGCGCAGATGTTGCAGTTGCCGTTCTATAACAGCTTTTTCAAATCGACGACGCTGCCGGCGATTGAGCTGGCGGAAATGCTGGGGCATTTGGCGCCGGGGTTTTCGCGGACCTTCTTTACCAATTCAGGGAGCGAGGCGAACGATACGGTCATTCGCATGGTGCGGCATTACTGGGCGCTGCGAGGGCGGCCGGAGAAGACGCAGTTCGTGGCGCGGGTGAACGGGTATCATGGCAGCACGATCGGCGGGGCGAGCCTGGGCGGAATGGGGTGGATGCACGCCCAAGGGGGCTTGCCGATACCGGGGGTGATCCATGTGGCGCAGCCTTGGTGGTGGGGCGAGGGTGGGGGGATGAGCCCGGACGCGTTCGGGTTGTGGGCGGCGGGCGAGGTGGGGCGGGCGATCGATCGGGTGGGGGCGGAGAATGTCGGCGCGTTCATCGGCGAGCCGGTGCAGGGGGCGGGCGGCGTGATCATGCCGCCGGACAGTTATTGGCCGGAGGTGGAGCGGATCTGTCGCGCGCGGGATGTGCTGGTGGTGAGCGACGAGGTGATTTGCGGGTTCGGGCGGCTGGGGACGTGGTTCGGCTGCGAGCATTACGGGTTCGTGCCGGATCTGATGACGATCGCGAAGGGGCTGACGAGCGGGTATTTGCCGATGGGCGGCGTGATGGTGAGCGATGCGGTGGCCGATGTGCTGGCGGCGGGCGGGGAGTTCAATCACGGGTTCACGACGAGCGGGCATCCGGTGTGCGCGGCGGCGGCGATTGCGAATTTGCGGATACTGCAGGGTGAGAGGTTGGTGGAGCGGGTGCGCGGGGTGATCGGGCCGTATCTGGCGGAGCGGTGGCGCGGGCTGGCGGGGCATCCGCTGGTAGGCGAGGCGCGGATGGTGGGGTTGATGGGCGGGCTGGAGCTGACGCCGGACAAGGCGACGCGTGCGCGGTTTGCGCGGCCGGGCGAGATTGGGGTGGCGTGCCGGGATGCGGCGTATCGGCTGGGGCTGATCTTGCGGGCGACGGGGGATTGCATGCTGGTGGCGCCGCCGTTCGTGTTAAGCGAGGCTGAGGCCGATGAGTTGGTGGCGCGCACGCGCGGCGCATTGGATGCGGCGCTGGATTTGGCGGTGAGCCGGGGATGGATGGCGTGATCGGGACTTTTCTCAAGCATGGCAGCAACGGGGTGTTGCTGGCGGTGTGTGTGGCGGCGGTGCTGGCCGAGGTGAGCGGGCTGGTGCGTGTGCCCGGGTGGTTTGTGCTGGGCGGGGCGGCGCTGTTCTATTTCAGCGAGTATGGAACGCATCGTTTTCTGTTTCATGCGCGGCCGGCGCCGTGGGCCTGGTTGCGGTATTTCCAGCATCGGTTGCATTACGACCACCATGTGGAGCCGCAGCGGCTCGATCTGCTGTTCCTGCCGTTGTGGTATCTGGTGCCGAATGCGGTGATTGTTTCGGCCGTGGTGTTTGGCGTGTGGCGGGATTGGGCGGCGGTGTTTGCGGTGCTGGCGGGTGCGTCCGCGGCACTGCTGCATTACGAGTGGGTGCACTACATTGCGCATATTGCGTATCGGCCGCGCAGTGCGATGGGGCGATACATGAAGAAGTATCATTTGTGGCATCACTACAAGAACGAGCATTTGTGGTTCGGGGTGAGCAATCCGGCGATGGATCATGTGTATCGGACGTATCGGGATCCGGACGGGGTTGAGCGCTCGGGGTCGGTGCGGGTGTTGTTCGATCGAGGCTCGTGATGATGCATCCTGAAGAGGTAGCGGCGCTGCCGATTTATGTAGGCGGGTTGTTGATTATTTGCGTGGCGGTGTTCGGCGCGGTGGCCGCGGAGCTGGTGGCGCGTTGGGTGTTGCCGCACGGATTGCGGCGGGATCATGCGTCGTCGGCGTCGACGATATTTACGGTGATCGGGACGACGTATGCGGTGCTGCTGGCGTTTGTGACCATGCTGTCCTGGGAGGGGTGGAACGGAGCGAATGCGGCGACGGATAGCGAGGCGGCGCTGGCGGGCAATGTTTATGAGCTGCTCGGCGAGATGAGCGGGCCGGATGCGGCGCAGATGCGGGCCGACATCGTGGCGTATGTGCACGATGTGGCGGCGCGCGAGTGGCCGATGCAGGCGCGCGGGGAGGCGGTGGGCGAGCAGGCGCCGGCATTGGCGCGGCTGATGCGCACGGCGTTGCATGTGCAGCCGCAGAGCCTGGCGGATGCGAACCTGCATCGGTTGTTGCTGGAAGATGTGACGCGGCTGGAGGATGCGCGGCATTTGCGGCTTTCCGCGTCGCGCAGTTCGATACCCGGCATCGTGTGGTTTGTGTTGATCGCCGGCGGGGGGATTACGATTGCTTTCGCGTCGTTCCTGGGCTCGCCGAATTTGGTGTTTCACCTGACGATGTCGTCGCTGCTGGCGGTGTCGGGTGCGTTGGTTTTGTTGATTGTGGTGGCGCTGAGCAATCCGTTTCGCGGCGACATGCGAGTGACGCCGGCGCCGTTCGCGCGGGCGTTGGCGGGGATGGACGGAGTGCACTAAGCGGCGGATGCGCGGCGGGATCTCTGTCGGGCCGCTATCTGTCACGGCCGTGCTGCTCGCCGACACTATAAAAACCAGCGCCCGTCACAGCCAGGCTGTCATGGCTGGCGAGAGCAACTTGTCCGGGGTGATGCGTATTGATCTTCCTGTTTGTCATACTTCTCTTCCGATCAGTCGCGGGCGCGGATGCAGCCCTTGATTACGGTTCTGGCGTCGCATCCGGCGGTGTTCGGGGCGGGGGAGCTGAGTTTTGTCGGTGATCTGACCAGGGGTGTTGGCGAGTATCCGGGGTTCGTGGATGGGCTGCCGGGTGAGGCGCTTGGGCGGTTGGGTGCGGATTATGTGGGGACGGTGCAGCGTCGATTTGGTGCGCGGATGGGTGCCGAGCATCGCTTCGTGGTCGACAAGATGCCGGCGAATTTTCTGTATGCCGGGCTGATACGGCTGATGTTGCCGGATGCGCGGATCATCCATTGCCGGCGCGATCCGGGCGATACTTGCCTGTCGTCTTATAGCAAGTTGTTCAAGCGGGAGCAGTTGTTCTCGTACGACCAGAGGGAGCTTGGGCGGTTCCATGTGGATTGCCAGGCGCTGATGGCGCATTGGCGCGGGGTGTTGCCGGCGTCGCATTTCATCGAAGTGCAGTATGAGGATGTGGTCGACGATCTGGAGGGGCAGGCGCGGCGGCTTGTGGATTTTCTGGGGCTCGACTGGTCGCCGGCGTGCATAAAGTTTTACCGGACGGAGCGGGCGGTGCGGACGGCGAGCGTGAACCAGGTACGTGAGCCGATTTATCGCGGGTCGGTGGGGCGGGCGGGGGGGGGTGCGGAGTATCTGGGGCCGTTGCTGGGGGCGTTGGGGGTGGGGGATTGATGGGTTTCACCCATCCTACGGATTTATGGTGGCGGCCGTGGATAGCATGAGCAGGCCGAGTGTGAGTTTGAGGCAGCCGTCGATGAGCCAGGCGGGGTTTGGGGGGTAATTTGGGAGGCGCCAGAGGACGGCGGCGTTGAGCGTGCACAGGGCGGCGAGGATGCCGATCAGTATGCCGAAGGCGGGGAGCATGACGAAGAAGTGCAAGCCGACGATGCCGAGTGTGGCGGCGAGCATGGCGCGTTCGCTGTGGCGGCGGGCGATTGGCATTGCGTAGCGGAAGGCGGCGATTTCGAGGGCGATGGCGAGAATGAACGAGCCGATCTGGAACGTGCTGGGCGGGGTTTTTCCGTGCGGCAGTGCTGGGGCGGCGAGCGTGATTGCGAGGGATCCGAGTGCGAAGCCGGCCCATACGAGTATCATGCGGTATTTTGGCAGCAGGGCGCCGATTACGACGCACAGGCCGACGCTTGCGACGAAGAGTCCGCCGTAGGGGGCCATTGGGTAGAGTGCGACGTAGTGTTGGAGTGCGGGCATGGGTTGGACGGTATGGGATTTGTTGCAGGTCGTCGATGAGGTTGGCGGCAGGTTGCCGTATTGGGGGGGCAGTTAAGTTTTATCAAGCAGGTTGAGAGGTGTTGTTGCTGGCGTAAGTTCGGCGTAGTTCGGCGTTGGAAGTTGGAGCAGGCATTTGGGCTGCCGCGGAGATGGGGAACGATGGGTTTCGCCCATCCTACTTGCTGGTCTGAGTAGATATCTTGCCGGGCATCCTGGACCCAGGTGAATTGATTAATCTCAACAAGGATCACCAAATGCGAGTATCTCACCGCCCTCTCATAGTTTTTGTAGTTGCTGCTCTTTTCACACACGGAATGGCAGAGACGCCTATGTCGCAAAAGGCATTATGGTCAGAGAAAGCAGATCTCACCTCCGAGAAGGTTCAAACTTTCTTAGATAGTTTAAAAGGGTTTGGTGACCACGAGAGATTTGCAATAAGGATAGCGAGATTTGGTGCAAATGATGATCATTATGCGGTTCAGTTGTGGAGGGAGGACGTAAGAGTATTGGTATCGAATCCAAATGGATTTTCAACGTATCATGTCTCTATTTTTAGAACGTCTGGTTCGCCAGTAGACGACATTGTTCTGAAAAATCTGGAAAATGAATTGACACGAATACTCGCTGATGCGTCTGGTGTTCTACACTTGTAGCAAGCGTTGCCCGCATCAATTGTCGATGCGGATCGGCATTTAGCTCGTTTGAATGGGTCAGAAGATTTGTGACGTCGATCTCTCTGTGGATGTGCTCTCTCCAGAGACGCTCAATTGCATAGCACGCATCCAGTCCGAAAACGGCGGCCGTCTCGACATTATCGCAGCAAGCAAAGCCCGTATCGTTCGTCAATTTGGGGATGATGGCCTGCAGCTAGGGCCATAGATTATGTCAGCATCAAGAAATATGGCGGCATACGTCACTATTTGCACGTAACTATCACGTTAGACGATACAAACGATCTAGGCCGGCCTGGATAAGGGTGAAGTATTGATCCGTCTGCCTTCTCTTTGGGGCGGTCGGGTTCGGGTGGGTGAAAGGTTTGCCAAGCGACCGTCAAGTGTCTGGCGCCGGTAAGCCACTTATCACATGGTTAGCTAGGTCAGCCCCAAGTTTTTTGGTCCTTTTTTTCAAAAAGGACTGCTTCCTTCCTCCGCTTCCTTAAACCCGTTTCGACACAGTCATCGGCATGCCCTCCGTCGGGCGCATCGTCACGCGCAGCTTTGGTGTTGGCTTGAATGCCGGGTCGGCGGCGAGGTGGAGGTGGGGGAGGAGGGTGCCGAGGATGGCGGCGCTTTCCAAGAGGGCGAAGCCCATGCCGATGCAGATGCGGGGGCCGGCGCCGAAGGGGAGGTAGGACCAGCGATGGCGGGATTTGACGGCTTCTGAGGTGAAGCGGTCGGGGTCGAACAGCTCGGGGTTGGGCCACAGGTTGGTGTGGTGGTGGATGGCGTAGATGGGGATGAAGACGTTGTCGGCGGGGGTGATTTCTCGGCCGCCGATGGTGAGGTTTCGGGTGGATTGGCGGACGACCATGGCGACGGGCGGGTAGACGCGCATGGATTCCTGGATGACCTGGCGGGTGTAGGTGAGGGACGCGACCTTGTCGGCTTCTAGCGGGGCGCCGCCGGTGACTTCGGCGATTTCGGCGAGCACGCGCTGTTCGATTTCGGGGTGGCGGGAGAGCAGGAAGAAGGTCCAGGTGAGTGCGAGCGCGGTGGTTTCGTGGCCGGCGCCGATGAAGGTGATGATGTTGTCGCGCACGTCGTCGTCGTTGAGACCTTCGCCGGTTTCCGGGTCTTTCGCGTCGAGCATGAGGGAGAGCAGGTCGTCGCGTCGTTCGCCGGTCTGGCGGCGTTCGGCGATGCGGTCGCTGACGGTCTGGCGAAGATAGGCGCCGCCGCGGTCGGCCTGGAATTTGCCCGGGAAGGGGGTCCAGGTGGGGGCGCCGAGGGCGGAGAGGGCGGTGGTCCAGGAGGTGGCTTCGAGGAAGTCGCGGATGCTGCGTTCGACGCGTGCGACGTCGGTATCGCCGCGGCCGGAGAGCATGGTCTCGAGGATGATTTCGAAGGTGAGGTGCATCATTTCGCTGGTGACTTCCAGCGGGGCGCCGGGGGGCAGCGCCAGCCAGGCGTCGCGCGTGGCGCGTGAGGCGGTGATCATGGCGGGGAGGAAGGCGTTGACGTGGGCGGGGCGGAAGACGGGGGCGGCGACGCGGCGTTGCAGGCGCCAGCGCGCGCCTTCCGCGGTGAGGATGCCTTTTCCCAAGGCCGGCTCGAGGGCGCGGCGCATGGGTTCGGCCTTGATGAAGCTGTCGGCGTCGTCGACGAGGACCTGTTGGACGAGGTCGGGGTCGGAGAGGAAGATGGTGTTGCGGCCCAGCATGTGGGTAACGACCATCGGCTCGCTGTAAACCGCGAGGGGCCAGGCTTCCATCGGGTTGCGCACGAGGGTGCGGAGCGTGCGGAGGGTGCCGAGGAAGGTTGGGGTTATGACTTCGGTGTTCATGGGTTTGATCCTGAAGGAAGTAGTCCCTTTTTGAAAAAAAGGACCAAAAAACTTTTAGAACTGGCGTACGCCGGTCGTGAGCCGCCGCTGCAAAGGATCAAAAGTTTTTTGGTCCTTTTTTTCAAAAAAGGACTATTTACTTCCTGAACCCTCACCCTAGGTTAACGACGTTACGCTAGGGTGAGTTTCAAGATCAACGCACGACGCGGAGAGCCGGGCGTTCGGCGGCGCCGAGCGCGCGGTAGCAGCGCAGGTAGTCCTCGGCCATGCGGCGGGCGGTGAAGCGTTGCTCGAAGCGTTCGCGCACGCGGATTCGCGACAGCTGGCCCAGCCGCTGGACGGCGGCGATGGCGCTGGTTTCGTCTTCGACGATGTAGCCGGTGAGGCCGTTTTCGATGATTTCCGGGACCGAGCCGCGGTTGAAGGCGATGACCGGGGTGCCGCAGGCGAGCGCTTCGATCATCACCAGGCCGAACGGTTCGGGCCAGTCGATCGGCATGAGCAGAGCGTGGGCGCCGGAGAGGAAGGCGGGTTTGTCGCGGTCGCCGATTTCGCCGATCATCTCGACGCCGCCTTCAGCGATCATCGGCTTGATGATGTTGTCGTAGTATTCCTGGTCGGCACGATCGACCTTGGCGGCCATCTTGAGCGGGATGCCGGCGGCGCGCGCGATGCGGATGGCGCGGTCGGGGCGCTTTTCGGGGGCGATGCGGCCGAGGAAGGCGAGATAGCTGGGGGTGACGGCCTGGGGGGTGAGCAGCGTGTCGGGCAGGCCGTGCAGGACGGTTTGCACGAAATTGGCTTGTGGGAGCGGGCGGCGCTGCGAGTCGCTGATGGAGACGACGGGGATTTTCGGGAAGCGTTCGAAGACGGGCTGCAGTTCGGGGAGGTCCAGGCGGCCGTGCAGGGTGGTGACGAAGGGGGTGCGCTGGCGGGAGAACAGGCTGAACGACCAGTAGTCCATGTGGAAATGCAGGACGTCGAAGTCGGCGGCCTGGCGGGCAACTTCTTCCATCATCAGCATGTGGGGAGCGATCGGGTCGCGGATGGAGGGGTCGAGACGCAGGGCGCGTGGCCAGACGGGTTCGAGGCGGGCTGTGGTGATGCTGTCGCCGCTGGCGAAGAGGGTGACATCGTGACCCTCGGCGACGAGCTCCTCGGTGAGCCAGGAGACGACGCGCTCGGTGCCGCCGTAGAGCTTGGGGGGAACGGCCTCATGTAGAGGGGCAATCTGGGCGATGCGCATCGGGCAGGCTCCTTCGAAGCGACGGCGCGACCCGCGGCGGTGGCCTAGGACGCTGGTGCACAAACCCGTTTCGAAGGCGTGGGTTTCTTTGGGAGCGGCATACGATTTCGACAGAGGTGTGATGGCTGGCGCTGGCAACAAAAAAGCGCGAGGCCGGTGGGCCGCGCGCTTTGTAGGCAGGTCGATAGGATAGGCGGGGTTAGAAGCCTTCGCGCTCCAGGCGCTTGCGCTCCATCTTGCGGGCGCGGCGGACGGCTTCGGCGGCTTCGCGGGCGCGACGCTCGGACGGCTTTTCGAAGTGGCGACGGAGCTTCATCTCGCGGAAGATGCCTTCGCGCTGCATCTTCTTCTTCAGCGCCTTGAGCGCCTGATCGACGTTGTTGTCACGGACGAGAACCTGCACTTGGTCGCCTACTCCTTCATATGGCCGGGCGGTGAACGTGTTGATGCGCCGGCGGGACGCCGGGCGAAGCGGACGCATAACACGCGAGAAGGGTAAAGCAAAAGGCAAGCGGTCGTTTTTTGAAAAAAAGGACCAGAAAGCTTTTGCTCTTTGGCGCTTCTGCTGGTGGGGTGGGTTATGGCGCTGTTGAAGATTGCACGGATGGGGCATCCGGTTTTGTGGGAGCGGGCGGCGGAGGTGGCCGATCCGGGGGCGGCCGAGGTGCGCCGGCTGGTGGGCGACATGATCGAGACGATGCTGGATGCGCCGGGAATCGGGCTGGCGGCGCCGCAGGTGCATGTGCCGTGGCGGCTGTTCGTGTTTCATGTGCCGGCGGGGCGGGGCGGCGCGGCGGCGGTGGCGCCGCGGGTGGTGATAAACCCGACTTGGGAGCCTTTGGGCGACGAGGTGGCGTTACGGCCGGAAGGGTGCCTCTCGATACCGGGGATGCGCGGCGTGGTGCCGCGGGCGGTGCGGATACGGTATGCCGGGGTGGATTGCGACGGGGCGGCCGTCGGCGGCGAGGTGGACGGGCTGGTGGCCAACGTGGTGCAGCACGAATACGACCATCTGGATGGCGTGCTGTATCCGATGCGGATGACCGATATGCGCCTATTTGGGTTTATCGAGGAGATGAACCGGGTGGAAGGCGACGCAGGATGACGGAGCAATACGACCGCTTGGCGGCGCGCGATGCGGCGATCCGCGCGATGCTGCCGCACGTGGCGGAGATGGGTTGGACGCGGGCGGCGCTGCGCGAGGGGGCGGGTGCCGACGCGGACCTGCTATTTCCGGGCGGCGCGGCGGATATGGTGGCGGCCTATATCGACATGGCGGACCGGGACATGGCGGCGCTTTCGACGGCGGTGGCGGGCGAACGGCCGAGCCGGCGGGTGCGGTCGTTAATTTTGGCGCGGCTGGAGCAGGCGGCGCCGTATCGGGTGGCGGTGCGTCGCGGGTTGGCGGTGTTGACGCAGCCGGGCAATGTGGGTGCGGCGATGCGGACAGCGGCGCGCACGGTGGATACGATCTGGTTCGCGGCGGGCGACACGAGTTCGGACTGGAACTGGTATTCGAAGCGGGCGCTGCTGGGCGGGGTTTACACGAGCACGCTGCTGTACTGGCTGGCGCGGGAGCGGACGCCGGCGGAGCTGGAGGCTTTCCTGGATCGGCGGTTGGCGGGAGTGGCGCAGATCGGCAAGCTGCGGGCGCGGTTTGCGGCCTGAAACCGGGATTGGGGCGGGACGTTTCCGGTCCATCACGAAATGAGGGCTTCAGGTCATGCGCGGCGCACTTCTCTGGTTTTTGGGAATTCCTATCCCGATCATCATTCTGCTTTATGTGTTTCACGTGCTGTGAAGGCAGGCCTCCTTTTCTGAAGAAAGGAGGCAAAAGACTTTTGTTCCGCTGTCGCGATGCTTGCGGCGAGCACGCGACAGCTTCGCAAGATTTTTGTGGTTCTTTTTGTCGAAAAACGACTGCTTGCCGTGCTCTACCCGCGTAGGCGCGAATCAGCCTATCAGGTTCGAGGATTTCGGAGCACGGCAGGATGTTGTTCAGGTTAGCGCTGCTCGCAATGCTCGTGTTGCCTGGACTGGCGCGCGCGGGCGGCTTGGCATTCGTGATCAATTCGAACGATGCCAGCGTGAGCCTGCTGGATGTGGATAGCAGGCGGGAGCTGCGCCGCGTGCCGCTGCTGCGCGAGCCGCATCACATGGCGCTGACGCCGGACGGCAAGTCGCTGGTGATCGGCGACACGACCGGCAACACGCTGTTCTTTCTCGATCCCAGGACCGGGGCGGTGCAGCGGCAGGCGGTGATCAGCGATCCGTATCAGCTGCAGTTCAGTCCGGACGGGAAATTCCTGACGATTGCCGGATTAGCGCGGGCGCAGATCGATATCTACGACGCGGCGACCTTGAAGCTGCTGCACCGGATACCGGCGCGCAGCCTGCCGAGCCACATGAATTATGCGCCGGATTCGAGCGTGGTGTTCGTGAGCCTGCAGGGTAGCGACCGGCTTGTGGCGATCGAGACGGCGAGCGGGCGGGTGTTGTGGAATACCAAGGTGGGGCGGACGCCGGCCGGGGTGTTGTGGGACCGTGGGCATCTGCTGGTGGGTATCATGGGCGAGGCGCATTTTGCGGTGGTCGATCCGGTCGATGGCCATGTGGAGCGCACGGTGCCCACGGGGCGCGGCGCGCACACGATGTTCGTGACGCATGATGGCAAGCTGATTTATGCGACAAACCGGGTGGATGCGACGCTGACGGTGATCGATCCGGTGAGTTTTGCGGTGTTGCGGACGATGTCGGTGCCCGGTGGGCCGGACGATCTGGATTTCGCGCCCGATGGCAAGATCTGGGCATCGTTGCGGTTTGCGCATTCGGTGGCGGTGATCGATCCCTCGACCGGGAGCATCGAGCGGATTGCGGTGGGGCGGTCGCCGCATGGTATCTGGTTGAATACGCACGATGGTTTTGGGGCGGCGGGCGGCGTGCGTTGACGGCGTTGGCGACCCGCGGGCGGGCGGACCAAAAATGGCGGGCTTTCGCTTTCGGACTGAAGGCGAAAGCCACGCTTGTCGGTTTACTGGGCGACGCAGGTGCCGGCGGCGAGGTCGCCGTTGAAGGGCTGGCCGAGAACGTGGGCGTTGACGAGGTGGACGTCGATTGCGTTGACGGTGATGCTCGTGGCCACGTTGCTGCCTGAGGCATGACCGATGACGTGCTGGTTGCCATAGACGGTAACCGTGCCGTCGGTTGACTGGTACAAGACGGTGTTGGGCTTCGGTGCGCCGGAATAGGTGTGAACGCCGAGCCCGAACAGGCTCAGATCGACGCTGCCGGTGGTGATGCTGGCGCTGCCAGACGCGATCGGCGCTCCTGTGGTGCGGGTGGTGAACGCGGCCGAGGACACGATTTTGGCCGCGGTGACGGTCACTGTGCCTGAGACGAACGGGTTGGACAGTTTGAACACGACCGTGGAGGCCGAGCTCTTGGCCTTCGCGGTGATCGCGGTTCCGACGATGCCGGCCGAGGACGCGGTATCGGACAGGGCGCCGGTATTCACGCTCAGGGATGTTCCGACCGGCAGTGGAATGCTCGTGCTGTAGGTCTTGAGGGTTTTTCTCGCGGCATAGGCGGGCGGGCCGCTGCCCGCGGCGGTGGCCTGCGGCGGGACGACGACGTTGGTGGACCCGATGGCGACGTTGCCGGACAGGATGGTGGCCGAGCTTGAAGCGGTGAGAGGGGTTGTGGCGTGTGCGGCGGTGGCGAGCATCGCGGTGCAGAGGGCGATGCTGGCTGTCATTGATGGGGTGCGCATGATGGGGGGGACTCCTCCGGGTCGTGTTGGGGACGAATATGTTCGGATACGAGACGATGGGCTACTGCCTAAAGAGGCACTCTAGGCTCGTCGGTCTCCATTGTGTGTTGAGGATTGCGCCTGCTTGCCGACAAGGCGCACGGCGTATCGATGCATCGTCGATCTGGATGACCACGTCGTGCGCACTGTCGGCAAGCCTTGAGCCGCGCGACAGCGGAGCAGACGTTCTTTGCTTCTTTTCTGCAAAGAAGAAGGCCTTGCTTGACTCTTGCCTAGCTCCGCCCTAGGCACAGCGCCTCGTTTGGAACGTGGGAGACGTCCAAGCCGGCAGGGCACGCCCGTCGGCGCGGCTCGTCGTTCGCACCACGGTCCGGCCCTAACGTCGAGGAGCCTGGATTCATGGCAAAGAAGATCGTTGGCTACGTCAAGCTGCAGATACCGGCGGGCAAGGCCAATCCGTCGCCGCCGGTGGGGCCCGCGCTGGGCCAGCGCGGCCTGAACATCATGCAGTTCTGCAAGGAATTCAACGCGCGCACGCAGGCGATGGAGCCTGGGATGCCGGTGCCGGTGGTGATCACGGCGTTCGGCGACCGCACGTTCAGCTTCATCACCAAGACGCCGCCGAACACCTACTTCATCAAGAAGGCGGCCGGGATCACGGCTGGCAGCACCACGCCGGGCAAGGGCGCCAATGTGGGCCGGGTGACGATGACGCAGCTGCGTGAGATTGCGGCGCTGAAGATGGTCGATATGAACGCGGGCGACGTGGAGGCGGCGGTGCGCATGCTGGCGGGCTCGGCGCGCTCGATGGGCCTGGCCGTGGTGGAGGGCTGAGGATCATGGCACATAACAAGCGGCTGAACGCAGCCTCCGCACAGGTGGACCGGGCGAAGAACTACGCGCTCGACGAGGCGCTGGGCCTGGTGAAGACGAATGCGAAGGCGAAATTCGACGAGACGGTGGAGATTTCCATGCGCCTCGGCATCGACCCGCGCCATGCCGACCAGATGGTGCGCGGGCTGATCAGCCTGCCGAACGGGACGGGCAAGACGGTGCGCATCGGCGTGTTCGCGCGCGGGCCCAAGGCTGAGGAAGCGCTGGCCGCCGGCGCCGACGTTGTGGGTGCGGACGACCTGGCCGAGAAGGTTCAGGCCGGCGAGATCAATTTCGACCGCTGCATCGCCACGCCGGACATGATGGGTCTGGTGGGTCGGCTGGGTAAGATACTCGGCCCGCGCGGGCTGATGCCGAACCCGAAGCTCGGAACGGTGACGATGGACGTGAAAGGTGCCGTGAGTGCGGCGCGCGCGGGCCAGGTCGAGTTCCGCGCCGAGAAGGCCGGGATCATTCACGCGGGCATCGGCAAGGCGAGTTTTGAGGACGCGAAGCTGCTGGAGAATATCCGCGCCTTTGTGGACGCGATCCAGAAGGCCAAGCCGACGGGTGCGAAGGGCACGTATCTGCAGAAAGTGTCGCTCAGCTCCTCGATGGGGCCGGGCGTGCGCGTGGATGTGTCGAGCCTGGCGGGCTGACCATAGAGATACGCCCGCCTTTCGGGGCGGGTGGGCAGAGGTGGCCGCGAGGCTGCCTCGACCCTGTCCAAGACCACACGTCGCCAACAAGGGGAGCAATCCCCGTGGCATTAATGGGCTCCGGCCCGCGCGTGGAAGACGGGAGACGCCCGGCACTTTCGGTGTTTGGCGGTTCCGGCTTTTGAGGACAGGCGAACCGGGGTTTCGGATGGCAGCATCCGGCGCCCCACGGGAGTAACCCGGCCTGTGGCGGTTTTCGTCGCTGGCCAGAAAGGAGACGGGATTTGGACCGTACGGAGAAGCGAGAGTTCGTCTCATCGCTCGCGTCCGTGTTCGCAGAGACGTCGATGGTTGTCGTCACCCAGAACAAGGGCATGACGGTGGCCGAAGTGACGGATCTGCGCAGACGGATGCGGGCGGCGGGTGCGAACTTCAAAGTCGCGAAGAACCGGCTGGCCATCCTCGCCCTGGATGGGACCCGATTCGACGGCATCAAGCCGATGCTCAAGGGACCGACCGCGCTGGCTTGGGCGCGCGATCCTGTGGCTGTGAGCAAGGTGTGCGTCGAGTTCGCCAAGACCAACGAGAAACTGGTGCTGATCGGCGGCGCGCTTGGCGCCCAGACGCTCGATGCGGCTGGCGTGAAGGCTCTGTCCGAATTGCCGTCGCTCGACGCGCTGCGGGCTGGATTGCTTGGGATGTTGAACACCCCTGCGACCCGGATCGCGAGCGTGGTTGCTGCGCCGGCGGCTCAGATCGCGCGGGTATTGGCGGCCTATGCCACGAAGGACGAGGCTGAAGCAGCCTGATAAGCGGGGCCGGCGTGGCGCTGGCCTTGCATGGAACCGAACAAACGCTACCTGAAGGAACACGGAAATGGCTGATCTAGGCAAGTTGGTGGACGATCTGTCCGCTTTGACCGTTTTGGAGGCTGCAGAGCTTTCCAAGATGTTGGAAGAGAAGTGGGGCGTCTCGGCGGCGGCCCCTGTGGCGGCAGCGGCTCCGGCGGCCGGCGGTGGTGCAGCGGCAGCGGCTCCGGTGGAAGAGCAGACCGAGTTCACGGTGATCCTGGCCAAGGCCGGCGACAAGAAGATTAACGTGATCAAGGAAATCCGCACGATCACGGGCCTGGGGCTGAAGGAAGCCAAGGACCTCGTCGAGGGCGCGCCGAAGACGGTGAAGGAAGCCGTCAACAAGGACGAAGCGGCGAAGATCAAGAAGGTGTTGGAAGATAACGGCGCATCTGTCGAGATCAAGTAATGCGAGCGTGCCGGCCAGGGCCTTTCGGGGTCTTGTTCGGACACTGAGCTGAAGCAAGGGCGGGGACCGGCGTGGTTCCCGCCCCTTCAGGCGTTTTGGGCGTAGGCGACCGGGCGGCCCGGGCGATTTGGCCGCGATTGATGTTGCGAGCGGGCTTGGTTGGGCCGGCCGCCAGGATGGGGCAGAATATACGATGGACGCAATTACCCAGACGTTCACGCCGCGCAAGCGCATCCGCAAGAGCTTCGGGCGGATCCCCGAAGTGGCCCCGATGCCCAACCTGATCGACGTGCAGAGGTCCAGCTATGAGGGCTTCCTGCAGATGCATATCTCGCCCGACAGCAGGACCAACACCGGGCTGCAGGAAGTGTTCCGCAGCGTGTTCCCGATCGACGATTTCGCCGGCCGCGGACGGCTGGAGTTTGTCTATTACGAGCTGGAAGAGCCGAAATACGACGTCGAGGAATGCATCCAGCGCGGGATGAACTACGCGGCGCCGCTGAAGGTGATCCTGCGACTGATCGTGTGGGACGTGGACGAGGATACCGGTGCCCGCTCGATCCGCGACATCAAGGAACAGCCCGTTTACATGGGCGACATGCCGCTGATGACGGACAACGGCACGTTCATCATCAACGGCACCGAGCGTGTCATCGTCAGCCAGATGCATCGCAGCCCCGGCGTGTTCTTCGACCACGACAAGGGCAAGACGCATAGCAGCGGCAAATTCCTGTTTGCAGCGCGCGTGATTCCGTATCGCGGCTCGTGGCTCGATTTCGAGTTCGACAGCAAGGACATGGTCTATGTGCGTATCGACCGGAAGCGGAAGCTGCCGGTGACCACGTTGCTGTATGCGCTGGAGAGCGAAGCGAGCGAGCAGGCGCGTGCGGCCCGTGCAGCGGCTGGCGAAGATGCCGACGTGCTCGATATTCGCGGGATGGATTCAGAGAGCATCCTGAACTTCTTCTATAATCAGGTGGTGTTCACGCGCACCGCGAAGGGCGGCTGGGCACGTCCGTTCGACCCCGATGCGTTCCGCGGCATGAAGCTGCTGGAGCCGCTGGTGGATGCCGAATCCGGCGAAGTCGTGGCCGAGGCGGAAGCCAAGCTGACGGCGCGCACGGTTAAGAAGATTGCCGAGAAGACCAAGGAAGTGCTCGTCGGGCGCGCCGATCTGCTGGGCCGGTATGTGGCCGTGGATATGGTCAACGAGGAGACCGGCGAGATTTACGCCGAGGCCGGCGAGGAACTCGCCGAAGCGCGGTTGGCGGCGTTGGAAGAGCTTGGCATTACGTCGCTGCCGACGCTGGCGATCGACCAGGCGAACGGGCCGTGGATTCGCAATACGCTGGCGATCGACAAGAACACCAGCCGCGACGATGCGCTGATCGACATCTATCGCGTGATGCGCCCTGGCGAGCCGCCGACGCCGGAGACGGCAGAAGCATTGTTCCGCGGCTTGTTCTTCGATCCGGACCGCTACGACCTGTCGGCGGTGGGCCGTGTGAAAATGAACATGCGCCTCACGCTGGAATGCGATGACCAGCATCGCACGCTGCGCAAGGAGGACATTCTGCGGACGGTGAAAATCCTCATCGAGCTGAAGGATGGCCGCGGCACGATCGACGACATCGATAATCTCGGCAATCGCCGCGTGCGATCGGTGGGCGAGTTGATGGAAAACCAGTATCGCGTCGGGCTGCTGCGCATGGAGCGCGCGATACGCGAGCGCATGGGCTCGGTCGATATCGATACTGTCATGCCGCACGATCTGATAAATGCGAAGCCGGCCGCCGCCGCCGTGCGCGAGTTTTTCGGTTCGTCGCAATTGTCGCAGTTCATGGACCAGACAAATCCGCTTAGCGAAGTGACGCACAAGCGGCGTTTGTCCGCGTTGGGGCCTGGCGGCTTGACGCGTGAGCGTGCCGGCTTCGAAGTGCGCGACGTGCACCCGACGCATTATGGCCGCATCTGCCCGATCGAAACTCCGGAAGGCCCGAACATCGGCCTCATCAATTCGCTGGCAACGTTCGCGAAGGTGAATAAGTACGGGTTTATCGAAACGCCGTATCGGTTGGTGAAAGATGGCCAGGTGCAGGATGGGTGGAAATACCTTTCCGCGATGGAAGAAGAGCGGCTCGTGGTGGCACAGGCCGACGCCCCGCAGGATGCGGACGGGCGGTTCTCCGGCGAATTGGTGTCGGTACGAAACCGTGGCGATTTTCGACTGGTACGCCCGGAGGATGTGACCGCGGTCGACGTCTCGCCGAAGCAGTTGGTGTCGGTGGCGGCGGCGTTGATCCCGTTTCTCGAGAACGACGACGCGAACCGCGCGCTGATGGGCTCGAACATGCAACGCCAGGCGGTGCCGTTGATTCAGGCCGATGCGCCGTTGGTGGGCACCGGCATGGAAGCGGCCGTGGCACGTGACTCGGGTGCGACGATCGTCGCGCGTCGTGCGGGCGTGGTCGACCAGATCGACGGCGCGCGTATCGTGGTGCGCGCATCCGGTCTGGATGGCATGACGGCGGGCGTCGATATCTATCGCCTGCGCAAATACATGCGATCCAACCAGTCGACCTGCATTAATCAGCGGCCGCTGGTGCGTGTGGGCGATCAGGTGTCCGGTGGCGAGATCATTGCCGACGGTCCTTCGACGGAATTGGGTGAGCTGGCGCTGGGGCGCAACGTGCTGTGCGCGTTCGTGCCTTGGAACGGCTACAACTTCGAAGACTCGATCCTGATTTCCGAGCGCATTGCGCGCGACGACGTGTTTACCTCCATTCACATCGAAGAGTTCGAAGTGATGGCGCGCGACACGAAGCTGGGTCAGGAGGAAATCACCCGCGACATTCCGAACGTCGGCGAAGAGTCGCTGAAGAATCTCGATGAAGCCGGGATTGTATATATCGGCGCCGAGGTGAACCCGGGCGACATTCTGGTGGGCAAGGTGACGCCGAAGGGCGAGAGCCCGATGACACCGGAAGAAAAGCTCTTGCGCGCGATCTTTGGTGAAAAGGCCTCCGATGTTCGCGATACGTCGCTGAAGCTGCCGCCCGGCGTGGCCGGTACGATCGTCGATGTGCGCGTATTCAGCCGTCGTGGCGTGGACAAGGACGAGCGCGCGATGGCGATCGAGCGCGCGGAGATCGAGCGTCTTGCGAAAGACCGTGACGACGAGCGCGGCATTCAGGAGCGCGCGTTCCTCAACCGGCTGCGCGAAAAGCTGCTCGGCCACAAGGCGGCCGGCGGTTTCAAGGGAATCAAGGCCGGCACGGTGCTGACCGAGGAGGTTCTGGCGGAGCATCCGCGTGGTGCGTGGCGCAATATCGGCGTGCAGGATGATGCGCTGATGTCGGAAATCGAAGTGCTCAAGCGAGAGTTCGATGCGGCCGTACACCGCCTGCAGGAACGTTTCGAGAGCAAGGTCGAGAAACTGCAGCGCGGCGACGAGTTGCCGCCCGGCGTGATGAAGATGGTCAAGGTGTTCGTGGCGGTGAAGCGCAAGCTGCAGCCGGGCGACAAGATGGCAGGCCGGCACGGCAACAAGGGTGTTGTCTCGCGCGTCGTGCCCGTCGAAGACATGCCGTTTCTGGAGAACGGCACGCCGGTTGACCTGGTGCTTAATCCGCTGGGTGTGCCGAGCCGGATGAATGTGGGCCAGATTTTGGAGACGCATCTGGGCTGGGCATGCGCCAATCTCGGGCGCGAGATCGGCGAGCTGGTCGAAGAGTATCGCAGGAGCGGTGCGGCCAAGCAGGAGCTGCTCGAGAAGCTGCGCGATGTGTATGGCGACCGCGTGTATGACGAGGAGATTGCAGGCCTCAACAACGATCAGCTCATCGAATTGTCGGAGAACCTTAAGAAGGGTGTGCCGATCGCGACGCCGGTGTTCGATGGCGCGCGGATGAGCGATATCGAATTGATGCTGACCAAGGCTGGGCTCGATACGTCAGGCCAGGTCGTGCTTACGGACGGCCGCACGGGCGAACCGTTCGAGCGCAAGGTGACGGTAGGGTATATCTACATGCTCAAGCTGCATCATCTCGTGGACGACAAGATCCATGCGCGCTCGATCGGGCCTTATAGTCTGGTGACCCAGCAGCCGTTGGGCGGCAAGGCGCAATTCGGCGGGCAGCGGTTCGGCGAGATGGAAGTTTGGGCGCTCGAGGCTTACGGCGCGGCCTACACGCTGCAGGAGATGCTGACGGTGAAGTCCGATGACGTATCGGGCCGCACCAAGGTTTACGAAGCGATCGTGCGCGAGCAGGACAATTTTGAGGCCGGCATCCCAGAAAGCTTCAACGTGCTCGTCAAAGAACTGAAGTCGCTTGGGCTAAACGTCGATCTCGACCAAAGCGCAGTTTAGGGATTTGGGGCCTTACGGCCCCGTCGTGCAATGCACGCTAACGCGTGACGGGGTCCAGGGGCAGCGCCCCTGGCCTTCTTATGTGAAAGGACGCTCGCAATGAATGAGCTGATGAAAATCCTCGGCCAGGCTGGCCAGGCTGTCACCTTCGACCAGATCCGTATCCAGATGGCGTCGCCGGAGCAGATCCGCTCGTGGAGCTATGGCGAGATCAAGAAGCCGGAGACGATCAACTATCGCACGTTCAAGCCGGAGCGTGATGGCTTGTTCTGCGCGCGGATTTTTGGGCCGATCAAGGATTACGAGTGCCTGTGCGGTAAGTACAAGCGAATGAAATTCCGCGGCATCATCTGCGAGAAGTGCGGCGTGGAAGTGACGCTTGCAAAAGTACGTCGCGAGCGCATGGGCCACATTGAGCTTGCATCACCTGTCGCGCATATCTGGTTCTTGAAGTCTTTGCCGAGCCGGATCGGCCTGATGGTCGATTTGACGCTCAAAGAGCTCGAAAAGATCTTGTATTTCGAGAGCTATGTAGTGCTGGAGCCTGGTCTGACGGACCTGAAGCTGCACCAGCTGCTAACGGAAGATGCATTGGCTGCCAAGCAGGATGAGTTTGGCGAAGATGGGTTCCGGGCGGCCATCGGTGCCGAAGCAATCAAGTTCATTCTGCACGGCATCGATATCGATGCGGAAAAGGTGAAGCTGCGCGCCGATTTGCGCGACACGACGAGCGAGGCCAAGCGCAAGAAGCTGGTCAAGCGGCTGAAGCTGATCGAGGCATTTGGCGAGAGCGGCAGCAAGCCGGAATGGATGATCCTCGACGTGGTTCCGGTCATTCCGCCCGAGCTGCGTCCGCTGGTGCCATTGGACGGCGGTCGTTTCGCGACGTCGGATTTGAACGATCTATACCGTCGCGTGATCAACCGGAACAACCGCTTGAAGCGCCTGATCGAACTGCGCGCGCCGGACATCATCGTGCGCAACGAGAAGCGCATGTTGCAGGAATCGGTCGACGCGCTGTTTGACAACGGACGTCGCGGGCGTGCGATTACGGGTGCGAACAAGCGTCCGCTGAAGTCGCTGTCGGATATGTTGAAGGGCAAACAGGGCCGGTTCCGGCAGAACCTGCTCGGCAAGCGCGTCGACTATTCCGGCCGTTCGGTGATCGTCGTAGGTCCCGAGTTGAAGCTGCATCAATGCGGTTTGCCGAAGAAGATGGCGCTCGAGCTGTTCAAGCCGTTCATCTACAGCAAGCTCGAAAAGTACGGGCACGCGACGACCATCAAGGCTGCCAAGCGGATGGTCGAGAAGGAGCGTCCCGAGGTGTGGGACATCCTCGAAGAGGTTATACGCGAGCATCCGGTGATGCTGAACCGTGCGCCGACGCTGCATCGTTTGGGCATTCAGGCGTTCGAGCCGGTGCTGATCGAAGGCAAGGCCATTCAGCTGCATCCGCTGGTGTGCACGGCGTTCAACGCCGATTTCGACGGCGACCAGATGGCGGTGCATGTGCCGCTGAGCCTGGAAGCGCAGTTGGAAGCGCGCGTGCTGATGATGTCGACGAACAACATCCTCAGTCCCGCCAACGGCAAGCCGATCATCGTGCCGAGCCAGGACATCGTGCTTGGCTTGTATTATCTCTCGTTGGAAACGGCCGACTTTCGGGTGGCAGAGCCGAACGAATGCCCCGCGTTCGGCACGATCGGCGAGATCGAGTTCGCGCTGCAAGCCAAGGCTATCAAGCTGCACGACAAGATCCGTGCGCGCATGGAGCTTATCGAACCGGATGGCAGCCGGAAGCGGCAGATTGTGGTGACGACGCCTGGCCGCATGCTGATTGCCCAGATTCTGCCCAAGCATCCGAACGTGCCGTTCTCGCTGCTCAACAAGCAGCTGACGAAGAAGAACGTGTCCGACGTGATCGACGCCGTGTACCGGCATTGCGGGCAGAAAGAGTGCGTGATTTTCGCTGACCGCTTGATGGGCCTTGGGTTCCAGCAGGCAGCGCGCGCGGGTATTTCGTTCGGCAAGGACGATCTGATCATCCCGACGGAAAAGCCCGAGCTGATCAGCAAGACGCAAGGCGAGGTCAAGGAGTTCGAGCAGCAGTATCAGGACGGGCTGATTACCGCCGGCGAGCGTTACAACAAGGTCGTCGATGCCTGGTCGCGTTGCACCGATGCGGTCGCGTCCGCGATGATGAAGGAGATTAGCCGTCAGGAAGTCGGTCGTCAGACAAACAGCGTTTGGATGATGAGCCATTCTGGCGCGCGTGGATCGCCGGCACAGATGCGTCAGTTGGCGGGTATGCGCGGGCTGATGGCCAAGCCCTCGGGCGAGATCATCGAGCAGCCGATCATCGCTAATTTCAAGGAAGGCTTGTCTGTCCTGGAGTACTTCAATTCCACGCATGGTGCGCGGAAGGGATTGGCGGATACTGCGCTGAAGACGGCAAACTCCGGCTATCTCACGCGGCGTCTGGTGGACGTGGCGCAGGATTGCATCATCGTCGAAGTCGATTGCCAGTCCGAACGCGGCTTGACGGTCAGGCCGGTGATGGACGGTGGTGACATCGTGAGCTCATTGTCCGAGCGTATTCTTGGCCGGACTGCTTCGGAGGATGTGCTGGACCCGGCCACCAACAAGGTGCTGGTGCCGCGCAACACGTTGATCGAGGAGACTGAGGCCGAGCAGATCGAGCGGGCCGGCGTGGAGGTGATGAAGATCCGCTCCGTGCTGACATGCGAAAGCCAAATCGGCGTGTGTGCGCGTTGTTACGGGCGCGATCTTGCGCGTGGCACGCCGGTCAATATCGGTGAGGCTGTCGGCGTGATTGCGGCCCAGTCGATCGGCGAGCCTGGCACGCAGTTGACGATGCGCACGTTCCATATCGGGGGCGCGGCACAGCGTGGTGCCGAGCAGTCGAGCGTGGAAGCAAGCCATGAAGGCACGGTCACGGTGCGCAACCGCAACGTGGTGACGAACAGCCAGGGCGTGCCGGTGGTGATGTCGCGGAATTGCGAGATCGTGCTGGTGGACGACAAGGATCGCGAGCGTGCGCGCTTCCGCGTGCCATATGGTGCGCGCTTGTTGGCCGACGATGGCATGCCGGTCACGCGTGCACAGAAGCTGGCCGAGTGGGATCCTTACACACTGCCGATTCTCACGGAATTGGCGGGGCAGGTCGAGTATCTCGACCTGATCGAGGGCATCACGCTTGTCGAGCGCATGGACGAAGTGACGGGCCTGACGTCGAAAGTTGTCGTTGACTACAAGCAGACTGCGAAGGGCATCGATCTGCGTCCACGCTTGCAGTTGAAGAGTGCTGCGGGCGAGGTGATCAAGCTGCCGAATGGCACTGATGCGCGCTACTTCCTCTCTCCCGACTCGATATTGTCGGTGGAGAACGGCGCGACATTGCATGCGGGTGACGTGCTGGCGCGTATTCCGCGTGAAGGCAGCAAGACGCGCGACATCACCGGTGGTCTGCCCCGTGTGGCCGAGCTGTTCGAAGCGCGCAGGCCGAAAGATCATGCGATCATCGCCGAGAATGACGGGCGTGTGGAATTCGGCAAGGATTATAAGGCGAAGCGCCGGATCATCGTGAAGAACGACGAGACGACGGAAGAGACCGAATATCTGGTGCCGAAGGGCAAGCACGTCTCGGTACAGGAGGGCGACTTCGTGCTGCGTGGCGATCCGTTGGTCGACGGTCCGCGCGTGCCGCACGACATCCTGAAAGTGCTCGGCGTGGAAGCGCTGTCCGATTATCTGGTCAACGAAATTCAGGATGTTTACCGGCTGCAGGGCGTGAAGATCAACGACAAGCACATCGAAGTCATCGTTCGCCAGATGTTGCAGAAGGTAGAGATCATGGAGCCGGGCGACACGACATATCTCACCGGCGAACAGGTGGACCGCATGGAAGTCGATGCGGAGAACGCCAAGCGTCTGCGCGCCAATGAACGTCCTGCGACCGCGATGCCGGTGTTGCAGGGCATTACGAAGGCAAGCTTGCAGACGCACAGCTTCATCAGTGCCGCGTCGTTCCAGGAAACGACACGCGTGCTGACGGAAGCGGCAACCGCAGGCAAGACCGACCAGCTGACCGGGCTGAAGGAGAACGTGATTGTCGGGCGCTTGATCCCGGCGGGCACGGGCGCGGTGATGAACCGGTTGAAGGCAGTGGCGGCCGGACGCGATCATGCGCGTGGATTGGTGAAGGATGCGCCGGCGCAGATTACGCGGGCGGCGGAGTAAGCAAGCAGTCCTTTTTTGTAAAAAGGCCCAAGAAAACTTTTGCTCCGCTGTCGCGTGCTCATCGTGAGCATCGCGACAGCGGGGTAGAAGTCTTTTGCTTCTTTTCTTCAGAAGAGAAGGCCTATAACCCGCGCACACTCGCACCGCACGGAAGACGCAGCCGATGAAGCTCGCCGGACATGACAGCCTCAAAACCCGCCGCACGATGGATGTGGCTGGCAAGAGCTACATATATTTTTCCATCGCAGAGGCGGAAAAGACGATCGGCGATGTGAGCCGGTTGCCTGTCAGTCTGAAAATTCTGCTCGAGAACGTACTGCGGTTCGAAGACGGTACAAGCTACACGGTGGACGATGCCCATCGCGTGGCAGGCTGGCTTAAAGAGGGGCGCAGCACCGAGGAGGTGCCGTTCAAGCCTGCGCGCATTTTGATGCAGGATTTCACCGGCGTTCCCGCGGTGGTCGATCTCGCGGCGATGCGCGACGGTATTCTCAAGCTCAATGGCGACCCGCAGAAGGTCAATCCGCTGGTGCCGGTCGATCTGGTGATCGACCATTCGGTGATGGTCGATTTTTCCGGCACACCGGATGCGCTGCAGAAGAACGTGGAAGTGGAGTTCGAGCGCAACGGCGAGCGTTATGCGTTTCTGCGCTGGGGCCAGGAAGCGTTCCAGAATTTCCGTGTGGTGCCCCCGGGTGCTGGCATCTGCCATCAGGTGAACCTCGAATATATCAGTCAGGCGGTGTGGACGGCCGAGGTGGGCGGCGAGACTTTTGCTTATCCGGACACGTTGTACGGCACCGATAGCCATACGACGATGGTCAATGGCGCCGGTGTGCTCGGATGGGGTGTGGGCGGCATCGAGGCGGAGGCGGCGATGTTGGGGCAGCCGATTGCGATGCTGATACCCGATGTGATCGGCTTCAAGCTGACGGGCCAGATGCCGGAGGGCGCGACGGCGACCGACCTTGTGCTGACGGTGACGCAGATACTGCGCAAAAAGGGCGTGGTCGGGAAGTTCGTTGAGTTCTACGGGCCGGCCTTGGATCACCTGACGGTGGCCGACCGCGCGACGATCGCGAACATGGCGCCGGAATACGGTGCGACGTGCGGCTTCTTCCCCGTCGATGAGAAGACGCTCGCGTATTTCCACCTGACCGGCCGCGACGAGGACAGGATTGCGCTTGTGCGTGCGTATTTGCAGGCGCAAGGCATGTTCCGTGATGCAAGCACACCCGATCCGGTATTCACCGATACGGTCGAGCTGGATATGTCGACTGTGGTGCCGAGCCTTGCGGGACCCAAGCGGCCGCAGGATCGTGTGAGTTTGAAGGATGCGTCACGTGAGTTCCTGGCGGATCTGACAGCGAACCAGGGTGTGCCGGCGAACGACGTGAACCGGCGTTTTGCGGCGTCGGGCAAGAACTTCGATGTCGGGCACGGCGACATCGTGATTGCGGCAATCACGAGCTGCACCAACACGTCGAATCCTTACGTGCTGGTAGCGGCCGGGCTGGTGGCGCGCAAGGCGCGTGCGCTCGGACTGCATCCGAAGCCTTGGGTGAAGACGAGCCTGGCACCAGGAAGCCAGGTGGTGACGGAGTATCTCGACAAGGCTGGGTTGACGGCCGATTTGGATGCGCTGGGGTTCAACACGACCGGGTATGGCTGCACCACGTGCATCGGCAATTCCGGGCCGTTGGACGAGGCGATCGTGGACGCAATCGAGGACAACAAGCTGGTCGCGGTAAGCGTGCTGTCGGGCAACCGCAATTTTGAGGGGCGGGTGCACGCCAATGTGCGCGCGAATTATCTGGCGAGCCCGCCGTTGGTGGTGGCCTACGCGCTGCTTGGCAACATTCGCGAGGACATTGCGACGCAGCCGCTCGGCACCGGCACGAACGGCCAGCCGGTGTATCTGCGCGACGTGTGGCCCACGAACAAGGAAATCGACGAGCTGGTGACCGCGAGCGTGACGCGCGCACAGTTCCTCGAGCGTTATGGCGTGGTGACGCAAGGCACGAAGGAATGGCAGGCGCTGCGTGTGGAGACGGGTAGCGAGACATATCGTTGGAATGACGGTTCGACCTATGTGAAGAACCCGCCTTATTTCGATGGCATGACGATGGAGCCCGCCGCGCGCGGCGATATCGTCGGTGCGCGCGTGTTGGCGCTGCTGGGCGACAACATCACGACGGATCACATCAGCCCGGCTGGCAACATCAAGAAAGTGTCGCCGGCCGGCGAGTATCTGGGCGAACACCAGGTGCTTCAGAAGGATTTCAATTCCTACGGTTCGCGCCGCGGCAATCATGACGTGATGATGCGCGGCACATTCGCCAATATCCGCATCAAGAACGAGATGGTGGCGGGCGTCGAGGGTGGAATGACGCGGTATTATCCAGGTGGCGAAGTGATGCCGATCTACGATGCGGCGATGCGCTACAAGTCGGAAGGTGTGAAGCTCGTTGTGTTCGGCGGCAAGGAATACGGCATGGGCAGTTCGCGCGACTGGGCAGCGAAGGGCACGATGCTGCTCGGCATCCAGGCTGTTATCGCCGAGAGTTTCGAACGCATTCACCGCTCCAACCTGGTGGGTATGGGTGTATTGCCGCTGCTGTTCCAATCGGGTGTCACGCGCCACACGTTGAACCTGCGCGGTGACGAAGTGATCGACATCACGGGGCAGGAAGAGCTGCGGCCCAGAATGAATCTTGCAATGCGCATTCATCGCCCCGACGGCAGCATCGACGAAATCGAAGTCATCTGCCGCGTCGATACGCTGGACGAAGTAAATTACTATCGTCACGGAGGAATTCTGCAATATGTGCTCCGAGGCATGGCCAAAGCAGCCTAGACATCAAAAGTTTTTGGTTCTTTTTTTTCAAAAAAGAACCGCTTACTTTCTCTTAGTCTTTATATTTTCGGCCAGCGCTCAAGCCGATCCCGATTGGACGGCCGAACGCGCAGCCTACGCTGCAAGCCGCGCCTATGACGCGTTTGCCGGTGCCGGCGCCGTGCAGGCGGCGATCGAGGCTGCCCTGGAACGCGGCGACGCAAAACACGCGGCCAGCCTGGCGGAACAGGCGCTCAAGCTGAACGGGATGGATGTACGCACGCAGCAACTGGCGGGCGCGTCGGAGAGGCTGCTTGGCAACAAGTCACGGGCCGAGGTTCATGAACAGACCGCACAGGCAATGCTGCACGCGATATCGATGACTGGAACAGGAGAGTCGTGGGAGTCAGCAATCCACGTGCTGGCAGCGAGTGAAGAACTGGCTACCGTGTCGGATCACAAATTTGGATTGCATGGCCAACAACGCGTTTTACGCGACGGTCATTATTACGACCTGTTGACGCTGCGGGACGCAAAAAGCCACGCATTGCACGTGGCTTACTTCAACGTCGACATACCGGTAGAGCGTGCGACGGACGCGGCCCAGGCGCGAACCGCATCAGGTACGACAGGCCAGCACGACTAAACGTGCCGGCCTCATCGTCGCGTCAGCCGTGACGGTGATCGTGCGACGACGACTTATCGCGGTCGTGCTTGGCGCTCTGGTGAGTGCGCTCGCTGTGTGCGCAACCCGGCGGTGTGCTGCGCGACCAGTCATGGCTGTGCACCAGACCGTCGTCGAAGAAGTCGGCAGCAGGGGCGGGATAGGTCATGGTGTCAAGCTCCAGCGCGGTTGCGTTGACATCATCTACGCACAACGGCCGGGTTGTTTCAGGAGAGTACGGATTGCCGGCGTGAATGATGTAAATCCGTACACACGCCCGCCTGTAAAGAGCGAAACCCTGTAAACCGCCGCGCCAGACCGCCTGCGTCAATCGTCCGACGGCTTGGACCGGCGCCAGGCAATGTCGTGCAGCCGCACCACCGGAATGCCGCCGGCGGAAAGCGTGTTGTCGCGCAGCAGGAAGGGCAGGCGGATCGCGTCGGCTGCGTCCGGGGCGGGCGCCATGACGGCCAGGACCGCCTGGCCCGTGGTGGCGAGGCCGGGGGAAATGACGCCCCCCTCGGCCAGCGCGTTCAGCGCCTGCGAACTGCCAACGATGTCGGCGCTGCCGGTGCCCGCCGGTTGCAGCCTCTCGTCGAGCGCCAGATCGGCCTGTGCCGCCATCCGCAGTGGGCCCCAATGGATGCGCAGGCCACGGGCGGCCAGCTTGCCACCGCCGTCGCGCCACTGGCGCGCCTGGTCTTCGGGGTTGGCGGCCGGCTCGCCGTCATGGTGCTCGGGCGAGACGAGGCGTGGCGAGGTGAGAAGCAGCGTGCCGGCCAGATCGGAGACGACGCCGCCCAGGGGCCAGCGGCCGATGTCGGGCAGTCCGATGCCGCGGGCGGCGACATCGAGGCGGGCGGACAGCCAGAACGGCAACGTGGGCTGCTGGACCAGATGGAGGTGCAGGTTGGCGAGCTGGACGTCGCCGGGATGGCCCGAGCCGCGCAGGCCGGCGGCGATGTCGGCCGCTTCGAGATCGGCGGCTTCCGGGTGCGCGGCCAGCGGCAGCTTGATGGTGAAGCGGGCCGAGTGGAATACAAGGTTGGGCGCGTGGGAGAGGCGGAGCGTCTGCATCCCGGCGGCGCCGAGCACCAGGGTGGTGGGATGCGCCAGCGAGACTTTCAGCACGACGCGGCCGGCACTCCAGGCAAGGCCGCCGGGCATGAGCTGCGCGCCACCGGCCGCATGCAGGTCGGAGACAGCGAGGGTGACCGCGAACGGCCAGCCGCCCACTTCGCGCGGGCCGGCAGAAACGGTCCAACCGCGGGCGCGTGCGGTCTGCATCCATCGGTCCAGGCCCGACTGGAGCTGGCCGGCGGCGATGCGCCAGAGAAGCGCGTCGGCGAGCAGGAGTGCCGGCAAGATGGCGGCGGCGGCGAGCCATAATCGCCACTGTCTAGTCAAGGTTTGCCGCTCGCACCGACGAATTCATCCACATCTCTGGACAGGATTTCATCATTGCGCGCACGCACAGGTTGCGAGTCGCGAGCCAATTACAGATCACAAAACGGCGTACATCGGAGAAGCTTTTGCTTAACAACAAGTTGCACAGTTTCATCCACATCCCCTGAAGGGGTGGGGCAGATTGGTCCAGGTGAAGCGAGGACGCGAAAAATCCTGCTGCACAACGGGGGCGGAATAGCTGTGCGGTCACGAAATGGTGATCGCTTGAGTGTTATCCACATGGTTGTCCACAAGCTGAAAATTGCTGCTTTTGGACTGCTGCCAATGGGTTTCGATCTGCTCCAGCAGGGTCTGGCGGCTGAATGGCGGCAGGATCGGAGGGGCTATGGCGATATGGATGATGCCGGACGGCCGGTGCAGCAGGTTGCGCGGCCAGTGCTCGCCCGAATTCGTGGCGATGGGGATGACGGGCAGATTCAGGCGCGTGGCGATAGCGACGATGCCGGGATGGAGCGGCACCGCAGTACCGGGGGGCACGCGTGTGCCTTCCGGAAACACCACCAACTGACGGTTGTCGTCGCGCGCCGCTTGTGCGCCGGTGAGAAGCGCGCGCAGGGCGCCGGCGCCGGCGGTGCGGTCGACCGGTATCATGCCCGAAAGCAGGAGCATGCGGCCGAACAGGGGAATGCGCGTCAGTTCCTGCTTCATCACGTAAGCGGGGCGGCCGAGCAGGGCCATCCAGATCAGCGTGTCGAATTCGGACTGGTGCTGGCTGGCGATCAGTGCCGGACCTTGCCTGGGAATGTGGTGCATGCCGGTGATGGAGAGGCGGATGCCGCAGAGCGGGCGCAGGCCGGCGAGTGCGGTGCGCGCCCAGGCCTGTGCGTAGGGCAGCGCGTATTGCGGGCAGACCGCGCGGAGAACGAGGCTGGCGACGCAGAAGGCGACCGTGATGCCATAGAACCAGACGGCGAAGGCGGCCGCGCGGCAACGGGAGATGAGGTGGAAGATCATGCGGGGGACGGCAATGCTTCCGCGCCGATCCGGCCAAGCCAGAGCTGGGCGGCGAGCCATTTTGTGTATTCGCCGGCGAGCAGGCGGATGGTGGCCAGGCTGCCACGGCGTCGCAAGGCGGGCGGCAGCACGGGCGCGGGGATCAGGGTCACGTCCGGCACGCTGCGTTGCAGCTCGGTGATGGCGCGCCGCATGTGGTAGCTGGCGGTGACGACGAGCAGCGAATGAAGGCCCCGCGAGGCGACCCAGTCGGCGGTCTCGTCGGCGTTGCCGGTGGTGGAAGTGGCGCTGTGGCCGAGGGTGATGCGGCCGGCGACCGACGCCGCGTCGATGCCGGTGCCGCGTAGCAAGGCGGAGAGTTCGGCGCCGTGGCCCACGCCCGAGATCAGCAGCACGCGGCCGCGACCGGCCTGCAGCATGCGCACGCCGGCTTCCACGCGATCGGCGCCGCCGGTGAGCACGACGATACCGTCCGCCTGGGCATGCGGGTCGGGTGCCTGGGTGGCGCTCTGGACGAACCAGATGAAGCCGCCGAGCCAGGCGAGGAAGAGGCCGCACACGACGAATACGATCAGTTGGGCGATCCGCGTCATGGCAGCCTGGCGAGCCAGGAGCGGACGGTGAGCTGGGCGCTGAGCCAGCCGATGGCGGCGGCGAGCAGGGGCAGCGCGAACAGCATGATCCAGACCGGCGGCGGCAGCAGGGCGGGGAGACTGGCTGGCAGGTTCGTGTAGGCAGACGATGGCGCGAGCGGGGCGGCCAGGCGTGCCAGACCGAGCAGGATGGGCGTGGCCAAGGCAGCGCCGAGCAGGCCGCCGAGGAGCGCCTGCGTTGCCAGATAGCGTGCGAACCGATGGGCGATCTGGCCGTCGGTGCCGCCCAGGCCGTGCACGATCTCGATCGTCTCGCGGCGTGCGGCCAGGCTTGCGCGTGCGGTGACGGCGACCAAGCCGACGGCAATGAGGGCGAACAGCGCCATGGCCAGGCGGCTGCAGGCGAGCAGGCTGCCGGCGATGGCGGCGATCCGTGCCTGCCACAGACTGTCTGTCGTGACCGCGGAACCGGGGGCTGCCTGTTGCAGCCGGGCCTCGGCCTCGCGCGGCAGGGCGCCGGGCAGGACGAAGATGGCGGGCAGCGCGAAAGCGAGACGGTCGGTTTCCGCGCCGAGCCAGGGCCTGATCAGGTCGGCGACTTCTGCGTCGGGCAGGCGGCGCGCGTCGGGCCCGAGGATCGCGGCGGCTGCCTCGGCACGCGTGTGGCCGTAGGCGGGCGTATCGGGCCCCGGCACCTGGACGGTGACGCTTTGCTGGGCTCCGCTGCGCCATTGCCGCGCGGCGCCCGCGACCGCCACGCCGGCAGCGCCCGCCAGGGCGGCGAGAAACAGGATGGCCGCCACCAGCAGCGGCAGCGCGCGGTCCGGTGCCGAACGGCCGAGGCAGAGCATGTCCGGGCTGGCCGTCGCGTGGATGGTCGCGCTCATGCGGCGCATTCCGCTTGGCTGTGCTGGGGCTCGTCGGCAGGCGCGTCGTGGAGACGGCCTTCGTGCAGATGGATCGACGGGGCCGGGTGGCGCCGGACGAGGTCGAGATTGTGGGTGGCAACGATGATGGTGGTGCCGAGCCGGTTCAGCTCGGAGAGGAGCTGCATCAGGCGGCTCGCCTGGGCGTCGTCCAGATTGCCGGTAGGCTCGTCGGCCAGCAGAAGGGCCGGGCGGGCAATGACCGCGCGGGCGATGGCGACGCGCTGCTGCTCGCCGCCGGAAAGCGAAGCGGGCAAAGCGTGCGCGCGGTCGGCCAGGCCCACCCAATCCAGCATGTCAGCGACGTCCGCCCGGAGTTGCGGCTCCGCGCGCCGGGCGAGGCGGAGGGGCAAGGCGACGTTGTCGAATGCGGAGAGGTGCGGCAGCAGGCGGAAATCCTGGAACACGATGCCGATCCGGCGGCGCAGCGCCGGCAGGTCGGCACGGGGTGCTGTGTCGATCTGCGTGCCGAGCAGGCGGAGGCGGCCGGATGTCGGGCGGACATTGAGCGTGAGCAGGCGGAGCAGGCTGGTCTTGCCGCTGCCGGAGGGTCCGAGCAGCCAGTGGAAGGCGCCGGCCGCGACGGCAAAACCGATGTCGTGCAGCACCGGCTGGCCGCCGCCATAGCTGAGCCGGACGCTTTCGAGCGACAGGATCGCGCGGTCTGGTTGGGTCGCTGACATGCTGGCGGACGGGTTTCCTCGATCGGCGTGGCGGGTGGGCGCATTGCGACGGCGCGCTGCTTTCTAGACGCCAAGGCCGGGCGATTGCCAATTACCACCTGGCAATCGAAGTGGTGCAGGATCGGTCCTATCATGCGCGTCGTCTGCCCGAACTGCGAAGCCGCTTATGCGGTGCCCGAAACCGTGCTGCAGGCAGGGCGGACGCTGCGCTGCGCGCGTTGCAAGGCGGATTTCGCGCCAGGCGCACCTGCTCTCCCGGCATCGCCTGCTCTCCCTGCGGCGGCTGCTCTCCCTGCGGCGGCGGCCCCGCCAGCGAAGGCGCCCAGCCCGGAACCGAAGCCCGTGCAACCGGCGGGCGGACCGGCGGCCGAAAGCGCGGCGGAGCTGGGCTCGATGCATCCCGATGTGGTGCCCGACCGGCTGCAGCGTGTGGCCCTGGCCGCCGCGCAGGCCTCGCCACCGCGCGGCGGCGTGCTGCTGGTATCGGCCAGTTGGGCCGCAAGCGCTCTCATACTGCTGGGCCTAGGCTGGGCCGCCCTTGCCTGGCGCGCGCCGGTGATGCACGCTTGGCCGCCCTCCACCCGCATCTACGCGGCGCTCGGCTATCCGACCTGAAGCGCATCGAGCCCGGCCGCCAGAACGGCGACCAGGTCCGGCATTGCCAGCGCCACACACCCCTTGGTTGGCGCGTAGTCCGGGCGCGCACAATGCAGGAATATCGCCGACCCGCGCCCGCGCTCCACCGGCGCGTCGTTCCAGCCTAGTATCCCGATGATGTCGTAGAGCTCGTCGCGGTGCCACAGCTCCTCGTGGTGCGCGTCATATGGCAGGTTGACCATGCGGTTGTAGGCTTTGTCGGTCGCCTCGTCGCACCAGCCATCCTGCGGAGAGAGCGGTTCGGTGGGCAGCCTCGTGCTGGGCCGGGCGACACGGTCGGCACGGTAGAGAATGCGCCGTAAGGGGAGGAGGCCGGACGGGGTAGCGCTGTCGCCCTCGACCTTGCGCTTGGCGATGCCGGCCTCGCCGATGGCGGCGCGGAAGGTTTGGCCTTGGAAACGCAGGAAGCGGTCTGGGCCGATGGTGGCGATGGACATTGGGGATGGGACTCTTGAGGAAGCAGTCCTTTTTTGAAAAAGGACCAAAAAATCTTGCTATGTCAGCAGGTGGCCGAAGCGGGTGGCTTTGGTGGCGAGATAGTCGTTGTTTTCGCCGTTGGCGGGGATGGTGTGGCTGACACGGCTCTCGATCTGGATGCCGTGCGCTTGCAGGCCGGCGATTTTCGCGGGGTTGTTGGTCAGCAGGCGAATGCGCGTGATGCCGAGGCGGCGCAGCATCGTGGCGGCGGGCGCGAAACTCCGCTCGTCGGCGCCATAGCCCAGCGCGCGGTTCGCATCCAGCGTATCCAGCCCCTCGTCCTGCAGGCGATACGCGCGCAGCTTGTTGACAAGGCCGATCCCGCGGCCTTCCTGCGCCATGTAAAGGATGATCCCGGCGCCCTCGGCCTGCATCCGGCGTAGCGCCTGATGAAGCTGCGGCCCGCAATCGCAGCGCCGGCTGCCCAGGATGTCGCCGGTGAAACACTCCGAATGCACCCGCACCAGCGGAGCCTCGGCGGCCTCGGGCGCCCCGATGAGGATGGCAAGGTGCTCGATGCCGCCATCGGGCGGGCGGAACGCCACGATGCGCGTATCCGGCGCATCCTCCAGCGGCACGCGCGCCGTCACCGCCTGGGCAAGCGCCTCGTCCGTCTTGCCTGTGTAGGCGAGCACGTCCTCGGCCGCCACGTCGAGCAGGCCCCTTGTATCCGGACCCGCCGAGGCCGCCAGCATGGCCGGCAGCAGCCGGGCGAGCTTGGCCAATGCGATCGCCGCCGGCGCGGAAGCAGGATAGGCGGTCGGCAGACCGGCGGGTGCCGGCGGGGTGAACGTGGGATCGGCGAGCTGTCGCAGGCTGGTGACGTTCAGCTGGCCAGGTGAAAGCGGCAGCGCGATCCCGCCCGCTTCGGTGGCATCCGGCGGATGATAGCCGAGCGAAGCCGCGCGCGAGCGAGCCAGCAACAACACGGCCGGCCCGCCGGACGCCGCCAGGCATTCCTGCAGCGTGGCTTCGCTGGCCGTCTCGGCCGGCAACGCCAGATGACGCGCGCCGTCCGCACAGACGACCACCACAGCCACACCGCGACGCAGTTCGCCGACCGCGCGATCGACAGCACGCGCCAGATTGAGGCCAACAGCAGGAGACATGAGATTCATCGAAAAGCCGCGCGCATCACCCCACATAGGTCGGCCCGCAAAACCCATAAACAAGCAAAAGTTTTTTGGTCCTTGTTTCCAAGAAGGACTGCTTACCTCGCCGCCTTGCGACCCAACTCCGCCAGCAGCTTCCCCCGGGCCCCCTGCGTCTCGAACATCCACCCGGGATATTCGCGCCGGAGCGCGCTGACCTGGTCCAGCGTATCCATCTCGGCCTCGGTCAAATCGATCTTGGTCGCGGCGATATTGTCGTCGAGCTGGTCCACGCGCTTGGCGCCGATGATGACGCTGGTGACGGCGCGGCGGTGCAGCAGCCAGGAGATGGCGATCTGCGCGCAGGAGACGCCGTGCGCCTCGGCGATCGGGCGCATGGCGTCGATGATGTCGAACGCGTGCGGCTCGATCGGCGGGAACTCGAATTTCGAGCGGCGGCCATCGGCCGGCATCTCGTCGCGCCCATACTTGCCGCTGAGCAGGCCGCCGGCGAGCGGGCTCCAGACCATCAAGCCCACATGTTCGTGGCGCAGCATGGGCACGATCTCGCGCTCCAGGTCGCGACCGGCCAGTGTGTAATAGGCCTGCAGCGACTCGAAACGCGCCCGGTGCTCGCGCTCGGCGATGCCCAGCGCCTTGACGATCTGCCAGGCGGCCCAGTTCGACACGCCGACATAGCGGACATGGCCGTGCTGCACGAGCGTATCGAGCGCGCGCACGGTCTCCTCGATCGGCGTCACCGGATCGAAACCATGTATCTGGTAGAGGTCGATATGGTCGAGCTGCAGGCGCTTGAGGCTCGCCTTGCAGGCCTCGATGACGTGGGCGCGCGAGTTGCCCCGCTCGTTCATGCCCGGTCCGGTCTGGCCGAAGCACTTGGTGGCAACCACGATCTGGTCCCGCGGCGTCTTCAGGTTGCGCAGCGCCTGGCCGGTGATCTGCTCGGACAAACCCTCCGCATAAACGTCCGCCGTGTCGATGAAGTTGATGCCCGCATCGATGGAGCGGCCGACAAGCTGCTCGGCCTCGGCCTGCGGCAGCGCGCCGATCTTCTGCCACATGCCTTCGCCGCCGCCGAAGGTCATGGTTCCGAGGCAGAGTTCGGAGACGAGCAGGCCGGTTCGGCCTAGTTTGTTGTATTGCATGGGGTGGCTCCAGGAACTCGGCGATGTGCTTGCGCAGGGTTGCGTTTGGCGACGTCATGCCCGGGCTTGTCCCGCGTATTCACGCGGTGGTGGCGTTGTCGGGGTTGCAGCTCCGATACGGATGGGCACGCCGGGCAGCGCGCTTGCTCAACCGCGTGGATACAAGCGACGACCCCGGGCATGACGGCAGGGTGGCAGGTACGCTCTACCTTATTGTGGCGCCGATCTGCCGAAACAAGGTCGCCGGCAAGCCCCCGCCCATCACTCCGCGCATCGGCGCATCATCGTCACGCCCCACCCAAACCCCGATCACGCGCCCATCCACCGCGCCGATGAACCAGGCATCGCGGTTGTCCTGTGTGGTGCCGGTCTTGCCGGCGACGAGGCGGCCGGGGATGGAGGCACCATGGCCGGTGCCCTCGCGCACGACGGCCGCCATCATGCGCGACATCATCACCGCAAGATCGGGGCTGACCACCTGGATCGGGTCGGTGAAGGTGACCGAATGCGGTGTGTGATCGACCAGCGCGGTGGCGATCGCGTGCGGGGTGACGCGTTTGCCGCCGTTGAAAAACGTGGCGTAGGCCGCCGTCATCTCCAGCAGGCCCACCTCGCCGGTGCCCAAGGCGAGGGCGGGCACGCGGGGGAGCTTGTCGGCCACACCGAGGCGGTGGGCGACTTCGGCCACGTCCTGCGGGCCGCCGACGCGCTGTTCGAGGCGGACGGCTGCGGTGTTGAGGCTGAGGGCAAGGGCGTGTTGCAGCGTGACCTGGCCGCGCCAGCCGGGTTCGAAATCCTGCGGGCTCCAGCCGTCGATCGTGAGCGGCGCGTCCAGCACCGTGTCGTCGGGGCGCATGCCGTGTTCGAGCGCGGCCAGCCAGACGAACGGCTTGAAAGCTGAGCCGGGCTGGCGGCGGGCGATGGTGGCGCGGTTATAGGCGCCGGCGCCGTAAGTGCGGCCGCCGACCATGGCGCGCACGGCGCCGGTGTCGGCATCGAGCACGATGCAGGCGGCCTCGGTCGCACCCACGCGGCGGCCCGGCCCATCGAGGATGGCGGCGATGCGGGTCTCGGCCGTGGTCTGCAGGCGGCTGTCGACGGTGGAGCGCAGGATGGCGTCGGTGCCAGGCGGAACGAGCGTTTGCGCCTGGCTGGCGGCCCAGTCGGCGAACCAGCCATCGCCTTGCGGGTGGGTGCCGAAGCGCATCTGCGACGCGGCCTGGGTGGAGGCGTCCTGGGTAATGGCGCCGGCGGCGACCATGGCGGCCAGCACTTCGCGGCCGCGGGCGGCTGCGGCATGGGCATCGGTGCGCGGGTTGAAGCGGGAGGGCGCGCGGGGGAGCCCGGCGATGACGGCCGATTGCCAGAGGTTCAGGCGGCGGGCGGAGACGCCGAAATAGATGTGGGCCGCCGCGTCCACGCCCCACGCCCCGCTGCCGAGATAGACGCGGTTGAGCCAGATCTCGAGGATTTCGGTCTTGGTGAAGTGGCGCTCGAGCCAGAGGGTGAGGATCAGCTCCTGTATTTTGCGCCGGAAGGTGCGCGCGTTGGACAGGAACAGGGTCTTGGCGACCTGCTGGGTTATGGTGGAGCCGCCCTGGACCACATGCCCGGCGCGGATATCGACGACCAAAGCACGCGCCAGGCCCCAGGGGTCGAGGCCGCCATGCGTCCAGAAGCGCCGGTCTTCGACGGAGACGGCGGCGTCGGGCAGGAAACGGGGAAGGTCGCGCAGCCGGAGCGCCTCGCCGACCACGTCGCCGTAGGTGGCGATGGTCGCGCCGTTGCGGTCCTGCAGGATCAGGCTGGGACGGCGGATGGCGTCGAGCGCATCCTCCGGGCGGGGCAGGTCGCGGACGAACCAGGCGAGCATGACCGCGCCGGCGACGCCCAGCCAGACAAAGGCGATGACGGACCAGCGGATGAGGCGCCAGGGGATGCGTCGCTTACGTGACGCGGGGGCACGTGAAGCGGGAGTGGGCGGAGGCGCGGGTGCATGCGGGGGATTGGGCGCAGCTTCAGGGCGCCAGGGGCTGGGGGGCGCGTAGGACGGCAATGGGGGTGGGATGGCCGGCGCGCGGTACATGGGTGCAGCGTTTATGCACGTGAAAGAAGGCGAGAAAGGGTTCTTTTCGCCGATGAGAATTGTATTTTTCAGCGGTCAGCGGGGCTGTGTCTTGCCAACCCGGGCCGTTGAAGGGCACCAGGGACACGCTGCCCGCCTGGCGGAATGGTAGACGCAGCGGACTTAAAATCCGCAGCTTTCGGGCGTACCGGTTCAAGTCCGGTGGTGGGCACCAACTTTCAAGATGACCACGAAGCGGACCCTCCCGGACGAGGAGGGCCCGCTTCGGTCAACTACTCAGACGGCGGCGCGCAAGCCGCGGCGTGTGAAGGCGAGGGCTGCAACGCCCAGGCCGAGCAGAGCCAGCGAAGCGGGCTCGGGAACGGCACGGCCGTTTGTGGGCACGGCGACCGAGGCGATGTTGGCGTCGGTCGTATCGTTCGTCGCGGAGCCGGGCGCGTATTTCTGCAGCTGTGCGTCCTGGTCGTTCAGGAACAGAGCCAAGGGGCCGGTGTTCGTGGTGAACAGCGTGAACGTGCCGAGATTGCCGGCCGCGCCCTTGTTGAGGAACGCGCCGGTGATGGCAGCGCCGGTATAGGTGAACCGGACGTCATCGATGGAGCTGATGTTGTTCGGGTTCTCGGCCTGCGCATAGGACGTGAGATTGGCATTGAGCAGCGAGGACCAGTTGGCATTTCCGAGGAAGCCGGTCGTGCCGGTCAGTGTCGCCGCGCCGAAATCGTACACCGTGAAGAAGTCGGCGCTGACCTTCGGGTCCAGCTCTTCATCGGCCGAGAGCGTGGCGCTGTAGGTGTAGTCGAAGCCGCCGGCGACGCTGACCGGATTGCCGACCAGGGAGACGATGATGCTGGCCTGGGCAGGTGCCGTGGCGACGCAGGCGAGAAGACCGAACACGGTGCAGGCGAGAAGCTGTTTCAAAATGAGATATCCCCGGGACATGGAAAACCCACCTGGATCCCCAGGCGAGTAGGAGCACAAGCCGATTGTTTGTGCGTATCCGGTTTGTACACGAGCTGGCATGTATAACTAGCCGTAACGTCTAGTGTAACGCAGGCGTGATGCAGTCATGGCAAGTGACGGTAACGCATCCGTGCGTTTGAACTGTCGAGCCTGCAATTCTTGACTTGCAGCATGCGGCTGCATTCACTTCATGCAACCGGGCGATGCACGAGCGAGCGCACAAGGCCGATTAGTTGACTAGGCAGATACGGCTTTACCAGCAGGTTGTAGTCGAGCTCCGCGCGCCAGGATGCCTGCAATACTTCCGGCCGTCCGGTAACGATGATGACCGGCAGGTCGGGCCTGACTGCGCGCAACTCGGCGGCCACCTGGGCGCCGTTGAAATCGCCCGGCATGTGGAAATCGGTCACCAGGATGCTGAACCGCTGCGGCCGGTCGTGCAGGGTGTGCACCGCCTGCGTGCCGTCAGCTACGTCGAGCACCTCGAACCCGGCCGACTGCAGACTTTCGGCCATGACTTCCCTGATCAAGGACTCGTCTTCGACCAGCAGAACGCACACGATTGCACACCTCGACGCGATTTTCTTCTAAACTCGCGCGCCGTTGGCTTCGTTCCTGGGCGTGCGGTCACGTTCGGGGCTGCAACCTGAAGCCGGAGCCGGATATCACCGATGCCGAAGACCTCACACCCGGCAAAACGCCCGCACGGCACGCCCCAGGCGACCGCGGACGAGCCGGGGCACCATTCGGCCGATGGCCGCAACGTGATCGGCCTCAGCGGTGGGCGGGCGGGGTCGGACATCTTCTTTGCCGCCGTGCAGATGAGCCGGATGCCGATGTGCCTGACCGATCCGCGCCAGCCCGACAATGCCATCGTGTTCTGCAACCAGGCGTTCGAACAGCTCACCGGCTACACGCAGGCCGAAATCGTCGGGCGTAATTGCCGCTTCCTGCAAGGCGAGCGGACCGACCCTGCGACGGTCGCCGAAATCAGGCGTGCATTGGATGCCCGCGAAGATGTCCATCTCGAGCTGGTGAATTACCGCAAGGACGGGTCGGCGTTCTGGAACGCACTGTTCATCAGTCCCGTAGTCGATACCAAGGGCGAGCTCGTCTATCACTTCGCCAGCCAGCTCGACGTGACGCGCCGGCGGGAGGCCGAAGCGGTGCTGCAACAGTCCCAGCGGCTCGAGACGCTGGGCTCGATGGCCTCCAACGTGGCGCATGAATTCAACAATCTGATGACGATCGTGCTTGGCAACCTCGAACAGCTCGAACGCGAACAGGACGGGGACCGCAGACTGCGGCAGATCGAGCGGGCGAGCTGGGGGGCTCAGCGCGCCTCGAAACTGACGCACCAGATGCTGTCGTTCTCGCGCCGGCAGTTCCACGACGACCGCACGCTCGATCTGGGGGAGGCGCTGAGCGGGTGCGACGCGATCCTGGACCAGATGGCCGGGTCCGCCGGCAGGGTGCGGCTGCATCTGGCGCGCGAACGGCTGGCCGCCTCGCTCGATGCGAGCCAGCTCGAGATGGCGCTGCTCAACCTGGTGCGCAACGCGGCGGACGCGGCCCACGATGCGGGTGGCGAGATCGAAATCTCCACCCGTGCCCGCTTGCTCGAGGAACGCGGCTCGCAGGAAGCCGTCGAAGTGGCCGTGCGCGACACCGGCATCGGCATGTCGCCCGATATCGCCCGCCGCGCCACCGAGCCGTTCTTCACCACCAAGGAAGTCGGCCGCGGCACCGGCCTCGGCCTGTCGATGGTCAAGGGCTTCGTCGAACAATCCGGCGGCAAGCTGGAGCTGGAGACGCGCCCCGGCGAAGGCACGACCATCAGAATGGTGTTCCCCCGGGTCGCGTGACAATCGCCTGATCGGATGCGGCAGGCGGGCGTGGCACGAGGGTGAAGTGCCCTTGGGCGAAGCGATAGTGCGTGCCGCAAACGGTGCAGACCGCGTCGGCCAGGCGCACGATGCGGGGCCGCACGTCCGGCGGGAATGATGCGAAGCGCACGGCCTGCAGTTCGTTTGCGCGGTCCAGCGCATTTCGGCCGAGCAGGTGCGCGCAGCATGTGCAGAGGGTGCGAGCAGCTTGCCGGCGCATGCGTCCGGTCGAGAGTTTGTGGTCGATGATGACGAAGGGAACAGTGACCGGCAACACGGCGAGGAACAGAAGGACGGCTGCCAGCGACAGCACAAATGCCATGGGCGCGCTGCCGATGGTCCCCCGGGCGCCCGTCACGTTGCTGCTATCGAAAGTTCTTGATCGCAACTGCACGAAGCCCGGATGTTTGTATGGCCAACAAACTTGGTAGGCGCGTCATGCATCCAATCACACTGCTCATGCTGGCGACATTTATTCTTGTCGCCGCATTCCTTGTCTGGAACCTTCTGTCGGTCAAGCGGCATCGGTTCAATCGCGACCGGACCGGTATCGGCGGATCGAACGATCCGTTGTCCGGCAAGTCGGAAGGCATTCGGCCGCCGGGCGAGTTGACGGCGTCGTTGAACGAGGCGTCGGGCCGGTCGTCGGCCGATCACGGCTGACAGGCTGGGCTACTGCAGGTCGGCGAACGGGCTTGATGGGTAGCGGACGGCGATCAGGCAAAGGCCGTCCGGCGGCGCCGTAGGGCCGGCCGCGGCGCGATTGCGGGCTGCGAGTATCGTGGCCAGCGCCTCCGGCGCAATCCGGCCTTCGCCGACGAGCCTGAGCGTGCCGACCATGTTGCGTACCTGATGGTGCAGGAAACTGCGCGCTTCGGCGGCGATCTCGACGATTTCGCCGGTGCGCGAGACGTCGAGCCGGTCGAGTGTCCGGAGCGGCGAGTTGGCCTGGCAGGCAGCGGCGCGGAAGCTGGTAAAATCGTGGCGGCCGAGCAGGTGGTCTGCACCCCGTTGCATCGCGGCGATGTCGAGCGTGCGCGGCAGGTGCCAGACCTGGCGGGCGAGAAGTGCTGCGCGGGCGGGGCGGTTGAGGATGCGGTAGCGGTAGGCGCGGCCGATGGCGGAAAACCGGGCGCTGAAGCCGGGCGGCACGGGTGCGGCACGTAGCACCGCGATAGGATGTGGCTTGAGATGGTAGTTAAGCGCGGCGAGGAGTTTCTCGCCGGTGATGATGCGGGCGAGGTCGACATGCGCGACCTGACCTGAAGCGTGGACGCCGGAATCCGTGCGGCCGGCGCAAGTGAGCGGGGCGCGGCGGCCTTCCAGGCGGGCAATTGACGCTTCGAGGGTTGACTGGATCGAGGGGCCGTCGATCTGGGCCTGCCAGCCGACGAAATGGGTGCCGTCATATTCGATCTGCAGGGCCCAGCGCTGGAGCGTCGGCGCAGGGAGCTCGGCGACAGTCACGTCAGCGCCAAAGCCGGCCATTTGGGCAGGCCGCGCAGGAAGGCGTCGCCTTGCATGCCGGGGCGGCCGGGTCGTTGGACGCGCAGCAGCCGGAGCGCGCCCTGGCCGGTAGCAATGGTGAAGTCGGGTGAGAGGATCTGGCCGGGCGCGCCGTTGCCGTATGCCGGTTCGGCTTGCAGGATCTTGAGGGGCTGGTTGTCGAGCGTGGCGAAGGTGCCTGGCCAGGGGGTGAGGGCGCGTATCTGGCGGTCGAGCGCGGCGGCGGGGCGGGTGAGGTCGAGGCGGCCGTCGTCGCGGGTGAGTTTGGCTGCGTAGGTGACGCCCTCTTCGGGCTGCGCTGTGGGGTTCGGCGGGTCGGAAAGGGTTTGCAGGATCAGGCGGGCGCCGAGGGTGGCAAGCGCGTCGTGCAGGTCGGGCGTGGTGTCGCGCGGGCCAATCGGGATGGCTCGGCTGGCAAGCATGGCGCCGGTGTCGAGCCCCTCGTCCATCTGCATGATGGTGATGCCGGTTTCCGCGTCGCCGGCCAGGAGGGCGGCGTGGATGGGGGCGGCGCCGCGCCAGCGTGGCAGCAGGCTCGCGTGGATGTTGAGGCAGCCGCGTGCGGGGGCGACGAGCATCTCGGCCGGCAGGATGAGGCCGTAGGCGGCAACGATGGCGGCGTCGAGGTTCAGGGCGGCGAAGGCTGCGTGCTCCGCGGCGTCGCGGCGCAGGCGGGCGGGAGTGCGTACGGGCAGGCCGAGCGAGAGTGCGGCTTCGTGGACGGCGCAGCGTGTGAGCGCCTGGCCGCGGTGGGCGGGGCGCGGGGGCTGGCAATAGACTGCGCTGATGGTGTGTTCGGCGTGGAGGGCTTGCAGGGCGGGGACGGCGAAGGCGGGGGAGCCGAGGAAGGCGAGGTTCAAGGACGCGGTCCTTTGACAGGAAAATTGCAGTCTTCGGACTTCAAGGGCCCTGCTTCACTTGCCTGCCTTCTGCTCCTTGGCCAGCTTGCGCATGATCATGTTCCGTTTCAGCACCGACAGATGGTCGACAAACAGCACACCGTCCAGGTGGTCGATCTCGTGCTGCAGACAGGCGGACATCAGGCCGTCGGCGTCGATCTCGCGGCGTTTGCCGTCGAGGTCGGTGTAGCCGACGCGAACGCCGGCGGGGCGGGTGATCTGGGCATACATGTTGGGTAGCGAGAGGCAGCCTTCCTCGCGCTCGGCCCAGTCTTCGCTGACGCGCAGGATTTCCGGGTTGATCAGCACGATCGGCTGACGCTGTTCGCCGGGTTGCAGGTCGACGATGGCCAGACGCAAGCCGATGTCGATCTGCGGGGCGGCGAGGCCGATGCCGGGGGCTGCGTACATGGCGGCGAACATGCGCGGGACGACGTCGCGCACCCGGTCCATGTCGGCGGTGGCGATCGGGCGTGCCTTGGTTTTCAGGGCGCGGTGGGGTGCCACGAGTATGGGGAGCAGTGGCTCGGTATCGTCCATCGCTGGCGTTTATCGCCCGGCGTGGGTGCAGTGCAATGCGGGAGACGCGGACCGGGGCGGGAAGAGCCGCCCCGGTGGAACGCGATCAGTAAGGATAGGCGCCGCAATAATAGCCGTACGGATAGGCGCAGACTGGGACGCCGACGGCGACACCGCCGAACCCGATGCCGTAGCCCGGGTAGAAGCCGCCGCGCCAACCATAGCCGTAGCCACCGCGCCAGCCGCCATAGCCGTATCCGCCATAACCGAAGCCGCCGTGATAGCCATAGCCATAGCCGCCGCGGTAGCCGTAGCCGCCGCGATAACCGACGCCGCCGCCATAGCCGCCGTGATAGCCGCCACCGCCGTAGCCGCCGTGATAGCCGCCACCCCCGTAGCCGCCGTGATAGCCGCCGCCACCACCACCGTGGTAGCCGCCGCCGCCGCCGCCGCCGCCGTGATAGGCGAAGGCAGGTGTTGCGGCGAGCGGCGCGCAGAGGGCGGTGGCGAAGAGAAGGCGACGGGTAAGGCCGGTCATCGTATGGGCTCCTGACGCGATGGTGCGAGAAGATGTGTGTTCCATACGCTGGAGATGGCGAGCGGGTTTGAGTGCATCAAGCCAATAGTAAGCCGCGTTGCAATCCGTAGCATGGCGGGCGGACGCACGAACGTTCTGGCTGGACGGGGCACCTGGCAGTGGCCGCTGTGACCCCTGACACGGCATTGCCGCGGGTCGGCGGCGTGGCGCCGTGTGTCAGGCTTGATGTGGGGCGTCGGCGCGCATCCGTTCGACGGCGCGGGTGAAGCGGGGGCCGTGAATGCGGAGGTAAGTGAACACTGTTCTGGCGCGCGGCGGCAACGATTTCGCGAGTTCCTCCATGCCGGCCGGCACGTCGCGGAGGGGGACGATGAGGCTTTCCTCGTCGGGGTAGGGGAGCAGCCTGGCCATGGCACCGCGCAGATGCGGGCAGAGGCGTTGGGCGCGGTGGGCGCAGGCGAGGTGCACGGGGGGCACGTTGCCGGCGTAGCGCCGGGAATTGTCGTCGATGGTGACGAAATTGCCGGAGTTGGCGGGGAAGATGTAGCGGTCGCGCGCGGGGGTGCGGCGGCCGCAGACGTGGCAGAGATGCTCGACCATGCCGGCGCGCTGCCGCCCGAGATGGACGGCGGCAAAGCGCGGCGTGCCAAGGCCGAGTGCCTCGGTTTGCACAAGCTCGGTGAGCCCCGGAAACAGTGCCGAAGGGTGCAGATCGTACGACTGCTCGCCAGTCCAGGACACCGTCCAGGGCACGTTCTTGCCGATGCGCCAGGGAACCATCCAGCCGCCTAGCCAACTCGCAAGAGTTTTCTGGTCCTTTTTTTCAAAAAAGGACGCCTTCCTTCCTGTCCTTCCCTAGTCTAGCACCGCCCGACAACAGGGGGGAACGACCCGAATGTCCGAACCCCGCCCGACCGCCACCGCCAGCGTGCGACGCCTGCCCAACGGCTTCGATGCGGCAGCACTGCTGTTCGTGGCCGCCCTGCTGATCGCGGTCGGCCATGCGGCTCGGCATACGTTCCTGCCGCTGGCGACCCCGGCGGTCACCGCGATCCATCTCGAGCCGAGTTACCTGCCGGGCTATGCGCTGCGCACGGTGATGCGGATGTTCGCGGCGCTGGCGTGTTCGCTGCTGTTCACCTTTACCTACGCGACGTTGGCCGCGAAGAACCGGCGCGCGGGGATGGTGATGGTGCCCATTCTCGACATATTGCAGAGCCTGCCGATTTTCGGGTTTCTGACCTTCACCGTGACGTTCTTCCTGGGGCTGTTTCCGGGCCAGGTGATCGGCGCGGAGTTCGCGGTGATTTTCGTGATCTTCACCAGCCAGGCCTGGAACATGGCGTTCAGCATGTTCCAGTCGCTGAGCACGATCCCGTCGGATCTGGACGAGGCAAGCCGCGGGTTCGGACTCTCGCCGTGGCAGCGTTTCTGGCGGCTGGAAGTGCCGTTCGCCACGCCCGGGCTGGTGTGGAACATGATGATGTCGATGTCGGGCGGCTGGTTCGCGCTGGTGGCGAGCGAGGCGGTGACGGTGGGCGACACGTCGTTCCAGTTGCCGGGGATCGGCAGCTATATCGCGGTCGCCCTGCTCGGGCAGAACATCCACGCGGTGCTGTATGCGATTGTGGCGATGCTGCTGGTGATATTGGCGTACGACCAGTTGCTGTTTCGTCCGTTGGTGGCATGGAGCGGCAAGTTCCGGTTCGAGACGACGCAGGTGGACCAGGGCGAGGACCCCTGGATGCTGGCGATGCTGCGGCGGACACGGTTGCTGCGGCGGGCGGGCGATGCGCTGGGCGACGCGTTCCTGGTGGTGAGCGGGTTGCGGCTGGCGCGGCGCCGGCGGCGGCATGCGACCGATGCGCGCGTGTCGCGACGGACGGATTATATCTGGTTCGCGCTGCTGGCGGTGGTCACGACGCTGGCGGCGACGCGCATCGTGCTGTTCTGCCGTGCGGGCAATCTGGGTCTGGGCGATGTGGGCACCGCATTGCTGCTTGGTTTCTATACGATGCTGCGGGTGAGCGCGCTGATCGTGGTCGCGACGCTGATCTGGGTGCCGTTGGGGGTGATGATCGGGTTGCGGCCGAAGCTGGCGCGCAGCATGGGGGCGGCGGCGCAGTTCCTGGCGGCGTTTCCGGCCAACCTGTTCTACCCGATCTTCGTGGTGTTCATCGTGCGGTATTCGCTCAACCCGGATATCTGGCTGACGCCGCTGATCATTCTTGGAACGCAATGGTATATCGCGTTCAACGTGATCGCCGGTGCGGCGGCGTTTCCCGGCGATCTGCAGGAGGCGGCGAAGAACTTTCGCGTGGGCGGCTGGCTGTGGTGGCGGCGGGTGATATTGCCTGGGATTTTCCCGTATTTCGTCACCGGTGCCATCACCGCGTCCGGCGGTTCGTGGAACGCGTCGCTGCTGGCGGAGCTGGCGACATGGGGGCGGACGACGGTGCGCGCGCATGGGCTGGGCGCGTATATCCAGGAGGCGACGGTGCGCGGGGACACGGCGCGGGTTCTGCTGGGGATGGTTGTGATGGCGGGGTTCGTGTTGAGCTTCAACCGGCTGGTTTGGCGGCCGATGTATGCGTATTCCAGCAAGAGACTTAGAATGTAGGCAAGGCCTTCTTTTCTGACGAAAAGAAGCAAAAGATTTTTGCTCCTGCGTGGCCAATCCGGGGCGGGAAGCTTCTCAAAAAAGGACTGCTTCCTTGACCCTCCTTGAAGTCCGCAACTGCAAGCAAGCCTATCACAAGGACGCCTCCAGCGACTTCGTCGTGCTGGACAATGTCGATGTCACGATCCGCGCCGGCGAGATCGTGGGTCTGTTGGGACGGTCGGGCTCGGGCAAATCCACGCTGCTGCGCATCGTCGCCGGCCTGCTGAAACCGACCGCAGGCGATGTGATCTGGCGTGGCGCGCCGCTCACCGGGCCGGCCGAGGGGGTGGCGATGGTGTTCCAGAGTTTCGCGCTGTTTCCGTGGCTGACGGTGCAGGAGAACGTGGAACTGGGGCTGGAGGCGCAGGGCGTGGCGCGGGCGGAACGGCATCGCCGGGCCGAGGAGGCGATCGACCTTATCGGGCTGGGCGGCTACGAGGACGCCTATCCGAAGGAGATGTCGGGCGGGATGCGGCAGCGCGTGGGACTGGCGCGCGCGCTGGTGGTGCATCCGGACCTGTTGCTGATGGACGAGCCGTTCTCGGCATTGGACGTGCTGACGGCGGAGACGTTGCGCACCGACCTGATCGATCTGTGGATGGAAGACAAGCTGCCGGTGCGTTCCATCCTGATGGTGACGCATAACATCGAGGAAGCGGTGCTGATGTGCGACCGCATCCTGGTGTTCTCCTCCAATCCGGGCCGTGTGGCGCAGGAATTGGCGGTGCCGTTCCCGCATCCGCGCAACCGGCACGACGCGGCGTTTCGCAAGTTCGTCGACGACATCTATGCCCTGATGACTCGGCGGGCGACGACGGTGCCGGCACCCGCGCAGGGCGGGGCGGCCGACGCGCCGGCCAAGGACGCGGCGCTGGCGCTGCATCCGGTCAACATCAACTTGCTCTCGGGCTTGATCGAGACGCTGGCCGGCGAGCCGTATCGCGGGCGGGCGGACCTGCCGCCGCTGGCCGGGGCGTTGCAACTGGAGTTGGACGAGTTGCTGCCGTTGGGCGAGACGTTGGCGTTGCTGCAGTTCGGCGAGCTCGAGGAAGGCGATCTGAAGCTGACCGAGGCGGGCCGCAGGTTTGCCGACGCCGATGTGGACGAGCGCAAGACCTTGTTTGCGACTGCGTTGCGCAACCGGGTGAAGCTTGCCTCGAACGTGCGCGCGGTTCTGGACGAACGTTGGAACCATCGTGCCAGCGCCGTGCGGTTTCGCGACGAGCTGGAAGACCACATGTCGCCCGAATATGCCGAGGACACGCTGCGCGCGGTGATCGGATGGGGCAGGTTTGCCGAGCTGTTCAACTACGACGAGGAAGCGGACCAGTTCTTTCTGGACGAGGATGAGTAGTCGCACAGCGACTATCAGCCGGCGAGTCCGCGACAGCACTCGCCAAAGTCTTTTGGTTCTTTTCTTCAGAAAAGAACGCCTTGCTTTTCTAACCCACCACATACTCCGCAACGCGCGCGCGAACCGGCGCCATCTCGGGTTCCTCGGCGAATGCGTCGCTGGCGTCGAGGAGGATGGCGGTGCTGACGGCCAGGCAGCGCGGCCCGAAGCTGCCATCTGGCTGGGCGACGTGCCAGCCGCCGGCAGGATGCTGCTGCACCGTCATCGCGATTTGCCGCACGCGGATGCCGTGCGAGAGTGTGGCGACGATGCGGCCTGGTGCCGTGCCCTGAATGCAGATGATTTCCATGGTTGCCTGGTTCCTGCCCTGTGTCCCTCAAGTTACGGGCGCGATATTAACAAGTCGTTACAGGCCACGCCGGAACGATAGGCTGCTCATCGGCACAGGAAGCTTGTATGTTCGGGTGTCAGGCGGTGAGACCTGACGAGGACCCCTCGCGCCGTCATGTTGGATTTTCCCGCCGCCCCACCTTCGGTGCCGCGCCACCTGGCGCGGACGGTTCGTCACCGTCTGCTGCGTCTGGTCGCATTGCTGCTGGTGCCGGGCCTGGCGTTTTCGGCCGTGCTGACCTGGCGGATCTACGCGATCGCCCGCGCGGGGGCCGAGACCGCGCTGCGCCAGACGGCGCACGGTCTCAGCCAGCTGGTGGACAGGGAGTTCGTGCAGGGCGAGACGCTGCTGCACACGCTGGCGGCGGCGAGCGAGCTGCGGAGCGGCGACCTGGCCGGCTTCGAGCGCCTGGCGCGCGCGACGGTGGTGATGGGCGGCCGTGTGGTGCTCAGCGACCCGGCCGGGCGCCGGCTGGTGGATACTTCGGGGCAGAGAAGCGGTGGCTGGCGCGCGGGCGTGCCGATGTCTGACTGGAACGGCGAGGCGATCGGCACGCCGCGTGTGTGGCCGATGGTGGTCTCCTCGGACAACACCCCTTCCGAGATCTGGATCGTGCTGCCGGTGGGCATCGATGGCGTGCATGCCTACGACCTCAGCCTGGTGCTGCCGCCCAGCGCCATGCAGGCGGTATTGACGCGTGAGCGGCTGCCCGACGAGTGGGTGTCGGCGATCATCGATCCGGCGGGCACGCTGGCGGCGCGCACGCGCGAGCCGGACCGGTTCGTGGGAAGGCATGCGAGCCCGCAGCTTTGGGATGCGATCGGGCGCAACGAGGAAGGCACGCGCGACGGCATCGCGACGGACGGCACGCACGTCGTGTCGGCGTACAGCCGGTCGCCGATGTCGCGCTGGTCGGTGGCCGTCGCTTGCCCCGAGGCGCAGGTGGCAGCCTCGGGCCGGCAATCGACGAGCACATTGGTGGTGTTCGGCGTGGCGGCGATCGTGGCGGGCATCATGTTGGCCCGGCGCATGGCTGGCGGTATTTCGCGGCCGATCGAGGCATTGGCGCAATCCACACGCGCGCTGCACGATGCGCGGTCGTGGGCTTCCATTCCGCCGGGCCTGGCGGAGGCGGAAGCGGTTTCGCAGGCGATGTGGGATGCGGCCGATGCGCTGGCGCGGCGCCAGGCGGACCTGGCCGAGCTGAACGAAAGCCTCTCGGTCAGGGTGGAGGAGCGGACGGCGGAGCTGGCGCTGGCCAATGCCGAGCTCGCCGCGCGGCAGCGGGATTTGGCGGCGATACTGGACCAGATGCCGGTGGGCGTGATGGTGCACCGCGCGGATGGCGAGCTTTCTTACGCAAACACGGAAGCGCGCGGGCTGCTGAAATGGGACGCCGACGTGCTTTCACCGGCGCAGTGGCCGCTGATGCGCCAGGAGGGCGAGGTGCTGCTGCCCGAGAACATGCCTGGGGCGCTGGCGTGCCGCGGGGTTGCGACCGAGCGGGTGCTGATAAGCGCGCAATGCGCGAGCGGCCGGGTGGTGGAGCTGGAGGTCAGTGCCGCGCCGCTGCGCGACGATCAGGGCCGGGTGCACCTGGCGGTGACCGTGTTCCAGGACGTGACCGCGAGGCTGGATGCCGAGGAAGCGCGCCGGCGTTCGCAGCGGCTGGAGGCGGTGGGTCAACTGACCGGCGGCGTGGCGCACGAATTCAACAATTTGCTGCTGGCGATTACCGGGTGCCTGGAATTGCTGAGCCGGCCGGTGGCGCTGCTGGACGACAAGCGGGCCAGCGCCTTGCTGGCGCGTGCGACCCGTGCGGCGGGGCGTGGCAGCCGGCTGACGACGCAGTTGCTGGCGTTCGCGCGCCGCCAGACGTTGCAATTGGAACGGCTGGATTTGCCGGCGGTGCTGGGCGGCATGCGCGAGCTTCTGGAGGGCACGCTGGGGCGCTCGATCGAGATCGTGGTCGAAGCGTCGCCGCTGGACTGGCACGCCTGGGCCGATGCCTCGCAAGTGGAGCTGATGCTGCTCAACCTGGCGATCAACGCGCGCGACGCGATGCCGGAGGGCGGCCGGCTGACGTTGCGTGCCGACAGCGTGCAGCGCGGGCCGCCCACGCGGGCGGAAGATCCGCCGGCCGGCGAGTTCGCGGTGCTGCATGTGAGCGATACCGGGCATGGCATGCCGCCTTTCGTGCTGGCGCGTGCGTTCGAGCCGTTCTTCACGACCAAGGAGGTCGGGCGCGGGTCCGGCCTGGGGCTGCCGCAGGTGCTGGGCGTGGCGCAGCAGATGGGCGGCGGCGTGTCGATCGCGAGCACGCCGGGCGTCGGCACGACAGTGAGCGTATTCCTGCCGCGGGCAGGCGAGGCAGCGGCCGCTTCGGTGCCGGAGTTCCTGGCCGCGCCGCCGCTTGTGCAGTTGGCCGGCGCGCGCGTGCTGGTGGTGGACGACGATCCGGATGTGCTGGCCGTGGCGGCCGAGTTCCTGGAGGAGCGCGGCGCGCTGGTGACGCAGGTCGATGGCGGCCCGGCCGCTCTGCTGGCGTTGCGCACCGCCATCTATGACGTGATGCTGGCCGATCTGACGATGCCGCACATGACGGGCTTGCAGTTGGCGGCCGAAGCGCACGATCTGCTGCCAGGCTTGCCGGTGGTGCTGATGACCGGCTATGGCGCGCAGGCTCTCGAAACCCCCGGCCACGGCCTGGCCGCGACACTCCAGAAACCTTTTCGCGCCGAAACCCTCGCGAATTGCCTTGCCAACGTGCTCGCCACCACCAAGCCGGAAGCCAACTGACGAAAGCTTTTGGCTTCTTTCTGCTACAAAGAAGAACTTCCTTTCCTGTTGCCGGAGCTCCCCCGAAATCGAAGTCGTCATCCTAGACAAACGCATCGAGAGCTGGGGCCTGCCCAGGTACCAAAGCGAAATGGCGGCCGCGATCGACCTGCATGCGTGCCTCGATCAGGACCTGGTTCTTGCAGCCGGTGCGCCTGCGGAACTGGTGCCGGCCGGCATCGCGCTGCACATGGCAGACGCCCGGATGGCCGCGCTGATCGTGCCGCGCTCGGGGCTGGGGCATCGGCAGGGGCTGGTGGTCGGCAACCTGACCGGCGTCATCGACGCGGACTACACGGGGCCGATTCTGGTCAGTTTGTGGAACAGGAGTGCTGCGGGCACGTCGCCGATCGTGATCCGGCCTGGCGACCGGATTGCGCAGATGATCTTCATGCCGATCCTGCGGCCGGCGTTCAGAGTGGTGGCGGCGTTCTCGCAGACGACGGCGCGCGGGGCGGGCGGTTTTGGCTCGACCGGCTGAGACGGTGAAGCTGGCGGGCGGCGAGCGCGCGGCGAGCCTGTCGGGTGCGGCGCGCGGTGCCGCGATGCTGGCTGGGCTGCTCGCGGTGGGCGTTGCGGCGAGGCTGGTGGGCACGGCCAGTTTCACCCATGCGCCGGGTGCCGGTGGGGCCGTGGGGCTGGTGATGGCGGGCGCGCTGCTGGCGGCCAGCGGTGTGCCGCGTCAGGCGGTGGCGTTTGCCGGCGGGTTGACGTTCGGGCTTTGGGAGGGAGCTTCTCTCGCGTTGCTGGCGCAGATGCTGGGCTGCGCGCTGGATTTCTGGCTGGCGCGCGGGGTCGGGCGCGGCTGGGCGGTCCGCCATCTGCGCGGCCGGCTGGCGCGGCTGGACGGGTTTCTGGCCGGCAATCCGTTCACCGCCACGCTGACGCTGCGGCTGCTGCCGGTGGGAAACAACCTTGTGCTGAACCTGGTGGCCGGCGTCTCCGGTATGAAGGCGTGGCCGTTTCTGGCCGCGACGTTGCTCGGCTACCTGCCGCAGACGGCGATCTTCGCGCTGGCCGGCAGCGGCGTGCATGTCGGGCAAGGCGTGCAGCTCGGCGTGGGGGCCGCGCTGTTCGTGGCCTCCGCGTTGCTCGGCTTCGTGCTGCTGAAGACGGCGCGCACGCCGGCCGATCCGGACCGCGCGCCATTTTCCTGACCGGATGGTCGTTCGCCTCGCTGGCGGCGGCGTTCGGGCTGGCGGCCGCGTGTGCGGGGCTGCTGACAGTTGGGCGGCTGGCACTCGGCCGCGATGCGCCGCCCCAGACCGCGCTGCTGGCAGGGTGGGGCGGCTACTGCCTGCTCATGACCGTGTGGGCGGTGGCGTTGCCGTGGCCGCTGACCTGGCCCGCCGGATTGCTGGGCGTGGCGGCCCTGGCTGCGTGGCGCTGGCCGGCGCCGGACCTTGCGAAGACGGTGCTGCTTAGCCTGCCGTTGTGGCTGGTGCTGCTCGCGGCGCGGCCCAGTCAGGTGGATACCTGGCTCAATCTGCTGCCGAACCTGGCGTATCTTTATGACCATGCGGCATTGCCGCGCGATGGTGGGGCGGTTTCGTGGTCGTTCCTGCCGGGGGCGCCTTACAATACGCAGTTCGTGGGGTATGCCGTTTCGCTGTTTGCGGGGCGGCTGGTGGGGAACGCGTTGAGTCTGTTCAATGCGGTGTTGCTGCTGGCGGGGGGGATGCTTTTAGCGACGGAAAGCAGGCAGTCCTTTTTTGGGAAAAAGGACCAAAAAACTCTTGTGTGTTTGGCTTTTGCGCTTGCGATGACGACCGCCCTTAATCCTGGGTTTGTGCCTCGGGTGTTTTTGGCGAGTTATGGGGAGGCGCCGATAGCGGTGGCGCTGTTGTTCGCGACGTCGCTGGGGGCGGACCTTTTGCGGCAGGCGCAGGCGGGGTCGCGCGGCACTGAGATCGCGCTGGCGTTGGTGCTGTGCGCGCTGGTCGAGATCAAGCAATCCGCGCTTGGGCTGCTGTTGCCGTTTGCGCTGACATTGCTGGTGCTTGGGCTGTTCGCGCCTGGCGTGAGGCGCGGGCGTTGGGTGGCGCTGGTGGCAGGCTCGGTGGCGCCGTCGCTCGCGCTGTATGTTCTATATCGCTGGTATGTGCTCGGCCATTTCGCGGTGGGCGAGCTGAAGATGCTGCCGTTTGCCGCGTGGCATCTCGATCTGCTGCCGAAGATTTTGGGCGGGATCGCGTTCGCGATGTTCCAGAAGGCAGCGTATTTTTTGGCCGTGCTGGCCATGCTGGCGGGCTGTGTGATCGAGGCGCGCCGCCGGCCCTGGCGGCGGGCTGCGGTGATTCTGGGGCTCGGCGCGGGGCTGTTCGTCGGGTTCAACGCGTTTCTGCTGTTCACCTATGTGGCGCATTTCCCGGTGATCTGGGCGGTGCATGCGCATTCGTATTTTCGCTACATGTCGCAGCTCTCGCTGGTGGTGATGCTGGGGCTGGCGGTGTGGCTCGGGCCGGTGGCGTCGGCGTGGTGGGCGAGGCGATCGGCGGGCTGGCGGCGAGGTTTGGGTGTTGCGTGCGTGGGGGCGGTGGTGACGGGACCGCTGGTGGGGGCGGGGTTGCTACGGTTCGATCTGGACGCGCCGCAGCCGTTTCTGTGGGACATCGGGCACCGGGCGGCGGGGTTGCTGCATGATGGCGACCGGGTGGCGCTGGTGGTGCCGGGGGACGGCGACGATGCGGTCGGGAGTTATCTGCGCGGCGTGCTGCTGTTTACCGAGCCGCGCCGGTTCGGGCTGGATTTCCGCAGCGAGCTCGCGGCGAGTGACGCGGCGTTGGAGGATGCAAAGCGGGCGGGGTTCGCGCACGCGCTGGTGACGTGCGCCGGCGCTGGCCTGGCGGGCTTGCCGGCCGGCGAGGCCGGCCTTCTGTCGCTCCACGATGGAGTCTGGAGCGTCGATGCTGCCTGGCACCTGCCTTCCACTCTGACGCGCCAGCATTTCTCGGCAATGCTACCCCGCAAATCCTTCTGCCTGAACTAGCAAAAGTTTTTTGGTCCTTTTTGTCAAAAAAGGACTGCTCCCTTACTATTCGTCATAAGCGATCAACGTCTCACAGGGCACCTCGATCCGCGCTCGCCCGGCGAGGAAAGTCAGCTCGATCAGCGCCGCCGCCGCGGTCACCTCGGCGCCCGCGCCACGCAGAAGGGCGATGCCCGCGGCCATGGTGCCGCCCGTCGCGAGCAGGTCGTCGAGGATGACGACGCGTTGTCCCGGGGTGATGGCGTCGGCCTGGATTTCCACGCGGTCGGTGCCGTATTCGAGTGTGTAGTCCTGACCGATGGTGGGCCCGGGGAGTTTGCCGGGTTTGCGGATCATGATGAAGCCGCAGCCGAGTTTGAGGGCGAGGGGGGCAGCAAGGAGAAAGCCGCGGGATTCGATGCCGGCCAGCACGTGGGGGCGGTACTGGATGACGCGGTTGGCCATTCTGCCCATGGCGACCTGCCAGGCGTCGGGGTGCGCCAGGAGAGTGGAGATGTCGTAGAACAGGATGCCGGGTTTGGGGAAATCCGGGATGGAGCGGATGTGCTGCTTGAGGTCCATGTGCTTGGCATCCTGTAAGGCGCTGGATTGGCGGCTATAGTCGTGTGTGGCGCGGCCGCCAATGTTGCGGGCCGGGCGCGATTGGCTTACCGGCGGCGCCATGTCGCGCACCCCGATCGCCGTCTTGCTCATCTGCGTGTTCGTCGTGGGCTGGATCGCGGGCGCTGCGGTTCTGGGCGACTATGTCAGGCCGATGTCGTGGGTGGTGCAGGCGGTCTATTACCCGATCGCGGGGTTCGCATGGGTAGGGCCGGTGCGTTGGCTGATGTTATGGTCGGTGCATAAGCGGTAGGCACTGTCGGCGGCTTTGGGGTTACCGGATCGTCCTTGACTTGCCCTACCCTCGACCCTAGAAACCTGCCTCCTCTGACGTGCCGGACCTGTCCGCGCCCGCCGGAAACCGTTTCATGCGAACCGCGAGATAGACCCGACCTCATGGCGAATACCGATTCCGCGCGCAAGCGCATCCGTCAGAACATCGTCCGCACTGCCCGCAACACGGCCCGCAAGTCCCGTATGCGCACGTTCATCAAGAAGGTGGAGGCAGCGATCGCCGGCGGCGATCAGGAGGCGGCGCGTGCGGCCTTGCGCGAGGCGCAGCCGGAGATGCAGCGCGCGTCGGGCAAAGGTGTGATTCACAAGAACACGGTAGCCCGCAAGCTGTCGCGCATGTCGTCCCGCATCAAGCAGATTTCCGCCGCGCACTGATCGCCTGTCCACCGGCGCCCGGCTGGGCGCCCCCTCTCCACGCAGCGTCGTGTGGGGTTGCCGCGTGCCACGACACTGGCATCCGGTTCGCAGCAATGGCCGGTCGGGACTCAGGCAGTCTCCGATCCGGCTATCATGCATCTATACTTGAACAATACTGTAACGTAAAAAAACTGTCAGATTTCGATTGCCCTGCCGGGTGATCTGACCTAGTTTTTGCTTGCCGGGGACACTCGGGGGTCTGATGAAAATATGGCGTGGCGTGAAATGGTCTGCCGACCATGAAGCGGAACTGCGCCTGGCCGGTCGCCTGAACGCGTGAGGGGGGAAGCGTCACTTGAGCTCGGCGAACAATCAGACGCGGGCGTTCATGCCGGCCCAGACAGCGGCCGGCGGGGCGAGCGGGCCGCAGATGGCGGCACAATGGGCCCGCATCCGCGGGCGGTTGCAGTCCGAAGTGGGCAGCGTGGAATATCGGAGCTGGTTCAAGCAGATGACGCTGGGCAGCGTCGATGGCGACGAGGCGATCGTGTATCTGCCGTCGCGCTTCCTGTGCGACTGGGTGCGCAGCAATTACGGCGAGAAGATCGCCGCGCTGTGGCAGCAGGAAAACCCGGCGATACGCCGGGTAGAGATACGCGTGGGCGGCGGCGAAGCATTGCCGGCCGAACCGCCGGACGCGCCGCGCCGGGCGGCGCCAGGCAGCCTGGCCGGCACCGGGCAGGTGACGATCCAGGTGCCGCTGCCGGCCGCCGGGGCGCCGTCGCGCCACGCGGCGTTGCTGGGCGAGTTGTCGGCGCCGCTGGACCCGAGTTTCAGCTTCGACAGTTTCGTCGTCGGCAAGCCGAACGAGTTCGCCTATGCCTGCGCGCGCCGCGTCGCCGAAAAGCCCGGTTCGAAGGAGTTCAACCCGCTGTTCCTGTATGGCGGCGTGGGGCTCGGCAAGACACACCTGATGCACGCGATCGGGGTGGAGATGGTCCGCCACGGCACCGGGCAGACGGTCGCCTACATGTCGGCCGAGAAGTTCATGTACCGGTTCATCGCGGCGCTGCGGCAGCAGAAGACCATCGAGTTCAAGGATCTGCTGCGCTCGGTCGACGTGCTGATGATCGACGACCTGCAATTCCTGATCGGCAAGGACAACACGCAGGAAGAGTTCTTCCACACGTTCAATGCGCTGGTCGATGCCGGCAAGCAGATCGTCGTCAGCGCCGACAAGTCGCCCTCGGACCTGTCGGGGCTGGAAGACCGGCTGCGCACGCGGCTGGGCTGCGGCATGGTCGCCGACCTGCACGCGACCACCTACGAATTGCGGCTCAGCATCCTGCAGGCCAAAGCGGCGCGCGCCTCCACCGAAGTGCCGGCGGCCGTGCTGGAATTCCTTGCGCGCCGTATCGCTTCCAACGTGCGCGAGCTCGAAGGCGCACTGAACCGGATAATCGCCCATGCCGGCCTGTTCGGCGAGCCGATCACGATGGAGACCGCCCAGCAATTGCTGCGCGACATCCTCAACAATCCGAAAAACAACAAGGTGACGATCGCCGATATCCAGCGTCGTGTCGCCGAACACTATAATATGCGGCTGACGGACATGACGAGCGCGCGGCGTGCGCGCGCGGTGGCGCGGCCGCGTCAGGTGGCGATGTTCCTGGCCAAGCAGTTGACGGGAAGTTCGCTGCCGGAAATCGGCAAGAAGTTCGGTAACCGCGACCATACGACGGTGATGCATGCGTGCGCGCGGGTGACGGAGCTGGTGGTGAGCGATAGCACTCTGGCTGAGGATGTGGAACTTCTTCGAAAGCAATTGGAAGGTTAGGAAGGGTCTCCTTTTCTGAAGAAAAGAAGCAGAAGACTTTTTCTCCGCTGTCGCGATGCTCACGACTAGCTGCGGGTGGCAACCTGCCCAGGCGCCACCACCCGGCGCGCCGGATCGCGCGTGATCGTATCGCGCATGATGTCGCGGGCGATCGGTGCGGCCGCGTCCGCACCCGCGTTGCCATGTTCGACCACGACGGCCACCGCGTAGCGCGGCGCATCGTAGGGCGCGTAGCAGACGAAGAGCGCGTGCGGGCGGAATTCCCACGGCAGGCGGGCGCTGTTGAAGTGGCCGTGCTCGCGGGCCCAGCGGCTGACATGGCGGACCTGGCTGGAGCCGGTCTTGCCGGCCATCTGGATGCCGGGCAGGCCGAGACGGGCGTGGGGGGCAGTGCCGCCGGCCTCGTTGATGACGCCGAACATGCCGGCGCGGATGATCTCGAGCTGCTCTTCGGGCACGTCGAGCGCGGGATAGTCGTCCGCGGCGGCACCGTGCTGCGGGGCGCCGCCGATGAGGCGGGTGACGTGGGGGACGACGGCGCGGCCGGTCGCCAGGCGTGAGCAGTAGGTGGCGAGCTGAAGCGGGGTGGCCAGCACGTAGCCCTGGCCGATGCCGCAATTGATGGTGTCGCCGAGCGTCCATTGGTGGCCATGGCGGCGGCGCCAGGCGATCGTCGGTATGAGGCCGCGGCGGGCGCCGGGCAGGTCCACGCCGGGGTCGACGCCGAGGGTGAAAGCGTTGGCGGTCTGCGCCACCGCGTCGATGCCGGTGCGGCGGGCGACCTCGTAGAAGAACACGTCGCAGGAATGCTTGATGGCGCTGCGCAGGTCGATCGAGCCGTGGCCGCGCTTGTGCGAGCAGTGAAACCGCGTGTTGCCGACGTCGAGATAGCCGGGGCAGTTGATGCGGTCCGTGGCCGTGAGGGCGCCGGCGCGCAGGCCGGCCAGGCCCACGGCCATCTTGAAGGTTGAGCCGGGCGGATAGACGCCGGCGGTGGCCTTGTTGATCAGCGGGGTTTTGCGGTCGCTGGTCCACTCGATCCATTGTTTTTCGGAGAGGCCGCTGTCGAACAAAGCGGGGTCGAAGCTGGGAGTGGTCGTCATCGCCAGTATTTCGCCGTTGGTGCAGTCCATGGCGACGGCGCTGGCGGCCAGGTCGCCGAGACGGGCGAGGGTGCTGCGCTGGAGGTCATAGTCGATCGTCAGGCCGAGCTCGTCGCCGGGTGTGCCTTCGCGTCGGTCGAGCTCGCGGATGATGCGGCCGACGGAATTGACCTCCATCTGGACCTCGCCGGCGTCGCCGCGCAGCTCCTCCTCGCGGAACTGCTCGATGCCCGCGCGGCCGACGCGGATGCCGGGAAGTGCCAGCACCGGGTCCTCGCCCATATCGTCCTCGCTGGGCGGGGCGACGTAGCCGACGATGTGCGCGAGGTCGGGGCCGAACGGGTAGTGCCGGGTGGTGCCGACATCGACGAAAATGCCGGGCAAATCGGGGGCGTTCACCTCGATGCGGGCCATCTGGTCCCAGTCGAGGAACGCCTTGATGGTGACGGGGATGAAGCGGCGGTTGTGCTTGAGGTCGCGCTCGATGCGGGCGCGGTCATGGTCCTCGAGGGGAACGAGGCGGTCGAAGGTGGCAAGGGTGGCCGCAACGTCGGTCGTTTCCTCTGCGAGGAGGAGGGCGCGCCAGTTGAGGTTGTTGCCGGCGAGGACCTCGCCGAAGCGATCGACGATGCGGCCGCGGGGGGCGGCGATCAGGCGGGCGCTGATGCGGTTGCTTTCGGCCAGGGTGGCGTATCTGGCGCCTTGCTCGACCTGCACGCGATAGAGTTTGACGCCGAGCAGGGAGAGTGCGGCGATCTGGCCGGCCATGAGGGCGAGGGCGCGGCGGGTGAAAACGCCGGTGCGATGGCCTTCCTGTTTCATGGAAGGAAGGCCTTCTTTTCTGGAGAAAACAAGCAAAAGACTTTTGGGAATGCTGTCGCGGACATCGCGATGAGCATACGCCACACTCGCAAAAGTTTTTTGGTCCTTTTTTTCAAAAAAGGACTGCTTGCCTAACTTGCCTGCTCCGGCGCCGCCAACCCGCGATGCAGCTTGATGAAGGCAAAGGCCAGAGGCGGATAGATGCCGACGGCTAGGCCGCATTCGACGAGGCCCGGCCAGGGCGGCAGCGGGTGCCAGGTGAGCAGGCTGACCAGGAGCCATTCGAGCGTGGCGGCGGCGAAGGCGACTCCGATGAAGGCGAGCCATACGGTGGCAAACCCGGTGCGGGTGAGGGTCCGGCGGGCGCGCAGCGCGGTGGCGTGGATGAGGAGCAGGATGAGGACTTCGATGCCGATCGGGCTTTGGGCCAGCAGGTCGAGCAGGAGGCCGATGGCGAAGACGGCGGGCGCGGGCAGGGCGGTGGGGCGGTAGAGCGACCAGAAATAGATGCAGGCTTGGGCCCACGCCGGTTGGAGCTGGGCTTGGCCGGGGATGCCGAGCGGGGCGGAGAGCAGGAGCAGGATTGCTGTCGTCAGGCTTGCCGGAAGCGCGTGTCTGGATGCCACGTCGAGCGAGTGCCTAAGCCCCTCCCGAGGCCGGATTCCGGGATGTTTATCCATCGGCACGGCTGCCAGAGAGCAAAAATTTTTTGGTCCTTTTCTTCAAAAAAGGACTGCTTTCACTTGCCTTTCTCCGGCGGATCAATCCCCGAAAGCCCATAATCAAAAATCCGCACGATCTCCAGCCGATCCAGATCGGCCGCCGGCGTGAGTTCGATGCGGTCGGCCTGCCCGTAATGCACGGTGCCGATGGGCAGGCCGGCCGGGAAGGCGCCGGCTTCGGCGGAGGTGACGACGCGTTCGCCTTCCTGCGGGTGGGTGCCGTCCTGCAGGTAGATCAGGCGCGGATTGGGGGCATTGGCGCCGGCGAGGATGGCGCGGGCGCGGCTGTGTTCGAGCAGCACGGGGATGCGGCTGTTCATGTCGGTGATGAGGAGCACGCGGGCGCTGCGGGCGCCGACTTCGGTGACGCGGCCGACGAGGCCGTTGGCGTCGAGTGCGATTTCGCCGCGGCTGATGGCGCTGTGCGGGCTGACGGAGAGCAGGACGGAGCGGGCATAGACGCCGCCGGCGTCGGCCACGACGCGGGCGGTGACATAGCTGAGCTTGGGGTCGGGGATCCAGTGCAGGTTGGCTTTGAGCGTGGCGTTTTCGGCATCGAGCGCCATGGCGACGTCGTACCAATGGCGCAGGCGGTCGTTTTCCAGGCGCAGGCGGTCGTTGTCGGCGCGGAGCGCGATGGTTTGGCGGACCGCGTGGGCGCCGTTGCGGGCGATGCGCAGGGGGGCGTCGACGACGGCGTAGATGGGTGCCAGCGCATCCGAGAGGGTGATGCGGGCGCGGGTGGGGACGAGCGGGGTTGCGCGGCCGAGCAGGATGAGGGCGAGCGAGGCCACGATGAGGACGGGGAGGGTGAGGCGGGCCAGCGCCTGGCGGGCCTGGATGGAGAGCCTGATCACGCTCTGGACCTTAAGGATATGGGCGTGTGTTTGATATACGAGATTGCGTGCGGGTGGGCAGGGCGGGTTAGGCAGGCATCGGGTTTTTTGACGAGGATTGTGTGCTGTGGAGACAGCCCGCTCTCGCTGGAGCGTGCGTTTTGCGGCACCCGTGGATACCCGCGTCGAGCCCGGGCATGACGGACGTCAGTACATCGTGGTGAGCACGTTGCGGAGCTGCTTGGGCTCCTCGAGAGCGCGGCCGGTGCCGAGGACGACGCAGGAGAGCGGGTCTTCGGCGACGACGACGGGTAGGCCGGTGGATTCGCGCAGCACCTGGTCGAGGCGGTGGAGCAGCGCGCCGCCGCCGGTGAGCACGATGCCTTTGTCGACGATATCGGCGGCGAGTTCGGGCGGGGTGTTCTCGAGAGCGACCTTCACGGCCTCGACGATCTGGAAGACCGGTTCGGCGAGGCTTTCCGCGATTTGCGCCTGACTGACGAGCACCTCGCGGGGCACGCCGTTGATCATGTCGCGGCCGCGGACCTCGTGCCAGGGGCCTTCGTCGCCGTTGTCGGCGGGGCGGGCGGAGCCGAGGACGAGCTTGATGCGCTCGGCCGAGCTTTCGCCGATCAGCAGGTTATGGTGGCGGCGGATATAGCTGATGATGGCTTCGTCCATCTTGTCGCCGCCGACGCGCACGCTGCGGGAATAGACGATGCCGCCAAGCGAGATGACGGCGACCTCGGTGGTGCCGCCGCCGATATCGACGATCATGCTGCCGGATGGTTCGGTGACCGGCAGGCCGGCGCCGATGGCGGCCGCCATCGGTTCCTCGATGAGGTGGACGCGCCGGGCGCCCGCACTTTCGGCCGATTCCTGGATGGCGCGGCGTTCGACGGCGGTGGAGCCGGACGGCACGCAGACGATGATCATCGGGGAAGCGAAACTGCGGCGGTTATGCACCTTGCGGATGAAGTGCTTGATCATCTCCTCGGCCACTTCGAAATCGGCGATGACGCCGTCGCGCATCGGGCGGATGGCGGAGATGTTGCCCGGCGTGCGGCCGAGCATGAGCTTGGCTTCCTCGCCCACGGCGAGCACCTGCTTCTTGCCGCGCACGTCGGCGATGGCGACGACGCTGGGTTCGGCCAGCACGATGCCGCGGCCTTTGACATAGACCAGCGTGTTGGCGGTGCCGAGGTCGATGGCCATGTCGGCGGACATGGCGCCTAGGAGGCGGGAGAACATGGGCGGCGTCCACACAGAGAAGAAATCGGCTGCCAGAAATGGCCTTGCAGGGCCGGGTGGCATGCAGGAAGCGGGCGCAAGCCCGTGGGCGGGCCTGGCAAGCGCCGGGGTTTAGACGCCTGCCCTGGTGGCGGCAAGCGGGCAGGCTGACGGCCGGCTTCGCGGGGCGGCTTGCAGGGGCAAGATGGATCGCATTTCGTATTGTAATGCATGCCACGTTTTGGCCAGCCGGGCGTTGTCTAGCACGAAGGAGACCAAACTATGTTGCGCAGACTATTTCTGCCTGTGATTGTCGTGGCCGCCCTGGCGGGATGCGGGCGTGATCCGGGCACGCGGGCGCTGACGGGTGCCGGCATCGGCGCGGCCGGTGGTGCGGTGGCGGGCGCGGTGATCGGCGGCAACCCGGGTGCGGGCGCGGCCATCGGTGCGGGCGCCGGAGCGATTACCGGCGCGGCGACCACGCCTGGCCGTTGAGAACGAACATGGGAGTATTGGTTATGCGCAAAACGGCAATCACACTCGGGCTGATCGGGCTCGTGGGTTTGGGGGGCTGCACGAACCCTTACGACCCGAACCAGCGCGCGCTGGGCGGTGCGGGCATCGGCGCGGTGGGTGGTGCGGCGCTGGGCGGTGCGGTCGGCGGTGGGCGAGGGGCACTGCTCGGCGCGGTACTCGGCGCCGGCACCGGTGCAGTGGCGGGGGCTGCTACCACGCCGACACCGCCGCCGCCTCCGCCTCCCGGCTATGGCTACCAGCAGCAGGGATACCAGCAGCAGGGCTACCCGCCGCCGCCGCCTGGCTACCAGGGCCAGCCTGGATACGGGGCGCCGCCGCCTCCGCCGGGATATAACGGATACTAAACGACTTTTCGGAAGCCGGCGTAATAGATACGCCGGCTTTTGTAATGAAAATCCGAACCTGGACACGAGAAATCCGTATTCCGTCCGAAACATCACGGGACTGTAGGTAGCCGCCAACGCGAACGCGCTGCACTCCCTGTCGCGAAATGGCGATTGATCGCCTGCGACAGGGGAACGACGACGATGGCAACGATCACGTGGACGGGTAATGCCGGTGACGGCAATTTCAACAATCCGGCCAACTGGAGCCCGATGCAGGTGCCGGGCAGCGGCGACAATGCCGTCATCGCTCCCTCCGCCACATCGTCCATCACGGTGACGAACGACACGGTCGGCGGGCTGTCGCTCTCCAGTAAAGTTACGCTCGACATCGCCAACAACAGCACCTTCATCGTCGGCAACGCATCGGCTTCGACGACGATCAGCAATGCCGGCTCGCTGGTGGTTGGCAGCGGCGGCAACAGCACGGCGCTCGAGATCAACGACACGACGGTGACGCTGAACGGCGGCGGGCATCTCGTGATGACCGATAATCCGAACAACTATATCTACGGCGCGAGCGCGTCCGACACGCTCAACAACGTCAATAACATCATCTCCGGTGCAGGTCAGCTTGGCGATGGCCAACTGACGCTGGTGAACGGCGCCAGCGGCGTCATCAATGCGAACGGGTCGAACACCCTGGTGCTCAATACCGGCGCCATGACCACCACGAACAGCGGGCTCATCGAGGCGACCGGCACCGGCGGGCTGGTCATTAACGATGTGGTCAATAACGGCACGGCGGGGCATATCACGGCGGCGGGCGGCGTGGTCTCGCTCAATGGCGGCACATTGCAGGGCGGCACGCTTTCGAGCAGTGGCGGCGGCCAGATCAACATCAACACCGGCACACTGGACGGCTCGGCCGGCGCCGTGAGCAACACCGGCTCGGTGCAGATCGACAACAACAACACCGCCTATGTCCTGGGCACGCTGAACAACACCGGAACGGTGACGGTGGACAGCACGGCCAACGGCACCGTGTTCGACGTCGCAAGCAGTGTAGTGACGCTCACCGGCGCGGGCCACGTCGTGCTGACCGACAACGCCAACAATTATATCTATGGCGCAACCGCCACCGACACGCTCGACAACGTCAACAATGTCATCTCCGGCGCGGGTCAGCTCGGCGACGCCCAGCTAACGCTCGTCAATGGCGCGGCCGGAACAATCGATGCGACGGGCGTGAACAACGCGCTCATCCTCAATACGAGTGCGATCACGACGATCAATGCGGGCCTTATCGAAGAGACCGGAACCGCGGGCCTCGTCATCGACTCGAGCATCAGCAACACCGGCACGGGTCACATTCTCGCATCAGTCGGCGTTGTGACTCTCAACAACGGCACAATCCAGGGTGGCACGCTCACGAGCAGCGGCGGTGGCCAGTTCAATATCAACAACGGTGCGCTGGACGGCTCGGCGAGCGCCGTGAGCAACAACGGTTCCATCCAGGTCGACAACAACAACTCGCTCTATGTCCTCGGCACGCTTAACAACACGGGCACGATCACGATCGATTCGGCCGCCAACGGCACGGCCTTCTACGTCGACAGCGGAACGGTGACGCTGGCGGGCGGCGGCACTCTCGCCACCAGCGACGAGGGGGGCGACAATTACATCCTGGCCCAGGTCGCCGGCGAGGTGCTGAACAACGTCAACAACACGCTGCTGGTGTCGGGCAATTTCGGTGACAATTCGGGCCTGGCCGTCATCAACTCGAACATCATCAACAACAACCAGACACATCAGCTCACGCTGGAGCTCGCCGCCACGCTGACCAACGCCAAGCTGCTGGAGGAGACCAGCACCGGCGGCATCGCGATCAACTCCAACACGAATGTCAGCAACGCAGGCGGCACCGTGGCAGCGACCGGCGCGGGCGGGATTTCGCTGAACGGCGGCACCATCACCGGCGGTCATCTGACCAGCGGCGTGGGCGGCGGTTTCTACAGCAACGGCGGCGTGCTGGACGGCAAGACGCTCGGCGCCATCACGACCAGCGCACGCATTCAGGTGGACAACAACAACAATCTCTACGTGCTGGGCACCCTGGTCAATTCCGGCACGATCACGCTGGACTCGACGGCCAACGGCACCGGCTTCCTCATAGATAGCCCAACGGTGACGCTGACGGGCAATGGCGTGGTGACCACCTCCAACGAGGGTGGCGACAACTACTTCCAGGCACTCCAGACCGGCGATACGCTCGTCAACCTCAACAATCAGCTCAATCTGTCCGGCGATTTCGGCGCCGATTTGGGTCTGCTCGTCACCAACGCGGGCACGATCAATGCCAACCAGAGCAATACGCTGACGCTGCGGCTGGCCGATACGCTGACCAATACCGGGCTGCTCGAAGCCACCGGCGCCGGCGGCATCGTGGTGAACGGCAACACGAATATCAGCAACGCCGCGGGTTCGATATCGGCCAAGGCGAGCGCCATCAGCCTCAATGGTGGCACCATCACCGGCGGGCATCTCTCCAGCACCGGCACCGGAAGCTTCTACAGCAATGGCGGCGTGCTGGACGGGCAGACGAGCGGCGCCATCACCACCAGCGCCGCCATCCAGATCGACAACAACAACAATCTCTTTGTGCTGGGCACATTGGCCAATTCCGGCACGATCACGCTGGCTTCAATCGCCAACTCGACCGGCTTCATCATCGACAGCGGCACGGTGACCCTGACTGGCGGTGGCGTGATCACCAGCACCGACGAGGGTAACGACAACTACTTCGAAGGCGCGCAGGCGGGCTACACGCTCGTCAATGTCAACAACACGCTCGACCTGTCGGGCAATTTCGGCGATGGCCAGTTGGCCTTCACCAATGGCGGCACTCTGAACGCCAACCAGACGCACGCGCTCACGCTCAATCTCGGCGAGAGCTTCATCAACAACGCGCTGGTGGAAGAGACCGGCACCGGCGGCATCGTCGTCGACGGCAACACCACGATCAGCAATGGCGGCGGCACTATCGCCGCCACCGGCACCGGCGGCATCACGCTCAATGGCAACGCCACCATCCTGGGCGGCATCCTGACGAGCGGAACGGGCGGCGGTTTCTACAGCAATGGCGGCACGCTGAACGGCGCCGCGAGCGCCATCACCACCAGCGCCGCCATCCAGGTGGACAACAACAATTCCCTCCACGTGCTGGGCACGCTGATAAACTCCGGCACCATCACGCTCGACTCCACGGCCAACAGCACTGGCTTCCTCATCGACAGCCCGACGCTCACGCTCACCGGCGGCGGTGTCATCACCACCTCGGACGAGGGTAGCGACAATTATTTCCAGGGCGCCGCCGCGGGCTACACGCTCGACAACGTCAACAACACGCTCAACATCTCGGGCAATTTCGGCAACGGGCAGCTTGCGTTCATCAACAACGCGACGGTGAACGACAACCAGACGCATGCGCTGACGCTCAATCTCGGCGAGAGCTTCACCAATAACGGTCTGGTGGAGGAGACGAGCACCGGCGGCATCGTGATCGACGGCAACACGACGATCAGCAATGGCAGCGTGGGAACGGTCGCAGCGACGGGCGCGGGCGGTATCGTGCTCAACGGCGGCGCCACCATCGCCGGTGGCGTTCTGACGAGCGGCGCAGGCGGCGGCTTCTACAGCAATGGCGGCACGCTGAACGGCCTCTCCAACACGATCACCACGAGTGCCGCCATCCAGATCGACAACAACAACAGCCTCTTCCTGCTGGGCGGGCTGGACAATACCGGCACCATCACGCTCGATTCAGTCGCCAATTCCACAGCGTTCTACGTCGCGAGCCCGACGCTGACTCTCACCGGCAACGGCACGATCACCACCTCCAACGAGGGTTACGACAACTATTTCGCCGCGACGTCCTCGGGCAACATACTCGACAACGTCAGCAACATTTTCGATCTGTCCGGCAATTTCGGCAACAACTCCGGCCTGGTGGTCGAGAACGGCGGTGTGTTCAACGCCAATCAGAGCAACAGGCTGTATCTCAACACGGGCGCCGCATTTACCAATAGCGGGCAGCTCATCGCGTCCGGCTCGGGCGGGCTCGATCTGCGCAATGTGGTGCTGACCAACACCAGCACCGGCACCATCGCGGCGCTGGGCGGCAGCACGCTGGTCTCCGAAGGCGGCGGCACGCTGACAAACGACAGCAGCGCAGGCACGCTGAGCGGCGGCACGTATGAGGCGCTGGCCAATGCGAGTGCGGCCACGCTGAATTTCAACGGCCACGCGGTGGTCTCGCTGGCGGCCAACGTGGTGCTGTCGGGCACCGGCTCGGAGATCAGCTTCGGCGGCGTGGCGATCGAGACCGATCTCACCACGATTACTAAAACGGGCGAATTGCAGGTGCTGGCCGGGCGTGCTTTTGCGAGCAAGAAGATCGTCACCAACTACGGCACGGTCGCGTTGGGTGGCGGTTCGTTCAAGCCGTATGGGTTCAACTCGGCGCCCGGTTCCGTGGTGTCGGGCTTCGGCACGATCGCCTCGAAGTTCACCGACAACGGCACGCTGACGGCGGTGGGCGGCACGCTCGATCTCGCTTCGACCGATACGGTCAACGGCGCGGTGACGGGCACCGGCACGCTCGCCATCGGCGGTGCGACAACGCTGGGCACCAAGACCACGCTCTCGGTGAGCAACATCGCGCTGCTGAGCAAGGCGACGCTCGATCTGGGAACGTCCGTGAGTTTCGCAGGCACGTTCAACGTGACGGGTGCGGCGACGCTGGACGGCACCGGCACGTTCACCAATACCGGCCTGTTCGAGAGCACGGCCAAGGGCGTGGGCACGATATCGGCCGCGGTGGCCAATAGCGGCACCATCTCGGTGGCGTCCAACACCACGCTGGCGTTCAGCGGCGGGCTGGCCAATACCGGGCTGATCCTCGATAGCGGCACGTTCACCGACACGGCGGCGCTGACCGGCGGTTCGCTGAGTGTGGGCGGCACGTCGAGCCACGCGACGATTGCGACGGCGGTGGGCGCGGGCAACAGCACGCTGGCGACACTGACTTCGGCCGGCGGCGACCTGAACACCTCCGGCACGACGCTGACGGTGACGGGCGACTACAACAACACGGCGGCGGGCACCGGCAACACATACAACCCGTTCAAGGGTGTGACGGGCACGATCGACGCGAACGGCACGCAGCTCGCGGTGGTCGGCGTGAACGGCACCACGATCAGCTCGGTTGGCGGCACGCTGACGATCGCGATTGCCGCGCACGGGACGGCAAGTTTCGTGATCGAGAATGTGGGCCCCACGACCGACACGTTGCTGCGCGGCGCGTTGCAGACGAGCGTGAACGGTGCCTCGATCACCACGAAGGCGCTGTCCGGTTCGGGCGTGAAGGCAGGCAATTTCGGGCCGCTGGCGGGCGGGTCGGAGAGCGGCACCTACACGATCGCCTATAACGGCAGCACGCCGCTGACCGGCCAGGCGATCCACATCGCGAGCGATTTCGCCAACGTGGCTGGTCTGACCATCGACATCGTGGCGCAAGGTGCCGCGCCCGCGACGCTGGCGGGTGGTTCGTTGGATACGGGCTACGCGATGCCGGATCTGATGGTCGTCTCGAAAGGCTGACGAGACGCTCCGCTATCGCAAGCACGCGATAGCGGAGCAAAAGTCTTTTGCTTCTTCTTCAGAAAAGAAGACTTACTTCCTTAGGCTCCGTCCGCAGCCGCTTGACCATCAGCTTGTTCAATGCATGAACATACGCGCGTGCCGACGCGACGATCGTGTCCGTATCCGCTCCCTGCCCATCGACCATCTTGCCATCTTCCTGCAGGCGCACCGTGGTTTTCGCCTGCGCATCCGTGCCTTCGGTGACGGCGCCGACGCTGAACAGCACGAGCGTTGCTTCGTGCGGGAAGAGTGTGCGGATGGCGCGGAAGGTGGCGTCCACCGGGCCGTCGCCCGTCTCGGTCGCGGTGGCTTGCGTGCCGTCGATTTCGAGCGTGAGTTCGCAGCGTGCGGGGCCGCGCGAACCTGAGCGGACGTCGAGATCGATGAAGCGGATGCGCGTGTGGTCGCGGCCGACTTCGTCGTCCACCAACGCCACGATGTCTTCGTCGTAGACGATCTTCTTGCGGTCGGCGATGTCCTTGAAGCGGCGGAATGCGTCGTTGAGCACGTTGTCGCCGAGGTCGGCGTAGCCGAGTGTCGCGAGCTTGTCGCGGAAGGCGGCGCGGCCGGAATGTTTGCCCATGACGAGGTGGGTTTTCGTCCAGCCGACGCTTTCGGGTGTCATGATCTCGTAGGTCTGTGCGTTTTTCAGCATGCCGTCCTGGTGGATGCCGCTCTCATGCGCAAACGCGTTGCGGCCGACGATGGCCTTGTTGGGCTGCACGTCGAAACCGGTGATGGTCGAGAGAAGCCGTGACGTGCGCAGGATGTATTCGCTGGTGATGTTGGTGCGCACCGGCACGGCGTCCGGCCGGGTGCGCAGCGCCATGGTGATTTCTTCCAGCGCGGCGTTGCCGGCGCGTTCGCCGATGCCGTTGATGGTGCATTCGACCTGGCGCACGCCGGCGCGCAATGCTGCGATGGTGTTGGCGACGGCGAGACCCAGATCGTTGTGGTTGTGGGCGGAGAACACCACCGTGTCGGCACCCGGCACGCGATTGCGCAGATCGGTGAAGATGCGTGTGAGATCCTCGGGCAATGCGTAGCCGACGGTATCGGGGATGTTGATGGTAGTGGCACCCGCGGCGATGGCGGCTTCTACGCAGCGGGCCAGGAAATCGGGCTCGGTGCGGCTGCCATCCTCGGCCGACCATTCGACGTCGGCCGTGTGCTGGCGCGCGAGCGTGACCGAGGCGGTGACGGCTTCGAGCACCGCATCGGGCTCCATGCGCAGTTTGTATTTCATGTGCAGCGGGCTGGTGCTGATGAAGGTGTGGATGCGCGGGCGCTCGGCATGGCGCACAGCCTCCGCCGCACGCAGGATGTCGCCGGGCGCGGAGCGGGCAAGGCCGCAGATGACCGGCTTGCGGACGGCGCGGGCGATGGCGTCCACGCTTTCGAAGTCGCCGGGAGACGCGATGGGGAAGCCCGCCTCGATGACGTCGGCGCCGAGATCGGCGATCGCGTGGGCGAGGCGTAGTTTCTCCTCGAGGTTCATCGAGAAGCCGGGCGATTGCTCGCCGTCACGCAGCGTCGTGTCGAACACGATGACGCGGTCGTCGTCGAGACGGCCGAAACTCGGGTGGTCGATGGGCATGGGGAAGGTCCTTCCTCGTCGTTCTGGCGCTGTGCTTATCGAAGCCGGCGCGATGGCCGGAGTGGCCCTGAACGAGCCGGCACGATGCCGGCATGACCGTTCAGGGGGCGATAAGTCGGAGCGAGGACGCGGCGAGGCCGGTGGCGCAATGCCACGGCGAAATGCCGAGAGGTCCGGACGCGATCATTTTGGGAGTATAGCCAAACCGGCTTCGAGAAACAATGAAGGCGATTGGCGGCTGGCTACAAAGCCGGCCGGGCCGGCCGCCACACTGGGTGGCGGCCGGTATCGGAGCGGAGAAGCTGCTTACTTCGGCGCGTCGGCGGGCGGCGGAGCGGAAGCGTCCGGCGCCGGTGTGGCGGCGGCGTCGCTGCTGGCGGCCTTCTTGGCGTGGTGATGATGGCTGCTGTGGTGATGGCTGTGGTGGTGGCTCATCTTCTTCGGCGCCATGCTGGAATCAGCGGCGGGAGCCGAGGTGTCGGGCGTGGAAGCGGCGGGAGCAGTCGCATCCGGCGTGGCCGGCGCGGGGGTCTGCGCCATCACGGGGGCGGCGAACAGGGCTGTGGCCACGAAGGCGGCGCTCATCAGGGGGAGCTTCATAGGGTCTCCATACTTCTTATAACTAGAGTGGATCGGGGGCGCGTCGGCCACAAATGCCTCCCCGGGGGACGCATGTCTGAAACGCCTGCCTCTATGGCCATGAAAGGTTGAGTCCGTCGACTTTTTTTTCGGTAATGAGGCTGCGGGGCGCGCGGATTGGCCACAAGGTGTGGCTTTGAGGGTCGAATTGCGGGCGCGTGAGCGGGAGAAGCCGGGCGCCCACGGCTGTATTCGATCCGGGAGGGAACCATCCGCCGGTGGGTCGCTTTCCTTGTCCGTAGGCTTGCAGTCGGGCGAGCCTTTTGCCGGAGCCCAAAGCGAATGGGGATTGTCTCACCGGTCTGGGGCCCCTTCACCGATCCCGGCGACGCCTCGAACAATCTTTGCAAGTTCTCCGATAGCGTTCTGGGACCAGGGTTCGGCGTGGCCTGGATTGCCGGCGGCAAGCTCTACACCATTCGCAAGCCGCATTATGACAATGAGGGTTTCGGCGAAATCATCGTGTTCGAATTCGCCGGCATTCCGCCGGTGACGGCACCGCCACCGGATAATGGCGGCGGCATCACCGAGTGGTTTTCCCACATGTGGAATGTCGCGAGCACCAAGGTCGTGGCCGAGGCGAAATACGCCGGTCACGCAATCGAAAACGGATTTGCGCGCGTTTGGACCAATGCATTCGGCACCAAGGAGCGCCGGATGGATGGGCTGGGTGTCGCCGTGGATGCGCTCGGCATCGGCGCATCCCTGGTGCTGATGAGTTTCGGGCCGTTGGAGGTGCTGGGCGCGGTGGCACTGATCGGCGGCGCTGCTCTGCTCGTGATGGATGGTGCGGCCTATGTCAGCGAGATTGCGGGCGCCGACAAGACTGCGGACAATATCAAGCACGCGACGTTCTATCCGCGCTGCCTGGCGACATTGGCGACGCTGCCGGATGCGATATGGGGCATCGGCAAGGTCGTGCTCGACGGCGCGGAAATTGCCGCGCGGGTGGCGAGTTCGGCCAGCACGGCGGACCGCGCCGCGGGCGATGCGGCACGCGTGCTCAATACGGGACGCGACGCCGAAAGTGCCGTCGCTGCCTCACGGCGCGCCGCTTTGGCCGAACGCTACGCACAGATCGGGGAAGCCGCCCAGCGCCGGGCGAAGGCCACGCAGACCAGGCTGCATATGTTCATCAGCGGCCAGTCGGTCGGGCGGGCCACGATTCCCCCGGGCATATATTTCCTGACCAAGGAAGCGACTGACGATCCCGAGCGCAGGGGCGAAATCCAGCGCATCCTGAAGCTGTTTACGTTTCACGTGTCTGCAGTTCACCGCGCGTGACAGACGCTCGACTGCAGGTAGGCTTCTCCGACGTTGTGCGCTTCGGCGTGGGCGTCGCGGTGCCTTCGCTGATCCTGATCAGCGCGACCATCATTGCATTGTTCGTGCTGGCCGGCGGTGACAGCAGCTCCGGCATCACCGTCGCCTTTACCGCTGCCTTCGTGGCCGCCATCGCGCTCGAGATGTTCCGGCGTGTCGTGCTCGTGCGCCGTAGCGCAGGCGCAATAGGGTTGTTTCGCATGCTCGTCTGGAGCGTCGTGGCGGCAGCGTTGCCGGTAACCATCCTGCTGGGCGCCGGCGTTTTTCTGCCGTGCTATGGGCGCAGCTGTGACGGCACGGCGAAATTCATGCTTGAATTCATGTTCGCCTGTTGTGTGCTGACGTTACCGATGGTGCTGTTCGGGCGTGGATTGCTCGGCCGGGCGGAGTGGCTGCGCGTGGTCGGCTAGTTCTTGGTTTTGTCGACCAGGGCGTTTTTGCCGATCCACGGCATCATGCCGCGCAGGCGCTGGCCGACCTGCTCGATCGGGTGTTCGGCATTGCGCCTGCGTGTGGCGCGGAAACTAGCCTGGTTGACCTTGTTTTCCAGCATCCAGTCGCGGGTGAAACGGCCGGACTGGATGTCTTCCAGCACGCGCTTCATCTCGGCCTTGGTGTCCTTGGTGATGATGCGCGGGCCGGTGACATACTCGCCGTATTCGGCGGTGTTGCTGATCGAGTAGTTCATGTTGGCGATGCCGCCTTCGTAGATCAGGTCCACGATCAGCTTGACTTCGTGGAGGCACTCGAAATACGCCATCTCGGGGGCGTAGCCGGCTTCGACCAGCGTTTCGAACCCCGCGCGGATGAGTTCGACCAGGCCGCCGCACAGCACGACCTGCTCGCCGAACAGGTCGGTTTCGCATTCTTCCTGGAACGTCGTCTCGATGATGCCGGCGCGGCCGCCGCCGATGGCGCTGGCGTAGCTGAGTGCCACTTCCATCGCGTTGCCTGACGGGTTCTGGTGCACCGCGACCAGGCACGGCACGCCGCCGCCGCGCTCGTATTCCGAGCGCACCGTGTGTCCGGGACCTTTCGGCGCGATCATGAACACGTCGATATCCGGGCGCGCGTCGATCAGGTTGAAATGGATGTTCAGACCGTGCGCAAACGCGAGCGCGGCGCCTTCGCGCATGTTGGGGCCGAGATGCTCGCGATACAGGTCACCCTGGCCTTCGTCGGGCGTGAGCACCATGATCACGTCCGCCCAGGCGGCGGCTTCGCTCGGGTTGAGAACCTTCAAGCCGGCGCCTTGCGCTTTGGCGGCGCCGGCCGAGCCGGGGCGCAGGCCGACGGCGAGATCGGTGACGCCGCTATCGTGCAAATTGAGCGCGTGGGCGTGGCCCTGGCTGCCGTAGCCGATGACGGCGACTTTCCTGGACTTGATCAGGTTCACGTCGGCGTCTCGGTCGTAATATACGCGCATTTTCGGGCTCCAGGAGGAAGGAAGGCCTTCTTTTCTGAAGAAAAGAAGCAAACGACTTTTGAGATGCTGTCGCGAGCTCAGGGGTGAGTTACAACACGCCCGTTCCGCGTGATATCGCGGCAATGCCGGTTCGCGAGGTTTCAGCCAAGCCAAGCGGCCGCATCAGCTCGATGAAGGCATCGAGTTTGTCGATGGAGCCGGTAAGCTCGAAGACGAAGCTGCGCGCCGTGGTATCGACGACGCGGGCACGGAAGCTGTCGGCGATGCGCAGCGATTCGACGCGTTGCTCGCCGGAACCCACGACTTTGACGAGCGCCATTTCGCGGGCGACGTGCGGGCCGTCCTTCGTGAGGTCGGCGACGCGGTGGACGGGCACCAGGCGGTCGAGCTGCGCCTTTATCTGGTCGATGACCATCTCGGTGCCGGAGGTCACGACATTGATTCGGCTGCGGCCGCGATTGTCGTCGACGGCGGCGACGGTAAGGCTGTCGATGTTGTAGCCGCGGCCCGAGAACAAGCCGATGACGCGCGCGAGCACGCCGGACTCGTTATCGACCAGCACCGAGATGGTGGCGGTTCGCATCGTCGCGTTCGGCTGGGCCATCAGACGAGCATCAGGCCTTCGTCGGTGATGCTGGCGGTGCGGCCGGCATGTTCGGGGCCTAGGATCATCTCGTTGTGGGCGGCGCCGGACGGGATCATCGGGTAGCAGTTCTCGAAGCGGTCGACGCGTATGTCGGCGATCACCGGGCCGGACGTGGCGAGCATCGTGCGAATGACATCGTCGAGTTCGCCCATGCAGTTCGCGCGCAGGCCGGTGGCATGGAAACTCTCGGCAAGCTTCACGAAATCCGGCAGGGCTGCGCTGTAGCTTTCCGAATAGCGCGAGCCGTGCAGCAGCTCCTGCCACTGGCGGACCATGCCCATATATTCGTTGTTGAGGATGAAGATCTTCACCGGCAGGCGATATTGCGCGAGTGTGCCCATTTCCTGGATGTTCATCAGGATGCTGGCCTCGCCGGCGATGTCGATGACCAGTGCGTCGGGGTGGGCGACCTGCACGCCCATGCCGGCCGGCAACCCGTAGCCCATGGTGCCTAGGCCGCCGCTGGTCATCCAGCGGTTCGGGCGGTCGAACGGGAAATGCTGGGCGGCCCACATCTGGTGCTGGCCCACTTCGGTGGTGATGAAGGTGTCGCGGCCAGTCTCGGCGCAAAGCTGGGCAAGGCGGGCGACGGCGTGCTGCGGTTTGATGATGGCGTCATGCGCCGGGTCCTGCGTGAAGCGCAGGCTTTGCACGCTGCGCCAGCCCTCGATGGTGCGCCACCACGTGTCGATCGCGGCGGTATCCTGGGCGGGTGCCTCGTTCCAGGCATCGAGAACCGCGCGCAGAGTCTCAGCCGCGTCGCCGACGATGGGAATGTCGACGGCGACGTTCTTGTTGATGTTGGACGGGTCGATATCGGCGTGGATCTTGATGCTGCCGGGGCTGAATGCGGCAAGGCGGCCGGTGACGCGGTCGTCGAAACGGGCGCCGATGTTGAACAGCACGTCGCAGCCATGCATGGCGAGGTTGGCTTCGTAGGTGCCGTGCATGCCGAGCATGCCGACGAAATGCGGGTCGGACGCGGGAAAGGCGCCGAGGCCCATCAGCGTGTTGGTGCAGGGGAAGTGGCCGAGGCGCACGAGTTTGGCGAGCAGGCGGGACGCTTCGGGCCCGGAATTGACGACGCCGCCGCCGGCATAGACCACCGGCCGGCGCGCGGCTTTGAGCGCCTGCACCGCGCGGCGGATGGCGAGCGCATCGGGCGTGGTGACCGGGCGGTAGCTACGATGCGGGCGCGTGCTCGGCGGCTCGTAGGGCGCCGGCGCGATGAGTATGTCCTTCGGCAGGTCGACCACGACAGGGCCGGGGCGGCCGCTGCGGGCGACGTAGAAGGCGTCATGCACGGTGCGGGCGAGGTCCTCGCCGCGCTTGACCAGGTAATTGTGCTTGGTGGCGGGCCGGGTGATGCCGGTGGTATCGGCTTCCTGGAACGCATCGTTGCCGATGAGGTGGGTGGGCACCTGACCGGTGAGGCAGACGAGCGGAATGCTGTCCATCAGCGCGTCGAGCAGGCCGGTGACCGCGTTGGTCGCACCCGGGCCGCTGGTGACGAGGACGACGCCGGTGCGGCCGGTGCTGCGGGCGTAACCTTCGGCGGCGTGCACGGCGGCCTGCTCGTGGCGGACGAGGATGTGGCGGATGGCGGTCTGCTGGAACAGCGCGTCGTAGATCGGCAGGACGGCGCCGCCGGGATAGCCGAAAATCGTGTCCACGCCCTGCGCGACGAGCGCTTGCAGGAGGATTTCAGCGCCGCTGCCGGTGGGTGTGGCGGGCAAGGTGCTGCCGGGGGCGGGTTCGGCGATGGCGTTCATGGCACGATCCGTATGCCGGATTGTGCGACGCGTCAAGCGGAACAAAAAATATTCAGAAAGGCTAATGCACCAGAGCTTTCCAAAAATGTCGTCCAGCCGTCATATCGCGCAATGAAGCTATGCGTCTGCGCCTCTTCCGCCATGTGGCGATGGGCAAACCAGGTCGCCTGCCGTTTGGTGTATTGGCCGGTGGCGACGATGGCGCGGCGGGCTGCCTCGCCCAGCGCGATCTCGCCGCGCAGACAGGCCGCGAGTTCGGGCACGCCGTGGGCCCGCATGGCGGGCAGCGCTGGGTCCAGGCCGGCGGCGACGAGGGCGCGCACTTCGTCGAGCGCGCCGGCCTGCAGCATGGCATCGAAGCGGCCGGCGATGGCGGCGCGCAAGGCGGCACGCGGCGGGTCAAGCAGGATCGCGTGCAGGTTCCAGGCGGCGGGTTCGGGATGTGCTGCGGCGTGCCAGGCGGCAAGGCCGCGTCCGGTGCCGCGCCATACTTCCCAGGCACGGGCGAGGCGCTGGCCGTCGGTGGGGCGCAAGGTGGCGGCGGTGTGCGGGTCGGCGTCGGCCAGGCGCGCGTGCAGGGCGGCGGGGCCGATGGCTGCCAACAGGTCGCGCGCTTCCAGGCGGGCTTGGGTGCCGGGATCGGGCAGGTCGGCCAGCCCTTGGGAGATCGACGCGAGATAGAGGCCGGTGCCGCCGCACAGGATCGGCAGGCGCCCTTGCGCGTGGGCCGCCTCCATGGCGGCCAAAGCCTGCGCGCGCCACCAGGCCAGGTTGCCGGCTTGAGCGGCGGGGCGGATGCCGTAGAGCGCGTGCGGGACGAGCGCTTCGTCGGCCGCGGTGGGGCGCGCGGTGAGCACACGCAACTCGGCGTAGACCTGCATGGAATCAGCGTTGACGATGGTGCCGCCGAAGCGCTGGGCGAGGTCGAGGGCGAGTGCCGACTTGCCGCTGCAGGTAGGACCGGCCACGATGAGCGCGCGCCTGGCCGCGTTCGCACGTGCCGGTGGCGCACTCATTTCGCCTGGCCGATCGGTCGCGCGCCTGCCGGAAGCCCGCTCATGAGCTATGTCCTGACCCTGGTCGCGCAACGCGAGGCGACGCGGCTGACCCAAGGGGCGATCGATCGGGTGCGCGACGCGGTGGGCGGCGGGCGTACGCCGCGCATCCTCTCGCCGGACGAGGCGGCCGATATCGGAGGCGTGGCGAGCGACGATCTGGCGCCGGCGCGGGCGGCACTGGAGGGCGCGCCGGTGGATGTGCTGGTGAGCCGCGAGCGCGGACGGCGGCGGCAATTGCTGGTGGCCGACATGGACAGCACGATCGTGACCTCCGAGACGCTGGACGAGCTGGCGGCATATGCAGGGCTGAAGGAGAGCGTGTCGGCGATCACGCGCCGCAGCATGAACGGGGAGATCGATTTCCGCGAGGCCCTGCGCGAGCGTGTGGGCCTGCTGCGCGGGCTGAAGCTCGACGCGCTGGAGGCGACGTGGCGCTCGGTGGAGCTGACGCCGGGTGCGGAGAGCCTGGTGGCGACGATGCGCTGGTTCGGTGCGCGGACGGCGCTGGTCTCCGGCGGGTTCACCTTCTTCACCTCGCGCGTGGCGGCGTTATGCGGCTTCGACCATCACCGCGCGAACGTGCTGCTCGATGACGGTGTGGCGCTGACGGGCGAGGTGGGCGAGCCGATCCTGGACCGCGACGCCAAGCTCGCGACGATGCGGCAACTGGCGCGCGCGGCGGGGCTGCGGCGTGGGGCGACGCTGGCGGTGGGCGATGGTGCCAACGATCTGGCGATGCTGCGGGAGGCGGGGTTGGGCGTGGCGTTCCGCGCCAAGCCGGTGGTGGCGGCCGAGGTGGGTAATCGGGTGGATTTCGCGGATTTGCGGGCGTTGTTGTTCGTGCAGGGGTATCCGGCGACGGCGTTTCGGTAGGGGGCATGTCGCGGACTCCGGGAGAATCATCGCGATAGCGGAACAAAAATCCTTGGTCCCTTTCTCAAGAGGGACTGCTTCCTTTCTTGCCAACGAAACGAGGATAAAGCGAAGGCAGAACCAGCAGCGTGAGCAATGTCGCCGTAATGAGCCCGCCGATGACGACGGTGGCCAGCGGGCGCTGCACTTCGGCGCCGGCGCTGGTGGAGATGGCCATCGGGACGAAGCCGATAGAGGCGACGAGGGCCGTGGTCAGCACCGGGCGCAGGCGTTTTCCGGCGGCGTCCTGTGCCGCACGCGCGGGTTCGGTGCCGGATTTGCGTTCGTCTTCGATGTAGCTGGTGAGCACGACGCCATCGAGGATCGCGATGCCGAAGACCGCGATGAAGCCGATTCCGGCGGTGACGCTGAACGGCATGCCGCGCAAGGCGAGTGCGGCGATGCCGCCGGTGGCGGCCATCGGGATGTTGAGGAAGATGAGTGCTGCCAGGCGCAGGCTTGCGAAATTGATGTAGAGCAGCAGGAAGATGACGGCGAGTGCGGCGGGCACGACGATCGAGAGGCGTGCTGTCGCTTCCTGCAGGTTCTTGAATTCGCCGCTCCATTCCAGCGTGGTGCCGTGCGGGAGATGGAGTCTTGCGGCGACGGCTTTTTGTGCGTCGGCGACGAAGCTTTGCATGTCGCGGCCGGAGAGGCTGATTTCGACATCGGCGCGGCGCTGCAATTTGTCGCGCAGGATTTCCGCCTGGCCGCTGGCGACGGTGACGGTGGCGACTTCGGAGAGCGGCACGCTCCCGCCGCCGGGCAGGATGACGGGCAGGTTCCGCAGGTCGGCGCCGCTGGTGTGTTCGCCCGCGGCCAGGCGGACGGCGATGGGCGTCTCGGTGCCATCGGATCCATAGACCATGCCGGCTTGCTGGCCGCCGACAGCCTGGACGGTATCGAGCACGTCGGACGCGTTGATGCCGTAGCGGGCGATCTTGCCGCGGTCGACCTGGACGGTGATGTCGGGCAGGCCGCTTTCCTGGACGACATGGACGTCGCCGGCGCCTTTGACCGATTTGACGATGGAAGCGGCCTGTTGGGCGAAGTCGGCGATCTGCTTGAGGTCGGTGCCGTAGATGGTCAGCGAGACGGGTGTGCGCACGCCTTGCAGCAGGTCGTCCATGCGCATTTCGATCGGCTGGGAGAACTCGAAATCGACGCCGGGGATCGCTTTCATCACGCGGTCCTTGATCGCGGCCTGGATGCCTTGCTGGGTCTTGGCGGTGGTCCATTGCGCTTGCGGCTTGAGGATCGCGTAACTGTCGGTGCTTTGCACGCCCATCGGGTCGGTGGGGGTGGCCGCACTGCCGGTCTGCGAGACGACGGTTGCGACATCGGGGAAGCTGCGTAGCACGCGCTCGATTTCGGTCGCCGTTCGGATGGAGGCGTCGAGGTTGATGCTGGGCAGTTTGTTCGAGGTGACGACGATGGCCCCTTCGGAGAGTTGCGGGATGAACTCGCCGCCGAGCCTGGTCAGCACGAACACGCTTGCCGCGAACAGGGCGGCGGCGACCCCGGCGGCGATGAACGGGTGGCGCATCGTGCGGTCGAGTGCCGGCGCGTAGAGCCAGCGTGCGCCGCGCACGATGAAGGTGTCGCGCAGGGCGGCGCGGCTGCTGAGCAGGGTGGCGGAAAAGGCCGGCACGAGGAGCATGGTGATCAGCAGGGCGCCGGCCAGGGCCAGCATCACGGTCAGCGCCATCGGGCGGAAGGTTTTGCCTTCGACGCTCTCCAGCGCGAGCACGGGGAGATAGACCAGGCCGATGATGAGCACGGAGAAGATCACCGGGCGGGCGACTTCGGCGGCCGCGACGGGCACGACCTTTACCGGGTCTGTCGCGTCGTCGCCGGCTTCGGTCTGGCGGCGCAGCACGTTTTCGACGAGCACGACGGCGCCATCGACGATGAGGCCGAAATCGATCGCGCCGAGACTCATCAGGTTGCCGGAAATGCCGAAGGCGCGCATGCCGACGAACGCGATCATCATCGATAGCGGAATGACGGCGGCCACGATCAGGCCGGCGCGGATGTTGCCGAGCACCAGCATCAGCACGATGACGACGAGGATGGCACCTTCGGCCAGATTGTGGGCGACGGTGTGGATGGCGCGGCCGATCAGGTCCGAGCGGTCGTAGAAGATGTCGATCTTCATGCCGGGCGGCAGGCGGTCCTGCACTTCGGCGATCTTGGCTTTCAGCGGCCCCAGCACTTCGCTCGCGTTCAGGCCGTATTGCATGTCGGCGACACCGACGATGGTCTCGCCTTGGCCGTCATGGGTGACGGCCCCCATGCGCAGCCGCGGCGAAAGGCGCACGTCGGCGATGTCGGCGATGCGGACGGGCGTGCCGTCGGCTGCCGTCTTGAGGACGATGTTGGCGATGTCGGCGCGGTTTTCGGCCAGCGCCATGCCGCGCACGACTTCCTGGTCGTCGCCATGGTCGATATAGGCGCCGCCGCGGGTGGCGTTGTTGGCCTGGACGGCGGCGAGCACCTGGGCGAGGCCGATATCGTGGGCGCGTAGCCGGCCCGGATCGACGGCGACCTCGTAGGTCTGCAGCTCGCCGCCATAGATGTCGACGGCGACGATGCCGGGCGTGAGGCTGAGCTGGGGGACGATTTTCCACTGCATCGCCTGGTAGAGCTGCATCGGCGTGTAGCCGGGGCCGCGCAGTTCGAATTCGAGTATTTCGCCCAGGCCCGTCGCGAACGGGCCTTCGTGCGGGGTGCCGACACCCGGCGGCATCATTTCCGCAGCAAGCTGAAGGCGTTCGAAAACCTGGGCGCGGGCGGTCTGCACGTCCGCGCTGTCGTCGAAGGTGACGTAGATGGCCGAGAGGCCGAAGCGCGAGGTGGAGCGCACGTCCTGCAGTTTGGGCACGCCGGCCATCTGCGTCTCGATCGGGATGGTGACGAGGCGCTCGACTTCGAGCGGGCCCAGGCCCTTTGCCTCGGTCAGGATCATCACCTGCTTGGGCGAGATGTCCGGCACGGCGTCGATGGCGAGTTGCTGGAGGTTGAACCAGCCGGCCAGCGCCAGGCCGGCGGCGAGCACGAGAAGGAGGCCGCGCTGGCGGACCAGGGCCGTGAAAAAGCCTTCCATGGGCTCAGCCGCCGCCCAGCATGGCCTGTTGAAGGAGGGCTTTGAGTTCGAAGCTGCCACGGGTGACGATGCGGTCGCCCGCGTGCAGGCCACTCTTGATCTCGTCGGCGTCGGGGAGCTGGAGGCCGAGCTGGAGATCGTGGGCCTGGAACTTGCCGTCGCCCAAGGCGGTGAAGGCGATGTGGCGGGTGCCGACGAGCTGGACGGCGGATGCGGGCACGGTGACGGCCGTGCGGTTGCGGTCGCTGGTCAGCGTCACGTCGGCGAACATGCCGGCACGCAGCGCGCGGTCCGTGTTGGCGAGCACGATGCGGGCGGCGAGCGTGCGGGCGGAGGGGTCGAGCGCGGCGTCGAGGCCGGCGACGGTGCCATGCCAGACGCGGCTGGTGCCTGACGAGAGGCCGATGTCGGCCGGGTCGTTGACATGGATGAGCGGCACGGCGGCTTCGGGCACCTGCGCGCGGACGACGATGACGGAGAGGTCGGCGATGAGGAAGGCGTCGGCACCGGTGTCGGCATAGCTGCCGGGCTCCAGGCCGACACGCGCGACGGTGCCGGACAGAGGGGCAATGAGCGCGCCTTCGCCGGGTTGCGCGCCGGCGCCGGTGACCGGGTGAAGACGGGCGATCTGGGCATCCAGTCCGGCGCGCCGGGCGGTAGCGACGTCGAGGGCGGCGACGGCTTCCGCCAGCGCATAGCGGCGGCGTTCGGCTTCGGCGCGCGCCAGCGAGCCATCGGCGGCCAGGATCAGGCCGCGGCGGAGGGATGCGCGGGCGACGGCCACGCCGGCTTCGGCTTCGCGCACGGCGGCCTGGGTGCCGGCGCGCTGCTGTTCGGCCTCGAGCAGGAGAGGGATGTCGAGCAAGGCGAGGCGTTCGCCGCGCTGCACCTGCGTGCCGGGTTCGGCCAGCAGGCGCAGCACGCGGGAGGGAGCGAGGGGGCGGAGCGAGGAGATATGATCCTCGGCGAAGGCGACGGTGCCTGGCACGTGGACCGGCTCGGCGATCCGCTGTTCGGCGGCGGTGGCGAATTGCAGGCCGACGGTTTTCTGCTGGTCCGGCGACATCGTGACGACGTCGTGCGGTGCGTTTGCCGCGCCGGCGAGGCCGGCCAGAATGGGCAGCAGAAAACGTGTGCGGTTGAGGGCGCTTGTTATGGGAGAATTCCTTGCAGCAGGCGCGCCTGGGTGCGTGCGGCGGCGAGGTCGAGGGCGGCTTTCTCGCGCGTACTGTCCGAGTCGTAGGCCATCGCGTCGGCGCGGATGAGTTCGATGAGCGGCATTTCGCCGGCGCGCCAGGCACGCTCGATCTTGGCGCGGCGCAGATCCATGGCCGTGGCCGCGCGGGTGGCAGCGGCCTGGCTGCGCTGGGCGGCCTGCAGTGCGACATTGGACTGGCACGAGAGCGAGAGGAGTTCGCGCCGGGTGAGTTCGAGCTGCACGTCGGCTTCGGTGACGGCCTGTTCGGCGGCGGCGCGGCGCGGCGCGTTGCGGGCGGCGCTGGCGAACGGCAGGCGGATGATGACCGCCATCCGGGTGTCCCAACGTGTGCCGGGCTGTTTTTCGTCGATGCCTTGCAGGCCGATTTCCGGGTTATCGCGGTTTTCGATGCGAACAAGCCGGGCTTTGGCCTCGGCGGCTTCGAGGGCGCGGCGGGCGGCGATCATGCGCGGATGCTGGTCGAGCCAGGCCGGGTCGGGTTGCGCCGGCTGGTCACTCTCGCCGGGTGCGCCGGCGAGGAGGCATGGCGTGGCCGCGGTGGCGGCGTCCAGGCGAGGCAGCACAGGCAGTCCGGTCAGCGCAGCGTAGGCCGCGCGTGCGTTGGCGGCCTGGGCTTGCGCGCTTTGCAGGCTGAGTTCCGCGTTGGCGGCTTCCGCGTCGGCGGCCAGCGAGTCCGTCTCGGGCGACTCGCCCGCGGCGAAGCGGTCGTGCACGGCTTTGGCCAGCGCCTGGGCGGTGGTCAGCCGGCGTCGGGAGATGGCGAGCTGGTTGGTGTCGCCTTCGGCCTGGACGACGAGCTGGAGCACTTTTTCGGCGACGGCGAGGTGCAGGGCCTCACCGTCGGCCACGGCGGCGCGGCCTTCGGCGTCGGCAGCGCGCTGGGTGGCGGTGCCTTCGCCGGGGAGCCAGACGGGCGTGCTGAGTTCGACCTGAGAGGTGATGTAGTTCTGGTTGCTGCCGACGATCTTGTCGTTGACGAAGCTGCCGGTGGCGGTGGCGGCATTGGGAAAGAAGGCGCTGCCGGCCTCGTTTTTTGCGGCGGCCACGGCCTGGCGGGCCTCGATGGAGCGGGTTTGCGGCAGGCGCAGCCAGGCGGCTTCGACCGCGTCGTGCAAGGTGGCGGCAGAAGCTGGCTGGAGTGCGACATAGAACAGCGTAGCAAGCCCGATCCGCATGCTACCCCCTGGGACGCGTCTGGCGATGAAACGCCCCAGACGCCCCGCCAGTTCAGGGAGCACCAGACAGCAAAAGTTTTTTCGTCTTTTTTTTACGAAAAGGACCGCTCGTCTTGCCTACTGCCGAGGCCCCGCCGCCAGCAGCGCCAAATTCTGCTGCGCCAAATCCCCCGTCGGCGTATCGGCCGCCATCTCCGCCGCGCGTTCCCAGTCCGCACGCGCCCCCGCCAGGTCGCCGGTGCGCTGGCGGATGATGCCGCGCTCCAGAAGCCCGTCCGGGTCGTCGGGGTCGAGATGGCAGGCGGCGTCGATGTCGGCGTGGGCTTCGGGCAGGCGGCCGAGTTCGCGCCGGGCGGTGGCGCGCAGCACGAGCGCGTCGGCACGCTGCGGGTCGAGGTCGAGCGCGTGGGTCAGGTCGGCGTCGGCTGCGGCCAAGGCGTGCGTGGCGATGGCAGTGATGGCATGGCCGATAAGGATTTCCGGGTCGTCCGGCGAGAGTGCGAGGGCGCGGGTAGCGCTGGCGAGGGCTTCGTCGTTGTGTCCGGCCATCGTCCAGGCTTGGGCGGCCTGTGCGAAAACGACGGCACGCGAGGTGGCCGGTGCGGCGCTGGTGGTGGCGAGCTTGTCGAGCAGGCCGGCGCCGTCCTCGGTGTTGCCGAGTTCGACCTGAGCGAGGGCGTGGCAATGCGCGGCGGCGTCGGCGGTGGCGGGCGACCGCTGGGCGGCGAGGCTGGCGGCCATGGTGTCGGCGCCGTTCGGGTCGGTGGCGAGCAGGTCGAGGCAGGCTTCGTATTGCGCGCCCTCGGCGATGCGGGGCGGCACGGGCGGAATCGGTAGGGCGGCGTCGTTGGAGGCAGCCGCAAACTGCGCGCGCGCCGGCGCGTGCCAGGCGAGGGTGAAGGTGGCGGCTATCAGCGTTGCCGCGAGGCCGATGGTCGCGCATTGGCTCATTGCCACCAATGTAGGAGGTGGCGCGCCGTGCCGGAAGTTGGCGGTTTGGAACTTTGCGCCGGCGCGTGGAGGCTTTGGGGGAACGATGCGGCTGCTGATTTTCGGGTTGGGTTATAGCGGCCGGGCGGTGGCCGAGGCCGCGCGGCGGGCAGGCTGGGACGTGGTGGCGACGAGCCGCACGATGGATGCGGCGGCGCCGGAGGGTGTGCGGCTGGTGGGGTTTGATCGGGCGGAGGCGGAGATCGCGTCGGCCACGCATGTGCTGGCGACGGCGCCGCCGCGCGAGGGCGATCCGGTGCTGGCGCGTTATGGCACGGTGCTGCGCGAGGCACAGGGGCTGGCATGGCTGGGGTATCTGTCGACCACCGGCGTGTATGGCGACCGGGGTGGCGGCTGGGTGGACGAGGCGACGGTGCCGGCGCCGGGCAGCGAGCGGTCCCGGCGCAGGCTGGCGGCAGAGGAGGCGTGGCGCGACGTGGCCGGGGCGCGGAACCTGGATATAGTCCGTCTGGCCGGAATCTATGGGCCAGGGCGCAACGTGCTCGACGATGTGCGTGCCGGGCGGGCGCGGATCGTCTCGGCGCCGGGCCATTCGTTCGGGCGGATCCATGTGGAGGACATCGCCGGCGGGGTGATGGCGGCGATCGCGCGGCTGCCGGCGGGCCAGCGGGTGCTGAATTTTTCCGACGACGAGCCGGCGGAAAGCGGCGAGGTGGTTGCCGAGGCGTGCCGGATACTCGGTGTGGCGCCGCCCGAGCCGGTGCCGTTTGCGGTGGCGCAGGCGGGGATGAGCGAGATGGCGCTCAGCTTCTGGGCGGAGAACCGGCGGGTGAGCAGCAGGCGCACGCAGGAGATGCTGGGCTATTCGTGGCGATACCCGACGTTCCGGGAAGGTCTTCGGGCTCCCGGCATGGTGGACGTAGAATAGAAGATGATTTGTGCGGGCGTTGCTTCTATTTGTCGTTGCACCCGCGAGCCGGTTACAGGTGTATGTGGAAAATGCTCGAATGACTGCAACTGCACCCAAAACGGTTCTGGTGGTCGATGACGAGGACATGGTGCGGTTCGTGGCCGTCGCGATGTTCGAGGATCTCGGGCTCGAGGTTCTGCAGGCGGACAGCGGCCAGCAGGCGCTGCGGATATTGGAGCAGCGGCCCGATATCGCGCTTCTGTTCACCGATTACCGGATGCCCGGGATGATCGGGCCGGAATTGGCGCGGGCGGCGGCGGCGCGGTTTCCCAAGCTGAAGATCGTGCTGGTGTCCGGGTATGTCGATTCGACGCTTGGGGGTGACTGGCCGCTGGTATCCAAACCGTATGGCAACACCGAACTCGAGCAGATCGTGGCCGAGGTGCGCGGTCAGTGAGCCGGGTGAGGTTGGCCGACGCTCTCGTCGGCGAATGCGGTGCCGATCATGCTTTCCATGACGTTGCGGTCGAGCGGCTTGGGGAGCAACGGCAGGGTGGTGCCGGCCATCTCCGCCATTTCGGGGTGGCCGGTCATGAGGATGACCTGCAGGCCGGGCCGTAGCCGGGCGATTTCGACGGCAAGTTCGGTGCCGGCCATCTCCGGCATGCACAGGTCGGTCAGGACCAGGTCGATCGAGGCCTCGGCGCCGAGGATTTCGAGAGCCTGGCGGCCAGACGTCGTCTCGACGACCAGGTGGCCGAGATCTTCGAGCAGGGCGGAAGCGGCGGCCAATACGATCGTATCGTCATCGACGAGAAGCACGCTGCTACGCCGGGCCAATCGAGGCGGCTTCGACACTTCCGGGTCAGCCCCTGCCGCAAGAGACCGGACCTGCGGGAGCCAGAGGTCGATGACGGTTCCCTGGCCCTTGCCGCTGGTGAGCGTGAGTTTGCCGCCGGATTGCCCCGCCAGGCCATGCACCATCGAGAGGCCAAGTCCGGTGCCTTTGCCCACTCCTTTGGTCGTGAAAAAGGGCTCGACTGCGCGGGCCAGGGTCGCTTCGTCCATCCCCTCGCCGGTATCGGCGACGCTGATCACGACGTAGGCGCCGGGCGAGAGCCCATCGGGCTGGTCCACCTGCTCGGCGCGCGCGGAGATCGTCAGCACACCCATCCCGCCCATCGCATCGCGTGCGTTGACGGCGAGGTTGAGCAAGGCGAGTTCGAGCTGGCTCAGATCCGCCACGATCGATGGCAGTCTGTCGGGGAACGACGTTCTGATTTCGACGCCGGCGCCCAGCGAGCTGCGCAGGAGTTCGGACATGCCGGCGACCATGTCGGGCACATCGACGATCTCGGCCGAGAGAAGCTGGCGCCTGCCGAACGCGAGCAGCCGCTGGGTGAGCGTGGCGCCCCGTTCGGCACCGGATATGGCGTTGTCGAGCAGGCGGCGGGGGCGGTCCGGCAGGTCCGGCAGATGCTTGGTCAGCAGGCGCAGGCTGCCGATGATGGCGGTCAGCAGGTTGTTGAAATCGTGTGCGACGCCGCCGGTGAGTTGGCCCAATGCTTCCAGCCGCTGGGTGTGCGCCAGCCTGATCTGGGTGTCCTGCAGGTTCTGCGTGCGTTCCTCGACCAGGCGCTCGAGATCGGCTTTGTCGCGTGAAAGGATCGCCTCGGCCAGTTTGCGCTCGGTGATATCGATAGATGTGCCGATCAGGCCGACGATCTCGCCGGCCTGATCGCGCAGCGGCATCTTCGACGACAGCCATACGGAGGGGGTGCCGTCCGACAGGTCGATGGTTTCCTCGACCTGTTCGGCCATGCCCGTCGCGATGATGCGGCGATCGGTCGCCATGACGGTTTCGGCCTGGCGCCGGTCGGAGAGGAATTCGGCATCGGTCTTGCCGATCAGCTCCTCGACCGGTTTGCCGACCAGGCGCGCCGTGCCCTCGTTGGCGACCACAATCCGTCCCGCCAGATCCTTGGCAAAGACGACGCCGGGCACGGCATCGATGAACGTCCGCATCAGCAAGTTGGACTCGCGCAAGCGCGCCCGGCTTTCGGCGAGCGCGATTTCGGCGGCGCGGCTGTCGGTCACGTCCGTGGCGGTGCCGAACCAGATATCCTGCTGGTCGGGACCGCCTTGCACCAGTTCGGCGCGCGAGAGGAACCAGCGATACGTGCCGTCGTGCCGTCGCACGGGGAAGGTGTCTTCCCAGACCTCCCCCGTATCCCAGCTATGCTGGAGACGCTTTGCGACGCGATCGACATGGTCGGGGTGATGGACCGATTTCCAGCCGGTTCCCTGCATGTCCTGCAGCGTGGTGCCGGTATAGGTCAGCCAGCGGTCGTTGAACCAGAAGATATAGCCGTCTGTGCGCGCCATCCAGGCGAGTTGCGGAATGCCGTGGGCGAGCATGCGGGTCTGCGCCTCGCTTTGCACGAGACGCTCGTTCCGGGTCTGGACAGCCTCGTTGAGGGCAAGGAGATAGCGGCGGCTGCGGGTCAGGGAGCGCAGCCAGAGCCAGGCGAAGAGCAGCGAGAGCAGCAGCCCCGCGGCGATCGAGCCCTGCAGGAGCCGGCTGCCGCTGGCGGCCGCCCGCTGGCGTGTTTTCAGCAGGCGGTCCTCGGTCGCGATCATCGCGGCGATCCGGGTGCGGATGCCTTGCATGAGGTCGCGGCCCAGATTGCTGCGGACGACGGTCAGCGCGTCGTGCTCGCTTGCGTGCGCGCGCATGTCGACCGTCTGGGCGAGCTCGGTCATTTTCGTGGCGATGAGCGGGCGCAGTGCCGCGACGGCGCGTTGCTGATCGGGGTCGTCGGCGGTGAGGGAGGCTATGCGTGCGACCGAAGGGTCGATGTTCTGCTGGGCCTGGCGAAAGGGCTGCAGGTAGCTCGGGTCGGCGGTGAGGAGATAGCCGCGCTGGCCGGTCTCGGCATCCTGCACCGTGGACAGGACCTGTGCGAGCTGAATCTTCACCTCGAGCGTGTGCCCGATGGCGGCCAATTGCGCCCGGAGCTGCAGGGTGAACCAGACTGCGCACGCAACGACGAGTGCGAGCAGCGCACCGGCCGCCGCCGCACGCGCCTGCTCGCCCGCTACCGGCGTTTTGGGCTGCGGGAGACTGGGTGTTGAGAAGCCGAATTTGTCGATGGAGGCTGTGTTCCCATCAGGCTCAAGCCGCGTTCGTCGAGCCAGGGCTTGGCTCGACCATGGCCGCTTGAAAGACTAGCTTTTGGCAACGAGTGTTGGCCAGCATTACCTTGCGCGCGATCATACAAAATTGGCTTGCGTGTCGGCAATCGGCTTCCCGGAGTGGCTGGGTTTGCGACCGGCGGGGCGAGGCGGCGACGTCAGGCCGGTGTTTCGGACGCTGTGCGGGTCTCGGGCATGAACAGCGCGAAGAAGGCGAATGCCCCGGCGGCCACTCCGGCCAGCGTGAGGAAGCCGGCCGGGTAGCCGAACCATTGCACGGCGTATTCGCCGACCAGGCTGCTGAGCCCTGCGCCCACGCCGACGCAGAGCGCGACCAGGCCCTGCGCGAGGTTGAACCGGCCGGTGCCGCGCATGAGGTCGGACGCGATAAGCACGGAGACGACGCCGAAAATGCCCGCAGCGACGCCGTCGAGCAGCTGGATGGCGATGACGGCGGTGGGGCTGGCGGTGAGCGAGAATAGGACGCCGCGCACGGGGAGAAGCGCGTAGGCGATGAGGAAGACGGGCTTGCGGCCGACATTGCGTGCCATGGCGCGGCCGACCGCCCAGGCGACCCCGATCATGACCGCTTGCGCGACGATGATGCAGGCCGAGAGCGCGATCGTGGCTTCGTGAGGGTGGGCGCGGGCGAGAAGCTGGCCGGCCATCGGCAGCATGGCGGCGTTGCCGAGATGGAACAAGGCGACCGCGGCGAGGAACACCAGGAGGTCTCGCCGGCCGAGAAGGCTGCGGAAGCTGGCGGGCTCGCCAGCTTCGCGGCCGCGCGAGGCCTCGCCGCCGCGGGCCTGGGCGTGGTCGATCTCGGCAGGGTTGATGAGAGTGGTGGACAGCGCGCTGGCGATGGCGAAGGCGCAGATCAGGTAGAAGATCCAGCCGATGCCGATGAACTGGCCGAGCGTGCCGGCGAGCAGGGCGGAGACGAAGTTGCCGGCGTGGTTGAAGCTCTGGTTCTGGCTGATCGTAGCGTCGAAGCGCTGCCGGCCGGCCAGGCCGAGCGCGAGGGCGGCCAGCGTGGGCGGCACCAGGGCGGAGGCGGCGCCGATGGCGATCTGTGCTGCCAGCACCGGCGGCAGGCTGGGGAACCAGGCGATGGCCAGGCAGGCGGCCGCGATGAGCAGGCCGGAGACGGCGGCGACCATGCGTTTGGCGCGCGTGGCGTCCACCAGCAGCCCGGCGGGTATCTGGCAGATGGCGGCGGCGATCGAGCTTGCGGCCATGGCCATGCCGATGCTGCCCGGCTGCCAGTGGCGGCTGGCGAGGAAGACGGAGAGGTAAGGGCCGAGGCCGCCTTGCACGTCGGCCATGAGGAAGTTCAGGGCGTTCAGGCCGCGCAGGCTGGCCGCGGGGGCGTTGGCGTACCTGGTTTCTTCTGTTCCCATGGGTCATCCCGCCGGCAGTGTCGGATGGCGTGCTCTCTAGCGGCGGAGCAGCGCGCCTGTTGTGTCGCGCAACAGCACCAGATCCTGCGCTCGGGACAGCCGGTGGTCGCCGTCCTTGATCAGGGTGACGCGGACGTCGGTGCTTTCGAGCTGGCCGGCCAGGCGGATGGCGGTTTGCCACGGGACGTCGGGGTCGCGTTGACCGTGCATGAGGCGGACGGGGCAGGTGATGCGGATCGGCGCTTCGAGGAGGAGGTGGGTGCGGCCGTCCTCGATGAGTTTGAAGGTGATGGTGGTTTCGCCGCCATAGTCGCTGGGGATGCGGAGGAGGCCGTCGCCCTGGATTTTGGCGCGCGTTTCGGGGGCGAAGGTTCGCCACATGAGGTTTTCGGTGAAGTCCGGGGCGGCGGCGATGCCGATAAGGGCGGCGATGCGGTGGGGGCGGGCGAGAGCGACGAGCAGCGCGATCCAGCCGCCCATGCTGGAGCCGACAAGGAGGATGGGCCCGGTGGTGAGGTGGTCGATGAGGTGGAGCGCGTCTTCGGTCCAAAGGCCGATGGTGCCGTCCTCGAAGGCGCCGCCGCTGGCGCCGTGGCCGGAATAGTCGAGGCGCAGGGTGGCGTGGCCGAGGTGTTGGGCGTGGGCGGCGAGGGTGGTGGCCTTCTCGCCAGTCATGTCGCTGGCGTAGCCGGGGAGGAAGACGAGGGTGGGGGAGCGGCCTGGGGTGGCGATGTAGGCGAGTTGAGTGCCGTTGCGGTCGAGGTGCTGGGTCACTGGGTGGGGTAGGTTTTGGGGTAGGTGATCTGGTCGGCGGGGCCGGCTTGGGTGGGGGCGCCTACTTTGCCGCAGGCGGCTAGGGCGAGAAGGCAAGTGAGAAAGAACCAGTCCTTTTTTGAAAAAAAGGACCAAAAAACTTTTTGTCTGCTGTCGCTGGCTGGGGCGCGGGGCATGCTTGGCGGAACTCCTGGGGTGCTTCGCAAGGGCTCGCAGTGACGGTGGTGGGCAGTGAGCATCGCGACAGCATTCTCAAAAGTCTTTTGCTTCTTTTCTTCAGAAAAGAAGGCCTTCACTTGCCTTCTCCCAACCAACGCGCAGCCTGCTTTGAGACGTTGGCGGGCGCCGTCCCCCCGTAGCTCGTCCGCGACGCGATCGAGGCTTCGACCGTGAGCACGCTGAACACGTCGCCGGTAATGGCCGGCTCCACGCCTTGCATTTCGGCCAGCGAGAGACCGGCCAAGTCGACACCGCGGCGTTCGGCCAGCGCGACCAGGCGGCCCGTGGCGTGGTGGGCCTGGCGGAAGGGCATGCGGGTTTCGCGGACGAGCCAGTCGGCGAGGTCGGTGGCGGTGGCGAAGGCGCTCCCGGCGGCTTGTGCCATGCGGTTTGTGTTGGGTTGCATGTCGAGCACCATGCCGGTGGTCGCCGCGAGCGACAAGGCGAGCGCGGCGGTGGCGTCGAACACCGGTTCCTTGTCCTCCTGCATGTCCTTTGCGTAGGCCAGCGGCAGGCCTTTCATGGTGGTGAGGAGCGACACGAGCGCGCCGGTGATGCGGCCGGCCTTCGCGCGGGTGAGTTCGGCGGCGTCCGGGTTGCGCTTCTGCGGCATGATGGAACTGCCGGTGGTGAATGCGTCCGACAGACGGATGAAGCCGAAGGGCGGGCTGCACCAGAGGATTATTTCCTCGGCGAAGCGGCTGAGGTGGGTGGCGGCGATGGCGCAGGCGGAGAGGTATTCCAGCGCGAAGTCGCGGTCGGAGACGGAGTCCAGCGAGTTGTCGGTGGGGGCAGCGAAGCCGAGCGCGTGGGCGGTCATGTGGCGGTCGATGGGAAAGCTGGTGCCGGCCAGGGCCGCGGCGCCGAGCGGGCAGCGGTTGAGGCGGGTGCGGCAGTCGGCGAGGCGGGCGCGGTCGCGGGCGAGCATTTCGACGTAGGCGAGGAGGTGGTGGCCGAAGGTGACGGGTTGCGCCGTTTGCAGGTGGGTGAAGCCGGGCATGGGGGTGGCGGCGTGCTCGGCGGCGCGGGTGGCCAGCGCTCGGATCGCGGCGGTGAGTTGGGTGGTGAGCGAGTTGATAGCGTCGCGGATCCAGAGGCGGAGGTCGGTGGCGACCTGGTCGTTGCGGCTGCGGGCGGTGTGCAGGCGGCGGCCGGGGTCCCCGATACGCTCGGCCAGGCGCGCCTCTATATTCATGTGGACGTCCTCGAGAGCTACGTCCCAGGTGAAGGTGCCGGCTTCTATGTCGGCGGCAATGCCGGACAGGCCGGCGTCGATGGCCTGGTGATCGGCGTGCGAGATGATGCCGGTGGCGGCCAGCATGGCGGCGTGGGCGCGGGAGCCGGCGATGTCCTGGCGCCAGAGCTTGTGGTCGAAGCCGATGGAGGCGTTGATGGCCTGCATGATGTCGGCGGGCGCCTGGGTGAAACGGCCGCCCCATTGTGTGTTGGCGTTATCGGGTTCGGAGGACATGGTTTGGCTTTGCTGACACGCCGCGGGATGGTCGCGGCCGGTGCTACCGTATGGATGGCGGGCTTGCTGGGCAAACGAGCGCGCGCCGGCGACGTGCCGATGCGGCCATTGAGCGACATCGTGGTCTCCGCCCCGCCCAAAACGCTGCCGGCGGTGCGGTTTGCGACGCTGGACGGCGGGGCAAAGACGCTGGCGGATTATGCCGGGCGGCCGGTGGTGCTCAATTTCTGGGCGACCTGGTGCGTGCCTTGCGTGGCCGAACTGCCGGAGCTGGACCGGCTGGCGGCGCAGGGCAGGTTTGCGGTGCTGGCAGTCTCGGCCGATCGCGGCGGCGCGGCTTCGGTGCAGCCGTTCCTGGCGGCGCACGGGATCACGCATGCGACGGTTCTGCTGGATAGGAGCAACGACGCCGTGCAGGCGCTGGGCGTGGTCGGATTTCCTACGACGCTGGTCGTCGGGGCGGATGGGAAGCTGCGCGGAACGCTGGAGGGGCCGGCCGCGTGGGGCGGCGCCTCCGGGGTGCTGGACAAGCTGCTCGGCTGAGGCGGCCGGGGCAGTAGCCGGGCGTGTTCAGAGCGCGCCCGGATTGCCGGCGAAGTCCGGTGCTGTCGGCGTCGCGCCGGCGAGCCGGGCGCGGCGGCGGCGGGCGCCGATGATCCGCATGGTGGCAAAGCCGATGAGGAACAAAGCGAGCTTGCTGGCCGTGCCCCATACCGACATGAAAGCAGCCCAGCTTGCAAAGCTGTAAGTCATCGCGACCGCGGCGTTCAGGATTGCGGAGAAGAACATCAGCGCGGACCAGACATAGCTGAAGAAAACGGCGATGTCGGGCACCACCTCCAGGGCGATCGGCGGCAGATAGCGGTCCATCCAGCCGCGCTTGAGCATGACGGTGCCGATCGCGGCGTAGATGATGCTGAGCTTGAGCATCATGAAGCGCGGATCGTTGGTGATCAGCGTGGCGGTGCCCGAACTGACGACGAGCACCAGGCTCACCCACTGCATGGTGTCGATCGGGCGGCGACGGGCGATCTCCCAGCCGATCTGCGCCAGGCCGAGCGCGATGCCGAGTGCGACACCCAGGACGAGGCTGTGGGTGAGCAGATAGACGGCGACGAAAAACAGGCTGGATGCCATGTCCAGCAGCAGGAAGCGGCCCGCGTGGAGGAGGCTCTTCATGATCCGCTTGCTCCTTGGGTGGGTGACCGGGGTGTGGGTGACCGGGGTGGTGGGCACATGGCGGCGGCGGTCGCGCGGTCGAACAGCTCGGACAGTTCGCGTGCGTAGGCGCCGAGGTCGAGCGCGGGGTCGGCGGCGAGTTCGGGCGGGATCGCGTCGAGCGCTTCGATGATGGAAGCGACCATCACGCGCATGCTGAACGGGCGGAACTCGCCGTTCGCCTGGCCCGCGCCCAGAATCGCCTGCAGCCCGGCCTGGCGTGGCTGGCGTATCGCCGGGTCGAGCCAGGCCAGGTCGCCCTCGCCGTGGCCGCCGCGGCTGATGTTCATCACCGCCAGCACGTTCTTCGGATTGGCCGCGATGAAGGCGACGCCCGCCTCGATGAAGGTGGCCAGTGCCGCCCGGGCGCTGGACTGGTCGATTCGCGGGGTGATGAACGCTTCGCCCGCGGCGAATACGTGCGCCACGACTTCGCGGATCAGGTCTTCCTTGCTGGCGAAATGGTAGAGGATCACGCCCGTGCTGATGCCGGCGCGCCTGGCGATCTGGGCCAGGGAAGCTTTCGCAAACCCCAGATCGGCGATGGCTTCGACGGCGCAATCAGTGATCTGCGCGCGGCGGGACGCCTCGATGAAGCTTCTGGCCCGCTGACTGCTTGGTAAGATTGTTGAACGCATGTTCAATAAATAGTTCGGTTGGTTAGGATACGCAAGCGGAAACGCGGATTGGCGGCGGCCATCGTCGCCGGACCTCCTCACCGCTTGACTTGCCCAGCACCCGCCTATAATCACCCGCCTCTCGGCCGCCCTGGTGGGCTGGCCGCCGAAAGCTGGCACCAGAGCGTGCGGCGCCGCCGTCCTTCTTCGCAGGGACAGCCTAGGCCGTGGGCATTCGATCTGGACCCGTGCGGGTGGGATGTCCCACGTCGTGCGGGTTATCCGTTTGCAATCGGCGACCTATCACCTGAGCGCGCCAGCGAGACAGGCCAGTAGCGGAACGAGGGCGTATGCCGACGATTAACCAGTTGATTGCTCAGGGCCGCCAGCCGGCCGCGAAGCGGAACAAGGTGCCTGCACTCGAAGGCTGCCCGCAAAAGCGCGGCGTGTGCACGCGCGTCTATACGACGACGCCGAAGAAGCCGAACTCCGCGCTGCGTAAGGTTGCCAAGGTGCGCCTGACGAACGGGTTCGAAGTGGTGAGCTACATTCCGGGCGAAGGCCACAATCTGCAGGAGCACAGCGTGGTGCTCATCCGCGGCGGCCGCGTGAAGGACTTGCCAGGCGTGCGCTATCATATCCTGCGCGGCGTGCTCGATACGCAGGGCTTGCCGAAGCGCCGCAAGCGCCGGTCGCTCTACGGCGCCAAGCGTCCGAAGTAAGGAGAGAACGCGATGAGCCGCCGCCGCCGCGCCGTCAAACGCGAGATATTGCCGGACCCGAAATTCGGGGACGTGGTGATCACGCGTTTCATGAATGCGCTGATGTATGATGGGAAGAAGTCTGCCGCCGAGACGATCGTCTATGGCGCGCTGGACGTGATGAAGAAGCGCGGCGGTGCTGCCGCCGATCCGGTGCGCATGTTCCATGAAGCGCTGGACAACGTGAAGCCGGCCGTCGAAGTACGCTCACGCCGCGTGGGTGGTGCGACGTATCAGGTGCCGGTCGAGGTGCGCACCGAGCGCCGTCAGGCACTCGCGATCCGCTGGTTGATCGACGCTGCGCGCAAGCGTGGCGAGCACACGATGGAAGACCGCCTCTCGAACGAATTGTTCGATGCGGTTAATAACCGCGGGTCAGCGGTCAAGAAGCGCGAAGACACCCATCGGATGGCCGAAGCCAACAAGGCTTTCAGCCACTACCGCTGGTAACTTTAGTCCAATAGGCCCAGCCGGGCACCGGAGAGACGACGATGGCAAAGGCGAAATTCGAGCGCAACAAGCCGCACTGCAATATCGGCACGATTGGTCACGTGGACCATGGCAAGACATCGCTGACAGCGGCGATCACCAAGGTGCTGGCAAAGAGCGGTGGCGCGACGTTCACGGCATACGACCAGATCGACAAGGCGCCGGAAGAGCGTGCACGCGGCATCACCATTTCCACGGCACACGTGGAATACGAGACCGCCAACCGCCACTACGCCCACGTCGATTGCCCGGGCCACGCCGACTACGTGAAGAACATGATCACCGGCGCCGCCCAGATGGACGGCGCGATCCTGGTGGTCTCCGCCGCCGACGGGCCGATGCCGCAGACGCGCGAGCACATCCTGCTCGCCCGCCAGGTCGGCGTGCCGGCGCTTGTCGTGTTCCTCAACAAGATGGACCTGGCCGACCCCGAGCTGGTCGAACTCGTCGAGCTCGAAGTGCGTGACCTGCTCTCGAGCTATCAGTTCCCGGGCGACGACATTCCCATCATCCAGGGTTCGGCGGTGTGCGCGCTGGAAGGCAAGCAGCCGGAAATCGGCGAAGAGGCCGTGCTCAAGCTGATGGCGGCTGTCGACAGCTACATTCCGCAGCCGGAGCGCGCGATCGATCGTCCGTTCCTGATGCCCATCGAAGACGTGTTCTCCATCTCCGGCCGTGGCACCGTGGTCACCGGCCGTGTCGAGCGCGGCATCGTCAACGTGGGCGATGAGGTCGAGATCGTCGGCATCAAGAACACCGTCAAGACGATCGTCACCGGCGTCGAGATGTTCCGCAAGCTGCTGGATCGTGGAGAGGCCGGCGACAATATCGGTGCGCTGCTGCGTGGCACGAAGCGCGAGGACGTCGAGCGCGGCCAGGTCCTGGCCAAGCCGGGTTCGATCACGCCGCACAAGAAGTTCAAGGCCGAGGCTTACGTGTTGACGAAGGAAGAGGGTGGCCGCCACACGCCGTTCTTCACCAATTACCGTCCGCAGTTCTACTTCCGCACGACCGACGTGACGGGTGTGGTGCAGTTGCCGGAAGGCGTGGAGATGGTGATGCCCGGCGACAACGTATCGATGGATGTCGAACTGATCCAGCCGATCGCGATGGATGAAGGCCTGCGCTTCGCTATTCGCGAAGGTGGCCGGACGGTTGGCGCCGGCGTTGTTGCAAAGATCATGGACTAGGTAGAACGACTTTTGCTCCCTGTCGGGTGCCCGGCCAGGAGCACGCGACGGCGGCGCAAAAGTCTTTTGCTTCTTTTCTTCAGAAAAGAAGGCCTTGGTTTTTTCTAAGTTTAGAAGAGTACGATGGACAACCAGAACATCCGCATCCGCCTCAAGGCGTACGATCACCGCGTGCTGGATAACAGCACGAAGGAGATCGTGAACACGGCGAAGCGTACGGGTGCACGGGTGCGTGGTCCCATTCCGTTGCCGACGCATATCGAGCGTTTCACAGTGAACCGTTCGCCGCACGTCGATAAGAAAAGCCGTGAGCAGTTCGAAATCCGCACGCATCGCCGGCTTCTCGATATCGTGGAGCCCACGCCGCAGACGGTGGATGCGCTGATGAAGCTGGACCTCGCCGCCGGCGTGGATGTCGAGATCAAGATTTAAGGGTCCGCCAGGCGGAGTCGAGAAGAGGCAGAAATGCGCACGGGTTTGATTGCACGCAAGCTGGGAATGACCCGGCTGTTCAAGGAAGACGGGAGCCATACTCCTGTGACTGTTTTGCATCTCGATGCGGTGCAGGTTGTCGATGTGCGCACGCAGGAGCGCGACGGCTACACGGCCGTGCAGCTTGGCACGTCGATGGCCAAGGTGAAGAACGTGTCGAAGGCCAATCGTGGCCATTACGCACGGGTGAAGGTCGAGCCGCGCCGCAAGCTGGTGGAGTTCCGCTGTGCGGCCGATGCGGTGCTCGAGCCCGGTGCGATCGTGACCGCCGCGCACTTCGTCGCCGGCCAGATCGTGGACGTGACGGGCACGACGAAGGGCAAGGGTTTCGCTGGTGCGATGAAGCGCTGGAATTTCCGCGGTCTCGAAGCGTCGCACGGTGTGTCTGTCAGCCATCGTTCGCATGGCTCAACGGGTAACCGCCAGGATCCTGGCAAGACGTTCAAGAACAAGAAAATGGCTGGCCATCTCGGGCAGGATCGCATCACGACGCAGAACCTCAAGGTGGCGCGCGTGGACGCAGAGCGCGGCCTGATCATGGTGCATGGCGCCGTTCCGGGTGCAAAGGGCGACTACGTGCTGGTGCGTGATGCGGTCAAGCGCGCGCGTCATGCCGATGCGCCTTATCCGGCCGCGTTGGCCGCTCAGGGAGCGGTGGCATGAAGATCGCGGTAAGCACGCTCGACAACGGCAGCGCCGGTGAAGCCGAACTGCCGGACGATATTTTCGCAGCCGTGCCAAGGCTCGATATCATGGCGCGTGTGGTGCACTGGCAGTTGGCCAAGCGCCGCTCGGGCAACCACAAGGTGAAGGGCATGAGCGAAGTGTCCGGCACGACGAAGAAGCCTTACAAGCAGAAGGGCACCGGCAACGCGCGTCAGGGTAGCTTGCGCTCGCCGCAGTTCCGTACCGGCGGCCAGGTGCATGGCCCGGTTGTGCGTGATCATGGCTACGATCTTCAGAAGAAGGTTCGCCGTCTCGGTTTGATCAGCGCGCTGTCGCAGAAGCAGGCTGAGGGCAAGCTGGTGGTGATCGACACTGCGATCTCCGCGCCGAAGACCAAGGACCTGGCTGCCCGGCTGAAGGTTCTGGGTTGGACCAACACGCTGATCATCGATCGTGCGGTCGACGAGGGATTTCTGCGGGCAAGTGCCAACATCCATAAGGTTGATGTGCTCCCGACGGCGGGTGCCAACGTGTATGACATTCTGCGGCACGATCTGCTGGTGCTGACCACGGCCGCCATTGAAGGCTTGAGGGAGCGCCTGGCATGACTGTGATCGCCAATGTGCGCCGCCGCGCCGAGAACATGTCGCGCGAGCGCATGTATGAGATCATCCGCTCGCCGGTGATCACCGAAAAGGCGACCTTGCTGTCCGAGCGTAACCAGATGGTGTTCCGCGTGGCGATCGATGCGACGAAGCCGCAGATCAAGAAGGCGATCGAGACGCTGTTCGGAGTGTCTGTATTGGGCGTCAATACGCTCGTGCAGAAGGGCAAGACGAAGCGGTTCAAGGGTCGGCCGGGTGTGCGGTCGGATGTGAAGAAGGCTTACGTGCAGCTGGCGGAAGGTCAATCGATCGACCTGACGACCGGTCTGGCGTGAGGAGCGGAAAAGAATGGCACTGAAGCAATTCAAGCCGGTTACGGCGAGCCTGCGCGGAACGGTTCTGATCGACCGTTCCGAGCTTTGGAAGGGCAAGCCTGTCAAGGGTCTGACCGAGGGCAAGAGCAAGTCTGGCGGCCGCAACAATCACGGCCGGACGACATCGTTCTTCCGCGGCGGTGGGCACAAGCAGAGCTACCGGATCGTCGATTTCAAGCGCCGCAAATACGACATGGCGGCGGTGGTCGAGCGGTTGGAATACGACCCGAACCGCACGGCGTTCATCGCGCTGATCAAGTATCAGGATGGCGAGCTGGCCTACATCCTTGCCCCGCAGCGCTTGAAGGTCGGTGACAGCGTGGTGGCCGGCGCGAAGGTCGACATCAAGCCTGGCAACGCGATGCCGCTGGGTGCGATGCCGGTGGGCACGATCATCCACAACGTCGAGCTGAAAAACGGCGCTGGCGGAAAGATGGCGCGTGCGGCTGGCACGTATGCGCAGCTGGTCGGCAAGGATGCCGGTTACGCGCAGATCAAGCTGCAGTCTGGTGAATTGCGTGTGGTGCGTGGCGAGTGCATGGCGACGGTGGGCGCCGTGTCGAACGCCGACAACATGAACCAGAGCTTCGGCAAGGCAGGCCGTGCGCGCTGGATGGGTCGTCGGCCGCATAACCGCGGCGTTGTGATGAACCCGGTCGACCATCCGCATGGTGGTGGCGAGGGTCGCACCTCGGGTGGCCGCCATCCGGTAACGCCGTGGGGCAAGCCGACCAAGGGTGCGAAGACGCGTGTGAACAAGCGGACGGACAAGTTGATTATCCGCCGCGCGAGCAAGGGCAAGTAAGATGGCACGTTCCGTCTGGAAGGGCCCGTTCGTCGACGGGTATATGCTGGGCAAGGCCGAAAAGGCACGCACGTCCGGCCGCAACGAGATCATCAAGATCTGGTCGCGCCGTTCGACGATCCTGCCGCAGTTTGTCGGCCTCACGTTCGGCGTCTATAACGGGCACAAGTTTCTGCCTGTGCAGGTCAACGAGAATATGGTCGGGCATAAGTTCGGCGAGTTCTCGCCGACGCGCACGTTCACCGGTCATGCGGCCGACAAGAAGGCGAAGCGCGGATGAGCAAGCCCAAGGCACCGCGCCCTGTCGCGGATACCGAAGCGCAATGCGTGCTGAGCAATCTGCGCGTGAGCCCTGACAAGCTGAATCTGGTGGCGGGTCTGATTCGCAATCAACCGGCATCGAAGGCAGTCGCCACGCTGACATTCAGCAAGCGCCGTATCGCGCATGCTGTTCGCAAGGCGCTGGAGAGTGCGATTGCGAATGCCGAAAACAATCATCAGCTCGATGTCGATCAGCTGGTCGTCGTTCGTGCGGAAGTCGGCCGCTCCATCGTGATGCGTCGTTTCCATGCACGCGGTCGCGGCCGTGCGGCGCGTATCGAGAAATGGTTCAGCCATTTGAAGATCGTGGTGGCCGAGCGTGAGCCGGTGCCAGAGCCGGTCAAAGAGAAGAGGGCGGCCTGATGGGTCACAAGGTCAATCCGATCGGGCTGCGGCTCGGCATCAACCGCACTTGGGATTCGCGCTGGTTCGCCGGCGCCGACTATTCCAAATTGCTGCACGACGACCTGAAGCTGCGTGCGCATCTGCGCAAGAAGCTGTCCGGTGCCGGCGTCTCCCGCGTGGTGATCGAGCGTCCGGCCAAGAAGCCGCGGGTGACGATTTATGCAGCGCGCCCCGGCGTGGTGATCGGCAAGAAGGGCCAGGATATCGAAGTCCTGCGCAAGGATCTGGCCAAGATGGCCAAGGCCGAGGTGTCGCTGAACATCGTTGAAATCCGCAAGCCGGAAATCGACGCTACGCTGGTGGCCGAGAACATTGCCCAGCAGTTGGAGCGCCGCGTGGCGTTCCGTCGTGCGATGAAGCGCGCCGTGCAATCGGCAATGCGTCTGGGCGCGCAAGGCATTCGCATCAATTGCGGCGGGCGTCTTGGCGGCGCCGAGATTGCGCGCGTCGAGTGGTATCGCGAAGGCCGCGTGCCGTTGCACACACTGCGTGCCGATATCGATTACGGTGTCGCGACAGCGAAGACGACGTATGGCACGTGCGGCGTGAAGGTGTGGGTCTTCAAGGGCGAGATCATGGCGCACGATCCGCAGGCACAGGACCGTCGGGCTGCCGAACAGGCACCGCAGCGGTAAGGATACACAGACATGCTTTCCCCCAAGCGGACGAAATTCCGCAAGGCCCACAAGGGCCGCATCCATGGCTTGGCAAAAGGCGGCACCTCGCTCAATTTCGGCCAGTTCGGCTTGAAGGCGCTGGAGCCGGAGCGCGTGACCGCTCGGCAGATCGAGGCGGCGCGTCGTGCGATCACGCGTGCGATGAAGCGCGCGGGCCGTGTGTGGATCAGGATTTTTCCGGACGTTCCGGTCTCGCAGAAGCCGGCCGAAGTGCGCATGGGCTCCGGCAAGGGCGCGCCGGAATTCTGGGTTGCGCGCGTCAAGCCAGGCCGCGTGATGTTCGAGATCGACGGCGTGCCGCCTGATGTCGCGTTGAACGCGCTGACGCTGGGTGCAGCCAAGTTGCCGATCAAGACGAAGTTCATGACGCGTTTGGGCGAGGGCTGATCATGACGAAGCCCATCGACATTCGCGCGAAATCTGGCGACCAGCTCAATGCGATGCTGCTCGAACTGCGTCGCGAGCAGTTCAACCTCCGCTTCCAGCGTGCGACCGGCCAAAGCGAGGGCACGGCGCGCGTGCGTGAGGTGCGTCGCGACATCGCGCGTATCAAAACCATTCAGGCGGAAACCAATTCCGCCGCCAAAGCCTGAAAGGAGCCTTTGCACCATGCCAAGGCGTGTACTTACTGGGCGCGTGACCAGCGACAAGATGGACAAGACGATTACCGTTCTCGTCGATCGGCGCATCATGCACCCGCTCTACAAGAAGTTCATTCGCCGCTCGAAGAAATATGCGGCGCATGACGAGGTGAATGCTTGCAAGACGGGCGATCAGGTTCGCATCGTCGAGTGCCCGCCGATCTCCAAGCGCAAGACCTGGACGGTTGTGGAGCGTAACGGCTCCGTGCTGGAAAGTGCTTCGGCCGATGCGTTGAAGTCGCTCGAAGCACGTGCGCATTCGAACGTGGCGGCGCATGCCGAACTGCCGGTTCACGCTGATGCACCAGCCCAGGAGCAAGCGCCATGATCCATGCAGAGTCCAACCTCGAGGTGGCCGACAATTCCGGCGCGCGCCGGGTGCAGTGCATCAAGGTGATCGGCGGCTCCAAGCGCAAGTTCGCGTCCGTGGGTGATGTGATCGTGGTCTCCGTCAAGGAAGCGATTCCGCGCGGCAAGGTGAAGAAGGGCGACGTGCATCAGGCGGTGATCGTGCGGACGAGCTTTCCCGTGCGTCGCGCCGATGGCAGCGCCATCCGCTTCGACACCAACGCGGCTGTGCTGATCAACAAGCAGCAGGAGCCGATCGGCACGCGTATTTTCGGGCCGGTCGTGCGTGAGCTGCGCGCGAAGAAGTTCATGAAGATCATTTCGCTCGCGCCGGAGGTGCTGTGATGGCGGCCCGTATTCGCAAGGGTGATCGCGTCGAGGTCATCACCGGTGGCGATCGCGGCAAGCGCGGCGAAGTGCTGAGCGTGATGCCAAAGGAAAACCGCGCGGTCGTCAAAGGCATCAACATTGCCAAGCGGCACACCAAGCCGTCCGGCATGGGCCAGCCTGGCGGTATTGTGGAGAAGGAGGCGACGATCCACCTCTCCAACATCATGCTGATCGATCCGGAGACGGACAAGCCGACACGCATCGGTTTCCGTGTGCTGGATAATGGCGGCAAGGCACGTGTGGCACGCGGCAGCGGCCGCGTGATCGAGGGCTGAACATGAGCGAGACGACGAACGATATGCCCGCAAGGGGCCCCACCGGCGAGCGTCATGTGCCGCGTTTGCAGGCGCGTTACGCCGAGCATGTGCGCCCGACGATGCAGAAGGAGTTCAATTACACGAACCCGATGCAGGTGCCGCGCCTGGAGAAGATCGTGATCAACATGGGCGTGGGCGAAGCCGCCGGCGACCAGAAGAAGCTCGATGCGGCAGTGGCCGACCTCACGCTCATCGCCGGCCAGCGTCCGGTAAAGACGATCGCGAAAAAGGCCATCGCCGGCTTCAAAATTCGTGAAGGCCTGCCGATCGGCACGAAAGTGACGCTGCGTCGCGCCAAGATGTACGAGTTTCTCGATCGTCTGGTGACGATCGCCTTGCCGCGCGTGCGCGATTTCCGTGGCATGACCGGCAAGGGTTTCGACGGCCGCGGCAATTTCGCCATGGGCCTGAAGGAGCAGATCATTTTCCCGGAAATCGCCTATGACAAGGTCGATGCGGTTCGCGGGATGGATATCGTCATCGTGACGACCGCGAAGACGGACGCCGAAGCGCGCGCTCTGCTCAAGGCTTTCGATCTGCCGTTCGCGGCGGCGACTACCGACGCCAAGGCTGCCTGAGTGAGCTTTCACGGCTCACGACATGCGGCAACACCGACGCAACTGATGATTGGAAAACCCCCGGCGCAGGCCGGCAGGTTCCGGAGGACCACCCAGGATGGCTAAGACTTCCGCCATTAATCGCAATCTCAAGCGCGAGGCGATGGCCAAGCGTGATCGCGGCAAGCGCAGCAAGCTGAAGGCGCAGATGATGGACCGCGACGCGCCCGTCGAGGAGCGTTTCGAGGCGTCGATGAAGCTCGCGGAAATGCCGCGCAATGGCAGCCGCACGCGTGTCCGCCTGCGGTGTGAGCTCACCGGCCGTGCGCGTTCGAATTATCGCAAGTTCAAGCTGTGCCGTATCGCGCTGCGTGACCTGGCCAGCTCGGGTCAGATCCCGGGCATGGTCAAGGCGAGCTGGTAAGGATCGCGCACCATGTCGATGACCGATCCATTGGGTGACCTGCTCACCCGTATCCGCAATGCCCAGGGCAGCCGTCATGCATCTTGCGTGTCGCCGGCCAGCAAGTTGCGCGCCAACGTGCTCGAAGTGCTCAAGCGTGAGGGCTATATCCGCGGCTTCTCCGCCGAGGAGCTGCGCCCCGGTGTCGCGCAGCTGCGCATAGAGCTGAAGTACAGCGAGGGCGAACCGGTGATCAAGGAGATCCACCGTGTGTCCAAGCCGGGCCGCCGGGTGTATTCCAAGATACAGGAATTGCCGCGCGTTTATGCCGGGTTGGGCGTATCCATATTGTCCACGCCGCGTGGCGTGTTGAGCGATGCCGAGGCGCGCGCTGCCAATGTTGGCGGCGAAGTTCTCTGCCGCGTGTTCTGAGGAGGCATAGAGAATGTCTCGCGTAGGCAAATATCCGGTCGACGTCCCTGCGGGCGTGACCATCGCGATCGCCAACAACGTGCTCACGGCCAAGGGCAAGATGGGCGAGCTGACGCTGCCGCTCACCGAACATGTCGACACCACCGTCGAAGATGGCAAAGTGATCGTCAAGCCGCGCAGTGCGGTGGCGCAGTCGCGCATGATGTGGGGCACCACCCGTGCGAACATCGCCAACATGATCAAGGGTGTATCCACCGGTTACGCCAAGACGATGGAGATCACCGGCACCGGGTATCGCGCATCCGTCCAGGGCACGAACCTGGTCGTCAATCTCGGTTTCAGCCATGACGTGGTCTATCCGGTGCCGGCTGGCATCAAGATCACCACGCCACGGCCGACCGCCATCATGGTCGAAGGTGTCGACAAGCGTCTGGTTGGCCAGGTTGCCGCCGAAATCCGCTCCTATCGCCCGCCGGAGCCCTACAAGGGCAAGGGCGTGCGATACGACACCGAGACGATCCGCCGCAAGGAAGGCAAAAAGAAGTGAGCGCCCGTATCGATCTACGGCAGCGCCGGCGCGAGCGCCTGCGTTACCAGCTCCGGCAGAAATCGGTGGGCCGTCCGCGGCTGTCGGTTTTCCGCTCCGGCAAGCATATCTATGCCCAGATCATCGACGATGTCGCCGGCCGCACGCTGGCTGCTGCGTCCACGTTGGATGCCAGTCTGCGCGAGGGTCTCAGGACCGGCGCCGACAAGGATGCGGCGGGCGCGGTCGGCAAGTTGGTCGCCGAGCGCGCATTGGCCGCCGGCGTCACCCAGGTCGTGTTCGACCGCGGATCTTATCTGTATCATGGCCGCGTGAAAGCGCTGGCCGAAGCCGCCCGTGAGGGCGGATTGTCCTTCTAAGGGGAAGCGAAGATGGCACGTGAACCCAGGGAAGGCGGCAGCGGCAACGACCGTGGCCGCAGGCGCGATAGCAATCGCGAACCCTCGCGCGACCGCGATGGCGGCGACGAGCTGATCGACAAGCTGGTCACCATCAACCGGGTGGCCAAGGTGGTCAAAGGCGGCCGGCGTTTTGCGTTCGCCGCGCTCGTGGTGGTGGGCGACCAGAAGGGCCGCGTCGGCTACGGCGCCGGCAAGGCGCGTGAAGTGCCCGAAGCGATCCGCAAGGCAACGGACCGTGCCAAGCGCGCGATGATACGAGTGCCGATGAAGGAAGGCCGCACGCTGCATCACGATAGCTACGGCCATTTCGGCGCGGGCAAGGTGATTTTGCGCACGGCCGCGGCGGGCACCGGCATCATTGCCGGCGGCCCGATGCGCGCGGTGTTCGAATTGCTCGGCATCGGCGATGTGGTCGCCAAGTCGCTCGGCAGCCGCAATCCGCACAACATGGTCAAGGCCACGTTTGCGGCTCTCGAAGCGGCGGCCAGCCCGCGGTCGGTTGCCAACCGCCGTGGCAAGAAGGTGTCCGACATGCTCGGTGCCGCCACCAAGCGCGAGACCGTCGCGCCGGCGCAGGAGACGGCCGATGTCTGAGACCACGACCAAGAAGACCGTGCGGGTTACCCAGATGGGCTCGCCGATCGGCCGTAAGCCCGGGCAGCGCGAGACGCTGTGGGGTCTGGGGCTGAAGAAAATCCGCCAGACGCGCGAACTGGAAGACACGCCTGCCGTGCGCGGCATGATCCGCAAGGTCGCGCATCTGCTGCGCGTGCATGAGAGCATCTGAGATGACGACGACCCCACTCAAGCTCAACGAGCTGCGCGACAACGAAGGTGCACGGCCGAAGTTCAAGCGTCTCGGCCGCGGCATCGGCTCGGGCAAGGGCAAGACGTCCGGCAAGGGCGTCAAGGGCCAGAAAGCGCGCGAAGGCGTGTCGCTGAACGGGTTCGAAGGCGGCCAGCTGCCGATCTACCGTCGTCTGCCCAAGCGCGGCTTCCACAACATGTTTCGCGTGGAGTTCGCTCCCGTCAATCTCGGCGCGCTGACACGCGCCATCGACGCTGGCCGGCTCTCCGCCGATGCACCGTTGACCGAAGAGTTGCTGCGCGCGGCTGGGCTGGTGCGCAGTGGTAAGAAAGCGCTGGGCGTGCGGCTGCTGGCGCACGGCGAAGTCAGCCGCGCGCTCCATATAACGGTCACCGGGGCTTCGGCCGCGGCGGTGGCAGCCATCGAGGCGGCTGGTGGGTCGGTAACGACGGCCAAGCCGAAAGTGGAAGCGCAGGAAGCTTAGGGAAGCAGTCCTTTTTGTTCGAAAAAAGGACTAAAAAGCTTTTGCTCCCGCCCATCTGGGGCTGAGTTGGCCACGGCCGGCCGAGCTGCGCGGGTGCAAAGGTTTTTTGCTTCTTTTTTTCAAAAAAGACGTGCTTGCCTTCGTCTTCTAACCGAGGGACCCGCAAATGGCCTCCGCCGCCGAGCAACTCGCCTCCAGCTTCAACATCGGCACCTTTTCCAAGGCGACCGAACTCCGTAAGCGCATCTGGTTCACGCTCACCGCGCTGATCGTCTATCGCATGGGCACTTACATCCCTGTGCCGGGCGTGGACGCGGCCGTGATGGGCGAGATGATGCACAGCCACGGCGGCGGCTTTCTCGGCATGTTCGACATGTTCACCGGCGGCGCGCTCGGCCGGATGACCGTGTTTGCGCTGAACATCATGCCGTATATCAGCGCCAGCATCATCACCCAGTTGATGACGACGGCCATTCCGACGCTGGAGACGCTCAAGAAAGAGGGCGAGTCCGGCCGCAAGAAGCTCAATCAATATACCCGTTATCTCACCGTGCTGATTGCGCTGTTCCAGTCCTACGGCATCTCCGTGGGGCTAGAGGGCATGCATGGCAACTCGGGGCCGGCGGTAGTCGACCCCGGGCTGTTTTTCCGTGCGTCATGCGTCGTCACGCTCGTGGGCGGCACGATGTTCCTGATGTGGCTCGGCGAGCAGATCACCGCACGCGGTATCGGCAACGGCACCAGCCTGATCATCTTTGCCGGCATCGTCGCCAACCTTCCGCACGCACTCGGCAGCCTCATTGAACTGGGCCGCACCGGAGCGCTCTCGATGGTGTTCATCGTGGCGCTGATGATCGGCGGCGCGGGCGTGATCGCGTTCATCGTGTTCATGGAACGCGCGCAGCGCCGCGTGGTGATCCAGTATCCCAAGCGCCAGGTCGGGCAGCGCATGTTCGGCGGCGACAGCACGCACATGCCGCTGAAGATCAACACCGCGGGCGTCATCCCGCCGATCTTCGCAAGCTCCATCCTGCTGGTGCCGGTCACCATCGCCGGCTTCTCGGCCAACCGCTCAGCGCCCGCCTGGGTGCCGCACTGGCTGGCGGAAGGCTTCTCCTACGTCGCCAGCCAACTTGCGCAGGGCCAGCCGCTCTACATGCTGACCTATGCCGGCATGATCATCTTCTTTTCGTATTTCTACACTGCCATCGTGTTCAATCCGGAGGAGACGTCCGACAACCTCAAGAAGCATGGCGGCTTCATTCCCGGCATCCGGCCGGGTGCGAACACGGCCAGCTATTTCGACCGTATTCTGATGCGGCTGACCACCTTGGGCGCGCTCTATCTCGTGGCCGTCTGCCTGCTGCCGCAGGTGCTGATCACGCGCTACAGCCTGCCGTTCTACTTTGGCGGCACCAGCCTGATGATCATCGTGTCCGTCACGATGGACACGCTGACGCAGATGCAGTCGCATCTCATCGCGCATCAATATGAAGGGCTGATCCGCAAAAACCGGGTGAAAGGCCGTGGCCGTTGAACCTGATCCTGCTGGGGCCGCCGGGTGCGGGCAAAGGCACGCAGGCCAAGCGCCTGGAGAATAGCCGCAAGCTGGCCCAGGTCTCGACGGGTGACATGCTGCGTGCCGAGGTGGCGGCCGGCTCCGATGTCGGCCTGAGGGCACGTGCGATAATGGACTCCGGCGCCCTGGTGCCGGACGCGCTGATCATTTCCATGCTCGAAGCGCGGGTGCGCCAGCCGGATTGCGCGCGCGGCTTCATTCTCGACGGATTTCCGCGCACGGTGCCGCAGGCCGAAGCGCTCGACAGCATGCTGGCCGGCATGAACGTGGCGCTCGATGCGGTGATCGAACTGCGCGTGGACGATGCGGCGCTGGTCGACCGGATTGCGGGACGTTTCACCTGCGCCAAATGCGGCGCCGGCTATCACGACGATTTCCTGCCGACGAAGGACGCCGGCGTCTGCGATGTGTGCGGCAGCCACGATTTCCTCCGCCGTGCCGACGACCGGCGCGAGACGGTATCGGCTCGGCTGGAGGCTTACCACCAGCAGACGGCACCGATCATTCCGCATTACCAGCTTCAGGGCCGGCTGCACGTCGTCGATGGCATGGCGGACATGGGTGCGGTGGCGCACGCCATAGACGCTGTTCTGCAGAAGCTGCCCCATCGGAGCAATATCACGATCAATTGATGTAAGCGCGTTGACTCACAGGCGGTGTGGCTCTAATTCCACCCGCTCGGCACCGTCCCACCCGGACGCGTGCCATCATTGCATTGCGGTCTATCAACCAGCCCGTTCAAGGGCGAAAAGCGCGTTTGGCCTCACGGCCGATCGCCAAGGAGTTATCGGCGTGGCGCGTATTGCCGGGGTGAACATCCCAACCAACAAGCGGGTGACGATCAGCCTTCGCTACATCTACGGCATCGGGCCGCAGAAGGCGCAGGCCATTTGCACCAAGCTTGGCATTCCCGATGACCGCCGCGTCAACCAGCTCAGCGACGATGAGATCGTCCGACTGCGCGAGCTGATCGACCGCGACTATCGCGTCGAAGGCGATCTGCGCCGCGAGCTGACGATGAACATTAAGCGCCTGATGGATCTGGGCTGCTATCGCGGCCTGCGTCATCGCCGTGGCCTGCCGGTGCGTGGCCAGCGGACGCATACCAACGCGCGCACACGCAAGGGCAAGGCGGTCGCCATCGCCGGCAAGAAGAAGGTGACCAAGTAATGGCAAAGCCAGCCAGCTCGTCGCGGCCGAAGCGCAAAGAGCGCAAGAACATCATCTCCGGCGTGGCGCATGTGATGGCGTCGTTCAACAACACGATGATCACCATCACCGACGCGCAGGGCAACGCAATCGCGTGGTCGTCGAGCGGCAGCCAAGGCTTCAAGGGCAGCCGGAAATCGACGCCGTACGCAGCCCAGGTTGCCGCCGAGGATGCCGGCAAGAAAGCGCGCGAGCACGGCATGGAGACGCTGGAAATCGAAGTGAGTGGCCCGGGTTCTGGCCGCGAGAGCGCGCTGCGTGCGCTGCAGAACGTCGGTTTCTCCATCACCGCCATTCGCGACATGACGCCGATCCCGCATAATGGCTGCCGTCCGCGCAAGCGCCGGCGCGTCTGACTACAGGCGTCGATCGTCAGCATTCAGTCGTCAGAACTCTTGGCGTGCTGTCGGTGCTGATTGCCGACGACCGCGACTGATAACCGACGACTGGCGACTTTAGAGAGGTAGAAGAATTGGTAATCCAGAGGAACTGGCAGTCGCTGATCAAGCCGGAGAAGCTGGAAGTCGAGCCCGGCACGGACCCCCATCGCATCGCGACGGTCGTCGCCGAGCCGCTGGAGCGCGGCTTCGGCATGACTCTCGGCAATGCGATCCGCCGTATCCTGCTGAGCTCGCTGCAAGGTGCGGCCGTGACCGCGCTGCAGATCGACGGCGTGCTGCATGAGTTCAGCTCTGTCGCCGGCGTGCGCGAGGACGTCACCGACATCGTGCTCAACATCAAGCAGCTGGCGTTGCGCATGCATGGCGAGGGGCCCAAGCGCATGTCGCTGACCGCCACGGGGCCCGGCGAAGTGCGGGCCGGCCAGATCCAGGCCGGCCACGACATCGAGATCATGAACCCCGACCTGGTCATCTGCACACTCGACGAGGGTGCGAAGCTGGGTATGGAGCTGACCGTCCAGTTGGGCCGCGGCTATGTTGCCGCCGCTGCGAACCGCCCCGAGGATGCGCCGATCGGGCTCATCCCGGTGGATGCGATCTACTCGCCGGTGCGCCGCGTTTCCTACAAGGTCGAACCGACCCGCGTCGGCCAGGTGACCGACTACGACAAGCTGCTGCTGACGGTGGAGACCAACGGCGCGGTGGGCCCTGAGGACGCCGTGGCGCTGGCCGCGCGTATCCTGCAGGACCAGCTCAAGCTGTTCATCAATTTCGACGAGCCGCAGGCGGCACGCGCCGAAGAGCAGCACGACGATCTGCCGTTCAACCGCAATCTTCTTCGCAAGGTCGACGAGCTCGAGCTTTCGGTGCGCAGTGCGAACTGCCTCAAGAACGACAACATCGTCTATATTGGCGACCTGGTGCAGAAGACCGAGCAGGAAATGCTGCGCACGCCGAACTTTGGGCGCAAGTCGCTCAATGAGATTAAAGAGGTGCTGACCAATATGGGTCTGCAGTTGGGGATGAATGTTTCGGGCTGGCCGCCTGAGAATATCGAGGATCTGGCTAAGCGGCTGGATGAGCCTTTCTAAGGAAAGAAAGCGGTTCTTTTTAAAAAAAGAACCAAAAACTTTTGCTCATCTGGCGTACGCCGGTTAGTGGAACGCGCGATAGCGGAACAGACGTTTTTGCTACTTTTTTTCAAAAAAGTAGGCCTTCCTTTCTTGGAGTAAGTCATGCGTCACGGCGTAGCAGGGCGAAAGCTCGGAGTAACATCGACCCACCGGCTCGCCATGTTCCGCAACATGGCCGTGGCGCTCATCAAGCATGAGCAGATCACCACCACGCTGCCCAAGGCGAAGGAGCTTCGCCCGGTCGCCGAAAAGCTGATCACGCTGGGCAAGCGCGGCGGTCTGCATGCACGGCGCCAAGCTTACGCGCAGCTGCGCGACGATGTCATCGTGCGCAAATTGTTCGACACGTTGGCCACCCGCTACAAGTCCCGCGCCGGCGGCTACACCCGCGTGATGAAGGCCGGCATGCGCTACGGCGACGCGGCGGACATGGCGGTCATCGAGCTGGTCGATCGCGATCCGAACGCCAAGGGCCAGGATAGCGGCCCGCGCGCCGAGATGCCCGAGTCCGAAGCCGAGTAACGTCTGCCCTTTTCCAGCCGAGTCATCACGTCAGGCGGTGCTGGCCGCCTCCGCGCGCCAGTCGCCGCTGCGTGAAACGGCCGAGACGATGAGCCACGGCTCGATGATCGCGTTGATGGCGATGTGGCCCCAGATGCACGGCCCGACAGTACGGCCGCCGAGCAGATAGACGCAGGCGAGCGCGGCGCCGAGCATGCTTGTGGCGAGCATCGCGCCCGCCGCTACCCGCCACAGCCGGGCGAACAGGGCCGCAGACGGCGTGCACGAAGCCGAACAGCACGGCCGATTGCAAGAAAAAAGGCCGCCCGGCGAAACCGGACGGCCCTGATCGACGATGGCCGGCGGAAGGGCGAACCCTTCGGCCGATTGGCTTACTTCGGTGCGCTGCTGTCGGCTGGCGGCGTGGCGCTGTCGGCGGGCGGCGTCGCGGGTGCGGCGGCGTCGGCCGGCTTGGCATCCATCGCCTTCTTCTTGGCCATGTGATGCATCATCTTCTTGGAGTGCATCGGCATGTGCGCCTCTTTCTTCGCCGCTTCCGGCGTGGTCGGAGGCGTAAAGGCCTTGCCGGTCTTGGCGGAGTTCAGGCTTGCGTCGTTGAGGTCCTCGACAGCCTTGTCGCCGGCCTTGGTGGGGGCGAGCTTGCCCTTGCCGGGATGCTTGCTCAGCATCTTCTTGCTGTGCATCGCATGCATCTTCTTCGGCTTGGCATCCGAAGCGGGCGCGGGCGCCGTGGTGTCAGTGGCAGGAGCCGTCGGCGTGACGTCGGCCGGCGGCGGTGTGGCGGCGGCGGGTGCAGGCGCAGGGGCCGGGGCAGGGGCTGCCGGCGCGGCGGCGGCCGGAGCCGGCGTGGTTGCTGGGGTTTGGGCGAACGTGGTCAGGGGCATGGCGCCGGCGGCGAGCGCCAGCATGGTTGCTCCGAATAGATTGGTCTTACGCAAGGCCGACACTCCTCTGGTGATGTTTGCATAGACGCGGCGTGGTCCGGTCTGCGTGCATAACGAGTCACACCTGGATAAGTCGCTTCACGAAGACAAGCAATTGCAGGGCGCCCTGCAAAATTGCCGCACCGTGTGGCGGAAACGATGCAGATACGCCATTTATGGCCAGCGATGACCGACCATACCCAGCAAGCCCTCTTCGCGCCCGCCGCTTCTCCGACGGTAGCCGCGCAGCCGCGCCCGCTTGCCGACCGCCTGCGGCCCGGCTCGCTCGGCGACATCGTCGGGCAGGCGCATCTGGTCGGGCCGGCCGGTGCGCTCTCCCGGATGATCGAGCGCGGCCAGCTCTCCAGCCTCATCCTGTGGGGTCCGCCGGGGGTGGGCAAAACCAGCATCGCCCGCCTGCTCGCGGCCGCCTCCGGCCTGACGTTCGTGCAGTTGTCGGCGGTGTTCTCCGGTGTGGCCGACCTCAAGCGCGTGTTCGAGGAGGCTGCCCGACGGCGTCGAACGGGCGACGCGACGCTGCTGTTCGTCGATGAAATCCACCGCTTCAACCGCGCGCAGCAGGACGGTTTCCTGCCGGTGGTGGAAGACGGGACGGTGGTGTTGGTGGGGGCGACGACCGAGAACCCTAGCTTCGCGCTCAACGGCGCGCTGCTCTCGCGCTGCCAGGTGCTGGTGCTCAAGCGGCTGGACGAGGCCGACATGGAAACCTTGCTGGCACGCGCCGAAGCTATGCTCGGCCGTGCCCTGCCGCTGACCCCGCAAGCCCGCGCCTCGCTGCGCGCGATGGCCGACGGGGACGGGCGTTATCTGTTGAACATGGCCGAGCAGATTGCCGCCAGCCCGGACACGCCCAAGCTGGACGCACACACGCTCGCCGATCTGGTGGCACGCCGGGCGGCGCTCTACGACCGCGACCGCGAGGAACATTACAACCTCATCTCGGCCCTGCATAAGTCCCTGCGCGGATCGGATGCGGACGCGGCGCTGTACTGGTTCTCGCGCATGCTCGCCGGCGGCGAGGACCCGCGCTTTATCGCCCGCCGCCTGGTCCGCTTCGCTTCGGAGGATATCGGCCTGGCCGACCCGCAGGCGCTGGCCCACACGCTGGCTGCCTGGGACGCTTACGAGCGGCTGGGCAGCCCGGAAGGCGACCTCGCTCTGGCGCAGGCGGTGCTCTATCTCGGCACCGCGCCCAAATCGAACGCCGCCTACAAGGCGCACAAGGCGGCCGGCGCCGCGGCGCGGCAGACCGGCAGCCTCGCACCGCCCGCGCATATTCTCAACGCGCCTACCAAACTGATGAAACAGCTGGGCTACGGCGCCGCCTACGCATACGACCACGAGGCTGCGGACGGGTTCAGCGGCCAGAACTATTTTCCGGACGGCATGGCGCGCGCCACTTATTACGAACCGGCCGATCGCGGTTTCGAACGCGAGCTGGGCCGCCGCCAGGCGCACTGGTCGGCATTGCGCGCGCAACGCTCCGAGCAGCAGGACGATTGAGTTGGTCATCACCGACGACGAAGCCGACATCCGCCTTGACCGCTGGTTCCGCCGCCACTTTCCCGTGCTGACGCAGGGCACGATCCAGAAACTGTGCCGCACCGGCCAGATACGCGTCGACGGCAAGCGGGTGGATGCCGCCACCCGCCTTGTCCCCGGCCAGACCGTCCGCATACCGCCGCTGCCGGCCAGCCCCGCGCCGCCACCCGCGCCGGCGCCGCTCGACCCCGCTACCCTGCGCGAGCTCGAAGGCATGGTCGTCTATATGGACGACGCGCTGATCGCGATGAACAAGCCGCACGGCCTGCCGGTGCAAGGCGGGCCGGGCATCATCCGCCATCTCGACGGGCTGATGGAGGGCTTCCGCCAGGGCGCCGCCGACAAGCCGCGCCTGGTGCACCGGCTCGACATGGACACGAGTGGCTTGCTGCTGTTGGCACGCACCCCGGGCGTTGCCGCCAAGCTGGCCGCAGCGTTCCGCAGCCGGCATGTGGAGAAAACCTACTGGGCGGTCGTCGCCGGCCGCCCTTCGCCGCAGGAAGGCCGGCTGGAAGCGCCGCTGGTGAAATTCGGCGGTCTGCGCGGGGGCGAACGCGTGGCGATCGCTGAGTTGGGCGAGGAGGACAGCGCGCACGCGATCACCGACTACCGCACGCTGGACGCCGCCGGCCGGAAGCTCGCCTGGCTGGAACTCAAGCCGCTGACCGGGCGCACGCACCAACTGCGGGTGCATTGCGTGGCACTCGGGGCGCCGATCGTGGGCGACAGCAAGTATGGCGGGGAAACGGGGCAGGTCGAGGGATTGGCCGATAAGCTGCATCTGCACGCACGCGCGCTGAGCCTGCCGCATCCTTATGGGGGGACGCTGCAGCTGGAGGCGGAGCTGCCGGCGCATATGCGGGAGACGTTTCGGGCGATGGGGTTCGCGGCACCGAAGGCAAAACAAGCAGTCCTTTCTTGAAAGAGGACCAAAAAACCTTTGCTCCGGTGCGGCTTCCAAACCAGCAAAAGTTTTTTGGTTCTTTTTTTCAAAAAAGAACGCCTTCCTTCCTTCGCTCCGCTAAGACCCCGCCATGGCACGCAAAACCCTCCTCATCGGCGCCGGCGCGCTCATCCTGGCCGGCGGTGTCGCACTCGTCGTCGCCACCGCAGCCCTCGACCCACAGCGACTGCAGAACGATCTGAAAGACGCGGTGCTGCACGCGACCGGCCGCGAGCTGGCAATGGGCGCGGTGCATCTCCGCATGGGCCTCTCGCCCAGCCTCGAGGTGGACGACGTCGCGTTGGCCAACATCGCCGGCGGCTCGCGCCCGCAGATGCTGACGGCCAAGCGGCTGACGGCAAGGCTGGCGCTGCTGCCGCTGCTGGGCGGCGATGCGGTCATTTCCTCGCTCAGCCTGGACGATGCCGATATCCTGCTCGAACGCGCGCCCGACGGCACCGCGAACTGGCAGTTCTCGCCGGCCCGCCGGGCGCTGTATCGGCAAAGCGAGACGCAGGCGTCGAACGAAGGTGGCGCCGGCGGCGGCGGTCACCGCATCCAGATACGTGCGCTGAGCCTGCAAGGCGGCCGCATCGCGTGGCACGGGCGGCTGGACGCATCGCTCGCCATCGATACGCTGACCTGGACGGCGGACAGCCCCGACGCGCCGATGCGCCTGGCCGCCGAACTGGCCAGCAACGGCACGCCGATCAAAGTTTCAGCCAATGCCGGCAGCCTGCAGCGCTTGCAGGGCGGTGCGACGAGCGCGCTGGCCGGGGCCTGGCCGCTGACCGTGGATGCCAATGGAGCCGGCGCCACGCTGCATGTCGAAGGCGGCATCAACCACCCGGACCAGGGGCGCGGCTACGAGTTTCGGCTGACGGCGAATGCGCCGAAGCTGGAGGCGCTGGATGCTTTGTGGGCGCGGGCGAACCTGCCGCCGATGCAGGACGTGAATGTGACGGCGGTGCTGCAGGATGGCAGCGCCGGCCAGTTGCGCACGTCGCAGGTGTCCATTCATGCCGGGCAGTCGGATCTGGGGCATTGGGTGCCCGGGCTGGCCGTGCGCCAGGCCGATCTGTCCGCGCCGGGACCGGGACAGCTGGCCAACATGGTCGTGGACGGCACTTATCAGGACCAGCCGCTGCGCCTGGCGGGCACGGCGATGCAGCCGGACGTGGTCGACCGCACGGCGCCGTTGCAGGTGACGCTGACCGCACAAGCCGCCGGTGCCACGGCCTCGGCCCGCGGCACGGTGCCGCCGGGTGCGGACGCGGCCGGGCTCGACCTGACGCTGAACGCCAAGGCGCCGGACCTCTCCACCCTGGCGCCGCTGTTCGGCCACGCACTGCCGGCGGCGCACGATTTCAGCCTGGCCGCGCAGTTGAGCGATGCGGGCGTGAAGCTGCGCGGGATTGCGGTGCGCGACCTGACGATCGGGTCGTCGCTCGGCGATCTGTCGGGGCAGTTGACGGTGGAGTGGTCGCCGCGCGGAACCGTCACCGGCTCGCTGACCTCGCAGGTGCTGAACCTGGACGCGATCGGCGGCGGTGATGTGGGGCTGTTGCCGACGATCTGGCCGGCGCCGGCCAGCGATGGCGGGCAGATGCAGGCGATTGCGCCGCCTGCACCACCACCAACACCAGCGCCCCCAGCCACGCCGGCGCCGCAGGTGGCCAGCACCGATGCGACGACCGGCGGGCTGCCGCTGGCGCAATTGCGCCGCAACGACGCGGATCTGGCGCTCAACATCGGCGACCTGACGGTCGAGGGGCAGCATGTCGAGGATTTGCAGGCCCATCTGCAGTTGCATGACGGCAAGCTGGCATTGAACCCGTTCCGTGCGCAGACGCCGCAGGGCGCGGTTGTCGGCGGGTTCTCGATCGATGCGAGCACGGACGAGCCGCCAGTGGCGCTGACGCTGCGCTCACCGTCGATTTCGGCCGATGCGGTGGCCGGGCTGCTCGGCTATCCGGGCGGCGCGCAAGGCACGATGCAGGTGGATGCACAGTTGAGCGGCACCGGGCAGACCGTGGACGCGGTTAAGGCCACATTGAACGGGCATCTCGGCGTGGCGATGGTGGGCGGCCAGGTTCAGGACGCGATGGTGCAAGGGCTGATCGGCGACGCGCTGAATGCGGCCGGCACGCCGGTGTTCTCGGGCGGGACGAGCCAGGTGCGCTGTTTTGCCGCCAGGCTCGATTTCGACCGCGGCGTGGGCCGGGTGCGGGTGCTGGCGACGGACACGTCGAAGCTGACACTGGACGGCAGCGGCCAGATCGATCTGGCGACGCGGACGCTGGACCTACATCTGCGCCCGCGGGTGCGGCTCGGGCCCACTGAGATCGCAGCACCGGTGTCGCTGCGCGGCCCGATCGGGGGCGTGAAAGCGAGCCTCGATCCGGTGCTGGGCGGCGGACGGGTCGGTCTGTCGATCGGCGGCGCGCCTTCGGGGCCGTCCGGCTGCGTCTCCGGCCTCGCGGTCGCGCGCGCGGGCCTGGGCGGGCCGCTCCCCGCCGCCGCGCCCGCCGCGAACCCCGGTTTCGTCATCCGCAAGCCGAAGGACCTGCTGAAAGACTTGTTCCATTAATCGAGAGAAGCAGTCTTGAAACGCTTCTGGACCAAAGCCGAAGCGGTTTTCACGGATGGAGCCTGGATCGTCCGCCTGGACGACCGCCCGATGCGCCTCCCCGGCGGCCCGTTCCTGAAGCTGGAGAGCCGCATGCTGGCCGAGGCGATCGCCGAGGAGTGGCAGGCGGCCGGTGCCACGATGCAGGCGGAGGACGTGCCGCTGACGCGCATCGCCGGCACCGCGCAGGAGCGTGTGGCGCCCGACCCCGCGCCCACCGTCGAGGCGCTGGTGACGTATGGCGCGAACGATCTGCTCTGTTACGCCCCCGCTTCGCCGGCGGAGCTGGTGCAGCTTCAGGCGGCCGCCTGGCAGCCCTGGCTCGATTGGGTGGCGCAGTCGCATGGCGCGACGCTGGTGCGTGGCGTGGGGGTGATGCCGGTGGAGCAGCCGGGAGCGGCACTGGCGGCCTTGCGGTCGGCCGTCGGCCGTCATCCGCCGTTCGAGCTGGCGGGCCTGGGCGTGCTGGTGCCGGCGTTGGGCAGCCTGGTGCTCGGGCTGGCGGTCGCCGACGAGGCCTTGGACGCCACCGAGGCACACCGGCTGGCGCTGCTGGACGAACTGTTCCAGGCGGAGAAGTGGGGCGAGGATCGCGAGGCCGCTGCCCGACGTGCGGCCGTGGCGCACGATGTAAGCGTGGCCGCGCGGTTCATTGCACTTTCAAAAGCCGCCGGCTGATGCCGATGATGCGCACGGCTTCCGACCAGAGATCGTAGCGGTCGAGCTCGCCCATCGGCGCCCACACGATCTCGGAGGCGTCGCTGCCGGCGACGGGCTCGCCTTCACTGTGCAGCGCGCAGAAATCCAGGATCGTGTAATGAAATTGGACCCGGCCGTCTTCGTCGCGATGGATGCTGTCCACGTTGCCGGCCAGTGTGAGCGGGCCGACGCGCAGCCCGGTTTCTTCCAGCAGTTCGCGCCGTGCCGCCTCCTCGGCCGTCTCCCCCAAAAGCTGCGCCCCGCCGGGCAACGCCCACGCGCCCTGAGACGGCGGTTTCGCACGCCGGATCAGCAGAACGGCAGCGGGATCGGCGCGCAGCACGGCAATGCCGATGCCGACGAGCGGGCGGGCGGGGTATTCGCGGGGCGTGGTCATGGCCGTGGTTTACGCCTCCGTAGGGTGGGACGCCCCTCCGCGTCCCACCAACAAGCGACGTATTTATTTCCTGCAAACACGATACACGCTACCGTAAATCATAAATCCGCACGGAAGCGCTCGCATGCCGGACTACCGCCGCCTGCGGATTGCCGGCGGCAGCTTTTTCTTCACCGTCAATCTGGCGGACCGCCGGTCATCGCTGCTGACCGATCGCATCGACGACCTCCGCTACGCAGTGCGCCGCGCCCGCACACTTGCTCCGTTCCGGATCGAAGGCTGGGTCGTCCTGCCTGACCACATGCATGCGGTTTGGACATTGCCTGCAGGCGACAGCGACTTTCCCCGCCGCTGGCGCACGATCAAGGACCTCTTCTCACGCCGCGTGGAACCCGACGAGATGCGGTCGGACAGCCGCGCCTCTCAAGGTGAGCGCGGCATTTGGCAGCGCCGGTATTGGGAGCACGCGATCCGCGACGACCGCGACATGGCCGCGTATCTCGATTACGTCCACTTCAACCCCGCCAAGCATGGCTACGTTTCGCATCCCGCGAACTGGCCATATTCGTCGTTCCGCGCCTGCGTGGCCCGCGGCCTCTACCCGTCCGATTGGGCCGGTTCCGACGACAACGGGGGTAACCACGGAGAGCGATCGCCCCCGTAGGTGGGACGCGCTTCGGCGTCCCACCGTGTTTGAAGCGCCGGCAAGTTGGTGGGACGCCAAAGCGCGTCCCACCCTACGGCTTCTGCCCTAGATGTTCCGCGATACTGTTTGCTGTGCCACTGGTAGAACGTCAGCATTCTTGTGTGAGGGCGCCCGATGATTGATCGAGATACTGCTATCCGGATTGACGGTTTTGTTATTGGCCTACAATCAAGCCTGGCATCTCTGCGGTCTTACATGAAAAATCACTTAAGCACTGATGACTATAATTCTTTTCGCCCTCATGTCATGGAGTGTGTTGTGCAGCTGTTAAGCATCTCGAATGAATTTTATAAATTGTACCCGGACACTACGCCAAAAGAACTGCAAGGCTCGGATGTTAAGCCATTGGATAGCGGCATGCTGAATAACAACTAACCTGAGCGAGCTTAGCCCAGGTGAAGCCCCACAGGCGCTAGTAGGCGGCATATAGATCAAGAAGTTCAGAATCAATCACGGAGGCAACGTCAGGCTATTGTAGAAACATAAATGCGCAGTCTCGAGCACGTATGTCCCCGCAGCGCCGGAACAAAAGTCTTTTGGTTCTTTTCTTCAGAAAAGAGCGCCTTCCTCCCCCTTCACCCCGACCCCAAAGTCCGCAACGCCGCCCCGCGCTCGAACAACCTCAGCAGCAGCCGCACCGCCCGCCCGCGCTCGCTCTCCAGCCGAGGATCGCGCTCCAGCAGCACGGCGGCGTCGCGGCTGGCCATGCGCAACAGGCCTTCGTGCTCGACCGGGTCGGCCAGGCGCCAGCCTGGCTGGCCCGATTGCCGCTTGCCCAGTAGATCGCCGCCGCCGCGGATGCGGAAATCTTCGTCGGCGATGATGAAGCCGTCTTCGGTGTCGCGCAGGAGGACGAGGCGGCGGCGGGCGGTCTCGGACAGGCCATCGTCGTGGAGGAGGAGGCAGTAGCTGGCGGCGGCGCCGCGGCCGACGCGGCCGCGGAGCTGGTGGAGCTGGGCGAGGCCGAAGCGTTCGGCGTGTTCGACGACCATGACGCTGGCGGCGGGCACATCCACGCCGACTTCGATGACGGTGGTGGCGACGAGGAGGCGGGTGCGGCCGGCGGCGAAGTGCGCGAGTGCCGCCTCGCGTGCTTCGGGTTCCATGCGGCCGTGGGCGAGGCCGATGGCGGCGCCGAAGCGGGGCAGCAGTGCCGCGTGGCGGGCGATGGCGGCGGCGACGTCCAGCATCTCGTTTTCGCTCACCATCGGGCAGACCCAGAAGACCTGGTCGCCACGGTCCAGCGCGCGGGCAACGCCGTCGATCACGTCCGGAAGGGTCGCCAGCGAGTGCAGGGTGGTGCGGATGCGCTGGCGGCCGGCGGGTTTTTCGGCCAGGCGGCTGACGGCCATTTCGCCCCAGTGAGTGAGCAGCAGCGTGCGCGGGATGGGGGTGGCGGTCATCACCAGCACGTCCGTCGTGTCGCCCTTGCCGCCGAAGCTGAGGCGCTGGTCCACGCCGAAACGGTGCTGTTCGTCGATGATGGCCAAAGCGAGGTCGCGGTAGGCGACACCCTCCTGGAACAGCGCGTGGGTGCCGACGACGAGGGGGGTGCGGCCGGATTGCAGGCCGAGCAGGGTGTTGCGCCGGGCGACGCCTTTGACCGAGCCGGTCAGCAGCGCCACGGGCACAGGGCAGATTTTGGTGAGCGTGCGGTGATGCTGGCGGGCGAGCGTTTCGGTAGGCGCCATCATCGCGGCCTGTGCGCCGGCTTCGACCGCGCGCAGCATGGCCATGGTGGCGACGAGGGTTTTGCCGGAGCCTACGTCACCTTGCAGCAGGCGGAGCATGCGGGTGGGGGCGGCCAGGCCCGCGTCGATTTCGGCGAGCGCTTCGGTCTGCGACGGGGTGAGGTTGTGGCCGAAGCGGGCGAGCGCCTGGTTGCGGAGCGCGCCGTCGCCGGTGAGCGCGCGGCCGGGGCGGGCGCGTTCGCGGCGGCGCATCCAGGAGAGGGCGACCTGGTGGGCGAGGAGTTCGTCGTAGGCCAGGCGGGCGCGGGCTTCGGGGCCGGGGTGCTCGCGTGGGGCGTGCAGTGCGACCAACGCATCGTGGAAGCTGGGCCAGCGCTCGCGCCGGAGGAGCGTGGGTTCGTGCCATTCCGGCAAATCGGGGATGCAGGCGAGGCATTGGGTGAGCGCGCTGCGGACCTGGCTGGGGAAGAGGCCGGCGGTGAGCGGCCAGACGGGTTCGAGGTTCGGGATGAGTTCGGGCCGGCCGGCGGGTGCGATGTGGTCCGGGTGCGGCATGGTCAGCCGGTCGCCGAAGATGTCGAGCTTGCCGCTGACGATGAGGCGAGTGCCGGCGGTGAGCGCTTGGGCGCGGGCGGGCTTGAAGAAGACGAGCTCGGCGAAGGCGGTGCCGTCGGTGACGATGACGCGCCAGGGCTGGCGCGGCGTGTTGGGCGCCTCGTGGCGGACTACCTCGACCTCCAGGGTGGCGACCTGCCCGGGCAACGCGGATTTGAGCGTAGGGCGATGGCGGCGGTCGACGAAGCTTTCGGGCAGGTGGAACAGCAGGTCGAGCACGCGGGTGCCGCCGGTGGCACGCGCGAGCAGGCTGGCGGTGGTGGCACCCACGCCCCGCAAGCCGGCCTGGGGGGCGAGCAAGGGGGCCAGCTTGTCGGTGGCTGCACTGGCGTCTGACACTGCGCCCGCTATATGTCAGCCGCATCATGGACGAAACACCCAGCGCCCTCGAGGGCCGCCGGCGGCGGCTGCTATTTCGTGCGAACCATCGCGGGACGCGGGAGAACGATATTCTCGTGGGCGGGTTCGTGGCGGCTGGGCTGGCGGGGTTCAGCGAGGCGGAGATCGAGGAGCTGGAGGCGATCGTGCAGTTGCCGGATACGTGGCTGGGGGATTGGCTGACCGGCCGACGGGCGGTGCCGGCGGAGTATGATACGGCGATGATGAGGGCGATGCTGGATGGCAGGAAGTAGTTCTTTTTTGAAGAAAAGAACCAGAGAACTTTTTCTTCCCGCGCATCTGGCTGACCCGCTTCGTTTTGGTTCTAAAACGCTATGCGGAACAGCTCCAGGAGCAATGGTTCTTTGGTTCTTTCTTTCAAAAAAGAACTGCTTCCTTTCTGGATATCTCCCTTGACCACAATCCACGGCGCCCCCGAAGGCTACGACGCACTCCTGTTAGTACGCCGTGCCGCAGAACACCCCGGCACACTCCTCCACGTCGCACGCAACGAGCAGCGCATGGTGCGGCTTGCCGAGTTGCTTGCCTTCTTCGCCCCCGATGTGGAGGTGCTGCGTTTTCCCGCGTGGGATTGCCTGCCTTACGATCGGGTGTCGCCCAATCCTGCTGTCGTGTCCGAGCGGATTGCGACGTTGTGCCGCCTGCTCGATCCGCCCGCGGGCAAGCGCATTGTGCTGACGACGGTGAACGCGGCGGTGCAGCGTGTGCCGCCCAGGCTGGTATTTCTCGGCGAGAGTTTGGACGTGCGGTCGGGCGGTATCTTCAAGCCGGAAGCGTTGGTGCGGTATCTCGAGTCGCACGGGTATGGGCGTGCGGATACGGTGATGGAGCCGGGCGAGTATGCCGTGCGTGGCGGCATCGTCGACATTTTCCCGGCCGGCGAAGGCGATCCGGTGCGGCTGGATTTCTTCGGCGACACGGTGGAGAGCGTGCGCCGGTTCGATCCTTCGACGCAGCGGAGCACGGAGAAGGTGGCGGGGTTTTCGCTGCGGCCGGTCTCCGAAGTGACGCTGGACCAGGCGAGCGTCGGGCGGTTCCGGACGGAGTGGCGCGAACTGTTCGGGCAGGCCGCGTCGATCGACCCGATTTACGAGGCGATATCGGACGGGCGGCGCTACCCCGGCATGGAGCATTGGGTGCCGCTGTTCCATGAGGGCATGGAGACGCTGCTCGATTATGTGCAGCACCCGTCCGTGTCGTTGGATGCGCAGGGCGAAGAGGCGCTGACGGCGCGGCTGGAGATGATCGCCGACCATTACGAGGCGCGGCGCACGATGCCGCGCGACGGCGAGGTGCCGTATCGGCCGATGCCGAGCGAGCGGTTGTATCTCGATCGCGCGGGATGGGACGCGATGCTGGCCGGCGTGCCGAACTTCGTGTTCAGCCCGTTCACGATGCCGGACGGCGCCGGCGGGTTCGATGCCGGCGGGCGGCCTGGCGTGCTGTTCACGCAGGCGGGTGCCGGCGTGCAGACGAACGTATATCAGCAGCTTGCCGCGCAGATGAAAGCGTGGGGCGGGGCAGGGCGGCGCACCATCGTGGCGGCATGGAGCCGCGGCTCGCGCGCGCGGTTGGGGGCGCTGCTGGGCGAGCACAAACTGCGGGCGGAGATCGTCGAGAGCTGGGCCGATGTGCGCAAGCTGCGGTTCGATGTGATCGCACTCGTCACGCTCGGCCTGGAGCGCGGCTTTGTTGCCGACGATTTCGCTATCGTCGGCGAGCAGGATCTGCTGGGTGAGCGGATCAGCCGGCCGGCGAAAAAGCGCAAGCGCGCGGATCAGTTCATTGCGGAGGCTACCGAGATTGCCGAGGGCGATCTCGTCGTGCATCAGGATTACGGCATCGGCCGCTATTCGGGGCTGGAGACGCTGAGCGTCGGACAGGCGCCGCACGATTGTTTGCGGCTTGTGTATGACGGCAACGAGAAGCTGTTTCTGCCGGTGGAGAATATCGAGCTGCTGTCGCGCTTCGGCAGCGAGAGCCAGGGTGTCGCGCTCGACAAGTTGGGCGGCGCCGGCTGGCAAAGTCGCAAGGCGCGGATGAAGCAGCGCATCCGCGACATGGCGGGTGCGCTGATCCGCATCGCGGCCGAACGGCGTGTGCGCGATGCGATGACGATCGCGCCGCCGGAAGGCACGTGGGACGAGTTTTGCGCGCGGTTTCCGTTCGCCGAAACCGACGACCAGATGCGCGCGATTGCCGACGTGCTGGAGGATCTCTCGTCGGGCAAGCCGATGGACCGGCTGATTTGCGGCGATGTGGGGTTTGGCAAAACCGAAGTGGCGCTGCGTGCGGCGTTCGCGGTGGCGATGTCGGGGTCCCAAGTGGCCGTGGTGGTGCCGACGACGTTGCTGGCGCGGCAGCATTTCCGCGGCTTCACCGCGCGGTTCGAAGGTTTGCCCATCAAGGTCGGCCAGCTCAGCCGGATGGTGACCGCGAAGGATGCCGCCGAGGTGAAGCGCGGGCTCGCCAATGGCGACATCAATATCGTCATCGGCACGCATGCGCTGCTGGCCAAGGGGATCGAGTTCTCCGATCTCGGCTTGCTGATCGTCGATGAGGAGCAGCATTTCGGTGTATCTCACAAGGAGAAACTGAAAGCGCTGAAGGCGGACGTGCATGTGCTGACGCTGACCGCGACACCCATTCCGCGCACCTTGCAATTGGCACTGACGGGTGTACGCGAGATGAGCCTGATCGCGACACCGCCGGTCGATCGCATGGCGGTGCGCACATTCATCATGCCGTTCGACCAGGTGGTGATACGCGAGGCCATCCAGCGCGAACGTTTTCGTGGCGGTCAGATATTCTGCGTCGTCCCGCGGCTTGAGGATATGCCGAAGATGCAGACGCGCCTTCGCGAAATCGTGCCGGAAGCGCGTATCGTGGAAGCACATGGCCGGTTGGCGCCAACCGAGCTCGAACGTGTGATGACGGAGTTCGGCGACGGCAAATACGACATTCTGCTCTCGACCAACATCGTGGAAAGCGGGCTCGACATGCCGGCGGTCAACACGCTGGTGATCCATCGCGCGGACATGTTCGGGTTGGGGCAGCTCTATCAGTTGCGCGGCCGCGTCGGGCGCGGCAAGCAGCGTGGTTATGCCTATCTCACCTGGCCGCCCGGCTCGAAATTGTCGGGTGCGGCGGACAAGCGTCTGCATGTGATGCAGACGCTCGATCAGCTTGGTGCCGGTTTCACATTGGCCAGCCACGACCTCGATATTCGTGGCGCTGGCAATCTGCTGGGAGACGAGCAGTCGGGCCATATACGCGAGGTCGGCATCGAGCTGTATCAGCAGATGCTGGAAGATGCTGTGGCCGAAATGCGATCGGCGCATGGACGGTCGAAGTCGCAGGATCGCGATTGGACGCCGAACATCAATCTGGGCCTGCCGGTGCTGATTCCGGATGCGTATGTGCGCGATCTGCCGGTGCGGCTGGGGCTGTATCGGCGCATCGGCGCTCTCAGCACCGATGGTGAAAGCGAAGCGCTGGCGGCCGAGCTGGTGGACCGGTTCGGACCATTGCCGGACGAGGTGGAAAATTTGCTGCAAGTGGTGCGACTGAAACGCGGCTGCCGTGTGGCCGGTGTCGAAAAGCTGGAGGCGGGGCCGAAAGGAATGGTGTTCCAGTTCCGTGGCAACGCTTTCAGCAATCCGGCAGGGCTGGTGCATTGGCTGGGCACAAGGAAGGGAACGGTGAAGCTGCGACCCGATCATAAGCTGGCGCTGGTGCGCGATATGAATGTGAGCGAGCGGGTGAAGATTGCCGATGAGGTGTTGGGGAATTTGGTTCGGGTGGCGGGGGAGGTTAGGAAGGCAGCGTAGGGAAGAACTTCTTTTTTGAAAAAAAGAAGCAAAAAACTTCTGTCTGGCTGTCACGCCGCTTGTGACCAGCAGACGGTAAACTTCAGAAGCTCCTTGCTCCCTTCCTTCAAAAAAGGGGTGCTTGCCTTAGTGCAAAAGCTGCGGTGCCAGCCCGATGACCCCGATCGCGATCAGATACAACGCTACCACAAGGTTCAGCAGGCGCGGCACCACCAAAATCAGTATGCCCGCCAGCAGCGCCACAAGCGGCGTGATCAAAACAGCATGTAACGCCATCACAGAGTCTCCCAAAACCGTAACGACCCTGACGCACCCCGCCCGACTTGGTTGCGAAAAGAACCGCGCAAGCCCCAAACGCGCAGGCGCAAAAGTTTTTCGGTCCCTTTTTTCAAAAAAGGACTGCTTTCTTGCTTTCCTGGAGTTCCGCTCATGCCCACCCTCCCCATTCTCACCGGCGGCCACTTCCAAGTTCGCCGCATCTACTGCGTCGGTCAGAACTACCGCGCGCACACGATCGAGATGGGCGGCGACCCCGACCGCCAGGCGCCGTTCTTCTTCACCAAGCCGGGAGATGCGATCGTGACAGATGGCGGGCAGGTTCCCTATCCGCCGCGCACCCAGCAGCTCGATCATGAGGTGGAGCTGGTGGTGGCCATCGGCGCGGACGCGACCGACGTCGCACCGCAGAATGCCATGGCAGCGGTGTTCGGGTACGCGGTGGGGCTGGACATGACGCGGCGTGATCTGCAGGCGGTGGCCAAGAAAGCCGGGCGGCCGTGGGACATGGCCAAGGGGTTCGACCACTCGGCACCGTGCGGCGCGTTGACGAAGATGCAGGCGATGTTGCCGGGCAAGTCGGCGATCGAACTGCGCGTCGATGGGGCGATGCGGCAGTCCAGCAGGTTGTCGGAGATGATCTGGAGCGTGCCCGAGATCGTGGCCGAGCTTTCGGCGTTCGTGACGCTGCGGGAGGGCGACCTGATCTACACGGGCACGCCGGAGAATGTCGGGCCGGTGCAGCGCGGCCAGGTGCTGGTGGCCCATATCGACGGGCTGGCCGACCTGACTGTCACGATCGCCTGAACGCCCGCCCGGACGGCCACGATGCTGCGTTGGCTCAGTCCGAAGCGACGAGGATTGCGGAGATGACCAAGCTGCCGAAGAAGGGCGACCACGTGAGCTGGGGCACGGCCCAGGGTGGCACCCAAGGGACGGTGGAAAAGATCGTGACCTCCACCACGCACGTGAAAGGCCATGTCGCCAAGGCGACCAAGGACAATCCCGAAGTGCTGGTGAAGAGCGACAAAAGCGGCAAGGAGGCCATCCATAAACCCGAAGAGCTGAAGAAGGCCTGAACGTTCGCGCCGCGCGCGAACTTCGCGGGAAGTCGCGACGTTGCCGATGCCAGCAGCCGGAACACGACCGGCGCTTGTGTGGAGAAGCGGGCGATGCGGATCAGGCGTGCTGTCGAGATCGGGGTGGCGTTGTTCGCCGTCGATGCCGGTGTGTTTGCGGTTCGTGCCTTGGCGCGGCAAGTGCCGCAGCAATCGGACGCGCGCGCCAAGGCGCCGCGAATCGCAGCGCCTGGTGCCACGGCCGACAAGCCGTCCGACATTCCCGCGGCGGGTTGGAAGCAGGTGTTCAAGCGCGTGTTCACGCGCATCGGCGATGATAGGGTGATGGCCGAGGCCGCCGCGGTCACCTATTATTCGCTGCTGGCCATCTTCCCCGCCATCGCCTCGCTGATCTCGCTCTACGGCCTGGTGTCCGATCCCGCTTCGATCGGACAGAATCTGGCGGCGATGTCCGGCGTAGTGCCGGAAGGCGGCATGCAGATCATCAACGAGCAGATCCATGCGCTCACCACGGCGCCGCACAAGGCGCTGGGGTTCGGGTTCGCATTCGGCCTGCTCGTCTCGCTGTGGAGCGCCAACGCAGGCGTCAAATCGCTCTTCGACGCGCTGAACGCTGTCTATGAAGTCAAGGAAACCCGGAGCTTCCTGCATCGCACGTGGCTCTCGCTTGCGTTCACGCTGGGCGGGCTGCTGTTCATCATTCTGGCGCTCGCAGCCGTGCTGGTCGTGCCGGCGGTGCTGAATTACGTCGGGCTGGGAATTGCCGCCCACGCGCTGCTGAACTTCGGCCGCTGGCCCCTGCTGCTTGGCGCGGTGATGCTGATGTTGGCCCTTGTGTATCGCTACGGGCCCAGCCGCGGGCGGGTGCGCTGGCGCTGGGTCAGCTGGGGCAGCGGGTTCGCCAGCGTGCTGTGGATACTCGGCTCGGCCGGCTTCTCCTGGTATGCGGCCAATTTCGGCAATTATAACAAGACATACGGCTCGCTCGGTGCTGCGGTGGGCTTCATGACCTGGATCTGGATATCGATGATCATCGTGCTGGTCGGGGGCGAGTTGAACGCGCAGCTGGAAGGGCAGACGGAAAAGAGCACGCTGAAGTAAGGCTGTTCTTTTCCCTCCAACGGACCCAGAAGTGCCCGGGTGTTTGCAGGAGAATTGCGTGGCGGGATTAGGTGAGTTTTCGGCCAAGGCCATCGATGGCTCGACGGCTTCGCTGGGGGACTATGCCGGCCGCGTGCTGCTCGTCGTCAATACCGCCAGCAAATGCGGGTTCACGCCGCAATATTCGGGGCTGGAAGAGCTTCAGAAGAAATACGCCGGCCAAGGCTTCGATGTGCTGGGCTTCCCGTGCGACCAGTTCGGTCATCAGGAGCCGGGCGACGAGGCGGAAATCGCCAGTTTCTGCTCCACAAAATACGATGTGAGCTTCCCGATGTTCGCCAAGGTTGAGGTGAATGGCGCCAACGCGCATCCGCTTTGGGCCTGGCTCAAGAGCGAGAAGAGCGGCTTCCTGGGTGGCGCGATCAAGTGGAACTTCACCAAGTTCCTGATCGGGCGCGACGGGCGTGTGCTGGAGCGCTTCCCGCCGACGACCACGCCTTCTGCAATCGCCCCGAAGATCGAGGCTGCACTGAAAGCCGCCTGAACCCGATCCATGTGCACGCTCACCGTCGATCTCGACGCCATCGCCGCGAACTGGTGCTGGCTTCGGGCGCAACACGGCCATCCGATTGCCGCGGTGGTGAAGGCCGATGCGTATGGAATGGGTGCCGCGCGCGTGGCGCTGCGGCTGGCGGCCGAGGGTGCCGCGCAGTTTTTTGTCGCCTACCCTAGCGAAGGCGCGCTCCTCCGCCCGCTGCTGCCGGGCGCGCTGATTGCGATCCTCAACGGATTTCTGCCCGCTCACGCCGCGGATTATCTCGCGCATGATCTGGCGCCGGTGCTTGGCAATCTCGGGGAGATAAGCGCCTGGTCCGCGCAGGCACGCGCGGCCGGCCATGCGCTCCCGGCGCTGATCCACATCGATACCGGCATGAACCGGCTGGGGTTGGAGCCGGCGGAGCTGGCCCGTCTGGCCGGCGAGCCGGATCTGCTGGAGGGGATCGACGTACATTTCGTCATGACCCACCTGGCCAGCGCGGACCACCCGGCCGATCCGCTGAACGCCGCGCAGGCCGCCCGGCTGGAGGACGTATCGTTCCTGCCCGATGTGCCGCGCAGCCTCGGCAATTCGTCGGGCATCCTGCTGGGCAGCGACTTCATCTCCGACCTCGCGCGCCCGGGGGCTGCGACCTACGGCATCAATCCGACGCCGGGCACCGCCAATCCGATGCAGCCGGTCGTGCGGCTGACGGCGCCGGTGCTGCAGGTGCGCGAGATCGGGGCGGGCGAGACGGTGGGCTATAACGGTGCCTGGACGGCGCGTCGGCCCACGCGTGTGGCCACTGCATCGGTCGGCTATGCCGACGGCTATCATCGCGCGTTGTCGAACCGGGCTTATGCTGCACATGCACAAAGCGGCTTTGACGCGCCCCGCCTTCCGCTGATAGGGCGTGTGTCCATGGACCTCGCCACGTTCGACGCGACCGACCACCCGGCGGTGATCCAGGGGAGCGAGCTGGAGCTGATCGGGCCGCTGGTGCCGCCGGACGAGGTTGCCGGCTGGGCCGGCACCAACGGTTACGAAGTTCTCACCTCGTTGAAACCGCGTGGCGGCCGGGTTTACGCCAGGTTGTGACGGAATGATCGGGTTTATCGGGGCTACCGGCCGCGCTGTGCTCGGCATGCTGGGCAGCACAGGCGCCCTGATCCTGTTCGGCTTGGCCGGCCTGTCGCACACGGTGCGGCCGCCGTTCTATGGCCGGCTGTTCTGGCGCAGCTTCATCGATTTCGCGTATTTCAGCCTGCCCGTCGTGGCGCTCACCGCCATCTTCTCGGGCATGGTGATCGCGCTGCAGTCCTACACCGGCTTCTCGCGCTACGGCGCCACCACCGCCATTCCCAACATCGTGCTGATTTCGGTGGTGCGCGAGCTCGCTCCTGTGCTGGCCGGGCTGATGGTAGCCGGGCGCGTGGGCGCTGCGATGGCCGCCGAACTGGGCACCATGCGGGTGACCGACCAGATCGACGCGCTGCGCACGCTCTCGACCGACCCGATGAAATACCTGGTGGCGCCGCGACTGCTCGCGGGGCTGCTGGCATTGCCGCTGCTGGTGCTGGTGGCCGACATTCTGGGCGTGGCCGGCGGCTTTCTCGTGGCGGTAGCCAAGCTAGGCTTCCAGGCGCAGACCTACATCACCAACACCGTCAACTTTCTCCATATGAGCGACATCACGCTCAGCCTGGCCAAAGCGGCGGTGTTCGGGTTCATCGTGACGCTGATGGGGTGCTATCACGGCTATAACAGCCGCGGCGGTGCACAAGGCGTGGGCGCGGCAACGACGTCGGCCGTCGTCTCGGCGAGTATCCTGATCCTGGCGTTCGATTACGTTCTGACCGAACTGTTTTTCGCCAGATGAACCGCGCATGCACGTGCCACAGCGCAACTCGCCGAAGAGCACCGCCGCCGATGCAGCCGGTGGCCAAAAGTTTTCTGGTTCTTTTCTTCAATAAAGAACTGCTTCCCTCATGAAAATAAGAGTTCGCAACCTCACCAAATCCTTCGCCGACAAGCACGTCCTCGCCGGCATCGATCTAGACGTCGAAACCGGCACCTCCCTGGTGGTGATCGGCGGCTCCGGCTCGGGCAAATCGGTCCTGCTGAAATGCATTCTCGGCCTCATCGAGCCCGATGCCGGCACGATCGAGATCGACGGCCAGGACCTGGCGCAGCTCAGCCCTGCCGCACGTGCCGCCAGGCGTGCCGAGATCGGGATGCTGTTCCAGAATGGCGCTCTGTTCGACAGCCTGCCGATCTGGGAAAACGTTGCGTTCGGGTTGCTGGCCAAGCGTGCCTGCACACGGCAGGAGGCGCGCGTACGGGCCGGCGAGGTGCTGGCGCAAGTGGGGCTCGATGCGAGTGTGGGCGACCTGTCGCCGGCCGAGCTTTCCGGCGGCATGCAGAAGCGCGTCGGGCTGGCGCGCGCGATCGCCGCAAAGCCGGAAATCCTGTTTTTCGACGAGCCCACGACGGGTCTGGACCCGATCATGGGTGCGGTGATCGACGGCCTGATCACCGACTGCGTGCGCCGGCTGGGCAGCACCGCGATCGCGATCACACACGATATGGCGAGCGCCACTCGTATTGGCGACAAGGCGGCAATGTTGTTCCAAGGGCGTCTGGTGTGGCAGGGCGCTGCGACCCAGTTGATGCAGAGCGGCAATCCTCTCGTCGACCAGTTCACCCATGGTCGACGCGACGGGCCGATCCAGATGGAATTACGCCGCTGATGGCGGCCGACGAGGAGTCATTCATGCGACATATTTTGCTGGCGGCTTCGGCTGCCGTCCTGTTCTGCGCAGCGCCTGCCCTGGCGCAGCCGCCGTCGTCCGCCGCGCCGAGTGTAGAGGGTGCCGACCAGGTCGTCGGTTTGTTCAGCGCGACGTGCATGCACTACGCCGGCGACACGGCGGCGATGCGCGCTTTCCTCAACCAGCAGCACGCTCCGCAGATGCCGCAGGCCGCGCGCGACGCGTTCCTCGCCGGCCGCCAGGGCCAGGTGTACGATGCCAGTTACCAGACGGTTAAGCTGGCGCTCGTCTCGCTCGACGATGGCGGGTGCGAGGCGGTGGCCGAACATGCGGACGCCGACCAGGTCGTCAACCTGCTGACCAGTGCTGCGCGTGAGAACCAGGTGGTGCTGCAGCCGCTCGGCGCGCAGGGCAGCACCAAGCGGGCCGGCGTGCAGCAGACGGCGTACGGCCTGACAATCGCCGGTGCGCCGATGCATATCCTGGTCTCGACCGAGGCCCCGCCACCACAGGCCGTGCTCACCCTCGTTCCGAAATAGGGCGATGGATCTCAGCCTTGCCTGTAGCGGGTTCGCCCGCTCGCTGCGGTTCTACACAGACGTGCTGGGCTTCACGACCATGCGCTACGAGCCGGAGCATCGCCGCGCCGAGCTTGAGCGCGACGGGATGGCGATAGAGATTTTTGAGGATGTGCCTGCAGGTGCGGACGCGCCAAGCTATCCGTTCGGTCGCGGTGCGACCGTCGTCGTGTGGACCAAGGACGCCGACGCGGTGCTTTCGGGTGTGGAGGCCTACGGCGCGCGCCTGCACCGGCCGATGTTCGAGGTGTGGCGTGAGGAGGATGGCCAGAAAGTAGGCCACAGCGCGTTCGAAGTGCTGGACCCGGACGGGTACTGCCTGCGGTTTTGTCAGGTGCTGCCGCCGGCTGGGCGGTGAGGGAATAAGTTAAGGCAAGGCCTTCTTTTTCGAGAAAAAGAAGCAAAAAGCTTTTGGGTATGCTGTCGCGTGCTGTTTGGGCGGGCGTGATGAGCTGGCGGTTTGAGGCAATCCTCGGTCTGTCGAGCGGATGGCTTTACAAACACATGCAGAGCGTATTGGCTTGTTGGCGGACGTTGAAGGCTGGCAGCCATGTCGGAAATCACGCTCGTGGATTTGGACGATATCGAGCTCGTGATGAGAGTCGAGCACGCTTTTCGTATCAAGATCGCGGTCAGCGAAGCTGAGCATTGCCAGACGATGGGCGACCTTTTCGCCGTTGTCGCGCGCAAGATCCCCGCCGTTGACCGGGGTGCGTTTGCTTGCCCAGCGGCCTCGGCCTTCTGGATACTTCGCAGGGCAATGCGCGAGCGAGTGCCAGGCCTTCACATAAGTCCCTCTACGCGCGTCATCCACTTGGTGCCGGCGCGTGGTGCCAAGACTTGGTGGAAGGAGCTGCAACGCTCGACGGGGCTGGTATTGCCGTCGAAGAAGCCCTCGCAAGACACTCGAATTCATAACACTTCAGGTGCCCGGTTTCTTCCGCACTCTCCTGCCCGATATGGTCGGCGCTAGTCTGGGAGCTGCATCCTTCGTTCTGGGAGCAGGCGGGTGGTCGATCGTGATCGGGACGACTGCCTGGTTTGTTACAGCGAGTTCGATTGCGCTCGCCTGAAGTCCTCGCAATGGTCAGCGGAGCGACCGTCGGCGACTTCGCCAGGGCAATATCAGCGCTTAATGTCGGTCTGCTTGCCCAACGCAATGGTGCGATCCGCAGACGTGACGCGTGGGACGCCTTTGTCGGTGTTGTTCGAGACTTCACCAATCATCCTGGCCCTGTCGACAAGCGCACGAGGTTCAGGTGCGTTTAGGGGAGAGCTGGACAAGTGCCATTCGTGCCGGATCCAGGTGAGCGAGAACGAGCACGGCCGCATTAGGGCGGCTGTCGCAAAGAACTATCTGTCTCCTTTGGGATGTATGCGCAAAGGCAGGTCGCGGTTCTGGTTTTCGGACGAATTGTTCTGGCTGACAGGAATCGAGTTCCAGCCAAGCTCCTTCAGGCGAGGGACCTACCCAAGAAACCACGTAGCGCAGGCTCTTCTGCTTTATCTGGCGCTTGGGTCGCTGCCGTTTCCGGTAGCCGCTGCCGCGCCCGTCAAGAAGAGTGTGCACGCATCTGCGCCCCGGCATTTCGGTCCATCCAGGGTAGTGATCGACGTCACCAACGTTGAAAACATCGTAGTCACGGGCAGACTCAGTCCGGCACCCGTCCAGCCTGACCCGCACCCGGAAAAGCCGCTCGACGTTCTGAGACAGTACGATGCTGGTGCAAGTTGGGGATCAACCCATCCCGGCCAGTTTTGCTGTGCCTCGCAATACGATACCGGGCTCGACGGTCAGGCGGGCCGCTGATCGTTGACGTAACGGACTCGCCAAGACTGTAGGATGGGTGAAACCCGTCATTTTTCTTCTCCGCAACCGCCCGCGGTCCGTTCCGATCGCTTTCGTCTACCGGCAATGGCCGATGATGCGCATTGTCAAAGGGTGCTGAGCGCCTGTTGCGCCGGGCCGTTCCGTTGAACATGGCTCGGCGATGGCCGGCCGTGCATAACTATCGCGGCCCGGCGCGGTTCGACAAAACGGGCGCGCATGGCGCAAGACACACCCGCTTTCACTCACGCCAACCCAAAAAATCCACGGTCCGCATCCAATTTGGCCAAACAGCAAACCCTCTACATCTGCGCCGCCTGCGGCAACGTCACCCCGAAATGGGCGGGCAAGTGCGAGGCGTGTGGGGAGTGGAACACGATTGCCGAGGAGCGGGCGGAGGCGCGGCCGGGGGCGCCGCGCAAGCCGGGTGGGCGGGTGCAATTCGTGGGGCTGGCGGGCGAGGCGGCGCCGCCTCCGCGGCTGATGGTGGGGATCGACGAGCTGGACCGGGTGCTGGGCGGCGGGCTGGTGCCGGCGTCGGCCATCCTGGTGGGCGGCGACCCGGGCATCGGCAAATCGACGCTGATGCTGCAGGCGGCCGCCGCCCTCAGCCGCGCGGGCCAGCGCGTGCTCTACATTTCGGGCGAAGAGGCGATCGAGCAGATACGCTTGCGGGCGCGCCGGCTCGGGCTGGAAGCGGCCCCATTGGAGCTGGCCGCCACGATCAACGTGCGCGACATCGCCGCCTCGCTGGAAGCCGAGCCGAACCTCGCGCTCGTGGTGATCGAACTCGATCCAGACGATGTGGCTCGACAATGTGGAAAGCGCGCCAGGCACCGTCACCCAGGTGCGCGCGGCGGGCTTCGAGCTGATCCGGCTGGCGAAGTCGCGCGGGTTCTCGCTGATCCTGGTGGGCCACGTGACGAAGGAGGGCACGCTGGCCGGGCCGCGCGTGCTCGAACACATGGTGGACGCGGTGCTGCATTTCGAAGGCGACCGAGGCCACCAGTTCCGCATCCTGCGCGCCACCAAGAACCGGTTCGGTGCCACCGACGAGATCGGCGTGTTCGAGATGACCGACCGCGGGCTGGCAGAAGTGGCCAACCCGAGCGCGCTTTTCCTGGCCGAACGGCGCGGCAATATCGCCGGCAGCGCGGTTTTCGCCGGCCTGGAGGGCACGCGGCCGGTGCTGCTGGAAATCCAGGCGTTGCTCGCCCCTAATGCCGGCGGGGCGCCGCGTCGCGCCGTCGTCGGCTGGGACGGGGCGCGGCTTTCCATGTTGCTGGCCGTGTTGGAAACGCGGTGCGGGCTGCGTCTGTCAGCGTCGGACGTGTTCCTCAACGTCGCCGGCGGGTTGCGCATCACCGAGCCGGCCGCCGATCTCGCCGTGGCGGCGGCGCTGGTGTCGGCTGCGACAAACCAGCCGACCCACGCCGGCGCGGTCTATTTTGGCGAGGTCGGCCTGTCGGGCGAGGTGCGGCAGGTGGCGCAGGCCGATGCACGGCTGAAAGAGGCGCAGAAGCTGGGGTTCGAGCGTGCCGTCACCCCGCGCCGGCTGGCCCGCGGTGGCCGTGCGCCAGCCAGCAGCGGATTGCAGATCGACGAAATTGGGCATCTGGCGGATCTGGTGGAACAGTTCGGGTAGGCACTGGCAGCTCCGCCCGGGCACGCTTCCTGGCGTGACTGTCACCAAACTGTCTCTCGAAAAAACGCGATCCGGCTTCCTTGACTTTTCCGCCTATGCACCACCGCCATGCAGAAACTTCGCTGCCTCTCCCGGCTTCTAGCCGTATGGTTGATGGAGAGAAGATCGTGCGCTCACCGCCACCGCCTCGCGACGACCTTCAATCCGAGGCCGTGACGCTTTGGATGCGGCATGCGTTTGCGTCGCGTTACGATGCCGCCTTACGCGAGCCGGTGCCTGCGGAGTTGATGGCGCTTCTGGCCCGCAATACATAGGGACACGTTCGTCGCCGCTGTTCGGCGGAGCGTGGACGTATGCTCGGGTGTGCTGGAGGTCGGTTTATTGCGCGCCATCGCGGTCCAATGCGCGCCAGGTCAGTCCAAGTCCGACAATATTGCGCAGATAGAAGCGGCGCTCGACGGCATTGCGGCGGGCGGCGATACGATCGTCAGCCTGCCCGAAATGTGGACCTGCCTGGGCGGGAGCCGCGATCGAAAGCTCGCGGAGAGCGAGACTCTTCCCGCCTCTGGCAGTAGCGCGGGTGCCGGCCCTGCCTTCCGGTTTCTCGCCGAGACCGCCCGACGACTTGGCGTCACCCTTCATGGCGGCTCGATCGGTGAGCGTGACGGCGAGATGCTGTTCAACACGACGCTGGTGTTCGGGCCCGATGGCGCCGAACGCGCGCGTTACCGGAAAATCCATCTGTTCGATGCCACAACGCCCTCCGGCGCTGGCTATCGCGAGAGCAGCCTGTTCGGCGCGGGCAGCGAGGTCGTCACCTGCGACGCGCTCGGCGCAAGCGGGCCGCGGCTCGGTCTTTCCATCTGCTACGATTTGCGCTTCCCGGAGCTGTTCGCCGCCTTGCGGAGCGCCGGTGCGGATATCATCCTGGTTCCGTCCGCCTTCACTGTGGAGACAGGGCGGGCGCATTGGGAGGTTTTGCTGCGGGCCCGGGCGATCGAGACGCAATGCTGGATCATGGCGGCGGCGACCGTCGGCACCCATTTCGATGGTCACGGCAGGCCGCGCGAAACATATGGTCATAGCCTGATCATCGATCCATGGGGCGACATACGCGCAAGCGGCGGCGAGCATCCCGGATTGGTCCAGGCGACACTCGATATGACAACCTTGGCGCGGGTGCGCGAGGCTATACCGGTGCATGCACATCGGCGCCTGTCGTGAGCCATTGACGCGATGTGTGCATGACAAGCATGTGCGTGCTCGCTGCGCCGACACAACTGGCGCAGGAGAGCCGCGCGCGCCTCATCGCGCGCTACGGCGAAGTCGATTTCCTGCGGGCCGACACCGTCGTCTGTCTGGGCGGCGATGGGTTCATGCTGGAGACGCTGCATCGCACGCTCAGCCGCGGCGTGCCGGTTTATGGAATGAACTGCGGCTCGGTCGGCTTCCTGATGAACGCATTTCAGGAAGACGAACTGCCGGACCGTCTGGCGCGTGCACAGGAAGTGTTTCTGCATCCTCTGCGCATGCACGCCGTCACCCGGTCGGGCGTTGTGGAAGAGGCGCTCGCCTTGAACGAAGTGTCGCTGCTGCGCCAATTGCGGCAGACGGCCAAGATACGGATCACCATCGACGGCCGTGTGCGGCTGGAAGAACTCGTGTGCGATGGCGTGCTGGTTTCCACGCCGGCCGGCTCGACCGCCTACAATCTCTCGGCGCACGGCCCGATCGTTCCGCTGTCGGCGAATCTGCTGCCGTTGACGCCGATCAGCGCCTTTCGGCCGCGTCGCTGGCGCGGCGCACTGCTTCCGAGCACGGCGGACGTGCTGTTCGAAATCCTCGAATCCGACAAGCGGCCGGTCGCCGCGGTGGCGGATTTCACCGAAGTGCGCGATGTGGCCTCGGTCGCCGTCAGCGAGGACCGCAGCGTCCGCACGACCATTCTCTTCGATCCCGAGCAGGGCCTCTCCGAACGGATCATCACCGAGCAATTCACTGTCTGATCGCCAGTCCGACCGTGGCGGCATGAGGCGCTTGATCGTTGGCGTGGCGTGGCTGGTAGTGGTGACCGGCCCCGCGTTCGTTCCCGCCATGGCCGCCTTGCCGGTCGGCTCGGCACCAGACATGCCCGATGACCCGTTCGCCGAGAGACGGCCTGCGGTCAAAAGCAGCGTACCGGAGGCCGAGACGAAGGGAGCGGTGGGTCGCTCTTCCGACCAGCATTGGTTCGCCCCGCCTGAGCCCTTGCCTGGCAGCCTGGCGCATGGTGGCCAACAAATGGATATGCGCCAGGTTGGCGGCGAGGAGACCATCGTCGTGACCGCAACGCGCCGACCGATCCAGCGCGACCCGCATGACGTCGCGCTGTCGCCCGATGATTCACCCGCTCATTCGCTGGCTGCCACGCCGGCACAGGGCAACGCTGGGCAGGGTGCCTGCCACTCTTCGGCTTATCAAACCATCGCGGGCCAGCCGGCGACAGGAATGGACATGATCAGCGAAGGTGGCGGGCGTTGCGAGTAAGCCGGTCGAAGCCTTCTTTTTTGAAAAGAAAGAAGTGAAAACTCTCCAGTGTCAGGCTGCGGCCAGGCTTTCAGGCGCATGGAGGGAAGCGGACACCATCGCGGTCTGGCTGTTCGGATCGCGCATCATGTAGCCACGCCCCCAAACCGTCCCGATCAGGTTGCCCGCGCCGGCCTGGGCCAGCTTCTTGCGGAGCTTGCAGATGAACACGTCGATGATCTTCATCTCCGGCTCGTCGATGCCGCCATAGAGGTGGTTGAGGAACGCCTCTTTCGTCAGCACCATGCCGCGGCGCAGCACGAGCAATTCGAGGATGGCGTATTCCTTGCCGGTCAGGTGCACCTGGCGGCCGTCGGCTTGAACTTCGCGGCTATCGAGATTCAACTGTAGATTGCCGATGCGCAGGACAGGCTGGCTGTAGCCCTTGCTGCGGCGGATGACGGCCTGGATACGCGCGATCAGCTCTTCGCGGTCGAACGGCTTGCTGATGAAGTCGTCGGCTCCCATGCCGAACCCCTTGACCTTGGCGCCGGCACGGTTGAGCCCGGAGAGGATCAGCACCGGTGTCTCGACCCGGCTGGCGCGCATGCGGCGCACGACTTCGTAGCCTTCCATATCCGGCAGCAGCAGATCGAGCACGACGATGTCGTAGTCGTAATGACGAACCAGCTCGAGTGCTTCCTCCCCGGTGTCGGTCTGATCAACGATCGATCCATGATTGCGCAGTATCATTGTCACTGAACGTGCAACGTTTGTGTCGTCTTCAACTAGTAGAACCCGCATTTCCCGCTCCCGTATTCCGATACGCAAGTGTTACCACCATAACGTGTATCACGCTACCGTTATTTCGCGCTTTCGAAAGGATTTTAAGATATTTTCCTGTAATGCCTGCAAAACATGGTCGCTGACAGACATGATCGTCCAGAAACAATATAATTTACGAATTCTAATGATACCATACCAAGTTATGAGACGCCAAGGTGTGCTGGCGAGGTTGCAGGCGGTGCAGCCATTCAGTGTGCAAGGGTCGATCAGCGCCGTTCGCCCGCTGGGCGTGGACGTGACCGGCCTTTCGGGCCATCTCGCGGTGGGTGACCGGGTCTGGCTGCAAACCGCCGGCGAACATGAGATGCTGGCTGAGGTCGTCTCGGCAGAAGCCGGCATGCTGAGCGTCTCCCCGTTCGGCCGGACCCAGGGATTGCGGGCAGGCGGACCCGTTCGCGCGGCAAGCTGCCCGGGCGGCGCGTTCGGCGGCGGGGGCGTCGTGCGGCCGAATGCGGCATGGCTGGGCAGAGCAATCGATCCGCTTTGTGTGCCGGCCGATGGGCTGGGTCCGCTGCCCTCCGGCCCGATCGCGCGGCCGGTGCGTGCGCCGCCGCCGCCGGCCATCGAACGTGCCCGGCTCGGCCCGCCCATCGATCTTGGCGTACGGGCGCTGAACTGTTTTGCCACCTGCCGCACGGGTCAGCGTCTGGGCCTCTTCGCGGGCTCCGGCGTCGGTAAATCGACGCTGATGTCGATGCTCGCCAGGCACACCGCCTGCGATGTGGCCGTCCTCGCGCTGGTGGGCGAGCGTGGCCGCGAGGTGCGCGAGTTCATCGAAGACGATCTCGGGCCGGAGGGCATGGCGCGGTCGGTGGTGGTAATCGCGACATCCGATTCGCCGCCGCTGATGCGACGCGAGGCGGCCTATACGGCCATGGCCATTGCCGAGCATTTCCGCGACGAGGGCAAATCCGTGCTGCTGATGATGGACAGCGTGACGCGCTTCTGCCTGGCGCTGCGCGAAATCGGGCTGGCAGCCGGCGAGCCGCCTGCCACGCGCGGTTATCCGCCCAGCGTGTTCGCCGAACTGCCTGGTTTGCTGGAGCGCGCGGGTCCGGGCCCGGTGCGTCCCGATGGTTCGGCCGGGCAGATCACGGCGCTGTTCACCGTGCTGGTCGAGGGTGACGACCATGACGAACCGGTTGCCGATGCCGTGCGTGGCATCCTCGACGGCCACGTGGTTCTGGACCGGCGGATCGGCGAGGGCGGCCGCTATCCGGCGATCGACATCCTGCGCTCGCTGTCGCGCGCGGCCGCCGGCTGTCTGTCGGCCGAGCAAACCGCCCTCGTGCGCAAGGCGCGCGCCATGCTGTCGTTACACGCAGAGATGGCGGACATGGTGCGGTTGGGAGCGGCCAAGGCCGGCACGGATCCGGCGCTCGATGCGGCACTGCTCGCGGTGCCGAGGATCGAGGCGATGCTGACTCAAGGCCGGCACGAAGCGAGCTCTCTCGATGAGAGTTTCGCGGCCTTGCGCCGTGCGGTGATCGGTGCCTGATGGCCGATGCGCTCCACACGCTCGCGCGGCTGCGTCGGCTCGAACTCAGCTTGGCCAGGCGCGATCTGGCGCAGGCGTTGGATGGTGAAAAGGCGGCCGGACTAGCGCTGCAGGCGGCACTTCAGGCGCCGCGCATCGAGGCTGCGCTGCTATCGTCAGCCGAACCTGGTGTGGAGGCGGCGGGTTTTGCGGTATGGCTGCCGAGCGCACAGGTGAGCATCGAGCGGCACGAGGTGAAGTTTCAGGAAGCCAGCATCGCATGCGCGCAGGCGAGCGATGAAGCGAGGCAGGCCCATGCGGCACGTGAGGCGGTGTCGTCAGTGTGTGCGGCGCGTGCGGACGACGCCCGGCGCAAGGCCGCGCGCAAGCTGCAGCTAGAGCTCGACGAGCTGGGCAGGCGCACGCGCCGCTAAGCCGGCGCCGCTGCATGTGCGCCTCAGCCAGGCCTGGACTTTCCGGTCGAACAGGCGGTCGAGCGCCAGTCCTGCCGACGATGCGGCGACCAGGCAGCCGGCAATCGCGCAGAGTTGGCCGCCTGCACTCGAGCCGAGCATGGCATGGGCGGCATGAACGACTGGCGGCACCAGGAATGGGTGCGCCAGATAGATAGCGTAACTCGCTTCTCCCAAGCCGAGCAGGACGGCTGACACGTGTGACCCGATGCGGCGTTCCAGGATGAGCGCGGCTGCGACTACGCTGGTAGCCGGCACACCCCAGGTGACGAAGCGCCAATTACCGTGCGACGGGGCGAGGGCCAACGTCGCCAGGCCCGCGGCTGCGAGCAGCCAGCCCCAATTGCTATGCAGCCGGCCTAATTGCGTCGGCAGGCTCGCCAGGGCGAGCCCCATGCAGAACTCCAGGACCAGGCCGTTGGCCAGGACGAGTGGCGCCGGCCAGCCGGGCGCGTGCCAGAAGCCGGCGATGGCGAGCGGGATCAATATCGGCGGCAGCACGCGGAGCGGGTGCACGCGCCACGCCAGAGCGAGCGCAAACAGAGCGTAGAACAGCATCTCGAACTGCAGCGTCCAGCCCACGCCGAGCACTGGCCGGATCAGGTCCGCGCCGTCGCGCGAGGGGATGAACAGGAACGATGCGACGATGTTCCAGGCGCCGGGCCGTGTGGCGGCGAGCGTTGCTGGAATGGCGATGCCGATTGCGAGTTTGGCGGCAGTGAGGCTCCAGTAGAGTGGCACGAGCCGCTGCAGACGCCGTGCGGCGAATACCTGCCAGCCGTCCGCCCGCCCCGCCAAAGCCGTGGACGACAGCCCCATGACCAGGCCGCTGATGACGAAGAACAGATCGACTCCGGCGGCACCGTTGGCCCACGTGCCGTCGGTGGCGTGAAAGACGACCACAAGCAGGCAGGCCGCCGCACGCAGGGCCTGGAGGGTTCTGATCTCTGTGCGAGCGGCGTGCATCGGCTGCACTCATACGTTGCGAAATCGTTCTAGAAGTGCAATCGGCAATTGGTCAAGTCTGAGGAAGGAAAGCAGTCTTTTTTCGAAAAAAAGGACCAAAAAACTTTTGCTAGACTGTCGCGGACTTAGGGACGAGCACGCGACAGCGGGAAAAAAGTTTTTTGCTTCTTTTTTTGAAAAAAGAAGGCCTTCCTTAAATGTCACCGAGCCGAACAAGAAGCCGCATGCACGTCCGACACGCTGTCGAGATCGACGACGATATCGCCCAAAGCATCCGCATCGAAGACGAAACGGACGGGGAGGCGGTCACTTTTCGCCGCAAGTGGAGCCAGCCAGGCATGGCTGGCATACGGCCGCGCCTGCCGCGCCTGGTCGTGGCCCTTCAGGAAACCTGCAAGCATAATCGATTGCGTGTCGCACCGCAGGGCAGGGCCGGCGAATACCGAGCGGGTCGTGTGGGGCAGCTCGTCGGTGCCGCCGGTCTTCGTAGTCAGCCGGCGAAGCTGACGGCCATCGAACACCAGCGCCGATCCCTGGCAGGCGCCGGTGCGGCTGGTCACCAAAACCTCCAGTGCAATGGCGCTCAACCCGTCGATCGCGCCCGCCAAGTCGCTGTCTGCCACCACGGTGCGATAGGCTGTGGCCGGCGGGACCATGCGCTGGATGACGGGCTTGCCGGTTGCCCAGCCGATCGTGAGGTCGTGGTCTTCTCCCGCGATGCGCCCGTGCTCAGTGTAGATGTGCGGAACCAATTTCGTTTCGGAAAATGTGCCCTCGGCGCGGCCTTCGACACGGCCGTGCACGAGAAATTCCGCCAAGCCGACCGTGCGCGCGGTGAGCCGGGTTTCGTAGGTCGTGCTGGCAAGGTTTAGGCAGTAATTGACTTCGAACAGCGGGACGCCGTGCAGGCGCGCGGTGAAATGCAGGGATTGGGCAGTGGCAGATGTGGACAGGAAACATAGAAGGAAAGCAGTCCTTCTTTGAAAAAAAGGACCGAGAAACTTTTGTTTTTCAGGGGTGGTCGTTTGTTGACGAGAGTGATTTGGCATCAGCGGACGGCTTGCACGGCTTGATCGCCCACATCGCGGGTGGCGGCTGGCTGACTGAAGCCAGCAAGGCAACAAACGCGTCCCGACCATGTTCCTGTTGCGTCATATCGCACCTCCGGACCGGCATTGTATGGAGACGACATTGCCCGATTATGAACCGGATGCAAAACGGTGGAATGTGCGCGCCACGTCGGCGTAGATGTCACGCTTGAAATCGACGGCCAAGTCGGCGAGCTCGTCCAGCTCGACCCATCGCCACGCTGCGAACTCTGGGTGGCTATGCCGGTCGAGAACGAAATCCGCATCGTCGCCCAGAAAGCGGAGTGCGAACCATTTCTGCTTCTGCCCACGATATTTGCCGCCGAATGCCTGCACCGCGAGCTCCGGCGGCAGATCGTAGGTTAGCCAATCGGGATGCTCGGCCAGGATTTCGACATTTGCCGTGCCGACTTCCTCCTCCAGCTCGCGCAGCACTGCGGCGCGCGGATCTTCGTCGGCGTCGATCCCGCCCTGCGGCATCTGCCATCGTCCCGGCATCGTGCCGGCCCTGTCCATGCGCTGTCCGACCCAGACCTGGCCGGTGCGGTTGAACAAGGCTGCGCCCACGTTGCGCCGGTAGGGCAGGCTCAACGTGCGGCTTCCTGGTTGGCGGGCTGAGGCACCGGCTCGGCACTCAGTGGCGCCAACACAAAACCATGCCCGGCCAGGCTGTGCGACCAGACCAGCACGCGGTCCAGCAATACAGGGGTCGGGGGCCCGGCGATGCCGATGGCAGACCCATGCCGGGCCGCGACTTGCTCGAGCTGTGCGAGGTTTCGATCAATCACCTGGGCGTCCGCCGGCATGTCGGGCGAAGCTGCCGCGTCCACCACGATATCGGCAACATAGGGCAGGCGCCGTCCGGGCACGTCGTCGGCGGGCGGCGAAGCGCCGGGGCGCGGGTCGAGATAGAGCAGGCCGCGCCGGCCCAGCTCCGTCAGCATGTCGGAAAACACCTGCGTGCTTTGCGCGAAACGCTCGCCACCCATGCCGTCCGAGGCGCCGGTTGCGCCGACGCAGCCTTGCACGCCGGAAATCGACCATTCCAGATCCGCCATGATCTGCGCCGGCTCGCCCCCGGTCAGCAGCGCGTGAGTTCCTTCCTCGCGCGCAGGATAGCCGTTCGGTTCCATCGGAATGGAAACCAGGCACTCGCGCCCCATTCTGCGGCCGTCCGCCGCCAGCACGTTGGCGTCTGCGAGCGGTGCGTAGGCGGAATAGGCGAAATCGACCGCGGCCGGCAGCGTGCGGTTGGCCTGTGCGGTCAAGCCACGATCCAGGCCCGCACCATCGATCACCAGGGTGACGCGCGGATGGCGCTCGGCGCTGTCGAATGCGGCGGCATAGAGCATAGCCGATTGGCGCCCATTCCGGTCGGCGCGTGGCAACAGGCGATTTGGCTCGCCCGCAACGTGCTCCTGCAACGCCGGATCGGGCTCGGGAATGGCACTCGATGTCATTCTCAGCGCCGGTGCGGGGTCGAGCCGGCTTGGTGGAACATGCGCGGGTTGAACGAGCGTAGCGGCGGGCGGGCCGGGCACGGCTGCTGCTGGCGCGTTCGGGGCGGCCGAGGGCAGCGGCGTGGAACGTGCGGCTTGGTGGCCAACCGGTCCCATGATCTGCAGAACGACAGCCGAGCAGGCAGCGAACGTGAGTAGCGACGCCCAGAACCAGGCGAGCGGCCGCAGTGCTCGCAAGCTCACGGCCGGCTCGGTGTGTGGGCTGGCCCGGGCTTACTGTAGGTGAACGTCGCCACCGCTCTGCGCCTGTCTCACCTTCATGTCGTGCACGACATTGATGCCTTGCTGCAGCTGATAGTCGGACTGCGGATTGGCGAGATCGAACTTAGGCCAGTTGGCCGGCGGCTTTGCATCGATCTTCTTGGCGGCGAGCGGAATGTCGTCGCGCGGCGCGGGCGGCTTGGTGGGGCCGGACCCGCCTTCGTTCTTCAGCGCATGGTTGAGGTCGGATTCCCTATCCGGCAGATAATGGATCTCGTCCTCGCGGCTTTCTGCGACCGGCACGTCCGGCGCGATGCCCAGGCCCTGGATCGAGCGGCCGGACGGCGTGTAGTAGCGCGCGGTCGTCAGACGGATTGCACCGTCATTGCCGGTGGGGATCAGCGTCTGCACCGATCCCTTGCCGAAGCTGCGCGTGCCGAGAATGATGGCGCGGCGATGATCCTGCAGCGCGCCGGCGACGATCTCACTGGCCGACGCACTGCCGCCATTGATCAGCACCACCAGTGGCAGGCCGTCGATCAGGTCGGTGCCTTTGGCATCCCAGCGCTGGCTGTCCTCTGGGTGGCGGGCGCGTGTGCTGACGATTTCGCCATCGGGAATGAAGTCCTCGCAGACGTCCACCGCCTGATCGAGCAGGCCACCGGGGTTGTTGCGCAGGTCGAACACGAAGCCTTTCAGCTTGCCGTGGCCTTGCTCCTTCAGCTTGGCGATTGCCTCGCGCAGCTTGGGGTCGCTCTCCTCGTTGAAGCCGGATAGGCGGATGTAGCCGACGTCGCCATAAAGCGCGGATTTCACGATCTGCACGTGGATCAGCTCGCGCGTCATCGTCACGTCCAGCGGCTTGTCGATATGCTCGCGCTTGACGGTGATGGTGATGGTGCTGCCGGGCGCGCCGCGCATCATGTCCACCGCGTCGTTCAGCTCGAGACCTTCGACTGACTTGCCGTTCAGCGACAGGATCAGGTCGCCGGTCTTCATGCCGGCCCGCGCGGCCGGCGTGTCGTCGATCGGCGAGATGACCTTGACCAGGCCCTGGTCGGAGGTGACTTCGAGGCCGAGGCCGCCGAACTCGCCCTTCGTGGTGATCTGCATGTCCTTATAGGCTTTGGCGTCCAGGTAGGAGCTGTGCGGATCGAGCGAGCTGACCATGCCGTTCAGCGCATTGTCGATCAGGTCGCGATCCTTCACCGGCGTCACGTAGTCGGCGCGCACCTTCTCGAAGACGTCGCCGAACAGGGTCAGCAGGTGATACGTGTCCTGGCCGCCCTCGGTGCTATCGTCGGCATGCGCACTGGCGATGAACGTGCCGGCGCCGTGCGGGGCGAGCACGCGCAAGGCGGGACCGGTCGCGATCCCCAGGGTGAAGGCGGCGCCGAGCAGCAGGCCGGTGCGGAGTTTCATGCGGTGATCCTTGTCGCGTCGTGCTGAAGAAATGGTTGAGACGTTTGCAGATTTAGCGCGGTGCAGGCGGTAGATGGTGCGGAGGCAGGCCGGCGGTATGCCCCCGCAAGGCGCATTACAGCGATTAGAGCCTAGAGTTCGGGTTTCAGGAAGAGCGTGGGATCTACCGGCCGTCCCGCCCGCCGTAGTTCGACATAGAGGGGCGGCTTTGCCGTTGTCGGCATGTGGCCCAACGGCTCGCCGGCGCGCGTGGCATGGCCTGGCCCTGCGGCCAGGCTGCCGAGGCCCGCGAGCACGACGTCGTAGCCGCCACCGCATTCCAGGATGATGAGCTGGCCGTAGCTGCGGAACGGCGCGGCGAAGGCGACGCGGCCCTGGCAAGGTGCTGCGACGACGCTGCCCGGCGCTGCTTCATAGGTGATGCCGGTCGCCGGCCCGCCCTCGGCCGCAGCACCGAACGCACGCTCCACCGCGCCGGCAACTGGCGTGATCATTTGGCGGGACGCGGCGATGGGTCGGCTGACGGCCGCCTGCCGCGCGCGCGCCTGACGGGCTGCGGCGGGCTGGCGCTTTCTGTCGGCTTGGGTCGCCTGGCTGGATGCACGCGCTGCCTCGCGCGCCGCCTCCGCGTCCATCGCCGCGATCGCCGCACGCAGGTCGCTTGCCTGGGCAGCGGCTTGGGCCACGCGCAGCGCCGCGTCGCGCCCCTCCATCTCTGCCTGGCCGACCTGCGCACGCGCTTGGGCCACCACGCGGTCCAGCTCCGCTGCCCGCTCGGCCTGCTGCGCCCGCAAAGCTGCCAGCGCCGCCTCGCGGGACATCTCGCTCGCTTTCAGCGCGGCCGCTTGCCGGCTCGCCAGCCGGTAGGCAACCGCCTCCGCCTGCAGCGACTGCGCCAGGCCACGTACGATCAGCAATCCCTGCACCGCCTCATGCGGAGCAAGCGGCGCGGCCAGCACGGTTTGGGCCGGGTACTGCGACAGGCGCAGCATCACCGGCAGCAGTGCTGCAAATCCGGATTGCGCGCGGGCCAGCGCGGCATCGGCCATCACCTGTTCGCGCCTGGTTGCCGCGACTTCTTCGGTCTTCCGCCGCACCTGGCTGTCTAGCGACCGCAACGCAACCGTCTGGCGGGCGCGCTCGTCGGCGAGCCTGGCCTCCTGCGCGCTGGCGTTGGCGAGATCGCGTCTTGCGACCGCCTCTGCCTGCACTTCGTGAGACTTCTGGTCGTTTGTTTGCGTGAGTTGGGCGACGGCTTTGTCGCGGGGGGAGGCTTGAACTGGGAAGGATAGGAGGACGACGAGCACTTCTTTTTTGAGAAAAAGACGCGAAAAACTTTTGAATGTTTTGGCTTGGTGCACGGCTAGTCGGCTGCGCGGGTTAGGCAATCAGGGAGCCTCCGGTCATCTCGGGCGGCTTTGGTAGAGCCATCAGGTGCAAGAGGGTGGGGGCTAGGTCGGCCAGGCGGCCATCTTGCAATGGCACATCGCCGGCACCGGTCAGCAGCAGGGGGACCTTGTTTGTCGTGTGGGCCGTGTGCGGGCCGCCCGTTGCCGGATCGCGCATCATTTCGCAGTTGCCGTGGTCGGCGGTAATTAGCAACGCGCCGCCGGCGCGCGCGATCGCCTCCGCGATGAGGCCTAGCCCGGTATCGACGGTCTCCACCGCGCGGATGGCGGCCGGCAGGCTGCCGGTGTGCCCGACCATGTCCGGATTGGCATAGTTCATCACGATGAGATCGTAGCTGCCGCCATCGATCGCGGCCACCGCGCGGAGGGTGAGTTCGGGCGCCGACATTTCGGGCTGCAGGTCGTACGTGGCCACCTTTGGCGAGGGCACCATGATGCGGTCCTCGCCCGGATACGCCGTCTCCTCGCCGCCGTTGAGGAAATACGTGACGTGCGGGTACTTCTCCGTCTCGGCCATGCGCAATTGCGTGCGGCCGGCGTCCGACACGACTTGGCCGAGGATGCGATCGAGCGGCACGGGCGCGAACAGAGCGTCCATCTGGGAGGCCAGCGCGTCGCTATATTGCGTCATGCCTGCAACGGCCGCGAATGCAATGCGATCGGGGCGTTCGAAGCCGGTGAAATTGTCGTCGATCAGAGCCGCAAGGATCTCGCGCACACGGTCTGCGCGGAAGTTGAAACAGAGCAGCACATCGCCGTCTCGCATGCCCTGATATGGGCCAATGATCGCCGGGTTGAGGAACTCGTCGGTGACGTTCTGTGCATAGGCGGCGGCGATCGCGTCCGATGCTGAGGCGAAACGGTCGTCGGCTTCGGCCAGTGCCATCGCACGCCAGGCCCGAGCCACGCGGTCCCATCGATTGTCGCGGTCCAGCGCATAATAGCGGCCGCTGACGGTGGCGATGCGCGCATCGGGCGGCAGGCTGGCTTCGAGATGGGAGACGAAACCGGCACCCGAGCGCGGCGCCGTGTCGCGGCCGTCGGTGAACACGTGCAAGGCGATCGGGATGCCGGCCTCGGCGACGATGCGCGCGAGCGCGGCCGCATGGTCCTGGTGCGAATGCACGCCGCCATCCGAGACGAGGCCCATCAGATGGCACGTGCCGCCGGTGTGGCGTGCGGCGGCGATAAGTTTTTGCAAGGCGGGCGCTTGCGCCAGACTGCCGTCGCGCATGGCAGCGCCGATACGGGCCAGTTCCTGGCGCACCACGCGGCCGGCGCCGATGTTGAGGTGGCCGACTTCGGAGTTGCCCATCTGGCCGTCGGGCAGGCCGACATCGTCGCCGCTGGTGTGCAGGAAGGCGTGCGGACTCGCGGACCAGAGGCGGTCGAAATTGGGTTTGCGGGCAAGGGCGACGGCATTGTCGGCGGGGTCCTCGCGCCAGCCGAAACCGTCGAGGATGAGGAGCATGACGGGGCGGAGCATGGACGTTTTCCTAGGAAGAAAGCGTTCTTTTTTGAAAAAAAGGAACCAAAAAACTTCTGTTCCGCTGTCGCCGGCTTCGGGATGAGCTCGCGACAGCGTGGCAAAGATTTTTTGGTTCTTTTTTTCAAAAAAGAAGGCTTCCTTCCTTGCTAATCCGCAGCCAACGCCGCCGCAACCGCCTCCTGCACCTTCGCCGACGCCGGAATATGCCGCACATGGCCATCCAGCGCCGCATTCCGCTCGGCCATGCTGCGATACGTGCGGAAAAAGCCGGCCGGTTGCGGGGTGATCATGTGCGGCAGGCTGCCCGCAGCCGGCGCATTGCCGATTGCAATGGCGTAAGGGTCGGCTGGCGGCACGAATACAGGTGCATCGGCAAGCGGCGTGCCGCGGCCGAGATCGTTGTCGGTGGCGGACAGCCAGCTCAGCGCGCGCGTGCAGTAATTGATCGAGAGCGGCGTCATCGTCTCCTCACCGAGGCCCGCGCGGTATTTCATCAACGCGCGGCACACACTTCCGCCGCTCGCCGCCCAGGCGCGGGCGAGATACTGCACGCCCAGATGCACGTTGATGGCAGGCGTGAACAGGTCGGCGACCGCGCCGGTAAAGCCGAGCTGGCGGGCGGTCGCGGGCATGATCTGCATCAGCCCGATTTCACCCGACGTGCCGACGGCGTTCGGGTGATAGCTGGTTTCCACCATGGCGACGGCGTCGGCCAATGCGGGGGGCACGCCTTGCAAGATTGCCTCGCGACGGACGAGGTCGAGATAAAGCGGACGCGCGCTGTCGGGGCTTAGGCCGAAATTGGCCCAGCCTGGGCTGCTGAGCAGGCAAAGGGCGAAGGTGAGGCAGGCGCGCATAGGGCGCATGAATGGGGCATGATCACGAAAAGTTCAACAACTATCAGTGGGTCGGCCCAGCGTGGGTGGCCGAGCGAACCGCCGTTCGGGATGGACGGATCGAAGCAGATCATCGTCGCCATCCTCTTCATGGTTGTCTCAATAGGCGGGGGATTATGGATGCTGGCCTTCCCAAGCGCGGGAATTGAGAACTCGGCAAAAGGTGAGAAGCGCCAGCCCCTAACCCACGAACGCCAAACGAGGAAAAGTTCTCTGTTTCCTACTTTCAAGAAAGAACGCTTGCCTTACTCCGCCACCCAATTGCCATGAAAGCCCGGAGGCACTCGATGCGGCAGCAAAATGCTGGCCAGGCATTGTTCACCGAAACTTGTGAGCGTCCAAAATCACGAGGTCGGTCGTCTCCTGAGCCATGTCGACGACCAGGCCCATCAGCCAGCCGTCATCCTCGTCGGACCCAGCACTGCGCGGGATGAATACGAATTCGCCGGGAAAGCGGTCGGGTCCGAAATCGTGCGTCTCGCGCGTGCCGGTGACCAGGTCGTGCTTGAAGATGCTGGTCTCGCCGATGAGATTGTCGCCGGCGTGCGGCACGTGGAGGCTGTAGGCGAAGCGGTAGGGTTGGCCGACAAGGCGTTCGTCGCAGCGTGGAAATTCCTGTGGTGCCGTGTCGATCACGTGGCGGTCGATGTGGCGGGTGGCGGGATTTATCGTCCAGCGCTCGAATTTGATGTCGTCGGCGTCGGGCCCGCGATAGTCGCGGTGGCTGTTGCGATCGTGCACGCAGACATCGACGACGAGGCTGCCGTCGGCAAGATCGTAGGCGTTGCAAGGATGGTAGACGTAGCAGGGATCGACGGGACACCAGACGATGTCTGCCGCCGTTCCTTCACGCGGCATTAACCCGATACGGGCAGGGTGGTCGGGGTTCCAACGATAGGGAAAGGTGAAGCCGGCGAGCATCGCGCGGGTGGAAAAGGTGACGGGCAGGTCGAACACGAGCACAAAACGTTCGGTGATGGCGCAATCGTGGATGCTGGGTCCGTGCTGGACGGCGATCGGCTCCTCGCGACGCACGCGGCCGTCGGTGCCGACGACGACGTGATAGACATGGTTCATGTCGGGAGCGTGATAGCAGATGGCATGCAGTTCGCCGGTGGCAGGATCGCGATGTGGATGAGCGGTGAACGCGCCTTTCAACGTACCGTCGAACGCATTGTGAGCGATCGTATCCAGCGTCTCGTCGAGTTCGACAGGTGTGCCACCAGCTTCCACCAACGCATAGGTGCGGCCTGAATGACCGATAACGTTGGTGTTGACGGTCGTCTCCGCCAGCCGCGGACCTGGTTTGGCGGCCTCGCCCAATGCCTGGCTTACCTGCGTGGTGCGGACCCAGCGGTTGCGATACCAAAGCGCGCGGCCGTTTGCGATGCGTATGCCGTGCACCATGCCGTCGCCGGTAAACCAGTGATAGCGGGCGGGATTAGGCTCGCCCAGCGGATTGGGGCCGATGCGCATGTAGCGTCCGTCGAGTGCATCGGGAATGGTCCCGGTGACCGCGAGCGCGTCGAGCGTGAATTCCTCCGTCATCGGCGCATGTATGCCGTTGAGGTAAGGGTGAGCGCCTTCGGTGTTGGTGGCGCGTGCGCGATTGAAAGCGGCGATGCGGCCGACACCCGCTGCAATCGTGTCTCGTATGGCTGTCTCGACGACGCCGGCCATGTGGACTCTCCCGGGCTGCAGCACTTGACGAAGCGGCAGCCATAAGTGTTTACGATGTAAACATCATGCTGACCGATGATAACAGTGTCAACATCAAAATTCGGCCCGTTCGCTCCACCTATCATCACGGTGCGCTGCGTGATGACCTCATCGAATGCGGCATGCGTCTGCTTGAACAGCGGCAATCTGACGATCTGTCGCTCCGCGAAGTGGCACGCGAAGCCGGGGTGAGTGCGACCGCGGTCTACCGGCACTTTTCCGACAAAACAGCGCTGCTGCGCGCGGTGGCCGAACGTGGATTTGCGCTGATGGCCGAGATGCAGGAGACCGCGGCGCGGGCAGCCGAAGGCAAGGCGGCGTTTGCGGCCGTCGGGGCTGCTTATGTGCGGTTTGCGCTCCAAAGCCCCGCGGTGTTCCGGCTTATGTTCGCCAGCGCGCCGCCGCGTGATCTGTTCACTCGGCCAATCGAGGAGCTTTCCGGCCCTTTGCGAGTGCTTCGGTCGCATGTGGCGAAGCTGACGCCGCCTCGAATGTCGGACGAGGCGCGCGCCGTGATCTCGATCCGCGCCTGGTCGCTGGTCCATGGACTGGCCGTGCTGGCGCTGAGCGGTATGGTAGAGGTGGACGACCGGATGATTGCCGCGGTGATCGAAGCGAGAGACGACACTGTGTCCTGAGGCTTGGGCGGGCTGCCCGATTGGCCAAATAGAAGCTCGCTCCGATCATCCCTCTCGGTGTGAGCCTGGGTGCTTACGAACACGTAGCCGAGGGTGCGAAGCGTGTAACTCCAAGTTGGTCATGCGCGGCGCTCCAACGGTCGGGAATCTCGGTTATCAGCGCTCTCTGATGAGGCTGAACAGCCACGCGGGGCACATCGATCAGGGCTGTCGATAGCGGTCGTTAAGACCTTTATAATGTTTCGAAGTCAGACTGCTTCCATGTCGCCTGCACTGCATCTCCCATGAAGCCGATCCTGGAAGGCCTGCGCGCTCTGGGCGCCGCCCGTCTGATGGCGCTGGGCATCGTAGGGGCCGGCATGCTCGTCATGCTCGCGCTGCTTGCCTTGCATGGCGGGGCGCCTGCCCAGCAGGCTCTCCTCTATGCGGACCTCGATCTTCATGAGGCATCGCAGATGACGGAGGCGCTCGACCGGGCACATATCGTCCACACGGAATCCGCAACCGGCGATCGTATCATGGTTTCGGGCAACGACGTGGCACGCGCTCGTCTGTTGCTTGCCAAGGACGGCCTCCCCTCAGGTGGCAGTATTGGATACGAAATATTCGACCGTGGCGACGCGATGACCGCAAGCCAGTTCCAGCAAGATATCAACGAGACGCGTGCGATGGAGGGCGAACTCGCGCGCAGCATTCGCATGTTGCAAGGCGTCCGCGGCGCGCGCGTTCACCTTGTGCTGCCGAAACGCCAGCCTTTCTCACGCGACGTGCAAGCTGCACAAGCCAGCGTGGTGCTGACGATGGCCGGCGCAGCACGTCTCGACAGTCAAGGCGTGCAAGCTGTGCTCAACCTGGTGGCAGCAGCGGTGCCCGGACTGAAACCGCAGGGTATCGCCATCGTCGACAGTCGAGGCAATTTGCTGGCGCGTGCCGGCCAGCCTACGGGAGAAGATGCGGCTACCCAGACCAGTGAGGAGCTGAGGCGCGCAACCGAACTGCGCCTGTCGCGCGCTGTGGAAGAGATGCTCGAGCAGTCGCTGGGTCAAGGCCATGTGCGCGCCGAGGCAGCTGTGCAAATGAGTTTCGATCGGGTGCACGAGACGGCTGAAAGCTTCAATCCCGATCAGCAGGTTGTGCGCAGCACACAAACAACCAACGAGAAGAACAACAGCACAGAAGCTGACAAGTCGGTTTCAGTCCAGAATAACTCTGCCGAACGCCGATGCCGGGCAAGGACAATCGGGAAGTGCCGAGCAAAAGCAGGAAGAGACGACGAACTATGAAATCGGCAAGACAGTGCGAACCCTTGTCCGCGAGCAGCCGCAGATAGCTCGGATCTCGCTGGCGGTGATGATCGATGGCGCGGAGCAGAAAAACAAAGACGGGAAAGTGAGCTGGGTCGAACGCAGTGATGACGATATCGCTCGCATCCGACGTCTGGTGCAAAGTGCTATCGGCTATGACGAAAAACGCGGTGACAAGATCGAGGTCGTTTCCATGCGCTTCGCACCGACGGAAATGGGGGATGCTGCGCCATCTACTGGCCTGCTCGGCTTGGACTTGCAAAAGTCTGACATTCTTGGCCTTGGGCAATCGGCAATCCTCGCTCTGATAGTTCTGCTTGCGCTGGTGTTTGTTCTGCGGCCAATGGCACTCAGGCTGTCAGCATTCTCGCCGCAAGGTGCGTTGGCCGAAGGCGACGCATTGCTTGCACCGCCCGCCGGTAGCTTTTACGCGCCAGCTCTGTCCGCTCCATCGCAGAGCGGTGGCGAGGCTGGCGTGCCGATGCTGAGTGACGAAAGCATGGTGAACATGACAAATGTCGACGGCCAGTTACGCGCCTCCTCGATCCGCAAGTTAGCCGATATGGTCGAGAAACACCCTGAAGAGAGTCTTTCGATCATGCGTGGCTGGATGACAGCGGAGCAGGGCTGATGGCGCGCGCTGCCGAAGTTCGCGAACTGAATGGCTCTCAAAAAGCGGCTGTGCTTATGCTGGCGATGGGCGAGGAGCATTGCTCCCGGCTACTGAACCTGATGCATGAGGACGAGATCAAAGAAGTCTCGAGCGCCATGGCGCAGCTCGGCTCCATAAGGGCCGACGTGGTCGAGCAGCTTTGCCAGCAATTTTCTGAAGGAATGGGCGCGGCGGGCTCACTGATCGGCAACTTCGAGAGTACGGAAAGGCTACTCCAGAAGTCATTGCCACGTGAGCGCGTGGGTCAGATCATGGAAGAGATCCGTGGCCCCGCTGGTCGTACGATGTGGGACAAATTAGGCAACGTCAACGAGGCAGTCCTCGCGAATTACCTTAAGAACGAATATCCTCAAACTGTCGCCGTTGTCTTAAGTAAAGTTCGCGCCGATCATGCCGCGCGTGTGCTGACCCTCCTACCTGAGAGCTTTGCAATGGAAGTCGTCATGCGCATGCTGCGGATGGAGAGCATCCAGCGTGATGTGTTGGACGGCGTAGAGCGCACGTTGCGAGCGGAATTCATGTCAAACCTTGCTCGCAGCACCCGACGCGACGCACACGAACTCATGGCCGACATCTTCAATAATCTCGATCGTCAAGCAGAAACCCGCTTCCTGTCGGCACTTGAAGAGCGGAATCGCGAAGCTGCAGAACGTATCAAGGCGTTGATGTTCACATTCGACGACCTCAGCCGACTGACTGCCCCTTCGCTGCAGGTGCTCCTTCGCTCTGTCGACAAGGAAAAGCTGCCGTTGGCTCTTAAAGGAGCGTCAGAGAAACTACGCGATATGTTCTTCAAATGCCTCTCCGAACGCGCTGGCAAAATGCTGCGAGAGGATATCGAAATCGCTCGGCCCAGTCAAACTCCGCGACGTCGATGAAGCGCAAGCGTCGATTGTGTTGGCGGCCAAAGAGCTGGCGCAATCCGGCGAGCTCGATATCGGTGGCGGCAAAGACGATGAGATGTTGTATTAGAGATGGACGGATCAAACGCTTCCTTTCTGCTCGATATGCCGCTTGTCTCCGCGAATACCCGGCCGGCCGCGAGAGGCATTCTCTATTTCGAGGATTTCGACGGCGGGCGGGAGACGCCTCTCGCCCCTGAGGCACCGTTGCAGGCCGAGCCTGTTCTGACCTTAGACGATGTAGAGGCTGCTCGAGCCCAGGGCCGCGAGGACGGCTTACAGTCTGCACTGGCAGACGCCCAGACACTGCATGATCAGCTACACTTGGCCGCGTTGCAGTCTGTAGCCGATGGATTAAGCGCCGCGCGGGCCACACTCGAAAGCGTCGCTGAACGGCACGCTGATGAAATTGCGAGCATGCTTTTCGCCATATTGCATGCCGCCATTCCAGCCACGATGCAGACGCATGCCGATTGTGAACGAAATGCCGTAATTAAGGCACTCCTGCCTGGTTTGAAAAGCGCTCCCGAGCTGCGCGTACGCGCTCACCCAGACAGCGCGGATTCTGTGCGCGATGCGCTGGCATCAAATTTGCCGGCAGAAGCGTGCGTGCTGTGTGTCTGCACAGATCCACAACTTGGCGTCGCTGATGTTCAGATCAATTGGCAGGATGGCTACGCAACACGCAATGCTACCGGTATTTGGGCAGAGATCACGTCCGCGCTGGCACCTTTGAAATTGCCTACTCACCAGGAGATTACTTGTGGCCAGTGACACGGACTTTACCGATATGCCAACCGCTTATCCCGCTGCGGATTCGCCGGCGCGCAATGCGCGTGATCTCGAAGCTGTTTATGACATCCCTGTAACCGTCAGCGCGGTGCTTGGCCGCACGACGATGCAAGTCAGCCAGCTGCTGAAGCTTGGGCGCGGCGCTGTGGTGGAACTTGACCGCAAACTTGGCGAGGCGATCGACGTCTACGTCAACAATCGGCTCGTCGCGCGAGGTGAGGTTGTCATGGTCGATGACAACAGGCTTGGCATTACGATGACAGAAATCGTCAAGGCTGATCGCGGTGGCTGAGGCGCCGGGCACTATATCGGCGGACGCTTCGATCGCGATCAGAGGTTACGGACAATTGAGTTTGCGCGCTATCTCCGTGCCGCCTCAGTCACTTCGCGGCGACGCTTTGCTCGAGACAGTCAAATGCGGCTTCTGATACTCGGCTCATTAGCCGGTGAACTCGGGCGCGCTGCAAAGCTCGCGGGTGCCGCTGGCGCGCGCATTTCGCAAGCCGACGACATAACGGCGGCGTTAGTGCAACTCCGCACTGACGCCGCACAGGACCTGGTCCTTGCCGATGTCTCCTGTGGTATTGCCAACCTCGTGCGCGCGCTTGTAGCCGAGCGCTTTGCCATGCCCGTTGTTGCCGCCAGCACTTCAGATTCATCCGAGCTTGCTGCTCAGGCGATCCGCGATGGCGCGCGTGAGTTCATGCCGCTGCCGCCTGATCCTGACCTGATCGCGGCCATCCTGCTTGCGGCTTCCGGCGCGCCACACGCCCCCGTGGTGCGTGATCCCAATATGCTGGCCACCATGCGCCGTGCGACGCAAATAGCGCGGTCGGACGCGTCTGTGTTGATAACGGGAGAGTCAGGCACCGGGAAAGAGGTTTTGGCAAGGTATATCCATCGGCAATCAAAACGGTCAAGCGGTCCCTTCGTAGCGTTGAACTGCGCGGCCATCCCTGAGCAGCTCATGGAAAGTGAGTTGTTTGGACACGAGAAAGGTGCCTTCTCGGGTGCCATCGCTCGTCGCGCCGGGAAGTTTGAAGCCGCTCATGGAGGCACGCTACTTCTCGATGAGATAAGCGAAATGGATGTGCGGCTTCAAGCCAAACTTCTCCGCGCCATCCAGGAGCGTGAGATTGATCGCCTGGGCAGCAGCTCCCCGCTAAAAGTGAATGTCCGTATTCTGGCAACCAGCAATCGTGACCTGAAGGCCGAGATCGAGGCAAGGCGATTCAGAGAAGATCTGTATTTCCGGCTCAATGTTGTTAATTTGTGCTTGCCGCCGCTGAGGGAGCGTCCGGCCGACATTCCTGCGCTTGCAGCCCATTACGCCCGTCACTATGCCGAAGTAAACGGATTGCCAATCCGCACGTTGAGTGCGCCTGCACTGCGCCTGCTTACACAAAATCCATGGCGAGGCAACGTGCGCGAACTGGAAAACGCGATGCACCGAGCTGTCCTGCTTGCGGACGGCACGCAGATCGAACCCGAGACAATTGAGTCATTCTCACCGCGCGAGGCAATCGTGGGCGCAAATGCGAACGCGCAGTTTGTGTGCAGACGCATGGAAGACGTGGAACGCGAAGCGATCCTGCAGACGTTGTCGCATACATTCGGCAATCGTACACATGCAGCGACCATCCTGGGCATCTCCATCCGTGCTCTGCGCAATAAGCTCAAGGACTATATGCAAGCGGGTATCGAGGTGCCTCCTGCGGCGTGTCAGTTCGTGCACACTGAAGCCGCGTGATGGCGCAATCGGGCTTCTTGGCAACGTTTGGCGCCCGCACAAAACCATACGTCCCCGGAACGGACGTCGGGTTGGCGCTGGCGGTATTCTGCCTGTTATCACTGCTTATTTTACCGCTGCCGACAATGCTTCTCGATCTTGGTCTCGCACTTTCCATCACCGCATCCGTCCTCGTGCTGATGGTCGCGCTTTTTCTCGAGCGTCCTCTCGACTTCACGAGTTTCCCCCAACTCCTTCTGCTGACCACTCTGCTGCGCCTGTCGCTTAACGTTGCGACGACGCGGCTTATCCTCAGTCACGGCAATGAGGGCCCTACTGCCGCAGGTCACGTTGTCGCCGCGTTCGGCGGCTTCCTGATGGGTGGCGATGTGGTGATAGGCGTGATCCTGTTCGCCATTCTATTGGTGGTGAACTTCATGGTGATCACCAAGGGCTCCGGCCGAATAGCCGAAGTGGCTGCACGATTCAGCCTCGACTCGATGCCGGGCAAGCAGATGGCGATTGACGCGGACATGAATGCCGGGCTGATCAACGAGAAGGTTGCGCGCCGGCGGCGTCGAGAGCTGGAGGAAGAGATAGGATTTTACGGTGCGATGGACGGTGCCGCGAAATTTGTCCGGGGTGATGCCATTGCGGGTCTGCTTATCACGTCGATCAATATCGTGGGTGGGCTTGCGATCGGCCTCATACGCCATGCAATGGCCTTCAATGATGCAGCCAACACCTTCACAACGCTTACGGTCGGCGACGGGCTCGTCACGCAAATTCCAGCATTGCTCGTGTCGACTGCAGCCGGCATCGTCGTCACAAAAGGCGGTGTTGAAGGACGCGCGGACAAGGCGCTTATTGCCCAGCTTGGCGGCGGATACAAACCGCTTGCGCTTGCTGGCGGTGCGGCTCTTGTGCTGGCCATGATGCCGGGATTGCCTGCCCTGCCATTCATAGCGTTGGCGGGTCTCGCGGGCGGCGGTGCCTGGCTGCGATACACGCACCCCCAGGCGGCGGCCGAGCCGGACGCCGCTCCGCAGGCAGCCGCCCCGGCTGAGTCTCCCGTCGCCGATGCAATGCGAATTGATATGCTCCGTGTGGAGCTTGGCTACGGTCTTTTGCCGATGGCGGGTGGAGATCAGCCTAAGCTGACCGAGCAGATCCGTGGGTTGCGACGGCAGATCGCCGCCGAATTCGGGTTCGTACTGCCTCCGGTCCGAATTCAAGATAATCTTCAGCTTGCGGCCGATGCTTACGTTATTAAGGTGAAAGAAATTGATGCGGGCTCGGGGGAATTGCGGCCGCTTTGTCTGCTGGCGATGGACCCTCGCGGCGAGCTTCCAACTTTGGAAGGCGAGAAAACGACGGAGCCGGCGTTCGGCCTGCCGGCCTTGTGGATCGACGCAAGCCTGCGCGAAGATGCATTGATACGTGGCTGCACAGTTGTCGATCCGCCGAGTGTATTGGCCACGCACCTGACCGAACTGGTGCGCGACATGATGGCGGAGCTTCTGTCCTATGCTGAAACCCAGAAGCTGCTTGACGAACTGCCGCGCGAACAACAGAAGCTCGTAGCGGATTTAGTGCCGTCGATTATCTCGGTTGGCGGCATTCAACGCGTTCTGCAATCATTGCTTACGGAGCGAATTTCGATCCGCGATTTGCCAACCATATTGGAAGGCATCCATGAGGCGTGTACAGCAAACGCCCGTGGTCTGGCGCCGATCGTGGCAACGGTTCGCGCCCGCCTGGCCCGCCAGATTAGCGACAGCCATGCGACCTTGGGAGGCGCGATCCCGCTGATCACGTTGTCGCCGGATTGGGAGATGGCGTTTGCAGAAAGCTTGGTGGGGCCGGCTGAAGACCGCCAACTCGCGATGCAGCCGAGCCGGCTGGGCGAGTTCATGCGTCGCTTCCGTGAGGTGTTCGATGTCCACAGCGCAGAGCAGCCTGTGTTGCTGACGAGTCCGAGCATTCGACCTGCTGTGCGTTCGATTGTAGAGCGGATCAGGCCTGCGACATCGGTTCTGTCGCAGGCGGAGATATCGCCGCGGGCACGGGTGCGAACATTGGGTTCGGTTTGAGGTGCTCGCGGCCGCCTTTCCGCCGCAAGCTGTCGAGGAGAAGCTTGGTGGCAGAGTGAAGTCAAGGAGGGCAGCAATGGGCGTTGAACCACGTATAGTAAAACCCAGCAGAATACCGGCGCCCCTCACGATCATCGCTACGCCTGGGCCCATATGTTCGATGCCGTATGGCCTGCGCGAGCGTGGGTGCGGGAATCGTTATGCCCTAGCCGATTCTTGAGCGCGCAAGCAAGCGATCTCGTCAATTTAGCTGCCACGTGAAGCCTGGTGTCCACCGCCTAATGAAAGTCGATAGCGCAAACTACCATCAGCAGTCCGACAGTTTGTTTTCCCGTTAAACATCATCCTGTGAACGTTGCCGCTATACTCGCCGGAACTTAATCCATTTGAGAACGTCGGTCGATGTGTCCGGGGCAATTGGTTCAGCTACCATGTATAAGAGAGATCGGTAATCAGCGTCGCAAGCGAGGTCGCCTGTAATGCCTTGGTGGCCGAACATGACGACGCTATCTTGATCGAAATCCGAGGTTCAGCTTCAGGACAACTTTCAACGTAGCTCATGTGATTTGCCGAACCACATTCGATAAGCCGTGATAACGGTAGCTATTCCGAGTTCGTCGCGCGCCAGTAGTGGCGGGGAAGACCTGATCATTCGCCCTGCCGCTTAACGAAGTCAGTAGCATCGTCCCACACCGCGCATCGCATCCAAGCCATGACCGAGATCACTGTAGGTTTGGACTGCGACCTGGGGGTTGTCTCTGCCGTATGGTTTGTCAAGAGCTTGCCATCTGTCGGGCAACATTCGGTGTCCGAAGAAGTCGAATGTCAATAACGCTTCATCTGAACTACATGAGTCTCCTCCGCCGGATGCAACGGTGTCGTTGGTATCGTTACGAGGCCGAAGGCGGCGGCTTTATCAAGTCTGGATGCAAAAAGATAAACCTGCTTGCAGACACTGCGGACACAGAAAATCCTGTCACTATGACCTTTTCCTGTAGCGCTTCGCCTCCGGCGGCCAGCCGCTGCTTGGCATCGGCGATCATCGCGGCGAATATGGCAAACGTACAGATATCGGCGCCGTCGGCCTTCACCGGTCGCGCGAAGACTGGAATAAATAATGGTGCGCCAAACCTTCAGCTATGCCATCCCCAGAAGAGGACGACGTCGGCTCGCGGACTACAGCGTTTGTATCCTTCGTAAGACCTGAAGTGTTAGACGACGCTTCCGGCGTGTTATTCGTCTCAACGAGAAAATATGCGAATTGATACAGTTCTTCGGTGGATGGAATGTATCAAAGATGCGGAAATTGGAAACCTTTCGAGAGTTCGCTTGCACCTCCAAAAGGGGGTTTTCATCTGCGCCAGAAATGCAAGAGTGCCATCGGCAAAACCACTTCGGAACGGGCGGAAAGTTGTAGGAGCATCAATCCAATCGAGACCGTCGAGTCCAACGGAGTCACGAGCAACTGGACTTCAAGGTCTGACTTTCGGGAGGCCATGGGCCAGCTCAGCCTTTACAACGATTGAGCAGCCAATGGTTGGCCAGTGGCTTGGGGCGGGAGCGCCGCCGCGACCCGGTCGGCAAAGAATTCCATGCGCCTGCTGCAAGGCGGCAGTTTGCTTGGTGTGGAATAGCGGATGGGCAGCTTGCGGGCGCCAGTCTGGTCCGTGCCTTGCCCACGCCGTTACCGACCGCCGACGGCATGCGGCAGATCGCTGCATCGCAAGGGATCAACGTCTTCCGTGGCGAGGTCAGGACCTCGTGCCACTACCAAGGCCGTCGTGGTTAACGGGATGGTCTACATCGGTTCGAAACCCGGACACCCTCCTGCACAACAGATCGCCTTTCCGCCTAATGCAGATGTCGCAGGTGCTCCGTATGCTGCCAATTTCCGCCCGAGATCAGTTTGCAGTCGGCCAGGCGGACGGAGTGCAGCTTTCCATCAATTTGGCGCGCCCAGAAATCGAGGAATTTGTGGAGTACGGGAAAACGCGGTGCGAGGTCCAGGTCCTGCCATATATAGGTCTGAAGCAAGCCGGGATGGTCTGGCAGATGATAGAGGATTTCGGCGGTCGTCAGGCGGTATCCGTCAAGTTGTGGGTTCAGTCTCATAGCGTCCTCTGGATGTAGTCGGTTAGCCTCTCAAACATCGTGCGGCATGGGTGCCGCTTGTTTCGCGACCTGCGCCGCGCTTGTTCCGGTGGCGTTCGTCTGTCCGGTTTAACAAGCCTGCCTTACCTGACAGCTTCGCGGCAATATAAAAATTAAGCGTTAACAGTAGCTTAGCACTCGCAGGGCAGGAGTGCTGCTTGATGCCTTGACTTAGGCCGCGCGGGTTTCTAGGTAACTGGCACTCTCGCTATGAGAGTGCCAAACCGGGTTGCCTCGGCCGCCTGGTTTGAAACCGAACAATTGAAGGAGCGATCCGCATGACGAAATTCCGTCCGTTGCATGACCGCGTCGTCGTCCGCCGCATCACCGCGGAAGAGAAGACGAGCGGCGGCATCATCATCCCTGACACCGCACGTGAGAAGCCGCAGGAAGGCGAAGTAATCGCCGCAGGTGCCGGCGCGCGTAACGAGCAGGGCCAGATCGTGGCGCTCGACGTCAAGGCCGGCGACCGCGTGCTGTTCGGCAAGTGGTCGGGCACCGAGGTGAAGCTCGATGGTGAGGAACTTCTCATCATGAAGGAGAGCGACATCATGGGTATCGTGGAAGGTCCCGCGAATATCCAGAAGGCCGCCGCCTAACACAGGAAAGGCGTTCTTTTCTGAAGAAAAGAAGCAAAAGACTTTTGCTCCTTTGCCGTGGCCATCGCCCCAGAGGCAAAAGTTTTTTGGTCCTTTTTTCCAAAAAAGGACTGCTTGCTTTCTCAACCAACTCAAGGAGCTTAACAAATGGCAGCTAAGGAAGTCCGCTTCGGCGCCGACGCCCGTCAGCGCATGCTGCGCGGCGTGGATATTCTCGCCGACGCCGTCAAGGTAACGCTCGGCCCCAAGGGCCGCAACGTCGTCATCGACAAGTCCTTCGGCGCCCCGCGCATCACCAAGGACGGTGTGACGGTCGCCAAGGAGATCGAACTGGCCGACAAGTTCGAGAACATGGGCGCGCAGATGGTGCGCGAAGTCGCCAGCAAGACCAACGACATGGCCGGCGACGGCACGACGACGGCGACTGTGCTCGCCCAAGCCATCGTTCGCGAAGGTGCCAAGGCTGTGGCAGCCGGCATGAACCCGATGGACCTCAAGCGCGGTGTTGACCGTGCGGTGGAAGCCATCGTGGCCGAGCTGAAGGCCAAGAGCCGCAAGATCACCAGCCAGAGCGAGACGGCCCAGGTCGGCACGATCAGCGCCAACGGCGAGGCCGATATCGGCCGCATGATCAGCGAAGCGATGCAGAAGGTCGGCAACGAGGGTGTCATCACCGTCGAAGAAGCCAAGGGCATCCAGACCGAGCTCGATGTCGTCGAAGGCATGCAGTTCGACCGCGGCTACGTCTCCCCGTATTTCATCACGAACGCGGAAAAGATGGTGGCCGATCTCGATCAGCCCTACATCCTGATCCACGAGAAGAAGCTCAGCACGTTGCAGCCGCTGCTGCCGCTGCTCGAGGCCGTCGTGCAGTCGGGCCGTCCGCTGCTCATCGTGGCCGAGGACGTCGAAGGCGAAGCGCTCGCCACCCTGGTGGTCAACAAGCTGCGCGGTGGCTTGAAGATTGCCGCCGTCAAGGCGCCTGGCTTTGGCGATCGTCGCAAGGCGATGCTGGAAGACATCGCAATCCTGACCGGTGGCCAGGTGATCAGCGAAGATCTCGGCATCAAGCTCGAGAACGTCACGCTGCAGATGCTCGGTAAGGCCAAGAAGATCCTGATCGAGAAGGAAAACACCACGATCGTCGAGGGTGCCGGCGAGAAGACCGACATCAGCGGCCGTTGCTCTCAGATCCGCGCGCAGATCGAAGAGACGACCAGCGACTACGATCGTGAGAAGCTCCAGGAGCGTCTTGCCAAGCTGGCCGGTGGCGTCGCCGTCATCCGCGTCGGCGGTGCGACGGAAGTCGAAGTCAAGGAGCGCAAGGACCGCGTCGACGACGCGCTGCACGCGACCCGTGCGGCCGTCGAAGAAGGCATCGTCCCGGGCGGCGGCGTGGCACTTGCCCGCGCGTCCAAGATCCTCGACTCGCTGAAGGCCGAGAACCCGGATCAGAAGTTCGGCATGGACATCGTCCGCCGTGCGCTGCTGACCCCGCTGCGCCAGATTGCCGAGAATGCCGGTGAGGACGGTGCCGTCATCAGCGGCAAGGTGCTCGAGAACGACAGCTACGATTTCGGCTTCGACGCACAGACCGGCGAATACAAGGACATGGTTGCAGCCGGCATCATCGACCCCACCAAGGTGGTGCGGGCCGCGTTGCAGGATGCGGCATCCATCGCCTCTCTGCTGATCACCACCGAAGCGATGGTGGCCGAGAAGCCGGAGAAGAAGGCGCCCATGGGCGGCGGCGGTGGCGGCGGCATGGGCGGCATGGGCGATATGGATTTCTAATCCTCCGCGCATACATTGAGCTGAGAAGGGGGCGTGCCGGAAGGTGCGCCCCTTTTTTCGTAGGTAAGGAAGCAGTCCTTTTTTAAAAAAAGGACCAAGAAACTCTTGTCCTGGCTGTCGCGTGCTCGTGGGGAGCCTCGCGACAGCGGAGAAGAATTCTTGCTTCTTTTCTTCAAAAAAGAAGTGCTCGCCTTAATCTTTCAAAACTATCCTCATCCGGCGCACATATCAGCCCGCCATCCACCGCCCCCGGCCGATACGCCGAGCCATCGAAGTGCGCGGCGTATCCGCCCGCCTCACGATGCAGCAGCCAGCCCGGCAAATGGTCCCACGGCATCAGGCGGTTGAAGACGAGAAAATGGCAGTGCCCGGCAGCCAGCATGCGATATTCGTGTGCCGCGCAGCGGAAATCGTAAGCCTGCGCCACTTGCAACAAATTCTGTATCACGCGCCTGCGGAGGTCGGGTGCCATGTAGCGCCACGACGCCGCGCCCGACATGGCCGATACGGGCACGGGGGCGGCTACACGCAACGGCGTGCGTGTGCCGTCCGCCGATTGTTCCCACGCACCATGCCCGAGCACGGCAATCGAGGATGTATCCATGACCGGATCGTGGATGACGGACGCGACCACCTCACCCTGGCTTACAGCCGCGAGCATCGTGCCAAACAGCGGCAAACCGGCTGCGTAATTGGATGTGCCGTCGATCGGGTCGACAACGAAGGCCAGTTCCGCGCCGGCCAGCCGGCCGAGAAGCGACGGATCGGCCGCCGTTGCCTCCTCGCCCACCACCAGGCAGCCAGGATAACGGCGCGACAATCCTTGTGTGATCATCGCCTCCGCCGCCTCGTCGGCGATCGTCACCAGATCGAACGGTCCGGATTTCACCCGTATCTCGGCCGCATCGAGGCGGCGGAAGCGCGGCATGATCTCGGTGCGGGCCGTGGCGCGCAGCAGGAGGTCGAGTTCGCAGGCCTGTGCAGGCGAGAAGGTGATCAAGCGGTATGCAGCTTCCGGCGTGCTCCATCGCGGTGCACATGCCTCATTCGTGCGAAAGCCGTTCGTCGAAGCGCGCGCGGTCGGCCGGCAGCAGCCGCACTTTCACATGCGCGGCTGTCTCATCGTCGCGACGGTCCACCACTTCGCCATGTTCGTACAGCCAGGCAAGACGCGCCCCATCGGCATGGTCGATGTCGTAATCCGCCTGTTCCATCCCGGCGGCGATCCGATCGTCGAGAATGCGTCTCAGCGCATCCAGCCCGTCACCGGTGATGGCCGAGACGGCGACGCTGCCCGGCTTGGCCGGCAACGCCTCCGCACCGCCCAGCAGATCGGCCTTGTTCAAAACTTCGATAGTCCTGACAGCAAAATCCTCGTCCAGCGTGCCGTCGTGCGCCATGCCTTCCAGCACCGCCAGCACGTCCCCGCGCTGTGCCGCACTGTCGGGATGCGCGGCGTCGCGCACATGCAGGATCACGTCCGCTTCGGCCACCTCTTCAAGCGTGGCGCGGAAGGCGGCAACCAACTCCGTCGGCAGTTCGCTGATGAACCCCACCGTATCGGACAGGATGACGCGGCGGCCGCTCGGCAGAACCAGGCCACGCATGGTGGGGTCGAGTGTCGCGAACAGTTGGTCCTGCGCATGCACTTCGGCGCCGGTGAGTGCATTGAACAGGGTGGATTTGCCGGCGTTCGTGTAGCCGACGAGGGCGACGACCGGAAACGGCACGCGCTTGCGGGCGCTGCGATGCAGGCCGCGCGTGCGGCGCACCTGTTCCAGTTCCTTTTTCAAGCGGACAATACGATCAGTGATCAGCCGGCGGTCGGCTTCGATCTGGGTCTCGCCGGGGCCGCCGAGAAAGCCGAAACCGCCGCGCTGGCGTTCCAAGTGGGTCCAGGACCGCACCAGGCGGGAGCGCTGGTAGTCGAGATGGGCGAGTTCGACTTGCAGCGTGCCTTCGCGTGTGGCCGCGCGTTCGCCGAAAATATCGAGGATCAACCCGGTGCGGTCGATCACCTTGCAGCCCCAGCCGCGCTCCAGGTTGCGCTGCTGCACCGGCGTGAGTGCGGCGTCCACGATGGCGACCGTCACATGTGCGTCGGTCAAGGCCTGCTTTTCGGATTCCATCTGCCCGGACCCTAGCAGGGTGGATGGCCGGCGGCTGCGCAACGGCAGGATGGACGTGTGGACGACGACAAGGCCGATGCTTGCCGCCAGCCCTACGGCTTCGGCGAGCCTGGCTTCGGCCGCGCGCGACGCGTCGCCGCCGAAACCGTGGTTGGGCGCCGGCCGCTCCCAGGGCAGGATGACGGCTGCGCGGGTGGGGGCCGGCCGGGCGTTTTGCGGGCGCTCGGGTCGCGGTGTGCTTTCCTGCTCGGCATCCATCTCAGGGGTCAGGCGACATCTCCTTGCCGGCGTCGGCACCCGCCGCGTCGAATAGCTGGATCGGGGCGCCGGGCATCACCGTGCTGATCGCATGCTTGTAGATAAGCTGCGTATGCCCATCACGACGCAGCAATACGGAAAAATTGTCGAACCACGTGATGATTCCCTGCAGCTTCACGCCGTTGATCAGAAATACGGTGACGGGTGTTTTTGCCTTGCGCACGTGGTTCAGGAACACGTCCTGCACGTTCTGCGGTTTTTCGGTGGCCACGAGGTTATACCCTTCTTGTTTACGCGGCCCGGCATTGGTGCGGGCCGTGTTTTGCGTTGCAAGGCGTGTGCCGAAGGAAACAGTCCTTTTTTGAAAAAAGGGACCAAAACTTTTATTAGCGTGGCGCTACCATGTCCCGAGGTCCGCGACAGCATAGTAGAAGTTTTTTGCTTCTTTTTTCAAAAAAGAAGGCCTTCCTTCCTCAACCGTCCAGCCAGCAACCCAAACAACCGCCCCGCCACCACGCCCACGCCGCCACCGCCCACCTCCACACCATCCACCGCCACGATCGGCTTGACGAAGCTGCTGGCCGAAGTGAGGAAAACCTCGCGCGCGTCGCCGAGTTCGTCGCGGCTGAACGCGCGTTCCTCGAAGCCAATGCCTTCGAGATCCAGTTCGGCCATCAGCGCGGCGCGTGTGCAGCCGGGCAGGATGGCGTGCCCGAGCGCGCGCGTGCGCAGCGTGCCGCCCGCATCGACCATCCACACCGTGGTGGACGCACCTTCCGTCACCATGCCGTCGCTGTCGATCAGGATCGCTTCATAGGCGCCTTGCTCGCGCGCCGCCTGCTTGGCGAGCACGTTGGGCAGCAGGCCCACTGTCTTGATGTCGCATCGCCCCCAGCGCTGGTCGGCCATGGTGATCGCGCGCGCTGCCCAGCTCTGAAGGTCGGTGGGCAGCGCAGGTGCGCCGCGCAGCGTGACGACGAGAGAGGGGCGCGTGCCTGCCTTGGGGAACACATGCGCCCGCGGCGCCACGCCGCGTGTCACCTGCATGTACAGCAGCCCGTTCGGCCGACGGTTGCGGGCGATCATCTCGTCGAGCACCGCGATCAGCGCGCGCCGCGGCAAGGGCGGCGGGATGCGCAGTTCGCTCAAGCTGCGGTCCAGCCGGTCGAGATGAAGCTCGCGATCGACGGGCGTGCCGTCCAGCAGATAGACGACCTCATAGACACCGTCGGCGAACTGGTAGCCGCGGTCCTCGACATGCACGCAGGCCAGCGTGTGCGGCACATAGCGCCCGTTTACATAGGCAACCCGGCTCACAGACTAGTTCGCCGGCTCTTCCATGCCCTGGTCCATCTGCTGTTCGGCGTAGCTGGCAGCCGGTCCGTTCGCCATCGGCGCCTGCGCCTCCTCGCCATCCTGCCCGTCGCGTTCGCGGCGTTGCTGGCCAGTCTGCTGGTTGTAGTTCTGCCCGCCTTGCTGCTGCCCGCTTTGTTGATACCCATTCTGCTGCGCGTGCTGCTGCTGGCCATTCTGCTGGGCCGCCTGGTTGATGGCGTTCAGGATGCGGAAATAATGCTCGGCATACTGAAAGTAGCTTTCGGCCATGACCCGGTCGCCGGAGCCGGTCGCGTCGCGGCCAAGCTGCAGATATTTCTCGAACAGCTGTTGTGCCGTGCCGCGAATTCGCAGATCAGGCCCGCTGCTGTCGAACACGTGGTTACGGTTGAGCGGGATGTTGCCGCCATACTGGCGCGGGCTGCTGCCCCCACCGCCGCCGCTGCCGCCACTATTGCGGTGGGACCGTCCGCGCATGCGTTTCATGTTCATTCGACTACTATACGCTTTCCTGTTTAACGATCCGCCCATGGCCAGCATCGCGCCTTGCGGTCGGCAGCCAGCCCATGATCGTCCGGTTCATCGGTGCCATCCGGTCGCGCCCATCCGGAAGTGCCGGGCAAAGCCGGCCGGGGATCTCCGGCGTTCAGCTCCGAACAATGTTCGGCTGCCCCGCGGAGTCGCATCCCGTGCGCGGCTGAACCCTAGCGGGCAATCGCCACCCTGCCAAACGGTTTTTTGGTTCACGCACGCAGCACGAGGGCACGCTCGATGCCTGCGAGATCGGGATATGACGTGATCTGGGCAAACCCTGCCGCCTTTGCCAGTGCCGCCACCGGCCCGGCTTGGCCGGCGCCCAGTTCGAAAACGGCGACACCATCGGGCGCGAGCAAACGGGGTAGTTCAGGCAATAGCGCGGCGTAGGCGTCCAGCCCGGATCGCCCGCCATCGAGCGCACGTCGCGGCTCATGGCGTATCACTTCAGGCATCAGTCCGGCGAGGTCGGCTGCCTCGATATAAGGCGGATTGCACAGCACCAGGTCGAAACGCCCGGCGACGCACGCGGCCCAGTCGCCTGCCGCGAACGACGCGCGATCAGTCAGCCCGCTACGTTCGGCATTGTGGCGCGCGAGTTTTGCCGCGTCCGGTGAAACGTCGACGCCCAGCCCGAACGCGCGTGGAAACTCGGATAGTGCCGCCAGCAGCAGGCAGCCGGTGCCGGTGCCCAGGTCGAGCACGCCGCCCACGCGCGCGCGGTCGGGCAGGGCGGCCAGCGACGCCTCGATCAGCGTCTCGCTATCGGCGCGCGGAATGAGGGTGGCGGGCGAGACGGCCAGGTCGAGCGTCCAGAAGCCCTGCCGCCCTGTGATGAAGGCCATCGGCTCGCGCCCTGCACGCCGCTCGACCAGGGCCGCGAACGCCACCCCATCGATGCGCGTCGCACGGTCCAGCAACGCGACAGCCGGCTTGCCCAGCAGGTGTGCCGCCAGACACCGGGCCTCGAACCGGGGTTGCTCGACGCCGGCCTCGCGTAAGCGCGCCACCGCGCCGTCGAGCGCGGCGCCGAGGATGGTCGCACCAGCGGGCATTTGCGCGTTAGGATCGAACGGCCGCACGCTTTCCGGAGCCCACGATGTTTCCGCCACGCCCACCTGCTCTCCCGTTGCTCGTGACCCTCGTTGCAGCCTGTGCGCTGAGCATCGCCGGGCCGGCGCAGGCCGTCTCCACCGTCACGTTCCATATCGCCGACGAGACCGATCCGTCGGAGATCACGGAAGCGACCACGGTGTTCATCAACGGCCAGCTGGTGGCGCATTTCGAGCTCAACGCCAACCATCCTTACGGCGACAAGGAAGTGACCCTGCCGGCCGCCGATCGCTACGAATACGCGCTGTGCGGCCGCATCACCATACGCGCCGCCGACGGTCATAGCGAAACCCACGTGCTCGACGATGGCGCGACACTGGGCGACCCCTCCGGCAAGCACCTCGAAGCGCTGGCGTCGGACGGGTTCACCACATTCTATCTCGCCGAACGGGTCGGCCAGACGGCACAGGCGCCGACCGACATCCACAAGACCAACGTGTGCAGCATCCCCGTCTCCTGACCGGCGACACTCAGGCGGGCGGCTGGTGCACGCGAAACAGCCGGGCCGCGGCCCCGACCGTCCAGCCTTGTATGGCGAGCGAGACGAGCACGATGACGAACGCGCCGGCAAATCCCAGATAGCTGTTCGGCACGCCGGACAGCACCGGGATGGTCGCAAGATAGATCGGCACGCCGCCGCGAAGGCCCACCCAGCCGACAAAGGCACTCTCGCCCCAGCCAAAGCCGAATGGCTTGAGGCAGGCGAACGCGGAGGCCGGGCGCGCGACGAACATCAACACGCCGGCTATGGCGGTCGCACTGGCGGCCAGCGGCAGCAGGCGATGCGGCGTGACCAGCAGGCCAAGCCCGAGGAAGAGGCCGATCTGGGCGATCCAGCCGAACGCCTCGAACGCGCGCGTCATCAGCTTCGCACGCTCGCCGGCACGGCTGGCGACCAGCATGCCGGCCAGATAGATCGCGAGGAAACCGCTGCAGCCCAGGCTCTGCGCCGCGCCGAACAGCGCAATCGCGGCAGCCAGCAGCAGCGCGGGAAACAGCGTGTCCGGCGCCCGTAGCCGCCGCAGCGCGGCCGCCATCAGCGCGCCGCCGGCGACGCCGAACGCCGCACCGCCGAACATCTCCTGCGCCAGCATGATCGCCACATGACGCCCGCCGATGCCCGGCAGCAGCCCGTGACCTGTAGCACCAGGTGCCGCCAGCAGACTCTCGACCAGCAGGAGCGTGAGCACGACGGAAATCGGGTCATTGAGGCCGCTTTCGACTTCGAGCACCGCGTCCACCCGCTCGGGCAGCGACACGCCGCTCAGCCGGAGAACGGAGGAGACCGCCGCCGCGTCCGTCGGCGCCATGATCGCGCCGAGCAGCAGGCCTTCGCGCCAGTTCGCCGTCGTTAAGAACACGGTCGCCACGCCCACGATGGCCGCGCTGATGGCGGTGCCGAGCGTGGCCAGCGCCAAAGCCGGCCACCCGGCAATGCGCAACATGCCGGCCGAGGTTTTCAGCCCGCCTTCGAACAGGATGATGACGAGAGCGATGCTGCCCAGCAGGTAGGTGAGGCGGAAATCGTTGAAGACGATGCCGCCCGGGCCATCCTCGCCGGCGAGCATGCCGAGTGCGAGGAACACCAGCAGCAACGGTGTTTTGGCGCGCGCGCCGAGCAGGCCAGCGGCGATGGCGAGCAGGACAAGGGCGCCGCCTGCGAGGAGAGCTTCGTGAGCGGCTTGCATGATCTGGTATTTGCGACTCAAGAGAGGAAGGAAGCAGTCCTTTTTGAAAAAAGGACCAAAAACTTTTTAAATTTGGCGGACGCTTATCCCGCGGTCCGCGACAGCGCGAGCAGAAGTCTCTTCTTCAGAAAAGAAGGCCTTCCGTCCCTCAGCCCTCCGCCGCCAACCTTGCCGCCTGATCCTCCTCCGTCAGCGCATCCACAAACTCGTCGAACTCGCCAGCCATCACCCGATCGATCTTGTGCGACGTCATATTGATGCGATGGTCGCTGACCCGCCCCTGCGGGAAATTATACGTCCGTATCCGCTCGCTGCGGTCGCCGGTGCCGACCTGGCTCTTGCGGTCGGCCGAGCGCGTCGCATGCAAACTCTCACGCTGCGCCTCGAACATCCGTGCGCGCAGCACCTTCATCGCCTTCGCCCGGTTCTTGTGCTGGCTGCGCTCCTCCTGCATGGCCACCACGATGCCGGTGGGAATATGCGTGATGCGCACCGCACTTTCGGTCTTGTTCACATGCTGTCCGCCGGCGCCCGACGCGCGATAGACGTCGATACGCAGATCGGTCTCGTTCACCTGCACGTCCACATCCTCGGCTTCCGGCAACACGGCCACCGTCACCGTGCTGGTGTGGATGCGGCCTTGCGTCTCGGTCGTCGGCACGCGCTGCACGCGATGCACGCCGGACTCGTATTTGAAACGCGCGAACACGTTGCGGCCGGTGATCTCCGCGATGCCTTCCTTGAGGCCCCCCAGTTCGGTCTCGGCATAGTCCATCAACTCGAACTTCCAGCCGCGCAGGCCGGCATATTTCTGGTAGGCGCTGAATAATTCGGCGGCGAACAGGCCGGCTTCGTCGCCGCCGGCGGCCGGGCGGATTTCGAGGATGGCGCTGCGCTCGTCAGCCTCGTCCTTCGGCAGCAAGGCAAGCTGTATCTCGCGCGCCAGACGCGGCAGCTTCTCACGTAACGACCGCAACTCGGTCTCGGCCATGTCGCGCATTTCCGGGTCGGCCAGAAGCTGTTCGGCGCCCGCCGCCTCGGCCTCGGCCGCTCGCAATTCCTCGATGCGCGCCACGATCGGCTCGAGTTCGGCGAGTTCTCGGCTGGCGCGCGAGAACGCCTCGCCGTTCAGGCCGCTGGAGAGGTCGTGGCGAAGCTCCTCGGCGCGGAGAACGATGCGGTCGAATTTGCCGGAGAGGTCCATGGGCACCTGAGGAAGGAAGCAGTCCTTAATGCGCAGGACCGAAAGGCGAGCGCTTACACCGTAACGCCGGTGTTGACACCTTGCCCGGGCTTGACCCGGGCATCCACGCGGTCGGACGGCACGCGATTTCCGGGGTAAGCCGCAGTCCCATGGACCTCACGGGAGTGCGTGGACGGCCGCGCGGAAGCCCGGCTCAAGCCCGGGCAAGGTGGAGGATGATGGGAAGTTTCCAGCAGAGAACAGCGCCTTACTGCTTCACCCCAAGCGCCTTGAGCGCGAACTTCGAAGCCGCACCATGCGGCGGCGAGAGATACTCGAACCCCGAGAAGAACCCGCGCTTGTGCACGCCGCGTGCGTGGCTGAAGCGCTGGAATCCTTCGTGGCCATGGTAGGCGCCCATGCCGGATGGGCCGACGCCGCCGAACGGCAGATCGTCCTGCGCACAATGCACCAGAGTGGAGTTGATGGTGACGCCGCCGGAAATGGTGCCGTCGAGGATGCGGCGCTCGGTGGCGGCATTCTTCGTGTAGGCATACAGCGCCAGCGGACGCGGGCGGCGGTTGACGAATTCGATCGCCTCGTCGGTGCCGCCGGTGCGGATGACGGGGAGCACGGGGCCGAAAATCTCGTCGCGCATCAGGCGGCCGTCCAGCGGCGGGTCGAGCACGACCGTGGGCGAGAAGCGGCGCACGTTGCCATGCGGCGTGTCGCGATGGCGCAGCACGGTCGCCCCCGCGGCCTCGGCTTCGGCCACCAGGTCGGTCAGGCGCTGGTGATGACGGTCGGAGATGATGGCGGTGTAGTCGGGGTTGGCGTTGATGGTAGGGAACATCGTCTCGGCGGCCGAGAGCACGCTGCGGGCGAATGCTTCGGCTTTTTCGGCCGGCACGAGTGCGTAGTCGGGCGCGATGCAGGTTTGGCCGGCATTGAAGAATTTGCCGACGGCGATGGATTTGGCCGCGGCCGCGCTGTCGTAATCCTCGGCGACGATGGCGGGCGACTTGCCGCCGAGTTCGAGCGTCACCGGCACCAGGTTTTCGGCGGCCGCGCGCATCACCTCGCGCCCGATGGCGGTCGATCCGGTGAAGATCAGATGGTCGAATGGCAGCGCGGAAAAGGCCCGGCCGACGGAGACGTCGCCTTCGACCACCAGCACGTCCTCTGGTGCGAAAGCCTGACGCAGGATGCGGGCGAGCAGCGCGCCGGTGGCCGGCGTGAGTTCGGACGGCTTGATCATCGCGCGGTTGCCGGCGGCGATGATGTCGATGAGCGGGCCGAGCGTAAGGAAAATCGGATAATTCCAGGGCGAGACGACACCGACCACACCGAGCGGCTGGAACTCGACGCGGTTGCTGCCGGGTTTGAAGTTCATTCCCACGGCGCGGCTTTGCGGGCGCATCCAGCCGGCCACGCGCTTGCGGGCATAGGCGGCGGCGCCGATCGTGGGCAGGATTTCCGAGGTAAGCGTTTCCACGCGCGAGCGATTGCCGAAATCGGCGCCGATCGCGTCCACGATCGCGTCCTGGTGCTCGGCGACCAGCTTTTCCAGCCGCAACAGCTTTTCCTGCCGCTGTGCTGCCGAGGGGAACGGCGTGGCCTCGAAAGAACGCCGCTGCCGGTCGAGCGCCGCCTGCAACTCAAGCTCGGTGCTGGCTGGCGTCCGAGATGTCTGGTCCATAATGATTCAGTCCCGCCGTATCGCCAGTACGATGGGTTTGCCCCAACCAAAACGCAAGCACGGTGACGACGAACCTAAAAGCAAAAGTTTTCTGGTCCTTCTTTTCAAAAAAGGACTGCTTCCTTCGCTTTCCTACGTCAGAGCTCGCGCAAACGCCTCAGCCGAAACAGCGTCCGCCACCCCCAACCCCTGCGCTTCGTCGCATTGCATGTCGGCCAGGATATCGCGCTGACAGGCCGTTCCCACCCCGAGTGCCACGACAGCCGCGCCCGAAGCATGTGCCAGGCAGATGGCGTCCAAGGCGGCGCTGCGGGCGGTGTTGCAGGCTTCGAGTGCGGCGACGAGGGAGGGCGCCAGGCGGATGGCGGTGATCGGCAGGCGGCGCAGAACGCGCAGCAGATCCTGGCCCAGGCCCGTCGTGTCGAGGGCGACGCCGGCGCCCAGGTCACGGAGGGCGGACAGGCGGAGCCCGAGTTCGGGTGAGTCGCATTCCAACTCGTCCTGCGAAAAGGCCAGTTCCATCAGGTCGGGCGACAGGCCGGCGTCGTGCAATGCACCGGCGAGATGGCGGTCGAGCTTGTCACCGTGCAGCGCCTTGTGCGGCAGCTTCACGAAAGCACGCAGGCGTGCGCCCCAGGCCGGCCCGCCTTGCCATCTGGCGGCCTGACCACAGGCGGCGTTGAGCATTGCGGCCGAATCCGCGGTGGGTGCGAAGGCGCTTTCGATGTCGCCCCCGCATAGCGCGCCATCGTCCAGCCGGTGCACGGGCGTGACGAGCAAGGCGAGGCCGGCGCCGGTCGGGATGGACGGCTTGCGGCGTTCACGCCCGGCGAACGGCAACACCAGGCCGGCGGGCGGCTGCGGGCCTGGAGGTGACGGGTGGTTGGACTGAGGAGGAAGTAACATGACGATCGTCTCACCGCGTGTCGGGAATCTCAGTTTCCGATAGCGATGTGAAAATCGTCTTAAGCGTGTCGAGGAAGAGAAATGTCGGCGGGCGGCGCAGGTCAGGCCGGCACGTAGCGCCACACGCTCGCCGGCGGGAAGTTCAGTGGCGTCCAGGCTTCGCGCTTCGGCTTGAGGCCGAGCTTTTTCCAGGGCAGCGGGCTGGTGATGCAATAACTATAGAGAATGAAGCCGAGGCCGGGGGCGACGGCTTCGATCGCATCGATGAACCGGCGCTGTTCGGCGATCGGCAGCAGGACGAGCGGGATGCCGACGACTACGGTGCCGATGCGGCCGTGCAGTTCGCTTGGGATAAGATAAGGCAGGCGGCGTGCGTCACCTTCGATCACGCGGGCACCGGGCAGGGCGGCGCGCAGATGGTTGGCCATGTCGGGCACGATTTCAACCACGTGGAGGCGTTCGGGTGCCAGACCGCCATCGATGAGGGCGCGGCTGATCACGCCGGTGCCGGCGCCGAGTTCGACGACGATCTGGTCGGGCCCGGCGTGGGTTTGCGCCGCGATGCGCTTGCAGAGAGCGGGCGAGGACGGGACGATGGAGCCCATCTGCAGCGGATTGGCGAGCCAGCGGCGGAAAAACAGCCCGGCATTGGCGATGTCCTGGCTCAGCCCACCCGCGGTCTCTACGCTCGCGTCCATGCGTCCACCCTCAATTGCTGACAGGCGTTGCTAAGCAAAAACCGCGTCGAGTGCACCAGCGATTGTCGTCCGAACCGCCGATATTGCGTGACAAAACAAAGACGCCTGGCCAGGCTGGCCGGTTCCTGGCCTGCTACTTGATCTTGGCTTCCTTGAAGACGACGTGCTTGCGCGCGACGGGGTCGTACTTCTTGAACTCCATCTTGGTCGTCTTGGTGCGCGCGTTCTTCTTCGTCACATAGAAATATCCGGTATCCGCGCTCGACACGAGGCGGATCTGGACGGTGTTGGACTTGGCCATCGAAGCACCTTGGATGTAGGCGGCCGGGCAGGGGCCGCAAAAGCGGATAAGTGACGCTGCCGGACGGCTGGGTCAAGAGCGGTATGCGGGTGGTCGGACTCGAACCGACAAGGGATCACTCCCGGCAAATTTTGAGTCTGCTGTGGTTACCATTTCACCACACCCGCGCGGGGCCGCTTCTATAGCCACAGCACGGTGCCCAGGCAAGAAACGGCAGGAAGCAAAAGTTCTTTGGCCCTTTTCCTCAAAAAAGGACTGCTTGCTTTTCTCAGGCCAGCACATCCTCCACCCGGATAGGCAACTTCCTCACCCGCTTCCCAGTCGCATGGAAAACCGCATTGGCGATCGCCGGCGCCACCCCCACCATTGGCAGCTCGCCGATGCCCTTCGCACCCAACGCCCCGGTGGCGATGTCGGGCGAGTCGATGGCGATCACCTCGATGTCGGGCACGTCGGCGTTCACCGGCATGTGGTAGTCGGCGATGTTGCTGTTGGCGATGCGGCCGGTGGCGCGGTCGATCAGCGTCTCCTCCTGCAATGCCATGCCGATGCCGAAGACGATGCCGCCGAGCAACTGGCTGCGGCCGGTTTTGGTGTTGAGCAGGCGGCCGACGTCGAAAGCACTGACGACGCGGCTGACGCGGATGGTGCCGAAATCGGGGTCGATGCGCACTTCGACGAACTGGGCGCCGAAAGCGTGCCGGGAGACGGGTTTGCTCTTCTCGTCGAACTCGGCTTCGGCCTCGGCTTCGAGCCGGTCGACGCCGAGGCGGTCCATGAAGGCGGCGAGCGGCACGGCCACGCCGGGCGCGGTGACGACGAGCTTGTCGAGCTTGATCTGCGCCGGTGGGATGCTGGCGAAACGCGGGTCGGTGGCCGCGATTTCGGCCACCCGCGCGCGCAGCTTGCGGCAGGCGGCTTCCACGGCGGGGATGATGCTGGCCGCCGTCTGCGAGCCGCCGGAGACGGGGGCTGCGGGGAAGCGGCTGTCGCCGAGCTGGGCGCTCACGCGCGCGATGTCGATGCCGAGCTCGTCGGCCGCGCACTGCGCCATGATGGTGTAGGTGCCGGTGCCGATATCCTGGGTGCCGGATTGCACGAGTGCGGTGCCGTTGCGGTGGACGACGATGCGCGCCTGGCAGGGGCTGCGGTTGGTCGGGTAGGTCGATGTCGCCATGCCCCAGCCGATGAGGATGCGCCCGTCGCGCATCGAGCCGGGGGTGTGGTCGCGGCGCGACCAGCCGAATTTGTCGGCAGCCTGGCTGTAGCATTCGCGCAGCACCTTGCTGGCGAACGGCTTGTCCTCCTGCTCATCGTGCTCGGCGTAGTTGGCCAGGCGCAGGGCGAGCGGGTCGATGCGGGCCACGTAGGCCAGCTCGTCCATCGCGACCTCCAGCGCATACACGCCGGTCGCTTCGCCCGGTGCGCGCATATAGGTCGGCAGGCCCTGGTTGACCGGCACCAAACGGTGCGACACCGCCAGGTTCTTGCAGGAATACAGCATCTCGGTGGACAGCCCGACGGGCTCGGTGAACTCGCCGAGCGAGGGGTCCGACATCTGGCTGAACCCGTCATGGCGCATCGAGAGCAGCTTGCCGGAACGGTCGGCGCCCAGGCGGATCTTCTGGATGGTGGCGGGGCGGTAGCCGTTGGAGGTGAACATCTGGCTGCGGGTGACCACGAGTTTCACCGGCTTGTTGACGTGCCGCGCCGCCATCGCCGCAATGAGGGCGGGCGGCCAGGTGTTGCCTTTGGAGCCGAACCCGCCGCCCAGATAGGGGCAGACGATGGTGACGTCGCTCTGCCGCAGGCCGAAGGCCGCAGCCAGCGTCTCCTGCGCGCCGGAAATGCCCTGGGTGGTGGTCCAGACCGCGAGTTTGCCGTCCGGCTGCCAGAACGCGATGGTCGCATGCGGTTCCATCGGGTTGTGATGCTCGACGGGCGTCTCGTAGGTCGCCTCGATCTTGAGCGGCGCGCGATCGAATGCCGCGTCCTCGTCGCCGCGGGTGACGTCGGGGTCCTTCTTGCCGTCGCGGAAATGCTTGGGCTTGTAGGCGCGGCCCAGCGTGTCCTGGTCCATGACGGTGACCGCGTGGCTCGGCGCGTAACGGACGCGCACGGCGTCGGCGGCGGCCGTCGCACGCTCGAACGTGTCGGCGACGGCGACGGCGACATGCTGGCCGTTATAGACGATGTGGCCATCCTGCAGCAGCGGGTGGTGCACCGTCTGCGCGGCGGCTTTCTTCTGGTTCAGCTTGCCGGCATTCTTTTGGGTGATGATGGCCAGCACGCCGGGCATGCGCTCGGCCTGCGCGGTGTCGTAGGCGATGGCCTCGCCGGCGGCGATCGTGCTCTGCACCAGCACGGCATAGACGCAGCCGGGCACCTCGAATTCGGCCGCGTAACGCGCGCCGCCAGTGACCTTGAGGTGCCCGTCCTGGCGGGTGACAGCCTGTCCGATGAACATGGGTTCGCCCTCCTTCAGGCCGCGACGGCGAGCAGCGCGCGGCGGACAGTATGTTGCAGCAATGCGATCTTGAACGCGTTCTGCGATTGCGGCCGCGCGCCCTCGACGGCTAGCGTGGCGGCCTGCGCAAAGGTGGCCTCGGTCGCCGGCTTGCCGTGCAAGGCGGCTTCCACCGCATCCAGCCGCCAGGGGCGGGTGCCGACACCGCCGGCCGCCAGGCGCGCCTCGGCAATCGTGCCGCCCTGCAGCTCGAGGCCCACCGCTACCGAGGCGAGCGCGTAGGCATAGCTCTGGCGGTCGCGCACCTTGACGTAGGTGGCGCGCCGGTTGGCAGGTGCGGACGGCACCAGGATCGCGACGATGATGTCGCCGGGCCGCAGCACGGTCTCCACGTGCGGGGTGCTGCCGGGCAGGCGGTAGAAATCGGCGATCGCGATCTGCCTCGTCTGGCCATCGGCGCCGTGGATTTCGAGCGTGGCGCGCGCGGCCATCAGCGCCACGGGGAAGTCCGACGGGTGGGTGGCGATGCAGTGGTCCGAGCCGCCGAGGATGGCGAGTTCGCGGTTCTCACCGGAGATCGCGGGGCAGCCGGAGCCGGGCACGCGCTTGTTGCAGGCGAACGCAGGGTCGCGAAAATACAGGCATCGGGTGCGCTGCAGCAGGTTGCCGCCGATGGTGCCCATGTTGCGTATCTGCGGCGAGGCGGCGGCGAGCAAAGCGTGCGCGAGTGCAGGCGCCTGGGCCAGTACCTGCCGGTCGGCAGCCACCTCGGCCATCGTGGAGAGCGCGCCGATGCGCAGGCCCTGAGCGTTTGCCGAGATGCCGCGCAGCGTGCCGGCGAGCGGCTCGAGATCGACAACGAGGCTCGCCGGCGCGACGTTGTTCTTCCACAGCTGCATCAGGTCGGTGCCACCGGCGATGAAGCTGGCGTGCGGTGCCGCCGCGGCCCGGGCGGCGGCTTGGAGGTCCGTCGCCGGCTGGAGGGTGAATTCCTGCATCGGTCAGGTCCTCTTCGCGCGGGCCGCGTCCTGGATCGCCGCGCGTATGTTGTTGTAGGCGCCGCAGCGGCAGAGATTCCCGCTCATCCACTCGGCGATTTCGGCCTCGGAACCGGCATGGCCCTCCTCGACGAGTGCGACGGCCGACATGATCTGGCCCGGCGTGCAGTAGCCGCACTGGTAGCCGTCATGCTCGAGGAAGGCGGCTTGCATCGGGTGCAGCGCCTCGCCCTGCGCCAGGCCTTCGATCGTGGTGATCTGGCGGCCTTGCACGCGGGTGGCGAGCGTGAGGCAGGAGAGCACGCGCTTGCCATCCACATGCACGGTGCAGGCGCCGCAACTGCCCATGTCGCAGCCCTTTTTGGTGCCGGTCAGGCCGGCATATTCCCGCAGCGCGTCGAGCAGCGAGGTGCGCTGGTCGATGGTGAGCGCGTGCGGGGCGCCGTTGATGGTGAGCGTCACCGCGATGCCGGTCGAGACGGCATGCGCCGGAGGTGGCGGGTTCAGCGCCAGGCTGGGCGTCGGCAGCGCGGCAATGGCGGCGCCGGTGCCGATCAGGTCGCGTCGTGTGATGGGGGGCGTCATCGGGAGGTTCCAGGACAAGGGCGGGGCGTGGCTTGGGGGCGTAGAGTGACGAACGTCCGCTTGGGCGGGGAGGTTCGCCGGGTGCGAATACCTTAGTGTGTCGGCGCGCTCGCCGCGGGTGCCGCCAGCGTCGCCGGCGTGCGGTCCAGCCCGGGCTTGGCGCCATGCGGATGCGCCGGCGCGGCGTGCGGGATGGTGACCCAGATGAGGTGCTCGGGTGCTGCGAACGGAAACTTGTTGCCGTGGAACAGCGCCCAGATCAGCCAGGCGTTGATGGCGAGTGTCGCGATGATGGCGGGCACCCAGCGTCGCGGGCTGCGTGCGGCTTGCAGGTAATTCACGCGGCGACGAGCTCCAATCCTGCGACGGCATGCGCGATGGCGCCGGTAAGTTGGCCAAGTTCGGCCGGGGTGATCGTGAACGACGGCGTCAGGTAGATGGTTCGGCCGAATGGACGGATCCAGACATCCTGCGCCAGCAAGTCGGCCTTCAGTCGATCCAGATTTGGCGCGCGATCCAGTTCCACAACCCCGATGGCGCCACGCACGCGCACGTCGCGCACGCCGGGCAGCGTGGCGCAGGCGGCGAGCTCGCGCCGCAATTGCGCTTCGATGGCGGCCACCTGGGCCAGGCGCGGCTCCGTCTCGAACAGATCGAGGCTGGCCAGCGCCGCCGCGCAGGCCAGCGGGTTGGCCATGTAAGTCGGGCCATGCATCAGCGCGTGGGCCGGGTCGGGCGAGAGGAACGCCTCGAAAACATGCGTGCGGGCGACGGCGGCCGAGAGCGCCATGGTGCCGCCGGTGAGCGCCTTGGAGAGCGTGACGATGTCGGGCACCACGCCGGCCTGTTCGCACGCGAACATCGTGCCGGTGCGGCCGAAACCGGTGAAGATCTCGTCAAAGATGAGCGGCAACCCGTGCGCGTCGGCGGCCGCGCGCAGATGGCGCAGCGTTTGCGGGTCGTGGAACACCATGCCGCCCGCACCTTGCACGAGCGGCTCGACGAGGATGCCGGCGAGGGTAGGGGCATGCTGGTCGAGGAAGCGGTCGAACGCCGCGGTGCTGTCCGCGTCGTGCGGCAGGCCGACGATGGCGTGTTCGGCGAGCAGGCCGCGATAGAGCGCGTGCATGCCCTCTTCGGGATCGCACACCGCCATGGTGGCAAAGGTATCGCCATGATAGCCGCCGGTGAACGACAGGAAACGGCGTCGCGTGCGGATGCCCTGGTTGAGCCAGTATTGCGCGGCCATCTTCATCGCGACTTCGACGGCGACGGAGCCGCTTTCGGCCAGGAACACATGGTCGAGGTCGCCGGGCAGCAAAGCCGCCAGGCGTTCGGCCAGGCGTTCGGCCGGCTCATGCGTGAGGCCGCCGAACATGATGTGCGGCATGCGGCCGAGCTGCGCACGCACGGCCTGCGCGATATGCGGGTGGTTATAGCCGTGGCAGGCGGTCCACCAACTGGCGATGCCGTCGGTGAGGCGGCGCCCGTCGGTGAGCGTAATGGTGCAGCCCTGCGTGGCCGCCACGCGCGGCGGCGGCGGCGTGGTCAGCATTTGCGTGTAGGGGCGCCAAAGGTTCGACATCTTGGACCGATAGGAAGGCCTTCTTTTTTGAAAAAAAGAAGCAAGAAACTTCTATCAAGCTGTCGCGGACACCGGGACGAGCACGCGACCGCTAGACAGAAGTTTTTTGGTCCTTTTCTTCAAAAAAAGGACTGCTTTTTCACTTTCAAACTGCCTTGATACTTAACTTCCCGAAATTCTCGCCGCTGAACAATTTCAGCAACGTCTCCGGAAATGTTTCGAGCCCATCGACAATATCCTCGCGGCTCTTAACCTGGCCGGAGGCGAGCCAACCGGCCATCGCCATCGCACCCTCGGCGTAACGGTCTGCATAGTCGAACACGACGAAGCCCTCCATGCGCGCGTGCTGCACGAGGAGGGTGAGGTAGTTCTTCGGCCCGGCGATCTCGCTGGTGTTGTATTGCGAGATCGCGCCGCAGATGACGACGCGCGCGCGCCGGGCGAGCCGGGCGAGTGCGGCGTCGAGTATGTCGCCGCCGACATTGTCGAAATACACGTCGATGCCTTTCGGGCAGGCTTGCGTGAGCGCGCGGCCGACATCCTCGTTCTTGTAGTCGATGACGGCATCGAAGCCGAGCGTGTCGCGCACATAGGCGCATTTCTCGGCGCCACCGGCCAGGCCCACCGCACGGCAGCCCTTCAATTTGGCGATCTGCCCGACGAGCGCGCCCACCGCGCCGGACGCGGCCGAGACGACCACGGTCTGGCCGGGCAGCGGCGCGCCCACATCGAGCAGGCCGAAATAGGCGGTCATGCCCGGCATGCCGAGCGCGCTGAGATAGAGCGGCAGGGGGGCGAGCTTGGCATCCACTTTCTGCACGCCGGCGCCGTCCGACAGCGCGTAATCCTGCATGCCGAATGCGCCCACCGCGTGGTCGCCCACCTGGAACCCCGGATGGTGCGAGGCCACCACTTCGCCCACGGCGCCGGCGCGCATCACCTCGCCCAGGCCGACCGGCGGGATGTAGCTGCGCGCGTCGTTCATCCAGCCGCGCATTGCGGGGTCGAGCGAAATATAGTGCGTGCGGACGAGGAACTGCCCCTCCTTCGGTTCGGGAGCGGCGGTCTCGACAAAGGTGAAATCGCTGCGCTTGGGCAGGCCCTGCGGGCGCGTGGTGAGGGTCCACTGGCGGTTTACCGGCTGGCTCATCGTGTTCTCCCGTTTGCAGCCGCACGCCGGCTGCGCGGTTGGTGGCGCGTTCACGCGCGGTTGGCAAGGCAGCGTGCGAGCCTGGGCGGCGGGGCAGGGCGACGATCGAGCTTAGCGGTTGGTTCACAAGATCAACGTAGAGTCGCGGCCGTGCGGCAGGTGCCCGGTCAGCTCCAGGGCGCGTCGGACTGTCGCGAACATCACATGGGTTTCGGAAGTGAAGAATATGTCTTGGCTGGTGTCCCGCTTCAGTATTCGCGCCAAGCTGATCGCCGCCTTCGCCATGGTGTTGCTCGCAACAATGGCGTTGGGCTTGTTTGCGGTGCAGCGGCTGGACAGGGTGAGTGCCACAGCCGCCAACCTGCGCGATGACTGGCTGCCCTCGTTCCGGACGCTCGGAGAGGTCGCCCGCCTCGGCGAGCAGATACGCGCCAAACAGCTCGTCCTCCTCCTCACCAGCACTGATGAGGAAAGGCGTTCGACCGCCCAGGAGATCGAGACTACCTCGGAGCGTTTCGACAATTCCTTGAATGATTACCTGAACACGATCGACACCGACCCTGCCGAGATCGTCGATGAGGAACGCGGCCTCGCGAATAACATGCTGGAGGCGTGGAAAGCGTATGCGGCGCTGTCGGCCAGGTTTGGCGAAAACCTGGCGCGGGGCGAGCATGAGCAGGCAGTCGGGCTCGCCGTTCACGAAATGAAGTCGGCCATTCTCGCATTCCGCCACGCATGGGAGGCAGACATGGCTTTCCAGGTGCGGGAAGGCAGAACGGCCGGCGATCGCGGTGCGGCGCTCGCCAGCTCTGCCCACAAGGTCATTCTCGTGGCGCTAGCCGCGATGGTGCTCCTCTGCCTCGCCATCGGCTGGTCGCTGGTCCGAAGCGTGTCGGTGCCGATCAGCCGGATGACCCAGGCGATGCGCCGCCTGGCGGACCGGGACATGACGGCCGAAATACCCGGGGTCGGCCGCCGCGACGAGATTGGCGGCATGGCGGTCGCCGTCCAGGTGTTCAAGGATGGCATGATGAGGGCGGACCAGCTCACGGCAGAACAGGAGCTGATGAAGCAAGCGGCGTCGGCTTCGCAGAAAGCGATGCTGGGCCAGACTGCGGACGCGTTCGAAGCCAAGGTTGGTGCGCTTGTCGGCCAGTTGTCCGTGCGTGCTGACGAACTGCAGGCGACGGCACAGACGATGTCCTCCACCGCGTGCCAAACCAACCAGCAGGCAAATCTGGTGGCCGCCTCGGCCGAAGAGGCCAGCGCAGGCGTGCAGACGGTGGCCGCCGCCGCCGAGCAGTTGGCAGCTTCCATCAGCGAGATCACGCGTCAGGTGGCGCACTCCTCCAAGATGACCGACCGGGCCGTGACCGACGCCAAGCGGACCGACGTCATCGTCAACGCACTGTCTGAAGGTGCCGAGAAGATCGGCCATGTGGTCGGGCTGATCACCACGATCGCCGGGCAGACAAACCTGCTGGCACTGAACGCGACGATCGAGGCGGCGCGCGCGGGCGATGCAGGAAAGGGTTTTGCAGTGGTCGCCTCAGAGGTGAAAAGCCTGGCGAGCCAGACTGCGAAAGCGACCGAGGAGATCGGTGCACAGATTGCCCAGATACAATCGGCGACGAAGGAGGCTGTCGATGCCATACGCGCCATCGTCGTGACCATCACGGAGATCAGTGCGACCGCCATGAGCATTGCGGCCTCCGTCGAGCAGCAGGGAGCCGCTACGGGAGAGATCGCCCGCAACGTGGCCCAGACCGCGCAGGCTGCGCAGGACGTGACGTTCAATATCAGCGGTGTGAGCCAGGCTGCGAACGGCACCGGCGCCGCCGCCGCCCAAGTGCTCGGCGCCGCGAGCGGCCTGTCGCAGCAATCCGACTTGCTCGCCGCCGAGATGACGCGCTTTCTGGCCGGCATCCGCTCAGCCTGAACAGCTTACATGTTGCGGCCTTTGGCAAGCTGCGTTCGTGGCTGACGAAGCTGTCTCGGGCCGGCGCCAAATCAGGTGGTCGGTTAGCAGTCCTTTAACTTAATCGTGCGAGATTTGGGCGCACGAATTACGGTCCGCGGCACCCAAGGCGCGGCCGCTTCTGGAGAAATGCCTGTGAAGAGCCTGCTGAAGTTGCGCCTAGGCCCAAAAATCGGCGCCTCGATCGCCTTGTTCCTGCTTCCAGATTCTCCTCATCGTATTCTTCCTTGTATCGGGCCAGAACAAGGATCTGACGTTCGCGTCGCGCGAGGTGGCCGGCGTGCACGCGCTACTTGAAGCGGGTCGGACGCAAGCCTCGCTCGACCAGGCACTCGCCACGGGCGGCTCGCCGGCCAGTGCGGGAATGGACGACGCCACCAAGGCGGCATTCGCGACATTGGGGCTCGCCGATGCGGCAGCGCCGGTTTTTGCCGAGATGCCCGCACATGCAGATACAGCCGCTCTCGGCCACGCGCGGACGGGCGTGCGCGATCTTCAAGGCCGGATCGGCGATCGCAGCAATCTCATCCTCGATAACGTGCTGGACAGCTATTATTTGACGGACGTCGTGCTGAACCGCATGCCCGAGCTTCTCGACCGACTGACCGACGTCGTGCCGCTCGCGAAGGCGCAATCGTCGTCGGCGCAGGCGAAGGCGGACTTCCTCGTTATGGTTGGCGGATTGTCGGCGGTTCTCGACGGCATGGATGCGTCGATGCATTCTGCCATGCAGGACAACGCGTCGGGCGCGCTGACAGCAGCGCTCAGCAGCGAATACGATGTGCTGCATAGCCGCCTCCAGGCGCTGCTTGCACAGCTTCAGCACGGCGGCGAATTGGCGGACGATCAGGCGCTTTACAAGCTCACGTCGGCATTCGTCGAACATGCCAACCTGCAGCTCGATGCACTTCTGACTGCGCGCGTCGCCGGAATGCACCGGTCGCAGCAAATGATCCTCGCGGAGACTTTCATTCTTTTCGCCGCCGCCGCTTGGGTGACAATGCTGATCGTTCAGCGCGGCGTCGTCCGGCCGATCAACCGGCTGTGCGTCGCCGCACGGCAATTGTCGAATGACGATCTCGATGTCGATCTGCCGACCGCGCACGGTCATGACGAAGTTGGCGAACTGACGCGCGACATAACCGAGTTCCGCAACCGGCTAGTCGCCAAACGCGACCTCGAGCACGACCAGGCCCAGATCGCCGACATACGCAGCAAGCGCTACGCAGCGGTCAATGAATTGGCGCGTGAATTCAACATCGTCATGGGCGGCCAGCTTGGCGAACTGAGTTCCGCTATCGAACAGCTGCGCGATACGGCCAAAGATCTGTCGGGGCGGGCGGAGCACGCGACTGTGACAACGGCCACGGTGGGTGCGAGCACCATGACCGCAAACGGCAACACGCAAACCATCGCCGCGGCAACCGAGGAGTTGGCCGCGAGCTCGCGCGAGATTGCCCGCGTCGTCGAGGGCTCCACGAGTGCGGCGCGCGAAATGCAAAGTCAGGCCCACGAAGCCGAGGCGGTGGTGGGAGAGTTGACGTCCGTCGTACAGGGAATGGCCAACGTCATCGGACTGATCGGGAGTATTGCAGGTCAGACAAACCTGCTTGCATTGAATGCCACCATCGAGGCAGCCAGGGCCGGCGAGGCAGGGCGCGGCTTTGCCGTCGTCGCCTCCGAAGTCAAGGCGCTTGCCAATCAAACCGCCAGCGCCACGGAAGATATCGTCAAGCGCATCGATGCGGTGCGTCAGTCTGCCGGCAGTGCCGCCTCCCTGGTCCAGCGGATCGCCCTGCAGGTCAATGTCCTCGAGCAGAACGCATCTTGCATCGCTGCTGCCGTGACACAGCAGGGTGCCGCGACCGAGGAGATCAGCCGAACGGTGCAGGAGACGGCTCAATGCATGGGCGAGGTGGCCGAAGGCATGCAACGCCTGGAAAGCGATACGCACGCCACGCGATGCGGCACGGCGGTCATGCTGACGGCGTTCTTCCGAATGGAGGAACAGGCGACGACCTTGCGCTCGGAAGTCGGCAACTTCCTCGTCTCCAATACGCGTGGGACCGATCGTCGAAGCTTCGAGCGATACGCTGCCACGGATTCGATCTTCATCGTCGCCGAGGACGGCACGCGCTATCCGGCGCGCCTGGTCGATCTTGGTGCCGGTGGTCTGGCAGCAAGCTGCAGCGCTGATTTGCCAGCTGGGCAAGCGGTCGAGGTGCAAAATCTTTCTTCGGGTCATCTCAAGGCACGCATGCTCGCTGCGCAGAACGGGCTGGTAAGATTACAGTTCCGATATGATACCGAGACACAGACGGCTGTGGAGGTGATGATGTGTCAGCGGTTTCCGCAGTGGTTGAGCAAGGCGGCATGAAGGAAGGAAGCAGTCCTTTTTTGGAAAAAAGGACCAAAAACTTCGTTCTCTGTTGTTTTAGTCGGCTTTCAGAAGTTCTAGTTCCAGCCATCTTTCTTCGGCGCGTGCGAGCTCGGCTTCAGCTTGGGACAGTGCCGAGGTGGTGAGATCGAATTTCTTCTTGTCGCGCGTGAACAGATTTGCGTCGGTGAGAACGCGCTGGTAGCGCACCAGGTCGGACTGCAATTTCGCGATCTTGTCCGGCAACAGTTTTTCGAGTTCGTGCTGCTGCTTGAACGAGAGTTTCTTCGGGCTGGCTGCTGATTTGGCTGCAGATGGCGCCGTGTTGGCGCGTTTGCGTGCCTCTGCCTTGACCGAACTGGGCGTGCCGCGCTGCGAAAGCATGTCGGTATATCCGCCGGCATACTCCAACCAACGGCCGGCACCTTCCCAGGCCACGGTCGAGGTGACGACACGATCAAGGAAATCACGATCGTGACTGACGAGCAGGACGGTGCCTTTGTAGTCCGCCAGCATTTCCTGCAGCAGATCGAGTGTTTCCAGATCGAGATCGTTGGTCGGCTCGTCGAGGATCATCAGGTTGCTCGGCCGCGCCAGCGCGACGGCCAATAACAAACGGCCGCGCTCGCCACCGGAGAGCACGCCCACCGGCGTGCGTGCCTGCTCGGGGCGGAACAGGAAATCCTTCATGTAGCCGATCACATGACGCTTCTGGCCGGCCACTTCCACCTGGTCGCCGGCACCACCGGTCAGCGTTTCCGACAGGGTGGCCTGCGGATCGAGGCTTTCGCGCGTCTGATCCAGCGTCACGGCTTCGAGATTGGTGCCGAGCTTGATGCGCCCGGTATCGGGTTCAAGCACGCCGGTCAGCAGCTTCAGCAATGTCGATTTACCGCCGCCATTCGGCCCGATGATGCCGACGCGGTCGCCGCGTATCACCCGCATCGAGAGATCGCGGATAACAGTGAGCGTGCCGCCATCCTCGCGCGGGTAGGATTTTCCGATCCCCTCGGCAACGGCCACCAGCTTGCCCGAACCATCCGCCTCGCTGGCCGCCATGCGCACGCTGCCAGTGGGGCCGATATGCTCACGACGCTGCGTGCGCAGACCGGCCAGTTCGGCCACGCGGCGCACGTTGCGTTTGCGCCGTGCGGTCACGCCGTAGCGCATCCAGTCTTCCTCGCGCGCGATCTGGCGCGAGAGTTTATGCTGGTCGCGCTCCTCCTGCTCGAGCACCTCGTCGCGCCATTGCTCGAAATGGGCGAACCCGCGATCCACCCGCCGCGTGCGGCCGCGATCGAGCCAGACGATGCTGCGGCTGACATTCTCCAGCAGCCGCCGGTCATGGCTGATGATCACCAGGCCAGAACGCAACGACGCGAGTTCGGCCTCGAGCCACTCGATCGCCGGCAGGTCGAGATGGTTGGTCGGCTCGTCGAGCAGCAGCAGATCGGGGCTGGGGGCGAGTGCACGCACGAGAGCCGCGCGGCGTGCCTGGCCGCCGGAGAGGTGGTCCGGATGTTCGTCGCCGACGAGGCCGACCTGTTCGAGCAAGGCGCGGGCGCGATACGGGTCGTCGCCCGGGCCGAGGCCGGCTTCCACATAGGCGAGCACCGTCGTGGAGCGACCGAAATCCGGCTCCTGATGCAGGTAGCGCACGGTGGCGCCCGGCTGGAAGAACCGTGTGCCGTCGGCGTCGAGCAGGCCGGCGGCAACCTTCAGCAGGGTGGATTTACCCGAGCCGTTGCGGCCGACGAGGCAGATGCGCTCGCCTGCGGCAACCGCGAGTTCAGCGCCGTCGAGCAGCGGCCCGCCGCCGCCGAGGGTGAGGCGGATGTCGGTCAGCGAAAGGAGGGGCGTGGGCATGCGGGGGGTTAAGGCCTTCTTTTTTGAAAAAAAGAAGCAAAAAACTTTTGATCCGCTGGCGCGTGCACGCGAACCCGAGCAAAAGTTTTTTGGTCCTTTTTTTCAAAAAAGGACTACTTGCTTTCTAAAAATTTCCGGACAAACCCGACCGACCCAGGCATCTCCTCCTGCGGCACATGCCCCGCGCCAGCCAGCGCCACCAACCGCGCATGCGGCAGCGCCGCCAGGTAATCCGCCGAATTGGCAAACGGTATCATGCCGTCTTTCTCACCCCACAGCAGCAACACCGGCACCTCGATCGTCCGCAGCAGCGGCACCGGATCGACCAGCACCATCTGCCCCATGCGCTGCACGATCGCGCGGCGCACGCCGGGTGCGAGCATCATGTCGCGATAGCGGGCAAAAATCGCCTCGCTCAGCAAGGCGGGGTTGGCATAGGCCGGTGCCAGCGATGCGCGCAGCATGGCCGACGGCAGCACGTAGGGCAGCGCGCGCATGACCAGCGGCACGCCCGGAGCCGCGCCGTAGCCCAGGCCGGGGCTGGCGAAGCCGTCGGGCGAGACGAGCACGAGCTTCTCCACCCGGTCGGGGTGGCGTGCGGCGAAGGTCCAGGCGATGCGCCCGCCCATCGAATTGCCGACGATGGTCGCGCGCGCGACATCCAGATGGTCCATCAACGCCAGCAGCACGGCCAGGCTACGCGCGTCGGTATAGTCGCCGGTCGGGTCCGCGCCGGTCAGCCCGAAGCCGGGCAGGTCGTAGCGGATCACGCGATGGTCGCGCTCCAGGTCAACAGCCCAGGCGTCCCAGGTCTGCAGACTGGAACCGAAGCCGTGCAGCAGGATGATGGCGGGCGCCGTCCGCGGCCCGGTGTCGCGCACGTGAAGCATCACGCCAGCCGCGTCCAGGAACATCGAGGGCGGCTGGGCATATTTGGCGCGCAGCAGAGCGGCCGGCTTGTCGGGCGTATAGAGCCAGGCGATGGCGGAAGCGGCGACGAGCGCCAGCAGGATCAGCCCGTAACCCGCGATGCGTCCCATCCGTGTGCGATCCTCGGCCAGCGCTGGAGGTCCGACCCGGAGTCGAACCGGGCTACAGGGATTTGCAGTCCCTTACATAACCGCTCTGACATCGGACCCCGCGCGGGCGGCGCTTTTTACATCTCGGGGGTGGTCAGACAAGGGGGGCACCTCGCGGCTTGCGTGCCTGGACCGGGCGCGCCGGCTGCGACTACAAGGGCCGCGCGCACCGCGGAGCCCGACATGCCACCTTCTATTTCGATGTCTCCGGCCGAACTTGTGCTTGCGCGTAACCTGATGGTGGACGGCCAGTTGCGCCCGAGCCGCGTCAACGACCGCCGCATCCTCGACGCGATGCGCCGCCTGCCGCGTGAGCTGTATGTGCCGCCCGAAGCGGGCGACCTGGCCTATATCGACGAGCACGTGCGCCTGGGCGGCGGCCGCGTGCTGCTCAAGCCGCTGACGATTGCGCGGCTGATCCAGCTCGCGCGCCCACGAGCCGGCGAGACCGCTTTGGTGGTGGGTGCCGCCACCGGCTTCGGCACCGCGCTGCTCTCGGCCTGCGGCGTGCAGGTGACGGCGCTGGAGGAGGACGAGGCGCTGCTTTCCATCGCGCGCGCCGTGCCGCCCGACGCGCTGGCCACCGGCGAGGTGACGTGGGTGGCCGGCAAGCTGGCGGACGGGCATGCGGCCGGTGCGCCCTACGATCTGGTCGTGATCGAGGGTGCGGTGCGCGAAATCCCAGCGGTCATCGGCAGCCAGGTGGGCGCGCATGGCCGGCTGGTGACCATCGTCTGCTCGGCCGCCGGATTGGGCGTCGCCGTACTGGCGGAGCCGAGCGTGGGCGGCCTGCGTGCGCAGCCGGAGTTCGATGCGAGCGCGCCCCCGATCCCCTCGCTGCTGCCGGCGCCCTCGTTCAGCTTCTGACCGGTCCGCCTCTGATTTGCGGCAAGGTGTGGCCCCCAAGTGGTTGGCGGCTCACGGCGCGGTGTGTAAAACCGAACCGGTCTGAAACTGGAGTTTGCCGATGCGCCGTTTGCGCGTGATCCTGGCCGCCCAACTGATCGCGCTCAGCGGTCTGGCGGTATATCCTGCGGACGCGCAGCGCCTGCCCAAGCAGAACCCCGCCAACCCGGGTTATGCCTATCGCCCCGCACGCCCCGGCATGGGCCGTACGATCGCGACAGACGAGCCCGACACGGTGCCGCACACCTTGGCACAGGCGCTGGGGCTGGCCTACGAGAACAACCCGCAACTAACGGGCGAGCGCGCGCATTTGCGCAGCGTGGACGAGAACGTGCCGACCGCGCTGGCCGGCTGGCGCCCGACGATTGCGATCGCCGCGCCGACGAACCTTGGATTCAACGTGGGCAAGGTGGAGCAAAGAAGCAGTTGCGCGGCGCTCGCCGTCAATCCAGCAACCGGCCGCCCTTTTTCAGGACAGTTTCCGCTCCACGGGTGTAGCGTTTCAGGACACGGAGAGGGCTTCAGCACAATCAAGGATAACCGCTCGCCCCAGAACGCAACGGCTTCCGTCACCCAATATTTGTATCGCGGCGGCCATACGGTTGCCGCCACGCATGAAGCGGTTAACAGCGTGTATGCCGAGCGGGCACGCCTGATCGCCGAAGAGGAAACGGTGTTCGGGGACACGATCAACGCTTACGTCAGCGTCATCGAAGATCGCCAGCTCCTCAAGCTCGATCAGGCCAACCAACAGGTTCTCGGCGACGAACTGCGCGCGATCAGCGACCGTTTCAGGGTGGGCGAGCTGACGCGTACCGACGTGGCGCAGGCTCAGGCCGCGCTGGCACAAGCGATTGCAACAAGCCAGACGGCGCAAGGCACTTTGAATACCGCCGACGCGACCTTCGTGCGCGAAGTGGGCGTCGATCCGCCGGCCGACCTGGCCGATCCGCAGCCGCTGGCGCTGCCGATCAAGACGGAAGCCGATGTGAGCGCGCTCGCGCGCCTGAACAATCCGAACGTCATTGCAGCGAAGTTCAATGAATTGCAGTTGCGGGATTCGGTCGACGTCGCTTTCAGCGCGCTCGGCCCCAACCTTTATCTGCAAGGCAGCGGCTTCTACTCGAAAAACACCTCGATCAACTTTGGGCAGGGAAGCGGCGGCGTCATCGACCGCTCCTACGGTGTCACCGCGACGCTCAACCTCGCCCTCCCGCTCTACCAGGGCGGCCAGGAATACGCGGCCATCCGCCAGGCCCGGCAGAACTACCTGCAAGCCGTGCGGCAAACGGAGGACGCGCAGCGCGCCGCCGTCCAGCAGGCCGTGCAGGCCTACGAAACGCTGGTCGCCGCCCGCGCCTCCATCGCCAGCTCGCATGTCGCCGTGCGTGCCAGCCAGATCGCGCTCGAAGGCCTCGAACGCGAAGCGCTCGTCGGCTCGGCCACCACGCAGGAAGTGCTGATCGGCCAGCAGAACCTGCTCAGCGCCGAAATCACCCTCGTGCAGAACGTCACCAGCCTGGTCACCGCCTCCTACGGCATCGCCAGCGCCATCGGCCGGCTCACTGCCAGCGACATGGGCCTGAACGTCCCGTTGTATGACGAGACCGCCTACTACAAGCAGGTCAAGGACCTGCTGTGGGGCACCGGCGACCGCGCGATCAATCAGCCGGGCCGCTGAGCGCGTGTCCGGGCCCGAGCCGCCGCCGGGCGAATCCCCGCCTGGCGATCCGTCGATGGAGGACATACTGGCCTCCATCCGGCGCATCCTCGCCGATGGCGAGGAAGGTGCGCCCGCCGCCGAAGCAGGCGCGGCGGACACCGGCCACGTGTCGAACGCGGCCGAGCCCACCGCCATCGACGATGTATTCGTGCTGGACCAGACCATGCTGATCGAGGAGCCAGCGCCGATGCAGCCCGACGCCGAACAGCCGCATGTGCCCACCCACGAGCCGCCGCCCGATTTCAGCCATCTCGACGCTGGCGCCCCGTTGCTCGACCCCGGCGCCGCGGCCGCGGCCGGCGCACATCTCGGCGCGCTCGCCCGCGCGGTGGGTACGCGAAACGTGCCGGTTTACCGCAACGGGCCGACGCTGGAGGATATGCTGCGCGAGGAAATGCGGCCGCTGATGAAGGCGTGGCTGGACGAGAATCTGGCGCCGCTGGTGGAGCGGTTGGTCAGGGCGGAGATTGAGCGGTTGCAGAAGAGGTAAAGGAAGACTTCTTTCTGGAAAGAAAGAAGCAAAGAACTTCTGCTCCTGCGCCTGTACCACGATCGAGGCTCACGCCGGCCAACACACTTGCCCCAGCGAGGAGCAAAAGGTTTTTGGTTCTTTTTTTCAAAAAAGAACATCTCTCTTAGGTTGCTATTTTGCTAGAAAAAATCTTCAACCACGCCGAAATCGAGCAGCAACTCTACACCGGCTGGGAGCAGGACGGCAGCTTCGCCGCCGGCCGCACCGCCGGCACCCCGTTCACCATCATGATCCCGCCGCCCAACGTCACCGGCAGCCTGCACATGGGCCACGCGCTCACCTTCACCTTGCAGGACGCGCTGATCCGCTGGCGCCGCATGAAGGGCGACGACGCGCTGTGGCAGCCCGGCACGGACCACGCCGGCATCGCCACGCAGATGGTGGTCGAGCGTCTGCTGGGTGCGGAAAAGACGACGCGCCAGGCGCTGGGGCGTGACGCGTTCCTCGATCGCGTGTGGCAGTGGAAAGCCGAGTCCGGCGGGCTGATCACCCAGCAACTGCGCCGGCTGGGCGCCAGCCTGGACTGGCCGCGCGAGCGCTTCACGATGGATGACGGGCTGAATGCGGCGGTGCGCGAGGTGTTCTGCACCTTGCATGCGCAGGGGCTGATCTATCGCGACCGGCGCCTGGTGAACTGGGACCCGAAATTCCGCTCCGCCATCTCCGATCTGGAAGTGGAAAGCCGCGAGGTGCGCGGCAATCTTTGGCATATCCGTTATCCGGTCGAGGGTGCGGACGGCGTTTTCCTGGTCGTCGCCACCACACGGCCGGAGACGCTGCTGGGCGATACCGCGGTCGCCGTGCATCCCGACGATGCGCGCTACACCCATCTGGTCGGCCGCCACGTCATCCTGCCGCTCACCGGCCGTCGCGTGCCGATCGTGGCCGACACCTATTCCGACCCCGAAAAGGGCACCGGCGCGGTGAAGATCACGCCCGCGCACGACTTCAACGATTTCGCGGTGGGCCAGCGGCACGGGCTGGCGATGCCGAGCATTCTCGATCGCGATGCGCGGGTCACGCTGGCCGAAATCGAGCTTGCCGATGTGCCGGGCGTGGCCGACGCCGCGTTCACCCGCACGCTCGATGGGGTGGGCCGAGAGGCGGCACGCGCCGGCGTGGTCGCCGAGCTGGATCGGCTGGGATTGCTGGAGCGAATCGAGCCCCATACGCATCAGGTGCCGCACGGCGACCGTAGCGGCGTGGTCATCGAGCCGCTGCTGACGGTGCAGTGGTATTGCGACGCCAAAACGCTTGCCGGCCCGGCGATCGCGGCTGTCGAGCAGGGCCGCACGGCGTTCGTGCCGAAGGGTTGGGAGAACACGTTTTTCGCCTGGATGCGCGACATCCAGCCATGGTGCATCAGCCGCCAGCTCTGGTGGGGCCATCGCATTCCCGCCTGGTACGGGCCGGACGGCGCGGTGTTCGTGGCACGCGATGCGGCGGCCGCCCACCTGCTGGCGGAAGCGCAATACGGCGCCCCCACCGAGCTCGTGCAGGACGAGGACGTGCTGGACACCTGGTTCAGCTCAGGCCTGTGGCCGTTCTCAACCCTGGGCTGGCCGGAACGGACGGACATGCTGGCGCGCCACTACCCCGGCGACGTGCTGGTGACCGGGTTCGACATCATCTTCTTCTGGGTCGCCCGGATGATGATGATGGGCCTGCATTTCATGGGCGAGGTGCCGTTCCGCACCGTGGTGATCCACGGCCTGGTGCGCGACGAGCGCGGCCAGAAGATGAGCAAGTCGAAGGGCAACGTCATCGACCCGCTCACGCTGATCGACGAATACGGGGCGGACGCGCTGCGCTTGGCCGTCTGCCAGCTCACCGGGCCGGGGCGCGACATCAAGCTCGGCGCCACCCGCGTGGCCGAAGCGCGCAGCTTCGTCACCAAATTGTGGAACGCCGCGCGGTTTTGCGAAATCAACGGGGTCGCGCCGGTGGCGGGCTTCGACCCCGCGGGCGTGGCCTCGCCGCTATGCCGCTGGCTGCTCGATGCGTCGGACCGCGCGATCGAGGAAGCCGACCGCGCGCTCGCCGGTTTCCGTTTCGACGAATATGCCGGCGCCTGCTACCGCTTCACCTGGAACGTGTTCTGCGACTGGTTCGTGGAACTGGCCAAACCGGTGCTGACCGGGCCGGACGGTGCCGAGCGCGACGAATTGCGCGCGACGGCGGCCTACGTCCTGGGTGTCATCCTGCGCCTGCTACACCCCGCCGCACCTTACGCCACCGAGGCGTTGTGGGACGCGTTCGGCTACGGCCCGCCGCGCAGCCTGATCACCGCCGCCTGGCCCGTCGCATCCGGCGTGGCCGATGCGGCGCCGGCGCGCGAGGAGCTGGATTGGGTGGTGCGCTTCATCACCGCGGTGCGCACGGTGCGCGCCGAGATGAACGTGCCGCCGTCGATCAAAGCGCCGATCCTGCTCCGCGATGCCTCGCCCGCCACCACGGCGCGCGCGCGTGCCTGGCTGGATGCGGCGGGGCGGCTGGCCCGCGTGTCCGCGATCGAGGTTGCACCGGAACCGATTCCGTCCGGCTGCGCGCAGATCGTGCTCGACGAAGCGACGCTGCTGTTGCCGCTGGCCGGCCTGATCGACCTCGAAGCGGAACGGACCCGGTTGCAACGTGAGCGTGCACGCAGCGGCGAAGAACACGAAAAAGTTGTCCGTAAGCTGGCCAATGTCGATTTTGTAGCGCGTGCCAAACCGGACGTGGTAGAAGAAAACCGCGAGCGCGCGCGGACCGCAGAACGTGAAATGGCGCGGTTGGACGCGGCACTCGCACGTCTGGGCTGATCGGCGGCTCGGTCTTGGCAGCTTCTCAGGCCCATTCGCGGCCGTTTACCATTTGCTGCGATTTTCGGACGATACTGCACACGTTCGCCGCCGAGGCGTCATGCGGAAAAGGAGGTCGTCCTGGACGATCTGATCGACGATTGGCTCACCGCACCCGCGCACCGATTGCGCTTGCGCTTCGCGCCGCTGCTGGAAGAACGGTTCGAGGCTGAGACGGGCGGCGAACGCGCCCGCTGCATGGCCGTGCTGTGCGCCTTGGGTTTTCTGTTCGCGTGCCTGCTTTATCCGGTCATCTTCTCCAGCATGTCGGACATGGCGGGCTTTGCGCGCCGGTATTACTTCGGCATGTCGATGCCGTTTGGCTTCGCCGTCAGCATCATCCTCTGGCTGCGGCCGCCCCCGCCCGTCCGCGAAGGGCTGACGCTGCTGGCCAACCTGGTATGTATCGCCGTCACATTCACCATGGTGGGCGAAAGCCATGTGGTCTTGCAGCCGATGGTGGTGGCCGTCGTGGCCATCCTGATGGCCTACAGCGCTGTCGGCGTGCAACTCCGCTTCGCCTATTCCCTGGCAGCCCTGCTCGCCATCGACGGTGCCTATGCCTGGATCCTGCAGCAGAAGCCCGATGTCGGCCCCACCGAGCGGATCAACCTCGTCATGATGGCGACCGTCACGGCTGTGTATCTGATGACCGCCAACTTCCAGATGGAGCGCGCGTTGCGCAAATCCTATCTGCTGGCGTTGCGGGAGCGGCTGCAGCGGCAGGACCTGTCGGAGCGCAACCTGGAGCTCGACGATCTGGCGCGGCGCGATGCCCTGACCGGCCTGGCCAACCGGCGCGCCTACGATGCCTGGCTGAGCGCGGCCTGGCGTGGCGAGGCTGCGCCGGGATGCGTGCCCTCCGGCCAACTCGGGCTCGTCATACTCGATGTGGACCGCTTCAAGGCATACAACGATTTTTACGGCCACGCCGCCGGTGACCAGTGCCTGAAGAGCATCGCCGTTGCCTTGCGCGAACAGTTGCGCGGAACGACCGATCTGGTGGCGCGACTGGGCGGCGAGGAGTTCGCCGTGCTGCTGCCCGGCGTGGATGCCGCCGTGTGCGCCGACATCGCCGAACGCATGCGCGAGGCCGTGCACCGGCTGGAACTGCCGCATTCCGGGCTCGGTCCTCATGGCATGGTCACGCTCAGCGCCGGTGTCGCCAGCTATGCGATCGCCGATTGCAGCACGCCGGCCAAGCTGTTCGAAGCAGCCGATGCCGCGCTCTACCAGGCCAAGATCTCGGGCCGGAACCGCGTCTGCATGGCGACCGTCGCCGCCTTCCCCCAGATCGCGTCCCTGGCGCTTCCGTAAGCAGGCGACAGAAGCTGACCGTTGCTGCAAACGGGCTGCCTGCCGTCCTCTCTCGGCTTTGTTGCAACCCGACCTGCGTCATCGGCGCTATCGCCAACCGTAAGCCGCCAGCCAACCTGCATCTCGGGATCGGATGCTGGCGTAAAAGCGTCGTGATACGATCGGCATGAGCCAGAACCTCGAACCCCCTTCATCGTCCGTCCAAGCCGCCCACGCCGACCATGACAGGATCGCCTACGAGATCGCGCGCGGCAGCGGCCGCGATCCGTTCGTGTCCGCCGTGCGGGCGACGCGCATGCCGATGGTGATCACCGACCCGCGGCAGCCCGATAATCCGGTCGTCTTTGCCAACGAGTCCTTCTGCCGGATGACCGGCTACACGCGCGACGAGATCATCGGGCGCAACTGCCGCTTCCTTCAGGGTCCGCAGACCGATCACGCGGTCGTTGGCCGCATCCGCACGGCCGTGAAGAACGCCCAGCCGATCGAGACGGACATACGCAACCACCGCAAGGACGGTACCGCGTTCTGGAACCGGCTGCTGATGGCGCCGGTGTTCGATGCCACGGGCGAACTCGCCTACTTCTTTGCGAGCCAGGTCGACGTGTCGCTCGAGCTCGAGCGGCTGGCCGGGCTGGAAAGCCGCAACGTCGCGCTGCTGGTCGAATTGTCCGATCGCCTGCGCTCGCAGGCCGAAAGCGAGGCCAGGCTGCGGCTCGCGACCCAGGCCGGCCGGCTTGGCATCTGGGAGCTCGACCTGCGCACCGGAGATCTCGCGGCCTCCGCCATCTGCCGGGAAAATTTCGGCCACGGCCCCGATACGCCGCTCGGTCTGGACGAGCTCCTGCGCGCCTTGAACCCGGACGATCGCGCCCAGGTCAGGGACGCGATCGCGCACGCCGCCAGCGCGGGCGCCGATTTCGACATAGAGTGCCATGTCCATCACGACGACGGCCAAATCGGCACGGTACAACTGCGCGCCCAGGTGCTGCGCGATCCGGCGGGCAAGCCGATGCGCATCGCCGGCGTGTCGCTCGACCTCACCGAGCGCCGCGCCGCCGAAAGCCGGCTGGAGCTCAGCGAAGCCTCGCTGCGCCTGGCCACCGAAGCCGCCGAGATCGGCACCTGGGATCTCGACACGCTGACGGACCGGCTGACCTGGTCGGACCGGACGAAAGCGATGTTCGGCATCTCGCCTGGAATTGTCTGCTCGATGGAAGATTTCACCGCCGGCCTGCACCCCGACGACCGCGACGTGACGCTCGAGGCTTTCGGTCGCGCCATCGATCCGGCGATCCGCGCCAGCTACGATGTGGAATACCGCACGATCGGGCGCGAGGATAAGGCGGTGCGCTGGGTGGCGGCCAAGGGTCGCGGCATCTTCGACATGCAGGGGCGCTGCGTGCGCGCGTTGGGCACGGCGATCGACATCACCGCGCGTCGCGGCGAGGACGACCGGCAATCCTTCCTGCTGCGGCTGCTGGACCGGTTGCGGCTGCTCAACGATCCGGTCGAGATCATGCAAGCCGCAGTGTCCTCACTCGGCCAGTTCCTGCGCGCGTCCAGGGCCGGTTTCGGCCAGTTGCGCGACAACGGCGCGAGCGTGCGCCTGGAGGCGGGCTACGCCGAAGCGCCGGAGCAGATGACGGGCACCCACCCGGCTACGGTATTCGGGCCCGCCATGGAGATGCTCGGGCGGGGCGAGGTGCTGCAGATCGGCGATGTGGCACAATTGGGCGATGTGCCGCCGGGCTTTTGGGAGTTGATCGACACCAGCGCCTTCATCGCAGCCCCACTGCTTCGCGGCGACCGGCTGAGCGGCTTCCTCTATGTCGCCCACCAACGCCCACGGGCATGGCAGCCTTGGGAAGTGGCGTTGGTGGACGACGTGGCCGCGCGTATCTGGGACGCGGTGGCACGCGCCCGGGCGGAAGCGGCACTGCGCACGGCGAACGTCTCGCTGGAACAGCAGGTCCTCGAGCGCACCGGGGCGTTGCAGGCCAGCCAGGCGCGGATGCGCGCGATATTCGAGACCACCTACCAGCTGCAGGGCTTTCTCGACGTTGACGGCACGGTGCTGGACGCGAACACCACCTCGCTCGCGGTGATCGGCCGCACCCTGCCGCAAATGCTCGGGCGGAAGTTCTGGGATTGCGAATGGTTTGCCGACACGCCCGGGCTTTCCGAACTGGTGCGCGAGTTCGTGGGCCGGGCCGCGAGCGGGGAAGAGACACGCGGCGAGGTAGTGGCCAATCTCCCAGGCGGCAAGCGGGCCTACGACCTGTCGCTCAGGCCGATCCGCGGCGAGGCGGGCCAGGTGATTGCCATTCTGCCCGAAGCGATGGACCTCACCGAGCGCAGGCGCGTGGAGGAGCAGCTTCGCCAGGCGCAGAAGATGGAGGCTGTGGGCCAGCTGACCGGGGGCATCGCGCATGATTTTAACAATCTGCTGACCGGGATCGTCGGCAGCCTCGAACTGATGAGCCGCCGCCTGGCGAGCGGTCGCACGGACGGGCTGGCGCGCTACGCCGAGGCGGCCACCGCTTCGGCGATGCGTGCGGCCTCTCTCACACAGCGATTGCTGGCGTTCGCCCGTCGCCAGCCGCTCGACCCGAAGCGTGTGGACGCCAACGCGCTGATGACCGGCATGGAGGATCTGCTCGCGCGCACGCTCGGGCCTGCGATCCTGCTGGAGATGAGTCTGTCGGGCGATCTGTGGCCGATCCTGACCGATCCGCACCAGCTCGAAAATGCGATCCTGAACCTCGCGATCAACGCGCGCGACGCGATGCCGCGCGGCGGCCGGCTGCTGATCGGGACATCGAACGAGCAGGTGCCGGCCACCCATCCGGGCGTGCTGAGCGGAGACATCGCGGAAGGCGACTACGTCATGCTGTCGGTGGAAGATGCCGGGCTGGGCATGAGCCCCGAGGTGCTGGCGCGCGCGTTCGAGCCGTTCTTCACCACCAAGCCGCTCGGCCAGGGCACCGGGCTGGGCTTGTCGATGCTATACGGCTTCATCCGGCAATCGGCGGGGCACGTGCGCGTGCAGTCGGAGGCGGGCGTCGGCACCGTGTTCGAACTCTATCTGCCGCGCGAGAGCCAGGTGTCGCAGGAGGATTTGGACGGCGCCGGCACGCAGGATGGCACGCGGCTGGCCGGCGCCGGCGAGACGGTGCTGGTGGTTGAGGACGAGGCCACGGTCAGGATGCTGGTGCTGGAAACACTGGCCGAGCTTGGCTACGCGACGCTCGATGCGCAGGACGGGCCGTCAGGCCTGAAAATCCTGCAGTCTGGCGCGCGGGTGGATCTGCTGGTGACCGACGTCGGTCTGCCCGGCCTGAACGGCCGCCAACTGGCCGACGCCGCACGCGCCTCGCGCCCGAACCTGCCCGTGCTGTTCATGACCGGTTACGCCCACAATGCCGAACTCGCCCAAGGCGACGCCCTGGAACCCGGCATGGAACTCATCGCCAAACCGTTCACGCTGGACGCCCTGATCGCCCGCATCAAAACGATGCTGCCAACCTGACAAAAGTGTTTTGCTTCCTTTCTTCCAAAAACAAGGCTTTCCTTTCTGCTGACGGAGTCATCGTTGAACCATCGCCCCTCCGTCAAACATGTCGCATTAGGCGAAAAATTCTTCGACGCAGCCAGGCCCGCCTCATTCCCAAGCCACATCTTACGCTATCGCAATCAGGTCTGGGCCGAGCGCGTCGGCCTGGGCGACCTGACGGACGCAGAATGGATCGCCCATTTCGGCCGCTTCGAACCGGTGCAAGGCAGCCTGCAGACACCGCTTGCGTTGCGTTATCACGGCCACCAGTTCCGTTCCTACAATCCCGATCTGGGCGACGGCCGCGGTTTCCTGTTTGCGCAACTGCATGACCTGGTCGACGGTCGGCTGCTCGATCTCGGCACCAAGGGCAGCGGCACCACGCTGTATTCGCGCACAGCGGACGGTCGGCTTACGTTGAAAGGCGGCGTGCGCGAGGTGCTGGCGACTTCCATGCTGGAAGCGCAAGGTGTTTATACCAGCAAGAGCTTCAGCCTGATCGAAACCGGCGAGGATCTGGTGCGCGGGGATGAGCCTTCGCCCACGCGCAGTTCGGTGCTTGTCCGGCTCAGCCACACCCATATCCGCATCGGCACGTTCCAGCGCCTGGCTTACGAGCAGGACGACGAAGCGCTGCAACGCCTGGTCGACCACGCGATCGACGTCGCCATCCCGGAAGCCGCGGACGCGGATGAAGCAGAGCGCGTCGCTGCATTTCTGCGTGCAGTATGCGTGCGTGTGGCGCATATGGGCGCGCAATGGATGGCGGCCGGCTTCGTGCATGGCGTGCTGAACACCGACAACATCAACATCACCGGCGAGAGCTTCGATTACGGGCCCTGGCGTTTTCTGCCGACCTACGATCCTGCCTTCACCGCCGCGTATTTCGATCATTCCAGCCTGTATGCTTTCGGCCGTCAGCCGGACACGCTGCAATGGAATCTGGTGCGGCTGGCCGAATGCCTGCTGCCGCTCGCCACGCAAGATTTGTTGCAGCAGGCGCTTTCAGTATTTGCCTCGGTATTCCGGATGGCTCTGGCGGGCCATGTGTTGCGCCGGCTTGGCCTGGCACCACGCAACGAGGCCGACGACGGCGCGCTGGTGCAGGCGTGGTGGACCTTCCTCTACGAATTGCAAGCCGATTTCGAACAGGCGTTTTTCGATTGGTATGGAGGCAAAGCCAGCCGTGCGCGCGCACTGGCGAGCCCGATCGCGCGCTTATATCAGGGTGCCGCGTTTGAAGCCTGGCGCGATCTGGCAGAGGACTATGCGCCCGCCGCGCCGGACCGGCTGGAGCATTCCTATTTTCGTCAGAAGCAGCCTTGCACGTTGCTGATCGGCGAGGTGGAGCGTATCTGGTTGCCGATCGCCGAGCACGACGACTGGTCAGCACTGACGGCCAAGCTTTCCGACATCGAGGCGATGGGCCTCGCTTACGGCACGCTGCCGCCGGCATGAGCCGGCAAAGCGTTCACACGGCTCACAAGCAGAACAGGGTGCCTTTCGAAGCATCCCTCAAAAGGGGACGTGAAACGAAATCTGGTTGTCAAAACAGGCACCGGTCCGGCGCCTAGCTCGCATGCAATTCCGGCAGCGTGCTCGGCTCGTTCATCACCGGCATCGGCAAGCGCGCGCGTAGCAACCGGCGCAGCAGCCACAGGCTTGTCGCGGCCTGCACGAGGGCCGACACGTTCGACGATGCCCAGAAATCCGTCAGCACCGCCGGCGCGTAATTCGCCAGCACCACGCACGGCAATGCGAACGTCAGCAGCCGCGTCATGCTGCTGATGAAGGAAGGCCGCGTGTCGCCCAGCGCCTGGAACATGCCCGAACAGGAAAACACGACGCCCGCCGCCACGAAATTCCAGGAGATCGTGCGCAGGAACCGCGTGGCGATCGGGAGCACCACGGGGTCGCTGGTAAAAGGCCGGCACAGCAGGTCGGGCCGGATCTGGCAGAATACGGTCAGCACCGTCATGCAGATGGTGGCGTAGGTGATCGACGTGCGAAACGTCTCCAGCACGCGATCCCGGCGGCGAGCACCGTAATTCTGCCCGGCAACCGGGGCGGCTGCGAACGAGATGGCCATCACCGGCAGGAATATCGCCTGCATCACGCGGGCGCCAATGCCATAGCCCGCCTGCGCCTGCGCCCCGTAACGGCGGATCGACAGATAAAGCACCGCGGTAATGACGAACATGATGAAGAATTCGCCCGCCGCCGGCAGGCCCACTCTGACCAGGCCGAGCCACACATCCATTCGCGGCGCGAGTGAAGCGCGCCGCACATGCAGCTTCGATTGGATGCGCGGCCAGATGAACGCGATGATGAGCATGCCGCCGACCGATGCGATCGAACTCGCCAGCCCCGCGCCGAAAGCGCCGAGCGGATGGCCGGTGCCCCAGCCCGCGATCAGGACCGGCGCCAGGATGACGTTGACGACCACCGAACCGGTCTGCAGCAGCATGGTCGGCCGCACCACACCCTGTGCGCGCAAGGCGGAGCCGGCCACCGTGCCGGGAAAGCCGACCGCGAGCGACGGCAGGAAGCCGTAGAGATACGATCGGGCATAGGCGGCCGAAGGTGCGTCTGCCCCCAGCGTGGCGCTGGCCACGCCGGCCAGGCTGTAGCCCAGGATCAGACAAGCCGCGGAGAACAGCAGCGACAGCACGAGCACCTGGTTGAAAACCAGTTCGGCATAGGCGTCGTCCTTGCGGCCGATCGCCTGCGAGATGAGCGACAGCGCACCCACGCCCACGAGCTGCGCGCCTGCCAGCGAGAGAAAGAAGAAGTTGCCGGCCGAGGAGACGCCGGCTACGGCTTCGGCGCCGAGACGCGAGACGAAATACAGGTCGACGACGAAATAGGCCGACTGAAACACCAGCCCGGCGGCAATGAAGCCTGCCATGCTGATGATGTGCCGCCCAATCGAGCCTTGCGTGAGATCGGTCATTGCGATGGTGTATGCACCGTCCAGCGGGGCCGCCGAAAGCTTTTTGCTTGGTCCCGCAGAAACGACCGCGTGCGTTCTCGCCACCCGGTGAATTCACCGGATGAGGATGCCCTGCGCTCATCCAAGGGGGAGTTGCGTACCGGCGCCCCCCCGCCCACGAAGCTGTTCCTCGCATTCATGCTGCAGTGCACCCAAGTATGTTCGTGCGGGTCGAATGTGCGGTCCGCCCGCTTCCGTCGCACGCGAACACACGAGGTATCCATGCCAGTCTCCCTGTTCGATCCTCGAAGGCTGCGCGCCCATGCAAACCGGCTGATGTCGTCGGCGGACGCCGCCCGCCGTGTGTTCGCCGCAGCCGCCAAGCAGATGCCGGCCATCCAGATGCCGCACGTGCCCGGTCTCACGCCGCAAACCACCATGCGCGCCGGCACCTTCACCAGCCCGGCCGGCACACGGCCCTACCGGCTGTTCGTGCCCGCCAAACCCGCCGCACGGCCCGCACTGATCGTCATGCTGCATGGCTGCGGGCAAACGGCCGACGACTTCGCCGCCGGCACACGCATGAACGAGCATGCGGCCCGAAGCGGCGCGCTCGTGCTCTATCCGATGCAGGTGCAGGCCGCGAACGCCCAACGCTGCTGGAACTGGTTCAGCCCGGCCGAACGCACCGCGGGCGCCGGCGAAGTCGATATCCTCTCCGGCATGGTGCGCCAGATCGCCGGCGCGCACGGCGCGGACCCCAAGCGCGTGTTTGTTGCGGGCCTCTCGGCAGGCGGCGCATTCGCCCAGGCGCTCGGCGCCGGCTACCCGGACCTGTTCGCAGCCGTCGGCGTGCATTCCGGCCTGGCCTGCGGCGCCGCCCACGATGTGCCGAGCGCGTTCGCCGCCATGCGCCAGGGCCGGCCAGGCCAAGGCCGCCACCGCATGCGCACGATCATCTTTCACGGCGATGCCGACACGACGGTCAACGAAGCCAACGCCCAGGCCGTCGCCGACCAGGTGGCCGAGCCCGCCGCGCGATTGCCCGACGTGTCGAACAGCCGCGCGCCCGGCGGGCTGGCCTACACGCGATCCGTGCAGCGCGACCGCACGGGGCGCGCGGTGCTGGAACGCTGGACGGTGCATGGCGGGGGACATGCTTGGTCGGGCGGAGACGCAGCAGGGAGTTTTACGGAGCCGCGGGGGCCGGATGCTTCCGAGGCGATGCTTGCGTTTTTTCTAAGTTGAGCAAGCAGTCCTTTTTTGGAAAAAAAGGACCGAAAAACTTTGCTTACCGGGCTTTTATCAACCGGCCTCCGGTTTGTGGGGAGGGGACGCCGGTGGTGGTGGGAAAGCTCAGGGGCAGACCACGGACGACACGGGCGGCCAAATAGGCGAAACATTGTGCTTCCAGTGCGTCGCCATCCCAGCCGACCGCTTCCACCGGATCGACCGGTGCTGCGATTGCGGCGCGCAGGGCCTGCATGATGGCGTGGTTATGGCGGCCGCCGCCGGTCGCCAGCACCCGGAGCGGCGGCGCGGGCAGGGGGCAAAGTGCCACCGCACGCGCCGTGAACGACGCCAGCGTCGCCGCACCATTCTCGGTCGTCAGGTGATCGATGCGGCCGAGTGACGCGGCGAAATGCTGCCGATCGAGCGATTTGGGCGCTGGCCGCGCGAAGAACGGATCGGCCAGCAGCGCCGCCAGCAACGCCTCGTCCACCACACCTTCCGACGCCACGCGGCCGCCTTCGTCCATCGCCCGGCCCGTGCGACGCGCCATCCAATCGTCCAGCAGCGCGTTGCCGGGGCCGGTGTCGCACGCCAGCAGGGTCCCGTCGGCCGCGATGTAGGTGAGGTTGGCGACGCCGCCGATATTGAGCACCACCAGCGGCTTGGGCAGCGCGCGTGCCATAGCAGCATGGAAGACGGGCACGAGCGGCGCACCCTGGCCGCCGGCGGCGACATCGGCCAGGCGGAAATCGCAGGCCACGGTCATGCCGGTCAGCCTCGCAAGCAGCCCGGCGTCGCCGATCTGCCGGGTGATGCCGCGCTCGGGCGCGTGCAGGATGGTCTGGCCGTGGAACCCGATCAGCTCGGCCGGCACGCCCAGCCGGCGCACCGCTTCGGCATGCACCAGCGTCATCCGATGGGCCGCGTCGGGCACCGCGTCCTCGCCTTCGTCGATCAGCCGCCGCAGATCGGCCCGCAACTCCGGCGTGTAAGCCACGGTGAGCGAAGGCCCGAACCCCTGCACCGCCACCCCATCCGTCTCGATCGCCGCCGCATCCACCCCGTCCAGCGACGTCCCGCTCATCAGCCCAATGACCATCATCGTCCGTCGCCAAGCTCCAGGAGCAAAAGTTTTTGGTTCTTTTTTTCAAAAAAGAACCGCTTTCTTGCTTCTCTTGCTTCCGCTACCCGAAGTCCATGTCCAACGATTTCCTGCAGGAAGCTCAAGCCCGCGGCTTCATCCACCAATGCACCGACGCCGATGCGCTCGGCGCCGCGCTCAACGCCGGCATGGTGACGTTCTATATCGGCTTCGATTGCACCGCCGACAGCCTGCATGTCGGCAGCCTGGTGCCGATCATGCTGATGCGGCTGGCGCAGAAACACGGCCACCGGCCGGTGGCGCTGATGGGCGGCGGCACGACGAAAATCGGCGATCCGTCCGGCAAGGACGAGACGCGGCGAATGCTGACGGACGACACGATTGCCGGGAACATGGCGGGCATCGGCCGCAACTTCGCGCCGTATCTGCGGTTCGGCGATGCCGGCAACGACGCACTGATGGCCAACAACGCCGATTGGCTGGAGGGTCTCGGCTACATCTCGCTGCTGCGCGAAGTGGGGCCGCATTTCACCATCAACCGCATGCTGACGATGGACAGCGTGAAGCTGCGGCTGGAGCGCGAACAGCCGCTGACGTTTCTCGAATTCAACTACATGATTTTGCAGAGCTACGATTTCTGCGAGCTGCACCGGCGCCATGGCGTGACGCTGCAGATGGGCGGCTCGGACCAGTGGGGCAACATCGTCGGCGGCGTGGATCTGGTGCGGCGCCTGCGTGGCGCGCAGGCGTTCGGGCTGACAACGCCGCTGATGACCACGTCCTCCGGCGCCAAGATGGGCAAGACGGCCAGCGGTGCGGTGTGGCTGAGCGCCGACCGCCTCTCGCCGTACGATTTCTGGCAGTTCTGGCGCAACACCGAGGATGCGGACGTGGGCCGTTTCCTGCGCCTGTTTACCGACCTGGCGCTCGACGACATCGCCCGGCTGGAGGCGCTGGGCGGGGCGGAGATCAACGAGGCGAAGAAGACGCTGGCAACCGAGGCGACCGCCTTGCTGCACGGCCGCGCGGCGGCGGATGCTGCGGCGGCGACGGCGCGCGCCACTTTCGAGCAGGGACAGGCTGCCGACACGCTGCCCACCCATACCGTCCGGATTGCCGATCTGGACGCGGGCATTCCGATCTACCGGCTGCTGGCCGAAGCCGGGTTGGCGGCCAGCAACGGCGAGGCGCGCCGGCTGATCCGCGGTGGCGGTGCGCGGCTGAACGACGCGGTGGTCGGCGACGAAAGCCGGCTCGTCGGTTCGGCCGATCTGCACGACGGCGCGATGAAGCTGTCGGCCGGCCGCAAACAGCACCGGCTAGTCAAGCCCGGCTGAGCAAACACGCGGATGGCGTGGCGGAGTCGCCGCACAAAACAGCAATTTGCACAACTCTGTTGATCTGCGCGCACAAGCCGGGGCAGTGTTCGGGTCATGCAACGTCGGCACCTCATGCGCACGGCCCGGGCCGCGTTGCCGGTGTTGCTGGCCTGTACGCTCGCCGCATGCGGCGGCGGCTCGCACCGCGCGGCCGTCACCAGCACGGGCTACCCGAGCTACCCGCCGCCCGGCACCGCCGAGGACCCGTGGGGCCCGTATATTCACCAGGCCTCGAACCGCTTTTCGGTGCCGGAGCGCTGGATACGCACGGTAATCCACCAGGAAAGCGGCGGCCACCAGTTCCGCAACGGCCAGCCCATCACGTCCGACGCCGGCGCGATGGGCCTGATGCAGCTCATGCCGGCCACCTACAGCGAGTTGGCGGACCGTTTCGGCCTTGGGCGCGATCCGTACGAGCCGCACGACAACATCATGGCCGGCACCGGCTATATCAAGGATCTCTATGGCCGCTTCGGCTCGCCCGCCTTTCTGGCCGCGTACAATGCCGGGCCGCACCGCGTGGAGCTCTATCTCGCCGGCCATGGCAGCCTGCCGTACGAGACGGTGAACTACCTCGCCAGCACCGCGCCCTATCTGGGCCGCGACCGGCCGCTCAGCGGAACGCTCGCCGTGCTCGCCAGCCGGTCCGAGCCGCGGCCTGGCCCGGTGCCGCATGCCTACGCACGGCAGGGCACCGCGCGCTGCTGGCAGGACCCGGACGCCGCCTACGATCCGGACGCGCCGTGCCAGTCCGCCCCGGCTGCCGCACGCACGCCGGTCCGGGTCGCGCAGTACAGCCCGCCACCGCGCACGCAAGCCTCCTGGGGCCGATCTTCCGGTTGCGTGCAGGACCCGAACGCCGCCTACGACCCGGACGCGCCTTGCCGCCCCGCCGCCGTGCGTGTCGCCGTCTATACGCCGCCACCTCCTGCTTTTACGCCACGCCCAGCGCCCTCGACGGGTTTGCCGCAATCGTCCCTTGCCCAGGCGTCGCTGCCCGCGCCGGTGCCGTACGGCAGCGTGGCGACTCCGCCTGCCGTGCGCGTCGCCTACGCCCCGCCGCCAGCCGCGCAGACCGCGTATGCGCCGCCGCGTCACTCCTACAGCCTGTTCCCGTCGGCCAGTGCGGCGACTGTCCGGCCAGCGATGTCCGCAGGCCGCTGGGCAATCCAGGTCGGCGCCTACAGCAATGCCGGAGAAGCCCGCCGCATGGCCGAAAGCGTGCGCGTGCTGGCGCCACGCGAACTGGGCGGCGCGCGCACTGTGCTCGGCGCCACCTCCCCGTTCGGCGGGCACGTGCTGTATCGGGCTCGGCTGTCGGGGCTGTCGGCGGAGACGGCGTCGGCGGCTTGCGGAAGTTTGCAGGCCCATGCGCAGGCTTGCGTGACGGTGCCGCCTGGGGGGTAGGAAGCAAGCAGTCCGTTTTCGAAAAAAGGACCAAGAGGCTTTTGCTATTTAGGTGCTGAATGCCGTGGCCTGGTGGGCTTGCCAGGCGAGCGCGGCTGTTTGCCCGACAATAAGGCCACGCAGGCCGGCAACGGCGGGGCGCTTGGCAACGATGGCTGCGCCAGTGCCGATCAGGAAGCGCAGGCGGTAGCTGTCGCCCACGAAGCGGGCTTCGATCAGGATCGCGTCCAGCGCGTCCGCTCCGAGCTCGGCTGCGGTAGCGGCCACAGCCGCGATCCGGTCGGGCCGTAGCGTCACAACGCAGGCGTCGCCCTCCTGCAACCCTGTGCCGGCGCGGGCTTGCACTGTCGGCCCGCAATCGAGCCGGACGGTGGCCAGATCATCGTCGATTTCGCCGACGCGGCCGGGCAGGCGGTTGATCTCGCCCAGCAGCGCCGCCGTCCGCTCGCAGCCTGGACGCTCAAACACCTCCTCGAGCGGGCCGTGCTGCACGATTCTGCCGTCCTGCAATATGGCGAGCGCGTCCGCGGCGGCCATCGCGTCGGCACTCTCCCCGGTCGCCAGCACCGTCGTCGCACCCAGCAGCGTATGAACGCGCCGCACGCCGGCGATCAGGGCGGCACGCGCAGCCGGATCCTGTGCGGCGAACGGCTCGTCGAGAAGCAGCAGGCGCGGCGCCGCGACGATGGCGCGCGCCAGCAACGCCCGTTGGCGCTGGGCGGGGGTGGCCCGGTCGGGCCGCAACTCGGCCAGACCGGAGAGGTCCATCAGGTCGAGCGCTTCGGCGACCAGCCGGCGGCACGACTCGGCCTTCAGGCGGGCGTGCCGCAGCGGCGCTGCCACATTCTCGGCGAGCGTCAGGTTCGCGGCCAGCACGTCACCCCGCAGCATGGCGCCGATGGCGTGGGAATTGGGCGGCGCGCCGTCCAGGGTGATGCTGCCAAGCGTCCGGTCCATCCCGGCGATCGCGCGCAGAAGAGCCGACTTGCCCGCACCTTCTGCACCCAGAACCACATTGAGCGCCCCCGGCACCGGCACCCAGTCCACGCCGTGCAGCCGGCCCGCCCCACCGCCGGCCGGTTCGGCTCGGCGGCCGGTCAGGCTGGTCAGCCCGGCCAGCTTCAACGCCGCCTTGTCCATGCACGCTCCCCCAAACCAGGATGATACGGCATGGCAACCTGCCCCGGAAGGTGGCGTTGGTGGGCAGGACGGTGCACCGCAAGGCGCGCCGCATGTGATGATAACGACAGGAGTGCCAGATGGCCGTATCCGATTCTGCCCGTGACGAACTGCGTGCCTTGCGCGAACAGGTCAACCAGCTGATGGACGACCGGGTGACGCCGGTGCTGCACGATGCCGGCCGGCGCGCGCAGAAAGCCGCCGGCCGTGCCGGCAGCTACGCACAGGATTACGCGGACCGCGCCGGCAGCTACGCGCAGGATGCAGCCAGCAAGGCCGGCGGCTACGCGCAAACCTACGCCAAGCAAGCGCGCGGCTATGCCGAGGATGGCGCCGACGCGGTGGCCGACCAGGTCCGCGACATGCCGCTGATCGCCATCGGCGTTGCCGCGGCCGTCGGTTTCCTGTTCGGCCGAATCACGAAGTAAGGGTCAGCCGATCATGCGCACCGTACGTCTCGCTCGCGTCGCCGCACAGGCGGAGCTTCTGTTGGTGCGCCGGCTGGCTACGGTGTTTGCCCGCCGCGCCGCCTATGGCGCGGTGGCCGCCGTGTTCGGCCTCGCCATGCTGGCGCTGCTGCACGTGCTGATCATCGATGCGCTCGAGCAGTTCGCCCACCTCTCGCCGCTGGTCTCGACGCTCATCGTCTTCGTGCTCGACCTGGTCGTAGCGGGCGTGTTCGCGATGATGGCCACCGGCAAAATGCCCGACCCGATCGCCGAGGAAGCGCGCCGGGTGCGCGACCAGAGCCTGGAGCAAGCCCGCCAGAGCCTGACCTTTGCCGCCATGCTGGCGCCGGCGACGCGCGCCATCACGCAGACAGGGCTGCTGCGCGTTCTGGTCCGCGCGGCAGGCAGTGGCCTGCGGCGATCGAAGGCGTAAACACACGGGGTCGCCGTTTCAACGGTGACCCCTTGGTCATGCCAAGGACGGCATGATTTTCCCGTATCGTCTCGGTCAGGCGTCGCCGATGCGGCTTGCGACGAGGGCGGCCATGGCGCGCGCGCGATGGCTGGCCGCGTGCTTGGCGTATGGCTCCATCTCTCCAAAGGTGAGTACGCCGCCTGCCGGCAGAAACATCGGGTCGTAACCGAACCCGCGATTGCCCCGTGGTGGCCAGGCGAGCGAGCCTTCGACCCGCCCCAGAAAGCTGGCACTGTGCCCGTCGGGCCACGCCAGGCACAGCACGCAAACGAACCAGGCACGGTCGTCGGCCGCATCGCCGCGCGCCTGATGGATGCGATCCATCGCCGCGGCGAAGTCTTTCCCGGGACCTGCCCAGCGTGCGGAGAGCACGCCGGGCGCGCCCCCGAGTGCCGCCACGCAGAAGCCGGAATCGTCGGCAAGGGCAGGCAGCCCGGACGAAGTGGACGCCGCCAGCGCCTTCAGCCGCGCGTTGCCGGCAAAATCAGGCGCGGTCTCCTCCGGCTCGGGCAAGCCGAGTTCGCCGGCGCCGACCGTCTCGATTCCGAACGGCTGCATCAGCTCGGCCAGCTCGCGTAGCTTGCCGGCGTTGTGGCTGGCCAGCAGCAGGCGCGTGCCGGCCGCGAGACGGCGTGGCGTGCTCAAGCCAGCGCGGCCCGTTGCGCCTCGAACAATTGCGTGGTGCCGAGCTTGGCCAGCCGCAGCAGGTCGAGGAACTGCGCCTCGGTGAACGGCGACTGCTCGGCCGTGCCCTGAATCTCCACGATGCCCGCCTCGGTCAGCACGAAGTTCGCGTCCGCCTCGGCGCCGCTATCCTCGACATAGTCCAGATCCAGCCGTGCCTCGCCCTCGACCAGGCCGCAGGAGATGGCGGCCACCTGGCTGGTCAGCGGGATCGCGGCGATGACGCGCTTGGCGACCAGATGCCGGAACGCGAGTGCCAAGGCCACATACGCACCGGTGATGCTGGCGCAGCGCGTGCCGCCATCCGCATTCAGCACGTCGCAATCCAGCGCCACCGTCATCTCGCCCATCGCCGCGCGGTCGGTGATGGCGCGCAGCGAACGGCCGATCAGGCGCTGGATCTCCTGCGTGCGGCCGGACTGCTTGCCGCGCGCCGCCTCGCGGTCGCCGCGCGTGTGGGTGGCGCGCGGCAGCATGCCGTATTCGGCGGTCACCCAGCCTTTGCCCTGGCCGCGCATGAACGGCGGCACTTTCGGCTCAACGCTGGCGGTGCACAGCACCTCGGTGCCGCCCATGCGGATGAGGCAGCTCCCCTCGGCGTGGTGGGAAAAGCCGGGCTCGATGGAGACGCGGCGGAGCTGGTCGGCTGCGCGGTTTTCGTGTCGCATGACGGTATCCTGGAAAAAGGAAGGCCTTCTTTCCTCTAGAAAAGAAGCAAAAGACTTTTTTCTCCGCTGTCGCGATGCGCACGACGAGCACGCGACGGCTTTACAAAAGTCTTTTGGTCCTTTTTTCAAAAAAGGACTGCGTGTTTCGCTGTTTGGGGCATTTCGTCGCCCCGCGCTATATCTTCACGATGGACCAGCGACCGCTCCCCCCAGGCCTGGACCCGCGCGCCGCCGCGGTGCTGCGCGAGATCGTCGAGCAATATGTGGGCACCGGCGAGCCTGTCGGCAGCCGCACGCTTGCCCGCCGCCTGCCGATCGCGCTCTCGCCCGCCACCATTCGCAACGTGATGGCGGACCTTACCGAGGCCGGGCTGCTTTACGCGCCGCACACCAGTGCGGGGCGCCTGCCGACGGAGCGCGGCCTGCGCCTGTTCGTCGATGGGCTGCTGCAGTTCGGCGATTTGCCGGAGGACGAGCGCGAGGCGATTTCGCGGACATTGGCCGCGCATGGCCGCAGCCTGCAGGACACCCTGTCGGACGCGTCGGCCATGCTGTCCGGCCTCAGCCAGGCTGCGGGCATGGTGCTGGCGCCCAAGTCCGACGGCGCGATCAAGCATATCGAGTTTGCCTCGCTGGGCTCGGGTCGGGCACTGGTGATTCTGGTGGCCGCCGACGGACAGGTGGAAAACCGGGTGATCGAGATACCACCGGGTTTGCCGCCGTCGGCACTCACGGAGGCGGCCAATTACCTCAATGCGCGGGCGGCCGGGCGCACGCTGATGGAGCTGCGCCGGCGGGTGGCCGAGGAGATGGCGCAGGACCGCGGACAGCTCGACCTGCTGGCGGCGGGCGTGGTGGAAGCGGGGCTCGCGACCTGGACGGAGACGGGGCGCGGCGGCAGCCTGATCGTGCGCGGGCAGGGGCGGCTGCTGGCCGATGTGACGCAGATCGCCAATCTGGCCGAGATACAGGTGCTGTTCGACCGGCTGGAGACGCAGGAGACGATGATGCGGCTGCTCGAACTTGCCGAGCAGTCCGAGGGTGTGCGGATTTTCATCGGCGCGGAGAGTGCGCTATTCGGCACCAGCGGGGTATCGATGATCGTGGCGCCGGCGCGCAACGAGGCGGACCGGATCGTGGGAGCTATCGGGGTCATCGGGCCCACGCGGATAAATTACGGGCGGATCATTCCGGTGGTGGACTACACGGCCCGGGTGATCGGGCGGTTGCTCGGGTAGGCGGGACGCGGTTCCCCGGACGCGCGGCCCATAAGGTTTGGTTATTGCATGTCCGGCAGTGTGTCTGCCTTGGGCATTGGTGTGTCGGCGGGTTGGGCTTAGAAGCGGGCTGTATGCGGAAACGGAATAATGGCTGATAGCGGTAGCCCCACGATCGAGGCGCTGCGAGACCTGCTGCGCGCCCTGAAATATTTTCGCCGCTCCGCTTTCGTACGCACGCGCGCCGAGCTGGACGTCGCCCTGAACAAGGCGCCACGCTACGTGATCGTGGAGGGCACCGAAGCGCTGCGCGCCTATGCGGCCAGCCTGGCCTATCGCGGTGGACAGGAAGCGGCCGAGCTGGAGGAGGCCACGATCGTGCGGTCGGCGACGCCCGTCTATATGGTCGTGCCGACGGTGGGGCGAATACGCGACGGCTATCGCCCGCACCCGGAGATGGAAGATCGTCGCCGGCTGGACCGCGGCCGCAAGTCGCGGGTCAAGCTGCAGGCCGGGATGGGCACAGTATTGGCCGCGGTGGGCGGGTTGTTTGCCGCGCTGCTGATCGAGTTCCTGCTCTGGCCGTCGAGCGACCCCGAGCTGGTACGCGGGCCACATCATGTCGCCGCGCCGCCACGGCCGGGCGTGATAGAGCGCCTGCCGACCCACGCGCCGCCGCCGCCGCCGCCGAGCCTGGAAATCCAGATCATCAACGTGGTCGTGCCTATCCTGGCAGTCGCGGCGATCGTCGCTCTGCTGTTCCTGCTCTGGCAGTTGCTGGGCCCGGGTCGTGCGGCACGCATCAGCTGGCGCGTCGACCACCGTGTGCAGGGCCGGCTGGTGATACGTCGCGTCAAAACGCGCACGGCTTAGGTCGTCAGGACGCGCACGGCTTAGGTCGTCAAAACGCGCACGGCTTAGGTCGTCAGGACGCGCACGGCTTGGGCCGTCCAGACCTGTAATGCGTGATCGGCATGGCACGCGCGGTGCCGAAGGGCGGCGCGCTCTTGTTCACCCGGAACGGATCGCCTACCTGCGCTGCATGAGCGACAATTTCGATCCCACGGAGGCCGCATCGACGGCCCCGACCGCCGATGCCCTGATGAGCGAGGCCGCCAGCCGCATTGCCGAGCTCGAGGCCGAGCGCGACGATTTTCGCGACCGCTGGATGCGTGCCGAGGCAGAGACGCAGAACATACGTGCGCGCTCCAAACGCGAGGTGGACGAGACGCGCCAATATGCGGTGCAGAAGTTCGCCAAGGATGTCGTCGAGGCGGCCGAAAACCTGCGCCGCGGCCTGGCCAACCTGCCGGCTGCCGCGCCCGGCGAGCCCGAGATCGTGGCCAAGCTGCGCGACGGGTTCGAGGGTGTGGAACGCAGCTTCGTGGCTTTGCTGGAGCGGAACGGCATCCTCGCCGACGACCCGGCCGGCAAGCCGTTCGACGCCAATCTGCACCAGGCGATGGCCGAGCAGGAAACCTCCGAGCACCCGCCCGGCACGATCACCACGGCGTGGAGCCGCGCATGGACCCTCAACGGGCGGCTTCTTCGTCCTGCCATGGTCGTGGTGGCCAAGCCGGCCAATGATCAAGGAACCGACCGAAAGGCCTGACGGCGAAGCAGCCGGCTGGCGCAAGATGGCATCTGCCATGCGGTGAACCACATTTGAGATTGCGCGTCATGGTTGTAGATGTCGTGCATGACACGTTATGACTTTACATGTATCGAGACGCTGCGGCTGGCTCGCCATGACGAACCAACCCGTTGTGTAGGCGACATAAGTGCTTATTTCCTACTTTCAGGCGCAGCGGCGAGATCGTCAGCGGGGGTTCAACACAGCAATGAGTGACTTCGCCGATAGCGAGCTTAAAAGCTTCGAGTTGGGTAGCCCGGCAGCCCGGCAGGGGCGTCGGTTGTCCGACAAGATTTTGGTGGCGTTCCATCACGCATGCGATGCGCAGGATCTCGTGGTGGCCGAGCAACTGCTGAAAACGCTTGAGTTGATGCTTACGCGTCGTGGCGTGCCTGCCGAGCAAAACCGGCGCAAATCCCTGGAGAGCCTCGTCGCCGCACATGAGCGCCTATGGCATCTGCGCCATCGCGAACCCGGCGGGTAGCAGGCGACGCGGCGCCGAACGGAGATCGTGCGATCCGGCTGCGCCTCCTCAGGCCAGCGCCCCCGAATGGCGCAATATCCGTTCGGCGGAAGCCGCGTAGGCGCCATCCTCCTCGTGCAATACGAGGCCGGGCGCGATGCGGGTGGGTCCTTTGCCCTCCCGCACGCCGCGCACAATGGCGAGCTTGGCGGCCTGACCGGCGCGGGGCCATAGCGGAATCAACGTCACTTCAGCGCAGTTCGCCTGCACGAGAGTCGCCATGGCATCGGCGATGCAGGCCGAGGGCAGAATCAGGCTGAGTGTGCCGCGGCGCCGCAATGACGCGGCAAGCCGGTGAATCCAGTTGGCCAGGAGGTCGCATGCGGCCGATTTCGCGGTCCTCGTGGCGGGATTGGGCGACGCGGTGCTGTCGTCGGCATGCCAAGGCGGATTGGCGAACGCGTGATCGTAGCTGGCCGGTGCAGACCAGCAGCCAAGGTCCTGAGCGACGGCCTGCAGCGTTGTGTGGCCATTCGCTTCAAAATTGGCCTGCGCCAACCGCGCGAGGCTCGGGTCGATCTCCAGGCCAAGCCCGGCAATCCCGGGCACGCGTGCGGCCAGGCAAAGCAGGCCGGCGCCCGCCCCGGTTCCCGCTTCCACCACGTGCTCGCCCGGCCGGGCGGGAATGCTCGCGGCCAGCAAAACGGGTTCGATTCCGGTGCGATAGCCGTGGCACTGCTGGCGGTAAGCCACCTGTCCGCCGAGCAGGCTGCCCAGCGAGCAATCGGGCGACCAATCGGGCGAGCCGTCCGGCGCGTTCACGTCTGCCCGGCTTCGGCCAGTACGCGCAGCGCACGGGCACGGTCCTCGCTGGCCACTACCAGCCGGCGCGGTATGGCACCGATGCTGCCCTCCAGTGCGCTCATCTGCTGGTCGAGCACCATCGCCTCTATCCCGGCGTCCCGCAGAAGGCAGGCCACGAAACTCAGCCTGATCGGGTCGTTCGTCAGCAGCACAACATCCATGGTCGACACCACCCTTTCCGGCCAAGGCGGCCTGACTGCCTTGAACCCCCACGTTCCCGCCGATATGCTGGACGTCTACCAGCGTGGCGCGACTTGCCGCGCGGCGGACGGCAGCTTCGGGCTCCGGGACCCTTTTCGGCAAACCGCCCGTCAGTCCCTATCTGGAAGCTTGGGTGCGCGTCCATACCGGGCGGTGCATGGCGGGTTGGGAGATGCTGTTGGACCTTGCTGTGAGCCAAGAAAATGAAACGACCCCTTCGACGCACGCAAGTTCTGCGGAAGACGCCCTGACCGCGCTCGCCGACCTGGTGCGCGACGACCTGCTGGCCTGCAACCGCGTGATCGTGGCCAACATGCAAAGCCAGGTCTCGCTCATTCCGCAGTTGGCGGCCCATCTGGTGGCGGCCGGCGGCAAGCGGCTGCGCCCGATCCTGACGCTGGCCTGCGCACGGCTATGCGGCTATCCGCCCGCCGGCGGCGCAGGGCAGCGGCACGTGGCGCTCGCCGCCTGCGTGGAGTTCATCCACACGGCCACCCTGCTGCACGACGATGTGGTCGATGAAAGCCTGCTGCGACGCGGGCTGGCGACGGCCAACGCGGTATTCGGCAACAAGGCCAGCGTGCTGGTGGGCGACTTCCTGTTCTCGCGCAGTTTCCAGTTGATGACCGCCGATGGCAGCCTGGCCGTGCTGCGCATCCTCTCGGAGGCCGCTGCCACCATCGCCGAGGGCGAAGTGCTGCAGCTGGTCACGCAGAACGACCTCTCCACCAAGGACGAGCGCTATCTGGACGTGATCCAGGGCAAGACAGCCGCGCTGTTCGCCGCCGCCTGCCAGATCGGCGCGGTGGTCGCCGGCCGCGGCGAGGCCGAAGAGCGCGCGCTGGCCGATTTCGGCCTCTATCTCGGCACCGCCTTCCAATTAGTGGACGACGCGCTGGACTACGCCGCCGACCAGGCCAAGCTCGGCAAGACGGTTGGCGACGATTTTCGAGAGGGCAAGATCACCGGTCCGGTTCTGGCCGCCTACAAGGAAGGCAACGAGGACGACCGCGCGTTCTGGCGCCGCACGATCGAGGCCAGCGAACAGACCGGCGCCGACCTGGACCACGCGCTGGCGCTGATGGAGCAGACCGGCGCGATCGAGACAACAATGGAACGGGCGCGCGGGTTTGTGGAGCGGGCAAAGACGGCGCTCGGGATATTTCCGGAAGGCGCGGTGCGGCAGCGTTTGATGGATGTGGCGGATTATACGGTGCGGCGCGGAAGGTAGAAGGAAGGCCTTCTTTTCTGAAGAAAAGAAGCAAAAGACTTCCTCTCCGCTGTCGCGATGCTCACGCCGGGCATCGCCACAGCGGAACAGAGGTTTTTTGCTCCTTTTTCGAAAAAAGGACTGCTTCCCTACTTAAATCCCTGTGCCACCACATAAAGCTCGCTGCTTTCCTTGCGGCTCGCCGGCGGCTTGGCATGCTTTACGGTCCGAAACCGCTGCTTCATCGGCAGCAGCATGTCGCGCTCGGTGCCGCCCTGGAAAACCTTGGCCACGAAGGCGCCGCCGGGCACGAGGATGGCGCAGGCGAAATGCAGCGCCAGTTCGGCCAGGCCCATGATGCGTATGTGGTCGGTGGCGGCGTGGCCGGTGGTGTTGGGCGCCATGTCGGAGAGCACCAGGTCGGCCGGCCCGCCCATCAGCTCGGTCAGCCGCGCCGGCATGTCGGGGTCGTCGAAATCGCCCTGGATCAGCATCGCACCCGAGAGCGGTTCGATCGGCAGCAGATCGACGCCGACAACGCGGCCCGCGCCGCGCTGGAGCGCCACCTGTGCCCAGCCACCGGGTGCGGCGCCCAGATCGACCACGCGGGTGCCGCGGCCGATCAGGTGGAAGCGGTCGTCTAGCTCCATCAGCTTGAAGGCGGCACGCGATCGCAGGCCCTGGGCACGTGCGGCGGCGACATAAGGGTCGTTGAGCTGGCGGGCCAGCCAGCGCTGCTGGGCGGGGCTGCGTCCGCGCGAGGTGCGCAGGGTGACGGCCAGCCCGCGTGCGCCTGATTTCTTGCTGTCGGGTCTCTTCGGAGTGTCGGCCACCCCGGGCTTCTACAGGCCGGCGGGCAGGTCGGCCAGGGCGCTTGCCTCGGTGGCGGCGATGGCAGCAGCGGCGGGCGGTGCGGTGCGCCGCTCCGCACGATGGCGTCGCATCATCCGCAGCAGCATCCCCTCGCGCAGGCCGCGATCGGCGACGGTGACACCATCGGCCGGCCATACCGATCGGATCGCTTCGAAGATGGCGCAGCCCGGGAGCACGAAATCCGCGCGGTCCGGCCCCACGCACGGGTGCAGCGCCAGGCCCTCGCGCCCCAGCCCGCGCAGCAGGTCCAACGCGTCGCCGGTCACCTGCGCGCTCAATTCGACGCCGTCCACCATCGGGCGGCGGTAGCGTTCGAGATTGAGTGCCACGCCGGCCAGCGTGGTGACGGTGCCGCTGGTGCCGAGCAGGCGAACGCCGCCCTGGCGGATTTCATGATCGATGCAGTGAATGCGCTCGAACGGCGCCAGCAGACCGGCCACGTGCTCCACCATGGCCTGGTAGCCGGCCGGATCGTAGCCGTGATGGCCGAAGCGCTCGGCGAGTGTGACGACACCGACCGGCAGGCTGTCGTAGCCGATCAGTTCCGGCACGCCGTTGGCCGACACGCGCACCCAGGCGAGTTCCGTCGAGCCGCCGCCGATATCGAACAGCAACGCCCGCCGCCCCTTGCCGCGGAGCAACGGCGCGCAGCTTTCCAGCGCGAGTTCCGCCTCCTCGCGCGTCGAGATGATGTTGAAGGCGAGCCCGGTCTCCGCCTGCACACGGCGCAGGAACGCCGGCCCGTTGGTGGCCCGGCGACAAGCCTCCGTGGCGATCGCGCGCAGGCCGCGGATCGGCCGGCGCTGCAACCTCGCCGCGCAGATGTGCAGCGCCCGCATCGTACGTTCCATCGCCGCTTCGCTCAGCAGGCCCGAGCCCTGCAGGCCTTCGCCCAGCCGGACGATGCGCGAGTAGCTGTCCAGCACGCGGAAGCCCTCGCCAGTCGGCGCCCCGATCAGCAGGCGGCAATTGTTGGTGCCGAGGTCGAGAGCGGCGAAGGCGGGTGCTGCGAACGTGGTCGCAGCGAACGCGGGCGCAGCCTCGCGCAGGGCATCTTCCACTGGCTGACCGGCTATGTGAGGCATGGCGTGGACCAACTCGGACGCCTTCATCTCTGGCGAGACCATAGTCTCCGCCAGCAAGGTGCCTCGCGCAAGCCGCTTGTCGGCCACAACCGGGCAAGCCGCGGGAACCCACGGCCACAACCTGCCCGCCACCCTGGTTGCAAGCCCGCCAGGTTGCCTGTAGATCGACTTGCTCCGCGCCAGCCATCCTCACGGATGCAACTCTGCTGGGGGATAGTTTAGCGGTAGAACTTCCGACTCTTGACTCGGAAAGCCTTGGTTCGAATCCAGGTCCCCCAGCCAAAACGCCAGTAACCCTCTGATCCTCATCTGTTTCCGCCGACTCTCCAGGCTTGATGCGGGGATCGTTACACACGAGTGTGCCACACGGTCCCCCACCAAGCCCATGCGAAGGGCAAAAGGTGGGCACCGGCGTCAATCATCTCGTCCGCCGCGAAGCCAGCTACTGGTTCCGGCGTCGCATCCCGCAAGGCATCGCCACAGGCCGCGAAGACAGCGTAGCTCGCTCGCTGCACACGACGGATCCCGGAGTTGCAGGCCGCCGCGCACGGGCCTGCTCGGTCGCGTTCGACCGCGCTATGGTGTGGGCCATGACGAAGGACCGTCCGCCATCCAGGGAGGAGCTTAAGCGCGTACTGGACGACCTGTTCCGCCGCGTCCTCGACGATGGCGAACGCGGTCGCGCCGAGCGTGAGCCGGGGATGCCCCCGCCCTGGGCACCTTCGCCGCAGGACGATCCGCTCTACGAGGGACTGACGGTCGACGAAGGGCACACTGTCCCCACCGAACCTGAGCGCGAGGCGGACGCATGGCGGGACGCCGTTTCGCTCAACCGCACTTCTGACGTGGAACCGTTGCTGGACGCAGCCATGCGCCGACTAAGTGTCGCCAAGCCGTCCGATGGTCCCGCCTGGCGGCAGTATCTCAGGCTCGCGCTGATGGTTGCAGCGGAAGCGAACGCGTTGGACGCGCGACGCGAGCACAGTGACTACAGAGACGGGTTTCCAACATCCTGCCGGGTACCCCGCGATCAGATCCCGGCGTTTGGGCCCGAGACTGACAACGCACACATCGCCGCGTTCAATCCAGCACCAGCCCGCGCATCGGTCGAGACGCCGATCTCACCGCTCTTTTCAGTAAGCTATGGCGAGTTCCTGGCGAAGGACACGCGCATGCTGGTCGAAAAGACCCGCGTTCAGAGCCGGGCGGTGCGCGACAGGTTCATTGCGATCATGGGTGACCTGCCGACGCTTGAGATAGGCCAGTCCGCCGTCGAGACCTTCAAGCTCGCTCTCCGCCGTGCACCAGCGATGAATGGCAAGTCGATTTACCTCGGAAAGCCGCTCGATGAGGCAATCAGGATGGCAGATCGGATCGCCGCCGCTCTCGCCAAGGGCGACACAACCGTGCGGATAATGGGCAAGGTAATGAACCGCGCCGACGCGGAGCGGCACGTGACACGCCTCACCCCGGGAACAGTCAACCGTGACATCGACCTGCTGTCCGACTGGGCAAAGTGGATGATGCTCGTGAAGGAGCGTCGCTTACTCTTACAGGACAGCGTCAACCCTTGTACTGGAATGCGCTTTCCAAAATCTGACGTGCGCAAAGCGCGTAGCGAGGCCGGCCATGATCGTCGTAATTACCGAAAGGACGAGATTGCGCTGATACTGGAGGGTCTTCCTGACGGCCAGCCACGTGGGGGCAAGCGGGCTGATCGTGCACGCGCGCGCCGATGGGCGGTCCTCATCGCACTTTATGCCGGCACGCGCTTATCTGAGGTTGCCATGATGCGCGTAAGCGATGTCAAGACAGAGGATGGCATTCTTTACTTCGACATTATCGCCGAAGTCGGTCGGCGGAAGAAGACAATCCAGAGCGTACGGCCCGTGCCGGTGCACCCTGAACTTATCAAATTAGGTCTACTGGATCTGATCGCGGAACGGCGCGAGCTTAACGCAGACTACCTGCTACCGCGACCGTATGCTTCGGTTGCCGTCGGTGACAGCGGATCCGACATCGGAGATTGGTATACCAAGTATCGACGGCGTTTGGGTCTCGACGAGGACAGCATCGTGTTCCACAGCCTACGGCACACGTTCGTCACCGCGCTGAAGTCGAGCGCATTAGGCCGCAACGATTTGGCCGACCAAATCACCGGTCACGAGGGAGGCAATACAAGTAGCCGCGTCTACACGCACGCGCTGCCCTTACCCGAAAAGGCCGCACTCGTGGCGTCCGTCGATTACAGCCAAGTTTTCGCCTCGCCGGCAGCGAGTAGTCAGCCGATTGGAGGCAACTTATCGGCGGTTTGCAAAGACTGATGCGTTACTGACGACGGCCTATTTAGAGAACCGTAGGTTTTGATCGGGTCGAAGACGCACGCGCGGCGAGTGTGGCGCTGAGAAACACAATTCAGCGAGAGGCATTCCAGCAAATCGAGCAGCCCGGGGCAACCGCGACGAACTCGTTCAACAATTATGCATGGATAGGTATGCGACAAAATGCGTTCTATTCAGCGTTCATACGCGAGCGCACTCTATTGGCACTGCTGCGCCAGAGAGCTTTGCTGACCTGATCAGAAAGCAGTGACAAGGGGCGCGCTTTTTTGACTCTAGTTGGCCAGCAGGTATCATGCGCTTCGCGAAAAGCGGCGCGCAACACGGCGGACGATACCATCACAGTCTCGGATCCACAGGCTCGCTTTCGAGCGCCAGCACGCCAAAGACGCATTCGTGCACGCGCCGCAGCGGCTCGCCTTCGACGAACCTGTGCAGCGCCTCGAGCCCAAGCGCGAACTCCCGCAGGGCGAGGCCGCGCTTGCCGCTGAGGCCGCGGTCGCGGAGCCGTTCCAGGCTGCTGGGCAGGGTGTATTCCGCACCGTAGATCATCCGGAGGTATTCGCGACCGCGCACCTTCAAGGCAGGCTGCACCAGGCCCTTTGCTCCGCGCGTGATGTAGCCTGAAGGCTTGATCACCACACCCTCGCCACCGGCTTCGGTCAGTTCGTTCCACCACTGGGCGACACTGCGGACCGCTGCCTCATCAGCGAGTTCGACCTCCTGCCACTGCGTTGCCAGCAGCACGCCGGTATCAGCCGCGCAGATTATTGCAAGTGTGCGCATGTGCCAGGCGTGGTCACGGTCGTCGTGGACCGCACCCTCGGTTGCGAGCAGATGAAACGGTGCCAGCTTGAGGTCGTCCAGGGTGCTGACATCCCAGGCGTAGCGGCGCCAGACCGTATCGTAGCGGAGTGCCGCCTCGTGCCTCTGTCCGAACCGGTCCTGAAGGCCGCCGATGTCCACACCCCTTGCGCGGGCAGCTTCCAGCAGGTCGATGGCGGCTGCGAGACCACCTATCGCGGCCGTGCCGACGGGCGCGTACTGCTCCTCGATCAGCGCACGTGCCTTTGCGGACCACGGCATCAGCTCGGCATCCAGGCAGGCCCAATCGGTCGCGAACTGCGCCCAGAAGCCGGTCGCCGTCATGGCGTCCGCCAATCTGCCCAGGAGTGCCTGTTCCGTGGCCGTGTCGGCGAAGAAAGCCCGACCGGTTCTGGTGTAGATGGCGCCGCGGACGCCGCCGATGCCGAACTTTGCCAGCGCTGCTTCGGCATCACGGCACACGATCACCACGGCGCGCGAGCCCATGTGCTTTTCTTCCACGACCACGCGGGTCACGCCCGCGCGCCGGAAGTGGGCCATCGCCTCGTCAGGATGCTCGAGCAGGCCGTCCTTGGCGCTGGTCTCCGACGGCGACATGGTCGGCGGCAGATAGATCAACCAGCGCGGATCGATGCAGAACCGGCTGATCACCTCCAGGCCGGCAGCTGCGTTCTCCTCCCGTATGGTGATCGACGGCATCAGCCGCGTGGTGATGAATCGCTTGCCGGAGACATCCTCGATATCGAGCAGGTCATGCGCATCGGCGGCTTCAGTCGGCGCCACGAGAGGTCGGACCGACGCGACGTATTCCCGGTGCGCGGCGACCGACACGATGTCGCGTTCGGGATAGCGCAACGCCGTCAACGCGCCGCCATAGACGCAGCCGGTGTCGATGCAGAGCGTGCGGTTCAGCCATTCCGGCGTTGACACCGGCGTATGGCCGTACACCACGCTGGCCTTGCCACGATAGTCGCGGGCCCATTCGTATCGCACCGGCAGGCCGAATTCGTCGGTCTCGCCGGTGGTCTCGCCGTAAAGGGCGAACCCACGCACGGCGCCTGATCCACGGCCGTGCATGTTTTCCGGCAATCCTGCATGGGCGACCACGAGTTTTCCGGCGTCCAGCCAGTAATGGCTGCGCAGTCCATCGAGGAAGATGCGCGCCTCCGCCACGAACGATCCGCGGTCATCCCCTAGTGCATCGAGTTGGGCGAGCGTTTCCGGCAAGCCGTGCGTCATCTTCACCTCGCGGCCGGACAGTTTGCGCAGCAGCTTGTTGTCGTGGTTGCCCTGGACGCAGAGCGCCGTGCCGGCCGCGACCATGTCCATCACCAGGCGCAGTACGCCAGGACTGTCCGGCCCCCGATCGACCAGGTCGCCCACGAAGATGGCGCGGCGGCCGTCCGGGTGGTGCCAGGCGGCGCCATCGGCCGCATAGCCCAGGCGTGCCAGCAAGTCGGTCAGCTCGGCCAGGCAACCATGCACGTCGCCGATGATGTCGAACGGGCCGGCATCACCGCGACGGTCGGTGAAGAGCGGCTCGCGCACGATTTCCGCCGTGGCCATCGCCTCGGGCGAATTCAGCACGTGGACGCTGCGGAATCCCTCGCGCTGCAGACCGCGCAGGGAGCGGCGCAGAAGCTGGACATGGTTGCGCACCACGTGGGCGCCGAAGTCGCGGTCGGGTCGTGACCGGTTGCGTTCGGTGCAGACCGCCTCCGGGATGTCGAACGCGAAGATGACCGGCAGCGCATGGTATTTTCGCGCAAGCTCGACGGCGTGCTTCCGGTCCTCGGCCCGCAGGTTGGTGGCGTCCAGCACCGTCAGACGCCGGGCGGCGAGCCGTTTGGCGGCGATGTAGTAGAGCACGTCGAAGGCGTCGGATGTGGCTGACTGGTCGCCTTCGTCGTCGGCCACGAAGCCGCGACACCGGTCCGAAGAGATGATCTCGGTTGGCAAAAAATGCTTGGCTGCGAGGGTCGACTTGCCCGAGCCGGACGCGCCCATCATCAGCACCAGCGAGAAGTCAGGGATGGTCAGGCGCATCGGAACACCGCCATCTGGGTCGGCGCGCCATGCGTCCCGTGCTCATCGCCGATGTCGGACAGCTCAACAGTATAGCCGAACGATTCCGCGACACGGGCGGTCCAGCCGGCGAACTCGCTGCGCGTCCATTCGAAGCGGTGGTCGCGATGGCGCAACTGGCCGTCTGCCAGCGCCGGGATCGTGGCGTTCCAGTCCCGGTTTGGTGTTGTCAGCACGACCGTCTTCGGGCGGGCATGGCGGAACACGGTCTGCTCGAATGCTGGGAGCCGATGTGGATCAATGTGTTCGATCACCTCGACGAGGGCTGCGGCGTCGAAGCCTGCCAGCCTGCGGTCGCGGTAGGTCAGCGCCGATTGCAGCAATGTCAGGCGCTCGCGCTGGCGCTCGGTCATGCGATCGACGTGCAACCGGTCGCGGGCGATCTCCAGCGTCTGGAGCGAGATGTCGGTGCCGACGATCTTCGTCAGGCCTGGAATGCGCAGCAGCAGCGCTAGTAGGCGACCCTCGCCGCAGCCGAGGTCCAGCACGGTGGTCGCACCGGAGTTGCGTATGGCGTGCGCGACGATGTCGTGACGTTGGTCGTGCAGCTTCTTTGGCGTGACCTCCGGCGGGTCGGCTGCCTCGGGTTCGGCCGCCGTTGGCGCCTCGTCCAGTTCCGCCAGCCGCGCGAGTGCGGCCCTCGCCATGCCGGGACCGCGCTGCAGGTAGCGGCGGGTGATGAACTCCCGGTCGGGGTGGGCAGCGAGCCAGCCTTCGCCGTGCCGGAGCAGTTTTTCGATCTCGTCCTCAGCCAGCCAATAATGCTTCCGGTCATCCAGCACAGGCGCCAGCACATAGAGGTGCGAGAGCAGGTCCTGCAGGCGCACTATCCCCGATAGGGTGACCATCCAGCAGCGTGATGGCCCATCCTCGCCGAGCGCTTCGGTTGTGACGTCGTAGCCAAGGGGGCGGAAAAGCCGGTCGATCACCGCCTGGCCGCCGCGGGCGCGCACCGGGCCGAAGGTAACCGCGAGGGGAAGCGGCGCCGTCACCAGATCCGGCCGCGTGGTGGTCCGACCCCCGAGGGCGGAGCCAAGCACCTTGCTAATGGCGACGCTCAGGAAGGAGGATGTCACGTAGGGCCGGTCGTTGACGTAGGTCGCCAGCGGTCCAGTGGCGACCTCGCCATTGCGCCCCGCCATGGGCCGGCCACGCACCAGCGATACGGGATCGAGGTCCAGCATCAGCACGGCCGTGCAGCGTTCCGGCGTGGCCTCCGGATAGAAGATGTGCGCGCTACCGAAGCTTAGGTCGAACGTCTGGAGCCGGTCCGGGTGCTTGGCCAGCAGGTAGCCCAGGTCGGTGGCAGGCTGGTGGGTGGTGGTGATCGACAGCAGCATGGGGGCTAACAAGCCGATTTGGTCGGGGTTGGCGAGGGGTTCTCCGGGCGGCCCCTCTTGGGATCAGGCCTGCTGCAGAAGTGCAGGCCTGCTGGGCTAAAGCAGTTCAGGTGGGTAAGTCCCATTCGCCGTATCGCGCATGGACCGGGCTGAGTAGCAGGAATTCTGGGTTTTACCTCGTTTTAGTGTCCGGTATGCGCCCATTTGACGCCGCTCAGCCGCATACGAAGCGCGCCTGAAAGCCGCCGTTCGTTCGGTGAGGCGTAAGCGTTCGGTCGAGCTTTCAATTACCCACAACTGCCCAACGCTGCCGCGTTTGCGCGGCGCGAATCGCGTGTGATTCCTTGTCCAGCACTGATTCGGGGGTGGTGCTATGGACGAGGGTCATACTGCTTGGCTTGATGGAGAGCTTTCCGCCTGCAAGCTTGCCGACGAACGCTTAACAAAGCGGCTTCGTAAGCTGCTGGGACAGATCGGAGGGGCGATGGGCCAGAGCATACCCTTTGCCTGCCAGGACTGGGCGAATGCCAAGGGGGCATACCGCTTTCTGTCCAATGATCGGGTCACCGAGGCGGACATTCTTGCTGGACACTTCCACTCGACGCGGGATCGTGCAGGTGCGGAGAAGGGTATGATCTTCGTGCTGCATGACACGACAGAGTTCACCTTCCAGAGGGAGGCTTCGGACGCAATAGGCGTCACCAAGAGTGTGAACAGCGGGCGCGACAAAGCAGGCCGCGTGCGGTCACATACCGTCTGCGGCATTCTTATGCATTCGAGCCTGGTGCTGACCACTGAGGGCGTCCCACTCGGCTTGGCCGCGGTAAAGGTCTGGACACGGCAGAAGTTCAACGGGACGGCGGCGCTGAAGAAGAAGATCAATCCGACGCGGGTTCCGATCGAAAAGAAGGAAAGCGTCCGCTGGCTGGATAACTTGGCTCAGTCGACAGAGCTTCTTGGCGCAGCTGATCGATGCGTTCATATCGGTGATCGGGAAAGTGACATCTACGAACTCTTCTCCCTGTCGCATGAACTTGGCACACATTTTGTACTACGGACCTGCGTCAACCGGCGGGCGGGCGATGGGGATCACACCGTCGCCGACGAGATGTCCGAGGTCGCAATCAAGAAGCGACATCGCATCAATGTCCGGGACAACAATGGTGATTCTGACCAAGCGCTCTTGGAAATCAGATACCGTAAGATCCGCGTCCTGCCGCCAATTGGGAAATGGAAGCGATATGCCCCTCTCGAATTGACTGTGATCCACGCAGAGGAAGCCGAGACACCGCGGCACCGAAAGAAGATCAGCTGGAAACTAATCACCGACCTGCCAGTCGATTCTGCACGCGCAGCGATCGAAAAGCTTGAATGGTATGCCATGCGATGGAAGATCGAGGTCTTTCACAAGATATTAAAGTCCGGCTGCCGAGCTGAAGACTCTAGGCTCCGGACCGCGCAACGCCTCGCCAATCTGATAGCTATCTTCTGCATCGTGAGCTGGCGCGTGTTCTGGATGACAATGCTCAATCGGGCGTCGCCAGATACCCCAGCAGAGCTGGCCTTAACCCCATCTGAACTCCGCGTGCTCGATAACCTACTGACAGATCCAACAGCCAAACGGAAGACCCTGTCGTACTACTTGACCAAGATCGCGAAGCTGGGTGGCTATCTTGCCCGCGGGAGTGATCCGCCGCCAGGAACTATTGTCATGTGGCGCGGGCTGTCCCGTCTTCGCGACATCGAGCTCGGCGCAAATATTCCAGCACGTTGTGGGTAATTGAAAGGCTCACCGTATGGATACGGCTGGTCCGCCAAATGCGGACCAGCGCCGGCTAAAAGAACTCCTTGCGAGGGTAGAGGCGATGGCCGTAGCGGCGCAAAGTCTTAAATTGTGGTGTTGCTAAAGGTGGATACGAACGTGGCTAAATGTTATGTTTAACGATGGCCAATGACCTTGCAAAAGCGGATTACTGGCGAGACTTCATTCTCTCTCGTTGCCGCTATCCAGACATTGATAAGCTCAGAGCACAATTCGCAAACGCAATCCTTGTAGACTTCTGCCAATGTGGCTGCAACGGCTTCGCTGTGGTCCATCCTGCAGACTCGCTTCCGCAACCCATCGCGACGCCGGGAGGTGGAGGTGCAGTCTTTGAGGTAGACTTCTACCTGTCCGATGGGAAAACCCTCGAATTGATTCTCTTCGTCGATGACACCGGGCGTTTGAACTTTGTCGAGGTCGACTGTTGCGGAAATAGCATCCCCGTCCCTGACATCATTGAGGTAGATGCTGAGCCGTTCCACATCCACATGTCTAAAGCGCTTCTAACGCCATAAATACTCCGTTGTTGTCGCGCCATCCCGGGCGCGTAAGTCTTGATATTTGCACCGCTGCCTCGCCGTCATTTGAAGAGCTTTGGCAGGACTTCAAGAAAAGCGGGTGGGCCTCAATGGTGATTGAGGACGTCAATCGGGCAACAAACCAATTGACCATAACCGTGTCATCGTCAAGTCGCGTCCGGCGCACGGTCAAGATGACGAACAAGCTGCTCGAAAAGCATTTTCTCGCACGCTATGCCCATATCTCCAAGGCCGACGTTGGCGCTAACTCGCTACCCCTGACGGGATTCATGTGTTGCGTAAGTCTTGGAGTTTCGCAACGGCTCATCGTGGAGTGGAACGGCCTTTCGCATGAAACTGGCCTCAGTCGTTCAGACCTCTTATACCAAGTCTCTATGACTAGAACCCATGGGCCCAGCTTCTCAGTCCGAGGCTCATAATGCGCCAGGGCTGATCGGTGAGTTTGTTCCAGGCATCGCAGCAATGGTCGACAATGTTGTCGTAGCAGGTGAAGACCCTGTTTGAGAGCCAGTTGTCGCGCATGAACTCCCAGACGTTCTCAGCGGGGTTCAGCTCGGGGCATTTCGGCGGCAGCGGCAGGACCGTGATGTTTGTGGGCACGCGGAGTTTGTCCGACAGATGCCAGCCGGCCTGATCCATCAGGAGAACGGCGTGCTTGCCGGGCGCCACTTTCGCCGAGATTTCCGGCATCAGCAGGTTCATCGCTGCGGTGTTACAGCGGGGCAGGATCAATCCGGCCGCTTTACCATCGTAAGGGCGTCACGGATGGTATCCCACAAGCCGTCGATGGTCCTCGCGGCGGCTTTACGCAGCAGGGCTTTGAGCTTGGAGAAGGCATTCTCGATCGGATTGAAGTCGGGCGAGTAGGGCGGCAGGTAGCGCAAGCGCGCGCCTGCGGCCTCGATGGCTTCGCGGATGCAAGTGGCGCGGTGGGCTGGTAGATTGTCCATGATGACCACGTCGCCAGGCGCCAGTGTGGGCACCAAAACCTGTTCGATGTAGGCGCGGAAAGCATCACCGTTCATCGGGCCGTCCAGCACCATGGGCGCGGTCATGCCGCGCAGCCGCAGCGCGCCGGTGAACGTGGTGGTCTTCCAATGGCCGTGCGGAATGGGTGCACGACAACGCTCGCCACGTTTGGCACGCCCGCGCATACGCGCCATTTTTGTGGAAGCACCGGTCTCATCGATGAAGACCAGGCGCTCCGGATCAAGGTCAGGTTGGCTGTAGAACCAAGCCCTGCGCCGTGCGGCGACGTCTGGCCGCGCCTGCTCGCTGGCGTGCGCTGTTTTTTTTGATGGTGATCGCGTGACGGTCAAGGAAGCGCCAGATCGTGCTCGGCGCGAATGAGGCGCAATGTTCACGGCGAAGCAGCTCGGCCAGTTCAACAAGCGTGATGTCCACCTGCGCGTCGATCGCGGCCAGGATAACTGCCTCGTAGGCCTCGATGCGATGTGATCGCCGGTCGCCGCCCTTAGGCTTGGCGCTGGAGGCACCCGCCGTGCGCCACTCATGCACCCACCGAACTGCGGTCGCGATGCCTACGCCAAACCGCTCTGCGGCAGCGCGTCGAGACATTCCACTATCTACCGCGACGATGACACGAGACCGAAGGTCCTCGGAGAGGGTCTTTGCCATGCATGCTGGCCTCCTGCTCCAGCAAGCATGGTGAATTAGATTACCGCCGCGTCTGGGAATGCCCTACGACTTGGTTCGGTCGGATTTTGCTCTAGCAGACGAGTTTTCACACAATCGACTACTACTTATCGACAATGTCGAATTACTGTTTGACCGAACGCTGCAACTAAACCCTCTAGATTTACTGAAGAGGCTTGCTCGCGTTCGGTGTGTCGTCGCGGCGTGGCCTGGTGAGCTTAACGGCCGCAAGCTTGCCTACGCCACGATGGGCCATCCCGAGCATCGGGACTACCCCGTTGATGGCTTCACACCGTTCGAACTAACTGGGACTTAAGACGACATGACCATGCGATATGCCGACCTGATTCAATTCGAACCAATCGAATTGGTGATCCAACTTCTTGATGCTAATCGGCCGGACGAAGCCAAGAAGCTCGTCGCGACCTACGTTATTTCCGACGATATGGCCGAGCGAATCTCCAAGCAGATGATCCCGCAACTATCGTTCGATGAATTGGTTGACCACAAAGGCGTGATGGTCGTCGGAAACTACGGTACTGGCAAGTCGCACCTGATGTCGGTGCTTTCACTGGTGGCTGAGGACGCCGCTTATCGCCCGATGATCCGTCATCCCCAAGTCGCCGAATCGGCGATCGCCATCGCTGGGAAGTTCAAGGTTCATCGCATTGAGATCTCCAGTCAGATGTCGTTGCGGGACATCATAACACAGCAACTCGAGTTGTTCCTCCAGAAGCATGGCGTCAGCTATTCATTTCCACCGGCTGATAGGGTGGTCAACAATAAGGCTGCTTTTGAGGAGATGATGGCGGCCTTTGCCGAAGCCCACCCCAACCATGGGGTGCTCCTTGTGGTCGACGAGTTTCTCGACTTCCTGCGCTCTAGGAAGGACCACGATCTGGTTCTTGACCTTTCATTTCTGCGCGAAATTGGCGAGGTGACGAAACACTTGCGATTTCGTTTCGTGGCAGGCGTCCAAGAAGCGATCTTCGACAGCAGCCGATTCGAGCATGTGGCGGATAGCCTTCGGCGTGTGAAAGATCGCTTCGCGCAAGTGCTTCTAGCGCGCCAGGACGTCAGTTTCGTGGTTGCCGAACGCTTACTCAAAAAGTCCGCCGACAAGCAGCACAAGATCCGCGCATATTTGACGCCATTCGCCAAGTTCTATGGCTCAATGAATGAGCGAATGGACGAGTATGTGCGCCTTTTCCCCGTTCATCCCGATTATATCGGGACCTTCGAGCGCCTGGTCTTCACCGAGAAGCGCGGCGCTCTGGTCACGCTTAGGGACCAGATTCAAGCAATCCTGACGGACGATGTGCCTGCGGACCGGCCTGGTTTAATCGGCTACGATCGGTTCTGGGATACGGTGACGTCGAATTCGGTCCTGCGTGCAGATCCAAACATCGGGCCGGTACTGAAGGTCTCCGAGGTTCTTACAGAACGCGTCCAGATGGCGTTTACGCGCCCGGCCTACAGGCTGATGGCGCTGCGCATCATCAACGCCCTGTCCGTAAACCGCTTGACTACCGGGGGTGATATCTACGTTCAGATCGGGCCAACTGCCGTGGAGCTGAGGGACACGCTATGCCTCTATCAGCCCGGCATCGAAGATATGGGCGGCGAACCCGCCGCGGACCTGCTTTCGCTCGTTCAGACCGTCCTTCGTGAAACTCTAAAGACCGTCAACGGCCAGTTTATCTCAAAGTCCTCTGATACCGAGCAGTACTATCTCGATCTCAAGAAAGACGTCGACTACGACACGCAGGTCGAAAAGCGCGCGGATGCCTTGTCAGACGATATACTCGACCGAGCCTACTACGGCGCCATTCGGCAGTTGATGGAGCGCACCGACGAAGCGACGTACGTCACTGGTCACCAGATTTGGCAGTATCAGATCGAGTGGCAGGATCGGCGCGTCGACCGCAATGGCTATCTCTTTTTCGGCGCCCCAAACGATCGACCCACGGCCCAGCCCGA
>CAWKCV010000003.1:0-1571942 GCA_963848205.1 uncultured Alphaproteobacteria bacterium | reverse complement strand
CTCTCCGTCGACCTAACCGAGTGGAACGTCCCGCCTGGCATGCCGCCCGACGTGGCAGTCCCGCGCGTACACGAAGCCGTTGCGGCAATTGCAGGCGCCGGCTGGGTGTCTGTCCAATCGTGCGGCGGCTCGCCGGAAGCGAACAACTGGATTCAGCCATTCCAGCCGGGCACAAACAGGCCGCTACCGCGCATTTAAGGCATTGATCGCTATGTGGCGGCCCATGTGCTAAACAGACAAACCGCAGCCGACCGCCGGCTATCTGCGTCTGAGAGTTACGGCTTCACTGCCACATGCTCCCGCCCTTTCGGCAAGGAGCATTTTTGTGACCACATCCGTTCTCGTGTTTGTTGTAGAAGATGAAGAATCCATTCAGCTCATTCTTGAGGAAGCGCTGACGGAGGGCGGTTTCACCGTGACGCTCGCCAGTAGCGGCGAAGAAGCTATTGCCCTGCTTGATGATAAAGGCGCCAATTTTAGTGCCCTGGTTACGGATATAAATCTAGCGGGACCACTAACCGGCTGGGATGTCGCCAAACATGCTAGGGAAATCAATGACAAGTTACCCGTTGTTTATATGACGGGCGCAAGTGCTCATGATTGGGGTTCAAAAGGTGTTCCGAACAGTCAATTGATGCCCAAGCCCTTCGCAGTTGCCCAAGTGGTGACCGCCGTTGCCCAGCTTATCAATGCAGCCGCCACGGCCCTGGCAACCGCGCAAAAATCTTGACGTACGCACTACACTGAACGTCCGGTTTGTGCCCCCTGTCTCCCGAACCACCGGTCTGCCATCGACGCTAAGCTACCGGCTCGATTGCGGCGGGTAGGCGCCTTACCCCAGCCATCCCGCCACAATACGCGGTCTCTCACGAGCCTATGTCTCGCAGTTCTCGCCATTGCCCGCAGCCCTCCCACCGCCCTCCATCACCCGCCGCGCGCTTGCCGCATAGGCGCAGTCCTCGCCAGTGGCAGCGCTGGAGGCGCGGCCTTCATTATGACGAACAGCCCCGCCCGTAGCGCCTCGGCCACGTGCTCGGCAGTTATCTCGGCCATCAATGTCACGGCTCGATTGGAACGCCTTTTTTCCGTTGAACTTGAGCGCATGGACGAGCGCCTGTTGCACCTCTTCCGGGGTGGCGGGGCGTAGATGGACGGGCGGTTTGTTCTCCATGAACGCCACGTTAACGCGGAGAACGGAAAGAGAACAAGCTGCCAAATGGGTCGCGTCGCCCGAAAGATGGCCTTAGATAAGTGTGCGAGGCCGTGCACCTGCATAGCGTTGGCTATTGTGGGCCGGTTTGAGGGACGGAAATCAGACTTCCCGCTAACTATATGACATGACACGGTAAAACTCGGCAAAGGGCGGAAACCCCCTCCACCAATAAGCCGTCACAACTTACAGGCGATCGTCGCGCTCCGTCTCAAAAAATGGTCGGTTTCTTTTTCAAGACTTGTTGACTTTCCGGTATGGTTGCGGCATTTCATCTTCATAGTCTGGTGAAAAAGGTCTCGATATGAAGTTCGGATATCTCGCAGCCACCGCTTTCGCGGTGCTGGCCATCTCTGCAGGCGCCGCAAGGGCAGCCACGTTTACTGAGTTGGCCACAACCGGCGCGTTACAGACAACCGACTTTACCGACAACCTGACGCTGGCGGGTTTCAATACCTCGCTCGGCACCCTGACGGGCGTGAGCGTCACGCTCAGCGACGCCGGCGCGTTCGGCGGCAACCTGCAGAACGGCGCCTCCTCAGTCGAGTCCTTCAAGATCACCGAAGACGTCAACTTCACCACCAATTCGAGCAGCACATTGCTGGCGTCGCTCACGACCGATCTCGTCGCCACACAAACCTACACCAATCTGGCATCGGCTGCCTCGGCAGCTTTCGGGCCGTACAGCCCGACCAGCTCGGTGAGCGGCACCGCCACAGCAGCGCAGATCGGCGAGTTCCTGGCCGGCAACGTCTCGCTGAGCCTTGCTACGCTCACCGGCACCACCGTTCTCGGCGGCGGCGGTAACATCATCAACAAGATCACCACGCAGGCGGACGCGACCGTCACGATCACCTACACCTACAGCCCGTCGGCACCGCCGCCGGTGCCCGAGCCCGCAAGCCTCGCCGTCCTCGGCATGGGCCTGCTTGGCCTGGGCTTCGTTCGCGCGAAGTCGTCCAAGAGCCTCTGATACGCAGGCGGCGCGTTTGCGCGCCCGCCTACCGCACCGACCTGAACGGCGTCCATTCGTGGGCGCCGTTTTGTCATGCGCGGCAGCCTGCTGCTACAAAGGCACCGACACGCCGCCAGGAGAAGCTGACCTATGCCCGAAGGCGCCCATGACTGGTTCCGGCCAAAGCTCGTGTCCCTCATGGCGCAAGCGGAGCAGGCGGGCTTCGGCCGTGATGTCGCCGTCGCCGTCATTACCGACTTGGTGAACGGCGCGCTCGAGACCATTCCGCCGGCCGCTCCGGACGAGAACTGGAACCGCGATATCGGCGAGCCGGACAGCGCCGTGAATGGCGCGCCAACGCTGGACCCGGCCAAAGGCCCTGCCAACTACGGCGAATCGACTCCCAACCCTCTGAACCACGTCATCCAGCACCATTGGACATCACGCTCGGTCTGAACCGGATCGTCGGGATCGGCACTGCGATCGGAAGCTGAACATAGGCTCGTTGCAATCATGATCCGACGGGCCATTTCGGATCGCGCCTGCATGATCGACCGACCGGGTGCGCCGCAGCGCGCCCCGCTTCCACATTGGCTACTGGCGTTCTGTGTATCATTCGCGATCGTGCTGCTGGCCGGTCAGGCGGCCTCGGCGTTGCCGGACTGGGCGCTCGGCGTTCGCGCCGCCGACCTGCGCACCCACTTCGTCGATAGGTTTTTTGCCTTCGACGCGCTCTGGTACGCGCGCATTTCACACGATTGGTATGTGTGGGACCCGACACGCCCGACCCAGTATCAGGACGTGGCCTTCTTCCCCCTCTGGCCCGCGGTGCTTTGGCTGATCGGCAAGATCGGCTTGCCGGTCATTCTGCAGCGCTGGCTGACTGTGGCGGTCACGGCCAGCCTGGCGGCGGCCTCGGTGCACCTGTTCCAGCGCCTCGCTGACCGCATCTTGCCAACCCGCGCGGCCATGACAGCAATCTGGCTGTTCGCACTCTATCCCGCGGCCAATTTCGCGCTGCAATCCTATCCGACCGGGCTGATGAACCTGCTTGCCCTGGCCGCGCTCCTGGCTGCCTTGGAGCGGCGTTTTTTGGCCGCCGCGTTCGCCTGCGGCCTGGTCACCGCCGCCGGCCCGCTCGGGCTCGGCACCGCGCTCGCGATCTGGTCGTGGGTGGCCGCCGCAAGCTGGCGGGCGCTGCGGACAACGGGCGCCACACCGGTCCGAGTTCGCGCGCGCGCTGGCCTGGCTCGGCCTGCTGGGCGTGCTGTCGATCTCCGGCCTGCTGGCATTTCTCGCCCTGCAAGCCATCAAGTTCGGCGAGCCGTTCGCCTTCATGCACGCGCAGCGCGCCTGGGAGGCGCCGATGGCCATGCTGCCGCGCGTGCTGCCCACGATCGCGCAATGGCTCGTGCTGCCGGATGTCTACGAGGCGCTGCACGGACTCAAGCACATCGCCAGTCCGCACCGGCTCGGCTGGTTTGCCGCCACCATCCAGCGCAGCTTCTATGAACTCGCACAAGGCCTGGCCACGCTCGCCATTCTGGCCGCCGCACGCCTGCGATGCTGGCCGGTGTTCCTGCAAGGCGTGCTGACGATGACGCTGTTCATCTGGTTCCACGGCGTGCCGCAACCGGGCGATTCGACGCTGCGGCTGCTCTACTGCGCGATGTCGATCTTCCTCGGCGCGGCCTGGCTGCTGCGCGATCGGCCGAAAATGTCGTGGGCGGCGATCATCCTCTCCGGCTGCCTGCTCGCGGGCGGCGCGTTCCTCACGGTTGCCGGCTATCGCGTCACCTGAAGATCATCGGCTTGGCTTGTGCGCCGGCCTGTGGCATCGCGATGGTATGGCCGACGATGCGCGTGTGAATGCCAGCCTCGATCCCGAGGACTGGTCCGAGACCAGAGCGCTCGGCCACCTTATGCTCGACGACATGATCGACTGGCTCGCCGGCGCGCGCACGCGGCCAGTGTGGCAGCGCATGCCGGATGCGTTGCGCGGCGAGATGCATGTGGCCGCCCCCCGGCAAGGCGCGCCGTTGGCGGGCATCTACGCCGACTTCCAGCGTCTCGTGTTGCCCTATACCAGCGGCAACGACCATCCGCGGATGATGGGCTGGGTGAATGGCGGCGGCAACGCGGCGGGCTTTCTGGCCGAGCTGCTGACCGGCATCTACAACGTCAATTGCGGCGGGCGCGACCATGCGGCCATCGAGATGGAACGGCTCGTCATCGCCTGGGCGGCCGAGATGGTCGGCATGCCGGCCGGCACCGGCGGCGTGCTGCTGACCGGCTCGTCGATGGCGAACATGGTGGCCGTGCTCGTGGCCCGGCGTGCGGCATTGGGCGCAGTGGTGCGCGCGCAGGGACTGCAAGGCGCCAAGCTGGTGGCGTACGCGTCTTCGGCCGCGCATGGCTGCATTCCGCGCGCACTCGATATGGCGGGCATCGGCTCGGACGCGCTGCATCTGATCCCCACCGACGCGGCGCACCGGATGGACGCCGCCGCCCTGGCCGCGTCCATCGCGGCGGATCGCACAGCCGGGCTGCATCCATTTCTGGTGGTGGGCACGGCCGGCACGGTCGACACCGGCGCGATCGATCCGCTGGCCGCGATCGGGGATATCGCCCGCGCGGAGGGTATCTGGTTTCATGTGGACGGCGCATTCGGTGCCACGGCGGCCGCCTCGCCGTGTCTGCGTCCGCTTCTCGCGGGCATCGAGGGTGCGGACAGCCTGGCGTTCGATTTCCACAAATGGGCGCAGGTGCCCTACGACGCGGGCTGCGTGCTGGTGCGCGATGCCACGATGCAGCTCGATACGTTCGCGCAGTCGCTCGCCTATCTGACCCAGGCGCCACGCGGGCTGGCCGGCAACCCGCCCTGGCCGCGCGATATGGGCCCTGATCTTTCGCGAGAGTTCCGCGCGCTGAAGGTGTGGATGACGATCCGGGCCTATGGGCTCGACGGTATTGCGCGTGTCGTCGAAGGCGGCTGTGCGATCGCGCAGCATCTGCAAGCGCGCATCGCGCGCGAGGCCGACCTCGCGTTGCTCGCACCTGTCGCGCTCAACATCGTCTGCTTTCGGGTGGTGCGTGGCGCGGCCGATCTCGACGCGCTGAATGGGGAGATCGTGGTGCGTCTGCAGGAGGAGGGGATTGCCGCACCATCGACGACGACGATCGACGGCGTGCTCGCGATACGCGCGGCGTTGTTCAACCACCGCAGCACGACCGATGACGCCGACGCACTTGTCGATGGCGTGCTGAAAATTGCAGCCAAACTTTCAGAGGAACTTAAATGACGATACGCGCAGCCATTGTTCTGGCGCCCGCCATTCTCGCCTGCGTACCGGTATTGGCCGCGCAGCCGCAACCCAACGCCATGCCGCCCGCCATTCCTGCGCCGCAGGATGTGGCCTACCCCGGCACCATCAAGATGTCGGTCAATATCGCCGATCTGCGCCGTCATGTCGTGCCGGTGCATGAGGTGATCCCGGTTCAGAAATCCGGCGATTTCGTGCTGCTCTACCCCGCATGGGTGCCTGGTGCGCATAGTCCGGAAGGTCCGTTGCCGAATCTCGCAGGATTGGAAATCAAGGCGGGCGGCCAGAAACTCGCCTGGCGCCGCGATACGGTGAACGTGCATGCGTTCCATGTCGATGTGCCGCAGGGTGCCAGCAGCCTCGACGTCTCGTTCCAGTATCTCTCGCCGGCCAGCAAGAAAGAGGGCCGGGTGGAGATGACGCCGGAGATCATCGATCTGGCCTGGAACAATGTCGTGCTCTATCCCGCCGGCGTGTTCAGCCGCGATGTGACATACGCCGTCGATCTCACCTACATGCGCGACTGGCAGTATGCGACGGCGCTGGAAACCGATGGCGCGAGCGTGCCGGGCCACGCGCAGTTCAAGCCGACGACGCTGAACACGCTGGTCGATTCGCCGCTCTATGCCGGCGCCTATGTGCGCAAGATCAATCTTACGCCGGGTGCGAACCCGCCTGTTTATCTCGATGTGTTTGCCGACAGATTGCAGGACCTGCTCGGCGACAAGGGGCAGATTGCGAAACACCGCGCGCTCGTGCAGCAGGCCGTGCGCCTGTTCGGCGCTCAACATTACGGGCACTATGATTTTCTGCTTTCGCTGAGCGACGAGTTGGGCGGCAACGGATTGGAGCATCACCAATCGAGCGAAGACGGCACGGACCGCGGTTACTTCACCGATTGGGACAAGACGGCGGCCGATCGCGATCTGCTGCCGCATGAATACACGCATTCGTGGAACGGCAAGTTTCGCAGGCCTGCGGATTTGTGGACGCCGAATTTCGACGTGCCGATGCGCGACAGCCTGCTCTGGGTGTATGAAGGCCAGACGCAGTTCTGGGGCCAGGTGCTCGCCGCGCGTTCGGGATTGTGGAGCAAGCAGGAAGCGCTCGACGCGATCGCGCTCGATGCCGACGAGATGCAGAACGAGGTGGGTCGCGCCTGGCGCCCGCTGCAGGATACGACGAACGATCCGATCATAAATCAGCGCCGCCCGCTGAGCTCGCCCGATTGGGAACGTCATGAGGACTACTACACAGAGGGTCTGCTGATCTGGCTGGATGCCGACACGCTGATCCGGCAGAAGACCAACGGGCAGAAATCGATGAACGATTTCGCGCACGCATTCTTCGGCATCGAGGATGGCAGCTTCGTCACCCACACCTACGATTTCGATGAGGTCGTGCGCACGTTGAACGGCGTGATGCCGTATGACTGGGCAAGTTTCCTGCGTATGCGGCTCGATCGCACGGGTGGCGGTGCGCCGCTCGATGGTATTGCGCGTGGTGGCTACAAACTCGTCTATACCGATACACCGTCCGACATGCAGAAGAGCGAGGAGAGCCGTCGCAAATCGCAGGATTTCAGCGACTCGATCGGTCTGACGCTGTCCGACGATGGATGCGAGATCAGCAACGTCGTCTGGAACGGTCCCGCCTGGAATCTGGGCCTGATGCGCGACGGCAAGATCCTGTCGATCGACGGACTCTCGTGCGACGGTGCGGACGATCTGAAAGCCGCGATCAGGAACGCGCATCTGCACGACAACTTGATCGACCTGATCGTGCAATACGGAAAGCATTTCCGTTCACTGCAGCTCAACTACGCAGGCGGTTTGCGCTACCCGCATCTGGAGCGCGTGCCCACCGAACCCGCGCTGCTGGACGACCTGCTAGCGCCACTAAAGTAGGCGGCCACGCTCCGCTATCGCCAGCACGCGATAGCGGAGCAAATGTCTGTTGCTACCTTTCTACAGGAAAGAAGGCTTACTTTACTTCATTACCGTAATGTCCGCCCGATCCGCCGCAGCACTTCCGACATCGGCAAGCCCTTTGGCCACAACGCGTATCCGGTCAGACAGGATGCCCGCATTGATGAGCACGGCACGTGCGGCCAACGCGCGGTCCAGCGACAATCGGCGCGCGGTGGAGGCGTCGTCCGGCGTGCCCGGCGCCCATGCTGTCACCGCGATCAGCAACGTCGGCGTGGCGGAAGCCTGAGCGGCAATCACGCGGAGTGCGGCGAGCGTTGCAGGGTTTAGATCCGAGCTGTTTTTGCCGAACGTGATGCGCGTGCCTCCCGGTATGGGTGTCGCATCCCCCCACGCGCCGGCCACGATGGGGACGGGTGGCGGTGGCGGCGCCTTGTGTTCCGGCATGACGAACGGCGCCGGCTTGATGACGGGATTGGCCGGCGGCACGGCCGGCATGCCGACGACCGGGAGCGTCCGGCGCGGCGGCACCGCGCGACGTGCATGGCGGGCGGCGGGCTTTGCGGCGGCGGCAGGGGGCGCCTTGGGCGGAGGCGCGGTGGGTGCCAGCTTGTCGAGCGACTGGGTGTCGGTGCTCACTTGCGCCGCGGCTTGTGTGGCGAGGATGAGTGGAAGGATAACGAGCAAGTAGCGCATTCTTATGTATTAGACGACACAGGGAAGGAAGGCCTTCTTTTTTGAGAAAAAGAAGCAAAAAACTTTTGTCCTGCTGTCGCGTGTTTGCGGTAGCTCATTTTTCGTCCGGAAAGTCAGCGCCCACCGTCGTCGCCTCCCATTTGTCGAACTCGTCGAGCATGGCGCGATATTTTCCGCGGACAAGATCCAATGCCATGCGCCCGAGCAGCAGATGCAGCGGCGGCTCTTCGCTCTCGACGGCTGTCACGATGGCATGCGCAGCGCGCACGGGGTCGCCCTTCTGATTACCGGAATAACCGCTGATCTGCCGGCGACGCGCGCCCGCGGTATCCCTGTAGGCTTCGATCTCGTTTTGCGGCATCTGCAAGGAGCGCCCGGCCCAGTCCGTGCGGAAAGGCCCCGGCTCGACAATCGTCACGCCGATACCGAGCGGGCGCACTTCGCCGGCCAGCGCTTCGGACAGGCCTTCCACGGCGAATTTCGAAGCATTGTAGTAACCAACGCCAGGAAAGCCGATCAGGCCGCCTTGCGACGATAGATTGACGATGTGGCCACGGCCGCGTGCGCGCATGCCCGGCAGCACCGCTTTCGTCATGTCGATCAGGCCGAACACGTTGGCATCGAACTGCGCACGTATTTCCTGGTCGGTCGCTTCCTCGATGGCCGCCATGAACCCGTAGCCGGCATTGTTGACCAGCACATCGATCGCGCCGAACTTTTCCTCGGCCTCTTTCGTGGCGTTCGCGATCTGCGAGGCGTCCGTCACATCGAGCGACAATGCGAGAGCGCGATCGGGAAATCCGGCTGCAATGTCCTGCACGCGCGCCGCATCGCGTGCCGTCACGACCGCGCGGCCGCCACGCTCAAGGATCACGCGCGCGATTTCGCGGCCGAACCCTGTCGAGCAACCGGTGATGAACCAAACGCTGTCTTTGTCGATGCCTGCCATGATCATCTCCCTCGATCTTCAGCAGGCCAACGCGCGTCAGCCTGCACGTTTGCGTGGCGCGGGTTTCTTGTCTGCCTTGCGTGCGGCGGCCTTGACCGGTTTCGCCTTGGCCGGCGCGGGCTTGGCGGCAGGCGCGTCGTTAGCTGCGCGCAAAGGCGTGCGCGCCTTGGGTTTGCTTTCCACCTGGCCAAGACTGCGCTTCAACGCGGCCATGAGGTCGATGACGTTGCCGCGCTCGGGTGCGGCTTCTTCGGCCGGCTTGAAGCCGCTGCCACGCACCTTGGCGTCGATGACTTCCCGCAGCCGCGCTTCGTAGCGGTCGTCGAGGTCGGTTGGCGCAAAATCGGCTGATTGGCGCTCGATCAGTTGCGTGGCCAGCTTCACCATGTCGGCCTCCGGCTTCTCGGCCGGCACGCCGGCGAACAGATGTGCAGGGTCGGCCACGTCGCGCGTCTCGTACAAGGTGTGCAGCACCAGGCCACGCCCCATCGGCATGATCGCCACCGCGCGCTCGCGACGCGAGATGACCAGGCGCGACAAGGCCACCGTCTTCGCCTGGCGTATCGCGTCGCGCAGCACGACATACACGTCCTGCGCGGAATCGCCGTCCGGCGCCATGTAATAACTGGTGTCGAAATACACCGGATCGATGCTGTCGGCGGTGACGAACTTGTCCACGTTCAGCGTGCTCGAACTGTCGATACGCGCCTGCTCGAAATCCTCATCGTCGAGTAGCACGTAATGATCTTTCTCGAACTCGAACCCGCGGGCGAGGTCGCGCCAACTCAGCTCCTCGTCCGTCTGCGCATCGAGTGTCACCATCCGCACGCGGTTGCCGGTCTTCGGATTGATGAAGTGGAAATGCAAATTCGCCGAGTCGCGATGCGCCGTGTACAGCGCCACCGGGCAGGAGACGAGGGCGAGACGCAGATGGCCGCGCCAGATGGGCCGTTCAGCCATGCTTGCGTTTTCCCTTTGTGGCGGATGAGAGTTTCTGTTTTGCACGCGCAAAGCCGTCCCACGGATCGGCACGCAGTTTGGCCAGCCGGGCTGGCACCGTATGCACGGTGAAGCTTTGCGGATCGAGCTTGTCGGTCACCTCGCGCCAGGCGAGCGGCACGGCGACGGTGGCGTGCGGCCGGGCGCGCGGCGAGAACGAGGCGATCGCCGTAGAGCCCAGACCGTTGCGCAGCCAATCCACTAGAATGCGGCCGCGCCGCTTGGCTTTCGGCACCGAGGCGACATACAGGTCGGGCCGCTCGCTTTCCATCGTCTCGGCGAACGACTTGCACCAGGGCCTGGCAAACTCCCAGTCCGCATCGGGCACGAGTGGAACCACGACATGCAGGCCCTTGCCACCGGACGTGCGGCAGTAGCTCTCATATCCGGCGCGCTCGAGCCGCGCTTTGGTATCGTGCGCCGCACGCACGATCTGCGGCCAGTCCACGTCGTCGCCCGGGTCGAGATCGAACACCAGCCGGTCGGGCCGGCCGGCATCGTCCACGGCGCTGCCCCAACTGTGCAGTTCGACGGCGGCGATCTGTGCCGTTGCGATCAGCCCCGCGGCGTCCTGCAAAGCAAGATAGGGGGCCTCGTCGAACGCGCTCTCATGCAGGCTCGGTGGCATGCCGCGATTGGCGTGTTTCTGGAAGAAATGCTGGCCGTCGATGCCGTCCGGGCAGCGGACGAAGGCCAACGGCCGGTCGGCGATGCCGGGCAGGGCCGTCTCCGCGATCGTCTGCCAATACGAAGCAAGATCCTGCTTGGTGACAGCCTTGTGGCCGCCATCGGCGGGCCAAAGCTCGCGTTCCGGATGGGTGAGCCGCACGCCGTCGAGCTCGGAAGCGCGGGCCGACGGCTTGGCGGCGCGCACCACCCGGCCGGAATGCGAGCCGGCGAGACCGCCCAGCCGCACGCGGGGCGCCTCGGGGTTGGGGAGTTCGCGCACCACGTCGCGCGCCGCCTTGTCCTCGCGCAGGCCCAGGAATACCGCGTGCCGCAGCCGCCCCGCGCCGGACCAGGCAGTATATTGCACCTCGGCCACCAGCACCGGCTTGACCCAATGGATGCCGGCGGGCGGCTTTTCCTCGGTGAGCAGCATGTCGGCCGGCGGTTCGGCCGGGAGTTTCTTCAACTGCGCGCTCAAATCGGCCAGCGCCGCTTCGGTAAACCCGCTGCCGCAGCCGCCTACATAGTGCAGTGCGCCGGATTCGTCGTAGAAACCGAGATGGAGCGAGCCTAGCCCGGTGCGGCTGCCTACCGGCTCCGTCCAGCCAACCACGAGGAACTCCTCGCGGCCCTGGCATTTCACCTTCAGCCAATCACGCCCGCGGCCACCGCGATAGGGCGAGTCGGCGCGTTTGCAGATGATGCCTTCCAGGCCCATCGCACACGCGCTGGTGCGCACCCGGTCGGTAATGCCGTCCAGATGGTCGCTCACACGGATCGTGTCCTGCTCGGGCACCAGGCTCACCAACGCTTCCTTGCGCTCCACCAGCGGGAGCGGGCGCAGATCGTAGCCGTCGCGATACAGCACATCGAACAGGAACAGATGCAGCGTGTCGTCGCGCTTCTCCTTCAGCGCCGCCTGCAGATCGGGAAAGCTGGAGAGCCCGTCCTTCTGCAGGAACACAAGTTCGCCGTCGGCCAGCAGGGTGCGTGCCGGAAGGGCGGCCACCGCGCGCGCAATGGCCGGCATGCGCGCCGTCCAATCCAGGCCGTTGCGGGTGAACAGGCGCACATCGTCACCATCCTTGCGTGCCATCAGCCGGTAGCCGTCGAACTTGATCTCGCTCAGCCAGCCCTCTCCGGTCGGCGGCGCATCGGCGTTGCTCGCCAGCATCGGCGCCTGTCTGTCCGGCAGCTTGGCACGCTTGGCCTCGTCCGGCGGCGACCAGCTCTGCGTCGCGGCCCGCGCGGGCGTCTTCGCGTTCTTTGCCGCACGGAGCTTTGTCGCGTGAGGCTTTGCGACCTTTGCGGCTGCGGCGGCCGGCACGAGCGGCACCTGCTCGAGTTCGGACGCGTCGAACCCAGCCTGCTCCTGCCCGTCATGCTCCTTGATCAGCAACCAGCTCTCGCCGCGCTCGCCGGCGCGCGGCTTGAGGCGGATGAGCACGAAGTGGCCATGCAGCCGCTCACCCTGCAGCTCGAACTTCAGCTCGCCGCGCGCGGCATCCACCGCCGCATCGCCCATCGGCGACCAGGTTCCGCGGTCCCAGATCTCCACCGTGCCCGCGCCGTAATTGCCGGGCGGAATGGTGCCTTCGAAGCCCGCGTAGTCGAGCGGATGGTCTTCCACATGCATCGCCAGCCGCTTATGGCCGGTATCCATGCTGGGGCCCTTCGGCACCGCCCAGCTCCACAGCACGCCGCCATGTTCCAGCCGGAAATCCCAATGCAGCCGGCTGGCCGCATGCTTCTGCACGACGAAAATTCCGCCCTTGGCCGCCTTTGCGTCCGTGCGACGTGCGCGCGGCGCAGGCTCCGCCGTGCGGGCGAAATCCCGCTTGGCGCGATAGGCTGCAATCGACGTGTCGCGTTCCGGCATGACAGGAAGCAACGTGTCCCGGTCATTGCAGGTTCCTGCGCGTGTGGGGGAACCGCGCGTCGCCATGCGGGCTTGGACGTGGCAGAACCCGGTTCGCGGTTTTCAACCATCAATGGACACGCATGCTCGACAACACCCAGAAGCCTGACGATTTCGCCGTCACCACGCAGGTCTCTCTCGTCGAACAGCGATTCCGCACGCTCAAGCACAACGACATGTTCGGCGTATTCGACCAGCGCGGCGACATCAGGCCGGGCCCGAGCGGCACCGAAGGCCTGTATTTCAACGACACGCGTTATCTCTCGGAGCTGGAGTTCGTAGTCGCCGGCCGCCAGCTCGTTCTGCTCAGCTCCACGCTGCGCGACGACAACGCGACGCTCACCTGCGACCTGACCAACCCCGACCTGCAGGACATCAGCCCGGGCGGGCTGACCAGCAACCTGATCCACATCCGAAGGTCGCGCTTTCTGTGGCAGGGCGTGTGCCACGAGCGGATTTCGATCCGCAATTTCGACGTCTCGCCGCGCACGCTGCCGGTCGAAGTGCGTTACGGCGCCGACTTCATCGATCTGTTCGAAGTGCGCGGCATGACGCGCGCCCGCCACGGGCGGCACGAGCCCGCCATCGTCGGCCGGCAAACGGTGACGCTGGCCTATACCGGGCTCGACGATCAGCGACGCACCACCGAATTGCGGTTCGATCCGCTCCCCGCGCGCATCGACGAGGGGCGTGCGCAGTTCATCGTGGAATTGCCGCCGCACGGCCGCAGCCTGATTTTCGTCGAGGTTGCCTGCGACCGCCCGAACGGGCCGCGAAGCCCTTCCGAGACGTTCGTGCCCAGCATGCTCGAACAGCGCCGCTGGACGCGTGCACGCAGTGCGAGTGCCGCGGGCATCGAGACGAGCAACGAAGTGTTCAACGAGGCGATGCGCCGCTCGATCAGCGACCTGACCATGCTGACGACCGAACAGCCGACCGGGCCCTACCCTTATGCGGGCATTCCCTGGTTCAGCACCGCTTTCGGCCGAGACGCGATCCTGACCGCGCTGAACGTGCTCTGGCTCGATCCGTCGATCGCCGCCGGCGTGCTGCGCTATCTGGCCGCCAATCAGGCAACTAAGGTTGATCCGGCAAGCGACGCCGAGCCTGGCAAGATCCTGCACGAGGTGCGTCGCGGCGAGATGGCCGAACTGGGTGAGGTGCCGTTCCGCCGCTATTACGGCAGCGTGGACGCGACGCCGCTGTTCGTGCTGCTCGCCGGCGCCTATCTGGAGCGCACGGCCGATCTCGAGACCATCGCCGCCATCTGGCCCAACCTGCGCGCGGCGCTCGCCTGGATGGACCATAATGGTGCCGCCGATCCCGACGGGTTCGTCACCTACTTCCGGCAGACCGAGGAAGGGTTGGCCAACCAGGGCTGGAAAGACAGTTTCGACAGCATCAGCCATGCCGATGGCAGCCTGGCGGTAGGCCCGATCGCGCTCGTCGAGGTGCAAGGCTACGTTTATGCCGCGCGGCATGCGGCGGCACGGATCGCACTGCTGCTGGGCCATCCGGACGAGGCGCAGACAGAGGCGCGCAAGGCCGAAAAGCTTCGTACGGCCTTCGAGCATCATTTCTGGTGCGAGGACCTCGGCACCTATGCGTTGGCGCTCGACGGCATGCGTCGCCCCTGCCGTGTGCTCGCCTCGAACGCCGGCCATCTGCTGATGACGGGCATCTGCTCGTCCAAGCGCGCCGCCAGCGTCGCCGAAAACCTGCTCGGCAGCCGCTTCTTCAACGGTTGGGGCGTGCGCACGCTGGCCAGCAACGAGAGCCGCTACAACCCGATGAGCTACCATAACGGCTCGGTCTGGCCGCACGACAACGCGGTCATCGCCATGGGCCTGGCGCGCCACGGCCTGAAGCGGCAGGTCGAGCGCATTTTTACCGGCCTGTTCGACGCGTCGCTGTACGTGGATTTGCGCCGCCTGCCCGAACTGGTGTGCGGCTTTGCGCGCGGCCGTGCGCAGGGGCCGACGCTCTACCCGGTCGCCTGCTCGCCGCAAGCCTGGGCGGCGACCTCCCTGCATGCGGCACTCGGCGCCTGCCTGGGGCTGCGTTTCGATGCGGCCGAGCGGAGCGTGATCTTCGACCGGCCCTGCCTGCCGGAGTTTCTGGAGACGGTGACCTTGCACAACCTCATCCTCGGCGACGCAAGGATTTCGGTGGTACTACGGCGGATGGGTAACGAGGTGGCAATGAATGTGCTGGAGCGGACGGGGCCGGTGCATGCGGTATTGAGGAGTTGAGCAAGCCGTCCTCTTTTGAAAAAAGGACCAAAAAAACTTTCGTCAGTCTGGCGTGTGCCGGTCGTGAGCTCGCGACAGCGTAGCAAAAGTTTTTTGGTTCTTTTTTTCAAAAAAGAACGCTTCCTTCCTCCATGACCCCCAAACTCAAACGCGCTCTAGCCGCGCTCCCCCCGCTCAACCAATCCACCCGCTTCACCCAAGCCTGCCCTTGCAAGCTCTGCGGCCAGGTTTCCCCCCCGTTCGACGTCGTCGATTTCCAGAAATTCTGCGCCCCCAACGGCGGCTACAATTTCGGCCTCTCCGGCATACCCGTCGCCTATCACCGCTGCAGCCGCTGCGGCTTCATCTTCACCCGGTTTTTCGACGATTGGTCGGGCCAGGATTTCGCGCGGTTTATCTACAACGACGACTACATCAAGGTGGATGGCGCCTATGCCGGCGTGCGTCCCGCCAAGGATGCCGAAGCTGTCGCGCGTCTGCTGGAGGGTCTGGATGCGAGCCCGCGCATTCTCGATTACGGCTCCGGCAGCGGCCTGTTCGGGCGCGCAATGGCGGCGCTCGGGCACACCGGCGTCACGTCCTACGACCCGTTTACCCAGCCGGAAAAGCCCGAAGGACTGTTCGACCTGATCACGATGTTCGAGGTGATCGAGCATGCGCCGCAGCCGCAGGATGTGCTTGCCGACGTGGCGCGGTACGCAAAACCGGGTGCGGCCATCCTGTTCAGTTCCGGCTTTCAGCCTGCCAACATCGCGACGGTCAAAGCGAGCTGGTGGTATATCAGCCCGCGCAACGGCCATTGCTCGATCTTCTCTACGGACTCAATGGCGGCCTTGGCCGAACGGCTGGGCTTCGGCTTGCGCGGCGATACCGGCCTGTGCGCGCTCGCGTCTTGGCCGCCCTCGGCGATTTCGACGCATGTGACAAGCGCGCTGCACGTGCCGCTGTTCGTGCGCAATCTGCACGCCCCCGATGACCGGCAGGCTCTGCCGGGACCGATCTCCGGCTGGTGGGGCATCGAACGGCCGCCACCGGGCGACTTCCGCTGGAGTGCCGCGCCGGAGCTCGACTGGGTTTTGCAGCCGCTGCCGACCTATCCTTGCCGTGTGCGGCTCGTGTTGCCGTCGATGATGGAAAGCGCCCCCGGCTATCTCGCGCAATGCACGTTGTGGATGAACGGCGCGAAACTTTCGACGAGTTTGGTCGAACGTAATCTGGTGGCCGAATTGCGGCTGGATCGTCCGGGGCCGCTGGCTGTGCGGATGGTCGGGCCGGGTGTGTCGCAGCCTGTTCCGGGTAAGCGGAGCGTGGGGGTGGCGGTTTATACGTCATAGGCAAGCAAGGCTTCTTTTCTAAGGAAGAAGCACAAACTTTTGCTATCTGGTTTTGGGGTTTCGGACATGCCGTTCAGAGTTCAGGTTGGGCCGCCGCAGATTGCTATCCATCAGGCGCAGACGGTTCTTGTCAGCCAGGAGGATGGGCAGATTACGTGGCCGACTGAGCGGGGCTTGTATTTTCGTGACACCCGGCTGATCAGCGCTTGGTCGGTATTTGCCAACGGCGCGCCGTGGCGGCTGCTCAATGGCGGCGCCATCACGTATTTTTCCGCGCGCGTGTTCCTCACCAACGACAAGTTCCTCACCGGCGACGGCGAGGTCGCCGAACGCACATTGTCCCTGGTGATCAGCCGCGAAATCAGCGGCGGACTGCACGAGGATCTCGATGTTACCAATTTCGGCACCAAGCCGGTGCGCTTCAGCCTTGAAGTCTCGATACGCTGCGATTTTGCCGATGTGTTCGAAGTCAAATCGGGGAAGATTGTGCGACGTGGACAGATCACGACCGAGTGGGATCCGCACGCCCAGGTGCTGACCAACACCTATCGCAACGAAGATTTCGTGCGCGCCGTCACCATCGAGGCGTGCCATGCGAAGACGGTTTACGCAAACGGAAGGCTGAGCTTCGAGGTGGACCTCAAGCCCGGGGCAAGCTGGCATTGCTGCCTGGAATACAGCCTGACCGACGGCAAGGAATGCCTCGCACCTCCCGCACATTGCGCGCTCACCGATCCCGAAAGCCGCAATGCCGCAGATCTTCAAGCCTGGCAAAAGCGTGTTCTGAAATTGGCGACACCGAACGAAGAGTTCTATCGATTCTTTCACCAGGCGATCGACGACATGGCGGCACTTCGCCTGCCGACCGGCGAAGGCGACCATATGAGCTTCATGCCGGCTGCCGGGCTGCCCTGGTTCATGGCGCCATTCGGCCGCGATAGCCTGCTGGTCTCGTTGCAGAACATTACGGTCTATCCGGAGTTCGCCCGCACCACGCTCGATGTTTTGGGGCGATTGCAGGCAACGGAACGCGACGATTATCGCGACGCCGAACCGGGCAAGATCATGCACGAACTCCGCCTTGGCGAATTGGCGCATTTCAAGCTGATACCGCACACGCCGTATTACGGCACCGCGGACGCGACGCCGTTGTGGCTGATCACGCTGCACGCCGCCTGGCGCGCGACCGGCGACCGCGATCTGCTTGAAAAACACATCGACACTGCGGAAGCATGCCTGGAATGGATCGACAAATTCGGTGATCGCGACGGCGACGGCTTCCAGGAATACCAGACGCGCTCGTCCGCCGGCTACGAGAACATGGGCTGGAAGGATAGCGGCGAGGCCGTGATGTATCCGGACGGCAAGAACGTGCGCGGCCCGAAGGCACTGTGCGAGTTGCAAGGCTATGTCTATGATGCCTGGCTGCGCATGGCCGATTGCTACGCTTATCTTGGAAACCAGGCGCGCGCGAAGGAGCTGCGGGCGAAAGCCGCCGAGCTGTTCCGCAAATTCAACGACGTGTTCTGGGACGAAGCTTCGGGCTTCTATGCCTACACGTTGGACGGCGACAAGAAACCGGTGCTCACGGTGGCCTCCAATCCGGGCCATCTTCTGTGGTCCGGAATCGTCCCGGCGGAGCGCGCCGCCCGCGTCGTCGCGCGCCTGATGCAGCCGGATATGTGGTCCGGCTGGGGCATACGCACGCTTTCGGCTGAGCATGTCTCGTTCAACCCGTACGCTTACCAGCTTGGCGCCGTGTGGCCGCACGATAACGGGATCATCGCGCTCGGCTTCAAGCGCTACGGCTTCCATGCTGAAGCCGCCCGCATCGCTCGCGATATCAGCGGTGCGGCGTCGCATTTCCAAAGCAACCAGCTCCCGGAGCTCTATGCCGGCATCCAGAAAGACGGCACGAATTTCCCGGTGCAGTATCTCGGCGCCAACGTGCCGCAAGCCTGGGCCGCAGGCTCTGCTTTCATGCTGCTGCAAGCGATGCTCGGCCTGATCGCCGACCCGGTGTGCCACAAAATCTATGTCGACCCGGCGCTGCCGGACTGGATGCCTGCCGCCACCATCAGCAGCTTCACCATCTCAGGAAAGGACTACACGATCCGATTCTGGCGCAATGGCGAGACAACCGATTACGAGGTTGTCTCCGGGGATGCCTCGATGGTCGAACGGCGGGCTTTCGGACGAATGCTGGATCACGCCGCCTGACACTGCTCAATCACAATGCGTGATGGCGTTGCTGGTTGCAAAGCGTATGCCCACCGATGCTTGGCAGATGCGGCCGCCAACGCCCAAGTAAGCCAGCCCAGCAAGCATCAATGCAGCTGCCGCCAGCCAAATCGCCAATGGACGCAGCCGCAGCTGCGCGACGCCGAACAGCGCCGCCGTCGGGATCAGCAACGACACCGCCAACAACGGCGTCGCGAGCGACGGATGTGTTGCCGGCCAACTTGGCGGCGCCTTGGCAGCCTCGATCAGCAGATACAGGCATACGGCTTGCAGCACGCCTATCCCGAGCCTGGCCATCGCGGTCTGCCGCAGCGTCATCATCGCAACGTCACGTCCGCGTCGCGTCCACCAGACGCGGCCGCCCCTCGGCGTCCACGGCGACCATCACAAAGCGCGCTTTCGTCACGCGCTCGTGCCGGATCGGCATCGTCCGGCGCGCCCATACATCCACGTCGATCGTGATGCTGGTGCGGCCCACCTTGATCAGTTCCGCGTAGCAGCTGATCAGGTCGCCCACATGCACCGGGCGCAGGAATACCAGGTCCGATACGGCAACGGTCGCCACGCGGCCCGAGGCGAGCTCGTGCGCGGTCGAGCCGGCGGCCATGTCCATGATGCCCATGATCCAGCCGCCGAAAATGTCGCCGGAGGCATTGGTGTCGGCGGGGACGGCGGGGATGCGAAGGGCGAGTTCGCCGCGGGGAGAGTCTTCAGGCAAGGCAGGCAGTCTGTTTTATCAAAAAGCAGTCCTTCGTTCAAAAGCTCGGCCAAAGGCCAGGTGTCGCCACCTCCACCGAATGCCCGTCCGGATCGCGCACGTAAAGGCTCGTCCCCCCGCGCGGCCAGGTAATCCGGCTCTCGACCGCCAAATCCTGCGCGGCGAAATGCGCCTGCCACGCATCGAGCTCGTTGCGCGGAATGGCGAACGCCAGATGCTGCGTGCCACGCCCGTCATGCGCAGGGATGGTTCCCTGCGGCGTCTCGCTCGGTTCGGCGGAACCGCCGGTCACGAACAGCAGCAGCACGCCCGCGCCGGGTACACCCATCGCGCACATCCGCTCATCGCGCAGGAACTGCTCGAAGCCGAACACGCGCGCATAAAAATCGTGGCTGACATCGAGGTCCGCCACATACAGCGACGTCTCGAGCACATGGCCCAGCCGCGGCACGCTCATGGCCCGACATACGTGTAGGTGATGGAAGCGGCCGGCGTCTCCTGGTCGGAACAGCAGCCATGATGGAAGCTGACGATGCGCAGCGTGTTGCCTTGCTGCGCCACGCCGATCAGCGACCCGGTGCCGAACATCTCGCTATTGCCGGCGTTGGACACACCATACGCATACTCGGTGCCGGTGATCTCCGCACGGCGCAGGCGCGCGCTCTTCGGGTTCATCTCCGGCGGGCCGGACCACCACAGCGCGTCGCCCAACGTGGCGTTCGCGTCCGTGCTCAGCGACCAGGCGGGCAGGTGATGCACCAGGTCGTTGCCGCGGTCCTGCACCCGAACGAGCCCGCCATCCGCGGCGCTGTAGGTCCCGGCGCGGAAAATCTGCATCACGATCGGCGCCGACACCTTCTGCGGCAGCTCCGCCTGCGTCGGCTGGCCGCTCGGCACGGACTGCACGGCCAGCCGCGTCTGCCCTGAAACGGCCGCCACCGGCGGCGCCGCGGCGGCGGGTCCGGCGGTGACCACGCTTACGCGGCCCTGCGCGTCGGCATGCAGTTCGATCACGACGTCGCGGAACACGCGGCCGGTCGGTGTCTCGATCGGCAGGCGGCGGATGCTGATGGTGCTGCCGCGCGCGCGGATCACCGCATCCTGCAGCCGGGTGATCGTGGCCGCATCCTGTGCCGGCGCACTGCCGGCGACCGTAAGGAGAAGGGCAGCGGCCAAGACGCCGGCAGAAGGAGGGGTGATTCGCATGGGCGCGAACCTGCCACACGCCCCGGCGCCCGCAAACCCGGTGCGGCGAGCGCGCTTTGGGAAACTTGGGGCCCCGCGCGCGTCAACACCTGCAATCACGAAAACGAGGAGCCCACCGATGTCTCATACCGCTGACGCCGAAACGCTGGCGAAGCTCTCGGGCATGATCAAGCATATCCAGGTTGCCATGCTGACCAGCGAGGACGGCACGCATCTGCGCGCCCGGCCGATGGTCGCCGCCCAGAAGGATTTCCAGGGCACGCTGTATTTCTACACCCACGCGTCCGCCCACAAAGTGAGCGAAGTCGGCGCCAAGCACCGCGTCGGCGTCACCTACGCGGACTCCCACCACCAGCTCTACATTTCGATGTCCGGCTCGGCCGAAGTCACGACCGACAAAGGCGAGATCGCCGCCCACTGGGGCGAGGCGATGCGCACCTGGTTTCCCAAGGGCGTCGACGACCCCGATATCGCCATCCTGCAGGTGAGCGTGGATCAGGCCGAATATTGGGATGCGCCGTCGAGCACGATGGTCCACCTGTTCGGCTACATCAAAGCGGTCACGACGGGCGCATCGCCGCATCCTGGCGAGAACGAAAAGGTGAAAGTCGCGTAGCAGCAGGCACATTTCAGGAAAGTAGTCGTACGATGGGTATGCTCGATCAGGTTATCGGCGGGTTGATGGGCGGCGGCGCGAGTTCGCCGCTGGGCGGTGTGCTCGCCGGGCTGCTCGGCGGCGGCCAGCAGGGCGGCATGGGCATGGCCGGCCCTGGCGCCGGCGGCGGCATGCCGGGCGGCGGGGCAGGCGGCTTGGCCGGCCTCATCGGCCAGTTCGAACAAGCGGGGCTCGGCCAGATCGCCCGGTCCTGGGTCGGCAATGGCGCCAACCAGCCGGTCAGCCCGCAGCAGCTGCAATCCGTGTTCGGGGAGAATCAGGTGCAAAGCATGGCCAGTCAGGCCGGCATGCAGCCGCAGGACTTTCTCTCCCAGCTGAGCCAGCATCTGCCACATGCGGTCGATGCGATGACCCCGAACGGTCAAATGCCAGCCGAGGGCACCGTCTCGGTCTGACGAACCGGACAGCTGGCTGGCCTTGAACGCGGGCTAGGTGTCTCCCCCCGCCTGATCGCCGTCCGGCTGGCGAAACGGCGAGAGCGTCATCAACCCCGCCATCTCCGCTTCGACCGCCGGCCGCTCGCGCGCCAGATGGTCGCCGATGGCGCGACGCAAACCGGGATTGCTGATGAAATGCGCCGAATAGGTGGGTGACGGCAGATAGCCGCGCTGTATCTTGTGCTCGCCCTGCGCACCCGCCTCGACGCGCGCCAGACCATGCTCGATCGCGAAATCGATGGCGCGATAGTAGCAAAGTTCGAAATGCAGGAACGGGTAGTCGCCGATGCAACCCCAGTTCCGGCCGAACAGCGTGTCCGATCCCAACAGATTAAGCGCGCCGGCGACCGGCTTGCCGCCATCTTCGGCCAGCATCAGCACCACGCGATCGCCCAGCCGTTCGGACAGCAGCGGGAAGAATGTCTCCGTCAGATACGCACTGCCCCATTTGCGATCGACCGTGCTTTCGTAGAACCGGTAGAACGCTTTCCAGTGCGCCCGCTCGATCTCCGCGCCACGCAATGTGCGGAACACCAGGCCGGCCGCATTGGCGTCGCGTCGCTCGCGCTTGATCGATTTGCGTTTGCGCGAATTCAGGGCGGCGAGAAAATCGTCGAAGCTCCCATAGCCGTCATTCTGCCAGTGATACTGAACGCCGAGCCGCTGCAGCCAGCCAGCCTCGCCCAACGCGGCATATTCGCCCTCGGTGCAGAACGTCACATGCACCGAGCTCAGTTTCATCTCGCGGCAAGCCTGCGCCAGCGCACCCGCCAATGTCGCCTCGTCCACCGCCGCACCCGGGCGCATCAGCAACCGCGGCCCGGTCGCCGGGCTGAACGGTGCGGCAACCTGAAGCTTGGGATAGTAATCGCCGCCGGCCTGCTCGAACGCGCGCGCCCAGCCATGGTCGAACACATACTCGCCGTAGCTGTGCCCCTTGGCATACATCGGCACACACGCGAGCAATTGGCCGGACGCGTCGCGCAGCGCGGCATGGCGCGGCAGCCAGCCGGTGCGCGCACTTGCCGAGCCGCTATCCTCGACCGCGCCGAGGAATGCGTGGCTGACGAACGGATTGTCCGCGCCCGCACAGTCGTCCCAATCGGCCGCCGCGATCTCGTGGATCGAGCCATGCAGGCTGAGCGCCAACGAATGCGTGGTGTCGGGTGGGGCGAGCCTTGCCATCCCGCCCGAGATGGGGCCGCGCACGCCCGATGAAAGGCGCTAGCCCGCTTTCAGGAACCGCGCGAACGCATCCAGCGTCGACGGCGAGACGTGATGCTCGATCCCCTCGGCGTCGTTCTCCGCATCCTCCGGCGGCACGCCCACCGCGATCAGCAGATCCACCACCAGGCGATGTCGCGCGCGCACCCGGCAGGCCATGGCGTGCCCTTCTTCGGTCAGGAACACGCCGCGATAGGGGCGGCCCGTCGCCAGGCCCTCGCGCTTCAGGCGGCCGATTGTCTTGACCACGGTGACGTGGCTCACGCCCAGGCGCCGCGCGATGTCGGTCGGGCGCGCCTCGCCGCCCTCGGCCAGCAGGTCCGCGATCAGTTCGGCGTAGTCCTCCAGCAGCGAAGCGGAGCGGGCTTCGCGGGCGTGGCCGAAGCGTTGGGCCTGGGCTTCTTCGGGGGAGAGGGGCACGGGGGGCGTCCAGGAAGGAAGAGTTCTTTTTGAAAAAAGAACCAAAAAACTTTGGCTAATCGCTCGTCTTCGGTGGCGGCTCGTCACGGCCATTAATGCGGGTCCAGCGAGGGAGCAAAAGTTTTTTGGTTCTTTTTCTAAAAACAACTCTTCCGTAGTCTCTAGTGCGTTATGTAGCCGAGACTACACTTAAGCCGAGCGATGAACCTCAGCCAAAACACCACCTGGGCAATACGGGAAGTGCTCGACGGCCGCCGCCGGGGCGTGCGCGCAATCCTGCCCTTCGCCGGTCCCGCCATCATCGCCAGCGTCGCCTATATCGATCCCGGCAACTTCGCGACCAACATTCAAGCCGGCGCGCGCTATAATTACAGCCTGCTCTGGGTCGTGCTGCTGGCAAACGTCGTCGCCATGCTGTTCCAGTCGCTCTCCGCGCGCCTTGGCATCGTCACCAACCGCAACCTCGCCGAGCTCTGCCGCGAACATTTCGCGCGCCCCGCCGTGCTGGCCATGTGGATCGTCAGCGAAATCGCCGCCATGGCCACTGACCTGGCCGAGTTCCTCGGCGGCGCCATCGGGCTTTCGCTGCTGCTGCATCTGCCGCTGGTTGCCGGCATGGTCGCGACCGCGATCGTCACCTACGCGATCCTGCTGCTCGACCGAAGCGGCTTCCGTCCCCTCGAGCTGGTAATCGGCGCGCTCGTTGGCCTGATCGGCGTCTGCTACGTCATCGAGCTGTGCGTGGCCCCGCCCGACTGGTGGCAGGCCAGCCTTGGCATGGTGCTGCCGCGTCTGCCGGACCATGGTGCGGTGCTGCTCTCCGTCGGCATCGTCGGCGCCACCGTCATGCCGCACGCGATCTACCTGCATTCCGGCCTCACCCAGGACCGTGCGCCGGCCCGCTCCATGCGCGAACGCCGCCAGCTTGTCCGCTACTCGAACCGCGAGGTGGTGGCCGCACTCACCATCGCCGGCATCGTGAACGCGGCGATGGTGATGATGGCCGCGCGCGCTTTCCATGTCGGCCATAGCGACATCGCCGAAATCGGCACCGCCTATCACACGCTGGTGCCGCTGTTCGGCGCCGCCGCCGCCGGCATCTTCCTCGTCTCGCTGATGGCGTCGGGCATTTCCAGCTCCGTCGTTGGCACCATGGCCGGCCAGCTCATCATGCAGGGGTTCGTGGGCTTCCGGATTCCCATCTGGCTACGCCGCGCCGTGACCATGGTGCCTGCTTTCGTGGTGGTCGCCATGGGCTACGACGCCACGCGCAGCCTGATCATCAGCCAGGTCGTGCTCAGCCTGGTGCTGCCGGTGCCGATGGTGGCCCTGCTCGTGCTGACGGGGCGGCGCGAGGTCATGGGCGGGATGGTCACCGGACCCAGGCTGCTGGGTGCGGCGTGGGTGGCCGTCGCGGCGACGCTGGCGCTCAATCTCGTGCTGCTCGCAAGCATCGCCGGCTTCGATGTCTAGTCCCGGCGCCTGAGGCACCCTAGATGCGCGCCCACTTACCTGAAGAAAGCCTGTCCCCTTTATGTCCGACCCTAAAACGATTCTCATCATTGGCGCATCTCGTGGTCTCGGCCACGCGATGGCCGCGGAATTCGCGAAGAAATCCTGGCATGTCGTCGGCACCGTCCGCGACCGCGCCAAGCCGACCAAGCTGCACGAGTTGGCGCTCACCTCCGGCGGGCGCGTCGAGGTCGAAACGCTCGACATACGCGACCCCGAACAGCTCGCCGCGCTCAACAATCGCCTGTCCGGCCGCAAGCTGGACATGCTCTTCGTCAACGCCGGCGCCGTCGATCGGGACGCGACGAAAACGATTGGCGAAATCACGCAGGATGATTTCACCGACCTCATGCTGACCAACGCTCTGAGCCCGATGCGCGTCATCGAAAGCCTGCAAAGCGCGGTGCCCGATGGCGGCCTGATCGGCGTGATGTCGTCTGGCCTGGGCAGCGTCGCCAACAACAGGAACGGCTCGTGGGAACTCTACCGCGGCACCAAAGCCGCCCTGAACATGTTCATGCGCAGCTTTGCCGCGCGCCACGCCGATGGGAAACGCGCCATGGTCGCGATGGACCCAGGCTGGGTGCGAACCGACATGGGCGGGCCGAACGCAACCCTGGGCATCGAGGAGAGCGTGCCGAAACTGGTCGATGTTCTGATCGCCAAGTCTGCAAGGCCTGGGCTGGAGTATCTCGACTATCTAGGTCGCACCGTGGCTTGGTGAGAGAAAGCAGCACCCGGCATTCGACGCGAACACACACCTGCCCAGATTGCGCCCACCACGCTCCATCCCTAGCTTCCGGCGATGACGCCGCCCGCCGACACGCTTCGCATCGCCCTCGCTCAGCTCAACCCACATGAAGGGCAGATCGACGCCAATCTCGCCGCCATCCGCGCCGCCCGCGTCCGCGCGGCTGCGCAGCGCGCCGACCTGCTCGTCACCCCGGAGTTCTCCATCGCCGGCTACCCGCCCGAAGACCTGGTCCGCAAAGCCGCTTTCGTCACCGATTGCGAGGCCGCCCTGAACGCGCTCGCCGCCGACACCGCGGACGGCGGCCCGGGCCTCATCGTCGGCGGCCCCTGGCGCGACGGCCACCGGATCTACAACGCCGCCTTCGTCATGGATGGCGGCCAGATCACCGCCCGACGCGCCAAGCACGAGCTGCCCAATTACGGCGTGTTCGACGACAAGCGCGTGTTCGATGCCGGCCCCGAACCTGGCCCGGTCGTGTTCCGCGGCGCCCGCCTTGGCCTGATGATCTGCGAGGATTGGTGGTTCCCGTCGGTCAGCGAGACGCTGGCTGAGACCGGCGCCGAGATGCTCCTTTCCATCAACGGCTCGCCGTTCGAGGCCGACAAATCCGGCCGGCGCGTGCAGCTCGCCGTCGCGCGGGTGGTGGAAACAGGGCTCGCTTTCGTGTTCCTCAACCAGGTTTGCGGCCAGGACGAGCTGGTGTTCGACGGCGCCAGCTTCGTCCTCAACCCCGATCGCAGTCTGGCGCTCGTGCAGCCTTCCTTCGCCGAGGACATCGCACTCACCGAGTGGCGCCGTCAGGACGGGCGTCTCGTCTGCACTCCGCGCGCGCTTCCGCCCGAGCCGAGTGCGGAGGAGAAAATCTACCGGGGCTTGTGCTTGGGTCTGGCCGATTACGTCCGCAAGAACCGCTTTCCCGGCATCCTGCTCGGCCTCTCCGGCGGCATCGATTCCGCCATCTCGGCCGCCATCGCCGTCGACGCGCTGGGTGCCGATCGCGTGCGCGCCGTCATGCTTCCCAGCCCCTACACCAGCGCGCACAGCCTGGAGGACGCCGCCCACTGCGCCCGCCTGCTCGGCATCCGCATCGACACCGTCTCCATCACGCCGGCCACCGACGCCGCAAATACCGCACTCGCCCCCTTGTTCGCCGGGCTGCCGGACGACATCACCGAGGAGAACATCCAGTCGCGCGCGCGCGGCCTGCTGCTGATGGCGATGAGCAACAAGTTCGGCCACATGCTGCTGACGACCGGCAACAAGAGCGAAATGTCCGTCGGCTATTCCACTCTCTACGGCGACATGTGCGGCGGCTACTCGGTGCTGAAGGACGTCTACAAGACCGAGGTTTTCGCGCTGTGCCGCTGGCGCAACGCGAACCGCCCGGAAGGCCTGCTCGGCCCCGCCGGCGCTGTGATGCCGGACCGCGTCATCACCAAGCCGCCGAGTGCCGAGCTGAAGCACGATCAGACCGACCAGGACAGCCTGCCGCCTTACGACGTGCTCGACGCCATCCTCGCTGGGCTGATCGAAGGCGAGCAGTCGGTCGACGAAATCGTCGCCCAGGGCTTTTCCCGCGACACCGTGGTGCGCGTGTGGAAGATGCTCGACCGCGCCGAATACAAGCGCCGCCAGGCACCGCCCGGCGTGAAGATCACCTCGCGCGCCTTCGGCCGCGACCGGCGCTATCCGATCACCAACGGCTACACGGGGCTTGTCGCGTGAGCGACCTGTTCGCGCCCGAAGGCGGCTGGCGCGTCCGCATCCTCGACATGTCCGGCGGCGCGGAAGACAATATCGTCGAGGAGGTCAAGGGATTTCCCACGCTGATGCAGGCCAACGCCTTCGCCCGCGCCTATGTGCGCGACAGCATGGAGCTGTGCCGAGCGGAAGGTCTCGGGCCGAAGGATGTGCTGAGTGCCTGGTTTGCGTTCGGCGAAGACGCGGAGGTGCTCGACGCGCCGGAGGGCGGGTGGCGGAGTGCCAATGAGCTGGGCGACTTTTCGGAGCGGCCGGCCAAGGCGGGGGAGCGGGATTGGCGGGCTTTGGATCCGCGGCGGGATGAGGAGTAAGCAGTTCACGCTGTTGCGGACTCCGGGATAAGCACGCGACAGCGGACCAAAGTTTTTTTGGTCCTTTTCTAAAAAAAGGCCTTCTTCCTTACATGCGCGTCCGCTTCGCCCCCAGCCCCACCGGCTATCTCCACGTCGGCAACGCCCGAATCGCGCTCGCCAACGCGCTGTTCGCCCGCCGCCACGACGCAAAATTCCTCCTGCGCATCGACGACACCGATCTCGAACGTTCCCGCCCCGAATATGAAGCCGGCATCACCCAGGACCTCGCCTGGCTTGGCGTAACTTGGGACGAGACTTTCCGCCAATCCGCCCGTCTGGCCAATTACGACGCGGCGGCGGCTAAACTGCGCGCCTCCGGCCGTCTGTATCCGTGCTTCGAAAGCGAGGAGGAGCTGCGTTTCAAGCGCGAAGCCCGCCTGAAGCGCGGCCTGGCGCCCGTGTATGACCGCGCGATGCTGAAGATGACGGAAGAGCAGCGCGCCCAGGCCGAAGCGAACGGCAAGACGCCATACTGGCGCTTCAAGCTGTCGGACACGACTGTCGAATGGCCTGACCTGGTGCTCGGCGGCCGCCACGTGAAGCTGCCCAGCGTGTCCGACCCCGTGCTCGTGCGGGCGGATGGCACCTATCTCTACACCTTCACCAGTGTTGTGGACGATCTGGAGAGCGGCGTCACCCACGTCATCCGCGGCGAAGACCACGTGACCAACACGGGCGTGCAGCTCGATTTGGTGTCGGCCCTGGGCGCCAACCCGACCAAATTCACCTTCGGCCATCTGCCGCTGCTGATCGATGCGGATGGCGGCAAATTGTCCAAGCGGCTGGAAGGACTCTCGCTGCGCGCGCTGCGGCAGGACGGCATGGAGCCGGCCGCCATCGTGGCCTATCTCGCCCGGCTCGGCAGCAGCGACTCGCCGGAGATCGCCACGCTGGACGAGCTGGCGAAGAGCCATGACCTCTCGCGTGTGTCCCGTTCGCCGGCCAGGTTCGACGTGCGGCAGTTGCTGGCGCTGAACCGTCGCGTGCTGCATGGCGCGTCGTTCGAATCCGTCCAGGAACGGCTGCCGGCGGCTGCCACGCGGGAGTTTTGGGAGGCGGTGCGTGGCAATCTCGACCTGCTGGGCGAGGCGCGTCATTGGTGGACGGTCGTCGCCGGCGACCTCGTGCCGCCGGTACCTGGAAGGGGATGCGGATTTCTTCACCGCCGCCCTGGACAGCCTGCCGCCGGAGCCATGGGACGGGGGCACCTGGCAAATCTGGACGGCCGAGCTGAAGACGCTGACCAACCGCAAGGGCAAGTCGCTCTTCATGCCGCTGCGCCTGGCCCTCACCGGCGAGGACCACGGCCCCGAACTGGCCCACCTGCTCCCGCTGATCGGCAGAGAGCGCGCCGCCACCCGCCTCCGTCTCAGCATCATCTGACAAAAATTTTCTGATCCTTTTTCAAAAAAGGACAGCTTTCTTCCTTTCTGGCTTATTTTGCCAAGAAATGGCGAGCAAGACCCGAACCACGGCCTAGAAACGCCCGAAACCCGGTGCTGACGGTCTGGCACGCCCGATGCTAACCATGTGTTCAGGCACAGTCAGTCAGGACGATCGACCATGGATTGGGATCTCGTAGTCATCTTTACCTTCGTCGTCGTGCTGGCGGTGGTGCGTGGGCACTATCGCGGGCGTGGCACCTCTCCGGTGGGTCTGGCCGCCGCCGACCAGGGGGCGCTCGACAGGGCGATGGATGTTGCCCGGCGGCTCGAGCAGCGGGTGGAGACGTTGGAGCGGGTGTTGGACGAGGACGCGCCCGGCTGGCGCGCGCGGGTGCGGGCATGACCGCGATGACGCGGCATGGCCTGGCGATCGCGCTGGCGTTGGGCCTGCAGGGGTGGGCCGGCGTAGCGTCGGCCGACACCAAGACCGTCGAGGGCAGCCAGCTCGTGCTGTCGGCCACATCGTCCGAGGACGTGACGATCCGCACGGCGCCCGGGATGGTCGGCCGCATAAGGCTGACGATGACAGGCTCTGTCGATTGCCTCAGCACGGTGGGCGGACATGTGGCCGTCGTGGGTACCGCGCGATGCGGCGAGGACGATGGCCGGCTGTGGGTGGACGTGCCGGATGACACGCCGGTGACGGTAAGCTCCACGGGAAGCGGCGATATCCAGGTGGGCGACCTGCGCGGCCCGCTCGTGGTGTCACTGCAGGCCAGCGGCAATCTGGTGGCTGGCAGGGCCGGGACCCTGGTGGTGTCGGTCCGCGGCAGCGGCGATGTCGAGGCAGGCGAGGTGGATGGGCCGTTCACGCTGGACAGTGCCGGCGGCGGTAACGTCACGGTCAAGCATGTGCATGGCACCCTGGTCTCCAAGCAGGCGGGGTCGGGCGATCTCGCCATCGGCGGCATCGACGCGGACAGCGCGATGCTGCAGGCCTACGGCTCTGGCGACGCCAAGATCGGCAGCGGGCGGATTGGCAATCTGCACGCGAGGTTTTCCGGCTCTAGCGATCTCACGATCGAAGCCCGGGTTGGCGATGCCGACGTGCAGGCGAATGGCGGCAGCGATATCAGCCTGTCGGAGGTAACCGGAACGCTCACCAAACGGGCGACCGGCGGCAGCGACATCACCATCGGGTCGGAACCGAAGGCGTCGGCCAACGAAGAGGCGGCTCGCGACAATGCCCGGCGCGCCGAGATCGCCGCGGCTACGGCGATGCGAGAAGCCCAGCGCGAAGAGAATGGCGCGCGGCGGGCCGAGGCGATGGCCAGTGCCGACCGGGCAATGGCGGACGCCAAGCGGCAGATGAGTGAGATTTCCACGTCCAGCGACGATGAGGACAGCTCAGCCAACGATACGAATACGCATCGGCATGAGGTTCATTCGTACATGCTCCATGTCCTGACGGTGCTGGTCGTGGGTATCGTGCTGTTCATCAGCTACCGCATCATCCGGCGCGCCGGCGGGGTTTCAGGCTTGCGCCGCCGCGCGGGCGTGCCGGACGCGCCGACCGATCCGGGCGTGCTGGCCTTGTGCGAGACGATGACACGCCTGGACCAGCGCCTGGGACGTCTCGAAGGATACGTGACGACGCGCGAATTCGACCTGAACCGGAAATTCCGCGAGCTGGGACGCTAGCCGGCTCGCGACAGCGTCGAAAAGTTTTTTGGTCCTTTTTTTCGAAAAAGGACTGCATCCTTCCTCAACTCATGACCTCGGTCGCCGCCACGTCCAGCAACCGCTCGATCACCTCCGGCTCCTGCGCCCCGGCGATCGCGTGGCTCCCGCCCACAACGAAACAGGGTACGCCGTTGATCCCCAGCCGGTGCGCCCGAAGATTATCGGCGTGCACGCCATCCATCTCCGCCGTGCTGGCCAGGAAAGCGCGCGCGGAGGAGGCGCGTAGCCCGCAGGAGGCAGCGATCGCGCTCAGCACCACCGGATCGCCAATGTCGCGGCCATCGGTGAAGTGCGCCGCGAAGATCGCTTCCACGAGCTCGTCCGCGCGCCCGAAATTGGCTGCCCAGCGCACCAGGCGATGCGCATCCACGCTGGATGGCGTGCGCCGAACCCGGTCGAAGCGGAACATTAGCCCCTCGCGGCCGCCAATGTCGGTGACGGAGGCATACATGCGGCGCGCGCGTTCCTCGCCGCCGAACTTGCGCAGAACGTAATCGCCGCGCGACATGCCGCTGCGTGGCATGTCGGGGTTGAGCAGGAACGGGCGCCAGACGATGTCGACCAGCAGATCGGGGCGCCGGGCGATGGTGCGGAACATGCGGCGGACGCCGAGATAGCACCAAGGGCATACAAGATCGTGTACGATCTCGACTGTCAGGCGCGCCTTCGGTGGGGCAAGAATATTCAACGGTTTGTCTTTAGACCAATCTGACGCTTACGCGCCGTTGTGATGCAAGAAAAGGGCATCCATTCCGAAAAGCGAAGCGAAAATATGGGTCGGCCCCTCGCCGGGGTTGAGTTCGATGAATGCCAGGCAACGCCGCTTGCCTGAAATGGTGGGAGTTGCGGCTTGATTGAGCTCTACGATTTGGCCGGGCGCGACCCGGACCTCCGGTTCAGCCCCTATTGCTGGCGCGCCCGCATGGCGCTCGCCCACAAGGGCCTGGAGCCGCACACGAAGCCATGGCGGTTCAGCCAGACTTCGGAGTTGCCAGGCGCTCCGCGCAACAGGACCCTGCCCGTGCTCGTCGAAGACGAGCACGTGTTGGGCGACAGCACCGACATCGCCTTCTACCTGGAGGATCGCCATACCAACGGACCGAGCCTGTTCAGCGGTCCGGGCGGAGAGGCGCATGCGCGTTTCGTGATCGCCTGGGCCGACACAATTCTGATGCCGGCGTTTGCGCCGATCGGCATTCCCCACGTGTTCCCGCATCTCCATGAGGGTGATCAGCCCTATTTCCGCCAGTCTCGAGAGAAGCGCCTCGGCGTGGACCTGGAGACGGCACAGGCCGCCGCGCAAGGCCATATCCGGGCCGCATCGGCCTGCCTGACGCCGATGCGGCGCGTGCTTGCCGGGCAGGAGTTCCTCGGCGGCGACGAGCCGAGTTATGGCGATTATGCGGTATTCGGCGCGTTTCAATGGTTGCGTTGCGTAGGCGCACCTGCCGTGCTGGCCGAAGACGATACGCTCATGCCGTGGCTGGAATGCATGCTGGATCTGTTCGGTGGCCTGGCGCGGCGGGCGCGGGTGGCGTGAGCAGGCGGCGCGTCAGGCCGTCGTTTTCTGGTTGCGCGCGATGCTGAGAATGAGCGCACCGAACAAGGAAGCGGCCCCTGTGAAGGCGGCGATCACCACGCGCAACCGCAGCCCGTAATCGGCAGACTGGCCGTGGAAGTCCTCGATCACGCGCGCGCGCTCGGCGGCCGCGCGGTCTTCGATGCGTCCACCGCCGGTCAGCACGCGATCCGCGCTGTCGTCGAGAAGGGGTTTGAGCGCCTCGGTTCGCGAGGCGGCATCCGGCGAGCGGGAGGCGGCGACCGCGCTGTCGATCGCGTGCAGGCGGGCGACCGCGCGGTCGAACGGAAGCTGCGCCGCGTAGGTGGAAAACGCGCCGACGAGACCCACGACGCCGAACGCAATGACCAGAAAGGCGGTCCACGTGCCTGTGTCCGAGCGGGCGGTGCTGGCTGGCGGTAAGGTCTGCATGCCGCGTGTGCTCGCATTTTCAGCCCAGACCGTCCACCTCACCGTGTGCACGACGTAACCGGCTTGGCAACGAATTGGTAAGTCATGGAGCCCAGGATAGGGTCATGCAGCCGAGTGGGTTCGTCAGTGGGTGAGATCAAAGGTTGGCAGCGTGCGGAGGCCGATATCGCTGTCAGCGTGGTTGCCTCTCCGTTTGGCGGTGACCTGCAGGCTGTTGCCCGCTGGCCCAAGACCCGCGTCGCGGCCGTCGAGACGCTGTGGGGACACGGGTTTGTCAGCCCCGGGGGCACACCTGAGACACTGCGGCTGGTCAAGCCGCTGGCGCTCTCCTCCAGCGTGACACTTCTTTTGCTCGGCGGCGGGCTGGGTGGGCCGGCGCAAACCATCTGCAGCAATTACGGTGCGTGGATTGCCAGCTTCGAGGCCGAACCGGAGCTGTGCGCGATCGCGTCCGCGCGTGCGGCAACCACGGACGGCAGCAAGCCGCGGGTAAGCGTGGCAGGCTGGGACCGGTCGCGCCCGAGTTTCCGCGCGCGCACGGCCAAGCATGCTTTATTGCTCGAGGCGTTGCGCGGCAGTCCACCGGCGCCGCTGCTCGAAAGCCTGACCTCGGCCCTTCTGCCGCAAAGCCAGATCGTGCTGACCGAGCTGGTCTGCGACGATCCGCCGAGCGAGCGGGACCGGGAATTCGCGGCGTGGTGCCGCCTGGAAAACCGCCTGCCGGCGTTGCCGCGCTCCGGCGAGGTCACCACGGCCCTGCAACGCCTCAAATACGATGTTCGCATTACGGAGGATCTGTCCGACCGCCATATCACGCAGACGCTTGGCGGCTGGAGAGACGCGGTGCGCGCCATGGGCGCCGGCCCGCGCCCTGCCGCGCACACGGCCGCCGCTTTCGTCACCGAAGCCGAACTCTGGCTCCTCCGCATACGCCTCATGCGCCGCCTAGGCGTCCGCCTGATGCGCTGGCACGCTATCAGAGCAAACTAGCAATAGTTTTTTGGTCCTTTTTTTCACAAAAGGACTGCTGGCTTTCTTGACTTAGGTTGCTCGGCCCGCTACCTGCCGCGCTCCGCTTTTCCGGCGTGCCGTCAGCCGCCGCTCATCCGTGTCTAAGGTCATCATGAAGATCCGCAACAGCCTTCGCGCCGCCAAGACGCGTGACAAGAACTGCCGTGTGGTGCGCCGCCGCGGGCGGGTTTACGTGATCAACAAGAAGAATCCGCGGATGAAAGCCCGGCAGGGGTAAGGGACGGCTTCTTTTTGAAAAAAGAAGCAAAAACTTTTATTCCTTTTGCCGTGCGTTGGGCCAACATGGTGGCTCATGGTCGCACTTCTTTCTCCTAAACTAGATATCATCGAACGCCGGTCTGAGATCGTCTCAGCATTGCAGCGTATCGTGCCGGGCGACGGCGTAATCACCGAGGCGCGCCGGCTCAAGCCCTACGAGACCGATGGGCTTTCCGCGTATCGCCAGCCGCCGCTCGCCGTGGTGCTCCCGGAGACGACGGAGCAGGTAGCCGCGGTTCTCGCGTATTGCAGCCGGACGGGCCTGCGGGTCATCCCGCGCGGTGCCGGCACCTCGCTCTCCGGCGGCGCGCTGCCGCTGGCCGATGCCGTCGTGGTCGGCATGATGCGGATGAACCGCATCCTCGACATCGACTATGCGGACCGCTGCGCGACCGTGCAGGCGGGCGTGACCAACCTGGCGATCACCGGGGCCGTGCAGGCGGACGGCTTCTTCTATGCGCCAGATCCCAGCAGCCAGCTTGCCTGCATGATCGGCGGCAATGTCGGGATGAACTCCGGCGGCGCGCATTGCCTGAAATACGGCGTCACCGCCAATAATCTGCTCGGCCTGCGTATCGTGACCATCGAAGGCGAGGTGATCGACGTCGGCGGCGCGCATCTGGACGCGGCCGGTTACGACTGGCTCGGCCTGCTCACCGGAAGCGAAGGCATGCTCGCCATGGTGACCGAGGTGACGGTCCGCATCCTGCACGCGCCCGAAGGAGCCCGCGCCATGCTGGCCGGTTTTGCCAGCAGCGAAATCGCCGGCGCCTGCGTGGACGCGATCATTGGCTCCGGCATCATCCCGGTAGCGCTCGAATTCATGGACCGTCCCGCCATCCACGCCTGCGAGGCATTCGCCCATGCCGGCTATCCGCTGGACGCCGAGGCGCTGCTCATCATCGAGGTGGAGGGCTGCGTCGCCGAGCAGGACGACCTGTTGGCCCGTATCGGCGCCATCTGCGCACGGTTCGAGCCGGTCAGCATGCGCATCGCGCAGACAGCCGAGGAATCGGCCGCCATCTGGAAGGGGCGCAAGGGTGCGTTCGGCGCGGTCGGCCGGATCAGCCCGGATTATCTCTGCATGGATGGCACCATCCCGACCAGCCGCCTGGCCGAGACGTTGCGGCGCATCGGCGAGATGACGGAGGCGGCAAACCTTTCGGTGTGCAACATCTTCCATGCCGGCGACGGTAACCTGCACCCGCTGATCATGTTCGACGCCAACGACCCCGACAGCTTCCATCGCGCCGAGATACTGGGCGCCGATATTCTCAAGCTGTGCGTGGAAGTGGGCGGCTGCCTGACCGGCGAGCATGGCGTGGGTGTAGAAAAACGCGATCTGATGAGCGTGCAGTTCACCCAAGCCGAGCTCGCTCAGCAGCGCGCCCTGAAGTCGGCGTTCGATCCGGCCTGGCTGCTCAACCCCGCCAAGGTTTTCCCGCTGCCCGAAGCGGCCTGATGCTGGCGCCTGCCTACGAGGCCGATCTGGCCGGCATGGTGCGGGATGCCTGTGCGGCTGGCGAGCCGCTCTGTGTCCAGGGCGCCGGCACCAAGATGGGCATGTTGCGGCCGGTGCAAGCAGCAAACACGCTGAGCACGCGGCGATTGGTGGGGGTGCCGTTGTATGCGCCGAAAGAGCTGGTGGTGTCGGCCGCGGCGGGCACGACAGTTGTGTCGCTCGAGGCAATGCTGGCCGAACAGGGCCAGCATCTGATCGGCGAGCCGCCGGATTACGCGGCGTTGCTCGGAACCGCACCCGGCACGCAGACGATCGGCGGCATTGTGGCCACCAACCTGTCGGGGCCGCGACGGATCGCCTCGGGCGCGGTGCGCGACCACGTCCTCGGCCTGCGTTTCGTGGATGGCACCGGCGCGATGACGCGTGCCGGTGGGCGCGTGCTGAAAAACGTCACCGGGCTCGATATGTGCAAGCTGCTGACCGGCAGCCACGGCACGCTGGGTGTCATCACCGAAGTGACGCTGAAGGTGTTGCCGGCACCTGAGGCGACGGGCTCGCTGGTGCTGAAGGGGCTCGATGCGCCGCGCGGCGTCGCGGCACTTTCGGCGGCGCTGGGCAGCGCCTTCGGCGTGTCGGGCGCGGCCTATCTGCCCGGGGAGGCAGCAGCCCGGATCGGCCATGGCGGAGCGGTCGCTGTGGTGCGGATCGAGGAGTTCGCCGCCAGCGTCGCCTACCGCCTCGATCGCCTGCGCGCGTTGCTGGCGCCGTTCGGCGATGCACACCTGCTCGACGATGCGGCCAGCCGTGCTGCCTGGGCGTCCATCCGCGATGCGGCCGTGCTGTCGGCGGAGCCTGCCGATATGGTGTGGCGCGTCTCCGTGCGGCCGAGCCGGGGACCCGATATACTGGCCGCCGCCGTGGCGTGCGGCGCGCACGGCTACCTCGATTGGGGTGGCGGATTGGCGTTGCTGGCGGGGCCGGCGACGGAGGCCGCCCACCATGCGATCAGCACGTCGGTGGCGCGGGCCGGAGGTGTTTGGACGATGTTGCGTGCGCCTGCGCCGATGCGCGCGGTAATGCAGGAGGGTGAAGCGTTGCGGCGGATTGCGGGGCGGGTGAAGAGCGTGCTCGATCCTGGGGGGGTGCTTAATCCCGGGAGGATTTGAGAGAGATGTTCTTTCTTGAAAGAAAGAACCGAAGAACTTTTGCTCCTCAGCGCCAACAAAAAGATTACGCACTTATGCAAACCAATTTTACTGCCGAGCAACTCGAAAATTCTGACACTGCCGCCAGCAATCAGGTTTTGCGCACGTGCGTGCATTGCGGATTGTGCACGGCGACCTGCCCGACATTTCTGCTGCTGGGCGACGAACTGGATTCGCCACGCGGCCGCATTTACCTGATGAAGGATATGCTCGAAGGTGGCGCTCCGGCGACCGAGGAAGTGGTGCGCCATATCGATCGCTGCCTGTCCTGTCTTGCATGCATGACGACGTGTCCGTCGGGCGTGAATTACATGCATCTCGTCGATCACGCCCGCCGCTACATCGAGGAGACCTATCGCCGCCCGCTGCACGATCGCGCCTTGCGGTTCGCCTTGAGTAAGATCTTGCCGTATCCTTCAAGGTTTCGGGTCGCCATGATTGCCGCGGGGCTGGCGCGCAGGCTGGCTGGTCTGGTTCCGGGCAGCTCGATACTCGCGCAGCGTGTGCGCGCGATGCTGCGTCTGGCACCCGCACAACTGGCGCCGGCGAGTGCCGCGCAGACGCCGCAGGTGCACGCGGCCAAAGGCGTGCGACGCGCACGGGTGGCATTGCTGACAGGCTGTGCACAGACCGTGCTGGCGCCTGGTATCAACGAGGCGACGATACGCCTGCTGACCCGTCTGGGCGCCGATGTGGTGATCGCAGAAGGCGTGGGCTGTTGCGGCGCGCTGACCCATCATATGGGCCGCCATCACGACGCGCTTTCGACGGCGCGTGCGGCGATCGAGGGCTGGACGCGCGAAATCGAGAGCGACGGCTTGGATGCGATCGTGGTGAACACGTCAGGGTGCGGCACGACGGTGAAGGACTATGCATTCATGTTCCGGAACGAGGCGGAGCCGTGGCGCAGCCGGGCAGCACGCGTCTCCGCGTTGGCCAAGGATGTGACGGAGTTTCTGGCGGATTTCGGCTATGCACCGACGCGGGAGTTGCCGGGTCTGCGCGTCGCCTACCACTCAGCTTGCAGCCTGCAACATGGCCAGCGCGTGACGGAAACGCCGAAGATGTTGCTGCGGACAGCGGGTTTCGAGGTGATCGAACCGGCCGAGCCGCATATCTGCTGCGGTTCGGCCGGCACTTACAATATCATGCAGCCGGCGATCGCCGAACGATTGCGGGCGCGCAAGTTGGCCAACATCGCCCGCACGCGGCCCGATATCGTGTCGGCCGGCAATATTGGCTGCATCACGCAACTCGCCGGCGGTGGCGTGGCGGTCGTGCACACGGTCGAACTGCTGGATTGGATGAATGGCGGCCCGGCACCCGCTGGATTGGCCGAACGGGTGGTGGCGTGAGGCCGACGGGCCTCGCCTGCCTGACAGTTCTGCTGGTGGCATCGGCTTCGGCGGCAGCAAAGGAGCATGACCCGGCAGCGTCGTTGCTGGATGCGTTGCGGAACGCGCCGACCGAGCAGCAGGCGCAGGCGCTGGAACAGCAGATCGACATGATTTGGCAATCGGCGATCACACCCGCGGTTCAGGTGCTGGTGCAACGGGCGATGCAATCGCTAGAGCATCAGGATCCGCGCACCGCGATCGGTGACCTGGATGCGGCGCTGGATTTGCAGGATGACCAGGCTTTGTTGTGGCGGCTGCATGCCGAGGCACGCTTTGCCAATGGCGACGAGGCGGGTGCTACGGCCGACCTGGCGCAGGCGCTCTCGCGTGAGAGGCGGTGTTTTTCTGCGTTGGCTGACTTGTCGCGGTTTGCCGAGGCGCGAAAGGATTATGCTGGCGCCTTGAAGGCATGGAAGCAGCTTCTCACGATCGATCCCAAAACGCCGCATGCCGCAGGTCGGCTGGAGGCGCTCGAGCGGCATGTGTCGGGCCAGGCGCTCTAGCCCAAAGCTGCGGCACGAGTGCCCGGTTCTAGTGTTTGCCGCCGGCGCGCGGTGTGTGTGTTGCACGTCAAGTTTTCGGTTCCGTGATCGGCTCGATCATGGTTCTATGACGACGCTCCGGCGCGTGGCGATCCAAGCCGGACGACTGAGGCACACCTGACGGAGACGGTCATGATCTCGCACGCAATTCTAGCTGCCGCGGCCCTGCTTTGTGCCGCCACAGTGTCGTCTCAGGCGGAGACGCAGGGTCGCATCACCGGCGTTGGTGGTATTTTCTTCAAGAGCAAGGATCCGGCTGCTCTTGCCCGATGGTATCATGATGTTCTCGGAATTGATGTCGAGAAATGGGGTGGCGCCATGTTGCGTTACGACGCGCCGGATCATCCTGCGATGGTTGTCTGGACGCCGTTCAAGCAGACGACGGAGCATTTTGCACCGTCCACGCGCGAGTTCATGATCAATTTCGGCGTCGACAACATGGACGCGTTTCTGGCCAAGCTGGCGAGCAAAGGTGTTCACCCCATCGGCCAGGATGACAGTGATCCAAGCGGGCGGTTCGCCTGGATTGTAGATCCGGATGGGACAAAGATCGAGCTGTGGCAGGCAAATCCCAAGAAGCCTTAAGTGTTAAAAGTCTTATGCCTCTTCTCTTCAGAGAAGAGGGCCTTCCTTTCCTGCAGCGTGCGCATGACAGCCCGCCGCGCCACTTCGCCCAACGCCACCCAATTCACGATCTCATCGAGCGTACGCCAACATCCAAGGCAAAGTCCGTTTGCCGGGTCGATTTCGCAAAGCTTGGTACATGGCGTGCTGATGGGGCGCAGCATTCAGGGTGGCGGCGGCTCGCCTAGCCCCAACGGGCTGAGCGTTCCTTCCATGGAGGGTGTCTGCTTGCCAACAGACGGCGTCGGTTGGAATACGGCAAGCATGCGGCTGGCGAGATCGACGGTGATCGAATCATCGGGTGTTTTAGCGGTGTCGCCGTCGCTGGCAGGATGGTATTCAATCCGCAGCTGCTGTGCATTCACCACAATGCGCAAATAGCCGTAATTCTGGTCATCGTAGTTTTCCAAGGTCACCTGGTCGTCGCCGGGCTGCACGACCATCGGCGTACGCAGCGGCGAGCTCCCTCGGCGGGTCATGTGAGTGACATTATGGCCGCCATTGCCTGCGATGATGTAAGGTGTCTGGCGGCCGCCGTTTTCACGCGTGAAACGCTGATAATTGTGTGCATGCGCTGAAAGCACGGCGTGCGGCCACACGCCGGTCTTTTCGCAGATGTTATCGACCTGCGCGGTAAGGTCGATGCTCCATCCATGCTTGTTGCCGGCGGTGTAAGCCGGGTGGTGGTGTGCGAGGATCACCGCGCCCGCGAACGCGTCGGATTTGACGCGCGCCAGGGCTGCCTGCAGGTAGTCGAGCTGCACGTCGGACAATTCAGGGAAGGTGCCATTCTGCGAGGAGATGACACCGGGGTCCTCCAGCGTGTTGCTATAGAGTGCGATGATGCGCACGAACGGGGCTTCGAAGGTGAAATATACGCCAGGTTGTATTTGGGCGGTGCGGTTGAGCCCACCCGTTTCCGCGGTGACGGCAAACCCTTGCGCAGGGTCCGCGCAGAAATTGCGCAGAAAGGCGTCCAGCGTCGTGGCGTTCGTGTTTGGCGCGATCATGCCGTCGTGGTTGCCCGCCAGAGCTAAAATCGGCACGGGATAGTTCCGATAGGGATCGTAGAACTGGTCGTAGTAATATTGCGCTTCGCCGAAATTGTAGATGACGTCGCCGAGATGGAAGAAGAACTGGGGTGTGTCGCGGGCTTGCGGGTCGTCGAAGTCCGACAGCATCTTGTCGGTGACCTCGTTTTGCGGCGAGGTGCTTTTCACATTGCCGGTGTCGCCGACAGAGTGGAACACGATCTGACCGCTTGCCTGGATCGAGGCTTCGGTTGCGGCGCCCGACGCGCCAAGCGTTTCGGCCAGCGTCAGGATCGGCTCCGTGCCGCCGCGTGCATCGGGGAAAGCAAGCGGGCGTATCTTGTGCTCGCGGTTGAGTTCGTCGATGACCTGGTAGGCGGCATTGTCGGAAGGGTGCGGCACGACGAACTGCGCGGGATCGGGGGTGTAGACGGGCTGTGCAAAGGCGGGCGTGCCGCCTGCGGCCTGTGCGGTGGCGCTCGAGTGGGTGCCGGTTTTGCGTCGGCTCGTCGCCTTCGGATTGGTCGTCATGTTCCTGCTCCGATCGCACTGACGGACCGCACCGTCCAACACTCGCCCGAAGGTTGCAACAGGCTAACGCGACAACCGACGAAATGTCATCTAACACAGCCCAAGTGACAATCTCCCAGCGTTTTCTAGACAGCCAACCAGCAAACGTTTTTTGTTCTTTTTTCAAAAAAGAACCGTTTCAGGAGTTCGCCATGGCACGTTATTTGGTGACCGGCGGCGCCGGCTATGTCGGCAGCCACCTGGTGCTGACCCTGCTAGATGCCGGCCACACAGTGTGCGTCTATGACAATTTACGTCAGGGCCATCGCGGCGCCGTGCCTGCGCCCGCGACCTTGGTTACTGCCGACCTGGCCGATCGCGCGCGGCTGGACGAGGTGCTGGCGGACGGGCCGTGGGATGCGGTATTTCATTTCGCCGCGCTGTCGCTTGTGGGCGAGAGCATGCAGCGTCCGTTCCACTATTTTGCGGAAAATGCGACGCTCGGCTTCGGGCTGATCGAGGCGTGCATACGACATGGCGTCGGCAGGTTCGTGTTGTCGTCGACAGCAAACCTGTTTGCCGATCCGCGGCGGATTCCGATCGACGAGGATGAGCGGATCGTGCCTGGATCGCCCTATGGCGAAAGCAAGCTGATGCTTGAACGCGCGTTGCATTGGGCTGGCCAGATCCATGGTTTACACAGTGCGTGCCTGCGATATTTCAATGCGGCCGGCGCCGACCCGGCGGGGCGCCTCGGCGAGGATCATCAACCAGAAACACATCTTATTCCGCTGGTGATCGATGCCGCCCTCGGCCGCCGCCCGGAAATCGCGGTGTTCGGACAGGATTATCCGACGCCGGATGGCACTTGCATCCGCGATTACATCCACGTGGCAGACCTGGCGGACGCGCATGTGCGTGCGCTGGCCAAGCTGGACCAGGCGAGCGTCACCTACAATCTTGGCAACGGCGCCGGGCATTCCGTGCTGGAGGTGATTGCATCGGTCGAGCGTGTCAGCGGGCGGCGAGTGCCGGTGCGCATGGACGGGCGCCGGGCAGGCGATCCGGCGGTATTAGTGGCCGGCTCCCGGCGTTTGCGCGACGAGACCGGCTGGTTGCCGAAATACGCCGATTTGGACACGATCGTTGCCCATACGCTGGCGTGGCGCAAGGCGCATCCGGCTGGTTATGGAAGTCGATAGCTCTCTGCAGCACTTTCCTGGCCGTGTGCTCGTGTTTCAGCCTCGGCCGGGGTTGGGCGACCTCATTTGGCATCTGCCGCTGATACGCGCGATCGCCGGCGCCAGCACCGACGGCCGGGTGACGTTACTGACAAAGCGGAGCACCCAAGCTGCAACCTTGTTGCGCTACGACGACGCGATTGAAAGCATCGCCTGGTTCGATCGCAATCCGCGTTCCAGCGAGGGCAGGCGTGTGGGCGCTCATGACGGCCCGATCGGTTACGCGCGGCTCGTCGGCGATCTGCGTGCAACACGCGCCGATACGGTGGTCCTGCTGCACCACAGTGCGGCTTTGGCTGCCGCATGCCGCTTGGCGGGCATACCGCATAGGCTCGGCTACGGATTTTCCCGCTCGCAGCGGCGCTGGTTGAACGCGGGCCCTCATCTCTCGCCGATGCCGCCTTTCACCGAAGCGTTTGCGCAGGCCGACGCGTTCGCACGCGCGCTTGGTTTCACGAAGCTTCCCGAGCCGATCGTCTCTGTCGAGATTTCCGCCTTGCACCGCGCGGCCACAGTGTTGGGCAAACTGCCTAAACCTTGGATAGCACTGGGTATCGGGGCGCATGGCATAGACAGGCAATGGGGTGCTGCCAATTTCGCAGAGTTGGCGCGCGCGGTGCTGGCGCATGGACCTGCCAGCATCTTGTTGCTGGCCGCGTCGCACGAAGCGGCGCTCGCCCGGCAGATTGCCGATCAAATCGGCACCCCGGACCGCGTGCGGGAGTTGGTCGGATGGACGTTGCCGGACGTCGTTGCCGTGCTGTCACTGGCTGACAAGTTCGTCGGCAACGACAGTGGATTGTTGAATGTGCGGGCAGCATTGGGGCAGCCGGCGTTTGGCTTGTTTGGAGCGTCAGGACCGTTGCTGCATAGCCGGCTGATACGGGGAATTGTGGCCGATGGGGGGGCTCGGGCGGGGATGGGGAGGATCGGGGTGGAGAGGGTTAAGCAGGCAGTTCTTTCTTGAAAAAAGGATTACTTTCTTCTTCAACGCGCGTGAATGTGCACCCCGATCGCCAGCCACTTCGTCTGTTCCAAACCAGAAGACAGCGACGCCTGCACCTCGCGAACCGAATGGACAGCATCGAGCCGAAGACGTTCACCCGGACGCCGCCGCTGCCGGCCGCGCCGTATTGCTCGAAACCGCGCGCTACGCCGGTGCCGCCGGTGATCAGGCCGGCGTTGGTCAGTGCGCCGGAAGCCGTCCCGCGTGGGTGGCGAGGTGGTCCGGCCGGCTGCCGGTCCAGTCGGCCGGCGCGTATGCGTGGTGGAATACTGTCTCAGGCCAACCCGCTTGGGCTGCGGGGGAAGCTGCGGCGGCGGCTGCGAAGCCGAGGTCGGTGCCGCCTCTTCCGTCCGAGACGAGGGTGAAGTCGGCCGTCGTGAAAGTGCCGGCAAAGGCCAGGCTGCCGGCATCGGTGGTGCCGTCCAGCAAGGTGAGCGTGCCGCCGGAAAATGTTACCGATGTGGCCAACAGCTTTTGTAGGATGCCGTCGCCGCCATTGCCGGTGCTGACACCACCTGCGGCGCCCTGGATGGAGCCGTTGCTGAAGATGCTGGCTTTCTGCACACCGGCCGGCACGAAAATAGCAGCCTTGCCGGGGGTCGAGGGCAGGATTAGGCCTCGCGGCTGGATGTCGAGCGGGCTCGTGTAGCCGGGTGAGCCGAGGGTGACCGTATGCGTCAGTGTGGTGCGGATACTGGTCATCGGAATGCTCCTGCATGCGGCTGCATCATTGCATATTGCTCGCGTATATAGGCTGCTTCCGGAACCTTCCAGGGTGGCCACGAACTCAATCCAGCCAAGCCGGAGATGATATGATGACACTTTCGCCTGGCGAGACGGCAGAGTGCCCATGCAGGAGCGGATTGGCCGCGCGCCATTGTTGCCAGGCCGATTTTTCGCTGGAGCCGTCGGAGACCGATGCCATACAGGCGCGTGCCAAGCAGGCCGAAGCGCTGGGTTTCCTGCAGTCGGGCAATATCGTGGCGGCGGCAAGCAGTGCACGCGAGGCGCTATCCCTGGTGCCTGCGAATACCGCCTGCCTCGGCGTGCTGTGGGAAGCGTGCAACGGGGAGCACCGTGTGCACACCAGTGAAGTTCTGTTGCGCCGTATCGTGCTGCTGGAGCCGAACAACAGCCTGGCCACCAACAAGCTGGCGCTGCTGCTGCTGGCGCGCGGCGACCTCGCCGAAGCCGAGCGGCATGCGCGCAATGCCGTGCGCACGGCGCCGGAAAGTGCGGAGTCGCACTATCTGCTTGGGCTGGTGCTGACGGAAGGATATCGCCCCGTCTATGGCGAGTATCATTTGCGAGAGGCGATGCGGCTGGCCGGCGCACCGGACGCTGTGCTGCTCGCCAACCTGGGATTATGCCTGAAAACACAAGGAAAGATCGTAGATGCACGCGCGGCTTACGCGGAGTCGCTGGCGATCGCGCCGGATGCATTGCACACGCTGCTCGGCATGGCGCGGTTGGAAGAAGCCGACCGCAATCTGGATGCGGCGCTGCAGTGGCTGGACGGCGCGTTGGCCGCCGAGCCAGGCAATGCGAGCGCGCTGCTGTTGCGCGCGGTCGTGCTTGGCCGGCAGCGCAAACATGTCGAGGCGCTGGCGCTGCTCGACCGGTTAGGTGAGGGCCGCGCGCAGCTCAGCCCGGCCGAATGGCTGGAAAAAGGCCGGCTGCTCGACAAGATGGGCGAGTATGACAGCGCGTTCGACGCGTTCGAGCAGGGCAAGGCCAGGCTGCGCGAAATGAGTGGTCTTGCTTACAGCGCAACGCTCGCGGAGCACACGGTGCAACGCCTGCGCGGCTTTTTTACCGCGCGGCGCCTGCGCACCTTGCCGGTGGCCGATACCCGCGCCGATGTGGCACAGCCGCTGTTCATCCTGGGCTTTCCACGCTCCGGCACCACGCTGCTGGAACAGTCGCTCACCGCACATTCCCGCATCTGCGCCGGCGACGAATTGCCGATCGTCGCCGACATTACCGGGCTGATGCCACGCATGCTCGACAGCCCGCTTTCCTACCCCGACGCGCTGGCCGAACTCTGGATGGCCGACCATCGTGGCGACCTGAACAATCTACGCGACTACTACCTGCAGCGCGTTGCCCAACTCGGCATCGTGGAGCAGGGGGCCGCATGGTTCACCGACAAGATGCCGCTCAACGAGACCAATCTCGGCCTGATCGCGCTGATCTTCCCGCGCGCACCGCTGATCCACGTCGTGCGCCATCCGCTCGACGTGGTGGTGTCGGTGTTCTCCAACCTGCTCACTCATGGATATTTCTGCAGCTATGCACTGGAGACGATCGCGAAGCACTACGTGCTGGTCGCCGATCTGGTGGAGAACTACCGGCAGGAAATGAACCTCCACTACAAGCGCGTACGCTACGAGGATGTGGTGGAAACCCAGGAAGCCACGATACGCGAAACGCTCGATTTCATCGGTGAAGATTACGAGCCGGCATGCCTTGATTTCCACCGGAACCGCCGCTACGCGCGCACGGCAAGCTACGCGCAGGTTTCGGAGAAATTATACGATGGCTCGCGCTTTCGATACAGGAATTACCTGGCCCAGCTACAGCCCGTGTTGCCGATATTGGAGGCGACGATCAGCCGATTGGGATACTCCATCTGAGCGGTTCTTTTTTGAAGAAAAGAACCAGAAAACTTTTGTTTCCGGGCGCGCGTCGGGCATGTGGGCGCCAACGCCGTCGACTCTGCGGCAGGAGCCAAAGTCTTTTGCTTCTTTTCTTCAGAAAAGAAGGCCTTCCTTATCTCAGGTAATTGACCTTCAGCACAACCAGCCAGGGATAGCGCGTATCCAGCACCCGGCCATCGGCGTCCGCCAGCATGCCCGACGCATTCACCGGCACATGCGTCATCGTCACCGCATCGTCCACATTGCCGCCCACCACACTCAGCATGCCGGGCGTGATCTGCACCACGATCGCGCAATGGGCGGGAAACATGCCCGGCGTCGGCAGATTGCGATATCGCAGCTTCACCGCATCGCCCCGCCCGGTGCAGATGATGTCGCCCAGAAGCGGCGCCACCGCGTCCGGCGCGTCGGCGCGCAGCACGCTCGTGGTGCCGGACACCGCGGCGTTGATGTAGGTTGAATGGTTGGGCGAGTAGGGGAAGTCGGCACCCGCGCCGGCGATGCGCATCACATAGGAGATGAACGCCGCCGACCAGGCGAACTCGGCGTCGCGGCGGGCTTCGAACACCGTGCCCTCGGCATCGTGCATGCCGGTCCAGGCGGCCTCGCGTTCCTCGGGGTCCTGGCCGATCCACCAATATTCGCCCACGCGCTGCCACAGGCCGGGCTGGCGCTCCGGTTTCTGGTCGGGCGGCGGGATCGGCCGCGTGTCGGGCGGGTCGTCATCGACGGGCTGGCCGAACAGCCGCCATTCGCGCAGCGCGATGGCGACCGCATCGGCGCGGGTGAACGGCTCCCACACCTGGGAGGCGAACGGCGGCACATGCGGGTCGGCGACCAGCACGCCATGGCTTTTCGGCAGTTGCACGCGCGGCGTGGTGACCGTGGCCAGGGGCTTTGCCTTGGGCGCAGCGCACCCGGCCAGACACGCAGCCAGGCTTAGCGCCTCAGCAATGCGTCTTGCGCGGTTTCGGGTCATAGCCGGCCAGGCCTGGCACGCCGTAGCCGGGCACGACAAGGTTCTCCAGATCCTCCGGATCGGGCTCGCGCCCGAACCATTGTTTGGCGAGACGCGCCACCGTGCCGTCCAACTTCAAGCACCTGAGGGCATCCTCCATCTCGTCGCGCAATTCGGTTTCGTGTAGCTGTACGGCGGCACTGAGGTGAACGCGCGTTTCGGGCAACGAGAGTGCGGGGCTGTAGTTCGCCTGATGCGACGCGATAAAAAACTGCACCGGGCTGCCGGCCAGGCTTGCATCGGCTGTACCGTCCAGCACCGCGGCACCGGCGGCCGTGCTGGTCTGCTTCGGCGCGACAATGAACCCGTAGCGCTTTGCGTTGCGGTTCGCCCACTCGCCATACTGGCCATCCGCGCGTACCGCCAGCCGCAGGCCGCGCAGGTCGGCGAGCGTGGTCAGATGCACGCCGGGCTTGGTCGCGAACTGGAATTCCGACCAGCTATAGCCTTCCAGAAGCAGCATCGTGCCGGCCCGGTCCGGTGTTGCTGCGATCGGGCCCGGCAAGACGTCGTATGTATCGGCTGCAAGGCCGCTGTAGAGCGATTCCTGGTCGTTGGCGGAAAAGGTGATCGTGCGCTTCATGCGCGCGGCAATCAGCCGGAACAGCTCGACCGAGAAGCCCGAGAAATTGCCCGCAGTGTCATGCACGACGAACGGCTCGGCTTCGGCCAGAACGCCTGCACGCAATGGCGCGTCCGCACCGTGCGCCGCATGGATGGTCAAGCTTGCCCACGCGACCATCGCGAGAAATCGGCCGCGTCGCGCTCGCCTGGTTCGGTGTGGCATCATTGGTTCCGCAACAATCCCGCAGGCCGCACGCGCAGGGCCGCGGCGGTACCAGCATAGCCGAAGCCCAGCATCAGCGCCACGCAGCCGCCGACGGTGAGCGCCAGCCGTTCGGGCAGGAAGGCCCAGGGCATATCCAGCACGAAGCGCGCCATGCACCAGCTCGCCAGCGTGCCAAGCCCGGCGGCGATGATGCCGGCGGCAGCCCCGATGGCGCCGAACTCCATCATCCAGGCGCCGAGGATCTGGCCGCGCGTGGCACCCAACGTGCGCAGTATCACCGCGTCCGCCACGCGCCTGCGCTGGCCCGCGGCGACCGCACCCGCCAGCACCAGGGCGCCGGACGCGAGTGTCACGCTGCCGGCAGCGGCCAGGGCGGCGGCGAGCTTGCCGACCAGCGCTGCGATGCTGGCGAGGATGTCGGCGACGTGGATGCCGGTCACGTTCGGCAATGCGTCAGTCACCCGCCGCAGCAGTGCGGCATCCTGCGACGGCGGCTCGCGCAGCGTCGCGATATGCATCTGCGGCGCGTGTTCGAGCAGGCCCGGCGAGGCGACAAGGGTGAAGTTGATGGTGAGCGCCCGCCAATCGATGGCGCGCAGATTGGCCACGCGGAAATCGATATCGCGGCCCAGCACATTGGCGCGCAGCGTATCGCCCAGATGCATGCCCCAGCCGCGCGCCAGGTTCTCGTCGAGCGAGAGCAGCGGCGGGCCGGCATAGTCGGCCGGCCACCAATGCCCGGCGGTGACGCGCGAGCCGTCCGGCACCTGTGCCGCGTAAGTAAGGCCGCGGTCGCCGCGCAGCGCCCACGCGCTGCCGGGCGCGACATGCATCTGGTCCACCGGCACGCCGTGCAGGGCCACGAGGCGCGCGCGCAGGCTGGGCACGACATGCAGGTCGCTGGCGTCGGAGACGAGCGTGCGGAATCGGTCCAGCTCGTCGTTCTGGATGTCGATGAAGAAGAAACTGGGCGCGCGGTCGGCGAGCGCGCCGGTGAACTGACCGCCGATATTGCCTTCGATCAGCGCCACAGCCGAGAGCGTGGTCAGGCCGAGGCCGAGGGCCGTCAGCAGCAGCGGCGTGGCGGCGCCGGGGCGATACACGTTGGCGAGCCCCAGCCCTAGCCAGGCGGGCGCGCGGCGCGTGGGTATGGCGGCGGCGGTGCGCATCAGGCTCCAGGCGCCGCCGCGGAACACCAGCAGGGTGGCCGCCGCCGAGGCGCAAAACCAGGCGGCAAACCGCGGGTCGGCTGAGCTGGCGATGACGACGCCGCCCAGCAGCACGGCCAGGGCTGCGTTGGCCAGTAACACACGGCGGCTGGCGCGGCCTGACGGCAGCACGGCGTCGCGGAACAGGGCCGCACCCGGAATCTGCGCCGCGCGGCCGAGCGGCCACAGCGCGAATGCGGCCGATGTGAGCACGCCGTAGAGGGCGGCCAGGAGCAACGGCCACGGATACAGGCCGATTTCCGCGGGCAACGGCAGCGCCGCGCCGAACAGGAACAGCAGCGTCGCCGGCAGCAGGGCGCCGACCGCCACGCCGGCGACGATCCCCACTGCGCACAGCAGCGCCAATTGGGCGCCGAAAACGGTGAAGATCAGCCGGGCCGGTGCGCCGAGGCAGCGCAGCGTGGCGATGGTGCGGGCGCGGCCTTCCAGCCAGGCGCGCACGCCGGTGGCGACCCCGATGCCGCCCACCAGCAGCGCGCCCAAGCCGACCAGCAGCAGGAACGCGCTTGTCTGCCGCACCGCCTGTTCCAGCCCGGAAGCCGCCTCGCGTGCGTCGCGTATGCGCCAGCCGGTATCGGGGAAGTCGTGGCGTAGGGCCGCGACGACCGTGTCAGGATCGGCGCCGGCGGGGAGCTTGACCCGCCAGTCATGCGTGACCAGCGAGCCGGGCTGGATCAGCTTCGTCGCCGGCAGGTCGGAAGACGAGATCAGGATGCGCGGGCCGAGGATGGAGATGCCGGCCGCATGGTCCGGCTCGCTCACGAGCGACGCACGCAGCACCAGCGCGGCGTTGCCCAGTCGGAGCGTGTCGCCCGGACGGACATGCAGGCGTTGCAGCACCAGCGGGTCGGCCGCAATGCCGCCGTGCAGGGCTTGGTGAAGCGATTGCGGCGGCTCCAGCACCGGCGCGCCGAGCAGCGGGTAGGACTCGTCCACCGCCTTGCATTCGACCAGCATGCGGTCGCCGTTCGGCGCTATCGCCAGCGTGCGCAGCAGCACCACGGCGGAAATGCTGGCGTGGTGCGCCTGCAGCCACGTGCGCAAGGCGTCGGGCAGCGGTTCGGCGCCGCTCTCGATGGAGATGTCGCCGCCGAGCAGCACGGCGCCGTCGCGTGCCAGGCCGCGGTCAATGGATGTGCGCAGGCTGCCGACCGCGGCGATGGCGGCCACACCCAACGCCAGGCAGGCCAGCACCACGCGTATGCCGCGCAGGCCGCCGCGCAGATCGCGCCAGGCAAGGCGCCACGCCAGGCCGGTGCTCACGCTATGGCGTCCGCAACGATGCGGCCGTCTGCCATGCGGAGTTGGCGGCCACAGCGCGCGGCCAGCGCCGGGTCGTGGGTGATCAGCAGCAGCGTGGTGCCTTGGCTTTGCTGCAGGCCGAACAGCAGGTCCATCACCGTGCGCCCGGTGGCGAGGTCGAGGTTGCCGGTCGGCTCGTCGGCCAGCAGCAGGCGTGGCTGGGGAGCGAAGGCGCGCGCCAAGGCCACGCGCTGCTGTTCGCCGCCGGAGAGTTGGCCGGGCAGGTGGGTCAGCCGGTGACCCAGCCCCATCGCGCGCAGCCCGGCTTCGGCGCGCGCGCCGGCGTCGGTGCGGCCCGCCAGTTCCAGCGGCAATGCGACGTTTTCCAGCGCGGTCATCGTCGGGATAAGGTGGAATGCCTGGAACACGATGCCCACCGTCTGGCGGCGCACCCGGGCCAGCGCATCTTCGTCCAGCGCCGTCATGTCATGGCCATCCACTAAAACCTGGCCGCCGGTGGCGCGCTCCAGCCCTGCCAGCACCATCAGGAGGCTTGTTTTGCCCGACCCCGACGGCCCGACCAGGCCGACCGACTCGCCGGCCTCGATCTGCAGGTCCACGCCTTCCAGAATGTGCACGGGTCCGGCGGCGGCCGGCACGGTCAGGCGCAAGCCGGTGGCAAGCACCAGAGGGCGGATCGGCGGGTGGGGGTTGCTGTCCATCATTGGCCGATATGGTCCGCCGCGTGCCGCCGCGAAGGCCGTGCCGGCGTTTTTGGCCCCGCTCGTGCTGGCGCTCGCCTTGGCGGTGCCCGGCCAGGCCAGCGCACGCGCGCAGCGCCTGCTGGTGTTCGGCGATTCGCTCACCGCCGGCTACGGACTGCCGCAGCAGGACGGATTCCAGGCCCAGCTTGCCCGTGCGCTCAAGGCGGACGGGTTCGATGTGCAGATCCTCGACGGTGCGGTCTCGGGCGACACCAGTGCCGGCGGCCGCGCACGCATCGGCTGGGCGCTGGCCGACCATCCGGATGCGGCCATCGTCGAGCTCGGCGCCAATGACGGTCTGCGGGCCAGCGACCCCGGCCAGATGGAAGCAAACCTGGCCGCGATCCTGGATGCGCTGAATGCCGCACACGTGCACACGCTGCTGACCGGCATGGAGGCGCCGCCCAATCTGGGCGCGGGCTATACCGGGCAGTTCCGTGCTGTATTTGCGCGCCTGGCGCAGCGGCCGGGTTTGCTGTTCGACCGGTTTTTCCTCGACGGCGTCGCCGGCAATCCAAAACTGATCCAGGACGATCACCTGCATCCCAACGCCGAGGGTGTGCGCCGCGAGGTGGCGCGTCTGAAGCCGATCGTGGAGAAGTTGCTGCGCAAGTAAGCGGAGAATACAGCCTTCGCTCCGGCGTGGAGCGCGACGGCTATGTGTGCGTGATGAGCCATCCTCCTTGCCCGTCCGATGCCAGATGGAAACTGGCTGTGGTGCAGGATCCGGCGAAATGAAGATGGGCGACGGTATTGCCGTTCCTTGTCACGGCAAGAAAATTGCTGGCGAAACTCAGAACATCGCCCGCGGCGGCCTATTTCAGCAGATCGATCCCGTCGCCCGACGCGAATCCGGCATCGGTCATCGTGCCTCCGGACACCCCGATACCGAACGCGTCTTCGCTCCATCGCGTGTTGATGATAAAAGCGACGGTGTTGGACGCGAGGTCGGCTTAATTGACTACGAAAGTATTCGGTAAGTTCAGACTTGACGCGGAAAAGCACACTCTTTGCGCTGGCGAGCACATTGTGGAGCTGCAGCCGCGCGCGTTTGCCATGCTGGCTTTCATGGTGGCGGCTGGCAACCGCGTGGTGACCCGCGAGGAAATCCTGGCCGCGGTGTGGCACGGCCAGGTGGTGGCGGCCAACAATCTGACCGTCCAGATGAGCGCATTGCGGCGCGTGCTTGCTGAACACGGTGGTGACGATCTGATCGTCACCGTGCCCGGTCGCGGCTACCGCTTTGCAGGGCAGGTCGTGCAGGCGACCGACGCCTGTTCCGTCTGTCCGGAGGAGCCGGCTGCCGCCCGATTAGCAGAGCCAGCCGCCATGCACGATGAACACGCGCCGGTGCTGAAGGGCCGCAATCATACAGGCCGGCGGTGGAGACTGTGGGCGGCGGGTGCGCCGATCGCCCTCGTCGTCCTCGCGGCCGTCGGTCTCAGTCTTGGCAGTCACGCGCGTGCGCCGGCACGGTTTGCAGCTCATGTGCAAGTGGAGGCAATACCGGACATCGTTGTCATGACGCCGGACGGCTACTGCCGCGTCGACTACCGGTTTCATCTGACCGACGCTGGCGAGCTGCAACTCAATACTGAAGACGTGCAGTTTTATCTGACATCAGGCGAGCCGGTCAGTCAGCCAAGTGTTCGTGGCCGGATCTACCGTGGCAGTTTTCCGATAACCGGTCCAGGCGCTGGCGTGTATCGCAACAACCTGTATCTGCCTGCGACGATTGTGGCCGCAGCACGCGCAAAGGGCCACCAGGACGTCTATCTGAGGCATCTGTTCCATCTGACCGATCCGGAAGGGCACGAAGTCGACGTACCGGCCGTCGTGCAAATTGTCTTCGGCGCGCCAGGATGCGCGTCAGGCAAATAGGCGGATACTTTGCAATGTCGTAAAGGCGTAAACTGCCGGCTCCTGAAATCATCTTGCTTGATGCTTGCGTGCTCGCTGAGTTGTATGCGAATTGCAGCGTGATTTTGTCCGAAAGGCGAAAGCAGCATGAAGCTTTACAGCATGGCCGGGACGTGTGCTCTGTCGGTCCACATCGCTTTGGAATGGATCGGCGCCCCGTTCGATGTCGAGATGCTCGCGCCAGGCTCCAACCGATCGCCGCGCTATCTCGCGATAAACCCGGGGGGCCAAGTTCCGTCCTTGGAGCTGCCCGACAAGCAAGTGATCACGCAGGCTTCGGCAATCCTGATGTTCCTGGTGGACACTTTTCCACAGGCGCGCTTGGGTTGCACGCCTGACCAAGCGCTCGGCCGGGCGAAACTCGAGGAGACACTCGCCTATCTCACAAGCGACGTTCACGTGGCATTCGGCCCGATCTTCAACCCGGCTCGCTTTCTCGATGAGCAGAGCCAGCATGACGCTCTCAAAGCCAAAGCGCGGGATCGGGTTGCGAACAACATGACCGAACTGGATCAACGTCTCGGTCCTGTCGATGTGCTGCTGGGAACGCGTAGCGTGGCGGACGCTTACTTATATGTGCTGACACGTTGGGTCGACCTCCTGCCCACAGGTCTTCACCCGTTCGCCAACCTGCAGCGCTTTCGCACAGCAATGGAGCAGGATCATGCGGTGCAGCGCGCATTATCCGCGGAAGGGCTCGCTCCCTGCGGATAAGGAGGTCCCGTTGATGTGTTCGTCCTGTTCGCGAGCACATGATTTTGGGCGATCCATGAGTGGAAAACTGTTTCCCATTTAAGCCGCATCGCGACGACGTGCCAGCATGCCATTGAGCTTCGTCCACGCGGAAGGAAAGCCCTTTGCTGTCACATATGCCTTCGATCGCGCCGACTGCTACTCCCGCTGCCGGGCCGCGCTATACAATCGTTGCGCAAGCCTTCCACTGGGTGACCGCAGGGCTGATGTTCATTGTCCTGCCGCTGGCCTGGGTTGCGGTCAACATGCCAAAGGAAGCCCCCCAGCGGGAAACCGTTCTCACCCTGCACAAATCCGTCGGGCTGACGATTTTGATTGTGGTGGCCTTCAGGCTTGCTTGGCGAGCCATGCATCCCGCGCCACCGCTTTCATCTTTGGTGGCGCGATGGGAACGCGTAGCGTCGGAGGCCTCGCACCGGCTGCTTTACGCCATACTTTTCCTCATGCCGGTTAGCGGATTTCTGCTCTCGGCCGCCGCCGGCCACACGATCACCTATTTCGGCCTGTTCACGTTACCCGGGTTGCCGAAAAACGACTCACTCGCGCACCTGGCGGTTATTGTTCACGTGATCACCGGACAGTGGCTGGTGTACGCGCTTATCCTCATCCACCTGGGTGCGACGGCTTGGCATGTCATCGTTCATCGGGACGGTGTTCTGGAACGGATGCTGCCGCAGCAGATGGAGTTCACGAAGCAGCAGCCGGCGACAGATACTGACGTCGACTAGTTTTCCTTACGGCACAAATCGTGTGGGCAGCAATGGCGACGCCTTCCAGATTGTGTCGAGTTCGGCAACCATACCGGCGCCAGGACCTAGAACGTCGCGTCGAACATGCGTCGATTCCATCTCAGTAGCGGAAAGATAATTCGGTCATTCCGTAATTTTGCGAGAGCGCACGCGCATGGCTGAGAAAGCCAGCCGGGTCGAAGTTTACATAGGCGCAGGTCAGGCTGAACCTGCGATTGATATTCCAGGTTACTTCGATCTGCTGTTCAACCCCGTCGAAGCGCTGTCGAGATCCCTTGGGAGGGACCAGGGGTATGGTCGGCGCCGCGTAGAAAGCGTCAACCAGGCTGTATCGCCACAATCCCTCAAGTGTGTACGTCACGCTCACGGATCGGTTGGGATGAACCGTGAACGTCGATCCAAGCTGCACCAGGTTGGCAGGCGCTTCGATGGTCGCTTCCGTCGAGTAGGCATAGTTCGGGTATAGTGCATTGAAGGTATGCTGGGTACCTCCCGCCTCTCCGCCTCCGCTCAGCACGTCGCCGCGCAGCCCGAGACGAAGTTTCCAAGCTCCTTGCGCTGTCCAGCCGATATCGGCGTGTGCAGCCCAGGCGGCGACCTTGGACCTGTCATAGGTTCCGGCCTGGCCGATGCCGCCGACAGATCCGTCGAATGCAGCGATTTGAGACAGCAAGCGCAATCCGAACGTGTGCGTCTCTTCCTTGCCCGGTTTGGGGGAGAACAAGACCTTCGGCATAGTGTTGCCGTAATAGAAAGCCGTTGCTCGCACTGGCAAGAATGCCCGAGGTGCCAATTGCGCGTGAACGCCCCACAGCAGTTGCCCGCTCATATCGCGGTCATCGAAATAGCCAGGACTGACATCCACCGGCCGGACCAGGAAGGCATCGACGCGTTCTGCATCCGCCGTCTGGAATGCCTGGATGCCGTCCCAAACCTGACGGACATTCGGCCCGTCACGAAGGCCGATGAGTGCACCCTCGTCGTACGCCATCTCAAACCTGCCAGTGCGCACAGTGACTTTCCCGATATCGAGCGGGAGTGTCGCATCCACGAAGCCCTGTGCGAGGTCGAGGCGGTCTATATCAGTCGGCAGCGGGCCATGTGCACGCCCTCCCTCCGTCTCACTCCCAAGCTGGATAAAGGCGCGCACGGCGTTTATCTGTACATCGGCGTAAACGAGGAGCCGATGCAGGTCATACGCGTTGTCGCCTTTATTGCGGAAGCCAAGCAACGCGTTGCTTACCCCCTCGACGCGTTCTCTGTCGTCGAGACCGAACGACAGGAATATGGTGGGATCGCTTGCGCTTAAGGGCACGTATTTCAGCGTGTCCCATCCGGAACTTGCTCGGCCGCCGCTGATGAAAGTGCTCAGATCGTCATCGTAGCGGAAAGGCGATGACTGCGCGGCGCATTGTCGTTGCACGGCGACGACAAGAATCATCGCACCTGTCGTGCTCTGGAACATGCGGCGTGACCGATGATCGCAGCCTTCAGGCATCGCGCTGGGACGCATAGGCGACTTCGTAGAACACCGGCGTCACCGAACGGGATAGCGCGCTTACTTCGCGCAGATGATGTTGTGCCGAGTCGGTCTGCAGCATCGCGCGCAAATCGGCTTCGCTCCGCCATTGCACGTAATTGACCACTCTTGCACCATCTCGGCTTGCATGAACCGCCGATCCAACAAAGCCTGGCAAGAAGCGGGCGTGATCCTCCGTGAATTGCCGGAGGCACGCCACGATCTCACCTTGCTTTCCCGATTGAGCCTCGAATGTGTTGAGCAGTGTCCAGACCGGGTTGGTCGGATCGATGGTCAGAGCCACGTCCAACGCTCTTACCCAGCGGGCGCAAGCTTGGAGATGATTTCGTCTCCCATGATCTGCTGCGCTTTCTGACCCTCAGGCGTGCCGAAGTTTGAAACCAGCTCGGTCACCACCTGATTGACCACGGTGACGATGACCCCGAGGCTGCGTAGCCGATCGTAAGTGAGCGTATCGCCAAGTGCCGACATCGTGCCGCAGGCGTCGGCTACCACCATGACGCGATAGCCCAGCTTGGTCGCATCGACGGCCGCCCAGAACAGGCAAATATCCGTCGTCAGGCCGGCGAGGATCAGGTTCGGTCGGTTCAGCGCCTTCACGCCGTCGCGCAGATCCGCGGCATCCCAGCAGCTCAGCTCGCCTCCACGCTTGAAACGCGCCTCGAACGCGGCCGGGGCCAATTCGCTGATGTCGGAAATCGTCGGCCCGACATATTGCTCCATCGTCGTGGTCAGAATGAGCGGCATGTCATACGTGGTCGCCATGCGCGCCAGCACGCGGCAGCTTGCAATGGTTGTGGCCTTGGGCAGGCTCTTTACCCAGTCGATGGTCATCGTCTGATGATCCACCAGCATGATCGCGCTATCGGTCGTGTTGAAACGTTCGAATGAGGCCACGTGACACTCCTTGGCCGCGGGGCTTTCCTGCGGTTCGTTATCGCCGGGCCTCTTTGACCCGCTACGGTGGTGCCTATAACCATGCGTCACGGGCGGGACGATACGTCGTTCCGGAAAACACTATTCCATCAGCGGGACGGACAGCGTGGACTACTTGCGTGATCTTGCGTTGTTTGTAGCGGTTGCCGAAGCAAAGAGCTTCACCAAGGCCGCTTCGCGTCTCGGCGTGCCGACATCCACACTTTCTCGCCGAATTGCGGAGCTGGAAAGCTCGCTGGGCTTACAGCTCCTGCATCGAAATACCCGCACCGTCGAGCTGACCGAGGCGGGAACGCTTTATTTCTCGCGCTGCCAGGCAATTGTGGAAGAAGCACGCGAAACACACGATCATATCCGCGGGGTGATGGGCACGCCCCAGGGTGTCTTGCGCATGTCCGTGGAAGCAGAGGTGGGGCCGAGGCTCGTGGCCCCTGTCATCGCCGAGTTCCTCGCGCTCTATCCCGACGTTCGCATCGACCTCGATCTATCGCCGCGCCGGGTGGATCTCGTGGCGGAAGGCTTCGATCTGGCTGTCCGGCTTGGAACGCTGCCGGATTCCACATTGATGGTAAGGCGCATCGGCATGCTGCAAGGCCGCCTGTATGCGTCGCCGAACTATGTCCGCCAGCACGGCAACCCGCAACAGCCGTCCGAATTGGCGGCGCATCGACGTATTCATTTGCTGCATAAGGGAGATAAAGGCGAATGGAGGCTTTCACGGGGTAACGAGACTTACGAGATCCCGGCAGACAGTGCTGTGTGTGCAAACAACATGACGATGATCCGATATCTCGCCCGGCTCGGGGTCGGCATAGCATTCGTGGACGCGCTGATGGCCACGGAAGATATCGAGACAGGCGCTCTTGTGCCGATCCTCCCGGAATGGACGATGATCGCAAACGCTATCTCGATACTCACGCCGACCAGGCTGCTCCCAGCCAAGACCAGGATCTTTGTGGACATGCTGACGGCAGAAGCTGCCGGGACCATAGGACTGGTGCCGTAGAGTTCCAATTCCGAGGATATGACGAGCAGCACAGCGGGTTCGGCGAGAACCACGCCCCAGGCGAGCCTCACGGAGAGCGCGCTGGCGGAGGGAGTGGGATTCGAACCCACGGTACGCTTTCACGCACACACGCTTTCCAAGCGTGCGCCTTAAGCCGCTCGGCCATCTCTCCTGCGCGTGCGTAAACTAGGCAAGCCGGCCCGCGGTGGCAAGCCGAGAGGCTGTCGCGCGCGGCGGGCGGACATGTGATATCCGCCTGGGCGCTCGGATTGCGGGAGGCTGGCTTGGGCACGGCAGGGCAGGTGGGCTGGAGGCCTGGCGTATTCGACGGGATGGGTGCGGACGGCTTGCGGATACCGGCCCGCCTTGTCGCAAGCGCCCGTATGGCGTTGGCGCCGACGCTCAGTGCGGTCGAGGCGGGGCCGGATGTGGCGCCGGACGGCGGCGCCTATAACGCCGTCATCCACGATGGCGGCGCGTTCCACTACTTTCACCTGATGGAATCGCTCGTGTGGCTCTGGACATTGCAGCATGCCGTGCTCGGTGGCCGTCCGCCGGACCGCATCGTCCTTTGCACCGATTGGGATGAAAATCGCCTGGCGGGGGTAGGGCGCGACATCATGGCGGCACTCTATCCTGGCGTGCCGTTGGAGGAACCTGGGAGCGGGTGGCCACGCGACCTGGGCCGCACGCTCCTCCTCTCGCGCGACTGGGCCGACAATACGAACATCAACAAATATCTCCAGGCGGCGATGTCGCTGGGACGCCGGGTCGTGCCGGCAATGGGAGCGGCCGCACGCATGGCTGTCTCAGCCAATCGATCGACGACGACCGCAAGCCGAGTACTCTACGTGAGCCGCCCGCCGCCACGTTGCCTGTCGCCGCTGATCGAGCAGGCGCTGTTGGCGCGGCTGCAAGCTCACGCACCGGTCACGGCGGTCGATTTCGCGCTGCTGCCCTGGGCGCAGCAGGTGCGCGTGGCCGCAGCGCACGACATCATGGTGGGCGTGCATGGCAACGGCCTGACGAACGCGTTGTGGATGCGCCCCGGCAGCCGGCTGGTGGAGCTGTTCTCGCCCGGCGCGCATCATTACGACTACCAGTTTTATGCCGAGTTGGCGGGGCTGGATTATGTGGGGTTCGAGCGGGATCGGGTATTTGTCGGCGGCCGGCGTTACGGCAAGGCGTATGGGCACCAAGGAGCGAATAACATCGCGATCGAGCAAATCGATTTGGACATGGTGTGCAATGCGATAGTGAGAAAGGAAGGCCTTCCTTTTTGACCCGCAGTCGCGACCTCCGGGATCGGCACACGTCAGAGAGCAAAAGTTTTTGGTCCTTTGTTTCAAAAAAGGACTGCTTGCTTCCTCTATGCGTCCATCTTCAAAGCCGCCAAAAACGCACTCTGCGGTATCTCCACCTTCCCGAACTGGCGCATCCGCTTCTTGCCCTCTTTCTGCTTGTCGAGCAGCTTGCGCTTGCGGCTGATATCGCCGCCATAGCACTTGGCCGTCACGTCCTTGCTCAACGCGCCCAGCGTCTCGCGCGCGATGATGCGGCTGCCGATGCTGGCCTGAATGGCAATCTTGAAGAGCTGGCGCGGGATCAGCTCTTTCAGCTTGGCGCAGATCGAGCGGCCGCGCTGCTCGGCCACCGAGCGGTGCGCGATGAAGCTGAGCGCATCGACGGGATCGTTATTGACGAGAATGGAAATGCGCACGAGGTCGCTCTCCTCGTAGGTGTCCATCGCATAATCGAAACTCGCATAACCACGCGAGATGCTCTTCAAACGATCGTAGAAGTCGAACACCACTTCATTGAGCGGCAACTGATACACCGCCATGGCGCGATTGCCGACATAGGTGAGATCGACTTGCCGGCCGCGCCGTTCGTTGCAGAGGGTGAGAATGTTGCCGAGATAGTCGTCCGGCACCATGATCGTGGCGCGTATCCACGGCTCCTCGATGTTCTTGATGTATGTCGGGTCCGGCATGTCGGCAGGATTATGCAGATCCATCACCTCGCCGGAGTTCTTGTGGAGCTTGTACACGACGGAAGGTGCTGTCGCGATCAGGTCGAGATCGAACTCGCGCGAGAGCCGCTCCTGGATGATTTCCAGATGCAGCAATCCCAGAAACCCGCAGCGATAGCCGAACCCGAGAGCCGCCGATGTCTCCGCCTCATAATGAAAACTCGCGTCGTTCAGGCGAAGCTTGCCTAGCGACTCACGCAATTTCTCGAAATCGTCTGCATCGACAGGATACAAGCCGCACCAGACGACCGGAATGGACGGCTTGAAGCCAGGCAGCGGCTCGGTTGCTGGCTGGCGATCGTCCGTGATCGTGTCACCCACGTTGCAATCGGCCACCGTCTTCATAGCGGCGGTGAAATAGCCCATCTCGCCCGGGCCCAGATCGTCGGTCGGCACCATCTTCGGCGTAAACACGCCGCATTGCTCCACCACATAGGCATGGCCGTTCGCCATCATGCGGATTTTCTGGCCGCGCTTCATCCGGCCGTTCCTGATGCGCACCAGAATGACGACGCCCAGATACTGGTCGTACCAGCTATCGACCAGCAGCGCCGTCAGCGGCAGGTTTGCGTCGCCCACCGGCGGCGGCAGGCGGGTGACCAGCGCCTCCAGCACGCCCTCGATGTTCAGCCCGGTCTTGGCGCTGATCATCACCGCGTCGGAGGCGTCCAGGCCGATTACGTCCTCGATCTGCTGGCGCACGCGCTCCGGCTCGGCCGCCGGCAGATCGATCTTGTTGAGCACGGGCACGATCTCATGGTGCGCGTCGATCGCCTGATACACGTTGGCCAGAGTTTGCGCTTCCACACCCTGGCTCGCGTCCACCACCAGCAGGCTGCCTTCGCAGGCGGCCAGGCTACGGCTCACCTCGTAGGCGAAGTCCACATGGCCTGGCGTGTCCATCAGGTTGAGCTGGTACGTCAGCCCGTCATGCGCCTTGTAGGCCAGGCGCACCGTCTGCGCCTTGATGGTGATGCCGCGCTCCTTCTCCAACTCCATGTTGTCGAGCACCTGCGCGGTCATCTCACGGTCGGTCAGCCCGCCGCACGCCTGGATCAGCCGGTCGGCGAGCGTGGATTTGCCGTGGTCGATATGCGCGATGATGGAGAAGTTGCGGATCAGGTGCAGCGGGGTGTCGGTCATGCGCCTAGATACGCGCGGAGGGCAGGGTTGAGAAGGAAGCGATCCGTTCATCAAAAACAGGAACGCACATTTTCTATGTCGGCTTTCCCGTCTGCACGGGAATCAGCCTGCGACCGGCAGCATCTGCGTCACCCGCCGCGCCAGTTCCTTTACGCTGTAAGGCTTGGCGAGCACCGGGAAGCGCATGGCCCCAGGTGCCAGGGCCGCGGTGCTGTAGCCGGTCGCCAGCAGCACCGGCAGGCGCGGAAACGAAACGACGATGCGTTCTGCGAGTTCGATGCCGCTCATGCCGCCGGGCATGACGATGTCGGAGAACACCAGGTCGAACGCGGCGCCGCCTTCCAGCAAAGCTAGTGCCGAGGGCGCGTCACCCCGCAATTCGACCTCATGGCCCATGTCCTCGAGCACGGCCACCGCCACCTCGGCCACATGTGGGTCGTCTTCCACCACCAGGATGCGGCCTGAAGCCGGGTCGGGGTCCTCGTCGAGAGTCATGCCATTCGTGGGGATCATCGCGGAAGCAGCGCCTCCTGGCGCCAGAGCCAGCAGCTGACGGCTGACGGCATTGCCGCGTTCCGTCGCCGCGCGAATGTTGTCCAGCAGCTTGATCAGTTTCTGATTGCCGGCAGCGTGTCGTTCGGCCAGCGCCAGGTTGCCCAGTATGGCGGTAAGTGCGTTGTTCATGTCGACACCCGCGCCCCGCACCAACTGGGCAAACACGTTGCCTTCGCTCTCGGGTTGAGCCGCGCCCCATTCCGGCATGGAAGGCCGAGAATTCATCGGCATGGCTCCTATCGCAGTTGGGCTCCGGACGCTTTTTCCACCGCCGATACAACCTTCGCGGAAAGCGCTTCGAGGTCTTGATCGTTAAAGGTGCGTTCCAAAGGCTGGAATACAACCTCCACGCCCAGTGATTTATGCCCAGCTTCTACTGTTTGTCCATCGAACACATCGAAAAGACTGACACGCGACACCAGACTGCGGTCCGCGCCCCTGGCCGCGCGCAGGACGGTCTCCGCCGGCACCGCGTGCGGAACGACGAAGGCAAAATCGCGCGACACCGCCTGAAAAGGCGATAACGTCAGCGCCGGCCGGCGGCGGATTTTCGGGTCGGGCACGCGGTCGAGGAACAGTTCGAAGCACGCGAGTGGCGCCGGCAATCCCAGAATGCCGCACAGGCGAGGGTGCAGCGTGCCGAAATAGCCCAGCACCTGACGTGGTCCCTGCCTGAGTGTGCCGGACTGGCCTGGATGGTAGTGGCCGGGCGCATCCGCCGTCGCACTCACCCCGTCCATCGGCACACGAAGCGCCGCGAGCAAGGCCCACGCATCTGCCTTGGCCTGCAACGCGCCCTCATACACTTCGCCCGACTGCCAATGCCGCGGCGGCTTGCCCATGCGCAGCCCAGCCGCCATCAGCATCTGCCCGTCCGCCAGGTAGCCCGGACCGATTTCGAACAGCCCCGCCGCCGCAGCGCCGCGTGCCGCGTTGCGGGCCGCAGCATCGGCCAACGTCGCCAACGGCGTAGGCCGCATCTGGTCGAGATCGGCCGCGATCGGGTTGTTCAGGGTGAGGCTCGCCGGCGCCTCGCCGAAGCGGGCCGCCGCCTCCCGCGCCATGAAGCTGTAGGTGACACACTCCGCCAGCCCGCGTGCGGCCAGCAGGCGCCTGGCCAATGACGTACGCGCCTGGCGCGACGACAAGGAAGGCGGCGGCACGATGGACGAGCCCGGCAGCGAAAGTGCGGCAATCCGGTCGAGCCCGCGGATTCGCAGCACTTCCTCGATCAGGTCGCATTCCGGCTCGATCTCGGCCGCACCCTCGGCGGCCTTGTCGGCGCGATCGCGGTCGAGCGTGGCCGGCTGCTCCAGGCCAGGCGCGCCGGCGATGTCGTTCCGCCAGGCCGGCACCTGCACGGTGATACGGCTGTTGCTGTCGCGCGGAACGGCGGTGAAGCCGAGCTCGGCCAGGATCGCAGTAGCCTCTTCCTGAGTCACCTCCGCGCCGCCCAAGCCCATGAGCCGCTCGAACCGCAGGCTGGCCTGGCGCTGCCACGCAGGCTCCGCGCCGGCCGAGACCACGCTGCCCGCCTCGCCGCCGCACAGCGCCAGGATCATGGAAGTGGCTGCCTCCATCGCGGCGGGCAGCAGCGACGGGTCGACACCGCGTTCGAACCGCGCACGCGCGTCCGTATTGATCTGATGGCGGCGCCCGGCCCGCGCGATCGTCACGGGATCGAACAGCGCGCATTCCAGAAAGACGTGTTGCGTGTCGGGCTGGGACCCGCTTGCCTCGCCGCCGACGATGCCGGCCAGCGAAACCACGCCCGCCGCGTCGGCAATCACCAAATCGTCGGGATGCACGGTGATGTCTCGCCCGTTCAGAGCACGGAACGTCTCGCCCGCGCCGCGCCGCAGCGTGAGCTTGCCGCCAGCCAGCCGGTCGGCGTCGAACACATGCAGCGGACGGCCAAGGTCGTAGGTGAAGAAATTTGTCACATCGACCAGCGCGCTGATCGGGCGGAGTCCGAGCGCCAGCAGGCGGCGTTGCAGCCAATCCGGGCTGGGCCCGTTCCGCACACCGCGCAGGCTGCGGCCCAGCACCCAAGGGCAAGCCTCCGGCCACTCGATCTGCCAGCCAAGCGTCGTCTCGAAGGCGGCCGGCACGGCCTGCGCCGACCAGGGTTTCAATGAGCCAAGCCCGGCCGCCGCCAGATCGCGCGCGATGCCGCGGATCGCCAGCGCGTCGCCACGGTTGGGCGTGACCCCGATCTCGATCACCGGATCGTCCAGCCCTGCCCAGGCCGCATAGCCTAACCCGACCGGCGTGGCCTCCGGCAGCTCGACGATCCCCTCATGGTCTTCGCCCAGACCCATCTCGCGCGTGCTGACCAGCATGCCAGCCGAGGTGACACCGCGTATCTCGCCCACCTTCAGCGTAATGCCGCTACCCGGAATGAACGCGCCCGGCGGCGCGAACACCACGTGCAGCCCGGTGCGCGCATTGGGCGCGCCGCATACGACGCTGACCGGGGCGCCGTCACCGGTATCGACCGTGCACGCGCGCAGCCGGTCGGCGTTGGGGTGCTGCACCGCTTCGATGATCCGCGCGGTGCGGAACGGGGCCAGCGCGGCCGAACGGTCGTGCACGCCCTCCACCTCCAGCCCGATTGCGGACAGCGTCGTGGTGATCCGCTCCAGATCGGCATCCGTCTCCAGATGGTCGCGCAGCCAGGACAGCGTGAACTTCACGTGGCCAGACCCTCATGCAGGCTGGCCGGGCTGAAAGGCGAGGCGCCGAAATGACGCAGCCAGCGCACGTCGCTCTCGTAGAATGGCCGCAGGTCGGCCATGCCGTGCTTGAGCATCGTCACCCGCTCCACGCCCATGCCGAACGCAAAGCCCTGCCACTCGCGCGGGTCGATGCCGCAATTGGCCAGCACGCGGGGATGCACCATGCCGCTGCCGAGTATCTCCAGCCAGTCGGTGCCCGCGCCGATCTCGCCCGTCGCACGGCGCCAGCCGATATCGACTTCCATGCTCGGCTCGGTAAACGGGAAGTAGCTGGCGCGAAAGCGGACCGGCAGGCTGGGCATACCAAAGAACGCGCGCAGGAAGTCGGTCAGGCAGCCCTTGAGGTGCGCCAGCGTGATGTCGCGGTCGATCACCAGGCCTTCGCATTGATGGAACATCGGCGAATGGGTGGCATCGTGGTCGGCGCGATAGGTGCGGCCCGGCACGATCACCCGGATCGGCGGCGGCTGCTCCAGCATGGTGCGCACCTGCACCGGGCTCGTGTGGGTACGCAACACGCGGGGGGCGCCGCCGGCATCCCCCGGCAGATAGAACGTGTCGTGGTCGTCGCGTGCAGGATGGTGGCCGGGGATGTTGAGCGCCGAAAAGTTGTGCCAGTCGGACTCGATATCCGGACCCTCGGCAACGCTGAACCCCATCGCGCCGAAGATCGCATACATCTCCTCCAGCGTGCGGCTGATCGGGTGAATGCTGCCCTGCGGTTCGGGACGCGGCGGAAGCGTGATGTCGATCCGCTCGGCGACCAGGCGGGCTTCGAGTGCGGCTTCGTCGAGCACCGCACGGCGCGCCTCGATCGCGGCCGACAGCTCGTCCTTAAGCCGGTTCAACGCGGCGCCACGCTCGCGGCGCTGCTCCGGCGGCGTCTTGCCCAGTTCCTTGAGGAGATTGGTCAATGCGCCGGATTTGCCGAGAGTGCCCACGCGGAGTGCGTCCCAGGCGCGTAGGTCGGGCGCTTGGGCCAGGGCGTCCAGGGTTTGTTGGCGGAGGGCTTCTAGGTCGTGCATACCGAAAGGGTAAGGCAAGCAGTCCTTTTATGAAAAAAAGGACCAAAAAACTTTCTCTCCGCTATCGCGGGCTCGCGACGCGGAGAAAAGTCTTTTGCCTCTTTTTTTCAGAAAAGAAGGCCTTCTTACTCCGCCGCCGCCGGCTCGGCAGAAGCCGCCATCGTCGCCTGCACCGCCTTCACGATCTCGGCGAATGCGCCAGGATCGTCGAACGCGATCGCTGCCAGAACCTTACGATCCATCTCGATCCCGGTCTGGTTCAACCCATGGATGAAGCGGCTGTAGGTTATTCCATGCTCACGCACCGCCGCGTTGATCCGCTGGATCCAAAGCGCACGAAACTCGCGCTTCTTAACCCTGCGGTCGCGGTAGGCATATTGCAGCGACTTCTCAAGCCGCTCGAGCGCGATGCGATAATTGGTCGAAGACCTGCCAAAGAAGCCTTTGCTGGCCTTGATGACCTTCTTGTGCCGGGCGTGGGTGGTAACGCCCCGTTTGACGCGTGCCATCTAAATCTCTCCCGCTCAGCCGAGACCGTAGGGAGCCCATTGCTTGACGGTCAGCCCGTCTGCATGGGTCAGCGTCTGGCTGCCGCGGTTGGTGCGGATCGCCTTCTGCGAGCGCGCGGACAGATTGTGCCGCTTCTTGCCAGGGCCGGCCAGCACCTTGCCGGTCGCAGTGATCTTGAAGCGCTTCTTCACAGAAGACTTCGTCTTCATCTTGGGCATTTCATACCTCCTACAGGCAGGCCTCGCGCCGAAGATCGCCGGAGTGGCGGCAGCACGAGCGTTCGCGGCCGGGCATGCCCATACAGGCCCGGACGCGCGATCAGGGGCGGGGTTGTAGCCGCCGCGATTGTGGCGCGCAAGCCGCTTCTTTCTGGTTTATTACCCCAACCAGGCTTTCGCGTATTTGGCGAATTGCCAGAGCGAGCCAGAGGTGCAATTTTCAATCCAGGGTGCGTGTGCAAACGGCCCAGTTGCGGAATAAACTGGCATGCATGGCCCAACTGCAGAAATATCGTCCCGTGAGTGAAGCGCGCCTCAGCCCATCCGAGCCGCCGCGCCGGCGTATCGACCGGGAAACCACGCCTGGCCGTTGCGGCAATCTCGATTACTGCTCCATCGGCATGCAGCGCGTTCAGGTCCGCGTCCCTATCAGCGAGCCATTCGTGTGCCCTGAATGCGGCGGGCGATTGCGTCCTCCGGGCCGCATGGGGCAGGGGCGTCGGCCATGGATGCTGCCCGCCGTGCGTCTCGGCGTGCTGGTGACGGCCATCGGTGCTTCGCTTGGCCTTGGCTATTCGCTGGGCCGGGTGCAGCCGGTCATGCACCAGGCGGTGCAGAGCGTGGCATTGCACGCGGACGCTGGCCTGAACGCCGCCGGGAGCGCCTTGGGTCTGGACAACAAGCCGCCCGCGCCCGCGCCCGTCGTGGTGCCCGCACCGGCAAAGCCCTCGCCCATCTTCGTCGCAGAACGGGCCTTCCCGCTTCGCGCCATGCCGGTCGACGTCACCAATCCGGCTGCCCGCCTCGATAAGGAGGCAAAATTCGGCCAAGTCACCATCGACTGCCGGCAGGACGCTATCCTGACCCACCCGAGCTGCCATGTCGTCGATATCAGGGGAGCCGATCCGTTCTCCGCTGCGGCGATCACCTGGCTGCAAAGCCTCACCGTTCAGTATGCGCCGACCACGCACAACGGCAAGTCGAGCTTGCTCGACCATCGCTGGCGCGTGGTGTTGCAGGATTTCAGTGGCCGAAGCACTGGAGAGGACACACACAAACTGCCGGCTACGGGCCGGTCGCATAATTGAAACAATGTCACGATCTGTGTAAAAATTTATCATCACCTCAATTTTCTCTCGCAAAGTTGTTCAAGGTCTGAGATAAAAATTTCGCGAGCTCGACGGCGCGATGGGAGTGCCAGCTCGCGGGAGAGCATGGCATGGCAGCTACACCCGGCATTTGCACACAATCCACCAAATGTCAGACGGCGCGCAGCGGCCGTGTGATCGTCATCGGGCTCGGCGAACCGTTCGCCTGTCCGGATTGTGGATCGCCGCTGACGCCGCCCGCCCAGGCGGCGACGATGCCCCCGCCCAAACCCGCGATACCGCTTGCACTCGCGATGGGAACATTGGGCGCCGGCTTGTTCGTGCTCGGCGGCGCGATGTTCCTTGGACGGCAGCTTGGCAGCACGCCGGCGCCGGTCGCCCAAATCGCTCCTCCGCTCGCCGTGCTGGCGTCGTCCGCGCCGCCCGTCGCGAAAACCGCTATTCCTCAAGGCAGCGCGCCTGCTCAGGCCAGTGTGCCTTCCCAAGGACATGCGCCTTCCGACGCACAGATGGCGCCCGCGCCGAATGTTCTGGCCGCGGCTGCTCCGGTGAAGCCGCCAGTTGCGCTGGCCGCACTCGCTCCATCGGGCCAGCCGATGGCCCCGCAACCCTTGCCCGATCCGGTCGCCATGCCGGATGTCGCCTCGCTCACACCCGCGCCCGCATCCACGCCGGCACCCCTGCCAGCACCGGCAATAGCCGCTTCATCGCCTGCTCCGGCGGCCGATGCGCCGTTGCCGACCCAGGAAGCCGCGGAAATTAGCGTGCCCGACAAGCCATTTTCGCCGGTGCCGGAAGCCGGGGGTGCACCCGCATACCCCGCCGAGCTGGCCGCCGAAGGCAAACCCGGCCGCGTTGGCGTCACCTGCCAGATCCAGGCGGACGGCACGCCCAGCGGGTGCAAGGCGGTGGCGCGCAACGGTGGTTCCGCATTCGCGACCGCGACACTCGCCTGGCTGACCCATGGCCGGGTGCGCTATCGCCCGGTCACCCTGCACGGCAAGCCCGTCGCCGCCACGCGAAGCTGGACGATCAGCATCGATGAGCCGGCCACTGCTCTGGCAGAGGCGCGGCGCAAGAAGCTCGAGGAAATCGCCGCAAATCCTGCCCCCGTGGCGCCGCAAGCGGTGGCACCCTTGGCGGCGGCCCGAACCGTCAGCGTCCAGCCGGTGCTGGCGCGCATCCCCATGCCGTCCGCAGCTCGTCCCGGCGTAGCCGGCGCCGGCGTGGGGCCAAGTCGGCCGTTCTCTACCCGCGTGGTTGCCGGCGGCGCGCCGCGTTTTCCCGCCTACTACGACGAGGCACGCCCCGGCGCGGTCTCCGTGAGCTGCGCCATTGAGACGGACGGCACGCCAAGCGGCTGCCAGGTATTGCATTCTGCCGGCGGCAAGGCGTTCGGCGGCGCGGTGCAGGCGTGGCTCGGCTCAGGCCATGTGCGGTTCGCGCCCATCGTGGAGAACGGCACGCCGGTGAGCCGCCGTGAGACATGGACGGTGGTCTTCAACCACATCCCCGAGGAATAGCCGCACACATACAAGCCGGGCTGTGGCAGACAAATCGCGCGCGGCCCGCTAAGGCTCGCGCACGATGGCACGATTGCAGGCCGGCTCCTCCACCAGCTTCGTCAAGATGCACGGCGCCGGCAATGATTTCGTCATTCTCGACGCGCGCCCCGGCAGGCTGGCGCTCTCGCCTGCCAGGCTGCGCGCCTTGGCGGACCGGCGCACCGGCATCGGTTGGGACCAGCTGATCGTGCTCGACCACCCGGCGGCACACGGCGCCGACCTGCGCATGCACATCCATAACCCCGACGGTTCGGCTGCCGGCGCTTGCGGCAACGCCACGCGATGTGTCGCCCTGCTGCTTGCCGCCGAGACCGGCCGCTCGCGCAGTGTGATCGAGACGGAAGCCGGGCTTCTACAGGCGCATTGTCTGGCGGATGGCGAGGTCTGCGTGGACATGGGCGAACCACGCCTCGGCTGGGCCGACATCCCCTTGTCGAAAGAGTGCGATACGCTGCATCTGCCGCTGGAGGGTGACCCGGCGGCTGCCAGCATGGGCAATCCGCATGCGACCTATTTCGTGCCCGATGTCGAAGCGCTCGACCTGCAGGCCATCGGGCCGGCGATCGAGCATGACGGGCTGTTTGCCGATCGGGCCAATGTCGGCTTCGCGCAGATACTCGATCCCGGCCGTATCCGGCTGCGCGTGTGGGAACGTGGGGCAGGGCTCACGCGCGCCTGCGGCTCGGGTGCATGTGCAGCCCTGGTCAATGCACACCGGCGCGGCCTTGCCGGCCGGCAAGCCAAGATAGTGCTCGATGGTGGCACGCTGCGGGTTGAATGGCGGGCGGACGGCCATGTGCTGATGACCGGGCCGGCCGTGCTGGCCTTCCAAGGCACCCTCGATCTGTCTACCTACCCGGCATGAGCGCCGAAATCCTGACCAGCGGCTGCCGCCTGAACGCCTTCGAGAGCGAGCTGATACGCGGCCACACCACGCATCTGACGAACACGCTCGTGGTGAACACCTGCGCGGTCACACAGGTTGCCGAACGCGACGCGCGGGCCGCCATCGCGCGCGCCCACCGCGACCGGCCGGGATTGCAGATCGTGGTGACCGGCTGTGCCGCGCAACTCGACCCGCTCGCCTGGGCGGCGCTGCCGGGTGTCGCGCGCGTGCTGGGCAACGAGGAGAAATTGCAGGCGGCCTCATGGGCCGAGGGCGCACCTTCCGCGCATGGCGACATCATGCAGGCGCGCGGGCCCGCGACGCTCGCGCATTTGCCCGGCGGCCGACGTGCGCGGGCATTTCTCGCCATCCAGCAAGGCTGCGACCATCGCTGCACATTCTGCATCATCCCGTTCGCGCGCGGGCCGAACCGCAGCGTGCCGATCGGCGACATCGCCGACCGGCTGCGCGTGCTGGCCGAGGCGGGACATCGCGAGGTGGTGCTGACGGGCGTGGACATCGCAAGCTACGGCGCCGATCTGCCTGGCCGGCCGCGGTTGGGGCAGATGCTGCAGCGCGTGCTGGCGCTGGTGCCGGGGCTTGCAAGGCTGCGGCTCTCCTCGCTCGATCCCGCATCACTCGACGAGGATCTGTGGCGGCTGATCGAGCACGAGCCGAGATTGATGCCGCATCTGCATCTTTCGCTGCAGTCGGGTTCCGACCTGATCCTCAAGCGCATGAAACGGCGCCACAGCGTGGCGCAGGCCGCTCGCGTCATTGCGCGCGCGCGCCGGTTGCGGCCCGGCATCGCGATCGGCGCCGACCTGATCGCCGGCTTCCCGACCGAGACCGACGCGCTCGCTGACGAGACGCTGGCCTTCGTGCGCGAACAGGCAATCCCCTATGTGCACGTGTTCCCTTACAGCGACCGGCCCGGCACGCCCGCTTCGCGCATGCCATCCGTGCCGCATCCCGTGCGGCGCGCGCGCGCCACCGCTTTGCGGGAGGCATCCGTGCAAGCTGCCGCCTTGTTCCACGCAGCACTGCTCGGCGCGCTCGCTCAGGTAGTGATCGAGCGTGTCGGCGAGGGCCACGCATCGGGCCATACCGAGCATTTCGCTCCCGTCCGCGTGGCCGGGGCGTGGCCGCATGCCAGCCTGCTGGCTACGCGGATCGTCGGCGCCGACGCGGCCGGCCTCTGGGCAGAGGCGGCCTGATGGCGCTCGGCTTCTTTTCGCGCCTCAAGGAGGGGCTGTCCCGCTCCACCCAGAAACTGAGCGATCAGCTGGGTGCGGGCTTCACGCGACGCAAGCTGGACGACGCGGCGCTCGAGGAGCTGGAGGACGCCCTGGTTTCAGCCGATCTGGGCCCTGCCGTCGCACGTCGCATCATCCGCCAGTTCCGCGCATCGCGCTTTGGACGCGAAGTGACCGACCGGGAGGTGCGCGCGGCGCTGGCCGATGAGATCGCCGTCATCCTGGAGCCGGTGGCCCATCCCTTGGTGCTCGATCCCGCACGCCACCCGTATGTGGTGCTGGTGGTTGGCGTGAACGGCACCGGTAAGACGACGACGATCGGCAAACTCGCCTTGCAGTTCCGCGACGAGGGCCGGCGCGCGATGCTGGTGGCGGGCGACACGTTTCGTGCGGCGGCCGTAGAGCAGTTGCAGATATGGGGCGAGCGGACGGGGGCGCCGGTGATCTCGGGGCCTGCCAACTCCGACGCCGCGGGCCTGGCATTCGATGCGCTGGTGCGGGCCCAGAAAGAGTTGGCGGACGTGCTGCTGATCGACACCGCCGGCCGCCTGCACAACAAATCGGCGCTTATGGAGGAGCTGCAGAAGGTTATCCGCGTGTTGCGCAAACAGGATGCGACGGCGCCGCACGCGGTGATCCTGGTGCTGGATGCGACCACCGGCCAGAACGCCATGCAGCAGGTGCGCGTGTTCCGCGATATGGTGGCGGTAACCGGCCTGGTGGTGACCAAGCTGGACGGCAGCGCCCGCGGCGGCATCGTCGTCGCCCTTGCCGAGGAATTCGGCCTGCCCATTCACGCCGTAGGCGTAGGCGAGCAAGCCGGCGACCTGCGCCCCTTTTCTCCTCTGGAATTTGCCTCAGGCTTGATCGGAACCTCTAAAGAGTAAAGGTTTTCTGGTCCTTTTTATCAAAAAAGGACTGCTTCCTTAACCACTCCCTAACCCCGTCCGGATCGCCAAACGCCTCCGCCACCCGCAACCCCGCACCCCCCAGCTCGATCGCAGCCGCAATCCCATCCTCATCGGTCACATCGTCGCCGATAAACACCGGCAGCCGCCCAAGAAACGGGCGGTGCTGCATCAGCGCGCGCACCGCACTCCCTTTGTCAGTGCCACGAGGCCTTACCTCCCACGCCATCTTGGCCGCCAGCAGGTCGTATTGTCCGGGCGCCTCGGCGAGCAGCGCGGTGAGTTCGGCGTGCAGGGCCTGGCCGGCGTGCGGCGCGGCACGATAGTGCAGGGCAAACCCGTGCCGCTTGGGTTCGACCATGGCACCCGGGTGCGAGGATGCCAGCGCGTGCACAGCGCTGAGCCAGGATACCGGCATGGCGGGAAAACGAAGCTCGACGACCTCAGCGCCAGGCGAGGTGCGCAGCGCGGTGCCGTGCTCGCCGGCGATGGCGAAGGGCACGCCTGGAAGGAACGCGTCCACCTGCGCGATGGGACGGCCGGTGACGATCGCCAGCGCGTCGCCGCACAGCGCGCGTAGCCGGATCAGGGACTCTGCCAGGCCGGGCTCGACACGCACCAGTTCCGGCGCGGGCGCGATGTCCACCAACGTGCCGTCGAAATCGAGGAAATAAGCCGCACGCTCCGGCGGCGGCAGGTCAGAGGCAGCCGGCCAGCTGGATGTCATAAACCGGGTGCTCCAGCATGTGCGCGGCAGGCTCGTTCTGCAAAATCCAGCCGCTGAAACCAGGCGCACCCTCGCGGCTGTCGGCCACGACGAGCTGGGCTGTCGCGTCCTGCGGCAGGTCGGGCGGGCGCACGTCGCATGCTTTGACGGTGATGGAGAGCGATTGCAGCGTCGTGGTCTCGCCGACTTTCAGCCTGATCGGCGTGACGGTAGAGTCCAGCTTGTTGAGGACGCGCAGGGAGGCAGCCTGGCGGGGGACCCAGCTGTCTGGCGAGGAAATCACCGGGTCGGCGTTAGCCAGCGACGGGCACAAGCATAAAGCAAGAAACCACCAGTCCTTTTTTGAAAAAAAGGACCAAAAAACTTTGGCATTTTTGCTTTGGCCTGCTGCGGTCACTGGGTTGGGCTTTTCAGGTTTTCTACCAGGGTGGCGAACAGGCGGCGGAGGTGGTGTTCTTCGACGCCCATCAGAACTGCATCGTCGAAGGCGTCCTGCATGACGTGGTGCAGCTCTTCATAATTCTCGTTGAGAATTTCCAGCTTGTCCCGGCAGGAAATCGGTTCGCCGTCTGGCTGAGGCCAGACTCGGCCACCCTTCTGGCTCACTTCAGACCCTGGCTGCCGCCGCTTTTCGAACTGGAATCCTTGGTCGAGCCGAAGATGTATTTGCCGATCAGCGCTTCGAGATTGACCGTGCCCTGGGTGATCGTGATCGTCCCGCCCGGTGCCAGCATCTTTTCCTCGCCGCCGGTCGCCACTGCGAGATATTTGCCGCCCAGCAGGCCGTCCGTCGAAATCGTCGCCGAACTGTCCGTGGTCAGTTGCACGTCGTGCTGCACGCTGAACGTCACGTCCGCCTGATACGTCTTGGGGTCGAGCCGGATGGCGTCGATGCTGCCGACTTTCACGCCGGCAATGCGCACGTCGGCACCGGCGGAAAGCCCGTCCGCATGATCGAAGGCGGCGTTCAGCTCGTAGCCGGAACCGCCGAGATGCCGGCCGGTATTTGCGACGGCATAGACCAGGAAGCCGCCGGCGATCAGCAGCACCACGGCGCCGGTCGCAACTTCGATTGCACTATGACGAGCCATATCCGTCAGGCGTCCGGCGACCAGGCTTCGTAGTCGCCGGTTGCCGGCGGGCGATGGCCACCCTGATAATCGTGCCCCGGCGGACGATAAGCCAATGCAGTTCCTGTCTGGTTCGGCAGATGCGGCTTCTGCCATACGTGCCGTGCCACGTTCGTAAGCGGCTCGTCGACGGTATGATGCAGCCAGGCATGCCACTCGGCGGGGACCTGCGTCGCATCTTCGGGACCGTTGAAGCGAACCCAGCGTTTCACGCGCAAGGCACCGCGGCGCGGCTTGCGCTCCTGATAATATTGATTGCCGGCGCTGTCGGTGCCGACGCTTTGCCCGTGCAGGAAGGTGAACAGGCGGGTGCCGATATTCATGGGCGTTGTATAGGGTCGGGCTCGGTCACGGGCAAGGAAGTGCGTCCTGCTGGCGCGGCGGATTCAACATAATGTGGTTGCCGGCGCCATGTATCGCAAAATCTGTGTTTCCGAGTCGCCTCTTTCATGCTTACGTGCGCTCCTCGCGGGCCGGGCCTGAGGAGCGTGTGGCGATGAAGGCGATCCGTTTGTGGCAGGGCACGAGGATGCGGCAGGTGGCAGCGCGCCCCGACCCCGACCAGCCGCCGCGCGTGGTGACCTTGCCGGTGACGTGGGACGACCGCGCGGCCAATGCTTTGGCGGCTCTGGTGCCCGGCGAAGGCCCGGTCAGCTTGGCCGCAGCCTCCTCGGTCTGGCTTGGCCTGGTCGCAGGCAGGGCGCGCCAGGCGGGGATGGGCGTGATGCAGGCCGACGATTTGTCGGCCGGGCTTGCGGCTTTGTTGCGCGAGCGGAAGGCGGCACCGTGCGCCGCCATCTGGGCGTGCGAGGCGGCATTGCCTGGGTTCCGGATCAACGCGGCCGGCTTTCATGGCGCGACGCTTGGCTTCGATGTGGACGGGTTCGCCCGCGCGGCCGGACAGACGGCGCTCGCCTGCCGGCTGCTCTCACCTTCTAGCACACGGATCGAGATCGGGTTGGCCGGTCTCGACGATCTGCTTGCCTGCCTCGGCATCGTCTATGACAGCCGGGCGGCGCGTGATCTCGCCGCATGCCTGGCAGCTTTGCTGCGCGCGTCGGTGGACCAGGCGCTCGAAGGCGATCAGCGCGATCTGCTTGCTGGCCCCGCACCCTGGCCGGCTCCGCCGCTTCAGTGCGCCGTGCCGGGACTGGCCGAGGCTGCCAGCGCGGCGCGCCAGGCGATCGCGCGCGCGCCCGGCGCTATTCCGGCCACCGGCGTGTTTGCGCCAGGATCGGCCGAAGCGTTGCTGGGTATCGAGACCGGTGGCATCGCGCCGGCTTTCTCGCCGGTGCGCGACCTGCATCTGACGCGCGCCGCGCAGGACCGGTTGGCGGCCGCCGCGATGTCACCGGAAGCGGCCCTGGCCGCGGTGCTGGTGGGCGACGTGCCGCTGCCGATCGCCAGCCGGCAGGCCCACGTCGCGATGCACGAAGCGGTGGCGCCGTATCTGGATTGCATGGTGCCGCTTGCGGACACGCTGCCGTCGCCGGCCAAGCCGGACCATGTCGCGTCACACCACGCGGCACCGCGCAAGCTGCCCTCGCGACGTGTCAGCCTGACGCAGAAAGCGTCCGTTGGCGGCCATCGTGTGTTTCTGCGCACTGGCGAGTTTGCCGACGGTTCGCTGGGCGAGATCGCGCTGACATTGCCGCGTGAGTCCGCCACGGTGCGCGGCTTGGCCGAATGTTTTGCACAGGCCGTGAGCCTCGGCCTGCAGCATGGCGTGAAACTCGAGGAATTTGTGGACGCGTTCACGCTTACCCGTTTCGGACCGGCGGGCGCGGTCGAGGGTGATCCGGACATCGATCGTGCGACGTCTGTGCTGGACTATGTATTCCGCTCGCTGAGCGTGTCGTATCTTGGGCGAACGCTTCCGCCGGCGGAGGTGGATGTGGCTGATGCGCAGATGCCACAGCTGCCGTTGATTTTGCCGTCGCAACGGAAGCTTCGGCTGGTGGCCTGAGAAAAAAAGCGCTTCTTTTTTGAAGAAAAGAAGCAGAAAACTTTTAGTTCGTAAGCATCTTAGGCATTTCGACATAGCCAACCAGCAGACGTCTTTTGCTTTTTTTCAAAAAAGAGTTGCTTTCTTTTTCACAAAAATCCTTCCTTACGCAAACTGATCGACTTTCCATTCCCGATGATCACATGATCATACACTGAGATTCCAAGCGCCTTGAGTGCCGTTTCAATGTGTCGTGTCATGTCCAGATCCGCGATGGACGGTGTCGGGTCGCCGCTGGGGTGGTTGTGCGTCAGGATGATGCCGGCCGCGTGAAGTTCAAGCGCCCGCTTGGCGACTTCGCGAACATAGACGGGCGTGTGGTTGATTGTGCCGCGGCCCTGCAGTTCGTCGACGATGAGCCGGTTCTTGATGTCGAGGAAAAGGATGCGGAACTGTTCTATTTTTTCGCGTGCCATGACGGAGAACAAATAGGGCAGTAGCTGTTCCGAATTGCTCAGGATCGGTTGGCTACGCAATTCCTCGCGCGCGAGGCGGACGGCGCCTTCGGCCATCAGCTTCAAGGCGGCAACCGTGTGCCGGCCTACGCCCGGCACCTCCAGAAGGTTCGCAATCGACGCACTCAGGACATTGCCGTAGCTGCCGAACTGATTGATCAGGCGTTTGGCGAGCGGTTTGGTATCGCCGCGCTGCTGAACGAGGAACAGCAGCATTTCAAGGATTTCGTAGTCCGCGAGGCCTTCCGGTCCACGGTCGAGCAGCCGGTCGCGCATGCGTTCGCGATGGCCTTGTGGTCCTTCGCCGGGAAATGCCGTGCGCGGCTGCCAAGCATCGGTATCGAGCTCGCGTGTCAGCTCTCCGGTGGGCCAATCATCATCCGTGCGGCTGGTCTGGGGCGCGAAGGCGTGACGATGCGACACGCCTTCGGAGAAGCCCGGCTCCGATTGATCATACTGGCCGGCTTGAGGCCAATTTTCGAGAACTTTCCGTGAACGCATACGGCTGCCCCAGAATGTCACGCTACCGGAACAGGCTAGGACAATTTCTTCAACTCACGCAAGAGTAGATGTAGGCAATTACAACCTAAGCACTCTTTTCGCGAAAAATAATCGAAGTGCATGGTCCGCTGCCCCAATGCTCAAAACGAGCACCGCAACAGCGGACCAAACGTCTTTTGCTTCTTTTCTTCAGAAAAGAAGACTCTTCCTTAGGCCGACTTCGCCATGATCTCGTCGGCCACGTTCCGCGGCACCGGATCGTAATGATGGAACTGCATGGTAAACGAGGCGCGTCCCTTGGTCATGCTGCGCAGATGCGAGATGTAGCCGAACATCTCCTTCAGCGGCACGTGCGCGCGCACGATGACGGTCGAGCCCGAGCTTTCCTGGTTCTGGATCATGCCGCGGCGGCGGTTCAGGTCGCCTACCACGTCGCCCACGTGGTCCTGGGGCGTGGTGCATTCCACGTCCATGATCGGCTCGAGGATGACCGGTCCGGCTTTTTTCATGCCTTCACGGAAGCAGGCTTTGGCGGCGATTTCGAAGGCCAACGCGGAGGAGTCCACGTCGTGGTACTTGCCGTCGATCAGCGTGTAGCTGAAATCCACCGTCTGGAACCCGGCGAGCACGCCGGTATCGGCCTGGACGCGGATGCCTTTTTCCACGGCCGGGATGTATTCCTTCGGCACGGTGCCGCCGACGACCTTGTTCTCGAACTCGATGCCGGCGTTACGCTCACGCGGAGCGAAGATGATCTTCACCTCGGCGTACTGGCCTGAACCGCCCGACTGCTTCTTGTGGGTATAGGTTTCGGTGTGCGTTTTGCTGATGGTTTCGCGATAAGCCACCTGCGGCGCGCCGACATTGGCGTCCACGCCGTATTCGCGGCGCAGGCGGTCGATGATGATCTCCAGATGCAGCTCGCCCATGCCGGACAGGATCGTCTGGCCGGTTTCCTGGTCGGTCTTCAGACGCAGGCTGGGATCTTCGCCGGCGAGCTTCTGCAAACCGAGCGTCATCTTCTCGACGCCGTCCTTGGTTTTCGGCTCGACGGAGATGTCGATCACCGGCACCGGGAACGCCATGCGCTCCAGGATCACCGGGTCGTCGCTGCTGGCCAGCGTGTCGCCCGTGCCGGTATCCTTCAGGCCCACGAAAGCCGCGATATCGCCGGCGAACACTTCCTTGATCTCGGCACGCTTGTCGGCGTGCATCTGGAACATGCGGCCGATGCGCTCGCGGTGATCCTTGGTGGTATTCTGCACCATGTCGCCCTGCTTGAGCGTGCCGGCATAGACGCGCACGAAGGTCAGCGTGCCGTATTTGTCGTTGATGATCTTGAAGGCCAGGCCAGCGAAAGGCGCGTCCGGGTTGGCCGGGATCACGCGGCGATCGTCGTCGATGCGCTCTTCGACGCCCTCATCGGCGGCGACCTTGATGCCCGGCACGTCGACCGGGCTTGGCAGATAGTCGAGCACCGCATCGAGCAGCGGCTGGACGCCCTTGTTCTTGAACGCGGTGCCGCACAGCACGGGGCGGAACTCGCCGCTGATCGCGCCCTTCTTGATGCAGCGCTTCAAGGTGGCGACATCGACGTCGCCCTTCTCGAAATACTCTTCCATGGCGACGGTATCGACGCTCACCGCGGTGTCGAGCAGGAGCTGGCGATACTCCTTCGCCTTCTCCATCATGTCGGCCGGAATTTCCTCGTCATGGAACTTGGCGCCAAGTTCGCCGCCTTCCCAGACGATCGCCTTCATCTCGACCAGGTCGACGACGCCGATGAACGTGTCCTCGATGCCGATCGGGAGCTGCAACGGCAGTGCGACGATGTCGAGCTTTTCCTTCAGTGTGTCGAAGGCGCGATAGAAATCCGCGCCGGTGCGGTCGAGCTTGTTGATGAAGATGATGCGCGGCACGTTATAGCGGTCCGCAAGGCGCCAGTTGGTCTCGCTCTGCGGCTGCACGCCGGCAACACCTTCGATGATGAAGATGGCGCCGTCGAGCACGCGCAGCGAGCGGTTCACCTCGATGTTGAAATCGATGTGGCCGGGCGTGTCGATGATGTTGATGCGGTGGTCTTTCCACTCGCAGGTGACGGCGGCGGACGTGATCGTGATGCCACGCTCGCGCTCCTGCTCCATGTAGTCGGTCGTGGTGTTGCCGTCATGCACCTCGCCGATGCGGTGCGACACGCCTGTGTAATACAAGATACGCTCGGTCGTCGTCGTCTTGCCCGCGTCGATATGCGCGGTGATGCCGATATTGCGTAGCTTGTTCAGGTCGGTCGCGGACACAGGGGCCTCCATGCCAAGGCGAGCGCTGCCGGAACCCCTGTCCCGGGCGCTCGAACTCGAGCTGGTCATGTATGTGGGGGTGCAATGCGGGAAAGTGGCCGCTTTTGCAAGCCGGACGGGTGGCTGGCGTGGCGCAGGGCCAGCGGCGCCGGGCTGCGGCACACACTTCGTCACTGCCCGTAACACGGGCCGGTGCTATCTCCCTCACATGGACAACGCAGCCTTCATCGCCCTGAACCGCTTCGGATTTGGCCACCGCGCCGGAAGCGCGCTGCCGGACAACGCGCGCTTCTGGCTACGCTCCCAGCTTGCCGGCGAGGACCGGACGCCGGGCGATGGTGGGCTGGATACCGAGGGTGCGCTGGAGGTTGTGGCCCAGCAGTTCGCCCTGCGACAGCAGCGCAAGGCCGCCGCGGACCCGGGTGTGGCGGCCCGCCCAGCCGGCCAGGCAGCGGCGGGCCAGGCAGCGTCGGGCCAAGCGGGAGCGGCGCAGGGTGCGATGGACCCCCATCCGGTCGGCGAACTGGCCAAACAGGAGGCGCGCGCGCTGGTCGATCGCGCCATCGTCACCGAGACGCCGTTCCGGGAGCGCCTCGTGTGGTTCTGGGCCAACCACTTCACCATTGCGGACAAGACGCTGCCCGCGGCCGCGTGCTCGGGCGCCTATATAAGAGAGGCGATCCGTCCGCATGTGACCGGGCGCTTCTCGGACATGCTGCTGGCGGTGATGCGCCATCCGGCGATGATCAGCTACCTCAACCAGGAGCGCTCGGCCGGGCCTGAGAGTGTCGCGGGCCAGCGCCACCATATTGGCCTGAACGAGAATCTGGCGCGCGAGTCGCTGGAGCTGCACACGGTCAGCCCCGCCAGCGGATATACGCAGGCCGACGTGACCAACTACGCCAAGGTGCTGACCGGCTGGTCGTTCGAAATCCGCCAGCCGCCGCTGGGTTTCCGCTACCGCCCGAACCTGCACGAACCCGGCGAGATCGAGGTGATGGGCCGCTCGTGGCCGACGGGCGAGGAGGGCGGCGTGGCCATTCTCGCCTGGCTGGCAACCCACCCGGCGACCTATCGCCACCTGGCGACCAAGCTGGCCTGCCATTTCGTGGCCGACGACCCCGCACGCGCGGATGTGGCGCGGATCGAGACGGTGTTGCGCGACACCCAGGGTGATCTGGGTGCGGCGGCGGCGGCCTTGGTCGAACTGCCGGATGCATGGCGGCCGATGGCCAAGCTGCGCACGCCGCAGGAATGGGTGGTCGCCTGCATCCGGGCGCTGGGCGGCACGCCGGAGCAATATCCCAACATACTGGGCATCTGCGCCGGGCTGGGGCAGCCGTTTTTCCAGGCCCCGTTCCCCATCGGCTGGCCGGACCGCGCGGCTGACTGGTCGGGGCCCGAAGCGATGCTGCAACGGGTGGATTTCGCCTATGGCCTTTCGGCGCGTTACGCCAACACCGACCCGGTCGAGCTTGGCCAGCAGACCCTCGGCCCGCTTCTGACCGCGGACACGCTCGGCCAGATCAAAGCCGCCGGCTCACGGCGCGACGGGCTCACGCTGCTGCTGTCCTCCCCTGAATTCCTGAGGCGCTGATCATGAACGCACATCTTTGTCCGGACTCACTGCGCGGCCCTGTTCTCTCACGTCGCAGCGCACTGCTCGGCCTGGCCGCTGCATTCACGCTCGGCCGCACGTCGCTCGCGCTGGCCGCGCCCGAGACGAACCAGCGCTTCGTGGTGATCCTGTTGCGCGGCGCGCTGGACGGGCTTTCCGCCGTGCAGCCTTACGGCGACGCGCAATTCGCCGATCTGCGCGGCGAATTGGCGTTGCCACAGCCGGGCCAGGCGGGCGGCGTGCTCGATTTGGGCGGCAAATATGGCCTGCACCCGTCGTTGCCGCAGTCACATGCGATGTATGGCGCGCACGACCTGCTGCTGGTGCATGCGGTGGCCGGCCATTATCGCAGCCGCAGCCATTTCGAGGCGCAGGACTGCCTGGAATCCGGTGCCGACCAGCGGCTGCATAGCGGTTGGCTGAACCGGGCGGTGGGCTTGATGCCGACGCCAGGGCGCGAGCTGGCCTTGTCGGTCGGCCTTTCCGCCCCGCTGCTGCTGCGCGGGCCGGCGTCGGTGGAAGCGTGGGCGCCCGACCATTTCGCCCAGCCGAGTTCGGATCTGTATCAGCGGCTGCTCACCATCAGCATGAAGGACCCTGTAGTGGGCCCGGCGATGCAGGAGGGTTTGAAGCAGCGCGGCTTTGCAGCCTCGGCCCTCAGCGGGCAGGCGGCCGACCCGAAGCACGACCGCAGTTTCGAAATGCTGGCGGGCTCGGCCGGGCGCCTGTTGGCGCAGCCGCGCGGGCCCAGGGTCGCGGTGCTCGAGATCGGCGGCTGGGACACGCATGCGGCACAGAAGCGCCGGCTGGAGATCGTGCTGGGCCAGCTCGATGACGGGCTGGCCGCGCTGAAAACCGGGCTGGGCGCCGCGTGGGGCCAGACGGTGGTGCTCGCGGTGACGGAATTCGGCCGCACCGCGCGTATCAACGGCACCGGCGGCACGGACCACGGCACGGCCGGTGCGGCGGTCCTGGCCGGCGGCGCGGTCGCCGGCGGCCGCGTGCTGACCGACTGGCCCGGCCTGCGCCCAGGCCAATTGTTCGAAAACCGCGACCTGGCACCGACGATGGATTTGCGCAGCGTCATCAAGGGCGTGCTGATCGACCATATGCACATGAACGCCGCCGACATGGAACGCGTGCTCCCCGGCAGCCTGCAAGCCCAACCCGTCAAAGGCCTGGTAAAAGCCTGACAGAAAAAGTTTTTTGGTCCTTTTTTTCAAAAAAGGACTTCTTTCTTCCTCCCTTCCTGGCTACCCCTGGTTTGATCATCAGCGGAGACCTAGAGTGGTCCAGATCATCAAGGGCCACATCAGGCTATTCATCGCGATTCTCGTCGGGTGTGCGGCACTCGCCCTGCTGCCTGCCGCATGGAACGATCGCCTGCGCGGCATCCTGGCCTGGGATATCGGCACGGTCGTTTATCTGGTGTCGATGACCGTGTTGTTTGCAACGTCGCCGACGGAGCGCATGCCGGCCAATGCTGCGGCGCAGGAAGATGGCGAGTGGACGCTGTTCTACGTCGTCGTCGCTGGGATATTGATCAGCTTCCTCGCTATCCTGGCCGAGTTCAGCATCATGAAAAGCTCGACGCCCACGCAGCAGGAACAGCGCGTGGCGCTTGTTGCGGCAACACTCGGCCTGTCATGGTTGCTGACGCAAATCGTGTTCGCCTTGCGCTACGCCCACGAATATTACCAGGCCAAGCCGGGCGGCGGCGTTGATGGCGGGCTGATTTTCCCGGGTAACGAAGCGCCGGACTATTGGGATTTCTTCTATTTTTCTGCTGTGCTGGGCATGACATTTCAGGTTTCGGACGTGAACATCACGGCGCGGAAATTTCGCCGGTTGGCAACACTGCATGGTCTGCTCGGGTTTTTGTTCAATACAGTGATCATCGCGCTGACGGTCAATCTGGCTAGCGGGCTGTTGTGATGCGCCGCGCGTGATGTTTAAATTTTAACTCGCAAATCAAACAAGTAGTCCTTTTTTGAAAAAAGGACCAAAAAGTTTTGATCTAGCTGTCGCGCGCTTATTTCGAGGTCGGTGTTAACGATTTGCCTGCTGGGTTTTGCCCAAAATGTTACCTTTGAAGTCCGGCAGCTCGCTCACATCCCAGCCACCGCCTAACGCGCGCACCATCTGAACGGCCGCCTCCAATCGCCGCGTGAGCAGATCGGTGGCGGCCTGCTCGGTCTGCAATTCCTGGGTTTGCGCGATGACCACATCGAGAAAGTTTGTGGCGCCGTCCTGATAAAGCGTCGTTGTCATCGCCAGTGTCTGCTGCGCAGCGCGCAACGCGGAATTCTGCTGGGATGTCTCTTCCGCAAGCAACCGTTGCTGGCTCAGCGCATCTTCCACGTCCTGAAAAGCTCTCAGCACGGTCTCGCGATAACGCGCTTCCGCCAGGTGGAACTGAGCCATCGCGGCGGCCAGTTCCGCATTGCGAAGCCCGCCTTCGAACAAAGGCAGAGCAAGACCAGGACCGATGGCCCAAAAGTCGTTTGGCAGGCTGAAGAGTTGGAATCCAGTATCCTGCAGACCGTAGAGAATATCTAGCGACAATGTCGGATAGAAAGCCGCGCGCGTGACACCGATCGTGTCGTTGGCGGCCGCCATCTGTCGCTCGGCAGAGGCCACATCTGGGCGACGCTCCAGCAAGCGGCTCGGCAGTCCCGGCGAAATGTCCGGCACCGCAAGTGTCGATGGCTTTGGAGGCAGATCGAGCTGAGAAGGCTGGCGCCCGACAAGCACTGCGATCGCATGTTCCGCCACAGCGCGACGCGCCTCGGTGTCCGTCAGTTGCGCTTGGGCATTGCCGAGCTGTGTTGTGGCACGTGCCACATCGATTCCGGAGGCAATCTTGCCAGCAAAGCGGTTTTGCGTGATTTGCAGAGCGCGCGCGTAAGCGTGCTTTGCATTTTCCAGCACAAGCGCCTGCGCGTCGTCGCCACGAAGCGCCACATAATCATCGGCAAGTTCCGCGTGCAGGCTGAGGCGCGTCAACTCCACATCCGCGGCACTCGCCTGGGCAGCCGCTCGCCCGGCCCGGATGGAATTGGCGACACGCCCCCACAGATCCACCTCGTAGCGAGCCTGCGCACTGATGCTGTTGTCGAGATACTGGTTCGGCTGTCCTGGCCTGCGCGTAGGCCGGCGATCGGACTGCCGGTCTTCGTTGATCTGCCCACCAAGCGATAGCGTAGGATACAGCCCGGACTGCGATTGTGCGGCGTACGCGCGAGCCTGTTGCAGGCTTTGCAGCGAGATCGCCAGCGTCGGATTGGAACCGTCCACCTGGGCTTCGAGCGTGTCCAACACCGGATCGCCGAATACACGCCACCACGCGCCGCGCGGCACGCCGTCGATTGGATGCGCCTGCTGGAAAAGCGCGCGCTCTTTGTATGTTACTGGGGATATGGTGATTGGGGCATGGTATTTCGGCGCGAGATTGCAGCTGGAGAGGATGATAGAAAGCAAGGCGTTCTTTTTTGAAAAAAAGAACCAAAAAACTTTTGGAATGCTGTCGCTTGCTTGTTGATGGTTATGCGGCTGCGAAGTGATCCTTTGTTCTCGCATTCGCCTACTCGACAACCTGTACTGCTTCACCATCCTCCAGCGTGTCCAGCGGCGAGGTCACCACACGATCGTTTGCGGCGATGCCGCTCTCGATTTCTATCTCGGTTCCAAGATTGCGTCCGATGGTCACATCCTTCATCGAAATACGGCTATGCGCATCGACAGTCGCCAGTTGTGCGCCGTGGCTACGGAATATCAGGGCGCTGGAGGGCACACGCCAGGTTTGACTATCCGGCGGAAGTGAAAAGCTCACTTCGGCATAAGTGCCAGCCCAGAGTTTTCCGTCCTCATTGGGCGACATCAGCTCCACCAGCACGGTTCGGCTTTCGGCGGCGACGGATTGCGAGGTTGTCGCAAGGGTCGCGGAGAAAAACTTGCCCGGATATTGCGGCTGAGTGAGCGTCGCATGCATGCCGGCATGAAGCTCACTGGCATAGGCTTGCGGCACACGCACATACACTCGCATTTCATGCATGTCGGCGACTTTGAAAAGCGGCGTGGCACCGCTCGAACCTGCATTGATCAAGGCGCCAACGTCGGTGTTGCGTGCGGTGACGATGCCATCGAACGGTGCAACCAATCGCTTGAAGTTTTCCAGCGCATAAAGCTGGCTCACATGGGCTAACTGCGCAGCAACCAGGCTCTTTTGCGCGAGTGCGTCACCTTCCTTTTCGTCCGCCGATTGCTGAGAGACGCTGTTCGACCGAAGCAGATTGTGCCAGCGTTTGGAGGTGAGTTCCGCCAATTGGGCGTGTGCCTTAGCCGTTGCCAGATCGGCCATGGCTTGCGCCAGTTGTTGATCCAAATCGGGCGTCTCGATGACCGCTAGGATTTCGCCGCGATGCACGTGCGCGCCGATATCGGCTGACCATCGCGTCAGATAGCCGTTCACACGCGAATAGATCGGTGCCTCGTAGAACGCTTCGACGTTTCCGGGCAGCACAAGATGCTGGTCGGCGCTGCTGTGACTGGGCGGCACCACCTGAACGGTGGGAATGGCCTGGCGGTCCGTCCAACTGACAAGCGCCGCTTCGGAATGTTGCCGTGTCAGGATACCAAAGAAGGCTGCTGCAACAGCTGCGAGTCCTGCCACCACGCCGAAAGTCTTCAAGCCACGTGGCACCCGGCGCCGGCGCGCTTCAGCCTGCGAGTCATGCGGAACGGACATCTCGTGAGACACGTTGTCATCTCCCACATGCACCATTCGCCCGCTTGGCTCGCTGAGGTTTCGATTTTCAGCTGTCATGCAGACATCGCTTGTGAGAAGTATCGTTTGCGCGGCACGACAACGGTCATTCTGCGGCTATCGTGCCGGCAGGTTGCGTCTGCCCGACGCGTTCATTGCGATGCGCCCAGCTGAAAATCGCAGGCACGACGAGAAGAGTTGCCACGGTTGCGAACAGCAGGCCGCCGATCACCGCCCGCCCCAAAGGCGCATTTTGCTCGGCGCTCAGCGCGGTAGGCGCCATGCCAATGATCATGGCCAAGGCCGTCATCAGAACCGGACGGAACCGGGTAGCGCCGGCTTCGATAGATGCCTGGAAAGCGTCAAGGCCGGCATGCATCCGTTCGCGCGCAAAGCTGATCACGAGGATGGAATTCGCCGTCGCTACGCCCATGCACATGATCGCACCGGTAAGGCCGGGTACAGAGAGTGTCGTGCCGGTCAGAAATAAAATCCAGACGATACCTGCCAGAGCCCCAGGCAGGGCCATCACGATAACAGCGGGGTCGATCCAGGATTGAAAGTTCACAACGATCAGAAGATAGATCAGCACGATTGCGAACGCGAGGCCGCCGATCAGTTCACTATATGCTTGGGTCATGGTCGTCACCTGACCGCGCAGGGTAACCTGGCTGCCGCGCGGCAAATCATTGGCCTGGCGTTCGACAATGCGGTTGATCTCGGCAGCGACGGCGCCCAGGTCCCGGCCTTGATTAGTGGCGTAGATATCGACGACCGGCCGAACGTCGTAGTGCGCTACCACCGCGTCTGACGTCTCGGTAGTCACCTTCGCCAAGCCACCCAGCAATTGGGTAGCGCCTGCCGGGCCGAGTGGCGTATTTTGCAGTTGGCTCATCGTGTCGATTGCATATTGCGGCGTCTGCACGACAATCGGATAGCTGACGCCGTTCTTCGGATTCAGCCAGAAGGTGGGTGCAGTCTGGATGCTGCCCGCCAACGTATCCAGCATGCTGGTCGCAGCATCCTGCTCGGTGATACCAACCAGAGCGGCAAGCGAGCGATCGACATTCACCTTCAATGTCGGTTCATTGAACGCTTCCTGGATACGGGCATCGGTCACCCCCGGGACGCGTGCAATATACTGCAACAGGCGATCAGCATAAATGCGGTTTGCCTTCAAATCATTGCCTACGACCTGCAGGTCGATTGGCGCGGGCAAACCGAAATTGATGATCTGCGTGATAATGTCCGATGGCAGGAACGAAAATGTCGTGCCGGGAAATGCGCGTGGGAGGACTTCACGCATTCGCCGGACATAATCGTCGGCAGTGGCGTCTTTGAGCGAGATCAGAACGTCGGCGTCCTCCACGCCGATGGTGCCAGAATTGCCGTAAGCAATGTTGATGCCGCTTACGGGCATGCCGATATTATCGACGATCGTACTGACATGTCCGGGTGGCACGACGCGGTCGCGGATCAATCGCTCCACACGTCCTACAAGTGCCGACATGTCTTCTATGCGCGTGCCGGTCTGCCCACGCACATGCAATTTGATCTGGTCGGATTGTACGGGCGGAAAGAAGTTCCGGCCTAAGTACGGGACCAGGCCGAAACTTAGCATCACGATCCCGAAAAAACCGATGATGGTGCGCATGCGCCAGAGGAGCGCTAGTTCCAGCAATCCCACATAACCGAGGCGAAGCTTTTCGAACTGACGCTCGAAACCGCGATTGAAGCGCGTAAACAGGCTTTTTCGGGCAGCAGCCTCTGCCTCCTCTGGCGAAACGTGCTGGTGTGGACGTAGGAGAAAATTCGCGAGCGTCGGCACCAGGGTCCGCGAGAGAAGGTAGGAACCGATCATGGCGAAAACGACAGCCTCTGCGAGCGGACGAAACAGAAAACCTGCGACGCCTCCGAGCGAGAACATAGGCACAAAGACGATGCAGATGCAGAGTAACGATACAGTCGCCGGCACCACGATCTGTGCCGCGCCATCCAAAATGGCAGTGCGGACCTGCTTGCCCATCTCGAGATGGTAGTTGATGTTCTCGATGGTAACGGTCGCATCGTCCACCAATATGCCGACCGCCAATGCCAGCCCGCCCAACGTCATGACGTTGATTGTCTCGCCCATAACACTCAGCATCGTCACCGAGAACAGGATGGCGAGCGGGATCGAGATTGTGATTATTAATGTCGAGCGCCAACTACCCAGGAAGATCAGGATGAGCACTCCGGTCAGTCCCGCCGCGATCAACCCCTCGCGCAACACGCCCATAACTGCGCTGGTGACAAAGACGGATTGATCGCCCACGGCCGCAAGATGCAAGCTGGCTGGGAGAGAGGTCTCCACCTGCGGCAGAAGTGACTTTACGTGCGAGATAATGTCCAGCGTGGAGGCCGCGCCGGATTTGAGGATGGTCATCAGCACAGCATGCGTGCCATCTTCGTGGACTATATTGGTCTGCGGCGGCGAACCATCACGCACGTGAGCGACGTCACGCATATAAACGATCGTGCCGCCAACTTGCTTAATCGGAAGGTTTTCGAGATCCTGAAAAGCATGCGGTGCGTCGTTAAGCGCGACGTCCCACTCAAACCCTCCAGACTTTTGCGTGCCTACCGGAGTGATGAGGTTTTGCTGCGCAAGTGCCACAACGACATCTTGTGCAGAAAGGCCGCGCGATTGCAGCGCGTGCGGGTCGAGGTCGATCTGTATCTGCCGCACACGGCCGCCATAGGGCGACGGTATGGCCGCCCCCTCCACAGTGGCGAGTTGCGGACGGATGAAGTTCTGGCCGTAATCGAAAAGCGCAGTCTGCGATAAGGTTTTGCTCGATAGGGCCAACTGCAGGATGGGCACGCTGGATGCGCTGAAAGACAGCACGTAAGGTGGCGTGATCCCCGCCGGCAGCTGCTTGAGCACGGTTTGTGAGGCCGCAGTGACCTGAGCCAGTGCGGCGTTGATATTCACATTCGGCTGGAAAAAGATCTTCACCACGCCATACCCAAACAGCGACTGGCTTTCGATATGCGCGATGTCGTTGACCTGAGATGTCAGAGTGCGCTCGTAATAATATACGATCCGGCCGGACATGTCTTCTGGCGACATCCCATTATACGACCAGACGGCGGCCACGACCGGAATGCCGATATTGGGAAGTATGTCGGTTGGCGTGCGGATGGCGGCTAGCACGCCGAAGATCAAAATCAGCACCGCAGTGACGATGAACGTGTATGGGCGAACTCAATGCAACCCGGACGATCGCGATCATGCGTCTGTGACCAAGTTTATGATGCGCGCTCCAATTCCAGGCCGCTGACGACCGCGGCGTGTATGTGCAACTCCGGTCCCCGCGGCTCCACTATATTTTTGTTCATGGCCAGTTAATTGGATCAGAGGTAACGCGGGCTCACGATGACGTGACCAGGAGTGTCCTGTTCGCCACATGGCGATGCCATAGACAAAGGCTGTCATGAAAACTTAACCACAGGCGCCCGGTTTTTTTTTATGGTCCGGCCGCGGCATGGGCGTGGATGCACGCCACAAGGATACATGGAGATGACGATGGCTGCCCGACTGGCCCGATCACCCCTTTTGATAGCAACTGCTCTGACATTCGGCACGCTAGCTGCCTTGCCGGCGCGGGCTGCCGGGTCCGACGCAAGGTTGAGTGATATCGAGAAGCAGATCAGGTCACTTCAGGCCGAGTTGCACCGCATGAAGAGCGAGGCCGCCCAACGCGACCGTGAGTTGAGCCGCGCGCAGTCCCATGCATACGCAGCACCACCGCCAGCAAGCCAGCCGTTGGCCATCACCCCGCAGATACCTGCAGGTTACGCGCTCGTACCCGCTTCTCCGGGCAGTGCCACTGGCTCTGTCGTGCTCGCCCGCGTGGAGCAACCCAAGCCTGCACCAATCGGCACATTCAAGGTCGGCAATGCGACAGTGACATTGGGCGGATTCATCGAAGCAGCCAGCATTTTCCGCTCGCGGAACGAGTCGACGGACATTTCATCCAATTTCAATACGGCCATTCCGCTACGCTATAGCCAGGCTTACCACGAAACAGAGTTTCACGAGACCGCCCGTCAGTCACGCATTTCGGGGGCCGTGGAAGCAGATCCGGACGAGTTGACGCGGTTGCGCGCGAGCGTGATTGTCGACTTCCAAGGCGGTGCACCGACGTCGAACTATAACGAGAGCAATAGCTGGGTGCCGCGTCTGCGCGAAGCATTCGCCACAGTGGACCGCAGCGATTGGGGATTCCAGTTTCTCGGTGGCCAGACATGGACATTGCTGACAATGAACAAAAAGGGCGTCGACGCCTACGCACCCAACATCCCGCTCACCATCGATGCGCAATACGTGCCCGGCTTCAACTGGGCTCGCCAGCCTGGTCTGCGAATCGCAAAGAGCTTTGCCGGCGGACAATACTGGCTCGCAGCATCAATCGAGAGCTCGGCGACGCTCTACTCAAATACAAGCTTTCCTTCGAGCCTGAACGGTGCTGCGACGACTATCAATACGGCCAATCCTGGCGTGGGTATTGACGGCACCGGCAGCAACTCGACGACTACGGTCGTCTCCGGCGTCACGACAACGACCTCCGGTGGCAAGACGACAACTACAACGACGACGACAACTGTTCTCACGCCGGGCAACATCACCAATGACATCGCACCTGATGTGATCGTCAAAGCGACCGCTGATTATCGCCTCGCCCATCTGGAAGCTTATGGCGTAGGCCGCGTGTTCCACGATCGCGTCAGTCAGCTTGGGAACGGGCAAAGCAACACGCAGTTTGGCGGTGGTGCTGGCGCGGGTGCCATCATTCATATAATTCCTAAAATGCTGGATTTTCAGGTAAGCGGGCTGGCTGGCCAGGGTATTGGTCGGTATGGCACTTCCCAGCTGCCTGACGCGACGATCGGCAGACATGGTCAGCCTGTGGCCGTTCCGGAATGGACGGCACTTGCTGGCATTGTCGCGCACCCAACCCACAATCTCGATGCTTATGGTTACCTGGGAACGGAACAGGTGTCCTCCCGCTACTTCAATGCGGAGAATAGCGGCAAGCTTGTGAGCTACGGTTACGGAAACCCGGGTTACAACAACGCGGGATGCGAGATTGAATTATCGCCAGCCAGCAGTTGTGCGGCCAATACGTCGGGTATCGTTCAAGGTACAGTCGGGTTCTGGTATAAATTTCTTCAGGGGCAATACGGGACGATGCAGTTCGGCCCGCAATACTCATATACGCATCGTTCCATATTCCAGGGTGTTGGCCGCACCCCTCAAACTGACGAAAACATCGTCTTCCTGAGTTTTCGGTATTACCCGTTCCAGTAGTGCTTGCCCGCGCGCACGCAATCTGCGCGCGCAAGGCTGCCTGGTGCTTCTGAGAATGGTCGTCCTGCATCGACTAACTTCATAAATCTGTAACACAGAGCTAGGCCTCATCTCCGTCGATTGATGCTATTGCACCGCAGCGATTTCTGGGGGCGCCAGCACGGTGTTTCGCACTTGGGATCGCTGCGGGCCATCGTGCCGGTAATGGAACAGATTTAGGTTGATTCCGACGATGACAGGCCGACATAAGCGTTTGCTGCTCCGCGCCACGGCGCTGAGTGGGGCCGTGCTTGCAACTCTGCTGTCGGCACCCCGAGCCGCCTTCGCCGATGCCGACGCAGATGCCAAGATTTCCCGGCTTCTTGATCTGCTGGTCAAGAAAAACATCGTTTCACCCAAACAGGCGCACGAACTGTTTCGCGAAACCGAGGGCACGTCCACACCCCGCGGTCGGGAACGTTCAGCCCTACCTGGCGGCGCACCTGCGAAGCCCGGCGACATACGCGTAACGTATGTGCCTCAATTCATCCGCAAGCAGATTGCCGACCAGGTGCGCGCCCAGGTGATGAGCGAAGCGCAGACTGAAGGCTGGGCCGTCCCGAGCGTGCTGCCGGAATGGACACAGCGCTTCCGACCGTATGGCGATTTGCGTGTACGTTATGAGCGCGACAGTTTCGATCGTCGCAACTACAATAACTTCATCAATTTTCAGTCGGTCAATCAGGGTGCCGGGCTGAACGTTCAAGGTTCGATCTTCCCGTTCCTCAACACCAATACCAATCGTGACCGCGAACGGGTGCGCGCGCGCCTTGGTTTCCAGGCGCAAGTGGATAGTTGGCTAACGGCCGATTTTCGGCTTAGCACGGGCGCTGACCAAGGGCCGGTCACACCGAACCAGACACAGGGTCAACCAGGCGACTTTGCAAAATATTCGGCTTACATCGACCGCGCCTATTTCACCGCGAAACCCATTCCGGGCCTGGAAATACTCGCCGGCCGTTTTCCCAATCCCTTTGATACGACCGACCTGATCTTCTACAGCGAGTTGAACTTCGACGGCGTTGCTGCGAGCTATTCACACAACATCACGGCGAACTCCAGCGCCTATATTACCGGCGGTGTGCTTCCGATTCTGAATACCGCCTTTGACTTTTCCACCAACGCGGTCAACAAGTCACCGAGCACGAACGCCTATCTGTTCGCGCTGCAAGGCGGCGGCCAGTGGCAGATCAAACATGATGTCCTGGCGAAACTCGGCATCGGATATTTCAACTTCAACGGCGTGCAGGGCGCGGTCTCCAGCCCTTGCAGCCCGCTGGCCGACAATGCGACCTACGTATGCGACACCGATGCAACACGGTTTCCCTTCCAGCAGTTCGGCAACACCGTCTACGCCATCCGCGACATCGTTCCGAACGGCGTGCCGTCCTCGCAGACCAACCCGCAATATTTTGGCCTCGCATCCCGCTTCTCCGTGTTCGAGGCCCATCCACGTGTTGTTGTTTCGACCTACGACCCGCTCGACATTGTCGTCGATGGAGAATATCTGAAAAATCTGGCATACGATCGCGCGGCTATCTTGGCGCACGGACCTTCAAATGCTTCGATTGGCATCAATCTAGTAGGCCCGCAAAACAATCTCGGCACCAGTCCCAAAGGCGTGCTCGCGCGCGGTCCTTACCAGGGTGGCGACACGGGCTACATCATTCGCGCCCAGGTGGGTGCCCTGCAGATCCATAAGTTATGGGATTGGAATGTCATGGGTGCCTACAAATACGTAGAGACAGACGCGACGCTCGACAGCATCACCGATGCGGATTTCCATCTCGGTGGCACGAACGCCAAAGGGTATATCCTAACGGGTAGTCTCGGCATCGCGCACAATACGTTCCTGTCCCTGCGCTATTTTGACGCGACAGTCATCTCTGGGCCGCCTGACACCAATCAGGTATTTCAACTGGATCTCCAGGCAAGTTTTTAATCTCGCAGTACCACTGGAACGCGGCATTCCTGCCTGAAATGCAGATGATCTGTTTCTGCATGGAAGAATTGCCACCGCCGTTTTCGAAGCCTTAAACGTGACTCCTACGGCAGTAACTCAGACGGTCTGTTCCGTAGCCTAGAATATGACACCGCCGTTGCGAATGAAGCATCAGGACAAGACGACGTCCGGCCTCATCATTGAAACGGAAAATATCGAAAGCTTAGAAAAAAGTTGTTGTTGTCGGTCTGAGGAGTAGGACCGTAGCCTTGCGCCACAAATCTGCGGGCGTAAGCATACTGCAAGCCGACTTGCATGGTTCCGTAAGGGCCTTTGAAAAATCGATACCAAGCGCCTACGGAACCCTGGACGATCCCTGTACTATTCGCCGCGCACGTGCTCGCCGGCGAAAGCTCTATGCCGCAGCCCGCATTGTCAAAAAGCGGGTTTCCGTAACCATACCCCTTCAAGGTCTTGCCCGCCCCCGTATCAAAGTAGCGGGCAGAGACCTGGGCGGTGCCCAAAAGACCATAGATATCGAGGCTTGGTGTTGGGTGGCCCGTAAGGCCGACCAACGCCTGCCAGGCGGGCAACACAACAGGCTGCCCGTGTGAGCCCACAGTGGCGTCCGGAAGTTGCGAGGAATCATACCGACTGATCCCTTGACCAGCCAAGCCGCTTACCTGGAAATCCAGAAACTTCGGGATCAGGCGTATCAGCGCCGCACCACCGGCACCGCCGCCGAACTGCGTGTTGCTTTGTCCCGTGCCAGATTGGCTCAAACGGTCGTGGATCACGCGGCCGATCGCATAAGCTTCGAGATGCGCGCGACTGAAATCGGCAGTACCTTTGACGATCATGTCAGGTGCTATGTCGTTCGTGATGCTTCCAGGCGTCAGGACACTGACCGAGGACGTTGTGGTTTTACCGCCAACGGTAGTGACTGAACTGATGACACTCGTTGTCGAGTTACTGCCTGTTCCATCGATACCCACGCCTGGGTTGCTGACGTTCAGCGTTCCAAGCGTGCTGGGAACCGCTGCGCCGCCATAAATGGTCGCCGGATTTTCGAACGACACAGCCAGTTGGTAACGCCTGTTGTCGAAGGTCTTGAGAAAGCGAATTTGCGGTTGGCGCGCCCAAGTAAAACCGGGTTGCGATGTTGCATCCACATTCGACGGTGGATTTACGTTGAGCGGATCGGTGCCAATACGGTTCATCGTGAGCAAAGACCAAGCCTGACCGCCGAGAATTTCGAACCCGAGATCGCTGCGATCATACGACGCCCAGGCTTCGCGCAACCGGGGCACCCAACTATTGCTCTCATTATAGTTCGATGTGGGTGCACCACCTTCGAAATCCGCTGAGACATATGCACGCAATTTGGTCGACTCATCGGGATTGGCGGAAACCAGCCCGGTCAAGCGACTGAGGCGAGAGCCGAGATGATATTCGGTCTCATGGTATTGCGGCTGATAACGCTCCGGCATGCCGGCAATGTAATTCGATTGTATGTCACTCACGCTGTTACGCGACCGGAAGACCATATCCGCGGTCAAAAAGCCGCCGAGCGTAACCGTGGCTGCGCCGACCTGAAACGTTCCAATGTGCGTCGGTGCGGCCTTGGGCTGCTCTACGCGCGCAAGAACGACCGACCCGCTGCGGCTGCCCGGAGATGCGGGAACAAGTGCGTAGCCTGTGGGTATCTGCGGCACGATCGCAATCGGCTGACCAGCCGGCGGTGTGACCATCGTTGCGGACTGCGTTTTGCGTATCGTGCGCAATTGCCTCTCACGCAGGGCATTCTGCTGTCTTATTGCTTGCAGTTCGGTTTTCAGCGCCTGAATCTGACGTTCTACGGCCTGCATTTGGGTGTCGCTGGGTTCGGCATCTGCTGGCACAACCGCCAGGATCAAGCTCGAAGCGGTTGCGGCCATCAACATCAGCCGGCGAGCATTGGAGCTGGTTTTCAACTGGCATCTCCCCTGTGCGACATGAGAACGTCTGACAGGTCAATCCATATTGGTCAACTAGGAATCCTATTATTGTCCGGGATTAATTGTATGCAGTGACCATCCGGGTCGCGCAGCAAGGACGGGGCGGACAGTTGGCTAGCAAAGACCAAACGGGCTGCCGCGATGTCATTGGGTTGGAACGGCAGAACGCGGCCGACAGGCGTGCGATACACTAACAGCTCAACATGCGGTGCCGGGTTATGTGGCGTTAAAGCCACAATCTCCGCTGAAACTTGATAAAGGTTGTCGAGCGCATCCTGTGCTGGTCCGTGATTGATCTGTCGGGCCAAAACTTCGAGGCCGATTTTTTCGTAGAACGCGATGGTGCGATCGGCATCCGCCACCGAAATGGCAGAATGATCGATACCGCCTGCTGTTGCGTTTGGCGGAGACGGAAACTGGATCAGTTCCAGCGGATGGCATTCCGGGTCGCGGAACTTGTAAGCGACAATCCCGCCTGGCAGCGTCACCGGCCCGGTCGAGATTGGATGAAAGTTGCTCCCTGCAAGCCTGGCCGCTGCTCTACTCACATCATCCGTGACCAGAGCACAATGCTGGAACCAGCTATCATTGCTTTTGCTGCCCGCGGGATAGGCCGATCCAGCCGGCGTGCACTGCGAGAGTTCGATCGTCTGGTGACCACGACGCAGACGAATGCTGCGCACTGATTGCACGCCGAGTAACCCGGCCAGCGCCGAGTTCTCAGCGGGCTCTTCGCAGACGATAAAGTCCAGAAAGTTCGTGTAAAACGCGGTTGATTTATCGAGATTCGCGGTGTTGATGCCAATGTATTCGAGACGGTTGACGCGGTTCATGGGCGTTGCGCGCCACGCACATTCGTATAGATAGCCATGAGCGAATGCGCCGCACAGATGAACAATCGTGAGCGGGCGCGCCCACCGAAGGCGAGATTGCCGACGGTGCAACCGGTCAGAATTCGGCCGAGCAGAGCCCCGGTGTTCGAGATGCAGTGCACACCATCCCCAGCGGACGACCAGATGTGCTCGTCTTCATCGCAGGCGAGTCCATCGGAGTAACCGTCCGTGATCGTATGAAAAATGCGGCCGTTGGAAAGCGCGCGGCTGTCCGTCACATCGAACGCATATATGTGACGGCTAGCACTGTCGTCGAATTGCGCGCCCGTGTCGGAAATATACAACCGCTGTTCGTCGGGTGAAAAGCACAAGCCGTTAGGGCCGCTGAGATCGTCGTTGACCACGCTTAGCTCGCCGAGGGCGGGATCGAGGCGATAGACCTGAGTCGGCAGCTCACTGGCTTGCTTGCCGCCTTCATAGTCTGTGCTGATGCCGTAAGTCGGATCGGTAAACCAGATCGCGCCGTCGCTATGCACAACCACGTCGTTAGGGCTGTTCAGCCGTTTGCCCCGGTAGCTGTCCGCCAGCACAGTCACTGTCCCGTCCAGTTCTGTCCGCGTAATGCAACGATGCTGATGCGAACAGCTGATCAGCCTGCCCTGACGATCTCGCGTGTGACCGTTCGCGTATCCGGAGGGTTGGCGAAACACACCCATGCCGCCATCCTGCGTCCAGCGCAAAATCCGATCGCCTGGGATGTCGCTGACCAGAAGCTGGTTTGCGTCTGCGAACCACACGGGTCCTTCCAGCCATCCGTAGCCGGTGCCAAGCGTCAGTAATTCGGCGTTCGGCAGAATGAGCGAGTGAAATGCAGGATCCTGAACATCATAGATGGACACGTGATCTACTCGAAATGGCAGGGAAATCGAACGGGCGGGACATGGAGCTGAATCGTCATCAACACCGCCGGCGTGTCGCCCACAACGCCTGATCGATGGCCAAAGCGGCCTTGCGCATCTCTGCGACAAGCTTGATCTTCGCCTAGCGACAACTCGCCCGGTCCCATCTCGACGCGCACGCCGTCCATCGCTTCCACCCACCACCTGCCGGACAGCGGCACGATCCATTGTGGCGCCGGGTTTTCATGCCACTCGCCAATCCACCCGACCGGCTGCACGGTATATACAATCGTGCTCTCACACCTTTGCTGCCGGTTGTTCCATTGCGGATCAGCCGCACCCACGCCATGCAGTTCGAACTCGCTCAGTTCGCAACGTGCTTGATGACTTATGCCATCCTTGTCGGTCCACAAATGCCAGTAGGCAACCCGCGGCCGGTCTCCCGAATCGCTCACGGCGCGCTCACCGCAGCATAGGGGTGAGAGGAGGCGAGGGGGTGAGTGAAAAGCTCGGACAGACCGCCGTTTGAATCAACCACCAACAAAAGAAATCCTCCGGCAAGCGAGAAGTTTTTCAGGAAATCCCAGAAAAGGTTGCGCGCTTTGCTGTCGCCGGCACGCCAGAAATCGCCTGGATGCCAGAACTGCTTCCATAGCAGAGCAGTCACCATACAATAGCCGGCCATGACCAGCCCGGCCGCGCGATCGGCCGTACCTGTGAGAATGGCAAGCGGCATCAGGATTTCTACGCTCAAGCCTGCCACGATCAGCAGAATAGCAGCGCTACCAGGAACGATCTGGGCGGCTTGGCTGACGGCGCCTCGGAAATTAAGGATCTTATCCAGCGCGCTGAACGGGAAGAACAGCATGACAAGCAGGTAGCGAACCGCGATCGTCGTCAATGCCGCAATGGTCATGGGCTCAGTCGCTTCTCTAGATGCTCGGCTACACGCAATGCGTTGGCAATAATTGTCAGCGTCGGGTTCACCGCGGCGATGGACGGAAAAAAGCTCGCGTCTGTCACGTAGAGATTGTCGAGTTCATGCGCCTTGCAGTCGAGATCGAGCACAGCGCGCGCTGGATCGGGTCCGAACCGTAATGTGCCCGCCTGGTGTGCAGTGCCGCTGATCGGGATGTTCTTACCCAGATAAAGGCTGCGCTCCATCATCACCTCGTGCGCCCCGTTCCGGTGCATGACCTGTTCGAGCTTTTTTCTCAAACGCTTATGAGCTTCCCCGCCTTGCTCGGTTACATCCAGCATCACTCGGCCGTCTTTGTAATAGATGCGATTCTCCGGCCGCGGCAGATCTTCCGACGATAGCCAAAAATCCATCGAGTGGCGAGCCATCGTATCGAAAGGCATGTTCGGCAGCCATTCCAGCCAGGGTGACAGAGCCTCCCCCTTGATCTGCTCGGCATGCGACGTCGCACACATCTGGATGAGACCGAGCGGATATTCCCAATCATCCGACCCGAAATAGAAGTCCGACAGCGCCAATGTCTTCTGGAACACCGTATCATTTGGCTCGCGCATTAGCGCCATCAGCACGGACTGGTTGTGCCGCATGTAATTGCGTCCGACCTGGCCCGAGCCGTTCGCCAGTCCGTGCGGGTGCGCGTCGTTGGCAGAACGCAGCAGCAGCAGCGCCGACGATAACGCGCCGCAGGCAATGACGACGATGTCCCCCTCATACGTCTCCTGCACGCCGCCACGCTCCACGTGCACGCCGGTCACCTCACGACCAGAGGCACTCGTCGAAAGCCGTGTCACATACGCCCCGGTCAGCAACTCCACATTCGAATTGGCCGCCAAAGTCGGGTCCACGCACATCACTTGCGCGTCGGCCTTGCCGTTCAGCAAACACGGAAATCCGTCGAACGCGTCACATCGTATGCACACGCTCGTCGGCGTCGGCTTGCCGTCGCGTTCGTCCAATTTTATGCCCAGCGGCAAATGGAACGGGTGCAAACCCTGCGCCGTCAGCCGGTCGTGCAATGCCTGAATATTTGGCTCGTGCGAAACCGGTGGGTGGGGATACTCGGCCGAAGCCGGCGGCTCCAACGGATCCTCTCCGCGCTGCCCATGCACCGAGAAAAGCCGTTCAGCCTCGGTATAGAATGGCTCGAAATCCGCGTACGACACCGGCCACGCGGGCGAGACGCCGTTCTCATGCACGACTTCCCCAAAATCGCGCTCGCGGAAGCGAAACAGCGCCGCCCCGTAAACCTTCGAGTTGCCGCCGACAAAATAATGCAGACCGGGACGAAACGCCTCGCCCTTGCTGCTGTACCAAGTCTCCTTGGCCTGGTAGGCGCCATCGACGAACACGGTTTTGGAATCCCAGTTCGCCTGGCTACGCGGCAGATAGTCCCCACGCTCCAGCAGCAGGATTCGCTTGCCGGTCGGCGCGAGGCGATGCACCAGCGAAGCGCCGCCGGGGCCGCTGCCGATGACGATGATGTCGTAACGAGCCATCTCAGGGGACCGCTAGTCTGGTGGATTGGTAAGGAAGGAAGTAGTCCTCTTTAGAAAAACCGGACCAAAAAACTTTCGGTTTCACAGGAACCCGCGCAAAAGTGGTACTAAGGGCTTGTCGGCGGCGGGCATTTCATATTCGCTCAGCTTTTCCGGCTTCACCCAGGCCAGCGCCTGTCCCTCCAGCGGCTGCACAAACCCCTGCCAGCGCCGGCACAAATACAGCGGCATCAACAAATGGAACCGCTCATAGGCGTGGCTCGCAAACGCAAACGGGGCCAGGCACGCCTCCGTCACATCGATGCCCAGCTCTTCGCGCAATTCGCGGATCAGGGCCGCTTCCGGCGTCTCGCCAGGATGCAGCTTGCCGCCCGGAAACTCCCATAACCCGGCCATTTTCTTGCCCTCAGGCCGGCGCGCGAGAAGAATGCGCGTGTCGCTGTCGATCAGCGCGCAAGCCGCCACCAGCAGCAGCGGCTTGCCCAACGCTTCCGGCGAGCCCGGCTCGGGCATCACAGTCTCCACATGGCCGAAAATATCTTCGCGCCTCGCTTCGAAAACGAGCACCTCCGTCTCTGCGTCGCGCGCCAGAAAGTGCAACATCGAGGTGCCGGTCTCGCGAAACCCAAGATGGCGCAGTACCGCTTCGCTGGCCGGGTTGTCGATGGAGACCTCTGCCGATATCCGGTCCACAGGCAAATTCGCCAGCGCCCAGCGTACCAGGCGCGCCGCGGCCTCGCGCGCCACGCCGTGCCCCCAGAAACGCTGCCCCACCCAGTAGCCCAGATGACCGGTGCGCGTGGGCAGATCAAGCGTCACGGCCACGCAGCCAATGATGATCTCAGTGCCGTCTTCCTGCCCGGTGATGGCGAAATGGTAGCCGCGCCCCTCGGCCCGCAACGCGGCAGCCGACGCGATATATTCATCCGTCAACGCCAGCGAGTAGGGGTAAGGCACGCGGGCCAGCATGCGGATGACCGGCCAAGGATTGACCAGGCGATGAATGAACGGCGCGTCAGAGGCCTGCAATGGCCGCAACCGCAGCCGTTCAGTCACCAATACGTCGACATCCCCGGCCGGCGGCGGGCTAGCTTCGATAGCTGCCATTGATGTCGATGTAGCCGTGCGTGAGGTCGCACGTCCAGGCGCGGCCCCTGCCTTCGCCCAATCCCATGTCGATTTCGATCTCGATGTCGCGCCCGTGCATATGCGCAACCACCGGCGCCTCGTCGTAGCCGGCCACCACGCTGCCGTTCCGCGCCATCCACACGCCGCCGATCGCGATGCTCAGCCGATCCCGATCGGCCGGCTCGCCTGCCCGCCCAACCGCCATCACGATCCGCCCCCAATTGGCGTCCTGCCCCGCCACCGCCGTCTTCACCAACGGCGAATTGGCCACCGCCAGCGCCACGCGCCGTGCGCTGCCATCCCCCTGCGCACCGGTCACATCGATGCGGATCATCTTCTGCGCACCCTCGCCGTCGCGCACCACGGCAATCGCCAAATCGAGCAGGACCTCATTCAACGCCCGTGCGAAATCGTCGAGCGGCGCATCGGGCGGGTTCCCAGCCTGTCCGGTGGCGAACAGCAGCACCGTATCGCTGGTCGAGGTGTCGGCATCGACGGTGGTGCAGTTGAAACTGGCATCCACGCCGGCCGCGAGCATCTTCTGCAACGCGGCGGCCGGAATGGCGGCATCGGTGAACACGAAGCACAGCATGGTTGCCATGTCAGGCGCGATCATGCCGCTGCCCTTGGCAATCCCGGTGATACGAACCTCGATGCCGCCCATCATAGTCGTCCGGGTGGCGGCCTTGGGGAACGTATCGGTCGTCATCATGCCGCGCGCGGCCTCTTCCAGCGCCCCATCCGACAGGCGGGCATGCAGCCCCGGCAGCGCCGCGCTGATACGCCCGTAGTCGAGTTCCTGGCCGATCACCCCCGTGCTTGCCAGAAACACCTCGCCCGTCGCGCAGCCCGCAACCGCCGCCGCCGCCTCGGCCGTTGCCCGGCAGGCCACCCGCCCGGCCTCGCCGGTAAATACGTTCGCATTTCCGGCATTGACGACCAGCGCCCGCGCCGTGCCACCTGCCAAAGCTGCGCGGCACCAATCGATCGGCGCGCCAGGGCAGCGGTTGCGCGTGAAAACGCCGGCCACCTGAGTGCCCGGCGCAAACTCGGCCAAAAACAAATCCGTCCGGCCGACATACCGGATGCCCGCCGCACCAGCCGCCAGCCGGACGCCCCTGATCGGCGCCAGCGCTGGCAACGGCACGGCCAACGGCGAGATGGCGGTGATGACCGCCACCCGTGAGGCTACTTTTTGGCCGGTGCGGCCGGAGCAGGCTTTGCCGCCGCCGGCGCTGCCGTCGTCGCGGCCGCTTGCTTGATCGGCTTGCCGTCCTGACCGTAGGCCACGATCTTGACCTGATCGCGCGCCTTGGCGCCCAATGCTTCCGCATCCTGGCGCATCAAGCCTTGCCGGATTTCGTCATGCACCGTGTCGTAGGACGGCGGGGTCGAAACACTGGTGTCGAGCACCTGAATGACGTGCCAGCCATAACGCGTCTTGACCGGGGTGGTCGTGTACTCACCCTTCTTCAGCTTGAACGCCGCGTCGGAGAACTCCGGCAGCATGTCGCCTCGCTTGAACGTGCCCAGATCGCCGCCCTGCTGCGTCGCCGCATCCTTCGGGTCGCCATACTTCTTGGCCAGATCCTCGAACTTCGCGCCAGCCTGCAGCTGCTTGATCACGTCCTTCGCCTTGGCCTCGCTGTCGACCAGAATATGGCGCGCATGCACCTGCGGCTCGCCCGGCTTGCCGGCATATTGCTTGTCGTACTGCGCCTTGATCGCCTCTTCGTTCACCTGCGGCATCACCGTCTTGACCAGGATGGCACGCTGCAACACCTCGTCGGCAGCCGACTGCATCTGACGCGAAACGGCGCTGTCGCGGTCCAATCCCTGCTTGCGCGCCATGATCTGCAGCGCCTTGCCGGTGGCCAACTGGTTCACCGCCACGCTGAACAGACGATCCTGCGGAACCTGCGCGCGCTGCTCGGCCGGCACATGCGCCTCGATCCAGGCGGCGACGTCCGAGACGCGGATCGGCTCGTTGTTGACCGTCACTACAATCGGGTTCTGCTGGACCGGCGCGGCCGGCGCGCCGGCGGGCGACGTCGCGGCCGAGGCGGCAGGCTTGGGCGCCTGGGCAAAAGCCGCGTTGGATATCGCAGCCACGGTCAGGGCCGTGGTCAAAGTCAGCAGGCGCATGGGAACCTCATGAGGGGGCGGCGGCCTTATGAGGCAATCGTCCATGTGCGGCAATCGGGGTTGGGTGAATTTAAGGCAAGGCCGAGGGGCTCTGCCCCTGGACCTGCCTTCCCTGAACGGGGGTCTGGGGTCCCCGACCCCAGCCTGGGTCCAGGGGGCAGAGCCCTTTGGCCTTTGCCTCCAAGTTGACCCGCACCTAGTGGGCCCCTATCTGCCCCGTTATGTTCTCCTCCATCGCTCGCGCTGTTTTCGGCACGTCCAACGACCGCTCGCTCAAGGCGTACCAGCAGCGCGTTCCCAAGATCAACGTGCATGAGGCGGCTATTGCGGCCCTCGACGATGCGGCCTTGGCGGCCAAGACGACCGAGTTCCGCGGCCGCATTGCCGCGGGCGAAACGCTGGATGCGTTGCTGCCCGAGGTGTTCTCGGTCGTGCGTGAAGCAAGCCGGCGCGTGCTGGGCATGCGTCATTTCGATGTGCAGTTGGTTGGTGGCATGGTGCTGCACGACGGCAAGATCGCCGAGATGAAGACGGGCGAGGGCAAGACGCTGGTGGCGACACTGGCCGTCTATCTCAATGCGCTCTCCGGCGCCGGCGTTCATGTGGTCACGGTCAACGATTACCTGGCCACGCGCGACAGCGAGGAGATGGGCCGGATCTACGGATTTCTCGGCCTGACGACAGGCGTGATCAAGCACGGGCTCGACGATAACGAGCGCCGCGCGGCGTATGCGTGCGACGTGACGTATGGCACGAACAACGAATTCGGCTTCGACTATCTGCGCGACAACATGAAGTATCGGCTGGAGGACATGGTCCAGCGGCCGTTCAATTACGCGATCGTCGATGAGGTGGACAGCATCCTTATCGACGAGGCGCGCACGCCGCTGATCATTTCAGGCCCGTCGGAGGATTCGTCCGACCTGTATCGGTCGGTCAATCTGGTCGTGCTGGAGCTGGTGAAAGATCCAGCGACGTTCGAAAAGGACGAAAAGCAGAAATCGGTGCATCTGACGGAGGCCGGCAACGAGCGTGTGGAAGACATGCTGCGCACGGCCGGCATCATCACCGAAGGCAACATGTACGACATCTTCAACGTGAGCGTCGTCCATCACGTGCAGCAATCCCTGCGCGCGCACAGCCTGTTCGCGCGTGACGTGGATTACATCGTCCGCGACGACAAGGTTGTCATCATCGACGAGTTCACCGGCCGCATGATGGAAGGCCGCCGCTATTCCGAGGGTCTGCACCAGGCGCTGGAAGCCAAGGAATACGTCACCGTCCAGCAGGAAAACCAGACGCTGGCGTCCATCACGTTCCAGAACTATTTCCGTCTGTTCCCCAAGCTTGCCGGCATGACCGGCACGGCGATGACGGAAGCCGACGAGTTCGCTGAGATCTACAAGCTGAGCGTGGTCGAAATCCCCACCAATGTGCCTGTGGGCCGCGTGGACGGCGACGACGAGGTCTATCGCACCGCCGGCGAGAAATACACCGCCGTCAGCACGCTCATCGAGGAGGCGCGCGCGCGCCAGCAGCCGGTGCTCGTCGGCACGGTCAGCATCGAGAAAAGCGAGGTGCTGAGCGAGCTTTTGAAGAAGCGTGGCGTCGCGCACTCGGTGCTGAACGCGCGTTTCCACGAACAGGAAGCCACCATCATCGCGCAGGCCGGCGCACCGGGTGCCGTCACCATTGCCACCAACATGGCCGGCCGTGGCACCGACATCAAACTCGGTGGCAACATCGATATGCGCATCCGCCAGGAAGCCGACATCCTGCCAGAGCCGATGCGCACCGAGAAGATTGCCGAGCTGCGCGCCGAGGTGGCCGACTTCCATGAGCGTGTGAAGACCGCAGGCGGTTTGCTCGTCATCGGCACCGAACGCCACGAGAGCCGCCGCATCGACAACCAGCTCCGCGGGCGTTCCGGCCGCCAGGGCGACCCGGGCGCCAGCCGCTTTTTCCTCAGCCTCGAAGACGATCTGATGCGCATTTTCGGCAGCGACCGGATGGGCACGATGCTGCAGCGTCTCGGCCTGAAGGATGGCGAGGCGATCGTGCATCCGTGGATCAACAAGGCGCTCGAGAAAGCCCAGAAGAAAGTCGAAGCGCGCAATTTCGACACGCGCAAGAACCTGCTGAAGTACGACGACGTGATGAACGACCAGCGCAAGGAAGTGTATGCGCAGCGTCGCGAATACATGAACTCCGCCGACGTGTCGGAGACGATCGCCTCGTTCCGGCATGAGCTGGCCGACGCGATGGTGCGCGCGCGCATCCCCGAGCGCGCCTTTGCCGAACAGTGGGAGTCCGCCGAGCTCGCGGAAGATGTCAAACGCCTGTTCAATCTCGACTTGCCTGTGCAGGACTGGGCACGCGAGGAAGGTATCGAGGAGACGGCGATCCACGATCGCCTGATCCAGGCCGTCGATTCAGCCGCCGCCGCCAAGGCCGCAAATTTCGGCCCCGAAATGATGCGCTACGTCGAAAAGAGCCTGCTGCTGCAGATGTTCGATTCGGTGTGGAAAGAGCATCTCCTCGCGCTCGACCATCTTCGCCAGGGCATCGGCCTGCGGGCTTACGGCCAGCGCGATCCGCTCAACGAATACAAAAGCGAGGCATTCGCGCTGTTCAACGCGATGCTTGACGAGATACGCGAGCGCGTCACCAGCACGCTGAGCCGCGTGGAGCTGTCGGCCGAACCGCCGCCGCTGCCGCACACGCTACCTGCCGGCATGGTGGAGAATTTCGCGGCTCCCGCCATGGCCGGCGCCGACCAGTTCAGCGGCGCCGAGATGTGGCAGGCGGGCGCGGGCGTCGCCGAAATCGCCTTCGACCAGAACGACCCTACAACCTGGGGCAACACACAACGCAATGCCCCATGCCCCTGCGGCTCGGGCAAAAAATACAAGCATTGCCACGGAAGAGCCTAAAGAGCGCATTCAATCGCAGAGCTCGCGACAGCATAGCAGAAGTTTTTCGCTTCTTTTCTTAAAAAAAGAAGCCTTCCTTACTGTCTTGCGGCCGCCCGGTTCTGCCGCAAAGCCGAAGCACCATCGGCCACCACATCCCAAGCCGCCTGGCTCAGCGCTTTGCGCGACGCAAAATCCGCAGGGTCCAAAGGCGCATGGAACAGCATGGTGACCCGCTTGCCGCGCCATTGCGCCAGCCGCCAGACATGCGGCGCCAATTCCATGTCGCCATACCAGGCAAACACCGCCCGGCTGCCGCGCACCACCGGCAGCCCCGCCAGCCGGTCGTAAACCACGCTCACCGGCTGTATCAGCGGCCGCCCTTCGCCATAGGCCGCCGCGAAGAATGAGGAGTGGAAGGGCAGCACGCGCGAGCCGTCCGAGCTTGTACCCTCCGGAAACAGGATCAGATCGTCGTTCGCCCGCAGCCGCTCCTGCATCTGGTCGCGTTCGCGCCCGATCCCCTGGCGCGACCGGCTGACGAACACGGTACGGCCCAGACGCGCGATCGTGCCCACAATCGGCCAGCCGGCAACATCGTCTTTGGCGACGAAACAGGCGCGCAGCGTGCCGCCGAGCGCCGGGATATCCAGCCAAGATGAATGATTGCAGACATAGATGACCGGCCGCCCATCCTGCCGTTGCGAGCTCGGGCGCAGGGGCGTGCCGATGACCCGCACATGCAGCCCGATCAGCCGCGCCACGCTGCGCCAGTAGAACGCCGCAAACCACACGCGCGGCTGCCCGCCGATGGCGAGAAACGCCGCCTGCAACAGGCACGCCGGCGGCGTCAGCAGAGCGACCCCGAAAATCCGTCGCACGGCCCGGAACTGCCGGACGAACAGGCGCTGGCCGGGCAGGGCAGGCGCCGTGCCGGACAGGTTCGGACGCGGCAGACCGCCCTGCCTTGGATGAGCGATTCGCGACATCGGCGCCTGCTTAGCGCGTGTGGCTTCCCCGGTCATCCATCCTTCGCGTCGCCCGCTTACCCGGTCTCCCGCTTGCTCGCTGCAAGCCTGATCACAGGCGGCCCGGGCCGGGAGGAGACGACCACCAGGCGATCGGATTCCACCCGGTTCCGTCCGCGGCGCTTGGCGGCATAGAGGCACCGGTCCGCCATCTCGATCAGGCTTTCGGCCGATTGCGCAGGTGCCGTCACCGTCGCCACACCCAGGCTGATCGTCACCAGCGAGAGCGGGCCGCCGCCGGGATGCGGCAAGCCACGCTCGACGACCGCGCGCCTGACCCGCTCTGCCACACCAAGCGCATCGTCCAGAGTGGTCGCCGCCAGGATGATGGCAAACTCCTCACCGCCGTAACGCACGAGCGTGTCACGCTCGTCGCGCAGGCAGCGTGCGACAACGCGGGAGACGGCGATCAGGCATTCGTCGCCGGCCTGATGGCCCAGCGCATCGTTGAACTGCTTGAAGCAGTCGATATCAAACATCACCAGGCTGATCGGGCAGGGCATGTGCAGGGCCTGCGACCAGGAGGTGGCCAGCGCTTCGTCGAAGCAGCGCCGGTTGCCCAGTCCCGTCAACGCGTCCACTTGCGACAGCCGGGCCAGCCGACGATTCTGCGCGCGCAGCAACTCGCGGCCGATCGCGGCCTGCTGGTTGAGCAGGAAGACCTGGCGGTCGCGTATCTCGATACGCCAAGCAAACAAAAGCGTGCCGCTGCCGATCGCGATGTCGGTCAGCATCAGCGAGATATGGAGATCGGCCGGCACGAACGAAGCGGTGAAGATCGTCACTGCATAGAGCAGCCACGACGTCGCGATCACCAGCAGCGCCTGCTTCATGCTCAGGCGGCAGGCCAGCAGGGCCAACTGGATCATCGGCACGGCCTGATAGTTCGCCAGCGCCAACGGGCTCGTCACCCAGAAAGCGATGATCGTGGACAGCAGCGTCGGTGCGATCAGCAGCGCCGTCACGAACGATCCGGATCTGCGTGGGAGGCGGCCGCGCCAGTCGCACCAGATATAGACCATGGCGGCGGGGGTGAGCAGGCCAAAGCGCAGCACGGCCGAAAGCACCAGGGTTTGCGGCGCAACCCGTGTGTCGGCGATGAAATAGGCGTCGAAGATGACCACCAGGATCGCGATCACGATCCGGTTCAGCAACCGGGAGGCTTCCTGCTGCTCGGCCTGATAGGTGCTCTCCAGCGGCCGGTCTAGAAAGCGAAGCCGAAGGCGCGAGCGTTCCAGTTCGCGCTCGATCGCCGACAAATTGCTTTGCTGGGGTCCGGTGTGACCGCTCAGCGCCAGTTCCGCCTCTGCCCCGCCAGCTTGCATCGTCTGCCTCGCCCGCCCGCTTGTCCCTGCTCACCGCCTTCTGTCGGTCTTCCACCAACCTTGGGATGAACATTCAACCGCAGCGAACGTCCTCCATAGAGCATTTAGGACCCACTAGGGATGCCGTACGCGCGCAAGTGCAAATGCGTTCGTAACTGTTACGAAATAGCTACGCCCTGGCTCTCCTGCGCGCTTGAGACGGCTTTAGCAACGGCGCCAGAAACCGCCCCGTATGGCTGCCCGACACGCCGGCCAAATCCTCCGGCGTCCCTTCGGCGACGATCCGGCCACCGCCATCGCCGCCCTCCGGCCCCATGTCGATCACCCAATCGGCGGTCTTGATCACCTCCAGATTATGCTCGATGACCACCACCGTATTGCCGGTATCGACCAGCGCGTGCAGCACCTCGAGCAACTTGGCGGTGTCCTCGAAATGCAGCCCGGTCGTCGGCTCGTCGAGGATATACAATGTGCGTCCCGTCGCCCGACGCGCCAGCTCCTTGGCGAGCTTGATGCGCTGCGCCTCGCCGCCCGATAGCGTGGTGGCTTGCTGGCCAAGCGAGATGTAGCCCAGCCCCACGCGCTGCAGGATGCTCAGCCGGTCGTTGATGCGGTTGACCGCCGAGAACAGCGGCTGCGCCTCGTCCACCGTCATGGCCAGGATGTCCGCGACCGAACGGCCCTTGAACTTGATCTCCAGCGTCTCGCGGTTGTAGCGGGCACCCTTGCAGGTGTCGCAGGTGACGAACACGTCCGGCAGGAAGTGCATCTCGATCTTCAGCACGCCGTCGCCCTGGCACGCCTCGCAGCGCCCGCCTTTTACGTTGAAGCTGAACCGGCCGGATTTGTAGCCGCGCACCCGGCTCTCCGGCAGCTCGGCGAACCAGTCGCGAATTGGGGCGAACAGGTCGGTGTAGGTGGCCGGATTGCTGCGCGGCGTGCGCCCGATCGGCGACTGATCGATGTCGATGATCTTGTCGAGTTCGCCCAGCCCGTCGATCCGCGTGTGCGCCGAGGGCACCTCGCCCGAACCCATCAGCCGGCGGGACACGGCTTTATAGAGCGTGTCGATCACCAAAGTGGACTTGCCGCCGCCCGACACGCCGGTGACGCAGGTGAAGGTGCCAAGCGGAAAATCGGCGGTGACCGATTTGAGATTGTGGCCGGTGGCGCCGACGACCGTCAGCATGCGCTTGCGGTTGATCGGGCGCCGCTTGGCCGGGATTTCGATCCGCCGCCGCCCGCTCAGATAATCGCCGGTGATGGAGGCCGGGTTGGCCGCCACCTCCGCCGGTGTGCCGCGCGCGATGACATGCCCGCCATTCATTCCGGCGCGCGGACCCATGTCGATCAGATAATCGGCCTGCCGGATCGCGTCCTCGTCGTGCTCCACCACCAGCACCGTATTGCCCAACGATTTCAGCCGCTGCAGCGTGCCCAGCAGCCGTTCGTTGTCGCGCTGGTGCAGCCCGATCGAAGGCTCGTCGAGCACATACAGCACGCCCGTCAGCCCGCTGCCGATCTGGCTGGCGAGCCGGATACGCTGGCTCTCTCCGCCGGAGAGTGTGGTCGAGCCGCGCGAGAGGCTGAGATAATCCAGCCCCACATCGACCAGGAAGCGCAGCCGCTCGGAGATTTCGCGCAAGATTCGGCGCGCGATCTCCGCACGCTGCGGCGTCAGCGTCGCCTCCACGCCGCCGAACCAGTCCAACGCATGCCGGATGGACAGGTCGGACACCTCGGCGATCGTCCGCCGGTCGATCTTCACGGCCAGCGCCTCAGGCTTCAGGCGCGCGCCATGGCACACCTCGCACGGCTTGTCCGCCTGGTAGCGGCTCATCTCCTCGCGCGCCCAGGCGCTGTCGGTTTCCTTGTAGCGCCGCGCCAGGTTCTTCAGCACGCCCTCGAACGGCTTACTCACCGAATAGGCGCGTACACTGTCCTTGTAGGTCATCTCCACCGGCGTGGTGCCGGTGCCGTTCAGGATCGCGTCACGCACATGCTCGGGCAGCTCCGCCCAGGGCGTGCGCGTCGTCACCTTGTAGTGCCGCGCCAGGCTCTGCAGCGTCTGGTCGAAATACGGGCTCATCGCCCCCGTCCACGGTGCCACCGCCCCCTCGGCCAGGCTGCGACGCTCGTCGGGCACCACCATCGCCGGGTCGAAGAACACCTCCACGCCCAGCCCATCACAAGCCGGGCACGCTCCATGCGGCGAATTGAAGCTGAACAGCCGCGGCTCGATATCCTCGATGGTGAAGCCGCTCACCGGGCAGGCGAAGCGCGAGGAGAACACCGTGCGCGCCTGCGTGTCGGCATCCTCGGTATAGACGATGCCGTCCGGCACCATGCCGAGCCCGGTCTCGAAACTGTCGGCCAGCCGCTGCTGCGCGCCGTCGCGCACCACGATGCGGTCCACCACCGCCTCCAGCGTGTGCTTGGTCTTGCGGTTCAGCGCCGGCACGTCGCCGATGTCGTACAGCGTCCCGTCCACCTTCGCCCGCGTGAACCCGCGCCGCTGCAGCTCGGCCAGTTCCTTGCGGTACTCGCCCTTCCGGTCGCGCACCACCGGCGCCAGCAGCAGCAGCCGCGTGCCCTCCGCCATCGCCATCACCCGATCGACCATCTGGCTCACCGTCTGCGCCTCGATCGGCAACCCCGTCGCCGGCGAATACGGCACGCCCGCCCGCGCCCACAGCAGGCGCATGTAATCGTGGATCTCCGTCACCGTGCCGACCGTGCTGCGCGGATTGCGGCTCGTCGTCTTCTGCTCAATCGAGATCGCCGGGCTCAGACCCTCGATGCTGTCCACATCCGGCTTGCCCATCAGCTCCAGAAACTGCCGCGCATAGCTCGACAGCGATTCGACATAGCGCCGCTGCCCCTCGGCGTAGATCGTGTCGAAGGCCAACGAGCTTTTGCCGCTGCCGGATAGGCCGGTGATGACGGTCAGCTGGTCGCGTGGGATCTCCACGTCGACGTTCTTGAGGTTATGCTCGCGGGCGCCGCGCACGATGATGGATGACACGCGGGTATCCTAAAGGAAGAAGTTCTTTTTTGAAAAAAAGAACCAAAAACTTCTATCTTAACGCCCGGATCAGCAGACGCTTAAACGCGGATAACCAAGCACGGCCGGGAAGCAAAAGTTTTCTGCTTCTTTTTTTCAAAAAAGAAGGCCTTCCTTTACTCCCCCTCAGGCCGCCGCCGCATCGCCTTCACCCCAGCCCGCACGCCCTTCCCCTCCAGCCGCCGCGTCTGCGACCCCAGCGTCGGCCGCGTCGCCCGCCTGCGAACTGGCGCCACGCTCGCCTCGCGTATCATCTCGAACAGCCGCTCCGTCGCATCCTCGCGGTTACGCGGCTGCGAGCGAAACCGCTGCGCCGAAATCACCAGCACGCCGTCCTGCGTCATCCGGCTGCCGGCGATCCGCATCAGCCGCACCTTCAACGCATCCGGCAGCGAACGCGAGCCGCGCACGTCGAACCGCAGCTCCACCGCGGTGGACACCTTGTTGACGTTCTGCCCGCCCGGACCCGAGCTGAGCACAAACCTCTCGGTCAGCTCGCTTTCGTCGATCGACAGCGCCGGCGTGATCTGCAGGCGCGCCAAGCGTTCAGCCGCCCGGCTTGCGGAAGGTCAGCACCATGTTGTCGGCTTCCCCGATCGCCGCGTATTTCGCATGGTCCACGCCACCCATCTCGAAGGTCGGCGGCAGCGTCCACACGCCCTTCGGATAGTTCTTCGTATCGCGCGGATTGGCGTTCATCTCCGACGACGCCACCAAATCGAATCCCGCCTTTTTCGCCAGCGCGATCACATAATCCTGCCGCACATAGCCGTTCTCGCCTTTCGGGTCCTGCGGCACGTTGGCCAGGCCGCGATGTTCCTCCAGGCCCAGCACACCGCCCGGCTTCAGCGCACGGAAGAAGGCGGCGAACGCCTGATCGGCGGTGCCTTCATACATCCAGTTGTGCACGTTGCGGAACGTCAGCACGAAATCGGCCGACCCGGCGGGCGCGACTTCGGCCTGGCCCGGTGCCAGCGTCGTCAGGCTCACCTTGCCGAACCAGGGCTGGCTGGCGAACTTGGCGCGGAACTTCGCAGCCTCGTGCTCCGGATCGCTTCCGCCTGGCAAAGCTTCGGTCAGGTGCCCGTGCGCGGCCAGATACGGCCCCAGAATCTCGGTCCAGTAGCCGCCGCCCGGCGAGATCTCGACCACGTTGGAAGTCGGCCGCAAACCGAAAAAGCTCAGCTCCTCGGCCGGATGGCGTGCAGCGTCACGCACCGTCAGCGACGCCTCACGCGCAGGAGACTTCACTGCCGCCTGCAAGGCCGGATCGACGGCCGCAAACGCCGGCGACGCACTGACCAAACATGACAGAACCGCCCAATACCGAACCTGCTTCACGTCGTCGTCTCCTGAGCACTTGACGGCAAACTAACCCCGATGCCCCAACCCGGCAAATGCGCAGGAGCAAAAGCTTCTCGGTCCTTTTCTCGAAAAGGGACTGCTTTCTCCTCCTTAACTTGCCTTACTCCCGCCTCCCGCGCTGATTACCCCAGTCATGCGTAAAGATTGCGGCTTCACCCTCATAGAGATCCTCGTCACGCTGGCGATCCTGGGCGTGATCATGGGCTTGTTCCTCGGCCGCGGTGGCATGGTCAACCAGGGCCTCAACACGCGCGCCGCCGCGGGCGCCATCGCGCAAGGCCTGCGTGCCGCGCGTGCGCAAGCCATCGCCACCGACGAGGATGTCTCCGTCGCCATCGACCCCGCCCGGCACCTATTCGCCATTGACCGCACGCCGCCCACGCTGCTGGCGCGCGACCTGAATTTGACCGTGATGCCACCCGCGCTGAAAGGCCCCGGCACCGTCCGGGTGATCCGTTTCTCGCCCGACGGCAGCGCCACCGGCGGCGAAGTTCTCCTCGGCACCGGCCGGCATCGTGTCGATATCAAGGTGGAATGGCTCACCGGACAGGTAAAGGTCAGCGATGCCCATCTCTGACGCGCGCCGGCGGGATGCCGGCTTCACGCTCCTCGAAGTGATGATCGCCTTCGTCATCGCCGCACTCGCCATCGGCGCGCTGTTCGGCGGCACCACCGCGGGCCTCGACGCAACCTCGGTCGCCGCAAAATACGACGAGGCGATCTCGCTGGCCCGCTCGCATCTCGCCACCATCGGGCACGGCTCCGGCATTTCCGCCCAGCAGACGACCGGCGCGGACGGCGAGGGCTTCACCTGGCGGCTGCGCATCCGCGAGGCGAGCTCGCGCGAGCTGAGCTTGACCGATCAGGACCGGGCCAATGATGTCAAGCCGGCGCGCGCGGTGCTGTTCGATATTCTGGTGACGGAGAGCTGGAAGGCGGGGGGGCGGGAGCGGCAGGTGAGTTTGGCGACGCGCCGGTTCGATGTTCGGGCGGCGGAGGGGACGTGACCAAAGCAAAAGGGAGCAGTCCTTTTTTGAACAAAAGGACCAAAAAACTCTTGTCTAGCTGTCGCGTGCCGGCCCCGGAGTTCGCGACAGCGGGCTTCACCCTCCTCGAAGTCATCGTCGCCATGCTCGTCTTCGGCTTCGTCATGGCCGGCCTCTACCAGGCCAGCCATTTCGGCTTCACCGCCTGGACACTCGAGGACAAACTCGCCGGCAACGCCGCCGAACTCGAACGCATGGACCGCGTCCTCCGCCGGCTTATCGAACAGGCCTCGCCGCCCTTTTCCACCGACGACAAACCGTTCGTGGGCGAGGAACATCGCCTGACCATGATGACCCTGATGCCCGATCAGCCACCAACCCAGCCCATCCGCCATGCGCAGGTCGCACTCGGCGTGAACGACGCGCACCAGCTCGTGCTGCGCTGGCAGCCGCATCCGAACGCGACGCCCCTCGGCCAGCCACCCCCCATGCAGCAGGTCGTGCTGGCCGACGGCGTCGCGCGCATCGATCTCTCCTACCGCGGCGCCACCGGCGATGGCGGCAAATGGGGCAAAGCCTGGACCGACGGTCTGCTGCCGACCGTCGTGCAGATCCATTTCGTGCTGGCCAACGGTCGCCATCGCTGGCCTGACATGGCAGTGCCAACCCTGCTGGATACAAATGGAAGTTTCTGAAACCGGCGACGCGGCCCGGGCGCACGGGGCAGGCGAGGGCGGATTCGCGTTGCTGATGGTGCTGTGGTCGATGGCGCTGCTCTCCCTGTTGGCCGCGCAGGTCACCGGCGCCGGGCGGGCCGAGACGAAACTGGCCAGCGCGTTGCGGGAAGGCGCGCAATTGCAGGAAGCAGCGGACGCTGCCGTGCACGAGACGATCTGGCACATGCTCGACGGTAGCGGCGACTACTGGCCGCCTGGCCCCACCGTGCGCGAGCTGAAGGAGGCGACCGGCCCGGTCGAGGTCGTGGTCACCGACGAGCGCGGCAAACTCGACGTCAACCAGAGCCCGCCGGCGTTGCTGCAGGCCTTGTTCAACGTGCTGGGGGCGGACCGCGATACCGCGCAGGTCGCCGGCAACTCGATCGCCGAATGGCGCGCGCAGCAGCAGGTGAACGGACAAACCGACACGCCCGCCACCGCCGCCTATCGGACGGACGGCCGGCAATGGGGACCATCGGGTGCGGAGTTCCAGCGTCTCGATGAACTGAAACTGGTGCTCGGCATGAGCCCGGCTTTGTATCAGGCAAGTGTCCCCTACCTGACGCTGGGGCTGGAGCAGGGGCCGTGGCTGGCCAACACGGGCGCCGTGGTGCAGGCGACGCTCGCGCGTGCCAAGCGCGATTATGGGCTGACGATCGATGCCGCCGACCCGCGCGGCCCTGTCGTTCTGCGCGTCGAAGCGCGTGCGTCGGGGCGCAACGGCGCGGCCTTCGTGCGCCACGCCTTGTTCCGGCTGGATGGCACGCTGAGCGGCCCCGCCTGGAAATACCGCATATTGCAGTGGGACGACGGAGTGCAGGCCGCGCCTTGATTTGGGACCGGCACGGCTCACAAAAAAAGGCGGCCAACCGGCCGCCTTTTCTCGTCGCATTCGCCCCGAAAAGCGAGGCTGGTTTTAGCGGCCGATATACTTCGTTCCGCCGACGCTCTTGCAAACGCCGGTGTTGCCGATGTTGTCGTTCCACTTCTTGGTGTTGCTCAGGATGCCGCCGGTGATCGCACCGACGAAAGCCTTCGCACCCGACGACGAGATCGCCACGAAGCCGTTATTGTGGATGATCGCGTTGTAGGTCGCGTTGGTGCTGTAGTGCAGGCTGAGATAGTTCAGCAGCGAGGTCTGCACGGCCGCATTCTGGTAGCACTGCGCGAAATCGAACGTCGTGTAGCCGACGACCGGATAGCCGAGCGAGACCAGCTGGATCAACGGCACGAACGCCGTCGGGTTGGCACCCTGCGCGGCGGTTGCAGGAGCCTTGGTGTTCTGGCCCTGCTTGACATGGTTCAGCGCGTTGGTGACGTCGGCCAAGTAAGGCACATACGGCAGCGTGCCGTTCTTGACCGCGGCGACGACCAGGGTGCTCTTGACAGACGTGCCGCTCAGGTTGACCAGGCGGGCATCGCTGTTCGGATCGACAGTCGTGTAGTCGGGCGAGAGATAGCCGATGGCGTTGGTCAGCGTCGGGACCATCGTGTTGTAGTTCGACAGTGTGTTGGCAACGCCGCCGCTGCCGCTCTCACCGAGGAAGTTCGACGGGACAGTGGTGACGCCGGTCGCATTGTTGGTGAACACCGATGTGAAGGTCGTGCTCGGCGTGATGCCGGAGGACGACGCCGTCGCGTTCGGGAAAGCGGAGTTCGTGCTGTTGCACACCGCGGCCAGATGGTTGAGCAGCAGGAAGGACGTGCCCGAACCGTCGCTACGATAGACGACCGTGAAAGCGCCGGGGATGTTGGTCTGGCCGGCAGCCGGCTTGCTGGACGTCGTGAAAGCGGACGTGGCGTTCCAGTTGGTGATGGAGCCGGAGAAGATGCCGCACAGGTCGGTGTCGGTCAGCACGAGGCCGCCGGCGACAGCGCGGTGAGCGGTCGTGGCGCCGTTGGCGGTCACGCCCTGGTGGACGACGGGGAACGAGATGCCGACGCCCATGGAGGGCAGCTGGATCAGGTTGCCGGCGGCCGACTGGCCCAGGCTCGACGATGCCCACTGGGCGATCTGCGTGGTGCTGAACGTCGCGTCCGAAGCGCCGTAATCGACCGTGTTGACGCCGCCCGGTGTGGTGGACATGCAATCCGCATCGCCGGGAACAACCTTGAGGCAATCGGCATTGAGGTTATCGGTCAGGAATGCAGACTGGCCGGTGCCCGAGCCGGACGGCCAATAGAGCGCGTCATTGGCCTGGTTGTTGCCGGCAGCGGCGGTCGCATCGGGGTTGTTGAACGGAGCGACGGGGCCGCTGGCGTTGTAGGTCGAGAATTCCTTGTAGTAGTCGGCCGCGGCCAGCGTGGAACCGCCGCCCTGGATCGAGGTCGGCTGGACTTGGGCGACCGCGATGGTCGAAGCGAAAGAAAGAGCGACCGCGGACGCGGCGCCCAGCAAATGGGTGCGAGACATGAATGGTTTCCCCTAGGAGGATCTGCGCCAGCGGAGTCCCGTCTGGCTGGCGCGCTCTCTAACAGAACGCCTCGCAGATTGTGTGACGCATTGGTGATAGCTGTATGACACTTTGATGACGCAAATAGATGTTGCGTCGAACTTAACTATTCTTGCAGCTGTGCTTGGCCATACCTCGATATGGAAAGTATTGGCACACGCTGCGGTTGTGATTACCGCGCGTGCGCTCGCGCTTTGGGCTGGCAGGGACAGACCGCTTCCATGTTGCGCCACGACCGGTTCAGCACGCGATAAAATGCGGGTGGCCCGACCGCCGCGGTCACGGACAGTGTTTCAGTTCGATGACAATTTGCCTGCAGATAGCCCAACCGAAGCTGAATCGGCTTATTGCGGCGCCAGAGCCTCATCAGGGTGTTGCTGGCGAGAAGTCCGCCTTGCTAAGGGGCCGGCGGGCGCGCCTCAACGCAGGCCGACCCGGTGGGCGCGCAGGAGAGAAATTATGCGGGAATGGGAGACGGCTGCCCCACGATGTCTCATCGACGCCCCGGCCGGCCGGCAGACTGACGGATTGCTGCGCTGCAAAATGGGGCGTGACAACCCGCGTGGATTGAGCGCACCAAGGCGCCGCCGACATCATGGCTGCGGATGCCCTAAGTGCGAGTGACAGCGAGGCCGTCAACCCTTCTTCGCGTCTGCGCCTTCGGCGCGGCGCTTGCCTGCGTGCCGTCGGCGCGTGCCGCCGTGCTGCCGGCCGATACGCGCCGCACCTCGTTCGACGTCGCCGAAATCCGGGTGGAAGGCAGCACCGTGCTGCCGCAGGACGACGTCGAGGAGGCGGTCTATCCGTTCGTCGGTCCCGGCAAGACCGTCACTGACATCGAGCACGCCCGCGCGGCCCTGCAGTCTCTCTATAGTGCGCGCGGGTTCGATACTGTCTCCGTCGTCATCCCCGCCCAGCATATCGTGGCCGGCGAGCCGGCAATCGTCGAACTGCACGCCATCGAGCGCCGCGTCGGCCGGCTGCGGGTGACCGGCGCGCGCTATTTCCTGCCCAGCGACGTCCGCGCCGGCGCGCCGAGCGTGCAGCCCGGGCAGGTGCCCAACCGCAACGACATCCTGCGCGACCTCACCTCGCTCAACACGCTGCCCGACCGGCAGGTGCAGCCTGCGCTTAAAGCCGGGCGTCGTCCCGACACGGTCGATGTCGATCTGGAAGTGATCGACAAATATCCGCTGCACGGCACGCTGGAATTCAACAACCGCTACAATGCGGATACAACCTCGCCGCGCCTGTCGGCCTCGCTGACCTACGACAACCTGTATCAGCGCGGCGACAGCATCACGCTGAGCTACCAGGTGGCGCCGGAAAACGTCAAAGATGCCGAGGTCACCTCGGCCTCCTACCTGTTCCACATTCCCGATACCAAACTCTCGTTGCTGCTGAACTACCTGCATTCCAACAGCAACGTCACCGCCCTGGGCTCGACGAATGTCGCCGGGCGCGGCACCGCGGCAGGCTTCCGCGTGCTCGTGCCGCTCGGCGGCAGTGCCGGTTTCAGCCATTCGCTATCCGTCGGCTGGGACTACAAGAAATACTTCGAACTCGACACGTTCGTGAAGACGCGGCAGGTCACCTCCGCCCCCATCACCTACTATCCGCTCAACGCGACCTACGCGGCGAACTGGACCGGCGACCATTCGACGACCGATCTCAGCCTCGGCCTCGAATTCGGCGTCGCCAGCCTCGGCAGCAACGCCGAAGGTTTCTTCAACAAGGCTTACAACGCGCCACCCGGCTTCTCCATCCTGCGCGCCAACCTCACCCGCGAACAGGATCTGCCGCACGACGTGCAACTCTGGGCGTCGGCCACCGGCCAGCTCACCAACGATCCTCTGGTCAGCAGCGAACAACTCGGATCGGGTGGTGCGGACAGCGTGCGCGGCTACCTCGAAGCCGAGACGCTGGGCGATTACGGCGCCTTCGTGCAGACCGAGCTGCGCAGCCCGTCTGTCGCCAAACTCGTAGGCGGCGGCCCGCTCAAATCCTGGCGCTTCCATCTGTTCGGCGATGGCGGCCTCGTCACACTCACCCAGGCTCAGGTCGGCCAGCGTTCCAGCTACGGGCTCAGCTCGGCCGGCGTGGGCACGCGCGTCAACCTGTGGGGTTACCTCAACGGCGTGGTCCAGGACGCCCAGACATTCAACAACGGCCCGAATACGCGGGCCGGCACGAACCGCGTGCTGTTCCGCGTCTATGGAGAGTTCTGAGATGGTGTTGGCTTTTCTCGCACGGCTCGCGCGCACGCGCGGCCTCGCAACAGCGGCGCTTTGCGTCATGCTGCAATTGGCATGCGCCGGCGCAGCCCACGCCGCCTGGTGGAACGGCGACTGGAAATACCGTGTCAAGATCGATGCCGATACCGGCCCCAAGGGCGCCAATGTCGGCGACAAGATCGGCCGCACGCAAATCCTCGTCCGCCTGCTCGCCAATAATTTCAAGTTCGACACCGCCAAGCAGGACGGCGGCGACATCCGCTTCATCGCGGGCGACGACCGCACCCCGCTGCACTATCACATCGAGAAATTCGACGGGCTGGTCGATCAGGTCGCCCTCGTCTGGGTCGACGTGCCCGACATCGCTCCAGGTGCCACCACGAGCCTTTACATGTATTGGGGCAACGACAAGGCGAACGACGCTTCCGACAGCCACGCGACCTACGATGCCGACCAGCTCCTGGTATGGCATTTCGCCGAGGAAAACGGCCTGCCGAAGGACAGCACGTCGTTCGGCAACAACGCGCTCTCCCCAGGCAAGCGCGACCAGAACGCGATCATCGGTTTCGGCAGCAAGCTCGACGGCACCGCACCCATCCGCCTCTCGCCCACACCCACGCTGAACATCACGGCGGCCGAAACCCTCACCTGGCAGCTCTGGGTAAAGCCCAACCCCGCAACACAAACCGCGGTGCTCTACGACCAGCGCGATGCAGGCGGTGTCGCCGATTTCCAGGTGGGCCTGACCGCCGGCGTGCCCAGCGTGACCGTCACTTCGGCCACCGCCGCCGCGCTGCGCGCCGCGTCGGCCACGCCGCTGCTCGCCGATAGCTGGCATCTGCTGACGGTAACAACGCAAGCCGACAAGATCACGCTCTATGTCGATGGCGCCAAATCCGCCGAGATGGCCGGTGCCATGCCCGCCATCACCGGCGCCGCCATGCTGGGCGGCGCGGCAACTGCCGCCGCACCCGCCACCCCGGCGGCCACGGCCACCATACAAGCCGCCGCCACGCCGTTCATCGGCGAAATCGACGAACTGCAGATCAGCAAAACCGTTCGCCCCGCCGGCGCCATCCTGCTCGCCGACCACGACCAGGGCACGCAATCCAACCTGCTCGCCTTCGAAAACCCTGAGCAGACCAGCAGCTTCGGCTCCGGCTATATCGGCATCATCCTCAAATCCGTCACACTCGATGCCTGGGTGATCATCGGCATCCTGATCTTCATGATGCTGGTCAGCTGGGTCGTCATGGCCGCCAAGGCCGCCTATGTCGGCCGCGTCGCCGGCGCCAACAAGAAGTTCCTCGTCCTGCTCAAGGACATCAACCGCAAAAGCAACGTCATCCTGCCGCCGGTGCCGCGCGAACGCGCCCGCGGCATGACCTCCTCCTGCCTCTATCGCGTGTATGAAACCGGCGTGCGCGAAGTCGAGGAACGCCTCTCGACCGGCCGCACCCTGCCGGACGGCAACATCGCCCCGCAATCACTCGCCGCCATCCGCTCCAGCATGGATGCGCAAATGGTCCGCGAGCAAGCCAAGCTGAACAACCTCATGGTCCTCCTCACCATCGCCATTTCCGGCGGCCCGTTCGTGGGCCTGCTCGGCACGGTCGTCGGCGTGATGATCACGTTTGCCGCCATCGCCGCGGCCGGCGACGTCAACGTCAACTCCATCGCCCCCGGCATTTCGGCCGCACTTCTCGCCACCGCCACCGGCATGTTCGTCGCCATCCCCGCTTTATTCGGCTACAACTATTTCCAGACCCGCATCAAATCCGTCATCTCGGAAATGGCCGTCTTCGTCGACGAGGTCGTCACCCGCATCGCCGAAGGCGAATACGCGCGCAGCCGCACCCAACCCGGCGCTCCCGTCGCCAACGCAGCGGAGTAGCCGCGATGCAGATCCAGGAAGACAAACCCTACGACGACATCAACATCACCCCGATGTTGGACCTTGCCTACGTGCTCGTCGTGATCTTCATCATCATGACCACCGCCAGCGTGCAGGGCGTCAAAGTCGACCTCCCGCACGGCAGCTCCACCGTGTCGCTGGCGGTGCCTAAAACAAAAGTGATCTCCGTCAACGGCGCAGGCCAGGTCTTCATCGATGCAATCCCGGTGAGCCTCGCCGAACTCGAAGCCAAACTGCGCGACGCCAAAGCCATCACCCCGGATCTGCCTATCGTGCTCAAAGGCGACCGCCAGAGCCAGTACGAGAAGATCATGAACGTGCTCGACGTGCTCGGGCGAGTCGGCATCAACAATGTCGGCCTCGCAGCCCAGCGCAGCGCCGAGAGCTGATCCGTGCTCGACGACGACGATTTCGACCGCGAGTTCGACGGCGAAAAAACGCCTCTGCAGCGCTACGGCCTGCCGGGCGGCATCGCCGCTGCCGTCATCGTCATCGCGCTCTCAGCCTACGCCATCACCCGCGGCAGCTCCTCACCGCTGGCCCGACCGCATAACGAGCCGCACATCACCGCGGTGCAACTCCCGCCGCCGCCGCCACCGCCACCACCGCCCAAAACTCCGCCCCCGCCGCCCAAGCAGCAGGTGGTGCAACGCCAGCGCCAACCCACGCCGCAAAAAGCGGTCAGCCGCCCCGCCCCCAAGGCACCCTCGCCACCGGCCGCGGTCACCACCTCCATCCAGGGCACCGGCCCCGGCTCGCTGGCGTTCGGCAATGGCGGTGGCGGCGACTGCATCGGCCAAGGCTGCGGCACCGGCGACGGCAGCGGCGGCGGCGACAACGACGCGTATTATTCCGACCTGGTGAAATCGCGCATCCAGGACGCGCTGCGCCGCGACCGCAAGCTCGAATTCGCCAAATACCGCGTCACCATCAGTTTTACTCTGTCTCCGTCAGGCAGTTTCGCAAACGCGTCAATCGCGTCCTTCTCCGGCGACGACGATGCACGGACCGAAGTCGAACGCGTCATCCGCGAAGCCTCGACCGGCGACACACCCGTCGCCGGCATCATCGGCAAGCAATTCTCCGTCCGCATCAGCAGCACGTCGCGCGGTTAAGGAAGAACTTCTTTTCTGAAGAAAAGAAGCAAAAGACTTTTGTTCCGCTGTCGCGCCGCTCACGACCAGCGCGCGACAGCGGATCAAAAGTTTGTTGGTCCTCTCTTCTAAATAAAGACTGCCTGCTTCCTGCATTCCCTCCAAAGGCCCCCAAAAATGCGCCTCCCCATCGCCCTAGCCCTCGCAGCCCTGCCCCTCGCCGCCCAAGCCCAGGACAGCACCGAAGCCCGCATGCGCGACGCGCTGCGCCAGGCCGTAACCGAAATGCGCGCGGCCCAGGATGCTTCCGCCCAGGCGCAATCCGACCTCGCCAAAGCCAACGCCGACAAAACCGCCCTGCAATCCCAGCTCGACGCCGCCAACGCCAAGCTCGCCGACGCTGCCAGCAAACCCGCCCCCCGCCAGGAGGACACCGGCCTCGCAGATCGCCTGCGCGCCGCCCAGGCACAAGCCGCGCAATACCAGCAACTCAGCGCCAAGCTGCAATCCAGCTACCAGAGTGCCGCCGAGCAGGCGCGCGCCAAGGACGATGCCAGCCGCACGGCCACAGCCCAGGCCCAGGCACGCGGCGCCCAACTCGAGGTCTGCAAGACCACCAACACCAAGCTGATCGACGTCTCCGAGCAGATCCTGCATCTCTACGAGAGCGAAAGCTTCCGCGGCCTGCTCCTGCGCAGCTACGAACCGGTGCTCGGCACGGCCAAGGTGAAGCTGGAAAACCTCGTTCAGGACTACGATGATAAAATACAGAACCAAGCCTATGTGCCGAAAGCGGCCGCACCTGCGCGCTAGAGCGATCGCCGCGGCGGCACTCCTCGCCCTGGCGATAGTCACCCAGGCACACGCGGCGGACGACCCGGTCGTCGCACAACGCGGCACCGACCGAGTGACGCTCAGCCAGGCGCGCGCGCTGCTCTCGAGCGTCGATGCACCCACGCGCGCCAAACTGGCCGCCGACCCGAAAGCCATGGCCGATCTGCTGCGCAACGTGCTCCTGCAACGTGCGATACTCCAGCAGGCACAAAGCGAACATTGGGAACAACGCGCCGAGGTCGCCGCCCTGCTCTCGCGCACGCACGACGAAGTGCTCGCGCAAAGTTTCCTGACCGCGCATGCCGCAATGCCCGCCGGCTACCCGAGCCAAGCCGAACTGCAGGCCGCCTACGACCAGAACAAGGCGAAATTCCTCCAGCCGCGGCAATACCATCTGAGCGAACTGCTGTTCGTCAAGCCATCTGGCGCCATCGCGGACATGCAAAAGCGCCTGGTCACGATACGCGCCCAGATCGCCCGCGCCCGCGGCGGTTTCGAGGTCGCGGCCAAACTCTACCAGCCGCAAGGCGGCGTCTATCGCGACCTCGGCTTCGTCGCAGAAAACCAGCTCATCGCACCGGTGCGCACTGCCGTCTCCGGCATGCTCGAAGGCACCGTCTCCGACCCGATCTGCATCGAAGCCGGCTGCACCCTCATCCACATGATCGCCACCCGCCCCGCCGGCCCCGCGCCGCTATCTGACATACGCGACAGCCTCATCCGCGCCCTGCGTCAACAAAAGCAGCAGGACCTTGAACGCGCCTACGCCAATGCCCTGCTCCAGAAAGAGCCCGTCGCTGTCAACGAGATCGAGTTTTCCCACATCTTACCCTAAGGATCGCGTCGTATGCGTCTCCTCATCCTCGCCTGCTGTCTTGCCGCCACCTCCGCCGCCAGCGCCCAGCCAGCCCCACCGGCCACGAAGGACACCTGCGTGGACGTGCAGGTCGGCACCGCGCAAAGCTACGACTGCCTCAACCAGCAATTCAAACACGCCGCCCAAAACGCGCAGCGCTTCTCCTCGGACGGCAGCGCCCCCTACGGCGCCACCTCCCCCAGCAACGTCACCGGCCAGTTCAACGAAAGCGCCACCCGCAACCGTCTCGGGTCGAACTTCGGCAAGTCGGTAACGCCCGAACAGAACGTCGCCCGACCGCACTGATCATCCCCGTCATGCCCGGGCTTGACCCGGGTATCCACGCGCTGCCGCAGTGCGGCCGGTGAAATATGAGCCGAATGACACCACCAGCCTCAAATCGTGCCGCACGAAGGATGCAAGCCGTCCTTTTCTGAAGGGGCCAGAAAACTTTTATCTCGTTGTCGCTTCCCCCAAACAAGCACGCGACAACGGACCCTAAAAAAGGACTGCTTCTTTGATCCGCGACCAAATCGAAGCCAACCTCGCCGCGATCACCAACCCGGACGGCGAGGGCGCCCGCACCTTCCTCCGCACTTACCCCGACCAGGCACGCGCGGCCGCCGACGCCATGGATGCGCTCATCCGCACCAACCGCTCCCCCAGCCCGCTCGCCGGCGCCTCCATCAGCCTCAAAGACCTGCTCGACGTCACTGGCGAGCCCACCCCGGCCGGCTCCCGCGCGCTGGCCGAAGCACCGCCCGCCCGCCGACACGCAACCGTCGTCCAACGCGTGCTGGCCGCCGGCATGATCCCCGTCGGCCGCACCAACATGACCGAATTCGCCTTCAGCGGCGTCGGCATCAACCCGCATTTCGGCACCCCGCGCGCTCCGTACGGCCGCCTGCCGGACGGCACCGGCCGCGTCCCAGGCGGCAGCTCCTCGGGCGCCGCCGTCTCGGTCGCCGACGGCATGGCCTGGGCCGCCATCGGCACCGACACCGGCGGCTCCTGCCGCATCCCCGCCGCCTTCTGTGGCGTCGTCGGCTTCAAACCCACCCAACGCCGCGTCCCGCGCGACGGCGTCTTCCCGCTCTCCCCCACGCTCGACTCGGTTGGCCCCCTGGCCAGAACCGTCGCCATCTGCGCCGCCGTCGACGCCATTCTCGCCAACACCCCGCGCGCCCCGCTCATCCCCCATCCGCCCGCTGGCCTACGCCTCCTCTTCCCCGAAAACATCGTCCTCGACGGCATGGACGCCCCCACCGAACACGCCATCGACCAAACTATGCGCCGCCTCGATAGGGCAGGGGTCGTCGTCACCCACAAACGCCTTGCCAGCCTCGACCACCTGATCGAAGCCCACGCCAAAGGCGGCTTCGCCGTCGCCGAATCCTACACCCACCACCGCACGCTACTCGCCACCCACGCGGCCCGTTACGACCCCCGCGTCTCCAGCCGCATCCTCCCCGGCGCCACCATGGCCGCCGCCGACTACATCGCCCTCATGCAGGCCCGCACCCGCATCATCGCCGAATTCACCGCCGAACTCGCCCCCTACGACGCCCTCATCATGCCCACCGTCCCCATCGCCCCACCCCCCATCGCCGCCTTCGACACCGAACCAGACTACAAACGCCTAAACGCCCTCATTCTCCGCAACCCCTCCCAAATCAACTTCCTCGATGCCTGCGCCATTTCTCTGCCGTGCCACGAACCCGGCGCTTCCCCCGCCGGCCTCACAATCGCTGCACCTTCCATGTGCGACGACCGATTGTTCGCGATCGCCGCCTCTCTTGAACCGGTCGTTACGGTAACAGCTCTCGTTTAAAAACTGTTTAACGGCGCCCGAAAGGAAGCACGTCATTTCTAGAAAATGAGATAATAACTCGGTAGTGTCTCAGCTCAATTTCGCCGCTCGGCGCGGCCAGAACGCAGCCAAGCACAGTGCGATCCTACCGAAGAATTCAGCCCACCCGAACTCCTCGCCATCGTCTGCGAAACCCTCTCTGACGTCCCAATCCTCCCCTCTCGCTCCTGGCCACCCTGACGCCACCCGACCCACCCCACCCCAACATCCACCAACAAAAAAAGCCCCGGCGCTAAAAGCGCCGAGGCCAAAAGTCTTTTGCTTCTTTTCTACAGAAAAGAAGGCCTTCCTTACTTGGTGTTCTGCGCCATCGTGATGTGCTTCTGGATCGTCGGGATCGTCGCATCCGCGAACGCCTTCAGATCCGTGTCCGACCCGTTGGTCGATTCACGCTGGAACTCCTTCAGCATCGCCTGGTGAGCCTTCACCTGGCCGCTGATGTAAGCATGGTCGAACTTCGCCCCGTCCATGCCCTGCAGCTTGGTCATCATCTTCTGCTGCGAAGCGCTCGGCTCCGTCGGCGGCGTCACGCCCTTGGACGAAGCCAGCGTGGCCAGCTTCTGGTTGTTCGGCGTGTGGTCGTCGATCATGCCTTGCGCGAACTGCTTCACGCTGGCGTCCGAGCCCTTCTGCTGAGCCAACTGCGCCATCGCCACTTCGGCCGCACCACCTTCGGCAGCCTTGGTGATGAACTCATGGTCCTGCTTGGAAAGCTTGGCCATCGATGCGGCCGGCGCCATCGCGCCACCGGTGGCAGGGGCCGCAGCCGGAGCCATCGCAGGCGCGGACGCAGCAGGTGCCATCGGCGCGCCGGCGCTGGTGGCCGTCTGTGCCATCGCGGCGGTGCCGGCAAACAGCGGCATCATGATAGCCGCGGTGCGGATAAGGGATAGTTTCATGCGTTCGTCTCCTGTTGGCGGCCGCACCGACCGTGCGGCTTCCCGCAGCCAACGCGCAAATAAGCGGGGTGTTGCGTCGCCATGCGGAACGGATGGGCGGCCACGCCACCTCACTGCCGATGCCGGAACCGCTCCACGGCCGCCACCAACGCCCGCCGCACCCCCGGCTCGAGTGCCGAGTGCCCCGCATCGGGGATGATCGTCAGCCGCGCCGCCGGCCAGTGCGCCGCCAGGTCGAACGCCGTCACCGCCGGGCAAACCATATCGTAGCGCCCTTGCACGATCTCGCCGGGAATATGCCCGATCCGCTCCATCTGCCCCAGCAGCCCGCCTTCCGGCAGGAACAGATCGTGCGCAAAGTAATGCGCCTCGATCCGCGCCAGACCCAGCGCCGTCCGGTCGCCGGCAAACGAGCTCACCGTATCCGGGCTCGGCAGCAACGTACTGCACGATCCCTCATAAACCGACCACGCCCGCGCCGCCTCCATGTGCACCGCCGGATCAGGATCGGTCAGCCGCCGCAGATAACTGCCCAGCAGGTCGCACCGCTCGTACGGCGACAAATACCCGGCGAACGCGGCATGCGCGTCCGGAAATATCTGCGCCAGCCCACGCAGAAACCAGTCCACCTCCTGCCGGCGGCCCAGGAACACGCCGCGCAGCACCAGGCCGATCACATGTTCCGGCCGCGCCTGCGTATAAGCCAACGCCAGCGTCGAGCCCCACGACCCGCCGAACAGCAGCCACCGATCGATCCCCAGATACAGCCGCAGCCGGTCGATATCCTCCACCAGATGCGGCGTCGTGTTGGCATGCAGGCTGCCCAGCGGCCGCGACCGCCCCGCCCCACGCTGGTCGAAAATCACGATCCGCCAGTGCGCCGGGTCGAAAAACCGCCGGTGCACCGCCCCCGCCCCAGCCCCCGGGCCCCCATGCAGGAACAGCACCGGCCGCCCCCGCGGATTGCCCACCTGCTCCCAATACATCACATGCCCGTCCGACAACGGCAGATAGCCGGTCTCGAAAGGCCCGATTTCGGGAAACAGGTCGCCACGTGGCATGCTGGCACTCTATCGCGCGAAGCGTCCGGGTTGAAGATTGCTCCGGCGCCGATGGCCGAAGGTTGAACGCACCGTTGCAAGGACGCAGCGCGGCGAAAGGAGTTTGAACGACGATGGGACGGTTCTGGATGGCTCTCGGCGCGCTCGCCGGGGCAGGGGCGGTGGGCATGGCCGCCGCCGCAGCCCACGCTCTACCGCAAAAGCTGGACGCGCGCGCCATGGCAGGCGTGCTGAGCGCCGTGCAGATGCAAGGCTGGCACGCGCTCGCCCTCGTGCTGACCGGCCTGTGGGTCATGCGCGCCCCGCCGCTCGCCCACACCCTGGGCAATGTGGCGGGCGCCGGATTCGGCATCGGCCTGCTCCTGTTCAGCGGCTCGATCTACGCGCACCACCTCGCCAACCTGTCCACCGGGCCCGCCGCCCCCATCGGCGGCGTGCTGCTCATTCTCTCCTGGATCTGCCTGGCCGCCTCCGCCCTCGCCGCAGGCCCCACGCTCTGACCGACGCCGGCTGGATACGCAGCGCCTACCAGGCCGCCGACGGGTTCGCCGACGTGCTGGCCGAGGAGCTCGCCCATCGCGGCATCGAGGTCCGCGCCTGGCATGGCCTGCTCGCCCTCTCGCCCGACCCGCCCGTGCCCGCCGCCTGGTCACCCAACGCCTGGACCGCGCCGCGCGTGCTGCCGGCCGCCTCCATCGGCGAAGCCGCCCGATCGCTGCGCGCCATCCAGCGCAACTGGGCCTACCTGCCATTCGACCATAACAGCCGTGCCGCCCTGATCACCGATAAACTGCCGCCGCTCCGCCCCAAACCGCTCCGCTTCCCCACCGCCGCCCCCACCAGCCATCTCGGCGCCTGGACGCTGCTCGCACCCGACTGCCTGCTCGCCAGCCCCACCCAGACCAGCCCCTTCGGCAACGGCGAGGTCACCTTCGAGGAGGACAGGCGCGGCCCACCCAGCCGCGCCTACCTCAAACTCTGGGAAGCGCTCACCCTCTGGCGCGAATGGCCGCAACCAGGCCAGACCTGCCTTGACCTCGGCGCCGCCCCCGGCGGTTGGACCTGGGTGCTCGCCCGCCTCGGCGCAGACGTGACCGCGGTGGACAAAGCCGGCCTCGACCCCGCCATCGCCGGCCTGCCCAACGTCACCGTCCGCCAGGAAAGCGCCTTCGCCATCGACCCCGCCACCGAACCGCCCACCGACTGGCTGTTCTCCGACATCATCGCCTACCCCGCCCGCCTGCTCACCCTCGTGCAAGCCTGGATCGCCAGCGGCCGCACCGCCCGCATCGTCTGCACACTCAAGTTCCAGGCCGCCACCGACCACGCAGCCGCCGACGCCTTCGCCGCCATCCCCGGCGGCCGCCTGCTGCATCTCTTCCACAACAAGCACGAGCTGACCTTCCTCTGGTCACGCACCTGAGCCACCTTCCGCCGGCTTCCCACCCCGCGCCGCCGATGCTATGCCAAACACAGTCGGAGCGTAGCGCAGCCTGGTAGCGCATCAGTCTGGGGGACTGGGGGTCGTGGGTTCGAATCCCGCCGCTCCGACCAATTCCTTCCGTGCAGGAAATCTTCTTTTCTGAAGAAAAGTCGCAAAAGACCTTTGCTCCGCTGTCGCGCGGCTCATGCCCGGCACTTTGTTTCCGCGTATCCCGGCGTGCTTTGGCGGACATTCAATGTCCAGGCATCTGCGTTTTCTCAGGTTGGTCGGTATTTTTCCGAACTTCGTCAGGACTTCCCGGGACGAATATGGACAGGTGCGGCCGCTGACACGCAGCGGAGTCGTTCTCTGACGTCCGGGTGTCATGTTCAGGAGAAAAGCATGTCCGGATTGACACGAAGGGGCGCCGCTCAGCGTCTGCTTCTCACACTTGCGATGGCAGGAAGCTGCTTTGCTACCGCCGCCCACGCAGACGAGTTGGCAAGCCAAGGCGCCACCGCCTCCTTCGCCGTAACCTCGCGAGACACGGCCGCCACCTACACCGCCACCAATCTGCGTTCGCACATCGCACCGCAACTTGGAACGACGGCACCTGTCGGCACGTCGGCACCGCTCGGGCCGCGCGTCGCCAAACGATCCAACTCCGTGTCGGCCTGGTTCCCCGCCGACCTTACATACGGTGGTGGCGCCGTCGTCCCCACCACCACATTCAACAACATCTTCGTCAACTGCGCCGATACCTGCTGGGGCCAGCCCGAAATATTTGAAAGCCACCTCATAGGCAGCAAATACCTTCATCTGACCGACCAGTTCACCGGTGCCACGACCAACGGCCGCTACACCGTCGGCACGTCCGGCAACCTGACCTACAATTTCTACGGATCAACGCTCTACTACAGCGACATCCTGGCCATTGTGCACGCGAGCGCCGTGCAGTTCGGCAGCGGCTACGGCCATCTGTTCAACATCTTCCTGCCCAGCGGCGTCAATATCTGCGACCAGAACGGCGCCTGCTACAAAGGCACCACCCCCGCCCAATTCTGCGCCTACCACGCCAGCGTAGATTTCAGCGACGTAGGCCACGTTCTGTATTCGATCGAGCCCTATCAAGCCGTGCCAGGCTGCTCAGTCCCCGCCAACTCGCCAAACGGCACACTGGTCGACTCGACTTCGTCCACCCTCCTGCATGAAACCATCGAGACGATCACCGATCCCGATGGCGGAACCGGCTGGTACGCGCAGGACGCGGCGGTCAACGGTGAGATTGGCGACCTCTGCGGCGGCCGCTTCTATATTTCGGCTTTTGGCACGAAAACCTACGCCACGCAGTTCATGTATTCGAACACCTATCACGCCTGCGTAAACGGGCCCTGATGCACGCGGCGCCGGCCGACGATCCTGCCGGCCGGCGCCGGACTTCACGCAAGTTTTTGAAGACTAAGAGGGGATCAAGCAGTCCTTTTCTGAAAGAGGAACCAAGACACTTCGCCCGTTTGCCTCATGAATGAAGAACTATCACCCGAAATCGACGGCTTCCCGGCTGAATGGGGCTCGGTTCATTGGCGCTGTAGAGATGGGCTTTCGATGGACACCGATCGAGCCTCTTGGTGTAAGGCTGACCAAACTTGCGAATTTGGCAGCGCGTGCCCGACAAGTCCCGTACAGAGCGCACTGACCAAAAGATAGGTCATATAAAGAGAGCCGGCGGTGAGAGCGAGTGACTGCATGTTGGCGATCCTGATCTGCTGAGATCATTCTGCCCTCGAACTATTAACAACCTCCTACCCCCGATTTCGAAACGAACATGTTCAAGGACGACATTCCAAAACGCGCGACAGAGTGCTTTCCCGCCACCGATGCGCAGCATCGGCAGATTTTCGACCGATGATCTGTTCGATGCGACATCTTCAGGCCCGGCCTTGAAATACCAGTATAAAAAGGCCAGCGCGTCATTCGTTATGGGGCGGTTCCTTCATCGGAGCCGGACTTGCGAAAGACTGATTTGTCTCCCGTTGAACTTTGTCCCATGCACGCATGTCTGCAGCCTTCAATCTCATCAGGGAATGCCCGGCGACCGCGATGTAAGACGAACTGACGAGAACAAACGCAAGGTAAAGTGAGCCGGCGGCAACAGCAACTGATCTCATATGGCAATCCTGATCCGATAGGATCATTTTGCCGTTGAAGTATTAGAAAACCGTTGCTGTCATGAGCAGAACGAAAATTTCTCGATCTACTCAACAGGGAAAGGACTGCTTGCCTACTTTCCCGCCAAAGCGCGCGCATAAACGCCCGCATATGCCTTTGCCGCGAGATCCCACCCCACGTCAGTGCGTAACCCGCGCATCTGCAGCCTGCTCCAAACCTCTCGCTGCCGCCACAGCCGCTCTGTTCGACGGATGGCGCGGCGCAAACCTTCCTGCGTCACCGGCCAGAACTGCACGCCTGTGGCAACGCCCGCGACGAGCGCTGCAAAATTTGCGTCCACCACGGAATCGGCCAAGCCGCCCACGCGGCTGACCACCGGCACCGCGCCATAACGCAAGGCGCAAAGCTGGGTGAGGCCGCACGGCTCGAAACGCGAGGGCACCAGAATGGCGTCGCTGCCGGCCTGGATGAGATGGGCAATCGCCTCGTCGTAGCCGAACCGGACGCCGATGCGGCCCGGATGGTCGGCGGACGCCTGCGCCAGGGCACGCGTGAGGTCCGCGTCGCCCGAGCCGAGCACGGCAAGCTGCGCGCCGCAGGCCAGCAGATCCGGCACGCATTCCAGCACGAGATCGATGCCCTTCTGGCTCGTCAGCCGGCTGACGAGCCCGAACACCAGTGTGCCGCGCTCTTCCGCCAAGCCGAGTTCAGCCTGTAACGCCCGCTTGTTGCCGGTGCGGCGCCCACGCGTCGGCGCGGAAAAGTTCGACGGCAGAAGCATGTCGGTCGAAGGGTCCCACACCTGCGTGTCGATCCCGTTCAGGATGCCGGTCAGATCGTCGCCGCGCGCGCGCAGAACGCCGTCCATGCCCATGCCGCCCTCCGGCGTGCAAATCTCCTCGGCATAGCTGGGCGAGACGGTGGTGACCTGGTCGGCAAACCGCAAACCGGCTTTGAGCATCCCGATCGCGCCGTAATATTCCAGCCCATCCGGCGTGTAGCACGCCGCAGGCAGACGCAACTCGGCAAGCAAACTCGCCGGCACCTGGCCCTGGAACGCCAGATTATGCAGCGTGAACACACTCGCCGGTCGCGGCCGGCCGGAAAGCGCGAGATAGGCAGGCGCCAGCCCCGTCTGCCAATCGTGCGCATGCACGATGTCCGGCGCATACCCAGGCCAGGCGCCTTGGCCCACAAGGCTCGCGGCGAAAGCCAGTGCTGCGAAGCGCTGCGGATTATCCGCCCAGTCCTGCCCATCAGGCCGCGTGTAGGGATTGCCCGGCCGCGCATAGAGATGCGGCGCGTCCAGCACCAGCAAGTCGAGCCCGGCAATCCGGCCCGCGACCAGGCGCGCCGGGCCGCCGAAATAGTTGCTGTCCTGCCAAGCGGACTCGCCGCCCGCAAGCTGCTCCATCACCGCCGGATAGCCCGGCAGCAGCGCGCGCATGTCCACATCCAGCGCACGCAACGCGCCCGGCAACGCGCCGGTCACATCGGCCAGGCCACCCGTCTTGATCGCGGGGAAAAGCTCGCTCGCCACCGACAACACGCGCAACATGAAGGCGGACTCAGCCTTGCCGGCTTTGCAGTCTGTCGATCATCGGCTGGGTGATCAGGCAAACGCCCTTGGCCGAACGCCGGAACCGTGCCGCATCGTGCGCCGCGTCCTCGCCCACCACGAGCCCGTCGGGGATAATCACGCCGCGGTCGATCACCACGCGGCGCAGGCGGGCATGGCGCCCGATCTGCGCGTAAGGCAACAGCACCGCCTGGTCGACGCTGGAATAGGAGTGTGTGTGCACGCCGGTGAACAGCAGACTCTGCCGCACCTCCGAGCCCGACACGATACAGCCGCCGGAGACGAGCGAGCTGATGGCCGAACCGCGCCGCCGGTCCTCGTCATGGACGAATTTTGCCGGCGGCACGATCTCGCCATAGGTCCAGATCGGCCAATTCTTGTCGTAGAGATCGAGCCCGGGCACGAAATCCGTGAGGTCGATATTGGCTTCCCAATACGCATCCACCGTCCCCACATCGCGCCAGTAACTCTGGCTCTCCGGCGTGGAGCGTACACAGCTCTGCTCGAAACGATGCGCCACCGCGCGGCCGTTCGCCACCAGATAAGGAATGATGTCGCGGCCGAAATCGTGGTTGGAGTTTGCAAGCTCGGCATCCCGCTTGAGAATGTCGATCAGGAAACCCGTCTCGAACACATAGATGCCCATGCTGGCGAGCGTGCGGTCCGGCTTGCCCGGCATCGCAGGCGGATCGGCCGGCTTTTCCAGAAAATCGATGATCCGGTCGGATGCATCGACCGCCATCACGCCGAACCCGCGCGCTTCCTCGCGGCTCACCTCGATGCAGCCGACCGTGACATCCGCATGCTGCTCCACATGCTGCTGCAGCATCGGCTCGTAATCCATCTTGTACACATGGTCACCGGCAAGCAGCACGATGTAGCGCGGCTCGTAACTCTCGATGATGTCGATGTTCTGGAACACCGCGTCCGCCGTGCCGGCATACCAGCCGGTCTCGGTCACGCGCTGCGAGGCGGGCAGGATGTCGAAACTCTCGTTGCGTTCTGGGCGAAAGAAGTTCCAGCCACGCTGCAAATGCCGGATCAGGCTGTGCGCTTTGTATTGGGTGGCGACCGAAATGCGGCGTATGCCGGAATTCATCGCATTGGAGAGCGCGAAATCGATGATGCGCGATTTGCCGCCGAAATAGACCGCAGGTTTGGCGCGGAAATCGGTCAGCTCCATCAGCCGGCTGCCCCGGCCGCCGGCGAGCACGTAGGCCATGGCTTGGCGGGCTAGGGGGGCGTGATCCATCCGGGTCCTATAGAGGAAGAAGTCCTTTTTTGAAAAAAAGGACCAAAAAGCTTTTGCTCCGCTCCGCGTGCTCGCGCCCGCGGGGCGTCGCGTTCCTCAGAGAAGGCGGGTTTCTTTCACGCCCCAGATCTCCCGCGCATACTCGCCGATCGTCCGGTCCGCGGAAAACCAGCCCATGCCGGCGATATTGAGGATGCTCGTCCGCCACCAATGCGCCGGGGCGCGCCAGGCCTGATCGACGTCGAGCTGGCGCGCGCAATAAGCGTCGAAATCGGCGGCGACCAGGTAGCGGTCGTGGGCCAGCAGCCCGTCCACCAACTCGCGATAGCGGTCCGGCTCGCCTGGCGAGAACACGCCCGAAACGATGGCCTGCAACGCCTGCGCCAACCCGGGCGAGTCCGCCACTGCCGCATGGCCGCTCATGTCGCCACGACGCCTGGACGCCACCTGCTCCGCGGTCAGGCCGAAGATGAAGATGTTCTCCGCCCCCACATGCTGGCAGATCTCCACGTTCGCGCCATCCATCGTGCCGATCGTCAGCGCGCCGTTCAGCGACAATTTCATGTTCCCTGTGCCCGAAGCCTCCAGCCCCGCCGTGGAGATCTGCTCGGAGAGATCGCAGGCAGGGATGATGCGCTCCGCCAAGCTCACATTGTAATTGGGCAGGAACACCAACTTCAACCGGTCGGACACGGCAGGGTCGTTGTTGATCGCGTAGCCCACGTCGTGCGCGAGGCGGATGATCTGCTTGGCAATGCGGTAGCCGGGCGCCGCCTTGCCGGCGAAAATCTTTACCCGCGCCGCATGTTCCACCATCGGCTGCGCACGTATCGTATTATACAGCGCTACCGTCTGCAGAATGTTGAGCAGCTGGCGCTTGTATTCGTGGATGCGCTTGATGTGCACGTCGAACAGCGCGTTCGTATCGAGCGTGATGCCCAGCCGCTCGCGTACCAGCCCGGCGAGCGCCAGCTTCGCCTCCCGGCGCTGCGCCGCCACCGCCTGCTGAAGCCCGGTATCGCGGGCGTGGCTGACCAGATCGGCCAGCCGCTCGGGTTCACGCAGCCAGGCTGGCCCGATCGCATCGACCAGCACATGCGTGAGTGCCGGATTGGCGCGATGCAGCCAGCGCCGGAACGCGATGCCGTTCGTCTTGTTGCTGATCCGCCCGCCATACAGCCCGTGCAGGTCGGCAAATACCGTCTTGCGCATCAGGTCGGTATGCAACGCGCTCACGCCATTGACGGCGTGGCTCCCGGTAAACGCCAGATGACCCATCCGCAAACGCCGCCCTTGCGACTCGTCGATCAGCGACAGCGCCGCCAGCAGCCCGTCATTGGCATGATGCTCGCGCCGCGCAGTCTCCAGATGCTGCGCGTTGAGCATGTAGATGATCTGCATATGTCGCGGCAGCAGCCGCTCGATGAGCGGCACCGGCCATGTCTCGAGCGCTTCGGGCAGCAGCGTGTGGTTGGTGTAGCTGAACGTCGCCACCGTGATGCGCCACGCATCGGCCCATGCCATGGCATGCACATCGACCAGGAGGCGCATCATTTCCGCTACCGCGATCGCCGGGTGCGTGTCGTTCATCTGAATTGCGGCGCAATCGGCCAAATTGCTGAGATCGGGATGTTCCAGCAGATGCCGCGCCACCAGATCCTGCAGCGAGGCGCTGGCAAAGAAGAACTCCTGCCGCAGCCGCAATTCCTGACCCGCGGCCGAATCGTCGCCGGGATAGAGCACGCGGCTGACCGCCTCGGTCCGCACCCGGTCGCGCAGCGCGCCCACATGGTCGCCGCGGTTGAACTCGTCCAAATGCAGCTTCTCGATCGCGCGTGCCGACCACAGGCGCAACGTGTTGGCATGGTCGCCGCAGCCGCCGATCACCGGCGTATCGTAGGCGACGGCGGAGAGCGTCTCGGCTGGATGCCAGGTGAACGCCGGACGGCCGGCCGCGTCCAGCACGGGCAATCCCTGCGCATCCTGCCGCGCGCCGACCCAGCCGCCGAAACCGACGATATAGGCCACCTGCGGACGTTCGAATTCCCACGGATTGCCGACGGACAGCCAATCCTCCGGCAGTTCGCGCTGAACCCCGGTCTCGATCTCCTGCCGGAACAGGCCGTATTCGTAGCGTATGCCGTAGCCGAAAGCCGGGATGCGCAGCGTCGCCATGCTTTCCATGAAACAGGCGGCCAGCCGGCCCAGGCCGCCATTGCCGAGTGCCGCGTCGGCCTCCTGCTCGCGCAGCACTTCGAGATCGACACCGAGCGAGCCGAGTGCCGCGCGTACCGGCTCCAGCAGGCCGAGATTGCCGGCCGAATCGAACAGCAGCCGTCCGATCAGGAACTCCAGCGACAGATAATAGACACGCTTGCCAGCCGCGCGCGCCTGGCCCGTCTCCAGCCAGCTTTCCACCACGAAGTCGCGTATCACGTGCGCGGTGGCCGCAAACCAATCGCGCGGCGTCGCCTCCGCCGGCGAGCGGCCCACCCTGAAAGTCAGCTTATCGAGGATGTGTGCGCGGAGCGCTTCGGGGCTTCGTGCGCCTTCGGGCAGGCGGCTGGCTTGGGCTATGTCGTTCATAACGGGGAGCATATAAGGAAGCGGTTCTTTTTTGAAAAAAAGAACCAAAAAACTTTTGCTTTGCTGTCGCCGGCTCGCGCTCGACCTCAGGGCGGAGAGGGCGGAGAGGGCGGAGAGGGCGGAGAGGGCGGAGAGCGGGCGGGGAGGCAGCGGGCGGGTATTGCATGACGAGGGTGCGGCCATGAAAGCCGAACCAGGCATGAACGCGCACCAGGAAATTCAGGCCCAGGATCATGTCCACGCCGCCGAACGAGGGCTGATCGAGGATCGTGACAGGCAGGTTCTGCACCGTTATCTCGCCGACCTGCAGCGGTGCCATCTTGTGCAGCACGGCCTGGACTCGCTCAATGGCTGCACGCCGCCTATGCCGGTCGCGATGCCGAACGCTTTTGGTTTCAAATTCATCCGCAGCGCCGCCGATGCGGTCAGGGCGGTCAGATTCGCACCTGTGTCGAAGATCATGTTCAGCAACGTGCCGTCGATCACCATCGGCGTGTAGAGGTGGTCGTCAACGATGCTGAGCGGCAGTTCGGCCACCCTGCCCAACACGCATTTGTCGCCTGAGAAGGGTGCCAACGCAGTGGGCGGCGGCTCGACCTGGCAACCGGCGGCGATCAGGCACAATGCGCTGCGCCAGATTGCCTGCGCACACGACCGGAACAGGCGCGCGGGCCGTTTGGCGCGCGAAAAATGCGTTACCGCTCCGCCGGCTTGCACAACCGAAGTGCCAAAAGCGCCACTGCCATCGATGCGAGCGCCCAGGGGTTCGCGTGCAGCATCTGCCACGTCGCAATCGACCAGGTCGCGCTGAAGAAAAATCCCGCGACGTTCACCAGCCCGCCCCAGCCTTTATGGTTACGGCGGAGGTCGCTTCGCCGGATCGGCGCCGGCCGCCACAGGCCGAGCAGCAGATTGCAGCCGACATTGCCAAGCATGCCCACCGCCATTGCTGGAATGGCCGAGGGCAGGCTGATCGCCAGCCCGCCTACCGGAATGGCCAGGATCATCGCCACGCCCGACGCGGCGGCGGCGAGTTTTGCGCGATCGCTCGCCCAGAGCGTCACCGGTGCGGTTGCCACCAGCTCGCTTGCCTCGTCGCCCATCATCGTCACCGAAACGAAAAGGCGGGCGAGCTCGCCGGCGCTTAACACCGGCGCCGCGCCCAGCATGCGCGCGCCGCCATTCTGCGCGGCGCCACCGCTGCTGTGCCAGATCGCCGCCACCGCCGGCACGAGATAAATCAGGTAATACGCGGCCAGTCCCGCCAGCCCCGGATAGCGACGCAGCAGGCGCACTTCCTTGCCGAACAGCGCCGTCCACTGGCCCGCGCGAAACGGTGTGCGATCGGCTCGATGGGCCGAGGCTTGCGTGCTGCCGGCCACCACCGCCTGCGCACCGGCCGCAAACCAGGCCTGCAACGCCCAGCTCGTCGCCAGTGCCGCGGCGAGGCTGACCGCAAACAGGATCAGCATCGCACCCGGCGCACCCAGCAATGCACGCGCCGGCATCCAGGCCAGGCCGTGCGCCGCCGCATCCACGGTGGGGGCGAACGAATTCCAGAACCGGTCGCTGATTTGCGCGGAGAATAGCGAGCGGGATTGCCCGGCGAGGAACACACTCGCGCCGATGATGGTCGCGAACGCATTGGCCAACGCCCGCGTGCGCCTGACGCCGGCCACCCGAAGCAACCCGAAGGTAATCGCAAACCCCACGCAGGTGACGCTCAAAGCCAGCACGGCCAGGCATCGGGTAAATGCCGATCAAGTCGCGCCGGCCCAACATCGCCATGCCGTCGGCCAGCGGCACGAGCAGCAGCAGCCAATACAGCGAAACCGCACCCGCGACTGCCATCAGCCGCACCGTGAGGATCGCGCGCGGCGAGACAGGCGTGGAGAGCAGCCAGCCCAAATCCGTCCGATCGTCGAGCAGCTCGCTCGCGCGCTGCACCGCCTGGCTCAGCATCAGGCCGCCCACGAACAGCAGCGCCAACGTGGCGCCCAGCACCTGATCGGATGGCGGCAAATGGATCGCCGCCATGCCGGTGGCGACGCCGTAGCCGATCGCGTGCAGCAGGATGGCCAGGCCGAGCAGGAGTGCCCAACCGCGCTTGCCGCCGAACAGGCTGCCGCGCCAGATGAGCCTGGCTTCGTGCTGGAACAGGAGAGTTAGGGCGGACGAAGGCCTTCTTTTCTCAAGCAAAGAAGCAGAAGACTTTTGTTCCTGCTGTCGCGGACTCCGGGACAGGCTGGCGAGCTCGATCATGCGGCGTCGGACATCGCGATCGACATCGAGGCGGTCTTGCCGACCAGGCGCAGGAAGACGTCTTCCAGTGTTTCGCCGGAGGTGCCGCCTTTCGCGCGCAGATCGGCCAGCGAGCCAAGTGCGAGCAGGCGGCCATCGGCGATGATGCCGATACGGTCGGCCAGCCGTTCGGCAACTTCAAGAATGTGCGTCGTCAGCACGATACTGGCGCCACGTGCCACGCGTGCCGCCAGCAGGTCCTTCACATCGCGTGCGGCCGCGGCATCGAGCCCGGTCAGCGGCTCGTCCAAAATCAGCAGGCGTGGATCGTGGATCAGCGCGCCGGCAAGCACGGTCTTCTGCCGCATGCCGCGCGAAAAACCGCCGCACCGGTCGTGCCGGAACGCCCACAATCCCAGCCACTCCAGCAATTCCTGCGCGCGACGTCGGGCCAGCCCAGGCTCCACGCTCCACAGGCCGGCGACGAATTCCAGGTATTCCAGCGGCGTCAGCAGCTCGTAGAGCAGCGGCTCCTCAGGCAACCAGGCCACCAGGCGCTTGGCTGCGATCTTGTCGGCCAGCGCGTCGACACCGAAGATGCTGATGCTGCCCGCGTCAGGGCGAAGCAGCCCGGCCACCATGCGCAACGTCGTCGTCTTGCCGGCGCCGTTCGGCCCGAGAAGCGCGAAGAACTCGCCCGGCGGAATCTGCAACGACAACCCATCGACTGCCGGCCGATTGAACGTCTTGCGCAGATCGGAAATGTCGAGAGCATGCATGCGATACAGTTTCGCATCGAATCCGCCAGTCTCAAAGCGCTCGTTTCAACCCAGGCACGCGACAGCACAGCCAAAAGTTTTTTGCTTCGCTTCTAACAAAAAGAAGGCCTTTCTTACTCCCTGCACACCGCACAAACCCCCTCCACCTCCACGGTAGAACGCGTCACCGCAAACCCGTTCCGCGCCGCCACCGCCGCCACCGCGCGGGCAATCTCCACATCCTCGAATTCCGAAACCGCGCCACATTGCGCGCAGATCAGGAACTGCACCGGGTGCGGATGCGACGCCTCCTCATGGCAGCCGACGAAGGCGTTCAGCCGTTCCACGCGATGGATCAGCCCCTGGCCCAGCAGAAAATCGAGCGCGCGATACACCGTCGGCGGCTGCCCCTGGCCGTGGCGCGACCGCAATTGGCCGAGCAACGCGTAGGCGCCGATTGGCTCGCCGGCGCGCAGGATCAGCTCCAGCACCGTGCGGCGTATCTCGGTTAGCCTCGCGCCTCGCTGCGTGCAGGCTGTGTCCGCGCGCGCCAGGCGCCGTGCGATGTCGCTCTGTTCACCATCCGGCATGCAACGGGATTACCACACCGCCGGATACCTCCAAAGCCCCGCCCGTCCGGCTGGGGTGAAACCCGAACCCGCAAACGGTATTCTGTCCCGCACCGAAATCAGGTAAGCGGGCCAGATGAGTGACGAGTTGGATACACGCCTGACCAGCGTCGGGCGGTTGCACTGGCAGATGCGCTCGTTTCCCGCCGCCTCGTTGGCGGAAGCCGTCGGGCGCTCGCCGATCCTGGTCCTCGCACCCCATCCGGACGACGAGACGCTCGGCTGTGGCGGTCTCATCGCCACCGCGTGCGAAGCCGGCATTCCGGTGCATGTTCTGGTCCTTACGGATGGCGCAGGCTCCCATCCGAAATCGGTCGCGTATCCGCCGCCCAGGCTGCGCTGCCTGCGTGAGGAGGAGAGCCGTGCCGCCGGCCGCGCGCTGGGACTTTCCGACGACCACATTGCATTCCTGGGGCTGCCCGACACCGCTGCCCCGCATTCAGGTGAGGCGGCGGAGCGTGCCGCGTGCGCCATCGCCGAACATGCCCGTGTATGCGGGGCGCGCACGCTGTTCACCAGTTGGCGGCATGATCCGCATTGCGACCACCAGGCGGCCAGCATCCTGGCCGAGCGCGCGGCTTCCCTGGCCGGCGCGGCCCTCTACGAATATCCGGTGTGGGGCTGGACGCTGCCTTCGCGTCGTGTGCTGCAGTCGGCCGCCGTCACCGGCTTCCGGCTCGATGTCTCGTCGCATCTCGCCGCCAAACGCCGTGCAATCGCCTGCCATCGCTCGCAACTGGGCGAGGTCGTGACCGACGATCCCGACGGTTTCGCGCTGCAAGCCGAGTTCCTCGACCTGTTCACCGGGCCGTGGGAGACGTTCATCCGGGTGCACGCCTGAGCCTGCAGTGGCCGGGTAAGGCCTAGCCGGCCAATATCCGCGCCACCATGGATGACACATCCGCCAGCTTGAACGGCTTGCGTACAAATCCGTCATAGCCGGAGATGCGGTCCGCGATCATGTGTTCCGGCAATGCGCACATCAGCACGAACGGAACATGGGCGAATTCCGGATTGTCGCGTATCGCACGCAGCAATCCTGCACCGTCCATCACCGGCATCATCAGGTCGCTGATCACCAGATCGGGACGGGCTTCGTTCAGTCGCTCCAGCCCGTGCCGCCCGTTCATCGCGGTAAAGACACGGTGGCCTTCGTCTTCCAACAGGGCTGACAGCAACTCCCCGATTCCGAACTCGTCATCGACGACGAGGATCGTCGCCATCTGTCACTGCTCCGGATCGGCACGGCCGGCCGGCCGGCCGGCTCCGGCACCTGGCAAGCCCCCCGGTGCGGTGCTCTCCTCCGTTTCGTGCGCCGCATCCACCAGCTTGAACCCCCCAGGCTCGATCGCAAATCTACGCAGCTTCGTATCGAATGTGCTGTCCCGTACTTTCATCACCGAGATCACACGTTCCAAGCTGCCGTTTTCCTCAACGTTGCGTAGCATGATGAGGTTTTCAGCAATCGGCGTAAGGCGGCTGAGTGGCGGACGAGACACAGGACCTACAAGCTCGGGCACTTCGGCGGTGCACAGCGTCGTCGCACCCAGCTCGCGCAGCTGGCTGGTGAGCGCGCGATAGAACAGCACGATGCGCTCGGGCTGGATCGTCATGTCCTCAAAACCCAGCAGCCCGTCGATCGCGACGCGCCGCGCGCCGGTCGCACGCACGCGCTCGATCAGGTTGCTCGCCACGCGGTCGATCAGATCTTCGGCAGGGCCCTGCCACAGGAATGCAACCGCTCCCTCTTCGATCAGCTGCGGCAAATGCGGCGCGATCCCTTTGGCACGCGCCTCCAACTGCGCCGGCGTCTCGTAGAAACTCAGCAGAATGCCCGGCTCGGCGGGCGTACTGCCGGCGATATATTCGAGCGCCACGCACGTCTTCCCGGCGCCGGTCGGCCCCAATATCACCGTCGACGAACCTTCCGGCAGCCCGCCATGCAGCATGCCATCCAGACCCGCGATGCCGGTCGACATCTTGCGGCCGGAAACACGGCCGCGCGGCGTCGTCGGCAGCGGCAGCGCTTCGGTTCTCGGCCATACCACCACGCCGTCCGACGTGATGCGCATCGCGTGATGGCCGGCGATGTGGTTGCTGCCGCGGAACTTGCGTACCTGGATATCGCGCTCGACGCGCCAGCCTTCGCTGATGCTGCGCAGCGCGATCATCCCATCGACCATCGTATGCTCTGGCCGCTGATCGACCGTTTCAGTGCCATGCCCGGAGCTGGTCAGCAGGAACATCGTGCAGTCCGCCGCGGTGGCCAGCATCTGCAGCTCGTGGATGAACTTCTTCAGCTCCACATCCGTCGTCGCATAGGCTTCGGCCGCCACCAGGCCGTCGAGCACCAGCAATCCCGCCCCGTGCGCCACGATCTCGCGACGCAGCAGCGTCAGCAGGCCGGCCAGCCCGTCGCGTTCGAGCAACTGGAACGCGCTCACATAACTGATTTCGCGCGCGACCTTCGACTGATCGAAAAACGACATGTCCTCGAGATTGGCGAGCAGCCGCTCATGCTGTTCGGACAACAGCGTCACATAGAGCGCGTGCCCGCCGGTGGCCGCATGCGCGTAGCAGATCTGGTTGCTCAGAATCGTCTTGCCGGCACCTGGCGCGCCTTGGACGATATAGAGGCCATTGCGAACGAAGCCGCCGAGCAGCAGCACGTCCAAGCCGGGCACACCGCTGGAGATCCGGTTGGCCGGTAAATCGCCGTTCATGCGTACACTCCCAAGCAAGCAGTCCTTTTTTGCAGAAAAGGACCAAAAAACTTTTGCTCCCGGTGCCGCGCAATCAGGCAGTCATCGCAACGTATTGCCCAGGCAGCAAACTTCCAAAAGTCTTTTGGTTCTTTTTTTCAAAAAAGAACCGCTTCCTCTATGTCAAACAACCCTCGAAGCCCCTCCACCGAAGCTGCGCAACGCCCACGCTCGGTAATCAACCCGGTAATAAGGCGATGCGGTGTCACATCGAAAGCCGGATTGGCCGCGGGACTGCCCGTGGGCGTCACGCGCACGGTTGCCACTGTCCCATCCATCGCGCGTCCCGTCACCGTGGTTACTTCCGTAGGCGACCGTTCCTCAATCGGTATGTTGCGCACGCCGTCGTCGATCGACCAGTCGATGGTCGAAGATGGAAACGCCACATGGAACGGCACAGCATTGTCGTGCGCGGCCAGTGCCTTGAGATAGGTGCCAATCTTGTTGGCAGCGTCGCCCGTGCGCGTCACCCGATCGGCGCCCACGATCACCAGGTCGACGCGTCCATGCTGCATCAGATGGCCGCCGGCATTGTCCGAAATCACCGTATGCGCGACGCCATGCTTGCCCAGCTCGAACGCGGTCAGCGCCGCACCCTGGTTGCGCGGCCGCGTCTCGTCCACCCACACATGCACATCGATGCCGCTATCATGCGCCTTGTAGATCGGCGCCAGGGCAGTGCCCCAATCCACTGTCGCCAGCCAGCCGGCATTGCAATGCGTGAGCACATTGACGGCACGCCCGGGATTGGCACGCGCCGCTTCGGCGATCAGCGGCAGGCCGTGTTCGCCGATCGCCTCGTTGCGCCGCACATCCTCTTCGGCGATTGCGTGCGCTTCGGCAAACGCACGCTCGGCGCGCTCCGCCCGTTGTGTGTTACGCAAAACAGTCAGCATGCGCTCGATCGCCCAGGCGAGGTTCACCGCCGTCGGCCGGGTCGCCGCAAGCATGGCGGCCGCGCGCTCCAACTCCTCCGTCGAGGCGTCCGCACGCATTGCCAGTGCCATCCCATAGGCCGCGACCGCGCCGATCAGCGGGGCGCCACGCACCTGCATCGTGCGTATGGCGTGCGCGGCTTCGGCCACGTTCGTCAGGCGGAGGATATCGACCGACCAGGGCAGCTTGGTCTGGTCGATGATGCGTATCGCCCAGCGGTCCTGCTCGTCAGTCCACACGCTGCGGAAGGGCGTGCCGTCGATCTTCATCAGTGCTCATCCTGCTGCGGCGCGCGTGCGTTGGGGCGGCCGCGTTGGCGTGATCGCGTCAGATACGCTGATGCAGCACGCAAACAAGGGTGAACAGGCGCCGTGCCGTCTCGAAATCGATCGAAACGCGGCCTTCGAGCCGCGTCACCATCATCTCGGCGCCCTCGTTGTGCAGGCCGCGACGACCCATGTCGATCGCCTGGATACTGGCCTCGCGCCCGTCCTGCACGGCGTGGGCGTAGCTCTCCACCAGGAGCTGATAGTCTTTGATCAGCCGGCGGAACGGCCCAAGAGCAAGCCCCAGCGCCATCAACGGCGCATCGGCCTCGTTGCGCACGTCGAAGATCAGGCGGCCTTCCACGATCGAGAGATGCAGCACGAACGGGCCGCTATATTCGCGCGGGCCGAAACTGTTGCCGGCCGCGAGATCGTGCACCGCCTGGTCCTGATCGGCTTGCTGCAAGGCGGAGAGCTGCCGCGTCTCCCCTTCGAGCACCACGCGCAACAGCCGGCATTGCGGGTTTGCCGCAGCAGGGGAGGCGGCTTCAGGCATCGTCGGCTGCTTGCGGTGTCCGCATGAAGCCGAGCTTCATCATCAGCCCGACGGTCGCACCTTTCACCGGGCGTATCAGCGCCAGCACCAAGCCCAGTGTGGCAGGCACGAAGATCGCAAGTTCCGTGCTCACCGGCAGAGGTGCGGTCCGTTCCAGCAAAATCTGCGATGCGATGGCGACATGGGCCACGATGAAGATGGTGAAATAGGGCGGTGCATCGTCTGCATTGATCAGCCCGAGCGGTGCCGTGCAGACATCGCAATGCGCTTTCACGCCCAACCAGGTCGAGAACAGCCGACCTTGTCCGCACGCCGGGCACCGGGCGCGCAGGCCGCGAAAGATCGCCGACCGCCATGTCGGCGCGAAGCTCGGCGCCGGCAGACGCTGCGGCTGCCAGCGCACTGGGAGATGGTCAGGCATGGGTATCTCTGTTTCCATGTGGCGGTCAGATCGGGTGCCGAACTCGGCCCGCCGTCAAGTGGTGCGGCGGCTTCGGCCACACAAGAATGCCGAAAAGCCGCAAGCAAACTTGCACTCGTCCTGCGCGCGGGCAAAAGGAACCGGCATCGGCCCTGACCAGACGTGCGGCACATGCGTCGCCGCACGCCTTCAGGGCGCTGTTCTGCAATTCGGATATTCAGCCATGATCATCGCCCGCACACGCCACGATCTCGAAGCGGTGCGCATGTCGTTATCGGATGCAGGCCGGTCGGGCGTCGGTCCGGATCGGGACATGCGTGCGTCCGTCGCACTCGTCCCCACGATGGGCGCGTTGCATGACGGGCATCTCAGCCTGATCGCACATGGCAAGCGCACTTGTTCCTTCGTGATGGCCTCCATCTTCGTCAATCCGACACAGTTCGGGCCGAACGAAGACCTCGCGCGCTACCCGCGCGACGAAGCTTCTGACCTCGCCCACTTGCAGCGTGCAGGCTGCGATGCAGTCTGGCTGCCGGGCGTGGAGGAGATGTATCCCGCGGGTGACGCGACATTTATCGATGTCGCGGGCGCCACCGATGTCGCAGGCCCGGCACGCGGTTGGGAGGGCGATTTGCGGCCCGGCCATTTCCGCGGTGTCGCCACCGTAGTTGCCAAGCTGTTCGGGCAGACGCGTCCGGACATCGCCTGTTTCGGCGAGAAGGATTGGCAGCAACTGCAGGTGATCCGTCGCATGACGCAGGATCTCTGCCTGGGCGTGCGTATCGATGCAGTGCCGACACTGCGCGAGGCGGATGGACTGGCGCTCTCGTCGCGCAACCGCTTTCTGTCTCCCGCAGAGCGTCAGGCCGCGCCTTCGCTGTACGCCGGCCTGTGCGATGCGGCCAGAGAGATGCGCGCCGGCGCGCAAGCCGGCGACGCCTGTGCGTCGGCCGGCCAATCCATACAGGCGCGTGGATTGCAGATCGAGTATCTGGCGTTGGTCGATGCGGGATTGCTGCGTATCGAAACGTTGCAGCCAGGCGCTCGACTGATCGCCGCCGCCCGGCTGGGCAGTGTCCGCCTGCTCGACAATATCGACCCTACACTTGGGGTGATGGTGGCGGCTGCAACCTGATCGGCAACACGCGCATGTGAGCGTTGCAGGGTGCAATTTCGCGCCGCCGGACATGGACAATGTCGCTCAACGTGACGACGAACAATACGGATCGACAGTCGGCAAGACGGATGCATCCGGCATCATTGCAGCGCGTTCAGAAAAAAATGCGCGCGCAATTGTTGCTTTTCGTTGACATGCTTGCGCGCGCGTCCGATAGCGGAGACAGCGCATGTACGTGAACATCGATTCGCACGAATCCTGTCTGCATCAACATACGCCAAACGGGAGCGACGATCGCTGAACGCGGCCAGCCAAACATCGGAAGCCCGGGGGGCACGTCGCCGCTCTGGCACTCGGGGACATGCGGATGCGGATGCCTCCGCACTTGCTATTCCATCCGATGCGATGCCGATCGCAGCTTGTGTTTGTCTAACCTCACGTTCAGCGCGGCTTGCCGCGTCTTACTCGACCAGCCTGCATCATCCAGCCTGAATTACGACGGAGCACCACGATCATGAGCACCGAAGAAACCCCAGCCAAGCCGCGCCGCGCGCGCGCCATGGCAGTACGCGCCACGACGCGTAGAGGCGCCGCCGCCGGCAAGACAGCCGGCCGTACGACCAAAGCAACCGCGACCCGCACGACGAAAGCCAAGCCTGCAACGCGCGCAAAAGCCACGGCAACCAAGAAGCCGGCGGCGCGTGCGGCTAAAACCACGCGCACCACGAAGGCCGCCACCGCGCGCACGACACGCGCGACCACCGCGAAGGCGCCGGCAAAAAAAACCGCCACACGCGGAACCAAGGCGGCGGCAACGCGCGCACCTGCAAAGCGCGCGGCACCCGCACGCAAGACCGCAACACGCGGCACAGCGGCACGCGCGACCACGGCGCGGGCCACCACGACGCGCGGTGCAGCCAAGAAGACCACGTCGCGCACGACGAAAGCTGCGACCACGCGCGCCACAAAGAGCACGCGCGGTGCGACCACCCGCACGACAAAGGCCGCAACCACGCGCGCCGCGAAAACGACGCACGCGCCGAAGGCGGCAAGCGCACGTGGCGTGAAGCTGACGGCAACGGGCAAGCTCGACGGTCGCACAGTCGCCGGTCGTGCCGCCAAGCGCGCCGCGGCAAACGGCACCGGCCGTGCCTCATCGGCCGCGTCGCGCAAGCCACGCAAGACGCGCGCACCTGCGATGGACACCGAACTGCACACACCGGCAGAGATGCATGCGGACACGGAACCCAAGAAGCGCGGCCGCCGGAAGAAGGTTGCCGAACCCGCAATGCACGAAGTGGAAGCGTCGGATCATGCAGAGCAGCAGGAAGAGCACGACGACTTCGACCAGGAGTAAGGCAGCCTCCCTCTGTTAGAAACGGGCCTCGAATCTTCTGCTCCGTGCCGTGCATGCGCCTATGGCACGTGCGGCACGGCGCAGGAGTCAGGCCCTGGTCTTGAAGCTTTGTGCGCCCGCCGCCACAGGCGCCATCGTTCCGCGCGATGCGTATCGGCCGCCCCGTGGCGCACTGCGTGCGGCTTTTGCCACAAGGTCGAGCACGCGACGCTGAACGCGCATCGCGCGTTTCAGCAACTGGCGGTTTTCTTCGGCCAACACACCCAGTTCCCGCAGCTTGTCGTGCTCGACATCCGCCGGATCGGCGGCACGCCAGGCCGCTGCAAGCGCGTCCGCGGCCGAGTGTTTCGGCGCCAGCAAGGCACCGGCGCGCGCAAAATCCATCGACGCCAGCGCGGCGTTCTCCTCCACCAACAACGCGCTGAGCCGCTGCACCGCTTCATCCATCGTCGGCACCGCCGTCTGTGTCCTGACCGACATTCCTCGCCCCGTCATCTAGAAATCCCCTTTTCGTCCGTGCTGTTCATTTCCCGCCCTCCTGCAATCGCAGCATTTGCTGGAACACTGGTTCCACCAGCCCCAGCCCGCCCTGATGCGCGATATGCTTGGACACTTCGTCGACGAACATCGGCTGAAAGGCGCGCTCGCCTGCGCCGCCGCCGAACGGCCCGTCCGATGTGTCCGTCGTCTCAAAAATCGGCTTGAGCAGCGCGTTCAGCGCAGTTGCCGCAAAATCCTCCGCCGCCTTGTGCAGCTTTGCCCGCACGTCTCCCGCGTTCTGCGTCCCGATCAGCGTGCGTGGCGCCTGCTTGGCCGATGCAGCCTGACCAATCGGCTTGCCGATTGCGGTCATCGCACTTCCAAATCGGCTTGCAGCGCGCCCGCCGCCTTGATCGCCTGCAATATGCTGATCAGATCGCGCGGGCCCACACCCAGCGCGTTCAGGCTTGCCACCAGGTCACGCAAAGTCGGCGATGCGGTGAGCATTCCCAATTTGTGATCGTGATCGGTATCGACGCTGATCGTGCTGCGCTGCGTGGTTGCCGTGCTGCCGCCGGAAAATGCGCCGGGCTGGCTCACCTGCGGCGCTTCGGAAACGCGTATCGTCAGATTGCCCTGCGCGATCGCCACCGTGCTGATGCGCACATTCGCACCCATCACGATCGTGCCGCTCGTCTCGTCGATCACCACGACGGCGGGCGCATCCGGCTCCACGCGCAAATCCTCGATCGTGGCCAACGCCTCGATCACGTCGTGCCCATGCAGGCTGAGCGATACAGTGCGCGGATCCAGAGCGCGCGCCACACCCGGCCCAAGCGCCTCCGCAATGGCCGCCTCGATCCTGCGGGCCGTCGTCAGATCCGGATTGCGCAGGGCCAGCGCGAGCGAATCGTGCGACCCGAGCGCAAACGGCACTTCGCGTTCGACGATCGCGCCGTTGGCAATCTTGCCCGATGTCGGCACGTTGCGCGTCACACTAGAGCCCGACCCACCACGCGCGGCGACGGCGCCGGTTGTGACCGCACCTTGCCCGACGCTATAAACTTCACCGTCGGCGGCCAGCATCGGCGTGACGAGCAGCGTGCCGCCCGAGAGGTTCGTGGCATCACCGATCGCCGACACGCTGACATCGATGCGGCTGCCGGTACGCGCGAACGCCGGCAGATTGCCGGTCACCATCACGGCCGCCACATTCTTCGTCTGCAATTTCGCAATCTGGTCGCGTGTGTTCACGCCCAGCCGTTCCAGCATGCCGACGAGGGATTCGCGCGTGAACACCGCATTGTCCAACTTGTCGCCAGTGCCGTTCAGCCCGACGACCAGCCCGTAACCCACGAGCTGGTTCTCGCGCACGCCCTCCACATCGGCGATGTCCTTCACGCGAACCTGCGCGTGCACAGCCCAGGGCCACGCAACAAGCATGCAGGCGAGCACCGCCAGGCACGCGCAGCTTTGCAATGCCGAAACCAATTTCCGCGACACTGCCCGCAAGTCTGCGCCGCGCCCGCCCACCATGTTCAACCTATCCGGCATGGCGACAGACAAACACAAAGTAGTTGCCGGATCGTGCATTTCACAAAAACGGTCCGGCTGGCCAGGAGAGCGACAATGCAGATCGACCGCACGACCCACACCTCCACGGCGCCAGGCGTCAGAAGAATGCGTCGTGCGGCCGGCGCATCCGTCTTTCACGTAGCCGAGCAGGAGGAGCCCGAGGCCGCCGACCAGACGCCTGCCACGATCGGCCTGACGCCGGCTTACGCGATAGCGTCAGGGCAGGGCGTCGGGTCCGAGGATCGGACGGCAGGCGTGTCGGACGAAGCGGCTGGCCAGCATGGCCATGCCTTGCTCGCCGCTTTGGGAAACCTGCAGGCTGCCTGCCTGGCCGGTTCGGACGGCGGCCAGAGCCAGGCGCTACAGAACCTTGCGGCGATGGCGGACGCCTGCCCAGATGCCGCCACCCCCGCCTTGCACGCCCTGCTCCGCACGATCGTGCAGCGTGCCCATGTGGAAATCGCCAAGACCGGCTAGTGCCGCTTGGCGTGGGCGATGGGCCTGTCTATAAGCCGCGCCACATGCCGCTCGAGCGGCCAGGAGCCGCGCGCCGGCTCAATTGACGAGGACCGGCCGATGATGCTGACGCTGCCGCCCGACTACCGGCCATCCGACAGCGAGGAGTTCATGAACCCGCTGCAGGTCGAATATTTCCGTCAGAAACTCCTGCGTTGGCGGGCCGATCTGCATCGCGACGCCGACGATACGCTGGCCAGCCTGGGCGAAGGTGGCATTCTGGAAGCCGACATCACCGACCGCGCCAGCGTCGAGACTGACCGTGCGCTGGAACTGCGTACGCGCGACCGGGCGCGCAAGCTCATCTCGAAGATCGACCAGGCATTGGCACGCATCGACGCCGGCCATTACGGCTATTGCGAGGAAACCAGCGAGCCGATCGGGCTGCGCCGGCTCGAGGCACGGCCGATCGCCACCTTGTCGCTTGAGGCGCAGGAGCGCCATGAGCGGATGGAGCGCGTGCATCGCGACGAGTAAACCACTGTCGCACGAGCGTTCTTTTTCCGGCTGCCAAACCAAGTCTGCAAGCGGTCGTTGCGACAAGGTGATACTCGTCCGAAGGACCGGCCATGAAAGACACCCGATTGGCCGATGTCTCGCCGCGCCGTGCGCGCACATCCCGGCCGAAATCGCGTTTCGACAGCAGCCGGCTGCATAGGTTCATCGCTGCCAGCCGCATCGTCCGCTCGCTCTCGATCGGTGTTCTGGCACGGCTGGAACTGGCCATCCTCGGCGGTCACAAGGATGCCGATGCAATGGGCGCCATTCACGCGGCGCGTGCCGGCCGTGAATCGCTGCTCAGCGGCAACGAAGCCTTCACGCTTTACTCGATCGCGCGCTCGCAAGCCGGGCTCGAGGGAGACATGGCGGAGGTGGGTGTCTATCAAGGCGTATCCGCGCGCCTGATCAGCCTGGCCAGTGACGCAAGCAAGTTGCATCTGTTCGACACGTTCGCCGGCCTGCCCGCGCCCGATGCGGTCGAACATAAACGCATGCGCCAGGGCCATTATGCCGCATCGCTGCCGTCGGTGCAGGCGTTTCTCGCCGACCGCGACGGCATCTCCTACTATCCGGGACTGTTCCCGGGCACATCCGGCCCTTGCGACGGGCGGCGCTTCTCTTTCGTGCATCTCGACGTGGATCTCAAATCCGCCACGCGCGACTGCCTCGCATTTTTCTATCCGCGCATGGTGCCAGGCGGCGTCATCCTCTCGCACGACTACTCGTATCTCGACGGCGTCCGCGCCGCGTTCGAGGAGTTTTTCGCCGACAAGCCCGAGCGCCCGATCGAACTCGCCACCTCTCAAGCCATGCTGGTCAAAAGCGCATAACCAGCAAGCAAAAGTCTTTTGCCTCTTTTCTTCAGAAAAAGAAGGCCTTTCTCGCCTTAGAATGGAAGCAAAATATCCAACGCCTGCTGCCCATAACGCGGCGTCTGCAGCTCGGTAAGCTGCCCCCGCCCACCATATGAAATCCGGGCCTCCGCCATCCGGTCGTGCGGCACCGTGTTGTCGCTTGCTATATCCTGCGGCCGGATCACCCCGCTCACCCGCAGCTCTCGCAACTCACTGTTTACCCGCATTTCCTGTCGCGCCGCGATCACCAGATTGCCGTTCGGCAGAACCTGCGTCACCACACCGGCCAGGCGCAGCATCACCGTCTCATTGCGCTTGATCTTGCCGGTGCCGACGTTGGAATTGCTGCTGCTGGCATTGACCAGCGTGCTTGCATTCACCGCCTTGCTCAATATTTTCGGCAGCGCCGCCTCCAGCCCGAACAGGTTCGGCAGGCCTTCCGATTCCAGTCCGTTGCGTGTGGCCGTCGTCCCATTCTCCACGTCGGCCGTATCCGTCGTGTTCACCAGCACGGTCACGATATCGCCCACCTGCGCGGCGCGCTGGTCCTTGAAGAAAGCGCGGCTGCCGCTGCGCCATAAACTCGCGGGCTCGCTCGGTGCGACCTGCGTGCCCGGCATCGGCATTGTGACCGGCCGCCAGCGCGGATCGGCGGTTGGGTCGGCAGGGGCGGTCATCACCGGCGGCCGGCCGATTTCGGAGAGGCGCGTAAGCGTGTTGCAGCCGCTCAACAACAAGCAGGCGGCCATCGCCGCACGCGCGCTCATTGCGCGCTCACCAGCGTCACCACCGCCTCACGCGGCGCCACGCGCACCCGTCCGGCGCCGATCACTTCGCCCACCACCATGAGGTGGGATAACGGGTTTTCGACGCGAATATGATCGCCCCGTCCGCCGGATTCGCGCGCCACGCCTTGCGCGCTCAGCGACAGACCATCGCTATCGAGCGACATCTGCACCAGGCTGCCGCGCTCTACGAGCGATGCATGGGTGAGATCGGCAACCGTCAACACCTGCCCCTCGGCCACGTCGTGCCGCAGCAACTGGCCCCATGCATCCTGTGCCGCCACGCTTGCCGAGCTGCGAAGACTGCCGGCGCGCACACGTGCTTCGCGTAAATCGCCTTCCTGCAACGTGCTCCCGGGCAAAAGGCGGTGGGTGGCGACCATCGCGCGCGTCATCGCAATCACCTGGCCGGAGACGCGCAACGGCGTACCGGCCTGACCGTCTATGCCTATCGCGACGAGGGCGGTGAAGCGACCGGAGGGCGCGTCGTAATTCAACTGATCTACCGCGGGCACGATCGACGCGCCGACGGGCACGGCGATCGGCTGCAGATCGGGTGTCGCAAGATCGAAATCGCGCGGCGCATCGCTCGCCACCAACGCGGTCCGCAAAGCGGCCATGATCTCTGCCGGACGCAGCATCGCCGCGCGACGTTCCACCACCGACTGTTCGCCACCGGTCGCGGGGCGCCAATCGACGGCGTAATCGCGTGCAATCGCCGCCAATTGCGGAGATGCGACCACAATTCGCGCGCCCGGCGCGGGGGCGGCACCCAGATCGCGATCGGCCGTCGTTCCGAGCGATTCGAAAAGATCGCTCAAACGCACGGTCGCGGAGTCGATGCGTGTATAAGGCCGCAGGGTGGCCGCATGTGACGGCAGGGCAGTGCCGGCCAGCAAGGTCAAAGAGAGTATCGTTTTTTTCATCGCGCTCACCGCAAATTCGTCAGGGTCTGCAGCATCTCGTTGCTGCTGGTAATCACCTTGCTGTTCATCTCGTAGGCCCGCTGCGCGGTGATCAGGCTGGTGATCTCGGTCACCACGTTCACGTTGCTGCTTTCCACGTAGCCCTGCATCACGCCGCCGAAACCAGGCGATCCCGGCGTGCCGGTCACCGCATTGCCCGACGCGCCCGATTGCGTGAACAGGTTGTCTCCCTGTGCGTCGAGCCCTGCTTCATTGGGGAAAGCGGCCAACTGGAACTGGCCCAGTGTCTGCGGCGTGGTCTGGCCGGAAATGCTGGCCTGGACTTGGCCGGATGCGTTCACGCTCACACTCGTGGCGTTCGGCGGCACGGTGATTCCGGGTGCCACCGGATAACCATCCGCCGTCACGATCGTACCGTCGGGCGCCAGCGCGAACGTGCCGTCCCGCGTGTAGGCCGTCTGGCCCGAGGGCAAAGTCACCTGGAAATATCCGTTGCCCTGGATCGCCATGTCCAGTGTGTTCGATGTCTGAGTCAGCGTGCCCTGTTCGGTGATGCGATAGATCGCCGCCGTCTTGACGCCCAACCCGATCTGCGCGCCGCTCGGCACCACGGTGCCGTTGTCCGAACTGTTCGAACCGACCGTTCGCAAATTCTGATAGATGAGGTCCTGGAACTCCGCACGCCGGCGCTTGAACCCCGTCGTGCTCATGTTGGCGATGTTGTTGGAGATCACCTCCACATTCGTCTGCTGTGCCTGCATGCCCGTGCCGGCGATATCCAAGGCGCGCATCGCGCTCTCTCCTTATATATAGAGTGTGTATGTGTCGGGTCTCAGGAAGTGGGCGCGGCGATCTTGTCGATCGCTGATTGCCGCCGCTGACCCTCGGCCTCCACCAACTGCGTGACGAACTGGAAATCCCGCTGGGTGGAGATCATGCGGGTGATCTCGCTGACGGGCTGAACGTTGCTGTCTTCCAGTGCGCCTTGCAGCATTTTCGGCGTCGCGACCGGTGTCGTCGCCACGTCGGCGCGGAACAATCGTCCGCCTTCGGCCGTCATCCGGTTTGGGTCGTTCGGTGTCACCACGCCGATCTGGCCGAGAATGCCGTTCTGGCTGCGAAGCGTGCCGTCCGCGCGCACGGTAAGCTCGGTATCGGCGCGTGAGACCACCATCTTCTGTCCGGTTTTGTCGAGCAGCGCATCGCCATTCTCGTCGGCGATCGTGCCGTCATTGCCGAGCGTGAACCGGCCGGCGCGTGTCAGCCGCGGTCCCTGCTGGGTCTGCACGGTGAAAAACCCGTTGCCCTGCAGCGCGAGATCGAGCGGATTGCCGGTCTGTGCCAGCGCGCCTTCGCTGCGCTCGCGGTATGTGGCACGCGTCTGGCTGAATGCCACGATACGTCCGCCACGCGGCTCCGCGCCGGCCGGCTCACGCTCGAGCCAATCGGCGAATACGGGGCGCTCGGCGCGATAGCCCGGCGTGCTGGCATTGGCGAGATTGTTGGCCACCACGTCCATCGCCTGCTGCTGCGAGGAAAGACGCGAAAGGGCGATACTCGTGATGTTGTCCATGACCGGGCCCGCAAAGTTCAATGCGTTGTCAATCGCAAGCCTTGTGCCACCCTCGACCACCAGCAAACACGGCCTCTCCTTCCACGGCCCGGCACTTTCTGCCGGGCCGATTATGCCGGCCGACCGAAACAGGCACACGCGAGCGTGCGGGAAACCAGCCGGGCGCCCCGCGTTGGGCGTGACAGGCAGGGTCGCTCGCGGCACCGGCCAAGATGGAGGATTTCAGCATGAACGGATTTAAAAAGGCGGCATTGGCTGCCTGCATGATGGCTTTCGCGGCCGGCCCCGCGCTCGCGCAGGCGGCGGGCGGTGGTGGCGGTGGTGCCGCGGGCGGCGCCGGCGGCGCCGGTGGCAGCGCCGGCGGCATGAGCGGATCGGCCGGCACCGGCAGTTCCGGCATGGGCACCGGCACATCGAACCCCAGCAGCGGATCGGCTGGATCGGGCCTTGGCAGCGGCTCGACCGGCGCCAACACGAACGCTGGTTCGAACACGCTCGGCAGCGGCGCCGCCGGTTCTACGTCAGGCACTGGCTCCAGCAGCCTCGGCACCAGCATCGGGCCGAACAACGGCACACAGGGCGGCGCTAGCCTGAGCGGCAGCGGCGGCGCCGGGGGTGCCGGGTCGAGCGGTTCAGGGTCCAGCATCGGTCGCGCCGGGTCGGCGGCGGGCGGCACTCAGGGAGGAGCCAGTCCGGGCACAACCACGAACTCGACGGGCGGGCCTCCGCAGTAAGAAAGCAGTCCTTTTTCAAAAAACGGACTAAATAACTTCTGCTCCGGCGCATGTAGTTTCGGAGCAGAAGTTTTTTGGGTCTTTTTTTCAAAAAAGAGGGCCTTGCCTTCCTTTCGTGAACTCAGGGCTCTAGTTTGCCCCCCATGTTCATCGCCGACCGCCTAGGCAAGATCAGCCCCAGCCAGACAATTGCCATCTCGTCGAAAGCGCGCGCGCTACGCGCCGCCGGCCGAGATATTATCAGCCTGTCCGCGGGCGAGCCCGACTTCGACACGCCGGATCACATCAAGCAGGCGGCCGTCCGCGCCATCGAGGCTGGCGATACCAAATATACCGACGTTGCCGGGACACCGGCGTTGCGGCGCGCGATTGCCGCGAAATTCAAGCGCGACAGCAATCTCGATTATGCGCCCGAGGAGATCATCGTCTCGACCGGCGGCAAGCAGGTCATCTACAACGCCATGGTCGCCACCTTGAACACAGGGGACGAGGCGATCATTCCGAGCCCTTGCTGGGTGAGCTATCCGGACATCGTGGCGCTTGCGGACGGCACGCCGGTCATCGTCCCGTGCGGGCAGAACAACGGCTTCAAGCTGCGGGCCGAGGATCTGGAAGCGGCGATCACGCCGCGCACCAAATGGCTGTTCCTCAACTCGCCGTGCAATCCCACCGGTGCCGCCTACTCCGCCGAGGAACTTCGCCCGATCTGCGACGTGCTGCTGCGCCATCCGGATGTGTGGATCTTCACCGACGATATCTACGAAAAGCTCGCTTATGACGGTTTCAAGTTCGCCACCATCGCGCAGGTGGAGCCGCGCCTGCGCGAGCGGACCGTAACTATGAACGGCTGCAGCAAGGCTTATGCGATGACCGGCTGGCGCATCGGGTTTGCCGGCGCGCCGATCGCCCTCATCCGTGCGATGGACAAGCTGCAAAGCCAGTCCACCTCGAACACGTCTTCCATCAGCCAGGCCGCGGCCGTCGAAGCGCTGAACGGACCGCAGGATGCGATTGCGGCGATGTGCGATGTGTATCGCACCCGCCGCGACCTGGTCGTCGACGCGCTGAACGCCATCCCCGGCCTCTCGTGTCACCGTCCGGAAGGCGCGTTCTACGTCTTCCCCGGCCTGCATGGCTGCATCGGCAAAACCACCGCCGCCGGCGCGAAGATCGCCGATGACGAGGCGTTCGTCACCGCGCTGCTGGAGGAACACGGCGTTGCCGCCGTGCACGGCTCGGCCTTCATGTATCCCGGGCATTTCCGCGTCAGCTACGCCACCGACACGGAAAGCCTGCGCACCGCCTGCGCGCGCATCGCCGATTTCTGCGCGGGCATGCACTGACCACCCCCACCACGCCGCGCCTCTCCGCCCGACAGCAGTCCATTCCCCAGGCTGCCACCATGGCGGCGTCCGAACGCGCCCGCGCGCTACGTGCGCAAGGCCGCGACATCATTTCGCTCACCCTGGGCGAGCCCGATTTTCCCAGCCCGCCGCACGCCATCGAGGCCGCGCACCAGGCGGCATTGCGCGGGGAGACCAAATACCCGCCGGTAGCCGGCACGCCTGCGCTGAAAGCCGCCATCCAGGCTAAATTCCGGCGCGACAATGACCTGGGCTTCGCGCCCGATCAGATACTGGTGGGCCACGGCGCGCGCCAGATCATCTATGACGCGCTCACCGCCACTCTCGAAGACGGCGACGAAGTCATTGTTCCGGCACCGTACTGGAGCGCTTACCCGCTGATCGCGCGCATGGCGGGTGCCATCCCCGTCTTTCTGCCCTGCGACCCGGCGCAGGACTTCCTGCCGCAGCCCGATGCAGTCGCCCGCGCCATCACGCCGCGCACGCGCTGGGTTGTGCTGAACTATCCCAACAATCCTACCGGCGCCGTCTGCTCGGCCGCGCATCTGGAAACGCTTGCCGAGACACTGCGCGCGCAGCCGCATGTCTGGATCATGGCCGACGACATGTACGAGCACCTCATTCATGGCGATTCGCCGCATGTGACGATGGCGCAGGTCGCCCCCGATCTGGCCGACCGCACGCTGACCATCTCGGGCGTCTCGAAAACTTACGCCATGACCGGCTGGCGCGTGGGATTCGCCGGCGGCCCCACCCGCCTGATCGCCGCAATGACGAAAGTCCAGGGCCAGTCCACCGGCGGCGTCTCCCCCATTACCCAGGCCGCGGCCGCGGCCGCGCTCGACGGGCCGCAGGATCGCGTAAGCATCATGCGCGCCACCTATGCCGCACGCAGCCGCATGATGGTCGATGGTCTGCGTGCCATTCCGGGCATCGCGTGCCACGCGCCACGTGGCGCATTCTACGTCTATCCCGGCATTGCCGGCCTGATCGGCCGCACCACCGCGCAAGGCCGCGTCATCGGCAGCGATGCGGATTTCTGCGACGTTCTGCTGGAGGAAGCTTGTGTCGCCGCGGTGCACGGCGCGGCGTTCGGCCTCAGCCCCTTCGTTCGCCTGAGCACGGCCGCCTCCGACGCGCAGCTCCGCGACGCGCTCGAACGGCTCGGCAATCTGGTCCGTGCGCTCATCTGACACAATGTCGTGCTGGGCACCGGTGCCGGCACCGGCTCGCAAGCACCGCATCTGTCCGGTGCGTTCCACGAAGCCGGCTGGCTGAACCATGCAGACGCCTATATGTTGCAGCACGTCCGATGAGGTCCCAGGAGCAGCGCGCAATGTATGTCGCCGGACTTGTCATCCCAGTTCCCGCCGACAAGTTCGACGCCTATCGCGCCTGGGCCGAGAACAGCGCGCAGCTTTTCCGCGAATATGGCTGCCTGGAAATCGTCGAATCCTGGGAAGACCGTGTGCCGGACGGCAAGCAGACGGATTTTCGCCGTGCCGTCGCCGCGCAGCCTGGCGAGAAGATCGTGTTCACTTGGCAAATCTGGCCGGACAAGGAAAGCTTCGAGCTGGCGGAGACGAAGTTGCACGACGATCCGCGGATGGATAACGCCGGCGTGCCGCCGTTTGATGCCAAACGGCTAATACTTGGGTGCTTTCAGCCGTTTTTCACAATGGAAAAGTAACGAGAAAAAGCTTTAGCTCCGTCGCATTCGAATCAGCCACACATGCGAGATAGCAAAGGTTTTCGGTTCTTCTTCAGAAAAGAACCGCTTGCTTTCTACTGAGCGAAATCCCGCGCCGACGGAAGCTCTTCAACCCGCCGCCGTATCATCCTTTATTCCCCATATTATAACTTGTGCGAATGCATAAGGGACTTCGTCGGTCATCGTGAGCGCGATCTGAGCCTGCATGCCGGGCGGTGTAATCCGCTCCAGCCGCGTGAGTGCGCCGCCGGTCAGGCGCATGGTCGGCTGGCCGCTCGGCAGGTTCACCACACCCATGTCGGAGTGGAACACGCCGGCGCTGAACCCGGTGCCGAGTGCTTTGGCACATGCCTCCTTGGCGGCAAAGCGTTTGGCGTAGGTTCCCGCGTGCAACGCCTGCGTGCGGCGTGCGGCACGTGCGCGTTCGTCTTCGGTGAAGACGCGGTAGAGGAAGCGGTCGCCGAATTTTGCTATCGCTTTTTCGATGCGTCTGATGTCGCAGAGGTCGGAGCCTAGGCCGAGGATCAAGGCAGGCAGTCCTTTTTTGAAAAAAAGGACCAAAAAACTTCCGCCCGTTGGCTTTGGTCGTGTTCAGGCACGATCGCGTTCCACCTGGGTTAGTCCGCTTACCGCGCGCAAGCCGGCGATCACCATCGACAGATGCCGCAGATCGCGTACCTCCACATCCACCAGTATCTCGATGAAATCCTGCTGGCGGTTGGTGATTTTCAGATTGGTCACCGCGCCGTCCTGCCGCGCGACTGCGTTGGTGAGGTTCGCCAATGTCGCCGGCTCGTTGGTCGCAATGATGCTGATCCGGCCTGTGTGCTTGGCCTGCCGGCCGGCGACCGAGCCTGCATCTTCTTCCCAGTCGACGTCGATGAACCGCTCCGGTGTGGCGGCGAATGTTTCGAGGGTGGGGCAGCTTTTCGTGTGGATCGTGACGCCCTTGCCTGTTGTCACGATGCCGACGATCGGGTCGCCCGGCAGTGCGTGGCAGCAGCCCGCATAATGCACCGCCATGCCGGCCACCAGCCCGGTGATGGCCATTCCGCTGTCGCGCGAGGGCGGCTTTGCGGTGGGCGAGCGCGCCAGCAGGCCGGGCATCATGCGCGGCCCGCGGGCAGCTTCCAGCAACTCCGGATAGGCCGCGTGCACGACGTCTTTCGGCCCGATCGTGCCGCTTCCCACGGCCACATACAGATCGGCGACGCTCGGCGATTTCAGCTTCGCCAGTGCGGTTTCCAGCACCTTTTCCGAACCGTCCAGACCTTCCTGGCGGAATGCGCGGGTGAGTGCGGTGCGACCGTTCTCCGTCGTCTGCGCGCGCTGCAGCCCAGCGACATAACGGCGGATGCGCGCGCGCGCCTTGCCGGTGACGACCCAGCGTTCCCAGCTCGGCGATGGCGTGCCGCCGCGCGCGGTCATGATTTCCACCTGATCGCCATTGGCGAGTTCGGTGCGCAGAGGCATCAGCCGGCCGTTGATCTTGGCGCCCACGCACGTGTCGCCCACCTGGCTGTGCACGTTGTAGGCAAAGTCGATCGGCGTGGAGCCGCGCGGGAGCTGGATCAGTTGTCCCTTCGGCGTGAAACAGAAAACCTGGTCCTGATACAGTTCTAGCTTGGTGTTTTCCAGGAACTCGTCGGGTGCCGCGGAATTGTCAAGGATTTCCAGAAGGTCCTGCACCCAGGCGAAGTTCTGCGTTTCCGAACTGGCGACCTCGTCGCCTTCTTTGTAAGTCCAGTGCGCAGCCACGCCGTTATCGGCGATGTCGTGCATCTCCTGTGTGCGTATCTGCACTTCTATTTTCTGGTTGCGCGGATGGCGCAGCGTCACGCCGGTATGCAAGCTCTGGTAGCCGTTCGCTTTCGGTGTGGAGATATAATCCTTGAAACGCCCGGCGATCACCGGATAGCCGTTATGCACCGCGCCGAGTGCCATGTAGCATTGCTCGCGCGTTGGTACCACGATGCGGAACGCCATGATGTCGGAGAGCTGCTCGAAAGCGACGTTGCGCGTCTGCATTTTCTGCCAGATGGAGAAAGCGCTTTTCTCCCGGCCGGAGACTTCCAGCACCGTCACGCCGGTCTCGCGGCAGACGGCGGCCAGCTCGCGACGCACCTCCTCGATCACATCGGCACCCTGGCCGCGCAGATAATTCAGCCGCGCCTGTATCGTGTCGTACGCTTCGGGTTCGAGCACTGCGAAAGACCGTGTCTGCAGCTCGGTCTTGAGCGAATCCATGCCGATCCGCGCGGCGAGTGGCGCGTAGATGTCCAGCGTTTCGTGCGCGATGCGTTGCCGGCGTTCGATCTTCTGCACGAAGCCGAGCGTGCGCATGTTGTGCAAACGGTCGGCGAGCTTGACCAGCAGCACGCGTATGTCGCGGCTCATCGCCAGCACCAATTTGCGGAAATTCTCCGCCTGCTTGGTGCGGTCCGATTGCAGTTCGAGCCGGGTGAGCTTGGTCACCCCGTCGACCAGACCGGCGATGGTGCGGCCGAAGCGCTGCTCGATCTCGCGCATCGTCACTTCGGTGTCTTCGACCGTGTCGTGCAGCAGGGCTGTGCAGATGCTGGCGACATCGAGGTGGTAGCCGGCGAGGATGTCTGCCACCGCGAGCGGATGGGTGATGTAGGGATCGCCGTTGTCGCGCTTCTGGGAGGCATGCGCCTGGGCGGCGAGTGCGAAGGCGCTGTCGATCAGCGCCGTGTCGGCGCCCGGGAGATAGGTGCTGACGCGTTGGGTCAGCGAGGTTTGCAAAGCGATGCCAGCCCCGCCGCTCCCCTCAGGCGCGTAAGCAGGATGAGGGGGGAGGGGGTCGCCATCAGTCCGCCGACCTTGTGGGGTCAGCGCTGAGACGACAGGCAGGGGTGCTGCGGGCGCTCAGCGCCGGCGGCCGCCGAGTTCGGCTTCGATCGCGGCCTCGATCTCTTCGGGCGAGAGCTCTTCCTGCGACATGCCGGTCGCCTCTTCCTCGGCCGAGACATCCTGCAGGCCGAAGATGTTCTGATCGGTCGGGATGAGGTCGAGCACTTCCTCGTCGGCCGGCTCTGGCTCGGGCGAGCGCGACAGCGACTTGATGAGGTCCTGCTCCAGGCGCGGCAGTTCCACCGTCTCGTCGGCGATTTCGCGCAAGGCGACCACGGGGTTCTTGTCGTTGTCGCGGTCGACCGTCAGCTCCTCGCCGCGGCTGATGTTGCGCGCGCGCTGAGCGGCAAGCAGTACCAGCTCGAACCGGTTCGGTACGCGCTCGACACAATCTTCAACGGTTACACGCGCCATCCGGCAGGCACTCCAACAAGAATACAGTGAGAACCGCTCAAATTAGAGCCTAGACACCCATCCGGCAAGCCAGAACCCAACTCGCATAGGTTTTTTGGTTCTTTTTTCAGAAAAGGATTGCTTCCTTAACCAAGTTGCCGGGTTCCATACCCGCCAAAACAGCCCCAATCCCATCCAGCACCAAATCCCCCATCGCCTCCCGCGTCTGCACCGTCGCCGAGGCCACATGCGGCGTCAGCACCACATTCTCGAGCCCAAGATAGCAGTCCGGCACGTGCGGCTCGCGCACGAACACGTCCAGCCCCGCGGCCGCGACGTGTCCGCAGGCCAAAGCGGCCGCAAGCGCCTCATCGTCCACGAGCGGCCCGCGTGCCGTGTTGACGACGATCGCGCCGCGCGGCAGCAGCGCCAGCCGCTCTTCATTCAGCCACCCGTGCGTGGCCGGGCTCGAGGGCGCGAGCAGGCAGAGGAACCGGCTGGCCGCGAGGAACGAGCGGTCGTCCTGATGATAGAGACAGCCGGCTTCCTGATCGGCCGGCAGCCGGCTCCGATTGCGGTAATGCACCTGCATGCCGAACCCGCCGGATGCGATGCGGGCCAGGCACTGGCCGATCCGCCCCATGCCGAAGATGCCGATCGGCTGGCCGGAGACCTCCTGGCCGAGATAGTGGCCCGGGTTCCAGCCGGGCCATCGACCTGCACGCAGCAGCCGCTCGGTCTCGCCCATGCGCCGGGAGGCGGCAAGCAGCAGCCCCATGGTGAACTCGGCCGTGGCTTGCGACAGCACGCCCGGCGTGTGGACGACGGCGATGCCGCGCGCGCGTGCGGCGGCCAGGTCGATATGATCGGTGCCGACGCTGAACGTGCCGATCACCCGCAAACGGGCGGGCAGCAACCCGATGAGTGCCGCGTCGATCCGTTGCGCGGGCAGGCAGAGGAGGGCGTCGGCATCGGCGACAGCGCCTGGCAACCAGTCGCGCAGCGAGTGCTGCCCAGGCATGCGCACATCGTATGTGGCATAAGCGCGCTGCATGGTCGCGTAGGGCAAAGCACGCGTGAGCACCAGGGTCGGTCGGCGGGCGGTCATCTTTGGGTCCATGTTCCTGAATGGTAACTCTGTAGCGCTGCTCGGCATCGTCTGCGACACACGCGGCCAGGTGTCGTCGAGCCGTGGCTGCGCACATATGCTGCAATGCAGAAGTCACGGTTACGTGAGACTTGCGAGGCGCTTACGGAGCGGCCTTCACCTACTGTGTCGCTTGCGCCACAGTCGGGATGCCGCTCACATAGACAGCCTCGCTTCCGCCAATCCATCGACATAGATGCGGCGTTGTCGGACCCGGAAGCCAAACGCGGTGCTTTGCCGCGCCTGGGCCAGGGACATTGAAACAGGAGATACTCTTATGAAGCTCAGGAATGCGCTTCTCGTCGCCAGCATGCTCGCCGCCCCCGCCGTGGCGCTGGCCCAGCCAGTTACCGGACCGTATGTCAGCCTCGGCGCCGGTGCGAATTACATTCAGGACCAGAACCTCACGCGCATCAGCTTTCCGGAAGTGGGCTATGCCTCCTACGGCGCCGGCGTGAATGGTCACATCAAGACCAACACCAACGTCATGGGCTCGGCCGCGGTAGGCTACGGCTTGGGCAACGGCATCCGCATCGAGTTGCAGGGCGACTATCGCCGCAACGATATCAGCGGCTTCGGCGGGCTGAGCGGGCATGGCAACCAGGAGCAGTATGAGGGTTACGTCAACGTCCTCTACGACTTCGACCTTGCTCCCTTCGGCCTCCCGCTCGCCCCGTATGTCGGCATCGGCGCCGGCTACGACCAGGTGAAGTTCCAGAACGGCAGCGCCTCGGGCTTCGACGGCCTCGGCAACCCCGTGTTCGTGCGCACCACCAACACGCAGGGCAACTTCGCCGCCCAGGGCATCGTCGGTGTGGCTTACAACATTGCGGCCGTTCCCGGCCTGGCACTGACCGTCGAGGGCCGCGTTTCCGCCATTCCTGAAGCCGAGAACTTCCACGGCCAGTTCTTCGCCCCTGGCATCGCAACGCGCATCAACTTCCGCACCGACAACACGATCAACTACTCGGGTCTCGTCGGGCTGCGCTATGCGCTGTTCCAGCCGGCTCCTCCGGTTGTCGCACAGCAGACGGCGTCGCAGGCTGCGGCGCCGGCGCCTGAGGCTGCACGCACCTACCTCGTGTTCTTCGACTGGGACCGTGCGGACCTGACCTCGCGCGCACGCCAGATCGTCGCCGAAGCCGCACAGGCGTCGACGCACGTCTCGACCACGCGCGTCGAAGTCAACGGCTACACCGACCTGTCGGGCACGGCCGCCTACAACCAGCGTCTGTCCGTCCGCCGCGCCCAGAGTGTGGAAGCCGAGCTGGTGCGCGACGGTGTGAACCGCAGCGAAATCAGCATCCACGGTTATGGCGAGAGCAACCCGCTGGTGCAGACCGCCGCCGGTGTGCGCGAGCCGCAGAACCGCCGCGTGGAAATCATCCTCAAGTAATCGAGGGTGTGACCCGGCAGGACTTCGAAAAGGGGAGGGCCATCTGGTCCTCCCTTTTTTTGGCGTGTCGCAATACATGCGGCATAGGCAACGAACGATTGACGACCTATTCTCGGCCTGCTGAACGCTTCCGGAGACTGCCGTAATGAAACATCTTTGCCTGCTCTCCATAAGCCTTACGGTCGCAGGTGGGTGTGCGGTGCTTGCCCCGTCGATTGCGGCGGCGCAGCCGGTGAGTGGTCCGTATGTGAGCCTCGGCGGTGGCGGCAACTATAAGCAGGACGAGCGCCTGACCAACAACGCGCCGTATGGCGGCAAACTCCGTTTCGACATCGGAGAAGCGGGTGCGGCCGCCGTAGGCTACGGTTTCGGCAACGGCTTTCGCGTCGAAATCGAGGGTGATTACCGCCGCAACGATGTGCGCCAGCTCTCTTTGGCCATTCCTACCAATGCGAGTGGGCGCCAGGAAAATTATGGCGGAATGGTGAACGGCTATTTCGATCTCGATATCGGCAGCCCCTACGTCTATCCATATTTCGGTGTCGGAGCAGGCTACAGCCAGACACGGTTGCAGGGTATAGGTGCGCACGATCCAGTCTCGGGGTTCACCGCCAATCTGCATGGCGATCAGGGTGACTTTGCCTATCAGGCGATGTTCGGATTGTCCTTCCCGGTCGCGCTGGTGCCGGGTCTCTCATTGACGGCGGAATACCGCTTCTTCAGCGTTCTCGAAAACGGTCACTACAGGGAGAACGAGTTTGGCGGAAGCGGATCGAATCCGCAGCCATTCCTCGGGCTTGCGAGCCGGCCGGGCCTGTCCACCAATTACAACCACAGCGCGATGATCGGCCTTCGCTATGCCCTGTTCACGCCGGCTCCCCCGGTTGTGGCGCAGCAGCAGACGCAGGCTTCTGCCGCACCGGCGCCCGAGCCGGCCCGCACCTATCTGGTGTTTTTCGATTGGGACCGCGCCGATCTCACGGCCCGCGCGCGCCAGATCGTCGCCGAAGCGGCGGCCGCCTCCACCCACGTGCAGACCACGCGTATCGAGGTCAACGGCTACACCGACCTGTCCGGCACGGCCGCCTACAACCAGCGCCTATCCGTGCGTCGCGCGCAGACCGTGGAAGCCGAGCTGGTGCGCGACGGGGTCAATCGTTCGGAGATCTCCATTCATGGGTTTGGCGAGAGCAATCCGCTGGTGCAGACGGCGGCGGGGGTTCGCGAGCCGCAGAACCGGCGGGTGGAGATTATTCTGAGGTAAGGAAGCAGTCCTTTTGTGAAAAAAGGACCAAAAAACTTTAGCTAGTTCAGGTTCGCTTCGACCTGGCGGTGTGATGCGACTTGGACTTCGCGGGCATCGGCTGGGCGCCGGTGCAGGTGGTGAAGGTGGCGGGCTGATACAGCAGCTTGCTGTTGCTGTAATCGTGCAGTTCCGTGCCGTCGTGCAGGCTCAGCACCTCGTCATACATGACGTTGAGGTTGTCGCAGTAGGCGGTGCCGGCTTTCAGGCCAACCTGCTCCTGGTTGTCGGCCAGCTGGGTCATGTATTCGTCATAGGCTTTCGAGCCGGTCCGTCCATACGAACGGTTGAAGTAGCGGTGCAGCTCGTCCTCCGCGCTGGCCACCTGCGGCAGATAGCGCGACATGAACGCGCCGTATTTGTCGTGAGCCGACTGGCCGCACGTCTCTGCGGTGACCATGAGCTGGCTCTTTAGCCCTTCGATGTCGAACGCTGTGCGATCGGCGTCATAGACGCAGGCCGGCGCACCGACGATCCCGCTGGACGCCGATTTGCTGCTCCTGTGTTTCGTGGCGGCCTGCAGGCCAGGGGCGCCGAGCATAAGGCCACCGGCGAGGATGGCGACGAGAACAACACGCATGATCAAACTCCGGCAATATCGCGCAACCGGCGGGACCCGCCTGTTGAACACATAAATCGGGGGCGCGTGGCCTGTCCAACCCCAAGGGCATATTTCGCGCCTGCGTCACCTAACGTTACCTTGGGTGAAGGCTCCACCCCTGGCCGTGGCAGCGTCGCCACGCTATGCGCTTGTGGTAGCGCGCCGGTTCGTGGCCATTCGAGTCCCAATTTGCGCCGTTCAGGCGTGCCCAGTTCAGCGGAGTATGTCGTTGCAGCCTTTCCGTCCGGTCTCCTTCATCGCGCCAGCCAGCCTGGCGTTGGGCGTGCTGCTGTCCGGTTGTCAGAAACCGCCGGCGCCGGTGGCCGATGCGCCAGCTCCCTTGCCGTATCACCTTGGCCTGTCGCCCGCTGCCGTCTGCACAGTCGCCCCGTTTCATGTGGCCGATGGCGGCACCGCGGTGGTTAGCATGACGGTTGCCAACGATGGCGGGTATTGCGCGGCGACACTCACCAACAATGCCGGCCTGCCGTTCGACGCGCCGCTGTTGCCGGCGCGCCCGCCGCACGGCGAGCGGACCACAGTGGTCAAGTATAATGGCAAGACGAGCATCGAATACACGCCGAACGCAGGCTATTCCGGTCCGGACAGCTTCACCGTGCACCTGATCAACCGCGGCCAGTCCGGCTTCACTACCCTCCAAGTCAACGTCACCGTCCAACCCGGCGCATCCCGTACTTCGTAACTGGTGGCGAGGCCCCATATCGCAGGTCCAGGGGCGCCGCCCGTGGTGGGGATCGAAGGGCAAAGCCCCTCGCCTTTTTAGGAAGCGAAGGTTGCGCACAGTAGTAGCCATGTCCGGCGGCGTGGACAGCAGCGTCGTCGCCGGCCTGCTGCACGAGCAAGGCCACGAGGTGATCGGCATCACCCTGCAGCTGTATGATCATGGCGCCGCCACGTCCCGGCGTGGCGCCTGCTGCGCCGGCCAGGATATCCACGATGCGCGCGATGTCGCCGACCGGCTCGGCATCCCGCATTACGTGATCGACGCCGAAGCCCGCTTTCGCGCCACCGTGATCGACGATTTTGCCAGTTCCTATGCGGCGGGCGAGACGCCGGTGCCCTGCGTGCGCTGCAATCAGGGCCCGAAATTCACCGACCTGCTCGGCATGGCGCGCGACCTTGGTGCGGACGCGTTGGCAACCGGCCATTATGTGCGGCGCGTCGAAGGCGAGCAGGGTGCGGAACTGCATCGTGCGGCCGATGCACAGCGCGACCAGAGCTGGTTTCTATTTGCCACCACGCGCGAACAGCTTGAGTTTTGCCGGTTTCCGCTGGGCGACATGGCGGACAAGGCTGCGACGCGCCGCATCGCGGAACGGCTGGGCCTCGCGGTCGCGGACAAGCCGGACAGCCAGGATATCTGCTTCGTGCCGAGCGGCAGCTATGCCGACCTCGTGGCCAAGCTGCGTCCGGAGGCGGCCGAGCCGGGCGACATCGTCAGCCGCGACGGGCGGGTGCTTGGCCAACATCAGGGCGTGGCACGCTACACGATTGGTCAGGCCAAGCGGCTTGGCCCCGCCGCGATGGATGGCGGGCTGGCGCAACTGGTTGTCGAGCTGCAGCCTGCCACGCGGCGGATCGTGGTGGGCCCGCGCACGACGGGGACGCGGCAGCTGCGGCTGCGGGCGATGAACTGGCTGATCGACACGCCTGCGGAGGGGATTGCCTGCCAGGTGAAGCTGCGCGCGCGCGATACGCTGCGCGATGCGGTTGTTCATCCTAGGGGTGATGGTGGCGAGGTCGTCCTCGCGGAGGATGCGCTGCCCGCGCCCGGCCAGGGCTGCGTGCTCTATGATGGTTCACGCGTGCTGGGCGGCGGTTTCATCAGCAGATAATCACGCCTTCAGCGCCCCGACGGCACCGGCATCACCGAACATCACCCGGTTACGGCCGCTGTTTTTGGCCCGGTAGAGCGCCTCGTCCGCCCGGCTCAGCCAGGTGCTCAACGACTCGCCATGCTCATAGCAACTCACGCCCGCGGAGATGGTGACGCGCAAACTCGCCGGGTGCCCGCCTTGGGCGCAGTGTATCAGCAAGGACTGATCCTCGATGGCGGCGCGCAGATTATTCGCCGTCGTGACCGCGCCATGCTGGGACGTCGCCGGCAGAATGACCGCGAATTCCTCGCCGCCGTAACGCGACACCACATCGCCGCCGCGTACCGAGCGGGTTAGCGTCGCCGCGATCATCCTCAGCACTTCATCGCCCGCAGGATGGCCGAAGCGGTCATTGACCGCTTTGAAATGGTCGATGTCGAGGAGCAGAAAGGCGACCTCGCTGCCATTGTTCATTGCATCGCCCGCCATCGCCCGGAGCGTCCGATCGAAAGCGCGCCGATTGGCGACATTGGTCAGGCTGTCGGTGCAGGCTTCCTGGCGTGCCTCGTTGAGCTGGATTTCGAGCTGGGCGATACGCTCCTCCGCCTGGGTCAGCTCGCGTGCGAGAAACTCACCTTGGCGCACCAGGCTCGCCAGCCGTTCGGTGAGCCGGTCGACCACCGATCGCACCTGCGTGCCTACGCTGATCGTAACCAACTCGCGCGCCGTCTCGAGCGTGCGTGCGGCCGCTTGCTGCAGCGCCTGTGTTTCACGCCCGTGCAGGATGTGCCGGACGAACAGGGCGCGCAAAGAGCGCTCTTCCAGCACCAATCCATTCGAGAGCACGATATCGATCGCGCGTTTCAGCGTGCTGTTCTCGCCGGAAAGATAGCACTGCCAGATCGCGTAGTTATCCGGTGTGAGCGCGATTCCATGCTGGCGCATGCTCGCGGTTACGGCGTGGCTCGAAAGCGCGCGGCCGGTGCCGACTAGGCTGGGCAAGGTTGTGACGTCGTCACCAATCCTCGTCCGCAGCCTGTTCGACAGCATAATGGCCCGGCTCCGTCGACAAGAGCCGCCTGCCGGTTCCTGTATGCGGCGCTAAAGTGACATCGGAAGATTAACGAACTCTATCAAGGACATCACGCTACCGCGAGCAGGCGCGCCGCGATCAGGAACTCTCGATTGCCCTCGGGCCCGGTGATCGGGCTCGGCTCTATCCCGAGGATCTGCCAGCCCGGCAAACCGCGCCACCAATCCTCGACTGCCGCGCAGACCGATCGGTGCACTTCGGGGTCGCGTACCACGCCTTTGCTGCCCACCTGCCCTGGGCCGGCCTCGAATTGCGGCTTGATCAGCGCGACCGCCCAGGCGCCCGTGCGGCACAGCGCGAGCGGCGCCGCCAGGACCGTGCGCAGGCCGATGAAGCTTGCGTCGCAGACCAACGCATCGACCATCTCGCCCAAAGTTTCCGGTACCAGGTGGCGGGCATTGGTTTTTTCATGGACGACGACGCGCGGGTCGCCGCGCAGCTTCCAGGCGAGCTGGCCGTGGCCCACATCGACCGCATGCACCCGCGCCGCGCCGTGATGCAGCAGCACATCGGTAAATCCGCCGGTGGAGGCGCCCACATCGAGGCAAACGAGCCCAAGCGGGCTCAGCCCGAAATGGGACAAGCCATGGTCGAGCTTGAGCCCGCCGCGCGAGACCCAGGGATGATCGTTGCCGCGCACTTCCAAGGCGGTATCGGCCGCCAGCAGGTCGCCGGCCTTGGCAATGCGACGCTGGCCGGCGAATACGCGCCCTGCCAGGATGAGCGCCTGCGCGCGCGTCCGGCTTTCGGCCAGTCCGCGTTCGGCCAGCATCGTGTCGGCCCGGATGCGCGCGGGCTTGTCAGGCCGCGCGTTCATATGGGCCTTCCGAGTCGGAGCGGGGCGCGGGAAAGCGCCTGTGTCTCGCATGCAGCAGAAGCGCAGCAATGCAACGGGTTAGAGTGGCTTGTGTTGTTCATTTTGCAACGCAATGCGATATCGGGCACTTATAGGGTGGCATGTGCCGTCGCGCCGCCCAATGTGGGGCGTGTCTTCAACACGGCCAAGGCCGTGCTTGCCAACCAGCGTAAGCCATACCGACCCGCCGCCGAGTTGCGGTTCAGGCAGATGGCCGCTTAGGAGAATGTGGATTGTCGGTTCCTCTGAAGCAGGTGCTCCGGGTCGGTGCATACGTCGTCAAGCAGCACCTGGCGGGCCGCAAGCGTTACCCGCTCGTGCTCATGCTGGAGCCGTTGTTTCGGTGCAATCTGGCTTGCGGCGGCTGCGGCAAGATCGATTACCCGGCGCCGATCCTCAATCAGCGCCTCTCTGTCGCGGAATGTCTCGAAGCGGCCGATGAGTGCGGCGCGCCTGTCGTCTCGATCGCCGGCGGCGAGCCGCTGCTGCATCGCGAAATGCCGGAAATTGTCGAGAAGCTGCTGGCACGTGGCAAGTTCATCTATCTCTGCACGAACGCCCTGCTGCTTGAGAAGAAGATGGATCAATACAAGCCGCATCCGTCGTTCACGTGGGACATCCATCTCGATGGCGACCGCGACATGCACGATCGCGCCGTCAGTCAGGACGGGACCTACGACCGCGCGGTCGCGGCGATCAAGCTAGCCAAGGAGCGCGGTTTCCGCGTGTCCATCAACTGCACCTTGTTCGACGGCGCGCAGCCAGAGCGTGTCGCCAAGTTCTTCGACGACGTGACCGCGATGGGCATCGATGGCATCATGACCTCGCCGGGTTATGCCTACGAGCGCGCGCCCGATCAGGCACATTTCCTCGGCCGGCAGAAGACCAAGCAACTGTTCCGCGACATTCTCAAGCGTGGAAAAGGTCGTGGCTGGAAGTTTGGACAGAGCCCGCTTTTTATCGATTTCCTGGCCGGCAACCAGGAGTATCATTGCACGCCTTGGGGCAACCCGACGCGCAACGTGTTCGGCTGGCAGCGGCCCTGCTATCTGCTGGGTGAAGGTTACGCCAAGACGTTTACCGAACTGATGGAATCGACGGATTGGGATAGCTACGGCACCGGAAACTACGAGAAATGCGCCGATTGCATGGTGCATTCCGGCTATGAGGCGAGCGCGGTAGTCGAACTCGGTGAAAAATCCGCTGAAGATCGCCCGTGTGCTGCTGCGCGGGCCGAAGCTGGAGGGCGCGATGGCGCCGGAGATTTCATTGGATAAGCAGCGGCCTGCGGAATACGTGTTCAGCCGGCATGTCGAGGATTCGATGCGGAAGGTCGCGCATTCGAAGATGGCGGATGCGGCGGATTGAGGAAGAGTCTTCTTTTCTGAAGAAAGGAAGCAACGATTTTTGGTCCGCTGTCGCCGGGCTTGCGACAGCGCGCTAAACTTTCTCCAGCAAGATGGCGATGCCTTGTCCAACGCCGATGCACATCGTGGCAATGGCGCGTTTGCCGCCTTGATCGTGCAGCGCTCGGATCGAGGTCATTGCGAGGCGCGCGCCTGACATGCCGAGCGGGTGGCCAAGTGCGATGGCGCCGCCGTTCGGATTGACGTGTTGTGCATCGTCGGGGAGGCCGAGCATGCGTGTGACGGCCAGTGCCTGTGCTGCAAAGGCCTCGTTCAGCTCGATGATGTCGATATCGGCGATCTTCAGGCCCGTCAGCGACAGCAGTTTCTCGGTGGCTGGTGCCGGGCCGATGCCCATGATGCGTGGCGGCACGGCGGCGGTGGCCATGGCAACGATGCGGGCGCGCGGCGTGAGGTTCTGACGCGCAGCCTGTTCTTCGGAGGCGATGATCAAGGCGGCCGCGCCGTCATTGACGCCGGACGCGTTGCCGGCAGTGACCGTGCCGGGCGAGCGGAAGGCCGCGCGCAACTTCGCCAGACCTTCCAGCGTGGTGTCTGCGCGCGGATGTTCGTCGGTATCGACGACGATCTCGCCGCGTTTGTTGGCGATTTTTACTGGGACGATCTCGCCGGCGAAGAAGCCGCGATCCTGTGCGGCTTTGGTTCGCATCTGGCTGCGATAGGCGAACGCGTCCTGATCGGCGCGTGAGACGGCGTATTCTTCGGCGACATTCTCAGCGGTTTCGGGCATCGAGTCGGTGCCATATTGCTGACGCATCAACGGGTTGATGAAGCGCCAGCCAATTGTGGTGTCTTCCAGCTGTGCCTGACGTGAAAACGCCTCGGTGGCTTTCGCCATGACGAATGGTGCCCGCGTCATGCTCTCGGCGCCGCCGGCGAGAATAAGCGACGCGTCGCCGGCGCGGATGGCGCGTGCTGCGCTACCGACGGCATCGAGCCCTGAGCCGCACAGTCGATTGAGCGTGCAGGCCGGAATGCTGGCAGGCAGGCCGGCGAGCAAAACGGCCATGCGGCCTAGGTTGCGATTATCTTCACCGGCTTGGTTGGCACAGCCGAAAATGCAGTCATCGACTGCCGACCAATCCATGTCGGGGTGACGCTGCATGAGCGCACGCAGTGGTATCGCCGCCAGATCGTCGGTACGAACGTCGCGCAATGCGCCGCCGTATCGGCCGATCGGGGTGCGGGCGAAATCACAGATGAAAGCGTGCGCCATGCCCCGGATTTCTCAGCGCGGCATCGACCGCGCGAGCTGCTTGGAGAACGGCTTGCGCCCACGCTTCTTGCGTGTGGGCGCCTCTTCCGCGGGCGCTGTTTCCGACTTGCTCGGGAAGCTTGCAAAGACCGATGCGGCGGTGGGCTCGCCGCGGCGACGGGTCGGCTCGCGCGGTTCGCTGGCGGCGACAGGACGCGGCGCTTCTTCAGTCTCGTCATCCTCCGCGGCAATTTCAGGCTCCTCGGCCTGCTTGCGACCGAGACCCAACTGTTTGGCCAGGCGGGAGCGGTGTTCGGCGTAATTCGGCGCCACCATCGGATAATCGGACGGCAGACCCCATTTCTCGCGATACTGTTCGGGCGAAAGATTGAATGTCGAGCGCAGATGGCGCTTCAAAGTCTTCAACTGGCGACCATCTTCGAGGCAGATGATGTAATCGGGAAAAATGGAGCGCTTGGCGGGTACGAAAGGCTGCTGCTTCTCAGCGGGCGGCGGAGTTGCTTCGCGGCCGGCGGTGCGGAGCGCATTGTAGACCTGCTCGATAAGGGCAGGAAGGCTGTTCGGAGCAACCGCGTTATTGCCAACATGGGCAGATACGATCTGAACGGTGAGATCGAGGAGGGTGTTATTCTGTTCGTCGGAGGGCATTCGGGTCTTCTCTAGTCCTGATGATAGCAGATATAGTTAGCTGCGCCTGCTTGCACAATCTCGAATACGTTTGTTTCCTTTTGTAAAGTCGAGAATGCCGAAGGCGAGACGTTCGCCCGATCCATTATCAGTGGTAACCACCTGTTTTCATCGCCCTCTTTCGTGAAATCGGCAAACACCATAACATTCGGGCTAAAGGGAGAGACAATGCCAAGCAATGCAACGAGGGCTCTCGAGTTTGACCTCGGCGAGCAGGCGGACATGCTGCGGCACGCAGTGGCCGGATTCGCGTCCGACGAGATTGCGCCGCGTGCGGCCGCGATTGACCGAGACAACGATTTTCCTGCCGATCTGTGGCGCAAGATGGGCGATCTCGGAGTGTTGGGCGTGACGGCCGATCCGGATTTTGGCGGCGCCGGCATGGGTTATCTGGAACATGTCGTCGCAATGGAAGAAATCAGCCGGGCAAGCGCGTCTGTCGGGTTGAGTTATGGTGCGCATAGCAACCTGTGCGTCAATCAGATATCGCGCAATGGCAGCAAGGAACAGAAGAGCCGCTACCTGCCGAAACTGATTTCCGGCGAGCACGTGGGCGCCTTGGCGATGAGCGAGCCGAATGCGGGCTCTGACGTGATCGGCATGAAGATGCGTGCCGAGCGTCGCGGCGACCGGTATGTGCTGAACGGCACGAAGATGTGGATCACCAATGGGCCGGACGCCGACGTGATGGTGGTTTACGCCAAGACGGATCTTCAGGCCGGATCGCGCGGTGTGACGGCGTTTCTGGTCGAGCGCGAGACGCCTGGCTTTTCGGTGGCGCAGAAGCTCGACAAGCTCGGCATGCGCGGCAGCAACACCGGTGAGCTCGTGTTCGCCGATTGCGAAGTGCCCGAGGAGAACGTGATGGGCGGCGTGGGCGGCGGCGCGCGGGTACTGATGAGCGGGCTCGATTACGAGCGTGCCGTGCTGGCGGCGGGGCCGATCGGGATCATGCAGGCGTGCATGGATGTGGTGCTGCCCTATGTGCACGACCGAAAGCAGTTCGGGCAGGCGATCGGCGAATTCCAGTTGATGCAAGGCAAGCTGGCGGACATGTACGTGACGCTCGGTGCGGCGCGTGCGTATGTGTATGCGGTGGCAAAGGCGTGCGATCGCGGGCAGACGACGCGCAAGGATGCCGCGGGCGCAATCTTGTTTGCCGCCGAACGGGCGACTTGGATGGCGTTGGAGGCGATCCAGTGTTTGGGTGGGAACGGGTACATCAACGATTATCCGACGGGGCGCCTGTTGCGCGATGCGAAGCTGTACGAGATCGGGGCTGGGACGAGCGAGATACGGCGGATGCTGATCGGGCGGGAGTTGTTTGCCGAGTTGGCGTGAGGCAAGCAGTCCTCCTTTGAAGAAAGGACCAAAAAGCACTTGGCCCGCTGTCGCGAGGCTCATCGTGAGCATCGCGACAGCGGAGCAAACGTCTTTTGCTTCCTTTCTTCAGAAAAGAAGGCCTTTCTTTTTATTGACATAAAAGAGCATTCGACATGCCAACCCTCCCGACCATGATCGATACCAGCACGCCAGCGTTCGCCGCCAATCGCGATGCCATGCAGGCGTTGGTCGACGATCTTCGTAGCGTGGCCGCGCGCGCTTGCGCGGGCGGTGGGGAAGCATCGCGCAAGCGGCATGTCGGGCGTGGCAAGTTGTTGCCGCGTGATCGGGTGCATAACCTGCTCGATGCTGGAACGCCGTTTTTGGAAGTGGGGCAATTGGCGGCGTATGGCATGTATGATGGCGAGGTGCCGTCGGCCGGCGTGATTGCGGGTGTGGGGCAGGTAAGCGGGCGGCAGTGCGTGGTGGTGGCCAACGATGCCACCGTCAAGGGCGGCACGTATTTCCCGCTGACGGTGAAGAAGCATTTGCGGGCGCAGGAGATCGCGGCGGCGAACCGGCTGCCGTGCATCTATCTTGTCGATAGTGGCGGGGCGAATTTGCCGAACCAGGATGAGGTGTTCCCGGACCGCGATCATTTCGGGCGGATTTTCTACAACCAGGCGCAGATGTCGGCGGCGGGCATTGCGCAAATCGCTGTGGTGATGGGGTCGTGCACGGCGGGTGGTGCGTATGTGCCGGCGATGTGCGACGAGAGCATCATCGTTCGCAATCAGGGCACCATCTTTCTCGCGGGACCGCCTTTGGTGCGGGCGGCGACCGGAGAGATCGTGAGCGCGGAGGATCTCGGGGGCGGCGATCTGCATAGCCGGACCTCGGGCGTGACGGATCATCTGGCGGAGAATGACGCGCACGCGCTGGGGATTGCACGTCGGATCGTGAGTAATTTGAATACGGTGAAACGGGTCGAGCTGGATGTGCGTGCGCCGGTGGCGCCGTTGTTTGCGGCCGACGAATTGTATGGGATCGTGCCGTCGGATCGGCGTGTGCCGTTCGACATACGCGAGGTGATTGCGCGTGTGGTGGACGGGTCGGAGTTCGACGAGTTCAAGCAGTTGTATGGGCCGACGCTGGTGACCGGGTTCGCGCGTATCTGCGGGTATCCGGTGGGCATCGTCGCCAATAACGGCATCCTGTTCGGGCAGAGTGCACAGAAGGGGGCGCATTTCATAGAATTGTGTGCGCAGCGGAAGATTCCGCTGGTTTTCCTTCAGAATATAACCGGCTTCATGGTTGGGCAAAAATATGAGGCGGCGGGGATTGCCAAGGATGGCGCCAAGATGGTGACCGCGGTCGCCACCGCGAATGTGCCGAAATTCACCGTGGTGGTGGGCGGGAGTTTCGGGGCGGGCAATTACGGGATGTGTGGGCGGGCGTATTCGCCACGTTTTTTGTGGATGTGGCCGAATGCGCGGATTTCGGTGATGGGCGGCGCGCAGGCGGCGAGCGTGCTGAGCCAGTTGCGACGCGATGCGATCGAGGCGCGTGGCGAGAGTTGGCCGGCAGAGGACGAGGCGGCGTTTCGCGCGCCGGTCGAGGCGCAGTACGAGACGCAGGGGCATCCGTACTATGCGAGTGCGCGGCTGTGGGACGATGGCGTGATCGATCCCGCCGATACGCGTCGTGTGCTGGGGTTGGCAATTTCGGCGAGTTTGAATGCGCCGGTGGAGGACACGCGATTCGGCGTGTTCCGCATGTAGGCGGCGGCGATGTTCGACAGGATATTGATTGCTAACCGCGGCGAGATCGCCTGCCGCGTCATCCGCACGTGCCGGCGGTTGGGTGTGCGAACGGTGGCGGTATTCTCGGCGGCCGACTCCGGGGCGCTGCATGTGGAGATGGCCGACGAGGCGGTGGCGATTGGGCCGGCGCCTGCGAAGGACAGCTATCTTTGCATCGATGCGATCATCGGGGCGGCGCGGCGGACGGGGGCGCAGGCGATCCATCCGGGTTATGGGTTTCTGTCGGAGAATGCGGATTTTGCCGATGCTTGTGTGCAGGGCGGCATCGTTCTGATCGGGCCGCCGGCTTCGAGCATGCGGGCGATGGGGTCGAAGGCGGCGGCGAAGTCGCTGATGGGTGCGGCCGGCGTGCCGTTGGTGCCTGGGTATCATGGCGACGCACAGGACTTGGCGACGTTGGGGGAAGCGGCACGGGCGATCGGGTTTCCGGTGTTGATCAAGGCGTCGGCCGGTGGTGGCGGGCGCGGGATGCGGGTGGTGGAAGATGCGGGGGCGCTTGAGGCGGCGATCGGGGGGGCGGCGCGGGAGGCTCAGGCGGCGTTCGGCGATGGCCGGTTGCTGATCGAGAAGTATCTGACGCGGCCTCGGCATATTGAGATACAGATATTTGCCGATACGCGCGGCAATACAGTGAGCCTGTTCGAGCGCGATTGTTCGATACAGCGGCGGCATCAGAAGGTCATCGAGGAAGCGCCGGCGCCGGGAATGGACGCGGCGCGCCGGGCGGCGATGGGCGAGGCGGCGGTGGCGGCCGCGCGGGCGGTCGATTACGTGGGCGCGGGGACGGTGGAATTCATTGCCGAGGGTGATGCGTTCTACTTCATGGAGATGAATACGCGGTTGCAGGTGGAACATCCGGCGACGGAGATGATCACAGGATGCGACCTGGTGGAGTGGCAGTTGCGGGTGGCGGCCGGCGAGAGATTGCCGATGCTGGCCGAAGACTTGCGGATCGATGGGCATGCAATCGAGGTCCGGGTTTATGCGGAGGATCCGGCGCGCGGTTTTTTGCCGTCGATCGGGAAATTGGTGCATTTGCGCTTGCCGGAAGAGAGTGCGCCCGGGGAACGCACATTCGTGCGGGTGGATAGCGGGGTGCGCGAGGGCGACGCGATTACGCCTTATTATGACGCGATGATTGCCAAGCTGATCGTTTGGGGGAGTGATCGGGCAGCGGCGCTGCGCAGGTTGCGTGTGGCGCTGGAGGGATACGAGATTGTCGGCGTGCAGACCAACCTGGATCTGCTGCGGGCGGTGGCGAGCGAGCCAGATTTCGCGGCGGGCGCGGTGGATACCGGTTTTATCGATCGCCACCCTGCGGTTTTGAAAAATGACGGGACGGAAGAGGCGGCTGTGTTCGTGGCCGCGGTGCTGGCGGCGCGAGAGGATCGACGGCTGGACGGGGTGGCGGGCGATCCGTGGTCGCCTTGGCAGGAGCGCGATGGTTGGCGAATGAATGGCGCCGGGCACGAGGATGTTCTGCTGGCGTATCGTGGCGCGAGATTGGCAATCCGGGTGGAGCATCGGGCTGGCGGGGCGTTGGCGGTGGCGTTGCCGTCGGGTGTTGTTGTCGTGCAAGTCGGGAAGGTTGCGGGCGGCAAGATGGCGTTCGTCGTGGACGACGTGCCGCATCGTATGCACGCAGTGAGGCATGCTGGGCAAGTTTTCGTGGTGCATCGCGGGCGCAACGAGGTGTTCGAAGTGATCGATCCACTGGCGCCGCCGGTCGCGGCGCAGGCGGCCGGCGGCAAGCTGACGGCGCCCATTCCGGCGCGGGTGGCGCGTGTGCTGGTGACGGTGGGCGATAGGGTCGTGCGCGGGGCGGCGCTGGTGGTGCTGGAAGCGATGAAGATGGAGATTACGGTAACGGCGCCGGCGGACGGCACGGTGGAACTGGTGGCGCACCAGGTGGGCGAAATGGTGCAGGAGGGGGCCGAACTGGTGCGCATGGCGGTGGGCGAGAGTACCTGACGGATCGACTTGCGCGTGGTGCCGAGGGTGGCTACACACGCGCTTCGAACAGACCGGGCGCGTAGCTCAGCGGTAGAGCATCGCCTTCACACGGCGGGGGTCACAGGTTCAATCCCTGTCGCGCCCACCATCTAAGTCGTTGACTAGATGGATTTCCGGTCGTTTAGACAGATTTACCATGTAACCTCCGTGAGGCGTGGGGCTTGAAGCAAGCCTTCTTTTTTGTTGGAAAAAAATAGCAGAAAACTTTCATCGAGCTGTCGCGGACTCCGGGGTTAGCATGCAACGGCGTATGGCTAAAGTGGACCAGGGTCGATTGCCGTGCTCATGCGCAAACCGCGACGCAAACCGGTCCGAAGAAAAGACTCGGTCATCATGGCAATGTCTTGTGACCAGAACAGCTTCAGCGACGGGTTTGTCAGAAAGTCTTTTGCCGCTTCTACCGTCAGCCAGACCGATACGAATGAGGCGTCGTCGGCGCCGACCAGCTCGAAATTGACGCGGTAGCCGACATGCTCGGCTCCACCGAAGGTGAAGGGAAACACCTCTTCGCGAAGCCAGCGCGTGTAGAACTGTTCCGGCGATTGCGGGACTGTCTGGCCGGAGCGCCAGGCAAGAAAGGAGGTGTTTTGGGGCTGCACGTCGATGAAATATATGACGAAGAGGCGGAATACATTGAGCCCCACCCACATCTTGAATGGTAGCGTATTCTCACCCTTCTCTTCCTGAAGATGACATGTGTAAACACGCCCGAAAATATCCCTGTGCACAATGGACAGGATTTCGGTCTTGTCAGATGCGTGGGGTTGAAGCTTGACAGCAAAGCGATGTGTGACGGCGCCTACGGCGTCTTTGATCGTGATCCGGCGTAGAGCGGCCGTCAGTGTGACATCGAGAAACTTGTCGCCTTTGGTTTGAAGGACCGATATCCCGGCTTCTCGTTCCGAATAGACAGCGACCAGGCCGACGACGAGAACGACGGTGCATAATTGTGCGAAAGACAGCGCGTAGATTGCAATCTCTTCATTCTCTTTGCGGAATGCAAAGACGAGCGAGACGCCCAGGCTTACCAGTAAAGCGAGCATCAGCAGGATTGCGGCGAGCAGTTTGACAGGTGCCGGTACATAGACAAAGTTGCTTGAATCGATCGGGCCCAGTCCGCTGCCGCCCTCTGCCATATTGATCTCCTCGCGTATGCCCCTTGGTTCGACGGCGTTTTGCAATCGACGCAGGCGTGCATTTGTTAAACGAAGGCAGTCTGCCTAGCCATAGCTTCGGGCGCCGATGCGTTGCTTTTGGTGCATCTGATGCGATAGGATTCAAGCATCGGGAAACGTTTTGTCCTCGCGTGATCCTCGTCCGTTTCCAGGCCGCGCCGTTCCATGTCGCCAGCATGGCCCAGCACGCACCGGGTGCCTCGTTGGATTGGCAAGTGCAAAATAAACTGATCGGCGTTGGCGAAACTGGCGCTGGCGCTTGCGTTGCTGAGACTTCTCTAGATCAGGAGCTTAGCATGAGCGGCATGAGCAAGGTAACCGACGTGTATCTGACCGGGCTGCGGAATCAGCACGCGGTGGAGACGCAGGCGATCGGGACGATCAAGAACGAGCTGAGCCGGATGGAGCCGTATCCGGAGCTGCATGCGCGCATGGAGCAGGAGCGGGCGCGGTCGACGGAGCAGGCGGCGCGGTTGGACAAGCTGCTGGCCAAGCATGGCGCGGCGGCCAATCCGTTGAAGGAAGCGGTGACCGGGTCGGTGGCGACGGTGGCTGGGTTCGTGCACGCATTTGCCGGCGACGAGGTGGTGAAGAACATGCTCGCGGCCGTGGGCTACAAGGCTTACGAAATCGGGTCGTACAAGGTGTTGGTGACGCTGGCCACGGCGTGCGGTGCGAACGACGACGTGGCGACGCTGGAACAGTCGATGAAGGAAGAGCAGGAGATGGGCGATTGGCTGGGCGGGCACCTGCCACAGTTCGTTCAGGCTTATCTGCAGCGCCTCGCGGCATAGTCTAGTGCGAACGGGGCCGCTCCGGGCATCGGCGTAGCGCCGATGCCCGGAGCGGCCCAGTTTTTAGCGGTGGCCGCCGCCGCTATGGAAGCCGCCGAAGGTGCCGCCGCCGTGGAAGCCGCCGAAGCCGCCACCATGGTAGCCGCCCCACCCGCCGCGGTAGCCGCCCCAACCGTGGCCGTAATAGCCGTGGCCGTAGAAGCCGGCCCCGTAGAAGCCGATGCCGCCGAAGAACGGATAGCCGTAGCCGTAGAAGAACGGATCGCCGGCATAGCCGTAGGCGTAGGGATAGCCGTAGCCGTAGCCGACGGGAGCGGCGAACGCCGGGTAGGCATAGGGCGTGCCGAGATAGGCGGCGTAGGCGGTTGTCCAGGGGACAGCGGCGACGGTGTCGCCGTGGGCGGTGGCGCACTGGGTGAGGGCGGCGAAGTAGCGAGTCCATTCGGCGTTGCTGCCGTCCGACGCGGTTTGGGCGCCGAGCGGGCCATGGGCCGCCTGGCTGGCTTGGGCACGACAGGCCAGGTCGTCTTTCTGGAAGGCGGCGATGTCCTTGTTCGGGCCGGGGACGGCGACGACGGGGGTGGTGGTGGCGCAGGCAGACAGAGCGAGTGTGCCGCAGACGAGAGATGCGGCTGTGTTCCAACGCATGTGCTTCGACTCCATGTAACGCTTTCGGGGGTAACGCTTTCGGGGGTAACGCTTTCGGGGGCGCATCCGGGCGCTTGGATCAGCACATTGAGCGCGAGGATGTTCGCGTAAAGCGCGCAAACGAAAGCTTACGCTTTGTCACATTGGCCGGGTTTGCGGCTGCTCAGTCGTTGGGCGGTTGCGGTGGCGGATAGCCGTAATTGTAAGTGTTGGGAGAGGCGTAGTAGCGCGGCGGGTAAGGCTGGGTCTGGTAGGGGGTGGTGGGGTAGGTTTGCGTGCGGTCGGGGACGTAGGCAAACGGGTTGCGGGGGCGGGCGTAGCGCGGACGAGCGACGTGGCGAGGGCGGGCGATGCCGTTGCTGTCGAGCTGGGATTGGTTGAGGGCTTCGACTTCGGAATCACCAGTGTCGTTGCCGGCGTCGTTGGCGGGGTTGATGTTGCCGTAAGGGTTGTTGACGTTTGCGGCGTGGCTGGCGGGGGTGGCGAGGCAGGCGAGGGCGGCGGCGAGCAGGACGTATCTCATGGGAGCCTCCTTCGGTTCGGCATGAGAGAAGGAAACGATGTCTGGGTGGGCAAGCGTTAGAAAACAATTTGTTACGGAGGAGGGAAGGCCTTTTTTCTGAAGAAAAGAAGCAAAAGACTTTTTGGCTGTTCGCATTTGAGACGTTCGTGAGCCTTGCTGTATCAAATGCGAGGTGGTGAAAGTTTTTTGGTCCTTTTTTCAAAAAAGGACTGCTGCCTCACTTCATGAGTTTCTCGACCGCAGGCTCGATCGTCTCGGCAATCCGCAACTGCGTCGCGGCATCCGGGTGCAATGGCGGGTCGGGCGGCGTGAGGTGTGGGTCGATGAAGCGGCTGGGGTCGATGTGGCCATGGGTGAGGAAGAGGGGGGTGAGGTCGATGAACGTGGCGTCGGTCCCGGCGGCGTAGCGGCGGGCGAGGGCGGTGTTGAGTTCGGCGGTGTTGGCGTCGACCCAGGCGCTGCGGATGCTGGGGAGCACGCCGAGGAGGAGGATTTTCGTTTGCGGCAGGCGTTGGTGGAGGGTGGCCGTGATGGCTTCGATGCCCTGCAGCGTGGGTTGGGCGGGCCAGTGGAGATGGCCGAAATTGTTGGCGCCGATGAGGATGATGGCCAGGCGGGGGTGGATGTTGGCCAGTTCGCCGTTTTGGATGCGCCAGAGGAGGTGGGCGGTGGCGTCGCCTTTGAAGCCGAGGTTTACCGCGTGGCGGGGGGCGTAGAAGCGGTTCCAGATGGGGGCGAAATTGCGCCAGGGTTCGGGGCCGGCGGTTTCGAATTGCTGGGTGATGCTGTCGCCTAGCCAGATGAGGTCTGGGTTGGCGGTTCGGAGTTCGTTTTGTTTGGTGATGAAGCGGGCGTGCCACCAGGGGAGGTCTTGGCGGGAATAGGGGCGGGCGGCCGGGGGGAGGGCGGCTGCGGCGGCGCAAAGAAGGACAGGAAGCAGTCCTTTTTTGAAAAAGCCCCAAAAACTTCTGAAATTTGGCGTTTGGTGGTCGGGGGCTTCGTGACAGCGTTGCAGACGTTTTTTGGTCCTTTTTTTCAAAAAGGGACTGCTTTCTTGCTGTGTCATGGCTGGGCTCCGCGCATTCGGGACTGGCGTGATCGTGTCGGCCAGCGGGTTTGCGTCAGGTAAGGAGGAGGATGGCACCGCTGAGGGCGCCGGCGGCGATGCAGTAGTAGCCGAAGGGGTTGAGGGCGAGTTTATCGGTGCCGCGGAAGTAGCGCATCAGGAGGGCGGTGCTGAGGAAGGCGACGATGCCGGCGACGATGGCGGCGAGGATGGCCATGTGCAGGGTGGCGGGCGGGACGTCCTGGTGGAGGAGTTTGGGGACTTCGAGGGCGGTGGCGGCGAGGATGACGGGGAGGGCGATGAGGAAGGAGAAGTGGGCGGAGGCTGAGTGGTCGATGCCGCGGAGCAGGCCGCCGGTGATGGTGGCGCCGGAGCGGGAGACGCCTGGGAGGAGGGCGAGGCACTGCCAGAAGCCGATCATGATGGCGTCGGTTTTGGAGAGGGTGGCGATGGGGCGGCGGGGTTGGCCCACGCGCAACGGGGCGCGGCGGCGGAGGTATTCGCCGCTGATGAGGAGGATGCCGTTGGCGGCGAGGAAGATGGCGGCCGTGATGGGGGTGGCGAAGAGGGCGCGGACGGCATGTTCGAACAGGCCGCCGACGATAACGGCGGGGATGGTGGCGATGATGAGCAGGAGGAGGATGTAGCGCGATTCGCGGCAGCGTTCGGGGGTGGAGAGGCCGAGCACGCCGGCGGCGAGTTCCCACCAGTCGCGCCAGAAATAGGCGAGCAGGGCGGCGGCGGTGCCGAGGTGGAGCAGCACCAGGAAGGGCAGGAAGACGGGTGCGTGCTGGTCGATGTTCCAGCCGAGCAAAGCGGGCACGATGACGGCGTGGCCGAGCGAGCTTACGGGGAACATCTCGGTGGCGCCCTGCAGGAAAGCGATGACGAGGGCGTGCAGGTAGGTCATGGGTCGGGTCCGGTGCAGTGGCCGGGAGGCGGCTTGCGGCCCGGGGTTTCCGTGTAGCCCGAGTGTTCGGTTTGCGTGAAGGCGGGATGGGTGCGGGGTGGGCGTTTCGGCCACAGGCGCGTGTTTCGGTGGCGAGACGGCACGGCCGTGTGCGATTGCCTGGTGCAAAAGGTGCATTGGCGCGCTTTGGCCGTCTGCGGGTGGATTGCGGTAAGGCGGCAAGCATGCGGATTTTCCTGTTATAACTTGCCCGTAACGGACAGGCTCGTCTGGCGAGGCCTGGGTGCAGGAGTTTTGTGATGCGGACGTATGTTTTCGGGCGGAATGCTGCGAGCCTGGCGTCTTGGATGCTGGCTTCGGCTGTCTGTCTGGCGAATTGCGTGTCCGCCCGGGCGGATGTGGTGACGGACTGGGATGCCAAGGCTTCGGCCGTGGCGTTGCCTGGTGCGCTTGGCGAGAGAGAAGTGGCGATCGTCGATGTTGCGATGTTCGATGCGGTCAACTCGATTGCGCGGCGCAATCGGGCTTATCGGGTCAGCGATGATCATCCCGCCGGTGCTTCTCAGGCGGCGGCGGCGATCGGTGCAGCGGCCAGGGCGTTGGAGATATTGCATCCGCAGAACGCCGCTGAGATTGCGATGCAACGGGATGCGTATGTCAAGGCGATGCCTGCGCCGGCGGGTCTCGATGCAGGACTTCAGTTGGGCGAACGGGTGGCGGTGCGTGTTTGCGCTCTTCGCGCGACCGATACTGCGACGGCTCCGGACAGATATCGACCGCGCACGCGGCCTGGTCGGTATGTGCCGACCGGCGCGATGCTTGCAGCGTCCTGGGCGACGCTGCAGCCATTCGTGATCGCGCGGCCCGATCAGTTCCGTCCTGGACCGCCGGTTGCGTTGGCGAGCCGGGAGTGGGCTGCCGATTATAATGAGACGAGAGAGTTCGGGGCGCGTGACAGTGCGGTCCGCACGCAAGCGCAGACCGAGACTGCCAAATTCTGGCTGGCGACCGGGCCCGGCGCCTATCATCAGATTGCACGAGAGGTTGTGGCGGCGCGGCACATGACACTTGTCGATAGCGCACGCTTCATGGCGGCTTATGCAACGGCTTTGACCGACGCTTATATCGCGACGTTCGATGCGAAATATCATTACGAATTCTGGCGGCCAATCACTGCCATCCGCAATGGCGATATCGACGGCAATCCTGCGACGGAGATCGACCCCGGCTGGCAGCCGCTTGAGGCCACGCCGATGCATCCGGAATATCCGTGCGCGCATTGTGTGCAGAGCGGGGCGGCGGCGAGTGTGATCGAGGCGTTTGGTGGGTTGAAGGGCGTCGGCGAGGTTTCGATGGTCAGCGCAAAGCTGCCGGGTGTCGTTCATCGCTGGTCTTCGCTCGATGCATTTACCGACGAGGTCGGCAATGCGCGTATCTGGGCGGGATTTCACTACAGGTCTTCGACAAGTGTGGGGACAGCGCTGGGGCGGCGTGTCGGGCGGTATGTCGCAGCGCATTTTGCTCCGCCGTTGGAGGGTGGTTCCAGCGGCAAGGAGTAGCCGAGAATTCTGTTCGCACGCGAAAGCAGCCGACGCGCGCTGCCGGATCAGCGTGCGGGCGGCCGCACGCCAGGCTTTCGGACGACAGGCTTTCGGACGACAGGCTTTCGGACGCCAGGCTTTCGGACGAGCAGTGACTGTCACGATTTTCTTATGGCCACCGACAGCGTAGCCAGAGGGGCATGTCGGGTTCCAGACGTGCGGGCCATCCGGCTTTTTTGAACATGGTGAACTAGCGTTGCTGGCCCATGATGTTTTTCATGGGTCGGGTCCGGCGCCGGGGCGCGGCGTGGCGTTTGGCGGTTCCGCGCAATGCGCTTGCCGGGTTTGCGGGAAGGGCTGCGCCGGCGTGGGCGGGGCGGTTTGGCTAGGGGGTGGTGTTTCGGTGGCTTGTTTGGTTGGCAGGCGGCTGGCGAGGGTGGGGTCGGTGAGGTCGATGCCGATTTCGCGGCTGATGTTGTCGAGGATGCTGGGGAAGGGGTTGTCGTCGGTGCGGGCGGCCTGGATCGGGGTGGTGGGGCTTTGCCTGGCGGCGGTTGGCGGGGCGGTTGGCGGTTTTGGCTGGGGTGTTGCGGTTGCGGGCGGTTTGGGCGGGGTGGCGTAGAGGGCGGCGATGGTGGCGCGGTTGCGTTCGCGCTCGCTGGCGCGGTCGGTGATGACGGCGCGTTCGGTGGCGATGGTGTTTTCGAGCGACATGGTCTGACGGACGCAGCTTGCCAGGCGGGTGAAGGCGAGAACCGGGTCGGCGCGCGTGGGGGTTGGGGTGGCGGGGCCGCCGGTGAAGGGGGCGCCGGCTTGGGGGGAAACGTCTTGGGGGGGCTCTTCTTGGGGGATGTCGGCGCTGAAAGCGTCGAAATGGGGGGTGGAGTTGGGTTCGCCGTTCTGGGCGAGGCTGCGCGCGGCGGCGGCTTCGGCCAGGGTCATGCCGAGTTCGATCAGCCGTTTGCAGCAGCGAATGTGTCGCGCGGCGCGTTCGGCGGCTGGGTCGTCTGGCGGGGTGGTGGTGGCGTCGAGGGGCAGGGTGGGTGCGGTCCGGTGCGGAGTGTGGAACGCAACAGGAACATGGGAGGCGGGGGCTGGGCAAGTTTTTTTGGGGGGAGGGCGTGTTGAGGGCGTGGCGGCTTTGCGCCAATATCGGACGGCGGAAGCTTTGCGAGCTGTCCGGAAGCCGACATCGCCCGGGTCAATCGCCCGAATTTGCCAGGGTACCGGACTTCCAATCGCCTATTAGGTCGTCGATTGCGGCAAACCAAACATCCTCAGATAACGCAAGTTCAGCTGCACTTCGATGCTTTTCAGCACTTCTAATGTATCTTTGACGCTTACGCTCCGATGCAATCGCCTCGATGCGCCGTCAGTAATCAGCTTGGTAATACTAATCCCAGACCGTCCGGCAGTCGTATAGCCATTCTGCTCAGGCGATCAGTGTAGTGGCTGCCGACAACTGCGAATTGCCTGCCCGAAGTATGAGATCCTTCATCTCGACATGATATGTGCTCCACTCTTGGTCTAGTTTCGGAATACGGTGACTTAGCAACGATGACTGCTTGATACGTTGCCACGCAAGACAGAGATTTCGTCTTTTATCGATAAGCCTGCAATCATTGGCCGTATGTTCTAGTCGATGGTCGGTAACAGTTAACTAATATTCGCCTATTTGTTAGGTAACCTCGCTTGCATAGTTCCTTGCGAGCCGCCGATGGGTGTTTGCTGTAGACTTCATATGCGCTTGATGCCCTCTAAGTAACTATCATCGGCATTACCGGTATAGCGATTGGTCTATCGACTAACGCTATCTGGGTTCATTGATAAAGTGCGGTGCAGCGATAAAAGTCATTCTCGTAGTCTTTTTGCCAGTCTGTGGGACGCCGCAATTGCGGAACCGTGAACTTTGCCAAGCGTTGAAGTTGCAGATTCATCGTCGCAAATTGAGAGCTAGAGATAGGATCAGAGGCACTCGCCGGCAATTCAGTAGACGATTCTCATGAATTTCGTTGTCGGCTTGAAACATCGGCAATCCTGCGGGAGACTGGTGAACGCTCCAGATACCTGAACCGCCTCGAATCCAGTGTAAACCTCATTGATATCGGCTGACTGTCGCTGCCAGCGACTAGTGCCCGTGCTTCTCGGACGATACAGCCGTGTCGACTCCTTCGACAATGCCTTCAAAGCTGCTTGAACAGCGATCATCGCATTAAATATCGGCTTCACCTGCGTGCAGAAGCTTCGCAGCATGTAAGCTTTGCGAACGAAATCCGGCTACTATCAAGAAATGCTACGTTGTCCAATAGAACGCAAAGTCGACGACTTAATCGTCTCAGCATTGCGTGGTCCTGAGTTAGGGTAGTAAAGCGTTTCAGCATTTTGAGTGGCCACTCATCGTCTGTAATGCCACCTGCGGCCAACTCGTTATCTTCACCCGAAGCGTCGGAGGTAACCGGTTAAGTGCTTCTGACAAGCAAGTGACAGTGTTGGATGCTGAGTCTAATAGTCGGTTCACCCGTGTCGCTGATGCAAAGCGATTAACAGAATGCAACGGTACGACGCTCTGTGTCAGAAGTCCAGTCGCGCTGTCATGGTCTTCATGAAGGCGGCTGTCCGCTATTCTGCCGACCGCAAAGCGGACCGTCCGCTATCGGCCATTACTGGTCAACAGGACAGATGCGGCTTTCACTGACGCGGGACATGTTAAGTTGCATCGCGGCGGTCGCACATAGGGCGGACCGGGTGGTTCGAGCGATGGGGATGGCTGAGGTGTGGGGGTGGGTGAGCGGGGTGGCTGTGTTGCAGGCCAGGATGGTGGCGGCGGGGGCGTATTGGAGGGGGTTCTGGAAGGCGTGGGCGAGGGGGAGGACATGTAGGGCGATGACGGTGGAGATGCCGGCGGTGATGAGGTCGGGGCGGTGGGTGATGTTAAAGAGCGCTGCAGCTTTGGTGTGTTTGACTCCGTAATGCAGGTGCAACGAGCAAAAGTTTTTTGGTTCTTTTTTCAAAAAAGAACCGCTTGCTTCACTCCGCCGCGGTGGTGCGCTGCGCCGCCAGAAGATCGCGTATTTCCGCCAGCAGGATTTCCGAATTGGGCGGCACGGTTGGTGCGTCCTCCTGTTTGCGCATGAAGCGTTGGAGGGTGCGGACGAGCCAGAAGACGACGATGGCGACGATGAAGAACTGGATGACGGCGTTGACGAAGAGGCCGTAATTGATGGTGACGGCGCCGGCGGCGCGGGCGGCGGCGATGGTGGGCGCCGCGGGGCCGCGGATGGTGACGAAGCGGTCCGAGAAGTCCACGCCGCCGGTGAGCAGGCCGATGACGGGGTTGAAGATGTCTTTGACGAGGCTTTGGACGATGCCGGTGAAGGCGGCGCCGATGATGATGCCGACGGCGAGGTCCACGACGTTGCCACGCATGATGAAGGCCTGGAAGTCGCCCAGCCAGCCTGGCTTGCGCAGGAACCTGTTCGGCGTTGCCATCGGTGCGCTCCTGGGTGTGAGGCGGTCACGCTAGCCGCAAAATCCTGGTGAGCAAAAGTTTTTTGGTCCTTTTTCTCAAAAAAGGACTACTTCCTTCCCCAAGGTTGCAACGCGCGGGCGAAGGCCCCAAAACACCCGGCCACGTCGCGCGAGCCTGTCCCGTTGCCCGTTCCGTTCTCTACTGAAGACCTCGGCCGTATTTTCGAGGCACGTGCGCTGACGCGCGGCCGTAGCCTGGTGCTGATCGGGGCGGTGTCTGTCCGGCTCGAGGGGGAGACCGTGATCGGCACGGTGGAGGACAAGGGGGTGCGCCGGACGGCCAAGGTGACGCCGGCGGCGATGGGCAAGCGGGTGGTGTTCGAGAACCGGTGCACGTGCCGGCTGGTGAACTGCCCGCATCTGGCGGCGACGGCATATGCGGCGCTGGAGCGGTTTCCGGCGCTCAAGCGGGCCGAGCAGGCGAGTTTCGGGGACGGTCTGGTGGCGCCGGCGCCGGAGGGGCAGCGGTTGCTGGTGAATCTGGAGCCGGGGACGCCGCCGGATTCGTGCTTCGTGAGCCTGAGTTTGGTGGGTGAGCGGACGGCCAGGATCGAGCCCACGAGTGCGGCGCGGATCGTGGCAGAGGGCACGGCGAGCGATGCGGCGTTGGCGCTGGCGCATCTGCTGGGGGCGGGGACGGAGTTGCGGGTGGGCGTTCCGGCGACGATGGTGGCGCCGTTGGTCTCGGCGTTGCTGCGGGTGGAAAATGCGCGTTGGGGGGCGACGGGCAAGCGGCTGGCGGCAGGGCCGGAGCGGGTTTTCGAGGCTGATACGCCACCGCGGTTGCCGGCGAGGTCGGCGGTGATCTTGGGCGATACGGGCCCTTGGTATGTGGATGCGGCGAGCGGTCAGGTGGGGCGGGTGCGGTTGCGGCAGCGCCGGCCGGAGCCGCCGCCGCCGATTACGCCGAGGCCGATGATGGGGCGCAAGCGGGGCGAGAGCACGCTGGTGGCGACGGTGAGCGAGCAGGCGATCGTGGAGCGGCGGGTGACGCCGGTGATGCGGCTGCAGCGGATGCAGGCGCCGGACGATTTCGGCCGGCTGGTGCTGATGGACGCGCTGATCCTGGATTTCGATTATGGCGGCACGCTGAGCGACGGCGATGACGAGCGGCAGTTCGTGCGGGTGTATGGGCCGGCGGGTGCGGCGTTCGTGCGCCGGGATGCGGAGGGCGAGGGGGCGGCGCTCGAAGGGTTGCGGGTGGACGGGTTTACGCAAATGCGCGTGAGCGACGGCAAGTCCGCGCGGGGGCGGCGGGTGTTCGTGTTCCGCGGGGAGGATGCGGGGGAGCGTTGGCACCGGTTCGTGACCGAGCGGGTGCCGGAGCTGGAGGCGCAGGGGTATCGCAGCCTGATCGACAAGGATTTTGGACCGCGGATGGTTCAGAAGGTCGGCGAGTGGGACTTGAAGATTACCGATGTTGCGGTCTCGGCGGAGAATCCGTCGAGCTTTGCGATGGATTTCGGGATCGAGATCGACGGGGTGCGGATCGCGCTGTTGCCGGTGCTGAGCAATCTGCTGGCGCGGGGCGGGATGGAGGCGGCGCAGATCGTCAATGGCGAGCTGATCACCACGCTGGAGGATGGGCGGGTGGTGAAGCTGCCGGCCGACCGGATTGCGCGGATGCTGGGGATCATGGGCGATCTGATCGAGGCGGCCGAGGTGCGCGCGGACACGATCGTGCTGCCGGATGCGGAAGCGGCGACGGTGATCGAGCTCGAGCAGATATTGCAGACGCGCTGGCACGATGCAGGCCGGATCAAGGCTTATACGGAGCGGTTTCGCGGCGAGCCGGAGATACCGGCGTGCAACATACCGTCGGAGTTCCGGGGCGATCTGCGGCCGTATCAGGTGCAGGGCGTGGATTGGCTGCAGCATCTGATGGGATCGCGGCTGGGGGCGTTTCTGGCCGACGACATGGGGTTGGGCAAGACGGCGCAGACGATCGCGCATATCACGGTGGAGCATGCGGCGGGGCGGATGAACCAGCCGGCATTGATCGTGGTGCCGACGAGCCTGATTGCGAACTGGGTGAGCGAGCTGGGCAAGTTCGCGCCGGGTTTGCGCATCGTGGTGATGCATGGGCTGGACCGGCATAAACGACGCGACGAGATCGACCGGACGGACGTGGTGATCACGACTTATACGGTGCTGACGCGCGATATATTGGAGATGAAAGTGTTCGACTGGCACATGATCGTGCTGGACGAGGCCCAAGCGATCAAGAGCCCGGACGCGAAGGCGACGAAGGCGGTGTGCCAGTTGGATGCGCGGCAGCGGATCTGTTTGTCGGGCACGCCGATCGAGAACAATCTGGAAGAGTTGTGGAGCCAGTTTGCTTTTTTGATGCCGGGGCTGCTGGGCGACCGGCGCGGGTTCACCAAGCGGTTCCGCACGCCGATCGAGAAGAATGGCGACGGGATACGGCGCGCGCAGCTGGTGCGGCGGATACGGCCGTTTCTGATGCGCCGGAAGAAGAGCGAGGTGGCGACAGAGTTGCCGCCGAAACATACGATTTTGCGCCGGATCACGTTGGCGCCGGATCAGCGCGAATTGTACGAGACGATACGGGTGACGATGTACGAGAAGGTGCGCGAGCAGGTGGCCGAGCGCAGCCTGGCGCAGAGCCGGATCGTGGTGCTGGATGCGTTGCTGAAATTAAGGCAGGCGTGTTGCGATCCGCGGCTGGTGAAATTGCGCTCGGCGCGCGAGATCGAGAGTTCGAGCAAGCTGGACGATCTGCTCGAGATGGTGGTCGAGATGATCTCCGAAGGGCGGCGGATTTTGCTGTTCAGCCAGTTCACGTCGATGCTGGATCTGATCAAGCCGAGGTTGCGCGAGGCCGATATCGCGTTTGTGGAGTTGCGCGGCGATACGCACGATCGAGGCGAGCCGGTGCGGCGGTTCGAGGCGGGGGAAGTGCCGCTGTTTCTGATCAGTTTGAAGGCGGGTGGGCGCGGGCTGAACCTGGTGAGTGCGGATACGGTGATCCACTACGATCCGTGGTGGAATCCGGCGGTGGAGGATCAGGCGTCGGACCGCGCGTATCGGATCGGGCAGACCAAATCGGTGTTCGTCTATAAGCTGATCGCGGCCGATACGGTTGAGGAACGCATACTGGAGTTGCAGGCGCGCAAGGCGGAGTTGGCGTCGATTGCGTTCGGCGAGGGTGATGACGGGGACGCGGCAACGGTCTCCGCACTCGACGGGAACGACATCGAGTTTCTGTTCGGCGATGGAAAGGAGCGGGAGCAGGAGGCGGCCTAGCCTGTCAGGCGACCCGGCTTGGCAAAGGCTCCCAGTGCATGAGGCATCGATGGCGGCCGTGGCGTTTGGCGGTATAGGGCGCATCGTCCGCGCATTGCAGGACGCCCGCCACCGTATCGGCGTGGTCGGAGCAGAGCGCCGACCCGATCGATGCCCCGATCAGGATTTGCTTTGCCTTGCAGACGGAACGGCACGGCAAAATGTCGGTCGGGTCGTTATTTTCCTGGCGTCGGCACCGTCTTGACCGAGCCGTCCGGCCCGATGACCGTGCTCGTGCCATTGCCGTTCGGCACCACGATCGTGCCGTTGCCCGACGGCGCGCCGAAACTCGAGCCGCCGGCGGTGGGGATGCCGTTGCCGCCATGCGTGCCGGGGACGACGCCGGAGGAGAAGGTGCCGGCGGGTGCTGCCGCGTGGGTTTGCTGCTCGGGCACTTCGTAGCCGGGGATCTGCGGCAGCGGCTGCAGCTTGGTGTAGCCGCCGTTGGCGCTGCCGAGTTCCCGGTTCTGCTGCGCCTGCAGGTCGCGCAGGGTCGGCGGCGCTTCTGGCGGCGGCGGCCAGATGTCGCCGGCTTCGTAGAGCAGGCGCGGTGGCGTTTCCACATTCTTAGCACGTACCTTGGTATAGGTCTCGCCTTCGCCGTGCGCGATGTTGGGATTGTCGTGGAAAGGCAGGTGGGCGGTGTCGCCGAGATAGGACCAGTAGCCGGAGCCGGCGCACGCGCTGAGCAGCCCGGCAGTGGCGAGGGTGGAGGCAAGCAAGGCGAGGCGCCGCATCGGACGGTAAGCTCCAGGGGCTGGCATGGGCTGCACAATGCCTGTTGGGCGCGGTGTTCTCAAGGCCGTGATCACGCTTTGGCGTCGTGTGTGGCTTGCGCGCGCTGTTCGGGGCGTGGGCGGGTGGCGGCGGCGCCTGGCCGCATGTGGTGCAGGCCGGCCATGACGTAGTCCCAGCCGGTAACGAGGGTGAGCAGGGCGGCGGCCCAGAGCATGGCGGTGCCGATGGCGCCGACGGGCAGGAATTGCAGATGAAGGATGGTCGCGCCGCTGTCGCCGGCGAGCAGCGTGCCGAGGGCGCCCATCTGCAGGCCGGTTTTCCATTTGGCGAGGCGGGTGACCGGCAGGCCGACCGAGAGGCCGGCGAGATATTCGCGCAATCCGCTGACGAGGATTTCGCGGCAGAGGATGACGATGGCGGGGTAGAGGCCGCCGAATGGCAGGCGGGCGTGGGCGGCCAGGAGCATGAGGGTAGCGCCGACGAGCAGCTTGTCGGCGATGGGGTCGAGCATGCGGCCGAGATTGGAGGCGATCTTGCGGCTGCGGGCGATATGGCCGTCGAGGAAGTCGGTGAGGCCGGCGAGACCGAAGACGGTGCAGGCAGCAAGGTCGCCCGCCGCGGTGTGGAGCGCGACGAGGGCCACCAGCAGCGGGATGGCGGCGATGCGGGAGAGGGTGAGGATGTTCGGCAGGTTGGCGATCATGTTTGGGCAGGATAGCGGCAAGATCGTGCGCGGTCAGCCTATTGGTTGATGTTTCGTTTTACGGCGAAAATTGCGCTTGACGCTAAAAAAGACTGTTCTGCATCGAAATAAAACTTGCGTTTCAAATTATTTTCGGACAGTATCATTTTATGGAAGAAGAACCTGTACTCCGCGAAGCCCTTGCACGCCGTGACGCGGCACTCGCCGAAGCCAGACGGCTCGACGATTTCGTGCGACTTTATAACGAGCTGCGCGGCAGGCCCGCGTTGAGCATGGTCGAGAAGGACCCTGCTGGCGAGTTCATGCTTGATAAGAGCCGGCCGAATTTGCGTTAAGGAAGCAGTCCTTTTTGACGGAAAGGACAAGAAAGTTCTGATCCGCGGTCGCGTGCTCGTCGTGGGCATCGCGAAAGTGGTGTAGCAGACTTTTGCTTGTTCTCTTCAGTGTCTGCTTGAAAAGTCGTTTGGCGCGTTAGTTGGCGTCACGCGAGAGCGTGCTTGCGCACGACGATTTGCGAGCACCGGAGCGGAGCGGCCTTCATGGCCGTGAGCACCGGAGTGCCACAAACTGCCGTCCAATCGCCGTCATAACGACTTTACGGACGGACACTCAGAAAAGAAGGCCTTCCTTAAACATCCAGCCCGATGTCCAGGGTCGGTGCGCTGTGCGTAATCCACCCCGCAGATAGCAGGTCCACTCCACTCTCGGCGATGGCTGGCGCGGTGGCAGGCGTGATGCCTCCGGATGCTTCGGTGATAGCGCGGCCGGCGACCAGGCAGACGGCTTGCCGGAGCTGATCGGGCGTCATGTTGTCGAGCAGCACGGCGTCGGCACCGATGGCGAGCACTTCGGCGAGCTGGTCGAGCGTGTCGATTTCGATTTCTATTTTGACCAGGTGGCCGGCGTGTGCGCGGGCGCGCGCGAGGGCGGGCGCGATGCCACCGGCGATGGCGATGTGGTTGTCCTTTATGAGAATGGCATCGTCCAGACCGTAGCGGTGGTTTTGTCCGCCGCCGCAGCGGACGGCGTATTTTTCGATGATGCGGAGGCCGGGCGTCGTCTTGCGGGTGCAGACGATGTGGGCGCGCGTGTGGGCGATGTCGCGGGCGATGATCGCGGTCGTGGTGGCGATGCCGCTGAGATGACCCATGAAGTTCAGCGCGACGCGTTCCGCGGTGAGGACGGCGCGGGCGGGGCCTTGCAGGCTGGCGATCGTGTCGCCGGAGGCGAGCGTGTCGCCGTCCTGGCGGTGCGGCGTGAAGACGACCGAGGGGTCGATGAGGTGGAAGGCGAGGCGGGCGAGGCTGAGGCCGGCGAGCGTGCCTGGTTGGCGGGCGACGAAGCGGGCGCGGGCGACGGTATCGGGCGGGACGAGAGCGTCGGTGGTGATGTCGCCGGCGCGGCCGAGATCTTCGAGCAGTGCGGCGCGGACGAGGGGTTCGAGCAGCAGGTCCGGCAGCGGTGTCATGGTGCGTGGCGTGGAGCAGGGCGGGCCTGGGCGCCGGGCTGGGGTGTCTTGGCCAAGGCGATCGCCTGGTCGAGCGTGAGGGTGAGGCGGCGGGCAAGGGCGGGGTCGGCGTGAGGGTAGTCGGTGCGGGCGTGGCCGCCGCGGCTTTCCTGGCGGCGCTGCATGGCGATGACCATCATCAGCGCGAGCGCGGCGGGGTCGGACTGGGCGGCCATGGGCAGCAGTTCGGCGGCGGCGGTGGCCAGGCCGGTGGCGTCGCGGAGCACGCCGGCGTGGGCCGAGAGGATGGCGCGGACCGGGGAAGGGTCGGCGGGCGCGTGGGTGTCGACGGCGGCAATGGGGGCGGCGCGGGCCGGCGCGGTAGCGGCGATGCTGGCGGCGGCGATGCGGCCGGTAACGGCGGCTTCGAGCAGCGAGTTGCTGGCCAGGCGGTTGGCGCCGTGCAGGCCGGTGCAGGCGGCTTCGCCCACGGCCCAGAGGCCGGCGACGGTGCTGCGGCAGTCGGCGTCCACGGCGATGCCGCCCATGTGGTAGTGGGCTGCCGGGCGGATCGGGATCGGCTGGGTCGCGGGGTCGATGCCGGTGGCGAGGCAGGCGGCGTGGATGGTGGGGAAGCGGGTGGCGAAGCGGGCGCCCAGGCAGGCGCGCGCGTCGAGGAAGACGCGGTGGCCCTGGTTCATCCGGGCCCAGACGGCGCGGCTGACGATGTCGCGCGGTTCGAGCTCGGCGCGGGGATACAGCGGGTCGTCGGCCATGAAGCGGGTGCCGGTCTCGTCGATGAGGATGGCGCCCTCGCCGCGGACGGCTTCGCTGACGAGCGGCATGGGACGATCGTGCGGTCCCGCGGGTTCCGCATCCAGAGCGGTCGGGTGGAACTGGACGAATTCGAGGTCGGCGAGGGCGGCGCCGGCGCGGGCGGCGAGCATGAGGCCGCTGCCGACGGCGCCGGCCGGGTTGGTGCTGTGCCGGTAGAGGCTGCCGAGGCCGCCGGTGGCGATGACGACGCGGCTGGACCGGAGCACGCGGGCGCTGCCGCCGCCGGCTTCGTGGGCGAGGACGCCGGCGATTGCCCCATCCCGCAAGATCAGGCTGGTGACGGTGACGCCTTCCCAGACGGTGATGCTGGGCGTGCGGCGGACGGCTTCGATCACGGCGCGCAGGATCTCGCGGCCGCTGGCGTCGCCGGCGGCGTGCACGATGCGGCGGCGGCCGTGGCCGGCTTCCAGGCCGAGGCCGATCTGGCCCTGCGCGTTCCGATCGAACCGGGCGCCTAGGGTTGCGAGTTCTTCGACGAGGGCGGGGCCGGCTTCGACGATGCGGCGGGCGGTGATGGGGTCGCAGACGCCGTCGCCGGCGGCCAGCGTGTCGGCGAGGTGCAGGTCGGTGGTGTCGTCATCGCCGATGGCGGCGGCCAGGCCACCTTGCGCCCAGGCGCTCGCGGCCTGTTCGCCTAGGGGGGCGGCGCTGAGGACCAGGACTTGGGTGGGGGCCAGATGGAGGGCGGTCATCAGGCCGGCGAGGCCGGCGCCGATGATGATGGGGCGGTTTTCTTCGGTCATTTGGGTTTTGTCCGAGGAGGGGAGGAAGGCCTTCTTTTCTGTAGAAAAGAAGCAAAAGACTTTTGGGAGGCTGTCGCGGAGCTCGTTTCGAGCATTGGGGGACGTTCAGGGAAGGGAACCGCAGATGTGGAGGGTTCTGGAGGCTGCGCCGCTATGGGTGCTGCGGTTCCCTTTACTTCAGATGACCAGCATCCGCTCCACCGCCTGCCGCGCGCGGCCTGCGACTGATGGATCGATCGTGACTTCATGGGTCATCGTCTCCAGGGCGCGGCGTAGGCCGGGGAGCGTGATGCGCTTCATGTGCGGGCACATGTTGCAAGGGCGAACGAAATCGACGTTGGGGTGGTGGACGGCGATGTTGTCGGCCATCGAGCACTCGGTGATGAGCACGACGCGGCCGGGCTGGTGGTCGGTGACGTAGTCGGCCATGGCGGCGGTGCTGCCGGCGAAGTCGGCTTCGTCGACGACCTCGGGCGGGCATTCGGGGTGGGCGAGGACGACGATGCCAGGGTTCTCGGCGCGCAGTTCGCGGATCTGCGCGGGGGTGAAGCGCTCGTGGACCTCGCAGGCACCGGCCCATGAGATGATGCGCACGCCGGTCTCGCGCGCGACGTTAGCGGCGAGGTAACGGTCGGGGAGCATGATGACCTCGGGGACGCCGAGGCTTTCGATGACGCGCTTCGCGTTGCCGGACGTGCAGCAGATGTCGCTCTCGGCCTTCACTTCGGCCGACGTGTTGACATAGGTGACGACCGGCAGGCCGGGGTATTTCTGGCGCAGCAGGCGGACGTCGGCGGCGGTGATGGACTCGGCGAGCGAACAGCCGGCGGCGACGTCCGGGATGAGGACGGTTTTGGCCGGGTTCAGGAGCTTGGCCGTCTCGGCCATGAAGTGGACGCCGGCCATGACGATCACGTCCGCATCCACGTTTTGCGCTTCGCGGGCGAGGAGGAGGCTGTCGCCGACGATGTCGGAGACGCAGTGGAAGATCTCCGGCGTCATGTAGTTGTGGGCGAGGATGACGGCGTTGCGTTCGCGCTTGAGGCGGAGGATGGCGGCGATGTCGGGCTCGAAGACGGGCCATTCGATACGCGGGATGACGCGTTGGACGCGCTGGTAGAGGGCGGCGTTGGCGAGCGGTGGCGTGCTCATCAAGGCGGCGGGCGGCGTTGCGCGGCGGAGAGTGGGTTGGACGTGCATCGAAGCGATCCCCATGTCGCCGCTTGGAACGGCGTTATATGCTCAATCGGAGCATTAGACTGGCAAAAGAGAGAGGCCGTCGAAGGCCTTTCCTGCAACTTATGCTGGTTACGAGCATAAGCTGTTTCAAGCTAACATCGAGTTTATGTTTGTTGTCAACTGCGCAGGAGGGGCAGCTTGGTGCCGGCGATGGCGCGCTCGTCCTGGATATCGCCGCGAAAGCGGAAGAGTTTGGCGGGGCGGCCGCCGGTGTCGGCGCTGATGGCGCCGGTTTCTTCGACCAGGTTCTGCGTATCGATCAGGCGGCGGAAGTTCTGTTTGTGCAGGCGGCGGCCGGCGAGGGCTTCGACGGTGTGCTGGAGCTGCAGGAGGGTGAAGCTTTCGGGCATGAGTTCGAAGAAGACGGGGCGGTATTTGATCTTGGTGCGCAGGCGGGCGATGCCGGTGGCGAGGATGCGTCGGTGGTCCATGTCCATCGGGTCGCCGGCCAGGACAGGTGGTTGGGGCGCGGCGGGATCGAGGCGGCGCTGGCGTTCGGGGACCAGGCCGGCTTCGTAGAGGAGTTCGTAGCGCTGGAGAACGAGTTCCTCGTTCCAGGGGCGGCCGTGCAGGCCGAAGGTGATGGCGGCGCGTTGGGTTTGGGCTGGCGTGGCGGCCCAGCCGGCCAGGCTCGGGGCAATGAGGGTGGCGAGCATGGCGGGTGGGCCATTGCGGTGGTCCTCCCAGGGGAAATAGCGGTACCAGCTTTGCCAGCCGGCTTCCTGGCCGGTGACGTTGGCTTCGCGGGTGAGGGCGAGATAGCTGACGGAAATTGTGCGTGCGGTGGCCTCGGCGTCGCGGTCGCTGTCGGCGAAGGTATAGAGCTGTTCGACATAGCCGAGGGGCTGGTGGGTTTGGCGTTCGACCCAGCTTCGCAGGCTGGCTTGAAGGGAGCGTTGGCCGGATTCGAAAGAGCCGCTGGGCAGGGCGGCTGCGTTGGAGATGGTGAGGACGCGCGGTTGGCCGGCGGTGACGGCGACGACGACGGCGATGAGGTCGGGGGTCATGGGAAGGCAAGCTTGCACGATCGTGCGTGTTGGCTGGTCGGCAGACGCAGCTGCACCAGGAACAAAAGTTTTTTGGTCCTTTTTTTCAAAAAAGGACTACTTTCTTACTTGCTGGGATCAATAAGATACTTCTGCCCCGTAGCCTTGAGCGCATACGCGGTGAGGATTGCCGGATCCAGCGCCTCGCGCAGCGAGATCGTATGCGTGTAATGGCTGGCGAAGGTGGTTTTCATCTCGGCCAGCACGCGGGCGCGGAGACGGCCGATGCCTTCGGCGCCGAGCTTCATCAGGAAGGGTGTGAGGAGGAAGCCGTCGACGCCCCAGGCGAAACCGTAGGTGCGGTCGAGCTGGGTGGGGCCGGTGTCGAGCAGGCCGTAGATATAGATTTGCTTGTGGGTGCTGGAGCCGTAGCGGCTGTAGGTGGTCTGGCCGCGGTTGGCGGCTGCTTCCATGGCGTGCAGCAGGGTGTTGGCGAGGGGACCGCCGCCGATCGCGTCGAAGGCGATGGTGGCGCGGGTTTCGGCGAGCGTGTCGGTCAGGGTCGCGACGAAGTCGGGGTGGGTGCTGTCGAGGACGTGGCGGGCACCCTGGGCGTGGAGGAGGGCGGACTGCGCCTCGCTGCGGACGATGTTGACGAGGGGGATGCCGTCCGAGGTGCAGATGCGGTTGAGCATCTGGCCGAGGTTGGAGGCGGCGGCCGTGTGGATGAGCGCGGTGTGGCCTTCGGCGCGCATGGTCTCCACCATCGCGAGCGCGGTTAGCGGGTTGACGGTGAGGGAAGCGCCTTCGGCGGCGGTGGTGCCTTCGGGGAGGGGCAGGCAGTCGCGGGCGGGCAGGCGGCGGTATTGCGTGTACATGGCGCCGCCGGCCATGCCGACGGTTCGGCCGAGCAGGGCGCGGGCGTTCGTGCCGGCGCGGATGACGATACCCGCGCCTTCGTTGCCGACGGGCAGCGATTGGCCGACGCGGGCGGCCATGCCTTGGAAGGAGGCCGGCGGGAGGTGGCCGGTGATTTGCGGGCGGTCGGGCGTGCCGGTGGGGTGTAGCGAGTGGGGGGTGACGAAGCCGATCAGCAGGCCGAGGTCGGAGGGGTTGATGGGGGCGGCCTGGACTTGCACGACCACGTCGTCGGGGCCGGGCGGCGCGATCTCGGTCTCCTCGAGGCTGAGGACGAGCTCGCCGGCCGGGGTGACGCATGAGCGCAGTTCGAGGCTGCGCAGCGAATCTTGGTCCATGTTCGCCCTTTGGATGCTGCCGATGGCGCAGTAAAGGCCCGATCGGACGGCTGGATACAAGCCGCCGCGTGCTTGACCCCCCTGGGCGTTTCCGCCATTGAGCCGGGCTTATTTAGCCTGCGGGTCATATATAGAATGCGCGATACCGGTGATTTCCTGTTCACGTCCGAATCGGTCGCCGAAGGGCATCCGGACAAGGTTGCCGACCGGATCAGCGATACGGTGCTCGATGCGTTCCTGGCGGCCGATCCGCTGGCGCGCGTCGCGTGCGAGACGATGGTGACGACGAACCGGATCATCCTGGCCGGCGAGACGCGCGGGCCGGCAAGTGTGACGCCGGAGATGCTGATGCATCTGGCGCGCGAGGCGGTGCGCGATATCGGCTATGATCAGGAGGGGTTCTCCTGGCGGCATGCGCATGTGGAGTGCCACCTGCATGCGCAGTCCAGCGACATCGCGCAGGGTGTGGACAGCGCCGGCAACAAGGACGAGGGCGCCGGCGACCAGGGTATCATGTTCGGCTACGCGACGAACGAGACGCCGAGCCTGATGCCGGCGCCGATCCATTATGCGCATTTGATTTTGCGCACGATCAATGAGCGCCGCCGTGCGGGCGATACGAGCGTGGCGGGGCTGCTGCCGGACGCGAAGAGCCAGGTGACGCTGCGCTATGTGAACGGCAAGCCGCGCGGGGCGACGAGCGTGGTGCTCTCGACCCAGCATGAGGAGGGGATGGATCAGCAGGCGATCCAGGACGCGGTAAGGCCGCTCATCGCGGGCGCGCTGCCTGAGGGGTGGATGTGCGCTGACGACGAGCTGTATATCAACCCGACGGGCAAGTTCGTGATCGGTGGGCCGGACGGCGATTGCGGGCTCACCGGGCGCAAGATCATCGTGGACACGTATGGCGGAGCGGCGCCGCACGGTGGCGGTGCGTTCAGCGGCAAGGACCCGACCAAGGTGGACCGCAGTGCTGCTTACGCGGCGCGGTATCTTGCCAAGAACGTGGTGGCGGCGGGGCTGGCCGACCGGTGCACGATCCAGATCAGCTATGCGATCGGGGTGGCGCATCCGTTGAGCGTGTATGTGGAATTGCACAGCACGGGGCAGGATGTCGAAGAGGCCAAGCTCGAGCGGGTGCTGCGCGAGATGATGAATTTGTCGCCGCGCGGGATACGCGAGCATCTGAAGCTGAACGCACCGATCTATGTGCCAACGAGCGCTTACGGGCATTTCGGGCGGGAGCCGGAAGAGGGGCGGTTTACTTGGGAGCGGACGGATCTGGCTGACGAGTTGCGGTCGGCTTTTGGAAGGTAAGGCAGGCCTTCTTTCTTGAAAGAAAGAAGCAAAGAACTTTTGCACCTTGCAGGTTAAGCCGCCGCCGGATCGGCTTTACGGGCGGCAGCGGACGCATGCGCTTCGGCCGCGACAGGCGAAGCTGCTGGAGGTGACGTTGCCGCGGCTGGCTTTTGCCGGTGCCGACGGGCGGCCGCTCTGGGTTGAGGTGGGGTTCGGCGGCGGGGAGCATGTGCGGGCGCAGGCGTTGGCGCATCCTGAGGCGCTGATCGTCGGGTGCGAGGTGTTCGAGCAGGGTCTGTGTTCGCTGCTGGCCGCTTTGGTGCCGGAGGGGGGCGAGGCGGATGCGCCGTTGCCGGACAATCTGCTTGTGTGGCCGCAGGATGCGCGGATGTTGCTGCGCGATTTGCCGGACGGCAGCGTGGACCGGTTGTTCCTGCTGTTTCCCGATCCGTGGCCGAAGGCGCGGCATGCCAAGCGGCGGTTCGTGCATCCTGAGACGGTGGCGTTGCTGGGTGAGAAGCTGCGGGCGGGGGCGGAGTGGCGCGTGGCGACCGACGATCCGACCTATCAGGACTGGGTAGAGGAGGTGATGGGCGCGCAGTCGGTGTTCGCGTGTGCGCCGCCGGTGTTCGAACGGCCAGAGGGGTGGCCGCCGACGCGCTATGAGGCCAAGGCGATCGCCGCCGGCCGGCAACCTAGATATTGGCGCTTCGTTCGAAACGCGGATTGAGGGAGACGGACGATGGAGATCATGCGGTCGGGCTCGCAGGAAGCAGTCCTTTTTTGAAAAAAGGACCAAAAAACTTTTGTTCTCCGGGTTGTTCCGGCTCAGAGGTTCGCGACAGCCAAAGCACAAGTTTTTGGGTCCTTTTCTTCGAAAAAGGACTGCTTGCTTCCTTACGCTGAGATCTTGGCTCGACGCCGGGGCGGGCGGGCGACCTCCGGCGCGTCGGGCGATTTGATCAGACGGTTGAAGGCGCCGAGATAGTCGCGGGCCATGGCTGTCTGGTCGGTGACGGGCGGCAGGCCGGAGCAGAGAGCGCTGTAGAGGACTTCGTCGGCACCTTCGGACATCGCGCGGGCGAGGTCGGTGGCGTCGCCGGAGCGGAAATGCAGGCCGGCGCGGCGGTTGGGGACTTTCTCGGCCATGCCGCCGATACCGGTGCAGATGACCGGGCGGCCGGCGGCGTAGGCTTCCTGGATGACGACGGGCGAGTTTTCCCACCAGGTGCTGGGCGTGAGCACGTAGTCGCAGGCCGACATGAGCTTGCGCACGTCGGCATTGTCGTAGGGGCCGGCGTAGGTGGCGAAGGTGTTTTTGGCGAACACCGCGTTGAAGCGTTCGATGAAGGCGGCTTCCTGGCCGATCAGGTTGCCGTGCAGGCGGATGCGCACCTTGCGGCCGATGTCGGGCTGCTTGGCGAGCAGCTCGATCGTGTCGATCAGCGTGTCCACGCCCTTGAAGGGGGTGATCTGGCCGAAATAGCCGAATGTCCAGGGACGGCCTTCGACCATGGCAGAGGGCGAGGCGGTGCTGGGGCGCGCGCGCTCGCCGGAGTCGTCGAGCGCGCGCAAGCCGTTCTCGATGACGACGAATTTTTCCGAGGGCAGGCCCCACGCCACCATGCGGTCGGCGAGGAAATGGCTGGGCGAGATGAAGCCGGCGGCGGGCAGGAGGGCGGATTGCAGGAGGCGCCGCCGTGTGTCGAACTGCTGGCGCGTGTGTTCCGGAAAGCAGGTGGCGCAGGACGAGGGGGTGGCGTTGGTGCAGAGCCGCCTGGCCGGGCGGGTGACCATCTGGCCGTGATGGTTACAGATGGCCAGGAACTCGTGGAACGTCATCACGAAGGGGATGGCGGTTTCGGCTGCGAGCGCGCGCAGGGCGTTCACGCCGACCTGGAGGAAATGGTGGAAGTTGATCAGCCGCACGTCTTCGCGGACGAGGATCGCCTTGAGCTGCCGCCAGACGTCGGACGAGGACAGGTGGTAGAAATGGTCGTAGCGCGTATTTTCGACGACAATGGCGAATTCCCGGTCCGAGCCGAGGAGCAGGCGGCCACGGTCGGCGGCGGGGCAGATGGCGATGAAGATCGCGTCCGTGCCGATGCGGCGCAAACCCTCATAGAGGGCGAAGGCGGCAATCTCCGCGCCGCCCTTGCTGATCGAGGGATGTGTGTGCGCAACGATGGCAATCGGGCCGGTGGGGCGCGATATCATGCTGTCCGGCATCAGGCAGCCCTGGACCCGGGCGAGCGGGCCTGCAAGCGGCCGTGCTGGTTGTGTTGTCCGTTCAAGGCATAAACCGTCGCATTCACTGCTTCCTGCACGCGCGTGGAGAGAATTGTACGGGTGCATGTGGCAGCATTATGGTGAACGATCTGTGCAGATTTGGAGAGAAGCAGACCGTTTTCCTTGTAGAAGCCGCCCATGAAGGCGGGCGCACTGAGGGCCCAGCGGGCGAGATGGCCGGTGGACCATGCGAAGCAGCGCGCACTGATGAAGCTCGCCTGGTCGCGCGCTTCGAGATCGTCGGTTTCCTGGCCGAAGAAGGCAAGGTCGGTGGAGCCGGCGGCCAGCGCCTGCCGGGCGCGTGCCCAGCCTGATTGCGTGAGGAAGATGCCCGGGCCGCAGAAGAAGAAGCGGTTCGCGCCGATCTCGCGCAGGATGTCTGGCAGGAGCGGGAAGGCGTGGGACGCGTCGTCGATGACGAGCAGGCTGCAGGCGATGTTCTGCGCCGCACCCTGGCTCGCCTGGAATTCGCGGAACAGCCACAGCGCGTCCGACCGGTTGGACTTGGAGGCGGCGATGAAGGCGACCGCCTCGATTCCGGCACCCGCGCGGCACTGGCTGGCCAGCTCCTCGAACAGCAGGAACAGGTCGCAGCGGTCTTCCGGCAGGACGAACACCATGGCGCGCCGGCTGCGTGCGCTGGCCAGCACCACGGGCGCGTTCATTGCACTGCGCTCGGCGCGGATGGCGGCTTCGGCGAAGCGCGGGAAGAACGCCTCGTCCTGCAGGGCCGGGAAGAACAGCAGCGCGTCGTCGACCGAAGCCGAGTGGCCGAGCCGGCGGAACGTGGCCGGCGCAATGCTCCAGTTGGCCGAGCTGCCGCCCTGGAAGACGACTTTGAGCACCGGGTCGGCGAAGTCTTCGGGTTCGGCGTCGCCCGCGAAGAGGCCGACGAAGCCGGCGCGGCTGATCATGCGCTCGGCTCCGGGGAAGGCGGACAGCAGGTCGGGGCGCGGCTTCCAGTAGAGGCTTTCCGGGTCCGCCGACATGATGGAGGCGCCCACCCGCAGGCGCAGGCCTTCGATGCGCTTCATCGGGCTCATCACCCAGCCTTCGACCAGGCAGCCTAGGCCGGGCACGAGCAGGATGCGGTCGATGGAGCATTCGGTGGCGAACCATTGCGCGGCCGTGCGCGTGGGCAGCCAGTTTTCCAGCGCGGTGAGCATGCGCTGCAGCGCGATGGTGCGGCCCTCGCCGAAACAGCGGTCGCGCACGCCTTCGTATTCGGCGACCAGTTCGCTGGAGGTGACGATGCGCAGCGGCGAGTGCGAGCGCAGGTGGAAGCGGCCGATATTGCCGAAGAAGACATGCAGCTCGGCGGTGGCCGAGGTGGGACGCCACGAGGAGGAGATGAGGCCGACGATGCCGCAACTGTCGGCCGGCAGGTCGTCGCGCGCGTAGCTGATGACGGCGACGGCGGCGGGGAACTTACGGCGTTCGACCAGGACGGCGCTGAATTCCTGCACGTGGCCGCGCTTCATCCAGCCCATGAACCAGACCTGGCCGGAGGTATCGACGGCGACGGTTTCGATGTAGCCCTGGAGGTTCTCCGGCAGCGGGCGGAGCGCCTCCTCGGTCAGCGGGTCGGCCGCCGCACGCAGCTCGTCGAGCAGATATTCGAAATCGGCGGTGGTGCTGCGCTGCTCGGGTGCCGCGTCCGCGCGCAGGCGGGCGATCATGTCGCCGATGGTGGGCGGGCGTTCGGCGGAGGGCAGGTAGAACACGCTGTCGGCGACACGAACCGAAATGACGTCGTCCGGATCGTCCATGAAATCGGACAGAGTGAGCATGACTTCCGGGTCGAACTTGAAGCCGGCGCGGGCGGGGCGGCCGAGCTTGGCGGAGATGTCGTCGCGCTGTGCTTCAGCGAGGGTTTCGGCGACGATCTGGTCGCCCACGCAGAGGGTCAGGCGCACGGCCTCCATCGGCTCCAAGAGATTGACGGCCCAGCCGCGCACGCCCTGGCGGCTGTCGATGAGGTCGACGAAGCCGCTATGGGTGGCGCCGTTCCGGGAATTCAGTTCCGTGCTGACCGGGATTGGGGACACGACGCTCTCCACCTGCTTCTAGGGCTGCCGCGCGTTCCTGGCTGGCAGCGCGCATTCGGATTATGCAGCCGAAATGGTTGGCAGACCGTGTGGAAAGGTACACCTGCATCGGTGGGTTGGCCAGGGCTTTTCGCAGTGCAATAGGGTTGGGAATTCGGACTTTTAGGGAAGCGTCTTCTTTTCTGGAGAAAAGAAGCAAAGGACTTTTGTTCCGCTGTCGCGATGCTCACGATCGGCGGACGACACTAGATCAGGAGCCGGCGGCAGGCCGCCAGCACGTCGCGCGGGCGCAGGCCGGTCAGGCAGGCCAGGTCGCGCGGGCAATCGGAAGCGAACTCCAGGTAGCAGGGACCGCAGATCATCTGGCGGCGGATGGCGGCGGCCTTGGTGCCCAGGGGAGCCCATTCGGTGGCGTCCACCACGCCGGAATGGATGCCGATCGTGGGCAGGCCGAGCGAGGCGGCGAGGTGCTTGGGGCCGCTGTTATTGCCGACGAACAGCTTGCAGGCGCGCATGACAGCGGCGAGGTCGCCGAGGCGGACGCGGCCGACCAGGGATTCGGCGGTGCCGGGCACGGGCACGCGGCGCAACACGTCCTCGGCGATGGCGGCTTCGTCCGGGCCGCCGATGAGCACCACGTGCATGCCGTCTTCGGCGAGCAGGCCGATGAGGGCGGCGTAGTTGGCGGCCGGCCATTGGCGCACCGGATTGCCGACGCCGGGATGGATGCAGACCAGGGGGCGGGTGAGGAAAGCGGCGGGCAGGGCGGCCAAGGCGGGCACGTCGGCGGGTGCGAGGGGTGTCGCGTCGGGCGGGGCGGCTTCGCTGCGGCAGGCATCCTCGGTGGCCGAGACGAGCTGGACCAGGCGTTCGGAGACGTGGGCGCGCTTGAGGACAAGGCGGGCGTCGCCTTCCCAGGCGAGGGCGACGTCGAGGAACGGGAAGCGGTTGTCGGCATCGTAGCCGGCGAGGAACGTGGCGCCGGTATAGGGCAGGACGGCGCGGGTTTCGGGCTGCATGCGCAGGTCGATGGCGATGTCGTAATGCGCCGGCGCCAGGCGTGTGGCGAGCGCCTGGAGTTCGGTCTCCCCGATGCCTTTCTGGCCGTCGCCGGAGCGGGCGTGGAAGAAATCGAACACGTGGATGTCGGCGAGGCTGGGCTCCCCGCGGGCGAGTTCGGCGGTGGCGGCGGGTGCCAGCAGGTCGATACGGGCAGAGGGGAAACGGCGGCGCAGGCTGCGGATGGCGGGCAGGGCGGTGAGGAAGTCGCCGATATGGTCGAGCTTGACGGCGAGGATGCGGCGCACGGCGTCGGCCGGCGGGCCACGGCGGCCGGCGTGCAGCAGGATGGCGGGTTCGGGGTCGGCGCCGAAATGGTCGGCTTCGAGGGCGAGACGGGGGCTGCGGAAGGGATCGCCGCGGAGAAAGCGGCTGCGCCAGGCGCCGAGGAAGCGGGCCTCGTCGTAGCTGTCCTGCAGGGCAGCGCGGCTGGCGAGTTCGTGGTGGGTGAGGGTGACGTGGGGCGTGTAGATGACGGAGAGGCCCGCCTGCCAGGAGCGGAGGCAGAGATCGAGGTCGTTGTTGACGACGCTGTGGGCTTCCTCGAACCCGCCGAGGGTGCGGAAGGTGCGCGCGCGCATCATCTGGCAGGCGCCGGTGACGGAGATGACTTCGCGCGCGACGGTGGCCAGGCCGAACGGGCCGGGGGAGGTGTTCTCGGCGAAACGGAAGGCGTGGCGGGCGTGGTTGTCGGCCAGATACTGGCCGCCATGCTGGACCTTGCCGTCGGGGTAGAGCAGGCGGACGCCGACGACGCCCACGTCCGGCCGGCTCGCATAGTCGAGCATGGCGTCGAGCCAGTCGGGCTGGCGGATTTCGATGTCGTCGTTGAGGAACAGCAGGTATTCGCCGGTGGCGGCGCGGGCGCCGACATTGTTGAAGCGCGACCAGTTGAAGGCGCCGGGCATGTCCACGACGACGTCCGCCGATTTGCGCAGCCAGGTGCGGGTGCGGGTGTCGCGAACGGACGTATTGTCGAGCACCACGATCTCGACCTCGCGGCCGCCCTTGAGGGCGGGGGCGCTGTTGGCGCGGATGGTCTTGATGGCGGTGCGGATGAGGCCGCCGGCGGCGCAGGTGGGGATGATGATGGAGATGCGGCCGGCGATGGCGCCGCGCGGGCGGCGGGCGGTGCCGGGCGTGCGGCTCGAGGCGGGCTGGCGGACGCGCCAGGTTCCTGGCACCAGGCCCGGCTCGATGCGCGCGGGCAGCTCCCGGCGTGCCATGGCGGCCTGGATGGCGGCGAGTTCGGCTTCTGGGGCGTCCGCCGATGGGCCGCGGTCGGCGAGCACCCGGGGGATGTGGGCGATGGCGTCGGGCGAGGCGGCGCGGGCGGCTTCGGTGAGGCGCAGCACCGCGTCGTAGTCCGACGACAGGGCGAGGGAAGTGGCGGTGAGGCCGGCTTCGGCGGCGAGCGAGGCGGTGGCGGCCCAGGGACGGCCGATATAGTTCATGCCGAGCAGGAGGTCGGGCGAGAAATCCGGCTTGAAGAAGGGCTGGCGGCGGGACTGGGCCGGGTCGTGCCGCAACTCGTCGGCATAGATGAAGCGCGCCTGACGGTTGGCGGCTGATTCCAGCGCCAGTTCGAGCAATGCGTCGGCGCCCAGCCGATCGCCAGGGGACAGCTTCATCAGCAGGACCGGCTGGTCCTTGGCGGATTTGGCAGATTTGGGCCTGGCGGCTTGCGTGGCTTTGGCCGGCCGGCGCGTGCCGGGGACCGGCGCGATCTGCACGCGGCCGGACGGGTCCGCGACATGCGGGCTTGCGGCGGCCAAGCGGGCGCTTTCCGCATCGGGCAGGTGTACGGTGGCGGACCAGCGGCGCCAGACCTGGCCGGACAGGCTGGCCAGGGTGGCGTCGAGTGCGGCCGCGTCGAACGGTGTGGCGGGCGGGGCCGAGATGACGATGCGGAACTCTGGCTGCCACGCGGCACGTTCGAGCAGGCCGATCCCCAGGGCGGCCTCGGCGGGGGGCACGCCGAAGCGCACGCTGCCTTCGGGCGGCAGCGCGTCGTAACGTTCGATCCTGATGGTGAAACGGCGTTCGAAGACGGGAGGCTCGGTGGCGGGGTCCGCACCCTCCTCGGTAGTGCCGGTCGCCAGCACGCGGATGGTGTGCTGGCCTTCGGGGAGCGTGCCGGGCGGCAGCACCAGCGCGTAGCCGGCGAGCAGCGAGCCTTTATACTCGGGGAAGGCGGCGCCGATATCCTCGCGGCGCATGCCGAGATGGGCGTGGCCGAGCATCAGCTCGTCGCAATAGACGCTGACGTCGGAGATGCCGTGGCGCCCGGCGGCCCAGCCTGCGACGGTGAGCGCGCCGCGCACCGGCTCGTGGGCGGCGCCGGCCCTGGTCGCGGGCCGGTCGATTTCCAGACGCATGCCGGGGACGGTGGTGGGCGGCAGGGCGGGTGTCGGTTCCGGGCTGGCCTGGACGCCGGCGGGCGCGCGCTTGGCTTGCGTGCTGGCGGCGTTCGGGTCGGGCACGACGGGCAGTTCCAGCACGCGCTTGCCGCCCATGGGCCCGCTGATCAGCAGGCTGAGCGTATGGACGCCCTTCTTCGGGCGGCGTGGCAGTTGGTGGAAGAAGGTGAAGCCGGCGTGGGTCGCGTGCGGGTTGGCCGAAAAGCGCGCGGCGACGTCCGGGCGGGCGCGGGCCGGCTTGACCTCGCCGAGCGTGATCCCGTCGAGATCGACGCGCAAGGTGGGCACGCCGCCGGCGGCGACCGCCCAGCCGCCGAGCGTGAGCGCGCCTTCGGTGGACAGGGCGGCCATGTCGCAGGAGGCGGAGATGGCTTCCTCGCCCGCGGCTTGGGCGGTGTCGTCGGCTGGGGTGCGCGCGGGCTCGACGGAGGCGTCGGCGTGCGGGGGGATCTGCACCGGCATGATTGTCTGGCGCACGTGGCCGGCTTCGTCGCGCGCCTGGACGCGGACAAAGTTGGGACCGTGCGGCAGCTCGGCCGGAATGGGTGCTGCGAACGCGAAGCCGGAATGGCCGGCGCTGGGGTAGTTGGGGTGGGCGGCGCCGATGTCCGGCCGGGCCAGGTTGGTGGCCGCCTCGCCGAGCGGCGTGTTGCCGAGGAGGATGGCGATCGGCTGCATCCGGGCGGCGCTGACGGCCCAGCCGCGGACGCGGAGCATGCGCCCGGCGTCGGCGACTGCTTCCTCCACGGCCAGGCGGATCGGCCAGGCGGCTTGGGCAGCATCGGGCGTGGCGTCGTTGGGCGAGGTTGCGTCGGCTTGGGCGGAGGGGGTGGGCAGCAGCAGGCGCACGCCTTTCTGGCCGGCGTCGCCGCGCACGGTGCGCACGCGCACGCTGAGCTGGGCCGCGCCTTCGGCCTGGGTATCGGCCGGGACTTCGGCGCTGAAGCTGAAGCCGCAATGGTCGACATGGCGGTAGTGGGGGAAGCTGCGGGCGACGTCAGGGCGGGGCAGGCCGTAACGGGCGTGGGTAAGCAGGCGGCCGTCGAGCTCGATGGCGACCTCGGCGACGTCGGCGGGGGCGATGGCCCAGCCGTTGCCCTGGATGACGCCGCCGGCGGTGAGGCGTTCGCCGGGTTTGGGACTTTCGATGTGGATGAGCACGAAACCGTCGGCGGCCGGTTGGGGGGTGACGCCGTCGGGCACCGGGGCGGCGCCGCGTGCCGGGGCGGCGGGAAAGCCGGGGATGGCGACCAGCATGCGCAGCCATTCCGCCCAGTCCGGTGCCGCGCGCAGCATCTGCTCGGCGCGCGGGGGCACGCGCATGTGTCGGAACAGCCAGTCGAGCTGGTCGGGGCGGGGGGCGGCGGAGGCGTTTTCGTGCGGCAGGGAACGGCGGGCGGCCAGGCGGTCGAGCACCGCGCTCTGGAACTCGCCGGAGCCCATCAGCGCGCGGATGAAGGCGCCGACCGGGCTGTTTTTGGCGTCGGCGATGACGAAGGAGCTTTCCGGGTCGCGACCCAGGAACAGCTGGTAGCCCATGAGCACGTCGGCGTCGGTGCCGCCGGCGTCGGCGGCCTGGGTGAAGCTGATGCCGGGCGGCGCGTGCGGCGCCTGCGGGATTGCATCCTCGCCAGGTCGGAAGCCACCTTGCACGCCTTCTGCCACGCATCCCCCGATCCAGCGGCCGTCGCGCCCACCGTGCCGGTTACATACGTGCGAGCGGGGCAGGGGTGCAATCCGCGCAAATGGGCAAGCATCGCTTGACGCTGCCGGGCTAGGGCCGCACAAGGCGCGGCCTTTTCGACGGGATTATAGACGGCCGATGCGTGGCGGACACGTGGACGCGGTGACCAGGACGACGGTTTCGGGCTGGGCGGCCGACGGTGCTGAGCCGATGGCGCGGCTGGAGCTGCGCGTGGAAGTGGATGGCACCGAAGCCGGGCGTGTGGTGGCCGAGCGGCTACGGCCGGACCTGGCTGCCCTCGGGCGCTATGGCGACGGGGCGCATGGGTTCCTGTTCACCTTTCCCCGGGCGCTGGCCAGCGAATGCGAGCACCGGATCAGCGTGCGGTTCGACGATGGGCGGTTGCTGCCGAACGGCGCGCGGGTATTGCCGGCGCAGGCGGGAGCAGCGGGCGAGGGGGCGGTGGCCAAGGTGGACCGCACGCCGCGGCCGGCGCCCATTCTGGTGACCGCACCCGGGCGGTCCGGGACGACGTTTCTGATGAGCTGCCTGGCCGCCTCGCCGGAGATCGTGGTGGCCGAACTGGTACCCTACGAGCTGCGGCTGCTGTCGTATTATGCGGCGGCGTTTCATGTGTTGACGGCGCCGGCCGACCTGGAGCGGTCCACCCATCCCGACCGGCTGGAAGGGGACGGGTTCCATATCGGGTTCAACCCGTTCCATGGCGCGCAATATGCGCAGGCGTTCCGCGGCAAGCCGGCGCTGCGCGACTTTCAGGACAATTTCGCGCCGGCGCGGATCGGTGAGGCGATCGCCGACACGGTGCGCGAGTATTACCGAAGGTTGGCGGCCGACAAGGCCAAGACGGCCGTCTATTTTGCCGAGAAGAACAACAATCTGCACAAGCCGACGCGGCTGTTCGTGCGGCGCGTGTTCGAGGGTTTGCGCGAGGTGGTGATCGTGCGCGATCCGCGTGACGTGCTGTGCTCGCATATGTCGTATTTCGCCTCGAGCCAGGAGAAGGCGTTCACCCATCTGAGCCACAGCAACAAGCAGCTGACGTCGTTGCAGGAGGAGGCGGGGCCGGATGTGTGCGTGATCCGCTATGAGGAGATGATCGCGGGGGATGTGGCTACCTTCGCGCGGCTGCGGGCGTTTCTCGGCGTGGAGGTGGCGCCGGTGGCCGAGGAGGCGGGCGGGCGGATATTTGCCAAGCATGCGACGAGTGCTTCGCCGGCGGCGTCTGTGGGGCGGTGGCGGCAGGATTTGCCCGACGCGCTGCGGGCGACTTGCCGGGCGGAGTGGGGGGAGTTCTTGACGCGGTTTGGGTATGAGCTGGAGTAAGGGAGCAGTCCTTCTTTCAAGAAAAGGATCAAAGACCTTGTTCTGCGTCGCGCGCTCGCGGCAGCGGGTAAACGTTTTTCGCTTCTTTTTTACAAAAAAGAAGGCCTTGCCTTCCTTGCTTCGCCGCTCACAAGTGAAGCGATGAAATACGCACTCTTACTCTGCCTATGTTGGACGCCTGCGCTCGCCGAGCCCGCGCCGAGGCTGGTGCCGACGCGCGACGTGGTGGTGACCTACCAGGTGCAGACGCATCAGCGGGGCACGATCGAGGCGCGGGTGGCGATCGAGGCAGGCGGGCGGCATCTGCAAGTGACGAGCCCGGAATTGCCGACGACGCTGGTGGTGGACCGCGCGACCGGCGAGGCGACGATGTTTCTGCCTTTGCTGAGAATGTCGGCGACTTACGGGGTGGGGCGTTACGATCTGCAGAACACGCTGCTGCGCGGCGCCGACTTCGTTCGCCTGGGCGAGGGGCGGGTTGCGGGGCTGCGGTGCACGAACTGGCGCGCCGTCTCCCCACGCGGCGAGGCGAGCGGCTGCGTGACGGCCGATGGCGTGATCCTCTCCGGACGGGCGCGCGACCGGCATGGGGATTTGGGCGAGGCGCAGGCCAGTGTCGTGGGTTACGGCGCGTTGCCGCCTGAGACGTTCGTGGTGCCGGAGGGGTATCGCAGTGTTGGCAGCCTGCCGGTCGGTCTTAGCGGCGTGCCTTGATGCGGTTGGTCGCGTTGTCGGTGATGGCCTGGGTGGTGACCACGCCAGCCTGGGCCGATGCGGCGCCGGTGGTGCAGCCGACGCGCGATGTGGACGTGACGTATCGGGTGCCGGTGCCGGGTGGGGCGGATGCGTCGTTGTTGCAGCGGCTGCGCTGGTCGGCGGCGACGCGGCGGCAGCGGGTGGACCTGCCGACTTCGGGCAACTGGATGATGCTGGATTTCGCGCGGCACCGGATGGCGCTGGTGCGAGACGAAAGCCGCGAGGTGGTGGATTTGCCCTCGCCGCAGACGGCCGACCAGGCCGGGGCGGGGGCCGGATATACGCGCGTGGGGACGGACAGCGTGGCGGGGCTGGCGTGCACGCAATGGCGCACGGTGGATACGCGGGGGCATGAGACGGTGGCGTGTTACACGGGCGACGGTGTGTTGCTGCGCGCGATGGCAGGTGATCGCGTGCTGATGGTGGCGGTTCATGTTGCTTATGGGGCGGTGGGGGACGGGGTGTTCGAGGTGCCTGCGGGGTATGCTCGGACATCTTCGAGCAGGTAAGGAAACAGTCCTTTTTTGGAAAAAAGGACCAAAAAACCATTGCTTCTTCGCTGTACGTGCGGGGGTGTTTGGCGGTGAGCCGGTTCGTGGTACCAGCGATGTGCCAGAAGTTTTTTGGTCCTTTTTTTCAAAAAAGGACTGCTTTCCTGACTTGGAGATGTCCCATGCTTTGTAAAATCCTGATGTTCAGTTTGGTCGCCGCGAGTGCGCAGGCTGAGACTTTGACCGTGGTCGAGCGTGCAGTGGGGAATGCGACGCCGGTGCATGGCGGGACGGCGCGCGACAATGTGGGCGATATCCTGACGTTCGCGAACCAGGTGTTCGATGCGGGCAATGTAAAACATCTGGGGTCGGATCAGGGTTTTTGCGTTCGGCTGGTGGTGGGGCGGAGTTACGAGTGCCATTGGACGCTGTTGCTGGCAGGTGGCCAGATTGTGGTCGACGGGCCGTTCTACGACGATGCGGATTCAATGTTGGCAGTGGTGGGCGGCACGGGCGCGTATAGCGGGGCGCGTGGTCAGATGAAGCTGCATGCGCGCGACAAGGCGGGTAGCGCGTATGATTTTGTCTATGAGCTGAAGTAGGCGCGATTTGTGCTGAGCCGCGCTGGCGCGGCGGCGCGTGGTGTTGCGGGCGCGCTCTGGTTGCCGCCGTTGTTGCTGTGTGTGTTGGCGTGGGCGTGGTTTGGCGTGCGGTGTGTGCACGGCTTTACATTCCTGAGTTTTGCCGACGAGAGCGGGCATCTTGTCGGTGCACGGGCGATCCATGCGGGCGACCGGCTGTATCGGGAATTCGTCGATGCGCATGGGCCGCTGGTGTTCATGGTGGCGCATACCTATGGCGTGCTGTTTGGCTGGCGTGAGCCGCTGGATGCGCGGCGCGCGATTGCTGCGCTGGCGTTCGGCGCGGATGCGTGCGTGTTCTTCTCGCCGGTGTTTCGCAGCCTGGCTGAGCGGCTTTGGGGGGCTGGGCTGTTTGCGGGGCTGTTAGCGGCGCCTTGGCTGGTGCAGGCGCTGGATATGGTGAATTATCATGTGCTGGGCGGGCTGATGGTGGCGGTGGCCTTGGCGTTTCTGGTCGTGCCCGCCTGGCAGGGTGCGGCGATTGCGCGATGGCAGGCGTTTGTGGCCGGTGTTTGCCTGGTGTGGCTGTGCGCGTGTGCGTATGCGTTGGCGCCGAGTGCGTTTCTGCTGTGGGCGAGTGCGGCGTGTTTCATCTGGCCGGGTGCGGACCCCGCGTATCGGCGCGGGGTGATGGTGTGGGTGGCGTTGGGGTTTCTGGGTGGGGGTTTGGTGGTGCTGGCGTGGTTGCTGGTGCATGGGGATGTTGTCGGGTATCTGGTTTTCCATTTTATCAGCAATCAGTTTTATTATTCGCAGTATAGTTCATTTGGGTGGGGTGCTGCGGCGGGGAGCCTTGTGCCGTCGCTGGCGGCGGACCGGCTGGTGCAATCCGCGGCGACGTTTGCTGCTTCGACGGGATTGGTGGTTTGCATCTGGTTGAATCGGACGCAGTTCCGCCGCCATGCTGTGATGCAGGTGTTCGGCATTGTGTTGCTCGTGGCAGCCTTGGTGATGCTCAATTTCCGTGGGGCTTCCACCTTTCAGGATGGCAGTTTCGTGGTCGCGAGCGTCGCTTTGTTGTCCGTGGCATTGGCGCGCGCCGTGCCGCGAGCCGGAACGATGGGTGCGCGTCGGGCATGGATCATCACGGCATGCCTTGGTTTGCTCGTGTGTGGCGTGGAGGCAGGCGCGCGCGCTGCCATAACCTCTCCGTTTCAGGCAAAATGGAGAGATTACCAGAAATGGCCGAAGACTTATCTGGCGGTGAACAGGGCGACACCCACCTTCGCGCGCTTGCACGATGTGATGCGGCCGGGTGAACGGCTGCTTGTGCTCGTCTACAACCCGGATTTTTTTCTGCCCGCCGGCGTGCTGCCGGTTGCGAAGTATCATGGGTATTTGCCTTGGGAGGCGGATTACGCGCGGCATCCCTGGTTCGGGCGCGAGTTCGATCTTTGCAAGGACACGCTGGCTAATCCCCCGCCTGCTATCGTGTATGACGGGTGGAAGGTGTGGGATGCCTACGACCCGAATATCTATATCGCCTGCATCCCTGCGTTGCTGAAGAAGGACTATGTCCTGGATGCTGTTCCTTATCTGTATGTGCGGAAGGATCGCGCCGGACGTGGCGTGAGTGGGCGGGCTCAGTAAGGCGGTATGACGCGGAACGGTGTGTGACCTCGACCGATCGAGATCGCTTGCTGGACGAGCGGCATGAATGGGAATTTCAGCATCGGATTGCCGTCGTTCAGCGTGAGGGTGCTGCCGAGTTCCAGCGCGGCGATTGCTATGAGCGGGGTGAGGCGGTTGGGTGTTGAAAATGTCCCGTTCGCCGGCAGGCCGTAGCGCCGGTAGCCCGAGATGAGCGCGAGCAGGGATGTGAGCTGGATCAAAGTGACGAAGCGTACGACATCGACGCCGACGAGAAGTAGAGCCAGGGGTGCGAACGTGACGGCGATGCTGGCTGCGACGTCGAGCCGGGCATGGCGTAGAACGCGCGCTGTCAGGACAAGGTTGAAGATGGTCGATGGCAGCGCGACAACTAGCGCCATGGGAATGCGTGCCGCTTCCGCGGGTATCGACCACAAAGCCCGGCGGACCATGGCAAGATTGGCAGCACCGTTCAGGCATAGCGTTCCGACCGGGACGGGCTGGATCGGGAAGTCGGCCACAAGATGCTGGAAGCTGCCGACGGCGGCGTTGATATCGCAGGCGGTTTGCAGATTGCCGAGATACCAGGTGAGGATTGCGGCGGGGACTGAAGTTGCAGCTGTGAACAACAGGCGCGTGGGAGAGTTTTTCAGTGATGTGCTCAGCCAGACATCGAAGATGACGATTGGCGCGATGATCAGGAAGTTCGCTTCCTGCACGAGCACGGCAATGCAGAGGAGAGCGGCGCGGACGGGGAGCAGAATGGCGCGTGCTGGCATCAGCAGGCATGGCAAGGCGAGAAGCAGGCCGAAATGTTCGCCGCGCCCTACGTCGCAGACCAGCGAGGCGAAACCGGCGGAGAGGAAGAATAGCAGCGTTGCCGCGGTGATGCCGAGATCGGCGGCGATGGCCTGGCGAGCGGCCAACAGCAATGTTGTCAGCCAAAGAACGAAGACGGCGAAAGCGATCCAGGCAAGGGTGATGTAGTGGTAGGGTGGTTTGTCGACATGTTCGAGAATGGCGCCGATGAGGCCGCGTTTTCCAAAGCCGAAGCGGTAATCGATGACCATGTGCGTGATCGTGTAGATTTGTGGCCAGCGAAGTGCGGAGAGGAGGCCGTAGAGAAACGCGAACGGCAATAATCGGCGAAGTGCAGTTTGGAGCGGCATCCTTGGCGTTTCGCTTCTGCACCGGCTGGCGTCAAGGCCCTCTTCTTTAACAGCGCGCACCTCGGGACCGGCACATGCGGCAAACATTCAAAAGTTTTTTGGTCCTTTTTTTCAAAAAAGGACTGCTTGCCTTTGCACCTCGCCGCCTGACCATCCAAGGCGAACCAGACTGGCATAAGACCAAGTTCCAGATGCACGCGCGTGACGGGCGGGATCAGGTGGCGCGCGTGGCTGGTGCCTGTGGCTGGGAGGCGTTCGAGCGGCCGACGCCGTTTTATTTCAGCCGGACGGTGGCCGAGGCTGGGGGTGGGCTGGTGATCGATGTGGGGTCCAATACCGGGTTTTATTCGTTGCTGGCACTGGCGGTTTCGGATCGGGTGCGGGTGGCGGCGTATGAGCCGATGGCTTCGGTGCGGGCGATGTTGGAGGCCAATCTGAAGCTGAACAAGGTGGGTGGCAGGGTGCGGGTTTATGGGGATGCGGTGAGTGACCGGGATGGGGAGGGGGCGCTTTATATTCCGGATGCGGGGCATGGGCTGGTGGAGACGAGTGCGTCGTTGGTGGCGGGGTTCAAGGACGATGTGGCGGGGCAGGAGTGGGTGGCGACGCGGCGGCTCGACACGATGCATGTGGGTGGGGAGCGGGTGGCGGTTTTGAAGATCGATGCGGAGAGCCACGATCTGGCGGTGTTGCGGGGGGCGGAGGCTGTGCTGCGGCGGGACCGGCCGGTGGTGTTTCTGGAGGTGTTGCTGGGGGCGGACGAGGCGGGGCTGACGGAGTTGATGTTGCGATGCGGGTATCGCGATTTGGTATTGTTCGAGGAGGGGGCGTCTGCGCCTGGCGCGCGGGTGGTGCATGAGACGCGGGCCTGGAACCATATGTGGGTGCCGGAGGAAGGCCTTCTTTTTTGAAAAAAAGAAGCAAAAAACCTTTGCTCCGCTATCGCGAGCCTAATGGACAAAAGTTCTTGGTTCTTTTTTTCAAGAAAGGCTCTTTCTTCCTAATCAGCATCAAACCGGCAAATGAATAAGCCAGCCGGCATCATGCGAGTTGTGAAACGCGCAGGTAAGCGCAAGGGCGGATGGAGCGGTCCAATCCGGGGGCGCGGCCGCGTGTGGGGTGGTGCCGGCGAAGCTGAGGAGTGTGTCGTTATGCATGCCGGCGGTGGCGGTGAGCGCGCCGGAGAGAGCGGTGGTGGTGGCGAGCTTGATGATCTGGCCGGTGGTGAGGGTGACGGCTATCGACGAGCCGTTGAAGGCGGCCGCGTTGGCGTGGGTGTTGGTGAGGTCGACCGTGTCGCCGGCGGCGAAACCGGCGATGGTGCTTTGGAAGGCGAGCGGGGCCAAAGCGAGGACGCCGCCGGTGCCGGCGAAAATCGCGGTCTCGCCGTGGGCGACGCCGGCGAGCGAGAGGGTGGCGCCGCTGGTAACCTCGAGCGTGCCCGTGCCGGAGACGGCGGTGGTGAGTGCGAGCGTGCCGCCGGTAGCGGTGATGGTGCCCTGGTTGACGATTTGGGTTGCGAGCGTGCCGTGGCCGGTGATGGTGCCGGCGGGGGCGTTCAGGATGGGAAGTGTGGCGAAGGTGCCGGCGCCGGTTTGTTCGGCGAGCGTGCCGCCGGCGAGCGTGATGATGCCGGCATTGGCGACGCTTTGGTCAGAGAGATTGCCGGTTTTGAAATAGGCGTACAGATCCAGGCTGAGTTCGGCGCCGGTGCCGATGGTGATCAGGCCGGTATTGGTGAGACTGCCGGCGTCGGATGTCAGCGTGTCGGTGCTGCTGATGGCGATGGTGCCGGTGTTGGTGAAATTGTTCGCAGTGATGGCGAACTGTCCGAGGGCGACACCGGCGTTGATCGTGCCGGCGTTTGCATAGTTGCTTGTGAGTTCGTTGCCGATGGCGGCGTACGTGCCGGTTTGCGAGGTGATCAGGTGCGCGCCGAGTTGAAGCGGCGTGTTGCCCAGGCTGCTCTGCAGGGTAGGTGCGGCGATGGTGTGGCCGAGATAGAGGCGTGCGTTGGAGCCGATGCTGAGTGTGGCGTTGTCGAGCGCCTGGCCGCCGCCGCCGATCGCCTGGCTGCCGACGTCGTAGAGAATGGAACCGGCGCCGGTGAGCGCGATAGTGCCGGGGCCGGTGCCGGCAAGGCCGGTGGCCGTGAAGCTGCCGGCGATGGAGAGTGCGGCCAAGGGACGTGCGATGGACAGCAACCCTTCGTAGGTCACATCCTGCAACGTCGCCTGATTGCCGATGACGCGGAGCCCGCCGCCGGCGTCGTGAATGGTGCCGCCCAGGATCTCGTTCTGCAGCTTGAGGACAGGGATGGCGCTGCCGGCGCCGATGTTGAGCGTGTTGGCGGCATTGCCGAGCACGCCGTTGACCACGACCGCGCTGTTGACCAGCTTGATGCGGGACAGGGTGGTGGCATCGAGCGAGCCGGTTTGCAGTTGCCCGTTGGTGACGCTTATCGTTCCGGTGTTGGTGAGCGTGGCACCGTAGAAGGCCAGTGTTTCGCCGTTGCTGACCGCGATTGTTCCGGTGTTGTCGACGAAACCTGCGAGGGTCAGCACGCCACCGTATTGCGCGCCGGTGATCGTGCCTTGATTGAGAACCGTGGCAGTGCCAGCGCCGAAGCTGCCGATCTGCGCATACGCGCCGGTCTGCTGGATGGTGACGGTATTGGCCAGTGTCAGGGTGGGACCGAAGTTGGAGTAGGCGACGCTGCTCAGGGTGGACGCAACTGAAGCGTTGCCGATCGAGATCGTCGTGTTGGATAACGTTTGATTATCTTGGAAGGCGAGAGTGGCGTAGGCGCCGGTCAAGGCAATTGATCCGCGGCCGGAGCCCGAAACGGGTTCAAGGTTGATGCTGCCGGCGACGTCGATGTAGCTGTTTTCGTTCGAGATGGCGAGCGCGCCGAGATAGGTGACGGTGTTAAGCGTGCCCGATTGAAGTGCCAGGCCGGCTCCGGCGTTGGCGATAGTACCACCCTGTATGGTGCCGCCCAGGAGCGTAAGAGTTGAAACGTTGCTGCCAGGCCCGACAGCAAGCGTGCCGGTGTTGGTGAGCACCGCATTGCCGGTGACGGCGAGCGTGCCGCCGCTGGCGAGCTGGACGCGGCCGAGCTGGGCGAGTGTGAAGTTTTCGCTGATGCTGAACCGGCTGCCTGCTCCGACGGAGATCAGGCCGGTGTTCGTGAAGCCGCCATTGACGAGGTCGACGGTGCCGCCGTTGGACACGCTGAGCGTGCCGGCGTTGGCGAGCACGCCGCCTTGTAAATTGAGATTGGCGCCCGCGAACTGATCGGCAATGATGCCATTATTTACGATGTTGCCGCTCAGTAGTGAGTAGCTTTGATATGGCGTGATGTTGTAGCCGGCGGAGATGCTGGCGTTGGCGGCCAGAGTAAATGTGTTGGAGCCGCCATTGGCCGAAATGTTCGCACCAGTTGAGAGATCTAGTGCGACGTTGCTGAGCGTCGTACCGTCCTGCAGGTCAATCTGGAGGCCGTTGCCGATCGAGAGCGTGCCTGCACCGGTGCCGTTCGCGCCTGCAAAAGTGTCGCCGGCCAGCAAGAGTGCGGGACTGTAGTTATCGGCCGAGGCGACGATTGCGAGATTGCCGTCGACGGCCGCGTTATTGATCGCGTCCTCACCGGGATAGTAAGTCGATGAGGCAATGACCAGCGTGCCACCGGTTGCGACGAATGTGCCGCCTTGCACGGCTGTGTTCGACAGTTCCAGCAACCCTGCGGCGAGATGGATGTCGGTGGCGACGGTGAGCGTGGTGTATTGAGACGACGATTGGGTGACGCCGATGGAGAGCGTGGCCAACGCTTGGTTGAGGGTGAGGGAATGCACGCTGATGTTGTCGACATCGGCGACCACGTAAGGGGTGCCAGCCTGAGCGGGTGCCGCGGCAATCATTACGTCGTCCGCGAGCCCGGGGACTGCGCCGGTCGACCAGTTGGCGGCCGTCTCCCACGTGCCGCTGACACCGGTATTCCAGTTGTTGGCTACCATCTCGGAACCCTTGCGAAGTCTTTCGATCGGCAGACAAGTTGCGCTATACGTTACGACCCGACAAGAGAACGACTATGACTTTTCGGCTTCGATAGGGTCCTGTTGTCAGCCTAGGCGGGCGATAACGGCCTGCGTGATGTCAGCGGTGCCGGCCGTGCCGCCCAGGTCGCGGGTGCGGACCGAGTTGGTGTTGACGGTGTGGTGGATGGCCTGGCGGAGGCGGTCGGCAAGCGGTTTTTGGCCGGTATGGTCGAGCATCAGGCCGGTTGCGAGCAGCAGCGCAATGGGGTTGGCGACGCCGCGGCCGGCGATGTCGGGAGCGGAGCCGTGCACGGCTTCGAAGATGGCGGCGTTGGTGCCGATGTTGGCGCCGGGGGCCAGGCCCAGGCCGCCGATGAGGCCGGCGATGAGGTCGGAGAGGATGTCGCCGAAGAGGTTGGTGGTGACGATGACGTCGAACTGCCAGGGGTTGAGCACGAGCTGCATGGCGCAGGCGTCCACGATGCGGTCGTCCATCTCGACGCGGCCGGCATATTCGGGGGCAATCTCGCGGCCGACGTCGAGGAAGATGCCTGTCAAAGCCTTGAGGATGTTGGCCTTGTGGACGACGGTGACTTTTTTGCGACCGTTGGCGACGGCGTATTCGAAGGCGTGGCGGATGATGCGGCGGCAGCCGGCGCGGGTGTTGAAGCCGGCGGAGAAGGCGACGGCTTTCTGGTCGTCGCCGACCGGCATGTAGTGCTCGAAAGCGGCGTAGAAGCCGTCGAGGTTTTCGCGTACCAGGGTGATGTCGATGTTGTCGTAGCGGCCGCCGGGGATGAGCGTGGTGGCGGGACGCATGTTGGCGAACAGCTCGAATTCGCGCCGCAACTCGACGTTGACCGATTTGAAGCCGCCACCGACGGGGGTGGTGAGCGGGCCTTTCAGCGCGAGTTTTGTCTCCCGGATGCTGTCCAGCGTGGCGTGCGGGAGCGGGTCGCCGTGGGTGGCGATGGCGCCCAGGCCTGCGTGGGCGGTTTGCCAGGTGAAGGGGGAGCCGAGCGCTTCGCAGATGGCGACGACGCTTTGGATGATCTCGGGGCCGATGCCGTCGCCGGGGATCAGGGTGACGGGGATGGGCATTGGCGGCTCCTGGGAAGGAAGAAGTCCTTTTTTGAAAAAGGACCAAAAAACTTCTGCTTTGGCGTGTGCCTCCTAGGGCAAGCTGGGGGGGATGAACAGTTGTTTGCTACTTGGCGGCCAGGGTTGGGCGTAATTGTTCGAGGCCGTGCAGGGCGGTGTCGGTCTCGGTTGGCGAGAGATCGCTGCCGAGCGTTATCGCGGCGTCCTTGTCGTGGCCGGCCATGATCTGGGCGAGGGCGAAGTCGGCGCGCATGCGTGGAGTGGCGTTGGAGCTGACGGCCACGTCGCGGAGCATCTGCTCGGCACGGGCGCCCTGGCCGCTGAGCGCCAGTGAGAGGGCGAGATTGACGCGCGTGGAGAGGCGGTCGGGGTCGGCGGCGAGGGAGGCTTCGTATTGGGTCTGCGCTTCGGCGTGGTGTTCCTGCAGGTCGAGCACGTAGCCGAGATCGTTCAGTGCCACCGGGTCGTGCGGCGCTTGCGCGACGGCGGCGCGGAAGGTGGCTTCGGCGGCTGGCAAATTGTCGCGCACGAGCAGTTTGCCCTGGCCTAGCTTGGCACGCAGATCGGTGGGTGCCAGTGCGAGAGCGCGCTTGTAGCTGATGCCGGCGGCGATGCGGTCGCCGAGTGCAGCCTGTGCGTCGCCGGCCTGGTCGAGGGCGGCGATGTCGTTAGGGTGGCTGGTCAGCACGCCGCGGGCGATGGCGAGCGAGGTGCCGGCTTCACCCTCGGTCAGCGCGTCGCGGGCGGCTTGCAGGCTGGGGCCGCTGGTGGTGATGGCGGTGCCGTTCTGGGTGGCGTGGCAACCGGCGAGCAGGCAGGCGCCGAGCAGGGCGGCGGACGCGGTGTAAGTGCGCATGATAAAGGATTTTCCTTAATGATGGCCGAGCGTTTTCGCGATCTGCAGGCCCGCGGGGCCGCCGACGACGATGAACACGCAGGGCAGGATGAAGACGATCATCGGCAGAGTGAGGAAGACGGGAAGGCGGGCGGCTTTTTCTTCGAACTTGGTCAGGCTGTCCTGACGCATCTCGGCGGCGAGAACACGCAGCGCCTGGCTCAGCGGTGTGCCGAACTGCATCGTTTGGATGAGCGTGCCGGCGAGACGGCGCATCGTTTCGAGGCCGGTGCGGTCGCCCAGTGAAAGCAGCGCGGTGCGCCGGTCCGTGCCGATGCGCATTTCGCTGGCGCAGATGGCGAGTTCGACGGCGACGGCCTTGTTGGCGAAGATGAATTCCGCTGCTACGCGTTCGATGGCGTTCTCCAGACCGAGACCGGCCTGAGCGCAGATGACCATCATGTCGAGCGCATCGGGCAGGCCGCGTTCGACGAGTTTGAGGTGTGCGCCGCGCATTTGCTTGATGATGAAATCGGGCAGCACCATGCCGCCGGCGGCAGCACCGCCGACGATGGCCCAGAACGTGGTGAGCGAGAAGCCGGCATGGGCGAAGGCGAAGTAGGCGATGGTGGGAAGGCTCACCATCAGCAGCACTTTGCTGCCGATGAACAGGCCGAAGACGCGGGTGCCGCGCAGGCCGGCCTGCGCGATCGTCTGTTCGAGCTGCGTGCGGGTGGAATCCGACAGGATGCCGCTCTTGGCCAGACCCGCGCCGAATTTGGCGACGAGGTCGAGCAGGCGCATGCGTTCGCCGCCACGCAGGATGATCGGGCCCGAAGAGTCCAGAGCGGTGGCGCGTTGCAGGCGCGCGCGCACGCGTTCCTGCTGATCGAGTGAACGCAGCAGGATCAGCGACCCGCCGATCAGGAAAAGTGCAAACAGCCCTATCAAAGGCAAAGGAAGCGTGCCGCTCATCCCGAAAAACCCTTAAATGCAGAAGTTTTTTGGTCCTTTTTTTCAAAAAAGGACTGCTTGCTTAATCTCTCGTACACATCAGGACCCAAGGCTGCGTTTGATAATCTGCTGCATGGTGAACAAACCCATGCAAAGCATCCCCACCGCGATCCCCAGCAGTTTCTCGCCACCCTCGGTCGTAAATAGAATGCCGATATATTCCGGGCTGCTCAGATACAGCATCACGCCAGTGACGATCGGCAAAGCCACCAGCACATAGATGCTCGTTTTGGCTTCCGAGGCGAGCGCGCTGCCGCGTTTGCGGGCGGCTTCGCGCTTGCGGATCGTATCGGCGAGCGTATCGAGTGTTTCGGTCAAGCCGCCGCCGGTCTGGCTTTGCAGTGCGAGCGCGGTGGCGAAAAACCGGTATTCGGCAAGATCGTTGCGTTCGGCCATCTCGACGAGCGCGCCTTCGATGTCGACGCCGATCGCCACCGCGTCGGAGGCGCGTGCGAATTCCTCGCGTGTGGGTATGAGACCTTCGCGCGCGACGACCTTGATCGCCTCGCCGAGCGGCACGCCCACGCGCACCGAGCGCGACACCATGGAGAGCGCATCGGGGAACTGGCTCAGCAGCTCGCGCGACACTTTCGTGGTGCAGTATTTGAGGAACAGGCGGGTGAGGAGGAGGTCGACGCCGATGACCAGCACCCAGCCGGCAGTGCCGATGACTTTGGTGCCGAGCAGGCCGGCAATGGTGGCAGGCCCCAGCGTGACCAGCATGACACCCCACCAGGCCATGGGATACTGGTTGCGGCGGTCCTCCCGCCAGCCGATGAGGGCATACATTTGCGAGATCGCGCTGGTCGGCTTGCGGGCCGACCGGGTGGACAGCATGAGAGTGGGGCCGGTGGTGAGCTTTGGCTTGAGATAGCCGCCGATCGTCTGTTCGCGACGCTCAGCCCACATCTGCTCGCGCTTCTGTTCGGCCAGCATCCACGAGCCGAGCGCGAAGACGCCGACGAGACAGACGAGCGCGCCGCCCAGCAGGATAAGCAGATGGTGGTTCACCAGTTGGTCTCCTCCATGGCTGCGACCCAGGCGCGGTCCATCTGGAAATAGACCAGCCGGTCCCAGAAGCTCGGCCGGCCGCGGCCGACCTTGTAGGCGCCGATGAGCTTGGTGCCGTCGGCGTTTTCGCCGGTGAATTCAAACTGGAAGATGTCGTTGAGCACGACGACGTCGCCTTCGACGCCCACGATGTCGGTCACCTGGGTGATGCGCCGGCCGCCGTCGCGGTGGCGTTCGACCTGCACGATCAGGTCCACGGCGCCGACGATCTGGGTTTTGATGGCTTTGCTGGGCAGGCCCATATTGCCCATCTGCACCATGTTTTCGATACGGGTGAGCGCGTCGCGCGTGTTGTTGGCGTGGATGGTGCTCATCGAGCCGTCATGGCCGGTGTTCATCGCCTGGAGCATGTCGAAGGCTTCGGACGATCGCACCTCGCCGATGATCACACGGTCGGGGCGCATACGGAGCGCGTTCTTGACCAGGTCGCGCTGGTTGATCTCGCCGCGGCCTTCAAGGCTGGGCGGGCGTGTTTCCATGCGGACCACATGCGGCTGCTGAAGCTGTAGCTCGGCCGCGTCCTCGATGGTGATGACGCGCTCGGCGGGGTCGATCATCCGGCTCATCGCGTTCATCAGCGTGGTTTTGCCCGAGCCGGTGCCGCCGGAGATGATGACGTTCAGGCGTGCGCGGCCGGCGATTTCGAGGATGCGGGCAACCTGCGGCGTGCAGGAGCCGTGCGCCACCAGCCGGGCGAAATCCATCTTCCGCTTGGTGAATTTGCGGATCGAGATGTAGGGGCCGTCGAGTGCGAGCGGCGGGAAGACGATGTTGACGCGAGAGCCGTCCATCAGGCGGGCGTCCACCATGGGCGAGCTTTCGTCGATGCGGCGGCCGATGGCGGCGGCGATGCGCTGGCAGATGTTAGCGACGTGGCCGGAATCGCGGAAGCGGACATTGCTCAGCGTCACGCGGCCGGCTTTTTCGATGAACACGCGGTCGGGGCCGTTGACCATGATGTCGGCGATGCTGTCGTCATCGAGCAGCGGCTGCAGGGGGCCCAAGCCCAGCATGTCGTTGACCAGCTCGGCGGCGAGCTGGCGCTGCTCGCGGGCGTTGAGCTGGATGCGGCGTTCGGTGGCGATGTCGCCGACCAGCTTTTCGATCTCGGGGCCGAGGCGCTCCTGCGGGAGTGCGGCGGCCGCTGCGGGGTCGAGCTGGGAGAGGGCCAGCGTGCGCAGTTCGGCAAGCTGGTCGGAGGTGGACTGGCTCTGGATCGGTGCGGCGACGACCGGCTTGGCCGACGGTGGCGGCACGGGCGGCAGGCCGAGTTCTTCGGTGCGGCGGCGGCCGAACATGGGCGTGGCGTTCATTCCGAGCGTCCCGACAGTTTATCGAACAGTTTGCCAAGGCCGAACGGGCCGGTGGGAGCGGGCTTGGGTTGCGGCATGACGCCATCGGCGACGAAGGCTACTTCGCGCGCCAGTGCCAGCATGCCGTTGCGGAATCCGCCGGCGGCGACGCAGGCGGGCGTGCCCATGGTGGCCGCCGTGCACACCTGGCGCGGCTGGTAGGGGATGACGACGTCCACCGACATTTCGAGCGCTTCTTCGATCTGCGGGCGGGTGAGGCCGCCGGGCTGGCCGAGACGGTTCAGCACGATGACGGCGCGCCTCACCTGGTCGGGGCCGTTGGGCAGAGCGAGCAGACGCAGGACGTTGCGCATGGAGGCGAGCGTCGGATCCATCACCAGCACGCGCTGGTGGGCGAGCATCAGCAGCTCGCGATAGACTGGCACGGGGGCGGAGGGCACGTCGGAGACGACGAAATTGTAGCGTCGGCGCAGGGCGGCGAGCAGCGCGCGGCCGGCGCCCTCGGCGATGTCGGCGGTTTCGGTGACTTTTTCGTCGCCGGCCAACACCGAGAGGCGTTCGGTGACCGGCTGGGCGGCGCGTTCGACGAACAGTTCGTCGATGCGCGACGGGGTTTCGAGTGCCAGGCGCAGACCGGTGCCGGTGCGGCCGCCGAGCAGCATGGCGGCGTTGCCGGTGTAGATGTCGGGGTCGAACAGCAGCGTGTGGCGCTTGAGTTCCTCGCCCAGATACCAGGATAGGTTGGCTGCGACCGTGGTGGTGCCGACGCCGCCGCAGGCGCCGCTGACGGCGACGATGCGGCCGCCTTGCAGCGCGCCGCTGACGACGGGGCGTTGCATGCAGGCCGGCCCGAACATGCGGGCGACCATTTCCTTGGCCAGCGGCTTGTACAGGTATTCGGCCACGCCCAGGTCGCGGGTGAGCGAGCGGTAGAAATTCATGTCCGCGCGGTCGCCGACGACGAGCACGCGCGTGTTGGGCTCGACGACTTCGGAGAGGTCGTGCAGCGCGGCGAGCGGCGCGTCCTCGCCGGTGATGTCGACGACGAGCACTTCCGGGCTCGGCATGCGGCGGAGCAGCGCGGTCGCCTGGCGGATCGAGTTGCGCTTGATGAGGATGGACGGGACGAGCTCGGCCATGCCCTCGCGCAGCGCGATTTCGCTATCGGCGTCGGTGACGAAGCCCATGACCGCCGAGCGCTCGACGGGCTTCTGGCCGGCCTCAGCTTGAGTGGAGAGGGCGTTCGTGGCCATGGCCTAGGGTGTCGCCCCGGCGGAGCCCTGGGTTTCGTTGGCGCCGCTGCCGATGTCGGCGACGTCGGTTTGCGGCAGCTTCTTCACCTTGTCGGTGCGCAGGCGGTCGACGGCGGCGGCGGCCAGTTGGCCGTCGGCGACGTTGCTGCCGGTTCCGCGCACGAGGTCGGCCGGGTTGGCGACTTCGGCCACCAGGTTGGCGCGGTTGCTGTGGAGCGGCCGGTAGAGGCCTTCGCGATAGAGCGGATCGTATTCCTCGCAGGCCGATAGCGAGACGAGGGTGCCGGCGAGAGCCAGCAGGCAAAGCGTGGTGCGCATGGTCGGTCCGCTCCTATTCGACGATGAAACCGGCATCGACCGGGATGCGCCCGTTCGTGTCGTTGTAACCCTGGCCCAGCTGGCGAAGCAGCAGGATACGCTCGAGATCGTTTGGCGCGCGGTAGGCGCTGGTGGGCGTGCGGATGGCGCCGGGGTCGCTGACCGGGCGGACGATGTAGGGGGTCACGACAATGACCAGCTCGGTTTCCTGGCGCTGGAAGCTGGTGGAACGGAACAATGCGCCGAGGATCGGCAGGTCGCCGATGCCGGGGGTGGCGTTGTCGATCTGCGTCGTCTGATCCGAGAGCAGGCCGGCGATGGCGAAGCTCTGGCCGGAGCCGAGTTCGACGGTGGTGTCTGCACGGCGGACGGTGAGTGCGGGGATGGAAATCGAGACGTTGTTGTTAAGTATCGAGGTGACGCCGTTTGCCTTGTCGAGCTGGCTGACTTCGGGGCGGACATGCATGCTGATGCGGTCGGCCGAGATGACGGTCGGCACGAAAGCGAGGCTGATGCCGTATTGCTTGAAGGCGATGGAGATCGTGTTGTTGCTGGTGGCAACCGGGATCGGGAATTCACCGCCAACCAGGAAGCTGGCGGGCTGGCCGCTCATGGTGGTCAGGTTCGGCTCGGCCAGGACATGGACGAGCTGGTCCTGGCTCAACGCATCGATGACGGCGCTGAGGTTGGGCACGGGCCTGCCCGACGCATCGTAGGTGCCGCTGCGGCCGATTCCGGCAACCGCGCGCGCCGGCACCAGGCCGGGGATCGCTACCAGGGCGGTATTGGTCGCAACACCGATGGCGGCTTCCTTGCCGAGCTGGCCGACCGAGGTCCAGTTGATGCCGAGTTCGCGCACCAGCGTGCGGGTCATCTCGGCGATGCGCACATGCAGGCCGACTTGTATGGACTCGTTGATGGCGAGATGGTTGTCCACCTTGGCGTCGGCCGGCAGCGAGCCGCGGGCGGCGCTGTAGGCGCGTTCGGCATCGCCAGGGGTTGCGACATGGCCGGTGAGCGAGACGCCGGTTTCGGTGGCGCGCGTGCTGACGGACGCGCCGCTATGGTTGACGGCGCCGCGGGCCTGGGAGGCGTCGAAGCCGGAGGGCTGCACGGTGACCTGGTATTGCGCGATCGGGTCGCCGGCGGCGCTGAGGGCGGCGACCGTGGTCACGCCAGGGGCCACACCGAAGACGAAGAGGCTGTTGGCGCTGGCCGGGCGCACCTCGGCCACTTTCGGATCGGCGGTGAACACGTTCGACGCCGCCGCGTGCAGGTGGATGACCTGGCCGCTGCCGGCCGAGAGGCTGATTCCGCCGCGCACCGGCGTGAAGCTGGGCGGGGTGGGCGTTGCCGCGACTGCAGCGCTCGGCTGGATGCTCTCCTGCGAGGCGCCCTGCGCATCAGGCGCATAGGCCTGGGCGCGGGCGGCGAGCGGTGCCGAGCTTGCTCCGGCGAGGAAGGCAGTTCCGGCCAGCAGGCGCAGGGTTCTGGCGCTCATGCGACGAGACGGCGCAGACGCGGCTAAGGCTGCGCGCGGGGTGAGGTCGAGCGTCATTAGAAGTGGTATTCCTTGTCGGTTGGGCCTTCGTAGACGTGCATCGTGGGCGACGCCTGCACTTCGGTGGGGCGGGTGCGCATGTTGCCGATGGCGCTGGAGACGTCGCGGCTGCAGGTGACGGCGTGATCCTTGATGTCGACCGGCATGCCGCTATCGACCGGGCGGACGGCAAGGCCGAGGCGGCCGAGGCGGGTGGCGACGGCCACCTTCTCGACATCCTCGGGCGAGACTTCGACGGTGACGGTGCGCGATTGCTGCGAGGTGTCTGCTCCGCCATTGCCGCCGCCGCCTTGGACGAGCTGCTGGTCGATGGCGATGACGCGGACGTCTTTCAGCACGGTCTCGCCGACATAGCGGCAGCCGATCGGCACGTTGGCCTCATTGATTTCCTGGGTGAGGATCAGGTCCACATGGTCGCCTGGCCAGATCAGCCCGGCGGCGCCGGAGACGGCATCGACCGCGACAGAGGTGGCGCGCTTGCCTGGGGTGAGCACGGCGGCAAGGAAGCCATGGTCACCGGGGCGCATCACGTCGGCGGGGAGCACGACCTGGTGGGGCAGCATGGTCTGGCGGACCATGGCGCCGAACAGCTCGGAGCGCGCCTGCGGCGTGTCGCGGCGGGCGCCGGTAGGCACGTCGCTCTCGTTCATTTCGCGGATTTCGAGATCGTCCGGCTTGAGGAGCGTTCCTGCCCGCAGGGTGGAGACGGCGGCGAGCACCTGAACGCGCTGCACCTGCACGACCGGCGGGGCGGGCGGATGCAAACTGGTCCAGGCGACGGCGGAGAAGCCGAGCGCACCGACGGCCATGAGAAGGAAAAGGATCGGTCTCAACATGATACGGCCTCAGATCATAACAGATGTAAAAGGAAAAACGCGAGCGTTTTGAACATCGGCGGTTGAGTTGGTCATGAGCCGACCATCGCCAGCCACCCGCCGGTCGCGATGGCGGCTGCATAAGGGAGTGGCCCGCGGCGGCGCAGGCGGCGCAGTTCGCAGCGTGCCGCGCGATGGAGCAGGTTGAACCGGCTCGACGATGTGGCAGGGCGGGGGCGCGGCGCCACGCGACTGCCGAGAAGATAGATGAGGGCCAGCACGCCGCCGGCCAGCGAGGTGCCGATGACCAGCGTGGGGACCATCGGTGGCGGCACGAAAACCGCTGCGGCCGTCAGCAATTTCACGTCGGCGCCGCCCATCCAGCCGAGCTGCCAGAAGACGTAGGTGCACGCGAAGACGAGCGCGCCGCAGCCCAGGCCCCAGAACGGGTCGCCGGCAAACAGACGCAGAGCCAGCCCGACGATGAGAAGGGCGGCGGAGACGCGATTGGGAACGGTTCTGAAACCGAGGTCGTGCAAGGCGGCGAAGGCCAGCAAAGCGGCGCCGATCGCCAGCAAAGCCAAGGGTGCGGAATGGGCCATGTTCAACCCTCCAACCATCAAAGGCCGCCCGTCAGGGCACGGCGGACACGCGGGGAAGCCAGATGTCCGGACGCGGGCCGGGTGCGCGCGAGGACGGCAATTCCAAGTGGGATAGCCCGTTGGCGGAACCGGACCGGCATGTCGCCGGCCCGGGACCGCGTTTGGGTTAGATCGAGGTGCTGACGGACGAGAACAGCGTCTTCAGCGTGTTGCCGAAGTTGCCGAAGATCGTGACGAGCACGAGGCCGAGGATGCTGGCGATGATGCCGTATTCGAGAGCCGTGACGGCCTTCTTGTCGGCCTTGAAGGAGAGAGCGCGAACGATGAGCTTGTCCATAGTGTAGTCTCCAAGTGTGCGAAGCGCTCAGGCGCTCGCGTTGCTGTTGCTTTTTCACACCAGCCACTGCGTCTGTGACCGAGACGCCGTCGACGGGATGGCGTAGCACCTTCGTAACGTTTTCGTGTTCGAGCGTCAATCTAAAAATCTCACAAAACGATGAAGAAAACGTCTAAATTTGATAGATAATACTCTAATCCGGCACACGATTGCAACCGCAAGATGCGGAAACCTCGATAAATCAATGGTATGCTCATCACAGGGCCGTGAGAAGCATTAAATTTTGAGGGCGTTCGAACCGTTCTGGGCGTGGTGTTCCTGCCACGCCCGATGAGCCTGGACGGCTCGTGTGCGTCACGGCGGCGTTCAAACCTTGGTCGATGCTTTCACAAACCGGGTCATGGCCAGCGCCAGCAGAATCGGTCCACAGAGCGCGCCGACGGCGACATGGGCGAGTGCAGCCGCCGGAAACGCCAGGAGACTGGACAGGAAGGCGATAGCCAGCCAGGCGCGCTCTCCTGATCGCCAGCCGGCGAGCCGGGCGGCTTGCGCCAGCCATGCCGCTGCTACGCCGGCCATGACCAGGTCGTAGAACAGCACGAAGGGCATGGCGACGAGTGTGCCGGCGACGAGGGCCGCGTAGGCGGCGGCGCGCTGCTCGGGCGAGGGGTTCCGCCGCTCTGCCAAACGCGACCAGGCATAGAAGACGATTGCTGCGGCCACGAGCGAGATCGCGAGCTGCAAGAGCCAACTGAGTGTGGCGGGCATACCCAGCAGACGTGCGGCACCTGCGGTGTCGACATGCCCCGAGAGCTGAATGCCGATTTCGACGGCGTGTCGCGCGCCTCTCAACATGCCCAAATAAGCGCGCCAGATCACCACGCCGTAGCAGGCGGTGACGGCAGCACAGATGACGGCCACGGACAGTATGGCGCCGAGGATCGCGCGCCATTGCCGGGCGGCCAAAAGAGCGACCGGGATCAACACACCCCAATGCGGCTTGAAACAGAGCGCGCCGAACGCCGCACCGGCCAGGAGCGGTTTCGTGCGCAGCAGCCACGTGCCGGCGCCCATGAGGCTGGCGGAGAGAAACGAATTCTGACCCCAGCCGAGCGCCCAGGGAACGGCAGGAATGGCCGACAACCAGGCCGCGGCCATTACGGAGCCGCCGGCGATGCGGGTCGTCAGAGCCAGCCAGAGCGCGAAAGTAAGTGCCTCGAACAGCAGGAAAGCAGGCAGATACGGCAGGGTTGCGAGTGGCGCGCAGACGAGCAGGAAGGGTGGCGGGTTGAGGAAGCGCTTTTCGTCGACGCCGGGGGCGACGGCCTGTTCCTCGGCGTGCCGGTGCGCGGCCTCGTCGTAAGCGAGGGGCGCGTGGCCGGCGCGGGCCAGGCTGCCGGCGGCGTAGAAGCTGGCGAAATCGGTGGTCGTTGGCGGGTCGGGCAGCTTGGTGAAGATGCCATGCGCGCCGGCGACGAAGAAGGCGAGGCCGCAGATCTGCAGAAGCAGGAGGATGCGGACGAGGCGTGCACCATGAGCGGCGAGCCAGCCATCGAGCCGGATCATCGTGCGAGAGCGCGCCGGGTGGTGAGGATCAGGAGGCACCAGAGGAGCAGGGGCGTGAGCGGCAGGCTGTGCATGGAAAGCGTGCGCGCGGCGAGCGGGAGCAGGTAGGCGGCGCTGGCTACCAGCTTCTCCCAAGGCCGCCAGCCGGTTTGCGCTGCCAGGTTCGCCAGGCAGGCGAGCGGGACGGCAAGGCAGACGAGGTCGTAGTCCATCAGATAGGGCGTGCAGAGAAGGCAGGCGCAGACGGTGCAGGCGAGTTCTGCCTGCGGGCCGGGACGGCGCCGGCAGGCGAATGCGAGGCAGGCGAGTGCGGCACATGCGGAGAGCGCCTGCGCTGCCCAGGCAAACCAGATACTGCCGCCGAGGATCATTGTCGCGGCAAAGGCGCTGCCGCCGCCGCCATATACGTTGGGCAAGCGCAGGATCAGGGCGGTGAGCGGCGCTGCTTGCAGGAAGGCCTGCCAAGTCTGTGTGCCGAGCGCAAGCCAGGAGACCAATGCCAGTGCGACACTGCTAGCGGCGAAGGCCGACAGGGCACGCCAGCGGCATGCACAGAACAATGCCAACGGCACCCCGAGCGCCAAATGCGGTTTGAAGGCAAGTAGGCCGAGTATCGCGCCGGCGGCGACCGGCGCGCGCGTGAGAAGCAGTGCGGCGGCGGCAAAGCACCCTGCGCTGATGAAGCCGTTCTGACCGACGAGCGCATTGACGACAGCGCCGGAGAAACCGGCGACGGGTAGCCAGGGCCAGTCGGCGGGCAGAAGACGATGAACGAGCCCAGCGAAAGCCGCATAGAAGACGAGCGTGAAGGCGAGCAGAGCGGTGACATAGGGCAGCAGCCCAAAGGGTAGGCTGAAGAGGAGAAAGATGGGTGGATACATGAAAGGAAGGACGCGACCCTCTGAGGCTGCTTGCGTCTGGGTGTGTTCCTGAATGCCTATGGCAGTGGCGTCGTAGGCCAGAGCGGGTTGGTGCAAGATCGCCAGGCGAGCGCCGGACCAGAAAGCGGCGAAGTCGTTTGGAAGTGGCAAGCCGTGGGGGTCACTCCGTGCCGACTGAACAAAGATAGCAACTCCGGCGAGGCCGAAGGTCAGACAAGCAAGCGCAGCAAGAGTGCCGTACGCGCGAGCACGCTCGGCTGTGAGAGAGCTTTCAATGTGTTGAAGGAAGGCATTGAACGACCTTGGCTTCGCACCCGCAAACTTGCGTCGAACCAAAAGTTTTTTGGTCCTTCTTTTCAAAAAAGGACTGCTTCCTTGCTGTTCAAGCAAGCGATGCGCGCCGGGCAGTCAACCCAAGTAAACCGACGAGCAGAAAAGGCGCGATCGGAACGCCGAGCCCGAGGTTCATCGCCCGTGCGATGACAGGGAGAAGAAAGAGCGCGGCCAGAGCGAGCTTTTCCCATGCCAGGAAGCCCTGCCGGGCGCCGAGTGCGGCCAGCCAGGCAAGAGGGATGGCGAGGCAGACCTGGTCGTAGTCCCAGATGTAGGGTGAACACAGCATGGTCGCCGCGACTATCGCGGAGACCAACGCGGTGCCGGACGGCCGGCGCCAGCCCACGCGAGCGAGCACTGCCAATGAACTCGCGCCCAAGAGCATTTGCAACCCGAAGGCGATGGCCGGGCTGGCGCCAAGCAGGCGGGCGGCGGCGTAGAGGCTGAGCGTTTTGGCCCAGATCTCACGGTCGTCAAGCATGGCGTGCGCGAGAGGAGTGGCGCTCAGGAAGGCGTGCCAGGTGGGGGTGCCGAGCAGCAGCCAGCTCAGCAGGATGAGGCCGGCGGCGACCATGGCGCAGCTGGCGAGGGCGGACCAGCGACGGGCGGCGAGGAGGGCGATAGGGACGCCGATTGCGAGATGCGGTTTGCAGACCAGCAGGCCGAGGCAGGCGCCGGCCAGCCGTGGTCGCCTGTCCAGCAGAACGGCCGCCCAGCCGAAGCAGGCGGCGGTGGCGAAACCGTTTTGGCCGACCACGGCGTTCAGCATGGCGGCCGGGAAGGCGAGCAGACCGACCAGGGGCCATGGGGCGGGCAGCAGGCGGCGAAGGCTGGTCAGCAGAGCGGCGTAACCGGTGACCAGGAAGAGCGGCAGAGCGAGCAGGTAGGGCAGCGTGCCGAGCGGCAGGCTGAGGGCCAGGAAGGTTGGGGGATAGAGATAGGCGTAGAATTGGCCTGGCTGCAGTTGTGCGCCGAGCGCTTCGGCCGCGGCGATCGCGTGCGGATCGTAGGCGGAGGCGGCTTGGCCCCGGAGCGCGAGCCTGGCGCCGGCCCAGAACGTGTCGAAATCCGAGCCGAGCGGGCGATGGTTCGGGCCTTGAAAGGCGGGCAGCAGGATGGCGGCGTAGAGGCCGATTGTCAGCACGGCACCTAGGGCGAGCAGCATGCGCGCGTAGGCGGTGGCACGGGGGACATCAAGCCAGGCGGCTTGGCGCAGGGTGGCGAGCGGGCTCACGCGCGGGCGCGTCGGGCGAGCAGGAGCGCGAGGGCGGCGACGAAAAGCGGCCCGGCGATGATGCCGAGAAGCAAGCCCGAAGGGCGTGCGGCGAGCGGCAGGAGGAAGAGGGCGAGGAGCAGCAGCTTTTCCCACGAGCGCCAGGTGGTCTGCAGGGCGCAGGCGGTGAGGCAGGCCATCGGGACGGCAAGCAGGGCCAGATCGTAGTCATAGAGAAAGGGCGTGAAGAGGAGGGCGGCGGCGACCATGGCGGCGGCTTCGAGCCGCGCGCCGGGGCGTTTGGCAGCGGTCGCGGCCAGCAGGACAAGCGCCAGCCCCGAGCAGACAGCCTGCGCGGTGTAGGCAGTCGCATTGCTGCCGCCGGCCAGGCGGATGGCGCCGAACACGCTCTGCATCTTCGGCCATTTGATCGCGATGGTTTCGATGTCGGCGCGTGCGTTGCCGGCGTTGCCGAGGAAGCCGCGCCAAGGGGCGGTGCCGAGGATGAGCCAGGAGGCGGCGGCGAGGCTGACGGCGGTGAGCGCGCAAGAGGCGAGCGACACCCAACGACGCGCCACGAAGAGGGCGACGGGCACGCACACGGCGAGCTGCGGCTTGCAGGCCAGGTAGCCCAGCGCGGCGCCGGCGAGCATCGGGCGCGTTTCCAGCCAGAGTGCGGCGGCCGCGAAACAACTGGCCGACAGCATCGCATTCTGGCCGGACAATGCGTTCATCAGGAAGCCGGGGAAGGTGAGGATCGGCAGCCACGACCAGTTCTGCGGCAGGATGCGACGCAGGAGGGCGACGATCAGCAGGCAGCTCGTGGCCAGGAAGACGGCGAGGGATGCGCTATAGCTTAGCCAGCCCAAGGGCAGCAGGAGCAGCAGGAAGGTGGGCGGGTAATAGAAGGCCAAGTAGCCGGGGGGCAGGATGGTGGCGGCGCGTTCGGTCGCTTCGATGGTGACGTTGTTGTAGGCGGCTTCGGGGTGGCCTGTGGCAGCGAGGTGGGCCGCGGCCCAGAACGCATCGAAATCAAGGCCGAGCGGCGGGTCGGCGTAGTGGATCAGGGTGAGCGCGAGGATCCACAAGATGAACGCGAGCATGGCGGCAGCGAGAACCCAGGCGTAGGCGCGGGCGCGATCCGCGGTGAGCCATGCGGCGGCCGGAAAGGTTCGAAACCATAACATAATCGCTGTTTAGGCGAGGAGAAGGGAAAGCAAGCAGTCCTTTTTTGAAAAAGAGGACCAAAAAACTTTTGATCTCTGGGGTGTGCTGGCCAAAGGGCAACACGTGTGTTTGAAGGTGGCCGATCATGCGGCACTTTTTGGATTTCGAGAAACCGATCGCCGAGCTCGAGGGGAAGATCGACGAGCTTCGCAAGCTGAGCGAGCCCGAGGGTATCAACATCGCCGAGGAGGTGGCGCGGCTGACCGACAAAGCGGATCGGCAGTTGAAGGCGACGTATGCGAAGCTGACGGCGTGGCAGAAGACGCAGGTGGCGCGCCACGAGGATCGGCCGCGGGCTTTGGCTTACATCGCGCAGCTCATTACCGATTTCACGCCGCTGGCGGGCGATCGGGCGTTTGCCGACGATGCGGCGATCGTGGGCGGGCTGGGGCGGTTCGAGGGGCGGCCGGTGATGGTGCTGGGGACCGAAAAGGGGACCGAGACCGAGTTGCGGGTTAAGCATAATTTCGGGTCGGCCAAGCCGGAAGGCTATCGCAAGGCGCGCCGGTTGATCGAGATGGCGGGACGGTTCGGGCTGCCGTTGCTGACGTTCGTCGACACGTCGGGTGCGTTTCCGGGCATCGATGCGGAGGCGAGAGGGCAAGCGGAGGCAATCGCACGCTCGATCGAGGCCTGCCTTGATGCGCCGGTGCCGATTGTGGCGACGATCATCGGCGAGGGCGGATCAGGTGGCGCCATTGCGCTGGCGACGGGCGACCGGGTGTTGATGATGGAGCATGCGGTGTATTCGGTCATCTCGCCGGAGGGGTGTGCCAGCATCTTGTGGCGCGATGCGGCGCAGGCGTCGGTGGCGGCGGAGGCGCTGAAGCTGACAGCGGCAGACCTGAAAGCGCTGAAGCTGATTGATCAGATCGTGGCCGAGCCGCTTGGCGGTGCGCATCGCGAACCGGCGGCGGCGGTGGGCGCGGTCGGCGTGGCGATCAGCGAAGCATTGGCACCGTTGCTGCTGCTCGAGCCGGCAGCACTCAGGCTAGGGCGACGCGAGAAATTCCTGGCGATGGGGCGTGAAGGCCTCGTCTAAGGTGTAAAAGTTTTTTGGTCCTTTTTTTCAATAAAGGACTGCTTTTCTTCGTAAAGTTTGTAGCCATTCTCTGAGCCCTTCAGCTCAAGCCAAGATGGCGGCGCATCTGCGTCCAGCCTGTCGAGCAAGGTCGTGAGCGGAAGGCCGGCCAGCAGAGAGGAGCGGGCGGCGCCCGGGCAGGCCAGGACAAGGGTCGCTTTCGTCGCCTGAAATTCAGGGCTTGGGGTGGAGCCTGGCTCGCTGCGCCAGGCGGCGCGTAGGCGCATGAAATTAGCGGGGCTGCGATGATACAGCGAGCCGACGGTCAGACTTCGGGTGCGATAGAGCAGGTCGGGCGTGTCGTTGACGTCGGCCAAGACAATCTGGCCGGGGTAAGGGGTGAGGAGCGCGGCGGCGCCGGCAATTCCGCACGCAATGGGCGGCGATGTGGCGGCCATGTGTGTCGGTTCGGCGAGCAGGTTGTAAGCGGCTGGCAAGCCGACGATTGCGAGAATGGTGACGAGCCGGGCGGCGGATTGGGCGGAGGCGGCCAACGACGCGGCGGAGATGCTGGACAGAAGAACGGGAAGGAGGATGGCTGAAGCGACTTCCGGATAGCCGGCAAAGCGCAGATTGTGGGCCGCCAAGGCGACGGAAGCGAGGATGCAGGCGGCGGTATAAGCAAGCAGTTTGCCTGTTTGTGTTCGGCGCATTTTCCAAGCCCAGGCGAGCAGGGCGCTGAAGGCAAAGATGGCCCCTGAGAGAAATGTGATCCAGTCGGCAAGCGACGCGGCGGGCGTGAACTCGCTGACATAGGGAAGCATGGCGGCATTCTGTTCGGGGGTCATCAGACCCTGCGTCCCTTGGAGAATCTGCGGGGCAGCGACGAAAAAACCGACAGCGGCCATGGCGGCTACCGCGATCGTCGGCCATCGACGGCCGGTTCGAGCAGCCATTGCCGCGGCTGCGGCGCCGGCTGCGAGCAGGACGAACAGCAGCGAGACGCAATCGGGGTCGAGCGCGCCGCGTCCAGCGGGCGGCGGGTCGACGGCGACGACGAGGGTGGTCAGGGCGACAAAGGTCAGCCCGTGCGCGGTGAGCGCTCGTTGCAAGCCGGGCGTCGGATGAAGCAGCCAGGCCAGCCAAAGCGAACCGGCGCCCGCCAGGCAGAAAGGAATCGCCTCCGGGCTGAGCCAGAGGCCGAAGACGGTCCAGGCGGCGAGCGAGACTGCACCGATGGCGGGCGGGGTCTCATGACGTAGCAGGCGAAGAGTCCAGCCGGCAGCCATGACGGCGCTGACGGCGAGCAGGACATGATGGCTGATCTCACCGACGGCGCCGTAGTTGCGTATGGCTGGCGCGGCACCCGCCGCGTAGGCGCCAAGCCACAGCCAGCCGGGGCGGGCGACAGGGGCGGCGGCCCAGGCGGTCGCGGCGCCGAGGGCGGCCAGGCTGAGCGGGCCGGAGACAAGGCCGGCCGCGTGGAGTGCTGCGTGCCAGCCGAGCGACGGCGCTAGTGGCGTGGCGAGCAGGAGGAGAAGACTATCGAGCAGGTGCGACCATTGGACGATGGTGCCGCTGCCCGATCCGTCGCGCACAACGAGGTGCAGGCGATGCCCGGCGGCGATCATGTCCTCGATGCGGACGAGGCGCATGGCACTGTCCGGATTGCGCAGCATGTCCGGGGTGAGGTGTGGAAAGGGAAAGAGGCCCGGCAGGCTTGCGCACGCTGCTGCGAGCAGGAGAAGGCGGATCATGGGGCGGGGGTAGTCTGTTTTGAGGCAGAAACCGAACGGTTTTTGCAGCTATGCTATGTCCTGGGCGATTATCTTCGGAGAGAGGTTTGGTGACGGACAAAATCGTTGTGCAGGCCAGGATCGAGGCGCCGATCGAAACGGTTTGGAGCGCCTGGAACAACCCTGACGACATCAAACAATGGAATGCCGCGTCCGATGATTGGCACACGACCGAGTTGACCGTTGATCTGCGCGTCGGCGGTGTTTTCTCGTCGCGCATGGAAGCCAAGGACGGCAGCGCCGGGTTTGATTTCGACGGCGTCTATACGAACATCGTCGAACATAGCCGAATCGAGAGCACTTTCGGCGGGCGCGTTCTGGAAGTCACGTTGTCGGCTGAAGGAAAGTTTGTTGTCGTTCGCGAGACGTTCGACGCTGAGACGACGTATTCACTCGACCAGCAGCGCCGAGGTTGGCAAAGCATATTGGACAACTTCAAGTCTTACGTCGAGCGACGGCGTAATTTCTAACGGAAGGCGGTAGAAGCTGCCCGGCCTGTTGCGCGAGCAGCGGCATAGCCTGCACACTCGCGTGGCGTGGTAGGGATTCCGAGAAAGCGATGTTTCAGCAACTTCTTACGCCTGTCGACAACTCGCTGGTGTTATCCTTCGTCGTGGCTGCCTTGCCGATCGCGGCTATGCTCGTGCTGCTGGGCATTTTTCGCCGGCCAGGGTGGCAGGCTGCTCTTGTCGGGCTGGTGATCGCCTTGGTCGTGGCGGTAACCGTTTGGCGCGTACCCGTCGCCCTGGCGTTGGACTCCGTCGCCAACGGCGCCGTTTTCGCGCTCTGGCCGGTGATGTGGATCGTCGTCAATGCGCTGCTGCTCTACAACATCGCTGTTAAATCCGGCCGCTTCGAGGCATTTCGCGTATGGCTGATCGATCACCTCCCCGATGATCGCCGTATCATTCTGATCGTCATCGGCTTCTGCTTCGGCGCCTTGCTGGAAGGTGTCTCTGGATTCGGAACACCGGTTGCCATCACATCGTCGCTTCTCATACTGGTCGGTTTCCCTGCCCTCGAAGCGCTCGTGTTCGTCTTGATCTTCAACACGGCGCCGGTGGCCTTTGGCGCATTGGGCGTGCCGGTCACGGTATTGGGCACGGTTACAGGCCTGCCGGCGTCGGTGCTGGCGGCAATGATCGGGCGGCAACTGCCGGTCATGGCAGTGATACTGCCGTTCTACGTCATTGCCCTCTACGGTGGCTTGCGCTCAGTCAGAGCATTATGGCCGGCGTTATTGGTTTCAGGAGGAAGTTTTGCAATCGCGCAATTCATGGCTTCCAACCTGCTCGACTATTCCCTCACGGACGTGCTTGCGTCTCTCGGCTCGCTCGCGTGCACGCTGTTGTTCCTTCAGGTATGGAAGCCGAAAAGCGATCCGGCGTTCATGATCCAGAAGCGTGTGCTGGCGGCCGAGCGTGGCGCTGCGAGCGTGCCGTCCTGGCAGGGCTGGCTGCCATGGTTGATCGTCTCGGCGATCGTCATCGTGTGGACCCACTTCAAATGGTCGACGATCGGTCAACAGGCAGTTGCGTGGCCGGGGTTGCACAACGCGATCTCGATTACGCTGTATCATGACAAGCCCTATGCGGCGATCTGGACGTTTCAGCCGCTCGCAACGGGCACCGCCATTCTGGCTGCTTGCGTCGTCACCGCGATTGTCGTGCGACTCAGCTTGCGCACTTTCCTCGCATGCGTTGCTGAAACCGTTCGGCAGGTCTGGATTGCCGTCATTACCGTCATGCTGATTATCGGCTTGGCGTACCTGATGAACTACTCCGGCATGGCCTATACACTGGGTGAGGCCGTGGCTTCGACTGGCGCATTCTTTGTTCTGCTCTCGCCATTCCTAGGATGGGTCGCCGTCATGCTTTCTGGAAGCGACACTTCGGGCAACGCGCTCTTCGGCAATTTGCAGGTCGTGGCTGCTCGCCAACTCCACTACAATCCGGTTCTGTTCGCCGCGGCAAATTCGTCGGGTGGTGTGATGGGCAAGATGATCTCACCGCAGAATATCGCCACCGGCGTTTCCGTCACCAATCTAAAGGGTCAGGAAGGCCAGGTATTCGCGCGAACCTTCGTGCACAGCATTGTGTTGACTTTGCTGTTAAGCGCGCTCGTCGCACTTCAGCAATTCGCAATCCCGTGGATCATCCCCGCCGTTCACTAGCAGCATTCGCGGAAGAGATAGAGGCGCGAGAAGCTTCTACTTCGGCTCGCCCATCACGGGATCACCGCCCAATGCCGTAAACAGCGCGCGCACTTCCGCAATGGCTTCTTCGGCCAGTGCAGCATCAGTCCCCTTGGCGACAATGGCGACGCCGGCAACCTGGTCCCGGTAATAAGGATAGCTGCCGAGATCGAGCGAGGGATGACGCTCCTGAATATCGGTCAGACCTGCGGCAATATCGCCCTCGCGAATGTTATTGGCATGGATGCTGCGCGAGAGGACCGGTGCGCCACCCTGTAGCGTGGGCGCCAACGTCTCGAACATCAGGCGCATGATGGAGGGGACGCCCGCCATGACATGAACGTTTCCGATAGAGTAGCCTGGTGCGATATGGCCGTTGTCGATAATGACGGCGCCGCGCGGCATGGTGGCCATGCGCTGGCGGGCGGCATTGAAGCCGCCAGTCGGATAATGCGCTTCCATGCGGGCCCAGACGATGGGCTCCGGCTCCCACGGCACTCCGAAAGCCGCGGCGATGCATTCGCTGGTGATATCGTCGTGCGTGGGGCCAATCCCGCCCGTGGTGAAGACGTGGTCGTAGCGCGCGCGCAACTCGTTGACGGTGCCGACGATGGTCGCGGCAATATCGGGAATGATTCGGACTTCGCGGAGCGGGATGCCCAGTTCGCCCAGTCGCTTTGCGAGATAGGCGACGTTGGCGTCCTGGGTGCGGCCGGAGAGGACTTCGTTGCCGATAACGATGAGGCAGGCGGTGGGGTTCATGGAAGGGAAGTAAGTCGTCCTTTTTTGAAAAAAAGGACCAAAAAACTTTTATCCTTGGAGCTCGGGATAGTGGAGCAGGCGTTTTTTGCTGCTTTGTTGGCGCCATGGGCCTCCGGGCTTGGCGGCATACCGGTTCCACACACAGGGCCAGGGAATGACGAGCGGCAGGATGATCACGGACGAGCATTCGAAAAGCAGCTCGGTTATGTCAGCATCGAGCCGGTGGGCCGACCAGGCCGAGAACGCAACGCGCAACAGCCAGATCGATTCCAGCCGATTTCGAAGAAAATCGTAGGCAGCATTTCGAGAGAATATCGCAATCCCAGCACACAAATGAGCGACATGGACCCGAGTATGCAAACGACGACACCGCGTGCAGCTAAAAGCGTGCTGCCGTTTAACGATAATCTATGATCTCATTAACTGCGCGCCGGCGGAACGAACAGATCAGGCGTGAGAACCGGGTTGGGATCGATGTCCGACAAAGCGAGGGTGCGGACACGGCGATACGGGTCGGTGACGGAAACGGCGATCAGTCGAAGCGGATGTTCGGCGAAATCCAGCGTCAGAGTGCCTTGGGCGGCAGCGCCGGTCTTGCTGAGAACCAGACGCAGTGTGCGACCCTCAGGGTTGCGGGAGACGGCATCGACATTGACGGCGCCATTCAGCGCAATCGTGGGCGTGAGGAGCAGACCGAGTGGCGTGCGCGATACGGGCTGTGTGGTGAGCGCGCCGGACGCCCGGTCCAGAAGCTGTACGTGGCCGCCGGCGATGACCATGACGGGGGCTGCGGGGCCAGCAAAATCGACGCGCAAATGGCCCGGGCGGTCAAGCCAGACGAGGCCAGCGCCAGGTCCGTAGTCGCCGCTTTGCGTAAAACGCGCCTCGAAACGCGGCAGGTTGTTCAGATAAGCCGCAACGCGCGCGGCGTCGTCCTGGTCGGTGCGGGAGATGGTTGGCGTGAGGTGGGGAGCTGCGCAGCCGGTCAGCAAAGCGAGGGTCGCCAGAAGCGCGTGGCGGCGGATCATAGGTCGTGTTCTCCAATGAAAGCCGCGGCGGCGCCGAACAGTCCTGGCTCGGGGTGGATGATGGCGCGAACCGGCACCTGGGCGAGCATCAAGCCCATGCGGCCTTTCGCGGTAAACCGGGCGGCGAAGCCCGATGTCGGCAACATATGAGCGACGCGCGCACCGACGCCGCCGGCAATCACCATGGCATGCGCGCCCTGGGTCAGCGCAATATCGCCAGCAACGCTGCCAAGGCAGAGGCAGAAACGTTCAAGCGACGCCGCCGCAAGCCCGTCAGAGCCGGAAATTGCTGCCTCCCATAAGGTCTTGTCGTCGCGCACGGGCACCGTAGCACCCTGCAGTTCGGCAAGATGGGCGTGTATGTTGGCCAAGCCCGGGCCCGAGACGATCCGCTCGGCGGAGACGCGCAGGAAGCGCTGGCGCATCCGCTGCAAGATGGCGTCTTCAATACTGTCGAGCGGCGCCCAGTCGATGTGCCCGCCTTCCGTCTCCATCACCGCGTAACCGGCCGCGTTGATCGAGGGGCCGCGCAGCACCTGCGCCACGCCGAGCCCAGTGCCAGGACCAACGATGCCGATCACGCCAACGTCCGGCAGGGCGACATCCGGCCCGGCGACATGCTGCAGATAATGCGGTGGCAATCGGGCGACCGCATGGCCGACGGCCCCGAAATCATTGACCAGGGTTAGGCGGTCCACGCCCAAGTCCCGGGCCAGCGACGCCGGACGCAGCACCCAAGGGCTGTTTGTCAGCTTAAGCACGTCGCCGGAAATCGGGCAGGCAACAGCGAGCGAGGCGGCGAACGGCAGTGTGCGCCCTGCCTGACCGGCGTAAGCGGCCCAGGCGCGGTCAAGTCCCGTGTAGGCGCCCGTATGCAACGTGGTCGGCTCGCCGAGCGTGCGAACGCCGGATTTATCCACTTCGGCGATGGCAAAGCGGACGTGGGTACCGCCGAGATCGACGCAGACGATTTCCAACTTGGCGTCTCCTTTTCCTGCGGCTCTTAGCGGCGTCGGGACAGCACGCCTAGCGCCCTGCCGCCTTGAGGATTTGCACTGGGCGGCGGGGTGGCCCTAGACTCTGCGCAATGTCGGTGGGGTTGAACCATACCATGACCGCGTGGCGGGCCGTCTCGGCGTGCCTGACTGCCGTTTGCCTATCGAGCTTGCTGCCGCAGACCGGCCGAGCCGATAGTCTGGTCGCGAGCGTGCGGCGGGTGAGCGCGATGCAGAACCCGCAGGAACTGGCGGGATCGCTGCGGCGAGCCCGGCCTCCTGGCGAACACATATCGGGGCGCGACCAGGAGCCGAGCAGCGACGATTATGTCGGCGGGCTGGTGCCCGCTATCCAGTTTGCCCAGGGTTCGGCCAAGCTGACCCCGAGTGCGACCCGCATTTTGGATAATCTCGGAGCCAGCCTGACCGAACCTGGATTGGTTGGCGACAGGTTCCGGGTAGAGGGACACACCGACACGACGGGTTCAGACGCTCGTAACCGGGACTTGGCGAGCCGGCGGGCGCAGGCGGTGGTTGATTATCTCGAGCAAAATTGCGGCGTTGCCGCGGCGCGGCTGGAGGCGGTGGCGTCCGCCAAGCCGCTTGCGCCGACGGGGCAGGGTGTCGCGTCTTCGTTCAATCGCCGCATTCGGCTGGTCAATCTCAAGCACTAGACCTTCACCTTTGGTCTGGGGATTTCAAGCCAGCAATTCGCCTTTGCTGGCCGACCTAGCAACGCGACGTTCATAGGCCGCGATGGTGAGGCCCGACCCGACAATCAGGATCGCGCCAGCCAGCATCGCCATGCTGGGCGTCTCGTGCCAGATGAGCCACGCGATGAAGGCACCCGACACGAGTTGGGTGTAGTGGTATTGCGAGACGATCGCCGCTGGGATGCTTCGCAGCGCCTTGAACGAGAAGTAGTTGCCGAGTCCTACGGTAATGCCGATGACCGGTAGCAAAACGGCAAGCCTAGGTGTGAGCGGCTCCGCCCGCCAGAGCATTGCACCGAAGCCTGCAATCGTCATCAGGGAACTCGATACGACCATGAGGCTGTCCAGCCGCTCTGTCTGGGTCATTGTCCGCAACCATACAATGCTCCCCGAAAAGCACAGGACGCAGATCGCGCAGGCTGCATAACCGATCCAGTCTCCGCCTTGGTGCGGAGAAAGCGGCCGGACCGCGATGACAACGCCTGCAAAGCCCGTGGCAATCGCGAGCAGGTTTCGCCTGTGCAATTTCTCGCCGAGAAACAGGTAGGAGAGTATCGCGATAAGCATCGGTGCAGAAAAAACGATGATGTAGAAGACGGTCAACGGCAGATGCCGCAGCGCCACAACGACACCCAGCACGTTGCCAAGATCGAGGAAGGCGCGAAGAACTTGGGCTTTCCAACGAAGCGGCAACAAGGAGCGGATATCCCGACGCGACGCGCGATATCCGACCAGGAACAGTGTTGTTAGCAATCCTTGGAACGCTACGATTTCAAGGGGCGGAAGAGCTGATTCGCCGGCAAGCTTTATCGCGGTGTCGGCGAAGACCCACATCGTAAAAGCAGCCACGGCCAGCCCTATCGCCCGCAGATTCGTCATCATGCTTCTCGTTGAGCGCTCATCGGGACCGAGCGACTCAGGATACGGGTTGCATTCGACAACGGGCAGATAGGAACGCAGGCGGTTCGCGCGTTGCCGTTCGAACCTCTCCTTTTGTCGTCAAATCAAAGCAGCCGTCACGCGCCGGGCGAAAGCAGCTGGATCTTGCGGCGGTTCGCCGTCCTGCACACGCGCAATGTCCAGCAGCGTCTCTGCCACGTCACGCAGATCTTCGCCGGCGTCGGCCCGCGTGGAAAGTCTTGCAATGAGCGGATGGCGCGGATTTATTTCCAGCAGCGGTGCGCCGGCACCCGACCGGCCGGTCCGACGCATCAATCGCTGAAGTTGCAGGTCTGGACCTTGTGCTTTTGCCGTGAGTATCACCGCGCTATCGGTAAGACGATCGGTGGTGCGCACATCGTCGACCTGCGTGCCGAGCACGAGTTTGAGCGTTTCGATGAGCTTGACCGTATCGGCCGGCTCGCCTTGCGCGTCCGTCATGGCCACAAATTTCGAGAGATCGGCAGCACCTTGAGTGACGCTTCGAATCGGCTTTCCCTCATGCTCCGTCATGCGTTCTGGCCAGAACGCATCGACGGGGTCGGACAGCAGAAGCACTTCGATATCGCGGGCTCGAAACCCTTCGAGTTGTGGCGAGGTGGACAGCGAGGCGGTGTCGTCGCCGACCAGGATGTAGATCGCTTCCTGCTCCGGCTTCATGCGTTCAATGTAGCCGGCCAGCGATGTGAGTCCGTCCTGCGTGCTGGAACGGAAGCGGAGCAGTTCCGCGATGGAGGCTCGATGGTCGGTGTCGCCCCAGATACCTTCCTTGATGGTAGGGCCGAAATTCTCCCAAAACTTTGCGTAGGCATCCGCGTCCTTGGCGCGGGTTTTCAGCTCGCTCAACACCCGGTTCGTGACCGCCTTGCGTATGCGGGCCAGTACGGGAGTCGCCTGCAGCATTTCGCGGCTGACGTTGAGCGGCAAGTCTTCTGTGTCGACCACGCCCTGCACAAAGCGCAGCCACTCGGGGAGCAGCTTGGCGTCATCGGTGATGAACATGCGCCTCACGTGCAGGCGAACGTGGCTGGCGCGGTCGCCTTCCAGCGCATCGAACGGTTTGGCGCCTGGAATATACAGGAGCGCATAGAATTCCAGTTGACCCTCTGCACGCCATTGCAGTGTCGCCCAAGGCTGGTCGAAATAATGCCCGAGATGACGATACAGTTCGTTCGTCTGTTCTTCGGTGACGTCGGATTTCGCCTTGCGCCACAGGGCAGTGCCCTCGTTCGCGAGCTGATCCTTTCCGTCTCGCGCAACGGAGATGGGAAGTGCAATATGGTCGGCCCATTTACGCACCGCGGTTTCAAGTCGGTATGGCTCGAGATATTCGTCCGCATCGGCTTTCATGTGCAGAACGATCGTGGTGCCGGCCTCATCGCGCGTGGCGGGTGCAAGCGTGTAGTCGCCGCGGCCATCGGAGGCCCAAAGCCAGGCTTCATCGGTGCCGGCTTTGCGTGAGGTGACTTCAACGCGGTCGGCCACCATGAACGCCGAATAGAAACCTACGCCGAACTGGCCGATAAGGCTGGGCTTTTCCTCCGATTTGGCCTCGCCAAGCGTGGCCGCGAAAGCGCGGGTTCCGGAGCGCGCGATAGTGCCTAGATTGGCGACCATCTCGTCGCGCGTCATGCCGATCCCATGATCCTCGATCGTAAGCGAGCGTGCGGGCTTGTCAGGCACGATGCGAACGCCGGCGTTTTCCGGCAGCCCGAGCGCCTGGTCGGTCAATGCCTCGAATCGACGGCGATCGGTCGCATCTGCGGCATTGGCCACAAGTTCGCGCAGAAATATCTCGCGCTCTGAGTAAAGCGAGTGAACGACGAGGTCGAGCAGGCGGCCAACTTCGGCGCCGAATTCATGGCGTTCTGGAGCGGTTGATGTGTCCATTGGGCAAAGTTCCGAGGAAGCGCCCGGCAGATGAGCTGAGCGGTCAGTGGTGGAAGGGTGTGGCCCCTATATGGGGCGCGGGCGGCGGCGGCGCCACTGCGCGGGGTGCAGGACGCGCGGCGACGCCATGAGACACGACCGTATGTGGCGCGAGGATGGAGGAGTTGAACACTGGCCGTGCTGACGGCGCGGTCACATGAGGAGCGCCGTGGCCGTAAAGCATCGTTCGCCCATACACCGTGTTGCCCGAAGGGATCGCGAATGGCCTCCCGGGTGCTTCCCCTCGCCGGACGTCCGGATGGCGCCAAAAGCCCGTCTCGTGCTGCCCGCCCCACTGGCGCTTCGCGCCAAGGCGAATTTTGTGAACGGACCAGTCCACCTCACCCCACGCCTGTCCGCCGAAGGGCAGAACGATCGGGCTGGACCAGCTGAGATCGGCTGTGCCGTTGCACAGAGTATTCGGACCAAAAGCACAGGCATCATTGTAGCTCGGCAGGTAGATCTGCTCTGGCGACGGCGGCTCGATGGAAATGATGCTGCCATTATCGGCAACACTTGCATCGGGACTATCGGCCAGCGTGCCGGCCGCCTCGGCCAGTTTGCGCAACGTCTGGATCGCTGCCAGCACGTCGGCTGGTTGTGCAATGAACACCTGGCCGAGATGCTCGGTGAATTCGAGGTTGGCATCCATCTGCCGGACGAGCTGAGGAAAAGCGAGCAGGGCCATGATGCTGTCGTCCCAGCCATGCTCGGCTGCAGCGGCCTGCAATGCTTCTCCTTGCAAGCTGCTGTTTACAGGATCGGTCAAAAAGCGCTCTGCCTCGACGATCTGGGCCGGGTAGGTGCTGGCCGCCAGAATGTCGGTCAGGATGGGGTCGGGATAGAGGGCGATCGAGGCCACGAGCGTTTGCAGTTGCTGCGCAGAGAGCTGCCAGGCAGCCGGATTGGGCGCGACCACGTTCGGCAAAGTGTTGGATTGCGCGGCGGCCGGGCCAGCAAGGATGGCGAAGACTAAGGCTAGAATGCGGTGCATTAGAGATAGATAGGAAGGATGCAGGCCTTTGTTCAAAAAAGCCTGGGATTTTCGGTCAGGGTGGCGGCGATGCCGATCGTGTCCGCAGGTATTTCGGTCCCCTCCTACAGAAAGGCGTGCTTCCTTCTCGCCTCTCCTACGTTGCTTGGTCATGTTGATCCTGAACGCTCTGCACCTTCTGATCCCGGCCTTCCAGGCGCGTGCGATCACGCTCGACAGTCAAGCTGCCTTTCCGCTCGAAAATATTCGTGACCTCGCCCGCATTGGCGCACTGATGGCACCATTGCCGCCCGCGCAGGGTGGTCTTGGTTGGGGCAGCGAGGCTGCGGGAGCGGCTGGATGCATGGCGATGTTGAGGCTCATCGGGCAAGGCAGCTTGGCGACTGGTCGTCTGATCGAAGGGCACGTGAATGCCATCGCCCTTGTGGTCCGCTACGGAAGCAAAGCGCAGATTACAAAAGTGGCCGCCATCGCAGCAGCCGGGCGCCTGCTCGGGCTGTGGGTTACGGATGGACCGGATGATGTCCGGTGGTCATGCGGCGTGCTGCAGGGACAAAAGCAGTTCTGCTCGGGCGCAGGCTTCGTAGATGACGCGCTGATAACGATCCGGCCGGCAGAAGGCGATGCCCTCATGGCGCTGGTTTCCATAACAAACGAAGGCGCAAGGGCCACGCCAAGTGCAATGCGCCTGCAAGGAATGCGTGCGGCCGTGACGGGTGCCGTCGATTTCTCAGGCATGCAGCTGGTGACAGCCGATCTTGTCGGCGCCCCCGGCGATTACCTGCGTCAGCCAATGTTTTCTGCAGGGGCATGGCGAACCTCGGCCGTCACCCTCGGCGGGATCGAGGCAATGGTGGCAATCGCGCAGGCTGAACTTGCCAACCGCGGCCGGGCGGGTAGTCCGCATCAGCTGGCGCGGATGGGCCAGGCGCTGATCGCCCAGGAGACGGCACGTCAGTTCGTCGCCCGTGCATGCGAATGTGCGGAAAGCGGTTGCGAACCGGCAGGAACGATCTCGGCTTTCGTCAATTTGTCACGGATAGCCGTAGAGGAGGCCGCGCTGCGGGTGCTGCAGCTGGTTCAGCGCGGCCTGGGATTGTCGGCGTTCATGGCGGGCCACCCTGCGGAGGCGATCATGCGCGATCTGGCGACCTACCTACGTCAGCCGGCGCCCGACGAGACCTTATGCGAGGCAGCAGCCTGGTTTGCCGATCACGGCATGCCGGCATGACGGCCTCGTGGGCTGGCGAGGTGTTCGATCGCATCTATGCAGGCGCAGCCGACCCCTGGGACGTGGAGACGAGTGCCTACGAGCGCGCCAAATACGATTCGACGTTGGCGGCATTGCCAAACCGGCGATATGGGCGCGGGCTTGAAATCGGCTGTTCCATCGGCGCGCAGACCGTGCGGCTGGCTGAGCGATGCGACTCGCTGCTGGCCGTCGACGTGGCGGCCGAAGCGGTGCGCCGGACACGCGTTCGATGCGCGCACCTGCCTGGAGTGACGGTGTGTCAGGCGCGAATTCCGGGTGAATGGCCGCCGGGGTGCTTCGACCTGATCGTGTTTTCCGAGGTGTTATATTTTTTGTCGGCGCCCGACATTGGCGTCACGGCGAGAGCCGCCTGCAAGGCATTGTCTTCGGCCGGTGCGGTGTTGCTCGTCAATTGGACGGGCTTCACGAATACCCCGACGACGGGAGCAGAGGCAGCCAGCCTGTTCGTTGCCGCCTGCGACGACAGGCTGGTCCATGCGCTGGACCAGCCTGCCGAATGCTACCGTATAGATCTGCTGACCGGACCCAGTTCTCAGGCCTCGTAAGTCGGTGCTGGGCGTGGAGCCTCCGCTACTCCATCGAGCCGCGCGGATGGCTCGGGCTTGGCGGCGGATGGCGCCGACGGTCGCACCTGGGCGGGCTGGCTGCGCGCGCCTTCGGTGATCATCTCGATCCGGCCGGTGATCTGGCCCCCTTCTTCCACCTGCAGCTTGCGGCAACGCGCCGTGCCCAGCACCACGCCCGTTGCACGGACGACCAGATTATTTCGTGCAGTCAGTGTACCATCGATTGTGCCGGCGACCTCGGCCATGTCGACCTCGACTTCGCCCTTGAAGATTCCGCCTAGCGAAACCGACAGTTCGGCGGCGTGAATCATGTTGGCTTCTACCGTCCCCTCGACGACCAGACGCTCGGCATCCTGAACCATGCCTTGCACGCTGATGCCGCGGCCAACGACCAGAGTACGGCGCTCGGGGGCCGGTGCCGGACGCTCTGGCCCGGTGCGCGAAGCGGGAGGATTGGGCGGGGCAGCCGGGCGTGGCGGCGCGGAAGCCGGCATGGGAGGATTGCCGCCGGCCGAACCGGATGCTGGCATCGGGGAGGGGGTAGGCGTAGCGAAAGGCGGGCGAGACATCGGAAGATCCTTGGCTGGTGCGGTGAAATTGCCGAGATTTGTGGCAGGCGGACGCGGCGGCACACCGAGCCCGTTATCAGCGCTATTCGGCTTGACCTGAGCCGGGGTTTGTTGCTCCGGCTCGTCTTCGGGCCTGCGGCGTTTGAACATGTCCAGCCCCCTCATCTTTGCGTGCCGCTCACGGCGGCGTGGCGTTGCCCTATCACCCGATCCCCAAGCTTGCCAGAGAGAGCGAGGATGACGGACGGGTTTTCTGCCCTTTGCCGTTGAAAAGCGGCGAGCTTATCGCCTTGCTTCTGCCAGTGCCTGCATCGACACATGCACCATGCAGGCGCTGCCGAGCACGGGCACGAGCAGGTTGAGCACAGGCACTGAACCCGCCAGCGCCAGGGCCGCGCCTTGCACAAGTACCTGCGAAGCGATACTGCCCATAGAGCGACTGCGCCTCGAGACGGCTCATCCGACGCATCGCCACGGCCACGAACAGCCCCCGTCCAAGGGCCCAGGCGGTAATTGCCCAGCCGAGCACCAACCCGATACCAGGGATGAAGATGGCCAGCAGCAGCGAGAGCGTGCTCATCGCCAGAACGAGGAGTGCGACGAACAGGCTGTCCCAGGTTTGCACTGCCAGTGCCGCCCCAGCCGGCGGCGGCAATGCCGGATACCAGCGACGCTCGACGGCGCGGCAGACCGGCTCCATGAACAGAGACGCGATAATGACGGCGGCTGGCAGAAACAGCCAAAGGCCGGCCAGCAACGCCGCAGCACCGCCCAAAAGCCCGGCCACCCAGGCGAGCCAGCCGGTCTGCGCCAGCATGTGCTCCAGCCCATATACGCTGCCCACGCAGAGTGCCACGAAGATGGCGGCTGACAGAAGGAGGCTTTGTGCCAGAACCGAGAGGATGGCCGGATCGTCGAGCTGTTCGAGGGCACGCAGCATTGGCTTGAACATGCCTCAGTTTCCTCGTTTGCGCGGATCGGAGCAACAGGACGCCAAGCGGAAACAGCACGCATGGGTGGCGTAGGCGATAGGTGCTTCCGCTGGAACTAGAAAGTACGGCTTGCCACCGGCAGCTTTTCCGACCAAGAGGCGGCGATGAAAAATGCGAAATTCGACCTCATCGGCATTGGTAATGCCATCGTGGATGTGGTCGCTCCCGCCGATCACGCTTTTCTCTCCAAGCACGACATGCCGCCTGGCAGCATGCAATTGATCGATGCGGCGAGGGCCGAGGCTTTGTATGCGGCGATGCCGGCCGGGCGCGAGAGCAGCGGCGGATCGGTCGCCAACAGCTGTGCGGTTGCAGCTTCTCTGGGCGCTCGCGTTGCCTATCTCGGCAAAGTCGCCGATGATGGTTTGGGCAACGTCTTCCGGCACGACATCACTGCTTCAGGCGTGCATTTTCCGAGTAAGGCCTTGCAGGGCGGCGCGCCGACCGCCCGGTGCCTGATACTCGTGACACCAGACGGGCAGCGCACGATGAATACGTTTCTCGGCGCGAGCGTCGCGTTCGGTTCGCATGACGTCGACGACGCCTTGATAGCAGATGCGGCGATACTCTACCTCGAGGGATATCTGTTCGACCCGCCTGCTGCACAGGCTGCTTTCCGCCAGGCTGCGCGTGCTGCCCGCTCGGCTGGACGCGAGGTGGCCTTGTCGTTGTCCGACGCGTTCTGCGTTGATCGGCACCGGTCGGCTTTCCGGGAGTTGCTCGGCGATGTGGATATACTGTTCGCCAATGAGGCGGAGCTTTGCAGCCTGTATGAAGCCAACGCTCTGGAAGATGCTTTGTCGGCCGTCAAAAGCGACGTCGCGCTCGCTGCTGTAACACGCGGCAGTGAAGGTAGTCTCGTGCTGCGTGGCGATGAGCGCGTGACGATGATGGCCGAAACCGCGACGGTGGTGGACACAACCGGTGCAGGTGACGCATACGCAGCGGGATTTCTGGCGGCTTATATAAAAAGCAAGCCTTTGGAAGAATGCGGACGGCTAGGCAGCCGGGCAGCTTCCGAAGTGATCTCTCACTATGGCGCGCGGCCGGAACGCGACCTAAGCTTTCTGACTGGTGTCGTTCTCCGATAATTCGTTTCCGTTAAAGGCAATCAGGACTGAGCGGTCTTCCGCATCTTCGGTGTACTACCGATAACCCGAGACCAATTAATGCGGAATGAGACCGGCAAGGCTACGCCACCGATCGCCGCGCCGTAGATTGCCAAACCGGACAGACCGCCCGTGCTTGCCGCACCACATACAACAGCGCCGACTGTCGCACCCAAGACTGCGAGACCAAGAGTCTCCGGTCCACTTACGCTAAAAATTGACTTCATCTCCATAATCCACTCAAAATTGACACGCGGGCAGCGCATACCATGATGTCAATGTTTCGACAACGAGTTAATTCACGCGTAAGACGCCGTGGTCACCGTGCTTCACCGCAGCGGGCGGCGAAGCACGGCTTCGATTTTTGAACTACGCTGTGGCGCGGTTCCGGCGGCGAGTGAACGCCAAGCCAGCCACGCCCATGCCGAGTAGCGCGAGAGAGGCCGGTTCCGGGATAGCGCGCCCATTGGTCGGAACGGCGACGGAAGCGATGTTTGCGTCCGTCGTGTCATTCGTCGCAGTGCCGGGAGCGTATTTCTGGAGTTGAGCATCCTGGTCGTTCAGGAACAGTGACAGAGGACCGGTAAAGGTCGTGAACAACGTGAAGGTGCCGAGATTACCCTGCGTGTTGCTCAGGCTGGTCCCCAGCAATGTTGGACCAGTATATGTCCCGCGAACGTCCGCAATGGATGCATTGTTGTTCGGGGTTTCAGCCTGGGCAGGGCTCGTCAGGTTCGAGTTCAACAGGAACGACCAGCCGCTCGAAAGGTCGCCCGTCGTGCCGACGAGCTTCGTGTTGCCAAAGTCATAGAGAGTAAAGAAGTCGGCGCTGACTTTCGGATCGAGTTCTTCGTCGGAGGACAGTGTAGCATTGTACGTATAGTCGAAGCCGCCAGTAACAGCGACCGGGTTGCCGATGAGCGAGAGAATGATGCTAGCCTTTGCGGGTGCGACGTTTGCACAGGCTATTAGGCCGCAAGCGGCCAGACCAAGAAGCTTCTTCATGTTTTCGTCCTCGAGCAAAAAAGTTTCCCAGTCTAGGCAAGTGCCTACCCTGGCCGCGGTTGATGACCTACAGTGCGCGGAGCCTGCCGCACCGCCGTATCTTCCTAAACCGTAACGCGATGTTTAGGGAGTAGTGGCGCCGGCCCGGCGAATACACGTTAAGTTTATTCTTCCATGTAAAACCGTTTTACTCACGTCGGTGTGATGCTCGTTGATACGGACGTGTGCTGCAAGTTGCTGAATCGACGAGAAACAGCGGCGTTTTTCCGCTTACGACAACTATGGATTGTAACCGGAAGCCTACCTTACAGCTTCCGATGGCGAAATGGCTTCGTCGCGGAGAGGGCGTGTCCGGGACCCCTCCGTCAAACGTGATGCGCCATCCGTGACGACGATGTCACCCGCAGCAAGCCCGTGGGTGACGATGGCAACCTGTTCCGTCTGGCGACTGACAATGATGGGATGTCGGTGCGCCACGTTGTGATCTAGCAGGAAGACGAATGCACCCTGCGGGCCGCGCTGGATCGCTGCGGTAGGCACCGTCACCACATGGCTGTCCGTGCGAAGCGAAAGACGAACATTCACGAACGCGCCCGGCCAGAGGCGCAGAGCGGGATTGGGAAAAACCGCCTTGAGCTTGATCGTCCCGGTATTCTGGTCGACTTGGTTGTCGAGGATCATGACCCGGCCATGATCCAGTACCGGTGGGCGTGGCGGAAGGGTCGGCCGGATCGCTACCGTCCTGAGGCAATGCCTCGACCGGTGCTCCACCTTGGGCACGGTTGGCTTGGATGGCGGCCACTACATCGCCGAGATTTTGCTGCGGCAGAGTGAAAACTACCGAGATCGGCCGTAGCGTTGTCAGAACGGTCAGTGGCACGACATCGGTGCTGTGCACTAGGTTGCCAATGTCGACCTGACGGATGCCGACCCTGCCATCGACCGGGGCCACGATGGTCGTGTAGCTCAGGTTGGTGCGGGCACTGTCGATTTGCGCCTGGTCCTGCCGGACGATTGCTTGGTCCTGCGCCACGGTCGCGCGTTGTGTATCTGCCTGCTGGGCGGTCGTGTACTGTGTCTTAGCCAATTTGTCGTAGCGTGTAAGATCGCGTTGCGCATTCGCAAGCGTCGCCTCGTCCTGTGCCTTTTTCGCGACTGCCTGGTCATAAGCGGCCTGGTAGGTTCGCTGATCTATGCGCGCCAGAACATCGCCTTGCCTGACATCCTGGCCTTCGCCGAAATGGATCTCGGTCAGCGGGCCATCCACCATCGGCTTTATGTTGACAGTGTTGAGTGCCTGCACGGTGCCGATGCCGTCGATCGTCAATGGCACGTCCGCGATTTTTGCCTGCGCCGTGGCGACCGGTATTGCCAGGTCTGCGGTCGGCTTGGCGTTTTTACTGGACGACCGCATGGCGACCAAGCCGCGCACGCCGGCGAGCACGACGAGGACGACCAGCAAGACGACGAAGGCAGGAATCAGCCGCTTCAGAATGCGCACAAATCGTTTCATGAGGGCGGATATACCGTATGGGGAGGAGCGGCGAGCACTGGCCCGGACCAGCCGCCGCCGAGTGCCTTATAGAGAGAGACCTCGGCGAGAAAGCGTGCGATGCGTACTTGCGCCAACGTGTCCTCGTCGCCGAACAAGGTGTTTTGGGTGTTAAGCACGGTGATGATGTCGATCGTGCCGGCCTGGAGCTGCGCGCGGGCGATATCGAGCGAGCGCTGGGCGGTGCGAACGGCTTCGGCCTCCAGCGTCTCCTGGTCGGCGGCATAGGCAGCTTGGGTGAGGGCGGTTTCAGTATCGGTGAAGGCTTGCAGGGTGGCTTTGACATAGTCGGCCACGAGCTCGCTATACCGGCCTTTGGCGCCACCCAGGGTGCCCGATTTCAGGCCATTGTCGAAAATGGTCTGCGTAAGTTGGCTCGCCAGGTTGGCCACCACCGAACCAGGCCCGGTGATGGCGGTGAGTGCGGCGCTGGCAAGACCGCCTCCGGCGGTCAGTTGCAGACTTGGAAAGAAGTTGGCGTAGTCCTGCCGGACGGTCTGGTTTTGCGATATGAGCAGAGCCTCCGCGTTCTCCACGTCCGGCCGGCGTCGCAGCAGGTCGGCGGGGATCCCGGCGGCAATGGCAGGCAGTTGCAGCCTAACCAGAGGTCGAGGATCGATGTTGACCCGCTCGGGCGCCACGCCGACCAGAATGCCCAATGCCAGGCGTTGCTGTTCATAGTTGCTTTGGAATGCCGGTATCTGGGCGCGAAACCCGGCCACCAAGGCTTCCTGCTGGCTGACGTCGAGCAGGCTCGCGGTGCCAACGGCGAGGCGGCCGCGGAATGCATCGAGTACGCTGCTTGCCGAAGCGAGATTCTGCCTGGCAATGGCGAGCCGGTCGCGATAGCCGGCAGCCTGAAAGTAGGTGGTGGCGATGGAACTGGAGGTGGTCAGCCACACCGTCTGTGCGTCGAAACGGCTGGCGAGCGCCGCGAAATTGGCGGCCCGGAACGCATCGAGGTTTTTGCCCCAGAAATCGACTTCGTAGCCCGCCGTCAGTTCGGCGGAATAGGTGCGCGTATCCGTGTAATGATGGCTGCTGAAGCCGAACCCCTGCGCCAGACTGCCAAAGCTTGTTGTTTGTCCCGCGGTGCCACTGCGCTGGTAGTTCTGGGCAAGCGTGCCGTTGATGTTCGGAAGCAGTGGACTGCCAGCCACGCGCGCTGCCTGGTCTGCTTGAACGATCCGGGCTGCCGCAGCGGCGACATCAAGGCTTTGATGGGCGGCAAGCTCGATCAGCCGGTCAAGTTCGGGAACACCAAATCCTCGCCACCAATCCGTCGACGGAAGCTGGGCGGAGAGCGGCGCCAACGGCGACGTAAAAGCGCCAGGTACATCCAAGACAGGCCGTTTGTAGCGCGGACCCACACCACAGGCGGCCATTCCAAGGCAAAGGCAGAGAGCACCGGCGCTGCGTCGTGTGGACATGAGTATTGGCGCTGCGATCGGTTCCTGGCGATCATCCGTTTAGATCAAGGCGCTAAATCACGCAAATATGAGGGAAATGTAAGACATGGTAGGCGGCATTTGCCTGCCTGTCTTGGATTGCTCGGCGCATCGGTTCCCTCTTCAACCCGGCTCGACTGCCACGGTTACTCTGCAGGTGAGCGTGTGGCGGGATGATGCTTTTCGAGCTCATCAAGGACCGCCTCAGGCGCGACATCCTTGGTGATATCGCCGATTTCAGGATCCTCATACGCTGGCAATCCGAGATGCTGCATGATGCTGGCGATCATGCTGGCGACTTTTGTCAACTCATGTTCAGTCAGCAGATTGATCTGCAAATCGAGATCGGCTCGCTTGTCGGCCGAGGTCTGCATCTTGTTCTGGCTGATAAGCACAAACGTCGACAGGAAAATCGCTTCTACAGATGCTTCGGTCGCCAGGATGACAAAAGACTTATCGAAAACGGGAATGCCGGGAAGGAGTCCTGTGTTCACGAGGATCCATAATCCATAGATCACCGCATGAAGGTAGATGAAAAACATGCTGCCGACGAACGCGGTAATCACGCCAGCAATCCGCTCGCCGGCACTCTGCGCACGCGCATCGTCACTGCGACGGGATCGCAGCGCTTCGATGTTGCGCGTGAGAGCCGTGCTGAGGTTTGCCGAACGAGGCGGTGGCAATGTCGGTTCCGGCTGGCCCATCTACCGCTTTCCTCGTGCTGGGAAGCACTGGTGAAGCTCTGGACGGGCCTGCAAGTTGCGCCGCGGACCTCACCTGTAGAGACGCTCGCTCAGAATCTCCAGCAGAGTTGCCGGACCACCGCACTGCCGCACCGCAACCGCTACTACATAACATATTCCAGGGGCACGCTTGCCAGCCGTAGGCGATGTTCAGCCTATGATTCGGGCGGCGTCTTAACGAGTGAATGCCAGTGGCGAGTGTCTAGGATACCTACCTTACGGAACCCGTATCGGCGCCAGTGGGCTGACCGGTGAAAGGAGGGGGCAGAACGACAGGGCCGTCGAAATACGCGCAACCTGACAAACCAAGCAGCACGAACATAACTATCCAGCGCATATGAACGGTGTTTCCTTTGAAGTCAGAGCGGGAAATGGGCAAGCTGTTTCGGCAGACAATGGCCTGGATGATGGGGCGGCTTCACAGTCCCGTTTAGGCCAGGCAAAGCACACCGGCTTTTTGGCGGGACTGACGTAGCCTTTTGTGCGCGTAGCCGCTGATCAACGCTGTGATATGCGCTGGCGCAGCACGTAAAACGTCCCGAGCAGGGCGAGGAACGGCAACCCGAAAACCAGGGTCAGCCGGAAATCTTCGGTGAAGATGGTGGTGATCAGGATGGAAGCGATCAGAAAAGCTCCTGCATAGCTGGTCCAGGGAGCGCCCCACATTCTGAATGGACCGATATGCCCCGTGACTTGCCGGCGAAATGCCAGGTGGGTCAGAAAAATCATCTCCCACGTCACCAATGCTCCGCACGTGGCTGTGGAAATCATGACCGGAAAAGCGGTTGCGGGCCGGATTGCATAGACGAGAGTCGCCACGCCGATCCCCGCGCCGGCCGCGGCCAGAGCGAAAGCGGGCACCCCCTGTGTGTTGAGCCGGCCGAAAATCGCGGGCGCCCATCCCGCGCGCGCCAGGCCGAACAGCATTCGCGAAGCTGCATAGAGCTGACTGTTCATCGCCGAGAGTGCGGCGACCAGAACGACGAAATTCACCACGCTTTCGGCACCGCCGATACGCACGACCCGAATGACGGTGACGAACGGGCTCTCGCCGATACCAGCCGATGTCCAGGGCGCGATGGCAAGCATGAGCGCCAATGTGGCCATGTAGAATGTCGCCAGGCGCGCCAACGTGACCTTGAAGGCGCGTATGACGGCGCGCTGCGGATCGATGGCTTCCGCGGCTGCTATGGCGATCACCTCGATGCTGAAATAACTGAAGATCGCGACGATCACCGCCACCCAGGTGCCCCAGAGGCCGTGCGGGAAAAAACCGCCATGGTCCGTATAGAGGTGAAGGCCGGCCCCGGATGCTTGCGCCGCCCGCGAGCCGAAAAGCCAAACCGATCCAAATGAGATAAAAACAAGGATAGCCGTGACCTTGATGGCGGAGAATGCATACTCCACCCAGCCGTAAAGGCTGACGCTGAGAGCATTGACCGCTACGAGCGCTGCTGAAAATCCGATGATCCATACGAGCCCGGGCACCCAAGGCAGCCACATGCGCATGTAGATTGCCACGGCGGTCACTTCCGTGCCGACGGCAAGAACAAGCGCGCTGAGATAGGCGTAGCGGATCAGATATCCCGCGAACGGGCCGAGATAGCGTTCGGCATGTGCGCCGAACGAGCCCTCTCCCGGATGTGCGGCCGTCATTTCGGCCAGTGCGCCCATCAGCAGCAGAGCGATCAAGCCGCCCAGTCCGTAGCTCAGAAGGACACTCGGGCCTGCAAGGCTGATGGCGAAACCGCTACCGAGGAAGAGACCGGTTCCAATCGCGCCGCCGATGGCGATCATCGATATCTGGCCAGAGGTAAGGCTGCGTCTCAGATTTTCGGTCATTGAAGAGAAAGGCTTCTTTTTTGAATAAAAAGAAGCAAAAAACTTCTGGTCAACTGTCGCGCAAACCATTCTGGAGCGTCGCCGCGTCGGTTTGGCGTCAAAGGTTGCGGGTTGCGCCCCTGAGCGCTTGAGCTGCGAGCCAGGCCTCTTCGTGTGTGTTGTAGAGGGCTGCGAAGCCGAACCGCATTACGTCGGGTGTGCGAAAATCGCCGATGACGCCTCGCGCGATGAGATGCTGCATAATCCTGTGGCCGTCAGGATGGGCGAACGATATGTGGCTGCCACGCGCACCCGGGTCGCGCGGTGTGACGAGTCGCAGATGGGGCACATCGCCAGCTTCGACGGCGCGGATGAAGAGATTGCACAAGCTTGCTGACTTGCGTGTCACCATCGCCATGTCCGCTTGCAGGAACAGATCCACGCCGGCTTCCAGCGCGGCCAGGCTAAGCATAGGCGGTGTGCCGCATTGAAAGCGGAGGACGCCCCTCGCCGGAACATAGTCATCCTCGAAACTGAATGGCGCTGCGTGGCCGAGCCAACCGGCTATCGGCGAGCGAAGCTGGGCTTGATGTCGGCGTGCGACGTAGAGGAAGGCGGGTGCACCTGGACCGCCGTTGAGATACTTATAACCGCACCCGACTGCCAGATCGGCTCTCGATGTCTCGAGATCCACTGCGACAGCGCCGGTGCTGTGGCTGAGATCCCACAGGGTGATGGCGCCGCGGGCCTGAACGGCGTGGGTGACCGCAGCCATATCGTAACGTTCACCGGTTTTATAGTGGATGTGGGTGAGCATTACGATCGCATGCTCGCTCGCGGCCGCCACGATCTTGTCGCGCGGCAAAGCCGATACGGTGACCGCCGGAAAGTTCGCAGCGAGCTCTTGGGCAACGTAGAGATCGGTCGGGAAATTGCCGGGTTCGGTCAGAATGGTATGTCGGGCCGGGTTGGCGGCGAGGGCCGCAGCCAGCAGCTTGTAAAGATTGACGGACGTCGAGTCCGATACGAGCACTTCATCGGCGTGCGCCCCGATAAGCCGGGCGATCTTGCCGCCTACGCGTTGGGGCGATTCCATCCAGCCGGCATCGCTCCAGCTGCGGATCAGACCGCGGCCCCATTGCTGGCGCAGCATGGTCTCGACGACGCCCGCGGTGGCGTGCGGCAGAGCACCAAGCGAGTTTCCGTCCAGGTAGATGACGCCACTCGGCAAGTCGAAACATGCGCGGAACGGAGCCAGCGGGTCCTGCATATCGAGGCGCCGGGCATGATCGAGCAACGCTGCATCCGCCGCCACAAGGGTGATCGACGTCTCCCGCTCACCGCCCTGAAGGGAAAGGCTGTCATAGCTATGGTTATCCAACATTCGTCCGGACTTTGCTGAAACAGCGCTCGTCGCCCGTTGGGGCTAAGCTGGCGAGCGAACAGCCGCGCGTGTCGACTTCTACATCGGACGCATGCAGGCGATCATCTGCGACTTGAGCCGTGTCGAGACGCAAACAAGCCTCGCGCCCCGACACGGCAGGTCAGGTCAGGTCAGGCGGCTATTTTGCGCCGCCTGCACTGTCTGCTGTACCTGTTCCGGCGGGTCCGCCACCCACCGAACTGCCGGCGCTAGCCCCGGGCTGCGGCCCTGCGCCACTTCCAGCGAGTGACGGCGCGCCGGGCGGTGCGCTCTGCGAGTTCGTGGCGGCGGGCGACGTGCACGCTGCAACTGCGAGAACAATGAGGACAATCGCCAGACGCATTGTTTAACTCCCTGATATTATATCCAGGCTAGGCTTCTCACCCGTTCAGGTGAAGCCAGAAAATTCATTCTCCGGTGCTCCGCGCCGAACACGATCGCAGCCATTCGTCCGCTTACAATGTGAGCTGAAGCGACGAGCCGGGGGTTCTAACCACATGCAAGCCGGCGGCGCTGAGGGCGTTTGCGAGAAAGTAACCTGCCGCCGGGATGGAGCAGGGTGGGCCGCCACGCGCCTGCATGGCCGCTTCATCCAAGATTGCGGCGACCTCTTCGAAGGGCACATTTTCGGATAGCGGCGGAATGGATGGCATGGGTGAGACGCTAGTGTGAGAACATAGGAAGAACAAGACGGACTGCGTCATCTCCAGCGACATGCTGTCTCATCGCTGGTCAAATTTGTGCCAGCACGCAGCGCTTGGTAAGCCCAACCGGGATGCTGTCGGTCTCGCGTGATCATCTCGGCGCTCCCGTCGGGCGTTGGCCATGGAAACAGCCGGGGAAAGTCGCGCTTCCTTGGCTGGCGTCCCGTAGGGGATTCGAACCCCTGTTAGCGCCGTGAGAGGGCGCTGTCCTGGGCCTCTAGACGAACGGGACAAGGGGCCGGGCGCACCCTCTAGGACAGTTGGCCGGCGCTTGCAATTGCCGCACCGTCGATACGCCGTTGCCTTGATCCCGGATGCGAGGCAAGGCAGGTTCCGACCGCGCCACGTTGGCCGGACAAGCGGGCGTGTGCGCCTGGATCGGTCGACCCTGATCCGAGTTATAGAGGAGCCTACGTGCCGAAAAAACTTCGCAAAGCCGTGCTGCCCGTAGCCGGCCTCGGCACGCGTTTCCTGCCGGCCACAAAGGCGATGGCGAAGGAAATGCTGCCTGTAGTCGATAAGCCTTTGATCCAATACGCGGTGGATGAGGCCCGGGCTGCGGGTATTGAGCAATTTTGCATGATTACGGGGCGCGGCAAGATTGCGTTGGTGGAGCATTTCGACGTCGCTTACGAGTTGGAAGCGACGCTCAAGCAGCGTGGCAAGGCGGCGGAGCTCGCCATGCTACGTGACGCGCAACTCTCCCCTGGCGACATTGTGACAGTTCGTCAGCAGGAGCCCCTCGGTTTGGGACACGCCATTTGGTGTGCGCGCGCATTCATAGGCGACGATCCATTTGCCATATTGCTGCCAGACGACCTCATCCTAGCCGACACGCCATGCACTCAGCAATTGGCCGATGCCTACTACGAGACGGGCGGCAGCGTTGTGGCGGTCACAGAGGTGCCGCCGGACCAGACGAACAAATATGGCATTTTGCGCGTTGGTAGCGACGACGGCCGCCTAGTCGAAGTGACGGGGCTTGTTGAAAAGCCGAAGCCAGAGGATGCGCCATCGAACCTTTCGATCATTGGACGATATGTGTTGTTGCCAGATGTGATCGATCATCTTGCCAAGATGGAGCGTGGCGCCGGCAATGAGGTGCAACTGACTGACGGCATGGCCAAGATGATCGGCAACACACCTTTCCATGGTCTGCGCTATGAGGGCACGCGTTTCGACTGTGGCGACAAGATCGGCTATCTGGAAGCACAGATCGCTTTTGCACTCGCGCGGCCGGAAATTGCTCCGCATGTACGCGCATTCCTGGGCAAATATCAGGGACATTCATGATGAATGATTTCAGTCATAGCTTCGACGCGACATCGCTGCGCGAATACGATATTCGGGGCGTGGTGGGCCGAACTCTGCATTCGACGGATGCTTACGCGATCGGCCGCGTGTTTGGCAGCATCGTTGCCGGCGATGGTGGCCGGTCAGTCGCCGTCGGGTATGATGGCCGCTTGTCGTCGCCCGAGCTTGAGGCAGAATTGGTACGTGGCCTTGTCGCGAGCGGGATGGACGTTGTACGGATCGGCCGCGGGCCGACACCGATGCTTTATTACGCTGCCATCACGCAGCAGACCGATGGCGGTGTCATGGTGACAGGCAGCCACAATCCAGCTGATTATAACGGCTTCAAGATGGTGCTGGCCAACAAACCATTTTTCGGTCGTCAAATACAGGATCTCGGTGCGCGTGCGCAGGCGGGCGGGCTTGCCCGAACCGAGCCCGGCAATGTGCGCAACGTGGACGTCATGGCGGACTATGTTGCTCGATTGTTGTCGGACTGGGATGGCGGCGACCGTATACTCAATGTGGTTTGGGATAATGGAAACGGCGCTGCCGGCGAGGCGCTCGAACGTCTCGTGGCCTCTCTGCCGGGCAAACATACCGTGCTGAACGCCAAAATAGATGGGCATTTTCCAGCCCACCACCCTGATCCTACGGTGCCGAAAAATCTTGAGCAGCTGATTGCCGAAGTTCACAAGCAAAATGCGGATCTGGGAATTGCCTTTGATGGTGACGCTGACCGGATTGGTGCCGTTGATAATCACGGCCGAATACTAGCAGGCGACCAGTTACTGGTGGTGCTCGCGCGCGATGTTTTGCGCGACCGCCCGGGTGCTACGATCATCGCTGATGTGAAAGCCAGCCAGGTGTTGTTCGATGAAGTCGCGCGGGCAGGGGGCGCGCCGTTGATGTGGCGCACAGGCCATAGTCTAATCAAGGCAAAAATGGCTGAACTTGGCGCGCCCCTTGCCGGTGAGATGTCCGGCCACGTATTTTTCGCCGACAAATGGTATGGCTTCGACGACGCGCTTTATGCGTCGGTCCGCCTACTCGGCATCGTCGCCCGTATGCATGGCACACTTGGAGAGTTGCGGGACGAGCTTCCGCACGTGGTCAACACGCCGGAACTGCGCTTTGCTTGCGAAGATACCCGCAAATTCCAGGTGATAGAGGAAGTGGCTGCTAGGCTGAAGCAAAACGGCGCGACTGTATCGGACATCGATGGTGTTCGCGTAAACACGTCAGATGGCTGGTGGCTTCTGCGCGCTTCCAACACACAAGCGGTTTTAGTTGCGCGCGCCGAGTTGCAAAGTGAGGCAGGGCTGGAACGGCTGAAATCTGCCTTGGCCACGCAATTGGAAGCGAGCGGATTGGCCGCACCCGATTTCGATGCAGAACCTGCGGCGCACTGATTTGGCCAATCACTCGGCTCGAATAGCTCGTGCGGGAGCTATTCAGGCGCTAACTTCCCTAAGTGCAATCTCCTCCCCTCTTCGATTTGACTGCATGCCAAGTCCGTTGCAGGTGAGCCCCTCAATTGGAGCGCCCTGATGAAGCTGCACGATGTCCGCGTACACCCAGAAGCCGATCGTCTGGCGCGCGAGGACCAACTGGCGTGGAAGATTGCCGCCGTCGCCAGCGACAAGGTCGACGTTCTTCCGGAAGTGGCCGACATGATTGTCAACCGGGTGATCGATAACGCCTCCGTTGCGATTGCGTCGATCAATCGACATCCGGTGGTCTCGGCGCGCGGACAGGCGCTGGCTCACCCACGCTCGGGGGGAGCCACGGTATTCGGCTGCGGTCCCGACGTGAGAGTGCATGCCGAATGGGCGGCATGGGCGAATGGGACGGCCGTTCGGGAGCTGGATTATCACGACACGTTTCTAGCCGCGGAATACAGCCATCCGGGCGACAACATTCCGCCGATCCTCGCGGTTGCCCAACAGACAAACCGGGATGGCGCGGCACTGGTGCGCGCATTGGCGACGGGCTATGAAATCCAAGTCGATCTTGTCAAAGCGATCTGTCTTCATGCGCACAAGATCGATCACGTGGCGCATCTAGGCCCTTCGGTTGCAGCCGGTATCGGAACTCTACTCGGACTTCCGACGGATGTGATTTATCAAGCCGTGCAGCAGGCGCTTCATGTGACGACCGCAACCCGGCAAAGCCGCAAGGGTGAGATCAGCAGCTGGAAGGCATTTGCACCAAGCCATGCGGGTAAGCTGGCCATTGAAGCGGTCGATCGCGCAATGCGCGGAGAAGGTGCGCCAAGCCCGATCTACGAGGGCGAAGATAGCGTGATTGCCTGGATGCTGGACGGCAAGAGCGCTCACTATCAGGTTCCGCTCCCGGAGTTTGGCGAGGCGAAGCGTGCGATATTGGACACCTATACCAAAGAACATTCGGCCGAATATCAAAGTCAGGCGCTGATCGACCTCGCATTCCGCATGGGTAGGCGCGTGACGGACTGGAACGAAGTGGCAGACGTGCTGATCGAGACAAGTCATCACACCCACTATGTGATCGGCACAGGTGCTTGCGATCCGCAGAAGTTCGATCCTCAGGCCAGCCGAGAAACACTCGATCATTCAATAATGTATATCGTGGCTGTAGCATTGCAGGACGGCGAATGGCACCACGTGCACAGCTATGCGCCTGAGCGAGCTCAGAAGCCCGATACGGTCGCGCTATGGCGGAAGATACGCACGATCGAAGACAAGAGATGGACCGAGCGATACCATTCCGCTGATCCGGCAGTGAAGGCGTTCGGCGGTCGTCTCATTATCACGATGAATGACGGATCGGTGATCGCTGATGAGATGGCGGTCGCCAACGCGCATACGCTTGGCGCCACGCCATGGCAGCGCGCCGATTACATACGGAAATTTCGAATGCTGACGGAAGGTTTGCTCGATGCGGCCGAAGCAGAGCGCTTTCTGGATGTAGCGCAGCGCTTGCCGAGTTTGCGGAACGAGGAACTGGCTGGATTGACCATACGTGTGCCACAGCTCGATTTAAGCGTTCCCGGACTTTTCTGACATGAATACTCGGCTGTCGGACTTCATCTCGGCTGGAACGCCCGTCGTCCAGATACATACAATCCGATAAGTGAACCTTGGTGTTCCATCTTCGGGATGGGACTTCTTTGCATTGAGGTCGTCGATGAACGAAACACTTGCCCCGAAACCGAAGAAAAGCGTGGCGCTGTCCGGAGTAGTTGCCGGCAATACTGCTCTATGCACTGTCGGCCGCACGGGCAACGACTTGCATTATCGCGGCTACAACATTCTTGACATTGCCGAAGCGGCAGAGTTTGAGGAGATAGCACATCTACTGGTTCACGGCCGGTTGCCCACAATCGTAGAATTGCGGGCCTACAAGGACCGTCTGCGGTCGTATCGCGGCCTGCCTAATTCATTGTGCAATGTGTTGGAGGAGATGCCTCCCTCTGTTCACCCGATGGATGTGCTACGAACAGCAGTGAGCCACCTGGGATGCTTGCTGCCGGAGAAGGACGACCATAATGCGGCCGGAGCAAGAGACATTGCCGACCGGCTGATGGCATGCCTCGGTTCCGCCCTGCTTTACTGGTGGCATTTTTCGCATAACGGCATACGCATAGAGGTAAACACCGATGATGATAGCATCGCTGCACACTTCTTGCACTTGTTGCATGGCCAAGTCCCAAGTGCGCTACATGTGCGTGCTATGCAAACCAGTCTCATCCTGTATGCCGAACACGAATTCAATGCTTCCACCTTTGCTGCGCGTGTAATCGCCGGCACTGGCTCCGACATGTATTCAGCAATCGTCGGTGGTATTGGTGCGCTGAGGGGACCGAAACATGGCGGGGCTAATGAAGCGGCTTTGGAAATCCAGCAACGCTATTTGACCCCGGACGAAGCGGAAGCCGATATTCGCGAGCGTGTAGCACGCAAGGAGGTCGTCATCGGTTTCGGCCACCCCGTCTATACCGTGAGCGACCCGCGCAACGTGGTGATCAAATCGGTAGCCAAGCGCTTGAGTGAGGAGGCGGGCGACTCAGCGTTGTTCGCCGTAGCAGAGCGGCTGGAGACAGCAATGTGGGAGCTTAAGAGAATGTTCCCTAATCTTGATTGGTTCAGCGCTGTCAGCTATCGGATGATGCGCGTGCCAACGGCGATGTTCACCCCACTGTTTATCATTTCACGTACCAGCGGCTGGAGCGCACACGTGATCGAACAGCGTCAAGACGGCAAGATTATTCGGCCGACAGCCAATTACATTGGGCCTGAGGACGTGGAATTCATACCGCTTGCACAGCGCGGGGCGAATGCATGACTTATCTGGTCGGCGCCGATATGCCCGCTCGCTCGGCAGGCGAGCGGTTTCGTGCTTTGTTGGGTCAACCAGACATTTTACGGCTGCCCGGAGCGCATAATGGTCAGGCGGCGTTGCAAGCTGCTTCGGCCGGGTTCTCCGGTCTATATCTCTCGGGCGCGGCGATGTCTGCGTCGATGGGATTGCCTGATCTAGGCGTAATAACAGTAGAGGACGTCTGCTTTTTCGTGCGCCAGGTGTCTCGTGCGTCGGGTTTGCCAGTGCTTGTGGATGGCGACACGGGCTATGGTGAGGCCCTCAACGTCATGCACATGGTACGGAGCTTCGAGGATGCAGGGGCGGCGGCCGTACATTTGGAAGATCAGTTGCTGCCTAAAAAGTGTGGCCACCTGAACGATAAGCGGCTCGCCGATCCCCGCGACATGGCGGCAAAGATAGCGGCCGCGGTGCGCGCACGCAGGCACCTGTTCGTAATGGCGCGAACCGACGCGGCGGCCAGCGAAGGCTTGGATGGCGCGGTAGCGCGTGCAAAATTGTACGTCGAGGCGGGGGCCGAAGCGATTTTTCCTGAGGCGCTCCATACGGCTGAGATGTTTCGTGAGTTCGCCGCGCGCATGCCGGGCGTGCCTTTGCTTGCCAATATGACGGAGTTCGGGCGCACGCCGTTTTTCACCGCGGCCGAGTTCGAGGAGATGGGCTATCGGATGGTGATCTGGCCGGTGAGTTCGCTGCGCGTAGCCAACAAGGCGCAGGAGGAGCTCTACGCGGCCATCGCTCGGGATGGCAGCACGCATGGCATGATCGATCGAATGCAGACTCGTGTGGAACTCTACGGCACGATCGATTACGCCGCCTATGAGGCGCTGGACGCGTCCATTGCGACCACGATCGTTCCGGAAGGCATGCCGCAGCGTTGAAATCCACGCGCCGCTCAGCCTTCACGGCAGCCGCATCCTGTAGTCGCCATAGGTCTCTACCTTCGGATACGCTCGAATGATGGCCGACCTGGTCGCGGGCAGATAGCGTTCGTCGAAGGTTGGAACGCCGGGATCATAGGCCGTGACGATGGCGGCGAACCGGTGTTCCTCGATCAAGTCCATAAGTTTGCGTTCGTCCCATAGCCCGGCACGCGCGAGTTCGTGCATAACGCCTGGCTCCAACGGCACTTCGCGGCCCGACCGGACCAGCATCACCATGTCGTCCGACAGGATGGGGCCGTTCAGCATGTGTGCGCGGGCGAGAAGGGCGGCGGCATTGCGCGCATGCGCTGCCGAGAGCTGTTCGCGTCGCAGCGACGACATCTCGCCTGGTATCGGCCAAAGCTGCAGCAGAAGCAGAACGGCAAAAACAGGCGCAGAATTGCGAAAGATTGAGCGCGGTTCTGCGTGGCATGAACGCAGATCGCGGAAAGCCACCCGATCCAAACGCACCAAAGGCACATCCATTCGATGAAGTAGTTGCGGGATGCGCCAGTCTTGCCCGCCGAGATCAGGGAGAAGGTGCTCAGAGCGGTATAGAGAAAGAACAACGCGAAATTGGCGACGCGATCATTGTCGCGGATGGCGGCGTGCACGTGTCGAAGTGTGCGCAAGGTGAGCGGCGAAAGCGTCGCGTAGCCAACGACGAGTATGGCGGCGAGCGTAGTGGCGCTGAAAATGGGGTAGGCGGCAAGCCAGCTCAGGATGGCCCATGCTGCCCTGCCGAGGTCGAGCGGGAAAGCGGTATAGAGAACGACGTGGCGTAGAAAGCCGCCATGCGTCGCGAGTTGGAGGGCGCCAGTGGCAAGAACGCCGGTTGCGGCCGCAAGCGTTCCGGCGCGCAGCATCAGTCGCGATGCGCGCACGAGCCACACGAATGACACACAGATCGGCGCCGCGATGAATACCTGCTTGGTGAATACGGCGACCACGAAAACGAGCATGGCGGGATAGAGCAGGACAGGCTTGCGCAAGGCTGCCGTGGCCAGGGCTAAACCTGCCCAGGTGAACGCCAGGGCCAGCAAGTCCACGCGCATCAGCACCGCCCAGGAGAGAATGGGCAGCAGACCAAACGGCAGCAGCGCCGCGACAACGCCGCCAATAGCCGAGGCGAATGCACCGCACGCGGCGTGGCACACGCGACGTACAACCACAAAAATGAGAGCGGCCGAAACATAGGTGGACACAATCGAGACCACCCGGCCGGCCGCGAGCATGTCGAAGCCCATCCAGCCCGCCCACTTGATGATGGCGAGATAGATCGGCGGGTATTCGTAAATCATGTATGGATAGTGTTCGATGCTGCCATAGGCATGCGGGCTCAGCAGCCAAAGTGCCTGCTGCCACAAAAGGCCTTCGCAATAATCGAGACCGTAGGGGTATTCCGCGGCACGCACGGCGTAAGCGGTGAATTCACCTGCGATTGCAAGGAGGACGGCTCCCACAGCGATCCATGGGAGCAACGCTGCGGCATTGCCTTTCGTCAGAAGGGAACGCCCTACCCACCCGTGAATTTGGCTTCTCGCTTCTGCAAAAACGCCGACACACCCTCGGCGAAGTCCGGGCTGCGTCCCGCCTCGCGCTGCAAGGCGCGTTCGGTTGCGAGTTGCTGCTCCCAGTCGGCCGAAAGTGCGTGCCAGGCGGCGCGCCGTATCAGGCCGAGCGCGTAGGTAGGGCCCGCGGCGAGGTCGCGCGCAAGGTTGGCGGCGGCTAGCTCCACGTCCTCGTCCGGAACGACGCGGTTGATCAGCCCCCATTCGAGCGCGCGCGGCGCTGGCAGGCGTTCGCCCAGCAGCATCAGCTCCATCGCGCGTACGCGGCCGACGGTATGGGCGAGCAGCAGGGCGGAGCCGCCATCGGGCACCAGGCCGATGCGGCGGAAGGCTTGCAGGAAATAGCCGCTGTCGGCCGCGACGATCATGTCGCAGGCGAGTGCGATGCTGGCGCCGATGCCGGCGGCCGCTCCGCGCACGGCGCTGATGATGGGAACCGGGCTGTTGCGAATGGCAACCATCAGCGGGTTGAAGGACGACTCGAGGCGGGCGCCAGCGTCGAAATCGTCGCTTTTCGCGTTGAGGTCGCGATTGCCGAGATTGGCGCCGGCGCAGAAGGCGCGCGCATGGCCGGCCAGTACAATGGCGCGTGACCGGCCGACCGAAAGCCTCATTTCCGTGGTCAGCGCCTCGGCCATCTCTGCATCGATGGCATTCATCGCGGCGGGGTTGTTCAGGCGCAGGGTCGTGACGTCGCCGTTTCGTTCGACGAGGATGTGGTCGGCCATGCGCGTCCCCCGGGTTGCGTCGTTCAACCAGCAAGGTAGCGTGGCCCAAGTCAAGGGCCGGCGCGCCCCCTCACCAGCACGGAGATATTGCATGCGGATCGCGACGGCCATGGGGCTGGGTTTCGTGCTGGCCAGCGGTCCGGCGCTCACTGCCGGTGCGCGCACGATGACGCCGCGCGACCTGGTCATGCTGGACCGCATCTCCGATCCGCATGTCTCACCGGATGGGCGCACGATCGCGTACGATCAACGAAGCACTGATTTTGACGCGAACAAGGGTGTGCACTCCATCTGGGCAGTTTGCCCGACATGCCGGTCGGGTGCCGCGCGCCGTTTGGCCGTGTCTGACAAGGGCGCGACGTCGCCGCGGTTCTCTGCTGACGGGAAATTTCTATATTTTCTGTCGGCGCGTTCAGGCACCAGTCAGCTTTGGCGCACGACCCTCGAAGTTGACGCGACTGCGCCGATACAGATCACTCATCTGCCTCTCGATATCGGCAATTACCGTCTAACGCCCGACGGACACAAAGTAGTTCTCTCGATGGCCGTGTTCCCGGACTGTGACACGCCAGATTGCACGAAACGTCGCCTCGATACAAAAGCGGCTGCGAAGGTGAGCGGAACATTATATTCGAAATTGTTCGTAAGACACTGGGATAGCTGGGCAGATGGCACGCGCAACCAGCTCTGGGCGATCGTCATCGGTTCGGATGGCAAGCAGGACGGTGAGGCGCATCCGCTGATGCGCGGCTTTGATGGCGACAGCCCAAGCAAGCCGTTCGGCGGCGACGAGGACTTCGCCATCTCGCCCGGTTCGACAACGGTGGTGTTTTCGGCGCGGCAGGCCGGCTCGACTGAACCCTGGAGCACGAATTTCGATTTGTTCGAAGTGCCCATCGACGGGAGTTTAGCACCGCGCGATCTCACCGCTGCCAACCCAGCATGGGATGCATCGCCGGTATTTTCGCCGGACGGCCGGACGCTTGCCTACAAGGCAATGAAGCGACCCGGCTTCGAGGCGGACCGCTTCGGCATAATGTTGCGCGATGTGGTGAGCGGCGCAACGCATGAACTGGCGCCGGGATGGGACCGGTCGGCGGACGCGCTCCGCTGGTCCGCGGACGGCAAGACAATCTATGTAACCGCGGCAGACACGGGGCACGAACGACTCTTTGCACTTGATGCACATACGGGCATGGCAAAAGCGCTCACGAAAGATGGGCATGTCTCCGAGATCGACGTGAGTGCGAACAATGTCGTCTATGCGCGAGACAGCCTGGCGGGGCCTACACAGCTCTACGTCTGGCCGGGACCAGGAACGCCGATGACACAAGCCGACAACGATCAGCTACAAGGCGTGACACTCGCATCGTTTCAGCAATTCAGCTTTACCGGCTGGAACAAAGAGGTGGTGCATGGATATGTGATGCCGCCGGCCGGGGCTCGGCCGGGGCAGCGCTACCCTGTGGCTTTCCTGGTGCATGGCGGTCCACAAGGCAGCTTCGGTGACAGTTGGAGTTACAGGTGGAACCCGCAGACCTATGCAGCGCGCGGCTATGCAGCGGTGTTCATCGATTTCCACGGCTCAACCGGCTACGGCCAAGCGTTCACGAACGCGATTAGTGGGCACTGGGGAGATCGGCCACTGCAGGATCTGCAGGCGGGTTGGGCGGCGGCACTCTCGAAATACCCTTACCTGGACGGCAATCGTGCCTGTGCACTGGGTGCATCGTATGGCGGCTACATGATCTATTGGATGGCGGGCAACTGGGCGGCGCCCTGGAAATGCCTGGTGGATCATGACGGCGTATTCGATAACCGGATCATGGGATATTCGACCGAGGAGCTGTGGTTTTCCGAATGGGAAAACGGCCACACGACACCTTGGGAAATGCCCGAGAATTACGAGCGCTTCAATCCGATTGCGCATGTTGCCGACTGGCATGTGCCGATGCTGGTGATCCACAGTGCAAAGGATTTCCGTATTCCGCTGGAGCAAGGGTTGGCGGCATTCACAGCCATGCAGCGGCGCGGCATAGCGAGCGAGTTCCTGACGTTTCCTGACGAGAATCACTGGGTGCTGAAGCCGCAGAATTCGGTTCTGTGGCAAGACACGGTGCTGGGCTGGTTGGATCGCTGGACGTCGAAGCGCTGATCGCGTCGGCGTGGGTGGCCGCCCGTCGCGGAGGAATGCTGCTGCCGGTGGCGTGCCTGGCAATCGCCATGGTGTCGATCCAATTCGGCGCGACCCTCGCCGAACGGCTGTTTCCGCTGATCGGCGCGCAGGGCACGACGGGGCTCAGGCTGGCTTTTGCCTCGGTGACGCTGGGTGCGATCTTGCAACCTTGGCGGTCTGCAGTGCCACGCGGCGCATGGCCCGCTCTGCTAGGGTATGGCTCGTCTCTCGCCGCAATGAATTTCTGTTTCTACATGGCATTGCGCACGGTTCCGCTCGGTGTCGCGGTCGCCACCGAGTTTTCAGGCCCGCTATTGCTGGCTGTGCTTGGTTCGCGGCGCTGGCTTGATTTTGCCTGGGTCGGCCTCGCTGTGCTTGGCCTGGGTTTGCTGTCACCACCGCTTCGATCGCATGAAGCGCTGGATCCGCTGGGAATGGCGTTCGCGCTAGGCGCAGGCGGGTTCTGGGCGCTTTATATCCTCTTCGGGCAGCGCAGCGGGGGCGTTTTAGGCACGCAGGCGACCGCTTTGGGGACGATGATTGCCGCTTCACTCGTTCTGCCGGTCGGGATTGCACATTCCGGCACGGCACTCCTGCGTCCAAGCACGCTTTTTATGGCCGCCGGAGTAGGGCTCTTCTCGAGCGCCCTGCCATACTCGCTCGAAATGGTGGCGCTGACGCGGATGTCGGCGCGGGTGTATGGCACAATGACGAGCGTGGAGCCGGCAATCGGCGCGTTGATGGGGCTCATGCTGCTTGGTCAGACTCTCAGCGGCTCGCAATGGCTGGGAATCGGGGTTGTCGTCTTGGCAGCGGTGGGCGCTATGGGCGGAGCGAGGATCAAACCTGAATAGCTTGTGGCGTGTGCTGCTAACCATCGTTTGAACGCCGTTCGGAAACCTTGCGGTTCCGCAACTCACTTTCAGGCTGGAGGAAAACGGCCCTCGAACGCAAAGCTGGCGATCGGATTGCGATCATTCGGCGCTTCCATGCCCTGATACATCTCACCCAACGCGGATTTATCGCCCTGCTTGCCGATCGCGATCATCGCCTCGACACGGTAGCCGTTCGGAATGCCGAGTTCGCTGATTGCGCGTGCCACGTCGAAGCCAACCATGGCGTGTGTGTGCCAGCCGAGCTTCGTCGCCTGGAGAGCCAGGTTTTCCCACGCGCTGCCGGCGTCGAAGCTATGGCTGTAGCTCGTCACCTCCTCCCCACGCGGCGCCATCGTAATCCTCGAGACGGCCACGATCAGGACGGCTGCCCGATCCGCCCAACTTGGGTTGCCGCCGGTTAGAAGGCCGAACAGTCTTTCCCATGCGGACGTTTCGCGGTGGGCGTAAATGAAGCGCCAGGGCTGGGAGTTGTAGCTGCTAGGCGCCCAGCGGGCTGCCTCGAAAATGGTCAGCAGCGTCGCCTCATCCATCCTCTCACCGGTGAAAGAACGAGGGGACCAACGCTCCAAAAAAAGGCGTTCGATCGGATGGTCGGCTGTGCGACCTTCGTAGCTCGTCATGCTGAGAGTTGGTCCTTGGCAAGGTGGCGCTCATCACACGTGGTGCGAACACCTCCGTTTTGCAGTGTCAGCAGCCCAGTGGCAGGCTGTCCGGCCGCCGACTCGGCTAAAGAGATTTTTTGGAGGTCCCCTTATCTTGTGTGTTTCTCGTGGCGGGCTTCCCACATATTGTGGTAGCATGCTTGACGCCCACAACGACCGGAGCAGGATGAGCCGATGACGAATCGTGACCCGGGAGAGATCGCCTTGCTGGACGACGCCGTGCAGATGAGGGGCCGCCATCAGGTGCGGGTCGACCGTAGCCGCGATGCGCTGCTGACAGATTTTGGACGGTCGACGCTGGACGATCGCTATCTGCTACCTGGCGAAAGCTATCAGGATCTGTTTGCGCGCGTCGCCAGCTTTTACGGCGATGATGCGGCGCATGCACAGCGACTATACGACTACATCAGCAAGCTATGGCTGATGCCGGCAACGCCAGTGCTCTCCAACGGCGGCACGCAACGCGGCTTGCCGATCAGCTGTTTTCTCAACGAAGCATCCGACAGCCTGGACGGGATTGTCGGATTGTGGAACGAGAATGTCTGGCTTGCCAGCAAAGGCGGCGGCATCGGCAGCTATTGGGGTAATCTGCGCTCTATCGGCGAGAAAGTGGGCCAGAACGGCAAGACGAGCGGCGTGATTCCGTTTATTCGCGTGATGGATAGTCTGACGCTGGCGATCAGCCAGGGATCTCTGCGTCGCGGATCGGCGGCGGTTTATCTTCCGGTGCAGCATCCTGAAATTGAGGAGTTCATCGAGATACGCCGGCCGACGGGCGGCGATCCAAACCGCAAGGCGCCGAATCTGCATCACGGCATCCTGATCCCGGACGAGTTCATGCGCGCCGTTGAAGCGGACGGACTGTGGTCGTTGCGGTCGCCCAAAGATCAAAGCATCGTCAGGCAGATTTCCGCACGATCGCTGTGGATACGTATTTTGATCGCGCGAGTCGAGACCGGCGAGCCTTACCTGATTTTCTCCGACCACGTGAACAACGCACGGCCTGACCACCACAAGTTCGCCGGATTGGAGGTGAAAACCTCTAATCTCTGTGCCGAGATCACGCTTCCGACGGGTCTCGATCAATACGGACGCCAACGGACTGCGGTGTGCTGCCTTTCTTCGCTGAACCTGGAGACTTGGTTCGACTGGAAGGATCATCCGCTGTTCATCGAGGACACGATGCGATTCCTCGACAATGTTTTGCAGGACTTCATCGATCGCGCTCCTGGCGAGATGGAGCGGGCAAAATATGCGGCCGCGCGCGAGCGTTCGGTCGGGCTTGGGGTAATGGGCTTTCACTCGTTCCTGCAATCGCAAAACGTGCCTTTCGAGGGTGTGATCGCGAAGGTCTGGAACAAACGGATGTTCAAACATATCCGCGAACAGGCCGATGCCGCTTCACGCCTGCTTGCCGAAGAGCGTGGAGCGTGTCCCGATGCAGCCGATTACGGCGTGATGGAGCGGTTTTCGCACAAGATGGCGATCGCACCGACGGCGTCCATCTCCGTAATCGCCGGCAATGCAAGCCCGGGCATCGAGCCGATCGCCGCAAATGTGTTTCTGCAGAAAACGTTGTCGGGCAGCTTTACCGTACGTAACAGGCATCTACAGCAATTGCTCGAAGCACGCGGCATGGATACCGATGAAGTTTGGTCGTCCATTACCCTGCGCTCAGGCAGCGTTCAGCATCTCGACTTCCTCACCGAGCAGGAAAAAGCCGTCTATAAAACGGCATTCGAATTGGATCAGCGCTGGATTATCGAGCATGCGGCTGATCGCACACCGTTCATCTGCCAAAGCCAATCAGTGAACGTGTTTTTGCCAGCCAACGTCCATAAGCGCGATTTACATGAAATCCACATGCTCGCCTGGAAGCGTGGTGTGAAGTCGCTGTATTACTGCAGGTCGCTGTCGATCCAGCGCGCCGATACGGTGAGCGACATGCCGAAATCTTCTCTTATCGACACGGGCAAGACGGCGAACGATGCAGTTCCGCTTCCTCTAGTGGCGTCTCCGGCGACGAAATATGATGAGTGTCTGGCGTGTCAGTAAGACGGACGTTCGTCGTCCGACAGAAGGAGCAAGCAGACCTGGACTGTAGCCGAGCTGTCTTGAGGGGCCGAAGATCGGCTTTATGCAACGGACTCCTCTTGATTGCTTTGCCTGCAATGGGAGGCGGGCTATCTGGCTGCGCTCAAAATCCGGCGTTTCGTGAACAGACGGTTGCTCCAACCAACTTGCAAACTGGCAAAGCCTATGTCGCGTTTGATACTCACGAGTATTCCGATATTCTCGGTCGTCTGTATGGCGGAGTTGCAACCTTTACCAACGTCGCGGTCGGAAAGGATCCGCCTTATTATCCGATCGATAAATGGTCATTGGTGAGCACCAATGATTCGCATCATCCAGGCGACATTCAGTCCATCGAAGCTGGCACCTATCGACTGACTTTCCTCGGCACGCAGGGCGGACCAACTTTCTTCTCGCTTGCCACCTCACCTGTGGAGTTCACGGTCAGACCAGGAGAACTTGCCTATCTCGGCGCGCTCGAATGGCATCGGCGGCAGACTAGTTCAATGCTCGAATTTCAACCGCGCTATCGTTTCGAGTTCACCATCGCAGACGAATTCGCGCAACGTCAGGTCGCATTGCAGCGATCCGAGACGTTGCTACAGCTTGATCGCTCTTTCCAGACGCACCTTATGGCGATACGAACGCCGAGTTTGGACGTTCAGGGTCATCGCCCATCGTTGTGGTAGAGAGCTGACCGCAAACGAACCGCGGAAAGTCTGGGTTTGTCGATCTCTCGTGAGCTAGACTGCGCTCCTACGACAATTTCAGATTATCCAGAATATCATCGCTGATTGCTTTCTCCATCAAACGTGGTTGCTGCGTCGGATTACTGCGCAACAGGTCGCGTTTTATGAAAGGCGATCCTTGTTCTAGTAGAACGTCCCAAAAAAAGTAGGTCGGATTGAGCGGTATCCCGAAATCGACATCCTGCACAAGGTCCTGGAGGTAGGCAAGTTCCCGCGGCAGCAGGTCGGATTCCTTGAGGCAAGCTGCGGCTTGTTTGCGGGCCAGGGCGGCCATATCGACGTAAGGGCAAAGGGCGCCAGCAGTGAAGCCGGCGGCGAGCATAGTCTGGGTTAAGCGTATCTCGCCATGCGAGATCACCATGCTCCGCGGCTGGCTGATGAGCAGCGATTGCCAGAAGCGCTCGAACACCGACGAGCGCAGAACCTTGGCGGAGAGGCGGAGATAGTAGGATTGAACGTGATAAGCGTGCGCCCAGCTATCGGTTATGCCGAATACGTCGCGTAGACTGTCACGGCCCCGCTGTTCCACGATTGCGAGGTCGCTGAGTGGCCCAAAACACGAGTTGTTCATCAGAAGAAGACTGTTGCAAGCGTCGGGCGGGCCGATCCTGGCCAGGCCGTCGCGCCAGGCACCAAAATCGTGGCCGATGTTGCGCCGATGGACGATCTCGCGAACATGCGGGACAAGCTTGGCCGCCTGAGCCGCGGGAAGAGCGGGTGAATTGCTGACCACCGTCACGCGTCGTCCACAGGCGGCCAGTGCGGCCACTTGTGCGACAACAAAATCGGGCACACGGGCCTGCCGGTCGAACGTGACGTAAATCGCCGCATCTGCGCTGCCGGCACATGGGTCCATGCCGACGACGACGGCGCGCAGACGCGGTATTGCGGCAAGTGTGGCGGAGCTTGCATAAGCCCAGCCAAGTCGGGCGACTGTGCGCAGCGCTCGGGCGAGTTGGCGCGTGCGGCTCGGCCGCGCGATACGCAGACCAAGTTTGGAGACATAGGGCGGCTCGACAGACGCGGGCTCTGTCATCAGGCGGCGGCCGGGGTTTGCACGCGACCGGTATCGCCGGCCAAGACTTCTGCACGGACGAATTGGTGGGCGAGGGCGTGATAGACGCCCTGCTTGCAGACCAGCCTGCTGCTACCGAATGCAATCAAGGCGGCGAGCATCAAGGGCACAACAAGAGCGTGGTCATTCGTCATTTCGGTGACGATGACAAACGCGGTAATCGGCGCCTGCACGACGCCCGCGAAATAGGCGACCATGCCGAGCACGACCAACGCCTGGGCGGAGGCACCAGGAAGCACGGCGGCCACATCTGCCCCCAAGCCCGCACCCACCGCGAGCGACGGCGCGAAGATGCCGCCGGGAATGCCGCTGATGGAGCTGGCCAGTGTCGCCAAAAATTTCAGCGCGCCGAAAGCGAGCATCGGTTGGTGCGCGCCACCTTGAACCAGCACGCGTGCCTGGGCGTAGCCGGTGCCGAACGCGTCACCATGCGAGAGCAGGCCGGCACCTGCGACGGCGAAACCGCATAAAACTGCGAACGCAGTCGGGGCACGCCTGAGCGCCCGGCCGATACGGCCGGGCAGGCCGACGGCCACGGCGATCAGAACACGGCTGAATATCCCGCCGGCAAGGCCGCCTGATACGCCGAGGATGGGTACGGCGAGCCAGCCTTGGAAATTATCGAGGCTGGCGTGGGTCGTTCCAAAGTAGGTGTAGTCGCCTTGCAGCGCGAGCGAGGTGATTCCGGCGGCGATGACGGCGCCGATGACGACGCCGCTGGTGCGTGCCTCGAAGGATTGGCTCATCTCCTCGATGGCAAATACGATGCCGGCGAGCGGCGTGTTAAAGGCAGCCGAGACGCCGGCCGCGGCGCCGCCTAGGATGAGGCCCGGCTGACGGCGTGGTGAAAGGCGGCCGGCGGCGAACATGATGGAGGCGCCGACCTGCACCGTTGGGCCCTCGCGGCCGATGGAGGCGCCGCAGAGCAATCCGAGAAGGACCAGTACCGTCTTGCCGGCCGCAGCTTGGAGCGACACGAGGCGGGCGCGGGCTGGCTGGCTGCTGAACTGACGGGCGGCAATGGCCTGCGGGATGCCGCTGCCGCCAGCGGTCGGGAAGAAGCGTCGGGTGACGAGGCTGGCGAGCGCAAACCCCAGTGGCGTGAGCGCCAAAGCCAGCAAGGGTTGTGTATGGGTGAGAGCGCGAAAGAAGCGGCCGGCTGTGTCGGCGGCGATGGCAAGGGCGACCGCCGCGGCTCCCACGACGATGCCGCCGAGCACGAAGACGGCGCGGCGTCGCCAGCGCGCACGGGCGATTTGGAGCTGACGGGCGCGGCGGCGGCTCAGCCTGTATGTGGGGCGTTTCATCGCTCGGTGCGTTAAGCCTAGATGGTTTGCGGGGAAAGCCCCTACATGTTGTAGAAGGTGGGCAGGTGCACCACTAGATTCCTTGCACTCCGGACAGGCGGCTTACATACTCGTGGGCAGTCGGACTCGGAAGTCGCTTCGGACCGATTGCATTCTTCAGACCCAGGATTTTTGATGGATCAGCATAGTTCGATTGGCCACGCGTTGGACGGGCAGCCGGTGCATTTCGATCTGCTGACGGAAAATCCCGTCTATAAGCCGTTTCGCTATCCGTGGGCCTATGATGCTTGGCTGACGCAGCAACGCGTGCATTGGCTTCCGGAAGAGGTGCCGCTTGCCGACGATGTAAAGGACTGGCACCGCAACCTGACGGATGGCGAGCGCAATCTGGTGACGCAGATTTTTCGCTTCTTCACCCAGTCGGATGTGGAAGTGAACAACTGCTACATGAAGCATTACAGCCAGGTGTTCAAACCCACTGAAGTGCTGATGATGCTGAGTGCGTTCAGCAACATCGAGACAGTGCACATCGCGGCTTACAGCCATCTGCTTGACACGATCGGCATGCCGGAGATCGAGTATCAGGCGTTCCGGCGCATCAAGGAGATGCGCGACAAGTTCGACTACATGCAAAGCTTTACGGTCGACAGCAAGCATGAGATTGCCAAGACATTGGCGGCGTTCGGCGCGTTTACCGAGGGGCTGCAGCTGTTTGCCTCGTTTGCGATCCTGCTGAATTTCCCGCGGTTCAACAAGCTGAAGGGGATGGGGCAGATCGTCTCGTGGTCGGTGCGCGACGAGACGCTGCATTGCCTGTCGGTGATCAAGCTGTTCCGTACGTTCATTCAGGAAAATCCTGAGATCTGGACCGAAGAGCTGCGCCGTGAGTTGTATATTACATGCGCGACGATCGTGGACCATGAGGACGCTTTCATCAATCTCGCCTTCGAGTTGGGGCCTGTCGAAGGGCTCACGGCCGACGAGGTGAAAAAGTATATCAGGTTTATTGCCGACCGGCGTTTGATGCAGCTCGGTCTGTCCCCGCTATTTCATGTCGAGCGCAATCCTTTGCCGTGGCTGGACGACATGCTGAATGCGCCGGAGCATGTGAACTTCTTCGAGAACCGCTCGACCGAATATAGCAAAGCGTCCACAGGCGGGACATGGGACGACGTCTGGGGCCACGCGGATTAGTTCTTTTCCTGGGAAGGTATCTGGAGTGTTATCCACTCCGGCTACTCCACCGGCACCTAGGGGCTAAAGGTTTTTTGGTCCTTTTTCTAAAAAAGGACTGCTTTCTTGCCTTCAGATGACCGCCTAGGCATGAACCGGCCCATCCAGCGCCGGGATTTTCTCCAGGGCGCCGCGGTGACGGCTCTGGGTTTGGCCGCGCCAGCCTACGCCGCGCCGCAGGAAGGTGGAGGTTATTACCCGCCCTGGCTGACAGGGTTGCGCGGCAGTCACCCCGGCAGTTTCGAAGCGGCGCATGGTTTGCGGGACGGAACATTCTGGCGGTCGGCACCTCCACCTGAAATGGGCGAGGATGAATACGATCTGGTCGTCGTCGGTGGCGGGATCAGCGGCTTGGCGTCGGCGTATTTCTACCGGGCGCAACATCCCGCGGCGCGCATCTTGATATTGGAGAACCACGACGACGTTGGCGGGCATGCCAAACGCAACGAGTTTGTGCTGGGTGGTCGGACGGAGTTGATGAATGGCGGGACGCTGGAGATCGACTCGCCGCGGCCCTATAGCGCCGTAGCCGATGGTCTGTTGCGCAGCCTGGGCGTGTCGCCTGTAGCACTGGAAGAACGTTGTGCGCAGAAGGACTTCTACACGAAGCTCGGGTTGTCGCGCGGCGTGTTTTTTGGGCGCGAGACCTTTGGCGCGGATCATCTGGCGAGCGGGATCGGGCGCAAGGGATGGGCGGATGTGCTGGAAGGCACTCCTCTGAGTGCGCAAGCCCGACGGGACATCGTGCGCATTCAGGAGGCGACCGCCGACACCATGCCTGGCGCCTCGTCCGACGAGAAGAAGGCGCGGTTGTCGCGCATGAGCTATCGCGATTATCTGGCGAACCTAGCGGCAGTGTCGCCCGAAGCGATCCGGTATTTTCAAGATATGAGCCTGGATTGGTGGGGTGTAGGCATCGATGCCGTATCCGCGCTGGATATGTGGGCTCTCGACTATCCTGGGTTCGCCGGGCTGAAGCTTTCTTCCGGCAGCGCACCGCATATGGGTTACACGGCCGCCGGTTACGCGGATGGCGGCTCGTATTCGTTCCACTTTCCGGATGGTAACGCGAGCATCGTGCGGTTGCTGGTGCGAAGTCTGGTTCCGGCTGCGTTGCCTGGCAGCACAGTGCAGGATGTTGTGACGGCACGTCTGGACTACGCGCAACTCGATCGTGCGGGCCAGGCGATATGCATTCGGTTGAGCAGCATCGTAGTTGGTGCGCGCAATATCGGTGGGGCGACGAACTCGCAAGGTGTGGAGATAGCCTACACGAAAGGCGGTGAACTGAAGCGTGTGCGGGCGCAAAAGTGCATTCTTGCTTGCTATAACATGATGGTTCCGTATTTGTGCCCGGAGATGCCGGAAGCGCAGAAGGCGGCGCTGCATTACCTCGTCAAGATTCCGATGGTTTACACCACCGTGGCATTGGCGAACTGGCGTGCATTCGATCGTCTCGGTATCTGGCAGGTTTATGCGCCTGGCAGCTATCATTCGTTGATGGAGCTAAATCCCGTCACTGATATTGGCGGCTACAGTTCTGTCCGCTCGCCGGACGATCCGATTCTGCTGCATATGACGCGGGTGCCGTGTCATCCCGGCCTGGATGAACGCAGCCAGCACCGGCTTGGACGGGCGGACTTGTTGGCGACACCGTTCGAAACGTTCGAGCGGCATATTCGCGACCAGCTCGGGCGGACATTGGCGGGCGGCGGGTTCGAACCGGCGCGCGACATTCTGGGCATTACCGTCAATCGCTGGCCACACGGTTACGCTTATGAATACAACCCGCTGTTCGATCCGGAGTGGGCGCCGGGGCAGGCGCCGCACGAGATTGGGCGTGCACCTTTTGGCCGAATCTCCATTGCAAATTCGGATTCAGGAGCGGGCGCCTATACGGACGTGGCGATCGATCAGGCCTTTCGTGCAGTCAAAGAAGTAGCTGATCTGTAAGTTGCCGCTATGTCCGTGATTCACGCCCGATATCGATTGCATTTCGGCCGAATTGCAACAACGGCATGCCGGCCGACGCGAATGCAAGCGCATCGTCGATAAGCGTAGGCGTGTGGATGTGACCGCGCTTTATGTTTTGTCGAACGACTAAGCTCTTGAGTTTCAGGTCTGCCTCGATGTTGCTGCCGGCATGCTGCTCAAAGCCTTTTGGTATTCTCGACAGCGAGTTTTCGCGCGACAAGGTGAGTGAGCCTCTTTTCAGACAAGCGAGTGTGGTTAACCAGTTTTTCGGATGTAAGGCAATCGCCTGACGAAGTGCGGCGAGGTCGTCAGGTTCAGGGCCATAGAAGCCGAGGGCCATGAAGGGGTCTTCCGCGCCACCGATCTGCAGGTAGAAGATGCCGGTCCCCTGTTTGCCACCATCTCGGGAGAAGACACAGCTCGCGTTGGTTTTATATGGGCTCTTGTTTTTGGAGAAGCGGACGTCGCGATGGATGCGGAACATCGACCGTTTTGTGTCCCCGGTGAGAGCGATGTCATGTGTCTGGAAAGTGAAAGAGAGCGCGCTGATCAAGGATAGCATCGGCGACTTTACATACAGCTCGTAGCGGTCGCGGTTTGCCTCGAACCATTCGCGATCGTTATGCGCGGCGAGGTCGGTCAGGAATGTCAGTGCTTCAGGCGGGAAGCCGCTGAAACCATCGTTGGTCGCATTCGCTTCCTTCGTGCTTACCTTGCGTGCCATCAACGATCGACGACAGGCATGTCGATGAAGCTGGTGCTCTGGCCGGCATCGAAAACTTTGATTGTCGCGCGTTTATAGTCGCCGGGTTTGGCGAAAAAGATATTCTTGACGAATGTCTGCGGATTGCGATCGTAGAGGGGAAACCAGCTCGACTGGATCTGCACCATGACGCGGTGACCGGGCAGGAACACATGGTTGGCGTTGGGCAATGCCAGGCGCAACGATTGTTTCTGATCGGACGGCATGGCCTCAGGGTGGGCGGGGTCGTTGCGATAGCGGGCGCGCATGATGTCGGCAGAGACCATCAATTGGTAGCCGCCCATATGAGGATCACGGCCCATCTGGTCGGGGTAGACGTCGATGATCTTGACGACAAAATCGCCGTCCGTTCCGGTGGTTGAAGCGACGATGTTGGCCACCGGTTCGCCGCTGATTTTCAGCGGCGAGATCAGGACCTGCGATGTGTAGCTGAGCACATCCGTTCGGCTGGCGGCATCGCGCTGGTCGCTGGTGAGCCAGGTTTGCCAGCTATGCTGGCCGGCTTCGCCTTCGATGTGAATGGGGCGGGGCAGATAGGGCACCGGATGGGCAGGATCGGCAACATAGGAGTCAAAGCCGGGCACTGCGGGCGATGGCACGTTCAGGCCAAGTTTGTAGCCTGGCTGCAGATACATCGATACATGGTCGATACGACAATCCTTGGCGCAGCCGGCGGGCCAGCCGGGGAGGCTGCGCCATTCGTTGGTGCCCGTCTCGAACGCGGTGACAGGCGCGATGTCGAGCGGAGGTGCTGCGTCCTGGAGATAATGATCGAGGAATGGCTTGAGCAGATGCGCGCGGAAATACGCGGCTGTGTCGCTGCCCAACGCGATGTTGCCGACCGCGCTGCCATCCAGGCGTTCCTGGTGGTGGAACCAAGGACCCATGACGAGAAACAGTTTGTTGTCGGCATCTTTCGGTTTGACTGCCTTCCACACTGCCATGTTGCCGTAGATATCCTCCTGGTCCCACAGCGCATGGACCAGCATTGTTGGCACCGAGATGCCTTGCTGGGCAAGCAGCTTGTCGATCGCCTGGTTTTGCCAGAATCCGTCATAGGCTGGGTGGAAGAGGAGTTTTGCGGCAAATCCTGTCTGATCCAGGCCGTGCAGTTTCGCCATGTCGCCGGCGGAGCCGGCGGAAAGCCAGGTGTCGTAATCGTCGTAATGGTCGGACCACCATTTCTCGCTGCTGTCGCGAGTGGCTTGCTGGTCGTGCACGTAAACCAGGCTGTCCTGGCGGAAAGCGCCGTGATGGAACCAGTCGTCGCCGGTCCAGCCATCGACCATGGCGTTGATGGGCACGGCGGCGCGCAAGGCGGGATGCGGGTGGAACAGCGCCATGAGCGACGTGAATCCGTCATAGGAAATGCCGAGAATACCGACGCGTCCGTTGCTTTCCGGCGTGTTGTGCACAAGCCACTCGATTGTGTCCCACGTGTCGGTCGAATGGTCGACCTGCGTGTTGTTGAGTGGGCCACGCAACGGACGCGTCATCGCGTAATCGCCTTCGCTGCCGTATTTGCCGCGTATGTCCTGGATGACGCGGATGTAGTTATCCTGGGTGACGAGTTCGTCGGCGACGTCGTGATCGCCCATAACGGAAGCCAGATGCGCGCTGCTGATGTCGCCGAAACGCGAACTGGCGCCGTATGGCGTGCGGGTCAGCAGGATAGGTGCATGTTGGGCGCCGCGGGGGATGATAATGACGGTGTGCAGATGCACGCCGTCACGCATCGGGATCATTGCCTCGCGCTTGACGTAATCGAAACTGTCGGTGTGCGGCTTGAAGCTGGTTGCCAGCTCATTGGAGACAGCCGGTAGTTTCTGCTCCTGTGGCTTGGCTGTCTGCTTGGGCGGCGGCGATGCCTGCGGCGGCATCTGCGCGGCGAAACCGGACGCGCTAGCGGCAAGAAAAGCAACGCAGGCTATCAATTTGATCATGTAAATTCCTGAGATAACCGGGCCGCAAAGGGTATGACAAACAGACAAAAGTCTTTTGCTTCTTTTCTACAGAAAAGAAGGCCTTCCTTCTCCCCCCCTCAGTCGATCTCGAACATCCCCTCGATCTCAACCGGTGCATCCATCGGCAGGCTGGGCACCCCGATCGTAGAACGCGCATGCCGGCCAGCATCGCCGAAAATCTCCACGGCAAGATCGGACGCACCGTTCATCACCGCGGGATGGCGGATGAAATCAGGACCGCAGGCAATGAAGCCGCCGAGCCGGACGACACGTGCGACGCGGTCGAGGTCGCCATCGAGCGCGGCGTTGAGGTGCGCGAGCAGGTTGAGCAGGCATTGGCGTGCGGCGGCCTGCCCCTGCGCTTCGTCGATGGCGCCGCCGAGCTTGCCCGTCCAGCCGAGTTTGCCGTCCACCATCGGCAGCTGGCCGGAGACGACGACGAGGCTGCCGGAGATAACGTAGGGCACGTAGGTGGCGACGGGCGGCTGGGCCGGCGGCAGGGTCAGGCCCAGCTCGGCCAGGCGGCTTTGGATGCGTCCGTTCATTGGTGTCTCCGCGGGTGGAGGGCGCTGATGGCATCGGCGGGCAGGTTGGACAAGGCAAGGCCTTCTTTTTTGAAAAAGAGAAGCAAAAAACTTTCGGTTGCGCTGTCGCCTTGCTCGCGGACTGAGTTAGAGCCGAAAGTTTTCGAGCGCTTGGTAGAGGTCTCGAAACAGGCCGGTATCGACCTCCGGACCTGGACAGCCTAGCAGGCCATGAAGGTGCCCGAGCTTGGTCGCAAGCAGCCAGATGTCGGGCTGGAACTGGTGCGCGGTCGTCAGTTCCAATATGCGCAGGCCGGGCGGGGCAAAGAGGATGTTGGCCAGGCCTGCGCCGTGCGAGCCGACGACGAAGGCAGCAGAGCGGAACAGCTCGACCTGCTGCTTGAACGGCATGTGGTCGAGCTGCACCGGCTCGAAGCTCTGCTGCAGCAGGAAGCGCTCGATGTCCTGGCGCCCGTGATTGGCACCTGCTGGGCGAAGATAGATGCGCCGGACAGCTTCCCCGCGGCCGTCGAAGCGCGCGAGGATGCGGTCACGTAATTCGCGCATCAGGTAGGCGGGCAGCGCTCCAGGCGTTGGGCGATCGACGTAGAGCAGATCTTCGACACAGACGATCGGCGCGTCGCTCTCGTCGGCCTCGAGCTGCGCGAAGCCGGCGACGGCCATGATCTCGCGATGGTCGAACAGCATGCCGACGCTGCGCGAGCGGTCGAGTTTTGCGGGCAGCAAGGCACGCGCATGGCGATCCGCTTGCTGCGCGATGACGCTGAGCGCCGGGATGGCGCCGCCGAGCCAGGCTTCCACACCGTCGAGTGCCGGATCGTAGAACACCACATGCGGGCCGCGCAGGCGGGGCGCCTGATCCATCAGCTTGCTGTCGAGCCACAGCCGGCCGCCTTGGCGATGGAAGCCGGTGGGCAGTGCGCTCGCTTTTTCGACGTGACCCACATCGCTGCTGGTGCCGTGGCGGTCGAAAACCAGCCCTTCGGCGCCACGGCTGAGACACACGAAGCGCTGCGACTCATGGCGCAGGTGATTGACGGTGCCGGGCAGGCCGGGGTGCACGGCGCCTTCGCGATAGAGCGTGGCGAAGAGCGCGCGGTCGGCGGCGCTGACGACGATCGGTGGCGCCAGCACGGTGCCGAGCGGCTCTGCCAGCGGTAGCGGCGCGCTGGTGCGCGGTTCGGCCGGCGAAAGAGGCAGCTCGGGCGCGAGTTGCTGGGGGCGGCGTATCAGCTCGACGTCGTGGCCGAGGGCAGTGTGCATCGGGGGTGCGTCGGCCAGCTCGATCGTGTCGGCGACCGGATCGCCGGGGCGGAGCTGATACGCGGGCGGTGCGACGTAGAGCGCGCTACGAGGCCGCGCTGGCCGGAGCGAGGAGGCGAGCGGCAAGCAGTTCGCCAGGTCGAGCTGCAGCGTGCCGAGTGTGAGCATGAAGCCCTGGCCGATGGCGATGTCGGCTTTCTGCAGCACCTGGCCACTGGGTTGCAGCCGCCAGCGGCGGTTTAGGATGTGCCGCAGGTCGGCGAGATCGGATGACTGGACCAGCAGGAAGGTGTGAGCAAGTTCGCCTTGTTCGGGTTCGAGCGTGAGATCGCGGCTTTTGGCCGATGCGGTGAGAAGGAGGCCGCGGGCCTGGAAATGGACGATATTTGCCCGGTCGCCATCCTGCATCGCGAGCGGCCCGAGCGGACTGGGTGCCGGGTCGCCCCCGGCGTTGAAATCGAGGCCGTCTGCGGTGGTCATCCAGATCGGTTCCTGGATGAGGCGATTACGGTCGGCATCGACCCGCAGAACGGCTCCGAACCATGTCAGCACGTTCACGCTGCAACGCCTTCCTTGGCCGGTGTGCCCGTTGGACAATAACCGTCGGTTGATCCCTGCCGTTTCACAAGGGCTTGTAACGGGATGGGGTGAACGAACCGTTTAGCCCAGACACGCCGATCTAGGCGAATTGCAGCTCCGCCAGCCTGGCGTAGAGCCCGGTTTGCCGAAGCAGTTCGTCGTGCGTCCCCTGGGCCGCGAGCTGGCCCGCTTCGATGACCAGAATACGGTCGGCGCGTCGGATGGTGGCCAGGCGGTGGGCGACGACCAGGGTCGTGCAGGTATGGGCGAGGACGGCGAGCGCGTGCTGGACGGCCGCCTCGGATTTCAGCGTCGAGCGCGCTCGTTGCTTCGTCGAGGAGGAGGATGGGGGCGCGGCGCAGAATGGCGCGTGCGATGGCGACGCGCTGGCGCTGGCCACCGGAGAGGCGGACGCCTTTTTCGCCGAGGAAGGTGTCCAGGCCCTCGGGCAAAGTGAAGAGGAAGTCGGCGGCGGCGGCTTCGGCGGCGGCGCGTACTTCGGCGTCGGAAGCGGAGGGGCGGCCGTAGCGGATGTTTTCCCAGGCATTGGCGCTGAAGATGACGGGATCCTGCGGGACGACGGCGAGGCGGGCGCGCAGGGCGGAGGGGTCGGCGTCGCGCACGTCGATGCCATCGACGCGGATGGTGCCGGATTGGGCGTCGTAGAAGCGGAGGAGAAGCTGGAAGACGGTGGATTTGCCGGCGCCGGATGGGCCGACGAGGGCGACGGTCTCGCCGGGGCGCACGTCGAAGGTGAGGCCGTCGAGAGCCGCGGCGTCGGGACGGGAGGGGTAGCGGAAAGTGACATTTTCGAAGGCCAGCGTGCCACGCGCGGTAGGCGGGAAAGCAAGCGGGTTAAACGGGGCGGCGATGGTGGGGCGTTCGGCAAGCAATTCGGTGAGGCGTTCGGCCGCACCGGCGGCGCGCTGCAGTTCGCCCCAGAGCTCGCTGAGCGTGCCGCCGGCGCCGGCGAGGATGACGGCGTAGAAGACGAACGCGGCGAGGTCGCCACCGGTCATCCGGCCGGCGATGACGTCGCGTCCGCCGACCCAGAGGGCGAAGGTGATGGCGCCGAAGCCGAGCAGGATGACGACGAGGATGAGCAGCGCGCGGGTGCGGATGCGGCGGACGGCGGCCTGCACGGATTGCTCGATGCGATCGGCGAAGAGGGTGCGGTCGATCGGCTCGTGAGTGAAGGCCTGGACGGTGGGCAGCGCGCTGAGCGTTTCCTCGGCGTAGGCGGAGAGGTCGCCGACCCGGTCCTGGGCGGTGCGCGAGAAGCGTTTTTCGCGGCGGCCGAAGGCGATGAGGGGGACGACGACGATGGGGACGACGATGACGATGATGGCGGCGAGTTTGGGAGATGTGGCGATGAGGAGGGCGAGGGCGCCGAGCATCGTCAGAGCGCTGCGCAGCCACATGGAAATCGACGAGCTGACGAGGACCTGGAGCAGGCCGGTGTCCGCCGTCATGCGGGAGAGCACGTCGCCGGTGCGCGCGATTTCGAAATAGCCGGGCGAGAGGGTGATGACGTGGTTGTAGAGGGCGCGGCGCAGGTCGGCGCCGACGCGCTCGCCGAACCAGGAGATGAGCGAGAAGCGGGCGTAGGTGGCCAATGCGAGCAGACCGACGATGGCAAACATGGCCAGCGCCGCGACGTTCAGGGCGCCGGTGCTGTGGCTGCCAAAGCCGCTGTCGATCAGGCGGCGCAGGCCCTGGCCGATGCCGAGCGTGAGCAGCGTGGTGCTGAGCAGGGCGATGGTGGCGCCGGCGAGCTGCCATTTATAGGGGCGCAGGAAGGGGACCAGCAGGCGAAGCGCGCCGGGGCGGGCTGGCTTGGCGGGGGTGGTAGCGTCGGTCATGTGCGTGGTGGCCTTGGTGGTGCCCAGGCGGGGGCGCGGCGTTCTAGGAAGGCGGCCACGCCTTCACGGCCCTCCGGGGAGGCGCGACGCGTGGCGATGCGTTGGCCGGTTTCGGTCGAGAGTGCGTCGGTCAGCGGAGCGGCTTCGCCGAGGAAGACCAGGGATTTGGCTTCCATCTGGGCCTGCGGGGCGCCTTGCAGGAGGGCGTCGACGATGCGGTCGCGGGCCGGCCCGAGCGCGTCGGGCGGGACGACATCATGGACCAGGCCGATTTCCTGAGCTTTTGCCGCGGTGAAGATTTCGGCGGTGGTGAAGTAGCGGCGGGCCTGGCGGGCGCCGATGGCGTTGATGACGAAGGGGGAGATGGCGGCGGGGATGAGGCCGAGCTTCACCTCGCTGAGGCAGAATTTGGCGGCTTCGGACGCGATGGCGACGTCGCAGGCAGGCGACGAGGCCCACGCCGCCGCCATAGGCCGGGCCTTGCACGAGGGCGATGGTGGGTTTGGGCAGGCGGTCTAGCGTGCGCATGAGGCGGGCCAGGGCTGCGGCGTCGGCCAGGTTTTCTTCGTGCGAATAGGTGGCCATACGCTGCATCCAGCCGAGATCGGCGCCGGCGGAGAAGCTGGGGCCGGCGCTGGCGAGGATGACGGCGCGGATGGCCGGGTTGGCGGCGAAGGTCTCGAGTTCGGCGGTGAGTTGCGCGATGAGTGTGTCGTCGAAGGCGTTATGCTTGGCGGGGTTGTCGAGCGTGAGGGTGGCGATGCCGCGCTCGTCGATGGTGGTGCGGTGGATGGTGGCGGCTCCTCGACGGCGAGTTGGTGAGATCGGGTGGCGGGCTAGGCGTGCAACCAGACGGCAAGCTGGGTTTCGACCTGGGAGAGAAGGGCGTGCGCGGCTTCGATTGAATTGGCCGCACGGGCGGCGTCGATCTTGATGCCGCTGGTGGCATTGCTGCTGGGCTGGGCGAGAAGATCGCGGGCGATGGCGGGATCGGTCGAGCCCAATGCGGCCGCGATCAGCGGCGTTTCCGAGAATGAGTTCGGGCGGCAGATGCGTGGTGATCTGCTTCTCGCGTGGTTTGACGGTTTGATAGACCAATTGCGGATTGCCGCAATGCTCGCTCATCGCGGTCAGGAAGGCGAGGATGCGGCCGTTGGGAATGGCGCCGGCTTCGGTGAAGGCGACGTTTTTCTCAATCAGTTTCGGATCGGACGCGAAGCTCATGGCGAAGAAATACCGCAGTTTTTCTTCCGTGCCCGTCGCTTGAATGCCGCGCTGACGCAGCGTGTCCCAGGTTTTCTCGTCGGCGGTTTCGCCCACGATGGTCAGGACCGGATCACGCAAGGATGGCGGCAGGGCGGCAGGGTTTTGCAAAAAGGCGGCGAAACGGCGTTGTGTTTCGGCGATGGTTGCCGGGTCGCGCAGACGGCCGAGTGCGTCGATCAGTTGCGGGCGCAGCAATGCGTCGAGAAACGATTCACCCGGTTTGGCGTCCCAGCCTAGCCGCTGTGCTTCTGGGCGGATCAGGTCGGCGGCCCAGCGATGGAAACGGTCCTGCAGGGGTGAGCCGAGCAAGGCGGCGTTGAGACGCAGCATATGCGAAAGAGTGTCGGTCCAGACAGCAATATCCTGTTCATCGTGATCGGCGGTCAGCAGGTTGAGGTAGTCGGTGAGCGGCGCATTGGCGGCGACGAACAGGGCGAACTGGTCGCCGAGCAGGTTTGCACGATCGGCGGGTGCAAAGGATGGCATCGCTCGCTGGATCGCCTGGAGCGATGCCGGGTCATATTGCGTGCGGTAGTAGCCATCCTCGCCGAAATTGGCCTTGAGCGGAAAGGTGCAGTCGCCGAATTCGAGTATTGCGGGTTGCGCGGTGAGCATTGCACGTTGAGGCGCGAGGTTGGGGCCGCCGATGGTGACGGGGATGCTCCAGGTGAGGGCGGCCGGATGCGGGTCGTGGATGGTGAAGCGGGTTTGCGACAGGGTGACCTGGCGTTTGCCGCCGATGCAGGACGAGGCGACGTGAACGAGCGGGATTCCGGGTTGTTCGGTGAAGCTTGCGGCAACTTTGGCGACATCCTGGTGCGATGCCTCCGTCAGGGCGGCCCAGAGATCGGCGCTGGTGGCGTTGCCGAATTTGTGGGCGTTCATGTAAGTCTGCATGCCGGCGCGGAAACGATCGGGGCCGATCCAGTCCTCCACCATGCGGATGATCTGCGAGCCTTTCTGGTAGCTGATGACGTCGAACGCGGAATCGGCCTCGCTTTCGTCGTGGATCGTCTGCTGGATCGGATGGGTGGTCGGCATCGCGTCCAGGCGCATGGCCTGTTCACGTGAACTGTGCTGGCGCGGCCAGATTTCCCAACTCGGGTTGAAATGGTCGGTGGCTTTGACCTCCATCCAGGTGGCGAAGCCTTCGTTGAGCCAGATATTGTCCCACCAACCCATGGTGACGAGATCGCCGGACCATTGATGCGCCATCTCGTGCGCGGTGTCTTCGTAGATCTCCTCGCGCGTGCTGGGCGCCGAGGTTTTCGGATCGAAGAGGAGCACGTCATCGACGAAGGTGATCGCGCCCCAGTTTTCCATCGCGCCGGCGGCGTAATTGCCGGGCACCGCGATGAGATCGAGTTTGGGGAGCGGGTATTTTACGCCGAAATAGCTGTTGTAATAGGGCAGGATCTCGCGTTCGGCGTGCAACGCATAATTACCCTGATCCTGCTCGCCGGATGGTGCCCAGACACTCATGTTCGTGCCGTCCGCCATGCCGGAGACAGCCTGCATGTCGCCGGCGAGCAGGGCCAGGAGATAGGTGGACATGCGCGGCGTGGGCGCGAACTCGGTGGTTTTCAGGCCGCGGTGCTCATGGTGATTGCCGGTCTCGGGCATGTTGGAGACGACGGCGAGATCGGGCGGCAGGGTGACCGATAATTGGAATGTGGCTTTGAATGCCGGCTCGTCCCAGCCGGGAAACATGCGGCGTGCATCGGAGACTTCGAACTGGGTGACGAGCATGCGCTTGGTGGCGCCGGCGGGGGTTTTGTAATCGTCGTAATAGATGCCGCTCGGCGTATTCGGGATTGGGCCGGTGTAGGTGATGTCGAGCGTGTGGCGGCCGACTGGGATGGGCTTTGTAAAGGTGAGCGTTGCCGTCTCTGCTTTCTGGTCGAGCGCGATGCTGGCCTGCGTGCCGTCTTCGAGGGAGGCGGTTTTCAGCTTCAGCCCGGCTTGGTTGAGCACGATGGTCGGCGAGGATGCGCGGACGTGCAGGTCAATGCTTTCGTGGCCGGCAAGCTTGAGGGTGATCAGGTTGGGCGTGATGGCGATGCGATAGGCGTCGGGGACGATCGTTTTCGGCAGCTTGCCTGGCACCTGGTCGAAGGCGAATGGGGCTTCCGCACGGGCTGTGGTGATGGTGGCGGCCAAGGCGGAGGCGAGCAGCAGGTGTTGGCGCAAGGCGAAGCTCCCGGGGTTTGCCGGGAAGGTGGCCGGTTGGAAGGGGTTTGGAAAGGGAGGTTGGACCCTGGACACTAAGGCTGGTGTTTGCCGTGTTATGCTAGCAAGCTATTTATAGTTGACGGACCAGGGTAGAGCGAGGCTGCCGCCAAGCAGCAGTTCAATGTGTATCTGCCGCCGGCGTTGATGCGGCGGGCGAAGTATCGGGCGTTGGACGACCAGACTTCGTTGTCGGAGCTGGTGGAGCGGGCGCTATCCTTGTTTTCGCGCCAGTGTTGTAAGAAATCCGAATCCGCGAGACTTTGCAGCTCCAAGCGTCAGGCCGTACTTCAATCCCATCGAAAGAGCAGAAAAGTAAACTCTAATCGCTCAAGTAGCGGTGGAGACCCAATGAGCTATGAGTCCTAATAGGAGGTGTCTGGCAGAATGCGGCAGACAGCAGATCGAACGACAGGCCTTTGCCTTGCCATACCTCACCGAAATCGATCGTATCGTCGTTGATCAAGATAGCGATCGAGCGGCCGAGGGCAGGTGCGATGACGTTGCGGACCTGGATGCCGCCGACGTCGCCGCGTCGTTCGATGAGGGCGACTGGGTGGGCACAGCCGGCGAGATGTGCGGGGAATGACCATGCTCCCAATGCTTCATAGCCGAGCTTCGGGTTGCCTTGCCAAAGCACTGCGCGGGACTCGGGTTTGAGAAGTGTGCCGGCGACTAGCGCACGATCGATTGCGAGAAGATCCGATGCTGTGCCGGTGAGCGCGCCTGCGGCACCGAAGGTTGCGACGTTGAGGGCAGGAGCGCGCTTGCCGCCATCGATGTAGCCAATGGTGTCAGCGCCACCGCGTTCCGCACCGTCTGGTGCCATTCTGACGGACAGCAGATCGAGTTTGCTGGCGATGCGATCAGCGAAGAGCGCAGCATAGGATTTGCCCGTGAGGCGTTCGAGGATGGCACCGAGCACCAGGTAGTCGCAATTGTTGTAGGAAAATTGACCGGCGTGCGCTGATTTCGGCGGTCCGGCGCAGTAGCCGAGAGCGTGTTGGTTGTCGTCGGTGCGTGTACCGGTTTCAGTATAGAATGTGGGAACGCCGACTGAATTTGCAGGTGAGTTGTCGGGATTTGGCAGTCCCGAGGTATGCTGAAGGAGATCACGGATGGTAATTTGGCTGCCGCTCGGGCCCTTGAAGTCGGGCAGGTAAGTGTGGACGGTTTCATCGAGAGACAATTTGCCGATCTCAGCTTCCTGTATTGCAAGGATGGCCGTCAATTGCTTTGTGACAGACGCCCAAACCCAGCGTTCTCCCAGTTTGTGCGGCTTTTTCGCTTCGCGGTCGGCAAAGCCCATGACGCGATCGACGATTGCGCCGGTTTGGTCGGTCAGCGCGATCTCGCCGGCGAGATGCGCATTCTGTGCGACGGCAATGACTTTATCTGCAGCGTCCGACAGTGGCTCTGGTTGAGCAGATGACGCGCCTGTCCAGAGCGCCAGGACAACGAGTGCGGCTTGCCAATTTGCAGTGCGCATCGTGCGTTCCCTAGCGAAAATACGCCTCAACCATGTCGTGGCTCACTTCCGTCAGATGCACCGGCACCCAGCGCGGCGCGCGGTCCTTGTCCACCACCGCGGCGCGGACGCCTTCGACGAAGTCGTGGCTGCGCATGCAACCTACTGCAATGACCAGCTCCTGGGTAAGGGCTTCGTCGAGGCTGTGCATGCGGGAGGCTTGCTGTAGCGCGCGGAGTGTCACCTTGAGGGAGGTTGGGGATTTGGTGGCGATTTCGGCGGCGGCGGCGCGGGCGTGGGGATTTTCGTGGTCGGCGAGGGCGACGGTGATTTGTTCCATGGTGGGTTGGCCGTAGCAGGCGCGTTGCCAGAATTCGGTGATGGTGGGGGCGGGGGTGGGGAGGGCCTGGCTGGCAACGATTTGGGCGATGTCGGCGCGGGTGCGGCAGGTGGTCAGCGCGGTGGCGATGATGGAGAGGGTTTCGCCGGCGAGGAGGTGGTCGGCCAAGCCGGCGGCGATGGCGTCGGCGGGGCCGATGCGGGCGCCGGTGAGGGCGAGGTGGAGGCCGGTGGCGAGGTCGCGGCTGAGGAGCCAGGTGGCGCCGACGTCGGGGAAGAGGCCGATGCCGGTTTCCGGCATGGCGAGTTGGGTGCGTTCGGTGACGATGCGGACGCTGCCGTGGGCGGAGATGCCGACGCCGCCGCCCATGACGATGCCGTCCATGAGGGCAACGTAGGGTTTGGGGAAGTGGGCGATTTGCGCGTTCATCGCGTATTCGGCGGCGAAAAAGGCGCGGGCGGTGGGGATGTCGCCGGTTCGGGCGGCTTCGTAGAGCATGCGGATGTCGCCGCCGGCACAGAGCGCGCGGTCGCCGGCGCCGTCCACGATGACGAGGCTGACATGCGGGTCGTCCGCCCAGGTGGAGAGGGCGGCGGCTATGGCCTGGATCATGGGAAGGGTGAGTGCGTTGAGCGCTTTCGGGCGGTTCAGCGTGATGCGGCCGGCGTGGCCTTCGGTGCGGATGAGCACGTCATTGGTGGGTGACAATCAGTTGGCTTTCAGCAGGGTGCGGGCGACGATGACGCGCATGATTTCGTTGGTGCCTTCGAGGATCTGGTGGACGCGCAGGTCGCGGACGATTTTCTCGACGCCATAATCGGCGAGGTAGCCGTAGCCGCCGTGAAGCTGGAGGGCTTGGTTGGCGACGTTGAAGCCGGCGTCGGTGACGAAGCGTTTGGCGGCGGCGCAGAGCATGGGCGCACTGGGGAGTTTGGCGTCGAGTGCGGCAGCCGCGCGCCAGAGGATGGAGCGGGCGGCTTCGAGCTCGATGCTCATGTCGGCGAGGCGGAATTGCAGGCCCTGGAATTCGGTGAGCTTCTGCCCGAAGGCGCGGCGATCTCGCATGTAGGCGAGCGATTTCTCGAGCGCGGATTGGGCGCCGCCGAGGGAGCAGGCGGCGATGTTGAGGCGGCCGCCGTCGAGCCCGGCCATCGCCATGCGGAAGCCGGTGCCTTCGTCGCCGAGGCGGTTCGCGGCGGGGACGCGGACGCCTTCGAGGATGACCTGGCGGGTGGGCTGGGCGTTCCAGCCCATCTTGCGTTCGTTGGCGCCGAAGCTGACGCCAGGCATGTCGCGCTCGACGAGGAAGGCGGAGACGCCGGCCGCACCCGGGCCGCCGGTGCGCGCCATGACGAGGTAGAGGTCCGCCGCACCGGCACCGCTGATGAATTGCTTGACGCCGTCGAGTACGTAGTCGGAGCCGTCGAGGCGGGCGCGGGTGGTGAGCGCCGCGGCGTCCGACCCGGAGGCGGGTTCGGTGAGGCAGTAGGCGCCGAGGAGCTCCATGGTGGCCAGGCGGGGAATCCAGGCGGCGCGCTGGGCTTCGTCGGCGAAGCGGTCGATCATCCAGGTGACCATGTTGTGGATGGAGATGTAGGCGGCGATGGAGGGGCAGCCGGTGGAGAGGGCCTCGAATATGAGGGCAGCGTCGAGGCGGCCAAGGCCGGAGCCGCCGTGGCGTTCGGATGTGTAGATGGCGGCCATGCCGAGGGGGGCAACCTGGCGGATCACGTCGGTGGGAAAGTGTTTTTCGGCGTCCCATTTCAAGGCGTTGGGGGCGAGGTGGTCGCGGGCGAAGGCGCGGGCCATGTCGGTGATGGCGTGCTGGTCGGCGCTGAGGGTAAAGGGGGCTTGGGGGTGGATGAGGGTGTCCATGAGCGGGTCCTTGGGGATGTAAGGAAGACAGGCCTTCTTTTTTGAAAAAAAGAAGCAAAAAACTTTTGCCAAGCTGTCGCCGGCTCCGGGATGAGCGGGCGACTGCGGAGCCAACGTTTTCTGGTCCGTTTTTTCGAAAAAGGACTGCTTTCTCGCTTTTGGCAACTCTAGGCCCACGGCGCGCCTTCTGCTGAAGCCGCGCCGTGTGGCACGAGGGTGTAACGATGACCGAGCTCGATCCTGCCGATCCGTATGCGCGGGAGGGGCAGACTTATCCGCGGCTGAGCGAGGAGATGGCGGCGCGGGTGGCGATGTATGGCGCCGAGGAAAGCCTGGCTTCGGGCACGATGGTGTTTGAGCGGGGGCAGCGGGGCGTAGATATGTTCCTGGTGCTGTCGGGGGCGATCGAGATTTTCGAGACGGACGAGCACGGGCGTGCGCACGCGATTACGCGGCATGAGGCGCGGCAGTTTACCGGCGAGCTCGATCTGTTCAACGAGCGCGAGATTTTGGTGAGTGGCCGGGTAGTGGAAGACTGCCGGGTCATTCGGGTCAAGCGGGCGGATTTTCGCCGGCTGGCGAGCACGGAAGCCGATATCGGCGAGATCATGATGCGGGCGTTCATCCTGCGTCGGACGGGGATGATCAGCCATTCGCATGGCGGGGTGGTGCTGGTGGGGCCGGGTAATTCGGGAGAGACGCTGGCGCTGCAGACGTTTTTGACGCGCAACGGGTATCCGCTGCGCTTGCTGGATACCTCGCACGATCCGGATGCGGAGGGTTTTCTGGAATGTTTCGAGGTGAGTGCGGAGCAGTTGCCGGTGGTGGTGGCGCCGGGTGAGAGATTGTTGCGGCGGCCGAGCATCGAGCAGTTGGCCGACGAGTTGGGGATGACGGAGCGGCTCGATCCTGAGCGCGTGTTCGATGTGGTTGTGGTGGGGGCTGGACCTTCCGGATTGGCGGCCTCGGTTTATGCGGCGTCGGAAGGATTGAGCACGCTGACGGTCGAGAAACTGGCGCCGGGCGGGCAGGCGGGCACGTCGTCGAAGATCGAGAATTACCTCGGATTTCCCACAGGGATTTCGGGGCAGGCGTTGGCGGCGCGGGCGCAGATACAGGCGCAGAAGTTCGGGGCGCGATTGGCGGTGTCGCGTGGGGTGGCGCGGATCGACTGCGCGGCGCATCCGTTCCGGCTGGAGCTGGAGGATGGGCAGGCGGTGCAGGCGCGCGCGATCGTGGTGGCGACGGGGGCGCGGTATCGGACGCTCGAGATAGATCAGTGCAAGCGGTTCGAGGGTCAGGGGATACATTGGGCGGCGACGGGTATGGAGGCGGCGTTGTGCCGTGGTGAGGAAGTTGTGGTCGTGGGCGGCGGAAATTCGGCCGGGCAGGCGGCGGTGTTTTTGTCGCGACATGCGAAGTGCGTGCACATGCTGGTGCGCAGCGAAGGTTTGGCGGAGACGATGAGCGATTACCTGGTGCGGCGGATCGAGACGTCGGACAGAATAAAGTTGCATACTTGCACGGAGATTACCGGGTTGGCGGGCGATGAGTATCTGCGGGAGGTGACGTGGACGGATCGGCGGAACGGGAAGAGCGAGACGCATGCGGTAGGCAATGTGTTCGCGATGATCGGGGCGGAACCGAATTCGGAATGGTTACAAGGGTGTCTGGACTTGGATGAGAGGGGGTTCGTGCTGACGGGGCGCGATGCGGATGGGCATGCACCGGATTCTACTTTTGCCACGAGCAAGGCGGGAATTTATGCGGTGGGTGATGTGCGGTCAGGGTCGGTGAAGCGGGTGGCTTCGGGTGTTGGCGAGGGATCGGTGGTGGTGCAGGCGGTGCATGCGTTTTTGCACAAGGATTGAGGCGCGTCAGGCGAGCATGCGTCTGTTGGCGGCCATCGCGTCGGTGAGCTCGATGACGAGTTGTGCGGCCGGGAGTGCGCGGGTGCGCATGCAGGATTGACCTGCCCAGGATTGCATCCGGTCTGCTGCGTTGGTCGTGAGGGCGTCCTCGCGCATGGGTTGGGTGAGGGCGCGCTGGACGGGATAGGGGGCGGGGGCTGGGGCGCCGGGTGAGGTGGCGGCGCGGACGTAGGCGTTGGCGGCGGCGCGGGCGAGGCGGCCGCTGTAGGCGCGGGTGAGGTGGGTGGCTTCGGGCGGGGTGGTGGCGAGAGCGTGTGTCCAGGCGGGGTGGAGGGCGGCTTCGGGGCAGCGGAGGAAGGCGGTTCCGACTTGGACGGCGGTGGCGCCGAGGAGCGTGGCTGCGGCGGCGGTCCGGGCGTCGGTGATGCCGCCGGTGGCGATGAGGGGGAGGTGGACGGCGTCGGCGAGGGCGGGGATGAGGGCAAAAAGGCCGATGGCGGTGGCTTCGGCCTGGGCGGCGTGGAAGGTGCCGCGGTGGCCGCCGGCTTCCGCACCTTGGGCGATGAGGGCATCGGCGCCGGCGGCTTGGGCTTGGAGGGCTTCGTCAAGAGTGGTGACGGTGGCCCACCAGGCGATGCCGGCTTCTTTGAGCTGGGTTACGAAGGCGGGCGGGAAGAGGCCCATGATGGACGAGGCGATGGCGGGTTTGGCTTGGAGGAGGGAAGCGCATTGGGCGGCGAAGTCGGGCGGGGTGGCGTCGGCGGCTTCGGGCGGGATCGCGGGGCCCCATTGGGCGAGGAAGGCGCGCAGAGCGGCTTCGTGGGTGGCGTCACGCTGGGGTGGCGGGTCGGGGACCCAGAGGTTGATCTGAAACGGGCCGTCGGTTTCGGCGCGCACTTTTGCGGCCCAGGTCTCGATGGCATCGGGCTGCAACGTAAGCGCGCCGCAAGCGCCAATACCACCGGCCTTGATGACGGCAACAGAGAGTGCCGGCGGGCAGGCTCCCGCCATGGGAGCCAGCACCACCGGCCTTGATTTCAGAAGTTCTTTGCTTCTTTCTTTCAAGAAAGAAGACTTTCCTTACGCGGCCTTCTTCTGCTGCTTGGCCCGCTTGAACGTCAAAGTCCCATCGTCAAGCTTGCCAAAGCGCAAGGCGAGCAGATCGAGCGCGTAGTTCTGGTGCAGCTTCCAGGGTTTCGTGGTGCCCTGGCGCGGCAGTTCGGCGAGTGCGCGTTGGACGTAGCCTGAGGAGAAGTCGAGGAAGGGGGCTTCCTGCACGGTTTCGTCGCGTTTGGGGCGGGCTTCGACGTAGCCGCGCTGATCCATGTAGTTGAGCATGCGGCAGACATACGCGCAGGTGAGGTCGGCTTTGAGAGTCCAGGAGGCGTTGGTGTAGCCGAAGGCGGTGGCGAGGTTCGGCACGTCGGAATACATCATGCCTTTGTAGCTCATGCATTTTCCGAAATCGACGCGTGCGCCGTCGACGCTGATGGCCATGCCGCTGAGGATCTGCATGCGCAGGCCGGTGGCGGTGACGACGATGTCGGCGGGGATTTCGGTGCCGGAGTGAAGTTTGATGCCGTGTTCGGTAAAGGTGTCGATCGTGTCGGTGACGACGGAGGCCTGGCCGGAGCGGATGGAGGCGAACAGGTCGGAGTCGGGCACGAGGCAGAGGCGTTGGTCCCACGGATTGTATTTTGGCGTGAAGTGGGTGGCGACGTCGTAGTCGGGGCCGAGTTCGGTGCTGACCATGTCGATGAGGCGCTTCTTGAATTCGGCGGGTTTGCGGCGGGCCATGCGGAACAGGAAGAGCTGCATGGAAACGTTGCGCCAGCGTGTGATGCTGTAGGCGAGTTTGCCGGGCAGGTTGCGGCGGAGCCAGTTGGCGAAGGCGTCTTCCGCGGGGCGTGAGGCGACGTAGCTGGGCGAGCGCTGCAACATGGTGACGTGGGCTGCATCTTTGGCGATTGCGGGCACCAGCGTGACCGCGGTGGCGCCGCTGCCGATGACGACGACCTGCTTGCCGGCGGTGTCGAGATTTTCGGGCCAGAATTGCGGATGGATGACCTGGCCCTGGAAGTTCTCGCGGCCGGCAAATTCGGGTGTGTAGCCGCTTTCGTAGTTGTAGTAGCCGCTGCAGGTGAACAGGAAGCCGCAGGTGAAGGTGACCGGCGTGTTGTCGGGCCCTTGCTGGGCCTGGACTGTCCAGAGTGCGTCTTCGCTGTTCCAGTCGGCGCTGACCACGCGGTGGCGGAAGCGGATGTGTTTGTCCACGCCGTATTCGGCGGCGGTTTCGCGCACGTAATTGAGGATGGCGGGGCCGTCGGCGATGGCTTTGGCTTCGGTCCAGGGGCGGAAGATGTAGCCCAGCGTGTACATGTCGGAGTCGGAACGGATCCCGGGGTAGCGGAAGAGGTCCCAGGTGCCGCCGATGGCTTCGCGGCCTTCAAGGACGACGTAGGTTTTGTTGGGGCATTGCATTTTGAGATGGCAGCCGGCGCCGATGCCGGAGAGGCCGGCGCCGATGATGAGGACGTCGAAATGTTCGGTCGCCAATGCGGGAACTCCTAGAAAGGAAGCAGTCCCTTTTTTTGAAAAAAGGACCTAAAAACTATTATCTATAAGCAGCTTCAACGTCTGGCGTGAGCATAAGGAGCAAAAGTTTTTTGGTCCTTTTTTTCAAAAAAGGACTGCTTCCTTCACCACTCCGCCGGCAGGCTAACCAATCCCCGCAGAGTGACTGTCGGCTTCCAGGTGACATTGTCAGGATCCGTCAGCCGCATGTCCGGCAGGCGCTCGATAAGGCGGCGGAAGGCAATTTCGCCTTCGATGCGGGCGAGCTGGGCGCCAAGGCAGAAATGCAGGCCGCCGCCGAAGCTGATGGCGCGGACGCCGGGGCGGCCGACGTCCAGCTTTTCAGGGTCGCCCTGGAAGGCGGCGGGGTCGTGGTTGGCGGCGCCGAGCAGGGTGATGACGTCCTGGCCCTCGTGGATGGGCTCGCCCATGATTTCCATGTCCTGCAGGGCGATGCGGCCGGTGAGCTGGACGGGGCTGTCGTAGCGCAGGAGCTCTTCGACGGCGTTGGGGATGAGGCTGGGGTCCTCGCGAAGACGGGCGAGCTGGTCCGGGTTGCGGTGCAGGGCGAGGACGCCGTTGCCGATGAGGTTGGTGGTGGTCTCGTGGCCGGCGCCGAAGAGGAGGCTGATGTTGGCGAGGATTTCGTCGTCCGACAGGCTGTCGTCGGCCTCACGGGCCTGGACGAGGGCGGTGGCGAGATCGTCGCCGGGGTTGGCGCGGCGATAGGCGAGCAGGCGGCGGAAATAGTCGTCGGAGCTGGCCATGCCGGCGTTGACGTCGTCCATTTCCTGCCGCGTGAGAGGGACGGGGTCGAGGATGCGGCCGCGGACGGTGCTTTCTTCGAGGAAGGAGGCGCGGTCCTCCTCGGGGATGCCGAGCATGTCGCAGATGACGGTGACGGGGAGGCGGTGGGCGAAGTCGCGGATGACGCACATGCCGCCCTGGCCGATCACGCGGTCGATGAGCTGGTCGACGATGGCCTCGATGCGTGGGCGCAGGCTTTCCATGCGGCGGGCGGTGAAGGCCTTGCTGACCAGGCCGCGCAGGCGGGTGTGGAGCGGCGGGTCGACGAACAGCATCATGCGGGAGAGTTTCTGCACGGCGGGTTCGAGGGCGTTGAGCGGATCGCGGAGTTTCGGGTTGTCGCGGCCCATGAGGGGGTCGCGGAGGATGGATGTGCAGCCGGCATGGGTGGAGACGACGACATGGCCGGTGGGCGCGCGCCAGATGGGGGCGCCTTCGCGGAGGAAGCGGTAGGCGGGGTAGGGGTTCGCGCGAAGGGCCGGGTTGGCGAAGTCGAAGCCGGCTGGGCTGTCCATCGTTTGGCGTTTCCGTGAATTAGATGAACGACGTTAACTTTCGACGGTTTGGAAGGCAAGAAGTCCTTTTTTGAAAAAAAGGACCAAAAAACTTTTGTTCGTGCTGTCGCGTGCTCATCGTGAGATTCGCGACAGCATGATAGAAGTTTTTTGGTCCTTTTTTTCAAAAAAGGACTTCTTGCTTCACTTGTCCGTTTTGCGCGGATCACTCCTTTTGGGCGGCTTCGATGTCGGCGCCGCGGGCTTTGGACCAGGCGACCGGGTTTTCGAGGAAGCGGCGGACTTCGGCCAAGTGTTCGTCGGGGAAGTAGGGGCGGTCGCGGCAGGCTTCGAGGACGTCCCACCAGGTGCAGAGGTGGTGCAGCGTGATGTCCATCTGGGCGAGTTTTTCGAGGCTGCCGGGAAAAACGCCGTAATAGAAGACGACGAAGGCGTGGTTGACGATGGCGCCGGCGTCGCGGAGGGACTGGGTGAAGCGGATTTTCGAGCGGCCGTCGGTGGTGAGGTCCTCGACGAGGAGGGTGCGGCGGCCGTCTGGGACGTCGCCTTCGATGAGCGCGTTGCGGCCGAAGCCTTTGGGTTGTTTGCGGACGTAGGCCATGGGGGTTTGCAGGCGGTCGGCGATCCAGGCGGCGAAGGGGATGCCGGCGGTCTCGCCGCCGGCGACGACTTCGATCTGCTCGAAGCCGATGTGGCGGTTGAGTTTTTCGACGCCGAGTTCGCAGATGCGTTGGCGGGCGCGGGGGAAGTAGATGATCTTGCGGCAGTCGATGTAGACGGGCGATTTCCAGCCGGAGGTGAGCGTATAGGGCTCGTCGGGGCGGAAGTTGAGCGCGCCGATTTCGAGGAGGATGCGGGCGGTGGTGAGTGCCGCGTCTCGGTCCCAGTCGGTTACTACGCCGGTCGCCATGTCTGCTTGGTCCTTCGATGTGCGTGCGTTCTGCATGGCGGCCGGGATGGGGGCAAGTTGGGTTGCGATTGCGGCCGGCTGCCGATTGGCCTAGTGTTTAGACAGATAAGAACCATTCTCAACTGGAGCTGTTCGTGGTCGAGTCGTCTGTGAAAGGGCTGTCGCCCGTAAAAGAGTTGACTTTCGTCAAGGAGCCTGGGCGGCGATGCGAGCGGGCGGTGGTAACGGCGTATCGTGAGTTGCGCGCGATCGGGACGGATGATTTGGCGGCGTTTCAGAGTTGCACGACGTTGTATCGGATACATCATCCTGAGGCGGGGGTGAGCGAGGCGCGCGCTTTGGTGGCCGAGTGGATAGACCACCATATCACACGCAGCGCGAGCGGGGCGACGCCTGGATGTGCGTGTTGATGGCGCGGTTCCGGGCGTAAGGACAGCGTTGGGCGTGTGGGTGGCCGGGTCGAGCCCGGCCGGTATGGGCGTTCGGTTCAGACCCGGGCTTCGACGTTGACGTAATCGCGTTGCGTGTGACCGGTGTAGACCTGGCGTGGGCGGCCGATGCGTTGCAGCGGGTCTTCCATCATTTCCTGCCATTGGCTGATCCAGCCGACGGTGCGGGCTACGGCGAACAGCACGGTGAACATGCTGGTGGGGATGCCCATCGCCTTGAGGATGATGCCTGAATAGAAATCGACGTTCGGGTAGAGTTTTTTGCTGATGAAGTATTCGTCGTGCAGGGCGATGCGTTCGAGTTCGACGGCGAGGTCGAGGAGCGGGTCGTCCTTGATGCCGAGTTCGGTGAGCACTTCGTGGCAGGTGCGCTGCATGATGGTGGCGCGCGGGTCGTAGTTCTTGTAGACGCGGTGGCCGAAGCCCATCAGGCGGACGTTGCTGTTCTTGTCCTTCACGCGCGCGATGAATTCGGGAATTTTGTCGACGTGGCCGATCTCGGCGAGCATTTTCAGCACCGCTTCATTGGCGCCGCCGTGTGCGGGACCCCAGAGGCTGGCGATGCCGGCGGCGATGCAGGCGAAGGGGTTTGCGCCGGTGGAGCCGGCCAGGCGCACGGTGGAGGTGGACGCGTTCTGTTCGTGGTCGGCGTGCAGGATGAGGATGCGGTCCATGGCGCGGGCGAGGACCGGGTTCACGTGGTACGGTTCGGCGGGGACGGCGTTCATCATGTAGAGGAAGTTTTCCGCGTAGCCGAGGTCGTTGCGCGGATACATGAACGGCTGGCCGATGGAATATTTGTAGGCCCAGGCAGCAATGGTGGGGAGTTTGGCAATCAGGCGGAAGGCGCTGATGCGGCGGTGGTCGGCGTTATTGATGTCGAGACTGTCGTGGTAGAAGGCGCTGAGCGCGCCGACGACGCCGCAGATGACGGCCATCGGATGCGCGTCGCGGCGGAAGCCGTTGTAGAACTGGCGTAGCTGTTCGTGGACCATGGTGTGGTGCAGGACGCCGCGCTCGAATTCGCCGAGCTGGACGGTGGTCGGGAGTTCGCCGTTGATCAGCAGGTAGGCGACTTCGAGAAAGGTCGATTTTTCGGCGAGCTGGTCGATCGGGTAGCCGCGATGCAGCAGGATGCCTTCGTCGCCGTCGATATAGGTGATGCGGCTTTCGCAGGCCGCGGTGCCGCCATAGCCGGGGTCGTAGGTGAAGACGCCGAGCTCGGCGTAGAGTTTGCGGATGTCGAAGACGGCGGGGCCGATTGTGCCGGCGATGAGGGGTGCCTGGGCGGTCTGGTTGGTGCCGTCGAGAGTGAGCGTGACGGAGCCGATCGCTTTGCCGGTCATGGTGGAGTGGTCCTGCGGGTTTTAGTCGCGGGACCATAGGGGCGGAGCTTGGTTGGGCGCAACCTTCGCAGGCGCAGCATAGGGACGGCAAGCAGTCCTTTTTTGGAAAAAAGGACTGCTTGCTTACGTCCAGAAAGGCTCCGCCTTCCGAAGCTTGCCCCACAGCGCCTGCACTTTGACCGCCCGACGCTGGGCGCGGGCGGCGACGAAGCCGTGGACGACGCCGGCGGCGAAGGCGGGGCTGTCGAGTTGGCGGGCCAGGGTGGTGGCGACAGTGGCGTCGTTGATGGCGCCAAGGGATTCCTGGAGGGCTTCGAGGCGGGGCAGGTATTTGCGGGCGGCTTTGTCGCTGAAAAAGGGGCTGAGGCATTCGGTGGCGTAGCGGAGGCGCTTGGCTTGCTTGCGGATGTCGTGGAGCTGGTCGGGAGCGATGGCGGAGAGGTCGGCGCCCGGGTGCAGAAGGTGTTTGAGGCGGCGGTCCAGCGCGGCGGCGGCGTAGGCGCGGACGGGTTGGATGGTGGCGGACCAGGGGCGGTGGGTGGGGAGCAGCGCGAGGGCGACGGACAGACGGGTCCAGTCCTGGCTGGCGAAGTAGGTGGCGAGGCCCGCGTAGGCGGCGGTGCGCTTGCGGGCGGCGGCGGCGGCGAGCTGGTCGAGGCGGCGGTCGGCGGGCAGGGCGGCGAGGATGCGCGCGGCGGTTTGGGTGGTGAAGACGTCCCAGTCGCGGGCGGTGCCGAGGCGTGCGGCGAGCGTGCGGAGTTCGGCGGCGAGGTGGTCGGACCAGGGGCAGAGGCCGGCTTCGTCGGCGTAGGCGCGGCGGAACAGCGCGAGGGCGGAGCGTAGCCGGCGCACGGCGACGCGCATCTGGTGGACCGGTTCGGGGGTGGCGGCGGTGGCGGCCTGGCTGGACCAGTGCAGGATCACGTCGGCCAGGTGGGCGGTGATCGCGGTGATGGCGTCGGCGGTGGAGAGGGTGTGGCTGAGATGGGGGGCGCCGAGCTGGCGTGGCGGGATCGGGCGGCCGCGCGCGAGGCTTTGGGCGTGGGCGGCCAGGCTCGCGTGGGGTGGGGCGAGAGGGAGAGTTTCGGCAAGGGTTTGGGCGAGTTCGGCGCAGGCGGCGGGGGCGCCGGCGAGCTGGAGGCGGCAGGCGGGGCTGTCGGTGGTGACGCCGCGCAGGTCGCCTTCGGTGAGCGTCAGGGTCACGTGGTTTTGGAGGGGGAGGGTGCGCTGGCGGCCGCGGAAGGCGGCGATGGGGGCGAGCGGGGCGGGAAGGGGTGTGTCGAAGGCCTCGGGCGTGAGGGCTTCGGCGAGGAGGGGGGCGGCATGGGCGGGGAGCCAGTCGAGCGCGCGTCGGGAGGGGGTGAGGCGTTCGAGGCGCCAGGTCGCGGCGTGGCTGAGGCATAGGCCGGACTGGGCGAGGGCACCGTCCGCGGTGTCGTGCCAGACGAGTTCGTGGGGGCGGGTGCGCAAGGGGCCGGTGCGGCGGGCGATGATGGCGGGATGGCGGAGGAGGCGGGCGGCGTCGGCGGCGGGGAGGTCGAACTCGAGCGTGACGGGGGCGGGGCCGATGGGGGTGAGCGCTGCGGTCTCATCGATGTGCGGCTCGGGTGGCAAGGCGTTCAGCTTGGGCCTCCTGGCGGGCTTATTCTTCCGGCGTGAGCTCTCGTGGGCGGATGAAGCGGGTGAGACGGGCGCTGCCGTCGGAGCCGTTCGCGCCGAGATCGCGCCAGCTTTGGGCGATGGTGAACTCGGCCAACGCGCCGGCGGGGAAACCTTCGGAGAGCTCGCCGGTATTGTGACCGTTCGATGACACACCATGAGCGCCGGCGAGGGTCATTGCAAGCTCGTGCAGACCGGGGTTGTGGCCGACGATCATCAGGCTGCGCACGGTGTCGGTGACGGTGGCGGCGACGCGCAGGATCTGGGCGGGGGTGGCGAGATAGAGATCGTCCATCATCTCGATGATCGGCGTCTCGTCCCACGGATCGAGCGCTTCGAGGGTCTGGCGGGTGCGTCTGGCCGAGGAGACGAGGATGACGTCGGGGATGAGGCGGGTGGTGCGGATGACCTGGCGCATGTTGCGGGCGTCGGCCTGGCCGCGGGCGATTCAGCGGGCGGGCATGGTCGTCCTGGGCGGGAATTTCGTGGCTGGATTTGGCGTGTCGGAGGAGGAGGAGTTGGCGCATGGGGCATCCCGGTGGGAAGAAGGTAGTCCGTTTCTGAGAAAAAGGACCAAAAAACTCTTGGCTTTTGGGGAGTATGCACGGGAATGACTGGTGGTGCACTTAGGGTTGTTCTGGGCGACCAGCTTACCGACACCATAGCGTCGCTCGAGGGGCTCGACGCTGCGCGGGACGTGGTGTTGATGGCGGAGGTGCTCGATGAGTGCACTTACGTGCGGCACCATGCGAAGAAGATCGTGTTGGTGCTCTCCGGCATGCGGCATTTTGCCGCCGCGTTGCGGGCGCGTGGCGTGACGGTGGATTACATCGAACTGGACGATCCGGGCAACACGCATTCGTTGCGCGGCGAGTTTTTGCGTGCTGCTGCGCGGCATAAGCCCGGGCGCGCGGTGGCGACGGAGCCGGGGGAGTGGCGGCTGGCCGAGGATATGCGGCACTGGCAGGAGGCGGCCGGAATAGAGGTGGAGATACGGGATGATCTCCGTTTCTTCTGCCGGATACAGGAGTTTATCGCTTACGCGCGCGGGCGGCGCGGGTTGCGGATGGAGTTCTTCTATCGGGAAATGCGCAAGAAGCACGGGTTCCTGATGGATGATGGCGCGCCGGCGGGTGGTGCGTGGAATTACGATGTGGAGAACCGGGGGCGGTTGCCGAAAGGTGTGGCGGGGCCGGCGGTGCCGCGGTTTGCGCCCGATGCGGTGACGCGGGATGTGATTGCGTTGGTGGAGCGGCGGTTCGGGGAGCATGTGGGCGCGGCTGGGGATTTCGCTTTGCCGGTGACGTCCGCGCAGGCGCATGTGGCGTTGGCGGATTTCGTCGAGCATCGGCTGGCGCGGTTCGGGGCGTTTCAGGATGCGATGAAGACGGGGGAGCCGGTGCTGTTTCATGCGCTGGTCTCGACGTCGTTGAATTTGGGGCTGTTGCAGGCACGCGAGATCTGCGAGGCGGCGGAGGCGGCGTATCGGCGCGGGGCGGCGCCGCTGAATGCGGTGGAGGGATTTGTTCGGCAGATATTGGGGTGGCGCGAGTATGTGCGCGGCATCTACTGGATGAACATGCCGGCCTACGGCGAGAAGAACGGTTTGGGGGCGACACGCAGGCTGCCGTGGTTCTACTGGTCAGGCGAGACGCGGATGAACTGCATGAAGCAGGCGATCGGCGATACGGTGGCCCATGCCTATGCGCATCATATTCAGCGTTTGATGATTACGGGAAACTTCGCGTTGCTGGCGGGGCTCGATCCGGATGCGGTCGATGAGTGGTATCTGATTGTTTATGCGGATGCGTATGAGTGGGTGGAGATGCCCAACGTGCGCGGGATGGCATTGTTTGCCGATGGCGGGATCATGGGGTCCAAGCCGTATGCGGCGTCGGGCGCGTATATCAACCGGATGAGCGATTATTGCCGGGGGTGTTCGTATGACGTGAAGGATGCGGTGGGAGAGAATGCTTGCCCGTTCAATTATCTGTATTGGGATTTCTTTGCGCGGCATGAAAAGGCGCTGGCGGGGAACATAAGGTTGGCGATGCCGATGAAGACGCTGGGGCGGATGGATGCGGGGCGTGTGGCGGCGATGCGGGCGCGGGCGGCGGCGTTTCTGGCAAGTGCGGAGATGAGTCCGGAGGCGTTGGGCTAGTTTGTCTGGCACGGCGCCGGCTGCCGAGGATGGCTCCGGCTATTATGCCGACGGTCTCCAACACTGGAATTGGGACGCCGTAGGACGGTCCTGGGGAGGTGAAGAAAGTCGATAGAAGCAGAAACAGACCGGCGAAGCCTGCTATCAAGCCTGCCAAGCATGCAAGACTTGGTCGTTTGCGCACCGGTGGCAGAACGAACGACAGGCACGCTGCGAACCAGGCCAGAAAACCGAATAGCAGCCCAGCCATTACGCAAACAAACCAAAATCTGAGAAGTCACTTTCGCCACCAGCCAAAATCCAAAGTTCTTTGGTTCTTTCTTTCAAGAAAGAACTGCTTTCCTGCTTTCCGTCTCCATCTTGTCGCGAAACACCCGGTATTGCTGAGCGCCGGGCGCGAGCTCGATGGCCATCTCCACTTCGCGGATGGCGTCGGCCGGGCGGCCGGCGCGGGCGAGGAGGAGGGCGAAGGTGAAGCGGGTTGGGGCGTGGTAGGCCATGCGGGCGGCTTCGCGCGACATTGCGTCGACGGCTTCGGGGAGGCGGTCGGCGCGGCGCAGGCATTCGGCGAGGCTGCCCCAAAAGGCGTTGTCTTCGTGTTCGGCGAGCGCTGCGCGCAGGAGACGTTCGGCTTCTTCCAGCCGGTTCTGGTTCATCCGGACGACGCCCATGGCGCGGTGCGCCCAAGGGGTCGGGTAGGGGGCGTTTGCGACGCGTTCGTATTGGGCCTGCATCTGTTCGGCCGCCCCGGGCGCCTGGCGGTTGGCGGCGACGATGGCATCGGCGAGTTCGGGGTAGGCTTCGCAGTTTGCGACGCGTGCGACGTATTGGGCGAAGGTGAGCAGGCCTTCCTGGAAGAAGCGGTAGCGTGTGTGTTCGCCGGCCCAGGTGAGGTTGAAGTGGCGGGCGATGGCGGGGTGGACGGGGAGTTCGAAGGGCAGCGCGAAGCCGGTGGTCATGTGGCGGCGCATGCGGTCCATGCAGTGGGACGGGACGCCGACGGCCTCGAAGGTGGTTTCCGCCATGTAGCGGCCGAGGCGTAGGCCGAAATGGTAGGGGGTGAGGAAGAGGTGTTCGGTGCGGAAATGCGCTTCGATGATGGGGGCGGCGTTGAAGCCGGTGGCGGCGTCGCGGGTGCGCTGGCGGTCCATTTCGATTTCATAACGGCGATCGACATGGCCGGCGGCGGGTGCGTCGAGGGCGATGTAGTCGGCGACGGCTTGTTCGGGGCTGGCGCCGGCTTTCATGGCGCGCAGGATCCAGGTGTCGTTCATTTCCGCGCGGAAGGGGTGATAGCCGGCATAGCGCTCGACGCTTTGCGGGTGGGGTGTGCCGGTCCAGGGCCAGAGGAAGGGGGTTCCGACGGCGGGGACGCGGATGCGTCGCGCGGACACGGTCGAGACGTCGAAGGCGGCGGGCCATTCGTGGTCGGTGACCTGGTCGATGACGAGGTCGGCTTGTTGGAAGTGTTGGTGTTCGGCGGGTGTGAGTTTGGCGCGTGGGTTGATGAGGGTGAGGGTGTCGCGGGTGTGGGGGGTGACGAAGCAGTTGTAGGCGTGGTGCAGGGCGACGAGTTGGCAGTTGCCGTAGAGGACGATGTTCATCGGAGGCGGGCCTGGCTGGCTGTGGGCGATGCGGTGGGCGGGCGCTTTGCGGCCCCTGGGTTGCTTCGCAGGGGCTCGCGATGACCGTTTGGGTGGTGGTGGGTCATGCGGCGCGGGAGAGCCCGCTGGATTGGCGTTCGAAGAGGCGGGCGTAGAGGCTGTTGGGGTGGGCGAGGAGGGCGTCGTGGGTGCCTTGTTCGGCCAGGCGGCCGGCATCGAAGACGAGGATGCGGTCCATCGCACGGATGGTGGAGAGGCGGTGGGCGATGATGATGGCGGTGCGGCCGGCGATGAGGCGGCCGAGGGCGTCCTGGATGGCGGCTTCGCTTTCGCTGTCGAGGCTGGAGGTGGCTTCGTCGAGGACGAGGATGGGGCTGTCGGCGAGGAAGGCGCGGGCGATGGCGACGCGCTGGCGTTCGCCGCCGGAGAGCTTGATGCCGCGTTCGCCGACGAGGGTTGCGTAGCCTTTGGGTTGAGCGGCGATGAAGGCATGGGCGTGGGCGAGGCGGGCGGCCTGTTCGATGGCGGCTTGGGTGGCGCCGGGGCGGCCGTAGGCGATGTTTTCGGCGAGCGTGCGGTGGAACAGGGCGGGGTCTTGCGGGACGATGGCGATGGACTGGCGCAGGCTGCGCTGGGTGATGGCGGCGATGTTCTGGCCGTCGATGCGGATTTCGCCGGATTGCACGTCGGACAGGCGCTGGAGCAGGCGGACGAAGGTGGATTTGCCCGAGCCTGAGCGGCCGACGAGGCCGACATGTTCGCCGGCGCGGATGGTGAGCGAGAGGTCGCGGAAGAGCGGCGGGTTGGTGCCGTAGGCGAAGGTGACGCGGTCGAACGCGATGGCGCCTTCGGTGAGGTTCAGGGCGGGGGCGGCGGGCGGGTCGGCCACCGTGATGGGCTGGTTGTGGAGGGCGACGAGTTCGGTGAGGTCGTTGATGCCGCGCTGCATCTCGCGGACGGTCTGGCCCATGTTCCGCAGGTAGCCGTGCAGGACGAAATACATGGTGAGCACGGTGGCGACGCCGCCCGGGCTGGCGCGGCCGTGCAGCCAGAGGAAGAGGATGGTGCCGATGATGAGGAGCTGGAGGGCGAGCAGCGCGGCGCCCTGGGCTGAGAAGCTGGCGATGCCGCGCATCCAGGTACGGTCCGTGCGGCGGGCCCATTTGGCGAGCGTGGTGTCGAGACGGGCAGATTCGCGGTCTTCGGCGCCAAAGGCTTTGACAGCGGGGTTGCAGGTGATGGCGTCGGCGAGGGCCGCGGAGACGCGGGTGTCCCAGGCGTTGGAGAGGTCGGCGGCCGGGGCGACCCAGCGGGCGGAGAGGGTGACGGTGAGCGCGATATAGGCGGCGCTGCCGATGGTGATGGCGGCACCCATGGCGGGCCATTGCAGGCCGAGGAGGAGGGCGCTGCCTGCGAGGACGACGAGGCAGGGGACGAGGGAGAAGGCGATGACGTCGTTGAGCATGTCGACGGCGCCGGCGCCGCGCAGGACCTGGCGGGTGGTGGCGCCGGCGAAGCTTTCGGCGTGCCAGGCGGCCGAGAAGGACTGGATGCGGGCGAAGGCTTCGGCCTTGATGTCGGTCATCATGCGCAGGGTCAGCTGGACGATGGCCCAGAGGGCGAGCTGGCGGATGGCGAGCATGGCGATGCCCAGCGCGCCGATGGCGAGAACGGCGTGGATGGCAGCCTGGGTGGTGTGGCTGGCGACGGCGTCGACGAGGCGGCCGGCGTAGATGGGGGTCAGGATGTCGGCGAAGGTGGCGACTGCCATGCCGCCGAGGGTGAGGGCGGAGATTGCGGGTTGGCGGCGCCATTGTCGGGCGAGGAAGGTGAGGACGGGGCGCATGGTGGGGTGGGGTTTAGCATGGATGGGGTGGGGTGGGCGTTAGGGGTTTTTGGGTGGCGATTGCGGTGCGATGGTGGAGCTCCTGGGTTGCTTCGCTGCGCTCGCGATGACGGTCAGAGGGGGTCGAGGTCGATCCAGGAGAGGTGGCCGCCTTTGCCGGCGCCGGTGTCGAGGAAGATGGCGGTGCCGCCGTTGTCGCCGGTGGTGTGCCAGGGGCGGCCGTCTCGGCTGCGTTGGTCGTGGCCGACATAGACGGTCATGCCTGGGGGGATGTGGTTGACCCAGCGGAGGAGGCGTTCGGGGAAGCCGTCGGGCTGGGTGCGGCCGGTGGTTTCGCCGAAGAGGGCGCGGGACAGGAGGGGGTCGACGGGGCCGAGCGGGTCGGGGGGCGGGTTGGCGAGCATGCCGGTGTGGAAGGCGGCGTGGACGAAGAAGCGGCGCTCGGTGAGGATCCAGGCGGGGGCGCGGCCGACTTCGTGGAGCGCGCGGTCCCGGAGCGGGGGGTCCAGGGTGGCCAGGGTGGCTTCGAGCTGGGGGCCGCCGCGGACGCGTTCGCCGCGGAGCGCGCGGCCGAGTTTGCGGTCGTGGTTGCCGACGAGGAAGAGGCCGCGGTTCTCGTCGATGAGGCGGAACATCAGGCGGAGCGCGCCGGCGCTGTCGGGGCCGCTGTCGATGAGGTCGCCGAGCTGGACGACGAAGCGGTCGGTGTCGGCGGCGAAGGCGAACGCGCGCAGGTCGCCGTGGACGTCGCCGACGATGCGGAGCGGGCGATCGTTGGGCAGGCGGGTGGTCGTGGGCAGGGGTTGGGTTTGGACGTTCACGCGGCCGCCTGTTCGCGGACGGTGCGGCGGTAGGTTTCCAGCGCGCGGGTGCGGGCGTCCGCCAGGTCCACGATGGGTTCGGGGTAGGTGCGGCCGAGGGTGATTTCGGGCGGAGGCCAGGGTGGCGGCGGGGGCGGTCCAGGGGGCGTGGAGGTAGCGGTCGGGCAGGGCGGCGATTTCGGGGACGAAGCGGCGGACATAGGCGCCGTTGGCGTCGAATTTCTGGCCCTGGGAGACCGGGTTGAAGACGCGGAAGAAGGGCTGGGAGTCGATGCCGGCGCCGGCGATCCATTGCCAGCTGGCGGCATTGCTGGCGAGGTCGGCGTCCACCAGCGTGTCCCAGAACCAGGCGGCACCTTCACGCCAGTCGTGCAGCAGGTGTTTGACCAGGAAGGAGGCGGCGATCATGCGGACGCGGTTGTGCATCCAGCCTGTCTGCCACAATTGGCGCATGCCTGCATCCACGATGGGCACGCCGGTGCGGCCGTGGTGCCAGGCGTGGAGTTCGCGCTTGTCGTGGCGGAAGGCGAGATGGGCGAAGGCGGGGCGCAGCGGTTTCTCGGGCAGAGTGGGGTGGTGCCAGAGGAGGTAGGCGGAGAAGTCGCGCCAGATGATTTCGCGGCGGTAGGTGTGGTGGCCGGCGCTTTCGGCCTCGGACGCCGACGCGTGCCAGACGGTACGCGGCGAGAGTTCGCCGAAATGCAGGTGGGGGGAGAGCATGGAGGTGCCGTCCTCGCCGGGGAGGTTGCGGCCCTTGTCGTAGGCGGAGACGGCGGTGGTGGTGAAGGTTTTGAGGCGCGCGAGGGCGTGGTGTTCGCCGGGGTGCCAGAGGTCGCGCAGGCCGGCGGACCAGTCCGGGTGGGTGGGCAGGAGGTGCCAGTCGTCGAGCCGGTCGGAGGGGGTGGCGGGGGCGGGGTGGAGCGTGCGTGGCGCGGGGAGTGGTTCCGGCGGGTCGCCGAGCGCTTCGACGGTGCGGGCGAAGGGGGTGTACATGCCGTAGACGGTGTTCGTCTGGCTGCGGATGCGGTCGGGGTCGATGAGGGTGGAGGTGCGGTGAAGGGTCAGGGTGCGGCCGGCGGCCTCGAGCGATTTGGCGATGGCCGCGTTGGCGGCGCGGGAGGCGGGCTCGTGGGTGTGGCCGGCGTGGACGCCTTCCGCGCCGAGCGCTTCGGCGAGTTCGGGGATGATCCGGGCGGGGTCGCCGCGGCGGAGCGTGAGGGGCGCGCCGGCTTTGGCGAGGCTGGCGGCGAGGTCGAGGAGGCTGTGGTGGAGCCACCATTTCGAGGCGCCGCCGGGGGGGAAGGGCTGGGGGGTGTCGTCGAGGATGTAGAGGGGGAGGATGCGCGCGCCGGCGGTGGTGGCGGCGTGCAGGGCGGGCTGGTCGTGCAGGCGGAGGTCCTGGCGGAACCAGACGATGTGGATGGGGGAGGCCATCAGTTAAATTTGTGGTTTGGGGCGGCGGTGGCAAGCGGTTGGGTGGCCTGCGGCGCGGGACAGGGTGCGAGGGGGAGTGCGGGGTCGGCCTGGTCGGGGGCGGGGACGGCAAAACAGAAGGTGCGGTTCTGGCCGAGCAGATGGGCGTGGCCGCCCTGGGGGAAGTGGCGGGCGATGGCGGGGTGGAGCACGTCGAGCCCGCCGGTGTAGGCGCCGAAGGAGGGCAGCATGATGCGGTGCGGGCTGGCCATGAAGCAGGCGCGCGAGACCAGGGCGGCGCGGGTGGCGATGCGGGCTTTGGGGTGGAAGTGGCCGGAGATTTCCGCGGTGGCGCCGGCGCGGGCTTCGTGGCGGAAGGTGATGCCGAGGGTGGTGTGTTCGGGGGTGCTTTCGCCTTCCAGGCCTTCGGGTGGGGAAGGGTCGTGGTTGCCGCGGACCCAGATGAAGCGGGCTTCGGCGGTGAGGGATTGCAGGATTGCGAGGTCGGCGGTGCCGAGGCGGGAGGCGGCGCGGTCGTCGTGGAAGCTGTCGCCGACGGCGACGATGGTGAGCGGCGCGTAGGTGGCGATGAGGGCGGCGAGACGGGCCAGGGTGAGCGCGCTGTCCCACGGCGGGAGGAGTTGGCCGCGCGCGGCGGCGGCGCTGCCTTTTTCGAGGTGCAGGTCGGCGATGGCGAGCAGGCGGGCGCGCGGCCAGACGAGGGCGCCGGCGGGGTCCAGGAGGAGGGCTTCGCCTTGGAAGTGGTGGGGGGTGGCGGGCATGCGTTTGGGCGCGGCTCCTGGCCCGGCGTGAGGCGGGGAGCGCGGCTATAGGCGATCGGGTGGGAGGAGAGGAAGCAACGGCTTCTTTTTTGAAAGAAAGACGCAGAAAACTTTTGCTTGGCTGTCGCGCGCTAGTCGTCGGGCGGGGGTTTTAGCCAGGGGAGGATTTTGGATTCGGGCTGGGGTTCGATTTCGGGCTTGAGGGGTTTGGGGAGGCGTTCGGCGAGGGTGGGATCGGTGAGGTCGATGCCGAGTTCGCGGCTGATGTTGGAGAGGATCGAGGGGATTTCGGTGTCGGACGCGGGAAGCGGGAAGTGTTCGCGGGGCACGCTTTCGGTGGCTTCCGGCTTGGGCGTCTGGGGTGCGGGCAGGCGGGCTTTCGCCATGGCGGCGATGGCCTGACGGTTGGAGGCGAGGCGCTCGGCGGCTTCGGTGGCCTGGGCCTGGCGGCCGGCGATGTGGGCTTCGAGCAGGATGGTGAAGCGGACGCAGCGGGCCAGGCGTTCGAAGCGGGCGGCCGGGTCGGCGATGCGGTGGGCCGGGGCGTTGGAGGGCGAAGCGGGACCGTCGGGTGCGCTGGTCTGGGGGTCGCGGGATTGGCGCATGTCGGCGGCGGCTTGCCGGGCCATGTCCATGCCGATTTCGATCAGTTCCTGGCACGCGCTGAGATGGCGGGCGAGGCGGGCTGGGTCGGCAGGGAGCGGAGTGTCGGTCAAGGCGGGCGGCATCCGGTTCTGTGCGGAACGGATAGGGAACACAGATGGGGTGACCTGGGCAAGTTCGAGGTTGTGGTGCGTCTCACGGCGGACATGCCGGGGTGTTGCATTCCATTTCGATGGCTGGGAAGTCGATCGCTCGGCCGATCCGGATGACAGTGCGGTTGAGGACGATGAAGCCGTTCGCTGCGTAAAACCGTTCGGCGTTGAGGCTTGCGTGGCAGCGGAGCGTGTGGATTGCGGCGGCGCGTGCGTGGTGCTGCCCAGAACAGCCGAAATCCCTACGGCATCGTCAAGCGAAGCAACCCTGATCCGAGCAGGTGAATTCATTTCTTCTCGATAGCAAAAGCGCGGTCCTGTGTTTCGAAAAACGACTGCTTGCTTGCGTTTCGCGCAGGCAACCGTTCAACAACAAGGGAGCTTTAGGCAATCGCGGGCGTTTCGTCTCGGAAATCGTTGCTTTTCTCAATTCTGAGGTCGCACCGTGTAACGTTCTCGTGCGGATGGCGCAACGAGCGTTGATTTCGTTTGGATACGGTCGCAAAGACTACGGCTGTGTGTAGGAGGCTTTGGATGCGTAGGGCGATGTTGGCGCTGGCCGGTGTTTTTGCGTGTGCGGGTTTCGCGCGCGCGAACACGGTGAGCGAGCATTATGTGGGCGTGGTTTCCGGGGCCAGCACGATCGATACGTTGGGAATGTTCGGGCCGAAGGGGGCCGATCTCGCGGGCAAGCCGATCGTGATCTACACGCGGTATGTGACGTCCGAGCTGGCGCAGATGACGAAGTGCCATGCGCAGCCGCGGTGCAGCTTCTATTCCTCGCGCAATGCCGGTGCGGCTGCGGCGGGGGTGCGCCAGGTGATTTCGGTGAACAAGATGAACGTGGCCTGTGTGGCGAGCCGGTATGCCGACGTGTTTTTCAGAAACGACGGGACGCATGTGGTGATGACGGAGACAGATGTTCTGGACGGGCGAAGTGCCACGGCGGGTTCGGGCAGCCAGGTTTCCGTGACGTTCGACTCGCGGGTGGCGTTTGGCATGGCGATGTCGCCCGGCAACAAGCCGTCCAGGAGTGTGCTGGATTCCGTGAGCTTTTTTACGAGCGGCAGTTTTTCGCCGGCCGAGAAGCTGACATTTCGGATCAGGCGCGCCGATACGTGGTGAGCGTGGGCGCTCTGCAAGTGATGCAGAGCGCCCGGCCGGCGCGGGCCGGCGTCAGAGGAGGCCGGCGCGGGCCGGCGTCAGAGGAGGCCGGCGCGGGGCCGGCGTCAGAGGATGGCGGCGGCGGCGATGGTGCAGAAAAGCAGGCTGAGGCCGGACATCATGGCAAGACCGAGCCCGGTTTCGAGCAGGGTGGCGACGCCGGTGATGGGGGTTGTGGCGTAGCCTGCCGAGACGGGCGGGCGGTGTGCGGCTGCGACGCGCTTGGCGGCGGCAGGGGAGGCTCGCAGGGCGAGCGGGGTGGCGGCGTAAGACATGGTCAACCTCGGTTCTTCAGGGCGCTTGGCAGGGCGCGGGCGCTGATATAGCGCCGGTTATTGCACTGCACCATGAAGTAAGGGTTAACTTTAGATTTGCCAGATCAAGGGTTTAGCGACGCGGAATTGTAATGGTTTGCATTTGTTGCGCGGAGGCGGGAGGCGGGTTGCGGATCGTGCGGCTGGTGTCAGCCGGACCGAGGCAAAGCTGCGTGCGACCGGAAAATTTCGAAGGCTTGCGTTTGATGCAGGTCAGACAACGCGTTCGAAGGTGTGGGATGATGTCGGCGTACGAAGGCCACCCCGCCTGCTGAGAGGCGGGGTGTTTTGGTTGGTCAGGGAATGTGGATGTTCAGACCGATCCCTGGGCCATAGACGACGGGTGGGGGTGCGTAATAGGGCTGGCTGTAGACGACAGGTGGTGGCGCGTAATAGCCGCCACCGTAGCCGTAGCGATGCCAGTCGCGGCCATGGTCTTCGTGCCACCGGCCGCGGTCATGGTCGCGAAAATGCTCGTGCTCGTGCTCGTGGCCTCGGTCGCGGTCGTGCTCGTGGTCGTGATCGTGGGGCCCCCATTCGGCGGAGGCGGTGTTGAGGGCGAGGCAGCCACAGGCGACGCCGGCACAACCCAGCAGAAGCAGCTTGTGCATGGCGGAGCGGGCGAGCGTTCGGCGGGGATGATCCGCGGGTTGCATGGAGACGATCCTTTCGGAGAGGTGCTGGCCGGTTTCGCGACCGGTTATCGGGCGGTGGACTGGTCCTGCTTGTGGGCACGGGCGAAGGCTGCGTCGGCAAGTTTCTTTTGATCGTCGGGCATGCTGCTGTAGAGCGTGTCGAACACCGCGGTGAGTTTCTTGAGTTCATCGACATGGGCCTGGGCGAATTCGCCGTAGGTTTGCAGATCCTGAACGGCGGTCATGTTCTGGGCCTGGGCGGCCTTCTCCTGTGCAAGTTTCTGCATGGATTGCGCGTTGTCGCGCATGGTTTGGGCAACGGCCTTCCAGTCGGCTTCCTCGGCAGGCGTGATCTTGAGTTCGGCGTGCAGGTCGGCGATCCGCTCGTCGATGGATTGCGTGTGTTCTTCGACGCGGCTCGCATGTTCGGCCAACTTGCTGTTCGTCATGCTGCCGGATTGCGCATGTGCGAAAGCGATCGGGGTGATGGCGAGAGCGGCCGCAAGCAGAGTGGCGGCGAGAGGGGGGCGGGAGATTTTGGGCATGTGAGGGCTCCGCAACTGTTGTTTGCGGGTTTGCGAACGTGAGGGCGCGCGCGGCGGTTTCGCAGGTGAGCGGGTTGTAACCGCGGGGTGAGGATCGGGCGTGAGCGGATGCGCCGGCGGGCCGAGATCTGGACGCGCGGGTGGCTGCGTGCCGCCGGACAAGGAAGGCTCGAGAGATTAGATGTTTCCAGATCCAAGCAGGCACAAATGCGAAGAGACAAAAGTTTTTTGGTCCTTTTTTTCAAAAAAGGACTGCTTTCTTCCTACAACCACCCCCGCCGCCAGAACAACATGAGGGGGATGACGATACTGAGCGCGATGAGGGCGAGGGCGTAAGGATAGCCATAGGTCCAGGAGAGTTCAGGCATGTTCTTGAAGTTCATGCCGTAGAGGCTGGCGATGAAGGTGGGGGGGATGCCGACGATGCTGACGACGGTGAGGACTTTGATGGTGTCGTTCTGTTCGATGCCGATGAAGCCGAGTGTGGCGTCGAGCAGGAATTGCACTTTGTTGGTGAGCTGGGCGCTGAACTCGGTGAGCGAGACGATGTCGCGTTCGATGGTGACGAGGCGGGAGCGTTCGGATTGTTCGAGCCAGGAGCTGGCGGCTTCGGGAACGTAGCGGGCGATGCGGGCGATGCCGAGCAGGCCGTCTCGCAGTTGGGAGGTGCGCGCGCCGGTGCGGCCGATCTCGGCGAGGGTTGCCTGGAGGAAGGCGTCGCGGCGGCGTGAGGAGCCGGTGGAGGTGGCGCAGCGCTGGAAGACGTCGGCCGAGAGGGTGTCCATTTCGGCGCTGAGTTGTTCGAGGACGTCGGCCAGGCGGTCGGTGATGGCTTCGAGGAGGCCGAGGAAGGGCTGCATGCCGTCCGGCCGTGTGCCGGGCTCGAGGCGCCAGGTTTCGGCGAAGTGGTCGAACACGGTGGAGGCGGCGAAGCGGATGGTGATGAGGCGGTCGGCGGTGAGGACGAAGCCGATGGGGGTGGCGGCGAGCGTGCCGTCGGGCGCGCGGCTGACCATGGGGGTGCTGAGCGTGAGGGTGCCGTGGGTGTTGACGAGGCGGCTGGAGGTTTCGATTTCGGCGATTTGGTGAAGGGTGGGGATGGGGAGGCTGGTGGCTTGCCGGGCTTGGGCGTGTTCGGCATCGGTGGGGCGGTCGAGGTCGATCCAGGTGGCGCTGGGGGTTTGGGCGAGCGGGGTTGGGGGGGTGGTGCCGGAGAGGGCGCGGATCATGGGCGGGGGCTCGCTGGGGTGGGGGCTGTGGCGTGAGGCTGTGGGTGGGGAATGGGGTGGGGGGAAGTGTTTGGGGTTGAGCGCGGTGCGGGCGATGGGTTTCACCCATCCTACGCTTGCTTTACGCCCCTCCGCGTCACCCGGCCGATTAGCTTGGACGACCCGCCCAGGTGAGGTGTGCACGCTGAGGAAAGTAGAGAGGCCCCGTGTATGGAGAGAGGCACGGCCCTGCCGCTACAACCAGGGATGATCCAGGAAGATGGAGAGGTGAGGGGCGGTCACCGCATTGGTGGGGACGTAGCTGATGAGCGAGCCGCCGTGGCCGTCAGTGCCCAGCTTGAAATTGGCGGCGGAGTAGCTCCCCTTGATCTCCAGCTTGGCGACCTGCGTGGTGCCGTTCAGGACGGTGAGGGCGCCGGCGGCGTAGGACAGGGTTGTGGATGGGTCCGAGAGAAGATCGACCGCGTCGCCGGTGGCGAAATCTCTTATATGGCTCGACACCTGCGCGGCATCGCCGAGGACGAGCTGGTTCGCGCCGGATTCGAACTGGATCGTCTGGTTGGAAGCCGAGGAGCCGGTCAACTCGAGGGTTGATCCGCTCTGGATGTGCATCGCGCCGGTGCCGGTGATCGAGCCTGCGACCACGAGCGTGCCGCCGCTGGCGACGATCAGGCCGGCGTTGCCGATATTCGTCGCGGTGATGGTGCCGGTTCCCGTAACCTCGCTGCCGCCATACATGTAGAACCCGGCGCGGGCGTCCAGGCTGCCGGCGTTCAGTTTCACGATGCCGGCGAGTTGCACGTCGGTGACATGGACGAAACCGCCGTTGGTGATCTGGATCATCGAGCCTTTGTCAGCGCTCAGGATACGGCCGCTGTAGAGCGAGTTGGCGCCGGTGACCGCGAGGGTGCCGTTGTTCACGTACATGTCGGTCAAGGTGTCGAATTCGCCGCCGGCTTGCACCAGGACTTCGCCGGCGATGTTGGTCTGATACTCGCCGATTTCGACGACCGGGCCTGCCTGGATTGCGGAGTTGGCGCCCGTCACGAGCACCTTCGCCAGGCCGGCGCTGGTGCCGATATCCACCGCGCCGTAGGAATCGAACGAGGCGTAGCCGCCGTTGCTGACCACGACGGTGCCCTGTGCGCTGCCGCCGCGCTGGCCGAAGTCGCCGATCGTGGTGTAGCCGTAGTTGTCCATCAGGAACTGGCTGCCTGGGCCGGTGATGGTCACGTAGCCGCTCGCACCGGCAGCGGCGCCGACGTTGAATTCGCTGAGCTCTGAGCTGAAATAGCCGCCGGCGCTGATCGTCAGGGTCGCCACACTGTTGGGCGTGCCGCCGAGGTTCAGCGTGCCGGTCTCCCCGTTCGAGTCGTAGGAAAAGCTGCCGCCCTTCGTCACGAGAACGGAGGCGTTGCCGGCGCCGGCGCCTATCGTGAGATTGTCGTTCAAGGAGGTGCCGGTATCGTACAGATATGCGTTGTTTTCCACGATGACAGCGGTGCCGCCGCCGTCGATGCCCAGGTTGCCGGCCTGGAGATAGGCGCCGGTGTCGAGGGTAAAACCGTAGCCGATGCCGACCGAGGCGGCGGTGACCTGCGTGCTCGAGCCGGCGATGGAAATGGTCGGTGCGCCGCTGGCCTGCACGATGTCCAGCGCGTCCACGTCGATGACGCCGTAGAGGCCCTGGCCGACCTGGATGATGGCGACGTCGCTGGTGCCCGGCGTCCCGACCGTGCCGGGATTGCTGATGTTGACCCAGTCGCTTTCGTTGCCGAGATCCGCGTTGCTGGAGCCAGCCCATTGATAGACGCTCAAGGCATTATCCTTCCGTATGTGAATTTGGGTTCGAGGAGCCTGGCTGTGGCCGGAAATCGAAGCTGCGCCACCGATGCCGTAGTCTTGCGCGACTAGGATCGCTCGCGCCACTCAATCGATATGAAACCTTATGAATAACACAAATCGGGGGTGAGCTGACGCCAGGTCCGGACGCGCGCTGGACGACCGGCAATTTTTGGGGGGGTGACTGGCTTGGGTGGTGGGACTCCTGGATTGCTTCGGCTTCGCCTCGCAATGACGGGGTGTAGCGGAGCCCTTGGCCTTTTTACTGCATGGCTTCGGCGATGAGGGCGGCTTCGGTTTCTTCGAGGAGGGCGTCTTCGTTGGTGGGGGTTCGGACGGATTCCCGGCCGATGTCGAGGAGGACGGGGACGGCGAGGGGGGAGACGCGGTCCAGGCGGCGGGTGTGGATGTGGTTGGTGGCTCGGGTGAGGAGGGTGGTCAGGCGGGCGATGTCGGTCAGGCCGTGGGCGGCGTCGGCTTGGGTGGCGCGGAGGAGGACGTGGGCGGGTTGGTGGCGGCGGAGGACGTCGTAGATGAGGTCGGTGTTGACGGTGATTTGGCGGGTGGGGCGGCGGGCGCTGGGCTGGTTGCGGTCGATGAGGCCGGCGATGGTGGCGATGTTGCGGAAGGTGCGGCGGAGCATGGAGGATTCGGCCATCCAGGATTCCAGGTCGTCGCCGAGCATGTCGACGGCGAACAGGTCTTCGATGTTTTGAGGCTCGTATGCGGACCAGGTGGCGATGACGTAGTCGGTGCCGAGGAAGCCCAAGGGACCGGCGCCGGCGCGTTCCAGGCGTTTGGTCAGCAGCATGCCGAGGGTCTGGTGGGCCTGCTGGCCTTCGAAAGTGTAGGCGACCATGTACCAGCGGCCGTCGCGGGGGAAGATTTCGACGAGCAGGCTGTCGGGGGCGGGCAGTTCGGAACGATCCTGTTGCAGGCTGAGCCATTCGCGGACGGGTTCGGGGTAGGCGTGCCAGGCCGACGGGTTGTGGAGCATGGCGCGGACGCGGTCGGCGAGGTTCGTGGTCAGCCCGAGGCGGGCGCCGACATAGGTGGGGACCATGGGCGTGCCGGTGCCGCCGTCGGTGCATTCGATGGTGAGTTCGCGCATCTGGGTGAAGCGGAGGAGGCGGCCGGCGAACATGAATGTGTTGCCGGGGCGCAGAGTATTGGCAAAGTATTCCTCGACCTCTCCAAGTAGGAGGCCGCGCGGGCCGCCCAGGCGGACTTTGAGCAGCGGGGCTTCGGTGATGGTGCCGACATTCATGCGCGCCTGGCGGGCGATGCGTTCGCTGCGGATGTGGACGCGGCCTTCGCTGTCGCGGAACAGCTTGCGGTAGCGGTCGTAGGCGGCGAGCGCGTAGCCGCCGTTTTCCACGAAGGTGAGAGTGTCGGTGAAGTCTTCGTCGGTGATGGCGGCGTAGGGGGCGGCGCGGCGGATTTCGGCCAGCATGTCGGTGGGGTGGAAGGCGGTGGCGGCCGCGGTGAGGAGGAGGTGCTGGGCCAGGACGTCGAGGCCGCCGGGGCGTGGCGGGTCGCCGTCGCGCTCGCCGGCGGCGATGCCTTCGATGGCGGCCTGGCATTCGAGCACTTCGAAGCGGTTGGCGGGCACGAGGATGGCCTGGGAGGCTTCGTCCATGCGGTGGTTGGAGCGGCCGACGCGCTGGAGCAGGCGGGAGGTGCCTTTGGGGGCGCCGACCTGGATGACCTGGTCGACGCCGCCCCAGTCGATGCCGAGGTCGAGCGACGAGGTGGCGACGACGGCGCGCAGGTCGCCTTTCGCCATGGCGGCTTCGACGCGCAGGCGCTGGGCGAGGTCGAGGCTGCCGTGATGCAGGGCGATGGGCAGGGTCTGCTCGTTGAGGCGCCAGAGTTCCTGGAAGAGCAGTTCGGATTGGGCGCGGGTGTTGACGAAGACGATGGTGAGGCCGGCGCCGGCGATGCGCTCGAGGATGACGGTGGCGGACGCGAGGCCCATGCGGCCGGCCCAGGCGAGGCGCTCGGCGGGGAGCATCATCTGGAGGTGGGGTGGGGTGGTTTCGGGGATTTCGATGAGGCGGGCGGGGGCGCCGCAGGCGGTGTAGGCGAGCATGGCATTCGGGTGGGCCACCGTGGCGGAGAGGCCGGTGCGGCGGGCCTGGGGGGCGATGGTGGTGAGGCGGGCGAGGCAGAGGGCGAGCTGGTCGCCGCGCTTGGTGCCGGCGAGTGCGTGGATTTCGTCGATGATGATGTGCTGGAGGTGGGCGAAGAGGGTGGTGGCGGTGGGTTGCGAGAGGAGTATGGCGAGGGATTCGGGGGTGGTGAGGAGGATGTCGGGCGGGGTGAGTTGTTGGGCGCGGCGGGCGGCGGAGGATGTGTCGCCGGTGCGGGTTTCGACGCGGATGGGCAGGGAGAGGTCGGTGATCGGGGTGGTGAGGTTGCGGGCGATGTCGGCGGCCAGCGCTTTGAGGGGAGAAAGATAGAGGGTGTGGAGTGCGGGTTTGGGGCGGGGGGTGGCCAGCGCGATGAGGGTGGGGAGGAAGCCGGAGAGGGTTTTGCCGCCGCCGGTGGGGGCGATGAGGAGGATGTTTTCGCGGGCGTTGGCGGCTTGCAGGAGGGCGAGTTGGTGGGGGCGGGGGGTCCAGCCTTTTTGGGCGAACCATTCGACGAAGTTCTGGGGGAGCATTGGAAGGGAGAAAGGCTTCTTTTTTGAAAAAACAGAAGCAAAAAACTTTTGCGGGACGCATTTCGGGCTTTCTGGGCGCCCCGCCGGATCGTGAGCCCCTCATGAGACACAAGTCTTTTGCTTCGTTTCTACAGAAAAGAAGGTCTTACTTCCCTGTCGTCCTGATCTCGAAAGCCAAGTCGATCATCGTGTCGCACAGCGCTTCGACGAGTTCGTCGGTGGTGTGGCCGCGGTCGCGCTGGCGTTGGACCCAGGCCAGGGTTTTCTGGTGGAGCGGGGTTTGGGTGAGGCGGCTGCGGCGGGGGCGGGCGGGGGGCAGGGTGATCCGGGCACTGGCGGCGGCGAGGAGGCCGCGGCTTTTCAGGGCGGTCTGACAGGCTGGGGTGGCCAGGGCGGGGCGGCGTTCGAGGATGCGGCGCCATTCGAAGAGGCCCGTGAAGGGGAGGTTGGAGCAGGGGGTGCGCAGGCTCGATTGGGCTTCGCCGCACCAGGCGCAGGGGGGTTGTTCGTCGGAGGTGGCGTGCATCGGGCGCTCCTGAGGGTGTTCGGGAGGCTCGGGTTGGCTGGTCTCCACGGTGCGGTAGGTGGATCAGGCCTACGGCAGTATGTGGTGCGGATTGTGGCGCGTTCGGGGCGGCTTGCAACGAAGCGTCTTTGCTGTGGCGGGTGGCTTTGGGGTGGCGGAGGGAAGGCGCGACTTTACGGGCAGACGCTCAGAGGTTGGCCAGCGCGTTGCGGAGGGTGACGATGACGGCGGAGTCGAAACCCAGGCAGGCGCCGCCGCTGAAGAGGACGGAGAAGTCGAGGTCGGGGGTTTCGGATTCGACCCAGGTGGAGGCGCCGGGCATGCAGCCGTCGCGGGCGTAGTCGATGGCGCGCGGGCCGAGGCCGTAGGCGTTCCAGGTGTGCACGAAGGCGGAGACGCTTTCGGCGTTGGTGACGAGGTCGGTGGGGCCGGCGGTGAGTTCCCACAGGATGTTGCCGCCCTCGTAGTTGAACGGGGCCTGGGGAGCGTTGGCGGTGAGGTCGAAGATGCTGGGGCCGGTGTAGGGGTCGTCGGGGGCGACTTCGTTGGGGTTGGCTTGCGACTGGAGGGTGGGCGAGAGGGTCCAGTTGGTCAGGTGCAGCGGGGCGAGGATGTTGTTTGTTATGTAGGTGAAATAGTCGGTTTTGGCGGCCTTCGCGATGACCTGGCTGAGCAGGACGTAGCCGACGTTGGAGTAGTTGGCGGTGAAGCCGGGCTGGCTGTTGAGCGGTTGGCCGTAGAGATATTGCGCGAATTGCGTGCCGGTGAGCGGTTGCGCGCCGAGCTTCACTTCGATGTCGCGCATCTGGAACAGCGGGTCGCCCTGGCCTGAGCCGGGCAGGCCGGACGTGTGTTCGGCGAGCTCGAGGGAGATCATGTCGCGCGCACGCTTGTCGGGTGTCTGCGAGGCGAGCAGCGGCTTGGTGATTCCGAGATAGGAATAGACTTTCTCGCCGCCGGTGAGCTTGCCTTCGGAGAGGAGTTTGCTGAACGCGGCGGTGACCAGCATTTTGCTGATGCTGGCGAGGCGGAACACGCTGGTGGTGGTGACGAGCGGGGTGGCGGCGCCCATCGTGTAGGCGTGGGAGAATTGCAGCTTGCCGTTCTGCCGGAACGCGAACTGGGCGCTGTGGACACTGTTGGCGGCCATCCAGTTTTCGATGGCGGTGTCGATGCCGGGGAAATTGCCGATCGAGCTGCCGGTATATTCGACGCGGAAATCGCCTTGGGTGGTGACGCCGGCTTGGGCGAATGTGGGGGCGATTAGGAGGAGGGCGGCGGCTGGGAGGGTTTTCACGGGCGGGCGCCTTGGTGGGGTTTTGGCAGTATAGGGAAGAAAAGGAAGGAAGTAGTCCTTTTTTGAAAAAAAGGACCAAAAAACTTTTGTTGGTTTGAGGGCGCTCTGTGACCACTCGATGCTTCGCAGGGGCTCGCAATGACGAAGCGTGTTTCGGGACGGGCGCGCGTTTAGAAAGCAAAGGTTCTTTGCTTCTTTCTTTCAAGAAAGAAGGCCTTGCTGTCGCCTGCGGGAGCACTCGACCATGCGGGGGCGGAATGGTATGCAGGCGCACTGAAACCTGCGTTTCCGGAGTGTGTTTGGCATGGCGTTTTATCGGTGGACCGGTGCTGCTTCCTCGCTGTTCGGCACGCAGGCGAACTGGATCGATCAGGCCACCGGCGTGTCGGACGGGGTGCCTGGGACGGGCGATGTGGCGCTGCTGGCGGGGGCGGGGATGATCACCGGCGCGGGATCGGTGGGGTTGCTGGAGGCGTATGGCAGCACCGGGGCCGGGTTCATGCTCGATGGGGCGTTTTCGGCGCGGCAGGTGGCGGACCGCGGCACGCTTGGTGTGGTGGGGGGCAGTTTGGCGGCTCATGTGCTCAATGTGGGGGTGGCGGGGAGCAGTGCGTTCGCGGTGTTCGATATCGAGCAAGCAAGCGTGGGGGCGATCGGCGCTGATCTGGATGTGAATCTGGTCGATGGGCGGGTGCTGATCGGCGGCCGTGGGGCGGGGGCGAATGCGACGCTGGCGCTGGGCCACGGGACGGCGACGGTGGGCACCGGCGGGCAGCTCGATGTGGGGACGGGCGCGCTGACCGGGCGCGCGGGTTCGGCGATCGTGGTGGGCGAGGGGCCCTCGCTGAGTTTCGGGACGTTGCAGTTGCTGGGCGGCAGTTCGGCGGTCGCGTCGACGGGTTCGCTGGTGGTGGGGCTCGATGGCGGCATCGGGGTGGTGGACGCGCAATATGGCGGCACGCTGAGCGTGGGCGCCGGCGGCAGCGCTGCCGCGCTGGTGCTGGGCGAGGGCAGCTTTACCAGCAACGGATTGCTGGAGGCCGATCATGCGCTGGTGCGTGTGGCGGGGATGGCCGAGGTGGGCGAGTCGGGCACGGGGTCGCTGCAGTTGAGCGACACGAGGTTGATCACCGGGGCGGTGGTGCTCGGCGACACGCAGCAGGGCCAGGGATATGCGCATGTGCAAGGCGGGCTGTGGGGCGTGCATGGCGATCTGACGGTGGGCAATGCGGGTTTGGGGGTGCTGACCTTGTCGGGCACGGCGGCGGACCGCGGGCTGACGACGGTGCAGGGGCGGGTGCTGGTGGGGGTGTCGGGCGAGGGATTGGTGACGGTCGATGACAGCAATGTCGTGGTCGAGGGTGCGACGAGCATTGGCACTTCGCTGAACGCGTATTCTCCCGTCAGCCTGGTCGTGCAGGACGGCGGGCACTGGATGAGCGGCACGCAGAGTGTGGCGCTGCAGTTTGGCGATACGCTGAGCGTGACGGGTGCGCGAAGCGTGCTGTCGGCGGGGATGCTGTCGGTGGGTGCCAAGTCGGTGGCGGAGGCTGCTTTGGGTGGGTCGCTCGCAGTCGGGAGTTCGGCCGCGGGGACGGCGGCCACCGTGTTCGGAACGCTGGGCGCGAGTGCGGGCGGGACGCTGGTGGTGCGCGGTGCGACCGCGCTGGGCGGGCAGATGTTCGGCGCGTTTACGCCGGCGGCGGCGCTGGTGGTTTCGGGCGGGTCGGCGAGCCTGACGGCGACGGGCGGTTTTGCGCTCGACGCCCTGCCGGGGGCGGTGGTGAGCGTGACGGGCGCCGGCGCCGATCTGAGCGTGTCGGGCGGGATCGCGCTCGAGGACTCCGCCGCGATGGTGACGGCGGGTGGCACGCTGAGCGTGACGCAGGGTGGTGCGTATGCGCTGGATGTTTCGTATGCGAGCACGCTCACGCTCGATCAGGGCAGCTTGAATATCGACGGGACGTTTTTGCTGGGCGGCCCGTCTGACCAGCATGCGAGTTCGTTGATCGCCAGCGGGGCGACGCTGCGCAGTACGGGCACGCAGGGTTTTTCGGGCTTTCCGCTGGTGGCGATCGAGGGAAGTTCCCAGGCGGTGTCGACAGCTTTTCTGCACGATACGGATTGGACCGTGGGCGGCAGTGTCACGGTGGGCGATCAGGGCGGCGGCACGTTGTCGGTGCAGGGCGGGACGCTGGCGGTGTCGGGAGGCTTGATGGTCGGCTCGCAGCAGAGTGCAGGCGTGGTGGTGGCCAGTGCGGGCGACACGCTGGTGGCGGGCGGGACGCTGGCCGCGGGCGGGACCGGTATCTCGGCTGGGTTCGTGTCGGTTGCCGGCGTGCACAGCGTCGTTTCGGCCGGCAATCTGCAGGTGGGCGCGCCGGGTGTGTTCAATCCAGGCGAGGTTCTGCTGGTGGATGGGGCGACGCTGACGATCGGCGGGGTGGCGCGGATCGATGCGATGCTGAATCTGGCTGGCAATGCGGTGTTGAGCGTGGGCACGCTTTCCAGCGATCAGGTGGGGAGCGTTGTCGGGCAGGGTGTATTGTCGGTGGGTGTGGTGAGCGCGGGCGGGACGGTGACGGTCGGCGGCGGGGTGCTGGCGACGGTGGGGTCGCTTGCGAGCGGGGCGCAGATTGCGTTTGGCGGCAGCAGTTTCAGTCAGGGTGGGACGCTGGATTTGACGGGGCAGGCGAGTGCTTCGTCGGTGATCGATTTCAGCGGGGTGGGGACGTTGGTGGTGCCGAGCATTGCGGATGTGGCGGGGCAATTGGTGAATTGGGAGCCGGGTGATGCGATCGATTTCACCGGAGTGCAGATTGCGTCGGAGAGTTATGCTGGTGGGACCTTGAGTTTGTTTGACCAGGCGTCGGCGCTGTTGGGGACGGTTCGGATAGCTCCGTTGCAGGGTCAGAGTTTGGCTACGTCCAATTTTTCCATTGGATTCGATGGTCATGGGGGGTCGGTGGTGTACGCGCATTGAGGATTGGCGTTTGGGTGGGGGTGCGTGTGGCTGGTGGTCGAGCGGGCGTTTTTTAGCCCCTGGGTTGCTTCGCAAGGGCTCGCAATAACGGGCTTTTTGAGGCGCGCGATGGCGGTTTTCTTCGAAGGGGCGGGTTTGGTCAGATCGGCACACCCGCGATGTTCAGCGCTGTGCGGATCGTCTGCAGGGTTTGGATGCGGGCGACGCCGGGGGCTTCGGTGAGTTTGCGGGTGAGTTCGTTTTCCTGGGCGGTGTCGCGGGCGACGAGGCGGAGGAGGAAGTCGCCGGCGCCGCGGATCATGTGGCACTCGCGGACTTCGGGCCAGGCGCCGACGAGGGTTTCGAAGGCGGTGAGGGTGGCTTCCTTCTGGTTGTCGAGGCCGACGATGACGAAGAAGATGACGTCCCAGCCGAGGCGGTGGGGGTCCACGTCGGCGTGGAAGCCGCGGATGATGCCGGCTTCTTCGAGGCGGCGGACGCGGCGCAGGCAGGGTGGGGCGGAGATGCCGGCGCGGCGGGAGAGTTCGACGTTCGTCATGCGGCCGTCGGCCATGAGTTCGGCGAGGATGCGGCGGTCGATGGCGTCGAGGTCTGGGGGGTCGGCTGGCACGTTGGTGGGGGCTCGTTTGTGGTTGGGGGTCGTTTAGCAGTGTCGGGGGGGTTTGGGGAGGAAGGGTAGGGGAACCGCAGATCGGTGCCGTCGCGTGCCGGTTTTGGGCGGCGATGGCGCAGCAAAAGTTTTTTGGTCCTTTTTTTCAAAAAAGGACTGCTTGCTTCGCTTGACCTGCCCGACGATATCCGAGCGATGCCCACGATCCATCACACGCAGGTTCTCATCATCGGCGCTGGCCCGGCCGGTTACACGGCGGCGATCTATGCGGCCAGGGCGAGCATGGCGCCGATGCTGGTGGCGGGGTTGCAGCCGGGCGGGCAGTTGATGATTACGACGGACGTGGAGAATTTTCCGGGGTTCGCGGAGAGTATCCAGGGGCCGTGGCTGATGGACCAGATGCAGGCGCAGGCCGAGCATGTGGGGACACGGGTGGTGTCGGACCTGATCATGGAGGTGGATTTCAGCCGGCGGCCGTTCCGTTGTGTGGGCGACTCGGGCGATATTTACGTGGCCGAGACGGTGGTGGTGGCGACGGGGGCGCAGGCCAGGTGGCTGGGGCTGCCGAGCGAGGCGGCGTATCAGGGGGCGGGTGTTTCGGCGTGTGCGACGTGCGACGGGTTCTTCTACCGTGGCAAACGGGTGGCGGTGATTGGCGGAGGTAATTCGGCGGTGGAGGAGGCGTTGCATCTGACGCACCATGCCGATCGGGTGACGCTGGTGCATCGGCGCGACAGTTTGCGGGCGGAGAAGATCCTGCAGAAGCGGCTGTTCGAGCATCCGAAGGTGGATGTGATCTGGGACCATGTGGTCGAGGAGATCGTGGGTGGCGGGAGCCCTGCGGTGGTGCATGGCGTGCGGCTGAGCCATCGGGAGACGGGGGTGGAGCGGACGCTGGATGTGGACGGGGTGTTCGTGGCGATCGGGCATACGCCGAACACGAGTGTGTTTCGGGGACAGCTGGAGCTGGATGCGGACGGGTATGTGCGGACGCAGCCGGGGAGCACGCGGACGAGTGTGCCGGGCGTATTCGCGGCGGGCGACGTGCAGGACAGGGTGTTCCGCCAGGCGGTGACGGCGGCCGGGACAGGCTGCATGGCCGCGTTGGAAGCCGAGAAATGGCTGACCGAAATGGCGCCGGTCCGCGAGGAAGCAGTTGCAACATAATGCCCGGTTGTTGAAACTCGCCCGGAGCAGAAGTTTTTTGGTCCTTTTTATCAAAAAAGGACTGCTTGCTTTCTCGTAAGGATTTTCCATGGATTGGGACAAACTCAGGGTGTTCCACGCCGTGGCCGACGCTGGCAGCTTCACCCATGCCGGCGACACGCTGAACCTCAGCCAGTCGGCGGTGAGCCGGCAGATTTCGGCGCTGGAAGAGGCGTTGAGCGTGCCGTTGTTTCATCGGCACGCGCGCGGGTTGATTCTGACCGAGCAGGGCGAGCAGCTCAACCAGACGGTGCGCGAGGTTTTCGCCAAACTGGCGATGACGGAGGCGTTGCTGACGGAGAGCCGCGACAAGGCGGCGGGCAAGCTGAAGATTACGACGACGGTGGGATTTGGCAGCAATTGGCTGGCGCCGCGCTTGTCGCAGTTTCTCGAAGCGCATCAGGACGTGACGGTAAGTTTGCTGCTCGACGATGGGGATTTGGATTTGGCGATGCGCGAGGCCGATGTGGCGATCCGCATGCATCCGCCCAGGCAGCCGGATTTGATCCAGCGGCATCTGTTCGAGATCGAGTGGCATATCTGTGCGTCGCCGGAGTATTTGGCGAAGGCTGGGACGCCGATGACGATCGAGGAACTGGACGACCATAAGATCGTGTTGTTCGGGGATTTTCATCCGCCGGTGGACGACATCAACTGGCTGGCGACGGCGGGGCGGCGGGCGGGGCAGAAGCGTCGGCCTGTGCTGGAGGTGAACAATCTGTCGAGCATGGCGCAGATCATTCGGGCGGGGCTGGGGATCGGGGTGTTGCCGAGCTGGATGGGTGGGGAGCTGGACGGGTTGGTTCGGGTGTTGCCGGATGTGGCTCGGCCGAAGGTGGATTGTTATTTCGTTTATCCGGAGGAGTTGCGGAATTCCAAGCGGGTGGCGGTGTTTCGGGATTTTCTGCTGGCGCGGTTGCAGGGACGCGGGGCTTAGGGAAGGCAAGGCAAGTCGTCCGCCTTTTCAAAAAAGGACTGCTTGCTTACTCGGTTTGGGCAAAGGGGAGTTTGGGGAGGGAGGTCAGGACCCAGGGCCGGGTGCCGCGGATGTCGTGGTCGGTGAGGAGGCGGGGTGGGGTGGTGAGCCAGGCTTCGGCGGGGCCGTCGGCGATGGTGGTGTGGTCGATGGCGTGGGGGCAGGGGGAGCGGGCGGCGGTGATGACGAGGTAGGTGGCGCAGTCGGTGTCGGCGGGGGCGGTGGTGATGAGGGCGCCGGCCGTGGTGGACGTGGCCAGGCGGCAGGCGGTGGCGGTGCAGGTGGCGCCGGGGGCCTGGGAGAGGTCGCCGGCGATGGGGGTGGCCCAGACGCGCAGCGGGGCTTGGCGGTCGAACAGGGTGGCCTGGGCGGTGGCGCGTTCGAAGGTCTGGTGGGCGATGTGGATGGCGATGATCGTGGCGTGCGGGGTGACGAGAATGGTGGGCGGGGTGGCGAGCATGGGAAGGAAGAGGCCGGCGGCGATGGGGGCGAGGCCGGCGGCGCGCCGTCGGGGGGTGCCGGTGAGGCAGAGCCAGACGAGGCCGGCGGCGATGCAGCAGAGCGCCCAGGCGGGCATCTGGGCGGTGCCGACGATGGCGGCGGGCCAGGCGGAGACGGTGTGGGCGATGGCGCGGAGCAGCGCGATGCCCCAGCCCATCGGGATGAGCGCCAGGCGCTCGAGATGGAACGGCATCAGAGCGAGGGCGGCGAGGCCCCAGGGCATGATCCAGAAAGCGGTGAGCGGGACGGCGGCCATGTTGGCGGGGACGTAATAGAGCGTCGTTGTGCCGAAATGGTAGGCGGCGAAGGGGAGCGAGGCGGTGCCGGCGAGCAGGCTGGTGAGTGCCAGGCCCGTGACGTGCAGCGCGGGGCGTTGCCACCAGGCGCCGGTGGAGAGGCGGGCGAGCAGCGGGCGGGCGAGCTGGTAGCCGGTGATGAGAACGAGCACGCTGGCGAAGCTCATCTGGAAGCTGACGCCGACGACGCTGGCCGGCGAGAGGGTCATCAGGATGAGGGCGGCGATGGCGAGGCCGCGGAGCGAAAACGCGCGGCGGCCGGTGAGCACGCCGAGCGTGACGAGGGCGGCCATGGCGAAGCTGCGGATGATGGGCAGGTGGGCGCCGGTGAGGGCCAGGTAGAAGGCGCCGGCGGCCAGGGCGGCGACGGCGGCGACCTGGCGGAGCGGGGCGTGCAGGGCGGCGCGTTCGGAGAGGGCGAGCAGCGCGCGGGTGGCGGCAAAGGCGGTGGCCATGACGATGCCGATATGCAGGCCGGCGACAGCGAGGAGGTGGGCGAGGCCGGCGTTCTGGAAGGCAATCCGGTCGTCGGGCGGGATGGCGGTGCCGCTGCCGGTGAGCAGGGTGGCGGCGATGGCGCCGCGCGGGCCGGGGAGGCCTTCGAGGATGCGTTGCGCGGTGGCGGCGCGCAGCGCGGACCAGGCGGTGGTGGGGGCGGCGTGGAGGCGTTCGGCGGGCGAGATGGCGAAGCCGTAGCCGTCGAGATTGGCGAAGAAGGCGTCGCGCTGGGTGTCCCAGCCGCCGGGGTAGTCGGGTGGGGAGGGGGCGCGGAGGAGGGCGCGGACGGCGATGGTGTCGCCGGGGGCGAGGGGTGTGGCGTCGGTGCGGCGGAGGCGGATGCGGAGCGTGCGGGGGCGGGGTGGGGCGCCGTCGAGCGACGGGCGGGAGAGGGTGACGCGGCGGCCTTCGGGGAGGATGTCGAGCGTGGCGATCTGGCCGGTGATGGTGGCGGCGTGGCGTGGCAGGGGGGTGAAGGGCGGGGTGAGCGAGGTGGCGAGTGTGGCCAGCGTGAAGCCGGCGGCGGCGAAGGCGGTGGTCAGGGTTGGGAGGCGGGCGCGCGGGTGGTGGCGAAGGCGGATGGCGGCCAGCGCGGTGGCCAGCGTGACGAGGATGGCGAGGGCGAGCGGCGGTTCGTGGGAGAGGGCAAAGTAGGCGAGGATACCGGCGGCCATGGCGGGTGGGAGGAGGAGCACTTGGGTATGATAGCGGCCTCACCGGGCCCAGGACAAAGGGATTGGGGCGGAGCGTCTGGTCGGGGTGGCGTCAGCAGCCGGGCACGGTCGCTTCATAGACGGCGACATATCGGCCGTCGCTGACCAGGATGGCGCCTGCGTGCGATGTGGCCCCGGCGGTTTTGGTGGCGGTGAGATTGCTGATGCCGGATTGGGGGGTGACGATGTGCCCGTCGAGCAGGTCGCCCTGGGTCAGGAGCTTGCCGAGCTTGCGTTTGCAGCTGGTGAACAGGCCGCCATAGGTGTTGGTGCCGTCGGTGGTTTGGGCGCCGAAGATGTCGATGCCGCCGTCGGCTGCCCAGCCATCGTTTGCGTCGGGTCCGCCGACATTGCTGAAACTCGTGCCTGGCGTGCCGGGCGGCAGTTTTGAATTCATGTCGACCAGATCGGTGATTGTGCCGCCGGATGCCGACACGTGGAAGAGCCCCTTGTTGGGTGATGTGAGCTGGGCGGAGAAGATGATGTTGCCGCTGCCGATGGTCGGGTAGGTGAATTCCGCGAACGGCGGAGAGGAGGTCGCGAGCGCGATGGCGTGGCCCACGGCCGGAGTGCCGACGAGAATTGCGTATGGCCCGAATACGGTACTGCCGACATAGGTGATCTGGCCGTGGCTGATACTGGGTTGGCTGAATCCGTTGACGGTGAAAGGCGGAATTGTGATCGGCGTATTCGGGTCGGCGATGCGGGTGAGACCCTGGCCGTCGGTGAGCACGCTGTACACCCCACCCGATCCACCGTCGAACACGACGGTGTTGCCCGACACGGAGATGTTGCAGAACGAATAGCTGTTGTTGAAATTGGCGTTGCCGAGCACCGGCCCGCCTGGAATGGGTGTGTTGTAGTCGACAAGTTTCACGACCTTGCCGCCTTTGAGCGGTACGCTGTATATGCCGCGGTTGCCGGCGCTGTCATTGCCCACGAACACCGCGCTCTTGGCGCCGACGACGGGTGGCGGGCAGTTTGGCGCGGAGAACGCGCTGAAATAGCCGGCCTGGTTGCCGGTGAATGTGCCGGTGCCGCCGGGGACTTTCGTCTGGAGGCTGACGAGCGCGGTGGGCGTGCCGCCGGACGCGGGTATGGAATAGATATAGGCGTTGGGTGTGCCGGTGGCGGCCATGAAGACCACGGTGCCGGCATTCTGCTGCGGCGGTGCCAGCGTGAAGACCGTCAGGCCGTCAGGTGCGACGAGCGTGGTATCGGCAAGTTTGTGGAACGTGGCCGCGGACGCGCCCGAGGCGAACGGTGCGATTGCGCAGCACAGAAGAAGAGCCTTGGACAATTGCATGGGACCGTTTTCCATATTTTCTGTTCTTGGCAACGGGTGAGTTCAATGGCTTGGTTATTTGCGCCGGCGGTTATTTCGTGATCCAGACGCCCACTTCCTGGACGACGGACGTGCAGCCGCCGACGACGTAGGTTGTTTTCGCGACATAGGATCGGCTGTCGGTGACGGTGAAGTCCGATGAGAAGGTGCCGGTGACGGGTGTGCCGCCTGGCAAGATGGTCTCGGTGATCGGGCCGGAGGTGGAGGTGGCGCCTGCCGGTGCCGTCGTCGGGAAATTCAGCAGATAGACTGCATAGCCTTTCGGGCCATTGAGGAAATCGCGCGCCACGGCGCCGGGTTTGTTCGGGCCAGGGTAGGTATAGATGGAGCTCAGATAGGTTTTTGCTGGAAGGAAGCAGGTGCTTCCGGTGGCGGACATCACGTAGCTGGAGATCTGATACTGTCCCGGCGTGTAGGTGGTGGCTTCCGCCGCCGCTGGTGTGAACAGGCCGATTGCCATGACGGCGATGTTGGCGATGTTGAGTTTCATCGTATGTCTCCCGGGCGTGCGCGCGTATGCAGGACTTGAACCTTGCAAGCAACGACATCGCTATACGGAAAAACGGAAGTTTACAAGTTGGTCACGGAGGTGCGTCGTGGGGCGGAGGTGGCGACGGCGCCTTGGGCGGGCGCCGCCGGTCGGTTCTGCAACGTGCAGATGTGTGCTGACGCTTTCGGCACGCGGCCGTAGCGGTCGGCTGCTAGTTCGGCTTGCCGACCAGGCCTAGCATGATCGAGGTGGTGAGCGACATTTTGCCGCTGCCCACGACGACACCGGCATTGTTGATGCCGTAGAGCGAGGTTCCGCCCGCCTGTTTTGAATCGACGGTTGTGTAGGCGCCGGTTGCGATTGTGTAGATGTAGCCGTGGTTCAATCCCTGGCTGTCGGAGTAGCGGCCGACGAGCTGGCCCATGTCGTTGATGGTGTGGACTGTCGTCTGCGTGGCGCCGGGATAGGCGATGGTGGTGGTCTTGCCGTGGTCGATCAGGTAGTCGCCGAGAAAGTTGCCGCTGGCATCGAAGCTTTCGAGTGCGACCTGGCTGTTGTCGCTGACGCCGGTGGGAATGAGGTAGTTGGCGCCGGAGACGGTAATTTCCTGCTGCACGCCTTTGGTGACGGTGAAGGCATGATTGAAGCCGTTTGCGTCGGCATATGATCCGGCAAGGATGCCGCCCACGCTGATGGTGTTCAGTTGCGTGCCGCCTTGCGCGACGGAGGCTTGCGGTGCGGCGTAGTCGGTATAGACGCCGTTGTGATAGGTGAAGCCGACGGCAGCGTTGCCGGAGTTGATCAGGTAGTAGCCTGCCACGATGCCGTTATCGCTGATGCCGTAGCAATAGGTGTTGGTGGAGTTCGGGTCGGCGATGGTGGTGAGTGTCACGCCATGGCGGATCGAACACGTGCTGCTGCCCGAGGCTTGCACGTTCTGGATGATATCGCCTTTGGCGTTGATGGCTTCGAAGAATGTCGAGCCCATGTTCGGAGATTTGATGGTTTTGAATGTGTAGGTCTGGGCGTGGGCGTTCGAAGCGGCAAAGCCGGAGGCGATTGCCAAGCAAGACAGCAGCAGCGTGCGCATGGACGTTTCCTGACTATTTGGTTTCCAAAACCATGTAGGCGAAATCGCCGGAATGATCCATGTGTTTCATGCACGAGCGATTGCCGGGCAACGCCAGGATTGCGAAAGTTTTTTGGTCCTTTTCCGTCAAAAAAGGACTGCTTGCTTCCTTACCCGACTTTAAGCCGCACGGACTCGCAGACCCTGCTAGCAACGGCAGGTGGCAGACCCATTTCCCCTCCCGCGCGACGAACGCACGCTCAGTCCGGAGCGGGGCGACGAGGATTTCGCCGAGGCGTCGCTGCGGCCGCAGACCTTGCGCGAGTTCGTGGGGCAGCGGGCGAGCCGGGAGAATCTGGCGGTGTTCATCGCGGCGGCGCGGGAGCGGGGCGATGCGCTCGACCATGTGCTGCTGCACGGCCCGCCGGGGCTGGGCAAGACGACGCTGGCGCAGATCGTGGCGCGCGAGATGGGGGTGGGGTTCCGGGCGACGAGCGGGCCGGTGATCCAGCGGGCGGGGGATCTGGCGGCGATCCTGACGAATCTGCAGGCGCGCGATGTGCTGTTCATCGACGAGATCCATCGGCTGCAGCCGGCGATCGAGGAGATACTGTATCCGGCGATGGAGGATTTCCAGCTCGATCTGATCATCGGCGAGGGGCCGGCGGCGCGTTCGGTGCGGATCGATCTGCAGCCGTTCACGCTGGTGGGGGCGACGACGCGGGCGGGGTTGCTGGCGACGCCGCTGCGCGACCGGTTCGGGATACCGCTGCGGCTGGTGTTCTACACGGCCGACGAGCTGACGGCGATCGTGGTGCGCGGGGCGGAGAAGCTGGGGCTGGCGCTCTCGCAGGACGGGGCGCGCGAGATTGCGACGCGCAGCCGGGGGACGCCGCGGATTGCGGGGCGGCTGTTGCGGCGGGTGCGCGATTTCGCGCTGGTCGAGGGGCGGGCTCTGGTGGACCGGGCGGTGGCGGACGCGGCGCTGGTTCGGCTGGAGGTGGACGCGCTGGGGCTGGACGCGATGGACCGGCGATATCTGCGGCGGATGGCCGAGCACCATGGCGGCGGGCCGGTGGGGGTGGAGACGCTGGCGGCGGCCTTGGCCGAGGCGCGCGATACGCTGGAGGATGTGGTGGAGCCGTATCTGATCCAGGAGGGGTTGATGCTGCGGACGAGCCGGGGGCGCGTGCTGGGGGAGCCGGGGTGGCGGCATTTGGGAATGACGCCGCCGAAGGGAGCGCAAGATGTCCTTTTCTGAGAAAGAGGACTGCTTGCCTTGAGTCACGAATATACGACGCGGGTGTACTACGCCGACACGGACGCCGGCGGCGTGGTCTATCATGCGGTGTATCTGGCGATGGCCGAGCGGGCGCGGACCGAGGCGTTGCGTGATGCGGGTTTGCCGCATGCGCGGATGCTCGCGGAACATGACTGTCAATTCATGGTGCGGCGCGTCAATCTGGAGTATTTCCGGCCGGCTCGGCTGGATGATTCGCTGGTGATCGCCACGCGGACGCTGGCGGTGACGGCGGCAACGATCACGTTGGAGCAGGCGTTCAGCGGCGCTGATGGCAGCCGGTTGGCGTTGCTGGTTGTGCAATTGGCTTGTGTGCGGGCGTCGAGTGGGCGGGCTGCGCGGATACCGGCGCCCTGGCGCGCCTGAGATGAGGAGACGAGCGCGTTGGACCCCACGCAAGCCGTAAATTCCGCGCCGCTCGCCGCACCGGCGGCCGGCGATCTGTCGTTGCTGACGCTGTTCCTGGAAGCGGACATCGTGGTGAAGCTGGTGATGGTGCTGCTGCTGGCGGCCAGCATCTGGGTATGGGCGATCGTGTTCGAGAAGGTGGCGGCGCTGCGCCGGGTGAACCGGACGGCGACGGCGTTCGAGGACCGGTTCTGGTCGGGCGGGAGCCTGGAGGACCTCTATGAGCAGGAGGGGGTGCGGCCGACGCATCCGATGGCGGCGGTGTTCGGGGCGGCGATGGGGGAGTGGCGGCGGAGCAGCCGGGTGGCGGGTGCGGACATGGCGCGCGGCAGCGTGCGCGACCGGATCGACCGGGCGATGAACGTGACGGTGACGCGCGAGATGGAGCGGCTGGAGCGGTGGATGGTGTTTCTGGCGAGCGTGGGCTCGATCGGGCCGTTCGTTGGGCTGTTCGGCACCGTGTGGGGCATCATGCACAGTTTCTCGGCGATCGCGGCGATGCATAATACGAATTTGTCGGTGGTGGCGCCTGGCATTGCGGAAGCGTTGTTTGCGACCGCGATCGGGCTGGTGGCGGCGATCCCGGCGGTGTTGGCCTACAATCAGATTTCGACGGCGCTGTCGCGGTTTGCGTCGCGGCTGGAGGGGTTCGGGGTGGAGTTCGGGGCGATATTGAGCCGGCAGAGTGAGGAGCGGGCTTGATGGGCCGCGGCGCCGTCATCGCCGGGCTTGACCCGGCACTCCACGCGTCGGTTACGCGGCGACCGCCGGACGCAAGGCGCGTTCGGGCGTTCGATTCTGGCGACCGGCAGTCGATGCGTTCGACCGCGTGGATGGCCGGGCCGAGCCCGGCCATGACGGTCGTTCTGGGTGGCGGGGACCTGGGCTGATGGCGGGCGGGTTGATGGGGGGCGGGCGTTCGGGGCGGGGGCGGTACCGGACGATGGCCGAGATCAACGTGACGCCGTTGGTGGACGTGATGTTGGTGCTGCTGATCGTGTTCATGGTGACGGCGCCGTTGCTGACGTCGGGTGTGAATGTGGATCTGCCGAAGACGAGTTCGCCGCAGCTCAATGCGGATGCCAAGCCGATCACGGTGAGCATCACGTCGGACGGGCATGTGCATGTGGGCGACGACGAGGTGGAGCAGACGGATCTGGTGGCACGGTTGCAGGCGCAGTCGCAGAACGATCTGACGCGGCGGATTTTCGTGCGCGGCGATCGGACGATTCCGTACGGCCAGGTGATGCAGGTGATGGCGACGATCGCGCAGGGCGGGTTCAGCAAAGTGGCTTTGCTGGCCGAGCAGACGCAGAAATAGCGACCGTGTGATGGCGACAGTTTCTGCCGGCGGGGGGATGACGAGAGGTGCGACGGTTTCGGCCGCCTTGCATGTGTTCGTGTTGCTGGCGCTGGTCTTGGTGATACCGCATCCGTTGCCGCCGCCCCCGCCGGCGGACGACACGATGGAGGTGGAGTTCGAGGGGACGGCGGCTTCCGCGCAGAAGTCGCAGGATCACGGCAAGGTCGCGGCGGCGGCCGAGGCCGATACGCCGGCCGATGAGAATCCGGCGCTGGTGGCGCCGAAACCGCAGCCGCTGGAGCATGCGCCACCGCCGCCGCCTCCGCCGCCCCCGCCGGCACAGGCCGCACCTTCGCCACAGACGGTGATGTTGAAGAGCGAGCGGATACCGCTGCCGCCGCCGGAGAAGGATGCGATCGCGCTGAAGCCGCCGCCGCCGCTGCGCGTGGTGGCGACACCGCCACCGCCGCAGATTGTGGAGACGAAGACGCCGGTGACCAAGCCGGTGTTGAATCCGACGAAGGCCAAGCCGCTGGACAGTGTGCGGCATCAGCAGAACCAGACGAGGAATCCGGCAGTGGACACGCACAGCCTGGATAATACGCTGGAGAAGTTTCTGGCCGACCAGAAGCAGACGGTGGCGCCGACGCATACCTACAATCCGTCGCGCGGGGGTGCGCGCAACGCGGGCGGGCAGGTGCATGGCAACCTGACGGGCGATCTGACGCAGGGGCAGCGCAAGCAGATCGGCGATTCAGTAAAGCCTTGTTACTCGGAGGACACCGCGGCGAAAGACTACGCGTCGTATTATGCGGACATGGAAGTGACGATCGATGCGGCCGGCGAGGTGCATGACGTGAAGCTGATGCCGGCGTTTGCGGCCAAGGCTAACGCGGACCCGGCATATCGTGCGTTTGCCGAGCGTGCGGAGCATGCGGTGATGGACCCGCATTGCGCGCATTTGCCGATTCCCGCCGACAAGCTCGGCAAGCCGTCCCAGACATTGTCATTTCGTTTCAGGCCCTGAGGAGACAGCCACGATGCTGCGAGACCGTATTTCAGGCGCGCTCGTCGCGCGGCGCGATTTTTTGGCGGGCGGCGCGGGCTTGCTGGCGGCGACGCCGGTGTTTGCGCAAGGCGCTGCTGCGGGTGCCGGCGGGCCGGCGATCATCGATGTGGCGGGGGCGCAGCGTAACCCGATCCCGATTGCGGTGACGGGGCTGAGTGCCGGCCCGGGGTCGGTGGATATCGGGGGCGTGATCAATGCCGATCTCGCGCGCTGCGGGCTGTTCAAGCCGCTGGACGCGGCAGCTGCAGACGCGGGCGCGGTGCCGAACTTCCAGAGCTGGAAGGCGCAGGGCGCACATGCGCTGGTGACCGGCACGATCACCGGGTCGGACCCGCTTCGCGTGGAGTTCCGGCTGTGGGACGTGCTGCGCGGGCAGCAGATACAGGGGACCGCCTATACGACGACGCAGGCCAACTGGCGCAGGATCGCGCACATCATGGCCGACGTGATCTACGAGCGGCTGGTGGGCGAGAAGGGTTATTTCGACACGCGCATCGTGTATGTGGCGGGCACCGGGTCGCGCGGGCGGCAGACCAAGCGGCTGGCGATCATGGACCAGGACAGCGCCAACAACCGCATCCTGACAGACGGAAGCTGGCTGGTGCTGACGCCGCGGTTCAATCCGGTGCGCGACCAGATCGCGTTCATGAGCTACGCCAACGACCGGCCGCGGGTGTATCTGTTCGATTTGAACAGCGGGCGGCAGAGCACGTTCGGCGAGTTCGAAGGGATGAGTTTTGCGCCGAGGTTCTCGCCGGATGGCAGCTCGTGCATCCTGAGCGTGACGCGCGGCGGCGGGTCGGATATTTTCGTGGTCGATGCCGGCAGCCACTCGGCGCACCGGCTGACGAGTTCGGGCAGCATCGATACGAGCCCGTGCTACAGCCCTGACGGCCGGCAGATCGTGTTCAATTCGGATCGCGGCGGCGACCAGCAGCTCTATATCATGGGTGCGGGCGGCGGCGGGGCGCGACGGATCAGCTTCGGACATGGGCGGTATGGCACGCCGGTATGGTCGCCGCGTGGCGATCTGATTGCGTTCACCAGGCTGTCGGGCGGCAGTTTCGCGATCGGGGTGATGGCGCCGGACGGCAGCGGCGAGCGAATATTGTCGGAGAGTTTCGCGGTCGAGGGGCCGACGTTCGCGCCGAACGGGCGGGTGCTGATGTTCTGGCGTGAGACGGCGGCGCATGACAGCAGCGGGTCGGGCTTCTCGTCGCGATTGGTTTCGATCGATATTACCGGCTTCAACGAGCGGCAGGTGCCGACGCCAACGGATGCGTCCGACCCCGCCTGGTCGCCGCTGAATGCTTAGTAACCTGCCGAAAAGCCGTCCTGGTGGCCATCCGACGGCGAAGGCACGCTTTCGCGTGAGGCCAGCGCTCTCACCCGGCCGGCTTTTCGAACGGACACTACGGCAGCTGTGTCTGTCACACATTTGAGTGGGGCATGTGCCTCTGAGAAAGCAGAAGTTTTTTGGTCCTTTTTTCAAAAAAGGACGGCTTTCTTCCCACTAAGCCAATGATTACTATTGCATCCTTGACCTTTCCAGGCCGGCGGACGTAATTCTCCCGCACCGCGGCAACGATTTGGCGATTCGGTCGTTACTGACGTGATCGGAAATTTTTCGAACCGAAATACAGGAACCAAATCTGATGAAGATGATCCAATTGGCCGCGGTTGCGGCTGTATCCTTGTTGGCCGCATGCGCCGACAAGCCGCAGGCGACCACGAGCACAGGCACGGGCAGCGGCTTCTCCAACTCCGGCGCCACGAACGGTCCGGTGGGCGGCAGCCAGGAAGACCTGGTGGCCAATGTGGGCGACCGGGTGTTCTACGAACTGAACTCGTCCACGCTGAGCGACGCCGGCCAGGCGACGTTGACCAAGCAGGCTGATTGGATGGCCAAGTATCCGAACGTGAGCGTTCAGGTCGCCGGCAATTGCGACGACCGCGGAACGGAAGAATTCAACATCGCACTCGGCCAGCGCCGTGCGAACGCCGCCAAGGACTTCCTGGTGGCACGAGGTGTGTCTTCGAGCCGCATCACGACGATCAGCTACGGCAAGGACCGCCCGACTGCGCTGGGTGACGACGAGCAGGCCTGGTCGCAGAACCGCAATGCCATCACCTCCGTCAAGGGCAGCGGCGTCTCCTAGTATTCGTCCGAAAAGTCGCTCTGGCGGTCATCTGAGGGCAATTTTCACCAGATCGGCTTTTCGAACAGACACTGATTTCGCGATGTATCAAGCGTAGCGTTGATGAGCCTGGGGGGCGACCTCCAGGCTTTTCGTTTTCTTACATTCCGTCACGCGGCCGTTGTGTAGAGTGGCGCCACCCATTGGATATGTGACGATGAAGCTGTGTGCCTGGCTGTGTGCGACGACGATGTGTGCGGGACTGCTGGCCTGGCCTGGGCAAGGCTGGGCGCAGGTGGATTCGCGTGAGGGTATCGCGCTGCAGAACCAGATCGCCGAGCTGCGCCAGGAGCTGCAGATCATGCAGCAGAATCAGCAGAGTGGCGGCCAGTCGCAAGCTTATGCCGCGCCGCCGACGCCGTACGGCGCGCCGCAGGGCCCGGTTGCCAACGGCGACACGGCGGCCGAGCTGGTGGTGCGGGTGGGTGCGCTGGAGGAGCAGAACCGGCAATTGCAGGGCCGTGTCGATGATTTGACGAACCAGTTGCAGCACCAGCATGACGATCTGGCCAAGCAGATCGGCGATGTGCAGTTCAAGCTGCAGAACGGATCGGGGTCGGCCGCGCCGGCGGAGCGTGAGGCGCCGGTCTCGGGCGGTGCGCTGGGGGCTGGCACGCGGCAGTCGCAGACGGTGGTGACCACGCGGCAGGCGCAGACCACGGTGCAGCGGACGCCGGAGATGGGGCTGCGCGAGGGCAACGCGGCATTGGCCAGGCGGGATTATGCGGGTGCGGAAGCTGCGGCGCGGGATGCGCTGCGCGGGCGTGGGCCGCGGACGGTGGACGCGCAGTTCCTGCTGGCGCGCGCGGAGCTTGGCCAGCATCAGTATAAGCCGGCGGCGGCGGATTTTTATCAGGCGTATAACCATGCGCCCAAGGCGAGCACGGCGCCGGTGGCGCTGCTTGGGGTGGCCAATTCGCTGATCGCGCTGAACGACGCGCATGATGCGTGCGAGGCGCTGGCGAAGTTGAATGTGGAGTTTCCGGGCGCGCTGAAGACGGGTGTCTCGAGTGCGCGCAAGCGGGCGAATTGCGGGAGGTAGACTTCTGCGAGTGCTATCGCGGACGTCGGGATTGGCACGAGTCGAATTGCAGACGTTTTTTGGTCCTTTTTTTCAGAAAAGGACTGCTTGCCTTTGATCATCTCCCTGTCCGATTTTGCAAGTTCGATGGGTCCGCTTGGCCCCTGGCCGCGCAGCCGCCGTGTCGCAGTCGCCGTCAGCGGCGGTGCGGACAGTCTGTGCCTGGCCTGGCTGGCCAGGCAGTGGGGCGACCCGGTCGCACTGATCGTGGACCACGGCTTGCGGGCGGAATCGGCGGGCGAGGCGGCGCGGACGCGGGCGCGGTTGGCCGGGTTCGGGGTGGCTGGCCAGGTGTTGCGTCTGGATGGGCTGGCGCATGGGCCAGGGTTGGCGGCGCGGGCGCGCGTGGCGCGGTATGCGGCGCTGGAGCGCGGTGCTGCGGCGCTGGGGTTGGCCGATCTGCTCGTGGGGCATCATGCCGGCGATCAGGCGGAGACGCTGCTGATGCGCGGCGAGGCGGGTAGCCGGGCAGCGGGATTGGCGGGGATGGCGGCGATTGTGGTGCGCCAGGAGGTGCGTGTGGTGCGACCGTTGCTGGGCGTGGCGCCCGAGCGGCTGCGGGCGACGCTGGTGCAGGCCGGGCTGGGTTGGGAGGAGGATCCGAGCAATCGCGACGTGAGGGCGTTGCGGCCGGTGTTGCGGGCGCGGTTGGCGGGACGGGCGGACGAGGCGGACGGGCTGCGCGCGGACGGGCGGGCGCAGGCGGTGGCGCGGCGTGCGGCCGATCGGGGTGTGGCCGAGACGCTGGCGCGCCGGGTGACATTGTTTGCGGAGGGGTTCGCACGTCTCTCGCCCGGGCCGGTGGATGCGGCGGGCCTGGGTGCGCTGCTGCGTGTGCTGGGCGGGCAGGCCTATGCGCCGGCCAGCCGGTCGGTGGCGCGGCTGGCGGCCGATCCGCGCCCGGCGACGCTGGGGGGTGTGCGGATTTTGGCGGCCGGGCGGCTTGGGCCGGGGCTGTTGCTGGTGCGGGAGGCCGCTTGCGTGGGGCCGGCGGTGGCGGCGGTGGACGGGGCGATCTGGGATGGGCGGTTCAGGCTGAGCGCGCCGGATGGTGTGCCCGAAGGTGCGATGTTGGCCGGCGTGGGGCGATCGGCGGCTTGCCTGCGTGGCCGATCGACGTTGCCGGCGGCGGTGCTGGCGAGCCTGCCGGGGTTGTGGGTTGATAACGCTTTGGTAGCTGTGCCGCACATAAGGTACGATGCGGGGTGGACAAAGCGGCGCCTTACGTTGACGCTGTGGTCCAGCACGCCAGTTGCGGGCGCTGCTTGGTTGGGGGATGCACAAGCTTCGGAGTGGCACCATGTCTGCATGCAAGCGGGCGAGTGTTGCCCGGCATCGGATTTGGCAGCGGACCGGCAGGTGCGCTTGGGACTGGAATCGAATGAGCAATTTCGGGCGTAACCTTGCTTTGTGGGTCATCATCGCGCTGCTGCTGGTGGTGCTGTTCAACCTGTTCCAGCCCGGGGCAGGACAACGCGGTGTGGCGCCGATGGCGTATTCGGACTTCCTCAGCGAAGTGAGTAGCGGCCATGTCAGCAAGGTGACCATCCAGGGTCACACGATCTCGGGCATGTCCGAGGGGCATGGTTTCCAGACATACACGCCGGACGATCCGAACCTGGTGCAGCGCCTCACGGACAAGGGCGTGCATGTTGATGCCAAGCCCGACGATGACGGGATGAACCCGCTGGTGCGGACCATCATCAACTGGCTGCCGATGCTGTTGCTGATCGGTGTGTGGGTGTTCTTCATGCGCCAGATGCAGTCCGGCGGCGGGCGCGCGATGGGGTTCGGCAAGAGCCGGGCGCGCATGCTGACCGAGAAGCAGGGGCGCATCACGTTCGAGGATGTGGCCGGCATCGATGAGGCGAAGAGCGAGCTTCAGGAGATCGTCGATTTCCTCAAGGACCCGCAGAAGTTCCAGCGCCTGGGTGGCAAAATTCCGAAGGGCGTGCTGCTGGTAGGCCCTCCCGGCACCGGCAAGACGTTGCTGGCGCGGGCGATTGCGGGTGAGGCCAATGTGCCGTTCTTCACGATTTCCGGTTCGGATTTCGTGGAGATGTTCGTGGGCGTGGGTGCGAGCCGCGTGCGCGACATGTTCGAGCAGGGCAAGAAGAACGCGCCGTGCATCATCTTCATCGATGAGATCGATGCGGTCGGCCGGCATCGCGGTGCGGGCCTGGGCGGCGGCAATGACGAGCGCGAGCAGACGCTGAATCAGATGCTCGTCGAGATGGACGGGTTCGAGAGCAACGAGGGCGTGATCCTGATCGCTGCGACGAACCGTCCGGACGTGCTCGATCCGGCACTGTTGCGGCCAGGACGTTTTGACCGTCAGGTGGTGGTGCCGAACCCCGATGTGCTGGGGCGCGAGAAGATCTTGCGCGTGCACATGCGCAAGGTGCCGCTGGCGAGCGATGTCGATCCGAAGACGATCGCGCGTGGCACGCCCGGGTTCTCGGGTGCGGATCTGGCGAACCTGGTCAACGAAGCGGCTTTGCTGGCAGCCCGCTTGAGCAAGCGCGTGGTGGCGATGGCCGAGTTCGAGTTTGCCAAGGACAAGGTGATGATGGGCGCCGAGCGTCGGAGCCTGGTGATGAGCGACGCCGAGAAGGAGATGACCGCGTTCCACGAGGCTGGGCATGCGATCTGCAGCCTGTATGAGCCGGAATGCGACCCGATCCACAAGGCGACGATCATTCCCCGCGGTCGCGCGCTGGGCATGGTGATGAGCCTGCCGGAGGGCGATCGTTACTCGACGAGCAAGGCCAAGATGGTCGCGCAGCTGGCGATGAGCATGGGCGGCCGTGTTGCCGAGGAGATCGCGTTCGGCGCCGACAAGGTGAGCAACGGTGCGAGCGGCGACATCAAGATGGCGACCGACATGGCGCGCCGGATGGTGACCGAATGGGGCATGAGCGAGAATCTCGGCATGATCGCTTATGGCGATAACAGCCAGGAACTTTTCCTCGGCCACTCGGTGCAGCAGAACAAGAGTGTGAGCGAGCATACGGCGCAGGAAATCGATCGCGAGATCAAGCAGATCATCGACAAGGCTTATGCCAAGGCGAAGACGGTGCTGACCGAGCATCTCGATGAGCTCAACCGTCTGGCGCGCGGGTTGCTGGAATACGAGACGTTGTCGGGCGAGGAAATCCGCACGGTGCTGCGTGGCGAGCCGGTGATACGCAAGGTGGTGGACGAGCCGGCGCCGGAGCAGCGCCGTGCTTCGGTGCCGACGACGACGTCCAAGCCTTCTTCGTTTCCGCCTGGGTTGGATCCGGCGCCTCAGGCAGGGTGAGGCAGGAAGGCCTTCTTTTTTGAATAAAAGAAGCAAGAGACTTTTGCTCGTTGGGTTGTGTGAGGGGGGATCGGGGTTTGCCGGTCCCCTTTAGCGTTCGGGTGATGGGCGTTCTGAACGTGACGCCTGACAGCTTCAGCGATGGCGGGGCGCATCGCGATCCGGTGGCGGCGGGGCTGCTCATGGCCAGTGATGGGGCGGATATCGTCGATGTGGGCGGGGAGAGCACGCGGCCGGGGGCTGGGATGGTCGATCCCGCCGAAGAGCAGAGGCGCGTTCTGCCGGTGATCGCGGCGCTTGCGGGGCGGGGCGTTTACGTGTCGGTGGATACGCGCAACGCTTCGACGATGCGGGCGGCGTTGCAGGCGGGGGCGCGCATGGTCAATGACGTGAGCGCGCTGACGCACGATCCGGCGTCGCTGGAGACGGTGGCGAAATCTTCATGCGAAGTGGTGTTGATGCACATGCGGGGCACGCCGCGGACGATGGCGGGATGTGCCGTGTATGAGGATGTGGTGGAGGAGGTGTTTGGCGAATTGGCGGCGCGGGTGGAGCGGGCGGTGACAGGCGGGGTGGCGCGGTCGCGGATCACCATCGATCCAGGGTTGGGGTTTGCCAAAACGCCGGAGCAGAGCGTGCGTGTTCTGCGGGCGCTGCCGAGGTTTGCCGATATGGGATTGCCGATCCTGGTTGGTGCGTCGCGCAAGGGGTTTGTTGGCGTGCTGAGCGGGGAGCCCGAGGCGACGCGCCGGGCGCCGGGCTCGATCGCGGCCGCTTTGTTCGCCTGCCAGTCAGGTGCCGCGGTGTTGCGCGTCCACGACATCGCCGAGACAAAGCAGGCCCTTCGCGTGTGGCAAGCCCTCACCGAGTGCCGCCCCACCTCAAAACCATGCACAGCTAGCGGCTAAGAGTTTTTTGCTCCTTTTTCGAAAAAAGGACTGTTTTCTTCCTTGAGGATCTAACGCATTGCGAAAACTGTTCGGCACAGACGGCATAAGAGGCCGCGCCAACACCGGCGCGATGAGCCCGGAGACCGCATTACGTGTCGGCCTGGCCGCGGGCCTGCAATTCGTTCGTGGCGAGCACCGTCATCAGGTGATCATTGGCAAGGACACAAGGCTGTCGGGCTACATGCTGGAGCCGGCGCTGGTGGCCGGGTTCACGAGTGCCGGGATGGATGTGCTGCTGGTGGGGCCGTTGCCGACGCCGGCGATCGCGATGCTGACGCGGAGCATGCGGGCCGATCTTGGGGTGATGATTTCGGCCAGCCACAATCCTTACGAGGATAACGGGATCAAGCTGTTCGGGCCGGACGGGTTCAAGCTGAGCGACGAGACGGAGGCCGAGATCGAGCGGCTGATGCGCACCGATCTCTCGGCGCGGTTGGCGGCACCCGGCAAGCTGGGGCGGGCGAAGCGGCTGGACGATGCGGCGGGGCGGTATATCGAGAGTGCGAAGGCGAGTTTCCCAAGGCGGCTGACGCTGGATGGGCTGCGTATCGTGGTCGATTGCGCCCATGGGGCCGCGTATCGGGTGGCGCCGACGGTGCTGGCGGAGCTGGGCGCGGTGGTTATCCCGATGGGGGTGTCGCCCGACGGGTTCAACATCAACAAGGATTGCGGCAGCACGCAGCCGGCCGAGTTATGCCGCGCCGTGCTGGCTCATGGCGCCGATCTGGGCATGGCGCTCGATGGCGATGCGGATCGCGTATTGCTGGCCGACGAGCGTGGGCAGTTGATCGACGGCGACCAGGTGCTGGCGGTGATCGCGCAGACTTGGGCGCGCGACGGCCGGCTGCGCGGCGGCGGTGTGGTGGCGACCGTGATGAGCAATCTCGGGCTGGAGCGTTTTCTGCACGCCGAGGGGCTGGGGCTGGACCGCACCAAGGTTGGCGACCGCTATGTGGTGGAGCGGATGCGGGAGAGCGGGATAAATGTGGGGGGCGAGCAGTCCGGCCACATGATCCTGTCGGATTTCGCGACGACCGGGGATGGGCTGGTGGCGGCGCTGCAGGTGTTGGCGACGATCATGATGGAGGGCCGGCCGGCGAGCGAGGTGTGCCGGCGGTTTACGCCGTTGCCGCAAGTGCTGCGCAACGTGCGGTTCGGCGGCGGGGCGCCGTTGGAAGATCCGCGTGTGCTGGAGGCGGTGCGTGGCGTCGAAGCGCGGCTGGCGGGAACGGGGCGGTTGCTGCTGCGGCCGAGCGGGACGGAGCCGTTGATCCGGGTGATGGCGGAGGGGGAGGATGAGGCTTTGGTGGGGGAGGTGGTGGCGGAGTTGTGTGAGATCATAGCGAAGGTGTCGGTGAAGGAAGGCGTTCTTTTTTGAAAAAAGGAACCAAAAAACTTTTGCTTTCTCGCCTGCGCGCAGCGGCATGGCCATTGTTTGCAGCGATTCTTGCACCAGCAAGGAGCAAAAGTTTTTTGGTCCTTTTTTTCAAAAAAGGACTGCTTTCTTGAAGTCCCGCGTCCTCGTCGTAGCCGGCTCCGACTCAGGCGCCGGCGCCGGCCTGCAAGCCGACATCAAAGCCATCATGGCGCTCGGCGCTTATGCGACGACCGCGGTGACGAGCGTGACCGCGCAGAATACGCATGGCGTGCAGGGTGTGGTGGCGTTGCCGCCGGCGTTCGTGGCCGAGCAGATGCGGTGCGTGCTGGCCGACATCGGCGCGGACGCGTTCAAGACCGGCATGCTGGGCGATGCGGCGACCGTGGCGGCGGTGGCCGAGGTGTTTGCCGACTATGCGGGCATGCCGTTCGTGCTGGATCCGGTAATGCGGGCGAAAGGCGGGGCGTCGTTGATGGCCGGCGACGCGATGGCGATGGTGGCGCGTGTGCTGATGCCGCTCTGCACGGTGATCACGCCGAATGTGCCGGAGGCGGAGGCGCTGTCGGGCATGGCGGTAGGCAGCCTGGCCGAGATGCATCATGCGGCCGAAGCGCTGCTGACGATGGGCGTGCCGGCGGTGCTGCTGAAAGGCGGGCATCTGGAAGGCGATGTGGTAACGGACATGCTGGCGACGATGGAGGGCACGCGTGTGTTCACCGCGCCGCGTGTGCGGACGCGGCATACGCATGGCACGGGGTGCACGTTGGCGAGCGCGATTGCGGCCGGGCTGGCGCAGGGCATGGCACTCGGCGAGGCGGTGGCGCGGGCGCATCGTTACGTGCAGGCGGCGATCGCGGCGGCCCCTGGGTTGGGGCGCGGGCATGGGCCGTTAGGGCATGATGTCTGGATGGAGGCGTTCGCGTGAAGCTGGATTATTGGGTGGTGGATGCGTTCACCGAGCGGCTGTTTGCGGGTAATCCGGCGGCCGTGCTGCTGCCCGAGGCGGCGTTGCCGGACCGGCTGATGCAGCAGATCGCGGCGGAGAACAATCTGAGCGAGACGGCGTTCGCGGTGCGCGAGGCGGACGGGTTCCGGCTGCGCTGGTTCACCCCGACGCTGGAAGTGGATTTGTGCGGGCACGCGACGCTGGCGACGAGTTTCGTGCTGGGTTTGCGCGGGGAGCGCGGGCCGTTCCGGTATCACACGCGCTCGGGGGTGCTGACGGCGTCGCTGGCCGATGGCGGGGTGGAGCTGGATTTTCCGGCGCATGGGTTCGAGATGCTGCCGGGGGATGCGGCGGTGGAGCGTGTGCTGGGTGTGCGTCCGGTGGCGCTGTTCCAGTCGGCGGACCGGGTGGCGGTGCTGGAGAGTGCCGAGGCGGTGGCGGCGCTGCGGCCGGACAACGCGGCGGTGGCGGCGCTGGAGGGCGGCGCGCTGATCGTGACGGCGGCGGGCGGGGAGGCGGGTGCGGACATCACGAGCCGGTATTTCGCGCCGCGTTACGGGATTGCCGAGGACCCGGTGACGGGTTCGTTGCACACGCAGGTGGTGCCGTATTGGGCGCAGCGGCTGGGGAAGCAGCGTCTGCTGTGCCATCAGGCGAGCGCGCGGGGCGGGACGATGGTTTGCACGTTGGAGGGTGAGCGGGTGCGGCTGGCGGGGAAGGCGGTGCTGTATGCGCAGGGGGTTATCGAGGTGGGTTAAGAAAAACTGTCCAGCGTGCCGTCGAGCGCCTCCCCGATCAGTCGCCACGCACCCTCAATGAACAAAAGTCTTTTGCTTCTTTTCTTCAGAAAAGAAGGCCTTCCTTCCTTTCATCACCCAAACAAAGCCGCAGCCTTCTGCACGGTGGTGAAAAATCCCCAAGCCAGCGGTAGCAGCACCGCCAACCACGACAGCACGAGCGTGGGTGTGATGCGTGCGCGGGCTGATGTGGCCAGGGATGCGACGCGGGCGGTGGCGTCGGTGGTTGTGAAGTAGTCGGGGGCGAGGGGGCGGACGAGGAGGTTGCAGACGAGGCCGGCGGCGAGCAGGCCGGCCAGGTAGTACATGGTGTGGTCGTAGACGCGGGCGCGGGGGAGGCCGGCGTCGATTTGCGTTTGGCGGAGTGTGGTGACGAGGACGGGACCTGCGATGCCGGCGGCCGACCAGGCGGTGAGCAGGCGGCCGTGGATGGCGCCGACATTGGCGGTGCCGAACAGGTCGGCGAGATAGGCGGGAATGGTGGCGAACCCGCCGCCATACATCGACAGGATGATGCCGAAGGCGAGCGCGAAGAGGGCCAGATGGCCGGCGCCGGCGAGGCTGGGGGTGGCGGCGTAGAGCGCGATGCCGAGCAGGAAGAAGACGCTGTAGGTCGCGCGACGGCCGATACGGTCGGAGAACGAAGCCCAGAACAGCCGGCCGACGATGTTGAACAGCGAGAGGAAGCCGGTGAAGCCGGCGGCGATGGCGGCGATGGTTTTGAGCTGGGCGGGATCGAGCTGGGTGAAGCTGGTGCCGGGCTGGCCGATGAGGCGGCCGGCGAAGATTTCCTGCAGCATGGGGCTGGCGACGTCGAGCACGCCGATGCCGGCCGAGACGTTGAGGCAGAGCACGCCCCAGAGCAGCCAGAATTGCGGGGTGCGCCAGGCGAGGCCAAGCGGGACGGAGCGGCTCGTGGCCAGGGCGGGCGGTGTGTAGCCGGGGGGCGCGTAGCCTTCCGGCGGCACACGATAGAGGAACGCGCCGGCGGCCATGAAGACGAAATAGATGGCGGCGAGCGTGAGGAAGGTTTCCGCGACACCGGCGCTGCTGGGGGTGCGATAGGTGGCCATGAGGCGGGCGGCGAGCGGGCCGCCGATCATGGCGCCGCCGCCGAAGCCCATGATGGCGAGGCCGGTTGCCAGGCCGCGACGGTCGGGGAACCATTTGATGAGGGTGGAGACGGGCGAGATGTAGCCGAGCCCGAGCCCGATGCCGCCGACCGCACCGCCGCCGAGCCAGACGAGCCAGAGTTGATGCAGCGAGATGCCCCAAGCGGCCACTGCCAGGCCGCCCGGCCAGCAGAGGGCGGCGACGAGGGCCGCCTTGCGCGGGCCGGCGCGTTCGAGCCAGCCGCCCCAGATGGCGGCCGACGCGCCGAGGAAGACGATGCCGAGGGAGAACACCCAGCTCAGGTCGGCCACGCGCCAGTCGCAGCCGGTGGCGGTGAGGCGGGTGAGGAGCGTGCTGCCGGCGGGGCAGGCGAGCGGGTGGGTGAGGCCGACCGCCTGGCTGAGCGGTAGCCAGAAGACGGACATGCCGTAGATCATGCCGATGCTGAGATGGATGGCGAGCGCCGCAGGGGGCACAGCCCAGCGGTTATAGCCTGGCGGGGCGATGGTGCGGGCGCGGGAGAGTAGCGGATCGGCGGGCATTGGCTGCTTCTTCTACAGGGTGGAATTGATGCGCCGCTATCGCGAGCCTCGCGACAGCGGCGCAAACGTCTTTTGCTTCTTTTCTTCAGAAAAGAAGATTTTGCTAGCTTCCCCGCATGGGATTACGCGGCCTGAACACCTACTCGATCCGCGAACGGCGCGCGTTTCAAATGGACTCCGTCTCGACGGCCGACATGGTGCTGGATTTGACGTCGACCAGCGCGGCGGCGGTGCTGCCGGCGGGGGCGTTGCCGTATTGCGTCGACATGGCGCGGGAGCGGGTGGTGTTCACCGTGCACGATGCGGAGGGATTGGCGCGCGTGGCGGAGGCGGCGTTCATGTTCGGGGCGCAGCTGGAGAGCGCCGTGGAGGCGGCGTCGGTGCCGTTCGAGCGGCTGGAGGAGTTGGGGGAGGTGCCCAAGCCTGCGCCGCTGCTGGTGTTCTCGCCGGGGCGGACGGGGTCGACGCTGCTGGTGCGGCTGCTGTCCGCCGCGGGGGTGGCGTGTGCGTCGGAGCCGGATGTGCTGACGCAGTTGGCGCGCGAGCCGCAGACATCGTTCCGGCTGCTGCCGCGCGACACGCGCCTGCAGATTGCGCGTGGGTGCCTGGCGGGGCTTGCGCGGGAGATGGGGGCGGGCTTGTGCGTGAAGTTGCGCAGCCAGTCCAACGGGCGGCCGCTGCTGCTGGTGGATGCGGCACCTGGCTGCCGGGTGGTGTTCATGCTGCGTGGGTTTCGGTCTTGGGCGGCCTCGCGGCATCGCAGTTTTGCCGAGCCGCCGGAGATGGTGGCCTCGATACTGCGCCAGGCGATGGATGCGCTGGACAAGCTGCTGTTCGCGGACGCCGATGTGAGCGTGCTGTGGTTCGAGACGCTGGCCGAGCATCCGGCGGCGGCGTTGCGGGCGTGTGCGCCCAACCTCGTGTGGGATGTGCATGCGGTAGGCGCTGTGATGCAGCTCGATTCGCAGGCGGGCACGATTTTGGCGCGCGAGGCGGTGGCGGCGCTGCCTGCGCCGGAGATGGACGGATTTTTTGCGGCGTTTGCGGGTGCCTGGGCGGAGGCGCGGGCGGGTGCGGAGTGGCAGGAGCGCACGGAGGGGTATCTAGCCGAAATGTTCGCCACCTAGCGTGTTCGTCCGCAAAGCCGTTCTGGCGGTCATCTGGCGGCGATTGTCTGCGCTTCGGTGCTCACGGCCATTTAGGCCGCTCCGCTCCGGTGCTCGACAATCACCGCCAGCTGACTCGCCAGAACGGCTTTGCGAACGAACACGGGGCTTTAGAAGGCCGTTCTGGCGGTCATCTGGCGGCGATTGTCTGCGCTGCGGTGCGCGACAATCACCGCCAGCTGAATCGCAGAATGGCTTGCGGACGAACACGTCCGCATTGTGACTCCTCAGCTTTTTTCGTCCAGGGCAGACAAGCTGTGTGCACAGCCAGGAGCAAAAGTTTTTTGGTTCTTTTTTCAAAAAAGAACTTCTTGCGCTTGCTGGCTACCTTCGCTACTTGCCGCAGCGGGTCACGCCCCCCCACCGGGGCGCTTCGCTTCTGAAAGGGAGTGCTGCATATGGCATTCGCCAAGCCGGACACGCGTCCGCACAATCCGCAATTTTCATCCGGCCCCTGTGCCAAGCGTCCTGGTTGGACGCTAGGCGCGCTCGAGCGGGCGCAGTTGGGCCGTAGCCATCGGGCCAAGGCGCCGAAAGCGGCTTTGGCCGAGGTGATTACGCGGTCACGCACCATTTTGGGGCTGCCGGCTGATTGGAAGCTGGGGATTCTACCTGGTTCCGATACGGGTGCGTTCGAGGCGGCGATGTGGACGTTGCTGGGTGCGCGCGGCACCGATGTGCTGAGCTTCGAGAGTTTTTCCGAAGGCTGGGCCACGGACGCCGTCAAACAGCTCAAGATCGATGCGCGCGTGTTGACGGCGCCGTATGGGCAATTGCCGGATTTGGCGCAGATCGATTTTTCGCGCGACGTGGTGTTGTGCTGGAACGGCACGACGAGCGGTGTGCGGCTGGCGGATGGCGATTTCATTCCGGCCGATCGCGAAGGTTTGGTGCTGTGCGACGCGACGTCGGCTGCATTCGCGATGGAATTGCCGTACGAGAAGTTGGATGTGGTGACCTGGTCCTGGCAGAAAGTGCTGGGCGGCGAGGCGGCGCATGGGATGTTGGCGCTTTCGCCGCGGGCGGTGGCGCGGCTCGAGAGTTACAAGCCGGCGTGGCCGCTGCCGAAGATTTTCCGCATGACGAAGGGCGGCAAGTTGATCGACGGGATTTTTGCCGGCGAGACGATCAACACGCCCTCCATGCTGTGCGTGGAAGATGCGCTCGACGGGTTGCGTTGGGCGGAGAGTGTGGGCGGGCTGGGTGGGCTGATTGCACGCAGCCAAGCCAATCTTCGTGTTATTTCCGGGTGGGTTGAGAAGAGCGACTGGGCGGCGTTTCTCGCGGAGAATGCGGCGAACCGGTCGAGCACGTCGATCTGTTTGACGATGAAAGCGCCCTGGTTTGCGGCGTTGGATGCGGACGGGCAGGCGACCGCTGCGAAGAAGTTGGCGAGCCTGTTGGAAAAAGAAGGTGTGGCGCTCGACATCGGAGCGTATCGCGATGCACCGCCCGGATTGCGGATTTGGGGTGGGGCTACGGTGGAGACCGGCGATATCGCGGCTTTGTTGCCTTGGCTGGATTGGGCGGCGGCGCAGGTCGGCGCGGAGCATTCATGAGGAAGCAAGCAGTCCTTTTTTGAAAAAAGGGACCAATAAACTTCTGTTCTGCTGTCGCGTGCTCATCGTGAGCCTCGCGGCAGCGGAGCAAAAGTCTTTTGCTTCTTTTCTTCAGAAAAGAAGGCCTTCCCTTCTATTTTCTGACCAAACGCGGAGTAACGCAAATGCCCAAGGTCCTGATATCCGATAAACTATCCCCCGAAGCTGTCGCTATCTTTCGCGATCGTGGAATCGAGGTCGATGTGAAAGCCGGGCTCACGCCTGCGGAACTGCGCGAGATCATCGGCGAGTATGACGGCCTGGCGATACGCTCGGCGACGAAAGTGACGAAGGAGTTGCTCGAGGTCGCGACGAAATTGAAGGTGGTCGGTCGCGCGGGTATCGGCGTGGACAACGTGGATTTGAAGTCGGCTACCGCGCGCGGCGTGATTGTGATGAATACGCCGCATGGCAATTCGATCACGACGGCGGAACATGCGATTGCGATGATGTTCGCGCTGGCCCGGCAAATTCCCGAGGCAACGGCTTCGACGAAGGCGGGCAAGTGGGAGAAAAACCGCTTCATGGGCACCGAGTTGACGGGCAAGGTGCTGGGGTTGGTGGGTGCGGGCAATATCGGCTCGATCGTGGCCGATCGTGCGCAGGGCTTGCACATGCGCGTTGTGGCGTACGATCCGTATCTGTCGGAAAAGCGGGCGCTCGACTTGGGTGTGGAGAAGCTGGAGCTGGACGAGCTGCTGGCGCGGGCGGATTTCATTACGCTGCATACGCCGATGACGGATGCCACGCGTGGCATTATCGGCAGGGCAGCGCTTGCGAAGTGCAAGAAGGGTGTGCGCATCATCAATTGCGCGCGTGGCGGGCTGATCGACGAGGCGGCTTTGGCGGAGGCGATCGCGTCGGGTCAGGTGGGTGGGGCGGCGCTCGATGTGTTCGAGACGGAGCCGGCCAAGGAGTCTCCGTTGTTCGGGCTGGAGAATGTGGTGTGCACGCCGCATCTTGGGGCGTCGACCAACGAGGCGCAGGAGAATGTGGCGTTGCAGGTGGCCGAGCAGATTAGCGACTTTCTGCTGACGGGTGCGGTGACGAACGCGATCAACACGGCGAGTGTGAGTGCGGAGGATGCGCCGCGGTTGCGGCCGTATATGCAGCTCGTGCAGGCGCTGGGGGCTTTTGCGGGGCAGTTGACGCTGGCGACCGATGGCGTGATCCGCAAGATCTCCATCGATTACGAGGGTCAGGTGGCGGCGTTGAACCAGAAGCCGCTTTCGGCCGCGGCTTTGGCGGGGTTGCTGGCGCCGGTGTTGTCGGGCGTGAACATGGTCAATGCGCCGGTGATGGCACGCGAACACGGGATCGACGTGTCCGAGACGGTGCATGACAGGCCGAGCGAGTATCAGACGCTGGTGCGTATCACGGTGACGACAGACAAGGGTATGCGATCGGTGGCGGGGACCTTGTTTGCGGGCAACAAGCCGCGCCTGGTGGAGATCAAGGGTATTCGTGTGGAGGCCGATTTCGCGCCGCACATGCTGTATGTGACGAACCAGGACAAGCCAGGCTTTATCGGCAAGTTCGGCGAGACGCTGTCGCGGCATGGCATCAATATCGCGACGTTCCATCTGGGCCGCGCGGAGGCGGGTGGCGACGCGATCTGCCTGGTATCGGTGGATGGCGACGTGAGCGAGGCGGTGCTGGCCGAAGTGCGCGCATTGCCGCTGGTGGTGCAGGCGAGCGCGCTCGCGTTCGGCTGACCCGACGCGGGCAGAACCGGCAGGCCTTTTCTCCTGACACGACTGCCTTCAAACTGTATGGCGGTATCGCAAACAGACAGAACCGAGCGTCAGAAAGAAGGCCTTTTGCCGCCATGCATATCGATGACAGTCAGCATGCGCCGACCAGCGTGGGCGACTTCCTGCGGCAATATGCGATGATAGTGCTGTCGATCGTCACCGCTCTGGGGTTCGAGCAGGGGGTCGTGTCGATACACGATGCGATGCTGGCTCGCGCCAGCAGGTCGCGCATCGAGCGCGAGCTGGCTATCGATCTGGGCGAATTGCGCAAGTCGAAGGATCTCAACGAAGCCAATGCGGCGGCGGCGCGATCCGCGTTGAGGCAGACTTTCGATCAGGAAAGGGCCGGGGAGAAGACCGGCAAGACCGATCCGGTGGCCGTTTCCGCGAGCCTGGCCAAGGTGTCGCTTGGCGTGTCGCTGCCCTCATGGCAGCGCGACGCCTGGGACGCGGCGGTTGCCGACCAGTCGGTCGGCCATCTCGAAACCGCGGCCCAGCGCCGCTATACCGAGATCTACGCCACCGCGCGCGACGATGCCGAGGAGGCGCGCCTGCTGTTGGGCGGCGAGTGGCTGACGCGCGCCTCGGACCTCTACGTGGACATGCGGCACAACAGCGTGGCGGCGCGCGACGCGGAGAAAATTTTGGCACGCTATCTGATTGCCGTGGAGCAGATCGACAGGTCGCTGGCCGAAATGGTCAAGCTTATCGAGGCGAGTAAGCGGGCGGGCGGCAAGCCCTGACCCGGTTCAGGCACGGCGGTGAACGACCGGCAAGTGCCGCCCTCGGCTGACGCTTTTGGTACCGAAACGAACTGGTAGTGTTTCCAGGGTTTAATGTCGGGCGACCTGAGGAGACACGGCGGTGGACGAGGCTATTCACACACTGATCGTTTGGGCGGGCGATTTCGGCCTTTACAGCGCGGTCGTCGGTTTCGCGGTGATGCTCCTGATGCCCGACAAGATGGGCCATCGGCTCGGCTCAGTCCTGGCGGTCGCCGGTGGCATCGCGATGGGCTACGAAGTCGTCCTGTCCCACACAATCTAGCAGACGTTTTTTGATCGTTTTTTTCCAAAAAACGACTGCTTTCCTACTTCAGACTCGCCAACAGGTGCCGCGCATCGTCATGCTCGGAAAACTCCGCTTTTGAATCGACAGCAAGCTGAAGCTGAGCCTTCGCCTCGTCGTTCCGCCCCGCGGCATTGAGCGCCCACCCATAATGGTATTGCGCCGTCGCCTTGGAGTCCGGCTTGGTCTGGTTGGCGGCTGCCTGGGCGAGGAGGGTGAGTGCTTTTTGCGTCTCGCCTTGGCGTGCCAGGATCCAGCCGAGCGTATCGGCGACTTCGGGCACCGGGCGTTCGAAATAGGCCCGCTCTGCCAACGATTTGGCCTGGGCGTGCTCGCCCTGCTGTTCCTTCACCCAGGCGAGGTTGTTGAGCGTGCCGACATCGTTCGGGCGGGCGGCGAGCACGCTGTCGAGGTGTTCCTCGGCGTCCACCAGGTCGTTCGACTTGAGTTCGAGAGAGCTGAGGATGGCCAGGGCGCCGATATCGTCGTGATGGCTGGCGACCCAGCCGGAGAGAAGGGTCATGGCCTGACTGGTGTTGCCGGTCTCGTCGAGGCTGCTGGCGGCCTTGGTCGCGAGGTCGGAGCTGGGTGAGGTGCGATAGGCCGCCTGGTAGGCGGCGGCGGCTTTCGATTTGTCGCCCATGCTGAGCCAGGCGTCGCCGGCCAGGGAGTTGGCGATGGGCAGGTTCTGCGGATCGGTGCGCAGTACGGCGGCGGTGGCCAGTGCCGCGTCGATACCGCGTTCCTTGAGGTCGACGCCGACGAGACCGCCGAGCAGCAGCGGATTGCCGGGCGTCTGCGCGAGGCCCTCCTGCAGCACCGTGCGGGCGTCATCGAACTTTTTGCGGCTGACGAGGAGGGCTGCGAGGTCGGTGCGGGCGCGCAGGTTTCCCGGCGTCTGGCGGATGGTGGCGCGGAAGGCGTCTTCGGCCTGCTCGTAGTGGCCGAGCGTTGCGAGCACGCGGGCGCGCAGCGTGTCGAGCTGCGGGTTGGTCTCGGCACTCGCGCGGTCGAGCAAGGCCGCGGCGCGTTCCGGCGTGCGGACCTGCACATAGACACCGGCGAGGGCGGCGATGATGCCAAGATTGTCGGGTGCCGCCTCGTGAGCCGCCTCGGCGACGCCGACGGCGCGTTCGCCTTGCTTGCTGGCGAGCAGGGTGGGCAGCAGCACGTCGAGCGCCACCTCGTCGCCGGGATGGCGGCGCAGCCAGCTTTCGAGCAGCTTTTCGGCGCCCGGCACATCGCCGCGCAGGCCGTAGATGCGTACCAGGTTGAGCGTTGCCGGCTGGCTGTCCGGGAAGCGCTGCAGCACGTCGCGCAGCTGGGTTTCGGCGCCGTCCATGTCGAGCCCGGCAATACGGACCTGGGCGGCGAGGACGCCGACCTCTTCGGCGTCGCCGATGCGGGTGCGCAACTTTTCCACGTCGGCCAGTGCGGCCGGTATGTCGCCGCGCGCGAGATCGGCCTGGACGATGGCTTCGCCGGCCAGACGCTGGTTCGGCTCGAGGGTGAGCGAGTGGCGCAATTCGGCTTCGGCGTCGGCCGATTTGCCGCGGGCGAGCTCGGCGGCGGCCAGGCGGTTGAGGATCTGGGTGTCTTTGGGCGCCAGCTTCGCGGCTTGGCGGAGCGTGTCCTCGGCGGCCTTGCTGTTGCCCTGCATGGAGAGCGCGCGGCCTTTCAGGTCGAGCATTTCGGCGTCCTGGTGGCCGGCGAGGCGGGCGTCGTTGAGCAAAGCGAGCGTGCGGTCCGGGTGTTGGCGGGAGAGGTCGATGAAGGCGAGCAGCTTGAGGCCGCTCAGATCGTCGGGCGATTTGGAGAGGAACTTGGTGATCGCCTCCTCGGCCTGGGCGGGCTGGCCCATGCCGAGCTTGGTGACGGCCATGAAATAGAAGCCGCGCGGCAATTGGCCGATGACGGTGTTGATGTTGGTCATCGCATTGTCGGCGGAGGGGTAGTCGCCCTGCTGGATGGCGAGCATGGATTCGAGATAGTTGGCGCCGACATTCTTCGGCGAGGCGCGCAGGACCTTGTGCAGCGAGGTGCGTGCGCCGTCGGTCTGGCCCTGGGCTGCCAGCGTGCGTGCCTCGATCAGGCGTGCGTCGACGCGGTTGGGGTTTTTTGCCAGCACGGTCTGGGCATTGGCGAGCGCGGTTCTGGTGTCGCCGCGCCGCAGGGCAAGGTCGGCATCGATGAGGAGCGCGTCGGCCTGCTTGGGGTCGGCGGCGAGGATCTTGGCGGTGTGGGCGCTGGCGGTCGCGATGTCGTCGGCGGCGAGCGCGATGCGGGCCGCGGTCAGCTGGGTTTCGATCTGGGTGGGGGAGGCCTGCTCGGCCTGGGCGATGGTGGCCTGTGCGCCTTTGGTGTCGCCGAGCGACAGCATGGCGGCCGCGCGTATGGTGAGCGTATCGCCGAGGCCGCCCGGGGGCGCGGTGTCGGGCTGGAAGTCGTGCAGCGCTTCCTGGAAGTGGCGCTGCTGGAGGTAGGCCTGGCCTAACGGCAGAATGATCGGCCGGCGGTCGTAGCCATGGGCGAGCGCCCGGCGTAGCTCGAGCTCGGCGGCCTCGGGCTGGCCGAGCGAGAGGTCGACCTCGCCGAGCAGGAAGGCCGCTTCGGCGCTGTTGGGCTGGTCGCGGACCGCCTGGCGCAGATAGAGTTCGGCGCCGCTCATGTTGCCGGACGCCATGCGCCGTTTTGCGGCATCGATAGGGTGGCCCTGATGCAGATAGAGGTAGCCACCGCCGGCGGCCGCGAGGGCCAGCAACGGAAACCCGATCATCAAACCCTTGCGCATCGGTTGAGCCTTATCGAGAAACTGGAACGCCGGACGGCTGCCACTTAAAGCAATGACTGGTGTCGCGCGCATTCCCCATGGGCGTTCTATCCGAATTCACCTGACGTTCATGCCCGAAACCGGCTATTATGGGCATGTGGGTGGCCCGACGCCGAGGAATTGTTCGGCACGTGTAACGCACGTGCCACAAGCCCGTCCAGGCTCAATTTAAAAGCTTGCCGGGGTGATTGTCCGGTTTTAGATACGCCCAGCTTGTTTTTACCGCCGTGTAGGCCGCTCATCCAGGGGGATGCGGGCTCGATCGGCTGAAGGCGTGTGCTTCGATGTTTACGCGCTGTATTGGAAATGCCCGGTTCGGCGTGCGGGTGGGAGCCGCAGCGCTGATCGCGTCGGCGCTCTGCCTGCCGGGTGCTGCTTCTGCCGCGCCGGCGGATGCAGGCGTGGCCAGTGCGGCACCGGCCGCGGGGGAGCCGGGCGGGCAGTATATCATTGGCCCGGGCGATGTGCTGTCGATCTTCGTCTATCAGGCGCCACCCCTGTCGGTGACCGAGTTGCCGGTGCGCCCGGATGGCCGGATTTCGGTGCCGCTGGTGCATGATGTGATGGCCGCGGGCAAGACGCCGACCGAGCTTGGCAGCGACATCGCAGCCGCGCTGAAGAAATACGTCAACGAACCGAACGTGACGGTGATGGTGCGCAATTTCCAGGGCCCGTCCGACCGGCAGGTGAAGGTGATCGGCGAGGCGACCGACCCGCAGGCGATCCCTTACCGGGAGAATATGAGCCTGCTCGACGTGATGATCGCCACCAAGGGGCTGACCAAGTTCGCCGCGGGCAATCGTGCGGTGATCGTGCGCAAGACGCCAGATGGCGAGAAGCGCATACGCGTGCACTTGTCGGACCTGATCAAGGACGGCGACATCAAGCAGAATCTGATGATGCAGCCGGGCGATACGCTGATCATCCCGCAGAGCTTCTTCTGAGCGCGGGCCGACACCGAGAATGGCCGATTTTTTAACGATATCCTTGCGGCAGGCGGGGTAGAGCGGGTTCATGGAATCGCTCTACGATCTGTTCAACCGCTATGGTGTGCTGGCATGGCGCAGGCGCTGGATCGGCGTGGCCGCCGCATGGGTGATCTGCCTGGCCGGCTGGGTGGGCGTGGCGTTGCTGCCGAACCAGTACGAGGCCAGCGCACGTGTGTATATCGATGCCGACGCGGTGCTGACGCCGTTGCTGAAGGGCATCGCGGCCGACAGTTCGATGAGCGACCAGATCGATCTGCTGCAGCACATGCTGCTGTCGCGGCCGAACCTCGAGAAGATCATCGCCAAAACCGACCTGCAGCTCGACACGCGCACGGCGACGGACATGGAGCAGATGGTGCTCCGGCTCGGCAACACGATCAAGGTCAATGCGCAGACGCGCAACATCTTCTCGATCTCGTTCCGCAATCCGGACCGGCAGCTGGCCTACGACGTGGTGCAGGCGGTGCTGGCCAGTTATATCGAGAACCGCGCGGGCGACAATCGCGACGACATGGAAAAGGCGAGCGCCTTTCTCGACGAGCAGATTGCGAGCTACGAGAAGCAGCTCAAGACGGCCGAGGGTGCCCGCGCGGCATTCCGCACGCATTATGTCGATGTGCTGCCGAGCGATGGCGGGGTGAATCGCCTCGAGCAGGCCAAGACGCAGGTGACGTCGCTCAGCGGCCAGTTGCAGGATGCGAAGACGCGCGGTGGTCTGCTGGCGCACGAGCTGGCGACGACGCCGGTGGTGATCACCACGGAAGCGGCGAGCAATGGCGGGGTGGATCCACACAGCGAATTGCGGGCGGCCGAAGCCAAGTTGCGTGAGCTTCAGCAGGTTTATACCGACGCGTATCCGGATGTGGTGACGCAGAAGCGCACGGTGGAGAAGCTGCGCCACGGTGATGGCGTGGGTGTTGTCGCATCGAGCGGCAAGTCGGCGCCCAACCCGGTTTACGAACAGCTCAAGCTGCGGCAGGTGGAAAACGACGCGAACGTGGACAGCCTCAAGCGGCAGCTCGACGATGCGACGGACGAGCAGAAGCGGCTGCAGAAGATCGCGCACGACGTGCCGAACCTCGAAGCGCAATATATCAACCTCAACCGCGACTACGATGTGCTTCGCAAGAACTATGACGAGTTGCTGGCGCGTCGCGAGGGCATGCGCATCGCGACCGCGGCGCAGGTGCGTGCGAGCAACGTGAAGATGGTGATCATCGACCCGCCGCAGGTGCCGCAGCGTCCGGTGGCGCCCGCGCGCGTGCTGCTCTCCATCGGCGTGCTGATCGCCGGGCTGGCGTCAGGAGTGGGCGTGGTGGCCGCGATGATCACGCTCGACCAGTCGTTCCATAGCATCATCGATCTGCGGGCGATGGGGCGGCCGGTGATCGGCGCGATTTCGTTGGCTGCCTTGCCGCCCACCGTCGCCATGCGCCTGCGCCACATGGCGGTGTTCGGCTCGGCGCTGGGGATGCTGGTGGTGGTTCTGGGGGGCGTGTTGCTGCATTACACGCAGCGAATTGAGATGGACTTGCATGCGCCGCAGCTCGTCGATGCGCCGCCACCGCGCACGCTCGCCGAAATGGCGCGCGCGGGGCTGATTATCGAGTCCGAAGGCCGCACGCGGTTGGGTGACGAGTTCCGTATTGCGGCGAGCCGGCTGCATACGGTGGTCAAGGCGTCGATCGCCGCGGGTGAGCGCTGCGGCAACATGGTGCTGGTGACGAGCACGCGGCCGGCGGAAGGCAAGAGTTTCGCCGCGTTGAACATGGCGGCGTCGCTGGCGCGCACCGGGTCGCGCTCGGTGCTGCTGGTGGATGCGGACGCCAAGGTGCGTTGCCTGTCCGAATTGATCGGGCTTGGCGGCGCGCCCGGGCTGCTGGATTTGGCCGCCGACGACAGTATTCAGCCGGAGCGTATGGTGGTGCCGACGCCGGTGCCGGGGCTGTTCATCCTGCCGCTGGGCGACACGCTGGCCGGGTTGGAGCCGGGCGAGCGCAGCCAGCCTCTGCCGGCAGCCGCCGAGCAGTTGGCGCGGCGGTTCGCGAGTTCCACGGTGGTGATCGATACGGGGCCGCTGCTGGCGACGTCGGATCCCAGCGTGCTGGCGCCGACGGCTTCGCAGATCATGATGGTGGTCGAGGCGGGGCGCACGCAGCGCAACGAGCTGGAAGCAGCGCTGGAGATGATCAAGGCGTGCCCGAAGGTGGTGCTGCTGCTGAACAAGCAGGCGGGGCGGAATAGGTCTAGCTTTGGCGCGTATAGTTATACGGGCGAGTATTATGCCAAGCCGAATGCGCCGCCGCCGCCCAGGGATTGAGAAAGCAGTCCTTTTTTGAAAAAAGGACCAAAAAACTTTGTCTGTTGGCGTATGCCGGTTAGACGTGACGTGGCCAGAGATAAAAGTTTTTTGGTCCTTTTTTCACAAAAGGACCGCTTCCTTCCTCAGGCGGTCAAATTGCACCTCAAACCCCTCCTGCTCAGCGGCATCTGCCTCTTCGCCGCCGCCGCGCAGGCGCAGGAGGTGCCATCCGTCAGCCCGCCTACCGATACGGTGCTGCCGCGCTCAGGCGTGGACCCGACTGCGCCTTCGACGAGCGGCGATCTGTTCAGCGGTCTGGGGCAGACGCAGGCTTCGCCGCGTGGCGTGTCGGCGCCCAATCTGCAGATCCATGGCAGCATCGATGTGTCGGAGGAATATACCACCGATGTGGGTGCGGCGGCGGGTGCGGAGGGTGTCTCGCGCGGCAGCGATTTTCTGACGCAGATACAGCCGGGACTGATGATCACCGATACGTCGCAGCGATTGCAGGTGAACCTGGATTACCACCCGATCGGGCAGATCTATGCGGAGAATTTCGATTTCTCGCAGCTGGAGCAGCAGGGAAGTGGTGCGGCGACGGCGACGTTGCTGCCCGGCTGGCTGTATTTCGACCTGCGCGGCTCGATCAGCCAGCAATCCGTGTTCGGTGGCGTGGGGCCGGGAACAGTCGCGACATTGTCGCCCAACCAGCGCGAGCAGGTCAGCAGCTTTGCCGTCTCGCCGTATCTGTCGCACACGCTGGGTGGCACGGGCACGGTGCAGGCCGGCGTGAGTTACAGTGAAAGTGCGACCGACGGGCCCGGGCTCGGCAACGCGTTCGCCAATCCGCTGCTGGAACAGTTGCTGGGCAATCCACGGGCTTATGGCAGTTCCACGCTGGGCACCGAGCGTGCGTACACGAACTTCACCACCGGCGAGAATTACGGCCGGCTGCAGGACAAGGCCGGCATCGATGCCAGCTATTATACCGGCAACGGGGCGCAGTCCGGCGGGCGGCGTGTGCTGGTCACCGACGATATCAGCTACGCCTATACGCGCCTGGTGACGTTGCTTGGCGAAGTCGGCTACGAAAACCTCAATTACCCGCGCAGCCAGTTTGCCTATGCGGGCCCGATCGGCTCGGGCGGCGTGAAGCTTACTCCATTCAAGGGCAGTTCGATCACGCTGGAATATCGCTATGTGGACGGGTTTGGCTCGTTATATGCGCAAGGCTCGGTGCAGGCGACGCCGCGCGTGCGTGTGTTCGGCGGCTATTCCGAAGGCATCTCCACCGAAGACCAGGATTTGCAGGATTTGCTGTTCGACGGCTCCAGCGAAACCGGTGTTGCGGCTTCCGCCCTGCAAGCGGCTCCGCTGCTGTCCACCAACGGATCGTTTGCGGGCAACCAGAACCTCAACCATCTCAAGCGGCTCGATCTGACGGCCACGTATGAGAACGATTACGATACGGTGAGCATTGCCATCCATCGCGAGACGACGATGCAGGTGGGTGTTCCGGTGTTCAACGGTTTCGGCGTGCCGTTCCTCAACAGCGCGAACATCCAGACCAACGGCACGTTCGGCAGCGTGAACGAAGTGCATCTGCTGACGCCGACGATCACGCTGAACGGCTATGTGCAATATGGCAGCAACCAATCCGGCGCGGCCGGCAACGCATCGGGCGACACGGTGAGCTTCTCGGCCGGCGTCGACAAGTCGTTCCAGCAGAATATCGGTGCATATCTGCGGTTCAACGGCACGTATTTCGTAGGTGGTTCGGCCGTGGGGGCGGCGGGCACGCGCGGATTGTCGGGCGATCAGACGAACGTCGTCCTTGGCGTGCGGAAGACGTTCTGACGGTGGCGCGCGCACCCGCAAGCGGTCCCGTCCACGCGATGACGGTCGATGTGGAGGACTGGTTTCAGGTGCAGGCGTTTGCAGGCACGATCGACCGGCGGGACTGGGACACGCTGCCGCGGCGGGTGGAGCAGAATACCGACCGGTTGCTGCAGTTGTTTTCGGACAATGCCGTTTGCGGCACGTTCTTTACGCTGGGCTGGGTGGCGGACCGACATCCGGCGCTGGTGCGCAGGATCGTCGCCGGCGGGCACGAACTGGCAAGCCACGGTTACGCGCATCGCCTGGCCAACGAGCAGACGCAAAGCGAATTCGCCGACGATGTCGGTCGTGCGCGGCGCTTGCTGGAGGATGTGGGCGGCGTGGCCGTGCGTGGCTATCGGGCGCCGACATTCTCGATCAACGCGCGCAATCCGTGGGCCTTCGATGTGCTGGCCGACGAGGGGTATGGGTACAGTTCCAGTATTTACCCCATCAAACATGATCTGTATGGCATGCCGGAGGCGCCGCGCGTGCCGCATCGCGTGGCGGGCGGGCGGCTGACGGAGATACCGATGACGACGGTGCGAATTGGTGGCCGGAATCTTCCCTGTGCCGGCGGCGGGTATTTTCGCCTGTTGCCGTATGGCATCTTTCGCGCGGGCTTGCGTCGCGCGGGGCTGGAAGGGCCGGGGATGTTCTATACGCATCCATGGGAGATCGACCCTGGGCAGCCGCGCAACGAGGCTGCGCCGCGTATGGCGAAGTTCCGGCATTACGTGAACATGTCGAGGACATTTGGGCGTATTGAGAGATTGCTTGGGGATTTTAGGTGGAATTGCGTGGATGAGGTGTTTAGGCAAGATGTTCTTTTTTGAAAAAAAGAACCAAAAAACTTTTGCAACTTGTCGTTCGCCTGTTGGGAAATTCGTGGCCAACAAGCAAAAGTTGTTTGGTCCTTTTTCAAAACAAGGACTGCTTCCTGAATGATCGTTGTCAGGCCGTTGGGTCCAGACAGTACCGCCTGGGACGCCTTCGTCCACGCACGGCCGGACGCCACCTTCTTCCATCTCGCCGCCTGGCGCACGGTGATCGAGCGCGCGTTTTCCCACACGACGCATTACCTGACCGCCGAGCAGGATGGCGCGATTGTGGGCGTGCTGCCGCTGGCGCAGGTCAAGACTCGCTTGTTTGGCAATACGCTGATCAGCAATCCGTTTTGCGTGTATGGCGGCCCGTTGGCGGCGAGTGCGCAGGCCGCTCGCGCCCTGGCGGAGCATGCGGCGGGGCTGCGTGCGAAACTGGGCGCGTCGGCGTGCGAGTTCCGGCTCTTGCAGGCGCCGCCTGAGGATTGGCTGGATCAGGACTGGCAGGAGCGGGCGGCGCTCTATGTGACGTTCAGGCGCGCGATTGTGGCAAGCGACGAGGCCAATCTGAAGGCCATTCCGCGCAAGCAGCGTGCGGTGGTACGCAAGGCTATGGAGCGTGGGTTGGACGTTCGTGTGGACCGCGATGTGGACGGCCTGCATGCGGTCTATGCGGAGAGCGTGCGCAATCTCGGCACGCCGGTGTTCGCGCGCAGGTATTTCCGGCTGTTGGCCGAGTTGTTTGGCGATGCGATGGATGTGGTCAGCGTGTCCGATCCGCAATCGGGCAGTGCGCGGCCGGTGGCGTCGGTGCTGAACTTCTATTGGCGCGACGAGGTGATCCCGTATTATGGCGGCGGCACACCGGCCGCGCGCGCGTGTTTTGCCAACGACATGATGTATTGGGAGACGATGAAGCGTGCGGCCGCGCGTGGTTGCCGGCTGTTCGATTTCGGACGCAGCAAGGAAGGCACAGGGGCTTTCGCGTTCAAGAAGAATTGGGGGTTCGTGCCGCAGGCGTTGCCGTATCGCGTGCTGACGGCACCGGGGCAGGCGATTCCCGAAGTCAATCCCACCAACCCGAAATACAAGCTGATGATTGCCGCGTGGAAGCGGCTGCCGTTGCCGGTGGCCAACGCGATCGGGCCGATGCTCGTGCGTGGCGTGGGATGAGCGCGACGATGGCGCGTTCGGCGGTGGGGCCGGTGCGCGCGGCGTGGCTTGTGGCAGTTACGTGCCTGGCCGTGCTGTGCCTGATGTTTTCGGCCGAGATCGGCGCGGCGGTGGCGACCTGGAACGCTTCGACGGCATACGGCCATTGCTGGCTGGTGCTGCCGATCGTGGGCTGGCTGCTGTGGGAACGCCGCCTCGTGTTGGCGAGGGGTGTGCCGGCGCCATGGTTCTGGCCGGTGCTGGCCGCCTTGCCTTGCGCGCTGGTTTGGATTGCGGCGGATGTGCTGGGCATCATGGAGGGGCGACAGCTCGCGTTCGTGGGGTTTGCCGAACTGCTGCTGTTGGCGGCTTTGGGCTTGCGGTTGTGGTGGGCGCTGTCGGCGGCGTTTCTGTATCTGGTGTTCCTGGTGCCGTTCGGCGCGTTCATCACGCCGGTGCTGCAGCATTTCACCACGGCGTTCATCCTGGGCGGATTGCGCGTGCTCGATGTGCCGTTCGAGGCGAACGCGTTCACCATCACCATTCCGGAAGGCCAGTTCTACGTGGCCGAGGCGTGTGCGGGGCTGCGGTTCCTGATCGCGGCGGTAGCGTTCGGCGTGCTGTATGCGGTGACGATGTTCCGCTCGCCGTGGCGTCGCGCGGCGTTCATTGCGGTCTCGTGCGTGGTGCCGGTGGTAGCCAACGGGTTTCGCGGGCTGGGCATCGTCATGTTGGGGCATTGGCTCGGCAGTGCCGAGGCAGGGGTAGCGGACCACATTATCTATGGCTGGGTGTTCTTTTCGTTTGTCATCGTGATGCTGGCGCTGGCCGGGCTGCCGTTCCGGCAGGATGTCGCGCTGGGTGCGGCGGGACCGGTGCGCGCGGGCCCACCGGTCAGGCCGGTGTCGGTGCTGGTCGCCTGTCTGCCGGTGCTGATCGTGGCCTTTGCAGCGCCGTTTGGTGCGGGGCTGCTGGAGCACCGCGGCGCGGCGGTGGCGGCAAGGGTGCCGCGTATGGACCTGCCGGCCGGCTGCACGGCGGGCTTGCCGACGATTGCCGGTGCGGTGAGCCTGGAGCAGGTGCATTGCCGGGGTGCGGTGTTCGAGCTGCAGGCCACGGCGCTCCCGGCGGGGGCCAATCCGTCGCGCGTGCTCGATGCGGCGCGCGCACCGGCGACGGTGTTTCTGGCCGGAGCCGACGACATCGACACGACTGTGGTGCGGCTGGGCTCGGGCGCGCAATGGGTGGTGCTGGCGGCGCGCGACAGCGGGCGACGGGGCGCCTACACCGTGCTGCGCGGGCGGCATCTGGTCGCCGGCGGGCTGGCAGACCGACTGGCCATGGCCGGCGACATGCTGCGCGGCACGGGCAACCCGCCGTTGGCGGTGTCGGTCACGATCGCGTCGAGCCCGGACGACGTGGACACCCAGCTCGCCGATTTCCTCAACCAGGCCGTCCTGTTCTGAACAATCGACTTTCAGACAAAAGTTTTTTGGTTCTTTTTTTCAGAAAAGAACCGCTTGTCTTCCATCCATGCAAGCTCCCCCAATGCAGCCACCGCCCGTTCTGCGCCAGCGTCGTCTTGTAACGATCCGCCCCGCCTAGAAAATCATATTCGCGCACCCCCGCTTGCGCGTAGTGCTCGATAGCGAGGGCATGGCAGCACAGGCCGGGCTTGTCGCGCGGGTCGGCGGAATAGGCGAAACCGCTTTGGTAGCAGTGTACGCTTCCGTTGCGGATGAGATTGTAGAGCGTGCCGATATGCCGCCCGTCGGCGGCGATTCGCAGCAGGTCGGCTTCGCCAGCCGGCCAAGCGCGGGCAATCAGTTCGGCGTGGAAGCCGAGCATGGCGGGGCTGGCGAATGCGCCGGGCTTGCCGCGTGCGTTCCAGGCCTGCTGATGCAGGGCTACCATCTCCGCGAACCAGGCGAGCGCCTGTTCGGTGTTTGCGGCGCGCGATAGGGCCAGGCCGGCGCCGTACAGGCGTTGGGCGCGGCGAATCTGGGCGCGGGCGTTGGAGCTGAGCGTGTTGAGATAGGGCTGCCGGAGCTGGTCCAGCGCGACATACGGGGCGAGCCGGCTTTGCGCGTGCGCCACCCAGCCGGCTTGGCGGGCGGCGTTCAGGGTCGCGTCGTCCACGCCGCCCAATTCGACGATGCCGGCGCGGGCGGCGGTGCGCAGGGCGGCCGGGACGCACGCTTCCTCGCCTTGTGCCACGAGCAAGGCGTTGTGTTCGATGAAAACCTGGTCGGCCTCGCGATTGCCGGTCTGGTTCAGCCAGAGGCGCTGCCGGCCGGTGCCGAGCAGGGCCAGGGCGATGTCCGCGCCGTCCTGGCTGACGCAGAGGAGCTGGGCGCCGGCGAAGCGGGTCTCGAACTGGCAGCCGAGGAACGTCCAGCTTTGGAAGAAGCTTGGGGTGGCGTGCTGTTCCAGGGTTTGCCAGCGGGCGGGCAGGTTGGTGGGCGGCTGAAGCTTGATCTGAAGCATTTCGAGAAAGGAAGGCCTTCTTTTTTGAAAAAAAGAAGCAAAAAACTTTTGCAAGTTCTTGCTTGACGGGGCTGGCGTGGGGGGCTCAACGAGTTTGGATGCGGCAGGCGACGGTTAAGAGGACCACCAATGAGACGCGGATCGAGCTTTCGCTCGATCTGGATGGGTCGGGTGCTTCGACGATTGCGACCGGCGTGGGATTTTTCGACCATATGCTGACGGCGCTGGCGCGGCATTCGGGCGTGGACATGACGGTGAGTGCGGAAGGGGACCTGCATATCGATTCGCATCATACGGTCGAGGATGTGGGCATCGTGCTGGGCCAGGCATGGGCACAGGCGCTGGGCGGCAAGGCGGGCATCACGCGGTTCGGTCATGCCAGCGTGCCGATGGACGAGGCGCTGGCCGAAGCGTCCGTCGACATATCGGGGCGGGGATTTCTCGCCTGGAGCGTGCGGTTCGAGCGGCCGATGCTGGGCACGATGGATACGCAGTTGTGCGAGGAGTTCTTCCGCGCGTTCGCCACCAACGCGCGGCTGACGTTGCATGTGACGCAGCGCGCGGGGACGAACGCGCATCACGTTGCCGAAGCCTGTTTCAAGGCAGCCGCGCGTGCCTTGCGGATGGCTTGCGCGATCGATGCACGGGCGGCGGGCGCGGTGCCATCGACGAAGGGGGCATTATGATCGTGTTCACTAGCCATTCGAGGCCGGATGCGCGGGACGAAGAGTTGCCGGTGCTGGTGCGCGAGGGGTTTTCCTGGGCCGCATGCCTGTTCGGGGCGCTGTGGCTGGCAAGTGGACGGGCCTGGATTGCGGCGGCGCTGAACATGGCGTCGTTTCTGCTCGTGCTGACCGTGGGACGGCTTTTGCACTCCGCCGCGCCGCTGCTGGGGCTGGCCGTTCTGCAGGGGTTTGTCTGCCCCGATCTGCTGCGATGGAACCTGGCGCGGCGCGGGTTCGTGCCAGGGCCGGTGGTCGCGGGCGTGGGTGAGGATGCGGCTCTGCAGCGTCTGCTTGACGATCAGCCGCTGGGTGGGGCGGGCGCGCGCGCCGGGTGATGCGGGTCTGCGTCGTCGATTGCGGCAGCGGCAATCTGGCTTCGGCCGAGCGGGCGCTCGTGCGCGCGGCCGAGCTGGCCGGGGTGGAGGCCGAGGTTTCAGTATCCGGCGAGGCCGCTTGCGTGCGGCAAGCCGACCGGATCGTGCTGCCGGGGCAGGGTGCGTTCGACCGGTGCGCGCACGGGCTGCAGGAGCGGCCGGGATTGTGGCAGGCGCTGATCGAGCGGACCGAGGCTGGCGTGCCGTTCCTCGGGATTTGCGTGGGTATGCAATTGATGGCGCGCAGCGGGCTCGAACATGCGGCGCAGGGAGCGGTCGGCACGCCGGGGTTCGGCTGGGTCGAGGGCGAGATCGCACGGCTGGACGCGCCGGGGCTGCGGTTGCCGCACATGGGCTGGAATGCTCTGGAGTTCGCGCCGTCGGGGCATATGCTGCTGGACGGCGTGCAGCCCGGCGAGCATGTCTATTTCGTGCATAGTTATGGCCTGCAAGGCGGCCGCGAGGCGGACATCGTGGCGCGGGTGCGCTATGGTGGCGAGGTGCCGGCGCTGGTGGCAAGCGGCTGCAGGGCGGGCACGCAGTTCCATGTGGAGAAGAGTCAGGAGGTGGGCTTGCGCATTCTCGCCAATTTCCTGCGCTGGGCGCCCGTGCCATGCCGGGCGTGATGATGGCGCCCGCGGATGAAGCCGGTCTCTCCCAGCCGCCCGATCTGGTGGTGGAGAGGGTGAGCGAGCTGCACGACGACGACCTGAACGCGCTGTGCGAGGCGACCAACGCGGCCATTCTGGAGGGCGGCGGGTTCGGCTGGGTGAGTCCGCCCGGGCGCCAGGCGCTGGAGCGGTATTTCCGCGGCGTGATGCTGGTGCCCGAGCGCGAATTGTTCGTGGGGCGCGTGGATCGGGTGATCACCGGATCGGCGCAGTTGGTGCGCCAGCCGCGCAACAACGAGGCGCAGAGTTTTGCCGCCAGCATCATGCATAGTTTCGTGGCGCCGTTCGCGCGCGGGCAGGGGCTTGCACGGCTGATGATGCAGCGCATCGAGGAGCGGGCGCGGGTGCTGAACTACCGTGTGCTGAACCTCGATGTGCGCGAGACGCAGGCGGCGGCGATCGCGCTGTACCAGTCGATGGGCTATGTGTGCTGGGGCACGCACCCCGAATATGCGCGGGTGAAGGGGCGGGTGATCCGCGGGTTTTTCTACACCAAGGCGCTGCGCCGCGCGTCGGCCGAGGCGGATCAGGATACCAGCCGGGACACCGGGCCGGCGTGATCCTGTATCCGGCGATCGATGTGAAAGACGGCGCGTGCGTCCGGCTGCAGCGTGGCGAGATGGAGCTGGCGACCGTCTATGGCGCCGACCCGGCCGCGCAGGCACGGGCGTTCGAGGCGGCGGGGGCCGCTTGGCTGCATGTGGTGGATCTGAACGGCGCGTTCGCCGGCGCACCGGTGAACGCCGGGGCAGTCCGCGCGATTTTGGCGGCGGTGACCATACCGGTGCAGTTGGGCGGCGGGATACGCGACCTGGCCGGCATCGAGGCGTGGCTGGAGAAGGGTGTGTCGCGGGTGATCCTGGGGTCGGCTGCGGTGCGCGAGCCGATCCTGGTGCATCAGGCATGCCGCAGTTTTCCGGGGCGGATCGCGGTTGGCATCGATGCGCGCGACGGGTTTGTGGCGACCGATGGCTGGGCTGAGACGTCGAGCCTCTCGGCGCTGGAGTTGGCGCGCCGCTTCGAAGATGCGGGTGTCTCGGCGCTGATCTACACCGACATTTCGCGCGATGGCATGTTGGAGGGGGTCAATGTCGAGCAGACGCTGGCGTTGGCCGATGCGTCGCGGTTGCCGGTGATCGCGAGCGGCGGGATCGGCGGGCTGGAGCATCTGCGGGTGCTGCGCGAGGCGTCGGCTGGGCGGCTTGCGGGGGTGATCGTGGGGCGGGCGTTGTATGATGGGCGGATGTCGTTGGGGGAGGCTTTGCGGGAGGTCGGGTAAGCAGCCTTTTTGAAAAAAGGACCAAAAAACTTTTGCTTCTTTGCTGGTACCAAGGTGTTAGTTCCACCTTTGCCATTGCGCTCGGTACAGCGAGGGAACAAAAGTTTTCTGGTTCTTTTCTCCAAAATAGAACCGCTTCCTTCGGAGTTCCCCCCTTGATGAGCGAAACCCTGGAAACCCACGAGCACGCCGAAGAAGCCGCCCATGGCGGCCGCAAGCACACGGCGCTGCTGATCGCGATCCTGGCGGCTGGCCTGGCGTTCTGCGAACAGGGTGCGCAGCACGCCAATACGAGAATGAGCGAGAGCTCCGTGGCGGCCGCCGATGTGTGGGCGGAATATCAGGCGAAGTCGACGCGGGCGAACGAGACGCGGGATCTGGCGGCGATCGCCGCGGTGATACCGGCGGCCAACCCGCAGGAGGCGGCGGCGCTGCAGGCCAAGCTGGCGGCCGACGTTGTCCATTTCGAGAACGACCCGAAGAGCGGCAAGCTGGCGCTGGCCGCCAAGGCGACTGGGCTGGAACATGAGCGGGACGGGGCGCACGAGCGGTTGGAGGCGTTCGACAACGCATCGGCCGCCTTGCAACTCGGCATAGTGCTGACGACCGCGTCTGTCATCACCGGATCGAGGCTTCTGGTATGGGGCGGGCTGTTGCTGGGTGCGTTCGGTGCGGTGCTGGGAATATTGGGACTCGTGGCGCCGTCGCTCGCATCTTTGTAATTCAGGTCCTACCAAAAATTCCGCTTGCGCTTACCTGCTGCAATCGGGCAGCGCGGTCAGCTCGGGCGTTGTCGGATTCCGAAGGTTGGAGGCTTGCGTTTGGGCGATGATGGTGAGGGGCTCGGGCAGCGATCCCAGACCCCGAGTTTGCTTGCGGACCTGTTTGCCGGACGCTACCAGCTTTACTTCGACGAGATACTGAGCCGCTTCGCGCTCTGGCTGTTCGTGCATATTCCGAAGACGGCGGGCAGTTCGTTCAATGGCGAGCTGGTGCCGATCCTTGCGCCGAACTATCACATCTTCATCGACTACACGAAGCTGGATGAGTTCACCTTCGAGGAGTTGCTGGCCGAGGCGGTGTGGCGCTTTATCGGGCTGGCGAAGGCGAAACGCTATGCCTACTGCACCGGGCATCTTGCGGCCGAACATGTCAGCCGCATCAAGGGTGCGCTGCCGGATACGCGGGCGATCACGCTGTTGCGTGATCCGGTGAAGCGTTTCGTATCGGACTATCGCTATCAATGTTCGTCGATGCATGTCGGATACGAGCAGTTTCGCGAGGCACACCCGACGATCGAGAGCTATCTCGAGCTGCCGGGCGAGTGGAACAAGGCGTCCGGTGCATTAATACCGCATGCATTACGTGAGGATAACGACGCCGGCGCTTGCGTGGACTACATCATGGCCAATTACGCGTTCGTGGGCATTCAGGAAGCGTACGATCTCTCGTTGCGGCTGATTACTACCTTGGCGGGGGCGCCACGGCGGCCGGGGGTGTTCAAGCGGGTCAATACGCCGACGCCGGAGAATGCGGTGCATCTTTCCGCGAGCGTCGAGACGACGATACGCGAGCGCAACGCGTTGGATGTGGCGATCTATGATGTGTTTGCTGCGCGCTTCGAGGCGATCCGGGGCGGGTTGGTGGCGTATCTGGATCGGGCCGATCCATTGCCGCCTGAGTAGGACAGACTCCTTTTTTGAAGAAAGGAAGCAAAAAACTTTCGCCATGCCGTCGCAAGCTCCGCGGCGCGGATACGTCAAACTGGCAAAAGTCTTTTGGTTCTTTTATTCCAAAAAAGAACCGCTTTCTTTCTACGCGACCTTGGCCACCTGCGGCTGCGGCAGCTTGCGCATATACACGATCAGATCCTCGCGAATAGCGCGGTAGTGCGTCAGGAACGCCTGATAGACGCCGATATCTACTGCATTGAGCGAGCGCAGGTGCTTTTCCTGCTCCGGGTCGAGCTCGACCTGATCCTGGGTGCCGCTGTTCACCCGTACGCGCGCTTCCGGCAGGCGCATTTCGCCCATCAGCGCGGTCAGCGCACGCAGGCTGAGCGGATACATTTCCTGCAAGCCGAGGAACGAATAGGTGTTGAGGATATAATCGACGCAGCCCGGCACGTCGCCGGCGAGCACGAGCTCGCGCGGTACGAGATTGAGCGCGATCTTGTTGTGGACGTGCTTGCGCGCGACATAGGATTTGAAGTTGGGCGTATTGGCGATGAATTGTGCCTGCGCCGTGTTCATCGACGAACGCTGGTAGCGGTAGTCCGACACGATCCGGTGGATCGGGTTGCGCAGCATGGTGAAGCAGCGCAGTTCCGGCACGCCGGCGCGGATCATCTCGACCTGGCGGGCATTGATGTGGCCGGTGCAGAAACGGTATTGCCGTTCGGCCTGGCTGGCCACGAAGTCGGCGACCGCATTGTCGAATTTGGCCTGGTAGGTGCGGGTCGTGTCCGTATGGTCGATGTCGATGTTGAAGGACGGCTTGAGGATCGACTCGGCTTCGGCCGTCAGCGAGCTGCCGGCGGTTTTTGGCACATGGACGAACAGCCAGAGCGGCTGGCCGGAGCCCACATAGCTGAAATAGCGGTCGAATTCCTTGGCAAACAGCGCGGAGAGCAAATCAGGTCCTCGATGCAGGTTAGGGTATCGTGCGTAGGCCCCCGCCTGGATGCAGGACGTTTAACAAATCGGCCCTAGTATCACGCCAGACGTAAAGAAATCGCCAACATTCAAAAGTTTTTTGGTCCTTTTTTCAAAAAAGGACTGCTTCCTTGAGCTCCGCGGCCCATACAGCCTGAACCTTCACCGCCTCGTCCAATCGCGCTTTGTACAGCTCACGAGGTATCTCGATCGCGCCGAACTGGGCAAGGTGGGCGGTGACGAACTGGGTGTCGAGCAGGGTGAAGCCGCCGTGGCGCAGGCGGGCCACGAGATGGACGAGTGCCACCTTGGAGGCGTCGCGCACCAGGCTGAACATGCTTTCGCCGAAGAAGGCGCCGCCCAGCATCACGCCATAGAGCCCGCCGGCGAGCGCGCCCTGGTGCCACACTTCGACGCTGTGGGCGTGGCCGTTCAGATAGAGGGCGGTGAACAGGCGCTCGATGTCGCGGTTGATCCAGGTGTCCTCGCGGCCCTCGGCCGGGGCCGCGCAGTGGGCGATGACGCCGGCGAAGTCGCGGTTCGAGGTGACCTCGAAATCGGTGCTGCGAACGGTGCGGCGCAGGCGGCGGGGGATGTGAAACGTGTCGAGCGGGAGGATGCCGCGCTGCTCGGGGTCGAGCCAGTAGAGCCGGTCGCTGCCGCGGCGCTCGGCCATGGGAAAGAGGCCGGCGCGATAGGCGCGCAGCATCAGATCGGGCGTGATATCGAAGCGCCGCCTGGACATGAACGCGAGTTTGACGACAGCATCGGGGGAACGCCAGCCCCACCGGGCGTCTTGGCGGTGATAAGCTCTTGAGGAGAGATGGGATGGATACGCACGCCCCCGACAGCCGACCCGCGCTGCGTTTTGACAAGCCGCTGCGCGGACGGATTTATGACAGCATCGCCGAGACGATCGGCAACACGCCGCTGGTGCGGATACCGCGGATTACGCGCGAGGAGGGCATTCAGGCGGACATCTGCCTGAAGCTGGAATTCTTCAATCCGACGTCCAGCGTGAAGGACCGGATCGGGGTGAACATGGTGCTCGCACTCGAGGCGGCCGGGCTGGTGGGGCCGGATACGATCATCATCGAGCCGACGTCGGGCAATACGGGCATCGGGCTCGCGTTCATGTGCGCGTCGCGCGGATATCGCCTGATCCTGACGATGCCGGAGAGCGTGAGCATCGAGCGCCGCAAGATGCTGGCGTTCCTGGGCGCGCAGCTCGAGCTGACGCCGCGGGCGGCCGGCATGAAAGGCGCCATCGGACGGGCCGAGGAGCTGATGCACCAGCATCCGGGCTCGATCAGCCCGAACCAGTTCGGCAATGCGGCCAACCCGGAGATCCACCGCAACACGACGGCCGAGGAGATCTGGCACGACACGCAGGGCCAGGTGGATGCGGTGGTGAGCGGCATCGGCACCGGCGGGACGCTGACCGGGATCGGGCAGGTGCTCAAGGCGCGTAATCCGGCGATCCGGATGGTGGCCGTCGAGCCCGAGGCGAGCCACGTGCTCTCGGGCGGCGAGCCGGGGCCGCATCCGCTGCAAGGCATCGGGGCGGGGTTCGTGCCGGCGATCCTGCAGACCAACCTGATCGACGAGGTGATCCAGGTGGGCAACGAGGAGAGCTTCGCCGCGGCCCGCAGGCTGGCGCGTTCCGAAGGCATACCGGGCGGAATATCGTCCGGCTCGGCGCTGGTGGCGACATTGCAATTGGCAAAGCGGCCCGAAATGGCCGGCAAACGGATCGTGACGATCATCCCCTCGTTCGCCGAGCGTTACATCAGCACGGCGCTGTTCGAGGAAAGCTGAAAGTCCGTTCGATAATGCTACTACGGCGGCCATCTGACGGCGATTTGCTGCGCTCCGGTCCTCACGGCCACCAAGGCCGCTCCGGTCCGGTGCTCGCAAATCACCGCCAGCTGACTCACCGCAGCGCATTCTCGAACGGACTTTGAGGTTCAAGGATTTTGAGGGCGGAAGACCGGCGGTTTGCGCTGCGCATGTTTCCCTATGGGGTGCACGTGGTGACCGCGCTCGACACGGCGAACACGCCGATCGCGTCGACCGTGCATTGGGTGACGCAGACCTCGTTCACGCCGCCGCTGCTGATGGTGGCGTTGCCGGTGGACGGGCTGGCCTATGCGGCGATCCGGGCGACCGGGGTGTTCGCGCTGCACATGCTGGGGCGCGAGGATGCCGAGGAGGCGCTCGCGTTCCAGTCGCGGCCGGCGATCCACGAGGGCGACACGCTCTCCGGCTGGCCGTTCGAGCCCTCGCCTCTGACAGGGCTGCCGCTGCTGGGAAATGCGGTGGCCGTGCTGGAGCTTGCCGTGCGCGCCGTGCTGGAGGTGGGCGACCATCATCCGCTCATCGCCGAGCCGATCGAGGCGCATGTGCGGCTGCCGGAGCAGGAGCGGCCGGACGAGATGATGCTGCATTTGCGGGAGCTGGGGCGGGGGGCGTTCTACGGGGGGTAGGTTGGTTGGCGACAGAATGGTTGCCGGGCATCGCGCGGCTTGTATGGTGGCAGAACAAAATCGCGGGGTCGGCCATGCAGGCGCGTGAGTTGCTGATCGAGATGCTGCTCATGCACGCCTCCGTGCCGGACGCCTATGCCGAAGCCAGGCGCATGGCGCGGCCGTTGCCTGGGGCGCCGGCCATGAAGATCGTGGTCGATTTCGACGGCGGGATCGTCAGTCTGCCTGACGCGGAATGTGTGGCGCGCCAACTGGCCGGCAAGCCGGACCGGACCCGGCAGGACATCGTCGATGCGCTCGCGGCATGCACGGCCGGGACATGAGTGGACAGGCCGGCGCCGCTCGGCCGTATTTTCAGGCAATACCGCTCTATTTCTCGAGCGACGAAAACATCTCGGCGTATTTCAGCCAGCACAGGTCGGAGATCGACGTGATTTCGGGCACCGATTTGGTGATCCCGCTGGCGCGGGAGGTCAGGGCCGGCGATCCGGCCGGCATCGCGGCCGCGTTCACCGATGGGCAGAAGCGCTACCCGCTTCTACAGAGCGGCGACCTGCCGTGTTTCTGGCTGGAAGACGGCAAAGGCGGCTCGGAGATATTGCGGCTGCCCCATGCGCGCGACGATACGATCGGGTTCGTGCGGTGCATGGCCGATGCGGCGAAAGCTGCTACGGACGCGCGCGGTTTCAAGCTTTATGTCGACCGGCATCGAAAGGCGGACGCTGCCATCCGCGATCCTGCGGTGCAAGCGACGAACGACCTGCGAGGAGCGATATCTATGGCGACATGGGAAAAGGCGACTGCGGCTGCGTGCGGCGTGGTGTTCGTGGCGGCAATCCTGGTGATGGCGATTGTATTCCCGAGCCCGACGCCGTTCCAATATCAGGTGTTCCGGATTGTACTTTCGATTGCGGCCGCCGGATTTGTCTCGATGACGCCTGGGCTTCTCAGCATCGAGTTGCCGCTGGGCATCAAGGCTGGCGGGGCGCTTGCGGTGTTTGTCATCGTGTATTTTTTCAACCCGGCTTCGCTTATCACGCCCAGTCCGGACGTGATGGCCAAGCCGGCACAGAGTAGTACGGCCGCGCCGCACGCCAATTAGCCGGTCACGATCGTACCGACGACGGCGTCGGCGAGAGGGTGGCGTCAATGGAGCGTGCGCGACCTCGCTGGCCGGCTCGGTCGGCTACATCAAGTCGACCGCTGGTGCCGTCAGCATCTGTGTCAACGTTTCGCTCCCACGAAATGTTTTCGATTGAAACGCAACGATCGCACAACAGAAGCAGAAAACACATACCAGCCTCCATGAACATCGCGATCAATCGAGCGTAATAGCAAGGAGCAAAAGTCTTCTGCTTCTTTTCTTCAGAAAAGAAGGCCTTCCTTACTTCAAATGAAAATGCGCGTAGATCCGCTTGGCCGTTTCCTTGTTTATCCCAGGTGCCGCCTGCAAATCCTCCAACCCCGCCTGCTTCACCCCACGCGCGCTGCCGAAATGGTTGAGCAATGCGCGCTTGCGGGCGGTGCCGATGCCGGAGATTTCGTCGAGTTCGCTGGTGACGAGGGCTTTGCTGCGGCCGGCGCGATGGGTGGTGATGGCGAAGCGGTGGGCTTCGTCGCGCAGGCGTTGCAGGTAGTACAGCACCGGGTCGCGTGGCGGGAGCTGGAAAGGGGCGCGGTCGGCGGTGTGGAACCATTCGCGGCCGGCGTCGCGGTCGGGGCCTTTGGCGATGGCGATGAGCGTGATGTCGGTAACGCCGAGATCGTCGAGCACGGCGCGGGCGGCGGAGTATTGGCCGGCGCCGCCGTCGATCAGCACGATGTCGGGCCAGTCTTCGGGGGCGGCGCCTTCGGCTTGCTCCTTCAGGGCACGGGCGAACCGGCGCTCGAGCACTTCGCGCATCATGCCGAAATCGTCGCCGGGCGTGATGGCGCTGCGGATGGAGTATTTGCGATAGGCGTTCTTGCGGAAGCCTTCGGGTCCGGCGACGACCATCACGCCATAGGCGGCCTGGCCCATGATGTGGCTGTTGTCGTAAGTCTCGATCCGGTCGGGCGGAGTGGCAAGATTGAAAAGTTGGGCCACGCCATCGAGGAGTTTGGCCTGGCCTGCGGATTCGGCGAGGCGGCGTTCGAGAGCTTCGCGTGCGTTGGTCTCGGCGTGCTCCATCACCTGGCGTTTCTCGCCGCGGCGTGGCACGGCGATTTCCACGCGCCGGCTGGCTTTCAGGCTCAGCGCGTCGGCGATGAGTTCGCATTCCGGCAGGTCGTGGCTGGAGAGAATGAGAGCGGGCGGCGGCTTGTCGTCGTAGAACTGGGCGATGAAGGCGGCGAGGATGTCGCCGGGTTCGTCGGATTTCACCGTGTTGGGAAAATGCGCGCGGTTGCCGTTGTTGCGGCCGCCGCGGATGAAGAACACCTGCACGCAGGACTGGCCGGCGATCTGGTGCAGCGCGATCACGTCGGCGTCCGTCAGGCTCGCGGGATTGATGACGCCGGAGCCTTGCACGTGGGTGAGCGCTCGGATGCGGTCGCGGATCGTGGCGGCGCGTTCGAACTCCAGGTTTTCCGACGCTGCCTCCATCTGTGCGGAAAGATCGCGTTGCAGGCTCGCGACCTTGCCGGACAGGAAGGATTTCGCCTGGGCGACGAGAGCCGCATAGTCTTCGGGGCTGATCCGGTCGACGCACGGCGCGGAGCAGCGCTTGATCTGGTGCAGCAGGCAGGGGCGTGAGCGCGTGGCGAACACGGTATCCGCGCAGGAGCGCAGCAGAAACAGGCGCTGCATGGCGTTGACGGTCTGGTTGACCGCCCAGGCGCTGGCGAACGGGCCCCAATAGCTGCCCGGGCGGGATTGGCTGCCGCGATGTTTGGTGACCTGCGGGAAGGCGTGGTCCTCGGCCAGCATCAGCCAGGGATACGATTTGTCGTCGCGCAGCACGATGTTGTAGCGCGGTTTGAGGCGCTTGATGAGGTTGGCTTCGAGCAGGAGCGCTTCGGCCTCGGTGTGGGTGGTGACGATTTCCATCGACACCGTGTCCATCACCATGCGTCGGAGGCGTTCCTCGAGGCGGTGGATTTGCGTGTAGTTGGCGACGCGCTTTTTCAGGCTGCGCGCCTTGCCGACATAGAGCGCCTCGCCCTTGGCATCGAGCATGCGGTAGACGCCCGGCGAGAGCGGCAAGGTGGCGAGCACGGCCTCGATGACGGCGACACCTTTCGGGGCGGGCGCGGCGCCGGGCACGGCGAGGTCGGAGGTGGGCAGGTCGGACATGCGGGTCAGAGATAAGCGGGCGAGATGCCCACATCCAGTTGGGGATAAGTCTGTGGGTTGTTCGGCACGGCGGGACCAGGCCGGCATGTGGACAGCGCGCCGCGCCAGAGCGGTTTGGTGCGACGGGTGCAAAGAGTGCTTGACATTGCTGGATTCAGGTCAGGCGGAGTGTCATCAAACCGACACGGAACCGTATCCGATTGGAAATATGGGGAGTTCGGCACAGAAGTGGATGAAATTGCGCCGACGGAGTACGGGTCAGGCGCGCTGACGCTCTATCTCGATGCCGACCGCGGCAGTGTCGGCGAATATGTCGAGCTTTTCAACCCGTATGCGCACGGTGTGCACGCGCCGGTCTTCGAGGCACGATTGGGCCAGCCGTTCGGCGAGCGTTTCGAGCAGGCGGATATGGCCGGCGGCGACGATGGCACGCACCTGGTTGGCGACGGGCTCGTAATCCACCACGCGCGAAAGCTCGTCGGGGCGAGTGGCGGCCGTGCTTGAGTGGGGGGATTGGTCGTCGTCCACGGCGAGGTCGAGGTTGATGCGGATACGTTGATACGCCTCGTGTTCGAAGGCGTGCACGCCGATGCTGGCTTGCAGAACCATGTCGCGCAGGAAGACGTGGCGGAGGCGTTGGGTGGCGTTGGCGGGGCGGAAGGCGTCCATGCTGGGGAGTGTAAGGCAAGCAGTCCTTTTTTGGAAAAAAGGACCAGAAAACTTTCGTCTCCTGGGGCTAGGTGCCCAGGCGGAGGAGTTGGCCGGTCATGGAGGGCCAGGCCGCGATGGCTTGGATGGCGGCGGCGATGTCCTCTGGGGTGGCGGGACGGGAAGGGGTGGCCGCCTGCTCGGTGGGAGTGAAGGGAGTGGTGGGCGAGGTCCCGAGGCCGATGGCGTTCACCCGTATGCCGCGCGGCGCCCATTCGAGGGCAGCCTGCTGGGTGAAGGCCCACAACGCGGCGTTGGCGGCGTGGTGGCCGAGATGGTCGAGTTCCTGACGGCGGGGCGGCCAGCAGCGTGATAATGAGAGCGGGTGCGTGCTCGGCCGCGAATTGGCGAGAGCGGGCGATGATCGTGGTGGAGACGATGCCGGGGTCGATGTCGGTATTGAGAAGGAGAGGGGTGGCGGGGGACCAGGCGGCGAGGAGCGTCTGAAGCCCGGCGCTGGTGGGGTGGTTTTCGTCCGTGAAGAAGATGAGCTTTTGTAGAAGCGGGTTGGCCATGCTGAATGGTCTAAAGCCTGACGATGTGGTTTGCGAGAGTGAGCGGGCCTGCGTCGCTCGCGAATGACCTCGAACGGACGCGATCTGCCTGCCGCCGAACTGTGGAGGTCGGTCACTCGCGATACAGGTTTGCATGGTCTGCCGCACAGCCACTCGGTCGCGGTAATCCACCTAAGGTGCGCCGTGTCGCCGTCTGTTCATGGGCCGAGCCAGAAGCGCTCCGGGCGCAAGGCGAGGTTGCCCTGGCACGAGATGCTCGAAATGCGGCTCAGGATGCTACCTCGGCTTCAGGAGTGCCTCGCTCTTCCCTGGCGAGATTGCGATTGCCTCGGATGACATTGTCGAACCGGGCCGCGAAGGTGTGGGCATCGCCGGGCCAACGCGCAGAGATGTAGTTGCCATCCTGCACGACCCAGGCAGAGGTGTCGTCATCGGCGGAGTCGCGTGACAGACCGCTCGTCTTGCATTTGAAGAAAGCAATGTCGGGCGGAACGGCGAGGAAATCCTCGGGTCGCGCAAGCGCGCGTGTCACTTCCGCTTGCACGGACATATATCCCTCGGGTTGGCCCGTCTCCTCGGTATAGGTTCTATAATAATCGCGGTCCCATGGTCTGCCGAAATGGGCAAACCCCGTGGCAATTTTCTCCTGCGACCAGGTCAGGGCGGTGGTGCGCCGCCCATGGAGCACCGATCTGCCGTCGGCTGCCTTGCTGCGCGCGGCAAGGAGCACACCGTGACAGATGGCGGCGACAGGCTTGTCTGCCGCGAAGAAATCGGCAACGAGGCTTTGCAGGACGGGGCTTTCAAGATACGCACGCATCCCTCTCGCCCGATGTCCGCCGCCCAGAAGCAGCGCGTCGAAATCCGCCTCATGCAACTCGCCCCACCGCAGCGGCTGTGTGAAGGTGGCGTGCGCGATCATTTCGGCATAGGCAAGCCGCGCGTCCTTGTTGGCGCGCAGCATCAGCCCGATCACGCGCAGATGGCGCAGGCCGGGCACGCGCGCCCAGGGATCGAGGCCGATGCCGTCGATCATGATGGGGTCTGCGGCCCCCGGCTTGCCGTCGGGCGTTGCGAACCGGACATCATGCCCCCTGGTTGCGAGAACTTTCCAACTCACCGCCACTTCAGACGGGTCGAAGTCGCGGCTCGGTACAGGAATGACGATCTTGGCCAAGTTGTTGTTCCCTGGGACAGAAATGCCGCCGCCGCTTCGTCAGGTGCCCTCGATCCAATCGATCCGGATCGGCGCGTCGATGCCGAGCGCATTGTGGACAGGACATGCATGCGCCGCAGCTTCCAGCTTAGCGCGCTGGCCGGCGTCGAAACACCCTTGGATGCGAACAAACACCACGATACGAGCTATCCGGCGGGGCGCATTTGCCATCTCCTTCATGACATGCGCGGTTGCACCTTTGATGTCGATGTTCATGGAACGAGCCGCAATGCCCATCGCGCTCAGAACGCAACTTCCCAATGATACCGACAGCATCTCGCTGGGTGAAAAACCTTGTCCGCAGCCGTGATTGTCTTTCGGGGCGTCGGTGATCACGACGGCTCCAGATTCCGCGTGCTCGGCCCGACACCGCAGACCGCCCTCATATGAGATAATCGTCTCAAGCATCATGTGCGCCCTCCCGCCATGATTTCCATGTTCGTCCACCGCATGACCAAGCCATCCATGACTGCCCGACGACTGTTCGGGTCCGAGCGCGTCTTCGGCACAAAATGTCGACCGGAACGCGCACAAAGCCGCCGAATCAGTCGTTCGCTGATGATCTGCTTGCAGCATCTGCGTTGGCGCGGTGTCACTGACACGAACAGTTCGCCAAGGGACGCCGGCTATGAGGCCTTGCCGGTTGTGTAGGTCGTCCTGAGCCGACCCGCTCCTGCTGGAAGGCTGCTGGTTTGTCTCTGCCGCGCCAGGAACAGAGCCCCTGCCCTGACCGCTCTACTGCCGACGCTCGCTGATCCGCACCTTCATGCTCTCATAACCATGCACAAACGACGAGAACACGCGCTTCGGCTCTTCGATCACTTCGATGCGGCCGAACCGCGCCAGAATCTCTTCCCACATGATGCGCAGCTGCATTTCGGCCAGACGCTCGCCCAGGCAACGATGCAGGCCGAAACCGAAGCTGAGATGCTTGCGGGGCCGGCTGCGCTCGATATCGAGCTCGTTGGGGCGTTCGATGGATTCCTCGTCGCGGTTGCCGCTGAGATACCACATGATCACGCGGTCGCCCTCGCGGATCTGCTTGCCGCCGAACTCGATGTCGCGGGTGGCGGTGCGGCGCATGTGGGCGAGCGGGGTTTGCCAGCGGATGATCTCGGGCACCATGCCGGGCACGAGCGCGGGGTTGGCGAGAAGCTTGCTGTATTGGTCGGGAAATTTGTTGAGCGCGAGCAGGCCGCCGGTAATGGAGTTGCGCGTGGTGTCGTTGCCGCCGACGATCAGCAGCAGGAGATTGCCGAGATATTCCATCGGTGTCTGGTCGCGGGTGGCCTCGGCATGCGCCATCAGGCTGATGAGGTCGCCGGTGGGCTGGGCGTTGACGCGCTGGTTCCAGATTTCGGTGAACTGCAGCAGGCATTCGAGCAGGATGCCCTGGCGTTCGGCTTCGCTTTCGATGATGCCGGCGCCGGGAATGGCGGTGGCGACGTCGGACCAGTGAGTAAGCTTGCGGCGTTCTTCCTGCGGGAAATCGAACAGGGTGGCGAGCATCTGGGTGGTGAGCTCGATCGAGACTCGGTCGACCCAGTCGAACACTTCGCCGACCGGCAGCGCGTCCAGGATCAAGCCCGCGCGCTCGCGGATGAGGATTTCCAGGCGGGCGAGATTGGTGGGCGAGATGACCGGGTTGACCGCCTCGCGCTGCAGATCGTGGCGCGGCGGGTCCATCGCGATGAACATCGGCAGCACGAAATCGGGCTCGGGGTCGCGGATGACGATGCCGCCGCGATAGACGTCCGACGAGAACGCCTCGTGGTTGGCTTCGACCTGCAGGATCTGCTTGTATTTGGTGATCGACCAGTAGGGACCGAACTCGCTCTCGCGCGTGAGATGCACGGGGTCTTCGCGTCGCAGGCGCTCGAAGAACGGCAGCACGACATCCTGCTGGAACAGGCCGGGGCGGGCCGGGTCGAGTTGGTCGAGCGCATAGGCGTGGGCGTCGGTGACAAGCGGGGTGGCGGGCGTGCTGAGCGGCAGGAAACCCGGGCGGGCGATCGAAGCCGCGTCAAACATCATATCGTCCATAGCTCGTCCCCGCCGTTCCTTGATTGGTTGCGACGCTAGCACAAACTTCGTTAACGGCAATCATCTAGCACCGGCAGGCACGATGGATCGCTCGGCTTGGCAGATTTGAGCGCTCGCGTATGGTCGGCCGCAAAAGATCAGGAAGCGCCCCGAATGCCGAGCCGGACACGTCAACTGGAGCATTACCCGCAACCGGGCGCGCGCCGCTACCAGCTGGGCCTCGTCGTGCTGATCACGGTGGCGCTGTATTACGCGCTGTATGTGGGTGGCGGCGTGACCCCGCTGGTGATGCGCGAATTCCACATGTCGTTCGGCTATCTCGTCGGGTTCCTGGCGTTGGCCAATCTGCTGGGCGCGTTCGCCTCGCTGCTGGCGGGTCTGTCGGACCGGTTCGGGCGGGCAAACCTGGTTGTATGGGGCCTGCTGCTGGTGAGCCTGCTGACCGGGCTCGCGTTACCCGCGGCACATACGAAGCTGGCTTACGCGGTGCTCGGGATCGTCACCGGGTTCCTCGAAGGCATCATCCTGGTGGCGACGCCGGCGCTGATCCGCGATTTCTCGCCGCAGGTGGGGCGCGCGACGGCGATGGGGTTCTGGACCGTGGGGCCGGTGCTCGGCAGCCTGCTGGTGAGCGCGGTGAACAGTGCGACGTTGCCGATCTGGCCGGCGTGGCGTGGACAGTTCCTGATGTGCGGGGCTTTCGGCGTGGTGGTGTGGCTACTGGCGTTCGCCACGCTGCGCGAGCTGAAACCGGCGCTGCGCGACCAGGTGATGGTCAGCGAGCGCGACCGGCTGCTCAATGAACGGCGCGCGGCACGGGTGGGGGCTGTGGAGCTGGCGCCGCGCAATCCGTTCCTGCAGATGCTGCGGCCCGATGTGCTGGCCAGCGCGCTCGGCGTGTCTCTGCTGCTGCTGGTGTATTATACGACGGTTGCGTTCGGCGTGATCTACCTGGTGACGGTGTATGGGTTCACGCCGGCGCGGGCGAACGGTTTGCTCAACTGGAGCTGGGCGGCCAACGCGGTGGCGCTCATCGTCGCCGGCATGTGGTCGGACGCGGTCGGCGTGCGCAAGCCGTTCATGCTGCTGGGCGGCGTGGGGTCGGCGCTGCTGATATGGCTGATGATGGGCGGCGGCCTGCCCGTCGATCCGCACCCCGCGTTCGTGACGATGGCGCTGGTGGCTGGTGCGATTTCCGCCTTGATGGGTGCCGCTTATGCGACCTGGATGGCGAGCTTCACGGAGATGGTCGAGCAGATCAATCCGGCTTTGACGGCAACCGGGCTCGCGATCTGGGGCTGGCTGCTGCGGCTGGTGGTGACCGGCTCGTTCCTGGCGTTGCCGTATGTGGTAACGACGGTAACGCCGTTGGTGGAGGCGCCCGGTGTGCTGGCGCGCGTGCATGCCGCTCAGTCGGCGCACCTTGCCCTGCCGCCGGACCTCGCGGCGGAGCTGCGCGGCGTGGGCGAGGCGGCCGCGGCGGCGCCTGGGCAATGGCATCTTTGGTATGCGATTGCCGCACTGGGAGCGCTGGCTTTTGTCGCCCTGACGTTTGCGATGCGGGGGCGATGGAGCCCGGCGCGGGCCAGGGCGGATCAGGCGGAGCATGCCGCGGCGGTAGAGAAGGAGTTGAAGGAAGCAGTCCTTTCTTGAAACCTCAGTTTGCTGGCGGAGCGCCCGGTCGAACCCGCATGCCCGAAGGATCAAAAGTTTTTTGGTTCTTTTTTTCAAAAAAGAACGCTTTCTTACCTCAATGTCCAAACTAGATGCCGAATCCGTCCGTGTCGCCTACCGGCGCCAGGCAGCCTTCTACGACCGTGCGTTCGGCAGCATTTCCCGACCGGCGCGGGAGTGCGCGGTCAACGCCATCAACGCGTTACCCGGCTTGCGCGTGCTCGAGGTAGGGGTCGGCACGGGGCTGGCATTGCCGCTCTACGGCGCGGAAAAGCGGGTGACCGGGATTGATCTCTCGGCCGAGATGCTGGCGCGGGCGCGGCAGCGTGTGTCGGATCTCGGGTTGGCGCATGTGGAGGCGTTGATCGAGGCCGATGCCGAGGCGACCTCGTTCGCCGATGCGAGCTTCGACGTCGCGGCCAGCATGTTCGTGGCCTCCGTGGTGCCCAATCCGCGTCGGCTGCTGGCAGAGCTGCGCCGGGTGGTGCGCCCCGGCGGACACATACTTTTCGTCAACCATTTCCTGGCAGAAAAGGGCGTGCGCCGGATGGTCGAGCGCGGTTTAGCGCCGCTGTCGCGCGGGTTGGGCTGGCACCCGGACTTTGCCGTGGCCGATTTGTTCGGGGGGGCGCCGCCGGTGGAGGCGCGTCTGGAGGCAATGAAGCCATGGGGCCTATTTACGCTCGTGCGACTGCCGCGGTGATTGCCGTTTGATGCACTGCACCTTGATATGTGGCAGGCGCTCCGATATCGGGTACAGCGATCTAGAGGACTGACGTGTTCATGATGTTTTCCGGTGTGCGGCGCACCGCTTCCCTGGCTTTCGCGCTGCTTGTGGGTGGGGTCGCGAGCCTGGTGGCAGGCTCGGCGGAAGCGCAGACACCCAAACCTTGGCAGCTTGGCATGCAGGACGCGCATAGCCCGGTCGAGGCGCAGATCCACAGCCTGAACCTGCTGGTCACCTACATCATCGTTGCGATCACGGTATTCGTGGCCGGGCTGCTATTGTATGTGGTGTTCCGCTATCATCACACGCGTAACCCGGTGGCGGGAAAGTTGTCGCACCACTCGCTGCTGGAAGTGGCCTGGACGGCCATTCCGGTGCTCATCCTGGTGGTGATCGCCGTGCCCAGCTTCCGGCTGGTGTATTTCGAGGACCGCACGCACGATGCCGACCTGACGGTTAAGGTGACCGGCCATCAATGGTATTGGGAATACACCTACCCCGATGCCAAGGGCCTGCATTTCGACAGCTACATGGTCCATGACGAGGACCTGAAGGGCGACCAGAAGGCGCTGCGGCATCTGGCGGTCGATAACCAGCTTGTGCTGCCAGTCGGCAAGAACATCCGGATTTTGACCACCAGCGGCGACGTGATCCATAGTTTTTTCATCCCGAGCCTGGGCGTTCAGCGCTATGCTATTCCAGGACGGACGATCGAGACCTGGGTACGCGTGGACGCCCCCGGCGATTATTACGGCGAATGCAACCAGATTTGCGGGACCAATCATAGCGTGATGCCGATCAGCGTCCACGCGGTGACTCCCGGCGAGTTCAAAACCTGGCTGGAACAGGCGCCGACGAAGTTCAAGGATGCAAGCCTGATCGGCGATACCCATCTCGCCATGGCCACGGAGCACTAGACAATGTCAGCGACGACGCACGAACGCGGGCACGAACATGACCACGGCCATGATGTGCACCATCACGACCATAAGCTGACGTTTGCACAACGCTGGCTGTTCAGCACCAACCACAAGGATATCGGCACGCTCTATCTGCTGTTCGCCGTGATGGCGGGGCTGGTCGGCGGGTTGCTGTCCATCATCATGCGCGTGCAGCTCTCCCATCCCGGCAATACGCTGGTCAGCAGCGGGCAGGAGTGGAACACGATCGTGACGGCACATGGCCTGATCATGATCTTTTTCACCGTGATGCCGGCGCTCATCGGCGGCTTTGGCAATTGGTTCATTCCGCTCATGATCGGCGCGCCCGACATGGCGTTTCCGCGATTGAACAACATCAGCTTCTGGCTTCTGGTTCCGGCGTTCATGCTTATTGTCGCCGGTCTGCTGCTGGGCGAAAGCGGGTCCGGCTGGACGCTGTATCCGCCTCTATCGAACGCGACCTACGAGTCCGGCCCTGGCATGGATTTCACGTTGTTCGCGCTGCATCTGGCCGGTGTGAGCTCGCTGCTAGGCGCGCTGAACTTCATCACCACGATTTTCAACATGCGCACGCCGGGCATGACGCTGCACAAGATGCCGCTGTTCATCTGGGCGATGCTGGTGACCGCCTTCCTGCTTCTGCTGAGCCTGCCCGTGCTGGCCGGCGCCATCACCATGCTGATCTTCGACCGTAACTTCGGCACCAGCTTCTTCGACCCGCAGGGCGGTGGCGATCCGGTGCTGTGGCAGCATCTGTTCTGGTTCTTTGGCCACCCTGAAGTCTATATCATGATCCTGCCCGGCTTCGGCATCATCAGCCATGTGATCAGCACGTTCAGCAAGAAGCCGGTGTTCGGCTATCTCGGCATGGCTTACGCAATGGTGGCGATCGGCGTGGTAGGCTTCGTGGTTTGGGCCCACCACATGTTCGTCAGCGGGATGTCGGTCGATACGCGGGCCTACTTCATGGCCGCAACGATGGTGATCGCGGTGCCGACCGGCATCAAGATCTTCTCGTGGATCGCGACGATGTGGGGCGGCTCGATCGAGCTCAAGACGCCGATGCTGTGGGCGATCGGGTTCATCTTCCTGTTTACCGTGGGCGGGGTGACGGGCGTGGTGCTCAGCAACGCAGGTCTCGACCAGATACTGCACAACACCTACTACGTGGTCGCGCACTTTCATTATGTGCTGTCGCTTGGCGCGGTGTTCTCGATCTTTGCCGGCTGGTATTACTGGATCGGCAAGATGAGCGGCCGGCAGTATCCGGAGTTCTGGGGCAAGGTGCATTTCTGGGTGACGTTCGTCGGTGTGAACCTGACATTTTTCCCGATGCATTTCCTCGGTGCAGCCGGCATGCCCCGGCGCTACCCGGACTATCCGGACGCTTTTGCCGGCTGGAACCAGGTAGCCTCGATCGGTTCCTATGTCGGCGCACTGTCGGTCTTCATCTTCCTCTATGTCTGCTACCGGACATTCACCTCCAAGGTGGAAGTGGCCGATAATTACTGGGGTGAGGGTGCGACGACGCTGGAATGGTCGGTGAGTTCGCCGCCGCCGTTCCACACGTTCGAAGAGTTGCCGCGGTTTCGGTGATGGGCACGACCATCATTCAGCCGGTCGCCATCATGCAGAAGGGGGAGCAATCCCCCTTTCTCTCAGGTGCTTCTCTCTCAAGTGCGACCGGAGCGGACTGGCGCGATTGGCTGGTGCTTCTCAAGCCTCGCGTCGTCAGCCTGGTGGTGTTTACCGGCTGGATTGGCTTGTATCTGGCGCCTGGGCATTTGCATCCCGTGCTGGCGTTTACTGCAATCCTCTGCATCGCCGTGGGCGCTGGCGCGGCCGGCGCACTCAACATGTGGTATGAGCGTGACCTGGACGGGCTCATGGCGCGTACGCGAAAGCGGCCGATCCCCGCCGGACGGATTGAGCCACAGGCTGCATTGGCGTTCGGTATCGCGCTCTCCGTTGGTAGCGTGCTGGTGCTTTGGCTGGCCACCAACTTGGCGGCGGCAACGGTGCTGGCGCTCTCGATCGCGTTTTATGTGGTCGTCTATACGGTGTGGTTGAAACGCCGTACGCCGCAGAACATCGTCATTGGTGGCGCGGCGGGCGCCTTCCCGGCAGTGATCGGCTGGGCGGCCGTTACGGGCAGCATCGGCGTGCTCCCCTTGCTGCTGTTCGCGATCGTATTCTTTTGGACGCCACCGCATTTCTGGGCGCTGTCGCTCTACGCGTGTCAGGACTATGCCAAAGCGGGCGTGCCGATGCTGCCGGTGATCTCCGGCGCCCGGCACACACGGCAGCAGATATTCTTCTATACGGTCGTGCTCTCGGTCGTGGCCGTGTTGCCCTGGGCCCTTGGTCTGGCGGGTCCGACCTATGGCATATCGGCGGCTTTGCTCAGTTTTGGCTTTCTGGCGTGTTCCTGGCTGGTGTTGCAGGATCGCCAGGACAGTCAGGGTGTGAGCCTCACGGGCGACCGGCCTGCACGGCTGACGTTCCGCTATTCGCTCGCTTACCTGGCTCTCATCTTTCTCGCGATCGCCGGCGACCATTTCGCGCGGGTCGGACTGTGAGCGAATTTCCGCCGCGACCCAGCGACGCCGAAGCCGCAGAAACTGTGCGTCGCCAGCGCGGCCGGAATATGGCTCTGATGGTAGGGTTGGCTTTTCTGGCGGCACTGTTCTTCGCCATCACCATCGTGAAACTGGGCAAGCTCGGCTAAGATCACGCCGGACTGCCCCGACGAGACGGACCTGACTTATGGACATCGCAACAGCCGCTGAGACCGACATGCAGGCGGGCATGAAGCAGCCCTACCATCTGGTGGATCCGAGCCCTTGGCCGATCATCGGCGCGCTGGGTGGCGGCCTGCTGCTGACCGGCATCGTTCTCGCGTCGCATTACGGCAATTACCTGGTGCTGGGCGCCGGTGGGTTGGTGGTGGCTGTCGTCATGACGATGTGGTGGCGCCAGGTGCTGCGCGAGAGCAGCACACCGGGGCTGCATTCGCCTGTCGTTCGCCTCGGCCTGCGCTATGGCATGACGCTGTTCATCACGTCCGAAGTCATGTTTTTCGTCGGTTTCTTCTGGGCGTTCTTCCACTTCTATCTGTATCCGGACCACGTGCTGGGAACGGCGACGCCGATGTGGCCGCCGGCAGGTATCCATACGTTCGATGCTTTCCGCATCCCGTTTCTGAACACGATGATCCTGCTGCTGTCCGGCTGCACGGTCACCTGGGCGCATCATGCGCTGATCGAGAACAAGCGGCGTGATCTTCTGCTGGCACTCGGCCTGACGCTGATCCTGGGCATGACGTTCACCACCCTGCAGGCGATCGAATATTCCGAGGCGCCGTTCCACTTTGCCGGCGGCGGCATCTATCCTTCGGTGTTTTTCCTGGCCACCGGCTTCCACGGTTTTCACGTGATCGTCGGCACCACGTTCCTGGGCATCTGCTGGCTGCGTGCCAAGTCCGGAGGGTTCACGCCGACTCAGCATTTCGGGTTCGAGGCGGCTGCCTGGTATTGGCATTTCGTCGACGTGGTGTGGGTATTCCTGTTCTTCTTCGTCTATGTGATGGGCGCGGGCGTGCCGGCGATCGAGTAGATTTCTGTTGCCAGACACACCAGCGGCCGCCGAGCCAAGCACGTGGCGGGCGACGTTTGCTTGCCGTTGTCCAAGGTGCGGGGAAGGCAGCCTGTTCGACGGACTGCTGTCCATCAGGCCGGTGTGCCCCGTTTGCGGACTGGATTTCAGCGGGGCCGATACCGGCGATGCATTCGCGGTTCCGATCCTGATAGTGCTCGGCGGGATCGTGGTCGGCGCGGCTTTTTGGGTGGATGCCCGGTTTGCGCCGCCACTGTGGGTGCACGCTCTCATCTGGCCGATCGTGGTTGCCGTCGGGTCGATTGCGATGACGCGCTATCTCAAGAGCTTTTTTGCCGTGCAGCAATATAAGACACGCAGCGCCGAGATGGGTGGGTGAGTGTTACCCTGACGCCAAGTCGGCGGAAGAACATCGCCGGTGCAGCCCTCGCGACGTCGGTGGCGCTCGCCATGCTGATCTCGCTGGGCGTGTGGCAGTTGCAGCGATTGCGCTGGAAGCAAGGTATCATCGCGCAGATAGACGCGGCGGAGACGTTGCCGCCCATACAACTGGGTGCCGGCACACCGCCTTTGTTCACCCGGGTGATCGTTGAGGGCACTCTGCGATCTGCCCAGGTCGCACTCTATGGCGCCGAAGTGCAAAGCGAACGGCTCGGCGCTCGCCTCGTCGAAGTGCTGGACCGGCCTGGATTACCACCGTTGCTGGTCGTGCTGGGGTGGGTGCCGACGGAACATGTGCCGGTTCGGCCCGTGAGCGGCACGGTGAAGATCACCGGGTATGTCCGTCTGCCGGAGACGCCTGGTTGGCTCGCGGCGCAGGACGACCCGCAATCCAGACGGTTCTACACGCTTAATCCCGCGGCAATCGGCGCCTCGTTGGGCGCGCCCGCTGTTGCGCCCTTCACTCTGGTGGCGTTGGGCAAGCCGCCGAGCGGCGTGTTCGGCGCACCGGTTCCGGCCGAGTTCTTGCCGCGTCCCGTCAACAATCACCTGCAATATGCCCTGACATGGTTCGGGCTTGGTGCTGCCCTGCTCGGCGTCTTTCTCGCCTGGGCGCTGTCGCCGGCGAAGGCCGACCCATAAAGGTCACGGCCCGAAATCATCGCGATTGATCGGCTTGTTCGGGATACGGGACGCAAAACTGGTTTCGGTCGTGGACGCCTTGCGTTATGACGGCGTCATTGCCGTGATGGAGCATTGCCGGTGGCGTTCAGGAACATTCTGCTGACAGCTTGTGCAGCCGGCGCCATCGCTTCCGTGTCTGCGCACGCGGGCACGCCGCCCGAAACAGTGCATCTGCAGCTCTACGGCCGGCCGGCGGCACAGTCCACCGCGACGCCCACCATGCAATACTATGGCGGCCCGGTCATTTCGGCCGTTAAAGTGGAAATCGTGTTCTGGACGAAAAGCGTGCCAGCGGCCACGCAGTCCGGAATGCCGCGGTTTCTGGCCGCATTGGCGGCCAGCACCTTCACCGACAAGCTGGCGCAATATGCGACCAACGTCACTGCGGTGAATGGCAAACCCGGCACGGGTCAGACGATCGGTCGCGGCACTCTGCTCGGGACGGTGACGATCGTGCCCGCCAATGCCTCGTCTTCACTGACGGACCACGCAATCCGGGCCGAACTGCAGCACCAGATCACCATCGGCAAGCTGCCGCAGCAGGATCCGAACACGCTCTACATGATCTATTTTCCGTCCGGCTATACAATCACGGCGTATCACGCATCCTCCTGCGTGCAGTTCGGGGCCTATCATTCGGCCTCGCCCGGCAAGGTCGGCGTGCCCAACCTGTTCTACGGCGTCATGCCAGACTGCGGCAGCGGGTTCGGTGGGCTGACGATCGCCACGTCGCACGAGTTCGCCGAGGCTTTGACCGACGCCATTCCGACGCCCGGGGCGCACCCGGCGTTTCCGCAGGCTTGGAACGATGTGCACGGCAGTGAAGTCGGCGATCTATGTGAAGGCAGAAACGCCAAACTGGTGACGGCGACGACGACTTACGCAGTGCAGGAGGTGTTCGATGCTTCAACGAACGCTTGCGAGACTGGGAATTATTCCAGCCCTTGAGAAAGGCCTTCTTTTCTGGAGAAAAGAAGCCAAAGACTTTGGTCCGCTGTCGCCACGCTCATGGCGAGCAAGCGAGCTTAGCCTATCAGGTGGGCAACCCACTGCACGGCGCCGGTGTGCACCAGGTCGTTCCAGCTTGCGAACAAGAAGAACGAGGCGATGAACAGAAGTCCCGCGCGCGTGCCGTATTCCAGGGCGCGTGGCGGCAGCGGCCGCCCCCGGATGGCCTCGGCGGCGTAAAACATCAGATGGCCGCCATCGAGCACCGGGATGGGCAGCAGATTTACCAGGCCGAGATTTATCGACAGGAAGGCGGTGAATTTCACCACAGCCACAAACCCGAGCTTGGCCACCTGGCCCGAAATCGCCACGACGCCGATCGGGCCTGCCAAATCGTGGATGCCCTGGCCCGTGGTGATGATGTGCACGAGGCCGGTCAGGATGCGCCAGAGCATCACACCCATGGTCGCGAACCCGTCCACGATCGCCATCGGCAAGCCGACATGCTCCGTCGTCTCCGTCTCTCCGGCAACCACACCCAGTTGACCGACACTGGCATCGCCAGGCTTTGGCTTGACGGTCGCGTGCAGCGTGATGTCCTGCGTGCCGCGATGGACGAGCAAGGTGAGCGTCTGGCCGGGGCTTGCCGAGACGATATGCCGCATCTGCTCGAAGTTCGCGATCTTGGTGTCACCGATGGCCTGCACGGTATCGCCGGGCCGCAGGCCGGCCGCGGAGGCGGCACTGGCGTCCGCCACCTCGCCGACCACCGCAGGCGGGTTGGCGATCGCCACGGGGCGGCCGATGGTCGCGAACAGGGCGGAATACAGCATTGCGGCAAGCAGGAAATTGAAGATCGGGCCGGCAGCGATGACGATCGCGCGCGAGAGCACCGACTTTTCGAAGAACGCCTGTCCGTGCCGCCGGGCGGCCAGGTCGGTCGGCAGTTCGTCTCCCACATCGAGCGCCATGCCATGCATTTTCACGAAGCCGCCCAACGGCAGCACGCAGATTTTCCATACCGTCTCGCTTCTGTCGGTCCAGGAGGCGAGTGCAGGGCCGAAGCCGATGGAGAACGCTTCCACGTGGATGCCGCGCCAGCGTGCGGCGAGGTAGTGGCCCATCTCGTGAATGAAGACGAGAACGCCGAGCACGACGGCGCGGCTGGCGATCATTTGGAGGACGTGCAGTAACCAGGCCATGTTCGATATCCTAACCGGCCAGGTGCGAAGCGTCGGTTAAATCCTGTTCAGCCTGTGCTGGCGGGCAGGCCCGAACGGTGCTTCGCTTGCCGGCGAACGCGTTCGCGAAAGCCTCGGCAACCTGGCGCGCGTGGGCGTCCAGACCGGTCACCTGGTCGAGTGTCTCGGCGGGCTGCGGGCCAATCCGGTCCAGCGTTGCCTCCACGATCGCGGCGATTTCCAGGAAGCCGATGCGGTGCGCGAGGAAGCTGGCCACCGCGATCTCGTTGGCCGCGTTGAGGATGGTGGGCGCGCCGCCGCCGGCGGCGAGCGCCTCGCGGGCGAGACGGAGGGCCGGAAAGCGGCGGTCGTCGGGTGGTGTGAACTCCAGGCGGCCGATGGCGGCGAGGTCGAGACGCGGCGATTTCGTGGCGAGGCGTTCCGGCCAGGCGAGCGTGTGGGCGATCGGGATGCGCATGTCCGGCGCGCCCATCTGGGCGAGCACGCTGCCGTCCTTGTAGCAGACCATGCCGTGGATGATCGATTGCGGGTGGACGAGCACGTCGATCTCGCTGGACTGAAGTGAGAAGAGGCGGGCGGCTTCGATGACTTCCAGCCCCTTGTTGAACAGGGTGGCAGAATCGATGCTGATTTTGGCGCCCATCGACCAGACGGGGTGGCGCAGGGCGGTCTCCGGTGTGGCGCGCGACATCTCCGCAATGCTGGCCAGGCGGAACGGGCCGCCGGATGCGGTCAGGATGATCTTCTCCAGTGCCTCGCGGCGGCTGCCGGCGAGCGCCTGGAAAATGGCGTTGTGTTCGGAATCGACGGGCAGGAGCGTGGCGCCGGCGTTTTTCACGGCGGCCAGCATGACATCGCCGGCCGAGACGATGGCTTCCTTGTTGGCCAGCGCGATGGCGCCGCCGCGCTCGGCAGCCGCAAGTGTTGGGGCAAGGCCCGCGATGCCGGTGATGGCAGCCATCGTCCAGTCGGCGCCCATGCGGGCTGCGTCCAGCACGGCTTGCGGGCCGCATTCCATGCGTATGAGGCTGCCGGCGAGCGCGTCCCGCAATGGCGCGTGCATGGCGGGATCGCTGCAGACGGCGAGCTCGGCGCCGACGAGCTTGGCTTGGTCGGCCAGCGCCTGGGCGCTGCTGTTGGCGACCAGCGCCAGCACGCGGTAGCGATCCCGGTTGGCGGCCAGCAGGTCGATCGTGCTCTTGCCGATGCTGCCGGTGCTGCCGAGCACGGTGACTGTTTTCATACGTGCTTTCCTAGCCCCAAAGCGGACCTGGCCCGGCGGCCCAGGAGACGGCGAGCGCAGCGGGTGAGGCGGCGAGCACCCCATCCAGCCGGTCCAGCAGCCCGCCATGGCCGGGGATGATCGAGCCTGAATCCTTGGCGCCGAAGCGCCGTTTGACCGCACTTTCCAGCAGGTCGCCAAGCTGGGCCACAACCGCGAGACCGAACGCCAGCAAGGCGGCCGCTGCGAAATGGGTGCGCGCGACGGCCACGCCCGCCAGAATGGCGCAAAGGGTGCCGCCCAGCGCGCCCGACCAGGTCTTTCCCGGCGAGATCGCCGGCGCCAGGCGTGGGCCGCCAAACGCGCGGCCGGCTGCATAGGCGCCGACATCGCCGCTCCACACCACGAGCATGACGAAGAGGACGTTGAGCAAGCCGGACGGGGCGGCGCGCAAGCTGTGCAGCGATACCCAGACGAGAGCGATGTAAGCCAGCCCGGCGACGAGCAGGCCTGGCTCCGGGCGTCGCTCGCGGCGGGCGCGCCAGAGCAGTATCCATTCGAGTTCCATCGCGGCGACGATCACGGTGAGGATGACGGTCCAGATCGGGCCGCCGAAATAGATGCTGCCGAGTCCGATTGGGAGGAGGACGAGGGCGGACGCGATGCGCAGCCGGAGGTCGGCGTAAGCAGTTCTTTTCTGAAGGAAAGAACCGCCAGACCTTTGCTCCTCGCCGTAATCGCTGGCGTGCTCCATGGGGTGCGACGCGCGCGTACCCGTTTTTTTCAAGAAAGAGCTCTTGCTTCCTGTCACTCCGGCCGAGCCCCGAACCGCCGGTCGCGCGCCGCGAAATCCGCCAGCGCACTCTCGAAATGCGCCGCGTTGAAATCCGGCCAAAGCACCTCTGGAAACAGATATTCCGCATAAGCCGCCTGCCACAGAAGGAAGTTCGACACGCGACGCTCGCCGCTGGTGCGAATGACCAGGTCGGGGTCCGGCATGCCGGCGGTGAACAGGAACGATGAAAACGTATCCTCCGTCAGGCTGGCGGGGTCGAGCGCGCCGGCCGCCACCGCCTCGGCCACCGCACGGGCGGCGGCCACGATTTCGGAACGGCCACCGTAGGAGAGTGCGACGGTGAGGTTGAGGCGCGTGTTGCCGGCGGTCAGCGCCTCGGCTTCGGCCATTTCGCGCATGATGTCGGGGCCGAAGCGGGCGCGGTCGCCGATCGTGCGCAGGCGTACACGCTCCTGGTGCAATTCGGCGACTTCGTGGCGGAGGTAATGACGCAGCAAGCCGGTGAGGTCGCTCACCTCGTCATTCGGGCGCTGCCAGTTTTCGCTGCTGAACGCGTAGATGGTGAGCCAGGCGACGTTGTTGCGGATGGCCGCTTCGATGGTGCGACGGACGGCCTGCGCGCCGGCGCGGTGGCCGGCGACTCGCGGGAGATGGCGTGCGGCGGCCCAGCGCCCGTTGCCGTCCATGATGATGGCGACGTGGCGCGGGACATTGCCCGAGACGGGCTCGGCGCGTGCGGTGGTGGCCTGACCGGCTGTGAGCAGGCCCATGCCGGATCAGACCTGCTTGATTTCGCGCTCTTTCTCGGCGAGCGAGTCGTCGATGCGCTTGATGTAGCCGTCGGTCAGCTTCTGAACCTCGTCGGTCCAGTCCTTCAAATTGTCCTCGCCGATCTCGCCTTTTTTCTCGGCGGTCTTGATCTGGTCGTTGCCGTCGCGACGCACGCCGCGGATGCTGACCCGGCAGGCTTCGGCGTATTTGCCGGCAGCGCGCGCGAGCTCGGTGCGGCGTTCGGCGGTGAGCTGGGGAATGGGCACGCGGACGATCTGGCCATCGGCCGCCGGGTTCAGGCCCAGCCCGGAATTGCGGATGGCACGTTCCACGGCGCCGACCAGCGTTCGGTCCCACACTTGCACCGTGAGCATGCGCGCTTCGGGCACGCCGATGGTGCCGACCTGGGTGAGGGGAACCTCGTTGCCGTAGGCTTCGACGCGAACCGGCTCGAGCAGGCCGGGGCTGGCGCGGCCGGCGCGCAGGCCACCGAAGTCGCGGCGCAGGGTTTCGAGTGCGCCGTCCATCCGGCGGGTCAGATCTTCTTTGAGGGAGGCAAGGTCGGCGGGCACTTTAGGACTCCTGAGGCCAAAAAACTTCTGATCGTTAGCGTGCGATAGCGGAAGCAAAAGTTCCTTGCTTCTTTCTTTCAAGAAAGAAGGCCTTCCTTCAAGCCGGTTCGATGATCTTAGTAAACACGCCTTCCCCACGCATGACCGCCGCGAACGCGCCAGGCGCGTGGATGTTGAAGACGATGATCGGCAGCTTGTTCTCACGAGACAACGAAATTGCCGCCGCGTCCATCACGCCGAGGTCGCGCGAGAGCACTTCGAGATAGGTCAGTTCGTCATAGCGTTTGGCGTCCGGATCGCGCCGTGGATCGGCGGAATAGACGCCGTCGACCTGGGTGCCTTTGAGCAGTGCGTCACAGCCCATTTCGGCAGCGCGCAGGGCGGCCGCGGTATCGGTGGTGAAGAAAGGATTGCCGGTGCCAGCGGCGAAGATGACGACGCGGCCCTTTTCCATGTGGCGTTCGGCGCGGCGGCGGATATAGGGCTCGCACACACTGGCCATCGGGATGGCCGATTGCACGCGGGTTGGCGTGCCGCGTTTTTCGAGCGCGGTTTGCATGGCGAGCGCATTCATCACGGTCGCGAGCATGCCCATGTGGTCCGCCTGGGCGCGGTCCATGCCGCTGGCTGCCGCCGAGACGCCGCGGAAAATGTTGCCGCCGCCGATGACGAGGCAGACCTCGATTCCTGCGCGGACGACGTCACCTACATCGACGGCGATGCGGCCGACCATTTCGGTGTCGAGCCCATACTCGCGCTTGCCCATGAGGGCTTCGCCGGAGATTTTCAGGAGGACGCGTTTGTAGGCGGAGTTGGGCATTTAGACCTCTAAGGAAGAAGTCCTTTTTTGAAAAAAAGGACCAAAAAACTTTTGCTTCCTCGCAGCGTCGGCCTCCGGGTTCCTTCTTTGCCCCGGATGCGCGGGAGCAAACGTTTTTTGCTTCTTTTTTCGAAAAAGAAGGCTGGCCTACCCCTTCACGCCGCTCACAGCCGCCACTTCAGCCGCGAAATCCCCAGCCTGCTTCTCGATTCCCTCGCCCAGCGTATATCGCTCGAAGCCCACGAGATTGCCGCCAGCCTTCTTGACCACCGCGCGCACCCGGCTCTCGCCGTCATGCACCCACACCTGCTCCAGCAGCACCACTTCCTCGTAGTATTTACGGATGCGGCCTTCGATCATCTTCTCGATCACGTTGTCCGGCTTGCCCGAGGCGCGCGCCTGCTCGGTCAGCACGGCGCGTTCGCGGGCGAGGGAAGCGGGGTCGACGGCGTCGACTTCGAGCGCGTCCGGCTTGGTGGCGGCCACGTGCATGCCGATCTGGCGACCTAGCGTTTCCAGGCCCTCCAGCTCGCTTTCGGCTTGCAGGGCGACAAGCACGCCGATTTTGCCCAAGCCCGGGCGAAGCGCATTGTGCATGTAGGTGGCGACGACGCCCGACGAAACGCTGAGCACGCGGGCGCGCCGGATGGTCATGTTCTCGCCGATGGTCGCGACCATGTGGGTGAGCTCTTCGCCCACGTTGCGCTCGCTGTTGGGGAAGGGCGCGGCGCGGAGGGCTTCGACATCTTCGCCGACCTCTAGCGCGATGTGCGCCAGCGTCTCGACGAACGACTGGAAGGTTTCGTTGCGGGCGACGAAGTCGGTCTCGGCGTTCACTTCGACCATCGCACCGCGGTTCTTGGCGGAAACGACGCCGACCAGGCCCTCGGCGGCGACGCGACCGGACTTCTTGGCGGCTTGGCTCAGGCCCTTCTTGCGCAGCCAGTCAACCGCATCATCCATGACGCCGTCGGTTTCGGTGAGCGCGCGCTTGCAGTCCATCATGCCGGCGCCGGTGGTCTCGCGCAGGGTTTTCACCAGGGCAGCGGTGATTTCGGCCATCTTTCAGGTCTCCGGTCGGAAGGCGGATAAGTGGGCACAGAAGGGCCGGGCGCGGTGTATCAGCACATGCGCGCCGGCTCTAGTGCGTGAAAATGAGAAGCCTTCTTTTCTGAAGAAAGAAGCAAAAGACCTCTCATCCGCTGTCGCGACTTTGCGGTGAGCTGCGCGACAGCGGACCAGAAGTGTTTTGGTCCTCTCTTTTCAAAAAAGGACTGCTTCAAGCCTCGGCTTGGGCTGGCTCTTCGTGAGCCGGGGCCGACATGGCGGCTTCCAGTTCGGGCAAGGCGATGTCCGGTTCGGCTTCCGCCTGGGCCAGGCCATGATGCGGGGCCGGCTCGTGCGACGGCTGAAGTGCCTCGGGAATTTCCTCGGCGGTGCCGAGATCCTGGCCGCTCGCCTGCATTTCCTGGCTGATGCCGTCGAGCACGGCGCCGGCGATCAGGTCGCAATACATGGTGATGGCGCGGATCGCGTCGTCGTTGCCGGGGATCGGGAAGGTGATGCCCTCGGGGTCGGAATTGCTGTCGAGCACGGCGATGACCGGAATGCCGAGCTTGTTGGCTTCCTCGACGGCCAGCTTTTCCTTGTTGGTGTCGATGATGAAGAGGATGTCGGGCAGGCCGCCCATCTCCTTGATGCCGCCAAGCGAGCGCTCAAGCTTGTCGCGGTCGCGCGTCATCTCCAGCACCTCTTTCTTGGTGAGGCCCTGGATGTCGCCGCCCAGCATCTCGTCGATCTGGCGCAGGCGCTTGATGCTGCCGGTGATGGTCTTCCAATTGGTGAGCATGCCGCCGAGCCAGCGATGGTTCACGTAATACTGGCCGCAGCGCTTGGCGCTGTCGGCCACGTATTCGGCCGCGGCGCGCTTGGTGCCGACGAAGAGCACGCGGCCACCGCCGGCCGTCGTGTCACGCACGGCGCGAAGGGCGCGGTCAAGCAGGGGGACGGTTTGCTGCAGGTCGATGATGTGGACCTGGTTGCGTACGCCGAACAGGAACGGCGCCATGCGCGGGTTCCAGCGGCGGGTGTGGTGGCCGAAATGGACGCCGGCCTCGAGCAGTTGACGCAGAGAAAAATCGGGCATCGCCATGTGTGGCGTTCCTTTCCTGATAGTCCGGTTGAACCTCCGCGGGGTTGGCCCTTTCAGGCACCGGATTCTTGGGGGGTGTGTGCCCCAGGAAAGTGCCCCGCGTGTGAATTTGCCGCAGCCGGGAGGCGGCGACGGCGGGGGTATGGGGGATTAGGGGGAAAAAGGCAAGGAAGGCCTTCTTTTCTGAAGAGCAGAAGCAAAAGACTTCCGATCCGCTGTCGCGGGGCTCGCGACGGGCGCGCGGCTACTGAGTAAAAGTTCTTTGGTCCTTTTTTCAAAAAAGGACTGCTTTCCATGCAAAAGGGGCCGACGATGGTTACCGCCGGCCCCCTTAGAAGTAAGTCGTGCTTACTTGTCCAGCGCGTCGCGGACAGTGTCCTTGGCGCCACCGACGGCGTTCTCGACCTTGCCGCTGGCCTTCTGGGCCGCACCTTCGGCTTCGGTCTTCTTGTCGCCGGTCAGCTTGCCGAAGCCTTCCTTGATGGCTCCGCCAGCCTGATTGAGCGCGCCCGTTACGCGGTTCTCGTCGACCATGTGGCTTCTCCTCTTTGTTGTTAACGTCCGATGTAAAGACGCTTCACACTGGGGAGAAGTTCCCGGCCGTTCAGGCGCGCAGGATCGAGCGGCCGGCATATTGCGCGGACGCGCCCAGTTCGGCTTCGATGCGGATGAGCTGGTTGTATTTCGCGGTCCGGTCGCTCCGGCTGAGCGAGCCGGTCTTGATCTGGCCGCAGTTGGTGGCCACCGCGAGGTCGGCGATGGTGCTGTCCTCGGTTTCGCCGGAGCGGTGGCTCATCACCGCGGTGTAGCCGGCGCGCTGTGCCATCTCGACGGCTTCCAGCGTCTCGGTGAGCGTGCCGATCTGGTTGACCTTGACCAGAATGGAGTTGGCGATGCCTTCCGAGATGCCGCGATAGAGGCGCTGCGGGTTGGTGACGAACAGGTCGTCGCCCACGAGCTGCACGCGGCCGCCGAGCTGCTCGGTGAGGTGGCGCCAGCCGTCCCAGTCATCCTCGGCGCACCCGTCCTCGATGCTGGCGATCGGGTAGCGGTCGCACAGGTCGGCGAGGTAGGCGACCATGCCTTCGGCGTCGAAGGCGCGGCCTTCGCCTTCCATGCGATACTGGCCGTCGCGGTAGAATTCGGTGCTGGCGCAGTCGAGCGCGAAGGTGACGTCCTCGCCGAGCCGGTAGCCGGCGGCCTCGACCGCGCGGGCGCAGAAGGCGAGCGCCTCGTCGGCGCTGGCGAGGGAAGGCGCGAAGCCGCCTTCATCGCCTACGTTGGTATTGTGGCCGGCATCCTTCAGGCCGCGTTTGAGGCGGGCGAAAATTTCGCTGCCCATGCGCACCGCGTCGGCCATGGTGACGGCCGAGACCGGCTGGATCATGAATTCCTGGATGTCGATCGGGTTGTCGGCATGCTGGCCGCCGTTGACGATGTTCATCATCGGCACAGGCAGGGTGCGCGCGAACACGCCGCCGACGTAGCGGTAGAGCGGCTGGCCGAGCTCGGCGGCGGCGGCTTTCGCGATGGCCAGGCTGACGGCGAGGATGGCGTTGGCGCCGAGGCGGGATTTGTTCTCCGTGCCGTCGAGCTCGATCATCAGGCGGTCGAGATGGATCTGCTCGCTCGGGTCCATGCCGCCGATCGCGTCGAAGATTTCGCCCTGCACGTTCTCGACCGCCTGGCGCACGCCGCGGCCGCCGTAGCGGCTCTCGTCGCCGTCGCGCAGTTCGGCGGCTTCGTGCGCGCCGGTGCTGGCGCCGGAAGGGACAGCGGCACGGCCCACGGCGCCGGATTCCAGGATGACGTCGACCTCCACGGTGGGATTGCCGCGGCTGTCTAGGATTTCGCGGGCGATGATGTCGTTGATGGCGGTCATGGGGTGGGGTGGCCTTGCTGCGGTGGTGGGTCGGGTAACACCGGGAAAAGAAGGAAGGAAGCAGTCCTTTTTTGAAAAAAAGGACCAAAAAACTTTTGGGTGTCGGGTTGCGCTTGTGGGGGGTTGGTTTCAGGACAGCGGGCGTACACGGGGGGACGGATGCAGCTTCTGACCTGGCATGGGACGATCGTCTGCCTGATCGAGAATGGCGGCGGGCTGGTGCATGTGGCGCCTGGCAAGCTGAAGCCGGAGCATGTGCCGGTGGAGCTGGCGCTCGAAGGATTGCCGCTGGGCACGGCGCGCCTGGCGCATCCGCACCTTGGGCCGGTGCGCGTGACGATGGATGCGCCCGCGCGCCCGCTCACGCTGAGCCGGTATGGCCGCTTTCTCTCTGCCGACCCCAAGGCGGTGGTGATGGCATTCGACCGGCCCTCGTCGGCCGATTGGGAGTTGTTTCTGCCGGTGCCCGACCGTGCGATGGCGCTGCTCCGGCACCTGTTCGGCCATGACTGGATGGAGCTCGATACCGGCCGGCGGATCGCGCGTTCGTCCATTGCGCTGCGGGAAGGCTATCGGCTGGATGTGGGCGGCATGTTGCTGGACGTGCCCGAGCTCCTGGCCGCGTTGCCGCGCGAGGGAGACTGGCCGCCGGCTTCGGTGACACTGCCCGTTGCGGGGCAGATGGTGCGGATCGTGCCGGCCGGCGACGCGGCTGGCGGCGATGTGCCGGCGGAATCGGTGGCGGAGCAAGGCGGCGCCGAAGCGGCCATGCAGACAGTGGCCGGTTGGGCGCTGCGCGAGATGGCGCCGTGGCGGCTTGCCGGCGTCGATGCCGTCGAAGCCGGCCAGCTCTACGACGGGCTGAATGCGACACGGAGCTGGGCGGCGCTCTATCGCTTCGAAGCGGGCGACGTGACGCTGCTGCCGAAACCGGAGGCGCTGCAGAGTGCCGAGCTGTTCGGCAACCGCACACGCGAATATCTCGGTTTTTTCCGCCGGATCGCCAAGCTCTTGCCGGCCGGTGCGCCGTTTACGCTGTGCATGTGCGTGGGCGACCAGATCCACTCTGACTTCCCGGCGCCGGTGTTCTCGTTTCAGAAAACAACGGGCTGCAACCAGGTTCTGTTGCCGGACATCGATTTTCTCGGTGCCAATTTCTACGACGGCCCGGCCTACGCCGACCGGCTGGACTATGAGGAGAAGGAGCGCCGCGCGGTGTTCTCCGGCTCGACGACCGGCGGCCTGATCACGCTGGAGGCGGCACAGACATTCGCGGTGCCGCGGCTGGAAGCGGCCAAGCATTTCGATGGCAGCCCGCGCGTGGATGTGCGCCTGCCGCGTATCGTGCAATGCCCGTCCGACGAGGCGCGCGCGTTCCTGTTGTCGCAGCCATTCTGCCAAAAGCCGAAACTCTCCTGGCAGGAGCAGTTCGCGAACCGGTTCCTGATCTCGATGGACGGCAATGGGGCGACCTGTTCGCGCGTCGCCGTGGCGCTCGCGAGCAACTGCGCGTTGATGAAATACCATTCGCGCGAAGTTCTGTATTATTTCGACGCGTTGCAGCCGTGGGTGCATTACGTGCCGGTCGAGCGGCATGCCGATGTCGATCGGGTGCTGGACATGGAGGCCGCCGAACCCGCGCGGTTCGCGCGGATCGCAGCCCAAGGCCGCGCATTCGCCCGCACTTATCTCACCCGCAACCGCGCCGAGCATTATACCGCCGAGCTGCTGCTGCTGTATGCCGAATCGGTGGGTGCACGCCGGGCGGGGACGCAGATTGCGCAGCCTGCTTCTGCGGCAGGCACGCCCGCCGGCCCGAAGATGCGGGTGATGGCGCATATCCAGCGGCGCGGCGATGTGTGGTCGGGCCCCGATGGCTGGGTGGGAGTGTCGGGCAGCCGGCAGGCGCTGGAGGGCGTCACGATCGAATCCGCGCCCGGGTTGCCGGACGCGGGGCTGCGCTACCAGGTGGCCAGCGACCCGCGCGCGTTCGGCGCCGAGGTCAAGGCGGGGGCCTATGCCGGCTCTCGCGGGCAGCGGCTGCCGCTCTATGGCCTGCGCGTTCTGGTCGATGAGCTCGTGTGGCGCGCCCAGGCATTGACGCTGGAAGCGCGTTTCGCGGACGGGACATCGGCTGGACCGGTTACCGGCGGCGCGGTGCTGGAGGTGTTGGGCCAGGCGCCGCTCGAGGCGATACGGCTGGCCGTGCAGGCGCGCGGCGACGGCCCAGGGTGAGCGCCCGTCCCGTTGCCCGGTGGCGCTTTGTAGCAATCCGGGTCCTGGCCGCGCATGGACAGGGCTGGCAATCTCGGGTAGCCCGCAGCGCTTGCGGTCATGTAGTCTCCGCAGTTTCCGCCTGCCCAGCCGGCCGCAAGCCGGGCTGGGGCCGGGTGCACGCCTCGAGGGGTTTCCTGTTGCAACGTTCACGCGCCGCGCTGCTTGCTACGATCTGCATTCTTCCCGCGCTCGCTTTGACAGATGCCGACGCGCAGGATGCTTCCTCGGCACCACCTCCGGCTGCGGAAGCGCCGGCGGCAACGCCCGCACCCTCACCCGCTCCCTCACCCTCACCCTCACCCTCTCCCTCACATCGTGCGCGTGCTCGCCGCGCGCCGCGGGCTGCGCGGCCGGTCGGCGAGCTAAGTTCCGCCCAACAGGGCGACACGATCGCGAGCATACGCATCGCGGGCAACGCGCGGATCGAGGAAGGCACGATCCTTTCCTACATGCTGGTGCAGCCGGGCGATCCGTTCGGCAGCGAGCGCGTGGATCGCAGCTTGCGCACGCTGTATGCGACCGGCCTGTTCAGCGACGTGAGCCTGCAGCGCGACGGCAATACGCTGGTCGTCAACGTGCACGAGAACCCGCTGGTCAACGAGATCAGCTTCGAGGGCAATCACAACATCAAGGAAGACGACCTCAAGAAGGCGCTGGAGCTGCGCACGCGCGCGGTGTTCACCACACGCATGGCGCAGCAGGACCGCACGAAGCTGCTGGGCGTCTATGCCGGCAAGGGGCGGTTCGCGGCGACCGTCGATCCGTTCATCGTCAAGCTGCCGCAGAACCGGGTGAACGTGATCTTCAAGATCGTCGAAGGGCCCGAGACCAAGATCAGCCGGATCATCTTCGTCGGTAACCACGCGTTCAGCGAGAACGAGCTGAAGGGCGTCATCGACAGCCGCGAGGAACGCCTGTGGCGCTTCTTCAGCAGCAGCGACCAGTTCAATCCGGAACGGGTGAATTTCGACCGCGAGCTGATCCGCCGGCATTATCTCGAGCACGGCTACGCCGACGTGGTGGTGACCAATACGGTGGCCGAGCTTTCACCCGAGCGCAGCGCGTTCTTCCTGACGTTCCAGATTGTCGAAGGCGAGCGCTACAGGGTTGGCAAGGTAGCAGTAAAGAGCGACGTGCCGAAGGTGAGTGCGGCGCCGTATCGCGGCCTGGTGCGCGAAGAGGAAGGTGCGTATTACAACGGCAATTTTGTCGAGAAGAGCAGCGATGCGATCCAGGATGCGGTGCGGGTCGCCAATGCCAATCCGTTCCTCGTCGTCAACCCGCGGATCGCGCGTGATCGCAGAGACTCACAAGGTGGATCTGGAGTTCGACATCGCGCAGGGGCCGCGCACTTATGTCGAACGCATCGATATCAGCGGCAACACCGTCACCCGCGACCGGGTGATACGCCGCGAGTTCCGTTTTGCCGAAGGCGATCCGAACGATCCGACGCTGGTGCGCATCACCAAGCAGCGCCTGCAGGACCTGGGCTATTTCGGCGATGTGAAAGTGACGCCGCAGCCTGGTTCCGCGGCCGATCGCGTGGTGGTCAATACCGAACTGACCGAGAAGGCGACAGGCGAGTTGTCGCTCGGCGGCGGCTACTCGACAACGTCGGGAATATTGGGCCAGGCCGGGTTGCGCCAGCATAACCTGATCGGCACCGGCATTGATGCCGGCATCAACGGCACCATCGCGGCGCGGCAGAGCCAGATCGATATTTCGGCGACCGACCCGTATTTCCTCGACCGCAACCTGGTGGCCGGTGGCGATCTTTTCTATCTCACCAACAACAACCAGTTCGTCTCGGACTACAGCGAGACGCGCTACGGCTTTTCCGCGCGGCTCGGCTATTCGTATAACGACCATGTCAGCCAGGCGTTCAGCTATACGGTCAGCGACCGGAACGTGAACAACGTCTCGCCGTTCGCCAGCATCTACGTGCAGGACGAGGCGGGCCGGTCGCTGTTGAGCCAGGTCGGGCAGACCTTGTCGTTCGATTATCGCGACAGCCGGGCGGCACCGCATAGCGGCTTCGTCGTGCGGATCGGCAACGACCTGGCAGGGCTGGGTGGCGACGAGCATTATATACGCTCGAAGATCGACAGCACCGTGTTCATCCCGCTCGACCGGTTTACCGGCAATTCGTCCTGGGGCATTTCGCTGACCCAGGGTGCCGGCTATCTCGATAATCTGCAGAGCAAGGAGCGCATCATCGACCGCTTCTTCCTTGGTGGCGACAATCTGCGCGGCTTCCTCGACCAGGGCGTGGGGCCGCACTCGGTGGCATATTCCACGTGCAATATCTTCCAGCCCTACGGTCCCGCGGGTGGCTGCCCGAAATTCAACAATTTCTATCACGGGCAGGATAGCCTCGGCGGCAACTTCATCTACACGCAAAGCACCGAGTTGCATTTTCCGTTGCCTGTGCCTGCCGACTTTGGGTTGAGCGGGCGCACCTTCGTCGATTCCGGTGGATTGTCGGGGCTCAACGTGCCACCGAACGCATTGGTGAGCTGTTTGCCGACGTCAGCGCGCAACAAGGCGGGCCAGACGATCGACGAGCATGGCGACAGGATCAACAGATGCTACTACGACAGCGGCACGCTGCGCCTGTCGGTCGGCGTCGGTGTTTCGTGGAAAAGTCCGTTCGGGCTGATCAATATCGATTTCGGCATTCCGCTCCTCAAGGAGCCGTATGACCAGGTGCAGTTCTTCAAGTTCGGCTTCGGAACGAGGTTCCAGTAACATGCGCATTCGTCTGACCACCGCTTCCCTCGGTTTGGGGTTGGCGTCTCTGCTCGCCGGGACCACGCCGCCGGCGATGGCGCAGTCCAATCCGGGCTATTTCATTCCCCCGCAGCCGAGCGCGCCGCGTGCCGCTGCGCCGCGCGCGCCACGTGCCGCTCGTCAGGTGCCGGTAGCGGCCGCACCCTTGCCGCCACCTATCCAGGAAGCCGACCAGGGCGGCGGCGTCGGCGAGGAACAAGCGGGCCAGCCGCAATTGCCGCCCTTGCCGCATCCGCCGATCCCCAATCTGGCCGCGCTGCCCAAGGCCAACACGCCGCCGCCGGTCGTCATCGGCGTGCTCAGCGTGCCTGACGTGATGCGCCAGTCCAGTGCCGACCAGATCATCCAGCGCATCATCGGGGCGCGTAAGGAAAAGCTGCGCGGCGACATCGAGCATTCGCAGGCAAGCTGGCGCCAGATCTACCAGCAGCTCCAGGCCGAGGCGCCGAAGCTGACGCCGGAGCAGGGGCATGCGCGTGCGCGGCAGTTGCAGGACCGCGTCGATGCCGAGCGCCGGCAGCTGCGCCAGCGCGACCTGATTATCGCCGAAGCCGGCCAGGTGGCGCTCAACCAGATCGAGAGCACGCTGCTCGCGGTGGTCAAGCAGGTGGCCGAAAGCCGTGGCATGAACGTGGTGCTGCATCGCGGCCAGGTGGCCCTGAACATGCCGCAGTTCGACATTACCGACCAGGTGGTGGCCAAGCTGAACGAGCTGCAGCCGACGGTGCAGATACCGGCCGAGAACGTCGATCCGGCGAACCTGCCGAAGGATTGGGCGAACGCGTCGATGCCCCCGTCGGTGCCGGTGACGCCGCCTGCCGCCACTCCGGTCGCCGCGGCGCACTGAGCGGCCATTTCGATGGCTGACGCGGTGCGGGCGGAGACGATCCGGGAAAGCCGGCTGGGCGATCCGCGATTTTTCGAGAGCGCCGGCCCGTTCACGCTGGTGCGGCTGGCCGAGGTGGCCGAGGCGGTATTGGAGTGCCGCGGCCAGGCGGCCGACGCGATGATCGTTGGCGTGGCGGCGCTGCAGGATGCCTCGCCCGACCAGGCCGCGGTGCTGCACAACCCGCGCTACGCCAATACGGCCGAAGTGACGCGCGCCGGCGTGGTGATCGCCTCGGCCAATCTGGCCAAGCGGGTGGCGCCAGGGGCCGCCGTTCTGGTCGCCGCCGATCCACATCTGGCTTGGGCGCGGGTGGCGAGCCTGTTCCATCCGGCCGGGCGTGAGTTGCCAGGCGTGCACGCGAGCGCCGTGGTCGACCCGACCGCGCGCATCGGCGAGGGCTGCACGATAGGACCCTGCGCCGTGGTCGGGCCGCGCGTCGAGATGGGCGCGCACTGCCAGATCGGGCCCGGTGCGGTGGTGGGCGCCGGTGTGGTGATGGGGTGCGACTGCCGGCTCGGCGCGCAAGCCAGTGTCAGCCATACGATCATGGGCGATCGCGTCTATGTCTATCCGGGAGCGCGGGTGGGGCAGGAGGGTTTCGGGTTCGCGATCACGCCGTCCGGTTTCGTCAGCGTGCCGCAATTGGGGCGGGTAATCCTGGAAGACGATGTGGAGATCGGCTCGAACTCCTGTGTCGATCGCGGGGCCAGCCACGACACGATCATCGGGCGTGGTTCCCGGATCGACAATTTGATCCAGATTGGCCATAATTCGCGGTTGGGCCGTTCGTGCGTCATGGCAGGGCAGTCGGGCATGGCGGGGTCCTGCACGCTGGGCGATTTCGTGCAGATCGGCGCGCAGGCCGGGCTTGCCGGGCATCTGACGATCGGCGACCGGGCGCGTGTGGGCGCGCAGGCCGGCGTGATGTCCGATGTGCCGCCCGGTTCGGACGTGATCGGCAGTCCGGCCTTGCCGATACGCGAGTTCTTCCGCAACGTGGCGGCACTCCGGTTGCTGGCGCGCCGAAAGCCGCAATCCGGCGGCGCGGACGGCGCGGGATGAGGCGGTTTTGCGGCAAGCAGGCGATGAGGGGTGCGGACTGAAAACGATGGACGGCGCGGCACAGGACCCCAAAGCGGCTGAGCAGGATATGGCTGCGGCGCAAAAACGCGACTCGAGCGGTGCGCCGGCGGATGGTGAGCAGGCAACACAGGCGCCGGGCACGATCGCGCGGCTGGACATCGCCCAGATCATGCACGCTATACCGCACCGCTACCCGATGCTGCTGCTCGACCGCATGGTCGATGTCGTGCCGCACGTCTCGGCCGTGGGCATCAAGAACGTGACGGCCAACGAGCCGTTCTTCCAGGGCCATTTTCCCGGCCACCCGGTAATGCCGGGCGTGCTGATCATCGAGGCGATGGCGCAGACCGCGGCCGTGCTGGTGGTGCAGTCGCTCGGCCCTGAAGCGGCCGGCAGGGTCGTCTATTTCATGACGATCGAGAGTGCGAAGTTCCGCCGGCCAGTGGTGCCGGGCGATCAGCTGCGCATCCATGTGACGCGCGAGCGCCGTCGCGGCAGCGTGTGGAAATTTTCCGGCGTGGCGCGTGTGGACGGGGTGTCGGTGGCCGAGGCGACGTATTCGGCCATGATCATGGATCATGCGCCTGGCGCGGCATGAGCGGCGGGCGCGGTATGGACACGATCATCGAGCAGCCGAACGGCCGGCCTGGCGCTACACTTGGACCCGAGGGGTTCGGGGTGGCGGGACCGCACATCCATCCGACGGCCATCGTCGCCCCCGGCGCGCGCGTGGCGGCCGATGTCTCGATCGGGCCGTGGTGCAGCATCGGGCCCGATGTGGTGATCGAGGCCGGTGCGCGGCTGATCAGCCATGTGGTGGTCGACGGCGATACGGTGATCGGCGAGGGCGTGGTGCTGTATCCGTTCTGCACGGTCGGGCTGCCGCCGCAGGACCTGAAATATCGCGGCGAGCCGACACGCACGATCGTGGGCGCACGTACGCAGATACGCGAGCACTGCACCATCCATCGTGGCACCGTGACCGGCACGGGCGTGACACGCGTGGGGGCGGATTGCCTGCTGATGGCGGTGGTGCATGTGGCGCACGATTGCGAGCTGGGCGACGGCGTGATTGTGGCCAACAACGTGGTGATGGGCGGCCATGTGGTGATCGGCGCGGGTGCGGTGATCGGGGGCGCGACCGCGTTGCATCAGTTCGTGCGCATCGGGCGCGCCGCGATGGTGGGCGGCGCCTCGGGCGTGGAAGCTGACGTGATCCCGTTCGGCACCGTGCTGGGCAACCGCGCTCGGCTGACCGGGCTGAATGTGGTGGGCCTGAAACGGCGTGGGGTGGACCGGGCCGGACTGCATCGCTTGCGCGCGGCCTTTCGGCTGCTGTTTGCCGCCGGCGATGGCGGCGTATTTGCGGCTCGCCTGGATGCGGCCCGCGCTCTCGGGGACGATCCGCTGGTGGCCGAGATGCTGGCGTTCATCGATGTGCCGAGCCGGCGCGGCCTGGTGCGCGCGCAGGCGCAGATCGAGGACGAGCCGGGCCAAGCCTGATGGCGCCCCGGAGGTGTGAGCGATGCGGCCAGGCGTGCTAGTGCAGGACGAAGCTGGCCGGCTCCTCTTGCTGGCTTTCGCCGAAATAATCGATCCCGCTCTCGCTGGCGGCCATTTCGAGCGCGTCCTCGATGGCCGATAAGGTGCGGCTGAGTTTCAGGGAAGCGGCTTCCGCCGCCAGCAGCTTGAGGCACTGCACGATGCCGTTGGCACTTGGAGGCATTGCGAAATCGAGATCGTCCATCGCCTTTGATCCTTATCTGTCCCACACCGAAGCGGACTGTTTCGATGTCGTAGATTTCGCAGATGAAGGATGCAATAAGAAAATCTGTATTTTTGGAACAAGAGCATAAAAATTGCGACTTTCCTCGGAGAGAGCAACCGTGTGGTTTATTCGAACCTACCATTTTTCATGCCATTGGTGAGAACGCGCCGCGATGACGACACTCGGCATTCTTGCCGGCGGCGGGCCGTTTCCGGGGCAGGTCGCACGCGCCGCCCAGCTTCAGGGCCGGCCGGTTTTCATCGTCGGGTTCGAGGATTTTGCCGAACCGGCGATTGTCGGGCCCTACCCCCACGCGATGGCCCGTTTGGGTGCGGCCGGCAAGATTTTACAACTTTTACGCGAACATGGTTGCGCCGACCTTGTGCTCGTCGGCCCGGTAAGGCGGCCCTCGCTGCTGGACCTGCGACCCGACGCTGAGGGGGCGCGGATTCTCGCCCGCATCGGCCGCTCCCTGTTCGCGGGCGACGACGGTCTGTTGGGCGCGCTTGTGCGTGTTCTCGGCGAGGAAGGGTTTCGGGTGATCGGCGCGCATGAGGTGTTGGGCTCGGCACTCGGTCCACGCGGCCAGGCCGGCCGGGTGAAGCCCGACGAGCAGGCATTGGCAGATATCGCGCGTGGCGCGGCCGTGCTGCGCGCGATGGGCGATGCCGATGTCGGTCAAGCCTGCGTGGTGCAGCAAGGATGCGTGCTGGCGGTCGAAGCGATCGAAGGGACCGACCGGATGATCACGCGCGCCGGTGAGTTGCGGCAGCCGGGTGTGGGTGGCGTGCTGGTGAAGATGGCAAAAGCGGGCCAGGATCGGCGGGCGGACCTGCCGACGATCGGGCCGCGCACGCTGCTCGCGGCAAAGGCGGCCGGCTTGCGTGGGGTTGCTTTCGAGGCTGGGGGCACCCTTGTCACCGATCTTGCCGCGTGTATCGAAGCGGCGGACGCGGCCGGCCTGTTCCTGCTCGGGGTGGATGCCAAGCTGCCAACGGAGTTCTGAAACGATGCCGTCTTTCCTGCACACCATGCTGCGTGTACGCGATCTGGAGGCCAGCATCGCATTCTATCGCGACCTGCTCGGCATGCGCGAACTGCGACGCAACGAGGTAACGGCAGGGCGCTACACGCTGGTGTTCATGGGATACGCGACCAATGCCGAGGGCCAGGCGGAGATCGAGCTGACCTATAACTGGGACCAGCAAGGGCCTTACGAGCTGGGTAGCGCGTTCGGGCATCTGGCGGTCGGCGTGCCGGACGTGGCCGCGGCGTGCGAGCGTGTGCGCGCGGGGGGCGGCCGCGTGGTGCGCGAGGCGGGGCCGGTAAAGCATGGGACGACGGTGATCGCGTTTGTCGAGGACCCGAACGATTATAAGATCGAATTGATTCAGCGGGCGTGACCCGGGAAGGAAGCAGTCCTTTTTTGAAAGAAAGGACCAGAAATCTTTTGTCTATTTGGCTTGAACGTTCCAATTGAATTTTTTCGGCGACATTGGCGGTGGCATGCAGCGTCTGGCGTATGCCGGCGTGGAGGCTTGGCCGTTTGCGACCAGGACAATTCGGGTCGGGGTGACCGGGCTCTCGCGCGCGGGCAAGACGGCGTTTCTGACGTCGGCGGCCGCGAACCTGATGGCGCGGCGTTGGGCGCTGGCGCCGGTCGGGGCCAGCGAAGTGCCGCGGTTCGACCAGGCGCGTCATCTGGCCAGGCTTGCCGCGGACCCGCCGGCCTGGCCGGAACGCACCGACTCCGCCTCGCTGCTGGCGCTGGCCACCACGTTGCCGCGCGGCATCATGCCATCACGCGATGTGCGTGTGGAGTTTCTCGATTATCCCGGCGAGTGGCTGATCGACCTGCCGATGTTGACGCAGAGTTATGCGACATGGTCGGCGGCGACGCTGGCGCGGCTGGAGCGCGCGGGGCTGCCGGCGATCACCACGCCGTTTCTGAGTTTCGTGCGCGGTATCTCGCCGAAAGCGGGGGCTGACGAGGCGCTGGCTCAAGCGGGGGCACGGCTGTATCGCGAGATGCTGGGCAAGCTGCGCGTGGCGGGGTTGGCGTTTCTGCAGCCGGGTCGTCATCTGATGCCGGCGCCGGGGCCGGAGGCGCCGTGGATGGCGTTGTTTCCGCTGACAGGCCAAGGCGGCATGGCCGGCCTGCTGGGGGAGCGTTACGAGGCTTATCTGGCGGCGGTGCGACGTGATCTTGCCTCGCCCTTGTTCGCCAACGTGGACCGGCTGGTGATCCTGGCCGACATTCTGAGCGCGCTGCATGCCGGGCCGGTGGCGTTTGCGGACATGCAGGCGGCCTTGTCGGCGGCGGCGCATTCGCTGCGCTGGGAATTCGACTGGCTTGAGGCGATGGGCGCGCTGGCGACTTTGCGGCTGCCGCCGCGGCTGATCGGGCGGGTGGCATTTGCGGCGACCAAGGCCGATCATGTGGCCGAACGCCAGCGCGGCAATCTGGCGGCGCTGATGAAATCGCTGACCGACCTGCCGGATACGGGGGTTAAAACCGGGCATTTCGCGGTCGCATCGGTGCGCTGCACGGAGGATTTCGTCTGGACGCTGGACGGGAGGCCGGTCTCGGCCGTGCGTGGGCGTGTGCTGGGCCAGCAAGTGATGACGCGGTCCTACCCGGGCGAGGTGCCCGACCGGCCACCCTCGGCGACCGCGGAGGGTGGCGCGTTCTGGGAGCATCCGTTCCTGGCATTGCCGCAGTTCGAGCCGATGCGGCTGGCTGATGGCGGACGGTTGGGCGTGCCGAATGTTGGGCTGGACGCGCTGCTGGCGTTTTTGCTGGAGGACGTGCTGTGAGCCAGATTGCCGAGCGTTGGCCGCAGCCGCGGATCGAGGCGGAGGAGTTGCCGGCCTCTCGGCTGGAGCCGGTGGTGCTGATTGCCGAGCCGGTCGTCCGCGCACGCGTTCGATGGGCGATGCCGGCGCTGGTGGCCGGAGGTGCCGGCATTCTGGTGCTCGGTGCGGCTGGACTGGGTGCGGTGAACCTGGTCGTCGACGCGTTTGCACGGTCCGGCTTTCTGGGCGGCGCGGCGGCGGGGGTGGCGGCGACCGGCTTCGGGATGATCGGGCTGGGGTTCTGGCGGGAATGGCGGGCGCTCTCGGCGCTGCGCGGGGTGGACAGGCTGCGCGCCGCGCTTTCCGGCGACGATGCGGTGGCGCGCGCTGACGCGGCCCGCACTTGGTTGCGCGGCCTGCCGGAAGGAGCCGCGCTGCTGCCGGCGGTGGACGCGGTCAACGACCCGGACGCGATTTTGGCATTGCTGCGCGCGGGGCCGATGGTGACCCTGCGCGCGCAGGCAGACGCGCTCGGGCGCAATGCGGCGCTGCAGTCGCTGGCGGGTGTGGCGGCGATGCCCTCGCCGGGATTGGCGGGGCTGTTCGTGGCCTGGCGCGGGCTGCGGCTGGTGCGCCAGGTGGCGGAACTGCACGGACTTAGGCCCGGCATGCTGGCGACGCTGGGGCTGCTGCGGCGGACGGCACTCTCGGCGGGTGCGGTGGTGGGCATGGAGGTGGCGGCCAACACGGCGGCCCATGCGCTGCTGTCCAGCCCGTTGTTGCAGCATGTGGCGGGCGAGATGGCAGGGGCGGGGGTCGCGGCGCGGCGGATGGTGGTGCTGGCGCGGGCGGCTTCGGCAGCTTGCTGTCCGGTGGAGTGACGGGAGGGAAGAAAGCAGTCCTCTTTTGAAAGAGAGGACCAAAAAACTTATAGGTGTTTGCTGCTGGTCGTTTTTGTTTGACAATGGCCGCGCAAATATTCGGGTGAACTTCGATGACAGTCGTGCGCGGCTTGTTGGCGGTGCTGTCGGTTGTCGCGAACATGGACGCTGCCGGGGCGGAGTGCAGGATGACGATGGTGTCGCGCCTGGCGGTGACGCCGCTTGATGGCCTTCCGACCGTGCAGGCAGCGCTCAACCAGCATCCTGCGACGCTATATTTCGATACAGGATCGTACACGAGCGTGCTGACGATGCAGGCCGCGCATCGGGTCGGCCTGACAGTGATGCGTGGCGAGGAGTTCAACTCGCTGCACGTTAATGTTTCCGGACTGGGCGGTGGGCGCAGCGCGCTGGGCGTGACGGCCCGTGAGGTGGCTCTCGGCAATCTGCATGCGCGTGACTACAATTTTATTGCTGCACCGGATATCGTCGCGCCGCCTGCCGATGGTTTGCTGAGCATCGACCTCATCTCGCAATTCGACATCGATCTCGATTTTCCCGATCGCGAAATCCGGCTGTTTCAGCCAGTCGGCGATTGCAGCGCGCCTGCGGCATTCCTCGCACGTCCGCTGTATGTCGTGCCGCTGCTCGCGAACGGGCAAGATCGCCGGCCGCGGGTGAATGTGACCGTCGGCGGCAGGCAGATCGTCGCATTGATCGACACCGGCGCTTCCCGGTCGGGAATGTTCCGCCGCGCGGCGCAGCATATCGGGATCGACGCGGCAAGCGGGCCGATGCCAGGTCGTTCGCAGGTGAGCGGCATCGGCCCACGTCTGGTGTCGGTCAGGCAAACGCGCCAGTCGCTCGATATCGGCGATCTGACGTTCGAGAATATGCCGATCGACATCATCGACGATCATGGCGATGACGATGTGCAGTTGCTCCTGGGGCGTGATTTGCAGGCAAAGGTCCATCTATGGATTTCGTATTCGTCACATAGCCTGATCATGCAGTTTCCGGCGCTGCCGTCGAAGGGCCTCTCAGCGCCCTGAAATATTCGTGCGGGCGCCCGCGTGACCGTGCTGGCCTCTCACCTATGTGATAGCACCCGCGGAGGCTTTGCGGCGAACTTTGGTTGTGCATTGCAACACGCACGTCACTTGTAGGGTTGCGGAAAACAGGTTCTGTTTCACTGCAACCGGAAGCAGGGTATGGCACGAAAAACGATATGGCTGGCGGCGCTCCTGCTCGGTGGCTGCCAGACGGCGCTGATGGACCCGGCCGGTTACGTGGGCAAGTCGGAGCGCTCCATCCTGCTCGATTCGCTCGCCATCATGCTGACGATCGTGGTGCCGACGATTGTTCTGACATTGGGTTTCGCATGGTGGTTCCGCGCGGGTAATGCGCGTGCCCGTCGGTTGCCGACATGGTCGTATTCCGGCGGCGTGGAAATGGTGACCTGGGGCATACCGGTCTTGACGATCATGCTGCTGGGCGGTGTTTCCTGGATCGGCTCGCACGAGCTGGATCCGGCCCAGCCATTGCCGTCGAGCGTGAAGCCGATCGAAGTGCAGGTGGTTTCGCTGGATTGGAAATGGCTCTTCATCTATCCGGATCTGCATCTGGCCAGCGTGAACGAGCTGACGGTGCCGGCGGGGACGCCGATTCATTTCGCGTTGACGTCGGCGAGTGTGATGAATGCATTTTTCGTCCCGCGCCTCGGCAGCATGATCTACACGATGAGCGGCATGGCGACGCAGTTGAACCTGGTCGCAGACAGACCGGGCGATTTCGACGGCATCTCGGCTCACTTCAGCGGTGACGGTTTTGCCGATATGCGTTTTGTGGTTCACGCACTGCCTGATGCGCAGTTTGCCGCATGGGTGGCAGCGACACGCACGACGGGGCCGAGCCTGGATCGTGGTGCGTATGATGCGCTTGCACGGCAGAGCCGGAAGGTGGCGCCATTTACCTATCGTGATGCTGCACCGAACATATTCGCCGATATCGTGAGCCAGAAAATACCGCCCGCAACAGGTCCCAACGGTGGGCCTTCTCCCGTCAGCATCTCGAACAAGGCGGAACATTAGGATGTTGGGCAAGCTTACCTGGTCGGCCATTCCGTTCGACCAGCCGATTCCCTTGATCGCTGCGGGGCTCGTCGGCTTGGTCGTGCTCGGCACGCTGGGTTGGGTCACCTGGAAGGGTTACGTGCCGTATCTTTGGCGCGAGTGGATCACCAGCGTGGACCACAAGCGTATCGGAATTATGTATTGCCTGCTGGCATTGGTGATGTTGGTGCGTGGCTTTACCGACGCGATCATGATGCGCTCCCAACAGGCGCTCGCCCTTCATTCAAACGGCTTTTTGCCGCCCGACCATTACGACCAGATTTTTTCGGCGCATGGCACGATGATGATCTTCTTCGTCGCCATGCCGTTCGTGATCGGGCTGATGAACTTTGTCATTCCGCTGCAACTGGGCGCGCGCGATGTGGCCTTCCCCACGCTCAATTCGGTGAGCTTCTGGCTGACGGCAACCGGTGCATTGCTGGTGAATCTGTCGCTTGTGGTTGGCGAGTTCGCGAAAACCGGATGGCTGCCCTATCCGCCATTGTCGGAGCTTGCCTATTCACCTGGTGTGGGCGTGGACTATTATCTTTGGGCGCTGCAGATATCGGGCATCGGCACGTTGCTGTCGGGGGTGAACTTCGTCACCACGCTGCTGAAGATACATGCGCCGGGCATGACCTATTTGCGCATGCCGATGTTCTGTTGGACGTCGCTGGCATCCAGCCTGTTGATCGTGAGTGCGTTCCCGATCCTGACGGCAACGCTGGCAATGCTCACGCTCGACCGGTATCTGGACTTCCACTTCTTCACCAACACCGGTGGCGGCAACGTCATGATGTTCATGAACCTGATCTGGGCATGGGGGCATCCCGAGGTCTACATCCTGATCCTGCCGGCATTCGGCGTCTTTTCCGAAGTCGTTTCCACGTTTTCGCGCAAGCCGCTGTTCGGCTATCGATCGATGGTGATGGCGACGATGGCGATTTTCGTGCTCGCCTTCTCCGTCTGGCTGCACCATTTCTTCACGATGGGCGCAGGCGGTGACGTGAATGCTGTGTTCGGCATCATGTCCACCATCATCGCGGTTCCGACCGGCGTGAAAGTGTTCAACTGGCTGTTCACCATGTATGGCGGCAAGGTGATCTACCCCACGGCGATGTTGTTTTCGGTCGGCTTCATGGTGACCTTTGTCGTCGGCGGCATGACGGGTGTTCTGCTGGCGGTGCCGCCGGCGGACTTCGAGTTGCATAATAGCGTGTTTCTCGTGGCCCATTTCCATAACGTCATCATCGGCGGTGTACTGTTCGGCGCGTTTGCCGGCTATAATTACTGGTTCCCGAAAGCCTTCGGATTTCGGTTGCACGAAGGTTTGGGCAAGGCGTCTTTCTGGTGCTGGTTCGTCGGGTTCTACGTGGCTTTCATGCCGCTTTACGTGCTCGGGTTGATGGGCATGACGCGCCGCCTGCAGCATTACGACAACCCGGCCTGGCGCCCTTGGCTGCTGGTGGCGGCCGCGGGTGCTGCAATCATTCTCGTCGGCATCGTGCTGATGATCGCGCAGTTGGTCGTGAGCATCAGGCAGCGCGAGAGTCTGCGCGATCTGACAGGCGATCCCTGGGATGGCCGTTCGCTGGAGTGGGCGACCGCCTCGCCGCCGCCGGTCTTCAACTTCGCTGTTCTGCCGAAGGTGGAAGGCGAGGAGCCCTATTGGGGAATCAAGGAACGCGCCCGCGATCTCGCGCATTTGGCTGATGAGCCGGATTACGAGGCGATCGAAATACCGCGCAATAGCGCCACCGGTGTGGTGTGCGCATTCTTCGCGACCATCATCGGTTTCTCGCTGATCTGGCACATCTGGTGGCTGGTGGGCGTGGGCTTCGTCGGTGCGTTCACGACGTTTGTCGTCTTCGCGTGGCGTGACCGGACCGAACAGGAAATACCCCGCGAAGAGGTGGCGCGTATCGACCGCGCCAATCGTGCCTCGCGCACGCACGCCCTCGAAGCGATGCAGGCGGGCGCGGCGTCGTGAACGCGTCCGCAAAGGTGCAGGGCATGGAAGGTGATCCGTATCGGTTGGGCCGCACTGGCAGCGAGCGTCATCCCGGCAGCGAGCACGCTGGGAAAAGTTTGCCGTCAAAGCGCATCATCACGGGCTACGGGTTCTGGATATTCCTGCTGAGCGACATTCTGATGTTCGCGGCATTCTTCGCGACATATGCGGTGCTGTCGGGCAGCACGGCGGGCGGGCCGACCGGGCGGCAGTTATTCGATCTCGGCAATACGGCGATCGAGACAGGATGTCTGCTGGCGTCCAGCTTTACATGCGGCCTGGCAAGCATCGCGGCTGCGCATCGGCGCGCGCTGTTTTTCTATGTTTGGATGTCGGTTACGTTCGTGCTCGGCCTGGCTTTTCTGGGCCTCGAAATCCGCGAGTTCATGGGGCTTGTCGCGCAGGGTGCGGGGCCTTCGCGCAGCGCATTTCTGTCGGCATTCTTCACGCTGGTCGGCTGCCATGGGCTGCATGTGGGTTGCGGCTTGCTGTGGCTGCTGACGATGATGGCGCAGGTGTTCGCGAAGGGCTTTCGAGCGGACATATTGCGGCGTGTGCTGTGTTTCAGCCTGTTCTGGCATGCGTTGGACATCATCTGGGTGGCGCTGTTCACCGTCGTTTACCTGATTGGATCGTTGCCATGAGCGACATTGCGGCACAAAGCGATCGGCACGAGGAAGATCGTGCGCCCGGCGACGACCATATGGACAGCGGCGGCCCCATGGAGAGCCTGCTGATTTACGGGGTAGGGCTCGCACTGGCCGTGCTGTTGACCGGCATCTCGTTTGCCGTGGCGCGCACGCACCTGGTGTGGACTCCAAGCCTCCCCGTGGCCCTATGCGTGTTGGCCATCGCCCAGATGGGCGTGCATCTCGTGTTTTTCCTGCACATCACCAGCGGACCGGACAGCACGAATAACGTGCTGGCGCTCGCCCTGGGTGTCCTGATTGTCGTTCTCCTCGTCGGCGGTTCGCTCTGGATCATGTCGCACCTCAACCACAACATGATGCCAATGGACCAGATAATGAAAATGCAACGCTGAGAAGTCTTTCGCCTCTTATCTTCAAAAGATAAGGCCTTCCTTACTTTATCCAGTCCGAAAAGCGGGCTTCCAGAACCGACAACGGCATAGCCCCTTCATCCAGCACGAAATCGTGGAACGCGCGCTCGTCGAATGCAGCGCCCTTCGCTTCTTCCGCCCGGTGGCGCAATTCCATTATCTTCAACTCGCCGATCTTGTAGCCCAGTGCCTGTCCTGGCCAAGCGATGTAGCGGTCGACCTCGCTTTGCATGTTCGCGTCGGTCAAAGCAGTATTGTCGCGCAGGCAGCCGAGCGCCTGTTCGCGTGACCAGCCGCGCCAATGCAGCCCCACATCCATGACGAGGCGGCAGGCGCGCCACATTTCCAGCGAAAGCTGACCGAAGCGCTCGTAGGGTGTTCTGTAAAGACCTAGCTCGGATACAAGTTGTTCCGAATACAGTGCCCAGCCCTCGACATAGGCGGTGATGTCGGAGTCCTGCCGGAAAGCCGGCAGATTGGTGAGCTCCTGGGCGAGTGCGATTTGAATGTGGTGGCCGGGCGCGCCTTCGTGCGCGACAAGGGCGGGCAGTTCGTAAAGCGGCCGCTGGTCGAGATGCGCGGTGTTGATCCAGAGCTGGCCGGCGATCCCCTGATGCGGGCTGCCCTCGTTGTAACGGGCACTCGTGTAGCCCTCCTCGATGTCGGCGGGCACCGGGGATACGCCGTAGGAGAGGCGGGGCAGCTTGCCGATAATGCGCGGCAGCTGGCCATCCACGCGTTTGGCGAGGCGGCTGGCAGCCTCCAGCAAAGCCTCGCGGCTGGTGACATAGAAACGTTTGTCGGTGCGCAGCATTGCCTGGAAGGCCGCGAAGCTGCCGTCGAAGCCGGAGGCTTTGATTTGCGCGTTCATCGCATTACGGATGCGGGTGATCTCGGACTGGCCGATGGCAAAGATCTGGTCGGGGCTGAGATCTGTCGTTGTCTCGCGGCGGACCAGCATGGCGTAGTAGGCGCGGCCGTCGGGCAGGGCGGCCGCACCCAGCGTTTCGCGCGCATGCGGGGCGTAGTTGTTTGTGAAGAAATCGGCGAGCTTGGTTTGGGCCGGTTTGATCTCGCGGGTCACGATGTCCCGCGCCGTTTGCCGAAATGTATCGCGCTGGGCGTTGAGCGTGTCGGGCAGATTGTCGAACGGGGTGAGCAGCGGGTCGCGGTCGGCCGGCACGGCGGCGAGTGCCTGTGCCGCGTGGGCCTGACGCTCGGCAATCGGCCGCGGCAAGGTGAAGCCGGTCGCCAGACCGCGGCGCAGATTGTCGGTTTCCGCCGCGTAGAAGGCGGGAAGGGCATGCAGGCGGGCCAGCCAAGCGCGTGCTTCGGGCAGGTCATGGATGGCGGTGTTTTCGGCCACACCATTGGGAATGGTGAAGAAACCTGTGTCGCTCGCATACGGGATGCGCAGTTCGTCGAACCGGTCGCTGGCTTGGTCCTGGTCGATGCGCCAGGTGAGCAGGGTGCGGTTCAGGGCGTCCTCGCCGGAGAGCGAGTTTGCGGGGATGGCGGCGAGATCGGCGCGAATGTGGGCCAGGCGCGCCATCAGCGCTGCGTGTGCGGGCGGCGTGTCATCCGGCCAGCTTGCTGCGGCGGCCAGGTTGCCACGCTGGCCGGCGGTGATGGGGTCGGCTTGGGTCAGCCATGCATCGTAGGTCGCCAGGACATCTGCGAGCCTGGGAGGCGGGGCGGCGGCGGTAAGGAGGAGAAGGAGGAAAGCCCTCTTTTTTGAACAAAAGAAGCAAAAAACTTTTGTTCTGGCGCTGGTGGGGCGGTTCTTGGTCATGGTTGGCACCTTTGAGGTCTGGAAGGGGACTACTTCATCGCCTCCAAATATGCTGTAAGCCGCCATGGAAGCCCCTCAAAGCCGCCTGCTCATCCTCGATTTCGGCAGCCAGCTCACCCAGCTCATTGCCCGCCGCCTGCGTGAAGCCGGCGTGTATTGCGAGATATTTCCCTACACCGCCAGCGCGTCGCGGGTTGCCGAATGGGCGCCGCGCGGACTGATTCTGTCAGGCGGGCCGGCGAGCGTGCTGGAAGACGGGGCGCCATTGGCCGACCTCGGGATTTACAGCCTGGGTCTGCCGATCCTGGGCATCTGTTACGGTCAGCAATTGCTGGTGCATCAGTTGGGCGGTGTGGTTCAAGGCAGCGACCACCGCGAATTCGGCCGCGCTTATGTGGACGTGACTGCAGAGTGCGCGCTGTTCGATCAGGTTTGGTCGCTGGGCGCGCGCGAGCAGGTGTGGATGAGCCATGGCGATCGGGTGACGCAATTGCCGGCGGGCTTTTCGGCCGTGGCGAGCAGCGAGGGCGCGCCGTTTGCCGTCATTGCCGATGAGAACAGGCGCATTTACGGCACGCAGTTTCATCTGGAAGTGGTGCACACGCCACATGGCGCCGCGTTGCTGGGCCGCTTTGCGCGCGACATTTGTGGTTGCGTCGGCGATTGGACGATGGCTGCTTTTCGGGGTGCGGCCATCGAGCGGATACGCGCGCAAGTGGGTGAGGGGCGCGTCATTTGCGGCCTCTCGGGCGGCGTGGATAGTTCTGTGGCGGCCGTGCTGATCCATGAGGCCATCGGCGATCGGCTGACCTGTATTTTTGTCGATCATGGCTTGCTGCGCGCGGGCGAAGCCGAGCAGGTCGTGGAGACGTTCCGAAACCGGTTTCACGTGCCGCTGGTGCATCGCGACGCGTCAGACCTGTTTGTCGGCGCGCTGGCTGGGGTGACGGATCCCGAGACCAAGCGCAAGACGATCGGGCGGTTGTTCATCGAGGTGTTCGAGGAAGAGGCGGCGCGCAGCGGTGGCGCGGACTTCCTTGCACAGGGCACGCTCTATCCCGATGTCATCGAGAGCGTGTCCGTGCATGGCGGGCCATCGGTGACGATCAAGAGCCATCATAATGTCGGCGGGTTGCCCGAGCGTATGCGCATGCGCCTGGTGGAACCGCTGCGCGAATTGTTCAAGGATGAAGTGCGTGCGCTGGGGCGCGAACTGGGCTTGTCCGATGCGCTGGTCGGTCGGCATCCGTTTCCCGGCCCGGGGTTGGCGATCCGCATTCCCGGCGAGGTCACGCGGGAGAAGCTGGACATTCTTCGTCGCGCGGACACGATCTATCTCGAGGAGATACGCACGGCCGGACTCTACGATGCGATCTGGCAGGCTTTCGCCGTCTTGTTGCCCGTGCGGAGCGTTGGCGTGATGGGTGACTACCGCACATACGATCAGGTGTGCGGGCTGCGCGCGGTGACCAGCACGGATGGCATGACGGCGGACGTTTATCCGTTCGATATGGGTTTTCTGACCCGTGTCGCCGGGCGGATCGTCAACGAGGTGCGTGGCATCAATCGCGTGGTGTATGACATAACGAGCAAGCCTCCTGGAACGATCGAGTGGGAGTGATCTGTCATCCCCGAATTCCTGTGGCGTGTTTTGCGCCTTCGCAGGCCGCATCACCTTATATCGTTGCAGTCCGCACACGCTGCGTGCCCCGATCCTGACGTGCAGACGAGTTTATCCGATCAGGGCTTTTCGAGCCGCGCTGCGCAACCACTGTGCAACACCGTCGGCTTCTGCAACGAGCTCGATGTCGGCGGTGCGGACCTCCGCGTTGTAGACAAGCGCGATCAAGGTGCTGAATGAGAGGTTCGGATTCGGCCGGTCGATCAACCGTACAGTGTCGCCGCTGCCGATGTCTCCCTCCTGCAGCACGCGGTAATACCAGCCCGACCGGCGCGTACGGACCATAGCTTTGGGCAGACGGTTGTCGCCAAGCCGGAGCGCAAGCTTGAAGCAGGGCTGCCTCGGCTGACAGACCTGCAAGCGCGCCGATCCGACCGCGTGAACATCTCCGGCGCAAAGGTCGAGCTCGTCCATGCCGCTGATGGTGAGATTTTCGCCGAAAATACCGGCCGTCATCTGCTCCCGATGTTGGGGAAAATCGGCAATCCATTCACGGTAGCGCGAAGCGGCGTATGCATACACCGCCTTGTCGGCGCCTCCATGAATCCGCAAATCGGCCTGAGCATCGCCTGCGAAGTTCAGGAAGCCGACGGCCACTCTTCCGGCGATGGAATGTTTGACGATGCCACTGGGAACACCGGACGGTCCCAGCGGTGCGATCGCGCCGATCTGCACAGACTGGACCGATGGGAGCGCGGCGATGTTCGCCGCAGCGTAATCCGGCAGATTTGCGTTGTCCGAGTTCATTTCTGGAGACTCTACAGACCGATGTCAGTGAGGCCGGGATGGCCATCCGGCCTCGGACCAAGCGGCCAGCGGAATTTGCGGTCCGCTTCCAGGATCGGCGCTTCGTTGATGCTGGCGATGCGACGCGCCATATAGCCCTCTGCATCGAACTCCCATAGTTCGTTGCCGTAGGCGCGGAACCAGGTGCCGCTATCGTCGTGGTATTCGTAGGAGAACCGCACGGCCATCCGGTTTTCGCGGAAGCCCCAGACTTCCTTGATCAGGCGGTAGTCCAGCTCCTTGTTCCATTTGCGCGTCAGGAACGCCTCGATGGCCGCGCGGCCGGTCAGAAATTCGGCACGGTTACGCCACTGGCTGTCTGTGGTGTAGGCGAGCGCTACCCGCGCCGGATCGCGGCTGTTCCAGGCGTCCTCGGCAGCGCGCGCCTTCTGCGCAGCGGTTTCGGGCGTGAACGGCGGCAGCGGTGCGCGGGTCATGGCGTCTCTCCTCTCTTTCGAAGATGTCAGATGGCAGAACGAGGTGTCATCCCGGGCGCCGCAGGTGGCGGGCGGCGCCCAGGGCTGCGGGTCAGGCCGCCTTTCTGGCTTCCACGGCCGGAAAATCGATGTCGGTTTTGAAGACTTCGTTGAAGTAGTTGGTCCAGGTGTTCAGCGCGACGTGCAGCACGATCTCGATCACCTGTGCGTCGGCGTAGCCGGCGAGCTTGACCGCGGCGAGATCGCCCTCGGACACATGGCCACGCGCGCTCGCCACCTTGGCGGCGAAGCGGACGGCCGCATTGGCTTTGGGGTCGTTCGAAGCGCCGGAGCGATTGGCCGCGATCTCCGTATCGTCGAGATGCGCGAGGTTCTTGCCGAGATAGGTATGCGCCGAAAGGCAGTAATCGCAGCCGTTTATCTCGGCGACCGCCAACGCGATGCGCTCGCGTGTGGCGGCGGGCAACTGACCTTTGCCGAGCGCGCCGGACAGACCGAGATAGCCCTCGAGCGACGCCGGACTGGTCGAGATCAGCCGAAACATGTTGGGAACGAGGCCGAGCTGCTTGTTGACCGCTTCGAGCAGCGGCTGCGCGCTCGCGGGAGCATCGGCAATGGTCGCGGGAGTGGGAATGCGGGACATGATGTTGCCTTTCAGGTTTTCGGCCGGCCTGGCCGATGGGCTGAAGTTAGAACTTCCAGTTTCCTCCGGTATGCCGTAAATCAGAGAACCAGGTTTCCGAAAAATGGAAAGGAAGATTGGACCGGCTCGAAGCCATGACGACGCTGCTCTCGGTTGTAGACGAGGGTAGTCTGTCCGCGGCTTCGCGCCGGCTGGGCGCGCCGATCGCGACGGTAAGCCGGCGCATCTCGGACCTCGAGCGGCATCTGCGCACCCGGCTTCTGACCCGTGGCAGCCGTCGCGTGACGTTGACCGAGGCAGGTGCGTCGTATGTTGCGGTCGCGCGCCGGATCGTGGAGCAGATCGACGAAGCCGAGCGGATTGCGGCGGGGGAATATCGAACGCCGCAGGGTCATCTCACGGTCACTGCTCCCGTGGTGTTCGGCCGTATGCATGTCGAGCCGATCGCGCTCGATTTCCTGAAAGCCTATCCGCAGATCGACATCCGGCTGGTTCTTGCCGACCATGTCGTGAACCTGCAGGAGGATCACATCGATGCTGCCGTGCGCGTCGGCGAACTTCCCGACAGCAGCCTGATGGTGATGCGGTTGGGCGAGATCGGGTGGACGACGTGCGCCAGCCCGGATTATCTCGCGCGGCGGGGCGCGCCCGCCAGGCCTGCCGACTTGGCCGGGCATGACTGCATCATTTTCGAAGGTCTCTATTCGTCGAGCGCCTGGCACTTTGGAGAGGGCAAGCAGCGCAAGGTCGCGCCCGTCCGTCCACGCTTCGCGGTCAATACCGCGGAGGCTGCCATTGACGCAGCGCTTGCAGGAACCGGGATCACCAGGGTGCTGTCGTATCAAGTCGTCGAGGCGATACGTGCTGGCCGGCTGATCCCGGTGTTGCGCGACTATGCGCCGGATCTTCTGCCGGTCAGCTTGGTTTATGCCGCGCAGACGCCCTTGCCGCTGAAGCTTCGCGCGTTCATCGATTTTGCGGCGCCACGCTTGAGGTCCATTCTCGCGGGTGCGGGCGTTGTAGAGGCTCGAGGGTGCGCCTGAGGCGAGAGTGATATCTCCTCCACGGTCAGGCGCGCAGCCGGCCGCCAGGAAGCGCTTCGGGATATGCCCGTCGGCGTGTCGACAGCGCGCGCCGGTGCGTGTTGATCGGTCTGCCGCAGCGCCGACAATTCGGACCGCAAGGTTCGGAGCGTTGGGCTTGCCGCACATGCCTAAATCCATCCTGGTCAACCAGGAGTATGTCATGTCCTTCCGCGTTCGTGGGCTCGACCCCGCACCCTTTCGCCACCTCTACGGCCTGTCCGACGACGCTCTCGCCGCGCATGGCGTCAAACGCACCGTCGCTGACGCCAAGCCGGGCTTTCCCGATCGCGTCGAGGTGCGCGATGCCGAGCAGGGCGAAACCCTTCTGCTGTTGAATTACGAGCACCAGCCGGCCGACACCGCTTATCGAGCGCGCCACGCGATCTTTGTGCGCGAGGGGGCGGAGACAGCGTTCGATGCCGTCGACACCATTCCGGAGCCATTACAGATGCGGCCGATTTCGCTGCGTGCGTTCAACGAAGCGGGCGAGATGGTGGACGCCGACCTGATCGACGGACGCGACCTGGCGCCGTTGATCGAGCGGTTCTTCGCCGAACCAGCAATTGCCTATCTCCACGCTCATTACGCGAAGCGTGGCTGCTACGCAGCGCGGATCGATCGGGCCTGACATCTGGCGCGGTGCGCCGATGCAGTCTTGTCCGGAGCACGGCGTCATCCCGCCGCCGTGTCTCTGCGCTCCGAATCGAGCAAGGCACGCTTGCGATCCAAGCCCCAGCGGTAGCCGCCTAGACCCCCATCGGCACGCAGCGCACGGTGGCAGGGCACCAGCACGCCGACCCGGTTTGCGCCGCAGGCGCTCGCGGCGGCGCGCACGGCTCGTGGCGCGCCGATGCCCTGGGCAATCTCAGAATAGCTCACGACCTGGCCGGCGGGCACGCTGAGCAGAAATCGCCATACGCGAATCTGGAAGGCGGTGCCGCGCAGATCGATCGGCAGGTCGGGCCGCGGGGCGCCGCGCGACAGATGCGAGTTGAGCGCCTCCATCCAGTCGCTCAGCGCCGCATCGGCTTCGGAATGCGCAGGCCGCAGCTCAGCCTTCGGGAACTCGGCGCGCAACTGTTCCACGAGACCGACGGCATCGTCGCCGAACTGTACGAAGCAGACGCCGCGCGCGGTCGCGGCCATCATCAGCGGGCCAATCGCGGTCTGACGCACCGCGTGGACGATCGTCTCGCCCGCACCTCCTGCCCGATAGACAGACGGTGTCATGCCAAGGCCACAATCGACCTGCTCATAGACCCGGCTCGTCGAGCCATATCCGGCGCCGAATACTGCGCCCAGCACGCTGTCGCCTGAACGGAGCGCCGACTTGAACGAACCAAGCCGTCTGGCCGCCTGATATTCCTTCGGGCTCACACCGATGACGGACTTGAACATGCGCTGCAGGTGGAAGGGACTGAGACCGGCGATCTTGCCGAGATGATCGAGAGTCAGTGGTTCGTCCGCGTGGGCGGCGATGTAGTCTGCAACTTCGCTCATTCGTGCGACCGATGGATTGGGCTGGCTGGCGAGCGTCGGCATGCATCGTTTGCACGCCCGGAATCCAGCCGCCTCGGCATCCGCCGGGCTGGCAAAGAATGCCATGTTCTCCGGCTTTGCCGGCCGCGCGGGGCACGACGGACGGCAGAACACGCCGGTCGTCCTGACGGCATAGACGAACAGACCGTCGGCCGCGCGGTCCCGCGCGCGCACCTGTGCGAAGCGCGGGTCGGCACCGACCAGGTGGGGTTTCGATTGCGCGGACATCGCGGTCTCCATGTAAGCACTCGACGCGCTTTACCTGGCATCGGGCTTGCCCGGCCGCGCTCCGAACCTTGCGGCCGAAGATGGCAGCCCGGTCCAGACTATTGCGGGGCGATGATCAACAATGTGGACGTGGCAGACGCATGCAGGCGGCCCTTTTCATCGAGCAATTTTGCTTCGGTGAAGACCACCTTGCGACCGAGCGACATGACACGCCCTTCGGCTCTCACCTTTCCCGTCTCGACCGTGATTGCCTTGTGATACGCAATCTTCAGCTCCAGCGTGGTGTATCGTTGGCCGGCAGCAAGTTTGCTATGTGCCGCGCACCCGCAGGCTGAATCGAGCAAGGTCGCGGCATAGCCTCCATGAACGGTGCCGATGGGGTTGTAGGCGTGCAGGCCGGGAACGCCTTCGAACGCGACGAAACCGTCACCGACTTCGACGAGATCGAAATGGAGCGATTCTGCGATGCCGGGTCGGGGGCCACCTTCCAGCAGCTTTGTCATCTGCTCAAAGCCAGAAAGCGCGGCGTCGTCTGGGGGTGATCCTGTCATTGCGTATCCTCGTCTCGGTTCATCGCCGGTCTTCTGGCGTTCTGTCCGCACAAGCAAATGAAGCGGAGTACGTGCAAGCCGGTGCGCAATCGACTTGCATGATAATAGTAACCTATGTAACTTTCGTCAAGATAGTAAGCAGGGAGCCGGGTCATGCAGCGCAAGAGCTTCGACGGAATGTCGTGCCCGATCGCACGCAGTCTGGAGCATGTGGGAGAGTGGTGGAACATTCTGATCATGCGTGATGCATTGCTGGGCTTCACCCGGTTCGACCAATTCGAAAGACGCCTCGGCATAGCGCCCAACATGTTGACGAAGCGGCTGGGCGGGCTCGTCGAATTGGGACTGCTGGAGCGGCGAAGCTATAGCGAACGGCCACCCCGCGCGGAGTATCTGCCGACCGAACGCGGCCGTGATTTCGAGCCGGTCCTGTGGGCGATGCTGGCGTGGGGAAACAAGCATTTCGCGCCTGACGGTGCGAGTGTTGTTCTCGTGGATTCCGAGACGGGTGTCGCCGCCGACCCGATCCTCGTGGACCGCATCAGCGGTCGGGCGCTGGCCTCGCCGGCGTTTCGCGCAGCGCCCGGTCCCGCAGCGCCCAGTCCCGCAGCGCCCAGTCCCGCAGCGCCCAGTCCCGCAGCGCAGGGGCCGACAGCCCGCCGTCCACCGGCACGGCTCAAATCCATACGCCAGAGCGGGCACATGAAGGCCGATACGGCAGCGGGCCGCGGATCGTGAGCGTCACCCGGCGCGAAACGCAGGTTGGAACGACTGGAACGTTGCGCTTCACGGCAAGACGCCTGGCCGCGATGGCGGCATGGTCGGCACGCCGCATGCTAGGACCAATATGGTAAAGAAACGGCCGGCTCATCGAGATGACCGATGATGCTTATTTCGGCGGCAACGTCACACGTTTTCACCTCACGCGCGCCGGTCTATGCCGATGCATTCTGCGCTATCGTGACGTCGTTCATCATTGCCACGATTCTGGTGATGTTCATCCGCAAGGTGACGGCGCCACAGGGGCCGGTTGCCGGCGCACATTGAAGCATCTCTGAGCGTAGGGGCGCCAACGACGATGGGTGCAATAGCCCGCGTTGTCTGACAACGGTTGCTTGCCAGCGCTGGCGTTGGTCAGCGATGCGCGGCGCCCAGGAGTTGCTGGATGGGAATCGCCTCGTTTAAGGCTTACGTGACAGGCCTCGTTGAGAAGAATGTCCGTTCCTGGTTTGAAGCGAGAGCGCCCCAATTCGGATTACATGTGGCGCCTGAGCCTGCTGGGGCTCACGGCCCTGCGCCTGCTGATCGCTTGGCGAACGCCGCTATCGGCGGACGAAGCGTATTACTGGGTGTGGTCCAAAGCACCTGCTTGGGGGTATCTGGACCACCCGCCGATGGTGGCGGCGTGGATCCGTGTCGGCTGCGCGGTCGCCGGCGATACAGGGCTCGGCGTGCGCCTGCTCGCGCCGGTGGCGGCTTTGTTCGGCACATTGTTGCTCGCCGGCGCCGCGCGCGATCTCACGCCCGACACGGAAAAATCGGCGCTGAGGCCTGGTTTGATGGCCGCACTGCTCTTCAACGCAACGCTGGCTTGCAATGCGGGCGCGGTGGTGATGACGCCCGATACGCCGCTGCTGTTTTTCTGGACAGCCGGAATCGCCGCGCTCGCACGGCTTGTGCGCTCAGCCAACCCGTATTGGTGGCTGGCGTTCGGCCTGGCAAGCGGGCTCGCGCTGGACAGCAAATATACGGCAGTGCTGCTGGGCGGCGGTGTCGCCGCCTGGTTGGTGTTCGTGCCGCAGGCGCGTCGCTGGTGGAGCGCCTGGCAGTTGTGGGCGGGAGCGGGCGTGGCGCTGCTCCTGTTCTCGCCGGTGCTGGAATGGAACGCCGCACATGACTTCGCCAGTTTCGCCAAACAAGGCGGTCGTGCAGGCGATTGGCGTCCGGCAAAAGCAGTCGCGTTCCTGGGGGAACTCCTGGGCGGGCAGATCGGTTTGGCCACACCCGTGCTGGCCGTCATTTTCGCTGGCGCATTGTCGCGTGCGGCGCGGGCGCTTTGGCGCGGACAAGCCGCTGCCGGGTTGTTGGCGTGCATCACGCTGCTGCCTTCGGCGGTGTTCGTGCAACATGCGTTCGGCGGTCGTGTACAAGCCAACTGGCCGGCCGTGATCTATCCGGGAGCGGTGCTGGCCTGCGTTGTGCTCGGAAGCCCGGCCATGAGGTTCTGGCGCGTGGGTGTGGTGGCTGGGCTGGCGATATCGGCCTGCGTGATGGTGCAGGCGGCCTGGTCGCCCTGGCTGCTGCCGCGACGGATGGATTTCACGCTCATCAGGCTCGGCGGCTGGCAGGATCTGGCGGGCGAGGTATTTGCGCGGGCCACGGCACAGGGGGCACATTTCGTGGCGGCCGACGAATATGGGCTGGCGAGCGAACTCGCGTTCCGGCTCCGCACGCCCACGGTCGGCGTGGAGCGGCGCTGGCGGATGTTCGAATTGCCTGCCTATGAACTGGCGGGGCAAACCGGGCTGCTGGTGCGCAGCGCGCGGCAAGCGGGCTTACCGGCCGCAAGCTCCTGGGCGGGCATGGTGCCGCTGGGCACGCTTGTCCGCGGCCGACACGGTGTCGTGGCGGAGACCTATTTTCTATACCGCGTCACGGGGCGCGCCGATGATGCGCCGGCTGTGGCGTTGCCTGCGAACGCGAAGGGGGCGGTCTTAGCTAGACCTTAACGGAACGGGCTTACGTTTTGCTGGGCTGCAAAAGCGGTGAAGTCATGGCCAAGCGAGACGCGAGCAAAATTACGGTGATCCGCCGAGAGGAGGTCGTCGAGGACGGTCACCATGGCGGTGCGTGGAAGGTCGCGTACGCCGATTTCGTTACCGCAATGATGGCGTTCTTTCTGCTGATGTGGCTGCTGAATGCCACTACGGAGGCGCAACGTCGGGGTCTCGCCGACTATTTCAGCCCGAGCGCGTCGGTCAATGTTCAACGTTCCGGCACCGGGCGGCCGCTTGGCGGCCAGTCGCCTTTTACCGAGGGGTTGGCGATTTCGGATCGCGGCACGGTGGCTGTGATGAACCACAACGCACCGCCGGTGGACGAAGAAGACGATGGTGGCGACACGCTCGCAGTGCGAACTCCGCGCGGGCCAACCGATGAGGCGATCGCCTCGGCACAGGCCGATACGTCCGGCACCGCTTCGGCCCGAATGGAAAACGCAAAAGAGGGCGAACAGAGACGGCAGAAGGAGCAAGCAAGTTTTGCGGAGGCCGCGGCCCAGATCCGCGGCGCCATTGCCAGCGATCCTAAGCTCGCGCCGTTGGCGCGTCAGCTTGCAATCGACCTTACACCGGAGGGATTGCGCGTGCAGATCAGAGACTCCGAGGGCCAGCCGATGTTCGCAGCAGGCGATCCGGAGCCCAACGAGCGTGCCCGCTCAGTGCTGCAGCGCCTGACGCCGATGCTGATGGAGCTTCGCGCGCCGGTCGGCATCGCGGGCTACACCGATGCGACGCCCTATGCCGGCAGTGCGGGACGGACGAATTGGGACCTGTCGGCCGATCGCGCGCTGGCAACCCGTCGCATTCTGACCCAGGCGGGGCTGCCGGACGCCCGCATACGCGACGTGACCGGCCATGGTGAACGCGACCTGCTCTTGCCTGCGACACCGACCGCGGCCGCCAACCGCCGTATCGCCATTTTGGTCATGCGAACTGCCCCCGCGCCGGCAAAGCGCTGAGGTAGCGTCATGCTGACGATTGGCGGCCTGGTCTTCCTACTTGCCTGTGTTTTTGGCAGTTTCTGCGCCAGCGGCGGAGCCATCGGCCCGCTCGTCGCATCAATGCCGTTTGAGCTGCTTACCATTCTGGGTGCCGCCATCGGAACGTTCGTGATGGCCAACTCCATAACGGGCGTGAAGCACACGCTGGCCGGGTTTGGCATGATCCTCAAAGGAGAACGATACAAAAAGTCGGAATATACCGAGCTGCTGTGCATGCTGTTCTTCTTCACCAAATTAGCTAGTCAGCGCGGGGCGATGGCGCTCGAGCCGCATATCGAGAAGCCGGAGGAGAGCAATGCATTCAAGCACTTTCCCAAAATCCTGGCTGACCATCATACGACAGCTCTCGTGTGCGACTATCTAAGGATGATCGGCATGAACGCCGACGATCCGCACCAGATCGAGGATCTGATGGGGCGCGAGCTTAAAAAGACGTTGCACGAGGAGCTGCACGGCTCGCATGCAATTCAGACGATGGCCGACGCGCTACCGGCGCTCGGGATTGTCGCTGCTGTCCTTGGTGTCATCAAGACGATGGGCCACATCAACGAACCCCCAGCGGTTTTGGGAGAAATGATTGGCGGCGCACTGGTCGGGACATTTCTGGGTGTGCTGCTGGCCTATGGCATAGCCGCGCCATGTGCCGCAAGGATCAAGGGAATTGTCATTGGCGACGCACGCTTTTCAGACGTGATACGAGCGGTTCTGGTGGCACACTTACACGGCAATGCGCCACAAGTGAGCGTGGAGACAGGCCGCAAGATGGTTCCGAACGAGTTCATGCCAAGTTTTCAGGAGCTGGAGGAGGCTATCGGGAAATCGCAAGTTCCTGCATGAGACCCTCCTGGTTTGGCCCCGACCGATACACAACCATTATGTTCGAGAAAGCAATCATTCCTTTACCCGTTTAGTGCCAAATGCAAGCATGAATGAAGCGGCCCCCGAACCGGCTAAAAAGAAAAGCAAGAAGCTCCTGCTCGCTATCCCGGTGCTGCTCGTCGCAGCTGGCGCTGGTGGTTGGTTCAGCGGCGTCATTCCGGGTTTGCTCAACGGCAATGCCAAAAGCGACAAGGTGGGTGCCGCGAAGGCTGTAATGGTCGCGGCTCCGCCGGTGTACGTGGATGTGCCAGAAATCGTGAGCAACTTGAATGTTGCCGGGAAACGTCCGAGCTACATGAAACTGCATGCGAAGCTCGAAGTCGGGTCTGCATCGGATGTGGCACCTGTAACAGCCGCAATGCCGCGCATACAGGACATGTTCCAAACGTATTTACGCGATATGCGGCCGGAAGAACTGCGGGGCTCCGAGGGAAGCTATCGGCTTCGCGAAGAACTCATTGGCCGCGCGAGCATCGCTGCAACCCCGGCGCGTGTTTTAGACGTGCTCTTCGTCGAATTGATAATCGAGTGAGTTGGGCGTCCACTTATGAGTGAAGAGGATGACCTGGCCGCCGCGTGGGGTGCCGACCTGGAAAGCGACACGGCAACCGACACGTCGGTTCAGCCTGCCCGCGTTCTAAATCAAGCCGAGATCGATAGTCTTCTCGGGTTCGACGATGGTCCGGGTGGCAGCGAACAGGCAAGCGGCATGCAGCGCATCATCAGCTCCGGGCTGGTGTCGTATGAACGTTTGCCGATGCTTGAAATCGTCTTCGATCGCCTGGTTCGGATCATGTCGACCAGCCTACGGAATTTCACGTCGGACAACGTAGAGGTCTCGATCGACAACATCGTCTCTCTCCGTTTCGGCGATTATCTAAACTCCATTCCGCTCCCGGCCATGCTGGCAGTATTCAAAGCCGAGGAATGGGATAACTACGGACTTATGGTCATCGATAGCGCGATGATCTATTCGATTGTCGACGTGCTGCTTGGCGGCCGGCGCGGTACAGCCGCAATGCGCATTGAGGGGCGGCCATACACAACCATCGAACGCACGCTGGTCGAGCGGTTGATTGAAGTGGTTCTGGCTGATCTGGCCGCGAGTTTCGACCCAATCTGCCCCGTCACATTCCGATTTGAGCGGCTGGAGGTAAATCCACGTTTTGCAGCGATTTCGCGGCTGTCCAACGCCGCAGTCCTTGGGCGACTAAGGGTGGATATGGAGGATCGCGGTGGTCGAATGGAACTGCTGCTTCCTTACGCGACATTGGAGCCTGTGCGGGAGCTGCTGCTCCAGCAATTCATGGGCGAGAAATTCGGTCGGGACTCAATTTGGGAGACTCATCTGGCCGAGGAGCTGTGGAGCACGCAGATTACGCTGGACGTTGTTTTGGACGAGCAAGTAATGCGCCTGTCCGAAGTCACTCGCTTGAAACCTGGAGATCGCATTCTGCTCAATACGTCAGCCGGTGCGCCTGTGCAGGTACGGTGCGGCGCGGTGCAGCTTTTCGAAGGCCGGGTTGGACGGCGAAAGAACCACGTCGCCGTGCGAATCGAGAGCAAATTGGATCGCTTATCACTGGCTGCTCCCGATGCGTAAGCACGCGTCAGCAAACGTTTTGTTCACTTGAGGGGCGCATGATGGGAAATGTGCAATGGATGTTGGAGTCGGCGTTGCTGCTGCTGCTTGCAGCTACGTTGTTTCATGCCGTCCGACTGGAACGCGCGCTTGGAGTCCTCAAGCGTGACAGAGCCGTATTGGAGGACCTTGTGGTTGGGTTTAACGATAGTAGCCGTCAGGCAGAGACTGGTATCGAGCGCTTGCGAACGGCGGCCGATGGCGCTGGCCGACAAATGGCGCGGCAGACGGAGACGGCGCAGCGCCTTCGCGACGATCTGATGTTTTTAGCCGACCGCAGCGATCGGCTTGCCGAACGTCTTGAGGCAGCCGTTCGAGCTGCTCGCATGTTTGGCGATCATCAATCATTCCTGCAACCTACATCCAACACGCCTGCACCAGTCGCAACCTCGCCGCTGCAGATAGTCGTAAACGCCGAAACTGATATGGCACCCGTGCTCCGAAGCCAGGCAGAGCGGGAGCTCATGCGCGCCCTTCGAGCGGGTGGTTAGAATGCATTTGCTCAAGCCGCGCCTTCTTCCGGTGACGATCGCCGTTATATCGGCGTTGCTGGCGCTCAAGACGGTGGTCTTCGTGCAAGCCATGGCCCGTGAGACCGTGGCAGACCAAAACCCACCATCTGCTCCGACCAAGCCCGCGGCGGACAAGGCAATCGACCATGTCACGCCGGCAAATATCGGGGTAGCAGCGACAGTACCGACGCCACCTCCGGTCAGCGAAAGTGAACGCACAGTATTGCTGTCGCTGCGCACACGGCGCGATATCCTTGATAGGCGCGACCATGACTTGGACCGGCGTCAGGCAGAGTTGGAGGCTGCAGACCGTAAGCTGCAAGAACGCGTTAGTCAGCTATCGGTGCTTCAAGCAAAGCTGGAGAGTTTGGAGGCCAGTCGGCTCCTTCACCGTTCAGAGAATTGGTCGGGCCTCGTGAAAACGTATGAGGCGATGAAGCCGCGTGAAGCTGCTGCGATATTCGACGCGCTTGATATGCAGGTTCTTCTCCAAGTTCTCGATCGTATGCAGGAGCGTCGCGCAGCCTCTGTGCTGGCCGCAATGCAGCCTGATCGCGCAAGATTGGCCACGCAACTGCTGGCTGAAATGCGCACTCATTCCACCTCTCTGCCCGTCTCAGACGGTGCAGAGCCGAAACCACAGCTCTCCCGTTAGAAGGACGATTTCTAGATGCCTATGGACAAGTCGATGAACGTGCTGATTGTTGATGATTACAAGACGATGCTGCGCATCATCAGAAATCTTTTGAAGCAGATCGAGTTCAATAATGTCGACGAAGCCTCAGATGGCGCGGAAGCATTAAGCAAGCTGCGTTGTGGCAATTATGGTCTGGTGATCAGCGACTGGAACATGCAACCCATGACTGGTTTAGAGCTGCTGCAGGAGGTTAGGCAGGATAGTAGGTTGAAAAGCCTTCCCTTCATCATGATCACCGCCGAGAGCAAGACCGAAAACGTCGTCGCAGCAAAACAGGCGGGAGTTTCAAACTATATCGTAAAGCCTTTCAATGCAGAAACTCTGCGTGAGAAGATCGAAAAGGTTTTGTCGCATGCCTGATCCGACTGACTTCCCTCATCGATTGCGGCAACTAGCCCAACAATATCAATTCCAGGAGACAGAGTTGCAATCCGATGTTTTGCTAGCCTCTTTAGGCACGATTCGCGGTGAACTAAGCCAGAGCGAAGCTCTGATGCTGAAGGAAATCGAAGATCTCGCTGAAACACTGGCCGCGGCACGCGCCGAGATTGCGGCAATGGGTGCCGACGACATCACTGCGAGCCATATCCCGTCCGCTACCGATGAACTCGACGCGATTGTGGATCACACGGCTGCTGCGACCGACAGCATCTTGGAATGTTGCGAACAGATGGAAGAGGTGATGCAGCGTATTCCGGCTGAAAACTCTCAAAAGCTCCAGGATTGCGTTACGCGTATCTATGAAGCGTGCAGCTTTCAGGACATTACCGGACAGCGAATCACAAAAGTGGTCTCTGTTCTCCATGCTATCGAGCACAAGGTTGCTCATATGATCGAGGTGTTTGCCCCCCAGAGTATGGTGGCCGCCCTTTCGCGCTCCAAGGTAGGTGATAAGCAAGCAACGGAGTTGTTGAATGGACCGCAACTTCCGGTAAATGCCATGCATCAATCCGATATTGACGCACTGCTTGCGAGCTTTGACTGAATGCATGGGCTCGACCAACTGACGAAACTTGCTGCGAGCACTCTGGTGTTCGGCATCTTTGCCTCCGGCGGAGCAATGAATGCCTTGGCGAAAGTCACCTCGGTTGCATCCCCACTCTTAGCGTCAGTAAACGTTGACGAAGTCAGGCATGGCCATGTCGACCGAATGGTCGTGTGGCTAAAAAGCGATGCCGGACTCGTTGTTTCCCAGCAGGGAGACACCCTCCTGCTGACGTGGCCAGGTTCGACAACCATTGCGGCAGCTCGACCGGCAGTCTCGGACGCGACTGCGGTCGGGCACTTTGGCCAATGGATAAAAGGCTTCGCGTCCCAAGCGGGCCGGGCAAGCATACAGCTCGCACCAGGGGCGCACACCCGTCTACACCGGTGGGCTACGCGCATGTGGATCGACGTTGACGGTGGGGAGACGAGCTTATCTGCCGGGCAGTTCGTGCCGGTTCGCGTCGCCGCGATAGCGGCTGCTCCAGCGAGTGCCCCGTCTGAGCAGGCTAGCTTTCCCTCTGCCGGTCACGAGCCGGACGCGCCGCAGTCTCGTAAAACGACGCAGTCAGCCGTTCTACCTCTTTTAACCGCTCCTCAGCGCCAGATCAGTCCGTCAGCGTCTCCGTTGCAGCCTGGCATGGTGGAGCCTGGCATGTTGGAGCACAAGACAACGGCTTCCCTTGCTACCCCTGCGGTAGTTATCGTAGCAGCGCCGAGCGGGTTGTCCGGCTTGTCCGTTTCCCTGCCTGTCTCAGCTGCGTCCGCTGGGTTCACGCGATCGGGGCAAATACATGTTGTCTTTGATGCACCCGTCGCGCTCGATCTGACAGCGCTGAAGGACGATCCGAATTTCGGTGGCGTAGTTGAGCGTTTGCTCCCCAATGCCGCGGTAATTCAATTTCGTCCACCAATGAACACGTGGCCACAGTTGACGCGTAGCGGCGAAGGATGGGTTCTCACCTTAGCCACTACTCCTGTTCTACTTGCTGCTAGGGATGTTGGCCATGCCAATCACGGCGAGTTAGATGTCTCTACGGTTTGCCCCGGCAATGTCGTGACAATTGACGACGAAGCGACCGGTGAGCGTCTGTTGGTTGGTACCGAGCGATGTGCGCATGTCGGTCTTTCAACCTCTCGGCAGACGTCCGAGTTCACCATGCTGCCTAGTTGGCAGGGCGTGGTGATTGCGCCTGCGTCCGATCGTGTGCGGCTGCACGTGTCTCAAAGCGGCTTTACTCTCGATGCCGTGGATCCACCTGCGTTGAATTTCGTATGGCAAAATGTCGGCGCGGCACTCCGCCCAGATGGCCGTGAAATGACTCGGCGCTTTGATTTTCCGGCGCTTTCCTCCGCCGTTCTGCGACGACGCTTGGACGAGGCTTTGCGCGACGCAGCGCGTGCCCCGCGTAGCGATCGCCTAGGTCCGAGGCTGCGCGTGGCCCAAGCTATGCTGGCTGGCGGTTTGGATTCCGAAGCGCTTGCAGTGCTCCGCGTGGCAAGCACCGACGACCCTTCGAGCTTGAAGAATGGAGATCTTAAAGGGCTGGCGGCGATCGCTTCCTGGCTCGTTGGCAGGGCGGGAGGCGAGCCCCCATCGTTGCCACGTATGGACACATCGTCTCTGGGTGACAGTGACGAAACGACTTTGTGGCGAGCAATCTGGTCGAGCGACGCTGACCGGCCTGCGGCCGCTGCGCTGATTGCACCACGCTGGCGCTTGCTGATGGACTATCCAGCGGCTCTTAGACGCGCGTTGCTCCCGACTGTCGCCAGCGTGCTTCAACAAGGCGGGCAGGACGCAGCTCTGACAAAGCTTTTGGCCGATGTAGAGGACGATATCCCGGCGCTGGATCTGATACGCGCAGCCGAGATGGACCGGCATGGTCAAATTTCACGTAGCTTGACGCTCCTCGATCAGCTCGGAGCGGGACGGGACCGATGGGTGCGCGCTCAGGCGCAGCAAGCCGCAACGGAGGAGCGTCTGGCTCACCATGTGGTCACCCCAGCAGTCGCGGCAGCGCAATTGGATAAGCAAATTTACGGCTGGCGAGGTGGGGCGCGCGAGGCCAATATCCGACTTCGTGCTGCAGAACTGCACGCCCAATCAGGCGATTGGCGTGCGGCGTTGGCTCTTTTGGAAGAGACCGACGCACTATACCCCGACCTTCATGCGCAAACTCGTGCGGCACAATTGAGCATCGTTGGTGATTTGTTGCATGGCAGCGGACCGGCGCGCATGTCTGCACTCGATGTGTTTGCGCTCGCAAATTCGGCTTCAAAGCTACTTGGCTCTAACGATGCTGACGTTCTGCTTGCCCCGCTTTTAGCCGATCGCCTGCTGTCTCTCGACTTGCCGGAGCGTGCCGAGCCCATCCTGCATCGTTTACTGGACCATGCAGGGAGCAGTGCAGCCGCATCGGGCTTGGGCTTGCGTCTTGCGGGGCTGATTGCCGATCGTGGCGCGTGTGAGGAGGCAATAGGGGTGTTGGAGGCAACCGGTCAGGCGCCCACCGATGAGGTTACACGGGAGCGGCGAGCTGTTTTGAAGGCTAGTCTCCTCGCCAAAAGCGGCCATCCTCAGGATGCCCTGAGTTTGCTGTCGGGATTTAATGGGCAAGAGGCGTTGCTTCTTGTGGCTTCGATCGATGAGACAGTTAAAGATTATGCCAGTGCGTCTCGCGCTCTCTCGACTATCGCAAAAAGCCGGGGCTTCACATCAACGCCAGCTTCATCGCAGCGAGACGTCATTCTTCGAGCGGTTCGCGATGATGCAGAAACAGGCAATCTCGCCGCCCTCCGCCTCTGGCGCGCCGGCTACACCAGGCTTTTTGCAGGTCAGCCGGACGCCGGCCTGTTCGATGTTTTGACTGCGGAACCGGTCAGCAACGTAGCCGATCTCGGCCGTGCGGATCGCGAACTTGCTCAGCTGCAGGCTCTTCCCGCTTCGTTGGCGCTCCCCAATGCACGATGAAAAGGGGCTGTTGGAGTTGCTCTGCCGCTCAGCGAAGCGCTCTGTCTTGAATATTTAGCTTGCACAGTGAGGGTGCGAGCCCTATCTCACGCCTCCCGGCCCAAGGGGGCGAAAGCCCAACAGGTCATCTGCTGGTTTGGGGGTACGTGATGAACGCACTTGCTCAGCTGGGGATGGTCTCGGAACTCCCGAGCGATTGCCAGACTCAAGTTAACTCTGTTTCCATCGTCGAAGGGGAAGAGAGGCTGGACTATTTCGTGGAGAGGGACGGCATGAGATTTGCCGGCACGCATCTTCTCATTGATCTCTGGGGTGCGCGCAACCTCGATCAGCCTGATCATATCGATCGGGCGCTTCGGGAAGCGGCCGTCACGGCGGGGGCGACAATCCTTCACAGTCACTTCCATCACTTCACGCCGAATGGTGGCGTATCCGGGGTGGTTGTGTTGGCAGAGAGTCATATCTCGATCCATACTTGGCCAGAGCGGGATTTTGCCGCGATCGACATTTTCATGTGCGGCGCGTGCGACCCACGTCGTGCCATTCCAGTCATTGAGGCTGCGTTTCAGCCGCATCGCACGGATGTGGACGAGCAGAGACGCGGGCGGGTGAAGTAAGACAAACGGCGGCAGGCGATCCCCGGTCGATAGGGAAAGTTCCAGTCAATCGGTGATCACGTCTGCTGACAGCGTCCGATGCCAATGAACATTTTTCATCGCGTCTCGCCTCTCCCAAAATCTAAACGTCCGAACCTCTTTTCGGGGCCTTTTCGGCATGTCCGTCATGGCTGACGATTGGTTGAACGAGAGTTTGTACTCTGAATGGGGCCAGCGCTTTCTCGTCAAAAGCATGTTGGCCCATGTTCGAAGCGCCTTTCAGGACATCGTCATCTTCGAAAGCCGCTCGCATGGCAGGGTCATGGTGTTAGACGGCTGTGTTCAGATAACCGAACGCGACGAGTTCGCTTACCAGGAAATGCTTGGTCACGTTCCGTTGCTGGAACATGGCAGCGCCAAGCGCATATTGATTATCGGCGCCGGTGATGGGGGTGTGTTGCGACGCGTGTTGATGCATCCGACCGTGACGGAAGCCGTGATGGTCGAGATTGATGGCGAGGTCTTGCGCTTGGCTCGCGAGTTCCTGCCGGAAATCGGCGGCGACGCATGGACGGACCCTCGGGCGACGATCGTGGTCGGCGACGGCATTGCTTACGTGGGCGATGCGGAAGCGGCGAGTTTCGATGTCATCATTGTGGACAGCACTGATCCGGCAGGTGTGGGGGAGGTGCTGTTCAGCGACGATTTTTATCGAAATTGTGCACGCGTTTTGACCGAGCATGGGTTGATTGTTAACCAGTGCGGCGTGCCTTTCATGCAATCCGAGGAGTTGCGGGAGACGAGCGCACGTCGCCGCCGATTTTTTCCCTATGTCTCCGCCTACATCGCGGCCGTGCCGACCTACGTGGGCGGATTCATGGCGTTGGGCATCGCGTCCAAGCACGCGAACTATCGGCCTGCGTCATTGGCCATCATTCGCGAGCGTGCACAATCGACGGCACTCCAGACCGATTCACTCTATTGGTCGCCGGAGATCCACGTGGGCAGCTTCACGCTGCCGCCCTACATCGCACGCGCACTAGAGCAATTCCGATCAATCCGGCTCATATCCAGCTGCGGTGAAGTAGTTGGCGCACTCTGCTGGTGTAAACTGTGGGAGGGCGTCACGGATGGTATCCCACAAGCCGTCGATGGTCCTCGCGGCGGCTTTACGCAGCAGGGCTTTGAGCTTGGAGAAGGCATTCTCGATCGGATTGAAGTCGGGCGAGTAGGGCGGCAGGTAGCGCAAGCGCGCGCCTGCGGCCTCGATGGCTTCGCGGATGCAAGTGGCGCGGTGGGCTGGTAGATTGTCCATGATGACCACGTCGCCAGGCGCCAGTGTGGGCACCAAAACCTGTTCGATGTAGGCGCGGAAAGCATCACCGTTCATCGGGCCGTCCAGCACCATGGGCGCGGTCATGCCGCGCAGCCGCAGCGCGCCGGTGAACGTGGTGGTCTTCCAATGGCCGTGCGGAATGGGTGCACGACAACGCTCGCCACTTTGGCACGCCCGCGCATACGCGCCATTTTTGTGGAAGCACCGGTCTCATCGATGAAGACCAGGCGCTCCGGATCGTCAGGTTGGCTGTCCCTGACAAGCAGCCAAGCGATTGATGACGGTGCGAAACGGCCGCGCGGAGTGACATCTGCGTTGAGTGAGCCTAGTGCAAACCAAACCACCTCGCGCAAAAGTCGTATCTGCATCCCACACCATGGCAGCAGGCGAGCAGCCGTTAGCACTGGCGGCTGCTCGCACCGACTCAAGCCTCCATACGGTTCCTAGTTGTATTTCGCGAGTTCCAATCGCCCGATCTGATTGCGATGAACCTCGTCCGGTCCGTCTGCAAAGCGCAGCGTCCGGCTGCTGGCATAATGGTAGGCCAGGTGGAAGTCCTGGCTGACGCCGCCGCCGCCATGCACCTGCATCGCCCAATCGATCACCTGACACGCCATGCTCGGGGCGACGACCTTGATCATCGCGATCTCCGCCCGTGCCGCTTTGTTGCCCACCGTGTCCATCATGTGCGCCGCCTTCAGGGTCAGCAGGCGAGCCTGCTCGATCATGCAGCGTGCTTCGGCAATGCGCTCGAGGGTTACGGTCTGCTCGGAGACCGGCTTGCCGAACGCCACGCGTGCCTTGGCGCGCTTGCACATGGATTCGAGCGCGCGTTCCGCCTTGCCGACGAGACGCATGCAATGGTGGATGCGGCCCGGGCCAAGCCGCCCTTGCGCGATTTCGAAACCGCGGCCTTCGCCCAGCAGAATATTACTGACAGGCACGCGAACGTTGCGGAAATCGACCTCCATATGTCCGTGCGGCGCATCGTCGTAGCCGAACACGCTGAGCGGCCGCATGATGTCCACGCCCGGCGTGTCGCGCGGCACCAGGATCATCGATTGCTGGCTATGCCGATCGGCCTTCGGATTGGTCTTGCCCATGAAGATGATGATCTTGCAGCGCGGGTCGCCGCCGCCGCTGGTCCACCATTTGCGGCCATTGATGACATATTCGTCGCCCTGGCGATCGATCGTGCTTTCGATGTTCGTCGCATCGGATGACGCGACTGCCGGCTCCGTCATCGCAAACGCGGAGCGGATCTTGCCCTCGAGCAGCGGCTCCAGCCATTCCTGCTTGTGTGCGTCCGAGCCGTAGCGCTCGATCGTTTCCATGTTGCCGGTATCTGGAGCCGAGCAATTGAACACTTCGGATGCCCATTCGACCCGGCCCATGATTTCGGCGAGCGGCGCGTATTCGATGTTCTTGAGCCCGGCGCCGCGATGCGAGTCGGGCAGAAACAAATTCCACAGCCCAGCTTCGCGGGCCAATGGCTTAAGCTCCTCGAGCATCTGAACGGGCTGCCAGCGGTCGCCGGTGTTGACCTCTTCGTGGAAGCGCTTCTCGTTCGGATAGACGTGCTTGTCCATGAAGCTGCTGACGCGTTCCTGGTATTCGCGCGTCTTGTCGTTAAAGGTGAAATCCATATTCGCTTACCTTTGCTGGATGAGAGAAGGAAGCAGTCCTTTTGTGAAAATGGACCAAAGCACGTTTGCTTCTTTTCTTCAGAAAAGAAGGCCTTCCTACCTGCTCGGCCTCAAAACCACTTTTCCCTGCACGCGCCGCTGCATCACATGCGCCAGCGCGTCGGCCGTCTGCTCAAGCGGATATACGCCCGAAACGTGAGGTTTCAGCGCCCCCTCCGCGAACCAGTCGAACAGTCGGCGCACCGCGCGGGCATGCGCGTCCGGCTCGCGCGCCGTCCATGTGCCCCAGAACACGCCTTTGGCCTCGCCCTCGCGCAGCAGCAGCAAATTGAGCGGCAATTTCGGGATTTCGCCAGCCGCAAACCCGACGACCAGCAGCCGTCCGCCCCACGCCAGGCCACGCACGGCTGCTTCCGTCAATGCACCGCCTACTGGATCGTACACCACGTCCACACCCGATGGTGCGATGCGCTTCAGCTCGGATTTCAGGTCGGCGGTCGTGTAATTGATGCCGATTTCGGCGCCATGTTCGCGCGCCAAAGCGAGCTTTTCCTCGCTCGACGCCGCGGCGATGACGCGCGCACCCATGGCACGGCCGATCTCGACTGCGGCCAGCCCAACCCCGCCCGCGGCACCAAGCACCAGCAGGGTTTCCCCCGCTTTCAGCCGTCCGCAATCGGCCAGGCCATGCAGCGACGTGCCATAGACCAGCATGAAGCCGGCCGCCGTTTCGAAATCCATGCCGTCCGGCAAGCGCAGTGTGCGGTTGGCTTGGGCGGTCACCATTTCCGCGAAGCCGCCGATGCCGGGCAGTGCGACCACGCGGTCGCCCGGCGCGAACCCGTCAACCCCGGCGCCCACGCCGCGAACGATGCCTGCGACCTCGCTGCCAGGCGTAAAGGGTCGGGGTGGTTTGACCTGATATTCGCCACGCACCATCAGCCCGTCGGGGAAGTTCACCCCGGCGGCATGGATTTCTATCAGAATTTCGCCGTCGCCGGCGGTAGGGTCCGGCCGCTCTTCCAAGGCCAGTTTCTCGATAGGGCCGAACTCGTTGCAGACGATCGCTTTCACGCACGCTCCCTGGATTGCACCCGGTTCCGGGCCATTGATTGCCGCGCCTCTCAAGGCTGCACTGCAACATGCTTTACCTGCCGGGCGCTGGCTAGAGAGAAGGCTGGGCTGGACGCTCGCGGGGCGGCATGGGAGCGGTGCGTCATGGCGTTTCTCACCGAACCTGAGCCTCCTCGCAGCGTCGCCCTTCCGGTCGCACCCGGCATCGTGCGCATGGTGGCGCCCAATCCGTCGCACTTCACCTACCATGGCACGAACACCTGGCTGATCGACGGCGCTGACGGGCTCACGGTGATAGACCCTGGGCCGGAGGATGCGGCTCACATCGCGGCCATTGCCCGAGCGGGCCCGGTCGCACGCATCCTGCTGACGCACACCCATCCCGACCATCTGGCGGGGGCACCCGGTTTGCGGGCGGCGACGGGGGCGCCGATCTACGGTTGGGCGCAACCCTGGGCGAAAGGCTTTACGCCGGATGTGCCGCTTGCCGACGGTGCGTGCGTCGCCGGTCTGCGCGCCGTGCACACGCCGGGCCATGCCAGCGACCATCTGTGCTTTGCGCTCGATGGCACCGGCATAGTCTTCACCGGCGACCATGTGATGTCGTGGTCCACCAGCATCGTCAGCCCACCGGATGGCGACATGGCCGCCTACATGGCGAGTTTGCGGCTGCTGCTGTCCCGGCAGGATACGCTCTATCTGTGCGGCCACGGCCCGCCGTTGCCATCGCCCGCGTCGCTGGTGCGCGGCATGCTGTCCCACCGTGCGGCGCGAGAGGCGGCCGTGCTGACCACCTTGGCTCGCGCGCCGGCGAGCACGGACGCGTTGCTGGCCACCATGTATGCCGGTGTGGACAAGGCACTTTGGCCTGCCGCGCGCCGCAGTCTTCTGGCACACCTGCTCAAGCTGCAAAACGAGCGAAGGGTGGCGTCGCAGGGCGATGGCTGGCAGCTATGCACAAACGAGACAGGAGCGCGCGATGCCCAGGCTGAATGACAAGGTTGCGGTAATCACCGGCGGATGCGCCGGCATCGGGCTCGCGACGGTCGAGCTGTTCGTGGCCGAAGGCGCGCGCGTGGTGATCGCCGATATCCAGGACGAGCGTGGCGCTGAACTCGCCACCCGGTTCGGCGATCGCGCGCACTACCAGCGCTGCGACGTGACGGACGAGGCGCAGATCGCGGCGCTGATGAACGCGGCCGCCGAGCGCTTCGGCACGCTGGATATCGTGTTCAACAACGCAGGCGCGCCGGGCGCACGCGAGACGATCGAGGACATGAACGGCTGGTTGTGGGACCAGACGCAGGTGCTGCTGCTGCGCTCGGTTGCCATGGGCATCCGCCACGCCGTGCCGCACATGAAGGCGCGTGGCGGCTCCATCATCAATACCGCCTCGATCGCCGCGTTGCAGGCCGGCGCGGCGCCGATCGCCTATTCGGTCGCCAAGGCCGGCGTAAAGCATTTAAGCCTGGTCGCCGCCGCCGAGCTTGCGCGTTACAACATACGGGTGAACGCAATCTGTCCCGGGTTCATGCTGACGGACATTTTCACCGCCGGCTTTGGCATGACCGGCAACATGGCCGCGCAGGTGAAGGCCAGTCTGGCTGCCGTCTCGCCGCATGCACAGCCTTTGGCCGTTCCAGGCGAGCCGCGTCACATTGCCGAAGCATGTCTGTATTTCGCGTCCGATGCGTCGGCCTTCGTGACGGGCGCGCATCTCGTGGTGGATGGCGGGATCACGATCGGGCCTCGCAGTTCTTGGGACCCGGGCACGCCATCGCCGATCGCGGCGTTGATCGAAGGTGCAATGACGAACGGATAAGAAAGAAGTTCTTTTTTGAAAAAAAGAACCAAAAAACTTTTGCTGCTCAGCGTGTGCCAATCCCCTAGTCTGCGACAGCCTGGGCAAAAGTTTTTGGCTTCTTTTTTTCAGAAAAGAAGGCCTTCCTTACTCCTGCGACGCATCCAAAGCCGCCTGCAAAATATAAGCCGCCGCCATCTGATCGACCACCTCCGCCCGCCGCTTGCGCGTCATGTCCGCCTCGTCGATCAGGAACCGGTTTACCGCCGCACTCGACAGCCGCTCATCCCAAAGCGCGCAGGGCAGGGCGGCCACGTCGGAAAGGTCGCGTGCCCAATCCCGCGCGGCCTGTGCAGCCGGCCCCAGCGTGCCATCCATCGAGAGCGGCAGGCCGATCACCAACCCGCCGACATTCTTCGTTCGCGCAAGCGCGGCAATCTCGGCGGCGTTGGCGGCGAGCTTGGCCCGCCGCAGCGCCATGTGGGGGCTGGCCAGCATAAGGCCGACGTCCGACAGCGCGACGCCGATGATGCGCGTGCCGAGATCAAGCCCGATCAGCCGCTGGCCGGGTTTCAGCCGCGCCCGCAGGTCGCCCATGTTGAGTATGGTCATGGGCACCGTTATGGTCCGCCCCTTGCCCGCTTGATAGCCGGCGCTGAACAGATAGGTTGCCCGCCATGTCGCTCGATCCCGCGACCGTCCGCCGTATTGCCAAACTCGCCCGCATCCGTGTGGACGAGGCCGACGTGCCGCGCCTGCAGGGCGAACTGAACAACATCCTTGGCTGGATCGAGCAGCTATCCGAAGTGGATGTGGAGGATGTGGCGCCGCTCACCGGCGGTGCGCAGATTGCGTTGCGCCTTCGCGCCGACACGGTGACCGACGGCGGCATGGCCGAAGCTGTGCTGGCCAATGCGCCCGACCGCGTCGGCGCGTTCTTCACTGTGCCGAAAGTCGTCGAATGACCGGCGTGCTGACCGAGCTGACCATTGCCGAGGCCGCCGCGGGATTGCGCGCGCGCCAGTTTTCCGCCGTCGAGCTGGCGCAGGTGCATGTGGATGCGGTGGCCGCTCTGAACCCGCGGCTGAACGCGTTGATCACCGAGACGCCGGATCTGGCGATGGAGCAGGCGCGTGCGGCCGACGCGGCATTGGCCGCCGGCACGGCCGGGCCGCTCGCCGGCATTCCGCTGGCGATCAAGGATCTGTTCTGCACGAAGGGCGTGCGCACCACGGCAGGCAGCCGCATTCTCGATAATTTCGTGCCGCCCTACGAAAGCACGGTGAGCGCCAACCTGCTGCGCGCCGGCGCGGTATTTGTGGGCAAGGCCAATCTGGACGAGTTTGCCATGGGTTCGTCGAACATGACGAGCGCCTACGGCCCGGTGGAAAATCCGTGGAAGCGGTCCGGCGGCTCGAACGCTGTGCTGGTGCCGGGCGGCTCTTCGGGGGGGTCGGCTGCCGCGGTCGCCGCGCGTATTGCGATGGGGGCCACCGGCACCGATACCGGCGGCTCGATCCGTCAGCCGGCATCGTTCTGCGGCCTGGCGGGGATCAAGCCGACCTATGGGCGCTGCAGCCGCTGGGGTGTGGTGGCGTTTGCGAGTTCGCTGGACCAGCCTGGGCCGTTTGCCCGAACCGTCGGCGATTGCGCGGCATTGCTTGGCGTGATGGCGGGGTTCGATGCCAAGGACAGCACCAGCGTGGATCTGCCGGTCCCCGATTTCGCCGCCGCGTGCCGGCGCGGTGTTGCCGGATTGCGCATCGGCGTGCCGCGCGAATACCGGTCGGACGGTATGCCGGAGGAAGTACAGCGTCTTTGGGATCAGGGACTCGCCTGGTTGCGCGAAGCGGGCGCGACGGTCGTCGATGTCAGCCTCCCGCACACCAAATACGGCTTGGCGACCTATTATATCGTGGCGCCGGCTGAAGCTTCCTCGAACCTCGCGCGCTACGACGGTGTGCGCTTCGGCCATCGCAAAGCCGGCGACGATCTGACAGAACTCTACGAACGCACGCGCGCGTCCGGCTTCGGTGCCGAAGTGCAGCGACGCATTTTCATCGGCACCTACGTGCTGAGTGCCGGCTATTACGACGCCTATTACCTGCGTGCGCAGAAAGTGCGTGCGCTGATCCTGAGAGATTTCACCGACGTCTTCACCCAGGTCGATGCATTGCTGACACCCACCGCCCCCTCGGCCGCGTTCGCGCAGGGCGAGAAGATGGACGACCCGATCGCAATGTATCTGAACGACGTGTTCACCGTGCCGGCGAGCATGGCCGGCGTGCCGGCGATGTCTGTGCCCGCGGGGCTCGACAGCGCAGGGTTGCCGCTGGGTTTGCAGGTGATCGGGCGACCTTACGACGAGGAGACGGTGTTTGCGGTCAGTCAGGTGATCGAGAGCAAGGCGGGGTTTTCTGCTAGGCCAAGCATTCGGGCTGGGGAAGGTCTTCTTTCTTGAAAGAAAGAAGCAAAGAACTTTTGCTCCGCTGTCGCGAGCCTTCGGATAGGCGTACGCCAACTTCCAAAAAAGAACATCCTTTCTCCGTCGGGGCACCATGACCTACACAATCGAAGGCCGTACCGGCACCTGGGAAATCGTCTGCGGCCTCGAAGTCCACGCCCAGGTCATCAGCAAATCAAAACTGTTCTCCGGTGCTGCCACCGAGTTCGGCGCCGAACCGAACAGCCAGGTGAGCTTTGTCGACGCGGCCTTCCCCGGCATGTTGCCTGTACTCAACGAGGAATGTGTGGCGCAAGCCGTGCGCACCGGTCTCGGGCTGAACGCGCAGATCAACCTGACCAGCCGTTTCGACCGGAAGAATTATTTTTACGCGGATCTGCCGAGCGGCTACCAGATCAGCCAGTTCGAACATCCCATCGTGGGGCGTGGGGAAGTCGAGATCGAGCTCGCCGGCGGCGAGACGCGCACGATCGGTGTCACGCGCCTGCATCTCGAACAGGATGCCGGCAAATCGCTGCACGATCAGGACCCATCGCGTTCCTATATCGATCTCAATAGATGCGGTGTGGCGCTGATGGAGATCGTCAGCGAACCCGACATCCGCACACCGGAGGAAGCCGGCGCATATCTGCGTAAACTGCGCACCGTGTTGCGCTATCTCGGCACCTGCGACGGCAACATGGACGAAGGCAGCATGCGCGCCGACGTCAACGTCTCCGTCCGCCATGCGGGCGAAGCGTTCCGCACGCGCTGCGAAGTGAAAAACGTCAACTCCATACGTTTCGTCATGCAGGCGATCGAAGCCGAAGCGCGCCGCCAGGTCGATGTGTGGGAGTCGGGCGGCGAAGTGCGCCAGGAAACCCGCCTGTTCGATCCCGCCCGCAACGAAACACGCTCGATGCGCAGCAAGGAAGACGCGCATGATTATCGCTACTTCCCCGATCCCGATCTGCTGCCGCTCGTGCTGCAACAGGACTGGGTCGATGGCCTGCGCGCGCATCTACCCGAATTGCCCGACGCCAAGCGCGCCCGCTTCGTCGCCGATTACAACTTGCCAAACTACGACGCCGGTGTGCTGGTGGCCGAGCAGCTTACCGCTGAGTTCTTCGAAACGGTCGCGCGCGGCCGCGACGCAAGGCTTGCCGCCAATTGGATCACCGGCGATTTTTTCGCCGCCCTCAACCGCACCGGCCGCACGATCGAGACAAGCCCGGTAAGCGCGGAGAACCTTGGCGCGCTACTCGACCTCATGGCTGACCGCACGATCAACGGCCGGATTGCCAAGGAGGTGTTCGAAGCGATGGTGGAAACCGGCGACGCACCCGGCACGATCGTGCAAGCACGCGGCCTGCGCCAGGTGACCGACACGGGCGCCATCGACGCGGCCGTCGACGCGGTCTTGGCGGCCAATCCGGACAAGCTCGCGCAATATCGCGGAGGCAAGGATAAGTTGTTCGGTTTCTTCGTAGGACAGGTCATGAAGGCGACGGGAGGCAAGGGGAATCCCGGGCTGGTCAACGAGGCGATCAAGGCGAAACTCGGGTAAGTCCACCAGTTACTTGGCTGGTTTGACCCTGACTGGCTCCCGCTCTACAACAGTGGGGCAAACGTCGTGTGTTCCCGGTGGAGGGGTGGCCGAGTGGCTGAAGGCGGCGGTTTGCTAAACCGTTGTACACTGTCAAGGTGTACCGAGGGTTCGAATCCCTTCCCCTCCTCCAGCCCCCTTCGGTTCAAACCGTCAGCAGCGCGCGTAGCTCCGCGGGCTTGAGCGGCTTTTGCAATAGTGGGACGCCTTGCGCGCCGGCCAACGCGACGAGCGCCGGATCGAAATCGGCGGTGACGAGCGCCATGCGCGGCCGGCAATCGGCCTGCCGCGATTTTACGGTTGCGAGCAGTTCCAGCCCGTTCATGTCTGCCCCAAGGCGATAGTCCGCCAGAACGAGGCCGAACGTCGAACCTGCATCGAGAAGTGCGAGCGCTTCGGCGCCGGATGCAGCCATTTCGAACACCACGCCCCAATTGGTCAGCAGCCCGGAGAGCGCCGCACGCACGCTCGGATCGTCGTCGATGACCAACGTCGGCAGGCATGAGCCCGATTTTGGGGTTTCTCTGGCAACGGCAGGCGGCGCCACGAGCGCCGGCGCGGGGCAGGCTTGCTGGGCGAGCGCGAAACAGGAGCCGCGGCCAAGCCGGGACGTGACGTGGATCGACGCACCGAGCAGCGCGGAAGATCGGCGCGCGATCGCGAGCCCGAGGCCCAGACCTTTCCGGCGATCGCGCTCCTTGTTGCCGACCTGGACGAACTCCTCGAAAATCCGCTGCAGATCGGCCGGCGCGATGCCGATCCCGGTGTCCCACACTTCCAGCCTGGTCTGCGACGCGCGTGCACGGGCCGCCACAAGCACGCCGCCATGCACGGTCGCCCGCAGCGCATTGGAAATGAGATTGCCGATGACCTGTTCGAGAAGAACGGGATCGCTGCTGATCCATTCGCCATCGGAGCGGAACCGCAGATCGAGTCCGCGTTCCATGGCGATCGGGTGGAAATACTGGCTCAGGCGATCGAACAGAGCATCGACCGAGACCGGCGTCAGCCGCGCTTCGACCACGCCGGCATCGAGCTTTGAAAGGTCGAGCAGCCCTTCGAACAACTGTTCCATGGTGCCGATGCTGCCTTGGATGTTGCTCACGACCGATCTTGCTTCCGGGCCGAGCCGCAAATCGTCGAGCGAGGCGGAAAACAGGCTGAGCGCGTAGAGGGGCTGCCGCAGATCGTGGCTTGCGGCGGCAAGGAACTGCGATTTCGCCAGGCTGGCGCGTTCGGCCTGGTAGCGCGCCGCCTCCGCCTCGCCTTTCTGCAGCGTGACTTCGTCGAGCAGCGCACGGTTTTCGAAGCGTATCCGGAACCCCTCGTCGAGCACGCGCGCCTGCACCCGGCACATCGACGCCATCGCAAGCGCGTAAAGTCCGGACGCGAGCCCGATCAGGATATATTCCAGCCGGCCGGTCGACAGCAGCCGGACGACGACGGGCACGAACATGAATCCCACAAGTGCGAACAGGCCGCGCGGATTATAGGCGTTGGCCGGCGTGCTGCCGGCCGCAATCGCGTAGAGACAGCACATGGTGAGTGCCACCGTAATCGGCTGATCGGGGTGGGCGAACAGATAGATGGTGGTGCCCCACACAGAGCCGGAAGCGACCATGTAGGCCGTATAAATGCGCGCCCAGGGCGCCGGGTCGGCACCCGGGTCCGGCCGACGGCGCCACGATCTCATCAGCAGAATACGGAAACTCTGTGTGCAAGCCTGCACCGATATCCAGGCCACGATGATCGGCCAATGCGTGTAGGGCGCAGCCGTGCCGGCCATGTAGGTGGAAACGACAAGCGTCGACCACACGGAATTGCCCATCTGCGCGTAAAGCGCCTGGACCGCCTCCGCCCGCAAAGGCGCACTCACTCGATCAAGCCGAGCTCGCGGCCGCGGATGACGGCCTGCATCCGGCTGCTGGCGCCCAGCATCTGGAACAGTTCGGTCAGATGGGCGCGCACGGTCCGCTCGGCGATGCCGAGCCGATGGCGAATTTCCTTGTTGGCATGGCCTTCCGCCAACAGGCTCAGAACTTCGGCCTGTCGGGGCGTCAATACCGGCATGCCGCATGGGCCGCCCGCAAACAGTCGCGTGCCGTGCAGAACAGTGTCGATGCCCGCGACGATCACCTCCGGAAGTTCGGTTTTGGCGAGAAATCCCCACGCGCCGGCAGCACGGGCGCGGACGCGCACGGTCGCATCGTCGCGTCCGGAAATCAGCACGACCCTCAGCGCCGGCATCTCGGCCGTCAACCGGTCCAGCAACGCAAATCCGTTCAGGTCAGGTAATGAAATGTCGACGATCGCAAGATCGTTCGGAATCTGAGCCAGCATTGCCATGGCTTGCGTGGCGGACGCGGCGCTGTGCAACGTCCAGTTCGGCCGAAGCGTCCGGGCCATATGAACAAATCCGCCGGAAAAAAGCGGATGGTCATCGACGATAAGGATGCGCGCAACAACCAAGTCAGATGCCCCCCAGGCAACGGCCGCGCTTCAATGAAAGCAGCGGCCAAGTAGTCCGGCAAAGTCTTTTCTTTACCGGTCATACCTCTCCGGATGTGAAAGAGAAACTTGCAAGCGATGTTGTGAAGGCAACCTGCGAGTGTGCGGCGGCGATGCAACCGTATGACCCAGCCCATCACGTTCGATCCTGCTTTCGAGACCCTGCTGGCCGACGAGGCCACTGCGGAGCAGGGGCTTCGAGACACGATGCTCGATATGAGCCGCCGCACGTTCGACGACACCGGCGTCGCCTGGCGCTCCGTGCACGCCAAATCGCACGGCGTGGTGACCGGCACATTCGATGTGCTGCCCGATCTGCCCAAGCCTCTCGCGCAAGGCGTGTTCGCCCGCGCTGGCACCTACCCGATGGTGATGCGGTTTTCGACCACGCCCGGAGACGTGCTCGACGACCGTGTTTCCACGCCGCGTGGCGTGGGGCTGAAAATCCTCGGGGTCGAAGGCGAGCGCCTGCCAGGCAGTGAGGGGGCCGCAACCCAGGATTGGGTGATGGGCAACTCGCCGACCTTCCAGGTGGCCGACGCGTCCGCTTTCCTTGGGCAGCTCAAGTTGCTCGCCAAGGCTACGGACCGTGCAGAGTGGGCCAAGATCATGTTCTCGGCGATGTCGCGCACGGCGGAACAGGCGCTCGAAGCCGTCGGTGGCAAGTCCGCGACGCTGACGACGCTTGCAGGACAGGCGGAGACACACCTGCTGGGCGACAGTTTCTATACGCAGGGCGCACTTTTGCATGGCGCCTATTTCGGCAAATCCTGCATATCTCCCGTCTCGGGTGAACTGCTGGCCCTCAGCCAGCGCAAGCTCGATCTGCACGGTCACCCGGATGGCATACGCGCCGCGGTATCGGAATTCTTCCGCACGCAGGGCGCCGTGTGGGAGTTGCGCGTGCAGCTTGCAACCGACGCCAAAAAGATGCCGGTCGAGGATGCAAGCAAGATGTGGCCGGAGGCCGAAAGTCCGTATGTGACGGTGGCACGGATCACCGCGCCTGCGCAGGAGAGCTGGAGCGAGGCCAAGCAGCGCGGCGGCGATGTCGGCTTGGCGTTCAGCCCCTGGAACGGGCTGGCCGCCCACCGGCCGCTCGGCTCCATCATGCGGTCACGCCGGATTGCCTACGCGGCATCACGCGCGTTCAGGGGCGAGCATAACCATGTTCGGATCGACGAACCGTCAGGCGCGGAAGCGCTTCCCGCCTGAGCTGCGCCTGCGCATCCGGCCACGCGACGCGCGCTCAAACGACACCATATTGTGGCCGGGTCCGTTCTCAGCCGCCGAGCACCAACCTGCCGCCACCATCTCGCACCTGAATGGATCAGGTTCCGACGCGTCGTGCGGCCAGCAAAGTTGACGCTTCGTTCTGCCAGCCGCACACCAAGTCCAGCGTAACAGCCGAAAGCCGCGTTGCCATGGACGCCACCGCCAACACCGCGCCCGCCCTCGGCCGCAGCCTGCGTGCCCGCCACGTGACCATGATCACCATCGGCGGCATCATCGGCGCCGGGCTCTTCGTCGGCAGCTCCACCTCGATTGCCACCATCGGGCCGGCTTCCATCGTCAGCTACGGGCTGGCCGGGCTCGTGATCCTGTTCGTCATGCGCATGCTCAGCGAACTGGCAGCCGCCAACCCCGGCACCGGCGCATTCACCGAGTTTGCGCGTCTCGCCTTCGGCAACTGGGCCGGCTTCGCCAGCGGCTGGCTCTACTGGTATTTCTGGGTGATCGTGGTGCCCATCGAGGCCATCGCCGGCGGCGGCATCCTGCACCAGTGGATCGCACTGCCATCGTGGTCGCTGGCACTCGCGCTGCTGGCGGCGATGACGGCGATCAACCTGCTCTCCACGCGCTCTTTCGGCGAATTCGAGTTCTGGTTTTCCTCGATCAAGGTGGCGGCCATCGTGGCCTTCATCGCTATCGCCGGCGCCTATACGCTCGGCCTTGGCGCGCCGCCGGGGGCAGGGGGCTTGACCCTGCTTACGTCGCATCGCGGTTTCGCGCCGTTCGGGCCGCTTTCCGTGGTCGCCGGCGTCACCAGCGTCATTTTCGCGTTCGTCGGCGCCGAAATCGTCACCATCGCAGCCGTCGAATCGGCCGAGCCGGCGCGCGCCATCGCCAAGCTCACCAGCACCGTCGCCCTCCGCATCTTGCTCTTCTACATGCTGTCGATCCTGCTGATCGTGTGCGTCGTGCCGTGGGACACGATCCAGCCTGGCTTCTCGCCGTTCTCGCGCGCGCTCGAGACGATCGGCATCGCACATGCCAAGACGATCATGGACCTGGTGGTGCTGACCGCGGTGCTCTCCTGCCTCAACTCCGGCCTTTACGTCACCTCGCGCGTGTTGTTCGGCCTGGCCGAGAAGGGTGACGCACCGGCTTGGCTGGTCGCCCTCAACGCACGGCGCGTGCCAGCCCGGGCCATCCTGGCCGGCGCTGCGTTCGGCTACGCGGCCGTTGGCGTATCGGTGCTCTCGCCCACCGGTGTGTTCAGCTTCCTGGTCAGCGCATCGGGCGCCATCGCGCTGTTCAACTATCTTCTCGTCGCACTCGCGCAGATACGACTGCGCCACCGGCTCGAGGCAGCCGATCCCCACCGCCTGACGATACGCATGTGGTTCTTTCCCTACGCGAGCTGGGCGGTCGTCGGGATCATTGTCGCTGTGCTGGGCGCGATGGCGGCAACGCGTGCATTACGTCCTGACTTTCTGTGCAGCCTAGCCGCATTGGCCATCGTTCTCGCCTGCTACGGCCTGTTTCGCCGGGGTCGGAACGCCCTGCAGCCTGGCTGATCACCGCTGCGCACGTCGTGCCGTTAACCGTTTGTCGACGAATTTCCTCTATCTTCAGTGCGTCAGTTACGGCGCGCGGCGCACGGCCATGCCGGCCAAGGGGAAATCATGTCGGGTCATCCAACCAGGCCAGTCCGGATCGTGGGCGATAGCGGCCCGGCACCTGAGCGCACAGCCCGCCGTCTCTCCGACAAAATCGAGCAAGCGTTCGACCAGGCCTGCGAGCAAGGGCTGACCGAGGTCGCAGGCTGTATGCTGAAAGGCCTGGACCTTGCGTTGCTCGGCCGCCCGCAAGGTTGGGAGCGGCGCCAGGCGGCGCTCGGCGTCCTGCGTGCCTGTCACGCACGACTGGAGGAAATGCGCCGGCAGGAACGCGCTTCCGCCACAGCAGGCGTAACCGGAGAAGGCTTTCAGGCTGCTTCTGCCGCTTGAAGGCGCCTACGCCTGTATCGCACCGTTACATTTTTAATCCCGATCTTCATTGCCCGTGCGTTTCAAACCAGCTAAATCGCGAAATCGTGAGTTCACAAATCCGTGAGGCTACCGTGGGGGTGCCTTCCGGTTTCACGATTGGAGACACGCGATGGCGCTCAGCAAATCGGTTCTCGCCCTGATGGGCCTGTCCAGTTTGGCCACACTGCCAGTGGCTCAGGCCGGCGAACTTCTGAATGGATCTTTCACCACACCCTCCGGCGCGGCTGCGCAGGCCGATCTGTGCATGGCCGGCGCCGTCTATCCCAGGGAGCACGGCTACGGTTCGGGCGGGATAGCCTCCACATCCGCGGCTTCCAGCGGCCAGCCGAAAATCGAGCAATACCGTCAGGGAAGCCTGATCGCGACCTATACCAGCCTGGCGAACCGGCCGACCTGCAACGAAGCTGGCGATGGCACGGACTACCTCCATCCCGCGGCGCCCGCAGCATCGGGCTGCGGGCCGTTCAACCGGGGATATGGCTTCAGGCTGTGGGCGCCCGGCGATGTGTTCAAAGTTTATCCGGCCGTCTACACCGGCGATTACAACCAGCCTTATATCGGCCCGGCGTTCGACAGCCCGGATGACGAGACCAACAATATCAGCCACACGCCGGACAACGTCCTCATCGAGGGCGTTGTGGTCAATAATGTCCGTCCGGTCATTCTGCTGCGGGGGGCGGCGTCCAACAACACGCTCGGTCAGGCGCCGGTGTATTTCGGTGGCGGGACCGGTGTGACGATGGACAATATCGACGTCATCACCCAACCTGGCTCGACGGCTGGCAAGGCAGGCATCTATATCAACGGCAACAACAATCTCACGCTCAGCAACATGCGCGTGAGCGGCTTCATGTTCCCCGGCGTGAACGGCTTGTTCTCCACCACGAACACATCCGGCACACTGACGCTCACAGGCCTGGAACTGGATCATAATGGCGGCACCAACGGCCCCGCCCATAACGCCTATATCGACGGCAGCACGACCGATCCGAACTTCAAGGTTGTATTGACGAATTCCTGGTCGCACCACGCGTTCTATGGTCACCTGTTCAAGTCGCGTGCCCAAGCAGGCGTATTCACCGGTAATCTCTTCCAGGGTGGATTGCCGATCGGCGCGCGCAAACAGGCCGAAGCCTATGGTCTGGACATTCCCAATGGCGGGCAAGTCTCGGTCCGCAACAACATCTTCATCAAGAATATGTCCGGTCCGAACTCGAACGGCATCTCGTTCACCTATCTGCTCGAGGGCTACGCCGATGCGCGGCCGCAAAGCCTGGATGTGGAGAACAACACCTTCATTACTTACTCCAGAACTTACGATGGCTCGAGCCTGAACCTGCCGATGTCGTTCTTCTATCCCGCGATCCGCCCGGACAGCACGTTCTGGCCGTCCAGCATTCCCGCGCGTGTCATCAAGAATGCCTTCGTTGGATACTGCTCGCTTGGCAATGGCAGCATCTACGACTATCGCGGCGATATCGACGTGATCGACGGATTTTCCGACATGACATCGACCTTCGCGTTCCGCACGAAAATCCAGGCGCCCGATGCGACTTTGGCCGCCATCTACGGCAATTACACGCCGGAAGTCGGCACGTGGTCGCATTCGGTTTTGCCGGTTATGCCGAATGTCAGGACGACGGCGACGATTGGGGCGCAGGATTAGACAAGCAGTTCCTTTTTTGAAGAAAAGAGCCGAAAAACTTTAGTCATCTGGCCACGTCGCAACCCTCCGGCGCACCGCCAACCAGCAGAAGTTTTCTGGTTCTTTTTTTCAAAAAAAGAACTCTTCCCTTTTACATGTTCCCAAACGCCCGCCCCAATCCCGCCGCCCCACCCGACGTATCCAGCCAAGGATGCCGCGCCCGCAAATCGGCCGCCAACTCCAGCCGATGTTCGCGTTTTTCTGTCGTCGTATGCAGCATCGATTGCGCATGCACACGATAATCGGCCAGCACCTCGCTCACATGCACGCCGAAATAGCCGCGTTCAGCCAGCCGGCACCAGAAATCGAAATCTTCCCAGCCATAGCGCACGTGGTCGTAGCCACCCGCCGCCGCCCAAGCCGATTTTCGCACCAGCGCCATCGCATCGATGTAATTGCCCGGTTGCAGGCGCAGCGGCGAATAGCCTTCGGTGCCGAACACATCGGCCTGGTCACCAAATTGCTGGATGCACGGATAGGCGAAACCTGCCTGATCGCCGATACCGGCCAGCAGTGCCTCGCAGGCTTTCGGCCGAAGCCGGTTGTCGGCATCCAGCGGCAAGACGAAGGCCGTGTCGGCGGCCGCAAAGCCGCTGTTGCGTGCAAAGCCCAGCCCGGCGTTTTCCAGGTGCCGCAACACGCGCACGCGGTTGAACCGCTGTTCATGCGCACGCACCCAATCGAGCACCATGGCGCCGGAATCGTCAGGGGAGGCGTCGTCGATCACCACGAGATCGAGCAGCGACAATGTCTGGTCGGCCACCGATTGCAGCGCCTCCGGCACATAGTCGGCATAGTTGAACACGGGCAGGATCACGGTCACCGCGGCCTGCGCCGTGCCGTCGCGCGCGAACAGCACGCGGCTGGCCGGCACATGCGGTATCGCGCTGGCAGGCAGGCTGTCGCGATAACGCGCACGTTCGAAAGCCGCCGCCGCGGCGGCACCACCCTCGATTTGCGCCAGCATCAACGCGAAAGCCTGCGCGCGCGCGACCGGCCCGAAGCGCGCGAGGCTCACATGATACGCCGCCTCCGCCATGCGCGCGCGCGCGTCCGCGTCTTCCACAAGCAGGGTAAGTGCGGCAACCCAACCCTCTTCGTCCGACGCCAGCATGCCGGACCGCCCATGCTCGATCGCGCGGCGGAACGGGCCGGTGGGCGAGGCGACCGTCGGCACGCCGGCCAGCGCCGCCTCGAAGAATTTCAGCTCGCTCTTCGCCTCGCAGAACGGATTGCCCACTTCGAGGGGCGCGATGTTGATGGCGAAGCGCGCGATCTCGGCCGGCAGTTCGGCGAGCGGCACCATGTTGCGCCATTCGATCCGGTCGGCATGCGCCGCCAGTTCCGGAAACTCCTCGGTCAGCACCAGGCCTTCGCCGCTGCTGCCGTCGCGGAACAAGGTGAGTCGCACCTGTTGGTGCGCTTGCAGTACTCGCACGAGCGCCGGCACCACGAGCGCGAAGTCGCGCTGATGCGTGCGCGAGCCGCCGGCATAGCCGATGCGCACCAGATCGTCGGCGTAGGTGAGCCATTCGCGATGCGCCCGCCGTGCCGCGTCGTGGCTCTCGTCGTCGAACCCGTTGGGCAGCACGGTCGCTGGCCGGCCGGTGGCGCGTGCCTCGTGCGCCAGCTCCTCGGTCGGGCAGGTGACGAGGTCGGACGCCCGCAGCGTCTGCCCGATCAGCCGGAAGAAGGCCTGCGTGTCGACTTCGGAAAAACGCTGCGACCGGATGCCGTCGATCACGTCGACGATCGCGAGTTCGGGGCGGAACATCAGGTCGTCCACATCGAACACGACCACCGCGCCATATTCGTGCGCCACCTGGATGATGCCGGCGATATGCACGCTGTAGGGCACTCGCCACAGCACCACCATGCGGAGCCCTGCCAGCTCGGCCGGCCCCACCGGCCCCGCCAGCGACCAGCTTGCCCGCAGGCCGAGCGCCTGCGCAGCCGCCACATAGCGTCGCACGCGATAGAACGTGCCGGGCGTATGGTCCTCGCCGCTGATGAACAGGATGTCTTTCTGTGCAGCGCAAGCTGGCATCGGTTGGTCCGGCGCCTCGACCGGTCCGGCTTGCTGATCAACCGGCGGCGCGTCGGCATCGGCCCGCCCGGTCAGCCGGCGCAACGGCGCGGTCACCTTCCAGCTTCTCGACGCCCGCATGGCGGCCACCGCGCTCTCGGCCGCTTCGGCGCGTGTAAGCATCGCCATCACCGCCTCGCGGGAGGAGGCAAGCTCCGCCCGGGCGCGCGCCAACACCTCGCCGGCATCACGCGCCTCGCTCAGTTCGCGTTCCCGGGCGGCCACATCGTAGCGCGCTCGTGCGAGGTTGGCCCGCACACTGCGATGCGTCTCCTGCAAACCTTCGTAAGCCGGAAACAGCCGGTTTACCTCCGTCTGCGCGGTTGCCGCCCACGCCTTGGTCTGAGCCAGGTCGCCCTGCACACGCTGCAGTTCCTGGTGAATGGCAGACGCGGCCTGCCGTAACCGGGCCAGGTCGCGCGTGGCAATCCAACGCTCGCCCAGCAGCGCGAAACGCTCGCGCAAGCTGTTGACCGCCTCAGCGTCTTCCAGCCGGCACAACGCGGCGATCGTGCCGTCCAGTTCGGCACCCACCGCCAGCACACCCAGCCCATGGCCATGCAGAAATTCAAAGCTCGGATGCAGCCGCGTCAGCTCCGACCACAGCCGCCAGACGCCGAACTCACGCTCGCGCACATTGGTATCGTGGAACAGCACCACCGCACGTGGCGACAGTTTGGGCGTCCAGCTTTCGAAATCGTGGCGCACGTCCTCGTAGTGATGCCGGCCATCGATATGCAGAAGATCCACGCTGCCATCGGGCACATAAGCGAGTGCCGCATCGAACGTCATCCGCATCAGGCTGGAAAATCCGCCATAACGCGCATCGTGGAAGCGGCTCAGATCGTCGAACACCTCGTCGCCATAAAACCCGGCATGCCTGTCGCCCTGCCACGTATCGACGGCGAGCGCGCGTGTATCGAGCCGGAAGCGCAATACCGCCTCGCAGAACGCGGCGTAGGAGACGCCGTTATGCGCACCGAGTTCGACGATGCTGCGCGGCCGGAGCTGACCCACCACCCAATGCGCGAACGGCACATGGCCGAACCAGGCGCTGTCGGCGCCTAGCCGTGTTGGCCGCCAAAACAGCGGGTCCCATTGCGGATCGGTCAGTGTGGCCAACATATTTGCCGCGGCCAGGCTCTGCTCAGCGTCCATGTTCGTGCGCTCCCACATCGGCCACTCGTCTCAGCGTGTCGTAAAGTGCGCGGGCCTGTCCGGCATAATCCAGGATCGGCGGCGCGCCGGCCGCGCGTGGCTGCACGAGTTGGCCAGGGGCATCCAGCAACGCCTCGATGGCCGCGCGCAACCTCTCCGGCCTGCCATCCAGCGGAATGATCGTGCCGTTCACACCATCTATCACCGCTTCAGCCGGCCCGCCGCCTTGTGTGGTGATCACCCACACGCCACGCGCCAGCGCCTCGCGCACCGTCAGGCCGAAACTTTCCTTCCACTGCGAGGCGAACACCAGCACATCGATGTCGGCAAAGAACGTGTCCAGCCCGTCCTGCGCATAGGCCGGCACCACATCCAGCGTGCCGCGCACCTGCCATTCACGCCGGTCCAGGCTGGCAAAACCTAAATTCAGCGTGTTGTCCACCACCACCAGGCGCCAATCGTCGCGTGTGAGTGCTTCGAAAGCGGCCTTGGTGACACTGTAGCCTTTCACATCGACGTTGCCGCCGACATAGGCGAAGCGCAGTGTCCGGCCCGGTGCACGCACGATCGGCGCAGCGGGCAAGCGCACGCCATTCGGCGCCACCTCGATCTTTTCGGGCGGCACGCCGTTAGCCAGATACAACTCGCGATGTGCCTGGCTTGGCGACAGCAGCAAGACCGCGCCCTGCAACGCCGACTGCATCAGCGCCGCGCGCTCGCCCAGATGGTAAGCGCCGGGAATACAGTTCTGGCACACATTCAGGTCGATCTTCGTCTGGAAACAATAGCGCCCATCCTCGCGCACCATGAACTGCCGGTCGCACAGCCACCACGCATCGTGCAGCGTGATCACGTAAGGCACGCCATGCGCGCGACATGCGGCACCCAGGCTGGCACCCAGCCCCTGCACCGAATGCAGATGCACCACATCGGGCTGCAACGCCGCCAGCACGTCGCCGAACGCAGCCGCACAGATCGGATCGTCAAAGCGCCCGACGGCATCGTTCTCCGAAGCCGGACATTGGAACACGCCAATCCCGTCTCGCTCCCCACGCGTGAGCGCCTGCATCTCGGCACTCGTGGGCAGGCCGGTGAATACATGCACATCGACATCGCCGCGCGCATGCAGCCGGCGCGCCATCTCCTCGACGACCAACGTCGCACCACCGAAACTGCGCGGCGCGTAGTAGATGTTTGCGAACAGCACGCGCAGGCCCGGGCGCACACGCTCGTCCGGTGCGCGTGCCAGCAGCGGCGCCACCTGCGCGTGCGCCACCGCCTCCGGCGCATAACGCGCCAACACGGACGCGCGTGCCGCCTCACTCATCTTGTTGCGCAGCGCCGCATCGTCGGCCAGCCTCGTCATTGCCGCAAACCAGGCGGTCTCATCGTCGGCAAACAATCCAGTCTCGCCGTTCTGGATCGCGTCACGAAAATGCGCTCGCGGCGACGACACGCACGGCAGCCCAAGAATCGCCGCTTCGAGAAACTTGATGTTGCTCTTCGCATCGTTGAACGGCGTGTTCTCGAGCGGTGCAATTGCAATGTCGCTCTCGGCCAGCAGCGCCAGATAGCGCGCGAACGGCACCGGCGGCAGGCGCTCCACCTGATCGGGCAATTCAGCGAACCCGGGCGGCAATCCCAGCTCGCCCACGATACGCAGCCGCACGTCCGGCCTGCTGCGCAACAGGTGCAACAACGCAGGCGCGGCCTCGCGAAAATCCGCGTCGTGGGTTTTCGTCCCCGAGCCATAGGTGATCAGCACGCCAGGTGAAGCCGCCTTGGCCGCGCCGCGCAAACCCTCCGCCAGGGACAGCGTGTCCGCGTCCAGCGCATTCTCCACGATGAACACATCCGCCATGCCCGACGCGCGCATCGCATCCGCCAGATGCGGCGTGCTCGCAATGCCCGCGTCGCACGCCAGCATCGCCGCACGATACAGCCCGACGCCGGAAAGGATGCCCTCCCGCATCTCCGGATCGAGCGAATCGATATTGCGATTCTGCAGGAACAGCGCGTCGTCGAAGATGATGTCGTCCACCTCCCACGCCATCTTCAATCCAAGCTGCCTGCACGTTTCGATATTTGCCAACACCTCGGGATATCCCGGCACGCGATACAGGATCACCTGCGTCGCCAGTGCAGCGGCCGAAAGCCATTCCTCCGTGCGCCGCCAATCCACCACCCGGCACGCCACGCCCAGCCGCGCGAAATGCTCCTGCTTCTGCCACACGCGATATTTCGCGCATTGCTGCAACGTCAGCTCTGCGACAATGAGCACACAAGGTGCCAGCACCGCGTTCGGCTTGGCCCGCGCCGCCACCGGCGCCGCCAGCCGCGCCATCGACGTGGCTCCCGCTTTCGCCGCCCGATCGCGCGCCTTCCAGCGGCGCCACTCCTGCGCCCGCCCCCACGCCGCCGCCGCACCCTGCCGGCGCACCAGCGCCAAGCCGCGACGCAGCGCCCGCGCCTCGGCCGATGCCGTCGCCGGCACCCCGCGCGCCAAATCCACCGCCAGCCGCAGCGGCCACGTCAGGCGCCAGAAAAAGCTCGCCTGCACGGCCAGCACCTGCTGACGCAACGCATGCGCCTCGCCACCCCTGGCCGCCGCCCGCAGCGCCTGCACCATGGCGCTGGATTGGGCTTGGTGCAGTTGGGCGCGCAGGCGGGCGTTTTCGGTCTCTAGGTCCATGACTTCCGGTAGGACGGGGAACAGAGGAAGGGAAGCGGTTCTTTTTTGAAAAAACGAACCAAAAAACTTTTGCTCCTGGCAGCTTGCACAACTGCTTCCGTCTGCGACCGTCCAAGGTTAGTCACACTGGAATGAAACGAATCCTCGCGCTCGCGCTCCTGCTAGCCGGGTGCGCACCGGCGGCCGAGCAGGCTGAAACGCGCTGCCAGCTCGAACGAAAGGCCGAGTTGCCGATGGCGCCCGGCACGGCCTACGCGGTCGTCACCGCGCAGCTCGACGGCCAGCCGACCTCCCTGCTGCTCGACACCGGCGACGAGCGCCTCACCATCCGCCCGTCCGCCGCGCGCGCGCTGCGCCTGCCGCAGGACACGCGACGCCGCACCACCACGCACGGCGTCGGCGGCGACGCCGTGAATTTCGACGCGGTGATCCAGCGCCTGGAGTTCGGCGACACCGAAATTCCGCAGTCTGGCGCCGCCATCGCGGATTTCCCGATCCTGGCGCGCGTAGATCCGCCGCTGTCCGGCATCATGGGCGCACAATTGCTCTCCGGCTACGATGTGGAACTCGACTTCGCCCGACGCCACGTCGATCTCTGGCAGCGTAGCGACTGCGACAGTTTCGCCCCGAACTGGGCCGCGCCGTATGCGACCGTTCCCCTCGCCCGCAGCGCCGCCAATCTCATGACGCTGGACGTGGTCGTCGACGGCCAACCCATCCGGGCGCTGCTCGATACCGGGGCGCAGCACACGACGATCGGTCTGGCCGCCGCCAGCCGCCTGGGCTTCACCGGCGCGGCACTCGCCGCCATGACCAGTGCCATCAGCCGCGGCGCGGACGGGCGAGATGTCACCGGCCATGTCGCCCGCCTGAACAGCATCGCCGCCGGCGGCTTCGCGCGCCAGAACATGCGCGTGCTCGTCTCCCCCCTGCACATCCCATTCGCCGACATGCTCCTGGGCGTCGACTTTTTCGCCCGGCACGACATCTGGATCAGCTACGCCGGCGGAAAACTGTTCCTCCGCTAGCCAGCAAAAGTTCCTTGCTTCTTTCTTTCAAGAAAGAAGATTCTCTGCGTATCGCCTCATTCATCGCCCGAACTCCCGCCGGCGCCCCGTCCGGGTGCTCCCAAACCGCGCCGATCACTGCCAGAAAATCCGCCCCCGCTCGCACCAACGGGCCGCAATTCTCGGCGGAAATTCCCCCGATCGCCACCACCGGCAATTCCATGATCTCGCTCCACCAGCCAAGCAGATCCGTGTCTGCCTGATGGCCCGTCGTCTTCGTCCCGCTCGGAAAGAACGCCCCGAACGCCACGTAATCCGCGTTCGCCTCGCCCGCCGCCATGGCCAGGTCGCGGCTGGCGTAGCAGGACACGCCAAGCTGCAGCTTGCCCAACAGCCGCCGCGCGTCCGCCACACCCATGTCCTCCGCGCCCACATGCGCCCCGTCGCACCCGGTCTCGACTGCGAGATCCGGACGGTCGTTCAGGATCAGCGCCACGTCGCGCGCGTGCGCGATCGGGCGCACCAGATCCACCGCCCGGCGGATCGCGTCGTCATCGACGTCCTTAAGACGCAACTGCACCGCCGCCACATCGCCGGCATCGAGCGCTTCGCCAAGCAAATCGGCAAAGCCCGCATGCAACGCCGGCGGCGTAATCACATAAAGCCGGCAATCAGCCACAGAAAATACGCCAATCGCAAGCAACACGAAAGCGGAACAAAAGTCGTCTGCTTCTTTCCTCCGAAAAAGAAGTGCTTCCTTCCCTCACTGCCCCGTCACCGGCTTCCGATAAATCTCGATGATCTTCGCCAGCAACGCCAAAGCCTCCTCACGCGGCCGCTGGAACGTATTGCGCCCGATGATCGCGCCATTCGCACCGCCGTCGCGAATGCCCTGGATCGTGTGCAGCAGGTCGTCGGTATCCTTGTTGTTCTCGCCGCCGGAAAACACCACGATCCGCCGCCCGTTGAAGCAGCTCTGCACCACATGGCGCACACGCTCGGCCATCGTCGCACGCGGAATGTTCAGCTCCTCGTACACCTTTGCAGCCGAGGGCAGACTCAGATGCTCAGTGGGCGGCTTCACCTTGATGATGTGTGCACCGGTCAGCGCCGCCATGTGCGCGGCATAGGCACAGATATCGAGTGCCGTCTCACCCGCCTTGTCCAGCATCGGCCCGCGCGGATAGCTCCACACCACCACCACCAGCCCCGCCGCCTTGGCTTCCTCGGCCAGGTCGCGCAACTCGTCCATCTGCTTGAAGCAATATTCGCTGCCCGGGTAGATCGTGAACCCGATCGCCGAGCACCCGAGCCGCAGCGCGTCCGACACCGACCCGGTAACCGCCTGATCCTTCTCCGTCGCCAGCGAGTTCGACGAATTCATCTTCAGGATCAACGGTATCTGCCCGGCAAACGAGGCCGCGCCGCACTCCAGCATGCCCAACGGCGCCGCGAACGCGGACAACCCAGCATCGATCGCCAACTGAAAATGGTAGTGCGGATCGTAAGCCGGCGGGTTGGCCGCAAAACTGCGCGCCGGACCATGCTCGAAGCCCTGATCGACAGGCAGGATCACCAGGCGGCCCGTGCCACGCAGCTTGCCCTCCATCATGAATTGGACAAGATTCGCCTTGGTGCCCGGATTGTCGCTCTCGTAGTTGTTGAGGATCCTGCGGACTGGGGGGGTCAGGTTCATGACTGGCAACTCCGGCTGCTTTGGCGGGGATAGCCCACGCGGGCATAAGAAGGAAGGAAGCAGTCCTTTTTTGAATAAAAGGACCAAAAAACTTTTGATCACCGCTCCAGGGTTGATGCGAGGCCCCTCGCCAAGGAAGTCCCGGCCGATATTCCGAGCAGCGTCTTGGCACGTGCCGGCGAGCCGACCGAGCGCCTGATGTCACCCGCGCGCGCCGGTCCGTGGCCGATCTGCGCCGGCCGTCCGGAGAGCTCCGCCAACGTCTGCGCCAGTTCCAGCACGGAGGTCTCCCGGCCGGTGCATACATTGCACGCCCAGGCGCCTGGCACGCGCCCCAGATACGCCATTGCCCCCACCAAATGCGCCACCACGTCGGCCACGAACACGAAATCCCGCGTCTGCCCGCCATCGCCATGCACGCTCACCGGCGCGCCGCGCGCGATCCGGTCCGCGAAGATGGAAATCACTCCGCTATACGGCGAAGCAGGATCCTGCCGCGGCCCATACACGTTGAAAAACCGCAAGCCGAAGCTCGGCACGCCATGCACGCCCCACCCCACCGCCGCATGCAGCTCCGAGCCATATTTGTCGGCGCCGTAAGCCGTCTGCGGCGCGCACACCAAACCCTCATGCGCAACCGTATCGCCCACATTGCCATACGTCGCGGCCGAGGACGCATACACCACCGGCAAGCCGCCCGCCCGGCAGGCATCGAGCACCGCGATAGTGCCCGTCAGGTTCACCCGGTGCGTCCCCGCCCAATCCTCGTTGCCGCGCGCCACCGACGCGATCGCCGCCAGATGATAGCAGCCCGCCGCCCCCGCCAACGCGCGGCCCAGCGCCGCCGCGTCACAGATATCGGCCACGACCAGCTCGGCGCGTGGGTCCAAATTATGCCGGTGCCCGGTGGAAAGATCGTCCACCACGCGCACGCCATGTCCCTGAGCCAGCAACGCATCCACCAGATGCGAGCCGATGAAGCCGGCCCCTCCGGTCACGACATAGATGGACATCGGCCCGGCTTCCCTCCGCATGCGCGACCGGGTTGCTAGCGGTGTTACCTGCGGACATCAAACGTGCGGTGGCCATCGCATGATGCCGCCGGTAGAACCCGCTGATGCAAGCCGACGCCCGCCCCCAATCCTGCGCCGTCATCCTCGCCGCCGGCCTGGGCACACGCATGAAATCGTCACTGCCCAAAGCCGCCCATTGCATCGCCGGCCGCCCGATGCTGCAACATCTGCTCGACGCCGCATCTCAGGTTTTCGGCCGGATCGTCGTCGTCGTCGGCCCCGACATGGAACAGCTCGCCGCCATCGCCGCACCCCGCCCCACCGCCGTGCAGCACGACCGGCTGGGCACCGCGCACGCCGCCCTCTGCGCCGCCGGCCATTTCGGCACCGGCGAAGTGGCCATCCTGTTCGCCGACAATCCGCTTATCCGCCCCGAAACCCTGCACCGCCTTGTGGCCGAACGTCAGAAATCGGCTGCCGGCCTGGCACTGATGGCCATGCGCCCCGCCGACCCCGCCCGCTACGGCCGCCTGCTCGTCGACGCCGCCGGCCACGTGCAGCGCATCGTCGAGTGGGCGGACGCCAGCGCCGAGGAACGCGCCATCGGCCTGTGCAACGCCGGCGCGCTCTGCGGCCCCGCAGACCGCCTGCTGCCGTGGTTGCGCGAAATCCGGCCGGACAACGCGAAGGGTGAATACTACCTCACCGACCTGGTGCGTCTGGCGGTGCGCGACGGCGCGCACGTCGTGGCCGTGGAAGCCGACGAAGCCGAACTGCGGGGCATCAACTCGCGCGCCGAACTGGCCGCCGCCGAAGCCGTGGTGCAGCAACGCCTGCGCCTCGCCGCTATGGACTCCGGCGCCACGTTCACCGCGCCCGAAACGGTGTTCCTCAGCGCCGACACGGCGTTGGCGCCGGACACCATCGTCGGCCCGCACGTGGTATTCGGCCCCGGCGTGGTCGTGCGCGGCGCGGCCGAAATCCGTGCTTTCAGCCACCTGGAAGGCTGCACGGTGGAAGCCGGCGCCATCATCGGTCCCTACGCCCGCCTGCGCCCCGGCACCGTGGTGGGGCAGGGGGCGCATGTCGGCAATTTCGTGGAGCTGAAGGCAACGCATCTGGGCGAAGGTGCCAAGGCCAACCACCTCGCCTATCTCGGCGACGCGTCGGTCGGCGCGCGCACCAACGTCGGCGCCGGCACCATCACCTGCAATTACGACGGATACGCCAAGCATCGCACCACGATCGGCCAAAGCGTCTTCGTGGGTTCGAATGCGGTGCTGGTCGCACCGGTGACATTGCACGATGGCTCGTTCGTCGCGGCGGGCAGCGTGATCACGCAGGATGTTGAGGCGGACGCGATGGCGTTCGGGCGTGGCCGGCAGGCAAATGTAGCAGGCAAGGCACGTGAGTTCAGGCAAGGCAGAAAGTAGTTTGGCTCTCGTCGTGAGCCTCGAGAAAGCGGAACAAAAGTTTTCTGGTCCTTTTTTCCAAAAAAGGACTGCTTGCGTCAGAGGGCGAACGAGATGTGCGGCATAGTCGGCGTAATCGGCAGAGCAGATGCCGCGCCCTTGTTACTGGAAGGCCTGCGCCGGCTGGAATATCGCGGCTACGACAGTGCCGGTATCGCGACCCTCACCAGCGGCCACATCGAGCGCCGCCGTGCCCAGGGCAAACTGGTCAACCTGGCCGCCGCGCTCCAGGCCGACCCGCTCCCCGGCACCACCGGCATCGGCCACACGCGCTGGGCCACCCACGGCGCGCCGACCGAGGGCAACGCGCATCCGCACGGCACTGCGCGCGTCTCCGTCGTCCATAACGGCATTATCGAGAACCATGCCGAGCTGCGTGCGGAACTCGAGCAGCACGGCCAGGAGTTCAGCACCGAGACCGACACGGAGACGGTCGCGCAACTGGTCGATTTCCTGCTGGCAGGCGGCATGTCGCCCGAGGAAGCGGCGCAGGCCGCGTTTGCCCGGCTGGAAGGTGCCTACGCGTTGGCGCTGCTGTTCGCCGGCCACCCCGAGCTGATCATCGGCGCCCAGCACGGCGCGCCGCTGGCGGTGGGTTACGGCGACGGCGAGATGTATATGGGCTCGGACGCGCTGGCATTGGCGCCGATGACCAGCCGCATCGCCTATCTGCGCGATGGCGACTGGACGGTCGTCACCCGCGAGGGCGCGCAGTTCTTCGACAATCGTGGCCAGGCGATCGAGCGCGAGATCAAGCGCACCGCCCTCTCCGGAGCCGCAATCGGCAAAGGCGCCTTCCGCCATTTCATGGAAAAGGAGCTGCACGAGCATCCTGCGGTGATCGGCGACAGCCTCCATCGCATGGTCGACCCCGGCACCCGCGCCGTCGTGCTGCCCGATCTCGGCTTCGACCTCGCCACCGTGCCGCGCCTGACCATGACCGCATGCGGCTCGGCCTATTACGCCGGTCTCGTCGGCCGCCACTGGATCGAGCAGTTGGCGCGCGTGCCCGTGGACGCCGATGTCGCCAGCGAGTTTCGGTACCGCGAGCCGCCGATGACCCCGGGCGGCGCCGGCCTGTTGATCAGCCAGTCCGGCGAGACCGCCGACACGCTGGCGGCGCTCCGCACCATGCGTGCCGGCGGCCAGACGATCCTGTCGGTATTGAACGTGCCCGAAAGCACCATGGCGCGTGAAAGCGACGCGGTGCTCGACACCGTCGCCGGCCCCGAAATCGGCGTCGCCAGCACCAAGGCATTCACCGCGCAGTTGGCCGTGCTCGCCTGCCTGGCCATCGCGCTGGCCCGCGCACGCGGCACCATCGATGCGGCGCAGGAAGCAGCGCTGACCGACGCACTGCTGAAAGTGCCAGGCCACGCCGCCGAAATCCTGGCCGAAGGCGACGCCGCCGTGCAGCGCATCGCCGCCATCGTCGCCGAAGCGCGCGACGTGCTCTATCTAGGCCGCGGTGCCTGCTTCCCCGTCGCCATGGAAGGCGCGCTGAAACTCAAGGAGATCAGCTACATCCACGCCGAAGGCTATGCCGCCGGCGAGATGAAACACGGCCCCATCGCGCTGATCGACAAATCCGTCCCGATCATCGGCATCGCCCCCTCCGGCCCGCTGTTCGAGAAAACCGCCAGCAATCTGCAGGAAGCCCACGCCCGCGGCGGCCAGATCATCCTCATCAGCGACGCAGCCGGCGTCGCCAAGCTGCGCCACATCGCCGTCGACACGCTCGCCTTGCCCGACATCCACCCGTTCGCGGCCCCGATCCTCTACAGCATCCCCGTGCAGCTACTCGCCTACCACGTCGCCGTATTGCGTGGGACGGACGTCGATCAGCCGCGGAACTTGGCAAAGTCCGTCACCGTCGAGTGAATGGCATCGTGACCGGCGCCGCGCTGTCCATCGTGGCACCTACCCGCATTCGGGTCGCCGGGCGCGTCACCGGATTCCAGGGTCCACGCTCCGCCGGGCGGACAGTTTAGGCGAAGCCCAGCGTCCTACAGCATCCACGCCGCCCGGAGTCCCGCCCAGCTAGGATACGGTCCAAGAGTCACCCGCGGCCCTGCCCGGGGCATGCGATGGCGTTCCATGTCGGGCTGGAACGCCGCTCATCGCGGTCCCACCCCGGATTGCGGGACTGACGGTTCCCTGCAACGTATGCGCGACGCGAATGGAGATGATCGTTTGGCGCAGGGGCCGCAACTCTCGCGATCGGTTGGTGCGGGCGGCCGCAACAAGCCGATCGACGTGGCCGAGGTCGAGTACCTCCTGCGGCAGTCCGCCCCCGACCCGTTCGACATCGCGATCGACGGGGTGGCGGGTCCGGACCTCCTCACCGGCATCGTCGACTTCCAGACAAGGGCGCTGAACCAGGGCGATCCCAGCGGCCTCATCAGACCCAAGGACGCCGCAGCCCGGCAACTATCCTCGTTCGCGGGGAACGGGCCAGGTCCCCATCGAGGCGATCCGCGCGATGGTGCCGAACGATGTCGACATGCAGGCGAGCCGCGTCGGGCAGTTCACCAGCCTCTACAGCCGGCAGTTCGGCGCCGTGCCGTCCGGGCTCGTTCCAGTTCTTCGTCTTCGTCGCGAACGACCAACGCATCCAGGACCTGCGCTGGTTCGCATACTTCCTAGCGACGTGCTGGTGGGAGACCGCGCACACGTTCCTTCCCAGTCCGCGAGTGCGGCCTGGGCGCGGGGCGCAAGTTCACGGGAAGCCGAGACCGTTCAAGGACGAGACGGGCCGGCCATTCGACAACGTCTATTACGGTCGGGGCTACGTGCAGCTGACCTGGTATGACAACTATAAGCAGATGGACCAACGGCTCGCGCTCGGCGAGTTGCTCGAGCAGAACCCGGACAAGGCGATGGATCCGCCGATGGCCTATCGCATCATGTCCATCGGCGTACGGGAGGGCCTGTTCGGCTCGCACTACGTCCAGGCGCCCCCGCCCGGTACCCGCACGCCAGGAAGACGGCCCACGGCTACCGCATCCCGGCCAAGCTGGGCGATTTCATCATCGCCGGGCAGTGCGACTACTTCCACGCCCGCCTGTGCGTGAACCCCTACGACACCGGGAGCTTCACGCCCATCGCGAAGAAGGCCGTGGAGATGGAGGTGCTTCTGAAGCTCTGCATCCTGCAGACCATGGTAGATTAACATGCCGTCGATGCGCGCACCCGCCCTCATCGATCATGCTCCTGATCCTCGTCGCCGGCTCACGCGACCGCACAGCGATCTCCCATCTGGTCGGGTCACGACCAGGCCTGGCGCGTTGACTGGACGACGGACGACATCACGGCTACGCGCGTCGCCGACGGCAAGCGGGTCTTCTCGATGCGGTCGTTCGCGGCCGCCCAGCTCGACTTGTCCATGCACCAGGAAACGAGCGCCGCGGGCACGCTCGAGCGGGATCAGGAAGGTCTCCGTCGTGTCGCTGTTCGGTCCGCTGCTGGCGCTGCGTGACGACACCTCCGACGATTTCAGGCCGGCGGCGCACCCCAGCGAGCGCGTGCGCTTCTGGACGATCGACCTCTCGGCGCCGGCAAAGGACGGCTTCGATCCCTCGGACCAATTCGGCGCGGCGATCGGGGCCGACGAACGAGGCCGCATCCGATCGCTGGACCAGATCGCCCCCGCGCGGGCGATCGCCGACGCCCTCTCCCGTGACAAGGTCGTCCTGGGCGACCTCCCGAACCCGCCGCGCGACCTAGACGATCTATTGACGTCCTGGCGCGACCAGGCCGGGAACGCCGTCGGTCCGGCGTCAGCCGATGGGGCGCATTGCCACGACGTGCCGGAGGACGTCCTGACCAGCTTCGCCATCGTCGGCAGGACGGGCACGGGCATCGCCGTGCGGCTGGGACTGCCGGGCAGCGGCGCGTGCCATGCCGCGTTCACCCAGATCGGCCTAATCCTACCATTGTCGGACGACCCGACGCGGACCGCGGGCACGGACGGGGTCGTCACTCCGCCGGCGGGGTTGCCGCCGCTGCGGATCACCGAGACCCGCCGGCTTCGATAGTGACGCGCCACGATCCCCGTTCCATCGGCGGCCCGCGTCGTGCATGCTCCGTCGCGGTAAAGGGGACGCACAGATGCTGACGGCCGCAGGCAACGTAAACCAGCCTTACGCCGTCCTCGGCGTCATCCACGCCGTCGTCACCAAGCCCGCCAAGGACGCAGGCTGTTCCGGGGGCGGCGGATGCCGATCCAGGAGGCGTTCGATGCATCACTGAAAGCCTTGGAGGCCAGCGCGGCCAAGTCGGGCGGCGATGGCCTGATCCACGTCTAGTACGACTACCGACATGCCGGTCTCGGCCCGGAATTGAGCGATCGGAGCGCACCTGCCGACGTACCGCCAACGGCGGTCGACCCCCGACGGACGGGGCGCTTGCAGGTCCGCTACGAGTCCGCCCTCCTACGGATCGCGTCCAGGCGAACATAGGCGCGCTCGTGCCTGGCCTCCGGTACAGCGACCACGAGACGATCAAGGATGACGCCGAGATCCATCGGTGGCGGGTGCGCCTCGGTGTCAATCGCGGCGCTGAGTAGCCGGAGGTAGGCAAGCGGATGCCCGGCTATCGTCTCCCGATCCGCGGGCGTGTGAGCAAGCTCGGCATCGATCGCGATGCTTCTCCATGGGACGATGAAGGGTTCGATGGCCTCAACGGCCTCCGGGAACGCGTCGCCGCACTTCACGGCCATGAGGCACAGGAGCCGCGAGCCGTCGGCCTCCCGGATCGATGCATCGAGTGGCCAGACCTTCTCGAAGAATGGCCCGACCGTAAGTCTCCAATGGGCCGCACGGTCGAATCCTATGCGCTCCCTCGGATCCATCCAGAGGAGCAGCATCCGTGCCGCGGCGGTGCGTACCGCCGTCGTCGAGGTCGCGAGCAAGTGTTGGACTTCCTGGAAGGTAAGATCCAGGTCGTGCGCCGCGGCATCCAGTGTCCAGAAAGCTGCTTGCATGAGGTTGTCGGCGAGACCCGCCGCCTGCGCGAGCCCTAGGTCCCGCCTCGTCACCTCGCGCATGAAGGCCGGCTTGAGGGCGTTGAACAACCTGGTGCGCCCGATGCGACGCCCGGCCCTAACGCGCCACAGGACCGCGGCTTCGGGGCTGGAGCCACCGAGCCGGGGCAACAACCTTCCGTCCGTCCATTGAGGGTCTACGTCGTCCAGGAAGGCGAGATCGCCCACCAGCATCACGCGTGCGCCGAGCCCGTCGTGACCGTCGGCATCCACGATCGCGTCCAGCGATTGCCGGATGTCCTCGCCGAACCCGCCGTCGCGCTTTATTCGCTAGCGCCAAGGAGGGCGAGGAACGCCAACGCGACATACCCGCCCGCGCAGTTCAGCGCCGCATCCATCGGCCGCTCCGGCCACGCGCCCGCGAAGGGTGCGGCGCTACACCCGCGAATACCGCCCTGGCGACGTGGTCGCAGAGCGCGAACAGCCCGTCCATTGGTCGACGGCCGTGAGCACGCGCCAGGTCGGACCGCTCGCTCACCCACGCCGCGATCGGCGACGTGTTGGTCCGGGTCGCGTCCGCGGGCATCTTCGACAGGAAATCGGCGATGCCCGCTTCGAGTTCACCGTCATCGACCTTGCCGGACGCGGCGAGCAAGGCGGAGATGGCGTCCGGCCGCCGCCGGTCACCGTCGTCGGGCGCCGACGCCAACGCGCGCAACGCACGGTGTGGATCGGCATCGCAAAGCAGCCGCCAGACGTCGCCCTCGCCCCGCCAATCGGATCCTTGCAGCTGCATCTCTAAGCTCAGCAAATCCTCGTCGGAGGCGTCCGAGAGCCGTTCCGGATGACCGCGCGGTGTCATGATCGTCGCCGACCTGACCTCCTCGTCCTCGGGTCCCCGCGGCCCAAAGTCCGGATGACGTTCCTGACCCCCTCCAACTCCGCCAGCGTCTCGGGCGCCAGTACCCCGTCCGCGCTCATGACGGGGTCCAGCAACTGAAAGAGCGCGTGGTCGCGGACCACACTCCACTCGTCGTCCGTCACGGTCGCGTCCCGCGCGAGGCTCCGGGGCGGTCCGAGAAGCATCTTCGCCTCGATCCAAGAACGATGCCGATCCGGGAGGTCGCGTCCAGCGCGCCTGCACTACACGCGTGATCTCCCTGCGAGCCTCGCTCGGCCCAGAAGGCACGATCGTCCAAGCCCTCCAATGCCGGTACGATCCGTCACCGCCGAATGCCGCATCGGCAAGCGCATGCAGGTGGAGTTGCCGATGCAGGAGGTAGTCCGACACGCCCCAGGCGCCGCCAGCCCCCGCGCCCTGTGTCCTGTCCCAGCTCTCCACGCGATCCCAGAGCATGGCCACCATCCGGTCACCGTGAGGAAACCGCGCCCAGCTCGTCGCCTTCGCCTGCGGATATCTACTGCACGTCCAGTCTCGCTAAGTCTATGCGATCCAGATGTCCGCGTCCCTCGCCTGTACCAGCGCTTCGCCAGCGCGCGATCAGCCGCCTGAAACAGGTCGAGTTCGTGTCCGAGCACGCATGGCCAGTCAAGCAGGATCTCCCGCACCGTCGGGTATCCCTCCGACGAGAAGCGAACGTGGACGAGGTCCTCCAATGATCGGGACGTGGCGTCGCCGGGTTGTGCCCGTGGATGATGGCCGGAACGGGAGGCTCACCTCTATCGCGGCCGGACGATCTCGACCACGGCGTCGCGCACTTGCCGATCGATGTCCAGTGCCTTCACGCGGCCGAGTAGATGAACTGGTAGCGTTGGCCCCGTTCCGAGTCGAACCCGTCCAGCCGGGCGGCTATCGTGATTTGCCAGGCCCTCGCGAGCGTCGGCTCCGGCTCGATCCGCCCGAACTCCAGGACTTGCCCGAGGTGCTCGTAGAACGCGGCGTCCCGGCAAGGGCCTGTCCAGGCAATCCCCGGAGCATCGCCGCGTTGTTAAACGATCGACACACCCACAGCGCGAGCACCTCACCGCGCCCGCTGAACGACGGATGACCCACCAGCGGGCCGAACCAGGCGGCCGACGGGCCGACGTCCGCCAGCAATCTCGGCGCGTCGGCATGGGAGAGCAGAGCGCATGCTTCCTCGAGCACGTGCTCCCCCGCCTTTCCCGGCTCGACGGCGGTCACTTCCCGCAATTTCCGTTCACGCCAGGCGCTCGGCCCCGCCGCGTAGCCGCACCAAGCATCGAGAGTATCATAGAACATGCATCCAGGCGAGCAGCCGCCGCTGTACGCGCGGCGTGTCGCACCGCTTCGCCAGCCAGCGGGCGGCGAGGAATTCCGCGATGATACGATGGATGGGAACCGCGCGTCCGACACCGGCCCCCTGGAACAGCTTCGACGACAATACCGGCCGCGCGCCCTCAGTATCCGGAAGGTATCTGAAGTCAGCGATCCCCAACTCCCCATCTTGCGGAGAGCCCTCCAAGCGCACAGCCTCCGCCTCGGCGGACAGGAGTCCAGCCATCTCGCGCCGGCGCACGATAGGACCTGCTCCTCTGTCAGCCGCTACAGGTCGTTGTCTAAACTCTCCTCGTCTCTCTCCGGCCAGAGCACCTAACACACCCGGTCCAGCAAGCCACCTCTCGTCCTCTTCTATTCCGCTCCGTTGTCCGCCAGCGTCCCTACTAGACTAATCATCAGCTCTTTCTCTTACATTTCTCTATTCCATGCCTCTCCAGTCTCTTAGCACTCCCTCTTCGTCCTCCGCCTTTTATCTCCCACTTAGTAAGTCCTCTTCGTCTTAGCTTCTTATTCTCTCTAGTTCTTACACTTATTTATCACCGTCTTACTCTTTTCTCATCTCTTTGACTTTCCTCTCCTTCCACTCCCTTTCCCTTCATATATTATTATCTCCCGCTATCCCGCCGCCTCCAGTTGCGAGAGTACCGCGTCTACTCCTCGCCCTCCCTGCTGTCTATCGCCTGTCAAGACCATCTATGAGTAACGTCGTCGTAACACTACCAGCCGCTCTCGTGTCTTGCTGTGTATGAGCCTCTATGCCGTGACTCTACTGCCGCCGACCCTGCTGCCCAACTCCTCTTAAAGACTCTTTTTCCCAGCTCCCAGCTCGCCAAGCACTACTCTTTGCCATTATCGCTAGCAGCTGCCGCTCATCTATCTATGTACCGCCATCATCTAGCGCCGCAGTGAGCGACCATGTATGACCTATCCGCACCGGTGTATGCTGCGCCCCGGCTGGACGCGTCAGGCCCGCAGTATGGCCTCTCTTCGGTAGCCGTCATCGATTTTCCTGCCTGCACTCTACGCGCTGTGCTTCTGCGTGAGACAGTACTAATCACCGACGTCTGCCATTCACGCTCTACGTTCGCGGAGGTGTTCAGAGCGAAGCGTGCAGCGAACGTCTCTAGCTCGTCGTCTTACTACATGATCCATGGCGTGGCTGCAAATATTACCTCGCGAACTGCGTTCCTGCTTGGAGTGCTCGCCATCTATCGCCTGTTCTATACCAAGTCTTCCATACCTGCCTGTAAACGCAAGCGCGCCAACATCCGTCGCGCTCCTGCCGTGCAGACTGCCCGCACCTGGTGCGACAATCTATCAGTGTAACTCCGGACCTCTTGCTTCGAAGCTATTCTCGACGGTGCCTTACCGCCACTGTTCCGAACCCCAGGTCCGAAGCGCTGTCCTCATGTCTCGTTATCTACCTTCGCTGCTGCGGCGTTCTATGCAGTCCCCATCCCTCCGCAAGTGCCTGAGCCAGCAGCTACGTAACGTCTCACCGTATTCCCGCACACGCTTCTTCGTGATACTACCGTCTGCCCGTCTGTATCTTGAGTAGGTGAAGCCTCAAGAGCACTCTAACCTCCCTAACTTGTACACCTTCGTCCTCGTGAGTGTGACGTTCACGATCTCGTTCGGTGCATCGTGTTCGGCCAGTGTATTTAGCATGGCCAAGTCCTGTACCGAACTGCTCGTCTGAGCCTTTCGCCTCCTCCAAGACAACGCCAAGCAGTAGATGTAGGCTTGATCGTCGATGTTGCCCTGCTCGCCCACCAGTCTACGCAGCCACACACCACAACCGCTGCTCTCCGTGAAGAGCGTCTTCCAAACTTCCCTGAGTGCGCTATGTGTCTGAGTACCTCTTCCTCCAGGCGTTCAGCTATACCCTCTCTTTCTACAGCGTCAGTCCGCGCTCCGCGAGGCTCGCGCTGTTATCTTGTCCTCCATCGCTCGATGCATGACCATTTTCCGTTGATCTATTAAGGAGCGCTACTCTTCGCCTGCTAGCTGGTGCAAGATGCTAGCTTCCCCGATATGCCGTTCTTTTGACCAGCTCCGCGTCTAGTTGCAAGTATCCTGCGAGCTTCATGAGGTACCCCCGATCTATGCTTCATCCACCCTCTTTCCCGAAGTACGCAACCGTGCTCTTTACAGACCACTACCAGCGCAGTTGTGTTCCCGCCGCCAGTAATCTCACCATGTTCCTACGTCATGTTTACCAGTCACTCCTTGCAGAACCTACTAACGTGTATTACCACTAGTGGGCAACGTGGAACCGCTTGTGCACGTTTCTGTCTCACCCCAGCATCCCATCTTTTGCCGCCTCCGCAACGAGTGCGTCAGTAACATCAAGTAGTAGTGCGCGAGTGTGCTAGTTCATCAGGTCGCCGCATCGACGCCGTACTGGCCAGTGATTCTCGCGCTATCTCGCCTAGCCTGGAAGGAGGTCAGGACCGATCCAGGTCAGCTTGCCGAATAGGAGCCGTTGCATGTTCTCCGCGCTGGGAGATCCTAGGTGGCGGCATAGGCGAGCCAACATGCTCGAGACGAGCTCTTCCGGATATATCCGGGGGACATAGGGCAGACACGAGAGGTCGACGGGATTTCCGGACGTCCTGGATTCGAGCATCTGAGTTACACCATACGTAACGGGAAGTACGGCGGGAAATCCCCAGGAAGTTCAAGGGCAGAATGCGCAAGGACATTATTATCGGGGAAGCTGCGGGTGATTGCTCAGCTCGTCCCGTACGCAAAGGACTTCACGCGCATATTGGGCGGCGGCCTGCGTCCGTCCTCCTACGTGCGCTCAGGAGTTAAGCAAAGATGTATATTCTGGCTGTACAGCGCTGCGAACGGCCAGCCTGCCCCAAGGCTCCGCCTGCGACGGTTTGATCAAAGAGAGAAAGGAAGCAGTCCTTTTTTGGAAAAAAAGGACCAAAACTCCTGTTTCGTTAGCATTTCGTTCGACAACCTCGAGGAATGTCGCTACTCACCGAAGAGATCACGCTTTCGTGAGGTCACGCGAACATGCCGGCACTCGACGTCAACGGGACACTCTACTCTATCAACGCCGATCCTTCGACGCCGCTGCTTTGGCTCATCCGCGACATCGTCGGGCTGAAGGGCACCAAATACGGGTGCGGCATCGGCCTGTGCGGCGCCTGCACCGTGTTGATCGACGGTGTGCCGGGTCTCTCCTGCCAGCTCATGGCCACCGACGTTCTAGGTAAGACCGTCACCACCATCGAAGGCCTTTCGCCGGACGGGACGCATCCACTGCAGGTCGCCTGGATTGCCGAGCAGGTGCCGCAATGCGGTTTCTGCCAGCCGGGACAGATCCTGTGCGCGACGCAGCTGGTGGGCAAAGGCCAGACCCCGCCGACCGACTACCAGATCGACCAGACGATGAACCACATCTGTGTCTGCGGCACCTATTCCCGCATGCGCGCCGCCATCCACAGCGCCGCCGCCGCGGGCTGATCGGCCGTGCATATCGATCGCCGACAGATGCTGTTTGCCGGTGCGGCCGCGTGCGGCGGCCTGCTCGTCGGCGTGCGCGCGCCGGCCCTGGCCCGCACGCGCGCAGTCCCGAACGGGCTGACCGCCTGGGTCAGCGTCGGCACGGACGGCACCGTCACCATCCTCTGCGGCGCCCAGGAAATGGGGCAGGGCATCTACTCGGGCCTGGCCCAGATCGTGGCCGAAGAACTGCGCGTCGATTGGGCCAGCGTCGTCGTCGCCCCGGCGCCGCTTGCCACCACCTACGACAACCCGTTCTACAAGATGCAGATCACCGCCGGCAGCGCCAGTGTGCGCGGCTATTTCCCGGCATTGCTGGAAGCAGGCGCCATCGCCAGGCAGATGCTGATTGAAGCAGGGGCGGCCGCCCTCGGCGTCCCGGCCTCTGCCTGCATCGCTACGAACGGGACTGTTCTTAGCCAGTCGAGCGGGAAATCCGTGACCTTCGGCGCCGTGGCCGCGGCCGCCACCCTGCTGACGCCGCCGAAATCGGCGCCGCTCTATTCCAAAGGCGGCTACGTGCTCGTCGGCCAACCGCTTAAACGGCCGGATATCCCGGCCAAGGTGCGCGGCACCACGGTCTATGGCCTCGATGTCGTCGTGCCCGGCATGCTGTATGGCGCCGTTCGCCTCTGCCCCACGCGCGGCGGCACGGTCGCCAAAATGGGCCACGCGCCCGCGGGTACGCAGATCGTCAATCTGGGTGTGGGCATCGCCGCGGTCGTCGCTTCTGGCGCGAACGCCACCACCTGGGCCGCCATCCAGGCCACGCTCAACACCAGCGTCACCTGGGCACTCCCCGCCAACGCCGCATTGCAGACGACCAAGACAATCCTCGCCGAAGCCCAGTCGCTGCTGACCACCGGCACGCCGATTGTGGCAGAAAGCGCCGGCAACCCGGCCACCGCGCAGGCCGGCGCCGCCAGCGTGCTCATGCTCACCTACACGCTGCCCTATCTGCCGCATGCGACGATGGAGCCGCCCAACTGCACGGCCAGCGTGACATCCACCGCCTGCGAAATCTGGGCGCCAACCCAGAACCCCGCCGGCGCACAGGAACTCGCCGCCAGCATCACCGGCCTGCCGGCAAGTGCCGTCACCGTCCATTGCATGCAGATGGGCGGCGGCTTGGGCCGCAAGCTGGAACAGGATTTCGTCAGCTACGCCGTCACCACGTCCAAGGCCGTCGGCCGCCCCGTGCAGCTCGTCTTCCCGCGCGAGCAGGATTTCGGTCAGGACCAATATCGCCCGATGGCCGTCTGCCGGGTCACCGTCGGCCTTGGCGCCACCGGCGGCATCGCAAGCTGGGCCTACCGCAACGTCTCGCCCAGCATTCTCGGCCAGCGCGGCGCCCCCGCCGGCACGCTCGACGGCCAGGCCACCGAGGGTTCGACGTCGCTCGCCTACAATTTGCCGAACCGGCAGATCGACTGGGTGGCGCATCCCTCCACCATCCCGGTCGGCTTCTGGCGCTCGGTCGGCAATTCCATCAACGTGTTCGCCGTCGAAAGCGCCATCGACGAGGCGGCGCTGGTCAGCAAGACCGATCCGCTCGCCTATCGTCAGGCGCTCCTCGCCGGCAACACACGGGCGCTGGCGGTTCTCAACGCAGCCGCCGCCCTCGCCGGCTGGTCGAAAAAACCCGCTGCGGGTCACGCCCGCGGCATCGCATTCCACCAATCGTTCGGCAGCCTGATCGCGCTGGTCGTCGAGGTGACGCAAAACCAGGCCGGCATCCAGATCCTCAACATCGCCTGCGCGGTCGATTGCGGCATGCTGATCAATCCCGACACCGCCGAGCAGCAGGTGCAGGGCGGTATCGTGCAAGGCCTGAGCGCCGCCCTCTGGGGACAGATGCAGTTCAAGAATGGCGTGGCGCAGTCGACCAACTTCAACACGGTCCGGCTGGCGAAGATGGCGGATATGCCGGCTATCCAGGTCGCCTTTCTGCAAACGCCAGGTGTGCCTCTGGGCGGCGTGGGCGAGGTGGGTGTGCCCTGCGTGGCGCCTGCCCTGGCAAATGCCTGGGCAGCGTTGACGAAGCATCGCCTGCGCAGCTTGCCGCTGTTTCCCAGCGCGATCTGAAGGGCGTCGTCAAGCCGGGAAGTCAAGCCAGTGCGGGCGATGCCTACCGCCGTGCACCCACCGAACGTCAGATCACCTGCCGCCGCCGAAGCCCCGCCGCGCGCGTGGCCAGCTCTTCGCCGCCGATCGGTTTGTAGAGCAGCAGCGTCAGCCGGTCTTGCGCGGCCGACAATGCGACCTCGGCCGCGGCTTCCGCGTGTCCGGTCAGCAGAAGCGCCGGCAAGGCCGGGCGACGCCGCCGGCATTCCTCGATCAGCGCCAATCCGTTCATCCCGGGCATCGTGTAGTCGGTGATCAGCAGTTCGGTCTGCTGCCCGCCATCCAGCAGGGCCAAAGCCGCGGGGCCGTCGATGGCCGTGGTGACCAGGAAGCCGCGCGCGTCCAGCTCGCTCGCCATGACTTCGCGCACCATCGCATCGTCATCGACCAGCAGGACCCGCATCGGCGTCGCCATCGTGTTGAGTGCCACCGGCTCCGGCTGTGCAGGTGAACTGGGCGCCGATCTGTCGGCCTGCGGCAGCCAGAGTTCGGCGACGGTGCCCACGGCCAGCGTGCTGTCGAGTGCGAAGGCGCCGCCGGATTGCTGCGCGAAGCCGCGCGCCATCGCCAGCCCCAGCCCGGTTCCCTGTCCGGGTTCCTTGGTGGTGAAAAACGGTTCGCAGGCGCGCGCGAGAATGTCGGGGGACATGCCAACGCCCGTATCGCTCAACGAGATGCGGATATAGGCACCGGGCTTCAGGCCGTCCGGGCGCGCACAGGTCGGCGGCAGTTGGTCGGCACGGGCCGAAAGGGTGAGCAGTCCGCCGTGCGGCATCGCATCGCGAGCGTTGACCGCCAGATTGACCAGCACGGTTTCCAGCTGCGCGCCGTCCGCCACCAGGCAGGGCAGCGATGGGCTGGCGTCCACGCAGATGGTGATGGCGGTGCCCAACGTATGGGTCAGCATCTCGCGCATGCTTTCGAGCAGCGTGTGCGGCGTGATGACGGAAGCCGCGAGTTCGCCACGGCGTGCGAAGGTCAGCAGCCGGCCGGTGATCGCGGCACCGCGCGCCGCCGCGTTCGCGGCCATGGTTGCCAGGCGCCGCACCGCATCCGCCTCGTCGGCCCGGCGCAGGATCAGGCTGAGCCCGCCATTGACCGCCTGCAGCACGTTATTGAAGTCGTGCGCCACGCCGCCCGCCAGTTGCCCGAGCGCCTCCATGCGCTGGCCTTGGGCCAGCTGTTCCTGGGCGCGCACGCGGGTTGCGGTTTCCTGGCGCACACGCACCTCCAGGCTCTCATTGAGGGTCTGCAGGTCGTTCATGGCGGCCTGGCGATCGCGAAGGCTAGCCCGCAAGGCCGTGGCAACCGCGTCGATCTCCGCCAGGCCGAATGTCTCGTGCCGGTCCACCGTCGGGTCGGCGGCAAACCGGGTCAGTGCGCGGATCGGCTGCAGCAGCCGTCGTCCGAGCAGGGTGGCGACCGCGGAACTGACGAGCAGCGCGACGCACGCGCCCACCACGGCGCGCTTGAGGGAACGCAGCAGATCGGTGCGCAGGCGCGCTTCAGGTATGCCCATGGTGACCGCCCAGCCTGAGGGCGCGGTGTGGCTGAACACGGTGAGTTGCTGCACGCCGCTCAGCGAGCCGGTGCTGAGCACGCCATCGGCTTGGCTCAGCAACGCAGGCAGCAGGCCGGGCGTCACGGCTTGGCCAATGAAACGGTCGGCTTGCGGAATCCGGGCCACGGTGACACCCGATCGGTCGACGACCGACGCGGTGTCTTCCGCCGGAAGGCGTTGCGTTTGCAGGATCTCGACAAAGCGCTCCACCGGCAGGAGCAGGCTGAGATCGTAGGCAACCACGCCATCGCGCAGCACCGGCACGTCTGCCGCCACCGTCAGCTCGCCATCCAGCGCGCTGCGGAACAGGTTCGAAATCACAGGGTGGCCGTTGGCGAATACCTTCTCGTTCAGCTCCTCCGTCATTCGCGGCGCGCGGCGCGGCAATGCCCTGCCCGGTTGCGCCCGCGTGTTGAGCAGCTGCTGGCCCGCCCTGTCCATCAGCACGAGGGCCGAACCCTCGGGCTCGCTGACGATGAAGCGGAGTGCCTGAAGGCGGAACTGATCGAGGTTGCCGGTCTGCAGCGACTGCGCCAATGCCAGCGCCCGCAAGCTTGCCTGCGCCCCGGTCAGCTCGCTTTCGACGGTCGCGGCCATGCTGCGCGTCAGGGTCAACGCGCGCTGGCCGGCACGCTCTCGCTCGGCGTTGTAATCGAGATACGCGAAACCGACGAAAAGCAGCAGCATCGGCAGCATCGAGAAAGCAGCCAGACCGACCAGCCGGACTTGCACCGTGCCCGCCTGGGCCTGGGCCGCCGGTTTGCGCGCAGGCTTTGGCCGCGATGCTCGCGATATCCACGTAGCTGGCTGAACGGCCTCACCCAACACTTCGCACCTTGACGTTGGCATGTCTGGCGGCCGCATCCCGACCGCTTAGACGGGCTATTGCTAGTGAGTGGGCTTTGTTCCGTAAAGCGAAATGATCAAGGCAACAGCGTGAGTACCACGAAAAGTTGCTATTTCAGGCGCCCTGTAGCCCCGAACGGTTGAATGGAAGGCTGCGCGAACGCCGCCCGGTCGCCGCGAACAGGGCGTTGCCGAGCGCTGCGGCGGATGCGGCGGTGCCAGTCTCGCCGATACCGCCGGGCTGCTCGGAGCTGTCGATCTGGAACACCTCGATCGCCGGCGCTTCGTGGATGCGGATCATTCGGTAGTTGTTGAAATTCTCCTGCTGCACGCGGCCACTGGTCAAAGTGATGCCGTTGAACAAGGCCGTGCCCAGCCCGAACACCAGCCCGCCCTCGATCTGTGCGGCCACCGTGTCGGGGTTGACGCGCTGCCCGCAATCGACGGCAGCGGTCGCGCGATGCAGGCGCACCTCGCCCTGCGGCGTGACTTCGGCATGCAGCACGACAGCCACGAACGAGGAGAACGCATATTGCAACGAGATGCCGCGCCCCTGGCCTGCGGGAAGATGGCTGCCCCAGCCGGCTTTCTCGGCGGCCAGGTTCAGCACGGCCAGGCCACGCGGATTGTGGCCCAGCATCGCGCGGCGATAGGCAAGCGGGTCCTGGCCGGCGGCCGCCGCGCACTCATCGATGAAGCTTTCCACCACGAAAACGTTGTGCGTCGGCCCCACGCCGCGCCACCAGGCGGTATGCACGCCACGCGGCTCGCATCGCACGTAGGAAACGTGGATCGCCGGCAGGTCGTAGGGCGTGTTGGTGGCGGCTTCGACGGCATCCGGATCGACTCCGCCCTTCATGTCCGTCGGGTCCCAGCGCGAGGTGACCGAGGAACCGGCTGTCTTGTGCGTCCAGCCCACGATCCGGCCCTGCGCATCGAGCCCGGCGGACAGCACATCGTGATAGGCGGGGCGGAACATGTCGTGGGTGATGTCCTCCTCGCGGGTCCACACGATCTTCACCGGATAGGGTAAGTGGCGCGCGATGGCGGCCGCCTGCTCGATGCTGTCCACATCCAGCCTGCGGCCGAATGCCCCGCCCATCAGCTGGTTGTGCACACGCACCTGCTCGGGCTTCAGGCCAGTCACCCGCGCCACCGCCTCCTGCGCGCGCACCGGCACCTGGGTGCCGACCCACAGATCCGCGCCGTCGTGGCGGACATGCAAGGTGGTATTGATCGGCTCCATCGGCGCGTGCGCGAGAAACGGCAGCTGATACGTCGCGTGCAGTCTCGTCGGCGCGGCCGCTATCTTCCCATGCGCGTCGTTGTCGTCGCGAGCGACCGCACCGGGCTGCAGGCTGGCTTCGGCCAACGCGGCGCGGATCGCCACGCTGCTCGTCTGGGCATCCGGCCCATCGTCCCAGCGCGCGTGGGCGGCAAGCAGGCCCTGGCGCGCGGCCCAGAAATGATCGCCGATCACCGCCACCGCATCGTCCAGCCGCACGATGTCGCGCACGCCCGGCACCTTGCGCGCGGCCGCTTCGTCGAAGCCCACGAGCTTGCCGCCACGCACCGGGCTCGCGGCGACAGTGGCGACCTTCATGCCGGGCACATGCACGTCGATGCCGAAAACCGCGGCACCCGTCACCTTGGCGGGCGTATCCAGCCGCGCCTGCTTGCGGCCGATCAGCCGCCATGCGGCAGGCTGCTTCAGCGCGACCCGGCCGGGGATGGGCAGCTTAGCCGCGTCAGCCGCCAGCGAACCATATGTCAGGCTTCGGCCGGTAGCCTCGTGGCGCACCTGCGCGTCGTTCGCCCGGCAACTCGCCGCATCGACGTGCCAGCGATCGGCGGCGGCCTGGATCAGCATCAATCGCGCGCGGGCGCCCGCTTCGCGCAGCCGGACCCAATCGCCGATCGTCGAATTGGAGCCGCCGGTCGCCTGTTCGCCGGCCACTTCGCTCGCATACAAAGCCGCTGCCGGAGGGGCCGCCTCCACCCGGATCTGGTGCAGCCCAACCTCCAGCTCCTCGGCAATCAGCGTGGCGGAGCTGGTCCAGATACCCTGGCCGAACTCCGCGTCCGGCATGATCAGCGTGATGGTGTTGTCAGGCGCGATCCGCACGAAGGCCGTGGGTGGGGCACCGGTGGTATTCGCGTCGCCGGCGCGCGCGAGTCGTGGGCGCACGCCGGGCAGGGTGGCCGACAGTAGCAGGCCGGCGCCGGCGGCCAGCAGATCGCGGCGATAAACCGTCACGACCTTACGCCGCTGCGGCATCGTGAATGGCGGCGCGGATGCGCACATACGTGCCGCAGCGGCAGACATTGCCCGCCATCGCACGGTCGATATCGGCGTCCGTCGGCTGCGGCGTCTGCGCGAGCAGGGCGGCCGCCTGCATGATCTGGCCCGGCTGGCAGTAGCCGCACTGGACAACCTCACGCACCAGCCACGCCTTCTGCAACTTGGCCGCCTCGGGATGCGTGTGCGCCGCCTCGATCGTGGTGATCTCGCGCGTGCCCACATCGCCCGCGCGCAATTTGCAGGACCGGACCGCACGGCCGTCGAGATGCACCGTGCAGGCGCCGCAAAGCGCGATGCCGCAGCCATATTTCGTGCCGGTCAGTCCGAGCACGTCGCGCAGCACCCACAGGATCGGCATGTCGGGGGGGACGTCGACGGTGTGGGGTTGGTGGTTGACGGAGAGGGTGATCATGGTCGCGGAGCGTATCGGAGAAGGGAACTAAGGCAAGCCGTCCTTTTTTGGAACAAAGGACCAAAAAACTTCTGCTCCTGGCGTGTGCCTGCTTCCGGGGTTTAGACGTGGAAGCTTTCGCCGCAGCCGCAACGGCCTTTTTCGTTCGGGTTGGTAAACGTAAAGCCCGAGCTCATCGTCTTCTGCTCGTAATCCATCACCGTGCCGATCAGGAACAGGCTCGCCTTGCGGTCGACCAGCACCGTCAGATCGTGGTCGCGGACGATCTCGTCGCCGGCACCTGGCTCAGGCACCCAGCTCATCTCGTAGGCCAGGCCGGAACAGCCCTTGGTATTGACGCTGATACGCAGCAGCCGACCCTCGCCATGCTCATACAACGCGCGCAGGCGAGCGGCCGCCGCGTCGGACAGCGTCATGAGCGGCGGCAAGGCGCGGCGTGCGCGAGGGGCGGCTTGGGAAATCGTCTGGTCCATGAACGAACGATCCAATCAGAACATATTGAGCGACAGGCGCGCTTCATCGGACATGCGGCTCGGATCCCAAGGCGGATCCCATACCGTCACCACATTGGCCTGGCTCACGCCAGGCACAGCCAGCAACGCGTCGCGCACCTGTATGGGCAATTCCTGCGCACTCGGGCAGTTCGGCGCAGTCAGCGTCATCTCCACCTGCACCACGCCTGCATCGTCGATCTCGACCGTGTAGATCAGGCCAAGTTCGTAAACATTGACCGGTATCTCCGGGTCGAAGACCGTGCCGATCGCGTCGAGCAAAGCCGCTTCGCCGGGCAGCGCGATCGTCTCGCCGTCGGGTGTCCATACGCCGACCGTGGTCGCAGGCCGGTCATGAGTTCTCGGTCATGGATTACGCCTTTCCGTCGAGTGCCGCGATCAACGCCGACCATGGCAAGGTCGCACATTTGATCCGGCTGCGATATTCAGACACGCCAGACAGCGGCCGTAGCAATTCGATGTCGCTGGCATGCGTGTGCGCTTCGCCATTATGCACAAGCTCGTCGAACTGCGCGGCGAGGGCGCGGATGCCGGTCGCATCGCGGCCGCGCACAATCTCGGCCATCAGATCGGCCGAGGCGATCGAGATGGCGCAGCCGCGTGCATCGAACGCCGCATCGGCCACCGTGCCGTTGGCGGCAAATGCGACGCGCACATCCACCCTGTCGCCGCACAGCGGATTGTCGCCGTGCCCGCTGGCATCGTACGGTTCGAGCAGATGCTGGTGCCGCGGATTGCGCGCGCGATCGAGCACGATGTTCTGATACAGATCGCGCGAATCGTCGAAAGCGGCAGCCTCGCTCATTGAAAGAACCCGCGTATGCGGTCGAGCGTGCTGGCCAGCACATCGATCTCGGCATGCGTTGTGTAGAGGCCGAAACTCGCCCGTGCCGTGCTCGTCAAACCGAGACGGCGCATCAGCGGTTCGGCGCAATGCTGGCCGGCGCGCACCGCGATGCCGTTGCGGTCGAGCAGGGTGGCTACATCGTGCGCGTGTGCGCCTTCCAGCGTGAAACTGATCACGCCGCCACGATCCTGCGCCGCTCCCACGACGCGCAAGCCGGGCACGTTGGAGAGTGTCGCGAGCGCATGATCGGTCAGCGCGGCCTCATGCGCCGATATCGCGGCGAAACCGATGGCGCGCACATAGTCGATCGCGGCACCCAGGCCGATCACTTCGAGGATTGCCGGTGTGCCCGCCTCGAACTTCGATGGTGCCGGCGCCCAGGTCGATCGCTCGAAACTGACGGTCGAAATCATGTCGCCACCGCCCATGAACGGCGGCATCGCATCGAGCAGCGCACGACGCGCCCACAGCACGCCGACGCCGGTCGGACCATACAGCTTGTGCCCGGTGAACACGTAGAAATCTGCACCCAGCGCCTGCACATCGACGGCGCGATGCACCACCGCCTGGCTGCCATCGACCAGCAATTGCGCGCCGGCCTCATGGGTGAGCGCGGCAATGCGCGAAACCGGATTGTACGTGCCCAGCACGTTCGACATGTGGGTGACGGCGACCAGCCCGACACGCCCGTCATCCAGCAGCCGCGCGAACGCTTCCATGTCCAGCTCGCCGGCATTGGTAATCGGCGCCACGCGCAGTTCGATGCCCGTCGCGTCACGCAGCATCTGCCATGGCACGATGTTGGCGTGATGCTCCATTTCGGTGATCAGCACCGCCTGGTCCGGGCGCAACAGCGAACGCCCGTAGCTGTACGCGACCAGGTTGATCGCTTCGGTCGTATTGCGGGTGAACACCACCTCCTCGCGCGAGGGCGCATTGAGGAGCGCCGCCACCTTGTCGCGCACACCTTCATAGGCGTCCGACGTGCGTTCGCTCATGAAATGCAGCCCGCGGTGCACATTGGCATATTGCGTGCGCATGGCATGTGACATCGCCTCGATCACCGCTTCCGGCTTTTGCGCGGAAGCGGCCGAATCGAGAAACACGAGCGGCTTGCCGTGCACCGACTGCGAGAGGATCGGAAAATCGGCACGAATGCGCTCGACGGAGAATGCCGGCGCCAGATCGGCCATGTTCGGTTCAGCGTTCACGCGGCGTGCGTCCACCAGTTATCGACCACGCGCTCGAGCATCGCGCGTGCATCTTCGTTGACGACGAGATCAAGTGCTTCACCCAGGAAGGCACGCACCAGCAAGCCGCGCGCCTCCTCTCGCGGGATGCCGCGGCTGACGAGATAGAAAAGCTGATCGGCATCCAGTTCGCCGACCGTCGCGCCATGGCTGCATTTCACGTCGTCGGCGAAGATTTCCAGCTGCGGCTTGCAATCGATTTCCGCATCGGGCGAAAGGAGAAGCGCCTGGTTCATCTGATAGCCATCGGTCTTCTGCGCCACACGCGCCACTTCGATGCGGCCCTGGAACACGCCGCGTGCATGGCCGGCCAGAACATGCTTGACCGACTGGCGCGAATTGCAGTTCGGCGCATCGTGATTGATCACGCTCGTGAGGTCGCTATGCTGATGGCCGCGCAGCAACTGCGCCGCATGCGCGCTGGCATGCGCACCTGGCCCACCCAGACGCAAATGCATTTCGGTGCGTGCCACGAGCGCGCCCGTCGATAGGGTGAAACCGTCATAGGTCGCCCCCTCGGCAAGATCGGCATAGATGGTGGCAAGATGAAACGCCGTGGGCGCCTCGTTCTGCAAGCGAATATGCGTGAGCTTGGCGCCGCGGCCGAGTTCGATCTCGGTCACCGGATTATGCAGATATTGGCCATGCCCGGTCGCCACTTCGACGAGCGTGAGCGTGGCCCCTGGCTGCAGGCGCACTTGATGACGCGGATGATAGGCCAATGCAGTACCGTGAATGTCGTGGCCACAGCTGACGAGCACTATCGTGCCGGCATCCACACCGTCCGCAACATCGATCACCGCGCCATCTTCTGCCAGCATGGTGTTCAGTGCGACGAGCCGCTCGCGTGCAGGCTGCGCCAACGTGCCGAACTGTGCGGTCGCCGCAAAGGATTGCACCTTGGCGAGTTCGGGAAGCTTCGACGCCTCGGCGCTGAACCGGCCCTGGATGAACACCAGCCTCGGTGCGTCCTCGAGCGCGCCAAGCGGCGGCAGATCGCGGTCCGGCTCGAACCCGCTCGCCTGGCTCAGCGGCTCGTGAAATTGCGTCTCGGCGAGAGAAGCCAGGTTCGTATAGCGCCAGGCCTCATCACGCACATTCGGCAAACCCGCGGCGCGCAGAATGTCGGCGGCCGCCCGGCGCGGCTCGGGATCGCCGGGCAGGCGAGCCGTCAATCCGTCGTAGCGTGCGAGAAAGCTGGCAGCGCTGGACGCGGCAGCTTCCGGCAGAAGAGTGACGTTCACGCGGCCTCCGCAATCACCTGGGCATAGCCCTGCGCTTCGAGCGCACGTGCCAGTTCCGGCCCGCCGCTGCGCAATATCCGGCCATGCGCGAGCACATGCACCACATCCGGCACGATATGATCGAGCAGCCGCTGATGATGCGTGATGACGAGCGCGGAAAATGTCGGCGACCGCAGCGCATTGACGCCATCACCCACGATCTTCAGCGCGTCGATGTCCAAACCGCTGTCCGTCTCGTCAAGAATGGCCAATTTCGGCTGCAGGATGCTCATCTGCAGCACCTCGTTACGCTTCTTCTCGCCACCGGAAAACCCGACATTGACCGCGCGCTTCAACATGTCGTCCGGCATCTGCAGGCGTTTGGCTTCAGCACGCGCCAGCTTGAGGAACTGCGCGGCGTCGAGCTCCGCCTCGCCACGTGCACGGCGGATGGCGTTGAGCGCGGTCCGCAAGAAGTTTGCGTTACCCACGCCGGGCAATTCGACCGGTGCCTGAAACGCCAAAAACAGCCCGGCCTGCGCGCGCGCCTCCGGTTCCATCGCCAGCAGATCGACACCGTCGAACAGAGCCTGTCCGTCAGTGACGGTGAAATCCTCGCGCCCGGACAGCACATAGGAGAGCGTGCTTTTGCCCGACCCGTTAGGCCCCATGATGGCATGCACCTGGCCATCCGGCACTGTCAGATCGATACCGCGCAAAATCGGCTTGTCGCCGATGGACGCATGAAGATTGCGTATCTCGAGCATGTCAGCCCACCGAGCCTTCCAGGCTCACGGCCAGCAGCTTTTGCGCTTCGACGGCGAACTCCATCGGCAATTCCTTAAGCACCTCGCGGCAGAAACCATTCACGATCATGCCAACTGCATCCTCTTCGGAAAGCCCACGCTGACGGCAATAGAACAGCTGGTCCTCGGCAATCTTCGAGGTCGTGGCCTCATGCTCCACCTTCGCGCTCGCATTGCGGCACTCGATATAAGGCACCGTATGCGCCCCACAGCGATCGCCGATCAGCAGGCTGTCGCATTGCGTGTGGTTACGCGCGCCCGACGCACGCGGCAAAATCCGCACCAGCCCGCGATAGGTGTTATTGGACTGGCCGGCGGAGATCCCCTTCGACACGATGGTGCTCGTCGTGTTCTTGCCGATATGGATCATCTTCGTGCCGGTATCGGCCTGCTGGTGGTTATTCGTCAGCGCCACCGAATAGAATTCGCCCACGCTGCCTTCGCCCTGCAATACGCAGGACGGATATTTCCACGTAATCGCCGACCCCGTCTCGACCTGCGTCCAGCTGATCTTGCTGCGCGCACCACGGCACGCGCCGCGCTTGGTCACGAAATTATAGATGCCGCCACGCCCCTGCGCATCCCCGGGATACCAGTTCTGCACGGTGCTGTATTTGATCTTCGCGTCATCCATCGCGACCAGCTCGACAACGGCCGCATGCAACTGGTTCTCGTCGCGCATCGGCGCCGTGCAGCCTTCGAGATAGCTGACAGAAGCGCCATCTTCGGCCACGATCAGCGTGCGCTCGAACTGGCCCGTATTCTTCGCATTGATGCGGAAATACGTGGAAAGCTCCATCGGGCAGGCCACGCCCTTGGGAATGAACACGAAACTCCCGTCGGTGAACACGGCCGAATTCAGCGCCGCGAAATAATTGTCGGTCGGCGGCACCACGCTGCCGAGATAACGGCGCACAAGTTCGGGATATTCGCGCACCGCCTCGCTGATCGGGCAGAAGATCACGCCCGACTTGGCCAGCGTCGAACGGAATGTCGTCGCCACCGACACGCTGTCAAACACCGCATCCACCGCCATTGGCGGCCGGTCGCTCGCACCCTCGACACCCGCCAGGATGGCGCGCTCGCTGACCGGAATGCCCAGCTTCTCATACATGCGCAGCAACTCGGGATCGACCTCGTCGAGCGACTGGGGACCGGGCTTCTTCTTCGGCGCCGCGTAGTAGAACGAGTCCTGGTAGTCAATCTTCGGGTAATTCAGCAGAGCCCAGCTGGGCTCTTCCATTTTCAGCCACGCCGAAAACGCCGCCAGGCGCCAATCCAGCAACCAGCCCGGCTCGCCTTTGCGCTCGGAAATCAGCCGCACGATACCCTCATTGAGCCCGCGCGGCGCAAAATCCATCTCGATCTCGGTCTCAAAACCCCATTTGTAGCCGCTGTCGGCAACCGACTGCACAGTGTTCAGGGTCTCGGCAATGGCTGGCATCTTCAGTCCTTCAAATCGCTTGAGCAGGCATGGCGGCGGTCAGTGCGCTCGTCGGCCGCATGGCAGCGGGTATCGTGGCGTTCTGCATGTCGGCCAGGCTGATCGCTGCGAGCGCCTGCCGGATGGCCGTGTTCACCGGGTCCCAACGGCCGCGCATCGGGCACAGGCAGCCGCTTTCGCAATCGCCGCCATCAACGCAGGCGGTCAGCGCAATCGGCCCGTCGATCGCCGCGATCACGTCCGACACCGCGATGGCCGACAAATCCCGCTGCAGACGGTAGCCGCCACGCGCACCGCGCAGCGAACTCACCAGGCCACGTCCAGCCATCGCCTTGAGGACCTTGGCAACCGTCGGCTCGGGTATGCCGGTAGCCACCGAAATGCCCGGTGACGTCTGCACGCCCCCATCGCGTGCCAGGCGAACCAGCACGACCACGGCATAGTCGGTGAGTTTGGAAAGCCGGAACATCGCAACCTGTTATGAAGCGGACCTGACGGGTCCTGATTGTCAGGAAATGCGGCTCCACGCCAGCTTCGTCAAGGTGCCACCCGCTCACGCTTGCGCAATGCCTTTGCAAATCCTCGGTTTTCCGGCCAATGGAGCAATGACCGACGCACCGCTTCCCGCCCGCGCCCCGCGCCATGCCGCCAGTATCCTGGTGCTCCGCCAGCCGCCGGGCGAAGCACCCTCGGTGCTGATGGCCAGGCGCGCTGCCGGACACCGGTTCATGCCCAACATGCTGGTCTTCCCCGGCGGCGCGGTGGACGCGGCCGACCATCACGCCCGCGCGGCCACACCGCTGCCGCCACGCGTGCTCGCCCGGCTGGAACGCTCGGCGGAACCCTCGCTCGCCCGCGCGCTGGCCATGGCCGCCGCACGCGAGTTGCGTGAGGAGGTCGGGCTGTCGCTGGGCGACCCGCCGGCGCTCGACGGGCTGGACTATCTCTGCCGCGCTATCACCCCGCCGGACCGCAGCATACGGTTCGACGCACGCTTCTTCATCGTCGAGGCTGGCCGCGTAACCGGCACACCGACCGGGTCTGAGGAACTGGAGGAGCCTCGGTGGTACACCGTGGCCGAGGCTTTGGAGGCGGAGATACCGTTGGCGACACGCGCCGTGCTCGGGCAGTTGGAGCGGTGGCTGGCGCATCATGACCGCGACGGGTTGGTGCCGGTTTTGCGGGATCGGGGGTGGGTGCACGAGTAGGAAGGAAGCAGTCCTTTTTTGAAAAAAAGGACCAGAAAACGTTTGCTGGCTTAGTCGTTCATTGGGTAGGACCGCAGCAGGCGTTTCTGGTTGCGCCAGTCGAGGAACATCCGGCGTGCCCCGCTCGTCTTGGCACCTCGGCGGCGTAGTTCGGCGCCGATCGAGAACGCCGTGGCGTAATGGCGCAACTGGGCCGCGTAAATCTCGCGCAGCGTCGTGTCGGGATCCCAGATATGCGTGGCCTCCGACCCTACGCCGTTGATCTCGATGATGGCGAAATCCTGCCCCTGCCGCAGCGCCTGCAGGCTGCGGAAACGCAGATCGATGCGGCCGAAATGGAAATCCGGTATGGCGCGCGCGATCGCCTCGATGCGCGCCGTCAACGCCGGCGTGATGCTCGCCGCGCCGTTGCGGAAGATCGACCCGCGGCAGTGATTGCCGGCGAACACCAGCTTCTCCACCGCGCCGCGTGCCGGCACGCCGTCCAGCCGGTCGCCGAGCCGCGCCAGATACAGATGTTGCAAGCGGGAATGCCGCGGGTCGGACGCAATCAGCGCACGCAACGTCGAGCTGCCATCGCCGGTCACCGTCGGCGGATGCTTCAGCGTCAGCGAGCTGATATGGCCCGACTCATCGTCCGGATGGCGGATGTAGAACACGCCGGCCTCGCCCTCCCATTCGACGAGCTGCTGCAGCATCAGCCCCACATCGCGCGGAAAGGCGGCCAGCGCGGCGGCCAGCTCGGCCTCGTTGTTCACCAGCCGCACGCCCGTGCCGTTGCACCCGATGTCCGGCTTGACGACGATCGGCAAGCCAAGCCCAGCCGCCGCCATCGCCCGCGCCGCTCGCGCCAGGTCATCCTGGCCCGTCACCATCGTCGTGTAAGGCGCAATCCAGTCGCGTGCAGGGCCGCCAGCCAAGTCCAGGATGGCCGATTTGCTCTCGCCGCACAGGCCGCCGGTGGTGATGCGCGGATTGGCCGCCGTCGGCACGCTGAAATCGCGATGCCACAAGCCGAGCAGCACCCATTGCGCCACGATCGGACCGTAGGCGACCCAGCCGGGCAGGAACTCGAAGCGGGAAATATCCCGGTGCCGGGCCTCCGGCGCGAGCATCGCGCCGGGAGGATAATCCTGGGCAATCCCCCCCGGCGTCACGGCGTCCAAGGCGGCAATCCAAACGTCATTTCTGTTCCTGTAGTTCGGCCTGCGCCCGCAAGGCGAGCCGGCCGGCCAGCACGATCACCACGATGAACGCGGCAAATCCAGCCCATCGCCACTGCCCAAGATGCTGCATCAGCAAATGGCCGACGCGCAACGACACGGCGAACAACGCTGACGTCCATATCAACGTTGCACCGACCGCGGCCGCCACGAACTTGCGGAAGTTGGCGCCCAGGAAGCCGCACGCCGTGTAAGTCGGCAAACGCACGCCGGGCAGGAAGCGGCTGATGAACACCACTTTGAACACGTGCCGCTCCAGCCACGCGCGGCCGCGTTCCTGGCGCGGCGCCGGTATCAGCCGCAACACCCAGGGAACATGCGCGCCCAGGCGCCCCAACCCGTACAGCCCCATGTCCCCCAGCACGATGCCGACATAGAGCGCCGTCAGCGCCGTCGGCCACGCGACAGCCCCGCTTTGCACCGCGAGTGCCGCCCCAGCAGTCGCCGCATCCTCCAGAATGAACGTGCCCGCGACGATGGCCGCGCCCTGCCACCAGGGCGAATGGCCTGCGGCCGCCAGCAGATGGCTGATCGAGACATCCATCCTAGCCGGATCGCCCGACCATCACTGCGTATAGCGCTCCACCAGACGCGCGCGTGCCTCGACGCTCAGCCCGATCGCTTGCTCAAGGTACGCCTCGGTCGAGCCATAGTGTTCCTTGATTGCCGCGAAAGCCGCGTCCAGCAGCACCTCGTGGGCGCTGAGCAGCACGTCCTTCAGCTCGGGCGGCAGCTCGAAATTGCTCGCCGTCTCACGCCGCCACAGCATGTTCGTGGCGAGGTAATCCTCCATGATCGCCGGCCACCCGGCACCCAGCGCGGCGAGGATGAGCGCCGCGCCAAACCCCGTTCGGTCCTTGCCGGCCGAGCAATGCAGCAGCAACGGAGCGCCTGGCTCCGCCTGCAATGCCGCAAAAACAGCGCGGTATTGGGCGTGGCTCAGCAATGCGTAAGCCCGGTAAGCCTCGCGCAGCAAATCCAGCATGTCCTGCGGCGACATGTGTCCGCTTACCTGCCCGGTGCGGAGAATATCCTTCAGGCCGGCGCCGACGCTGGGCTCGATCGGCAGCGCCAGCCGGTGCGCGCCTGCGATCTCGACCGGGTTGGCAGCCGCCTCGCGCACGCCACGCAGGTCGCACACCATGCGAACGCCGAGCCTGGCGATCGTCTGCTCATCTTCGGGGGAGAGGCCGACCAGAGCCGGGGCGCGGAAGATCATCCCGGTACGTACTTGGCGGCCGTTCCCTGCCGGCACGCCGCCCAGGTCGCGCAGGTTGGAGGCATGTTGGAGGGGAACGGGGATCATGGGGGCTTGTCACAGAACGTGGGGGTTGCGACCAGCCTGGGAGAGGAAGGAAGCAGTCCTTTTATGAGAAAAAGGACCAAAAAACTTTTACTTGTGGGCTTTTCTGGCGACGGGTGGGGGGGCGCGGAGGGGTTTGCGTTCCGTGGCTTCGGCTTTGAAACACGCATTGTCGTTGCCGACGCCGAACTGGATGGTGGGCAGGAGGGCACCGAAACCGGTCAAAATGCCGAGGCCGACCGCGGCACCGGCGCGGGCCACCACTTCCGCGCCCGGACGGATCGACGGGCTGGTGATCGGGCCGGTGAGGTCGATCGGGCCAGGCAGCGAGCCGATGGAGAAGTGCTTCGCACGCGTCGTCAGCGCGTAATCCAGCGTCTGGCTGCGCAGATCGATCGTGCCGCTGCCGGTGACCCGGCCTTCCTCCGTGTCGAGCAGGAACGCCTTCGTATCGACTACGCCCGAGCGGAGCTGCAGGTCGGTCACGAAGCAGTCGATCTTCGCCTGGTTCGGAATACCCAGTGCCGACAGCAGCGCATTGCCGAACTCCAGCCCGGCGATATCGACCAGCAACGCCGAGAGATCGCCGGCGCTGACCAGCACCAGCTTCAGCTCGCCATTGCCCTGGCCCATCATCGAAGCCAGCGAATTGCCGTCGGTGTCGATCCGCGCCTCGCCGCCGAGAATGCCCCTGCCTTTGAACGTATGCGTCGCCTGCATCAGCCGCGCGACTTCGATGTGACGGAAACGGATATCCGCATTGGCATGCACCAGATCGTGCGCATCGGGTGCCAGCGAAATGTTACTGGCGATGTCGCCGTTGCCGACCACGAAATCGAGCGGGTGCAGCGCGATCTTGCCGTCCACGATATCCATTGCCACGACGAGCTTGTCGAACGGCGTATATTTGTTCTCGATGTGCTCGGCCCGGTAATGCAGGTGAATATCGGCCGCCCGGATCTTCGGCAGATTGATCGGCGTGTGCGGAAACAGGTCGTGGCTGGCCTTCGCCTTTGCCTGTTCCTTCTTCTCGGTCACGTTCTGGCCCGCCAGGTTCGCCTTGCCCGCCGGCGTGCCGATGAAACCGCCGAGGTCGGCCAGATCGACGCGCTTGGAGACGAGGTTCATGTTCACGTCCGGCCGCGACCCGGGGCGTGGCTCGGCGTCGATCTCGCCGCCCAGATCGGACGAGCCGACACGGCCTTCGAAGTTGGTGAAACGGAACCGCGGCGGCACGTAGTCGAGATTGCCGGCGATCGAGAATGGCGGCGTCTGCGGAAACGGAATGCCGGTAAGCGGAAACAGCTGCGCCATGTCCGGCCCGGAAAACGACAGTCTCAGGTTGGCACCCTGGAAGTTCACCGGGTTCTGCACCGTGCCCACCAGTGACGCTTTCGTCAGCCCGTTCGCGACATGAATGTTGACCGGGTAAGGATGCTGCGCGTCACGCAGGCTGAGCAGCGCGCCGCCCACGAACTGGCTGACCACCGGTTGCGCGGCATACGTCCCCTTCGAGTTCACCACGATCTGCGCCGGCACGTTCCCCTGCGCCGGCCGCGTCTCGATGCTCGAGGTGAAATCCGACTTGAACTTGGGATCGACGAAATGCGCACGGCCATCGTTGATCACCAGGTCGCCGATCTGCGGCGGCGGCGCAGGCTTGGCGCCCGGCGCGGCCTTGGGCAGCTGCAGGGTGAAGTTGTTCGTCCCGTCCGCCAGCGCGGTCGCATGCACGTCCGGCTTGTCGACCGTGATGGAGGGCAGCACGATCGTGCGGTGATGGTAATAAGCCATCACGTCGACCGGAATGGTCAGCCGGGCGATGTGCGCCAGCGGCTCAGTACCCGGAAAGCCCTTCGGGTTGGCGATCACCACATCGTCGGCGGCAATCGTCGTCACCCGCCCAAGCCGTACATGCAGATGGGTGATCGTCACCTTGCGGCCCAGTGCAATGGAGGCGCGCGCTTCGACCAGCGGGATGAACCAGTCCCAATTCCACAGCAGGATCAACAGGACGATGCCGATGACGACAAAAGCGAGCAGGCCCCCGGCGATCTTGCGGCCCAGATGACGGCGACGGACGGGGGGATGTGGTTCGGCTGACTGCATGGTGCGGCCAACGCCCGGTTGAGCAGGCCGGTTGCGAACCTATCCCGCCGGCGCGTCCATCGATGGCGTGAACCGCGCACTGTTGCCAGGATGCTCGCCCACATCGACATGCGCGCAGACCACGCGGCCGGACGTCTGCTCGTCGAGGAAGCGTTCGGCCCATGCATGAGCCAGTTGCGCGAACGCCTCGCAGCCGACCATCGGCACGAGCCGTGTCTGCGCCAGGCCAGCGTGCCCCAACGCCAGCAGAGCGTCCCGCTCGGGATCGTCCTCGGCGACCAGCAGCGTGTGGTCGAACATGTCGTGCAGCCAGGCGCGCAACGGCTTCAGCCCGCCGAAATCGATGCACCAGCCACGCCCGTCCAGATGAGCGGCCGTGAAGACGAAGCGAAAGGAGAGCGCGTAGCCGTGCAAAAACCGGCAATGCGAATGCGACGCCTGCCACTGCCGGAACGTGCAGGACAGGCCCTCCTCATGGCCGTACGATTTCGCAACGCGCCAATTTCCGGGGGTTTGCGTGGTCGGCATCCGGCCAGCACTTACCGGGCCGCGGGCAACATGGTCAAACGCCGTTGCGGCGTTCTCGAGTGCGCGATCTCTACTGAGCAAGTCTGTATTGCATGAGGCGCATAGCCGGTTCTACGAAACTGCGGCGTGGGATAGCCCATATCCACTTTCAGCCGCGCGTGAATTGCGGTTTGGTGCCGTGAACTCACGGCCGGGGTTGGAGAACGTAGATGTTCGACTGCATGACAGCGGAACGGATAGCCGACTGGGGCCCAGCCGGGCAGAACGCGGCATGGACTCAATACCGGCCGCATGTGGCCGAAAGCCTTAACCTTCTCTGCCAGGCTATCCGCCACGACCATCCCGGCCGCGTCGCAGTCGTCTCGTCCTTCGGCGCAGATTCGGCCGTCCTGCTGGCCTTGGTCGCCGAAATCGACGCCTCCACACCCATCCTGTTCGTCGACACCAAGCAGCATTTCCCCGAAACGCTCGCCTATCGCGATCGCCTGATCCGCCGACTCGGCCTCACCAACGTGCAGACCATCTCCGCCACCCCGGCCGAACTCGCCAATGCCGACCCCACCGCCGAACTGTGGAAATACGATCCCGACGCCTGCTGCGACCTGCGCAAGGTCACGCCGCTCGACCGTGCGCTCGCCCCCTACGAGGCCTGGATCACCGGCCGCAAACGCCACCAGGTCGTCACCCGCACGACCTTGCCGATGCGCGAGATCGAGGCCGGCAAGGTCAAGCTGAACCCGCTGGCCGCGTGGTCGGCCAAGCAGATCGCCGAGGAGATGGTCGAACGCCATCTGCCGCGCCACTCCTTGAGCCTGGCGGGTTTTCCGTCCATCGGGTGTGCGACGTGCACCAAGGCGGTCGCGGCTGGGGAGGACCCTCGGAGCGGGCGCTGGGCGGGGACGGGGAAGGTCGAGTGTGGGATTCATCGGCCTACGGCTTGAAGCAAGGCCTTCTTTTCTGACGAAAAGAAGCAAAAGACCTTTGAATGTCTGGTAGGTCTTCGGTCTCAGTTTCGTTGACAGCGTGGCGGGACGGGCAGGGGAGTTCGCGCGAGCGGTGTTTGGCGGAGGAGACTGCCATCGCCATCACCTATAACCGGGTGACGCATGCGGTGATGATGGCGACCCCGGCCGACCTCGAGGATTTTGGCGTCGGCTTCAGCCTCAGCGAGGCCATCGTATCCGATGCTTCTTGCATCGAGGAGATCGCGATCGTCGAGGCCGAAGGCGGCCTCGAGCTGCGACTATGGATACCGCCAGCGCTGATGGGCGCGCTCGAACAGCGCCGCCGGCGGCTGGCCGGCGCCACCGGCTGCGGCATGTGCGGGCTGGAAAGCCTCGGCGAGGCGCTGCGGCCGTTGCCGTCCGTGCCCGCGGGCCACGCCGTTTCGCCTGCCGCCATCCACGCGGCGATGGCCAGCCTGGCCGAGGCGCAGTTGCTCAACCAGGCCACCCGCGCGGTGCACGGCGCTTGTTTCTGGACCGAGGCAAACGGGCTCGTCGCCCTGCGCGAGGACGTGGGCCGGCACAATGCGCTCGACAAACTCGGCGGCGCGCTGGCCCGCCAGAACCTCCAGGCCAGCGACGGGATCATCGCACTGACCAGCCGCATCTCGATCGAAATGGTGCAGAAAGCGGCGCGCATGGGTGCTGCGATCGTGGCCGCGATCTCCGCCCCCACCGCATTGGCCACCCGCCAGGCCGAAGCCGCCGGCATCACCCTGATCGGCATAGCCCGCTCCGACGGCTTCGAAGTCTTCACCAGCCCTGCTCGAATATTGCCGGATAAAGCCTGATCCACCGCCCTCAGATGCGCGGAAGCAGAAGTCTCCTGGTCGTTTCTTCAAAGAAGGACTGCCTGCCTACATCTTCCTCTTCTTCCGCCGCTCCTCCTCGCTTTCTCCACTGATACTCAGCACCTCCACCTCGATCAGCGAGGGCAGCTGCGCCGCCGTATGCGTGTTGTTGAGGTTCTGCGCCGCCTGCTGCCCGGCGCCGGCCGCCGCACCCGCTGCCTCCACTGCACCGAGATTGACGCTGGCCGGCGCCGAATTCCCCGACGTTTTGCCGCCAGAACTGAAGCCGCTGGAGTTCGCCAGGCGGGCGGCGGCCAGATTGAGGTTGCCCGACGAGCGCACGCCCGCCTCGCCCGCATCGATGGTGCCGACGGGTGCGGTGAGGTCGATGTTACCGAGCGGCACCGATGGCAGCGGCTGGTTGGTGGCGATGCCTGAGCCGCTGGTGGGCACGGCGGGGCTGTTCACCAGGCCGCCGGTATTGTCGTAGCTGATCACCGGCGGGTTGAAGACGACCGTCGTGCGAGCGCCGATGCCGGCATTGATGTCGCCGGTCGCCGACCAGACCTGGATGTTGCCGCCGGCATTGGTGAAGGCACGGCTCTTGCCTAGCAGGAAGCTGCCGTTCGAAAACACGTCGATATCGCCGTTGCCGTTGGTCACGAGCCCGGTGCCGCCGCCAGGGAAGGCCGCGCCGGTGGTGCCCAGCACGACCTGGCCGCCCGGGTCGAGCACCTGGATCGTGCCGCCATGCTCGGTCGCCACACCCGCATCGAACAAAGCAGGGGTGCCTGCGGGGTTGAGCGAACCGCTGGCCATGGTGATCGCGCCCGTATAGCCGGCCGGCACGCCCGGCACCTTGGGGTCGGTGGTGAACAGCGCACCGATGGCCTGCTGGCCACGGCTGTAGGAGTGGAAGAAGCGGCTGTTCGGGTCGTTATACTGCAGGCCGCTGGCGAGCAGCTCGGCGAAGAACACGTCACGGACGAAGGCACTCTGACTGACGACCGGCACGTGGGCGGGGTCGAGGAAGAAGGCCAGCGCGGCCTCCGCGGTTCCAGTGTAGCCGTAATTCTGCTGCAGGAACGTTACGAGCTGCGTGGCATAGACTTGCTGCACCTTGTTCTTGTTGGCGGGGTCGGTGATCAGCAGAGCAAGGTTCGCCTGGTTGGCGGGGTTGAAATAGAGATTGGCGAAATCGGTGTAGGTCAGGCCGGCGCCCAGGCCCGCGCCGAGCTCGATGGAGGCGCCGCCGGTCAGGCTGACCGGCGCCCCGGTCAGCAGCGAGCCGAGGCTCTTGATGGAGCCGTAATTGAGAAGCTCGGGGGCACCGGGCGCGGCATAGCCTATCTGCTGGATGTTGCGGCCGGCTTCGACCGCGAGCAGGCCGGGACCGCCCACGTAGAAATAGCTGCCGAGGATGTCGCGCCCGGCAAACACGGTCGAGATCGATAGCGCGCTGTTGTTGAGGAACAGGTTGCCGCTCGCGGTCGACAGAGCGCCGTTGAGCGAAGGCCGCTGGTTCTGCTGCAGCGTGCCGGCGTTCGCGGCCGGCGCGGTGCCGCTGCTGATGATGTCCTGCGCGGCCACGATGCGCACCGGCTTGGCGGCAAGATACCATTGCGGCAGGATTTCGTTGGCAGCGCTGGTGAAACTGACCGTCTCGCCAGTGATCAGGTCGAGGATGTCGCCGGTCTCCGCATAGAACAGCGCAGGCGTGGCAAGCGATTTCGTGCCGAGATACGGCACCGAGGGCGTGTCGGCCTCCTTCGCGAACAGCGCCAGCGGGGACTGCGTGGTGCCGAGATTGGGGCGAATATTGGTCACACCCTGGCTGGGCGTGCCTGCAAAGCTGGCAAATGCCGGGTCGAGCGGCGTCGACAGGGCGGCGGGGTCCGCACCGGAGAGATCGACCGCGAGGCCGTTCGCCTGGATGGTGGTCCCAGCCAGAAATGCCACCTGCTCATTGGCCGACGGTGCGACTTCGATCGAGAACACGTTGGCCGAAATGCCGCCGATTGGGAACGACGTGCTGCCATATGCGATCTCGCCCGATGCCGAGGTCACGTAGAGCTGTGACGGATAGATGAAGTTCGTGTCCGTCGGGCTGTCGTTCGAGGTCACGCCGGCCAGGGGGGTGGTCGCGCCGATGGTGATCGGCGCGGCATTGCCGCCGCTTGTGAAGAGCGCGACCGAAGTCGCATTCGTCCACAGCGTGAAGCCCGTAGCGCCACCCGACGTCGAGAGAGTGCCGATCTGCGACTGGCTGATCTGCGTCAGGTTCTGTTCGGTCACACGCCCTGCGTCGCCCACGCCGTCGAGCACCACATCGCGCTGCGTCACGATCGAGACCGCGCTGTCACCCGGCAGGAGAGTGATCCCGCCGTTCGCGGTGAGTATTGGTGCAAACGGGCTGATCGGGCGTGGGTCCAACTCGTTTGCCGTGAACCCCGTGACGTAACTCTCGTCGAGACGGCCGACGGCACCAGCCGTGACGTTGATGGCGCCGCGCAGATCGATGAGCGTTCCGTTGACGCCCGATTCGGGATTGGAGGGTATGCCCGCGTTGACCAGGGCCTGCGAGTTGATGGGGTTGATGGTGCCGCCGACGTGCAATGTCAGATTGCCGCCACCGGTCTCCACCAAAGTGGCCGTCCCGCCATTCGTCACCTCCCGGCCGGTGCTGGCCACCGCGAGAACCAGGCCTTCTCCGCGCAACGGCTGGTTGAGATTGTAAGGGCCTGTATTGCCGGTTCGATCGGTCTGCTGGCCGGCGTTCTGCCCCACGTTCACCGTAAGATTGCCGCCGCCCAGGGTGCCGATACCTTGAAAACCAACGAGTTGTGCGGGGAAGTTGCCATTGGAGTTTGGCAACAGGCCGCTATCGCCAGGGCCATAGGGCACGGCAAACGTGCCGTAATTGATCCACCAGGCGGTGCTCTGGCCAAGCTGCGTGCTCCCCTGGCGCCAGAGCCAGTTGCCGACCGCATCGCTGGTGACGAGCGCGGTTGTCGATAGGGCGCCACCGTTGAGGTCGCCTACGGCATTGCCTTGCGCACTCAGCAGAACATCGCCGCCGTGGGTCGGGTAGTTGGCCTGGTAGGTCTCACGCACGATCGTGTTGACCGTCGTCTGCGGTCCGCCCGGTGCGATGCCCTGCCGACCGGGCGTGCCGGGGTTAGCCTGGAAACTTTGGCGCGCCAGGTCGTAGGGCGTGCCCGCGCCCACACCGTCGCTCTGCGTGCCGGCGGTGTAGATGCCGTAGAACGAGCTCTGGTCGAAGTTGCCGCCTGCGATCAGCGAGAGATCGCCGGTGCCGGTGCGCAGCACGCTGAACGCGGGGTTGACCGCGCCCACGTTCAGCGAGTTGGCCAGGTAATGCGTGTCGGACAGGATCAGGCTGCCGGCCGCCTGGTCGATCGTGTTGACGGGCTTGGCCAGCGCACCGCCGGCCAAAACGGAGCGCGGCAGCACGGCGTTCGGGTTGGCGCTGGCCTGGTTGGCGCCGGCCACGAGGTCGAGGTTCCATGACAAGGCGCCGGGCGGCAGCAGTTTGCTCAGCGCATACACGTAGCCCTGCACCGGCTGGCCGGCGGGGTCCGTGCCGACGGGGCGCAGATCGAGACGGCCGACGAACTGCCCGTCGGTGGCGATGAATTGCGGCGCGGTGTTGCTGGGCAGGAAGGCGTTGACCGGCAGCGGCGCGGTATTGGCCGACAAGGTCAGCGCGGACGTGCCGGCGCCGAACGTGTTCAGTATGCCCGCCGTGTCGTCGAAGATCGACAACAGCGTGCCGGCCGGCACCACCGTGCCGGTCGCCACGGCAAAGGTCACCGGCAACACTGTACCCTTGCCAAGCGTGGAGCCGGCCGGAATGACGGAGCCGCCCGGCAGGAATGTGCCGGCCGGGATGACCGGGCCGGTCGGGGGCGTGATCGCGGCCGTCGTGATGAAGCCGCCGTTCGGAATGACGATGTCGGGGTTGGCGGGGTCGAGCACGGCGGTGAACGGCACCACCACGTTGGGGCCGATGGCGGCCGAGTTGATGGTGATCGCGTAGTTCAGCGACACCGGGCGCGACTCATCGATCGTGGTGCCGGCGCCCAGCTCGATCTGGTGGGTGACGGTCGTGACCCCCCCCACCGTCTGCGTGACGCTGATGCTGGCAGGCAGGACCACGTCGGCCGAAAGCGGCTCGACCGCGCCCAGATTGCCGTTGAGCACGTTGGGCGAGAGGAACACCCAGGAATTGTCGGCCTTGAGGTGGTTGGCGGCGGTCTTGTCGGGCGGGGCGGCGAAACCGTCTGTGACGCTGCCGTTGACCACGAGGTCGGCCGCGGCGCGGAACACGATGGCGCCGGGCTCGCCGGAGCCCAAGGCGCCCGTCGCCTGCAATCCGTAGCCGGCCGCGTCGCTGTATCGGAAACCGGAGAAATCGAGGTCGCCGGCAATCGTCAGGTTGCCGGTGCCGGGTCTGGTGACGGCAGCGCTGTCGATCTGCACGCCGGGGCGCAGATGGAAACGCGCGTCGTAGGTGGTCAGGCCGGCCAGGCGGCCGGCAAGGCCGGCATTGCCGTCGGCCGCCGTGATGAAGGCGGTGTTGTCCTGGTCGATCTGCGCCAGCCCGATGACCGTGGTGCCGGGCGCCGGCGTGCCGCCGAGCGTCTGCACGATGCGGCCGTTCGGGTCGGTGGAGGTGTAGGTGGTCCAGCCATACAGCGCCACGCTCTGCGCGCCGGTGATCGCGATAGGGGCTGCGGCCTGAATGGCGATGTCGCCGCCCGTGGCGCCCCCAAGGCGTGGCGCGTCGAGCACCACCTGGCCCTGCGGCGTGCCGATGGTGGCGTCACCCGCGTAGGACACGTCGATCGCGCCGCCGGCCAGCGTCAGCGTGCCGGTGGTGGCCGCCAGCGTCACATGTGCGCGGTTGGCGGCGTCGATCGGGCTGCCATAGGAGTTGACCGCGGTCTGCGTCGCATGCGCGTCGAGCACTGCGGTGGCGGCCAGCGTCAGATCGGTCTGCGCCTGCAGCGAGATCGCGCCCGGCCCGGTGCCGGAGGCGTCGATCGTGCCGGTCACATCGATCGCGCCGCGGTCGGCCGTCACCCGCACGGTTTGCGCGACGACCAGCGGCGCGCCGGCGGTGTCGTTGCCGATGACGAGGTTGGCGGTCGGTGTGCCGCCCGGCGGTCCTGCATCGGTGCCCAGCTCGAAGCTGCGCGCGCCGGTGAAGCCGCCGGCGTTCAGGCCCGCATTGATGTTGTCGAACGCGCTGCCGCCCACCGCCACATTCGCGGCTTGCGTCGTGGTCGCCAGCGTGCCGGCGATCACCGTGAAGCTGCCGCCGGTCTGGCCGGGATTCGCCGCGCCCACGAGCGTGCCGTCGAGCGCGACCCCGCCGGCGAGCGCGCTGAAAGCGACGCTGCCCGCGCTGGCGCCGGTGGCCGAGACGTCGATCCGCGAGCCGGTCTCGAGTGTGATGCTGCCGGCCGTGCTCTCGAAGGCCAGCGTGCCGGCCGGGGCGAACCGCGTCTGGTCGGAGAAGGTGACAGGCCGGCCGGACAGGTCGATGGCCGCGGTGCCCGCGACGTCGATGCCGTTCTGTGCAGTCACGTTGAACTGGCCGGCGCGCAGGGCGATGGCGGTGCCGATATCGACGGTGCCGGCGATGGCGTCGATCTGGCCGCCGAGGCTCACGACGGAGGTCGATGCGACAGGGCCGGGCGAGACCAGCTTGAGCGTGCCGCCGGCGGTGAGGTCGAGCACCGCGGCGCTTTGCGTGGTGATCAGGGGCGCGTTGAGCGTGAGATTGCCGAGCGCGCCGGTCGCGCCGAGGCCGCTCGCCGTCTGGCTGAGTGCAAGGCCGTTCTGAAAGACGGTCAGGCCGCTCTGGTTGTTGGCGGTGATCTGGCGGGTCGCATTCAGCGCCACATTGCCGAACCCGGCGACGAAGCGTTGCAGCAGCACCTGGTCGTTTGGCTGGGCCTGCGGACCGTAGCCGAGCACGATGGTCCCGGCGTTGATGTCCAGATGGCCAATGCCGTTGGCCGGCAGCAGCCCGCCGGCAATCTGGCCGCCCGGCAGCGCGGTGGTGGTCACGCCGGTCAGCGAGTTCAGCGCGGTGAATTGCTGGGTGGCGACGCCGCTCCAGGTGAAGCTGGGCGCGGCGATCGAGACGGTATCGGTCCCGGCGCCGACGCCGTAGATGGCCGGCGTGTTCAGCACCAGGTCGGTGGTGCCGCTGTCCAGCGCCACGCTGCCGAGAAAGTTGACTTCCTGCGCGGCGCTCAGCGTCAGTTGCGTGGCCGCCGGCGTGCGAAGCGTGGGGCTGCCGTTCAACAGCGTGGACAGTGCCTGCGGCGTCACGCTGAAGCCGGACGGGAGCTGGCCTGCGAAGCGGGCGAGCGACGCGGTGCTGCCGATGTTGATCGCGGCGACGGCGATGGACGCATATTGGGCACCGAGATTGGCCGCCCCGATCGTCACCTGCGTGTTGCCGGGGGCGACGATATTGAGGCTGCCGGACGCCAGCAGGCCGCTGCCGGCGCCCACGCTGATCGAGGCGCCTGCCGCCGCATCGGTGTTCGGCACGAACACGACGCGTCCGTTCGAGACGTCCAGCACGGGAATGGCCGTGCCGGTGGTGATCTGGTTGTCGAAGAAGAACCCGTTATTGTTGTCGTAGGCCGCCGCTCCCGCGCCGATCGTGCTCAGCGTGCCACCGGGTGCGACGATGATCTGGCCGCTGACGGTGGTGGTGAGCAGGATGTCGCCGGCGGTGAGCCTGGCGTTCGGCTGGATGACGACGCCGGCGGTGTTGGACGCGATATCGACCGTGTCGGTGGCGAACAGGCTCTGCGCCAGCGTGCCGCCCAGCACCAGGCGCGGCACATCCAGGGCGTCCAGGGTGGGCGCCGACAGAACCAGCTCGGTATTCGATGTCGCGAGCGGCGGCGTGTTGCCGGCGACCACGATCGTCGAACCGCTGCCGCCGGCGAAGTTGATCTGCAGCGTGGCGCCGTAGCCGCCTGGCGCCGGGGCTTCGAGCAGGGCGCCCGGCGCGAAGCTCAGCGCCGGGCCTGTGCCGATGGCGCTGGGGTAGAGCAGCGACAGCGTCTTGGCATCCTGCGGCAGGAAGGGGCGCGGCGCGCCGAACTGCGTGGCCGTGGTCGCTTCGAAGGTGTTGTAGCTCTCCTCGTCATATTGCGAGAGAAGTCGGACGTTGGTGCCGCTGGTGAACAGCGCGCTGACGGCGACCGGCGCGGAGATGGCGGTGTTGGCCACACCGATCGTGACCGGGGCGGAGGCGGTGAAATTGCCCTGGGTGAGGCTGGTCTGCGGCGGCAGCACGCCGCTGGTCAGCTCCACGCGATAGGCCCCCGGCAGCAGCGCGTAATAGGCCGGCAGCAGCGTGTAGGTGCCCGCAGCCAGCCCCGGCACGGTGGTGCCCACGCTGATCTGCTCGCCGATATTCGTGGCCGTGTAGGCGGTGTCGCCCGGCACCGTTGTCGGCGCATAGGCGGAGGCGTAGCCCGGCAGGATGGCATAGACGGGGTCGCCGGTGCGCACCGGCTGGATCCCGGCGACCTGGGCTTGCGCGTTGGCGACCGCTGCGCCGCCCTGGATGTCGAGCAACGGCGTTGTCAGCACGTCCGCCGTGCCGCCGCGGCCGAACACGAAGCCGGCGCCCGATAGCGTGCCGCCGCCGCGCAGATCGATCGACGCGCCATTCTGCACATCGATCGATTGCGCCTGCACGCTGATCTGCGGGTTGAACAGAGTGGCTGCGCCGCCGCCCGGCGCGATATAAGTAACGCCATCGACCGTGCCGCCATACGGGATGGTCTGGCCGGCGAGGCTGACCGAGGTGACGCTGCCCGGCGTGAAGGCGATGCGGCTTGGCGTGACCGGATTGTTCTCGATGAAGCCGTCGCTGAACGAGATGATGCCTTCCGGCGCTCGGATCACGCCGCCTTGCACGATAGTGTCGGCAATGAAAGCGAGCTGGCCGCCGACCGAGTAGGGCAGCGCGGTCGCGTTTCCGTTGCCCTCGACGGTGATCGTGCCGCCCGAGACGGCGGTTCCGCCCGGAAAGCTGGAGGTGATGCCGGCGCTGATCACCGAGCGTTGCAGGCTGCCCGGACTGATCTGTGCCGCGCGCAGCAGGATGTTGCCCACGCTGTTGACCACGCCCGTGGCCCCGCCGCCCGTGCTTCTGTCGGTGCCCAGGAAGCGTATGTCGCCGGTGCTTTCCAGATTGAGCTGGCCGAAGCCGAGCACGTTCGGGTTGGTGTTGAAGGCGGGTGGCCCGAACCCGGGCATCGGGCCGCCCGCGGCGCTCGCCGGAAGAGGGACGGCCTGTTCCCGGCCGCCGAAGAACGAGGAGCCGCTCTGGTCGATTAGGTCGGCCAGCACCGTCAGGGTGGAAAAGCCGAGCTGCGGCCCGGGCTGGACGCCCTTGATCGCGAGTTCCTCGGCCGTCGCACCCAGCAACGCGACGTAAGGTGCTGCAACTGAAATACTTCCGTTCGGCGATATGCCGCCGACGACGGGCGAGTTCAGCACGATGCTGCGCGCGGCATGCAGTTCGACGCCGCTGGCGAACGCGATGGCGGCCGAGGGCGCGGCGAGCACGACGGAGCCGAAACCACCTTCGTCGATCTGCTGCTGCGAGGCGTGCACCTGGCTGAACGTGTTGGCAGGCGAGATATCGCCGGGTGCGAGCCCGGTCGCCGGCTGCGTCGCCGCGAACGACTGGGTGACGATCAGGCGCGGCGCCTCGAACGCATAAGTCGGAATATCGGAGTATTGCGTGAGGTTGCTGGCGTCCAGCGTGAGCGACAATGTGCCGCCGGCAGCGTCCGCCGCACCGGCGCGCGCGGTGGCTGTGCCGTCCAGCGCCACGCCGAGCAGGGAGTCCGCGGCAATCGAGCCGCCGGCGCCGGCCAGCGTCACCGGGTTCGAGACTGGTGTCACGGAGACCGGGTCCGCGCCCTGCACCACTTGCACCGGCGTCGCGGCGCCATCGGCGTCCAGCACCGCGCCGGGGCGCACGATGACCTGGGCGAAGGTCGGCACGCCGCCGCCGGGCAGACTGCCGAGCGTGATCGAGCCGCCGGCGCCCGCCAACCCGAATGTCCGTCCCAGCGCATCGGTCCGCACCACCGACAGGCCCGAGACATCGATCCGGCTTGCCGCGCCGATCCACACCGATACGCCCGGGACATAGCCCGAAACGGTATAGCTGGGCGGGTCGCTCACGGCGGTATCGGCCACGCCGAGCGTGTTGGCGACCGTCACGTTGCCGCTGTGCGCAGTCAGCGTGCCGAGCACGCTTACCTGGCCGTAGCCGGCGACCGCGATGGATGCGCCTGGGTCCACGCTGACGCTGGCGCCGGTGCCGATGCTCACCGCGCCGCCGCCGAACCGGGCACCGCCGGCATTGGGGAACAGCCCGCCGGCGCCGCCGGTGGCCGAATAGAGCGACAGGCTGGCCGCCGCGCGCTGCGTCAGCGTCTCGGCACCTGGCGTGGGGGTGAACAGCACCGGTAGCACGACCTTGTAGGCCGCCGAAGGATCGCTGCCGGACGGCACGCCCAACCCCAGGTCGATCGTGTAGATCGGCTGCGATGCGGTGATCTGGGCGCCCGGCAACACCGCCAGGCCTGCGGTGCCGTTCACCACGTATTTCGCGAACCCTGTGGAGAACAGCGCATTGTCGATCCTGAGTGCCGACAGCGTGGCACTGCCGGTGGCGAGCGCCGGGCCGGTCAGGTTTGCGGGCAAGGCGAGGCTGGCGGGCGTGGGCCCGGTGCCGAGCTCGATCAGCGGTGCGGCCAGGCTGAGCGTGCCGCCGCCGCCGCTGGCGTAACCGACGAAGGTGGAATCGAACACGACCGGCGCCGTCGCCTGCGCGCTACTGCCGCCACTGCTGCCGCCACCGACAAGCGGGATGTCGGCGATGACCGACACCGAGCCGCCGCGGCCGGTGAAGGCCTGGCCCAGCCGCAGCACGCCGCCGCCGGAAGAGACGTCGATCTTGGAGCCGGCCGCCAGCGTCACGCCGGAGGAGCCCGCGATGGTGACGTTGCCGCCGTTGGCATAGCCGGCACCGGTCTGGTGCACCGGGTCGAGATGCTCGTTGGTCCAGACGCCGCGTGCATCGAGCACCGCGCCTTCTGCCAGCGTGATGCCGCCGGGCTTGCCCACCGGCGTCGTCTGGCTGGCGAGCTGGTCGGTGAGCGTGATCGCGCCGCTGCGTGCGGTGATGCCGGCATCGACGAGAATGGTGCTGCCGGTGAGCGAGACGGTGCCGCCGTCGGCGACCGCCAGCGGCGAAAGCACCGAGATGCTGCCGTTGGTGGTGACGACGATGCTGCCGAGCCCGTCTGCATCGAGTTGCGGCGCGTCGAACGTGCTGGTGCCCGGGTTGAGCGGGTTGGCGGCCGGCGCAATTGGCGAGCCGGGCGTGGCCTGGAACACGACATTGCTGGCTGTGGTCAGGGTCTGGTTGGCGATCAACGGGAACTCGCCGAAGGCGAGCGTGCCGGATTGCGGCACCACGGTCTGCGCCAGCAGGAACGGGTCGGTGACGCCGGCCGGGCGTGGCGTGCTCTGGTACTGGCCGAGCGTCACGCCGGCATAGACGGCGCCATTGATGGCCGACGTGGCGGCGTTGATGACGATCGAGCCCGCATCGCGGCCGACGGTGTAGGACGGTTGCTCGATCACCGGCGGGGTGAGAAGCGGGTTGACGTAGTCGAACGTGACTTTCCAGCGTGGGTGGGCAAACAGCTCGCCGGTATATAATCCCGTATAAACAAGGTTCGACGGTGCATTGTTGATGTCGTAGATGGTTCCGTTCGTCGCCTGCACGTAGGTCTGCGGCAGGCTGGCCGCCTGGTAGGAGACGGTGCCGCCCTGCAGGTTGATGGCCGAGCCTGCTTGGGTGACGATGCTGCCCGGCTGGATCGCCTGAATGGCGCCGCTGGCGCCGGCAGCACCGGGGACGATCACGCGCTGCTGGGCCTGCAGCGTCACCTGGCCGCCGATCGAGGTGAACTCGCCGATCGTGTGCGGCACCAGGCCGAGATAACCGGAGACTTCGAGCAGGCCGCCCGGCGTGTAGATATTGCCGGCATAGGCGCCGCTGGCGATCTCGACCAGGGTCGCCGCATCGACATAGACGTTGGTGCCCTTCAGCCCGCCATTGCGGTTGGCGGCACTGTCGCGCAGCTGGAACGGCTGCACGTTGACCAGCAGCGCGCGCACGCTGTCCGACAGCGCAGTCGAGGTGTTGGCGGTGCTGCCAAGGTCGAGCGCGTTGATGTTGCCGGCCAGCACGGCGTTGGTGGTGCCTGACACATCGAGCGTGGAGCCGCTCTCGAGCAGCAGGCGGCTGCCCGCGCCCACTTCGATCTGGCCGCCTTGGACGACGACGAGTGCCCCGGGCTGGGCTTCGACGGAGCCGCCGGTGGAGATCTCGACCCGGCTTTCGGCGACCTGGTCAGGCAGGTAGTTCGTGGTGTTGAGCACGGGAGAGGATTGCGACAGCAGGGCATCGGGCGTGCCGAGGGCGGCGCGGGTGGCATTCAGCAAAGCGCTGGTGGCGACTTCGGAAGAACGTTGCGCGTCCAGCGCCGTCTCGCCGTTATCCTCGGGCAGGATTTCGGTGACAGAAGTCGGCGACAGCGTGACCCGCGAAAGCGGGTCCGAACCGTCGTTCGGCGTGAGGAAATGGATGGTGCCGCGCTGGTTGACCGTGGTCGTGGACAGCAGCACGCCCGATTGCGTCAGCGCGTGGCCGACCAGCGAGATGTCGCCCTGATCGGCGACGACGATGCCGGCGTTGAGGACCGAACCGGTGTTGTACACGGCGTAGGCAGGGTTCACCGTGGGCGAGCCGGTGAGCGAGCTGGTGCCGTAATTGGTTGCCGCGACTTCGCTGCCGAGCGTTGTCGACAGCACATTGGTGGTGCCCGATGCGCCGGAGCTGCCCTGGCGCAGGGTGAACGCGGTGCCGGCCGCGAGCACGGTCTGGCCGAGCGGCGTACTGATGATGCCGGCGTTGGTGACGTTGCCGCCCAGCAGCATCACGTAGCCGCCGCCATTGCTGCCCGCGGGTAGCGCCGTCTGGATCACCGCGCCGGGCGCCACCGTGATGCTGGCGTTGGTGCCGTTGACGAAAGTCGGCTGGTAGTAGATCGGCAGTCGGGTAATCGGATCGATATTGGTGGCGGCGTTCGAAGACGCGACCGACGCGCCATAAAGGTTGAAGCTGGTCTGGCCGCTGACCGTGGTGGAGAACTGGCTGGCGGCGATGTCGGACGTGGCCGCGATCAGCGAGCCGACATTGACGGTGGAGCCTTTGGCGAACGCGATGCCGTTGCGGTTCAGCACATAGACTTTGCCCTGCGCATTGATCGCGCCGAGAATCTGGCTGCCGCTGACGCTCGGGTCGAGCACTTTGTTGATCACGACCCAGGAGCTGGCCAGCGCGCCGCCGGCGCTCTGGTCGAAATTCAGCGTCGTCTTGCGGCCGACATTGAAGGTCTGCCACGTCAGATTGGCCAGCGGCTGACTCTGCTTGACGGTGACGGTGATGCCCGCGCCATTGGTGTTGCTGGTCGGCAGCGCGGCGCCTTGCCAAAGCGGGCCACCGGCGGTGCCTGCCTTGGGCGCGACCTGCAGACCGGTGCCGGCGCCCACGCCGTCGATGACGATCGGGTTGCTGGCGGCACTGCCCGAGGCGGCCGTCAGGGCATCCGCCAGGCTGCGGAATTGCACGGCGGCGCGGGTCAGGTTCTGCGCGCCGAGTGCGGCATGGGCGCTGGCGGTCACCGCATTCGAGGGAGCCGTAGCGGCCTGAGCCGCGTGGCCGGCGAGGGCGAGCGCCTGGTTCAGCGAGCGGAACGGGGTGGCGGCCGCGGCAACACGAGGTGAAGCGGCACCGGCCACGACGAGCGCGCCCAGGCTGACGCTTTGCAGGAGCGCCGAGCGGCGTCGTGCTGCGGACGGGGTATGCGTGGGCAACATCAGATCGGGTCCGCTCGCTTGGAACCGGCGTTCCTTAACAGAGGCGCTGCCTGTTCCGCACTGCGGCTTGGACTGGGAGGGGCGTTGTCATCAAACCTTCATCAAAGGAATGAAACAATCGTTTTTCTCAAAAAGCGACGGCTTCCTTCGCCTGCCTGCGCCGCCGGTGGAGAATGAACTCCGTATATCCATTAGGCTGCGTCCGCCCCTGAAACACCAGATCGCACGCCGCCTTGTAAGCCGCCCCGTCGAAGCCCGGCGCCATCGGCCGATACCGCGGATCACCGGCGTTCTGGCGGTCCACCACGGCCGCCATCCGGCGGAATGTCTGCATCACCTGCGCCTCGCTCACCACGCCATGCAGCAGCCAGTTGGCGATGTGCTGGCTGGAAATGCGCAATGTCGCACGGTCCTCCATCAGGCCGACATCGTGGATGTCGAGCACCTTGGAGCAGCCGACGCCCTGGTCCACCCAGCGCACGACGTAGCCGAGAATGGATTGCGCGTTGAGGTCGAGCTCCTGCTGCACGTCGTCGGGCGAGAAGTTGCTGGCCTCGATCGGGATCGTCAGCAGATCGGAGAGCTTGCCGCGCGGGCGGGTGGCGAGCTCGGTCTGCCGCGCGGCAACGTCGACCATGTGGTAATGCATCGCGTGCAGGGTGGCGGCCGTGGGCGAGGGCACCCAGGCGGTGTTGGCGCCGGCTTTCGGGTGGCCGATTTTCACCTGCAGCATCTCGGCCATGCGGTCCGGCGCCGCCCACATGCCCTTGCCGATCTGCGCATGGCCGCGCAGCCCGCAGGCGAGACCCACATCGACGTTCTGGTTCTCGTAGGCGGTGAGCCAGGCGGTGTTCTTCATCTCGTTCTTGCGCACCATCGTGCCGGCCTGCATCGAGGTGTGCATCTCGTCGCCGGTGCGGTCGAGAAAGCCGGTGTTGATGAAAAACACGCGGTCTTTCGCGGCGAAGATGCAGGCGGCGAGATTGGCGCTGGTGCGGCGCTCCTCGTCCATGATGCCCATCTTGAGCGAGCGCCGCGGCAAAGCGAGCAGGTCCTCCACGCGGCCGAACAGTTCGGCGGCGAAGGCCACCTCCTCCGGCCCGTGCAGCTTTGGCTTGACGATATACATCGAGCCGGTGCGGCTGTTGTGCAGCTTTGGCATGCCGCGCAAATCGTGGGTGGCGATCAGCGCAGTGATCGCGCAATCCAGCATCGTTTCGGGGATTTCGCTGCCATCTTCCTGCAGCACCGCGTCGGTGTACATGTGGTGGCCGACATTGCGCACCAGCATCAGGCTGCGCCCTGGCAGGGTGAGCCGCTTGCCGTCCGGCCGGGTGAATTCGAGGTCGGGCTCGAGCAGGCGTTCCTGCGTGTGGCCGCCCTTGTCGAACGTGGCCGACAAGGTGCCCTGTGCCAGGCCCAGCCAGTTGCGATAGACCTCGACCTTGTCGTCGGCATCGACCGCGGCGACACTGTCCTCGCAATCCATGATGGTACTGAGTGCCGCTTCGAGCACCACGTCCGACAGGCCTGCGGGGTCGGTCCGGCCGATGGTCGAGTTGCGGTCGATGCGCAGGATGATGTGCAGGCCGTTCTGCACCAGCACTATGGCGGACGGCTTGGCGGGTTCGCCCTGGAAGCCGGCGAACTGGGCCGGATTGGCCAGGACAAGCGAGCCCCCGGCGGTGTGCACGGCGAGCTTGCCGCCGGCGACCGCGTAGCCCACTGCGCCGGCATAGCTGCCGCCGGCCAGCGGCACCGTCTCGTCGAGAAACTGGCGCGCGCGGGCGATCACCTTGCCGCCGCGGGCCGGGTCGTAGCCGGCGCCGGGCTTGGCACCCGGCGTGGGCGGCAGCGCATCGGTGCCATAGAGCGCATCGTAGAGGCTGCCCCAGCGGGCGTTGGCGGCGTTCAGCGCGTAGCGGGCGTTGGAGATGGGCACCACGAGCTGCGGGCCGGCGACCCGGCTGATCTCGGGGTCCACGTTGGCGGTGGTGACGCGGAACGCTTTCGGTTCGGGCACGAGGTAGCCGATCTCGCGCAGGAACCCTTCGTAGGCGGCGGCGTCGAACGCGTCTGCCCGATGTTCGATGTGCCAGGCATCGATGCGCGCCTGCAGCGCGTCGCGATGGTCGAGCAGCGCGCGATTGCGCGGCGCCAGATCGGCGAGAATGGCGGCAAATCCCTGCCAGAACTGCGTGCCGGAAAGCCCGCTGTTGCGTGCGGCCTCATTGTCCACGAAGTCGTAGAGGACACGGGCCACCTGCAATCCGCCTGCTTCGACACGTTCCATCCGCTCACGCCCCACCCACTATCTCGGGTGAGTGTTTTGCCGCCCAAGCGCGATCTGGCAAGCCTGTCGGGCAAGACGGGAGATCGTGCGTGACGGAGACGGGGTTGGACGGACTGTGGCGCGCGGCCTGCGCGGCGCTGGCGCAAGGTGCTGCCGACCCGGGCAGCGCGTGGCGGAATTTGGCGCTGGCGACGACTGGCGCGGATGGTGGCGCGCGGGTGCGGACGGTGGTGCTGCGCGGCTTCGACGCGGCCGCGCGCAGCCTGGAGATCCATACCGATGCGCGATCGGGCAAGATGGCGGAGCTGCGCGCCTGCCCGCTGGCCAGCCTGCACGGCTGGGACACGGCCGCGCGGGTGCAGTTGCGCGCGCGGGGCGGCGTGCGGCTGCATTGTCAGGATGATGTGAGTGCCGCCGCGTGGGCCACCCTGCGTGCGGCGACGCGGGCGACATATCGCGTGGGGCTGCCGCCGGGGGCTGCCATCGACGGTCCGGTGCCGCCGGCGCCCGAGCTGGACGACGACTCGGCTTATGCGGTGTTCTGCGTTGTTCGGCTCGACATCGATGAGATCGACATGCTCGAGCTGGGCCAGGACGGCCATCGGCGGGCGCGCTTCACCTGGGCGGGCGGCGTGCGGCAGGCTACGTGGCTGGTGCCATGAACATCGAAGTGCCGCCATGTCAGTAATCCTGGCCGAACCGCCGGTGCGGTCCCGCCTGGGGCCGATCGCCGCCTATTTCACGCTGTGTCTGGTATGGGGCTCGACGTTCCTGGCTATCCGCATCGCGGTTGAGACGCTGCCACCCTGGACGATGATCGGGCTGCGCTGCGCGATCGCGGGCATGCTGCTGACGGCGTTCGCGTGGCTGCGGGGCGACCGGCTGCCGCGCGGCCCGGCACTGGCTTCGGCCGCGGTCACGGGTGTGCTGCTGTTCGCCGGCTCGCAGTCGCTGCTCTCCTGGGGCGAGTTGCGGCTGCCCAGCGGCGAGGCGGCGGTGCTGGTCTGCACCGGCTCGCTGTTCACGCCGGTGGCGACCTGGCTGATGGGCGGCAGCGCCAGGCCCGGCGGGCGTGCCTGGGCCGGGCTGCTGGTGGGGTTCGCCGGCGTCGCCTGGCTGGTGCGGCCGGAAGCGGGCGCGGCGCATGGGCCCGGCCACTTCGCGGCCAGCATCGGCGTGCTGTGTTCCAGCCTGAGCTGGGCGCTCGGGGCGGGGCTCGCCAAACGCGTGCCGCCCGGCCAAGCGCCGCTGATGGGCAGCGGGCTGCAATTGCTGGCCGGCGCGGTGGGCGCATTGGCCATCGGCGGGTTGCGCGGCGAATGGGCGCATCTGGCGCTGGCCGGCATCTCGGGCCGCTCGCTGCTCGCCATGGCCTATCTGGTGATCATGGGCAGCCTGGTCGCGTTCGTCTGTTTCGGCTGGCTGGTGCGCATCTGGCGGCCGGAGGTGCTGTCCACCTACGGCTTCGTCAATCCGGTGGTGGCGCTGGTGTTGGGCGCGGTGTTCGCCGGTGAGGCGGTGGGTGCGCGCGAGGTGGCGGCCACCTGCGTCATCCTGTGCGGCGTGGCGCTGGTGATGCTGGGCAACCACGGACGGCGCGCCTCGCCGGTGCCGTTGGCCGAGGCGTAGCGCAGGGTGGAGTGGGAGGCGGCCGGGATCGTGCTGCAGGCGGGCATCTATGGCGAGGGCGACGCGCTCGCCGCGGTGTTCACGCAGGAGCACGGCGTGTTCCGCGGTCTGGCGCGCGGCGGCCTCTCACGCAGCCGGGCGGCGGTGTGGCAGGTAGGCAATCTGGTGGAAGCGCGCTGGGTGGCGCGATTGGCCGACCAGTTGGGCAGCTTCACCGCCGAGCTGGTGCACCCATCGGCCGCGCTGGCGATGCAGGATGCCTGGGCGCTCGGCGTGCTGACGGCCGCCTGCGCGGTGGCCGAGGGCGCGCTGCCCGAACGCGCGCCGCAGCCGGCGGTGTTCGGCGGATTGCTGCACCTGATCGTGCATCTGAAAGACGGGATGGGCGGGGTGGCGGCGCTGGTGGAATGGGAGCTGGGCCTGCTGCGCGAACTGGGTTTCGGGCTCGACCTGTCGCGCTGCGCGGTGAGCGGGGTGGAGGATGGGCTGACGTTCGTCTCGCCGAAGACCGGGCGCGCGGTGAGCGCGGCGGCGGCGGGCGCGTGGGCGGAGCGGCTGCTGCGTCTGCCGGCGTTTCTGATCGGGGGCGGCAAGCCTTCTACACGCGACATGCAGGACGGTCTGAAGCTGACAGGCCATTTTCTGGAAAGAGACGTCTTCGGGATCCGGCATAAACCCCTACCTGGGACCCGGGTTGGCCTGTCAGACCGTTTCGAAAGTTTGGCCTGACACACGAGGGCGCCGCTAAGCGACATTGCACAAAACGTACTCGGGCGTTACGGTCCCGGACCTTTCCGGAGACTTTCCATGTTTCGCATATCCTCTCTGCTGCTACTCGGTTTGTTGGGCGGGTGCGCGTCCATTATCGAGGGAACAAACCAGCAGATTGCGGTGAACACCAATCCATCCGGCGCAGATTGCGGACTGTATCGAAAAGGCATCAAGATCGGCACGATCTTGCAGGCTCCCGGCAGCACACTTGTGAACAAAACGAAGAACGACATTTGGATCGTCTGCGTCAAGCAGGGCTACCAAGCCGCCACATATCTCAATCACTCGGGTGTAGCCGGCGGAACGTTTGGCAATATCATTGCAGGCGGAGGTATTGGTTGGGCGATCGACAGCGCATCTGGTGCCGACAACAAATATGATAGTCCGGTCAACCTTTCGCTCGTGCCAGCCTTGCCAACCGACCCGAGCACGACGCCCACTTTGCCATCAACGTTCGACGGCGCAATGCCGCACGCCTGAGTCGATGCGCCGAGTGTGCCGTCGCAGGCCCAACAACGAGCACGCGACAGCACTACGAGAGTTTTTTGGTCCTTTTTTGTAAAAAAGGACTACTTTCTCTTGTATGGCTTACTGGCCGGCTGGGTCGATCGCGCCACCATCACCTCGCCCTCCCCAGGCAAATTCCCCTCGAACTCGCCAGCACGCGCCAGCGTGATCTCGAACCGCGTCTCGTGGTCCTGGATCCGGATCGCGCCGATATCGCGCTTTTCCACGCCGCCCATGCGGCAGATCAGCGGGATGAGCCATTTCGGGTCGGCTTTCTTGGAACGCCCGACATTGAGGCTGAACCACACCATCGGGCCGGTGGCTTTCTCCGGCTTGTCGCCGCTGCGGGGGGCGGTCTCGCGGCGAGGGCCGGCGACGGGGCCCATTTCGGTGATTTCCTCGGGCGCGGGCAGGCGGGCGCGGTAGAGGCGGACGAGGGCGGCGGCGATGTCTTCGGGCGAGCGGCCGTCGAGCAGCGTGCGGGCGAGGTCGGAATCCTCGGGGGTGACTTCCTCGGTCAGCACCGGATCGGCCAGCAGGCGGTTGGCGTCGCGGGCGCGGATTTCCTCGGGCAAAGGCGCGCCGCTCCATTGGGCGGTGACGCCGGCCGAGGCGATGAGCGACTCGGCGGCGCGGGCGCGGTTGGCGGGCACGACCAGCACGCAGGTGCCCTTGCGCCCCGCGCGCCCGGTGCGGCCGCTGCGATGGAGCAGCGTCTGCTTGGTGTTGGGCAAATCGGCGTGGATCACCAATGCCAGATCCGGCAAATCGAGCCCGCGCGCGGCGACGTCGGTCGCGACACACACGCGCGCCTGGCCGTCGCGCATCGCCTGCAGCGCGCGCGTGCGTTCGTTCTGGGTGAGCTCGCCGGAGAGGGCGACGCTGGTGAAGCCGCGTTCCTGCAACGAGGCGTGCAGGTGGCGCACGCCTTCGCGGGTGGCGCAGAAGACAAGCGCGGTCGGCGCTTCGAAGTAACGCAGCACGTTGACGACGGCGTGTTCGATCTCGCGCGGTGGTGTGCGGACGGCGCGGTACTCGATGTCGGCATGGGCCTGGTTGCGCACCAGCGTGTCGATGCGCAGCGCGTCTTTCTGGTAGGCACGGGCGAGCGCGGTGATTTCCTTGGCGATGGTGGCCGAGAAAAGCAGCGTGCGGCGCCATTCGGGGGTGGCTTTGAGAAGCGTGTCGAGCTCGTCGCGGAAGCCGAGGTCGAGCATTTCGTCGGCTTCGTCGAGCACGAGCACGGCGAGGTCGCCGAGGCGCAGGCGGCCGCGGGCGAGGTGGTCGCACAGGCGGCCGGGGGTGCCGACGACGATGTGGGCGCCGGCTTCCAGCGCGCGGCCTTCGCGCTGGCCGTCCATGCCGCCGATGCAGGACAGGATTCGCGCCCCGGTCTGGGCGTAGAGCCAGGTGAGCTCGCGGTGCACCTGCATGGCGAGCTCGCGCGTGGGGGCGATGACGAGGGCACGCGGGTTTGCGGGACGGTCGAACTGCTCGTTGCCGCCAAGGAGGGAGGGCGCGAAGGCCAGGCCATAGGCGACCGTCTTGCCCGAGCCGGTCTGCGCCGAGACGAGCAGGTCGCGCGCTTCGGCGCCGGGCTGCAGCACCGCCTGCTGGACGGGGGTGAGTTCGGTGTAGCCACGTGCGTCTAGGGCGCGCGCGAGCGCGGGATTGGTGTTGGGGAGCATGGGGGGCTGGGTATCCGGGAGCGGGGGCGCGCGACGTTGGGACGCGGCGGAGGAGGGAGGGTAGCACGGTTGGAAGGGAAGGAAGGCCTTCTTTTTCGACAAAAAGAAGCAAAAAGCTTTTGGGACGCTTCGCCGCCGGTTGGGGCGGGGGTTTTACTCGACGGGGCGGGGTTGGATGGGTATGGGGCGGTATGGACGGGAATTTCACGCTCGAAAGTGCCGCGCATCTGGTCCAGGTGGCGCTGACGCCGGTTTTTCTGCTCTCCGGCATCGCGGCGCTGATGAACGTCTTCGCCGGGCGGCTGGCGCGGGTGGCCGACCGGCTCGACCTTCTGGCGGATGGTGGCGCAAAGCCGGTGCCGGCCGACGAAGTGGCACGCCTGCACCGCCGCTCGGTGGTGCTTGACGTGGCGGTGGTGCTGAGCACGGTGGGCGCCGCATTCACCTGCCTGGCGATCCTGACGCTATTCTTGTTCGCCGTCAGCAACAAGACGATCGGCAACGTGCTCGTGGGCTTCTTCGGCATGGCGATCGTGTGCACGCTGGTGTCGGTCGCGGCATTCGGCGTGGAAATGCTGATGAGCAGCAAGGCGCTGCGCGTGCGGATGCGGTTCCATGTGCCGATTGTGAGGTGGTGGTGAGTTCTCGCGTGCCTAAACCTGCCCCGTCATTCGCAGATGATCCTCAAGTATTCTGATATTCCTGAGATTCGCCTTCAACGCCATATCGAACAGATCGCCCAGGATCGGAACGGAACCGCCCACCACTTCAATACCCACATTTCCAAGCATGCGCAGCAAATGATGCCGCGGCACGCCGAGTTGGGCCGCCTGGTAGATGATGTAGAGCGAAAGCACGCCAAGCACGGCATCGCCGGCGCCCGGCACGATGCCGATGACGCTGTTCAGGCCAAAACGAAAGCGGGTGAAGGGAAGGCGGAAGGCGCCGTCCACCAGCCAGGCGAGGCGTTTGATGTGTCGGAGGCGGGCGGCGGCTTCTATGGTGGTCAGCATTGGATGTTCCTGGGAAGAGAAAGCGGTGCTTATAAAAGGACGCGTGTGATCGCGGTCTTTGCAGCAAACCGAGAGCCGCAATCCACAATCGCAATCATGTGAGGAAGGAAATGGAATTTCCAAAATTATGCAGCAGGATTGGCAGGAGCACACTTCCGGTGCGCAGACGTAGCCACACCGCGATAAACGAGGGGAGCGCCGTCAACGCCATTGTCATCGGATCGAACGAGAAGCGCTCGTGGGAATACCCGAACGCATGAGCCAAGCCAAACAGGCCGCATGAGAGCACAGCCCCCCATCCCCAATCAACGCCAAGAAATCTGACGCGGCCGACGAAGGCTCGATCAAGAGCAAACAAGAGGATGCCGCGGTAGAACGGCTCTTCCTCCAGGCCAGGCATTGTCAACTGGAACGCGACCGTCTCAAGCCCGGCGGGATCGCTTGGGAAGAAATGGGTTAAAGCCACGAAGAACACCGCATAAACGATGGCAACGGGCAGGCAGCTTGCCAGACTTCCCCTAGCCTGAGCGACGGTCAGACCCGATCGGTGCCATTCGAAGGCAGGTAAGGACGCGATCAAAAGTGTGACGGCGAGCGCTGCGATCTTGCCCTGCCAGTTCCAGTCGGCGGTCGGGAAGAGTTGCGGTATCAAGCCGTACGCGCGCGTCAGCATAAGGTCGTTCAGGAGTACGAGGCAGGCGGCAACTGCCAGCCAATTCGGGGCGAACAGGTGAAGCCGTGTCGCGCCGATCAAACAGCCCACAACAATCAACAGCGCAATCACGCCTGCGATACCGATAGGCCCGTCCATCAAACTGCCCGAAAGCGATCCGACACTTGGCGCAGCGTCGAGGGCTGCAATCTATCTTGGTGGGCTTTGAGCACTCAGGCCTTCTTTCTCGAGAAAAGGGAGCAAACAGCTTTTGGAACGCTGTCGCACCCTAAGTATCAAGAGTTTTTTGATTCTTTTTCAAAAAGGAACCGCCTGCTTCCCTTCACTCCGGCAACACCGCCTTCAACGCCCGAACATCCCCGCGCAACCGCTCGACCAAATTCTGCAAATCCGAGATCACCCTGTTCTGCTCGGCAACACTCATCGGCAACAGCGCCGCATCGATCAGGAACGGCAGCACGGCCTGTTCGCAACCCAGGATCGCGTCCGCAGTTTCCAGCAGCCGCCTGTCGAAATGCGCGCCGGACGAGGCGACCTGCCGGTGCAGCGTGGCGGCGATGCCTGGCACGTTGGCCGCATCCCCGAGCGCGTCGTGGCGCAGATCGTCGTCGATGATGGACAGCAGTTCGGCGCGCGCCGGCAGTCCGACGAATGTCGCCAATCGTGCGAGTTGTTCCTCGGGTGCGGTGAACCATTGCTCGTATCTGATGACGCAGACGCGCGCGTCTGCCACGCCGGCTACCGCCTGCGCGTTATAGACGAGCCAGCGATAGGCGGCCTGGTCGCCGGCCAGGCGGTCGCGCGCGGTGATCGAGCGGGCGACCTGTGCCGGGTCGCGCACGCAGAACACGTAAACGGGTTCCAGGTGCAGCCGGTCGAAGATGGAGGGCCACATGGCCAGCAGGCGGGAGGCGCGCGGGTCCTTGAAGCCGAACGGTTGGCCGGGGCGCATGACGCCGGCGAGGTAATCCACGATGCGCGCCCGCACCGGCTCCACGCGGGGGTCGGCCCACCAATCCGGCTGCAGCGCCAGATGATGGGTGGGTGCCGACCAGGCGCGGCCGAACAGGGCCAGGATTTCGTCGTGCAGGTCGTTGATGCGCGGGCGTTCCCAATGGCCGCGCGCATTGGCGGGTGCCGCGCCGTGCGCCTCGGCCATGTCCACGCCCATTTCGTGCAGGATGTTGGAACAGAGCGAGGTGCCGCTCCGATGCATGCCGAGCACGACCACCACAGGCCGGCGCCGCGCCTCCGGGGAGGCGGGGCACGCGGTCTCGTCGGACGGGATCAGTTGCGCTCCAGGTCCTTGAAGGCGCGGCGCAGGCCGGCTTCCTGGTTGACGGTCGCCGCTTCCATTTCGGCCAGCCGACGGTCGAGCGCTGCGAACCGGTCATAGACGGCACCTTGCGCCGGTGCGCGGGGCGGCAATGGTTCGGCCAGGCGGCTGCCGGCGCACATGACCCGCGCCAGGCCAAAATACAGGATGAGGGCCAGCAGCCAGTGCAACACGCCAAAGATGAGGAAGGCCGTGCGCGGCATCCACACGGGCACGGCCGCCCGCTCGGCGATCTCCGCGCACACGCCCCGGATGAGCAGGCGTGGCGCATGCAGCCCGATGCGTCGCCCGGTGAACGCCGTGCCGGACCAGTTTGCGGAACTCATCTTACCGAACTCCTGTTGCGCCAGCCGGGCACTTCTGTGTCCAGCACCGTCTCGAGATAGCCAATGCGTTCTTCCATCCGCCGCGCCGCGTCCCACAGTCCCTGGGTCGCGCCGCTATCCTGCGTGGTGGCCGCGATCCGGCGGGACTTCAGCCGATAGTCGAAGAAGATTGCCGGCACCGCAATCAAGACCGCCATGAACATCACGACGGTGACAATGTAAGCGCTTTCGCTCATGACTCGCCCCTACCCTTGGGTGTTGGCAGTATCCTTCTGCGGCAGACGGTTGCCTAGCCGTGCCCGCAGCGCTTCGAGTTCCTCGTTCATGCTGGCGTCGGCTGCCAATGTCGCAAGCTCCTCCTCCAACGTCGGCCCGCGGGTGGCCGGTGCGCGGCCCAGATCGTAGGATTCCACGCGGCCTTCCATCTGGTCGAGCTGGCGCTCGGCAGTCTCGAAACGCATGAACGCGTCGTTGATGCGCTCGTCGTGCAGCTTCTCGCGCACCTTGATGCGGTTGCCGGCGCTGGCGCGGCGTGTGGCAAAGCTCTGTTCGCGTGATTTGGCATCCGCCAGCTTGGCCTGCAGCTTGGTGATATCCTCGTTCTGCTGGGCGAGCGCGCCCACGAGCACGGCCACCTGCTGCTCGATGGCGGTGCGTGCCTGCGCCCGATGGGTGCGGGCGAGCAGTGCGCCGCGGGCGAGATCTTCGCGGCCACGTGTCAGCGCCAGTTCGGCCTTGGACTGCCAGTCCTCTTCCTCACGGCGCAGCGCTTCGGCTTTGCGCTCGAGTTCGCGGCGCTCGGCGATGCTGCGCACGGCCGACGAGCGGACTTCGACGAGCGTGTCCTCCATCTCCTGGATGATGAGGCGGATGATCTTCTCCGGGTCCTCGGCGGTGGCGAGCAAGGCGTTGAGGTTGGAGTTCACGATGTCGGCGAGGCGGGAAAAGATGCCCATGACCTTGGTTCCTTAGCGTGTTTCGATGATGCGCTGCCGCCCGGCTTTCGGGAAGCGGGCAGACAAGGCGGCGTGCAAGCGGTTCAGACGAAGACGAACAGGTAGCCCAGGGCCAGCACCGGCACCGCGGCGGCGGCGGCCCGGACGGCGACGCCGAACACCGCATTGAGGTGCGTTGCGTTCTCCTGGGCAGCCTGCATCCTGGCGAGCTGGGCGGCGAACGAGGTGCGCGGCGAACGCGGTGCCACGGTGTAGCTGGCGGCGGAGAAGTTGTTGAAGCTGATGGTCGTCATGGCGGCGTCTCCTGGTTGATGGTGCGGCCGGTCTTGGCCTGCCAGATTGATTGCATCCGCCGTGCCAGACAGTTATCCCATTGTTATCGCTGTTTCTTTCACCGACGTTGCACCTGATGCCATGCGCACCCTATGTTGATCTCGCCAGATGGTGGCGAAAGGATGCAAGCTTTGGCGAGAATGGCAAACCCGGCGGAATTGCCGACGCCGATCGGCCAGTCACCGGCATTTCTGGACATGCTGGCGCACATATCCCAGGCGGCGCCCCTGAGCCGGCCCGTGCTGGTCATCGGCGAGCGCGGCACCGGCAAGGAACTGGTCGCCGGCCGCCTGGCGCTGCTCTCCAGCCGGTGGTCGGCGCCGCTGATCAAGCTGAACTGCGCGGCCTTGCCGGACACGCTGCTCGATTCCGAGCTGTTCGGCCATGAGGCGGGCAGCTTCACCGGCGCGCAGCGGCGACGGCCCGGGCGCTTCGAGCTGGCCGATCGCGGCACCATCTTTCTCGACGAGATCGCGACGGCCTCGGCCGCGGTGCAGGAAAAGCTGCTGCGGGTGATCGAATATGGCAGTTTCGAGCGGGTGGGCGGCGCAGAGACGCTGCACGTGGATGTGCGGGTGGTGGCGGCCACCAACGTGAACCTGCCGGAACTGGCGGCCGCGGGTAAGTTTCGCGCCGACCTGCTCGACCGGCTGGCGTTCGACGTGGTGACGGTGCCGCCGCTGCGCGCCCGGCGCGACGACATTCCCATGTTGGCCGAGCATTTCGCCACCAAGATGACCAGCGAACTCGGCCGCGCGTTTTTCGCGGGCTTCACGGACCGGGCGCTCGACGTGCTCGGCACGCACGACTGGCCGGGCAACGTGCGCGAGCTGCGCAACGCCGTGGAGCGGAGCGTGTATCGCATGGCGGACGCGGAGAAGAAGCTGGACCACATCGTGCTCGACCCGTTTGCGTCGCCATTCTCGCCGACGAGCCAGGTGAGCGCTGCGAATGCCGTCGCGGCGACACCGGTGCCGACCGTTGCGTCAGCACACACGCCACCGCCGTTGCTGCCCACCGCGACCGATTTCGAGGCCGCCACGCGCGCTTACGAGGCACGCCTGCTTCAGGCAGCTTTGGAAGCGTGCCGCTTCAACCAGGCCGAGGCCGCACGGCAGCTAGGCCTTAGCTACTACCAGTTCCGCCACCATCTCCGGGTCCATGGCATGCTGGGGGAGGGCAAAAAAGTCCGCGAGAGTGCTGCCGGGCCAATGGCACTGTAATCGTCCGGCCGTCCATCAAACCCACCGAAAGGTCATCTTCCCCGACAGTTACCAGCCGGACACGAATGTCAGCCGTTTCTGTCAACGCCGAAATGTCCAGGCCAGGCCGCCAAAAACCGATCGTCTGTTCGTGCGGATGCCGCGTCTCTCACCTGACGCACATATCCGGGGTAGTGCGACTGCCCCTCATCCGCTCGCCGGTTGAACCCCCACCCCCTTTGGTCTAGCACCCCGGCATCCCATCCATACGACACGAAGGATACTCATGGCCCGCAACAGGATCGCGCTGATCGGCGCCGGCAATATCGGCGGCACGCTCGCCCATCTGGTGGGGCTGAAGGAGCTGGGCGACGTCGTCCTGTTCGACGTGTTCGGCGGCGTGGCGGCCGGCAAGGCGCTCGACCTGATGCAGTCCGGCAGCGTCGATCTGTTCGACAGCCACATGACCGGCGGCTCGGATTACAGCGCCATCGCAGGCTCGGACGTGGTGATCGTGACGGCCGGCTTCCCGCGCATGCCCGGCATGAGCCGCGACGACCTGCTGGCCAAGAATGCCGGCGTGATCAACCAGGTGGCCGACGGCATCAAGCAGTATTGCCCGGACGCGTTCGTCATCGTCATCACCAACCCGCTCGACGTGATGGTGTGGCAGCTCCAGCAGCGCAGCGGCCTGCCGGCAAACAAGGTGGTGGGCATGGCCGGCGTGCTCGACAGCGCAAGGTTCAAGCTGTTCCTGGCACACGAATTCAACGTGAGCGTGGAGGACGTGACTGCTTTCGTGCTCGGCGGCCACGGCGACACCATGGTGCCGCTGACGCGCTATTCGACGGTGGCCGGCATCCCGATCCCCGACCTGATCGAGATGGGCTGGACGACGCAGGACAAGATCGACGCGATCTGCGCACGCACGGCCAATGGCGGCGGCGAGATCGTGAAACTGCTCGAGAAGGGCAGCGCTTTCTACGCGCCGGCGGCCAGTGCGATCGCGATGGCCGAGAGCTACCTGCTCGACAAGAAGCGGGTGATGCCGTGCGCGGCGCTGCTCACGGGTCAGTATGGGCTGGACGGGTTGTATATCGGCGTGCCGGTGGTGATCGGGGCGGGCGGAATCGAACGGATTGTGGAGATCAAGCTGACGCAGGCCGAGCAGGCGATGTTCGATAAGTCTTGCGATGCCGTCAGGAAGTTGATCGAGGATTTCAAGAAGCTGGACGTTTAAGGAAGAAGTTCTTTTCTGAAAAAAGAATCAGAAAACTTTTGCTCCTTGGCATACGCAGGCAGCGAGCGACAGCACAATCTAAGGTTTTTTGGTCCTTTTTTCTAAAAAGGACTGCTTTCTTCTTGACGAGGCCAAGCCATGAACATCCACGAATACCAAGCCAAGGAGCTGCTACGCGGCTACGGCGTAAGCGTGCTGGAAGGTTTCCCCGCCTGGACCCCTGAAGAAGCCGAGGCCGCCGCCGCGAAGCTCCCCGGCCCGATCTACGTGGTGAAAAGCCAGATCCACGCCGGCGGCCGCGGTGCCGGCCATTTCAAGGACGACCCGCAGGGCAAGGGTGGCGTTCGCCTGGCCCGCTCGGCCGAGGAGGTGCGGGCGGCTGCCGAGGCGATGATCGGCCATACGCTGGTGACCAAGCAGACCGGCCCGAACGGCCGCGATGTGCGGCGCGTGTATGTGGAGGCGGGCTGCGACATCGATCGCGAGCTGTATCTCTCGCTGCTGGTCGACCGCGAGACGAGCCGGGTGCTGGTGATGGCCAGCACAGAGGGCGGCATGGAGGTCGAGGAGGTGGCGACCCACTCGCCCGAGAAGATCTTGCGTGTGGCGGTGGACCCGGCGACGGGCATTTTCCCGTTCCACGCGCGCAAGCTGGCGTTCGGCCTGGGGCTCACGGGCAAGCAGATCGGCGCGTTTGGCCGCTTCGTGGACGCGATGTACACAGCGTTCATCGCACTCGATTGCGCCATCGTGGAGATCAACCCGCTGGTGGTGACCCGCGCAGGCGAGGTGGTCGCACTCGATGCCAAGGTGAGTTTCGACGATAACGCGCTGTATCGGCATAGCGAACTGGCGGCATTGCGCGACGAGGCCGAAGAAGATCCCAAGGAGCTGGAGGCGGCCCGCTTCGACCTGAACTACGTCGCGCTGGACGGCGTGATCGGCTGCATGGTGAACGGCGCCGGCCTGGCCATGGCAACGATGGACATCATCAAGCTGTATGGCAGCTCGCCGGCCAACTTCCTCGATGTTGGCGGCGGTGCCACGCGGGAGAAGGTGACGGCCGCGTTCAAGATCATCCTCTCCGACCCCAACGTAGAAGGCATCCTGGTCAACATTTTCGGCGGCATCATGAGGTGCGACGTGATCGCCGAGGGCGTTGTGGCCGCCGCCCGCGAAGTGAGCCTGAGCGTGCCGCTGGTGGTGCGGCTGGAGGGCACCAACGTGGCGCTCGGCAAGGACATTCTGGCCAAATCCGGCCTGCCGATCATCTCCGCCGACAATCTGGCCGACGCTGCCGAGAAGATCGTGCGCGCCGTGAAGGACGCCAACTGATGGCCATTCTCGTCGACAAACACACGACCGTCATCACCCAGGGCTTTACCGGCGCGCAGGGCACGTTCCACTCCGAACAGGCGATCGCCTACGGCACGAACGTGCTGGGCGGCGTGACCCCCGGCAAAGGCGGCACGCGCCATCTCGACCTGCCGGTGTTCGACACGGTGGCCGAAGCGCGCCACGCGACCGGTGCCACGGCGACCGCCATCTACGTGCCGCCGGCTTTCGCGGCGGATGCGATTCTCGAGGCGATCGAAGCCGGCATGCCGCTGATCGTGACAATCACCGAGGGGATCCCGGTGCTCGACATGGTGCGAGTCAAGCGCGCGCTCTCCGGCAGCAAATCCATTCTGGTGGGCCCGAACTGCCCGGGCGTGATCACGCCCGACGCCTGCAAGATCGGCATCATGCCGGGCCACATCCACCGCCGCGGCAAAGTGGGCATCGTCAGCCGCTCGGGCACGCTCACCTATGAGGCGGTGGCGCAGACGACGGCCGCCGGATTGGGCCAATCGACCTGCGTGGGCATCGGCGGCGACCCGGTGAAGGGGCTCGACTTCATCGAGGTGCTGGAGATGTTCCTGGCCGATCCGGAGACCGAGTCGATCATCATGATCGGCGAAATCGGCGGCGCCAGCGAGATCGATGCATCGGAATTCCTGGCGCGCGAGAAGTTTCGCAAGCCGGTCGTGGGGTTCATCGCGGGCAGCACGGCGCCGCCAGGGCGCCGCATGGGCCATGCAGGCGCGGTGATCAGCGGCGGGCGCGATACGGCGGCTGCCAAGTTCGAGGCGATGCGGATTGCTGGGATCCATGTGGCCGATTCGCCGTCGGCGTTGGGGAGCACGATGGTTAAGGCATTGAAGAAGTAAGCCTTCTTTCTTGAAAGAAAGAAGCAAAGAACTTTTACTCCGCTGTCGCGAGCTCACGAGATAGAAGTTTTTTGGTCTTTTTTTCAAAAAAGACTGCTTGCTTCTCTCCCATGCACCAACCGCACATCTCTTCACCCCATTTTCGCCATAGCGCGCCTAGATAAGCGCAGACAGATTATCGGAGCACACGGCCGATGCCCGGCGTGGACACACTTTCAACCGCCCTGAACGGCGGCAACGCAGCCTTCATCGCCTCGCTTTACGCGAAATGGGCCGAAGCGCCGGACTCGGTCGACCCCAGCTTTGCCGAGCTGTTCGCCTCGCTCAATGACGAGTCCCGCTCCGTCCTGACCGACGCTTGTGGCGCATCGTGGGCGCCGCGCCCGAGCGGCTTCGACGAGCCCGAGGTGGCGGTCGAGGGCGGCGACCGTCGTGCGCCGGCACGGCAGGACGTGCGCGCCGCGGTGCTCGACAGCATCCGCGCGCTGATGATGGTGCGCGTCTATCGCGTGCGCGGCCATCTCGAAGCGCAGCTTGATCCGCTCGGCCTGCAGAAGCCGAAAGCCCATCCCGAGCTCGACCCGGCCACCTACGGCTTCACGCCGGCGGATTGGGACCGGCCGATCTTCATCGACCGCGTGCTCGGCCGCGAGACGGCCACCTTGCGCGAAATCCTCGACATCCTGCGCCGCTCCTATTGCGGCCCGATCGGCGTGGAGTTCATGCACATCCAGGACCCCGATCAGAAGGCCTGGATCCAGCGGCGCATCGAGGGCGCACCCTGGCAGGGTGCTTTCACGCCGGAGGCGAAGCGCACCATCCTGCGCCAGTTGACCGAGGCGGAAGGGTTCGAGGCGTTCTGCCAGAAGCGCTATGTCGGCACCAAGCGGTTCGGGCTTGAAGGCGGCGAGGTGACCATCCCGGCGCTGCACACGATGATCGAGAGCGTGGTCGCCGCGGGCACCAAGGAGATCGTCATCGGCATGCCGCATCGCGGCCGGCTGAACACGCTGGTCAACATCGTCAAGAAGCCGCTGCAGGCGCTGTTCAGCGAGTTCGCCGGCGAGAGCTTCAAGCCGGACGACGTGCAGGGCTCGGGCGACGTGAAATACCATCTCGGCACCTCGACCGATGTCGAGATCGGCGGCCAGATGATCCATGTCTCGTTGCAGCCGAATCCCTCGCATCTCGAAGCGGTGGATCCGGTGGTGGTGGGCAAGGTGCGCGCACGCCAGGACATGGCGGGCGACATGACCACGCGTCGCAGCGTGATGGGTATCCTGCTGCACGGCGATGCGGCGTTCGCCGGCCAGGGCCTGGTCTATGAGACGCTGGCGATGAGCCAGCTCATCGGCTATCGCACCGGCGGCACCATTCACGTGGTGGTCAACAACCAGATCGGCTTCACCACCGTCCCGGCACACGCCTATTCCGGCCTGTATTGCACCGACATCGCCAAATCCATCCAGGTGCCGATCATTCACGTGAACGGCGACGAGCCGGAGGCCGTGGTGTTCGCGTCGCGCATGGCGGCTGAATTCCGCCAGCAGTTCGGCACCGATTTCGTGCTCGACATCGTGTGTTACCGCCGTCACGGCCACAATGAGAACGACGAGCCGGCTTTCACCCAGCCGATCATGTATCGTGCCATCCGCGACCGTGCCACCACGCGCGAGATCTATGCCCAGCGCCTGGCGCGTGAGGGTGTGGCGACGGCGGCCGACGCGCAGGCGATGTGGGACCGCCTGTTCACCGAATACGACCAGGCACATGCGGCGGCCGCGAGCTATCGCGTGAACAAGGCCGACTGGCTCGAAGGCAAGTGGCGCGGCCTGAAGAACGACGACGCACAGGACGAGACCGAGCAGGCGACCGCCGTGCGCGCCGATCAGCTTCACGAGGTCGGCATGGCACTGGCCGCCACACCGGCCAATTTCGACCTGAACCCAAAAATCGCGCGCCAGCTCGATGCCAAGCGCGCCATGGCCGAAAGCGGCGAGGGGGTGGATTGGGCGACCGCGGAAGCGCTGGCATTCGGCTCGCTGCTGCTGGAAGGCCATCATGTCCGGCTGTCCGGCGAGGACTGCCAGCGCGGCACCTTCAGCCAGCGCCATGCCGTGCTGATAGACCAGACGAACCAGAACGAATATGTGCCGCTCAACAACATCCGCCCGCAGCAATCGCGCTTCGAGGTGTATAACTCGCTGCTCTCGGAAGCCGGCGTGCTCGGCTTCGAATACGGCTACTCGCTGGCCGACCCGTGGACGCTGGTGCTGTGGGAAGCGCAGTTCGGCGACTTTGCCAACGGTGCGCAGGTGATCATCGACCAGTTCCTGGCCAGCGGCGAGACCAAGTGGCTGCGCATGAGCGGGCTGACGCTCCTCTTGCCGCACGGCCATGAGGGGCAGGGGCCGGAACATTCGTCAGCAAGGCTGGAGCGCTATCTGCAGCTCTGCGCCGAGCGCAACATGACGGTCGCCAATCTCACTACGCCGGCCAATTACTTCCACGCGCTGCGTCGCCAGGTGAAGCGCAATTTCCGCAAGCCGCTCGTCATCATGACCCCGAAATCGCTGCTGCGGGCCAAGCTCGCGGTCAGCCCGATGGCCGAGATGACAGGTGACAGCCGCTTTCGCACGGTCATCGGCGAGATCGACCCGATCGCACCCGGGCCCGAGGTCAAGCGCGTGGTGATCTGCAGCGGCAAGGTCTATTACGATCTGTTGGCGGAACGTCGCGATCGCGGCATCACCGATGTGGCGTTACTGCGGCTGGAACAGATTTATCCGTTTCCGGACAAGACGCTGGCCTTCACGCTCAAGCAATATGCCAAGGCGCAGTCGGTGGTGTGGTGCCAGGAGGAGCCGGAGAACATGGGCGCCTGGAACTTCGTCGACCGGCGGATCGAGCGTGTGCTCGGCGCGGTGAAGTCGCGCGCCAAGCGGCCGGAGTTCGTGGGCCGCGTGGCTGCTGCCAGCCCAGCCACGGGCCTTGCGAAAATCCACGCGGCGGAACAAGCAGCGCTCGTGCAACAGGCGCTTGGCGTCTCGGGGAACTGATCGTCCATGGCTGATATCGTCGTCCCCGCTCTGGGTGAGAGCGTTACCACGGCCACCGTCGCGCGCTGGCTCAAGCAGGCCGGCGATGCGGTGGCGGCCGACGAGGCGGTGGTCGAGCTCGAGACCGACAAGGTGACGGTGGAGGTCAACGCCACCGAGGCCGGCGTGATGCAGCAGCCAACGGTCGCCGAGGGCGCCGAAGTCGAGGTGGGGACCGTGCTCGGCTCGATCGGCGCCGGCGGGGCCGTCTCCGCCCCGGAGCCGCCAGCCGCGTCGCCGCCAGCCACGCCGCCAGCCCCGCCACCGACGCTCGGCGCGGGGGTGAACGCACCGCCGCCGTCGCTGGGGCCCGTCGCGCGTCCGGCAACCCCGCCAGTGGACGTGCAGGTCCAGGGCAACGCTGCCGCGCAACCTTCCGCGGTCCATGCGCCATTGCCGGCTGCCGCCAAGATGATGCAGGAGCACCAGGTTTCGGCCGCTTCCATTGGCGAGGGCACCGGCAAGGACGGACGGGTGACCAAGGGCGACGTGCTGGAATTTCTCAGCCGGCCAGCGTCTGCGCCCGCGGCGCCGCCGGCTCCCAAGGCCGCGCGCGCACCGGATGCGCGCGAGGAGCGGGTGCGCATGACGCGCCTGCGCCGCACCATCGCGCAGCGCCTGAAGGAAGCGCAGAACACGGCGGCCATGCTGACCACCTTCAACGAGGTGGACATGGGCGCGGTGATGTCGCTCCGCAGCGAATACAAGGACGCGTTCGAGAAGAAGCACGCGGGCGTGCGGCTCGGTTTCATGAGCTTCTTCGTGCGCGCCTGCGTGGCCGCGTTGCACGAATATCCGGCGGTGAATGCCGAGATCGACGGCGAGGACATCGTCTATAAGAACTATGTCAACATGGGCATCGCCGTAGGCGGCGCGAACGGGCTGGTCGTGCCGGTGCTGCGCGATGCGCAGGACATGAGTTTCGCCCAGATCGAGGGTGCGATTGCAGGTTTGGGCAAGCGCGCGCGCGATGGCCAGTTGAAGCTTGAGGAACTCGCCGGCGGCACGTTCTCCATCACCAACGGTGGCACCTACGGCTCGCTGATGAGCACGCCGATCCTCAACCCGCCGCAATCGGCGATCCTGGGCATGCACAAGATCCAGGACCGGCCGATGGCGGTGTCGGGAAAGATCGAGATACGGCCGATGATGTATCTGGCTTTGTCGTACGACCACCGGATCATCGACGGCAAGGAAGCGGTGAGCTTCCTGGTGCGGGTGAAGGAGGGGATCGAGGATCCACGGCGGTTGCTGTTGGGGCTGTGAGGAAGGCCTTCTTTCTTGAAAGAAAGAACCAAAGAACTTTTGTTTGTTCGCTTTCGCCTAGGTCCTTCGTTTCTTGGCGGGTTGCTTCGGCCGCATTCGTCATCGCACCAAGTGTTTTCTGTTTAGCGCGGGCCGCTGTTCCGTTCGCAGGCGACTTGCCGCCTGGCGCATCCCAATCCGTGGTGGAAGTCCATACCATTGCACGCTCGTATCATGGACCAGCAAGCCGCGTGCAGGGCTCCTGCTGACCGAGCTTGCAATTGGCGACCTCAACTTTGCCCCGATGCGTGTTGATGGCATTCCCGTCACCGGAACCCATATATTCTCCGTCCGTGCGACCGCAGGAACCCCTATGACTTTCTCCTGCCTCATCGCACAAATTGAGGCTCAGCCATGCCCGTAAACATCAACGTCCCCACTCTCGGCGAGAGCGTCACCACCGCTACCATCGCCCGCTGGATCAAGCAGCCTGGCGAAACCGTTCAGGCCGATGAACCCGTCATCGAACTTGAAACCGACAAAGTCACCGTCGAGGTCAACGCGCCCGCTGCCGGCACGCTCGGTGCACACCAAGCCGCGCAGGGCGCCGAAGTGGCCGTTGGTGACGTGCTCGGCAGCATCAAGACTTCGGGCGCCGTGCCAGCCGCGCCCGGGCCGGAGCCGAAGCCCGAAGCCCCACCTGCGCCGGTGCAAGCCGCATCATCGCCCGCCGCCCCCGAAACCAAAGCCGCCCCCGCGCAACCCGCCGCCAGCGCAGCCGACACTTACGACGTCATCGTCATCGGCGGCGGCCCCGGCGGCTATGTCGCCGCCATCCGCGCCGCCCAACTCGGCCTGCGCACCGCCTGCGTCGAAATGCGCGCAACCCTTGGCGGCACCTGCCTCAATATCGGCTGCATCCCGTCGAAAGCGCTGCTGCAATCCTCTGAAAACTTCCATGAGGCGACCGGCTCCTTCAAGGATCACGGCATCCTCATCGACAGCGTCAAACTCGATCTCGCCCGCATGCAGCAGCGCAAAGGCGAAGTCGTTACCGCCAATGTCAAGGGCGTCGAATTCCTCTTCAAGAAAAACAAGGTCACCTGGCTCAAAGGCGCGGGCCGCATCGCCGCACCGGGCCAGGTCAGCGTCGGCGAACACAGCTACGGCGCCAAACACATCATCATCGCCACCGGCAGCGAAAGCATTCCGCTGCCCGGCGCCACGGTCGATGAAAAGCGCATCGTCACCTCCACCGGCGCGCTCGAGCTCGACAAAGTGCCAGGCCATCTCGTCGTCATCGGCGGCGGCTATATCGGCCTCGAACTCGGCTCCGTCTGGCACCGCCTCGGCGCGCAAGTCACCGTCATCGAATATCTCGACAAGCTCGTGCCAGGCATGGACGGCGAAATCGGCAAGACGTTCGAACGCGTGCTCGCCAAACAGGGCCTCAAGTTCAGGCTCAGCACCAAAGTCACCGCAGCCAAAACAACCGACAACGGCGTCGATCTCACCATCGAACCCGCCAAAGGCGGCACAGCGGAAAACATCCATGCCGACGTGGTCCTCGTCGCCATCGGCCGCCGCCCCTACACCGCAAATCTCGGTCTGGCCGAGGCAGGTGTAGCCACGGACGAGCGCGGCTTCATCAAGATCGACCCGCATTACCGCACCAACATCGACGGCATCTACGCCATCGGCGACGTCATCACCGGCCCCATGCTCGCCCACAAAGCCGAAGAGGAAGGTGTCGCCGTCGCCGAACTCATCGCCGGCCAGGCGGGCCACGTGAATTACGGCGTCATCCCCGGCGTGGTCTATACCTGGCCCGAAGTCGCCAGCATCGGCGCCACCGAGGAAATGCTGAAAAAGGAAGGCCGCACCTACAACATCGGCAAATTCCCCTTCATGGCCAATGGCCGCGCCCGCGCCATGGGCGCCACCGACGGCTTCGTCAAAATTCTCGCCGACAAGACCACCGACCGCATTCTCGGCGCCCACATCATCGGCCCCGATGCCGGCACGCTCATCGCCGAAATCGCAACCGCGATGGAGTTCGGCGCGAGTTCGGAGGATGTCGGTCGCATCTGCCACGCGCATCCTTCGCTGAGCGAGGCGGTGAAGGAGGCGGCGCTCGCGGTGGAAAACCGGGCTATACATATTTGATGGCGATGACGCGGCGTAAGGAAGCCTTCTCTTCTGAGGAAAAGAAGCAGAAGACTTCTGCTCGTGCTGTCGCGGACTTCGGGGTGAGCACGCGACAGCGGAACAAAAGTTTTTTGCTCCTCCTTTTCAAAAAAGGAGTGCTCCCTTGCTTGCCTTGACGATGGGCGACCCCGCCGGCATCAGCGCCGAGATCACCGCCGCCGCCTGGCGCGCGCTGCGTCACACCGGCCCCGAATTCATCCTCATCGCAGACCCCGACTGGATCGCGCCGCACGCCCCCACCACGCTCAGCACCGCGTTCGCCAGCGCCATCCCCATCCGCCCCCTCAAGCTCACCACACCCGCCATCGCCGGCCACCCCGACGCGGCCAACGCACCCGCCATCATCGCCAGCATCGAGCACGCCGTGCACCTTACCCAATCGGGCGAGACTACGGCCGTCGTCACCAACCCGATCGCCAAGTCCGTCCTGATGAACGCTGGCTTTCCCCACCCGGGCCACACCGAGTTCCTCGCCGCACTCACTGGTGCCGCCGGGCGCGAGACCATGATGCTCGCCTGCCCGCAATTGCGCGTGGTGCTGGTCAGTGTGCACGTCCCGTTGCGGCAAGCCATCGACACGCTGACGGCGGATGCGATCGTGCAGACCGCGCGCACCACGCACGCGGCGTTGCAACGCGATTTTGCCATTCCCAATCCAAGATTGGCCATCGCCGGGCTCAACCCGCATGCCGGCGAGCAGGGCCATCTGGGTTCGGAGGAGGCCAGTATCGTGCAACCCGCCATCGACATTCTGCGCGCCGGGGGTTTGACGATTACCGGCCCGCACCCGCCCGACACGATGTTCACGCCAGACGCGCGGCAAAAGTATGATGCTGCGATCTGCCTTTATCACGACCAGGGCTTGATCCCGCTGAAAACCATCGACGTGAATGGCGGCGTGAACATTACACTCGGCCTGCCGATCGTGCGCACCTCGCCCGACCACGGCACCGCTTTCGATATTGCGGGCCGCGGCATGGCCAACCCTGCCAGCCTGATCGCGGCTTTGCGGATGGCGGCCGACATCAGCTATGCCAGGGGCGCACCGGGAGGCGAGCGTTGAGCGATCGGAACACCCAACGGCTGGGCGTCAATATCGACCATGTGGCGACGCTGCGGAATGCACGCGGCGGCAATTTCCCCGACCCGCTGCATGCGGCCCAGCTCGCTTTGGCAGCCGGTGCCCACGGCATCACGCTGCATCTGCGCGAGGACCGGCGGCACATCCACGACCACGATCTGGCACGCATGCGCGCCGCACTCACCGCGCCGCTCAATCTCGAAATGGCGGCCACCGCCGAAATGGTCGACATTGCCGTGCGCACCCGCCCGCACGCCTGCTGCATCGTGCCCGAGCACCGGCGCGAGGTGACCACCGAAGGCGGATTGGATGCGGCCGGCCTGACGGCGTCGCTCGGCCCGATGATCGCCCGGTTGCGCGACGCCGGCATTCGCGTCTCCCTGTTCGTCGACCCCGATCCGGTGCAGTTGCAAGCCGCGGCGGCGCTCGGTGCGCCGGTCGTCGAACTGCACACCGGCGCTTACGCGCTCGGCCGGGCAGGCGAGCTTGCACGTCTGCGGGAGGCGGCCGCGCTGACCGCCACGCTCGGGCTGGAATGCCATGCAGGCCACGGCCTCACGTTCGACAACGTAGCAGCCGTGGCGGCGATCGCGCAGGTCGCCGAACTCAATATCGGGCATTTCCTCATCGGTGCCGCGCTGGAGGCGGGCCTTGCCGCTGCGGTCGCGCGCATGCTCGTTTTGATGCGGGATGCGCGCATTTAGAACGGTTTTGCATTGCCGGCGAGCAAGCCGGCGCTGCTGCACAACTTGGTGCATCAACCCCACGCAACCCTTTCGGAATACAAGTCATTCCGTTTACGGAATTCGGCTTGTGGGAGCGGAAGGCCGTGTTACGGTCCTGTCACGGCCACAGGAGGCAACACTGCGCGCGCGAACGACGCCACCCCCCTTCGAGCGGGGTCGGTAGCCGCCAAAGCTGCGCGGAAGAGCACCGGACGTAATAGCGAATGGAGTGCCAGCCTGGCTCTCCCCAGTCACGCCCACCCCAGTCACGCCCACCCCAGTCACGCCCACCAATAGCGGAGATCAACGAGTGCTTGGTAGAATGAAGACTTTTTTATGCTGTGCCACGGTTCTGGCCGGAACAGGTTTTGCCACACAGGCCGCGCGCGCCGCCGACGTGAGCGTCAGCCGTGCCGACGCCAGCCGCCCCGTCGCGTTCGACGTCATGCTGCCGCTGCGTAATCGTGACAAGCTGGAGGCGTTCGTCGCCGACCTGCACAATTCGGCCTCGCCCAACTTCCACAAATGGCTGACTCCGGCCCAGTTCGGCATGCGTTTCGGCCCGGAACAGTCCGCCGTGCAGACCGTCGCCAACTCGCTGCGCGCGCGCGGCTTCGAAGTGACCGTGCAGACCCGCAGCCTGCACGTGACCGGCACCGCCGGCCAGGTCGAGCAGCATTTCGGCACGCAGATGATGGTCGGGCGCACCGCCGAGGGCGTCACCCATGTCGAGCAGGCAAGCGCGCTGAAGCTGCCGCCGGAGATCGCCGCCACCGGCGCCCAGGTGCTCAGCTTCTCGCCGCACGTGGCACATACCTTCGCCCGTCGCGCGACCCAGGCGCTCAACCCGAACAACCGCTATGGCGGAACCGGGCCCTACTGGTTCACCGACCTCAAGCAGGCTTATTCCTACCCCTCCATCCAGCAGACCGTGACGACCTATACTGGCGTCACCGCGCCGCTGAACGGCTCGGGTGCGACGATCGGCACGCTGATCTCCAGCGATGTGCTCGATTCCGACATCGCTGCCGTGTTCGAGCATGAAGCATGGGCTACAGTGTCGCGCACCGCAGCGCCCAAGCTGTTCGCCCGCGTTCCCGTCAATGGCGGCGCGCCCGTCCAGCTCGGCACCGGCGATTTCGACGAAGCCTCGCTCGATACGCAGCAGGAACTCACCGGCGCGCCGGGTGCCAACGTCATCCTCTACACGATTCCTTCATTGGCGGATGGCAATATCGCCGCCGGTTACCTGAAGGTGGTCGAGCAGAACCTGGTCGACGTGCTCAGCTCCTCGTTCGGTGCGTGCGAGAAGGAATACGGCCCGGCCGACAATGGCGGCGTCAGCTTCTTCAGCGTGCTGCAGAACGAGCATGAGATATTCCTCCAGGGCAACGCGCAGGGCATCACCTTCCTGGCCAGCTCCGGCGACTCGGCCGGCTTGCAGTGCCCAAGCTCGAACTACGGCCAAGCCGGCGCCAAGCCGGTGTTCACGCCAGGCCCGCAGACGCCTTCGTCGGACCCTAACGTGACGGCCGTCGGTGGCACGAACCTCGTCACTACCTCCTCGCCCACGACGTTCGACTCGATCTACGTCTCCGAAAATGGCTGGGCCGATCCGGAAATCCCCTATGACGTGTATGGCGTCGGCCAGAACGTCACCGGCGGCTACTGGGGCGCGGGCAACGGTTACAGCATCTTCTTCCCCAAGCCCGCTTACCAGAACCTGGTCACGACCGGCGCCACCGCGCATCGTTCGACACCTGACATCGGCATGCAGGTCGGTGGCTGCCCCGGCGGCCTTTCCATCCTGCCGTGCAACGGCGGCAACAACCCCAAGGACGGCCATGGCAATACGCAGCGCAGCTCCGTCATTGTCGGTATCGATGTCGGCTCCAGCACCGGCGGGTATTTCGGCTTCATCGGAACGAGCGTTTCCTCGCCCGAACTGGCCGGCGCACTCGCCCTGCTCGTCGAGCAGAAGGGCCGCCAGGGCAACGTGAACACCTACATCTACCAGCTCGCCGCCGACCAGGCGAAGGGCAAGGGGCCTTACTACCACACGAGCATCCCGGGCTTTAACGGTTACCGCAACACGAATATCGGGCCCACCTATGGCTTCACCGCCGGTGTTGGAACGCCGATCGTCAACGCGTTCGTGGGTGCACCCGCGGGCCCGGTTGCCGGCACGCCGCTCACGCCCAGCAACCCGTAACCGCCTACCCGTAACCGGCGGCCGCTTCGGCGGCTTGCCTGCAATCTCGACGGAAGGGGAGAAGGGCAACCTTCTCCCCTTTTTTCGTCTCGCCTATTCCACGGAAACCGTCGTTTAACCCGGCTCCGCTACTCCAGTGAGCATCATCTCGCGGATTAGCTCTCCATGTTCCCAGCTTCAGCCGGCCGGCCTGGTATCGCTTTGGCGCTGGCGTGCGCGTGCCTGGCCACTGCACAAGCCGAACCAACCGCCACGCCCGCCGATGCGAACAGGCCCGTCGCGTTCGACGTCGTGCTTCCGTTACGGAACCGGAATGCGCTGGAGGGCTACGTCGCGGATCTGCAGAATCCTGCGTCGCCCAACTACCACAGATGGCTCTCCCCCGCGGAGTTCGGCCTGCGGTTCGCGCCGCCCGCCAGGGATATGGAAAACGTCGCAAGCGCATTTCAGGCCCGCGGCTTCAGCGTTTCGATGCAGACACGCAGCCTCCATGTCGCAGGCACAGCCGCGCAGGTGCAGCAGCACCTCGGCACGCCACTCCTCGTCGCACGCACGCGCGATGGATCGCCGCACGTGCTGCAGGCCCGCATGCCGGTCCTGCCGCCCGAGATTGCCGCCACGGGCGGCCAAATTTTCAGCTTCTCGCCGCATTCGGCACATCGTCACGCCCATGTCGTGACAGCCCGGCTCGACCCGGCAAGCCGGCTCGGCCCCGCCGGCGGTTACTGGTTCACCGACCTCAGGCAGGCTTACGCCTACCCGTCCGTCCGCAACGTCGTCCAGGTTCCGGGCGGCGCCACGCATGCCTGGGACGGTACCGGCGCCACGATCGCCGTCCTGATGAGCAGCGACGTTTATGACTCCGACATCCAGGCGATGTTCGACCACGAAGAGTGGACGCTCGTCAGCGGCCGTCCGACGCCAAAACTGTTTGCACGCGTCTATGTTGATGGCGGTGCGACCACCGCGAGCCCTGCGCTGGACGAGGCCTCGCTCGATACGCAGCAGGTGCTGGCCGGAGCGCCGGGCGCGCATGTCGTGCTCTACGACATCCCCGATCTGTCGGACGGCAGCATCATCGCCGGCTATATCAGCATCATCGAAGGCAACCAGGTCGATCTGGTCACCTCGTCCTTCGGCGGCTGCGAGCGGGGGTATTCGCCCTCGTTCAATGGCGGGCAGAGTTTCTACGGCGTGCTCGCGGCCGAGCACGAGCTATTCCTGCAAGGCAACGCCCAGGGCATCACCTTCCTGGCGAGCTCGGGCGACAGCGCCGGCAAGGCCTGTCCGGCACCCGCCTATTTCGTGGGCCAGAACACGTCTTTTCTGCCGGGGGTGGAATATCCTGCATCGGACCCGGATGTGACCGCCGTAGGCGGCACCAACCTGGTGACCAGTTCCAAACCGGGCTCGCTCGACTCCACCTATCTCGCAGAAAACGGCTGGTCCGACCCTGAGGTCGCCTATGACCCGGACGGGCTCGGTCCCCTGGTTTCAGGCGGTTTCTGGGGCGCGGGCGGCGGCTACAGCGGCTATTTTCCACGGCCGGCATGGCAGTCGGCGGTCAACACCGGATCGACCTCGCGTCGCGCGGTTCCCGATATCGGCATGCAGGTCGGTGGCTGCCCGGGCGGCATCGCGAAACTCAATCGCGGCGCCTGCAATGGCGGCAACCTCAAACAAAATGGCGCCGGCAACAGCCAGCGCAGTTTCGTCATCGTGTCCATCGCCGGCGAGTTCCACGGCGTGATCGGCACCAGTGTCGCCGCACCCGAACTGGCCGGCGCCACCGCGCTGCTGATCGAGCGCTACGGGCGGCTCGGTAATCTGAACCCGTATCTGTATCAGCTTGCCTCGTTACAGGCTGCCAACAAGGGTGTGTTTTTCCACACGAACATTCCGGGCTTCAATGGATTGGCGCAGACCAACCTGAATGCGGCTTACAGTCTGACGACGGGAGTGGGCACGCCGATGGTGAATATTTATACGACTGCGGGGGCGGTGGAGCTGTCCGGGACGCCGATGACGGCGACGAATCCTTGAGGCAAGGCCTTCTTTTCTGAAGAAAAGAAGCAAAAGACTTTTGCCGATCGCTGGTACAACGGTGCAGCTCATTGTGGCCATGTTGCTGGTACCGCAAGAAAGCAGAAGTATTTGTTTCTTCAGTGTTGGTTTTAAAACTTGTTCTGGCGAGCCAGTTGGCGTCACGCGAGAGCGCGCATGCGCCGTCAGATGGCCGCCATAACGCCTCCACGAACGGACTGAAGAAATGAAAACTCGCCTTAGTCCGCCTTCATCTCCGTCCAACGATGCCCAGCCCGCGCGAGCAACGCATCCGCGCCCGCCGGCCCGGCGCTGCCTGCCGCATACAACTCCGGCTCTGCAGGATGCTGGATCACGGCGTCGACCGCCGCCCAGCTCGCCTCGATCATGTCCGCGCGCTGGAACAGGCTCGCATCGCCGATCAGGCAATCGTAGATCAGCGTCTCGTAGCCCACGTTCGGGGCCAGCTTGAAGGCGTCCTTGTAGGCAAACGTGAGCATGACAGGTGCGAGCTCCATCTTCGGGCCAGGATGCTTGGCCGAAATCGACAGCGTGAGCCCCTCATGCGGCTGGATGGAGAGTGTCAGCACGTTCGGCAGCAACGAATCGACTTCGGTCTCCCGGAACAGCGCGAACGGCGGCTTGCGGAAATGGATCACCACCTCCGTCTGCCGTCCGCCCATCCGCTTTCCGGTGCGCAGGTAGAACGGCACACCGGCCCACCGCCAATTATCGATGCCAAGCTTGAGCGCGATATAGGTTTCGGTCTTGCTGTCCGCCGCCACGTTCGGCTCGCTGCGATACGCCGGCACGTCGTGGTCCTGCACACGGCCAGCCGCGTATTGGCCTCGCACCGCATCGTCGGGTTGCACGGGGTGGATCGCCTGCAACAGCTTGGCTTTTTCCGAACGCACCGCTTCCGCGTCGAACGAATTGGGCGGCTCCATCGTGCACATCGAGAGAAGTTGGAAGAGATGGTTCGGCACCATGTCGCGCAACGCGCCGGTCGGTTCGTAGAACGCGCCGCGCTGCTCCACGCCGATCGTCTCGGCCGCGGTAATCTCCACATAGTCGATATGGTCGCGGCGCCAGAGCGGCTCGAACACGCCATTGGCAAACCGCAACGCCATGATGTTCTGCACCGTCTCCTTGCCGAGGAAATGGTCGATGCGGAAGAACTGCTTCTCCTCGCCCTGCTTGAGCACGCGGGCATTGAGCTTCTTGGCCGAGTCCAGGTCGGCGCCGTAAGGCTTCTCGATCACCACGCGCCGGAATGCGTCGTCGGTCTCCTTGAGCAAGCCGGCTTGACCAAGCTGTTCGACCACATCGCCAAAGAAGCGAGACGCGATGGCCAGATAGAACACGGCATTGCCCTGCACATGCTCGCCAAGCTTCTTCATGTCTTCGGGCTTGGTGAAATCGGCCTGCACATAGGTCAGGCGCTGCGTCACCCAGCCCCATGCCTTGTCGTCGATCTTGTCGACATAGAATTCCGCCGTCTTGTCGTGCGTGAATTCCTGCATCGTCTTCGTCAGCTCGTCGCGCCACCCATCGTCGCTCGATGGGACGCGATCCACGCCAACGATCTTGAAACCGTCGTCCAGCAGATTGTCGCCCACAAGATTATACAGCGCCGGCATCAGCAGCCGCTTCGTCAGATCGCCGTGCGCGCCGAAAATCACCAATGTCGCAGGCGGCGCTGGATGCGCACCGGCCGGCGACACCTTTGCGTCCGAACCTGTGGGTTTGCTGCTGGCGGAGGCGGGTGCTTGGTCCATGGTCGGGTTTACTCCTGGTGGCAGGCCGATCGAGCAACGGCGATCCGGTTCGGGCTAGAACCCGCCAGAGGCCTCGCGGATGCAATGGGCCGCGAGATGGCAGCCCTATCTGGGTTGCGGTGCGGGCGCCGGCTCGGTTACTTCGGGGCACTCCTCAAGGCTGCCGCGCGCCCGCCGCGCTTGCCGCCCGCCCGCCGCTCTGCCACTCCGAGCTTCTAGAGGCTGAGAGGACCAGGGTTCAATGGGCTACAAGGTTGCGGTCGCGGGTGCCACCGGCGCAGTCGGGCGCGAGATCATCAAGACGCTCTTCGAACGCGCTTTCCCGATCGACGACATCGTCGCCCTCGCCTCGCCGCGCTCCGTCGGCCAGGAGATCAGCTTCGGCGACCGACGCATCCTCACCGTCCGCAACCTCGAAACCTACGACTTCGCCGGGACAAATTTCGGCCTGTTCAGCCCCGGCGCCGCCATCTCCGCCATTTACGCCCCACGCGCGGCCGCGGCCGGATGCATCGTCATCGACAATACCAGCCAGTTCCGCATGGACCCCGACGTGCCGCTGGTGGTGCCCGAAGTGAACCCGCAGGCACTCGCCCGCCACACCAAACGGCGCATCATCGCCAACCCGAACTGCAGCACCATCCAGATGGTGATGGCACTCAAACCGTTGCACGACCGCTTCCGCGCGCGCCGCGTCGTCGTCTCGACCTACCAATCCGTCTCCGGCGCCGGCAAGGAAGGCATGGACGAACTGTTCAACTCCAGCAAAGCGTTTTTCGTGAACGACCCGTCCAAGCCGGAAATCTTCACCAAGAACATCGCCTATAACTGCATCCCGCATATCGACAGCTTCATGGACGACGGCGCTACCAAGGAAGAATGGAAGATGGCCGTCGAAACACGCAAGATTCTCGACCCCGACATCGCCGTGTTCGCCACCTGCGTGCGCGTGCCGGTTTTCATCGGCCACGCCGAAGCCGTGTGCGTGGAATTCGAACAGCCGGTCAATGTAGGCGAAGCACGCGACCTGCTGCGCGGCGCACCCGGCGTGGTGGTCGTCGATGGCCACGACGACGGCAGCTACATCACGCCCGCAGAATGCCAGGGCGAAGATGCGGTCTACGTCAGCCGGCTACGTCGCGACCCGACGGTTGCCAATGGGCTGGGGTTCTGGTGCGTGTCCGATAATTTGCGCAAGGGGGCGGCATTGAACGCGGTGCAGATTGCGGAGGAGTTGGTGCGGCAAAAATTGGCGTAAGAAAGCAGTCCTTTTTTGAAAAAGGGACCGAAAACTTTGCTTCCTATATTCTTTCGCTTACTGCAATCGCGACTTTGCAGCCTGCCTTGATCACGCCGGCCAGCACGCGGTAGCCGGGCGTCAGCTCGGCTTCGTGCTCGAGCCCGATCTCGCGATGCTCCAGCTCCTCGGCGCGGAACGTCTCGATCTTCTCGCGCAATTCCGGTTCCTCCTCGCCCAGTTCGACCACCTGCGCGCGGTAATGCTCGTCGATCGCTTCTTCCACCGCCACCGTGCACGCCATCGCCGCACGCTCGCCCATGCGCGCCGTCACCGCGCCCAGCGCATAGCCGGCCAGGTGCCACAACGGCAGCAGCGCCGTCGGCCGCACGCGCCGCTCCGCGATCAGCCTCGAGAACGTATCGAGATGCACCTGCTCCTGCGCCTGCATGTGCCGCAACACATCGCCCTTCGCGCCATTCCCCAGCACCGAAAGCTGCCCGGCATAAATCCGTTGCGCGCCATACTCGCCCGCATGGTCCACCCGCACGATCCGCTCCAGCCGCGTGCGCGCCGGCATGTCTCCTGGCAAACTCATCTGAACCGTCTCCTGCGACCACCTGCAAGCAACATGGCGAGCCCCACCGAAATCGCCAGCACATAACCGAATGCCATCTGCGACATCGAAACAGGCACGCCCGGGATCAGGAAATCAGGGTCCTCGCACGGCTTGGCCGGCCGCGCCGGCATGCGCGCCAGCCGCTGCGACATCGTCATGCCCGAAAAATCCGGCGCACTGCACTCCGGCAATGGGTCGGGCCACCAATGCTGCTCCACGCCCACATGCGTGAACGACAGCGCAACGCCGACCAGCAACACCGGCAGCAAGGCCCACAACGCGGCCCGCAACGGCAAGATCAAGGCCACCGCGGCCAGCGCGGCGCCCACATAGTAGGGGCGGCGCTCGAGCAGGCAGAAGGCGCAGGGATTTAGGCCTAGAAATTTCTCGGCACCCCAAGCGGCGGCGAGCGCCAGCCCGCAGGCGAGCAGGGCCAAGGTGGCGAGCGGGCGGGTCCTCAAGGAAGCAGTCCGTTTTTGAAAAAAAGGACCAAAAAACTTTTACTTTCGGGAATCTGGGACGGAGAAGGCACGCGACAGAGCCAGATGCGCGGAGACAGAAGTCTTTTGCTTCTTTTCTTCAGAAAAGAATGCCTTCCTTCCTCAAATATCCGCATAACACTCGATCTCCGCCGCCCCCCCGGGATGCGTCACCGCGCCCAGATGCGCCGGCCCCACCAACTGCGCGAACTTCCAGATCGCCCCGCTCCGATACGCCGTCTCCCGCGGCCGCCACGCGGCCCGCCGCACAGCCCATTCCGCCTCGCTCAGTGCCACATCGATCGTGCCGGCCTCCGCATCGAGCGTGATCCGGTCGCCGTTCCGCACCAGCGCGATCGGCCCGCCGAGTGCGGCTTCCGGCCCCACATGGCCCACGCAGAAGCCGCGCGTCGCACCCGAAAACCGCCCGTCGGTGATCAGCGCCACCTGCTCGCCCATGCCCTGGCCGTAGATCGCCGCCGTGGTCGACAGCATCTCCCGCATCCCGGGGCCGCCACGTGGGCCTTCGTAGCGGATGACGATGACGTCGCCGGCTTTGTAGGCCCGCTGCTGCACGGCTTCGAACGCCTCTTCCTCGCTGTCGAAACACAGCGCGGTGCCTTCGAACCGCTGGTTGTGCAGGCCTGCCACTTTCACGATCGCACCGTCCGGCGCCAAATTGCCGCGCAGGCCCACGACACCGCCGGTGGGCGTGATCGCGCGGCTGACCGGGTAGATCACGTCCTGGTCCTCGGGGAAGGTCACGCCTTCCAGGTTCTCGGCCAGCGTGCGGCCGGTCACCGTCAGGCAGTCGCCATGCAGCAGCCCGGCATCGAACAGCGCCTTCAGGATCACCGGAATGCCGCCGACCCGATGCACGTCCAGCGCCACGTATTTCCCACCAGGCTTGAGGTCGGCGATGTAGGGTGTGCGCCGCATGATCGCGACGACGTCGTCCATGGTGAACGAAATGCCCGCCTCGTGCGCCATCGCCGGCAGATGCAGGCCGGCGTTGGTGGAACCGCCAGTGGCCCCCACGCATACCGCCGCATTCTCCAGCGCCCGCAGGGTGACGATGTCGCGCGGGCGGATGTTGCGCTCGACCAGTTTCATCACCGCGCGGCCGCTTTCCACTGCCCACGCGTCGCGCTCCTCGTAGGGCGCCGGCGATCCGGCCGAGCCGGGCAACGCGAGCCCGATCGCCTCGCTCACCATCGCCATCGTGTTGGCGGTGAACTGCCCGCCGCACGCGCCGGCCGAGGGGCAGGCGACACATTCCAGCTCGTGCAGGTCGGCGTCGCTCATGTTGCCGGCCGCGTGCTGGCCCACCGCCTCGAACACGTCCACCACGGTCACGTCGCGGCCCTGAAACCGGCCGGGCAGGATCGAGCCGCCATACATGAACACGCTCGGCACGTTCAGCCGCAGCATCGCCATCATCATGCCCGGCAGGCTCTTGTCGCAGCCGGCCACGCCCACCAGCGCGTCGTAGGAATGCCCGCGTATCGTCAGCTCCACCGAATCGGCGATCACGTCGCGCGACACCAGCGACGACTTCATCCCCTGGTGGCCCATCGCGATCCCGTCCGTCACCGTGATGGTGGTGAATTCGCGCGGCGTGCCCCCCGCTTCCGCCACACCCAGCTTCACGCTCTGCGCCTGGCGAGAGAGTGCGATGTTGCACGGGGCCGCCTCATTCCAGCAGGTGGCGACACCGACGAATGGCTGGGCGATCTGCGCCTCCGTCATGCCCATGGCGTGGTAGTAGCTTCGATGCGGGGCGCGGCCGGGGCCGATGGTGACGTGGCGGGAGGGGAGGCGGGATTTGTCCGTCATGTTTTGTCCGCAGAGAGGAAGGAAGCAGTTCTTTTCTGAAGAGAAGAACCGAAAGACTTTTGAATGCTAGCTCCCGAAAACCTTGCCGGGTGGCGCGGGCGAAAGGCGTATGAGCCTTGAATCCTCGACCGCGGCCTGGCGGTGTTTGACCGCCTCACGGTAGACCGGATCGCGGACCATTTCGACGAACGCGCCCGCGTTGGGGTATTCGGCGATGAACACCGCATCCCATCGCTCGTCCGGCGGTCCGATGAGCGTCAGCTCGAAACGGCCGAGCCAGATCTGGCGGCCGCCTACGCGGCTGAACACCGGCCCGCTCGCGGCCGCATAGGCGCGATAGGCTTCCTGGCCGGTAGCCTCGTGTCCATCTTCGTAGAGGGCGTGCGCGCGGAACCGGACCAGGTTGAGCATCTGCACCGGCCCGTCTCGCTCGATCGCCCGGAAGGCGGCAAACTGCTCCCGCGTCGGGTCGACATGGTCCGACAAATCGCTTCTCCCTCGCCGGTCCCACGCGCCGGCAGCCACACGCTCCGATCTATACCGGCTTTTGCGCGGGAGGCACGGTTTCGTAGCCGGTAATCAGGCGCGTCAGCATTGCGCCAAGCGGGCGCGGCGTGCGCAGGGCGCGGTCGGCCACGACATAGGTGGCGTGGCCGGTGAACAGAATCGTGTCGCCGCGCCGTATCCGGAACGCGACGCGCAAGCTCGTCGTGCCGAGATACTCGCAGCGTAGCGCCACATCCAGCTCATCGTCGTAGCGCGCGGCATCACGCCAGGACTGCGCGGCGGCAACCATGAAGATGTCCATCCCGTCCTCGAGCAGCGCGTCCGGATACACCAGCCCGATGGCGCGCCAATATTCCGTCAGCCCCACATCGACATACGCCATGTAATGCGGGTTGAACACGATACCCTGCATGTCGCATTCGCCCCAGCGCACGCGCAGGCGGTGACTGAAGGTGAACGGATCGGCCGCCGATTGTTGTATCATCGTTCCCGTTTCATGCAGCAGTTCGTTTCGCAATGCGAGGCACGTCGCGCGTAATGATCGCCGTCGCGTTTTTCCGCACGTCCGTTAACGAAGACGTAGTCATATCCGGGCATCTTCGCTGTCAGGCAAAACCACCAGCGAAAGAGTTGCTCATGAACCCGAACGATCCCCCACGCTATTTCACAGGTCTCGGCCAGGCCGGCAATTGGGCCGACCCGAACAACTGGAATGGCGGCGGGCACGCAGTCCAGGCCGGCGGGGACGCAGTCATCGCCAAATCCACCATCATGAACGGATCCTTCTCCGACAACATGCTTTCGTTCCTGGACGGATCGACGGTCACGGTCAACGGCGCCATCTCGACGACATCGGCCACGCTCTGCCTCAGCTTCATGATCTGCGATAGTGCAACGGGCATCTTCACGCCGGGCTCGTCCTTCAACGATGCGGGCGGCTTCATCGTCGGCTACAATCACCAGGGCACACTGCTCGCCGAAGGCAACGCGACCTCGCACGCCACCATCAACGCGGTCTCCAGCAAAATCGGGTTGCAGCCGGGCGGGCAGGGTTTGGCGACCATCGCCGGAGGCGTGTGGAACACCAGCACCAATTTCTACGTGGGCCTCGGCGGTAACGGCACGCTGAACGTCAACAATGGCGGCATGGTCAATGTCGGCGGCGTGTTCGTGATGGGCGGGCTGCCGGGCGCGTCCGGTACGGCCACGGTTTCGGGCGGCGGCCAGATCAACGTCGTGGGCAACGTGGCCATTGGCGGCGGTCTGTCCGGCTCCGGCTCCGGCACGATGACGGTCGGCACTTCGGGCACGTTGACGGCGGGCGGCGGCGTTTCGGTGTCGGCCGGGAGTGCGCTGATCATGGCCGGCGGCGTGGTGAACGCGGCACGCGCAGCCTCCGGCGTTGTGGTTTCAGGCAATCTCAGCGGCCAGGGCACGATCAATGCCCAGGCGGGTGGCATATCCGACGCTGGCACCATCACCGCTTCGGGCGGCACGCTGGTGCTGAACGGCGCGCTGTCCGGCAGCGGCCACCTCAACATCGCCGGCGGCAGCACGGCGCAGATTACCGGTGCTGCGCTCGGCAATGTCGGTATCGCGTTCACCGGCGCAGGGGCCAATCTGGTACTCGCGCATGGCGCCGTCGAGCATGGGACGATCTCCGGCTTTGTCGCCGGCGACACGATCGTCATGGCCGGCGTCGATGCCATCGGCTGGAATGGCACGACGGACATCCTCACGCTCAGCAGCCACGGCACGGCAGTCGATCAGCTTCACCTGGCAGGCACCTATGCCGGCAATCCGTTCACGCTGACACAGTCGGCGGCCGGTGCCATCATCGGTGTGAGCTCGCAGCAGAGCGGCGGCATCACGCATCATTGACGGGTGCGGCGTCGGCTGATCCGGTCCTGGCCGGATCAGCCGACGCGAACCCGCTCTTTCGGGCCGAAGATGTCGGCGTCCGTCGCAATGGCTTCGAAGCTCGGCCGCGCGAAATAGAAACCCTGCATGAAACGCGCACCGGCGGCCTGCAGCGCACCGACCTCCTGCGCCGTCTCGACGCCTTCGACGACCAGTTTCACACCGATTTCCTCGGCCAGGCAGATGATGTTGCGTGCGATCGCCATGCGCACCCGGTCCTGGTCGCAGCCGCTGATGAGCGCGCGATCGAGCTTGATGATGTCGGGCCGCAGATCGGCCAGGCGTGTGAGGCCTGAGTAACCGGTGGCGAAATCGTCGAGCGCGATCTTGAAGCCCTGGCGCCGGTATTCGGCGATGATGCGCAGCAGATGCGCCGTATCGGCAATCGTTTCAGTCTCCACGATCTCGAAGGTGAGCCGGCGCGGGTCGAACCCCGTGCGGCTGGCGGCCTCGAGCGTCGCCTGGATGCAGGCGCGGGGTTCATAGACTGCATTGGGCAGAAAATTGATGCTGAGCTGGCGATCGATGCCCAGCCGGGCCGCAAGCTCGATGGCACGCACACGGCACGCCTGGTCGAAGGCGTAGCGGTTCTGATTGGTCAACTGAGAAAGCACGCTTTGTGCGGATTGCCCCTCGGGCCCGCGGACCAGGGCCTCGTACCCGTCGATTCGCGCCTGCTGCACGTCGACGATCGGCTGAAACGCCATGGTGAACGCGCCGATGCTCGTCGTCGTGCGACACGCCTGACAGGTCTTCGTCAACGGAGCCTCCATCGAAAGTGGAGCCTTGCAGATAACGTGACTTCGTTGCCGAAATGTTAGTGCCGACATCCGCGACACTTCACGACCTGAGTGGCAGACGTCGGACTGCGCCAACCGTGTGGCAGAAGCTGAATTCATGCCATCATTTGAAGCGCGCCAGACGTTGCATCGCGTCGGCGAGTTCGGCTTCCGGCGCGCAGTAGCTGAACCGCACGAAATGCGCGCCGCGCTCGCTATCGAAATCCAGTCCCGGTGCGGCGGCGATACCGGTTTCGTCGAGCATGCGCGCACAGAACGCGGCGCTGTCTTCGGTGCGGTCGGATATGTTGGCGTAGAGATAGAAAGCGCCTTCCGCGGGCGACAGCCGGGCAAATCCGGCCTGCGGCAAGGCGTCGAGAAGCAGCGCGCGGGCTCGCCGGTAATGCGCCAGATTTGCCTGCAGCTCGTCATGGCAATCCAACGCGGCCTCGGCAGCGATCTGGCTGATGTGCGGAGCACTGATGAACAGGTTCTGCGCCAGGCACTCCACCGGCCGGACAAGGTCGGGCGGCAGCACCATCCAGCCGACCCGCCAGCCGGTCATGGAAAAATATTTCGAGAAACTGTTGATGACGATGGCGCCCGGAATTGCGGCCGCGGTGCAGGCGGGCTGGCCATAGGTGAGGCCGTGATAGATCTCGTCGGAGATCATTCGGACGCCACGCGCGGCGCACCAGGCGGCCAGGCGGGCGAGTTCGTCCGCATGCAGCATGGTGCCGGCCGGATTGCAGGGGCTGGCGACGATCAGCCCCTGCGGCGGCGGATCGAGCCGGTCCAGCAGCTCGGGCGTCGGCTGGAACCGATGTTCGGCGCTGGCCTGCAGGATCACCGGCTGCATGCCGAGTGCCGTGAGGATGTTCCGGTAAGGCGGGTAGAAGGGTGCCGCCATGGCGATCCGGTCGCCGGGATCGAAGGCGGCCAGGAATGCCAGCGGGAACGCGCCGGACGCGCCGGTGGTGACCGCGATGCGCTGGCGCGGAATGTCGAGCCCATACCAGTCGCGGATATGCACGCCGATCGCCTCGCGCAGCGACCCCAGCCCGAGCGCTTCCGTATAGCCGAGCGCGTGGCCCGATCGCATTGCTGACTGGGCCGCCGCGACCGCGCCGGCCGGCGCCCCGGTCCCCGGCTGCCCGACCTCCATATGAATGACTCGCGGCACGTCCGCCGCCTGGGCTGCCTGCTTGCGATTAGCCGCCGCCACCACATCCATTACCCGAAACGCCGGGATCAGCGAGGCCTGCCCAACCTTCAAGCCGATGGCCTGCATGCAAAGTTTTCTTGGCCCTCTTTTTCAAAAAAGGACTGTTTCCTTCTTCCCCTAACTCCCACCAGCCGCCAACCCAGAATTACGCAAATCCGAATAAAACCGGCAGCTCCCCGCGTTCCCCGGCACATACTGCGTGCACCCGATCGCATTCTCCCGCCCAGGATCGGGCACCGGCACGCGCGGCGGCAGATCGCCCACGATCGCCTGGCCCATGGCGATGGCGCCCGCCACCGCGGCGCCATTCTGCCCGGAGCTCGCGGCCGCCGCGCGAAAAGCGTTCCGCCCGCTGTTCCAGGCAATGCCGGCCGTCAGCAGGGCCGACGGCTTCACCGCGGGTGAGGCGCCCAGCAGAATGCCGGTTCCCGGCGCGATACGCCCGGTGCCGAACAGGTTTTCCATCGTCATCGCGCAGGCGACCGCGCCACCGTTGCGGTCCACCACGGTAAAGCTGGTCGAAGCGGGCAGGGCAGGCAGCGTCCCGGACGCGCTGGGCGCCTGCAGCAAGGCGAGCGGATCGCGGCCCGCAGCGCCGGCGCGCCAACTGGCGACGGTGCCGACCGACAAATCGACCATCTCCTGGCTGACCGCATCGTGGGCGACATAGTTCAGGTATGCGGCCGCCGCGCCCAGGCCGCCATCGGCCGGCGGCGGCAGGAAGGCAACCTGATCGGCACCCGATTTGACGACGATCGGATTGGCCAGCGAGGCGGTTGCCGCACGCAGGTCGCCTGCTGCGACCGGGCCGCCGGCTTGGGCGCTGGCCTCGGCGAACCTTTGAGCCAGCAAGCCCTGGTACAGGTCGCCCACGCCGGTGGTGGCGAGGTTCGCCAGCGTTGTCGCCAGATCGGTCTGCACCACGCGATCTCCCTCGCCCAGCGCCTGGCCGCCGGGTGCGAACACGTCAGCGGCAGCGGCATCGGCCAGCAGCGGCGCACGCACTTGCGCGAGGTCGAGCGAGAGGGCGCGCGAGATCGTAAAGCCGTTGTTCGCCGCCGAGATCGCCGGGCCCAGCAGCTTGCCGAATGGCCGCGAGCCGTAGCGCGCGCTCAGCAGATATAGGCCGCGCGCCATCATCGGCACGCCGGCGGGCCTGTCGCCGGCATTGGTGCGCGGCGCACGCGGCACGAACAGCACCGCTTCGGGCACGCCGCGGCCGGGCGAAGCCGCACCCGGGCTGTAGGCGACGCACGCGCCACCGCCGCCAAGGCTGGCGCGCGAGGGCAGGGCGACCGTCAGCATCGCGCCGAGCGTGACCGCCGCATCGGCTGCATTGCCGCCGGTAGCCAGCACTTCTCGCGCGGCCAGGGCAGCCAGCGGCTCGTCGGCCGCCACGCCGCCGATGAACCCCTTCAGATGCTCGCCCGGGTCGAGCGGACCGCCCAGCACCGTTTTGCGCACTGAATGCACGGTGGAGCCGATCGTATCGCAGCCTGCAGCCGTCAGGCAGACGGCCAGCGTCAGCGCGAGGCCTCTGCGCAGGCGACCGTTCAATTGCTCATCCAACGGCGCCATCAAACGAGCTACTCCAAAGGGTGGTGGGGATAGACGGAACGCTTCGGTTGGGCAACCGCTTGCAGCAGGCAGTCCTTTTTTGGGAAAAAAGGACCAAAAAACTTTTGCTTGTGGGGATGGTGAAACCGGCGTGGCTCGTCAGCGAACCTTTGCGATGATAAAGGCCTGCTCAACAATATTGAGGCATTTCTATGCGGCGCGCGCTTTTGCTTGGCTTTCTGCTGCTGACGACCGCCGTCCCGCGCGCGCAGGCCGCCGATCCGGCGCCCGCGTTCACGGCGGAGCAGAAGCAGCAGATCGTCGATATCGTGCGCTCGGCGCTCAAAACCGATCCGTCGATCCTGCGCGATGCTGTGGTCGCCCTCCAGGCCGAGGACCAGATTCGCGAAACCGCAGACGCGCACGCCCGCCTGGCCGCCCACCAGCAGGCGCTGACCGGCACCTTCGGCGACCCCGTGGTCGGCAACCCGCAAGGCGACATCACCCTGGTCGAGTTCTACGACCCCCGCTGCCCCTATTGCCGGCGCATGCTGCCGGCCATCGCCTCGCTATTGAAGAACGACCCTAAGCTGCGGCTGGTCTATAAGGACATCCCGGTTCTCGGGCCCGCCAGCGTGCTCGAGACGCGCGCCATTCTCGCCGCCCAGCGCCAGGGCGGCTACGAGAAGATGCAGCAGGCGCTGATGCGCAATCCCGCCCAGCCGACCGACGCGATGATCCGCGACACCGCTCACGGGCTCGGCCTGGATGCCGACAAGCTGGTGTCCGACATGAACAGCCCTGCCGTGACCGCGCGCATCGAGGCCAATTTGCAGTTGGCCAAGGAGATGAAAGTCGAGGGCACGCCGATCTGGTTTGTCGGGCAGACCGAGATACCTGGGGCGGTGGATGAGGATTCGCTGGCGGCGGCGGTGGCCAAGGCTCGGGCAAAGGGGTAGGCAAGCAGTCCTTTTTCGACAACGAGGACCAAAAAAACTTTTGCTGTTTTAGTGCACGTCTATGTGGATTTCTTTGACCGCGACCGACGTGTCTATGCGGACGGTTTGCTCTACCTGGCCGGGTTCGGCGCCGTCATCGACGATGGCTTGGGCCACTTCCCGGCCGGAGCTGGCGGCGGCAGCGGCCTGATCGGCTTGCACGGCCGGGTCGCCGCCGAGGGGCACGAGGGTCGTGACCGTGAACAGCACGTCGCGCTTTCGCGCCAGCGCGCGTTCCACCAGCGAGGCCACCGCCTCGCGATATTGCGGCTCGGGCGTGGTATAACGGATGGTGACCAGCGAAGGCGTGGGCGGCGGCCCCGGTTTGCCCGGCCTGGGCACCGGCTTGCGGCCGGCGCTCGCATCGAAATCACGCTGGTCGACCAAATGGCAGCCAGTCACGGCAAGGCACAAAGCGGCGGCGGCAAGGCGGATTGACATGGCCGGAACGTCGCAGACCTCCCCATGCTCCGCAACCGATGACGCCGATGCCGGCTCGGCCATTTCCGCCATGCATGCCGATCTGCGCGCCGCCAGCGAGCCGGCCTGCGCGCCGCTTTGCCTGGCCGCTGCCCTGCTGATCGGCCGCGCGCTGCGCTTCGACGGTGCCGATCCACGTTGGGCCGATCGGGACCGCGTCGTCGTCGACCCCGCCCTCGCCAGCCTGGGGCGTGCATGGGCCAGCCGGTTCGGCCAGGCGGACGGCATGGTGGCCGAGCTTGCAACCGCCATCGGCGCCGGCGCGGGCTTCGCGCTGGCCGAGCGCATCCTGGCCGGGCGTTTCGGCCGCTCGCTTGTCGATCACCGGACCTGGGTGCTGTGCGACGGCGCGGACCTGGCAACCGGGCCGGTCCAGGAAGCGGCCTGGCTGGCGGGCACGTGGCGGCTAGGCCGGCTGACCGTGCTGGCCAGCGTCTCCGCACGGAACGCGCCGGGCGTTGGAGGCTTCACGGGCAACGGCTGGCTGGTCCGCCACGCCGATTTGGGTGACGAAGCCGCTTTGTGGTCGGCCCTGTCGTCGGCCATGCGATCGCTGAAACCGACGCTGATCGCCTGTGTCGGCGAGCCTGGCTCAGCCGCCGATGGGCATGTCGCGGCGTCGTCCGCCTGGGCGGCGGCAGGGAGGCGGCTGGCCGGGGCACGCCGCGCCTGGCTGCGCAGGGCCGCGCGCCATGCCGCGCGCACCGAGTTCGGCCTGGCTATCGCGCACCGCCTGCCGCCGCGCTGGCACACGAGGTTGTCCGATCCCGGACCATTGCTGCGTGCCGGCAACACCGCCGGCTCGACGGAGGAGGTGCTGCGGCTGGCATTGCCGGGACTGCTCGCCGGCCTGCCGGACCTGACCATCCTGCCCGGCGATGCGGGGTGGTCCTCACTCGCGGGCTTCGGTGATCCGTCCAACAAGGCAGATCATGCGGCCCGCCTGGCAGCCGGGGTGGGTGCGGTGGGCTGCGGCCTGGCGTTGCATGGCGGGCTGGTGCCAATGCGGGCCAACCGGCTGGACGGATTGGACGCGGTGCTGCCAGCGCTGCGGCTGGCGGCCTGCCAAGGCACGCGTCTGGTGCAGATACTCGTCGAGCCGTCGTCCGGCGCGGCACAAGCCGGGCAGCGCGCCGCCTTGCGGGCCTTGCCCAACCTGCACGTGTTCCGCCCCGCCGATGCGGGCGAAGCGCTCGAATGCCTCGAATTGGCCATTCGGCGCGACGAGGGGCCGAGCGTGGTTCTGGTGAGCGAGACAGCGGTGGAACTGCTCGCCGCACGGCCATCCCGCACGCGGTCGGCCCGCGGCGGCTATCTGGTCGCCGAAGCGCCGGGACGGCGGCAGGCCACGCTGATTGCGAGCGGGCCGGAACTGCATCTGGCCCTCGTCCTGCGGCGCGAACTGTTGCGCACCGGGATCTGCGTGGCCGTCGCCTCGCTGCCGTGCTGGGAGCTGTTCGCGAGCCAGGACATGCCGTGGCGTGCGGCCGTGCTCGGCGACGGGCCGCGGGTCGGGCTGGAATGGGGCAGCGGATTGGGGTGGGAGCGCTGGCTCGGGCCATCGGGCCTGTTCGTTTCGGCCAGCTTGCAGTCCGCCGACCTGCCCGGCGCCACGCTGGGTGCGGTGCGGCGCCACATATTGGCCGCCTGATCGGTATAGACAGCCGCGCCTTCATTCCCCAAAACGAGCGCCGAACACTTTCCGCCCCAAGCGGCTGGTGAAAAAATCAAGGGAGAGACGCCGGCATGGCCGTGACTGTGGCAATCAATGGATTTGGCCGGATCGGTCGCCTGGTGCTGCGCGCCATGGTGCAAAGCGGCCGCACCGATCTCGAGCCCGTCGCGATCAACGACCTCGGCAGCGTCGAGGCCAACGCGCACCTGTTCCGTTACGATAGCGTGCATGGCCGCTTTCCGGGCGAGGTCATCGTCGAAGGCGACAGCATTACCATCCGCTACCAGGGCCGTAGCTGGGGGCCGATACGCGTCTCCGCCGAACGCGACCCGTCCAAGGTTCCCTACCAGGGTGTTGACGTGGCGATGGAATGCACCGGCCTGTTCACCAACAAGCAGTCCGCCTCCGCCCTGCTCGCCGCCGGCGCCAAGCGCGTGCTCGTCTCGGCACCGGCCGACGGCGTGGACGCGACCGTGGTGTTCGGTGTGAACGACGACGTGCTCACGTCCGCGATGACGGTGGTGAGCAATGCGAGCTGCACCACGAACTGCCTCGCGCCGATGGCCAAGGTGCTGCACGAGTTGTTCGGCATCGAGCGCGGCTACATGGTGACCATTCACAGCTACACCGGCGACCAGAAGACGGTCGACACTCTGCACCGCGACCTGCATCGCGCGCGCGCGGCCGCGATGTCGATGATCCCGACCAGCACGGGAGCCGCCAAGGCGCTCGGCCTGGTGCTGCCAGACCTCGCCGGCAAGCTGGACGGCACCTCGATCCGCGTGCCGACGCCGAACGTCTCGCTCGTCTCGCTCGACGCGAACCTCGCCACACCGGCCAGCGTCGAGGAGGTCAACGCCGCGTTCCGGGCCGCCGCATCGGGGCCGATGCACCACATCATGGGTTATAATACAGAGAAGCTGGTCAGCACCGACTTCAACGGTGTTGCTGCCTCCTGCACGTTCGACTCCACGCAGACCGCCTCGATTACCGGCGGCAAGCTGGTGCGCGTGGCGGGTTGGTACGACAATGAGTGGGGGTTTTCGTCGCGCATGTCGGATACGGCGGCGCGGTGGGGAGCGATGAGTTCTTAGAAAAGGAAGGCCATCTTTTCTGAAGAAAAGAAGCGAAAGCTTTTTCCGCCGCGTCGCGTGCTCATCGCGAGCATTCCGACAGCGGAACAGAAGTTTTTTGGTCCTTTTTCAAAAAAGAGCTGCTTCGCTTAGGGGATAGCAAATGTTCAAAACACTCGACGGCGTAGATGTCCAAGGCAAGCGCGTGCTGCTGCGGGCCGACCTGAACGTGCCCGTGCGCGACGGCAAAATAGGCGACCTGACCCGGATCGAGCGCCTCTCGCCGACCATACGCGAACTGGCCGAAGCGGGCGCTCGGGTGATCGTGGTCAGCCATTTCGACCGGCCGGGCGGGCAGCGCGTCGAGACGATGTCGCTGCGGCCGATTTCGGCGGCGCTGCGCGACGTGCTGGGGCTGGATGTGTTCTTCGCCGACGATTGCCTGGGGCCGGTGGCCGAGGATGCCGTCGCGCGCCTGGAGCCCGGCCAGGTGCTGGTGCTGGAAAACACGCGCTTCCATGCCGGCGAGGAGGAGAACGATCCGGAGATGGCGCGCCGGCTGGCATCGCTGGCCGACATCTACGTCAACGATGCGTTCTCCGCCGCCCATCGCGCCCACGCCAGCACGGAGGGTGTCGCGCGTCATCTGCCCTCGCATGCCGGCCGGCTGATGCAGCGCGAGTTGGAGGCATTGACCGCGGCGCTGGACAATCCCGAGCGCCCGGTGGGCGCCATCGTCGGCGGCTCGAAGGTCTCCACCAAGCTCGCTCTGCTCGGCAACATGATGGGCAAGGTTGACGTGCTGGTCATCGGCGGTGCCATGGCAAACACGTTCCTGGCCGCGCAGGGCATCGCTGTCGGCCGGTCGCTGCAGGAGGCGGACATGCACGCGACCGCGCGCGACATCATGGCACAGGCCAGCGCGCGTGGCTGCGAGATCGTGCTGCCGGTGGATGCGGTGACGGCGACCGAATTCCGCGAGAACCCGCCCGTGCGTGTGGTGCCGATTGGTGAAGTGCCCGCCGACGCGATGATCCTCGATGTGGGGCCGCAGACCGTCGCTCTGCTGAAGGCGAGGCTACCGGGTTTGCGGACGCTGGTGTGGAACGGCCCGCTCGGCGCGTTCGAGACGCCGCCGTTCGATGCGGCGACGATGGCGCTTGCCCACGCAGTGGCTGAGGCGACGCAGGCTGGGCATCTACGGTCGGTGGCCGGTGGCGGCGATACGGTGGCAGCCTTGCGGCAAGCCGGGGTGATTGACCGGATCAGCTATGTGTCCACGGCGGGCGGTGCGTTTCTGGAATGGCTGGAAGGCAAGCTGCTGCCCGGCATCCTGGCGCTGCAATCGCTCGATGGCACGATCATCCCTGGTTAGGCGCGCCGAACACACCATCGTGGGATTCTGAAACACTTATCACTTTTTAATATTTTAGTTGATCATCTGAAGCAGTTTCCGCATGGTCCGATGATGAACAGCACACTTTCCCGTGTTTGCCGGTTCGCCGGCCCGATCGGCTTCCTCATCGCGCTCGGCGCGGCGGCGCCCGACAACATGCATGTGCAGATCGACGATGTGGGGCCGTTGGCACAGCCTGAGCCGGCGCCCTCCAAGCCAGTCACCTTCCAGAATGCGATGTATCAGGCGGCGCCGATGCCCAACCCGGATGTGCAGGCACCTGCTGGAAGCATCCAAACGGAAGCGCAGCTCAGCCCGAAACTGCTGTCGCCCGGAACATTGTTCCAGGGCGACGGCTACTCGTTCGGGTCGAGCCAGCAAACCTCGCTCGACCGACGCAAGGCAGCGGCCGCCGGCCTCGGCCTCACCGTGCCTGTGGATCAGTAAAGCACGGCCAACAGTCAGGCATCGGGCTACATCTGTTCGGCCGTCCGTGTCAGTTTGGCGGACTCGTGACGCAGCCCGCTCAGCCGGCTTTCCACTTCGCCTAAACTGTCCTGGTAGCTGACCAGGGATTGACCTAGGCCGGCCACGCCGATCCCAAGCTCGGTCATTGCAAAACGCCAGTCACTCAATGCGCGCTTCTGCTCGGCCAATGCACCTTGCAGGTCCGTCAGCGCGCGGGCCAGACGATCCCGGTCGGCCGACTTGGGGTCGCGCACCGGAAATGGGATGATCTTGGCCTCGGACATCTATTCGCTCCAACCCTGAATACACGTCTTATTAAGCATAAAAATGTCGCAAAATAAAGACATTTTTTACAGAAGAACTTTGGCACCTGCCAAACGCAGCACGAGAACGGTTGTGAGCACGGCCACGACGACAATCGTGATGACCCAGCGCATCAGCATGTAGCCATGCGGCATAAGGTCGCGCTTCTGCGCGCGCGACTCGACCACGACGGTGCCGATGAAGCCTGCGATCAGGATGGCCAACGCGGGAATTGGCTCTGCCACCACGCTCACAAAAATCGCCAACGCTCCGACCAGCGACGGCACGACGCCGAGTGACAGGCGGGCCCGCACGGCGCGGCCGGTTTCGGGTTCACCCAGCGTGAAGCCCCAATGCACCCCGCCGACGAACGACAGGATCACGCCGCCATAGCCGACCAGTGCCCTGGCGGCCGCCAGGGATTGCAGCGGCTCAGTGCCGACCGACCCGATGCCGAATACCAGGAACGGGATGATGCCGGCGGCGCCCAGGAGGATGGCTAGGGGAGGGAGGGTGCGGAACATTCGATACTCATAAAGGAAGCAGTCCTTTTTTGAAAAAAAGGACCAAAAAACTTCTGCTCTCTTGCGTACGCCGGCCGCGAGGCGCGCGATAGCGGAACAAAAGTTTTTTGCTTCTTTTTTTCAAAAAAGAAGTGCTTGCCTTCAGTCTCCCCCAAGCTGCGCCGAAAGGACGCCAACCTGCTTGGCCGCCCGTGCCGGCAGCGCAACCGGCGCAGGGAATGCCGCAATCACCGCAACGCTCACCGCGGCCAGGTAAGGCAGCGACTGCGTGAGCAGCACCGCGCACCACAGCACCGCCTCCCATGTGGCCAGATGATGCGCCCAGCCGACGGCGACCATCGCCGTCCAGCTCAGCAGCAGCAGCACCAGCTCCTCACGTGCCATCACCAAGCCCTGTATGAGTGCCGGGGCGTCTTCCATCTTTGGCGTGCGCAGGAATGGCGCGCTGCGGATGAACAGGCCCTTCCACACTGCTTTGCCGATCGTGTGGCTGAGCGCCAGGCCGGCGATGGCCGCACCCGCACGGTCGCGCCAGCCGCAGGCGACTTTCGCACCGTAGAGGGTGAAGATCTGCGCCAGCTTGAAGAAGAACAGCCCGATCGAGGGGACCATGAACAGCACGATGGGGAACTCGAAGCGCTTGGGTTCGACCACCAGGCCGATCGACCAGACGAGGCCGAGCAGCAGGAAAGCGAGGCCCAGAGCGTCACCGACCCAGGGCAGCCAGCCGGTGACGAACGCCCAGCGCTGGCCAAGCGTGAGCTCGCGGTTGAACGGGTTGAGCAGGGCGCCGGCATGGCCGCGCACGATCTGCATGGCGCCGTAGGCCCAGCGGAAACGCTGCTTGCGGAAGGCGGCGAAATCGTCCGGCATCACGCCGCGGCCGAAGCTGCGGGGCGAATAGACGGCTTCCCAGCCGGCGCGGAACAGGCGCAGGCCGAGCTCGGCGTCCTCGGTGATCGTCCACTCGCTCCAGTTGCCGCCTTCCTGCAGGGCGACGCGACGCACCAGGCTCATCGTGCCGTGCTGGATGATCGCGTTGCGTTCGTTGCGGTTGACCATGCCGAGTTGGAAGAAGCCGGCATATTCCCAGAACATCAGCCGCTTGAAGAAGCTGCCGTCGTTGTCGCGATAGTCCTGGGGCGATTGCACGAAGCCGACGCGCGGGTTGGCGAACTGCGGCACCATGCAGCGCAGCCAGTCGGGATCGACGATGTAATCGCTGTCGAGCACGCCGACGATCTCGGCATCCGGCGCGGTGTGGGCCATTGCGAAGTTCAAGGCACCTGCCTTGAAGCCGGGCCAGCGGCCGAGATGGAAGAAGCGGAAACGGGCGCCCAGGCGGGCGCAATGCTCGGCCACCGGCTCCCAGATGGCCGGATCGGTGGTGTTGTTGTCGACCACGAGCACTTCGAAATCGGCGTAGTCGAGGGCAGCCAGCGCATCGAGCGTCTGGCGCACCATGTGCGGCGGCTCATTGCAGATCGGCAGATGGATGCTGACCTTCGGCAGCTTTGCGTCCGAAGCGGCCGGGGCGATCAGCGGCGCACGGCGGCGCACGCGGCCGAATACCGTCTCGGCCAGCTCGAAGCTGTCGGCCATCAGCAGGAACAGCAGCAACGCCTGGCCCAACGCCAGCGTGCCCCAGACAATTTCCGCCAGATGCGACATGTATTTGCCGGCCATCGCCAGCAGAAGCAGCGTGAACATCGCGCCGAACGCCTGCGCCATGCCGGCGACCAGCAGCTTGCCGGGCAGGCGAATGTCAGGGCGGCGCGAGAGCAGCGCACCCGCGGCCAAGGCTGCCAGGGCGACGCTGATGCCGGCCCAGTCGGCCCAATCCGGCGTTTCCTGCACCGGCCCCGTCATCGACCATTTGGCGTGACGGTCGAGGTCGAGCATGCCCCAATAGCCGGCGGCACGGCCTTCCTGGCTCGTCTTGAACGGGTTGTCGAACGCCTCCATCACGAAATAATCGAGGCCGCGCTGCTGGGCGATATTGAAGAAGCGCCGCAGGAAGATCGCCTGGTTCACCCGGCTGGCATGCGCGCCGCCGATCGCCACGCCGCCGGACGGCCAGCCGACTTCGCCGATGACCACATGCTTGTTCGGATAGGCGCGCTGCACCTGGTCCAGCCGGTCCAGGATGTAGGACAGCGACTTGTCGATCGGCAGCCCTTCCCAGTAGGGCAGAAGGTGGACGGTGATGTAGTCGACCGAGGCCGCGAGCTCGGGATGCTTGAGCCACACGTGCCAGGGCTCCGCGGTGGAGACGGGCACGTGAACGCCGCGCTTGACCTGGTTGATGTAGGCGATGAGCTGCGGCGTGGTCAGGTCGCCGCGCAGCAGCACCTCGTTGCCCACCAGCACGCGATCCACGTCGCTGTTCTCGTTGGCGGTCTCGATGAGCCGCTGCATCTCGGTGTTGTCCACATCGATGCGGCGGTCCAGCCACGAGCCGAGCGTCACTTTCAGCGGATAATCGGCGGCCAGGCGCGCGATGTCCGGCATGCCGGCCTGCACGGTATAGGTGCGGATACGGCCGGTGAATTCGGAGACCTTTTCCAGGTCGGCGCGGACCTCGTGTTCGGTCGGGAACCGGCCTGCTTCGGGTGTCTCGCCGCGATGGAAGGGCGAGAAGGCCACGCCGCCGACTTCGCCCGTGAAGCTGGGGACCTTCACGGGCTGGCTCGTGGCACTCCAGAGGCCGAAGCTCACGGCTGCCGCGAGACCCAGGGCCAGGAGCGTGCCCGGATGGAACAGTTTCGGCTTGATCCGAATCTGCTGGATACCCACAGTCGCCGAAGCATGCGTCGTCATGGTAAGTCGTCCCCAAGGAGCAGCCGGACGGCCGCGCACTGGTGAATAAAGCGGCGCACTACGGCGTGGTGCGGGCCCGATTGTGGCGAAATCTGGGCATCTGGTGGGGATGGGAAGGAAGCAGTCCTTTTTTGAAAAAAAGGACCAAAAAACTTTTGAGATGCTGTCGCGTGCTCGCGAAATCGCAGCAGAGTTCTAGGAAGCGTCTACGCGGGCGATGGTGGTCAACCGTGACAATGACGCTCTGTATACAGGCCGACATCCATCGCCCCGCGAGTCTGCAATGTTGTGAGCTACAGAGCGCAGCACTCGAAGCTTCCTGAGGCGCAACCTAGGGCACCAGGGTGCCGCCTGAAAGAACCAAAAGTTTTTGGTCCGTTTTTCCCAAAAAAGGACTGCTTTCTTGCTGCCTCAAACCCCGCCCAAGATAACCCGAGGCCGCGGGATCGTCGCCAATAACGCCGGCACGAACAGCAACGTCGTCAACACCGTGCAAATCAAACTGATCAGCAGCAGCACGCCCATGCTGGCGGTGCCCGGGTGCGAGGAGAGCGCCAGCGAGCCGAAGGCGGTGCCGGTGGTGAGCGCCGAGAAGATCACCGCGCGCGCGGTGGCCGAGCCGAGGAAGCGGGTGACGCCGCTGCGCCAGTTCATCACGAAATAGATGTTGAACGAGACACCCACGCCCAGCAGGAGCGGCAGGGCGATGATGTTGGCGAAGTTGAGGCTGATGCCGGCCGAGCGCACGACGACGACGGTGAGCAGCGAGGAGACGATGAGCGGCGCCATGACGAGCCCGACATCGACCGCGCGGCGCAGGGCGACGGTGAGCAGCACGGCGATGGCCAGGATGGCGCTGATGGCGGCGATGCCGAAGGCGCTGATGATGGTTTGCGCGCTGCGGACGATCCACACCGCGGAGCCGGCCGCATGGGGCAGCACGCCGGTCACCTGATCGACGAAGCTGCGTATGCCGTGGCTGTCGTTGACGGTGGCGTTCGGCAGCACCTGGATCCGGGCGCGCCCGTCGGGCAGCAGCCATTGGCTTTTCAGCTCGTCCGGCACGTCGGCGAGGGTGACTGGCTTGGCGGCGAGTGCGGTGCGCAGGCGGTCGAGCTGCAGGGGCAGGAAGCGGATGAGCGCGTTGTTGGCGGCCATCATCTCGGCGTCAGGGGTCATCTCCAGGCGCAGCAGATCCTTCTCGATCGCGCGCAGCGGGTCGTCGGCGGCGAGCTTGGCGCCGAGTTTGCCTTCGGTGGCGCGCAATCTGACGTCGAGGTCATGGGCGGCACGACGCAGGTCGGCCGGCGTGACGGCGGGCGGGGTGGCCGGCGGGGTGAGGGTGGGCGAGAGGATCGAGGCGGCGTCCGCGATGATGGCGAGCTTGGCTGCCTGGTCTTCGGGCACGAACGTGTTGAGCGAAAGCACGCCCTGGACCGTGGGCAGCTTGGCCAGGCGCGTGCTGACGGATGCTGCGTCCTGCAGCGAGGGGAGGATCGCCTCGATCGTGTAGGGATTGGTGACCGGGCTGTCCTTGAGGTCGTTCAGCGTGGTGACCGCCTCGGTGTGCTGATTTTTGGTGTGCAGCGGGTCGCCGTCGAACGGGATCGACGGGGTGAGTGCAACGCCGACGACGGCGAGTGCCACGAAGCCGGCCAGGATCGGCAGATGCAGCGGACGGACGACGGGTTCGAGGCGGCGCAGCATCATCACGCCCACTTCGCGCTTTTCGCGTTTCGGCCGGAACTGCGCGAGCAGGGCGGGCAGCAAAGTGAGTGTGCAGAAGAACGCGATAAGCATGCCGCCGCCGGCGATGACGCCGAGTTGGGCCACGCCCACGAAGTTGGTGGGGGTGAAGGCGAGGAAGCCGCTGGCGGTTGCCAGCGAGGCAACCAGGATCTGAGAGCCGGAGGTGCGGCCCGTCTCGCTCAGCGCCTCGATCAGTTCGGGGTGCGCGTGGCGGCGCTCGCGGAAGCGCACGGTGAACTGGATGGCGAAATCGACCGCGATGCCGACGAAGAGGATGGCGAAGGCGACCGAGATCAGGTTCAGCGTGCCGACGGTGATGGCCGCGAAACCGGTGGTGAGCAGCAGGCCGAGCACCAGGGTCAGCGCGATGGGCACCATCAGGCGCCACGAGCGGACGGCGGCGAACAGCCAGACGAGCACGAGGACGAAGCTGCCGCCCAGCCCGATGGCGGCACCTTGGGCAACGGAGGAGAATTCCTCGTCGTCGAGCGCCACGCCGCCGGTCTGGCGCACGCGTGCCTGGCCGGCCATGACGTAGGGCAGGCTTGCTGCGGCCTCGCGCATGGCGCGGCTGCCGTCGCCGCCAGGTTGCAGATCGGCGTAGTTCAGCACCGGCTTGGTGGTGACGAAGCGGAAGCGGCCGGCTTGTTTGGCGAGCGGTCCGGCGAGCAGGTTTTCCCACGAGAGCGGTTGGGGGTGGCCGTCGGCAGCTTGGGCCAGGGCGGTGTGGAATTGTGCCATCGCCGGCCGCAGCGTGCCGGAGTTGATGCCGCGCTGTGCGCCCTCGGCCACCAGTGAGAGGGCGGAGAACAGCCCCCGCAGGCTGGGGTCGGCGACGAGTTGGCCGAGGAACGGCTGGGCGTCGACGGTGCGGTCGAGCAGGTCCTGCAACTGTTGCTTGTCGATGAGCAGAAAGGCGTTGCGTTGCAGATAAGGCAGCGCGTCGGGCTGGTCGACGGCGCGGAACAGCTTCGGCTGGGCGCGCAGGCGGTCGGCCAGGGCGGACGCGGTGGCCTCGGCCTCTTCGGGGATGTGGCCGTCGATGACGGCGACGAGCGTGTTCTGGTTCTGCGGGAAGGCGGCGGCGAGCGCGTTGCCGGTCTGCTTCCAGGCCAGACGGTTGGCGAACAGCAGCGTGGTGTCGGTGGTGACGCCCAGCCGCTGGCTTGCCGCGAATACAGACAGGCACGCCAGCAGCACCCCGAGCAGCATGGTCAGCCGGCGCTGGCAAGCGCAGAAATGCACCAGGCGCGGCAGGATCGCGCGGACGGCGCTGGCTATGGTCATGTTGCTTCCAAGCGGGCTGGTTCCGGGCGGGGCTCCTGGCGCTCCTGTGCCTGAAACGGCGGCCGTTTCCCAGCCTAGCGCGCATCTCCGGTAGCATGTGTTGCCGTGAAAGCATCCACGTCGCGCAACACCGGTGCGCGGCCTTGAAAGATCGGCGCGATGGCGGTGACCAGGCCGATATGGCCGATGCCCGGGTAGAGCTTGCTCTCCACCCGGCCGCCGACCGCTTGCAGCCGGGCGGTCAGCGCCAGCGTGTTGCGCGGCTTGACGGTTTCGTCCGCGGTGCCGGCAAGCAGCAGCAAGGGTGGAGCGTGCGCGTCGGCATAGGTGATCGGCTGGGAGGCGGCGTCGCTCGGCGCGGTGGCAAACACGTCGTGCACGTCGTGGTCGGTCGAGGGGCGGAAATCGTAAGGGCCCGCGAGCCCGATGGCGCCGGCGAGCCGGTCGCGGCTGGTGCCGGCGGCGGCAAGATAGGTCGGGTTCACCGCCAGCATGATCGCGTTGTAGGCGCCGGCGGAGTGACCCATCAGGAACAGCTTTCGCGGGTCGCCGCCGATGCGGTCGAGATGGGCGAAGGTCCAGGCGGTGGCTTGCGCGCAATCGTGCAGGAAAATCGGGTAGCGCACCTGCGGGTAGAGCCGGTAGTCGGGCACGACGACGACGTGGCCGGCGCGGGCGAGTGTGGCGGCGACGAAGGGGTAGGTTGCCCGGCTGCCGAATTTCCAGGAGCCGCCGTAGAAGAAGACGATGACGGGGAGTTTGGCTGGCGTGTCCGGGCGGTAGATGTCCAGCTGCTGGCGCGGGTCGATGCCGTAGGCAATGTTGTGGTCGATGCGCAGATTGGCGCGCGAGATGGTGGCGTTGAGGATTTGCGCCGGGGAGCAGGCGGAAAGAGATAAGGCGAACAACCCCAGCAGGCGGCAAGCATCGCGACAGCGGACAAAGAGTTTTTTGCTTCTTTTCTTCAAAAAAGAAGGCCTTCCTTGCCATACGCCAACTCGCCCAACTCCATGTCCGCGGAAACCGCCCCGATGAGCGGCTCACGCGTGACGATCTCGGCGGCAATCAGTGCCGAGCGATCGTGCTTATGGACGATGCGCCACTCGGCCGTCTCCGCGAGCAACGCTGCCTGCGTCACGCGCGCCATGCCGGTGGCCAGCCGGCGGCCGTCGCGTTCGTCGGGCTCGAGCACCATCGGGCGCAATGTTTCGAGCGCGCCGGCGATGCGTGGGCGGACCCAGTCGAGGGCGGGTTCGGTGATGCCGTGCAGGCGGCGGTCGACGTCTTCGAGCCATTCGAGGGCGAGGTCGCGGGAGCGGAGGGCGCGCAGCACGTCGTGGGAGAGGACCGACGTGGTGCCTTCCCAGATTGCGTGCACGTGGGCGTTGCGGAACACGCGAGGGATGCCGGTATCCTCGACGTAGCCGGCACCGCCGAAGCTTTCGAGCAGTTCGCTGGTGCCCCAGATGCCTTGCCGCGCGCAGGAAAGCTTGGTGAGCGGGGCGAGCAGGCGGGCCATGCCGGTGTTGCCGCCATGCTCGGCGCGGCCGACGGCGGCGGCGGTTTCGAAGCAGAGGGCGAGCATGGCCTCGTATTCGGCGGCGATGCGGGCGAGCCAGGCGGTATGCATCGGCTGTTCGGCGAGCGGCTTGCCGAACACCTGGCGTTGGTGCGCGTAGGAGCGCGCCAGGCCGAGCAGGTGGCCGACGCCGGCGGGGCCGGCATAGGCGGCCCAGACGCGGGCGATGTTGAGCAGCGAGGCGACTTTGGCCACACCCCGGCCAAGTCCGCCGACGGGGATGGCACGTGCGCCGGCGAGGTCGAGTTCCGCGGTGGGCAGCGCGCGGGTGCCCATCTTGTCCTTCAGGCGACGGACGGTCAGGCCGTTCCAGGCGCCGTCCGGGCGTTTGAGTTCGAGCAGGAAGAGGGAGAGGCCGGCGCTGCCCGGCGCTTCGCCATCGGGGCGGGCGAGCACCATGGCGATGTCGGCCGAGGTGGCCGAGGTGAACCATTTGGTGCCGTGCAGGCTGAAGGTGCCGTCCTCGTTGGGATGCGCGGTGGTGGAGGTCTGGCTCACATCCGAACCGCCTTCCTTTTCGGTCATCCACTGGCCGCTGGTGATGCCGCCGTGGCGGGCGGTCAGGCGCGCGCCGTATTTTGCCCATAGCTCGGCATCGTGCATGCGCAGCAGCCAGGCAGCGCCGTCGGTCATCACCAGCGGGCAGGTGGCGACCGCGCTGACGGGATCGAACAGGTTCGACAGGCCGGCCTGGACGATGCGGCCGTAGTGGCCGAAGCCGCCTTCGTAGGGGGTGGCGACGAGGCCCTCTTCCTGGCCGATCTGCACCAGGCGGTCGAAGGCGGGGTCGACCTCGATGCGGTCGATCCGTTGGCCCCACGGGTCGTAGGGGACGTGACGTGGCGGGGCGCGCTCGGCGGCATCGGCGAGGGCGGGGAGTTCGGCGATGCAGCGTTGGCCGAGGCGGTCGAGCAGGGGGGCGGCTTCGGCGAAGAGATCGGCCGGCAGATGGCGTTCCAGCGAAAAGCGAAGCGTGGCGTCCGTGCGGAACCGGTTGCTCGGCACGGGCGCCGCCTGGGTGAAGTCGGTCAAGTTGGTGGCTCCCGGAAGGCCAGGGCGCTGCCCTGGACCCGCTGGGGCCAGTCGGCCCCAGACCCCGCGAGTTTAGGATGGGGTTTGGCGCGGGGGATAGTGGGTGGCGATGTGCTGAGGCGGCGCAGGAAGGCGCGCGTGGTGGGGAGCGTTGACGCGGGTATGTCGAGAGAGCGTCCGCTTTGCGCCCGATTCCGGACGACTGGATGCTCCAAGCAGTCTGCCAAGAGCGGACATTGCAAGCATCCCGGTTTTGGCCGAAATGGGTGGTTTCCGTTCGGTCCGCTGTTGGGCAAATGCATAAGCATCCCGGCTGTTCGCTCAGCGGACCCTTTGTGCGTCAGTCGTGCGATTTCGAACGGCCCGCGAGAAGTGGCGCGTGCGCGGCGAGTTTGCGCGATACGAACTCACTGAAGAGCCGCACGCGTTTCGTGTTGCGTGTCTCCCCCTGGGTGAGGAGCCAGACCGTGCCATACATGTGCAGCTCGGTGCCCGGCACCCTTACCAGGAGGGTGTCGGCATCGCCAATGAAGCACGGCAGCGTCGTCATCCCGAGCCCTTGCCTTACAGCAGCGATCTGCGCCTCGGTGTCCGTGATCCTGAATGGAACCCCCGAGGTCCGAACCTCGCCCTTGCTGGCCCAATCCGGAATGCCGAACATGCTGATGACAATCCACCGGATGGAATCACGCGCCCCTGCACGCCAGGCTTCTAGTCGATCACGGGACATGTAGACGCCGCCGAACAGGTCGGGCCCCTTCAGGCCGTGGAGGTTGGGCGGCAGGGTTTTTCGATCGTAGACGACGCGTATCGCGACGTCGGCTTCTCGGTTGGTCAGATTCGCCAGCTCTCCGGACGACAAGATCTCCATCTCGATGTCCGGATGCAGCCGCGCGAAATCGGCGAAGTCTGGCATGAGCAGGTGGCTTGCGAGGGGTGGCGTCAGCGTTACCCGCAGAAGCCCGCGCACGCTCTGGTCGCGACCGAAGATGCGCGTCTCCATCTGGTGCGACAACGCTTCCATTTGGTTCGCGAGTTCGACGACCTCCTCGCCCGCTTGCGTCAGGCGGTAGCCCGAAGGCAGCTTTTCGAACACGTGCGCCCCGAGGCGGTCCTCGAGTTGAGCAATGCGTCGCAGCACGGTCGCGTGGTTGACACCGAGCCGCTTGGCGGCGGCCCGCACCGAGCCTCCCTGCGCAACGGCAAGAAAGTAGCGAACGTCGTCCCAATCGATCATGGTGCAATCTTGCGCCGCCAGCAGCGCCTTTCAAAGCCTTACCGGTCGTTCAGCGGTCCCGCAAATCTTGATAGAAAGGCCCATAGCAAGGCCTGATCCCGAATGGTTGACACCGATCGTCTCGGCCGGGGTGAGTAGAAGGACCGGATCGTTTTCGCACCACAGATGTGCGCGCTTCCACACTCAACCCCTGCACCCGGCAGACCCAGGTTGAGGGTATCGGAGCATCCCCGAATGACCAAGGCGGATGCGTGGAAGGATACCCAACATGTCAAGACTGAACGGAAAGACCGCCGTAATCACCGGCGGCGCGACCGGCATCGGCCGCGCCGCAGCGAAACGCTTCATTGAGGAGGGCGCCTTCGTCTTCATCTTCGGCCGCCGACAGGGCGCGCTCGATGCCGCCGTGGCCGAGCTCGGACCCAATGCCCGCGCGGTGACTGGCTCGGTCTCGGTCGAGGCCGACCTTGATCGACTTTACGCGGCGGTGAAGGCCGAGCGTGGCAGCCTCGACATCGTTTTCGCCAACGCCGGGGTGGGAGGTCCGCTTCGGCTCGGCGAGATCACCGCCGAGCACATCGACGAAATCTTCGACGTCAACGTGAAAGGCACGATCTTCACAGTCCAGAAGGCGCTCCCGCTAATGGGCGAAGGCGGTTCGATCATCCTGACCGGATCGAGCGCCGGCACAACGGGCGCCCCGGCGTTCACCGTCTACAGCGCGAGCAAGGCGGCCGTGCGCAACCTCGCGCGGACCTGGGCGGAGGATCTGAAGGGCACCGGAATCCGTGTCAACGTGCTGTCGCCTGGGGCAACGGCGACCGAACTCGCGAAGGCAGCGCTCGGCGAAGCGGGCCAGAAGGCCTACGGCGCGATGACTCCGCTCCAGCGCATGGCCGACCCGGCGGAGATTGGCGCCGTCGCCGTGTTTCTCGCCTCCTCGGACAGCAGCTTCATGACCGCCAGCGAAGTCGCCGTCGACGGCGGCCTGGCGCAGCTCTGACCGCGCGCTCCAACGCCTGACACACACACTAAAGGATAGAAGACGATGAAAAAGCTCGAAGGCAAAGTCGCCGTTATCACCGGCGGAAGCAGCGGCATCGGGTTGGCCACGGCCAAGCGCTTCGTCGAAGAAGGCGCCCGCGTCGTGATTACTGGACGGCGAGAGAAGGAATTGACGGAGGCCGCAGCTTCCATAGCGGGAAACGTGACGGCAGTCGTGGGCGACGTGTCGCGCTTGGAGGATCTGGACCGCCTCTATGCTGTCGTAAAGGAGGAGCATGGTCACATCGACATCCTCTTCGCGAACGCAGGCGCCGGCACGATCGCACCGCTCGCGGCGGCCACTGAGGCCCATTTCGACCAGACCTTCGATGTAAACGTGAAAGGGCTGTTCTTTACGGTCCAGAAGGCGCTTCCGCTGCTTAAAGACGGCGGCTCGATCATCCTGACCTCTTCGGTCGCCAACGTGTTGGGGGTGCCGGGATTCAGCACCTACGCCGCGAGCAAGGCGGCTGTGCGCAATTTTGCGCGCGCCTGGACACTGGAGCTGGCAGACCGAAACATCCGCGTCAATTCAATGAGCCCCGGACCCATCGAGACCCCGGCCCTCGAGACGACGACGGGCCTCACCGCCGAGCAAGCCGAGCAAGCGGCCGCGCAATTCGCGTCGCAGATCCCGATGGGTCGCCGGGGCAAGCCAGAGGAGATCGCGGACGCCGTCGCATTCCTCGCCTCCGATGAAAGTTCTTTTATCACTGGCGTGGATCTCGCGGTCGACGGCGGCATGGCTCAAGTCTGACGAGAGCCCATCATCGGTGCGAGATGGAGAAAATACCATGAGCAGTAACAAGAACATCCAGACGGTGAAGGATTTCTTCGCCGCGGTCGGCCGCGGCGACAAGGAGGCTCTCCTGGCGCTGGCCGCACACGATATCGAGTGGATCATTCCGGGCAAAGACTGGCCGCTAGCCGGAACGCGCCATGGACATGCGGGGCTCGCGGATTTGCTGGAGACGGCATCCCAGTCGGTCGAGACGTCCACCGAACCCCAGGAGTTCGTGGCACAGGGAGACCGGGTCTTCGTCGCCGGTTTCGCGCGGGGAACGATCAAAGCCACGAACAAGACGTTCGAGGACGACTGGATCTTCGCCATCACGATCCGGGACGGCAAAGTGACCCACATTCGGGAATACATCGACACGCAAGCGCTGGCCCGCGCCTCGCAGATGAACTTGTCCAGTCCGGCTTAGCGCCGGCGACTCGACTCCCCCAACCAAAGAGGAAATTTCAATGTACGATCCATCCAAGCGATCCGAATTGATCCGGATCGCACGCGTCGAGCCGGGCTCCACAGTCGTCGACGTCTATCCAGGCGACGGCGACTGGACCCGTCTCTTCTCCGACGTCGTGGGACCCGAAGGTCGGGTCTACAGCTTCGTGCCGGCCGAGGTCGCCCACTTCCAGAACGATCCGGTCGGCCGCATGCGGACGCTTGCGTGTGAGCCGGGCCGCGAGAATGTCGAGGCCGTCTCGGCGGACCTCGTCGCGCTGGGGGAGGTCACGCAACCGGCGGATGTCCTGTGGTTGCACCTGTTCTACCACGATCTCCATACCGCGCTGATGCAGGCCAAGGGCGCGACGGCGGCTGACTTCAATCGAGCCGTCTATGCGCGGCTGAAGCCCGGTGGCTCTTACGTCATCGTTGACCACGCCGCCGCCGCAGGGTCGGGCACGAGCGACACTCAGTCGCTGCATCGAATCGACCCAGCGTCCGTCCGCGAGGAGGTGGAGGCGGCCGGTTTCGTGCTGGATGCGCAAAGCTCCATACTCGCGAACAAGGACGATCCGCACTCAATCAAGGTGTTCGACCCCACAATCAAAGGCGAGACCGATCGGTTCGCCTATCGCTTCGTGAAGCCCTGACGGGTCACTGACGGAACACCGAACGGACGCAGGGTTAAGGAAACGCTCTACAATCAGCGAGCGGCCTGAAGGGGTCGGTAGCTACCAGGCACCTGCCGCTGCCGACATCCGCTTTGCCGCACTCTGCACCGCACAGCGGTCCGTCAACTATCGGCCAACACCACTTCCGCTAAGTCGCTTCCGAACCGTTCTGAACCGTGCCACCCCCAACCGGCATCTTGGCCCGCAGCCGTCGTATTCGGCGCGCGTCTGAATCCAGAACACGGAACTCCGCGCCCGACACATGGGAGATCACCTCGCCGCGCGCGGGGACGCGGCCGGCGATGGTGAAGATGAGGCCGCCGATGGTGTCGATGTCGGCTTCGCGTTCTTCTTCGGTGAGCAGGGCGCCCAGGCGTTGTTCGAAATCCTCGACTTTCATGCGGGCGTCGATGTCGAACGTGCCGTCGGCGCGTTCGGTGACCATGGGTGCGTCCTGCTCGTCGTGCTCGTCGGCGATGTCGCCCACGATCGTCTCGACCAGGTCCTCGATGGTGAGCAGGCCGTCGATGCCGCCATATTCGTCGACGACGAGGGCGAGATGCACGCGGGCGACGCGCATCTGCAGCAGCAGATCGAGCACCGGGATTTGCGGCGCCACCATCAGCGGGCGGCGCAATATGGTGTCCATCCGGAAGGCTTCGGCCGTGCCGTCCCAGGCGAACACGTCCTTGATGTGGACCATGCCGACGATGTCATCGAGCTGCTCGCGGAACACCGGCATGCGCGAATGGCCTTCGCGCCGGATGAATTCGACGGCCTGGTTCCAGGTGAGATCGAGCGGCATGGCGATGATGTCGGCGCGCGGCACCATCAGATCGTCGGCCGTGGTGCCGCGCAGGCGCAGCACGTTGGCGATGAGTGCGCGTTCCTGGCGGTCGAGTTCGGGCGTTTCGCCATCCGACTCGCCGGCGTCGGCGGCTTCCTGCACGAGCTCGGCGATGGATTCGCGCACGCCGTGGTCCTGGCCGCGCCGGCGCGTGCGGTTGCCGAGGATGCTGCCGAGGCGGTTGAGCAGGGTGCCTTCGGAATCGCTCATAAGGAAGGACGTTCTTTTTTTGAAAAAGAACCAAAAAAACGTCTGTCAGTCGGTTTCGGCGTGTCCGAGGACACGTCGAAACCAACCAGCAAAAGTTTTTTGCTTCTTTTTTTCAAAAAAGAAGGCCTTTCTTCCAAGGATTCGGCACCCCCAACGTTCGCAGTATCCGCGCCTCTTCCATCTCCATCCGGCGCGCATCGCCGGCATTCTGATGGTCGTATCCACGCAGATGCAGCGCTCCGTGCACCACGAGATGCGCCAGATGGTGCGCGGCACTGCGGCCGGCAGCGCGTGCCTCGCGTCGCACGGTGCCGAGGGCGAGCACGATGTCGCCGCCGAGAAAGCCGCCGGCGGGCTCGAACGTCAGCACGTTGGTGGGCTTGTTGCGCTGGCGGTGCGCGGCGTTAAGCGTTTTCACCGCGCGGTCGCTGGAGAGCACCACGGTGCCGGCGCCGCCGGCGGCAATGGCGGCGCGGGTGGCCAGGCGGGAGGCGTCGCGAACCAGGCGGTGCCAGCCGAAATCCTGCACGAGGATCGTCGGCTGGTTGTGGGCAGCGCGTCGGAACCCCGCTTGCGCGGGGCCAGGAGACTCTCCTTCAGACTGGGCCGTGTGCATCGCTCTCCCGGCGGGCGCGGCGCTGCGTGGTCTCCCGCGCGGCTTCGGCCCGTTGATCGTAGGCATCCACTATACGGCCAACGAGCGGATGACGCACTACGTCGCGCGTGTTGAAACGAGCGAAGCCGATGCCGGAGACACCTTCGAGCGTCTCGACCGCGTCGCGCAGCCCGCTGCGGGTGCCCGGCGGCAGGTCGATCTGGGTGAGATCGCCGGTGACGACCATGCGGGTTCCCTCGCCCATGCGCGTCAAAAACATCTTCATCTGCGCTTCAGTGGTGTTCTGCGCTTCGTCGAGGATGACGAACGCGTGGGCCAGCGTGCGGCCGCGCATGAAGGCGAGGGGGGCGACCTCGATCTCCCCGGTGCCCATGCGTCGGATGACCTGGTCGCCGGGCATCATGTCGTGCAGCGCATCGTAGAGCGGGCGCAGATAGGGGTCGATCTTCTCCTTGAGGTCGCCGGGCAGGAAGCCGAGCCGCTCGCCGGCCTCGACCGCGGGGCGGCAGAGAACGATGCGTTCGACGCGGTTGGCGAGCAGCATGGCGACGGCCTGGGCGACCGCCAGATACGTTTTGCCGGTGCCTGCCGGGCCGAGCGCGAACACCATCTCGTGCCGGCCCAGCGTTTCCATGTAGGTCTGCTGGCCGGGCGAGCGGGGCCCGACGGCGCCGCGCCGAGTGCGAATGGCGGGCAGATCGGAAAGCGGCAGGCGCGGGTCTTCGTCAGGCGCGCGATTGAGCATGCGGATGGCGGCGTCCACATCGGCCGACGCGACTGCCTGGCCCTTTTCCAGCCGCTGCCACAGGCCTGTCAGCGCCGCCTGGGCCGCCTGCACGCGGTCCGGGTCGCCGCTGATGGCCACGCGATTGCCCCGGCATGCGAGGCGCACGCCAAAACCCTGTTCCAGCCGCACCAGGTGCCGATCGTGATCGCCGAGCAGCAATGGCAGCAGGGCGTTATCGTTGAAATTGAGCATCACAGCCTTGCCAGGGGCGGTAGCGGCGGCGTGGGACAGTTGGGTCAAGCGCAGGCCTTCTCCTTGAGGGTTGCTCCAGACAGTGAATTGGTGTGCGCAGCCTCGATGCACACCATGATCTCCTGACCGATCAGCGATGCCGGGCCGATCAGGTGAACGGGTTGAAGGTAGGGCGAGCGGCCGGCGATCTGGCCGGGGTGGCGGCCGGGGCCGGTGATCAGCACCGGCAGCGTGAGGCCGACGCAGCGCGCGTTGAACGCGGCCTGCTGGGTGCGGAGCAGGTCCTGCAGCGCATGGAGGCGGCGGTCCTTTTCAACCTCGGGCACCTGGTTCGGCGCGCCGGCGGCGGGCGTGCCGGGGCGCGGCGAGTAGTTGAAGCTGAAGGCCTGCGAGAAGCCCACCTCGCGGATGAGCTGGAGAGTGGCTTCGAAATCGGCCTCGGTCTCGCCGGGGTGGCCGACGATGAAGTCCGACGAGAGGGCGATGTCGGGGCGGGCGGCGCGCAGGCGGCCGATGACGGCGAGGTAGTCGGCCGAGGTGTGGCGCCGGTTCATCGCGGTGAGCATGCGGTCCGAGCCCGATTGCACCGGCAGATGCAGGAACGGCATGACTTGGGGCAGGTCGCGATGGGCGGCGATCAGGTCGTCGTCCATATCGTTGGGGTGCGAGGTGGTGTAGCGCAGGCGGGCGAGGCGAGGGATCTCGGCGAGCGCGCGGAGCAGCCAGCCGAGGGTGCGCGGGGCGCCATCCGGGCCCGCGCCATGCCAGGCGTTCACGTTCTGGCCGAGCAGGGTGATCTCGCGAACGCCGCCAGCGACCATGCGTCGTGCCTCGGCCACGATGGCGGCGGCGGGGCGGCTATCCTCGGCGCCGCGGGTGTAGGGGACGACGCAGAAGCTGCAGAACTTGTCGCAGCCTTCCTGGATGGTGAGGAAGGCGGTCAGGCCACCCGGGGTTTGCGCGGCGGCTGCGTCCGGCAGGTGGTCGAACTTTGATTCGGGAGGGAAGTCGGTGTCGATGACGGCGCCGGCGGCGCGGCTGGCTTGCGCCACCATTTCGGGCAGGCGGTGATAGGTCTGCGGACCGAGCACGATGTCCACATAGGGTGCGCGGGCGAGGATTTCGGCGCCTTCGGCCTGGGCGACGCAGCCGGCCACCGCGAGGATGGTGCCCTGGCCCGCCTCGGCGCGCGCCTGCTTGATCAGGCGCAGGCGGCCCAGTTCGGAGAAGACTTTTTCGGTCGCACGGTCGCGGATGTGGCAGGTGTTGAGGATGACCATGTCGGCCTCTTCCGGCCCGGCGGCCGGGGCGTAGCCGAGCGGGGCCAGCACGTCCGCCATCCGGGCGGAGTCATACACGTTCATCTGGCAGCCCCAGGTGATCACGTGCAGACGTTTCGGGGTGGGGGTGGGCGGCATCGAACGGGGCTCCGGCTCTGTCCCGCGCGAGGCGGTCAAGGGCGGAGAGATCGCGAGGGCGGCTTGTTCCGTCAACTGTGTCCCGTGCGAGGCATGGTCGTCTCCGGTGCTTGGTGTGACCTTGCCGAACGCGGCCGAGTCTGGGTCAAGTGAAAGAATTGCGGCGGCCGCAAGCTGGCCGTTTGACTGGTGGCGGATCGTTTTGCCATGAGACGTGCGGATGCGCGAGCGAATCCTGGCCAGGCTGCCCGACGTTGCAAGCTGGGCGCTGATCGCGCTGCTGGCGACGCGCATGGCCTATGTGTGCCTGGCGGTGCCGATGGTGGGCTACGCGAACAATCTCGACTTCTTTCGCGAGGCCGCCTGCGTGGGCGTGTGGCCGGACTATGTCGGGCAATCGAAGATATCCTCGCATCTGCAGAACGCCTGGCCGGGCCTGGTGTTCGATGGCGACCGGCACCCCGATTTGTGCATGGCGTCGTCGGACAATCTGTTTCCCTGGGCGGCGGCGCATCTGCATCGCAAGCATGCGCATTTTTCGTTGCGGCTAGTGGGCGCACTCCGCGCCGCCCTGACGATGGTGCTGGCATTGGTTTTGCTGGCCGCCCCGATCGGGTCGCGCGCGCGATTGACGCTCTCGGCCGCGCTGTTCCTGGTGTTCGGCGATATCGCGATACTCTCGTATCTCAACACGTTGTATGTGGATTTTTCCGGCATTGCCGGCACCTCGCTGATGCTGGCGGCGATCATCGCCATCGTGGCGCATCGGCGGCCGCCTGCCTGGCTGTTCGTCGTGGTGACCATGCTGGTGATATTCTGGCTCGGCAACGTGAAGGAACAGTATCAGGCTTTGGCCGGCGTGCTTGGGTTGCTGGCCGCGTTGGCGTGCCTGGCGGTTGGGCGCAGTCCCTGGCGGGCGACCTGCCTGGGCAGTGCTGCACTTGCGGCGCCGTTGCTTTTCGCCCTGCTGAACGCCAGCCCTGCGAACATCACACGCTCGGTCGAACATATCGACATCGCTGACACGCTTTTCGCCGCCATTCTGCCAGAGGCGGCGGATAAGCCGGCGGCACTCGCCACCCTGGGCATGCCGCCTGCGTGCCTGGCGGCGATCGGCGGTAACGGCTATCGCGACGACATCGCCCATTCGCGCCTGTGCCCGGAAGTGGACCGGGTCAGCCGGCTCGCGCTGTTGGGTTTGTTCGTGCGCCAGCCTGCCACGTTCTTCATGCCGCTGTTGCGCGCGGCGCGGCTGGCACAGCGGTTGTACTTGCAGGACCTAACCCCGTTCGAGCGGCCGAGCGATGCGGAGGGCCTGGCGTTTCGCGTTCTGAAGGCAACGTCGTTGTCGACTTACCTGGCGATGTTGCCGGTATCGGCGTTCGTTGGGCTATGCAGTCTCTCGATTATGATGGCGGCGCTCACGGCCTTCCTGCCTGGCTGGTCGACAAGTTTTGCCCTGGCAGGGCTGGTGATATGCTACAGTTTGACATCTTCCGTATTCGGCGACGGCTATTCGGAAATCTCGCGTCACGCAGCCTGCATCGTCGTTGGCATGGCGTTCTTTCTAATGGCGGCCGCCGAGCAGATGGGAGGACGCAAACGGTGTCGAAATTGGTATTCGATGGACAAAGTCACCAAATCACCATGATTGACGGGCAGGGGCGGGAGGTTGGATCGTGGGCTGCCTATAACAATGTCGATAGTCATGCGACACTTCGTCACCTTCAGAACGGCAGCTACACCGTCCAGGATCAAACGGTGCCCCACAGTCACCCGGCTGATCCAAATGGACCTTTCGGCTCTTATGGGATCATTCGCTTCAACGTGCCGGGGCATGTCGGTATCGGGGTTCATTCAGGTGAAGCTCAAGCCGCGCACCGACCCGGTCCGCCTCACTGGACGATGGGTTGCATCCGCACGTCCGACGACGGCATGCACGCGATCAGCAACGCCATGAAAGTCGACGCGCTTACGGTGGTCGAGGTTGCGCATAACGAGGAATCATCCGCGCGCAGCGCGACGCTCCGAAATCGCGGCAGAGTACTGAACGGACGAGCGCATGGCTAGGTTACGCCTGTATTTAGCTATCGTGATGAGCGTTGCCAACTTTGTAGGGCCGGCGCTTGCCCAATCTTCCCTCTGCCAGCCTAGAGACGCCGACGCAGCCGAAGCGATGACAGACACCATTAAGAGCTGGAAGGATGTCGACACAACTTTCGTTCGGTTTCGCAACTGCGATGACGGAAGCATTTCGGAAGGTAATGCGGACGCGATCGCCAACATTCTGCTGGAGCACTGGACGACGCTACCCGATCTCGCCCATCTGGTCGTTCGACGGCCGGGCTTGCAGGCATTCGTGCTCAGTCACGTCAACCAGACGATCGATTCCGAGAAATTGAAGAGGATCGCCAGCTTGTCGGTGTCGTCCTGCCCCGCCGATGCGGAGCGTCTATGCCAGCAATTGCATGCGGCGGCCACCGCCGGGGAGTGAGGCTGGTTAGGCAAGTCTGCTGCTTTTCCCTCACCCCACAATCGACGAGCGCTCGATCGTCGATCGCACCCAAGCCTCCGCCGCATCCTCGTCGAACAGCTCCGACAATTTCTTCATCATTGTCCCGCCCAACTCCTCCGCATCCACGATCGTCACCGCGCGCCGGTAATACCGCGTCACGTCGTGCCCTATGCCGATGGCGATCAGCTCGACCGTGTCGCGTGATTCGATTTCGCGGATCACCTCGCGCAGATGGCGTTCGAGGAAGTTGCCTGGATTGATCGACAGGGTGCTGTCGTCGACGGGCGCGCCGTCGCTGATCACCATCAGGATGCGGCGGTGTTCGGGGCGGGAGATCAGGCGACGGTAGGCCCAGAGCAGAGCTTCGCCGTCGATATTTTCCTTGAGCAGGCCTTCACGCAGCATCAGGCCGAGATTTTTGCGTGCGCGACGCCAGGGGTTGTCGGCCGATTTGTAGATGATGTGGCGCAGATCGTTCAGCCGACCGGGGTTGCGCGGCTTGCCGGCCTGCACCCAGGAATCGCGTGACTGGCCGCCTTTCCAGGCGCGTGTGGTGAAGCCGAGGATTTCGGTCTTCACCGCGCAGCGTTCCAGCGTGCGGGCGAGAATGTCGCCGCACATGGCTGCCACCGTAATCGGGCGGCCGCGCATGCTGCCGGAATTGTCGATCAGCAGGGTCACGACGGTATCGCGGAATTCCATGTCGCGCTCATGCTTGTAGCTGAGCGACTGCATCGGGTTGACGATGACGCGCGCGAGCCGCCCGGCGTCGAGCATGCCTTCCTCGAGGTCGAACTCCCACGCGCGCGTCTGCTGCGCCATCAGGCGGCGTTGCAGGCGGTTGGCAAGTCGCGAGACGACGCCTTGCAGATGCTGGAGCTGCTGGTCGAGCTGCTGGCGCAGGCGGGAGAGTTCGTCGGCGTCGCAAAGATCTTCGGCGGCGATCTCCTCGTCGAAGGCGCGCGTGTAGGCGCGATAATGGCTCTCGGTATCGTCGTCGGGGCGTTCGCGCCGCGGCTGCGGGCCGGCCGGGCGGTCCTCGCCTTCGGACGCCATGGCGTCGTCCTCTTCGCCTTCGCTCGCCTGGTCGTCCGACTGCTCGCCCTGCATCTCCTCGGGCGAGGCGGCGAGCATGCTCTCGTTCTCGGACTGGGTCTGGCCCTGGTCCTCGGTGCTGTTGTCCTGCGCGCCGCTCTGCTCGCCGGTCTCCTCTTTCTGGTCCTCGGATTCTTCCTGCTCGACCTCCTGCTCGCCCTCGGCGAGTTCGAGAGCGGCGAGCAGCTTGCGGGCGGCGCGGGCATAGGCGTTCTGGTCGTGCGCGGCGGCGGCCAGTTCGTGCATGGCGGCATCCGCCTTCTCGCCCAGGCCCTCGCGCCAGAGGTCGAGCACGGCGAGTGCCGCTTTGGGCGAGGCGTGGCCGGACATGCGTTCGCGCGCAAGCAGGGCCAGCGCGGCGCTCGCCGGCAACTGGTCGCGTTTGGTCATCCGGTCGAGCCCGTCGGCCTCGCAGGTCTCGGTCAGGCGCGCGCGGAGGTTGGCGGCGACTCCCTCCATGTGGCGGCCACCGACGATTTCCACGCGCGCCTGTTCGAGTGCGTCGTAGATGGTGCGGGCGTCGCGTTCGGCCGGGCTGCGCGAGGCGTGCACCGCGTCGTCATGGTGGCGCAGGCGCAGTGCCGCACTGTCGGCGGCACCGCGCAGGCGGGTCATCTCGGGGGCCGGCAGCGCGCGGGTGGGCACGGGCAGGCGTGCGCGCTTGCCGGTGATGCCGGAGGGGCCGGGCTGGAAAGCCACCTGCACGTCCGGCGTCTGCGCCATGGCGCGCAGCGCGCCGGCGGTGGCGCGCTTGAAATCCTCGCTGCGGGTATCCTTGGGGGTGGTGCTCATTGGTGTATCCCGTCCGTCAAACCACTCACCTTGGCCGGGCTTGACCCGGCCATCCACACGTCGGCGCGCGGCGCGTTGACGGGCAGCGTGCAGCGTCTCGTGGAATTCGTAGAACACCAGGCGAGTAAGCTGATAATTCTTGCTAAATCCGGCGGCCACGCTCTCGCGGTGCTCCCAGGCTCTGCGTGCGAGATCAGTTGCAGTGCCCGTATAAAGGGTGCCATTCGGGCGGTTGGTGATGATGTAGAGCCAGGCGCCTTGCATCGCGGCAGCTTTGGCGCGTGGATGGCCGGGTCAAGCCCGGCCAAGGTGATCGTTGTGGCGGGACGGCTTCTCAAATCGCGCGGCGGACCAGGTTGCCGGTGGGCAGTTCGGTGTTGAAGCAGCGCTGATAATATTCGGCCACGGTGCTGCGTTCGGCTTCGTCGCATTTGTTGAGGAAGGTGAGGCGGAAGGCGAAGGCGATGTCGCCGAAGATGCGGGTGTTTTCGGCCCAGGTGATCACTGTGCGCGGCGACATGACCGTGCTGATGTCGCCGGCGATGAAGCCTGCGCGCGACAGGTCGGCCAGGGCCACCATGCTTTCGATCTGCTTGCGGGCCGGCGTGTCCTTGGCGTCCACGCCCATTTTGGCCAGCACGATCGCGGTCTCCTGCGCATGCGGCAGGTAGTTGAGCGTGGCGACGATGTTCCAGCGGTCCATCTGGCCTTGGTTTATCTGCTGGGTGCCGTGATACAGGCCGGTCGTGTCGCCCAGGCCCACCGTGTTGGCAGTGGCGAACAGGCGGAAACTGGCATGCGGGTGGAGCACCTTGTTCTGATCGAGCAGGGTCAGCCGGCCTTCCACCTCGAGCACGCGCTGGATGACGAACATCACGTCCGGCCGGCCGGCATCGTATTCGTCGAACACCAGGGCGCAGGGGTTCTGCAGCGCCCAGGGCAGGATGCCCTCGCGGAACTCGGTGATCTGCTTGCCGTCCTTCAGCACGATCGCGTCCTTGCCGATCAGGTCGATGCGGCTGATGTGGCTGTCGAGGTTGACGCGGATGCAGGGCCAGTTCAGGCGTGCGGCCACCTGCTCGATATGCGTGGACTTGCCGGTGCCATGATAGCCCTGGATCATCACCCGCCGGTTGAAGGCGAAGCCCGCCAGGATCGCCAGCGTGGTCTCGCGGTCGAATTTGTAGGTGGGATCGATCTCCGGCACCTGCTCGGCCCGGTGGGAGAAAGCGGGCACGACCATGCTCGTCTCGATGCCGAAGACCGTGCGGGCATCGACCGTGGTGTCGGGGATGCCGGCGGCGGCCTCGGATTTTTGCAGGGGGGCTATCTGGTTCATCCTGCGTCGTGTCCTTCGTCGTCCTGGCGCTGCGCGGGCGCCTGCGTGGGCTGGAAGCTCATGCGGCAGCGCCGACATGGCCGGTGGCGAGATGCGAACGCAATTGGGCGTAGGCGAGATTGATGACCTTGAAACGCTCTTCGGCCGCGCGGCTGCCACCGTTAGTGTCGGGGTGGTGGCTTTTCGCCAGTTCCTTGTAGCGGCTCTTCACCTCGTCGAGCGAGACCGGCCAAGCCAGGCCCAGCGTATGCAGCGGCTGGCGGAGATCGGCCGGCGCCCCTTGGCCCGCGCTCGGCTGACGCCCGTTCGTGCGGCCCTGGCGCATGCCGGCGGCACCCAGGATGTCGAGCCGGTCGGCGACCAGATCCTCTTCCGGCATGCCGCCGCCCAGCCGGCCCAACGGCCAGGTCGGGCGCTGCCACCCCGTGTCGTCGCGCATGTGCGCTTCGATCTGGGCGGTGGACATGCCTTTGTAGAAGTCCCAGGCCGCGTTGTAGGCGCGCACGTGCTCGAGGCAGAACCAGAAATATTCACGCAAGGAGTCGCGCGATTTGGGCGCCTTGTAGCCGCCTTCGTGCGGGCAGCCGGGAACGTCGCAGCAGCGCCCGGGCGCTGCTGGATCTGGGTCGTAGGCGCGCGCGCGCGAGGCCCGTCTGGCGCTGCCGTCCGTCGCTGGTCCTCCCTGTTTTGCGCGTTCGCTCATCGCCCGTTATGTGCGCTGGCCGGGCGCCCCGGCAAGCCCGCGCGACAGGCTGGGCAAACGGGGCCGTGTTCCGCGGAGAGGGTATCGATGACCACGCATGAGACAACGCGCGCCGAACGCGTTCGGGCAAGCCTGCTGCAGGCGCTCCGACCCGAGATCCTGAATGTAGAAGACGAGAGTGCGCAGCACGCGGGGCACGCGGGGGCACAGCCGGGCGGTGAGACACACTATCGTGTGTCGATCGTCTCAGAAAGTTTCACCGGTCTCAGTCGCGTTGCACGCTCCCGTATGGTGCATACAATTCTGCAACAAGAGCTCTTAACCGGATTGCATGCACTTTCCTTGGAATTGCGCTCACCGCATGAACTTTAGTCTCGAATAACGCGAATTTCAGTGAATAAACGTTTCGTTTTTATCTGTCTTGGAGTAGGTGAATGCTGACAAACGCTCGGGAGCGGGAATCGTGGCCGGCAGCAGGCTCGTCAATCGGAACATCACGGCAGGCGCTGGGCGCACCAGCATGCGTCTCGAGCCGGAGATGTGGGACGCGTTGCGCGAGGTTTGCCTTCGCGAGGGCATCGAGCTGCGCGACCTCATCCGAAAGGTAGAGCGGACCGCAACGCCGGGTGGGCGGACCAGCGCTGTTCGGGTGTATGTGCTGAGTTATTTCCGCGTAGCCGCTTCCGAAGAAGGCCATGCCAAGGCAGGGCACGGTAATTCGACGGCGACCGGCCCGGTGAGTGTTCTCACGGATCTGCCGGACGAGATCCACGTGACGCGAACGCAAAATGGCACCGAGCCGGCGCAGATGTCGGCGGCCTTGGCCGACATGAAGAATGAGGCCCCGCCTTCGTCTCAGGTTTGCGCCGAGAGCTGAGTTTCTGTTGCAACGCGAGACAAGTCTCACGTTTTGAGCGGGTCTTCCGGCCAGGCATGCTTGGGGTAGCGGCCGCGCATGTCCCGGCGGACGTCCGCCCAAGCACCGCGCCAGAACCCTTCGATGTCGGCGGTGATCGCCACCGGTCGGCCAGCCGGCGACAACAGCGAGAGTTGCGGCCGTATGCGCCCGCCTGCCAGCAGCGGTGTTGTCGCCAGGCCGAAGAACGCCTGCGCACGCGCCGAGATCGACGGCACCGGCTGGCTGTAGTCCACACTGGCGCGGCCGCCGGGTAGGTCGATGTGGATGGGCAGGTCGCGGTCGAGCCGCGCGGCTGCTTCCCAGCCAAGATGGCCGCGCAGGATGGTGGCGAGATCCAGCTTTGCCACGTCCGGCAGTCGCGTGAGGCCGAGAAGATGCGGCATGAGCCAGGTGGTGGCGCAGGCGGCAAGAGCGGCGTCCGATAGGTCGGCAAAGCCGGGCTCGACGCTGCGGAGCAGGGCGGCGCGGGCCTGGAGGGCGCGGGCGGAGTCCGTCCAGGGAAGCAGGTCGAGCTTGGCGGCGATCACGCTGGCCAGGATGTCGGCCACCGCCTGCGGCTCGGCTGGCGCCAACCGGTCCTCCAGCACCAGCGCGCCGTAACGCCGTCGGCGGCGCGAGAAGACGGCGCCGCTCGTCGCGTCGAACCCGCTCTCGACGCTTTCGGTGACCTGGGCGGCGATCGCATCGGGCAGGTTGGCGGGATCGAGCGCGGCGGCCAGCCTGATCTGGGCGCTGGCCTTCTGTTCCAGGCTGGCCACGACCAGCAGCGGCGCCTGGGCCAGTCTGTCGTTGGCCGGCAGGCGTGCGCCACCGCCGGCGGAGAGGCGGAATGATCCCGGCTCGCCCCGCCGTTGCGCAATGCGGTCCGGAAAGGCAGCGGCGAGCAGCGCGCCGGCGTCACCGTCCGGCGCCGCCCGGGTGGCGAGACGGCGGCGATACTGGCTGGCGGTCTGGCGGATGCGGGAGAGCGCGCCGCGGTCCGCATCGGCCGCGCCGTAAGCCAGGGCGGCGAGGCGGGTGTGGATGTCCGCGCTGGCGGTGGTACGCAGCGGGTCGCGTTCCTCCAGCAGCGCGGCGAGGTCGGCGGCCAGCGCGGCGCCCGCATCGTCGGCCGCGGCAAGCATCATTGCCGACAGACGTGGATGGGCGCCGAGGGTCGCCATGCGGCGGCCTTTTGCACTGATGCGGCCTTCGCCATCAAGTGCGCCGAGCAGGGTCAGCAGCGCGCGCCCGGCGGCCAGCGCGCCGGCGGGTGGCGGGTCGGCGAAGGCGAGGTCGGAAGGTGCGGCACCCCAGGCGGCGCAGTCCAGCGCCAGACCGGAGAGTTCGGATTCCAGGATCTGCGGCCGGTCGAACGCCGGCAGGCCGCGATGCAGCGATGTGGTCCACAGGCGCAGGGCGACGCCGGGCGCTTCGCGTCCGGCACGGCCGGCACGCTGTTCCGCGGCCGCCTTGCTGATCCGCAGCGTGTCGAGCCGCGTGAGGCCGGTGGAGGGGTCCAGACGCGGCGTGCGACGCCAGCCGCCATCGATGACGATGCGCACGCCGGGCACGGTGAGCGAGGTCTCGGCGATCGAGGTCGCCAGCACCACGCGCCGTCCGGAGGCAGGTGTGAGTGCGCGGTCCTGCTCGTCGGGCGGCAAGTCGCCGTGCAGCTTGAGCACCAGCGCGCCGCAGCCGGCGAGTGCCTGTTCGGCGCGCCGCAGCTCGCCCATGCCGGGCAGGAAAGCGAGGATGTCGCCCGCATGCTCGGCCAGCGCGGCGCGGACGGCGCGTGCCATGGCGTCCGCCAGGTCGCGCGGCGAGGCGATGTCGCGCGCGGCGTGGCGGATGTCGACCGGGTGCATGCGGCCGGCGCTTTCGATGACCGGCGCGTCGAGCAGGGTGGCCAGGCGCGCGCCGTCGGCGGTGGCCGACATGGCGAGCAGGCGCAGTTCGGGGCGCAGGCCGCGCTGCAGGTCGAGGCAGAAGGCGAGTGCGAGGTCGGCGTCCAGGCCGCGCTCGTGGATTTCGTCGAAGATGACGCAGGCGACGCCGTCCAGCCCGGGGTCCGATTGCAGGCGCCGGACGAGCAGGCCTTCGGTGACCACTTCGATCCTTGTGATGGCCGAGACGGCGCTGTCCAGGCGTGTGCGGTAGCCGGCCGTGCCACCCACGCGCTCGCCGAGCAGGGTGGACATGCGGGTAGCTGCGGCGCGCGCGGCGAGGCGCCTTGGTTCGAGCATGAGGATGCGACCGCCGGCCAGCCAGGGCGCATCGAGCAGAGCCAGCGGCACGAGGGTGGTTTTGCCGGCGCCGGGCGGGGCGACCAGAATCGCGTTGGGGCGCGCGGCCAAGCTGGCGAGCAGCGCCGGCAGCGCGTCGGCCACGGGCAGTGCCAGGGCGGCAGGATGTGCGAAAGGGAGCATTCGTCGCTATGTATCAGCTACGGCGGCCGCGCGAATGAGTGTGTGCCTGGGCCGAGAGGGTTGTTCATGCGCTGGCTTGTTTTGCTCGTTTTGCTGGTGGCCGGCCCCGCCTGGGCGCTGGAGAGCGCTCCGGTGTCGACCCCGCGCGACGTGGCGAGCCTGGTCAGCGACGTGGACAGCGTGGCGGCGGGCAAGCCGTTCCATCTCGGGCTGCGGCTGAAGCTCGCGCCTGGCTGGCATACCTACTGGTCCAACCCCGGTGACGCGGGTGCGCCGCCCACACTGGATGTGAGCGGCGCCGAGGCAGGCGCGATCGCCTATCCGGCGCCGCGCCGGCTGCATGACGGGCCGTTCACCAGCTTCGCCTATACCGGCGAGCTGCTGCTGCCGGTAACGGCCATGGCGAGAACGGACGGTGCCCACATCACCGCGCATGCGACCTGGCTGGTGTGCGCGACCGTGTGTGTGCCGGAAGAGGCGCGCTTTGCCCTTGCCTTGCCGCAGGGGCCGGCCGCGCCCGGCGCACAGGCGGCTTTGTTCGAGGCGAACCAGGCACGGATGCCGCGCGCCAGCCCGTTTCCCGCCCATGTCAGCAAGGAGGGCGTGTTGTGGCTGGAGGCGCCCGGGATCGCGGTGACCGAGGCGAGTTTCTTTCCGGCCGAGGCCGGCGTGCTCGACCAGGGCGCGGTGCCGCGTGTGACGGTAACGGCGGACGGTTTGCGGCTGTCACTCAAGCCGCTCAAGCCGCTGACCAGCCATTTGGCGGGACTTCTGCAGCTGACCGACAAGGCTGGGCAGGTGGAGAACCTGATCGTCGATGCTACGCCGATGGTGCTGCCGGCGGAGAAGCAGGGTTTGCAGGCGCCGGGATTGGCGGACGTGCTGCTGCTGGCGTTCGCCGGCGGGTTGATACTGAACCTGATGCCGTGCGTGCTGCCGATCCTGGCGATCAAGGCATTGGCCCTGGCGCGGTTGGCCGGCGCCGAGCGCGGGCATGTGCGGCGGGAGGTGGCTGCCTACACGGCCGGCGTCGTGCTGGCGTTTTGCGCGATCGGTGGTGCCACGCTGCTGGCGCGCCAGGCGGGAAGTGCCGCCGGATGGGGCGTGCAGTTCCAGTCCGTGCTGTTCACCACGGCGACCGGCTGGCTGTTGTTTGCGATGGGTTTGAACCTGTCCGGCGTGTTCTCGGTCGGCGGGAGCCTGGCAGGCGCGGGGCAGGGGCTGGCCGCACGCGGCAGCTTCTTTACCGGGCTGCTGGCCGTCATTGTCGCCACGCCGTGCACCGCACCGTTCATGGGTGCTGCGCTGGCGGCGGCTTTCTCGATGCCGCCGGCCGCCGGCATGGCGGTGTTCGTGGCGCTAGGCCTGGGGTTGGCCGCGCCGTATGCCGCCTTGGCGCTGAGCCCGCGGGCGGCGCGCCTGTTGCCCAGACCCGGCGCCTGGATGGAGACTTTGCGTCAGGTTCTGGCGTTTCCGATGTATGGCGCGGCACTTTGGCTGGTGTGGGTCGCCAGCCAGCAGACCGATCAGGCTGGCTTGGCCGCGGTGCTGGCGAGCTTCCTGCTGGTGGCCTTCGCCGCCTGGTTGTTCGGGCGGGGGCAATCGGCCGAGCACGCGCTGTTTCCGCGCGCCGCCTCGGCATTGGGGCTGGCGGGTGCCCTGGGCTTGCTGGCGTTCGTAGGCTGGTCGGCGCCGCCGGCCCGCGCGGCGAGTGGACTCGCGGCGGATGGGAGCGAGCCGTTCTCGGCGGCGCGGCTGGCGGAACTGCAGGCGGCAAAGCGGCCGGTGCTGGTCGATATGAGTGCCGCCTGGTGCGTGACGTGCCTGGTCAACGAGCGGCTGGCCCTCTCGCCGCCGGCGGTGCGGGCTGCCTTCTCCAGCCATCACGTGGCGTATCTGAAAGGCGACTGGACGCGCCAGGACGAAGCGATCACCGCTTTCCTGCGGCAGTACGATCGAAGCGGCGTGCCGCTTTACGTCTATTTTGCCCCTGGGGCCGCGCCGCGCGTGCTGCCGCAAATCCTCACCCAGGGGGGAATTCTCGCCTTGGTGGACCACGCCGGCTGACGCAGCCCTTGCCAAGCCGCGTGTGTGCGGTTGTTATGCAGGCGTGACGAATACAACTTTCCCGTGAGTCTGGCTTCCATACGCAGTTTTGCGTTTTCCGGCATCGAGGCGGTGCCGGTGGACGTGCAGGTGCAGATTTCCAGCGGGTTGCCGGCTTTTCTTGTCGTGGGACTTCCGGACAAAGCCGTGGCCGAAGCACGCGAGCGGGTGCGTGCGGCGCTCACGGCAATGGGGTTGTCGCTGCCGCCGCGACGGGTGCTGATTAACCTCGCACCAGCCGACCTGCTCAAGGAGGGTTCGCATTTCGACCTGCCGATGGCACTGGCCGTGCTGGCGGCGATGGACGTGCTGCCGCGCGAGGATGTCAGCCATTATGCGGCGATCGGCGAGCTGTCGCTCGATGGGTCGCTCAATCCGGTGGCCGGGGTGCTGCCGGCGGCTATCGGGGCCGGCGCGATGGAGCTTGGCCTGATCTGCCCGGGATGCCAGGGCGGCGAGGCGGCCTGGGCCGGCAGCGTGGAAGTGCTGGCGCCGCCCGACCTGCTCAGCCTGATCAACCATTTCCGCGGCACTCAGGTGCTGAGTCCGCCGGCCACATCCGGCTTGGCGCCAGCGTTGCCCGATCCCGACCTGGCGCAGGTCAAGGGCATGCAGACGGCGCGGCGGGCGCTGGAGATCGCGGCCGCGGGCGGACATAATCTTCTGATGGTTGGCCCGCCCGGTGCGGGCAAGTCGATGCTGGCGGCCCGTTTGCCTGGGTTGCTGCCCGATCTTTCGCCGGAAGAGGCGCTTGAGGTCAGCATGATCCATAGCGTCGCCGGCATGCTCGATGGCGGGCGGCTGCTGCGGCGGCCGCCGTTCCGCGAGCCGCATCATGGTGCCAGCCAGGCGGCGCTGGCCGGTGGCGGCGCGCGCGCCAAGCCGGGCGAGGTGAGCCTGGCCCATCGCGGCGTGCTGTTCCTCGATGAGCTGCCCGAATTTCCGCGTCAGGTGCTCGAAGTGCTGCGTCAGCCGCTGGAATCGGGCCGGACGACGGTGGCGCGTGCGGCGGCGCATGTGACCTATCCCGCGCGTTTCCAGCTCATCGCGGCGATGAACCCGTGCCGCTGTGGCCATCTCGGCAATGTGGACCGCGAGTGCAACCGCGCGCCGCGTTGTGGGGAGGATTACCTCTCGAAGATCAGCGGGCCGCTGCTGGACCGCATCGACCTGACGGTGAACGTGCATCCGGCGAGTGCGGCCGAGCTCTCGCGCGCGCCGCCGGGTGAGCCGACCGAGGCAGTGGCCGCGCGGGTGGCGGTGGCGCGGGCGGCGCAGCGCGCGCGCGGCGGGGCGGAGGGGGCGGCCACGAACGCCGAGGCGGATGGCGCCACGATCGAGCTGGCCGCAGACGCCCGGTTGCTGGCGGAGGAGGCGATGGAACGGCTGCAGCTTTCGCCGCGGGGATTCACGCGCGTGCTGCGCGTGGCCCGCACGATCGCCGATCTGGCGCGCGTGAAGCAGGTGCGGCGGCAGGACGTGGCCGAGGCGCTGGCGTTCCGGCACAGGGTGCCCGGGCGGGACGTGATCCGGCCAAGCGCCTGAACGGGGACGCTCAGGTGTCGTGGTCCGGATGCTGGCGGCTTTGCACGCCGGCGAACTTCGCCTTGGTGGGTTCGCCGGGCAGGTCGTGCAGGCGGGCGAACCAGGACAGCCGGCCTTCGATGCCGTCCTGTTTCCCGGGCGGGGCGATTTCCGGGTCGTCGAGGGTGCCGATCATCACCTCGAGCGTGGCCTCGCCATTGCCCTGGTAGGTGAGCGGGGTGCCGCAATTGGCGCAGAAGCCGCGCGTGGCGAGGTTGGAGCTGGCGAAGCTTGCTGGTTTGCCGCGCGTCCAGGTGAGGTCGCTTACAGGGATGGCGGCGAGTGCTGCGAAGATGTTGCCGCTGGCCTTCTGGCACATGCGGCAGTGGCAGATGCCCCCTTTGGGCGTGCTCGCGAGCGCGTAGCGGACTGCACCGCATTGGCAACCGCCTGTCACTGGCATGCCGAACTCCTCCCTGTTTGGGTAGGAAGCTAGGCAAAAAGAAAGGCCGGCAACAGAGGTTGCCGGCCTTTCCGATTTCAGCCGAGCGGCTGGGGCTTACATCTCGGAGACGCTGCCGGCCTCGGGACCTTTGGCGCCCTGGCGGACGGAGACGCGAACTACCTGGCCCTCGTTGAGCGTACGCAGGCTGCCGAGTGCGGACATATGCACGAAAATGTCCTTGCCGCCGTCCTGCGGAGCGATGAAGCCGAAGCCCTTGGTCGGGTTGAACCACTTCACCGTGCCGGTCGTCTCGACCGTCGGGCCGGAGGGAGCAGCGCGATCCATGCGCGGGCCGGAAGGGGCACGCGGTGCGCGGGACGGTGCGGCGGTCGTCTGGTCGACGCTGACCACTTCGGTAACCTGCAAGCCCTTCTGGCCGGGGCCGACGCGCACTTCCATCGACGCGCCTTCGCCTACGGAGTCATGGCCGGCGCGCTGCAGAACGGCGCAATGCAGGAAGGCATCGCCGGAACCGTCACCCATGGCGACGAAACCGAAACCCTTTTCGGAATTGAACCACTTGACTGTCGCGGTCTGGGTAGGGCCGAAAGAGGAAGGTGCTGCGGAGCGGTTACCGCCTCCGTTGATGGCAGCCCAGTTGATGTCGGGGCCGGCTGGCTGGTCGTCGTCGAAGCCACGGCGGCGTGGCTGGTAGGGTCTGCGTGCAGATTGGGACATCTTCTCATTTCACAAAAACAACGCGGGAAAACACATAAACTCCCGCGGCGGCCATTCAACCTACTGCATTAAGGTGACTTTAGATAGTCACAGTTTCGTCGAAACCGAAATCACCTGCACGTAGAAAGAGCAACGGCGAGATCATCTTTCAGGCGGACGCGTGCACCCACGGAGTGCCTGCCGGCACGTTCGGTGGCTCATTCGGTCAGGATGCATGCCGGCTCCTATCGTCGAACGATAAGGTCACAGCGTCGTGACTGCCGACAGGTGAGCGGTGCCGGGTGAGAGGATTGAACTCCCGACCTTCGGTTTACAAAACCGCTGCACTACCGCTGTGCTAACCCGGCGCGGCGACGCTTCTAGCTTGCGGGTCGGGCGGAAGAAAGCGGTTGTTTTTCGAAAAAGACGCGGTGAGCGTTCCCTGTCATGGCACGGGTGATTGGAGAGGCTTGTGAACGATATCGATGCACCGGTGGCTTGGATTACGGGTGCCTCGTCGGGCATCGGGGCGGCGTTGGCGCGCGAGTGGGGCAGGCGCGGCTGGGCGTTGATCCTTTCGGGGCGGCGCGTCGAGGCGTTGCAGGCGGTGGCCGCAAGCTTGGCCGGCCCGGTGTTCGTGCTGCCATTCGACGCGACCGACTATGAAGCGCTGCCGCGGATCGCAGCCGAGGCGATTGCGTGGCGCGGGCGGGTGGACATGCTCGTCAACAATGCCGGGGTCAGTCAGCGCAGCCTGGTGCTGGATACCGATTTCGCCGTGTATCGCGCCTTGATGGAGGTCGACTTTTTCGCGCCGCTGCGGCTGACGCAGTTGGTGTTGCCGCACATGGTCGAGCGGCGATCGGGGCGGATCGTGGCCATCAGTTCGTTGGCGGGCCGGATCGGCTCGCCGCTGCGGTCCGGCTATTGCGCGGCCAAGCATGCGTTGCTTGGGTTCTGCGAGTTGCTACGGGCCGAGATCGAGGTGGCATATGGCGTGTCCGTCACGAGCGTGCTGCCCGGTTCGGTGCGCACCGATGTTTCAAGGAACGCACTGCAAGGTGACGGCAGCACGCGGGGCAGGTCGGACGCGAACATCGATGGCGGCATGGACCCGGTGGACGTGGCACGCGCGATCGCGGACGGGGTCGCGCAGAATGCGCGCGAGATTGTCGTGGCGGAGGGTCAGGAGGCGGCCGCCAACGAAGCGCGTATCCATGACCCGGAGCACCTGTTCGACGGCTTAGCCAAGGAGGGCGCCCGCCTCGCGTCCATACGCGCGGCAGGCGAGCAGCCCGACCCCCTGAAAATAGTTTAGCTTCAACAGCAAAAGTCCTGGTTCTTTCTTCAAACAGAACCGCTTGCCTTGCCTACATATGCGGCCCGGCAACCACGGTCCCATAAGGCACCTCCAACCCATCCGGCCCCTGTGCCTCAACACTGGCGCTCACGAGTTCCGCGCTACGCCAAGCGCTAGGTGCCGCCGGATGGCCTGGCACTGTCGCTTTGGCGTTCTGGAAGCGGGCGCTTGCCATGCCGCGGGCTTCATCTTCGTCGGCGGCGTTCACCCAGCATTCGGACCGCACCGGGATGTCGGCCCAGGCAGGGTCATCGAGGCGCGCGGGGGTTGGCGTGAGGCGGAAGATCGGCATTGGACGGGCTGCTCCGTGGCGGATGAGGCTGCTCTACGCCAAGCCTGGGAGTGGGTTGCAGTCGCGCGTTCCGCAGTCATTGATCGGGCTGGTGGGAGTGCGCTACGTCGGGTTGGCCGATCGCTCAGGAGCGTATGTTGGCGTATAATATCCATGCGACGTGCGATATCGGACCGATCGTCAGCCGGCGCGTGGTCGCGCAGCGGGCGGTCAAGCAGGCGCGCGATTATCGACGATTGGGCTACGCGAACATCTGGATCGTGGATGTGCTGACGGGGCAGCAATTCGATACGCAAACTCTCGCGGCGATGCTGCAGGCTGCAGGTCCGGGCAAGCCGGTCACGAACCTGAATTAGCAGGCCCGGCAGCGCGCCGGGCCTGCCAACGGCGTGTTAGCGGCGGAGTAGCAGGACGATGAGCACGATGAGCAGGATCGTGCCCAGGCCGATGCCGCCATAGCCGTAATTTCCATAAGCAGCGCCGCCCCAGCCGCCGAAGGTGGTGCCAAGTCCGCCGCCGAACAGCAGCACGACCAGGATGATGAGTAGTATCAGGCCCATGGAGTTCCCCTTTGGAATTCATCGCGAAGTGACATTGAAGCGTTTGCGGATTGGAAAGTTGCCCGCCTGGGTGAAATCAAGAGGTTCGCCGGTGTCCTGGCTGCGGATGATCTCGCTGCTGGCCGGGGCGGAGTGGTTCAGGCGAGGCCTTCGACGTATCCACGCTTGTCGAGATGGATGCGGTTTGCGGCCGGCAGGCGAGGCAGGCCCGGCATCGTCATGATGTCGCCGCACAAGGCCACCACGAAGCCGGCGCCGGCGGAGAGCTTGACGTCGCGCACAGGCAGGGTGAAGCCGTCGGGCGCGCCAAGGCGGGTGGGGTCGGCGGTGAAACTGTATTGGGTTTTGGCCATGCAGACGGGCAGGTGGCCGAAGCCGCGGTCCTGCCAGTTGGCAAGTTTGCGGGCGGCGGCGGGCTCGAACGCCACGTCCTGGGCGCGGTAGATGCGCCGGGCCACGGTGCGGATTTTGTCGGCGAGCGGAAGATCGGGCGTGTAGAGCGGAGCGAAGCGCGACGGTTCGGCGATGAGACGGCGCACGACCGATGCCAGCTCGGCGGCTCCGGCCGCGCCCTCGGCCCAGTGACGGCAGAGTACCACGGGAACCCCGAGTGGCGCCAACGCCGCGTGCACGGCGGCGATTTCGGCATCGGTGTCGCCGGTGAAATGATTGAGCGCGACGACGACCGGCAGGCCGAAGCCGCGCATGTTCTCGACGTGACGCACCAGGTTAGGCGCTCCCTGTCCCACAGCGGCGCTGTCCTCGGTGCCGAGGTTCGCGCGGGCCACGCCGCCATGCATCTTGAGGGCGCGGACGGTGGCGACGACGACGGCGGCGCGTGGGGCGAGGCCGGCGCTCGGGGCCTTGATGTCGAGGAATTTTTCGCCGCCGAGATCGGCGCCGAAGCCTGCCTCGGTGACCACGATATCGGCCAGCCGGAGGGCCATCTTGGTGGCGGCGACGCTGTTGCAGCCGTGCGCGATGTTGGCGAACGGGCCGCCATGCACCAGCGCCGGCGTGCCTTCGAGCGTCTGCACCAGATTGGGGCGGAACGCATCGCGCAGCAGCACGGCCATGGCACCGGGCGCCTGGATGTCGGCTGCGGTGATGGCGGTGCCGTCGCGACGGGTGGCGACGATGATGCGGCCGAGCCGCTCCTCGAGGTCGGCCAGGCTGTGGGCCAGGCAGAAGATGGCCATGACTTCGCTGGCGACGGTGATGTCGAACCCGTCCTCGCGGGCGGGGCCGTTGGAGCCTTGGCCGAGGCCCACGGTGATCTGGCGGAGCGCACGGTCGTTGACGTCAGCGCAGCGGCGCCAGGTGATGCGCCGCGTGTCGATGCCGAGCGCGTTGCCCCAGTAGATGTGGTTGTCGAGCAGGGCGGAGAGCAGGTTGTTGGCCGACGTGATGGCGTGGAAGTCGCCGGTGAAATGCAGGTTGATCTCCTCCATCGGCGCCACCTGGGCGCGGCCGCCGCCGGTGGCACCGCCTTTCATGCCGAAGCAGGGGCCGAGCGAGGGCTCGCGCAGGCAAATCATGGTGCGCTGGCCGGCGGCACGGAGAGCGTCGGCCAGACCGATCGTGGTGGTGGTTTTGCCCTCGCCGGCGGGGGTGGGGCTGATGCCGCTGACCAGCACGAGCGCGCCTTCGCGGGTAGGCAGGGTCGGCAGGATCGCTTCGCTGATCTTGGCTTTGAAGCGGCCGTAGGGCTCGAGGAAGTCGGGGGCGATTCCGGCATCGGCGGCAATGTCGGCAATCGGGCGGAGTTTTGCCGCGCGGGCAATCTCAAGGTCAGTCAAATGGGCCTCGAAGAAGGGGATGCTTTCTGTGAAGCGTGTTCGGCGCTGGGGCAAGCGGTCAGGCGAGACTTGTGACGCAAGACTGGGACTTGTAACGCAAGACTGGGCAGGGCTGCGTCCGCCTCTCCTGACAAGGGCTCACGGATCGGTTACAAGGCGCGCATCCTGCGCTTGAGCCGTCCTGTCGCGCACCCACGCTGTTTTCCCGAAGGTCCGCTCCCATGGCACAATCTCCGAGCATCCTGCTCGTCGATCCGGCGCATTTCGACGTCAGCTACGTCATCAATCCCTGGATGAAGCCGGGTGATTGGGCGGCCGATCCGGCCGGCCATGCGGCGGCGGCGCGGGAGAGTTTCGATGCGCTGTGCGCCGCGCTGCGGCAGGCGGGTGCCGAGCTCGACATCGTGCCGGGCGTGGCCGGTCAGCCGGACATGGTGTTTCCTGCAAACGCGGCTGTGGTGCTGGACCGGCGCGCGATCGTGGCGCGGTTCGCCTGTGCGGAGCGGCAGGGCGAGGAGGCCCCCTACAAGGCGGCGCTCGAGGCGTGCCAGGCGCGCGGCCTGCTCGACGAGGTGGCGATCTTCCCGGAAGGCTGCTTTCAGGAGGGTGCGGGCGACGCGATCTGGGACAAGAACCGGCAGTTTTTCTGGGTTGGCTACGGGCAGCGCTCCGTTCTGGCCGCGGCGGGTGAGCTCGCGCGGTTTTTCGAGCGTGAGGTGATGACGCTCGAGCTGGCGACCAACCAGTTCTACCATCTGGATACGTGCTTCTGCCCGCTTTCTGGCGGCGAGGTGCTGTTCTACCCACCGGCTTTCACGCCAGAGGGACTGGCCAAGATCCATGCGCACGTGGCGCCCGAACAGCGGCTCGAGGCATCGGCGGAGGATGCGGCGGCGTTCTGCGTGAACGCGGTCAATATCGGCCGGACCGTGGTGATGGCGCGGGCGCCGGCGCATGTGCGCGGGTTGCTGGAGGGGCGGGGGTATGCGGTGCGGGATGTGAACCTGGATCCGTTCATTCTCTCGGGGGGTGGGGCTTACTGCATGACGTTGCGCCTGGATCGGGCAAGCGAGGGGTAGGCGAGCGTCGTTTGCTGAAAAAAGAACGACTTGCTTGCCCGACATTGCCGCATCCCGGCGAATGGAGTACCGCGGGCTCGTCATGGACGCCCTAACCGAGGACACACTTCCGCGGCTTCATACCGCCCATATGGATATCGGCTCCGATGTGAGCCGCACGCGCCAGCACGATCTCGCTGCCGCCGATATCACCGATGGGCTGAAGCTGTGGCGACTCGGGGCGACGCTCGGTTGGCTCGACATCAAGCTGAAATATCGCGGCTCGCTGCTTGGCCCGTTCTGGCTGACCATCTCGACCGGCGTGTGGATCGGCGCGATGGGCGGGCTGTACAGCATCCTGTTCCATCAGGACATGCACACGTATCTGCCGTTCCTGGCGCTCTCGCTGGTGACGTGGAATGCGATCGGCGGGCTGGTAGGCGACGCCTGCACCACGTTCACCCAGTCCGAAGGCACGATCCGCTCGCTGCGCATGCCGTATTTCGTCCATGCGATCCGCGTGGTGGTGCGCACGGCCATTTCGTTTCTGCACAATCTGCCGGTGATACTCGCGGTGTTCGCGATCTATTCGAGCTGGCCTGGCCTGGTGTCGGCACAGAGCCTGTTCGGGCTGGTGCTTTGGACGGTGGATGCGTTCGCCGCTTGCATCCTGCTCGGGTCGTTGTGCGCGCGCTTCAGGGACATTCCGCCGATCGTGAGCAGCGTGATGCAGATCGCGTTCTTCGTGACGCCGATCGTGTGGCGGCCGGAGCAGTTGGGTGCGCGCGGCTGGTGGCTGCCATACAATCCGTTCGACGCGATCCTTGAAGTGGTGCGGGCGCCGCTGCTGGGTGCCTCGGCTGGCCTGCTGGTTTGGGGTCTGGCGATCGCTTACAGCGTGGTGTTCTGCGGCCTGACTTGGCTGGTGTTCGCACGTGTGCGGACGCGCATCGCGTATTGGATGTAGGCCTGTGGCGCGTATCCGGATCGAAGACGTGTCGGTGGACTTTCCGCTGTTCCACGGCAGTGCGCGCAGCCTGAAGAAGACGGTTTTCGCCGCCGCGTCCGGCCGGTTGGGCGAAGATCAGCGGCAGCGGGTGGTGGTGCAGGCGTTGCGCCATATCGACATCGATCTGCGTAGCGGTGACCGGCTCGGCCTGGTCGGCACCAACGGCGCAGGCAAGACGACGCTGTTGCGCACCATCGCCGGTATCTACGAGCCGGTGCTGGGGCGTATACGGGTCGATGGCAGTCTGAACGCGTTGCTGGACCCGCAACTGGGGATGAACGCGGACCTTACCGGACGCGAGAACATCATGCTGCGCGGCCTGTATAACGGTTTCGACAAGCCGCAGATCAGGGCGATGGAGGAGGATGTGCAGGAGTTCGCCGAGTTGGGCGAGTTCCTCGATCTGCCGGTGCGCCTTTATAGTTCCGGCATGGTGGTGCGGCTGGGCTTCGCGCTGGCCACCTGTATCCGGCCGGACGTGCTGTTGATGGATGAGTGGTTCCTGGCGGGCGACGCGAATTTCATGGCCAAGGCACGTGTGCGGCTGGAGCATGTTGTGCGCGGGGCGGAGATACTGGTGCTGTCGTCGCACCAGACGGCGGCGGTGCTGGAATGGTGCACGCGGGTGATCTGGATGGACCACGGGCGGATCGTGATGGACGGCCCGGCAGAGCCGGTGATGGAACGCTATCTGAGCGGAACCGTCACCCCGGTCTGACGAACACCCGTCCCGAAGTCCGCGTCAGCGGAGCTGACGTTTTTGCTTCTTTTTTAAAAAACGAAGGCCTTGCTTCAATCCCGCTTGCGCCGAAACGCATCCAGACTGACCACCTGCGGCTGCTCACCCGCCGGTGGCGCGGGCTCCGGCTCGGGTGGCACCGGTGCAGCCGCCGCGGCCTCGCCGACGCGGAAACGCAGCCCGTATTGCACGTGCGGATCGACAAAGGCGGTGACGGCAGAGAGCGGGATGGTGAGCGGCGAGAGCACGCCGCCGAAGGAGAGGCTGACGCCGAAGATGCCGGCGGCTTCGTCCATCGTCAGGTTTTCGTATTGGTGCTGCAGGACGATGGTCATTTCCTGCGGATATTTCTGTTTGAGGCGCGGCGGAATGACGACGCCGGGCGCATCGGTGCGGAAGGTGATGTAGAAATGGTGCTGGCCGGGCAGCCCTTCGGCGGCCGTGTTGGCAAGTGCCCGGGAGACGACCCCGCGCAGGGCTTCTTCGGTCCAGCGGTCGTAGGGCAGCAGGCTTTCCGGCGCGCCGTTGCCGCCATCGGAGCTCTCGCTGTCGTCTTCCATCATTTTACTCCCCAGGACGGCGAGTATATCGCGGACGCAGCCGCCGGCACAAACCCGCGCCAGATGCGACGGAGCAAAAGTTTTTGGTCCTGTTTTCCAAAAAAGGACTGCTTCCCTCCTCCCGCCTTGCCGCTCCGCCCCCGCTGCGCTAGGCACGCCCCTTCGCTGCCCGGCGGGCGTGGTGAAATTGGTAGACACGCCAGATTTAGGTTCTGGTGGCGTAAGCCGTGGGGGTTCAAGTCCCTCCGCCCGCACCAGGGCGGCATTGTCATTGCCGTTTCGTTCCACCCAATTGGTCTTTCAGGATGTTTGCCCCGATGCAGGTTACCGAGACGCTCTCCGACGGGCTCAGGCGCGCGTTTTCCGTGGTGGTTCCGGCTGCCGAAATCGAGGGCCGGGTCAAGACCAAGCTGGCCGACATCAGCAAGACGATACGCCTGCCGGGGTTCAGGCCGGGCAAGGTGCCCGTGAACCTGGTGCGACAGCGGCACGGCGCCAGCGTGATGGCCGAGGTGATGCAGGACGCGCTGAACAACGCGGCCGACCAGGTCGTCGAGGAGCGCGGGTTGCGGCCGGCGGGGCAGCCGCGGATTTCGCTCTCGGGCGAGCCGAATGTGAGTGCCGGGCCGGCCAGCGATCTCGCGTTCAATGTCGAGCTCGAGATACTGCCCGATATCACGACGCCGGATCTCGCGTCGCTAAAGCTGACGCGGTTGCGCAGCGAAGTGGCAGCCGATGTGGTCGACAAGACGATCGACCGGCTGGCCGCACAGCAGCGCCCGATGACCGCGGTGGAAGAGGACCGCGGCGCCGAGACCGGCGAAGTGCTGACGGTGGATTTCCTCGGCACTGTCGACGGCGTGCCGTTCGAAGGCGGCGCGGGCCAGGATGCGAAGGTGGAAATCGGCGGCCAGGGCTTCATTCCGGGCTTTTCGGAGGGCATGCTCGGCATGAAGCCGGGCGAGGAACGCGATGTGCCCGTCACGTTCCCGGCCGAGTATCATGCCGAAGCACTGGCCGGTAAGGCCGCAAGCTTCAAGGTGACGGCCAAGGCGCTCGAGCGTGCCGGCGAGATGGCGATCGACGACGAGATGGCGACGAAGGTCGGTTTCGAGTTGCTGGAAAAGCTGCGCGAGGCGGTGGTGGGCCAGTTGCAGCGCGAGCTGGACCAGATGAGCCGGCTGCGCATCAAGCGCGAACTGCTCGACACGTTGTCGGACAAGGCGGATTTCCCGGCGCCGCAGAATTTGGTGGAGGCGGAGTTCGGCGCGATCTGGGCGCGTGTGGAACAGGACATGGCCGGCGGCCAGGTCGATGAAGAGGACCGCGGCAAGGATACCGACACGCTGCGCGCCGAGTATCGCGCGATTGCGGACCGGCGTGTGCGGCTGGGTCTGTTGCTGTCCGAGGTCGGGCGCACGGCTGGCATCCAGGTGAGCCAGGCCGAGCTGACGGCGGCGTTGCGCCAGGAGGCGTCGCGCTACCCGGGCCAGGAAATGCAGGTGGTGGAGTTCTTCCGCAAGACGCCGGCGGCAATAGAACAGCTGCGTGGACCGATTTTCGAGGACAAGGTGGTCGACTACATCCTGGAGATGGCTCAGGTGGAGGACCGCATCGTGTCGCCCGAGGAACTGAACCTGCCGGATTCAGACATGTCGGAAGCGACGAAGGTGGCGTTTTCGCCTGCGCCGATCGAAGAAGTAGATGACAAAACGCTGGAGCCCGCCGCTGCTGCAGGCGATGCGGATGAAGAGGGGAGTTCCGCCGAGCCGGAGCATGCTCCGCACACCGACAAGGCAGACGATGCAATTCCCCCCGGCAGTGTCGCCTGAGCCACGCATCTGGAAGCGGGCGCGGCGCAGCCTATGTCATAGCGCCTGAGAGTTCCCTCCGGCCGGCACCTTGCCTGGCCGACTTTCGCTAACAAAGGAGTGCGTATGAGGGATCGTAATGCGGCCGAGATCTACAGCCAGGGCCTAGTGCCGATGGTGGTCGAGCAGACGGCGCGTGGCGAACGGGCCTACGACATCTATTCGCGCCTGTTGAAGGAGCGGATCATCTTCCTGACCGGGCCGGTGTTCGACCAGATGAGCGCGCTGATCTGCGCGCAACTGCTGTTCCTGGAGAGCGAGAATCCGGCCAAGGATATCTTCTTCTATATCAACAGCCCGGGCGGCGTAGTCTCGGCCGGTCTCGCGATCTACGACACGATGCAATATATCCGCTGCCCGGTCAGCACGGTGTGCATCGGCCAGGCAGCCTCGATGGGCTCGCTGCTGCTGTGTTCGGGCGCCAAGGACAAGCGGTTTGCGCTGCCGAACGCGCGCGTGATGGTGCACCAGCCGAGTGGCGGCGCGCAGGGTCAGGCGGCCGATATCGAGATCCAGGCGCGGGAGATCCTCACGCTAAGGCATCGGTTGAACGAGATTTATGTGCGCCATACGGGGCAGACGCTGGAGGCGATCGAGGGCAAGCTCGAGCGCGACAGCTACATGTCGGCCGAGGAAGCGCGTGATTTCGGGCTGGTCGACCAGGTGGTCGAGAACCGGCCGCAGACCGTGACGGATGATGCCATAAAGGTTTGACGAGCCGCGCGCGGGCGGCCGGCTGGCCAATTCTTGGCCGGTTGCATCCGATCGGGGTTGATGCACGTATTACGCGATGGCTGTCGGGCTTACGTGCGGTTGGGCGTCAATACATCGCTGGCGGACTGCGAACTCCTGCGCCTTGTCGATTGGGAAAGGCAAGGGGTAGTATCATACGATTGAGGCCCCGGGTGAGCCTTGGGCGGGAGACCCTATGAGTAAGAGCGGCGACACGAAGAACACCTTGTATTGCTCGTTCTGCGGCAAGTCGCAGCACGAGGTCCGCAAGCTTATTGCGGGCCCGACGGTGTTCATCTGCGACGAGTGCGTCGAACTCTGCATGGACATCATCCGTGAGGAGCACAAGACACATCTGGTCAAGGCACGCGATGGCGTGCCGACCCCGCGTGAAATCTGCCGGGTCCTGGACGACTACGTGATCGGGCAGGCGCATGCCAAGAAGGTGCTCGCGGTCGCAGTTCACAATCATTACAAGCGCTTGGCGCACGCCCAGAAGAACAACGACATCGAAATCGCCAAGAGCAACATCCTGCTCGTGGGCCCGACCGGCACGGGCAAGACGCTGCTGGCGCAGACGTTGGCGCGCATCCTCGACGTGCCGTTCACCATGGCGGATGCGACCACGCTGACCGAAGCGGGTTATGTGGGCGAGGATGTCGAGAACATCATCCTCAAGCTGTTGCAGGCGGCAGACTATAACGTGGAGCGGGCGCAGCGCGGGATCGTCTATATCGACGAGGTCGACAAGATCAGCCGTAAATCCGACAATCCAAGCATCACCCGCGACGTGAGCGGCGAGGGCGTGCAGCAGGCGCTGCTGAAGATCATGGAAGGCACGGTCGCCTCCGTGCCGCCGCAGGGCGGGCGCAAGCATCCACAGCAGGAGTTCCTGCAGGTCGATACGACGAACATCCTGTTCATCTGCGGCGGCGCGTTCGCGGGACTCGAGAAGATCATCGGCGCGCGGGGCAAGGGCAGCGGCATCGGCTACGGCGCCGAGGTGCGCGACCCCGATGAGCGCCGGACGGGTGCCATCCTGCGCGATGTGGAGCCGGAAGATCTTCTGCGCTTCGGGCTGATCCCGGAGTTCATCGGCCGGTTGCCGGTGGTCGCCACTTTGGAGGACCTCGACGAGGCCGCCCTGATGGAGATCCTGACTAAGCCGAAGAATGCCCTGGTCAAGCAATATGGCCGGCTGTTCGAGATGGAGGGCATCAAGCTCAGCTTTACCGACGATGCGCTGAAATCGGTGTCCACGCGTGCGATCGCGCGCCGGACCGGGGCGCGCGGACTGCGGTCGATCATGGAATCGATATTGCTGACCACGATGTTCGATCTGCCTGGCATGGATAACGTCGATGAGGTGGTGATCAATCGCGAAGTTGCTGAAGGGCGCGCGGCGCCGTTGCTGACTTACTCCAAGGAGCGTGCCGAGGGGGCGGGGTAGAAATTCTGGGTGGGGTGGCAATATTCTGAGCAAGGCCAGGGGCTCTGCACCTGGACCCCGCCAGGGCGAGGCGCCCTGGACCGCCGTTTACTTTTCGTGACGACGGCGGTTCGTGCCACAATTTGGGCGAATCGCGCGCCGAGACTGTCCTTGAAGGAGGTCACTGAGTATGCCCCCGAAGAAAATCATCCCCCCCGTCGCGCCGGCCAGCGACAACGTTTTGGCCGTGCTGCCTTTGCGCGATATCGTCGTGTTTCCGCACATGATCGTGCCGCTGTTCGTTGGCCGGGAGAAATCCGTCCGCGCGCTGGAAGCGGTCATGAAAGACAGCAAGGACATCCTGCTCGTCGCCCAGAAGAACGCCGCCCAGGATGATCCGTCCGCGGACGATATCTACCGCGTCGGCACCGTCTCCAAGATCCTGCAACTGCTCAAGCTGCCCGATGGAACCGTCAAGGTTCTGGTCGAGGGCGGGCGGCGCGCCAAGCTGGTCGCGTTCAAGGAAACCGACGCGTATTTCGAGGCGGAAATCGAGGATTTGCCGGATGTCGACAGCGAGGCTGGCGAGCTTGAAGCGCTCGGCCGCACCGTCGTCGGGCAGTTCGAGCAATATATCAAGCTCAACAAGAAGATCGCGCCCGAAGTGCTGGTCTCGCTTAACCAGATCGAGGAGCCGAGCAAGCTCGCCGACACGATCAGCAGCCACCTCAACCTCAAGATAAGCGAAAAGCAGGAATTGCTGGAGATCAGCCGCATCAACGAGCGGCTGGAGCGGGTGTTCGGACATATGGAGTCCGAAATCGGCGTGCTGCAGGTCGAGAAGCGGATACGCAACCGCGTCAAACGCCAGATGGAGAAGACGCAGCGCGAGTATTATCTCAACGAGCAGCTCAAGGCGATCCAGAAGGAGCTCGGCGAGGGCGAGGACGGCAAGGATGAGACTGCCGAACTCGAAGAGCGGATCAAGAAGACCAAGCTCTCCAAGGAAGCGCGCGAGAAGTGCACGGCCGAGCTGAAGAAGCTGCGCACGATGAGCCCGATGAGCGCCGAAGCCACGGTGGTGCGCAATTACCTCGATTGGGTGCTGAGCATTCCGTGGAAGAAGCGCAGCAAGGTCCGCAACGACGTCATCGAGGCTGAAGGTGTGCTCGACGCCGACCATTTCGGGCTCGAGAAGGTCAAGGAGCGCATCCTTGAATATCTGGCGGTGCAGGCGCGTAGCCCGAAGGTGCGCGGGCCGATCCTCTGCCTCGTCGGGCCGCCCGGCGTTGGCAAGACGTCGTTGGGCAAGTCGATCGCGAACGCCACCGGCCGAAGCTTCGTGCGGATGTCGTTGGGCGGTGTGCGCGACGAGGCGGAGATCCGCGGGCATCGTCGCACCTATATCGGCTCGATGCCTGGCAAGGTGATCCAGGGCATGAAGAAGGCAAAGACCAGCAACCCGCTGTTCCTGCTCGATGAGATCGACAAGTTGGGTCAGGACTGGCGCGGCGACCCGACGAGCGCGTTGCTCGAAGTGCTCGACCCCGAGCAGAACAGCACGTTCGCCGACCATTATCTCGAGGTGGATTACGACCTGTCGGACGTGATGTTCGTCACCACCGCCAACAGCCTGCGCATGCCGCAGCCGTTGCTCGACCGCATGGAGATCATCCGGATCAGCGGCTACACCGAGGACGAGAAGGTGGAGATCGCCAAGCGTCATCTCATCGCCAAGCAAGGCGAGGCGCATGGTCTGAAGCCCGAGGAATGGTCGATCAGCGAAGAGGCGTTGCGCGATCTGATACGCACTTACACGCGCGAGGCGGGTGTCCGTAACCTCGAGCGCGAGCTGGCCAATCTGGCGCGCAAGTCGGTCAAGGAGATCGTGACCAAAAAGGCCAAGAAGGTCGCGATCAACCTCAAAAACCTGGAGAAGTACGCAGGTATCCGGCGGTTCCGTTATGGCGAGACGGAGAGCGAGGACATGGTCGGTGTGGTGACCGGCCTGGCCTGGACCGAAGTAGGCGGCGAGATACTAACGATCGAAAGCGTGATCGTGCCTGGCCGCGGTAAGATCCAGCATACCGGCAAGCTAGGCGATGTTATGCAGGAGAGCGTCACGGCGGCGCTGTCCTATGTTCGCAGCAAATCGATAACCTTTGGCATCAAGCCGACGATCTTCGAGAAGCGCGACATCCATGTGCATGTGCCGGAAGGGGCGACTCCGAAGGACGGGCCGAGTGCGGGTGTGGCGATGGCGACCAGCATCGTGAGCGTGCTGACGGGCATACCCGTTCGGCGCGACGTGGCGATGACGGGCGAGATCACACTGCGCGGCCGTGTGTTGCCGATCGGCGGGCTGAAGGAGAAGCTGCTTGCGGCGTTGCGGGCAGGGATTGCGACCGTGTTCTTCCCCAAGGACAACGAGAAGGATCTTGCGGAGATACCGGACAATGTGAAGCGTGCGCTGACGTTGATCCCGGTCAGCCATGTCGATGAGGTGATCGGGCAGGCCCTATCCCGTCGCCCCGAAGCCATCGAGTGGGAGGAGCCTCCCGAGGCGATCGCCACACCTGCGTCCACAGCGGCCGGTGCGCTTCTGCCTCATTGAGGGTTGGCACGCAAAGCCCGGAATGGCGGATTTCCGGGCTTTGCGTTGACCTTGCAGGCCGGCGAACGTAGTGTCCGCCTGCGCAGGGCGGGTTGGCCGATGCGGAAAGGGGTGAGTCATGGACGATATCAAGGAACCGGCGGCGTCGCAGGAAGGCGAGGCTACGCGGGTCTATAATCGGCAGTTGCTTGTGGCCGACATTGCGGAGAAGTCCGGCCTGCCGCGCGGCAAGGCGGTGGCTGCCGTCGAAGCCATGATCGAATGCATCGGCCAGGCGCTGAAAGACGGCAAGGAGGTTCGCCTGATGGGGTTTGGCAGCTTCAATGTCAGCGAGCGCAAGGCGTCCAAGGGCCGCGATCCACGCACCGGGGAGGAGATCGACGTGCCGGAGAGCAAGTCGGTGCGTTTCCGTCCTGGCAAGGTGCTGAAGGACCTCGTGGCCATTCCAGGCCAGGCGTCCGCCGCCACGGGGGAATGACATGCGGGCCGGATCGCAAGCGCGATGCGGCCACAGGGGCGGTTAGCTCAGAGGTAGAGCGGCTCGTTTACACCGAGTTGGCCGGCGGTTCGATCCCGTCACCGCCCACCATCGTGTCTGGAGCTTGCAGGTGTTGACGCGGCTTCGGGGCACCCCTAGAAGCGGCGCCTGCCCAGGGATTGCGGGTGTAGCTCAGTTGGTTAGAGCGCCGGCCTGTCACGCCGGAGGTCGCGGGTTCGAGCCCCGTCACTCGCGCCATTTTTCGGACTATTAAGTTCAAAGTGCTCGTGCCTTGCGAGTAGGCGCGTGGGCTTCAGTGCGGACTGCACATCCGGTTTGCGTTATTCGATCCGTCGTCGGACGTGAGGTCGGTTACGCATGGGCCGACTTGGAACCTGCCATCACTCGTTGGCCTCCATGAGCGCGTATGTCGTTTCTCACCGATTGTGATCAACGGCTGCACGTCGGCGCACCGGCTTGCAGGCTCAGGCGTGCGCCCGCGCGGTCTCAGGTATTTGTTTTAAAGCGCCGACGGGGGGAACTGCCGGACACCGATGCTTGCAGTGCCCAGATGATGAACGGCAGAATCGTCTCCAGCGCGAGCATTGCTTTGAAGAATGCATGCGGCGGACCAACGAAAAACCAGGACATGGCTCGGGCGAACGCACCTGCGAGAAACAACGCCGCCAGAAAGCGTATCAGGGCAACGCGAGCGACAACGTCGCGCGCGCCATACCAAAGCGCGAGACCGTAGCCGCCGAATATGACGCCGAAGAAGCGATCCTCACCATCCACGGTCGCGTTGACCGGACCCGCACCGATGATGGACGCGTTGCCGAGCGCGATGTGGGCTGCCGCGATGAGCAGTGCGGCGCCGCTGCCGAAATAAAGAATTCCTGCCAATATGCGACGGGCCATGTGTCTCTTCTCCCAGGCAAGTCCTCGTTTGTCGGCCGGTCAACGATTTAGCTCTCTCGCCAGAAACTGCATGCCAGAGATGACAACTGTGGAAATCTTCCGCAAATTCTACGTTCTGCGCGAGACATCCTCATTCACACATGCAGTTTCGTCTGAGTGAGTGATGCATCTCTGAAATTTTGACAATTAAAAAACACCCGTCAACTAAGAACAAACGAAGACTTCGATCATCGCGTTCGACAGTACATGCATGTCAGGACTGAACCGATTTCCGGATTGCCTCAAGCATGGCGTACACTGCATCGCAGAATGCCATGTCGGACGTCTCGAGCTCGCGTGCGCACATCAAACCTAGGCCACGTGTCAGCATGTCGTAGAACGCCCGATCGGGAGGTGGCCCTGATAGAAGGCGCTCGTCGATAAGCCGCATCTGGCCTGCGGCATATGTGTAGAATGGGTTGTCGGGATGGCGGGTGACGCGATCCTGAATAACCGTGCGGGCGTTTGCGACTGCGTCAATCATAGTGGGCCTTAGGGGAAGGGTTTGAATGCGCTTTTGTCGGGTGCAAAAAATTGTCGGCCGCCGCCTGTGGTCTGTATCGGCGAGGTGGTCGACCAGGTGTCGTTGACGGCAGCGGCATTCGAACTCAGTGCTCTGGTCGGCTGCGTGGAGACGTAATCGGTAGAGACCTTTGGGACGACATTGCCCGAACTGTCAGTGCCGACCGGCGCAATACCGAGACTATCCGGCGTCTCGTTGGACGGCGCGTAGTAGTCACCTTGATTGCCGCCGGGAACTTGCCATTGGGTGAGTTGCGTATCTTTGGGGATCGTCACCACACGAACCGGCTGATTGAAGTCGATGCCGTTCATATGAGAGTCGATACGTGCCTGCGGCCAGCCCTGCTCCGCGTAGAAATTCTGGGCAACGTTTTGGTTGGCCGAGAATTTCAGCCCGGTCGAGCCCGCGACGGCATCGCCGGTCATGCCGCCGAGACCGCCACCGACCAATCCGAGCCCGACTTCACCCCAGGCGGCGCCGCGCTCGCCGCCTAATGCGCCGCCGACGGTTTTGCCGACGAAACCCAACCCGACCGACCCGGCCATTCCGCCGGCCGATTGCAGGCCGAAGACACCGACACCAGCCCAGCCTGCCGAGGCGAACGCTGCGAAGCCGCCTGCGCCCAGCGCCACTGCCGACCCGGCGATGACCATGGACGAGGCGATGTCGGTGGCGAGCTTGGGCACTTCGGGGCTGATGGCGGCGTAGGAGGCGGTGCCTCCACCGATGAAGACGTTGGGCGAGGCGGAGGTGATGCGGGCGTCGCACACGGTCACGTCGCCCAGCCGGGCCGCGGGCATCGCGTTGATGGATACGTTGGTGCTGCCGGTGGCGATCTTCTGTGGGCCATTATGCTCGTCGCAATCGGCGAAGTCGGCCAGCGTGCGGGCGGCGGGAAGAGCGTTGACGAAGACGTTCGGCGAGCCGGTGACGATGTCGCCGGTCGCGTGGCCGGTCGTGGTGCCGATCTTCATGCCGGCCAGCGCGCCGCCGCCGGTCAGGGCTACGGCGCCGCCGACGGCGGCCAGCACGGCCAGGTCGGCGCCGCCGGTGACGACGGTGAGCAGGACGAGGCCGGCAGCCAGGCCGATGGCGCCGCCCAGGCCGAAGCCGAAGGCGGCGTCAGTGTGGGAGACGGCGTCGCCTTGGCGGGCGGCGGGGGCGGTCACGAAGGAAGGAAGCAGTCCTTTTTTGAAAAAAAGGACCAAAAAACTTTTGCTCCTGGTACGTGCGCGATGTTGATCGGTACGCGTACTAGGTGCACAAGTTTTTTGCTTCTTCCTTTCAAAAAAGAAGTGCTTGCCTTCTTTTGTCACGCCGCCCGATCCGTCCAGGCGAAATGCCGCAGCATGTCGAGAAAGATCCCGTCAAAACCAGCAAACTCCGCTTCCGGTGCAGTATGCGTAATGCTCATCACGCGCTCGCCCGGACGCAGGACATAGATCTGGCGTTGCTGTATGCGGCCGGAGTTGCCGCCCTGCCAGGCAAAGACGATTTCGATGCAGGCGACGCCGTCGAGCCGTGCATCACGGCGGAGTTTAAGGGTAAAGCCGGCGGCGCGCGATTGCAGGTCGGCGACCTGGCGGGTGACGAAAGCGTCGAGCGGTTCGTCCTGCGGCATCTGGTTGGTGGCAACCAGGATGTTCGGCGTCATCGGCTTGTTGGGCGTGGCGGGTGCCGCGTAGCCGATCATCGAACGTTCCAGCCACTGGTCCGGAACGGGGAAGACGTAGTCGGTGCCGCGGCAGTCCTGGCCCATGGATCAGTCGTATTCCGCTTCGGTGGCGTCGGCCGGCGCGGTGCCGCCGAATTGGCTGGCTGGCAACGAAGTGGCACCACTGCCGCCGCTGCCCGAGAGGGCATCATTACCGCCCGCCATCGCACTCATACCAGGCACGCCGATAGCAGCACCCAGGCGTCCCAATACGTCGGATAGTCGCGGCATCGCCGGAATTGTGGGCAGCGGGGTGAATTGCGGTGCGGCGGGGCGCATGCCGGGCGTGATGCCGGGCAGGCTGGAGAGACCGGCGCCCCCGGCAGAGGCGGCGGAGGCGGCGCTGCCGCTGGTGGCGGCCTGCGAGAGAGCGGGGTTTCCGATGGCGGAGCCGGCCATGGCGGCGGCGCTTCCGTGGGCGCCAGGTGCGCTGGACATCATGGCTTGGGCGGCCGCCATGCTTTGGCCGCCCATGCCCCCGCTGCCCATGCTGCTTGCGCCCATGCTGCTGGCGCCTTCAAGCGCTGAGAAGGCGGCCCCACTCAGGTTGGCGCCGGGTGTAGCTGCGGTAGGTGCCTTTCCGCCCGCGGGCGTGAGCGAGGAACTGCCGATATGCATGGCGGCACCGCCTGCCTGGGCGGATTGGCTGAGGCCGGACTGGGTGACGCCGGCGAAGGTTTGCGTGGCCGGGGTGAGCAGGCCGGAGCCTTTGCCCGTGAGCGCGCCGTTGACGTATTGCAGGACGGGCTGCGCCTGGTCGGTAACAGGATGGAAGGAGATGTCCTTCATGCCTTGTTTGGCGGCCATGATGGGCGCGGCGACCATGTTTCCGGGGAATGGCATGTTAGACACGCCCCGGAGCGATGCCGGACGGCCGCCGGAAATAGCCGGGCGAACTCCCGCCGATCATGGATTGAGCCAAATGTTCGGCCCGACCTGCCGGATGCCTTGGTCGCCCATTTCGATCCGCGTGGCGCCGGACGTGCCGGCTTCGGCGATGACTGCCTGGCCGTGGATGTCGACGCCTTCGGGCACGATGGTGATGTGGTTGTCGGCAGCGCCGTCGGCGCCGCCTTGGGAGGCTTCCACCTTGGCGACCGAGTGTAGATGCACGCCGTCCTGGTCGAGTTGGAGGACGTGGCCCGAGCCGAAATTGATACGCACGCAGGTGGCGTCGAGATAGATTTGGCTGTTCTGGTGCTTGATCAGGATGTGGTCCTGGGTTTTTTCGATGATGCTGTCGTGCACGCTGCTGAGCCAGAGGGTTTCGGTGGCCTGTGCGCTGACATTTCCCACGGTGCTGAGATGGTTGTTGCCGACGATGTGGGTAAGATCCTTTTGCGCGTGGAGAAAGACTTCTTCGGAGTTCGCCTTGTCTTCCATGGTGAATTCGTTGAAGCCGGCGCCGCCCGGGCTGCTGGCGGTGCGAAAGCCGGTGCGCTCCTTTTCGTCGGGGAGCTTGAGCGAGGGGATGGTGTTGGCGTTGGGCATGCAGCAGACGATGATCGGGTGGTCAGGATCGCCTTCCATGAAACTGACGCCGACTTCCATGCCGATACGCGGAATGGTCTGCGCGCCGTAGCCGCGGCCGGCCCAGGGTTGGGCGACGCGCATCCAGCACGAGCTCGTCTCGTCAGATTTTCCCTTGCGATCCCAATGAAATTTGATTTTTACGCGGCCGTAGCGGTCGCAGTAGATGTCCTCGCCGGCGGGGCCGGTGACGACCGCACTTTGCATGCCGGGGATGATGGGTTTCTCGGAGCGCTGTTCGGGGACGAAATCGACGTTGGCGGGCAGGCAGGTAAAGGTGTTCTGGTATTTCGGCGCACCTTTGCCGACGCTGTCGAAGCTAGGATCGGTGGCGTGGTGGACGACGGAGACAATGACGTATTTCTGGTTTTCGCTATCGACGGGGTGGGCTTCGAGCTGGAACCGGCCGGCCGGTTGCAGGGTGCGTGCGCTGCTGGCGGCTGATGTCGTGTTCTGGCCCTTTTCATGGGCGCCGATCAGGCGGGAGCTGACACCTTCGCCGCGGTCGCGTTGGGTGTAGCGGCCGGGATAGTCGAATATTTCGAACTTGTCGGATTGTGGGATGGGAGACAGGCCGTTTGTGCTGGTGACAAGCGAGTTGCCCGGGTTTTGAAAGTCGTAGTCGGTAGTTGTGCTTTTGCCGGACCGGAACGCCATGTGATGCGTCCAGGCAGTGACGCCGTTATGGAAGATGCCGGGCGGGTTGTAGGGCAGTGTGCCGTCGGGGATATCCTTGTAGGCGTGTGCGCCATCGGCCAGCATGAGCACGTGCCGGCCTTGCTGATGCTGAAAGTAGTAGAAAATACCTTCTTCTTCGAACAGGCGTGAGACGAAATTGAAGTCCGTCTCGCGGTATTGCACGCAGTAGAGGCGCGGCTTGTATTCCTGTGCGAGGCCGCTGGTGTCGAAATCCTTGAAGCCCAATTCGGTGAATATCTGCTCGGCGATCTGGATGACCGTGTTGTTCTGGAACACGCGGCTGTCTTGCCGATGTTGCAGGAACCAGAGCCATGGGACGACATTGAGCACGTAGGAACGTTGGCCGCGGGCCATTGCCTCGCCGCCGGAATAAGTGGCGACGCAGCCGTTGAAAGGTCGCCAGCCGCCACCGTCGAGCCTGATCTGCCAGTCGATCGATTTGGTGATGAGCTGGGCGGGGTCGATGGCATCGTTGAAAGCGCGGACACGGAGCGCGTAGCCGAACAGCGACGACAGGGCCTCGGCACCATCCAGCGCTTCGAGCAGCAGCACGTTCTCGCCAAGTGGAGTCTGGATGGCGAGTTGTCGGTTGGCTTGAGAGTAGTTCGGCGACCCGTCCATCACTTACGTTCCAGCGGGCGACAGAATGCTGAAATGTCGCCCTCGCTTGCTAACATACGGGTGTGCCCGCAGGCCTCGCTGCAAGGCAAGAGAAATTCCGCTTCCGCAAAGAAAGGCCTCGGGCGCAAGTCGGATATCCGACGTTTCCTGGCCCCTTTTTGTTAAGGAAAGATTGCGTGCCGCCTTCCTAATCATCCCGCACCACCATCCCCCGGCAGCAGCACAACACCTAATTTGCTGACGTCCGGGCAGGCTGAGGCGACGGCGCTGCCCAGACGCGCGATAAGATCCAGGCCGACGGGCAGCAGGAGGCAAGCCGGCCGGGCGGGCCGATGGCTGCGGCCAGATGCGCCAAGACCTGCACTTGAGACGTGCCGGTTCGGGTTCGGCCGCCAGTTCTGCTGCTCTGCGAGGCGCATACGGCCATGATTGGCACCGGCTTCGACGCTTCGCACAACGAGAAGTCCGCCGTTGGGCAGGCTGGCGGGCGCAGGCTGGATGAGAACGCCGCTGGCCAGCGCCGTCGCGTCGCCATGTTCATTGCAGTCCTGATCCAGGAAAATCTCGGTCTGGATGGTGGTGGCCACACCTGACCCAGCGCTCATCTGAGCGGTTCCGATCGGTGTTCCCTGCATGGACGGATGGGAGAGAGCACCGCGTCGCTGCAGGTCGAGATGGATGACTGCCTCTGTTCCGGCGCGGGGCGTCCGGAGGATCACGGGCTCGGCCGCCTCGTGGTCGATCGTCGCCTGCAAGCCACCACCGTAGCGCGCGTGCAGCACAGCTTCGAAGGCTGCATCGACACCGTCGAGAAGTGTTTGCGCCTGTTCTGCGGTGAGAGTCTCGGCCATGTTCGCATCCGTCTGACGGCCGCAGGGCGACAACGACATTCGCCCTCTGCAGACTGCCCGTCACGCGGCAGCCGGCAGAGAGCGAATTTTTCTGGCACCCTCTCGAGACGAAGGTTGCAGAAAGGCTTACTGCGCTTGCGCGCTCGCCTGGTTGTAGCTTGCGCGCGATACGGTCGGGCTGCCGTTTGCATCTTCCTTGGTGTAGTTCACGTTCTTCTGCGTGAAGTTCAGCGTGAGTGTCTCGGTCGGGCGATCGCCGCTCGAGCCTGCCGTGAAGCCGGAGATGATCGTGTTCTGCAGCACATACTGGCAGTAGGTCTTGCCGGGATTGCCGGTGTTGACGAGGTCGATCGTGGCGACCATCGGCTGCTTGCCGGTGGTGGCGGCCTGATAGAGGGCTGCATGCGAGCTATCGCTGATCTTGGTCAGCGTGACTTCGCTCAGGTTCGGCTCGGAGGCTTCACGGTTGGAAGCGGCACCGACGGTGGTGCTGACGCTGCGGTTGACGGCCCAATGCATCGACGTGATGTCCATCCAGCCGATGTGATCGGTTTGGGTCGCGTCGCCGGTGATGGGCTGTTCGCCGCCTGTGAGCTGAAGATAGATGGGCATGGGAGAAATCCTTCCGTCTGATTGGCCAAAGCTGGCCGACTTGCTTGTATTTGGCTTAGGCGCTCAGACCTCGGCCGGTTCTACGCGCGCTTCAGACACAAGAGATGGCCGGATTGCGGCATCCGGCACAGCTTGCGCCCCCGTGTCGAGGGTGAAACGCCCGTTTTCATCGAGCGAGACGGCCAGGGTGCCGGACCGCACCTCATCGCCGAGCCGCTCAAGAAAGTGACGCGACAGGAGAGGGAGCAGCTCCCGTGCGATGATCTGTTCGACTGCGCGTGCACCTATTTCCGTTCCCCGCGCACGCTGGCCGATCTGGGAAACCAACGTTGCGCTGAACAAAAGTTTCACGCCGTATGTATCTTCCGCACGCTCTCGCACACGCTCGAGCTGCAGGCCGACGACGCGGGCGAAGGTCTCGTCGGACAGCGGAAGGTAGGGGACGATGGTGACACGGCCGAGGAAGGCCGGCTTGAACACTTTCAGCAATTCGGGGCGCAGCACGGCTTCGAGGCCGGCCGCATCCGGCATCGTGTCGGGGTCCGCGGCGAGCGAGGCGATGAGGTCGGAGCCGACGTTGGCGGTGAGCAGGATGGTGGTGTGGCGGAAATCGATGTCGCGGCCTTCGCCGTCGCGCAGGATGCCGCGGTCGAACACCTGGTAGAAAACGTCCTGGACGCCGGGATGGGCTTTTTCCACCTCGTCGAGCAGGAGCACGCCATGCGGGCGGCGGCGGACGGCTTCGGTGAGCACGCCGCCTTCGCCGTAGCCGACATAGCCGGGGGGCGAGCCCACGAGCATGCTGACCTTATGTTCCTCCTTGAACTCGGAGAGGTTTACCGTGGTCAGGCTCTGGGGGCCGCCGTAGAGCTGTTCGGCGAGTGCCACGGCCGTCTCCGTCTTGCCGACGCCGCTGGTACCGACGAGCAGGAATACGCCGACCGGCTTGCGTGGATCGGACAAGTTGGCGCGGCTGATCTGCACGGCGTCCGCGATGGCGCGCAAAGCGTGGTCCTGGCCGATGACGCGGCGACGAAGCGCTGCTTCGAGCGAGAGAACACTGTCGATGTCGGAGGCGAGCATGCGGCCGACGGGAATGCCGGTCCAGCGGGTGACGACGCCGGCGACCGCGTCGCGGTCGACGCGTCGGGGCACCATCGGCGTCTCGCCCTGGAGATCGGCGAGGCGAAGGCGGAGGCTTTCGGCATCGGCCGATTGAGGGGTTTGCTCGGCAGCCTCGAGTTGTGCGGTGAGATCGCACTCTTCGGTCCATTGCTTGCGGAGCGCGCTGGCCTGAATGGTGGCCTGCTCGATTTCGGTGTTCACCGACGCCTGCCGGTCGGTCAGGCCTTCGCGGGTGACGGAGGCAAGCTCGGCTGCAAGGCGTTCGAGGCGGCGTTCGACATCTTCGAGCGCGGCGGGCGGGGTGCTGCGCGCAATGGCGACCGATGCACAGGCGGTGTCGAGCAGGCTGACGCATTTATCGGGTAATTGGCGCGCAGGAATGTAGCGCGCGGACAGGCGCACCGCTGATTCCAGGGCTTCTTCGGTGATGGTGACGCCGTGGTGTTTTTCGAGCACCGGCACCAGGCCGCGCATCATGGCGACAGCAATGTCGTGCTCGGGTTCATCGACTTTGACGGTTTGAAACCGGCGGGTGAGGGCGGCGTCGCGCTCGAAATATTTCTTGTATTCGGCCCAGGTGGTCGCCGCGATGGTGCGCAGTTCGCCGCGGGCGAGTTCGGGCTTGATGAGGTTGGCAGCGTCACCCTGGCCGGCCTGTCCGCCGGCGCCGATGAGCGTGTGGGCTTCGTCGATGAAGAGGATGACGGGGACGGCCGAGGCTTTGACCTCGGAAATGACGCCTTTGAGGCGTGTTTCGAACTCGCCGCGCGCGCTGGCGCCGGCCTGGAGAAGGCCGAGATCGAGCGTGCGCACGGCGATGCCGCACAAGGCGGGCGGCACATCGCCGGCGGCCACGCGGATGGCAAAGCCCTCGACGATTGCGGTTTTGCCGACCCCGGCTTCGCCCACGAGAATCGGGTTGTTCTGGCGGCGGCGGGAGAGAATGTCGATCACCTGGCGGATCTCGCCATCGCGCCCGACGATCGGGTCGATCTTGCCGGCGCGCGCCATGGCGGTGAGGTCGATCGTGTAGGTGTCCAGCGCGTTGCCCGGTTTGGGCGCGGCGCCGACACCTGCCATTTCCGCCGCATGGGATGCGTCGTTCGCGTCGGTGCTGCTCGCGGGCGACCAGCCGGATGACGCCTGTTCCAGGCGTTGGACGTCGATGCGCCGGAATTGCGTGGAGAGATCGTTGGCCACGGCGCGCAGCGTGGCGTCCGTCATCAGGGCGGCAAGCAGGTCGAGTTCGCCCGTCGTCGTGCGTGCGGATTGCAGCGATGCGAGCATCCACGCTTCGCGCATCCAGGTAATCAGCACGGGCTCGAGCGTCGGTGCGCCGGCGTTGCCGCGCGGCAGGCGGTCCAGCGCCTGGGTCAGGTCGGATGCCAGACGGGCCAACTCGATCTGCTGGCCGAGTTCGACAGCGAGAGGGCCTTTGGTCTCGAGCAGTTTGCACAGCCAATGCACGACGCCGACGGAGGCATGCGTGTTGGCGAGTGCAAGGCCGGCTGCGGCTTCCAAGGCGGAGCGTGAGCCTGGTTCGAGCGTTGCAACCAGGCGGCGCAGATCAAGGGCCAATGCACACTCCAAACATGCGTGGGACAGCCCCTGCAGACTTAATAGACGCTACGATGGCGGCAATGCCGTTAGCAATAAAGCGACAGTCCTGCAGGCTAACCGAAACGTGATAACGGTGTGATTTCGTTATACGGACGAAACTGCCTTCTCCTGCGACAATACAGGCAAGCGGTGTTTCGATTTGATGACATTGATATCCTTAGTCGTTACAAATTTCCGAGAGTTCTCCACCTCAAGTGAAACTATTGCGTGGTGCGAGCGGTATGATCGGCTTGGACTTATTGAATCGTTGCAGGTAAGGGTTTGACGCACCGGTGATACTCGACTTGGAAGCAATTCTGGCGCCGATCTCGGCAGATGAGCCCACGGGCAGAAATCTGCGCGGGGACGGGGATGGCAGCCTGGCCTATTACCGGATCAAGGACGCGCGCTCGGTTGCACGAAACGCGGAGCGGCAGGCCGACGCGGAGCAGGAACGGGGCGGATTGGTGGGCGAATGGCGCGTCGTGTTCGACGAGGCGCAGACGGTTCTCGCGACACGCAGCAAGGATATCGAGATTGCGGCGTGGCTAGCCGAGGCGTCCGTGCGGATACATGGCTTTGCGGGCTTGCGGCTGGCTTTCGGCGTGCTGGACGGACTGGTGGAGCGCTACTGGGCGAACCTGCATTCGCTTGACGATCAGGACATGTCGGAAAAGGTGGCGCCGCTGGCCGGGCTGAATGGCGTGGCATCCGAGGGCTCGCTGATCCAGCCTCTGCGCCTGGCGGCCTTGACGTCGATCAGCGGCGGCGAAGCTGGAACCTTGTGGCATTACATGGTCAAGCGCCGCAGGGGGCCGGCTTGCCCTGAGGCGACGTTGCTGGGTGATGCCGTGAGCGCCACGGACAGCGATGTGTTCATCCAGATCTATCGCGATATCGCGGGTGCGTTGGAGAGTTTCACGTCGCTGTCCGCGCGTTTGGATGGATTGTGCGGGGAGGATGCGCCGCCTTCATCGACGATCCGCAACACGCTGATCGAGGCGCAGGATGCATTGCGCGACTTCTCGAACTTGCCGGTGGGGGCGTTCGGCGATCCGGTGGCAGACGGGCGGGTCGAACAACTGCCTTCCGATCAGGCCGATGCTGTCGGGGTGATCACCGCCGCGCCTTCTCACGCCGGCCCGATCGCCACCGCACCTGTCGAATTGCAGACAAGGGAGGATGCTCTGCGCGAGCTGGCACGTATTGCCACATTTTTTCGTGAACGCGAGCCGAACTCTCCCACGGGTTATACGCTTCAAACTCTGATAAGGCGGGCGCGTCTGCCGCTTGCCGACTTGCTGCAGGAATTGATAGCCGACGAGGCCGTGCGGCGTGCCTACCTGAACATCGCCGGAATTGGGTCGGAGATTTCGGAGAAGTAGGTTTAAGCGGATACGTGATTTCGGGTGCGTGAATTAAACAGCGGGGAGCGGTTACTCTCCCCGGAAATAGTCGGAAGCTCAGTAGCGAAGGTTCAAAGACACGATGGCAAGCATCCATGAGAAACTTGAGCGGGTTCGTCGTCCGCGGGTTCACATCAAATACGAGGTGGAAACCGAGGGTGCGCAGGTTGAGAAGGAGCTGCCGTTCGTCGTGGGCGTGCTGGGCGATTTTTCCGGCCAGCCGACTGAGCCGCTCAAGCCGATGAAGGATCGCAAGTTCGTTCAGGTGGATCGTGACAATTTCGACGACGTGCTGGCGCGCATGACGCCGGGACTGAAGTATCGCGTGGCGAACACATTGAAAGATGATGGCAGCGAGTTCGCGGTCGATCTGAAATTCCGCAGCATGGACGATTTTGAACCCGGCCGTGTGGCAGATCAGATTCCTGCGCTGCGCAATCTGCTCGAGAAGCGGAACCAGTTGCGTGACCTGCTTGCCAAGGCCGACCGGTCCGAAGAGCTGGAAAGCCTTCTGGAACGTATCCTGCAGAGCGATGACGATCTCAAGCGCATGGCGGCCGACATTGCCGCCCGTGGCCCCGCCCATGCCGCCGAGGGAGATGCGACATGAGCGGCGCACAGATCCGCCCGGATGCGGGCGCTGGCGCGGCGACGGTCACCGAAGGACCTTCGCTGCTCGATCAGGCTATTGCCGCGACGCGGCAGACGGAGCCGGACCGGGCTGAACTGCTCCTGCGCACCTTGACCGAGGAGGCGCTCTCCGGAACGGTCAGCTATAGCCGCAACCTGACGATCACCATCAACAAGGCGATCGCGATGCTGGATGCGAAAATGTCGCGCCAGCTCGCCGCGATCATGCACAGCCCGGAGTTCGTGAAACTCGAGGGAAGCTGGCGCGGGTTGAAATATCTGGTGATGAACAGCGAAACGAGCGCCAATCTGAAGATTCGCGTGCTGAACGTCAGCAAGAAGGAATTGGGCCGCGATCTGGCGAAGGCCACGGAGTTCGACCAGAGCCTGATTTTCAAGACAGTCTATGAAAACGAGTTCGGCACGCCGGGTGGCGAGCCTTATGGGGCATTGATCGGCGATTTCGAGTTTTCCAAGCATCAGGACGATGTCGATCTGCTACGTGGGATGGCGAGTGTTGCGGCCGCAGGTTTCTGCCCGTTCATATCGGCGGCGAGCCCGACCTTGTTCGGGTTCAACAATTACTCCGAGTTGTCCAAGCCGCGTGATCTGGAGAAGATTTTCGACACGATCGAGTATGCGAGCTGGCGCGGTTATCGCGACAGTGAGGATTCGCGTTTCGTGACGTTGGTTCTGCCACGTGTGCTGGCCCGTCTGCCTTATGGGCGGCAGACAAAGCCGATAGACGAGTTCGACTTCGAAGAAGGTGAGACCGGCGCCAATGGCGCGGTGACGGCTTTGCCGCATGATGAGTATTGCTGGATGAATGCGGCGTTCGTGATGGGCGCGCGGTTGACGGATGCATTTGCCAAGAACGGCTGGTGTACTGCCATTCGCGGCGCGGAAAACGGCGGCAAGGTGGAAGCCCTGCCAATGCACGTGTTCAGCAGCGACGACGGCGATGCCGATCTGAAATGCCCGACCGAGGTGGGGATCACCGACCGGCGGGACAACGAGTTGGCGAAGCTCGGCTTTCTGCCGCTTTGCCATTACAAGAACACCGATTATGCGGTGTTTTTCGGTGCACAGACGACGCACAAGCCGAAGAAGTATGATCGCCCCGAGGCAAGCGAAAATGCGGCAATTTCGGCGCGTTTGCCGTACCTGATGGCGACGTCACGCTTCGCGCATTATCTGAAAGTGATCGGACGCGACAAGATCGGGTCGTTCATGGAGGCCAGCGAATGCGAGGGCTGGCTCAACCGCTGGATCCAGAATTACGCCAACTCCAACCAGAACCCCGGAACTGCGATGAAATTGCAGTACCCGCTTCGAGAAGCGAAGGTGACGGTGCGTGAGGTCGCCGGGCGCCCTGGTTCCTACAACGCGGTGGCCTGGCTTCGCCCGTGGTTGCAGCTCGAAGAACTGACCACATCCATGCGCCTGGTGGCGCGCATTCCAAAAGCGAACTGATCGTGTGGGAGCCGCACAGCCAATAATTGAAAGTTTTTTGCTTCTTTTTCTGAAAAAAGAAGGCTTTTAGTTCTCGTGATCTCAGTAGCTGCCGATCGCCTGATTGCCCTGCTGGACGCGCAGATTTCGCGTCAGGTCGATGAGGTCATTCACGCTCCGCAGTTTCAGGCACTCGAGGCGGTCTGGCGGGGATTGCAGCTTTTGGCAACCACCGTGGCCGGCACGCGGCAGGTGCGTCTGCGTGTGTTGGACGTGACGTGGCCGGAGATATGTCGCGACATCGAGCATGCGATCGAGTTCGATCAGAGCACGCTGTTCCGGCTGATCTATAGCGACGAGATCGGCACTCCGGGCGGACAGCCGATCGGCCTGCTTGTCGGCGACTATCAGGTGGCACATAGGCCAGGGCTGGCGCGCACGGACGACGTTGCCGCGTTGCGCGGATTGGCTTCGATCGCCGCAGCCTCGTTTTGTCCTCTGGTGCTGGGTGCCGCGCCTTCTCTGCTCGGTTTGGAGCATTTCGGGGAGATGGGTTCGGGCCTTGATTTGGCTGATGCGTTCGAGGGCGAGGCTTACGTGCGTTGGCGATTGTTGCGCCAGCATGACGACACGCGATTTTTGGGGGTGGTGCTGCCGCGGGTGCTTTTACGGTCATCGTGGAGGCCGGACCGGCGCCGGATCGACGGATTCCGATACGAGGAGGATATCGGTCACGCCGGCCAGGGTTTGCTCTGGGGCAATGCGGCGTTCGTCTTTGCCGTCGCGGTCATTCGCAGGTTCGATCAGAGCGGGTGGTTTGCGGATTTGCGGGGTGCGCCGCAGGACCGGGAAGCGGGTGGGCTGGTACGCGACGTAGCACCTTATGTGTTCGAAACCGACCGCCACGGCATTGCCGCTCAGCCGCCTTTGGAAGTGCGGGTGAGCGGCAGCCAGGAACAGAGCCTGAGCGAACTGGGATTGCTGCCACTTTCGTCGGCGCCTTATACATCCGCCTTGTTGTTCAACACGAATGCTTCGCTGCACGCGCCGCCGTTATACGATCGATCGGAGGCGACCTGGAACGCGCGCATCTCGTCGATGTTGCAATACATGCTCTGCGTCTCACGATTTGCGCATTTTTTGTTGATGATGATGCGCGATCGCGTTGGCAGTTATCTGAGCGCCTCCGACGTGCAACGGTCGTTGAATAGCTGGATTGCGACGTATTGTCTTGGATCGGATGGCGCAACGGATGAGATGCGCGCGCGTTTCCCACTCAGAGATGCGGGTATAGAGGTAGCCGAGATTGCCGGGCGGCCGGGAGCGTTGAGTTGCACGATACGACTTCAGCCGCATTTTCAGCTCGACAGCATTGCCACCAGCTTCAGGCTGGTGACGGAGCTGGCGGCGCAAAATCGTTAGGGTAGCTGCATGGCGGGACCACAAGCTGAGATTTCTGCCTTGCTCGACGCCGGAGCGTTGTCGGACGCCGTCGATATGCTCGGAGCGAAAATCCGAACCGCGCCGGCCGACCATGAGTCGCGCGCCTTGCTGGCCGAGTTGCTATGTTTGTCGGGAGCGTTCGACAGGGCGGAGGCGCAGCTGGCCGTGCTCGCGCAGCAAACGGTTGACCGACCGGTGGCAATCGCACGGTTGCGGCACTTGATACGCGCGGCGAGCGCGCGTGAGGCATGGTTTGTGAACGGCGCGGTACCGGCGCTTCTGGGTGAGCCAACACCCGGTCAGAGGGCGGCAATGGAGCTCGCGATCGCCCTGCGTGGCGATGATTCGGAACGCGTCTCGTCACTACTGGAGCGTTGCGAGCAGCTACGTGCAAAGCTTGCAGGCACGATCGATGGTGCGCCGTTCGACGATTTGCGCGATGTCGATGACCGAAGCGCCTGGTTTCTCGAAATACTGACGGGCGACGGCGGCTATCTTTGGGTAGATCCGTCGACGGTCGCAAGTTTGCAGTTTTCCGCCGCGACCCGGCCGATCGATCTGCTCTGGCGGGAGACACGCATGGCGCTGCATGACGGCCGGGTCGCCGAGATCGTGATTCCCGCGCAATACGTGGCGCAGGATGCTCACGACAAGCAGCGTCTGGCGCAGGTGACGGACTGGACCGAGCTCGCGGGCGGTGCGTATGGCGGTGTCGGGCAGCGGCTTTGGCTGGCGGGCGAGGAAGCGCACGGTCTGCTCGATGTAAGTGAGATCATCTTCGCACCCGCACCCGCATGAGCGGCGCTGTTGTTTCTCTCTCGGGCGCATCGCTGCTCGATCGTTTGCTCGATGACGCGCCGGATATTCTGGTAGAGGCGCCGCGCAGCCGGCAGGCGATGGTGCGCGAGGCGTTGGAAAGCCTGCGACGTGATTTGGAAGCAGTGTTGAATACGCGCCGCTGTCCCACCTCGCCGCCGGCTGGCCTGACACGGCTGCGGCGGTCGTTGCTGACGTTCGGCGTGGGCGACTTCATCGGCGCCAATATGACGACACGCGAGCAGCGTGCAGTGTTCGCCGCCAGCTTGGAGAATGCGATACGCGAGTGCGAGCCGCGGTTCAGGCAATTGTCGGTCACCGTGCTCGACCCGCGGGAGGCGACCGAGCGGGTGCTGCGTTTGCGTATCGAGGCCATGGTGGTGCTGGAAGAGTCCTTGATGCCGGTGCTGTTCGCCTCTTCGGTCAATCCGGCGACGTTGCGCTTTTCGGTGGCGGCTGCCAGCCATGTCTGACCAGTTGCTGCCGCTCTACGACCAGGAGCTGGCGTATCTGCGCACGCTGGCCGGCGAGTTTGCTGATGCGCATCCAAAAATCGCCGGGCGTTTGCGGCTTTCCGCCGATGCGGTTGACGATCCGCACGTGGCACGTCTGATCGAGGGATTTGCGCTGATTGCCGCGCGGATCAGGCAGAAGCTTGACGACGAGTTTCCCGAGCTGACCGACAGCCTGCTGGGCGCGCTTTATCCGCACATGCTGGCGCCGTTCCCCTCGGCGTCAATTGCAAGATTTTCGCCGTTGGAAGATCTCGACGGCGCCTATCGGATCGCGCGCGGCACGCCGCTCGAAATGGAGCCGATCGGCGGGGAGGCGTGTCGCTATCGCACGACGCAGGAGGTGCAATTGTGGCCGGTGGCCGTGCGTGCGGCGGAACTGCGCGGCCGCCCGCTTGTCGCTCCGCCCGGTCCGCACACGGAAGAAGCGGTCAGCAGCCTGCGCCTGGTCATGGAGTGCCTCTCTCCGGGGCAGAGTTTCACGGCACTCGGGTTGGACAGGTTGCGGTTCTACCTGCACGGTCTGCCGCAGCACGCCGCCGCGTTATATGAGCTGCTGTGCAATAATCTGATCGGCGTCGCCTTTGCGGAGCACGCCGAGGATCAGCGAGCGGTGTTCGCAGGTAGGCATGCGGTGACCCCGGTCGGTTTCGCGCCGGAGGAGGGGTTGCTGCCTTATTCGCCGCGCTCGCTCGCTGGCTATCGATTGTTGGGAGAGTATTTCTCCTATCCGCAGAAATTCCTGTTCGTCGACCTTGCCGGCATCAGTGCGAGAACGCTGCTGCATGCCTCACGCAGGTTGGAGATATTTTTCTATTTCGACCGCGCTGTGCCCGGCTTGGAAAGGCAGGTCACGGCCGAGAGTTTTGCGCTTGGCTGCACGCCTATCGTGAACCTGTTTCAGCAACGCGCCGAGCCGATCGCGTTGACGCACGAGCATGCGGAATATCATGTGGTGCCGGACTCCCGCCGGCACGCCACGCGAGAGGTCTATGCAGTCGATCGGGTGACGCTGAACGAAGCAGGGCGCGGCAGTCGTGAGGTGTTGCCGTTTTTTGCCAGCCATCATGCTGCCGATCCCGCGCGGCAGGGCCTGTTCTGGACGACGCAGCGCCGGCGGATGGCAGAAGGCGATGACAGCACCGACGTGACGCTGTCGATTGTGGACACCGAGCTCAATGCCGCCTCACCAACCGACGGCATCATCGCCGTCGAGACGACGTGCCTGAACCGGGAGTTGCCCAGACAGATCCCGTATGGCGGCACGCGCCCGGCGGTCAGTCTGGTGGATGGCGCGGCGGAAGTGACGGCGGTGCGCTGCATGGCGCCGCCTACACCGACGCTTCGGCCGCCGGGAGGGCGCCGGAACGGCTGGCGGCTGATTTCGCAGCTTTCGCTCAACCATCTCTCGCTGACAGACGGGGCGGCGGGCGCCGACGCGCTGCGCGAGATATTGCGGCTGCATGATCTGCGCGACGTGCCGGAAACGCGGGCGGCGATCGACGGTATTCGCAGCCTGACCTGCACGCGTGGAACAGCCCGCTTGCCGGGCCAGGGCACCATCTGCCGCGGCGTGGACGTGGCGCTCGAACTCGATGCACGCCGGCTGGAAGGCACGGGGGCGTTCATGCTCGCCAGTGTCATCGATCGATTCCTGGGTCTTTACGCGTCGATCAACAGTTTCACGCGTCTGACCGTGCGGCTGCATGGACGAGACGAGGCACTTTGCGTTTTCCCGCCGCGCGCGGGCGACCGGCCTCTCATGTGATGGAGCCGAATGTCCGGAACCGGTGCTTGGACAATCTGAATGTCAGCGAGCGTCTCCACGTGGCGCCGCATCGCTTCGACGGGCTGCATGCGCTGCGCCTGGCCGAGTTGGGACGTGCGCGCGTGGGAACCGAAGCGTCTCCGGACGATGAGGCGATCAGGATTGCGGCCGTGCAGGGGCTGGCATTTGCGAGCGCGCCTGTCGCGTCGGCGGTAACAGACGCAGAGAAGCTGAAGCTCCGGGTGGCGTTCATGGGGCTTACGGGGCCGCTGGGCGTTCTGCCGCAGGTCTATGCGGAGTTGGTGCAGCGGGCGGACCGGCTTCGCAACCGAAGCGTTTCCGCATTTCTGGATATGTTCAATCATCGGCTGGTCAGCCTTTTTTTGCGCGCTTCAGAAAAATACCGGTTGGGGTTGCTCGTGCAGCGCCAGGTCAGCGCCGCGCCGCCATCCGGCCGTATCGGGCTTGGGTGTGACCCGGCGAGCGCTGCGATGCTGGCACTTGCCGGTTTCGGCACCCCGCATCTTCGCGGTCGGATGAGCGTGGCCGACGAGGTGATCCTGTTTTATGCCGGCATTTTCGCGGGACGCACGCGCCCACCCGGCGCTTTGCAGGCGATGCTGTCGGATTATTTGGGCATGCCGGTGAAGGTGGAGGCATTCCGTGGGCGTTGGATTGCGGTCAGCCAAGCCGAGCAGACGCGGCTGCCGCGTGCGGGCGAACCGCCGCGATATGCCTCGCTTGGGGTCGACACAGTCGCTGGCGCCCGCATTTGGGATGTGCAGGGGCAGTTTCGCGTGGTGGTAGGTCCCGTGGACGACGCCTGCATGAGGTCGTTGATGCCGGATCAGCCTGGCTTGCAGAAACTCGTGGATTTGGTGCGGGCCTATGCGGGTCTTGATCTCGGCTTTGACGTTCAGGTGGTGGTAAGGGCCGACTGCGTGCCGGAACTGCGGCTTGGACAGGACAAGGGCCAAGCTTCATCGCGACTTGGCTGGAATAGTTGGGTGAGGGGCTTGCCCGCGCTGGAGGACAAGGACGATATCATTCTCGACCCGGACAAGGTGCTAGGCTGGCAATCGCGGACAGACTTGCCGCAGGCACGCATGATGGAACCGATATGAAGCTCACCTTGCGACTGACTGGACCCAACACGCAGGCCGGGCAAAACCGCGTTCTGGTGCAGGGCCGGCTGTCCATTGGTCGGGGGGCCGAAAATGACTGGGTATTGGCCGACCCGGATCGCGTGCTGTCGAAAAATCACTGCCAGATTGAGGTTTCCGGACCAGGTTTTCTGCTGACAGATCTCAGCACTAACGGCGTGTTTCTGTCCGGGCAAAAGCTTCCGCTTGGCCGCGGGAATTCCTGCGCGATTGAGGACGGCGACAGGTTCTCGCTGGGCCCTTACATGATGCGGGCCGACATTGAAGACGAAGAAACCGAAGCGCTGCAGCCAGGTCCTGGCATCGGCCTGTCGAAGGTTGATAATGGTAGCGTGTTTTCGCCTGCAGATGGCACATCGCACTCCGGCTTACGGTCGCCCATATTACCGGCGATAGCGGAACCCTGGTTGACCGATGTTCCCAGCGGTGAGTTTGGGCCGGGCAGGCGGGCCGCGCCTCAGGGGTGGGAGGCGCCTCCGGATCCCGCGAGCTTTGCCGCCAGCGGCACCTTCGAGTTGCGTGATCCGTTAGCCACCGCATCGTCGAGCAGCTTCGGACAGTCCGACACGTTCAGCCAGATGTCCGAGCATCTTGCTGCTCCCTCTGCGGTCATGCGCCTTCCGCAAACCCAGGTCGTGCTGCCAAATGATTGGAACGAGGCCCAATCGGATAGCCAAGTTGAGACGCTACCCGCTTTCGGCACCGGTGTGACGGAGACGTTCACGCAAGATGTGGCTGCCTGGCCGCCGACCTTGCCCACGCAGGCCGAAGAGCCTGCGCTGCCCCCCGTCTTGGCACCTGAATGGATGGCATCGGAGCCCGGTATAGCCTATGTGCGCCCCGATCCTCCGGCCTGCCTGCCGGCGTCGTGGTCAGCCACGGTAAGTGCTACAGCAGACGCACCTGATCTCGACACCGAACTACATCAGATTGTGGAGATTCCGCTTGCGTCCGTTCCGGCCAGAGATGAAGATTCTCAATCTCGGGAGCAATTTGCTGCTTATGCCGTTCCGGACCACGTCGCGAGTTTGTCGATCCCAGCAGTTGTATCGGCGGGCGAGCCCGTTATCGACGCAACTCACGCACCGGATGGCGCAGCGGGATTGATTGCCGCGTTTCTGGAGGGAGCCGGACTTCCGCCTGACACGCTACATGGCATGGATACGGAAGCCTCTTTTCGCGAAATCGGACAGATGGTGCGTGCGGCCGTCGACGGTCTGCGCGAAATTCTGGCAACCCGGGCGCTGGTGAAATCGGAGTTCCGCGTCGAGCAGACAGTCTTGCGACGGTCCGACAATAACGCGATGAAATTTGCGCCAGACGGAGAGCGTTGCCTTGCTGCGATGGTTGGCGCCACGCCTCCTGGATTTCTGCCAGGATATCGCGCCATGCAACAGAGCATGAACGACATAAAGCTGCATGAGTTGGCCCTGGTCGCCGCGATCAACACCGTTTTTGCCGATTTAGGACGACAGCTCGATCCAGAGGCCATCATGGCGAGAGCCAAGCAAGAGACCGGATTGACCACCATGTTGCCCTACGCACGTGAGCTGAAATGCTGGGCAATCTACACTGAGACACACGCAACGCTACAGAATAGCGGCGCACACAACACGGCTGGCTCGCTACTTGCCCCGGTTGCTCAGGCTTATGAGCGGCAGCTCAAACGGAGCAGCAGGTGACCAGCACGCGCTTGTCCGAATTGGAAGAAGATATGAATCAAACTCTGTCATCCCTCCGAGGTACTCGATGCTTGTCATGTATCGTGGCACGTGAGTTCGAAGGTCTCAGGCTCGCGAACCCGGCTGTGGCTTTCGTCGGTAATCGCGTTGACGTTGTCGGCCTGTGCTGAGGCACCGAAGGTCTTGCATGTGAATGTCCAAGCGCAGACTAAGCTGAACCCGGATGAGACCGGTCTGCCGAACCCGGTGCAGATGCATATATTTCTGCTGAAAACACCCGACACGTTCAGCAACACCGACTATTTCAAGCTCGCGGACAAGGAAAAGGCTGTACTTGGCGGCGATCTTCTGCTGCAGGATGATGAGTTCATCCATCCTGGGCAAAACAAGCAAGTGACCCTCGCCATACCGAAAGACGCGAAGTTTGTCGGCTTCTCGGCGGCTTATCGGAACATAGATAAGGCAACGTGGCGAGCTGTGGCGCCGATAGCGGAAACGTTGACAATTACGGTGGGAGCTGACGCGCTCACTATCCAAAGCGCGAAATGACCTGCGTAGCGTGACACGATCGGCAAACCGCGTCGTCTGGACGGAGGGCATGTTTCTCCGTGTGCAACATTTCCAGCAGGCTGACAGATGGACTGAGCATCTCGTGCAGGCATCTGTACGTGATATGTTGCCGCATCGTTGGGGCTTGGTGGATGTAGCCATCGATCGCGACATGCTGAATATCGGGAAATTCGCGTTGAATGCCGCAAGAGGCGTGATGCCGGACGGGACGCCATTCGCTGTTCCGGACGATACTGATCATCCCGTTCCGCTGGAACTCACGCAGAATGTTCGTGGCGCAACGGTTTTTCTCGCGCTGCCGCTCCGTCAACAGGGGGCGTCCGAAACGGGCGGTGAACTAAGGGAGGACGCAGGCACGCGCTATCGGCGTGCATCTTACGACGCGCCGGACGCAAATGCCGGCAGCTTTGCCAACGCGATGATGGATGTCGGAAGATCAAGGCTTACCTTCCTTCTCTCCACTCAACCAACCGCAGGCTACGCACTTCTCCCCTTGGCGACAATTGTGGAGATGCGGCCAGATCTATCGGTCGTGCTGGACGACAAGTTCATCGCGCCCTGCTTGAATTGCAATGCCCAACCCCTGCTCGCGGGCTTTCTTGCTGAATTGCAGGGGCTGATTACGCACCGCGCGGAAGCGATCGCGGTTCGTATGGCGGACCCATCGGTACGCGGAACCGCCGAAATTGCCGACTTCATGCTTCTGCAAAGCATGAACAGAGCAGAACCATTGCTGCGCCATCTGCTCGCAGCCGCCGCGACATTGCACCCTGAAGCGTTTTACCAGCATTGTATTGTGCTGGCTGGCGAACTGGCGACTTATACGGCGCAAAGCAAGCGCGCCACGGTGTTTCCTCCTTACCGTCATGATGCGCTGTACGCGACCTTTGCACCCGTGTTCCAGGATCTGCGGACCTCGTTGAGCAGCGTGTTGGAACAGACTGCAGTCATGATACCGTTGCAGGATAGGCGTCATGGTGTTCGTGTGGGAATGATCGCCGACCGATCGCTGCTTCTAAACGCCACGTTTGTTATGAGTGTCCACGCCGACGTTCCCGCGGAGCAGCTTCGGCGCATGTTCCCGAACCAGATGAAGATCGGGCCGGTCGAGCAGATTGCGCAGCTGGTAAATATCGCTTTGCCTGGCATTCCGTTGCGTGCGCTGCCAGTCGCACCGCGCCAGCTCCCCTATCGGTCAGGTGCTGCTTATTTTGAACTTGAGCGTGGCGGCCCTATCTGGAAGCAACTATCGAGCTCCGGCGCGATTGCACTGCATCTCGCAGGTAACTTTCCGCAAATCGAGATAGAACTTTGGGCAATCAAGGACTGATAGATGGCCTATGATCCAATTGGTGGCGACGACGAGCGTACAATTATCAAGCCCACTCCGGGCGGTCGCCCCCGTCCATCGCCTGCTGTGTTGCCGCCAGTCAATCGGCCATTCGCACCCCCGGCGAATACGGTATCATTCGACTTCGCCCAATTAGCCAACAGTAGTTTCAACGTCATCGTTGGTGCAGCCGCGCAGTTGTTGAATTTGGGGCGTCGGCTGCGCGGCAGTTTGGTGAACCGAGATATACCTGCTTTGCGCAGCCGCGCAGTGGAAGAGATTCGCAATTTCGAACGTGTGATTATGGCTGCCGGCGTCGCTCCAGAACAGGCTCGCGCCGCTCACTATGCACTTTGTGCCACGCTCGATGATATCGTTCTAAATACGCCGTGGGGTGCATACAGTGCGTGGGCAAGCAACAGTCTCGTCAGCACCTTTCATGCTGATGTTACCGGAGGAGAGCGGTTCTTCGATCTGTTGACACACTTGCATAAGGACCCAGGCACCAACCGCGATGTTCTTGCGCTGATGTATCTATGCCTTTCGATCGGTTTCGAAGGGCGATTGCGCGTGATGGATCAGGGCGCGCTTGAGCTGAGTCGCATACGTGAAAGCTTGTATCGGACACTACGACAGGTATATGGCGATTTCGAGCGAGAGCTTTCGCCTCATTGGCGCGGCGTGGAGGCCCGCCACCGTCCACTTCGCTCTCTCGTGGCGTTTTGGACAATCTTGTCGGTTGCTGCGAGTGTGCTCGTTATCGGCTACTTTCTCTTCTCTTACCTACTCAATAGAACGTCAGATGCTACGCTGCAGGCATTGGCCGAGGCGCCGCCAAACGGGATGCCAACATTGGCCGTTTCAACCGTGGCACCTCTTCCGCATGTTGCGACCGCTGCATTGGACAGTCTACAGGCGGATCTTGCACCCGAGATTTCGGCAAACCAGTTGGTGGTCATAGCGCGGGGAACGACACTTGTCGTCCGCATCCATAATGCCGGGATGTTTGCTTCCGGAAGTGCTACCGTAACAGACAAGTTCAAACCCATTATTTCAGCCGTAGGGCAGGCAGCGGCCAAGCAAAACGGTCATGTGCAGGTCGTCGGTTACACAGACTCGCAGCCGATTCACAGTCTTCGTTTCCCCTCGAATTGGGAGCTTTCCACAGCGCGAGCGGAAGCTGTCGCTGACTTGCTTAGCGGCTCGATCCAACGCGATCGCATGACTGTAATAGGAAAGGGTGAAGCTGATCCTATCGCTAGCAACAGTAGCTCCGAAGGGCGCGACACGAATAGAAGAACGGAGCTTGTGATTAGCAATGTTGCAATAACGCCCACGATTGCTGCTGAACCGCTTCGCGTCGCGGCACCGCCCATAACAACCTTGCCCCCCTTGCCGCCTGCTACACCCGTGCCAGCTCACCCGATGCTTCGTCCGCGGATTACGCCATGAATTTTCTCATGGGCTATCTGAGCATGGCGTCCGGTTTTGCCGGCCCGCTGATGAAGTTCATACGCCGCCGCTGGATACGCACGCTTATTTGGACCCTCGCCCTATGCCTCGTCGTTTTCTTTTATGGCGACGCCATCCGGCTACGTCGGTGGCAGCCGCTCGATAGCGACGGTACTCGCGAAGGTGTGTGTGCAGTAATTCTGCTAACCTGGGCCGTCTACAATATCGTCATGTTGGTCCGTGACCGGCAGAAAAACGGCAAGCTGATCGAGGCCGTTACGGCAGGAGATCATGGCCTAAACCGTAGCGACGTTTCCGCCCAGGAAATCGAGCTGATACGCGGTCGACTGCAGGACGCAATGAAACAGATGCGTCAGGTCGTCGGTGGCCATCGAGGCTACGCCTATCACTTACCTTGGTATATCCTCATCGGGCCACCCGGATCGGGGAAGACGACGGCTCTGCTGAATTCAGGTCTCAAATTCCCATTTATGGAGGCATCTCGGCGAGAGCCGCTTCATGGCGTAGGTGGAACCCGAAATTGCGACTGGTGGTTCACAGAAGAAGCAATTTTGCTCGATACCGCGGGGCGCTATACTAGTCAGGATAGTGATCCCGAGATGGACCGCCAAGGCTGGGCAGGTTTCCTAGGTTTACTTAAAACGTATCGACCTCTCCAGCCGATCAACGGCGTGATTGTGGCATTGAGCGTTGAGGATGTCGCCACGAGAAACCCACAGGAGCGACTAGCCAATGCACAGGCAATCCGACAAAGGCTAGGCGAGCTTACTCGAACCTTTCAAAGCCGCTTCCCAGTCTATATCCTTCTTACAAAGGCCGATTTATTAGCCGGTTTTGTCCAGTTCTTCGATGCTTTCAGCCGCAGTGACCGTGAACAAGTCTGGGGAATGACATTCCCGCTCGATGATGGCAAAGCGTCGACACAAGCTGCATATTCCCGCTTTGATGCAGAGTATGATCTTCTGCTGACGCGAATGAACGCGATCGTTCTCGAGCGCTTACAACAGGAAAGTGACATACAACGTCGCGGGCTGATCTATGGCTTTCCCCTGCAAGTGGCTACTCTAAAGGAGCCGCTCCACGAGATCCTCGATGAAATCTTTACGACGTCAAAGTTCGACGAGCGTCCTCTTCTTAGAGGTCTGTACTTTGTATCTGGAACTCAACAAGGAGCGCCAATCGATCGATTGATGCATGCGATGGCATCTACATTCGGCATGGAAATGCCGAGACAAACAGCGTTCTCCGGTCAGGAAAAGAGCTACTTTCTAACGCGGTTGCTCAACGATGTTGTGTTCGAAGAGGCCAATGTTGTTGCGGTGGACCCGATAGGCCGGCGTCGCATGGCAACTACTCGTCGACTTGCTGCGGGAGCAGCAGCGATCCTCGTAGCAACGTTGCTCGGTATTTGGGCACTTGCTTATGCACGTAACGCAGAACTCATACGAAGCACTGACCGGCACATTGCGCGGTATAAACAGATGGTAGTCGGCATACCGACTACGGATATCATTGACGACGACTTCCTGCGCATACTCGCGCCGCTCGACATGCTTAGAGATGGGCCACCCGAGCTACATCGACAAACACAGTCGCTTTTTGCCCACGTTGGAATGGCACAAAGTTCCAAATTGCAGTCGCAGTATGGAAGTGCCTACGCGCGCGCTTTGAACAGCCTTTTGCTTCCTCGTGTGCTGGTCGTCATTCAGAAGAAGCTGCGAAATGGCAAGGAGGACGACTTTGACTTTAAAGTGCAGGCTCTAAAGATATATCTCGGCTTAGGCGGGCAAGCAGACCTAGATCGTGATCTCACGCGCCGATGGATGCATGCAGAATGGGTAAACAGATATCCCGGCGAGGCCAATAAACACGTGCGAGAACGGCTTGATCTTCACTTCGCAACGTTGGTTGACCAAGCTTACCAGCCAATCGGTTTAGATGCGTCATTAGTTGGAGACGTTCGAAAGCAATTGCAAAAAGTGCCACTAGCCGCGCGGGTGTACGCTCTCTTGCGTGACAGCGAGCAAGCGCATCGTCTGCCTGTTTGGACTGTCGAAGACAAGGCTGGTGCACTCGTCGATCGTGCATTTACGCGTGTCTCCAACACACCAATGACCGAAGGTATTCCGGGCTTTTATACTAGAGAAGGATTTCTAAGCGTTCTCGTTCCTGGACTACGATCGGCTGCCGAAAGCGTTTCGCGAGAGCAATCTGCGTACAATGGCAATGGCGGGTCCAGTCAACCCGTCGATGATATCGCGAACCAAGCTCTGGATTTATATCGAGGTGATTTTGGCGTGAAATGGAACGCCTTGGTCAACGACCTCCGAATTCGCAAATTGACTGACATGCAGCAATCGATCCTGGTGCTCACGGCCCTTTCCGGGCCAGACTCTGTTTTGACAAAACTGCTGCTCGCGATCGTCCATGATACTGATTTGGCTGCTCCCACCTCGCCTACCGGTAAGGATCCAAGCATGCAGAAGCTGCATGCACTCATTGGTAGCGCCCCGGCCGTAAGCTCTCCTGAGCAGCCTTTTGCAGCCTTGCGAGCGGCAATGCAAAGCGTGAATGGCTCGCCCTCCCAAATTGATGATCTCATGAGGACGGTCAACGAACTTTATGAGCAGGTCAGCCGTGCGGCCAGTTTGTCGGAAGTGTCGGTTGGTGCGGCTGAGGCAGAGAGTGGGCTAAGCAATGCTAATCAGAAGCTAATCAGTCAAAGCCGTCTGGTGCCGCCTCCAGTTGATGTCTGGTTATCAGACCTTAGCGCGAGTGTCGCAAGCGTGACATCTGGCACGGCACGCAACGCGATTTCCCGAACCTGGAGTGCGACAGGGCAGCGTTTTTGTTTGCAGGCCACACGAGGTAAGTATCCATTTTCACGTAACGGGTCCGGCGAGATTTCGATCGACGACTTCACAAAGCTCTTTGGACCAGGCGGAACGCTAGACGTCTTTTTCACCGAGAACCTCAAATCCTTTGTAAATACAACGCGCCATCCATGGCGTTGGCAGTATAGCGCTGCTCAGAGTGTAAGCTCTGCGTTCTTGCGTCAGTTCGAGCACGCAGACGCGATCCGGCAGGCGTTTTTCAACAATGCAGGTCTGTCATTTCACTATGAAATTTCGCCTGATCGATTGGATCCAAACGCCAATGCTGTCACTTTGGATATTGGGGGGCAGACGCTCCGTTATGCGCATGGACCGATCCTTCCCACGACGTTTGTCTGGCCAGCCGGAAGCACCAACGGAGCAAGGCTAAGCGTGGAGCCTTCGTCGGCAGGAGGGGTACTGGCCGTCCAAGGTGTATGGGCACCGTTTAGGCTCTTCGACAACGGTAGCGTTGTGGTAGAGGGTGGCGATCGGCTCTCGGTGACATTTGCACTTGGCAGTCATGCGTTGTCGCTAAACGTCAAATCTGATGCAGTCCTCAATCCATTTACGCTACGAGACTTGCAAGCGTTTCGTTGCCCGGGAGCGCTTTAATGCTGTTTGTCACCGAGCGTGTCGTCCGCTGTTTGTTGTGGCCGAGCAAGAGCAGGTCAGGCAAGCACCGCGTCTGCGCAATCAATGTGTTGGAGAGCTAGGCGGAGGTGGACCAGAGAGGCCCTTTGCTAAAAAGCGTTTCGTCGGAATTGAGCCAGCCAGGGTTCTTCGGCAAAGTTCCGGTACGCGGGGATTTCGTTGGACGACGTTTGGATAATGCGTTTCGAGCAGAGTTCGACAATTGGCTACAGCTATCGTTGTCCACAAGCAGACGGCAATTAGGGGACGCTTGGATGCAAGCTTATCTTAATGCGCCAATCTGGCGTTTCGTTTTCGGGCCGAACCTGTGCGGGTCGGCGCCCACACTCGGCGTGATGATGCCCAGCGTTGATCGGGTGGGCAGATATTTCCCCTTTGTCATAGCGGCTCAGCTTCCAGGTTGCGCATCACCCACAACTGTCTTTCATACCGCAGGTGACTGGTTCGAGGCGGCGGAGGCGCTCATCTTGACAACCCTCGATGATGACTTCGATTTCGACAAATTCGATGTCACTGTTTCAGAACTTGGAATGCCTAAATACCAGCTGGTAAATGACAGACAGACCCAAGGCACAGTCAGACTTGACGCAGACAAGCCCGATGCTTTGCTACCTGCTTATGCACGAATTCTTGATAACACCCTTATGGGGAGTAAGGCGCCTTTTAGTCTCTGGCGCACACATGGATCAGAGAAGGTCCGAGCCTCCGTGCTTTTAAGTCCTGGCCTGCCTGCTCCAACGAACTTTGCAGCATTTCTCGACGGCAATTGGGACGCGTGGGGATGGGAGGGTTCCGACTCCGATGAGCTAAATGAAACAGAATTCCCGGTTCTCATATTGAAGCCGCTTATGAATGTCGTCGCATCCGCCCGTAGCCATCCCGGGACGAGGCGACGCGCGAACGAGGACGCGTTGCTCGTTCGAAGCGATATTGGCATTTGGGCAGTCGCGGACGGTGTCGGCGGGCATGATGTCCCAGCAGAGGCGAGCCACACCGTCATCCAGCATCTCAACAGCTTGCTTGTCCCAATAAGCTTTGGGGGCGGCCTGGCAGACGTTCGCGCAACACTAGAAGATGCTAATACGGCGCTTCGGGCGCGTGCCACAGAGCTGTCAGACACCGCTGTTGTCGCGTCAACAGTCGTTGCCCTGCTGATGTACGGTGGTCACTACAGCATCATGTGGTCAGGTGACAGCCGAGGCTATAGGTTTAGACAAGGCTGCTTGAGTTGTCTTACAAAAGACCACGTGAGTAAGCCTCGTGGACCAGTCACTCATGCAGTTGGCGCGGAGCCATCATTGTTCATTGAGTCCGTGCACGACAAGGTTGAGGCCGGCGACCATTACCTCCTCTGTAGCGATGGACTGTCTGCCGCACTGGATGACGACGCAATAGCCGATATCCTACTCGACGCGTGTGTCAAAGGCTCCGTCGAGGGAGCGGCAGAGGCCTTGTTACAAGAAGCTCTCGTCGCGGGCGCGCGTGATAATGTTACCGTAATACTGGTAAATGTTCCAAAACTCTAATTGCGAGAGATGGCGCAGCGATGACAACCATTCCTGCCTTATGGAACTTAGCTGCCTACTAAATTGGTGGCGTCTCTGCAAGCATGATTGTTGTTTGTTTTTGAGGGTGGCCAGCGTCAAAACGAAGTCAAGCTGGAGTTCGAATTGAATGTTTAGCTCTACGCCAATTGAAGGCGAGTTTTCCGCGTAGAGTGTCGGGTATAGGACGAATGATGACGAAGAAAGCCACGCCTGGTTCGCCACCTTGGCTCGGCGACCTAGAATTTGTTGAAAGCCGCGGAGATGAAGACATGTCTAGCTTCTCGTCCTCGGTTGACTTTGAGGCGGACGAAGAGACGACCCTTATTGTGTCTGGACAGGCGGCGTCGGCAAATTTGGACTCTGAGGGGAGATCAAAGTCATTAGCTTCTTCAAGGGAAGACGAGAGAACGCGACTAGTCTTGTCGTCTCGTGACAGCCTATCTTCGGATAAGCTGACTGCAATAAGTCATTCAACACCAAGCTGCGAAGCATCCGATGCGGACGCCGAGAATTTTCGTAGCCCAAGTCAACTTGCAGGAGAAAATGTACACCGAGCTGATTTGGACGGTCAGTTTCTGGCGTTTAATGGTCGAGGTATCGAAGGCCAGATGCCCTCAAAGGACGCAGCACAGACCCACATCAACGCTATGCACTCTGATCTGATCGAAAGCAAAGTCTTGGCGAACACGTTTATGATTAGAGAATTACTTGCTAGCGGCGGACTAGGCGAAACCTACCGCGTCAGGCATCGGGACTTAGCGACTGAACACGCGATAAAGATGCTTCTACCAACAAGTATGACCGATGCCGGATTACTTAGCCTGTTTGCAGAGGAAGCAAGGCTTCTGCAACTCGCAAAGAATGAATGCATTGTGGAATTTCAGGCATTTCTTCGTGACGCTGACGATCATCCTTTGCTTGTTATGGAATATCTCCGAGGCGGGACATTGGCAAAGCGACTTCGTGAGGGAGCGCTGTCCAGTGACCAAATTTCGAAGCTTTCACAGCGGATTGGGGCAGGCCTGGAGATGCTCCATGGAAAAGGCATTGTACACAACGACCTCTCACCAGACAATATCATGTTAGCTGGGGATGATTGCTCGAGTGCTACAATCATCGATTTCGGCTTGGCACGAGGCGTGGATTCACCTGATATACTTTATAATGAAATCGACTTCGGCGGCAAGTATTCCTGGTGTTCGCCAGAGCAGTTGAGCAATGGAAAAGCGCCAGTGGATTCGAGATCAGACGTGTATAGTTTTGGCTTAGTTATAGCTGCCGCAGCAAGCGGCAAAAGGCTAGATATGGGGCATGACCACGCGAGCGCACTTGCGGCTCGACAGTGTGTGCCAGCCTTGGACGGGATCGAGGCGGAGTTGGCCGAAGTCTTGCGTTCAATGCTGCAGCCGGACGCGAACGAGCGAATGCAATCCATATCCAGCGTGCTTTCCTTTTTTCGGCCAGCGAGGGGCCGGCTCTTTTCACACCTATTTCGACAGAAAACGAGGCGCTGACCACCTGGAGTTATGTCTAGTCAGTGTTGAATTCAGACGAGCAGTTGGCAGTTGATCCGGGAAACAGGGATAGTAGGTCAGTTCTCTTTACGCGAGCGTCAAAAGCATGTGTTAGAGTTTTGCTGTTCGAATAATGCGAGGAGTAATCAGATCTCTCAAGTCAGCTTTCCCGCAAGCTGGTGTTTTGGATATTTAGTTTAACAAAACTTGCTGGAAGAGCCTAATGCAACTCGCAAGAGCTTTTTTAGGGCAATCTCACTTGGCAGTCGTCGCGCCCATTTTGTCGTATCGCCCGCGCCTTTCGAATCTATTGTGAAGCAGCGCGGAGCTGATGTTCCACCAAGCAACGCACGCTATCCCTTCTGGTAGAAGAGCCTATAGACGTGCTTGCGCCGCAGTGCGTACCAGCCCACGCTGCGCATAAGCCTGGTACCCGTCCCGATCGTCTCCGGGCGACAGCCCGGCAGCTAGCAAGAGCCTGTGCTCTTGGCGCGACGCGCCCATGGGTCTATGGTGCACCGCATCCTAACGAACAGGCGAAGGCGCCCGCCGTTGTGTGCAGATTGGAGACCTCATGCAGCCAATTTTGGCTAACTACTTTCCGGTTTTGGTTTTTCTAGGCATCGCCGTGGGTATCGCTTCTGCGATGGTAGGTGGTTCGCTGATAGTCGCTCGGCAAGCTCCTTACGCCGAGAAAGTCTCCTCCTACGAATGTGGGTTCGAGCCCTTTGATGATGCACGCCGCCGGTTCGACGTAAGGTTTTATCTGGTTGCCATTTTATTTATCATATTTGATCTTGAAGTAGCGTTTCTATTCCCCTGGGCGGTGACCTTAAGACATATTGGCTTACTTGGCTTCTGGTCCATGATGGCCTTCCTTGCTGTTCTGACTGTCGGCTTTATCTATGAGTGGCGGAAGGGCGCGCTGGATTGGGAGTAGGAAATTGGCAGAAGTTGCAAAAAAAGTCTCCAGCGCGTCGCAGATTGCGTGGAACCGTGAGACATTGCCGCTCGGAGAGGCGCAAGATGCTGTTATTCGTGGGATCACAGGTGAGATCAAAGATCACGGCTTCGTGGTTGCGAACATCGATAAACTCGTAAACTGGGGGCGGACGGGAAGCCTGTGGCCAATGACGTTTGGGCTTGCATGCTGTGCTGTTGAAATGATCCACGCCTATATGCCGCGCTACGACCTTGATCGTTTCGGGATTTTTCCGCGCGGGTCTCCGCGCCAGAGCGACGTCATGATCGTTGCCGGCACCTTGACGAACAAAATGGCGCCTGCACTTCGAAAAGTATACGACCAAATGCCGGAGCCGCGATGGGTAATCAGCATGGGAAGCTGCGCAAACGGCGGCGGGTACTATCATTACTCCTATTCCGTTGTTCGCGGATGTGATCGCATAGTTCCGGTCGACGTCTATGTGCCTGGTTGTCCCCCCACAGCGGAAGCCCTTGTCTACGGCATCATGCAACTGCAAAAGAAGATCAGGCGGACTGGGACGATCTTCCGTGGATGAGTCGCTTCTGACCATGCAGCAAGCAAACCTTGTCGTTTCGTCACCTTCAGCGGAGTTGGCGACGACCATAGCCGAGGGCATAGCGGGCGTCTCAACCGTCAGCGTTGAGGGTGGCGAAATCGTCGTGCGTACGTCGCGAGACGAGTTACTTAACGTGATGACGAAGTTGCGCGATGAATCAAAGTTCCTTTGCGAGCAGCTCATTGATCTTTGCGGGGTCGACTTTCCGGAGCGCACGGAGCGGTTCGACGTAGTTTATAATCTTCTTAGCGTCTCGCTAAATCATCGTGTCCGGGTCATTGTCACGGCTAGTGAAGTGACGTCAGTACCATCAGTGTCGAATATCTGGCCATGTGCTACTTGGTGGGAACGTGAGTGCTGGGATCTCTACGGCGTGACCTTTTCTGGTTTAGCGGATCATAGGCGGATCCTTACAGATTACGGATTCGAGGGTCACCCCTTGCGGAAAGACTTTCCACTGACTGGCTATGTCGAAGTTCGCTACGACGAAGATCGCAAACAGGTGATCTATGAGCCTGTTAGACTTACTCAAGACTTTCGTGATTTCCATTTCTTGTCGCCTTGGGAAGGAATGACCACGTTACCCGGTGATGAGAAGACACATACTGCGCGCATGTCTTTGGCAATGGATCATGCGGCCGGTCAGGTGACCAAGTCATGAGTAGCAGCATTGCATTGAGCGACAAGGGAAACATTGGAGTATCGGCGCAACAGCGTGTTTCAAGCAGCGTGAAGACAGTTCACATCGACAGCCACGCGATCAACTTTGGTCCACAACATCCTGCCGCCCATGGTGTGCTGCGGCTTGTGTTGGAGATGGACGGGGAGGTTGTTGATCGCGCCGACCCCCATATTGGGCTGCTGCACCGAGGCACGGAAAAGCTCATAGAGAGTCGTACCTACCTCCAAAACGTGCCCTATTTTGATCGTCTTGATTACGTGTCGCCGATGTGTATGGAACACGCGTTCGTTCTCGCGACTGAAAAACTTTTGTCGATCCAAGCACCGGAGCGAGCGCTCTGGATCCGCACAATGTTCGACGAGATAACACGAATACTCAATCACCTACTTAATCTCACGTCGTTTGCGATGGACGTAGGCGCACTCACGCCGCCGCTTTGGGGTTACGAGGAACGTGAGAAACTCATGGAATTTTATGAAGCTGCGTCTGGAGCAAGGCTTCATGCAAATTACTATCGGCCAGGTGGTGTCAATCGTGACCTGCCGGCCGGATTAACCGATCGGATATGGGCTTGGAGTGACAAGTTTCCGGTCTTCATCGACGATTTATGGAACTTGCTTACCGACAATCGTATCTGGAAGCAGCGGACGGTGGATATCGGCGTGATGTCGGCGGAGCAGGCCCTGGCTTGGGGTTTTACAGGTCCTAACCTGCGCGCGAGCGGCGTTCCTTGGGATTTGCGCAAGGCGCAGCCCTACGCAATGTATGGTATAGTCGAATTCGACATTCCTGTTGCGCGTAACGGCGATTGTTACGACCGCTATCTCGTCAGGATGGTCGAAATGCGCGAGAGTGTGAAGATCATTCGCCAGTGCATTCAAGCTATGCGGCCAGGCCCGGTGAAAGTGCAAGATCGTAAGTTCACTCCACCTCGACGGGAGGAAATGAAGCGTTCGATGGAGGCTTTAATCCATCACTTCAAGCTTTACACGGAAGGATTTCATGTGCCCGCAGGGGCGACTTATACTGCCGTGGAAAGCCCGAAAGGCGAGTTTGGTGTATATTTAGTCAGCGATGGCACAAACAAGCCATATCGGTGCAAGATACGGCCAACCGGCTTTGCCCATCTCCAAGCCATGGAAGCCATGAGCAAAGGTCACATGTTAGCCGATGCAGTTGCCGTTATTGGGTCGATCGATTTGGTGTTTGGCGAGGTGGACCGTTGATGTCGGATGAGTATTCCGCAGAGAATATTGGTGAGGGTTCTCCCGCAGGCCATCTACAAACCGGGCCCGTCACGTTCGCGTTCGACAGTGTCAGCCAAGCGCAAATCGCTCTCATTTTGGCTAAATATCCAGTAGGTCGCCAGGCAAGTGGTGTGCTGCCTATCCTGTATGTCGTGCAGGACCAGATGCGCCGACAAGCCGGAAGTGCTTGGATACCGCGCGTAGCGATGGATGTTGTTGCTGAGCTGCTAAGGATGCCGCCAATCCGTGTTTACGAGGTTGCGACCTTCTACCTCATGTTCAATACCGTTCCGATCGGAAAATATCATCTGCAAGTCTGCACGACAACACCATGCTGGTTGCGCGGGTCAGATGACGTTGTTGCTGCGTGCCGGCGCGTGACCGGGATCCGAGGCTGGCATGAGACGAGTGAAGATGGCTTATTCACGATGACTGAAGTTGAGTGCCTTGGAGGCTGCGTAAACGCGCCGATCTTGCAAATCGACAATGACTTTTATGAAGACTTGGATGGTCCGTTGACGGAGAGGCTTTTAACGCAGCTGAAAAGAGGCGATGCCAAGCCACAGCCTGGATCCATGATCGGCCGTCTCACATCTGCGCCGCAGGGTGGTCCGAACACATTGACCCCCGTTTCGGAGTAGTTGCAATGCTTCATGATCGAGACCGGATTTTCACAAATTTATATGGTCAGCACGACTTCCGCTTGGCCGGCGCGCGGCTGCGAGGAGATTGGGACGGAACTTCGGCAATTCTACTTCGCGGACGAGAGGCTATCATTGATGAAATGAAGGCATCGGGTCTGCGTGGTAGAGGTGGGGCTGGCTTTCCTACTGGCATGAAGTGGAGCTTCATGCCCAAAGTGTCCGACGGCCGGCCTGCATATTTGGTCGTCAACGCCGACGAAAGCGAACCAGGCACATGCAAGGATCGCGATATCATGCGGCACGATCCGCATAAACTCATCGAAGGGTGCCTGATCGCTTGTTTCGCAATGGGCGCTCATGCCGCGTACATCTACATACGCGGTGAGTATTACAATGAGTCCGTCAATTTGCAAATCGCAATCGACGAGGCTTATGAAGCGGGGCTCATTGGGTCGAACGCCTGCGGAACGGGGTGGGATTGTGATATCTTCCTCCACCGTGGTGCTGGCGCATATATCTGTGGAGAAGAGACGGCGCTGCTCGAGTCCCTCGAAGGGAAGAAGGGAATGCCCCGCCTTAAGCCGCCCTTTCCGGCTGCTGTTGGCTTGTACGGCTGTCCGACGACGGTAAATAACGTGGAGACGATTGCCGTAGCTCCTGAGATATTGCGTCGCGGAGCAGCTTGGTTTTCTGCGCTCGGAAGACCGAAGAATGCAGGCACGAAGATCTTTTGTATTTCCGGACATGTAAACAAGCCTTGCAATGTAGAGGAGGAGCTAGGGATCCCGCTACGAGACCTGATTGAGACATACGCTGGTGGCGTTCGCGGCGGCTGGGACAATTTGCTGGCTGTCATTCCTGGTGGATCGTCAGTTCCGTTGATGCCGAAGGAAACGTGTGACACGGTTCTTATGGATTTTGATTCCCTCCGCGACGTGAAGTCTGGGTTGGGAACGGCTGCCGTTATCGTCATGGACAAGTCTACCGACATCATTCGCGCCATTGCCCGTCTCTCAAAATTCTACAAACATGAAAGCTGTGGTCAATGCACTCCCTGCCGCGAAGGAACGGGCTGGATGATGCGCGTGATGTATCGTCTGGTCGAGGGCCGGGCTAAATTGGCTGAAATAGACATGCTGGAGCAGATAACGCGTCAAATAGAGGGGCATACTATTTGCGCGCTTGGAGATGCGGCGGCTTGGCCAATCCAAGGTTTGATCAGGCATTTTCGGCCAATGATCGAAGATCGGATTGCTGCGTTTCGGGCAGGTCCGAGGGTCATCACACCAGCCAACCTGCCGATTGCAGCGGAGTAGGCGCGGTAAATTGTTGGATTCCAGCCCTGACAATCAGCGCTTTGACGGAAAGCAGAAAATCGATGGTTAAGTTGAGTGTCGACGACATTGAGGTGGAAATCGCTGCAGGTAGTTCGGTCCTGCAGGCCTGCGAGAAGGCAGGACGTGAGATCCCTCGTTTCTGCTACCATGAGCGTTTGTCAGTTGCGGGTAACTGTCGGATGTGTCTGGTTGAGGTAGAGAAAGCGCCCAAGCCGATCGCGAGTTGTGCATATCCCGTGGCGGAGGGCATGATTGTGAGAACGGATACGATGATGGTGCGTAATGCGCGCCGAGGAGTGATGGAATTCCTTCTCATCAATCATCCACTCGATTGCCCGATTTGCGACCAGGGCGGCGAGTGCGATCTGCAAGATCAATCCTATGCCTATGGGATGGACCATTCACGGTACGCCGAAGGCAAGCGTGCTGTCAAAGACAAATACTTGGGACCAATCGTCAAGACAGTCATGACCCGGTGTATCCAGTGCACGCGTTGCATCAGGTTTGCGACCGAAATTGCCGGTGTTCCAGAACTTGGCGCTACTTCACGTGGCGAGGGAATGGAAGTTGGAACGTATGTAGAGCACGCCCTTACAAGTGAGCTTTCTGGCAACCTGGTTGATATCTGCCCGGTAGGGGCGCTTACTAGCAAGCCGTATGCGTTTGTGTCACGCCCTTGGGAGTTACACAAAACCGACTCTGTGGATGTCATGGATGCCGTGGGAACGCCCATAAACATCCATGCGCGTGGCCCAGAGATTTTGCGCATACTCCCGCGCATCGATGACAGTATCAATGATGAGTGGTTGGCGGATCGAAGCCGCTGTTCGATCGATGGGCTGAAAAGACGGCGTTTGGATCAGCCTTGGGTTCGGGAAGCCGGCAAGTTACGTCCGGCTACATGGATGGAGGCGTTCGCGGCAATAGCTGCCAAACTGCCGGCGGGGCGCATAGGTGCGATCGCAGGAGATCTCTGCGACGCCGAAAGTATGGTTGCACTTAAGGATCTGATGGCGGCCCTGGGTTCGCGAAATCTCGACTGCCGACAGGACGGATCGAGATTAGATACGAGCCAGCGCGAATTCTACCTTTTCAACACGACGTTCGCCGGGATCGAGGCGGCCGATGCTATCCTGTTGGTGGGAACAAATCCACGTCGGGAGGCCCCGATCGTCAATGCTCGTATTCGTAAGCGTTGGCTTGCTACGGGTGGGCATATGCCAATCGCCTCAATTGGCCCAGCAGCGGACCTGACATACAAAGTTACTGATATCGGAGCGGATCCGGCTGTGCTGCCTTCCTTGGCTGATCGCTCGCACGAGTTTGGTAGGGTTTTGCGAGACGCCAAGCACCCGATGGTGATCGTAGGGCAGGGCGCATCGTCGCGCTTAGACGGCGAGCTTGTCATCGCGCAAGCCTGGAACTTGATGTTGGCAGCTGATGCGATCACGCCGGAATGGCATGGGTTTAATGTGCTCCATACGGCCGCAGCTCGGGTCGCGGCTCTAGATTTAGATTTCTTGCCGGGACCAGGCGGCAAGGGTATGGACGGCATGATGGATGGTGGCGTGGATGTGTTGTGGTTGTTAGGTGCAGACGAATTCTCCATGTCGCGTATCGGGTCCGATACGTTCGTTGTATATCAAGGTAGCCACGGCGACGCCGGCGCCGAACGTGCCGATGTCATCCTGCCAGGGGCCGCTTACACAGAAAAAGATGGCACTTACTTGAATATGGAAGGTCGTCTGCAACGAGGCTATCAGGCGGTTCTTCCGCCTGGTTCCGCTCGAGAGGACTGGAAGATTATCAGGGCGTTCAGCGCTACAATAGGGCGAACGCTACCATACAATGATGTGGAAGGTGTTCGCGCCCGGCTTGTAAGTGCGAATTTGAGTTTTTCGAAGCCAGGTTTTGAACACACGCTAGGTAGTGCCCGCGGACAGGTCCCGGCTCCTGCTTCTACAGGGTTGGAAGGCAAAGCTATTCAAGAGTTCGTAGCCGATCACTATCGAGCCAACCCGATATGTCGTGCAAGCCCTACCATGGCCGAGTGTTCCAGGATCGCGCCGGCTGCTTTAGTGACACGACAGTTAGCGGCTGCTGCAGAGTAGCCGTAATGTTTTCCTTCTTTCATCAGAACACCTTCGGTATACTTCTTCTTACCATTGGCGAGACACTGGCGATATTGGTTCCTGTGCTTCTCAGTATGGCCTATGCGACCTACTTCGAACGCAAGGCGCTCGCCGCCTTTCAGCTTCGCCGAGGGCCAAATCGGGTTGGCCCGTTTGGACTTTTTCAGCCATTCGCCGATGCTGTAAAAGTCTTTACCAAAGAGACTGTCATCCCCGCTGGTGCAAGTCGCTCATTGTTTGTGCTCGCGCCGATGCTGACATTTGTTTTGGCCTGCCTCGCCTGGGCAGTCATTCCAGTGGACGATGGCTGGTCTGTGGCCAACATTAACGTCGGAGTACTCTACCTTTTCGCCATTAGCTCGTTAGGTGTTTACGGCATCATAATTGCCGGCTGGGCAAGCAACTCCAAATACGCTTTCCTGGGCGCGATGCGGTCGGCTGCACAGATGGTGAGTTATGAGGTCTCGATAGGCTTTGTCCTGGTCACTGTCATGCTGTGTGTTGGAAGTCTTAATCTCAACGACATCGTTCGGGCGCAGAGCCACGTTTGGTTTGCGTTCACGCCCCTGTTTCCCATGTTCGTGATTTTCCTGGTTTCGATGCTGGCTGAAACCAATCGTGCTCCGTTTGATTTGCCCGAGGGAGAGAGCGAGATTGTCGCCGGCTTTTTCGTTGAATATAGCGCGATGAGTTTCGCCTTGTTCTTTTTGGGCGAATACATGAACATGATCATGATGAGCGCCTTGTGCAGTATACTTTTCCTAGGCGGCTGGCAGGCGCCTCTCTACTTGAACTTTATCCCAGGCTTGTTTTGGCTGATAATAAAAGTGTGCGCGTTGATGTTCTTCTTTTTCTGGGTGCGTGCTACTTTTCCGCGCTATCGCTATGATCAGCTTATGAGACTGGGTTGGAAAGTCTTTCTTCCTATTTCGCTTCTCTGGCTTGTTTTGACGGCAGGAGCGCTTGAGTTATTCGGATGGCTACCGAGTGGTGCGGCATGATTGGTCCTGATGTGGTCGACCGCGGGAGACCCGTGTGGCGCCTCCTCATGCTGGAACTGCTGTCCGGCATGGGCATTACTTTGCGCTACTTCTTTAAACCGAAAGTTACGATAAACTATCCCTACGAGGGCGGCAGTCTGAGTCCTCGGTTCAAAGGGGAACATGCCCTCCGACGCTACCCTAATGGCGAGGAGCGTTGTATCGCTTGCAAACTGTGTGAAGCTGTTTGCCCGGCTTACGCCATCACCATCGAAGCGGAGCCTCGCGAGGATGGTTCCCGACGAACAACGCGATACGACATCGACATGACGAAATGCATCTATTGCGGTTTGTGTGAGGAAGCTTGCCCTGTTGATGCGATTGTAGAAGGTCCGAATTTCGAATTCAGCACTGAAACGCGTGAAGAGCTGATGTATAATAAGAGCAAGCTTCTTGATAACGGAGACCGTTGGGAGTTGGAGCTTGCGAAGCGGCTGGAAATGGATGCCCCTTACCGATGATTGCCGAAGCTGCGTTCTATCTGTTCTCGATCATTCTCCTACTGTCAGGTGCATTGGTCGTCACCAGCCGTAATCCTGTTCACTCTGTGCTTTTCCTAATCCTAGCGTTTTTTAATGCCTCGGCTCTCTTTCTGCTAGCGGGCGCAGAGTTCCTAGCCATGGTCCTCGTCATAGTTTACGTTGGGGCAGTTGCAGTTCTTTTCCTTTTTGTCGTCATGATGCTGGACGTGGACTTCGTGGCTCTACGGGAAGGCTATCAGCGGTATCTTGCCGTTGGGCTCACAGTTGGAGCTGTATTGTTAGCCGAGCTTCTCAGCGTTTTTTTGGGCTGGCAAATGGCGCCGAACGCGCTGGTTCTCCGGCTAAGCCCACTGCCGGGGCAGATACAAAACACTCGGGCGATCGGCCAAGTTCTATACACCGACAATATCCTCTTATTTCAGCTATCCGGGTTGATTCTACTGGTTGCGATGGTCGGGGCTATAGTCCTGACACATCGGAGCCGGCCGACGGCTCGCCGGCAGAATATTACCTTGCAGCAGACGCGCCGCGTTGCCGACACTCTTGAGGTCATTCAGGTTCGCAGCGGTGCTGGGGTGCTAGAAAGCGGCGTTTATCGGCCAAGACACGAGACTGGTGCGTCAACGACCGTGCTCAACGGTCTTCAAGATCGGCGTGTTTCTAGTTCAGAATTGGCCTCCGAAGCGGCGCTGGTGCAACCTTCTGATGGAGATTCTCTGGTATGACGCAAGCAGCTATGACGATCGGCGTTGCTCATTACCTTGCCGTAGGGGCCATACTTCTAGTTCTAGGTGTCTTCGGGATCTTTCTGAACCGAAAAAATGTCATTGTTATCTTGATGTCGATCGAGCTCATTCTGCTCGCAGTCAACATTAATCTGGTGGCGTTTTCCTCTGCTCTCAACGATCTGACTGGTCAGGTGTTAGCCATGTTTGTGCTAACGGTGGCGGCGGCCGAAGCTGCTATTGGGCTGGCGATCGTTGTGGTATATTTTCGAAATCGTGGCTCGATCGAGGTCGAGGACGTCAATCTCATGAAGGGCTGAGATGCTTTACGCGACGGCGGTTTTTGCGCCCTTCTTAGGCTCGTTGGTATGCGGGTTCGCCGGTCGCAGCACAGGCGACAGGGCGGCCCAGCTCTTGACCATTGCCTGCATGTGCCTGGCGACAGTGTGCGGGGTTGCAGCTTGGTACCAGCATGTCTTCAACGGCGTGGGTAACGGCACAGTGCCAATTGCCACCTGGATAGATGCCGGCAGATTTCACCTGGATTGGGCGCTGCGTTACGACACACTTTCAGTCTCCATGGTGGCAATGGTGACTTTTGTCGCCACGCTCATCCATATCTATAGTGTTGGCTATATGGTGCACGAGCATAGCACCACAACGCGGTTTTTCGCTTACCTGTCGCTATTCACCTTTGCCATGCTGATGCTAGTGACGGCAGATAATCTCGTGCAGCTCTTTTTCGGCTGGGAAGGCGTTGGCCTCGCAAGTTATCTGCTGATTGGCTACTGGTACGATCGACCGGCGGCGGCGCGTGCCGCAATCAAGGCGATGGTGGTGAACCGAGTGGGTGATTTGAGCTTTGCCGTCGGTATCGCACTCGTCTTCTTTGAGTTTGGCACAGTTGATTTTGGCACAATCTTTAGCGCCATACCGGCGCACATGAATGACACTTACCATTTCGCCGGCTTCGAGCCGCGCAGCTACGAGGTAATCGGGTTTTTGCTGTTCATTGGCGCCATGGGTAAATCCGCGCAGATTCTGCTTCACACTTGGCTTCCGGACGCGATGGAAGGGCCCACGCCGGTTTCGGCTCTGATCCATGCTGCGACGATGGTGACAGCCGGCGTGTTCCTGATGAGCCGCATGTCTCCACTGATGGAGTTTGCGCCTGGCGCGCTTGCATTTGTCACGTTCATTGGCGCAACAACCTGTCTGTTCGCAGCAACGATCGGCTGCGTCCAAAATGACATCAAACGTGTAATTGCGTATTCCACTTGTTCCCAGCTGGGTTACATGTTCATGGGAGCCGGTGTAGGCGCATACCAAGCCAGCATGTTTCATCTGATAACGCATGCCTTTTTCAAAGCGCTGCTTTTTTTGTGTGCCGGCAGCGTCATCCACGCAATGAGCGACGAGCAGGATATGCGACGGATGGGAGGCATCTGGCGGAAGGTGTGGATAACTTACGTCTGTATGTGGCTTGGCAGTCTTGCTCTGGCTGGCATTCCGCCGTTTGCCGGCTATTGGTCGAAGGACGCGATCCTTGAAGCGACTTACGCGGCTGGCACTACAGTAGGAAGTTACGGTTTTGTTTGCGGGACGCTTGCCGCGTTTCTCACTGCCTTTTACTCTTGGCGCCTTCTCTTCATGACGTTCCATGGCCCGTCGCGAGCCGACACGCACGTGATGGGACATGTGCATGAAAGCCCACCCAGCATGTGGGTGCCGCTCGCGCTGTTGTCGGTGGGTGCCGTATCAGCAGGCTGGTTGCTCCACGTAGAATTCATTGGTGATCACAACGCGTTGTATTGGCAGGGTGCGATCTTCACTGCCGATCATAATCACATACTCGAACAGATTGAGCGAACGCCGCTGTTGATAGGCCTTCTACCGACAATCACGGGGATGCTGGGTATTGCGCTTGCTTGGCTGTTCTACATTCGCAATCCTGCGCTGCCGGTTCGCCTGGCTGCAGCGTTTCCCCGTGTTCACCTTTTCCTGCTCAACAAATGGTATTTCGACGAGCTTTACGACTTCCTGTTTGTGCGCCCTGCAATTTGGCTAGCGCGCACTCTGTGGAAGGTGGGCGACGCCGAGCTGATCGATGGTGTGCCAAACGGTCTTGCCAGCATAGCGGAGAGCGGGTCCATTCAGGTCGTCCGCATACAAACTGGTTCGATCGCTGTATACGCCTTCACGATGCTCATCGGCCTTGTGTCGATCGTCAGTCTATTCGTTTTTGTGCGGTGATTGAGTGAACACGATGAATGCCGCAGGCTTTCCGGTCCTCTCGCTCGTCACGTTTCTGCCGCTTGTCGGCGTACTCTTTCTGGTTTTTCTAAAGGGCGATGAGGAAGCTTGTGCGCGGAATGCTCGTTGGACGGCTCTTTGGGCCAGCTTGCTCACGTTCCTGGTTTCGCTCGTGTTGTGGGCACGGTTCGATCTGCACGAGCCGGGCTACCAATTCGTCGAGGTAGCGAATTGGCTGCCGCAGTACCGGTCTTAGCTATCGCATGGGCGTGGATGGTATTTCGGTGTTGTTTGTGCTGCTGAGCACTTTATTGACCCCGCTTTGCATTTTGGCGAGCTGGGAGAGCGTCCACGAGCGGGTCCGCGAATATATGGCCGCTTTCCTGATCTTGGAAACGATGATGGTGGGGATGTTTTCCGCCACAGATTTCCTGCTGTTCTATATCTTCTTTGAGGGCGTGCTCATTCCGATGTATCTTATCATCGGGGTTTGGGGCGGTCCGCGTCGTGTCTATGCCTCGCTGAAGTTCTTTCTCTACACGTTCGCAGGTTCCGTTCTTATGTTGCTGGCCTTGCTGGCAATGTGGCATCAGGCGGGCAGCACGGACATCAACGTTCTGCTGCACACGCCATTCAGTGTGCCAATGCAGTTCTGGCTGTTCCTAGCGTTCTTTGCTTCGTTTGCCGTGAAGGTCCCAATGTGGCCGCTGCACACCTGGCTGCCAGATGCGCATGTCGAAGCACCCACGGCTGGCTCTGTTATATTGGCCGGTGTGCTCCTCAAGATGGGTGGCTACGGTTTTCTGCGCTTTGCCATTCCAATGTTGCCAATTGCGTCGGCACGCTTTGCGCCCTTGATGTTCGTGCTCGGCGTGACAGCCGTCATATACACGTCGCTTGTCGCTCTGGCACAAGACGACATGAAGAAGCTGATTGCCTATTCGTCGGTCGCGCACATGGGCGTAGTCATCATTGGGCTGTTTACGTTCAATATTCAGGGCATTGACGGCGCACTGGTTCAGATGATTTCGCACGGTGTAGTCTCCGCTGCGCTGTTTCTGTGTGTCGGGGTGATCTATGACCGCATTCATACGCGCGAAATCGCGCGATATGGCGGTCTTGCAGATCGTATGCCGGCTTACGCTTTCGTCTTTATGCTTTTCACCATGGCCAGTATAGGTTTGCCGGGCACGTCTGGCTTTGTAGGCGAATTTCTCGTGCTCGTAGGTGCTTTCCAGGTCAACATCTGGCTCGCTGTGCTCGGGAGCTTCGGCATGGTTCTAGGCGCGGCTTACATGCTTTATCTCTACCGCCGGGTGATCTTCGGTCAGCTTGTAAGACCGGATTTGAAAGCGATCCGCGACCTATCCCCGCGCGAAATTGTCGTCTTTGCGCCGCTCGCGATACTCACGCTTTGGTTGGGAATCTATCCAAGCAGCTTCACCGGTTTCTTTGCCGCTAGTGTTTCGGCGGTCGTCGATAATCATATGCAGGCGATGAACATGACCGATCACGCAACGCAGCTTGCTGGAGCCGTGCATTGAATCCTGCGGTGGCGCTCCCCGAGATCGTCTTGGCAATTCTCGCTATGGTCATCCTGCTTGCCGGCGTGATGCGTAAGCGGGAAGCATTCGTTCTCTGCACAATCGCCGCTCTTGCAGCGTGTGCCATCACGGCCGTGCTGGTGCTTGGCGTGAAGTCGCAGTCCGGCTTCGGTGGTCTGTTTGTCAGCGATGCGTTCGCAAAATTCAGCAAACTGCTGATTCTGGGTGGCACGGCCCTATGCGCGATGCTGTCGCTGGATTACAACCCGCGGCAGCAAATCGCGCGCTTCGAATTTCCGGTGCTCATGCTCCTGAGCACCGTAGGCATGATGGTCATGGCGTCGGCCAGCAACTTCATGACGCTTTATATGGGCCTGGAATTACAGTCGCTTGCCATCTACGTTTTGGCGGCATTTGCTCGTGATGAACTGCGTTCCGCTGAAGCCGGCTTGAAATATTTCGTTTTGAGCGCTTTGGCTTCCGGCCTACTTCTCTATGGCATATCGCTGACCTACGGTTTTGCCGGAACGATGGATTTTGGTCGTGTCGCGCAGGCCATTACGGATCCGTCCGGTGTGTCCACAGGTTTGATCGTCGGTATCGCCTTCATCATCGCCGGGCTGGCGTTCAAGCTATCCGCAGTGCCTTTTCACATGTGGACGCCCGACGTCTATGAGGGGGCTCCCACGCCAATCACCGCATTTATGAGCACCGCACCGAAAGTGGCGCCTTTCGTGTTGCTCATGCGTGTTTTGCTTGGGCCGTTCGGGCATGTCGCAATACAGTGGCAGCCGATCATCATGCTTGTGGCAATTGCGTCAATGTTGCTGGGAAGTTTCGCGGCCATTGCGCAAACCAACATCAAGCGGCTGATGGCGTACTCCTCGATCGGCCACATGGGATATGCGCTGATCGGCCTGGCGTCAGGATCGCAAACCGGTGTTCGCGGCGTGCTTGTCTATCTTCTCACCTACGTCGTGATGTCGGCGGGTGTATTTGCCTGCATCATTGCCATGCGCAGGAAAGGTCTGGCAGTCGAGAACATCGCCGATCTGGGCGGACTTGCGAAGAACGATCTCGTCCTCGCTTCCGTCATGGCGGTGTTCATGTTGAGCATGGCTGGCGTTCCCCCATTTGCGGGTTTTTTCGGCAAATTCTTTGTATTCGAGGCTGCCGTGAATGCCGGCATGTGGACGCTCGCAATCATCGGTGTTCTGACCAGCGTCGTCGCCTTGTTCTACTATCTACGCGTGATCAAGGTGATGTTCTTCGACCCGACAGAGGCAGCGTTCGACAAGCGGTCTGGAGCGCTTTCCTTTGTCGCCTTATCTACGGGTCTATTCACGACCGTCTTCATCATCTTCCTGTTGCCTTTCGTCGACGCGGCCAGTTCGGCTGCGAAGGCCTTGTTCGGTTGATCGAAATGGCGCCACCCGATTGGCGGTGGCAGCTTTATCAAAGCATCGGCTCTACGCAGGAAGCGGCCATCGCGGCAGCGCTCTCCGGCGAGCCTGATCGTCTAGCGGTCTTGGCGGAATGCCAGGAGCGTGGGCGCGGCAGCCGCGGCCGCACCTGGTTGTCATCCAAGGGCAACTTAAATCTTTCCGTCATGCTCCGGACTGCCTCGGACGGCGACGGTCCCGGACGATGGGCGCTTATAGCGGGGCTGGCGCTCCATACCGCGCTGGCCGCTTACTGCCCTGAGATTGTGCTGAAATGGCCGAACGACGTGTTGCGCGGCAATGCCAAACTCGGCGGCATTCTGATCGACAGTCAGTGGCAGAGCGGGCTTGCAAACTGGGTTGTCATCGGCTTCGGCGCCAATCTCGCAACCGCACCCGAACTGGAAGGCCGGCCCGCCGCGTGCCTGCCGCCTCCCGCGCCGCCTGCGAAGGAGGTCGCCGCGGCAATTCTGCACTACATAAATAGATACCAGCCTTGTTCTATGACAGACATTCGCAACGCCTGGCTCTCGCGTGCACACCCGGTGGGCACACCACTCAACGTATGCACCGCGCAGCGCTGCATCAACGGCACCTTCGCCGGCCTTTCGCCACATGGCGAGTTGCTGCTCGAGGGCTGCGACATGCCGATCAGCAGCGCCGAAATCTGGCCGGTGGCGCTCTCCGCCGAGCCTCTGTCTGCCGGGCAGACAACCTGATGCTGTTGGTGGTGGACGCCGGCAACACCAACGTCGTCTTCGCCGTGCATGACGGTAAGCGCTGGGCCGGCATCTGGCGCATCGCGACAGAGCCGCAGCGCACCAGCGACGAGTATGCGGTGTGGCTTCTGACGCTCCTCGGCCACGCGCGCCTCTCGCCAGACCTGGTCAGTGGCGCCGTCATCGGCACCGTCGTGCCCGCGGCGCTCTACCATTTGCGGCGCCTGTGCCGCGAATGGTTCATGGTCGAGCCGTTGGTCGCTCGCGCGCAACTCGATTGGGGTTTCGAGATCAGGGTTGACAATCCGGAAGATGTCGGTGCTGACCGCCTGCTCAATGCGCTCGCCGCCTACCGACATTTTCGCAGCGCGTTGATCGTGATCGATTTCGGCACGGCAACCACCTTCGACGTCGTCGGACAAGACGGCGCCTATCTCGGAGGGGCGATCGCGCCGGGCATCAATCTGTCGATCGAGGCGCTGCACCAGGCGGCCGCCCGCCTGCCGCGTATCGGCATCGGCCGCCCGCAAGCCGTCATTGGCACCGGCACCGTGGCCGCCATGCAATCGGGAATTTACTGGGGGTATGTCGGGCTCATCGAAGGCCTGGTCACGCGCATACGGCGCGAAATCGTATCGCCGGCGAAGATCGTGGCAACGGGCGGTTTAGCCCCCCTGTTCAACGAGGGAACCGAAATTTTCGACAGGATCGACCCTGATTTGACCTTGGACGGTCTTCGCCTGTTGGCGGAGCGCAACCCCGCCCCCAGATTACCACGTGACAGAACACGAACAATCGACAGCGACTAGAAGGCGAATTGATGGACGCGGAAACCGGCGAACTGGCCTTCCTGCCCTTGGGCGGGACGGGCGAAATTGGCATGAACCTCAATCTCTACCGATGCGATGGAAAATACCTGGCCGTCGATTGCGGTATCGGGTTTGGCGGCAACGAACTACCCGAAGCCGACGTCATCATGCCCGACCCGGCGTTCATCGCCGAGCGGCGCGACAAGCTGCTGGGCTTGGTCATCACGCACGCACATGAGGACCACGTGGGCGCCGTCGCCCACCTCTGGCGTCAACTCCGCTGCCCGGTTTACGCCACCCCCTTCACCGCCGCCGTGCTCCGTCGCAAGCTGACCGAGGCGCATCTCGTCAATGAGGTGAAGCTGCACGTCATCCCGCCGGGCGGCAGCTTCGAACTTGGCCCGTTTCGCTTGCAGTTCCTGCGCGTTGCCCACTCGACGCCGGAAGCCCAGGCGCTCGCAATCCGCACGCCGCACGGAACGGTCGTGCACACGGGTGACTGGAAGCTCGATCCGCATCCGCTGGTAGGACCGCCCACCGACGAGGCCGCCTTTTCAGCGCTTGGCGACGAAGGTGTGTTGGCCATGGTATGTGACAGCACCAACGCTCTGGTCGAGGGCCACTCTGGCTCGGAAGGCGATGTTCGCCGCAGCCTTGCCGCACTCATAAAGTCGATCGAGGGCCGAATTGCGGTCACCTGTTTCGCCAGCAACGTGGCTCGCGTGGAAAGTGTGGCCGTGGCCGCACGCGACGCCGGCCGCACTGTGGCGCTTGTTGGCCGCAGCCTGCGCAACCTCGAGACGGCGGCGCGCGAGACCGGCTATCTCAGCACGATCCCGCAATTTGTCAGCGAAGATGCGGCCAACGACGTGCCGGACGGTAATCTGCTGATCCTGATCACCGGCAGCCAAGGCGAAGCGCGCAGCGCGCTGGCCCGTGTGGCGGCCGACACGCATCCGACGATCGCGCTGGGTGAGGGCGATACGGTGATCTTCTCGAGCCGCATGATCCCTGGCAACGAGAAAGCCATCGGCGCCGTCCAGGACAATCTGGTCCGCCGCGGTGTGCGTGTGATGACCGACGACGATCACATGGTGCACGTCAGCGGCCATCCAGCGCGCGACGAGCTCCGCAAGCTCTACAAGCTGGTCAGGCCACAATATGCCGTCCCCGTACACGGCGAATGGCGTCACCTGACCGCCCACGCCGCCCTGGCGCAGGAGCTCGGCGCCACGCCGCTGACCTTGGAAAACGGCGACATCCTTACGTTGTTCCCCGGCCGGCCGCAGGTGACCGACAGCGCGCCGGTTGGCCGACTGGCGCTCGACGGCAATCGGGTTGTGCCGCTGCAAGGCGGCGTGATGGCCGCGCGTCGTCGCATGTTGTTCAACGGCGTCGTGGTCGGCAGCCTTGCGGTCGACGCGACCGGCCGCATCATGGGCCAGGCGCGCGTCACCGCACCCGGACTGTTCGAGCCGGAGGATCCTGAGACGGATCGGCTCGGCCGGGAATTCGGCGCCGCGGTGGCCGACCTGCCTGCACCTCTGCGACGCGACAACAGTGCGCTGCAGGACGCGGCACGAGCGGCGTTGCGCAAAATCGTCGGCAGGAAATTGGGCAAGAAGCCGATGGTCGACGTGCATCTGCTCCGAGTCTAGCCCGGCTGCATGGGCTGGTTCACCGCTTGCGTCCTGTATGTGTTGATCTGGTGGACGGTGCTGTTTGCGGTATTGCCGCTCGGCACCGCGCCCGTCCCAGAAGCTGATGCGCTGACGGGTTGGCGTGGCGCACCCGACCGGCCTCGGCTCGGCCGAAAACTGCTCACGACGACGCTCGTCTCGCTTCTGATCTGGGCGGTGGTGGCCGGCGTCATTCAAAGCGGCTGGCTAAGTTTCCGCCATGGCATCCTGAAAATGCCGGACGACTAGGCAGCATCACCAAGTCGATGCTTAAAATATAAGCATCACATGCCTCAAACGCCAAAATTCACTGAAAAACAGTGTCGATTTGCCTGGACGGGAGCAGGCTGCGCCTGAAATGATCACCGGCAGGATGAGGCGTCTGCCTCTTCCTGCCGTGTGACTGGCGTTTCCTCCCTAAACTTGGCCCTGCCGCCGCCGGTGTGCAGGGTTTTCTTTTGCTAGCAGGCCGACTTGCTGCCGTCACGTGTTTATTAACTAAAAACAACGCGCAAGCTCAAGAATCTGGGCTTCGGTTATTGTGCAACGCAGCATCATACTTGCGGCGGGCGTTGGATTTGCACTCTCGTTGAAGTCTGCTGCGCGCTCGCCAGTAGAAAGGGAGGCCTTCTTTTCTGAAGAAAAGAAGCAAAAGACTTTTGTCTCGGTGGTGTGCAGCGCATTGCGGCGCGTGCATTCCATCGCGGTGCCACGTGCGCTACCATCCTGCATTCCCACAATTCAGGAAGCACGATGCGGCTGTCACGCGGCTTTATCCCCACGCTTAAGGAAACGCCGGCCGAGGCGCAGATTGCCTCGCACCGCCTGATGCTGCGTGCAGGACTCGTGCGGCAGACGGCGTCCGGCATTTATGCGTGGCTACCCGCAGGCCTTCGCGTCCTCCGCCGCATAGAAGCTATCGTGCGCGAGGAGCAGGAAGCTGCCGGCGCACAGGAAATGCTGATGCCGACGCTGCAGACTGCCGACCTCTGGCGTGAAAGCGGGCGATACGACGCCTACGGACCCGAGATGTTGCGCATACGCGACAGACATGAGCGAGACCTGCTCTATGGGCCCACGAACGAGGAGATGATCACCGACCTCGCGCGCCAGGCACTCAAATCCTATCGCGAACTTCCGCAAATACTCTACCAGATTCAATGGAAGTTCCGCGACGAGGTCCGGCCACGTTTTGGCGTGATGCGTGGGCGAGAGTTTCTGATGAAGGACGGCTACAGCTTCGACCTCGATTACGAAGGTGCGGTCAACACCTATCGCCGGATGATGCTTGCCTATATGCGCACGTTCCAACGTATGGGCGTGCGCGCCATTCCGATGCTGGCCGATACGGGACCGATCGGCGGTGATCTCAGCCATGAATTTATCGTATTGGCGCCAACCGGCGAGAGCCAGGTGTTCTACGACGCCACGCTCGAACAGATGGATTACTTGAAGTCGGCTTATGCCTACGACAACCCTGCCGATCTCGCAGCCTTCCACGAGCTGATCAACTCCTACTATGCGGCAACCGAAGAAAAGCACGATCCTGCGCGTTGGGCAGAGGTGCCGGAGGCACAGAAGCGGGAAGGACGCGGCATCGAAGTCGGTCAGATATTCTATTTCGGCCGCAAATATTCCGAGCCGATGAAATTCAATGTCGCCGGCGCGGGTGGTGTCACGATCGCCCCGGAAATGGGCAGCTACGGCATCGGCGTGTCGCGCCTTGTGGGCGCCATCATCGAGGCCTCGCACGATGAGGCCGGCATTATCTGGCCGGAGAGTGTCGCGCCGTTTCCCGCAGCAATCTTAAATCTGCGCGTTGGTGACAGCGCGTGCGACACCATCTGCCACGATATCTACGCAAAATTTCACGGCCATGCATTGCTCGACGATCGCGACGAGCGGGCCGGCGCTAAGTTCGCAGATGCCGATCTGATGGGCCATCCGTGGCAGATCATCGTCGGCCCACGCAGCGCCGCCGCAGGCCGCGTCGAGATCAAACGCCGAAAAACGGGTGAACGCGAGGAGCTCAGCACCAGCGACGCACTCGCACGCATTCTCGATGTTGCAGGCTAACGGCGATGTTCGGCCCTTTCGAGCGTGCCGTCGCCGGACGCTATCTGCGCGCCCGCCGCGGCGAACGCTTCGTCTCCGTCATTGCGATTTTCTCCCTCATCGGAATAGCACTCGGCGTGGCAACTCTGATTATTGTCATGGCTGTCATGAGCGGTTTCAAGGACGACCTGCTCAACCGCATTCTAGGCCTGCAGGGCCATCTCGACGTTTATGCGAGCACACCGGCTGGCCTTACCGACTATGACGGCGTCGCCGCAAAACTCCGTGCGCTGCCCGGCGTCGTGTCGGCCACGCCGATCATCGAAGGGCAGGTGCTGCTGACGGTACGTAGCCAGAGTTCCGGCGGGCTCGTGCGCGGCATCACGCAATCGGATTTGCGCAAGCTGCCGTCCATCGCAGGAAATATCCGATCCGGATCGCTGGATGACTTCCAAGGCAACGACTCGATTGCGGTCGGGCAGACACTCGCCGACCGCTTCGGCCTCGAAATCGGGTCGAAGATCACCCTGCTATCGCCGGAAGGTGCAGTCACCGCGTTCGGCACTGTGCCGCGTGTCAAAGCCTACAGAGTCGTGGCCGTTTTTCAGGCGGGCCTGAACGAATACGACAGCACCTATACGTTCCTGCCCCTGCAGGCCGCCCAGATCTTCTTCCAGAAACCGAATGCGGCGACGCAGGTCGAAGTGATGGTCAGCGACCCCCAACACGTCTCCCTCGTGACACGCAAAGTGGAGGCCGCGCTGCACGGCAGCGGCCTGCGTGTGTTTGACTGGACGCAAAGCAACGACAGCTTTTTTGCCGCCGTGCAAGTGGAACAAAACGTCATGTTCCTCATCCTGACGCTTATCATCGTGGTCGCTGCCTTCAACGTGATTTCCTCACTCATCATGATGGTCAAAGACAAAACGCGTGACATCGCGGTATTGCGTACATTGGGGGCAGGGCGGGGTGCCATCCTGCGCATCTTCCTGATGTGCGGTGCTTCGGTCGGCGTCACCGGCACCGTCGTGGGCACTTTGCTGGGCGTGGTGTTCTGCCTCAACATCGAGCGGATACGGCAAACCTTGCAGACGCTCACAGGCACGACATTGTTCGACCCGACCGTTTACTATCTCGAACATCTGCCCGCAAAGCTTGATGCAGTCACGGTGGCGCAGGTCGTGACCATGGCGCTCGTGCTGTCCCTGCTGGCCACGCTCTACCCGAGCTGGCGCGCCGCGCGGACCGACCCGATCGAGGCCCTCCGCCATGAGTGAGCCGCTCGAACTGCGCGGCGTCGGGCGTACATTCAAGGGCCCGGCTGGCGATCTGCCCATCTTGCGCGCTGCAAATCTGACATTGCGGCAAGGCGAGATCGTAGCCCTTGTCGCACCGTCCGGCACCGGCAAATCGACACTGCTGCATCTCGCCGGCTTGCTGGAGCGGCCCGACTCCGGCGCGGTGCTCATCGATGGTGTGGACGCAGGTAGCCTGGCGGACCCTGATCGCACACGCATCCGCCGTGACCGAATCGGCTTCGTCTACCAATTCCATCATCTTCTGCCGGAGTTCTCCGCACTCGAAAATGTCGCGTTGCCGCAGATGATCGCGGGCGTCGCGCGTCAGGCTGCCCGCGAGCGTGCTGGCACGCTCCTGGCAGCGTTCGGCTTGGCAAGCCGCGCGGCTCAATTGCCCGGCAAACTTTCCGGCGGTGAGCAACAACGCGTCGCCATCGCGCGTGCATTGGCCAACAAGCCAGCCGTCCTGCTGGCCGACGAGCCGACAGGAAATCTCGATGTCGGCACGTCTGAACTCGTATTCACCGAGCTGCTGCGCATCGTGCGTGACCAGGGCGTCGCAGCGCTGATCGCCACACACAATGCGGAACTCGCCAGCCGAATGGATCGTGTCGTGACTTTGGCCGAAGGCGCCATCGTCGATCGGTGAACAAACCGATCCGATCATTTGCAAGAGCACCGACAGCATTCTGCATGTCGTACGCATGCGAGTTTACGTGATGCAACCTTACGCTCGGGTCGCGTTGTGGGGCGAAGATAGTATCGCCAAAGGACGCGCCATGAACCCGAACGACACCAACCCACTCTCACGACGCGCTCTGGTCGGCGGGGCAGGACTCGGTCTCGCCGCCGCTGCCGCCGCAGCCGGACCGGCATTGGCACAGCAGACAGCGCCGGCAACGCCCGCAGTCACAGGCCAGCCGATGTCGGACCCCACAACCAAATACCCGCGCCCGCCCTACGCCAAGCAGTCGCAGCCCTGGCCGGGCCTGGCCTCGAAGATGGATCCCCGCCCTGACCACGGCGAGACCAGCTACCGCGGTTCCGGCCGTCTGACCGGTCGCTTGGCGCTGATCACCGGTGGCGACTCCGGCATGGGCCGTGCGGCTGCCATCGCCTACGCGCGCGAAGGCGCCGATGTGGCGATCAACTATCTTCCGGCCGAAGAAGCCGATGCGCGCGAGGTCGTCCAGCTCATCCGCGAGGCAGGTCGCCGCGCAGTGGCACTTCCCGGAGACCTGCGCGACGAAGCATTCTGCACCAAGCTGGTGAGCGATGCCGTCCAACAACTCGGCGGGCTTAACATCCTGGTCAGCAATGCCGGGCGCCAGCAGGCCAAACAGTCGATCCTCGACATCACGACGGAGGAGTTCGACGCGACGATGAAGACGAACATCTACGCACCGTTCTGGATCATCAAGGCCGCGTTGCCGCACCTCAAACCCGGCTCCACCATCATCGCCACGACATCCGAGCAGGCCTACGATCCCTCGGCCGACCTCTACGATTACGCACAAACCAAGGCCGCCACGATGAACTTCGTGAAATCGCTTTCCAAGCAGTTCGCCAAGAAAGGCATCAGGGTCAACGGTGTTGCACCCGGCCCGATCTGGACTCCGCTACAGGTCAGCGGTGGCGCGACCATGGAAAAGCTCGAGCATTTTGGCGGCAAGACGCCGATGGGCCGCGCCGGCCAGCCGGTCGAACTTGCGTCGATTTATGTGCAGCTGGCAGCCGAGGACGCGAGCTACGCTACGGGGCAGGTTTATGGCTCGGCTGGTGGTGGCGGGCAGCCATAAGGAATGGCAAGCCTTCTTTTTTGAGAAAAAGAAGCAAAAACTTTTGCTCCGCTGTCGCGATGCTCCGGACGGACGGGCTCGCGGCAGCGGAACAAAACATTCTTTTTTACAAAGAGGATTGCTTACTTTTTCAATATCGCCAGAAGTCCGTCGCCATAACGCTCTAGCTTCGACGCGCCCACACCCTTGACGCGACCTAACTCCCCCAACGATTGCGGTCGTATCGCTGCGATGTCCCGCAAGGTCGTGTCATGGAAGATAACGTAAGGCGGCACGGCCTGAGCTTTCGCAGTCTCCGCGCGCCACGAACGAAGTTCCTCGAATAGTCCTTGATCGCCGGCATCCGGAACGGACGTTGCGCGCACGCCCGGCTTGGGGGCACGTGTGGCCGGCCCATCCTCGCGCAGCATGATTTTCGTCTCGCCACGCAGGATCGGCCGCGCCACATCTTCGACCAACTGCAGACCCGGGAATTCGCCATCGCCAGTCCGTAGCGCGCCGCGTGCGGTCAATTGGCGCAGCACGCCACGCCAGAACGAGTCCGGACGGTTGTTGCCAATCCCAAACAGCGCCAGTTTGGTATGTGCATTCCGCTCAATGCGCTCGTTGCTGGCGCCGCGCAGCACATCGACCACGTATTGCGCGCCGAAAACCTGTCCTGTGCGATACACGGCCGAGAGCGCCTGCTGGGCCGCCTTGGTGCCGTCGAACAATGCGAACGGCGACCGGCAAGCATCGCAATGTCCGCAGGGTTTGCCGAGCGTTTCGCCGAAGCAGGCCAGCAAAGTCTGGGTGCGGCAGGATGTCGCTTCGGCCAAGCCTATCATCGCTTCCAACCGCTCGCGCATGGCACTTTTCTGCGCCTCAGGCGCGGTCGACTGGTTCACCCAATGCCGCGCGCGCGCCATGTCTTCGCCGCCATACAGCAAAAGCAGGTCGGCCCGGTCGCCGTCGCGTCCGGCACGGCCGATCTGCTGGTAGTAGGCTTCCGGGCTGTCCGGCATGTCGAGATGGACGACAAAACGCACGTCAGGTCGGTCGATGCCCATGCCGAACGCAATGGTGGCGACGACGATCACGGGCTCGCCGCTGCGGAAACGCGCCAATCCTGCGCGCTTCTCGATCGGGCTGAGGCCGGCGTGGAAAGCGATTGCCGGCAGTTTCTTCTCACGCAGTTTCGCTGTCGTTCGCTCGGTTTTGGCACGGCTGCCGCAATAGACGATGCCGGCTTCGCCCGTGTGTGCACCGAGGAAGTCGAGGAGCTGCGTGGTCTCGCCGGTTTTCGGCAAAGCTGCGATGTGCAGGTTGGGCCGATGAAAACTTGCGGCGAACACATGTGCGTCGCGCATGTCGAGCGAGGCCAGAATATCCTCGCGTGTGCGCGGGTCGGCCGTCGCGGTCAGCGCCACGCGCGGCACGCCGGGAAACAGCTGTGCCAGCCGTCGAAGATCGCGATATTCGGGGCGGAACTCGTGGCCCCATGCGCTCACGCAATGGGCTTCGTCGATGGCGATCAATGCAAGCGTGCGCCGCCGCAGCCGCTCCAGTGTTCCGGGCGAGAGAAGGCGTTCCGGCGACACGTAGAGAAGATCGAGCTTGCCGCTGTCGAGAAGGTTGGACACACGGGCGACCTCGGCCGGTTCGAGCTCGGAATGAAGCGCACCTGCCGAAACACCCAGCTGCCGCAAGGCGGCGATCTGATCGTCCATCAGCGCGATCAGCGGCGAAATCACCAGTGCCGTACCTTCGCGCGCCAAGGCAGGCACCTGATAGCAGACGCTCTTGCCGCCGCCAGTAGGCATCAGCACCAGCGCATCCTGCCCTGCGATCACCGTGCGGACCGCCTGCTCCTGCAGCCCCCGAAACTCGCGATAGCCAAAAACCGTATGCAAGATCTCCAGAGCGTCAGCCAAAGCAGAACCCTCCAGAAGCGAACGTTATTTGGTCCTCTTTTCGAAAAAAGGACTGCTTGCTTATCGGCCTCAAGCCGCCGCCGCCACCGCATGCCCGCCCGACAGACGCCAGATCCGGTCCAACTTCTCCACCCCAGTCAAACGGTGCGCGATCAGGATCATCGTCTGCCCCACCGGCTGCGCAAAGAGTGTGACCAGGAACGCCCGTTCGGTCTCGGCATCCAGCCCGGCACAAGGCTCGTCCAGGATCATGACCGGCGCGCGCGTCAGCAACGTGCGCGCAAGTGCGATGCGCCGCCCTTGGCCGCCCGAAAGCCGCGCGCCGGATTCGCCAAGCCACGTGTCGAGCTGGTCGGGCAGGGCACGCACCGTCTCGCCGATCTCCGCACGGTCGAGCGCGTCCCACAGCTCACGGTCGATCGCTTCCGGGCGGCCCAGCAGCAGGTTCGCGCGGATCGTGTCGTCGAAAAGATGAGTGGCCTGGCTCAACCAGGCGATCTGACGGTGGATGTCGGCCGACGCAAGCTGCGCCGTGTCCACCCCGCCGAGCATCACGCGGCCCGATTGCGGCAGAACGGTCTTGAGCAAGAGTGCGGCCATCGTGGATTTTCCCGAACCCGACGGTCCGAGCAGGGCCACGCGTGCGCCGGCCGGTATCTCGAGCGTTAGGCCGTCGAACACGGCAGGCTGGTCTGGCGACCATGCGAAATGCACACCGGCGAAACGCAGGCTTGCCTGCGCAGGTATCGGCAATGCCACCGTGGGCTCGGCGACGGCGGAAGGTTCGGCCACGGTCTCGAGCACGCGGCTGGCGGCGGCTTGCGCGGTCGCCCCCGCCACACCGGCGCGCGGCAGCCCCGAGAGAGGTTCCGCCACGGCAGTCAGCAGGAAAACCGCGACGATCGAAGCGAGCGGGGCGGTGCCCGCGGCCAAAAGGACGACAAGGAGGCTGGCCTGGCTGCAGATCAGCGCGCCGGTGTCGGCCAGCGCTATCTTGCGCGCCAGAACGTGCTGGGCCGCCTGCAGATCGGCGCCTGAGGCAGCGATACGGGCCGTCATCGCCGCTTCGGCGCCATAGGCACGCACCTCGCGCAAGCCGGTGAGCGTATCCAAGGCAGACAGACGCAGTGAAGCCCTGGCAAGCGCGAGTTGCCGCCCGCCGCGCCCGGCGGCGCGCGCCGCCATGGCTGGCAGGAGGAACGCGGAGACTGCAAGCAGGGTGGCCACGATCAGCCCGGTTCGCAGGTCGATCCGGCCGGCGGCGATTGCGGCTGCCGGCACAAGCAGAATTGTGGCGGCGAGTGGCAACAGAATGCGCAGATACAGGCTGTCCAGCGCATCCACGTCGCCCACGATCCTGGACAGCATGTCGCCCGCTCGCCGATACCCCAGCCCACCTGCGGCACTTCCGGCCAGACCGCGGAAGAACCAGACCCGCAGGTCGGCCAAGGCGTGGAAGGTGGCGTTATGTGTCGTCATGCGCTCGAGATAACGCAGCAACACGCGGGCAGGGCCCAGCACGCGAAGCAGCACGGCGACGCCGAGGAGCATTGCGGCAGAAGAAGTGCCGGCCGGCAGAAAAGCGATCGTGGCGCCAGAGGCCGCCATCAGCGCCAGCAAGCAGGCGAGCGACGCCAGGCTCAGGCACAGTCCGGCAAGCAGCAAGCCGGCACGCGGGCGCCAAAGCAGGATGATCGCAGCGAACGGCCTCACGCCACACCTCGAATTTCGGCCAGGCGACCCTGGCGCAGATCCAGGCGGCGCCCGCCGAATGCTTGCGCGGCCGCCGAGTGGCTTGCCATGACCACCGTGCGGCCGAGCGCCAGCCGCTTCAAGCTGGCCAGCACATCGCCCTCGGTCGCGGGGTCGAGATGAGCCGTCGGCTCATCGAGCAGGAGAAGCGGCGCGTTCTTGAGAAAGGCACGCGCGATGGCCACACGCTGCGCCTGGCCGCCTGAGAGACCGTAGCCGCCTTCGCCGATCGGCGTGTTCAGGCCCAAGGGCAGACCGTCGGCAAAGCGGTCCACCTGACTGGCGCGCACGGCCTCCATGATTTCCGCATGAGTGGCATCGGGCCGGGCGAACGCGATGTTGTCCCGCAATGTGCCGGCGAACAGCATCGGTTTCTGGCCAATCCAGGCTGTCAGACGGGACAGGGCTTGCGGCACGATGTCGGCGATGCTGTGGCCGTTGATCAGGATGCGGCCTTGTTCGGGCTGTACGAAGCCGAGCAGCAGTTCGATGACGCTGGATTTGCCGGCGCCCGAAGGTCCGGTCAGCACCAGCATCTCGCCGGGTGCGACGAAGAACGTCACATCGTCCAGCGCAGGCGGGCGGGCAGGGTCCCACACCAGGCGCACATGCTCGAAGCTGAGTGCCACGCCGCGCGCCTCAATGGTGCGGATTTTTGCCGAGGCGGCAACCGGCGGAACAAGCGAGGGCGGCGCCAGATCCGCCAGCGCGTCGGCAGCTCCGGCAGCATGCATGCGGTCCTGGTAGGCCGCGGCAAACGCGCGGAGCGGCGCGAAGAACTCGGGCACCAGAAGCAGACAGAACAAGGCCTGGGCCGACACCATCGACCCGCTGAACAGAACCTCGCGGTCGTGCAGGGCGATAGCCACCAGGCAAGCCGCCATCGCGCAATCGAGCGCAGCCGAGGACAGGAAAGCGACACGCAGCACGCGCATGGTCCGCAGCCGCAACTCGTCGGCCGACGTCGCCAAGGCAGAGGCTTCCGCCTCGGCTCGCCCGGCCAGAACGATAGTGGCAATGCCACGGACCCGGTCCAGGAAGCGCGCCTGCAGACGGGCGAGTGCGAGAAACTGACGCCGGGAGGCCGAAGCCGCGCCGATGCCGGCGATCGCCTGGCCGAACGGCACCAGCAGGCCGGTCAGTGCCATGGCGGCAGCCGCATACCACGAGACGCACGCGGCGGCGGCGCAAACGAGCAGCGGGCCGGCCACGGCCAGCATCGCCGCCGGCACCCAACGCGCGAACAGCCCGTCCATTGCCTCGACGCGATCGACCAGGCTGGATGCGAGATCGCCCGAATGCTGGCGGCGCAGCAACGCCGGCCCTTCCTGCAACATCGTCCGCAACACCTGGCCGCGCAATTGCGTGCGGCCTGCCGCGCCTGCTGCGAAGGCGGCAAGCTCGGCGACATATTGCAGGGTGGCGCGCGCGATCATCAGGCCAGCAAAACCAGCCAGGGCGAGCGCGCGAAGGTGCGCGCTGCCGGCGAGTGCCCATGCCACGCAGGCGGCCTGCAGAATGGCGGCCAGGCAGCCGAGCAATCCGTAGGCTGCAACACGCAGGCCAGCTTGTTTTGCCAGCCGCGTCTGCTCTGCAATCCAGACTCGCGCTGCATTCTTCGGGGCTGTCATGATAAGCATGTAGCCGTGCCGCGTTGGTGTCTCAAGCTGTTGTTTGAACCCGGCGCTCGGGGGCTCGGTGTGGCCGCGCACCCAACATTGATCCGTTGCGGTGACGGATGTAGCTTGCGGCGGCAACGCTCGCTGAGGTGACCATGATGCGTCTTGGCGACATTCTCCTGATGCGTGGCCTGGTCCGCAGCGCGGATATCGAAACGGCGATACGTCGGCAGCGTGCACAAGGCGGCAAACTCGGCGAAAACCTGATCGCGCTCGGGCTGATGACGACCGAGCAGCTGTTCGAAGTGATGGACGAGACGCCGGAAATGCCACGTACGGTGGCAGAGACTGGCGTCTCGCGTCCCGTGCTGCTCGCGATATTGCTGAAATTCATGCGCACATCCGGCACGGAGACCGTGCCGGATCTCGCCGCCTGCACGCATCTTGCTTTCTCCGTCGTCCAAGAGCTGCTCGATGAATGCATCGCGCAGAAGCTGGTGCAGGTTCTGGGTTCGATCAGCACCGGCATCGTGCGCTATATCCGCTTTGCGTTGAGCGACCAGGGGCGAACAGCGGCGGCCCAGGCGTTCGAGCAAAGCCAGTATATGGGCCCGGCGCCGGTCAGCCTGGCCGCTTTCCAGGCGCAGGTCGGCAAGCAATCCATCACCGGCGAAGTGCTCGATGTCGCAGCCTTGCGCGAGGCCTTCGAAGGATTGGTGCTATCCGACCACACGATACGCCGGCTGGTGCCGGCGATCAGCGCCGGCCGCACCGTGCTGCTCTACGGGCCGCCCGGCAACGGCAAGACAAGCATCGGTCAACGCGTCGCGAACCTGTTCACCGATCCGGTGTTCGTGCCCTATGCGATCGAGATTGCCGGGCAGATCGTGCGCATGCACGATCCGAGCCTGCATCTACCCTTCATGGTGAACGGTCCAGATACCGCCATTTCGCAAAATGCCAGCGTAGCCATCGAGCAATTCGATGCGCGCTGGGCGGCCTGCAAGCGGCCGGTGGCGATGGCGGGCGGCGAGATGACGCTCGACATGCTCGACCTGCGCTGGGATCCGGCGACCAAAACCTACGATGCGCCGCTTCACATGAAAGCGTTGAATGGCGTGTTCCTGATCGACGATTTCGGTCGGCAGAAGGTCAATCCGACGGACCTGCTGAACCGCTGGATCGTTCCGCTCGAGAATCGCGTCGATTATCTCAAGCTGAATACCGGATTGACGTTCAAGCTACCGTTCGACGAGCTGGTGATATTCTCCACGAATCTGGAGCCATCGGCATTGATGGATCCGGCCTTCCTGCGGCGCATTCCCTACAAACTGCAGATGATCGGCCCGACCTTGTCGGAATATCGCGAGATTTTCGATCGTGCGGCGAGTTATGCCGGGTTGGATTTGCAAGACGAAGCTTTCGAATTCGTGGTCGACGCCCTGACCAGCTCCGGCAAGCATGAACTCGCCGCCTTTCAGCCCAGATTCATCTGCGACCAGGCCGCGCAGAACGTGCGCTGTTTCGGGCTCCCACCCGAACTCACCCGCGAACTGGCCGCCGACGCGCTGGAAAACCTCTATGTCGGCATCGGCAGCGCCGACGGCCTCCAAGCCATCCACACCCCAAAATAACAAGTGTCTTTGGTCTTTTTTTCAAAAAAGGACTACTTCCTGTCTACTTCGCAAACGTCGCCACACACTCCACCTGCGCCGACCACAAAAACTGGTCGATTGGCAACACCGAAGCCAGCCGGTAACCACCCCGCGCCAAAACCACCGCATCGCGCGCCAACGCCCCAGGATTGCAACTGACATAGCTCACAAGCGGCACGTTGCTGGCGGCGATCGCCTGCATCTGCGCCTGCGCGCCCGCATAAGGCGGGTCGAGCACCACCATCGCAGCGCCCGCCAGTTCGCGCGTGCTGAGCGGTTGGCGTGCGAGATCGCGCTGCGTCATCTCCACCCGCGAGCCGGCTTGCGCGCGCCGGACGGCACCGGCCGTCTCCGCCTCGCCTTCGAATGCCTGCACGCGAAGGCGTGTGGCGAGCGGAAAGCTGATGGTGCCGCAGCCGGCGAACAGTTCGACGGCACGCGAGCTTCTGGTCAGCCGCCCGGGCACGCTCGCCAGCACGGCGCCGACGATGGCGGCCTCGCCTTCGGCGGACGCCTGCAGAAAGGCCCCGGGCGGAAGCTCCACCCGGTGGCCGGCAAAGACGACGAACGGCGCCGCGAGCATCGACGCGGTCTCCGCCGGTCCCGCCGGCGACGCCCAGGCGATGCGACGGATGGCATGCGCGCTGGCGAACGCTGACAGCTTGACGCGGTCGGTAGCAGCAAGCGGCCCGTCCGTGCGCACCAGCAGGTCTGCTCCGTCCTCGAGCAAATTGGCGAGCACGGAGCCCGCATGCCGCAAGGCCGACAGGCCACGGAGCAGCTGACGCAGAGGTGCCAGCAACGCTTCCAGCGCCGGGTGCAGGATCGGGCAGACGGAAAGGTCGACGATCCCCCTGCCGTGCGCCACATGCAGCCCGAGCCGCACGCCGCCATCCACGCGTGCCACCGCAAAATCCATCCGCCGGCGTGCATGCGGCGGCGTGCGCACGAGTGCGCCTACGGGCGGGTCAGCAAAGCCCGCCCGTTCCAGGGCACTGACGACCAGGCCGCGTTTCCAGTCGGCATACTCCGCATCGGCCCAGTGCTGCAGGGCGCAACCGCCGCATCCTTCGGTGAAATGCGGGCAGGGCGGGGTGACGCGTCGCGGGCTGGCGGTCAGCACGTCGAGCAGATCCGCCCGCTTGCCGTCGGCCGATCGCCGTGCACGCACGAACTCGCCTGGCAGGGTGCGCGCGATGTGAACCGATTGATCAGCTTCGGGATGGCTCACGCCATCGCCCGCGCTGCCGATTGCCGCAATGGTGAAGTCGGCGGCAGCCAGGAGCGAGGCTGCCGGTCGTATCTTCGCCGCCATCCGGTCAGGCGTCGCTCGTCTCCAGCATGCTGTCCGACGGTTCCGATGCTGCCGGATCGGTGATCGTGGAGCGGCGAGGCAGGCTCATGAAGGCCGGCAACTCGTCACCGAAGCCCAGCACTGCGGGGCCCAGATCGTCGTCTCGGCGGCGATAGTCGCGCGGCTGGCGTTCGTAGCGCTCAGCGCGGTAATCCTGACGTGGCTCGGGCCGCGACTCGGGCCGCGGTTCCTGGCGCGGCTCCCGGCGCGGTTCTTCGCGAGCTTCCGAGCGGGCTGAGCGTGCAGGCGGTGGGCTGGATATCGCCTCTGTAGCTTGCGTGGGCTGCACCGCCGGACGTTCGGACGATTTGCCGCGTCCACGTCCGCGCCGTGGCTTGGCCTCGCCGGTGCTCTCCTTTGGCTCGCGTGCCGCCGGTCTCGTCTCCCGAGACGCCGGGGCCGGCTTGCCGCCGCGCCCGCGACGCCGGCGCCCATCGCCCTCCGTCCAATCCACCACGTCGAGATCGGGCACGACGATTCGCGGAATGGCGGCACCGACAAGCTTCTCGATCGCTTCCACCGCCAACCGGTCGTCGGGCGAGGCAAGGGTGAATGCGTGCCCGACCATGCCGGCGCGACCCGTACGGCCGATGCGATGCACGTAATCCTCAGCATGGATCGGCACGTCGAAATTGAACACGTGGCTCAGTCCGCCGATGTCGATGCCGCGCGCTGCGACATCGCTGCACACCAGCAGGCGTATTTCGCCCTTCTTGAACTTGTCGAGTGTGGCGAACCGCGCCGGCTGGCTCATGTCGCCATGCAGGGACCCCGCGGAAAACCCGTGTTTGACGAGCGATTTGTAGAGGATGTCCACGTCGCGCTTGCGGTTGCAGAAGATCAGCGCGTTGGCGACCTCTTCCTGCCGGACCAGGCGGCGCAATGCCTCGCGCTTGTCGAGCTCGGCCACCAGCGCCAAGCCGGCCACGATGGTCGTGGCGACGGACGCAGAGCGCGAGACGGTGATCAGACGCGGGTTGGAGAGAAATGCGTCCGACAACCGGCGTATCTCCGGCGCCATCGTTGCCGAAAAGAACAAGGTCTGGCGCGACTTCGGCAGGAAGCCGACGATCTTCTCCACATCCGGAATGAAGCCCATGTCCAGCATCCGGTCGGCTTCGTCGATCACCAGCAGCTTGGTGTCCGTCAGCATCAGCCCGCCGCGTTCGAACAGGTCGAGCAGGCGCCCCGGTGTGGCGATCAGCACGTCCACGCCCTTCATGAGCGCGTCTTTCTGGTCGTTGAGGCTCTCGCCGCCGATCAGCAACGCATGGTTCAGCTTGAGGTATTTGCCGTATTCGACGAAATTTTCCGCCACCTGCAGCGCCAGCTCGCGCGTGGGCTCCAGGATGAGGCTGCGCGGCATACGCGCACGCGCCCGGCTGCCATCCAGGATGTCGAGCATCGGCAGCGTGAAGCTGGCGGTCTTGCCGGTGCCGGTCTGTGCGACGCCCATCACGTCGCGGCCGGACAGTACGGCGGGGATCGCCTGCGCCTGGATCGGCGTCGGGTGGCGATACCCTTTCTCCTCGATCGCGCGCAGAATCGGGTCGGACAGGCCAAGGTCGGCAAACAGCGGCAGCGCCTCATCCGCCTCGAGCGGCTCCGCCGAGGCGGGAAGTGCCTCGCCGGGTGCGACGAAGCGCAGCGCCTCGAGTTCGGCCAGCGTCTCGGCCGACGGCGGCGCGTCCAAGGCGGCTGACGCGAGCGCATCCGGCTCGGCCCCATCCTGGTCGGGTTCGGCCAATTCGGATTGCGCGTCCAAAGAGGCGTCGGACTCCGGCAAAGCGGGCTCCGCCGTCTCGGGTGCGCTCGCCTCCGGCGGCTCCGGCGATGGCTGCGCGCCGCTCGGCATAGGCTCGTCCGCCTCGGTGGCTGTGGTCTGGTTCAACAAATCTTCTCGGTCTCGGTTGAGTGAGGGGGGATCGGGGCGCCGTGCCGGGGTGTGCCAGGCAGTGCGGCAGGCGACGGTATGGCGGCTTAACGTGGCAGCTTCATGGTCCGTTCGCCGGAGCCGATCGCGACATGCGCGCTTGCAATGCCGCATATCCGGAACCAAGGGGGCAAAGTCAAGCTTTGTGCATGCAACGGGTGTAGAAGCGGTTAATTTTCGCGACGGCTTGCCTTCCGTTCTGGAGAAGGCGACGCAATGAAATCCGAAACGCTGCCGCTCGAAGATTACGCGATGATCGGTGACCGGGTCACGGCCGCCATCGTCGGCCGTAATGGCTCGATCGATTGGCTTTGCCTGCCGCGCTTCGATGGCGGAGCCTGCTTTGCCGCCTTGCTGGGCGATCCGAGCCACGGCCGCTGGCTGATCGCACCGGCCGAACCGGCGCCGCCCGCCAAGCGCTCCTACCAAGGCGACACAATGGTGCTGGAGACACTATTCGAAACACCGTCCGGCAGCGTCGCGGTGATCGACTTCATGGTCGCCAAGGCAGCGAGCCCCACGCTCGTCCGGCTGGTGCAGGGGCGCGCGGGCAAGGTGGAGATGAAAACCGATCTCGCCCTGCGCTTCGATTACGGCATCAGCGTGCCCTGGGTGACGCGCCTACCCGACGATAGCGGCTTCTGCGCGATTGCCGGGCCGGACATGGTGGTGGTGCGCAGCGAGGTGGAGTTGCGCGGCGAGGACATGCGCTCGGTCGGCGAATTCACATTGGCCGCAGGAGAGACGGTCGCCTTTGTGCTGTCGCACGGCCCCTCGCACCTGAAAGCACCACCGCCCGTGGACCCGCACAAGGCGCTTGCCGACTGTATCGCCTATTGGGACGAATTTATCGGCCGCTGCCAATATCATGGGCCCTATCGCGCGGCCGTGCATCGCTCGCTGATGGTTCTGCAATCGCTATCCTACGCGCCGACCGGCGGCATCGTCGCGGCGGTCACCACGTCGCTGCCCGAGCAATTGGGCGGCGGGCGGAACTGGGATTACCGCTATTGCTGGCTGCGCGACGCCAGCCTGACGCTCTTTGCGTTGATGAATGCCGGCTACACCGAGGAGGCGGCATCCTGGCGCGACTGGCTGCAGCGGAGCATCGCCGGCAGCGCCGACCAGATCCAGATCATGTACGGCCTGCATGGCGAGCGCTCGCTCGACGAGCGGATACTCGCCTGGCTGCCCGGCTACGAACAGAGCGCGCCTGTCCGAATCGGCAATGCGGCCAGCACGCAGGTGCAGTTGGACGTTTATGGCGAAGTGCTGGATTGCCTGCACCAGGCCCGGCGACATGGTTTGAAGGCCGCCCCGCACGGGTGGTCGCTGCAGACCAATATCACGGAGCACCTGGCCGACATCTGGGATCAGCCCGATGAAGGCATGTGGGAAATCCGCGGCGGCGCGCAGCATTTCACGCTGAGCAAAATCATGGCGTGGGTGGCCGTCGACCGGATGATCCAGGACGCGGCGGACTACGACATGGAAGGCCCGATCGACAAATGGCGCGCACTGCGCGAGACGATACGCGAGACGGTGTTGCGCGAGGGCTACGACTCCGAGCGCAACACCTTCGTCCAGTGCTTCGGCAGCAAGGAGCTCGATGCCGGGCTGCTGCTCATCCCGTCCACCGGCTTTCTGCCGGCGAGCGATCCGCGCGTCGCGGGCACGATCAAGGCGATCGAGGAAGACCTGCTGCAGGACGGCTTCGTGCTGCGCTACCGGACGCAAAGCAACGTGGACGGTCTGCCGCCTGGAGAAGGCGCGTTCCTGGCCTGCACCTTCTGGCTGGTGGACGCTTACGTAGGGCAGGGACGTGTCGACGAAGCGCGCGCGCTGTTCGAGCGATTGCTAGGCTATTGCAACGATGTGAACCTGCTGAGTGAGGAATACGACGTGTCGCGCAAGCGGCTGGTCGGGAATTTTCCGCAGGCGTTTTCGCATGTGGCGCTGGTGGCTTCGGCTATGGCGCTTTATGAGGTGAAGTGAAGAAAGCGTTCTTTTTTGAAAAAAGAACCAAAAAATTTTTCTATTTCGCTGGGGTGATTGAAAACTGAACGTCGAGCCGAGGGAAAATCCCTTGCTGGTTGGGCATGGGGCTGCGGAAGCTGCTTTGACCTCGGCAATGAGCAGCGGACGGCTGCATCATGCCTGGCTGATTTCAGGGCCTGAGGGGGTCGGAAAGGCGACGCTCGCTTATCGGTTCGCGCGAGCGCTTCTGGCTGGGCGGACGACGCTGGAGATGCAGCCCGATCACCCGGTATTCCGCCGCGTCGCCGCCGGCACGCATGCGGACCTGCTGACCGTCGGGCGGGAGTGGGACGACAAGAAGAAGCGCCTGAAAAAGCAGATCGCCGCAGACAGCGTGCGCCAGATACCCGGGTTCCTGCATCTGACCGCGGCCGAAGGCGGCTGGCGCGTTGTGATCGTGGACGGGGTGGAAGACGCCAGCACGCAATCGGCCAACGCGCTGCTCAAGGTATTGGAGGAGCCGCCGAACCGGGCAGTGCTGATCCTGGTATGTTCGGCGCCAGGCCGATTGCTGCCCACGATCAGAAGCCGCTGCCGCCGGCTGGCGCTGGCCCCCTTGAGCGCGCCGGACATGCACACTGTGCTGGCGCAGTCGCTGCCGCAGACCGACCCATCCGAGCGCGCGACGCTGATCGGCCTGGCGCAAGGCTCGCCGGGACGCGCGCAGGAATTGGCCAATGATGGCGGTTTGCGCCTGGCCGGCATGGTAGCCGAGGTGCTGGATACCGGGCCGGCCATCGACCTGACACGCGCCTACGAGATGTCCGACTCGCTGCGCGACCAGGCGCCGTTCGAACTGTTCATGGCTTTGCTGCAGCAGGGTATCGCCGCCGCGGTGGGAGCGGTGCAGCGTGGCGTGGCCGACGAGAACCAGGCGCGACTCGTGGCCGCACGCGGCACCCTGGCCTGGGCGGAAATCGCCGAAAACCTGCGCCGCCTGACAGAAGAGACGGAACGCGCCAACATGGACCGGCGACAAGCCCTCATCGCCGGCCTATCCCTCCTACGCGCCTAGCAAAGGTTTTTTGGTCCTTTTTTCAAAAAAGGACTGCTTCCTTCCTCTCGCTTATCGAGCCCGATGTACCTCACCACCCCCATCTTCTACGTCAACGGTTCCCCCCATATCGGCCACGCCTACACGGCCGTTGCCGCCGACGTGATCGCACGTTTCAACCGCCTCGATGGCCAGGACACGTATTTCCTCTCCGGCACCGACGAACATGGCCAGAAAGTCGAGAAAGCGGCGGCGGACGCAGGACTTGAACCGCAGGCTTTCACCGATCGCGTCTCCGCCGAGTTCAGGGCGATGCTGGCGACGCTCGGCGTGTCGAACGATGATTTCATCCGGACGACGGAGCCTCGGCACAAAAGCGGCGTGACAGCTTTATGGAGGCGGCTGGCAGCGTCGGGCGACATTTACCTAGGCCATTACGAGGGCTGGTACGCGGTCCGCGACGAGGATTTCTACAGTGCGGACGACACGACGTTATTGCCGGACGGCACGCGTTTGGCGCCGACCGGTGCGCCGGTGGAGTGGGTGAGGGAGCCCAACTACCTGTTCCGGCTCTCCGCCTATCAGGACCGTCTGCTCGCGCACTATGCCGAGAACCCCGATTTCGTGGGGCCAGCAGGCAAACGAAACGAGATGTTGAGCTTCATTCGCAGCGGCTTGCGCGACCTCTCTGTCAGCCGGTCGAGTTTCCGCTGGGGCATCCCGGTGCCGGGCGATCCGGACCACGTGATGTATGTGTGGCTCGATGCGCTTGCAAATTATATCACCGCCCTGGGCTACCCCGACGAGACCGGGCCGCTCTGGCGATTCTGGCCCGCCGACCTGCACCTCGTCGGCAAGGATATCCAGCGTTTCCACGCGATCTACTGGCCGGCCTTCCTGATGGCGGCCGGCCTTCCTCTGCCACGCCGGATTTTCGCGCACGGCTGGTGGACGGTCGAGGGCGCGAAGATGAGCAAGTCGGTCGGCAACGTCGTCGATCCGGCTGCTCTTGTGGCAAAATACGGTCTGGATCCTGTGCGCTTCTTCCTGCTCCGCGAAGTGCCGTTCGGCAATGACGGCGATTTCTCCGATCGCGCACTGGTCAACCGGCTGAATGTCGATCTCGCCAACGGGATCGGCAATCTCGCGCAACGCACGCTCTCGCTGATCGCCAAGAACTGCGACGGGCGATTGCCGGACGCGGGGCCGCCGACCGAGCCTGATCGCGCTTTGCTGAAACACGCCGGCGAGTTGGTCGAAACTGTCCGGGCACATATCCAGGCGCAGGCCCTGCACGATGCGCTGGAGGAGGTCTGGCGCGTGATCCGTGCCGCCGACGGCTATATCGACGCGCAGGCGCCCTGGTCTTTGCGCAAAACGGATCTGGTCCGAATGGGGCATGTGCTGCGCGTGCTGGCCGAAACGATCCGGTGCATCGCGGTCGTCCTGCAACCTTTCATGCCCACTACAATGGCCCGTTTGCTCGACCAGTTAGCGGTCAAGCCGGAGGCGCGCGCTTTCGCTCATTGGACGACGGCGCTGCAAGACGGTGCCATCTTGCCTGCGCCTCAGGGTCTGTTTCCAAGATGGGTCGAGGAAGGAGCCGTACTACGTTGACGCTGATCGATTCACATTGCCATCTGGACTACTACACCCAAGCCGAGCGGCCCGACATGATGGCCCGTGCCAAGGCGGCCGGTGTGGGCGGGATGGTCACGATTGGCACCCGGCTGTCACGTGCCGCCGAACAGTTGGCACTGGCCGAAGAGGCGCCCGGACTTTGGTGTACGGTCGGCACGCACCCGCATCATGCCGCCGAAGAGGAATTGCCGCGGGAAGAAGAGATTGTGGCACTCGCTTCGCATCCAAAAGTCATCGGCATCGGCGAGGCGGGGCTGGATTACTTCTACGACCGCGCGCCACGCGACGTGCAGGCCGAAGTGTTCCGACGCCAAATTCGGGCTGCGCGCAAGGCCGAGTTGCCGATCTGCATCCACACACGCGACGCCGACGAGGATACCTTCGCCATATTGAAAGACGAGCAGGAACAAGGCGGTCGATTCGACTTCCTCCTGCATTGCTTCAGTTCTAGCCGGGCGCTTGCCGAGCGCGCCATCGAGATCGGCGGTCACGTCAGCTTCTCCGGCATCCTCACGTTTCCGAAATCGACCGAATTGCGGGCGATCGCCGCCGACCTGCCGGCCGGGCGTATTCTCGTCGAGACCGACGCGCCGTATCTCGCGCCGGCGCCGTTCCGCGGCAAGCGAAACGAGCCGGCCTATGTGGCGCATATCGCGCGCATGCTCGCCGATGTCCGTGGCCTGTCGGTAGACGATCTGGCGGACCTCACGACAGCCAATTTCCATCGTCTTTTCCGCAAAGCCGCCTGAAGCCCGATGCGCGTGACGATACTGGGTTGCGGCAGTTCGGCCGGCGTACCGACGCTTGGCGGCGCTGACGGAAGCGGCGACTGGGGTGCCTGCGATCCCGCCGAGCCGCGCAACCGCCGCACCCGGTCCAGCATCGTCATCGAAGCGCCAGAGGGCAACATCCTGGTTGATACCGGCCCCGATATGCGGACGCAGCTGTTGGCCTGCGGCATCGCGCGGATCGACGCCATCGTGTTCACCCATGCGCACGCCGACCACGTGACCGGCCTCGACGATGTGCGCCTGCTCAACCGGATCAATGGCAAACCGTTGCCAGCCTACGCCACGCGGGAGACGCAGGACGAGCTGGGCAGGCGGTTCGACTACGCATTTCGCCCATGGACGCCGCCGCATTTCTATCGGCCGGTGCTCAATATGACGGCCGTCGTGCCGGGCGAGCTTCTGGCCATCTGCGGCACCGAGGTTCAGACGTTCGACCAGGACCATCACGTCATGCACACACTGGGCCTGCGCGTCGGCGGCTTTGCTTATTCCACCGATGTCGTGCGCCTTGAGGAACAGGCGTTCGCGCTGCTGGCCGGCATCGACACCTGGGTCGTCGGCTGCTTCCAGCGCGCGCCGCATCTTACCCACGCCCATGTCGAATTGGTCGATGCCTGGCGCCGGCGTCTCGGCGTGCGCCGCACGGTACTGACCCACATGGGCACCGACCTGGACTGGGCCTGGCTTGCCGCCAATCTTCCCGAAGGCATAGAGCCGTCGATCGATGGGCTGGTTCTGGAAGTGGCCCAGGCATAGCCGTGAGGGATGGCGGCCGGTTCGCCACAAACAGAAGTTGGCATAATTCAGATTATGCGACTCTTGCCTGTGTCACTTTGACATCACGCGACCGCCCGTTTGCATAGCGCCCAAGGTGTCTCCCGCACCATCAGCCATGCCGGCAGCAGCGGCGTGAGTGCCGACAATCCCGTCAGCATCGGCAGCCCGAGCACCGCGATCAGCGCCGGCGGATTCAGCATCGGCGCGATCCAGACCGCACCGGCGAGCCAGATGGGTGCCGGTCGGCTGCGCGCATCGAGCATCACCAAAACGGCGGCGACCGCCGGCAGCATTTCGTCGTAATCGCCCACATGCGGGGCGCCGAACACCATGGCGCACAACAACACGATCAGGCGCTGCCGCTCTGGCACAGGCCGGGCGAACGCCAGCCACACGCACCCAGCCGAGAGCGCCGTGGCGACCAACTGACCCGCGCCCGCCAGCCCCTCGCCTACGCCCAGAATGTGAAGACAGGTATGCACGCTCTGGTCGAACACGCGCACCACGTCGATCATTCGGCCAAGCAGAGGATTCTGGCCCGTTGCCAGCCTGATCCAGTCGAACCAGGCGCCGGTGCCGAGCACCAAAGCGCTGGCCAGCACCAACCCAAGCCCGCCGGCGAGCCCGCCCGCCATCGCGCGCCAATGCCGCCCCGCCAGCAGCGCCACTGGTATGAGCGGCACGAATTGCGGCTTGAGGCACAGCAGGCTGAACACCAGCCCAGCCAGGAATGGCCGAGTTTCGAGCAAAGCCATGCCGCCGAGCACGCAGGCCGCCACCAGGAAGCTGAGCTGTCCCGCCCCGATCGTGTAGGCGGCAGCCGGGCACGCGAACACGCCGCCGATGAGCAGCCAACGCTCGCGCGTGGTCGCCTGCCAGTGCCACAAGGCGGCGGCAAGCAATCCGGCGGTCAAGGCAAGGAAGGCGACCAGCGAGCCGATATAGGGCAGCCAGCAGAACGCCAGCGCCATCAGCAGCGTCACCGGTGGATAAATAAACGGGTGCAACACACTGATCGGGCGGACAAACCAGGCCGCGTGGCTGCGGTTCATCTCGTCGGTAAAGGCACGCGGGTCGCCCAGCATGGCGAGGTCGTGCGCCCAGAAACGCGCGGCCGCGGTGTGGAAAACCACCCAGTCCTGGCCCGGCACGCTGTTGAACACGGCCCAGAACAGCAGCCAGCCGAACGGAGCCAGGCACGCGCACAGCAGCAGCACGCGCCGAAGCGACGTCACGCCGCCTCGCGCAGCCGCAGCCGGCGGGACATGTCGGACTGCATGCGGCGCTGCGGATCGACCGCCTCGAGCACCGCGCGGAACTCCTCCCAGCGCGGATACATCGCGCGAAAACTGTCCGCATCCAGCAGCGCGTCCTTGGCCAGATACACCCGCCCGCCATGCCGAAGCGTAATGGCCACGAGGCGGGCATAGAGCTCCTCGATGCCGGCCACGTTGGGAAAATCCAGTGCCAGCGTGTAGCCCGGCTGCGGGAAGCTGAGCGGCCCTGCCCCCTCGCCGGCCGCGCCCAGCCGCTTCAGCACCGCCAGAAACGACGCCCGCCGGGATCGCGCGATCACTTCAAGCAACTCGCGCAACGCATTGGCGCCGTTAGAAAACGGGATAACGTTCTGAAATTGGTGGAATCCGCGCCGGCCATAGATCCGGTTCCAGTCATGCAGCGCGTCGAGCGGATAGAGGAATTTCTCGTAACGCGTCATGCCGACCCGCCCGGCGAGCGGCGCACGGCGGTAATACAGCGCATTGAAGGCCGCAATCGGCAGCGGCGAGAGCGCGAAACCCGGGAAATCCAGCGGGATACGCACACCGCCGGCCGGCGCGCTACCGCAACCCGCGCCCACGGGCTCGGCCGTCTCCAATATGCCGCGCCCGAGATGCCGGCCACGCGACGTGCCGTCGATCCAGCCGACCGCGTAGGTCGCGTCGCGTGCCTCATCCATGGCCGATAGAAACCCGTCGAGGTCGGGATAGCGCCGGGCCGCGACCGCCACGCCCGGCCCCGGCACGCGCTTCATTCGGAACGCCACGCGCGTGATCACGCCGGTCAAACCAAGCCCGCCGCATGTCGCGGCAAACAACGCGGCCGCGCGATCCGGGCCGATCGTGTGCTGCGTGCCGTCCGGCGTGAGCAAATCGAGCTCGCTCACATGGGCGCAGAAGCTGCCCGCCGCCTCGTGATTCTTGCCGTGCACGTCGTTGGCGACCGCCCCCCCGATTGTGGCGAACCCGGTACCGGGCGAGACCGGCACGATCCAGCCCTGCCCGACATATATCGACATGAGTTGACGGAAGCTGACACCCGGTTCGACCTCGATCGCCCCTGTCAGCGGATCGAATGAGAGCACGCGCGAGAGACCGGCGCTCATCAGGGCCACACCCTGCCCGTTCAGCGCGCAATCGCCATAGGCACGCCCGCCGGCATGCACGATCAGCCCATGCGCGCGCGGATGGTCGGCGAACACGCCCGACACATCGCCGGCTGCCTCGGGCCGCCACATCACACTAGGCGACCGCGCCACCCTGCCCCACCCGGCCAGCATGCCAAGCGAGGCGTGCATCAGGCGGCGGCCACGATGATGGCAGCCAGGCTCGCAGCACCTGCCAGCAGGCTGACTTTGTCGCGCAGCGCGAACACGACCGGGTCGTCGTTCATCTGCCCACGGTTGCTCAGCATCAGCACACGGCTGACCCAGAACAGCAGGATCGGGCAAAGCGTCCATAACGCGCTCGGGTGGCGGTAGAGCGGGACCACCTCGGCGCTGTTGATGTAGAGGGCGAGCACCAGCACGGCCATGTAGCCGGAAGAAGCGGCCATGCTGCGCAGCATGTCCAGGTCCTCGCCGCCATAGCCGCGCCCCGATAATGCGGCTGCGCCGGTATTGGCACGCACGAACAATGTCAGTTCGGTCAGGCGTTTGACGACGGCCAGGCAGAAGAACAGGAACAGCGAGAACGCCAGCAGCCAGGGCGAGATCGGGATAGCGGTCGCCGCGGCCCCTGCGAAGATGCGCAACGTGTAGAGCCCGGCCAGCGTCACGACATCCCATACCGCGCGCCGCTTCAGCACGAAGGAATAGGCCAGCGTGCTGGCGTAATAGGCGGTAAGCATGGCCAGGAACGCGGCCGGCAGCAGGCTGGCGGCGAGCAATGCGCCGGTCAGCAGGCCGGCCATCATCCCTGGTGCCCAGGTCAGGTCGAGCGCACCGCTGGCAAACGGTCGGCGTCGTTTGGTCGGGTGCGCGCGGTCGTGCGGCAGGTCGAGCAGGTCGTTAAGCAGATAGACGCTGGACGCGCACAGACCGAAGGCCAGGAACCCGACGAACGCCCGCAGCAGCAGTGCGCCGTGCGCCTGGTGCGCGGCCAGAACCGGCACGAACACGAGCACGTTCTTGGCCCATTGATGAAGGCGGAGCGCGCGGGCCAGCAGCCTGGCTTGCGCGGCCCACCCCGGGCGCTCGCCGACGAGCAACACGTCGCTGCATGCCTGGTGGACGTCGGCGGCCAGTCGCGCAGAGGGCGAGACGCAGATTGCCTTGCGTGCGCTTCTCCAGACCGGCAAGTCCGCCGCCGCATCGCCCGCATAGTCGAACCCATGCGCGCCGAAACGGGCTGCGAGCGCTTCGGCCTTGGCGGCGCCCTTGAGATTTGTGATCGCCGTCGACGCGAGAACATCGTCGAACAGGCCGAGATGGGTTGCGACCGAGTGGGCCACCTGCCCGTCCGCGGCGGTCGCGAGGAACACGCCCCTCCCCTGCGCGCGCGCGTCGCGGGCCATCTCGACGATGTCGGGATTATAGATGAGCGAGGCCGGTTCGAGGCCGGCGGCTTCGGCCAGACGGTGTTTGAAGCGCGCGCGATCGGCAAAGGCCAATGGCAAGGCGCGGAGCAGCACCCAGGGCCGGCGCGCCAGCAGGAGCAGCGCGCATTCGATGAGGGTATCGCCGCGGACCAGCGTGCCGTCGAGATCGATGACCAGCGGAACGGCCGGCCGGGTGCTGCTCACTCCACGTCCATCAAAGGCTCATGGCTCAGGCGCGGCACGGCGTGATAGGCGCCGGAAGCAACCGACCAGCGCACCCGCCCCGGCGTGTGGCAGACAGGACAGGCGGGATGCCATCCACCCACGGCCGAGCCGCACGCCTCGCAATGCCAGGCCGGGTCAGGGTCGGCCATCGCCGCCTGGCGCAGGGCGTCGCGTTGTGCCGCTTCGTCGCCGTCGGCTTCGGCCACGTCGGCGCGCAGCAGATGAATGCGCCGCTGATCGAGCCCGGCGGCGCGCGCCAGATCGAGATGGCGGTGCGCATCGGCTGTCAGGCCGGCCGCAAGCGAAAGCCGGGCGAGCAGCATCTGGCTTTCCGGGTGATCGGGCGCACCGCGGACCAGCTCGTTGCCCGCTTTCAATTGGGCGGCCCGGTCGGGCGAGGGTAGCAGGGCGAAATCGGCGAGCTCGGGATGCGGATTGGCGGCCCAGCTTTGACGCAGCACGTCCTGCGCCGATTTCTCGCGACCGGAATCACGTAGTCGGCGTGCGTAGGCGATGGCGGCGGGGCCGAGTGCCGGGTCGCGCTTCCACGCCTGCTTGGCCAGCTTGCGCGCGACGTTCGGGTCGGCCTCGGCTTCGGCCGCAGCCGCGGCGAACCCGGCTTTCGGCGCGTCCTCGTGTGTGAGTTGAAGCGCTTCGGCCCATGCGCCGGTTCGCAACGCCAGTTGCGTGCGCTCGCCGCGCAGCCAGGCCGCGCCTGGATGCGATGCCTCGGCCTCGCGCGCGAGCTGGGCGGCCCGCTGGTAGTCGCCATGGTCGATGGCAAGCCGCAGCAGGCCGCGCAGCCCCAGGAAAGCGGCATCCTTGCGGCCGGCGAGCTTGGTGAACGCCGCTTCCGCATCGGCCTCGTTGCCCGAAATCGTGCCTGCATAGGCTGTCAACAACAGCGTCTGCGGCGTCTCGCCCAGCAGACGCACCGCGCGGGCTGCTTCCCGGCGGGCGTCGGCAGGGTCGCGCGCGGCCAGTGCGATCAGCGTGCCGGTGACCGCCTGGTCGCCGCGGCGCCGGCGGCTACGCTCGCCGCCACGCCGGAACGCGCCGGGTAGCCCGAACAACGTCGCCAGCAACCGGAACAGCACGTAAAGCACGACGACCAGCAGGATCAGCGCCAGCACCGCCAGGCTGAGCGGCGCTTGGATGGTCGTGGCACCCGCCTGCAGCGAGATGCTGCCGACCAGATGTTGCACCCACCACGCCGCGCCGACGCAAGCCGCCGCGAGGATGATGATCAGGACGACGGTGCGCATCAGCTATGTGCCGCCATGCTCGCCAGCCCGTCGCGTGCGTCGAGAAGCGCGCGGGCCTGGCCCATCCACGCCTGTACCGACGTAGCGGCAGGCCCTTGCAGCGCGCCGAGCGTGGCGACCGCGTCCTTGAGATCGCCTGCACTCACCTGGTCCTGGGCATGCGCAAGCACGCCGGCGGCTGGGTCGCCGACCAATACGTGATCGCCCTGCCGCACGACCACGCTCTGCTGCGCGCGGGCCAGCATGCGGTCGAGGAACGAGCGGTTTGCCGACGCGGGCTGGCTCGCCGCGCGTGCGGTCTGTGCCACCTGCGGAAATGCCGCGCGCAACGCCTCCTCGGTCGGCGGTGCCTCCTTGGCGAAACGGGCGACTGCGGGTGGCGCATTCGGCAGGTCGCCTAATGGCTGTCCGACGGCCAAGGCGGCCTGCGCGGCAGCGATCTTTGCCGCCCGCGTCGCGTCCTTGACCTCGCCGGCGGCCTGGCCGGTCGCCTGTTCGAGTTTGGCGACGCGCGCGTCGAGCGCGTCCAACGATTGCTTGTCGCCGGCCTGCGCATCGCTCAATGCCTTCTGGTCGGCTGCATCGGCGGTATGAATCTGTCCCGCCGACTGCTCGAGCTTGCCGAGACGGCTATCCAGTGCGGCCAGCGAAGCAGCGTCGCCGGCCTGTGCGGCCAGCAGCGCCTTCTGATCGGCCTGGTCGGCTGCGGGCGCCTGGCCGGCGGCCTGTTCCAGCTTGGCCAAGCGCTGGTCGAGCGCGTCGAAGGCAGCCTTGGTGGCGGTTTGCGACTGTTCGATTGCGGCGCTCTGGGCCGACACCTTGTCGGCGAGCACGCGGGCGTCGCTGGCCTGCTGCTGTGTCTCCAGCCCTGCCACCTGAGCGGGCGTGCTATCGGGGGGCGGCGGCGCTTCGGCGGGCGCGCTGGCGACGCTCTTCTGGGACAGCAACTCGGCCGTCTTCTCGCCTTGGGTGGCCAGTTCGCTTTGCTTGGTGGTCAGCGCATCCACCCGTCCTGAGAGATCGTCGAGCTTCTTGGTCAGGTCCGCGCTGGCGTCGGCCGCGTTCGTCGGCTGCTTTTCCAGCAGGGCCAGTCGGGTCGAGATAGCCTGTATCTGCTCGGCCGGGTCGGGCGGTCCCTGTTCAGCGGCCGGCGTGTTCGCGAACACTTTGCGGCCGAACTCCCTGCCCTGCTCCGGATGCGTCCAGGCCCAGAAACCGGCGCCGGCCAGGATCAGCGTGAGGAGCAACGTGACGGGAAACGGCGTGCCACCGCGCCGGCGCGCCACCACGGTCGCCGGTGCCATATGAACTGTCTCGCCGGGCGGATCGAACAGGCTGGGGCGCGGTTCGGGCTCGACTGGGTCTTGGGTCTGCTCTGTCATAGGAGGGCCAGCACATCGTCCAAAGTGGGGGTCTCGGCGCGTCGTATACGCAGCCAGGGCAGCTTGTGGAGAGCTTCTTCAGTGGTTTTGCCGATTGCCAGAGCGGTCACCGACGATAATCGATCGTTACACTCCGGTGGCAGCAAGCGCTCGAAAATCCGCGCGGTTTCCGCAGACAGGAACACGGCGACGGCCAGGTCGCCCGAAAGGATCGCCGCCTCCCCTATGCTGGGGAATCGACGCGCCGGCACCACGTCATAACACACGCGTCGAGCCACCCGAAAGCCGCGGCGGCGAAGCTCCCCGCCAAGTGCCACTCCTTGGCCCGCCCCGCTGGCCAATAGCAGCGGCGCGCCATGCGGATCGGCATGGGCGGCTACCAGCCGGGCCAGCGCGTCGGCATCCGCGCTGGCGCTGCGCACCTGCGAGAACCCGTGCGCACGGGCCAAAGCCGCCGTCGCGTCGCCCACGGCGAACACCGTCGTGCCGTCCGGGCGCAGTGCCGCGATCGCGTTGGCGCTGGTGATCACGATCGCCTGTACGGCTTCGGGAAGCCTCATTGCACGCACGCGGACTGAGAAAAGGGGCGCCAGAACGGGCGCGTAACCCAAGGCTCGCAGACGCGCCGACAGCTCGCCTGCCTGCGCTTCCGGTCGTGTGATCAACGCGCCAGGCAGAACCCGAACCCGCTAGACCGGCAGGAAAAGGGCCGCGGGACTATCGGCGCGCAGGCTGGCGCCGAGTTCGCGGCCTAAAGCTTCGGCATCGGCGGGGGCGCCATCCAGGCTGCGCTTGAGCAGGAAAGTGCCGTCCTCGCTGGCCGTCATCCCGGTCAGGCGCAACGTGCCGTCGCTGCGGATGCGCGCATGGCCGCCGATCGGCGTGTGGCAGGAGCCGTCCAGCACGGCCAGCATCGCGCGTTCGGCGGTCGAGACGGCGCGCGCGACCGGATCCTCGATGCTCGCGAGCAGCGCGCGCAACCCGGAATCCGTCTGCCGCACGGTGACGCCGACGATACCCTGGCCGGCCGACGGCACCATGATCTCGGGATGCAGGATCAGGCTTGCGCGCTGGTCGAGGCCCAGCCGCCGCAGACCGGCCAGCGCCAGCAGGGTGGCGGCGAAGTCGCCTTTCTCCACCCGGTCGAGCCGCGTCTGCACGTTGCCGCGAATCAGGCCGATGCGCAGGTCCGGGCGCGCGTGCAGCATCTGCGCCTGCCGACGCACCGACGACGTGCCGACCAGCGCGCCGTGCGGCAGCGCGGCCCAGGGCGACTGCGGATCGATGGGCGCGCTCGTCTGCGGCAGGATCAGCACGTCGCGCGCATCCTCGCGGGTGAGCGTGCAGGCCAGCACGATGCCCTCCGGCAGCACGGTCTCCAGGTCCTTCAGGCTGTGCACCGCCATGTCGATGCGGCCATCCAGCAGAGCCTCATGAATTTCCTTGGCGAACAGACCCTTGCCGCCGATCTCTGCCAGCCGGCGGTTCTGTACGGTGTCGCCGGTGGTGCGGATGGCGTGTTCGACGAACACCGGCGAATCGTCCGGATCGCCCGCCGGCCGCAGCATCGGGCAGAAATGCGCGATCTCGTTGATGAAAGCGCGGGTCTGCACCAGCGCCAAAGGTGAGGCACGGCTACCGACGCACAGCGGCAGCGCACGGCGCTCGTGCGGGCCAGTACGCGGGGCGCGCATGGCGACGGCGCCCACGGGCAGGCGGGACAGGGTTGGGGGATGGGCGGAGGTCATCGGAGTGTCCTATTACCCGGTAGATGGTGTGGAAAGTGTTTGCGCGAGTGGGGGCCGTGTGACGGCCCCGCCGGGTTTGGGTGGGCCGGTGCTCGGAATCGAGTCATCCTGTGACGAGACCGCCGCCGCCGTGCTGGCACCGGACGGCGCGATCCTTGCCGAAGCGGTCCTCAGCCAGCCGGACCATGCGCGGTTCGGCGGCGTGGTGCCCGAGATCGCCGCCCGCGCGCATCTGGCGCATCTGCCCGAGCTGATCGGCCAGGTGCTGGGGCGCGCGGGGTTGCAACCGGCCGATCTGGGCGGTGTTGCGGCCACCGCCGGGCCAGGGCTGATCGGCGGGCTGATCGTGGGCGCAGGCATCGGCAAAGGCATCGCGATGGCGGCACGAAAGCCATTCGTCGCCGTCAACCATCTCGAGGCGCACGCGCTGACCGCGCGCCTGCCCGGCCTGGTGGCGGATGGCGCGCCGTTTCCCTATCTGCTGCTGCTGGTCTCCGGCGGCCATTGCCAGCTGGTCGACGTGCGCGGCGTCGGCGATTACCGGCGGCTCGGCGGCACGATCGATGACGCGGTCGGCGAAGCGTTCGACAAGGTGGCCAAGCTGCTCGGGCTGGGCTGGCCGGGTGGGCCGGCTCTGGAACGATTGGCCGCTCATGGCACGTCGACGCGCTTCCCCCTGCCCCGTCCTTTGTTCGGGCGGCCGGGCTGCGATTTCAGCTTTTCGGGGCTGAAAACCGCGGTGGCCACGCTCGTCGCCGGCTACCCTGAAGGCGCTCTGCCGGCCAGCGACGCGGCGGACATTGCGGCTTCGTTCCAGCAAGCCGTGGCCGACGTGCTGGCCGACCGCGTGGGCCACGCGCTAGCCGCGGCGCCGCAGCTCCGCCTGCTTGTCGTGGCCGGTGGGGTGGCGGCCAACCAGGTGATCCGCGCTCGCCTTGCGGCACTGGCGGCCGAACATGGCGTGGCGCTGGCCGCACCGCCGCTGCGCCTGTGCGGCGACAACGCGGTGATGGTCGCCTGGGCGGGCATCGAACGGCTGATCATGGGGCTTACCAGTGCAATGGACGCGCCGCCGCGCCCGCGCTGGCCGCTCGACGAGACGGCCAGGTGAACTACCGCCACGCCTACCATGCGGGCAACGCTGCGGATTGCCTCAAACACGCGGTGCTCGTGTGGGTGCTGCGGGCGCTCGCCCGCAAGGACAAGCCGTTCTTCGTGCTCGATACGCATGCCGGTACCGGGCATTACGATCTCGATGCGGACGAAGCGCGGCGCACCGGCGAAGCGGCCGGCGGCATCCTGCGTCTGCTCGCCGCCCCGCCGCCGGCGCTGGCCGACTTTGTGCGCCTGGTGGAGCAGCTCGGCCTCTATCCCGGGTCGCCGGCGATCGCGGCGGCATTGTTGCGGCCGGGCGATCGTGCTGCTGCCTGCGAGCTGCATCCGGACGATCACGCGGCACTGCGCCGCCAGCTCGGCCGGCATCGGCAGGTCGGCGTGCATCTGCGCGACGGCTACGAGGCGATCGGCGCGTTTCTGCCGCCACCCGAGCGGCGCGGGCTGACGCTGATCGATCCGCCCTATGAGGTGCCGGATGAGTTCACCCGCGTGCTCGAAGCCCTCCGCGCGGCGTATGGGCGCTTTCCCGGCGGCACGGCGATCGCCTGGTATCCGGTCAAGCATCGTGCCCCGGTGCGGGCCTTTCACGACGCACTGCGTGGCGCGGGCTTGGCCGATATCGTCTCCGCCGAACTGCTGCTGCGCGAGCCGCTGGACGCGTCGCGGCTGAACGGCAGCGGGCTGATCGTCGTCAACCCGCCTTACCGCTTCGAGGCCGAGGTCGCGCCGATCCTGGCCGCTCTGCTCGAACGGCTGGGCAATCGCGAGCCTGGCGAAGCGGCCGGGCTGACTCGGCTGGCGGATGAAAAGCCTGGCTGATGAAAAGCCTCGCCGATAAAAAGCCTGGCCGATGAATAGGATCGCCATCGTGGGCGCCGGCGCCTGGGGGCAGGCGCTGGCCATTCATGCGGTCCGGGCGGGCGCGCGCGTCACGCTCGTGGCACGCGACACGAGCCGGCTGGCCGCGCGCTTGCCCGGCGTGCGGCTCGCCCCCGAAATCCGCGTGGTCACCGCGATGCCGCGCCGGGCGGACGCGGTTCTGCTGGCGGTGCCGACCCAGCATCTGCGCGTGACGCTCGAGCCGATGCGGCCCGATGCGCCGTTGCTGGTGTGCTGCAAGGGCATCGAGGCCACGACGGGCCGGCTGCCGCTGGAAATCGTGGCCGACCTGCTGGGGGACCATCCGGCCGCGGTGCTGACGGGGCCGAACTTCGCCGCCGAACTGGCCGCCGGGCTGCCGGCCGCCAGCGTGGTCGCCGCCGCCGACGCTGGCCTCCGCGGCGCATTCATCCGTCTGCTGGCCACGCCGGGATTCCGGCTCTACGGCAACGAGGACGCGCTGGGCGCGCAACTGGGCGGCGCGGCCAAGAACGTGATCGCCATCGCGGCCGGCGCGGTGATCGGCGCAGGCTATGGCGAGAACGCGCGTGCGGCGCTGATCACCCGCGGATTGGCGGAGATCGCGCGGCTGATCGTGGCTTCGGGCGGGCGTGCGGAGACCGCGGCGGGCTTATCCGGCATGGGCGATCTGGTGCTGACCTGCACGGGGCCGTCCAGCCGGAATTTTGCCTTCGGGCTGGCGTTGGGGCGCGGCGCGCGGCCAAGCGCGGAAGGGCCGGTGGTGGAGGGGGTGGCGACCGCGCCGGCGCTGATTGCCAGGGCTACGGGCATCGACCTACCAATCTGTGGCGCGGTGGCGGAGCTGCTGGCGGGGCGGGCTCTGGGGGATGTGCTGACGGCGCTGTTGGCGCGGCCGTTAAGGGAAGAGAAGGAAGGCGTTCTCTTTTGAAAAAAAGAACCAAAAAACTTTTGCTAGTTGGCGTACGCCGGTCGCGAGCGACGCTGCAGCGGCTCTGCTTTGCTTAAGGGGATCATGACCGTCGGCGGCTGGACCATGGCCAGCCGCGTCTTCGGCCTCGTCCGCGACCAGCTCATCGCAGCTTTCCTCGGCGCCGGCGCCCTCTCGGACGCATTTTTCGTCGCCAACCGCCTGCCCAACCTGTTCCGCCGCCTGTTCGGCGAAGGCGCATTCAACTCGGCCTTCGTCCCGGTATTCTCCGGTCTGCTGGTAACCGAAGGCGAAGACGTGGCCCGCGGATTTACCGAGGAAGCCGCCGCAGTGCTGGCATTCTGGCTGCTGATCCTGACCGTGCTGGGCGAGATCTTCATGCGGCCGATGCTGCACGTGATCGCCGGGGGTTTTGCCGACAAGCCGGCGACGTTCGAGCTGACGGTGGTGCTGTCACGCCTGACGTTTCCCTATCTCCTGCTGATCTGCCTGGCCGCTTTGCTGTCGGGCGTGCTGAACGCGCTGAACCGGTTCGTGGCCGCGGCCGCCGCACCCCTTGTCTATAACGTGTTTGCCATCGCCTCGATGTTTGTGCTCGTGCCGTTCCTGCCGTCGGCGGGACATGCGCTGGCGATCGGCGTGTCGCTCAGCGGTATCGCGCAGCTCGCACTGCTATATTGGGCGGTGCGGCGCAGCGGGTTGCGGCTGCATCTGCCGCGTCCGCGCCTGACGCCACGCATGCGCCTGCTGATGCGTCGTATGGCACCGGGCCTGGTGGGTGCCGGCATCACGCAGCTCAGCCTGGCCGTCGATACGCTGATCGGTTCGTACTTGCCCGAGAAATCCATCAGCTTCATGTATTATGCCGATCGGGTGAACCAGTTGCCGCTCGGCGTATTGGGGACCGCGGTGAGCACGACGTTGCTGCCGCTGATGTCGCGTCAGATCAGCGCGCAGCGGCCGGATCAGGCGTTGGAGTCGCTGAACCGCGCGATCGAGTATGCGATGTTGCTGACGCTGCCTGCGGCGGCCGCATTGTCGATCATCGCCGACCCGGTGCTGCAGGTGCTGTTCGTGCGCGGCGCGTTCACCGCCGCCGACGCTTCGCTGAGCGCGCAGTCGCTTTCCGCCTACGCCGCCGGGCTGCCGGCCTTCGTGCTCATCAAGGTGCTGGGGCCTGGGTTTTTCGCGCGCGGCGACATGTCCACGCCGGTGAAGATCGGCATGGGTATTCTGGCGCTGAACCTCGCTTTGAGTCTCGCGCTGATGCATCCGCTCAAGCATGTGGGGCCTCCGCTGGCGACGACGGTCGCGATGACGGTGAATGTGGCGCTGCTGGCGGCGCTGCTGCTGCGGCGCGGGTATTTCGTGCCGGACAGGCTGCTGGCGTCGCGTACACTGCGCATGGTGGCGGCCGCGGCGGCGATGAGCGTGGTGCTGTGGCGCGCACGCGTGCTGCTGGTGCCGATTGCCGGCGTTCACGTGCCCGTCTTGAAGCTTGCCGCCTTGATCGCGGCGGGCTTCGGCACCTACGCGGCGGCGGCCGCTGCCCTCGGGCTGCTCAGTATCGTGCGTCGCAGACGGGTGGCTGCGAGCGAGCCGGCGCCGGCCGCCCCGCTTTGATGGACATCGCGGCGCATGTGCGCAGCGGCGCTGCGCCGCGCGTCGGTTTCATCGAGCTTGCGACGGCGACGGATCTGTTGCCGCCCGCACCGTTGTTCCTGCTCGGACAGCCGAGCGCCGTCGTGCTCGACGAGTTGTTCGGCCGCACCAGCCTGCACGCCGTCGGCTGCTACACGATCGAGAATGCCGCGGTGGGCCCGACGGGAATTGCCCTCAAGGATGGTATCGCGTTCTCGTCCGAATCCTTCATCCATCCACCGCATCACGTGGCGGCCGTGGCTGCGCGGCTGCGTGCGGCCGAATTGCCGGCACGGCATGTGCGCGGCCCATTGGCGGTCATCTACGGCCCAGGACACGAGACGTATGGCCACTGGCTGGTGGATTTCCTGCCGCGCCTGTGGGTGCTGCGGCAATCGGGCTTCGACATCCACACGCTGCGTTACGCGGTGCCGCCCGATTTGTCGAAAATTGCCGCGGAGCTGCTCGCGCGGATCGGTATCAGGCAAAGCCAGCTTGTGCCGTACCGCTATTGGCGCGAAGTTCTACGAACCGATCTTTTGCTGATGCCGACAGGATTGCGTGCGGGAAATCTCGTCTCGCCGCTATTCGCGCAGGCAAGCACGTTCTGGACGGCGCCGCTGTTGCGTCAGGCCGCTCATGCGCCGTCGGCGGCAAGGCGCGTGTTCCTGTCGCGCGCGGGCCAGCCTGCCGCACGCATGTTGATCGAACGCGCGACTGCGGAAGATTGCGCGCGCGAGCACGGCTATCTGGTGGTGCGGCCGGAGACGCTCGGTCTGATCGAGCAGGTTGCCTTGTTCGCCGGTGCAGACGTGCTGGCGGGCGAGTATGGTTCCGCGCTGCACGGCACGGTGTTCGCGGCGCGTGATACGGTGGCACTCGGCTTTCGCGGCAATCTACGCCATCCCAGCTTCGTGCAGTCCGGCGTCGCCGGCAGCCTGGGGCAGCATGTCGGCTATATCCTCGGCGAGACGAAAGGCGATGTCGTGCAAATCTTTTCGATAGCCAAGCCAGACATGGAAAAAGCCCTCACCCTGGCCCACCTGTCCGCCCAGAAGCCCGCGACAGCGTAGCAAAAGTCTTTTGCTTCTTTTCTACAGAAAAGAAGTCCTTCCTACCTCCCCACCATCAGCCGCGCCAGCAACTGCAAAACCGCCAACTCCCAGGTAAACGCCGCAGCTCTCGCCAGGCAGGCCGCACGCAACGCGTCGCCTTCCCTCGCACGCCGCACCAGCATGTCCGACAAGGCGCGTTCCATGTCGGACGCGGAGAGCGGATCGAAATAGGTGCATACAGGCCCGCCCACTTCCGGGATGCTCGAACTCCAGGATGCGACACATGGTGTGCCCGCCGAGAGGCTTTCGAGAACCGGCAGGCCGAAGCCTTCGAACAGGCTGGGATAGAGTGTCGCCTGTGCGCCGGCGAGCAGCTTGTATTTCGTGTAGTCGTCCACGAAGCCGGTGAACACGATGCGCCCGGCGCCGAGGGCGTTCTCCAGGCTGGCCGGCAACGCGTGTTGTTCTTCCAGCCAGCCCATCTTGCCGGCGAACACGAAGCGATGCGTGCGCAGCAGATGGGGTGCCCGCGCCAGCATGTCGAACACCGCCATCACGTTCTTGCGTGGCTCGCGTGTGCCCAGGATCAGCCAATAGGGTTCGGCACCCATCGGGGAAAGATCGTTGGCCGCACTGACAGCATAGGCAGGTGGCCATGCGACGCCGTTATGCACGACGACGATGCGGGAAGGTTCCACGCCCAGATAAGCGGTGAGGTCCTCTGCGGTCGCCTGGCTGACGGCGACCACCACATCGTCAGAATCTATGTCGGCCAGCATCGCTTCCATGTGGTGCTCGACATTTCCCTTGATGTGGAAATACGGCAGCACGAGCGTGGACAGATCATGAAACACGCTGCATTCCACGTCGAAGGCACGCCGGATTGTTTTCACGCTGGGGAAGATGCCGATCGTCGGGCCGGCCGCATCCTCCAGCAACGGCAGCAAACCATGCCGTGCCCGGCCGCAGATATCTTCGCGCAGCAGAAGCGTGCCGTGGCGGTGGCGCAGGCTCGCGGCGACCACGTCGGTATCGACAAGGGAGGCGCCGAGGAAAAAACGGAGGCGTTCGGGAAACATCGCCAGCAACGCGCTTGCCAACCCTGCCGCCACAATAGGGATGCCGGTCCATTGTTCCTCGAGCAAGGGAGACACGTCGAAATACAACTGGGCCTGGCGTGCGGCGAGTGTCTCGCTTACGGCGTCGCGCTCGCTCAAAGCCCGGCAGCCTTTGCGCGTCGGGCACGGCGTGGCGCGGCCGGTTTGGCCGAAGCGGCAAGCTGCAATTCGGCCGTCCGCTGCAGCAGGCTTTTCAAATCGCGCAAGGCGGGGATGCGCGCCGGAAAAGTCAGCAAGCCGCAGCGTGTCTCCGCTTCCACCCAAAGCTGTTCGTCGGCGGCGATGCTGGCGCTCGCATGGGCGGCATCCGTCCGGAAAGCCCCTGCGTCCAGCAGCAACGTCGCGAACCCGCAGGCGGACAGTCGGGCGAGCGTCCACCAATGCTCGGGGTCGTTGCCGTCCACCCAGGCAACGTTGGAAAGGCGACGCAGCGTGTCGATACCGGCCGGGCCGTGCATGCGCGCGATGAACAGGCGATGCAGCGCCACCCCGGGCGGGCTGGTCGCATCGCGCAGATACGCGATCAGATCGCGGATGATCCCTGTCTGCCCGACATAGTTGAACGGCAACAGCACGATCGGCGGCATGTTCGCCCCGCTCTGCAATCCCGCCAGCCGTTCGAGCAGTGTCGCCACGATGCTGCCCGGATGATCCATGTTCCACGGCAGCAGCACGCACGGCCGTTCCGGCTCGGCATCGGCGACATGCCCGGCGGCCCAGGCGTCGGAGCGGAAATCGGCGAGGCAGGTCATGTCCAGCCCGGCATCGCGGGCGGACCCCCGGGCGGCCGGCGCCTGCAATCCGAAGCGGAACAGCTCGTCCGGCAATGAGGAAATCGGCAACTCGCCACCACCGATCCGCATTGGGTGGATCGCCGTCTCGCACAACGCATAGGCGCGCAGCATGCCCGCCGGCACCGCACTGCCCGACGCGAAGGGGTGATGGCTCGCGGTCAGCGGCGCGGGGCCCGCACGTTCGGCCAGCACACAGGCATTGCGGGCACCTTTCAGCAGCCGTGCCGCACGCACGCCGCCGAAACGCAGATGCACGGCGCGTTGGCCGGCCGCCGGCAGCACGGCCGCCAGGCTCTGGGAACCATGGAACAGTTCAGGGAACGGCGCGAAGAACAGCCGCGCCGCATCGCGCGGATTGGCGCTGGCACCTGCGATGAACGCCAGCATCTGCGATTCGGCTCCCAGCAGCATCTGCGGCAGCGCCAACGCGCCCGCTGGGAGAACAGAAGCGGCATGGCGACGCAACGGCCCCGGGCAGCTCAGGATGATCGCGGGCGCGTCCCGCCAGTCGCCAAGCCACTCCAACGATGCGCCTCCCCACTCGCTTGCCAGTATGCATGCAAACACCGCATGCGCGACAAGCCGGCCCGACCCGCGCTATGCAAAGACCACCAACGCGCAACCGAGGATTCCGCCCCTGATCGCAGGCCTGCTCGAAACGGTGAGCCCTTCCGGCGTTGTGGCCGGCTGGGCGTGCGATGCGGCCCGGCCGGGTGCATGCCGCGTGCAGGTGATGCTCGGCGGACTGATGCTGGCCGAAGCGATGGCGGACCGTTTCCGCTCGGACCTGCTGCACGCCGGGCGAGGCCACGGCCATTACGGTTTCGCCGCCCGGCTGCGCCGCCCGCTGCCGCGCGGCCCGGCTACCCTCGCCTTGCACCTGCCCGAATGTGGGGTGACCGCGCCGATGGCAGTCTCGGTGCCCGACCTGGAGGCGCCTCGCCTGCTCACGGTGGAAGCGCTGCTGGAAAGCCCGGACGGGTGGACCACGTCCGACCTGCTGGCCGTACCTGCCTGTCTGGACATGGCGGGCCATGCCGCACGGCTGGGCCATGCACGGTTTGTGGACGCGGTGTTCCGCTTCGTGCTGGCACGTTGGCCGTCGGACGCGGAGAGCCGGATGAATGTCGACAGTCTCGATGTCGGCCGGATCACGCCGGAGGCGCTGTTGCTGGATGTGCTCCGGTCGCGTGAGCGTGCGGACATGCCGCCCCGCCTGCCCTCCCCTTGGGCGCCGGATTTTCCCTTCCCGCCGCCCACGGCCAGCTCTCGCCCGGACCCACGCCGATGATGACCGCCGAACGCCTGGTGCAGGAGCTGATGCTGGTCTCCGTCGTGGTGGCCGGCGACGGCGCCGACGTGTTGGCGCGCGCATTGGCGCAGGCCGGTGCGGAGGCAGAGGTGCTCCGCGGCACACAGGTTCCGGGCGGTTTCGATCTGGCGATATTATTGACGCAGGGCGCGGATGCCGAGACGCCGCACACGCGCGAGCTGGTGGAGCTGCTGTCGCGGGCGAGCGAGCGGCTGTTGCTGGCGCCCCTGCCGCTCGGGGCGGCACCAGGCGGCGACGGCGGCGCACTGCCGGAACTGCCGCAATGGTTCGAGCTGCTGGCCGAACGCGGCTTCCAGCCGGTGGTGGATTTCGACGCGAGCTTCGTCTCGCCGGGTGCGTTTTTGGTCGATCGCGCGGCCATCGCGGACGAAGCGGATTTGGCCGCCATGACCGAACGCCTGCAGCTTGGCCCGGAAGCCGCGGGTGCGCAGCGTGCGGCCGTAGCCGAAGCCGAGCGCAACGTGCGCACCGAGCTGCAAGCCGCGCGCGAGGCGCTCGCCGCACGCGAGACGGCGCTGGCACAGGCACAATCGGCCCTCGTCGCCGCACGCGCCGAGTTGGCGGACCTGATGCTGCGCGCCACCAGCCTGGCCGAAGCGGCTCAGGCCGCGCAGACGGCGCTGGCGCAGGCCGAGCAGCGCAACGAGGGTTGGGACGGGCTGCGCGGCTGGGTCCGGCTCGATGTGGCCAACCCGGCACGCAACACGCGCGCGGCGCTCATCGGCGACCTCGACCGCATCAACGCCCTGCGCGCGCCGAACCTGCAGCCGGTCAGATTGCCGGAAGCTGTGCGACGGTCGTGGATCGGCCGCCTGGTACGCCGCGCGGCGCCTCAGCCCAGGCTGGTCGTGCTCGAGCAGGCGGCACTCGTGCGCGCCAGCCCGCATTTCGATGCAGCCTGGTATGTGGCCGCCCACGCGGATGCTTTCCTGGAGGCGGCGATCGATCCGGCCTTTCATTACGTGCTGGTGGGTGGGCCGCTCGGACTCGATCCGGGCCCGTATTTCGATGCCGGTGCCTATGTTTCGGCGCACCCCGAGGCCGAGGGTTCGGCACTCCTGCACGCAATCGCGGAGGGAAACTGACCTTTGCGCTCCCCGAAGATCGGCCGCTCGACGATCATGGCCACCGCGGCGATATGCGCCGTGGCCGGCTGTATCCATCCACCGACGTCGCTGCCGCCCGCGCCGGCAAGTATCGTCGCCCTGCAGCCCTACCGCGTGCAGGTCGGCGATACGCTCGGCGTAAGGCTCTACACGGCGCCTGAGCTGAACGAAGATGTCACGGTGCGGCCGGATGGGCGGCTGACCACCACGATCGCACAGACCGTGCAGGCGGCCGGCCGCACGCCGGACCAGATCGCCGCCGATCTGCAGGCCATCTACGCGCACGAACTGCGCGATCCGCGTCTCACGGTCGAAGTGAAAACCGCCTCACCCGCGCGTATCTATGTCGCCGGCGAAGTCGCAGCACCCGGCGAATTCACCACCGCCGAAGGGCCGCCTCTGACGTTGCTGCAGGCATTATCCCGCGCCGGCGGCCTGCGCGCCACCGCGGATGACCGGCATATTTTCATCCTGCGGCATGGCGCGGGGGCCCGGCCGTTGCTGCTGGCCGCCGACTACCGCAGCGTGGAAAGCGGGGCGAACGCGGATGCCGATGTGCAGCTGGCGCCGTTTGATATCGTGTATGTGCCACGCAGCGGGATTACGCAGATATACATCTGGTTCAACCAGCACTTCCAGCAATTTGTGCCGGTGAGTTGGGGGTTTAGCTACAATCTCAATCCGTTGGTGAACAATACCGGGCAGCACTGAGACCGAGTAAGCAAGCATTTCTGTTGAAGAAAGAAGTAACAACTTTTGTTAGTTTCGCATTCTTACGCCTAGGACGAAGCCGAACAGCCCTAGCAGGATTGTGCCCGCTACGGTCTGCAGGCTTGAGATGAGCACGCCTACCTGGCCGACGGGTTTGAGGTCGACTTCGCCGGTGCCGACGGACGTCATCGAGTCCAGGCTGAACAGGAGGTAGTCCACGATTTTCAGGCGATTGGGGCCAAGTGCATGGCGCGGTTCCAGCGTGCCGGTAAACCAGTAGATTGCCGCGCATCCCACAAGCACGATGAGCAGCGCACGCAAAATGCGCGTCAGGCTCTCGCCATAGTCGCACAGCGCTTCCGCCGCGATGTCGCTCAGCCATCGCAGGCAGGCCAGGCCACCCGAAATCACGCCACCCTCGGCGAGGCGCGCTTGCATGTCCTGCCGATGCAATTTCTTGCCCATGCGCCGGCGCCGGCGAAACGCCCAGCTCGCATCTGCCGCGTTGCCGAGCGTGCGAAAATTCTGTTCGAGCACGATGTAGCTTTCGATGGCGGCTGCATAATCGCGTGCCATCTCCTCGCCCGTCGCACCACCCAACTGGTGCGCGCGCATGCGGGTTCGCTCCAGCCAGGCGCCGGCGAACTTCGCATGACGCAGATCGCATCCAGTGAGCACCACGTGCGGCAGCACGGCTTCCGACAGATCGACGCCGGAGAGGTCCGCGCCCGCAAACACCGCATGGCGTAGATCGGCGCCGTGCAGCTTGGCACCAGGCAGTTGCGCACGGCGCAAGGTCGCGTGCGAAAGATCGGCGCCCGACAGGTCGGCCGCCGCAAGCTTGACCTCATCGAGCAGCGCGCCACCCAGCCTTGCCCGGTGCGCGACGACGCGGGTCATTTGCGCACCCCAGAGATCGGCGCCTGTCGCGTCCGCGCCATCCATCACCGCATCGGTGAAGTCGGCAAACCGCAAACGTGCACCGGCCAGACATGCGTCTTCCATCAGCGCGTCCGCGAAGCACGCCTGGCCCGCATCGGCTTGCCGCAGGCTGGCACCGGCGAGATCGGCGCCACGCAACACCGTCTGCTCCAGCCGCGCTTCGTCGAGCAATATGCCGCCACAGGATGCATCCGACAGGTCGGCCTGCGAAAGATCGGCAAACGCCAACTTCGCATGCCGCAGGCTCGCGCCGGCGAGAGATGCCCCCGACAATCCGGCGTGCTGTTCGCGGGCTTCGGCGTGATCGAAATTCGTGCGCGCGCCGGCAGGCATCTGCGCGCCATGTGCGAAGGCCAGCAGACGATCGAAAGTTGCGCGCGCGTCCGCCGCGTCAGCCATCCACCCGTGCCGTGCGTGCCTCTATCTGTGTCAGCAGCAACGAGAAATCGATCGGCTTTGGATGGTAGTCGTCGCAGCCGGCGGCCAGGACTTTTTCGCGATCGCCCGACATCGCATGTGCCGTCATCGCGACGATCGGGATTTTCGCCGTGGCGGGATCGGCCTTCAGCGTGCGTGCCACCGTCCAGCCATCCACGACGGGCAGGTTCATGTCCAGCAGCATCAAATCGGGCAACAGCGCACGTGCCTGGTCCAATCCCGCCTGGCCGTCGGTCGCCACGCTCACGTCATAGCCGCGCCGTTTGAGGCGCCGGGCGAGAAAGTCCCAGATTTCCTCGTGATCTTCCACGAGCAGGATACGCATTGCCATCAGCCGGCCTGCTGCGTCGCATCGAATGCGGCATTCTCCACATGCGGCGTCAAGGCGCGCAACTCACCTGCCAACTGGTGCAAATTGGTATCCCCCTTGCTCAACACGCGGCTTGCACCTTCCAGTTGCCTGCGCTCGCTCGCATCGAGGTCGCGCGCCGTCAGCACCACGACCGGTATATGCTCGCATCCGGGCCGCTCGCGCAGCTCATGGAGGAACGTGAACCCGTCCATCAACGGCATGGTGAGGTCGAGCAGGATAAGCTGCGGTGGCGTTTTGGCCACCTGCACCAACGCTTCCTCGCCGTTACCGGCCTCGCTCACCGTCCACCCGTCGCGCTCCAGCACAGTGCGCAAACGACGCCGCGCGTCGGCATCGTCGTCGACCACCAAAATATCGCCGGCATCGCCGCGGAAGCGCTCCATCACCCGGCGCAACCTGTCCCACTCCACCGGCTTCAGCACCGTCTCCGCCGCACCCAGCGAGGCGCCGAGTGCCGGTTCGTTGACGAACGTCACCATCACGACGGGTATTTTCGCCAGGTCGCTGTCGGCTTTGAGCGCGCTCAGCACCGACCAGCCATCCATCGACGGCATCATCACATCGAGCAGGATCGCGCGCGGCTGCAGCGAGCGTGCGAGGTCCAGTCCGGTCCGCCCGTCGGGGGCCGTGCGCACGGCGAACCCCTCGCGTTCGAGAAACCGTGTCACCAGGTCGCGCTGCGAATTGTCGTCATCGACGACGAGCACGAGCTGCTTGTTCGGGCTGCTGTCCTCGGCCGGCGGCAGCATTTCCTCAGCCTCGTCCTGCAACACGGCCAACACGCGTATGGTGAATGTGGAGCCCTCGCCGGCGACGCTGGTGACGGTGATATCGCCGCCGAGCAAGCGGCAGAATGCGCGGGTGATCGCCAGCCCCAGGCCGGTGCCGCCGAACCGTCGGGTGGTGGAAGCGTCAGCCTGCGTGAACCGCTCGAAAAGCCGTTCGACCTGCTCTGGCGTCATGCCGATTCCGCTGTCGGTCACGCTGAACGTCACCGCATCCGCATCGCGCGCGGCCTGCACGACGATACGGCCGCCTTCAGTGAACTTCGCTGCATTGCTCACCAGGTTGAACAGGCACTGGCGCAACTTCACCTGGTCGGTGTGCATCTCGCCCAGATCGGACGCAGCCTCGATCACCAGCGTGTTGTTTTTCTGTCGCACCAGCGTCTCGGCCGTCGTCGCCACGTCCTGCAGCAGCGATGCGATGCTGAACGTCTCGGCATAGGTCGTCATCCGGTCGGCTTCGATCTTGGACAGGTCGAGCACGTCGTTGATCAGACTGAGCAGATGGCGCGCGTTGAACTTGATCTTGCCCACGTCGGCCAGCAACGCCTGGTCGCCGCGCTCCTCCATCTCCTCCTCGATCATCTCGGCATAGCCGATCACCGCGGAGAGCGGCGTGCGCAGCTCGTGACTCATATTGGCCAGAAACTGGCTCTTCGCGCGGTTCGCCGCCTCGGCCGCTTCCTTGGCCGCGGTCAGTTCCTCCTCGGCCCGGCGACGCTCGGTGATGTCGGTATGCATGCCCACCCATTCGCGCACGCTGTCGTCGTCCAGGATCGGCACAGCCCTTGTGGACATGTTGCGCCACTCGCCATCGTGCCGGCGCACACGGTAATCGGCCGAACACAGCGCCTGGTTCTGGATCGCATGGCGCCAGCAGGTTTGCGCCTCGCCGCGATCCTCCGGATGGATCGCCGCCAGCCAGCCCATGCCGGTGCTCTGGTCGTTCGTCTGTCCGGTAAACGCATTCCAGCTCGTCTGCATGCCGGTGAAAGCGCCGTCCGGGCTGGTCGTCCAGACCATCGCGGCCGTCGTCTGGATGAGTGTGCGATAGCGCTCCTCGCTGTCGCGCAGCCGCCGTTCGGCACGGCGGCGGGCGGTGATGTCGCTGACCACCAGCCCGATGCCCTCGTCCACGCCGGGCAACGGAAAGAAGCCGAACTCGTATTCGTGCAGCAATGCGTCCACCCGGCCGCGCAGCGCGACCTGCACGCCGGTCAGCGGCCGCCGCGCCGCGATCGAGGCATCCAGCGTGGGCGCCGCCTCGCGCAGATTGGGTGCGATCTCCCACAAGGTCTGGCCCAGTCTGGCGCCCAGCGCCTTGTCGGCGAACACCTGCAACTGGTCGTTCATGTGGCGCAGCCGCAATCCGGGATCGAGAAAGCCCAAGCCGACCGGCGCGTTGTCCAGCACGCTCGTCAGCAAGGCGGCGCTGGCCCGTTCGGACCTGCGGCGTTGCCAGGCCAGCAGGGTGAGTGCCGAGAACGCGCCCAGGATGCAGGCGGCCGCCGCGATTTCCAGCGCCAGCCCGAGCCTTGCCTGCGCGCGGTCCGCGCGGCTGATCTGCAGCTTCGCCAGTTGCTGCAAGCCGGCCGCCTGGCCGCGCACCTGGTCCATGTCGAACTTGTCCTGGCCGCCGCGTATCAGCGCCAGCGCCGCATCCGCGCCTCCGCTGCGCCGCGCGGCGATGACCTGGTCGGCAAACCCTTGTTTGGCGGCCACCAGGCGCCCCAGTTCGCTCGCCGCCTGTTTTCCCGCCGCGTCCTGCTGCGACTGGCTCACATGGGCCAAGGCAGCGGGCAGTTCCGCCACCGCCCGGCGATAGGGCTGCAGGTAACGGTCCTCGCCGGTGATCGCGAAGCCGCGCTCGCCGGTTTCCAGGTCTTTCGCGGTGGAGAGCACGTGTTCGGCCGCGACCAGCGTCTGCTCCTGGTCGTCGATCAGCCGGCGTTCGTGCGTGGCCGACACGATGGCCAAACCGGCGAGCCCCAGCCCGACGATGAGCAGCGTGAGTGCCGCTCCGTTCAGCACGCTGGAATGGAGCTTGGAGACGGCGCCGCGTCGGGCGGTCTCAAGCATCCTCCTCCTCCCGGCGCAGCAGGGCGTCGTCGATCTGGGTCAGCAACGCCGGAAAATCGATCGGCTTGGAGTGGTAGTCGTCGCACCCGGCCGCCAGCGCCCGCTCGCGGTCGCCGGCCATGGCATGGGCGGTCAGCGCGATGATCGTCGTGCGCGCGGTCTCCGCCTCCGCCCGCATCCGCCGTGCGACTGTCCAGCCATCCATGACGGGCAGATCCATGTCGAGCAGCACCACATCCGGCCGTTCCGCGCCGGCCTGGTCGAGCGCCTGCTGGCCGTCATGGGCCAGAACCACCTCGAAACCATGGCGGCGCAGGCGCCGGGAGAGAAAATCCCATAGCTCCTCGTGGTCCTCAACCAGCAGAATCTTGGTCATTTTGGGTGTTTGCCCCTCTTGCATGGCGATACCAGGGTGTTCAGCGCGCGAGGTGCTGCGAAGCTCCCGAATTATATTGGGCTTGCGGAACCTAATACCGGTGGCAGCGCGTTCAATCGCCTGTCGGCAGCGGGGCGGCAACGGCTGTTCCGCACGAGGCTTGCTTTCCACCTTCGGTCCTGGCGCTGCCCTGCGGACGGACAATTCGGGACAACACGACATGACGAACCTGCAAGCGACCCAAGACGAGCCGCCTGCACGTTCCGGCAGCGTCTCCGCGCTCAACGCCTGCGCGATCACCGTCGCGGCACTCTATCTCGGGCGCGACCTATTCGTGCCGCTGGTCCTGGCCGTGCTGCTGGCCTTCGTGCTTGCGCCCGTGGTCGCCGTGCTCGCGCGCGCGCGGATCGGCCGCACCGTCTCGGTGTTCGTCGCCGTCCTGCTTGCCTTCGCGGCGATAGGCAGCATCGGCATGGTGGTCTATCGGCAGGGCCAGTCTCTGGTCGACGAAATCCCGCAATATCAGAAGACGATCGAGCGCAAGGTCAGCTCGGTGAAGATCGGGCGCGCCATTTCCGACCAGATCACCGCCTCGCTCCATGGCGCGCTGACCCCTGCCCCCGCGGTTACCAGCACCACCGTCAAGCAGGTCAGTGTCACCCCGGCCGCCAAACCAGCCGCGTCCGGCGCGTCACCCTCATCCCAGCCGGCCGACAGCTCGGCCCTGGTGATCGTGCGCACCGTCGTGCCGTCGCTGCTGGGTCCTGTGGGCACCGCGGGCGTGGTGCTGATTTTCGTCATCTTCGTGCTGCTGTTCCGCGAGGATTTGCGCGACCGGCTGGTGCGCCTGATGGGGCGCGAGGATCTGCACCGGACCATTCTAGCGCTGAACGATGCCGCCCGCCGCCTGTCGCGCTATTTCCTGTTCCAGCTTGCCGTCAATGCCGCGTTCGGCGCCTTCATAGGCGCCGGGCTGGCATTGGCCGGGCTGCCCAATTTCGTGCTGTGGGGCATTCTGGCCGCGATGATGCGGTTCGTGCCGTTCATCGGCACCTACATCGCACTGGCGCCGCCGCTCCTGCTGGCGCTCGCCGTGGTGCCCGGCTGGTCGCTCGCCGTCATCGTGCTGCTGCTGTTCGTCGTCAGCGAGCTGATCATGGGCCAGGTTGTCGAGCCGCTGATCTATGGCCACAGCACCGGCCTCTCGCCCATCGCCGTCATCCTGGCGGCGAGCTTCTGGGCGCTGCTCTGGGGTCCTGTCGGGCTGATCCTCTCCACGCCTCTCACGGTCTGCCTGGTGGTGATCGGGCGGCACGTGAAAAGCCTGGAGTTTCTCGAAGTCATGCTCGGCGACAAACCGCCGCTCGATGCCGAGGAGACCTTCTACCAGCGCGCGCTGGAGGGTAACCAGCGGTTGCTGCTCGAGCAGGCGCTGGCCTGCGCGAAGAAAACCTCGCTGCTCGAATATTACGACCATGTGGCGCTGAGTGGCCTGGGCCTCGCGCAATCCGACATGGCGCGCGACGTGCTGGCGTTCGACCGCATGGAGGCCCTCCACGGCCAGGTTGCGACCTTGCTGCCCGGGTTGGCGCGGCTGATGCCGGCCGACATGCCGGCGAAACTGCCGGCCGGCTGGGAGCAGCCAGGTGCGGTGCTGTGCATCCCCGGCCGCGGGCCGCTCGACGACCTCACCGCCCAGATGGCCGAGCAGGCGCTGCACGGCGCGGGGTTCGGCGCGCGCGTGGAGGCCAACAGCATCCTCAATGCCAAGGACGCAGAGCCGAACCAGGAGACGCGCCTGGTGTGCATCACTGTCGTCGAGCAAGGCAGCAGCACCTCGGCCATCCGCTATCTGCTGCGCAGGGTCGCGCGCCAGATGCCCCAGGCCGCTGTCGTGGTCTGCCTGTGGCATGCGGGCGCCGACAGCTCGACTTTGAGGGAATTGCGGGCGCAGGCGGGCGCCGAGATGATCGTGTTCTCTCTGGGAGAGTTGGTCGCGTTGGCGCGGGCGGTGTGTGCGCGGCGGGAGCGGTTGGCGGCTTGAAGGGAAAGCAAGCGGTTCTTTTTTGAAAAAAACAACCAAAAAACTTTTATTCGTTGTCGGGGTGCTTATTTGCGGGCGTCTGTTCCGCGGGACTTAGGGGTTTATGAGCGCTTTTTTCGAAGAGACCGTTTTGTCCGTGCATCATTGGACGGATACGTTGTTCAGTTTCACCTGCACGCGCGATCCGGCGTTCCGCTTCAAGAGCGGGCAGTTCTCCATGATAGGGCTGCTGGTGGACGGCAAGCCATTGCTGCGCGCCTACAGCATGGTCAGCGCGAACTGGGAGGAGCACCTGCAGTTCCTCAGCATCAAGGTGCAGGACGGGCCGCTGACCTCACGGCTGCAACATATCGCGGTGGGTGACACGGTGCTGATCGGGCGCAAGCCGGTCGGCACACTGCTCGCCGAAAGCCTGCTGCCCGGCCGCAACCTCTACCTCGTGGGCACCGGCACGGGGCTGGCCCCCTTCATGAGCCTGATCAAGGATCCCGAGACCTACGAGCCGTTCGAGCGCGTGGTGCTGGTGCATGGCGTGCGGCAAGCGGCCGAACTCGCCTACCAGACCGAAATCGCCGAGGAACTGCACGCCCACGAACTGCTGGGTGAGTTCACCCGCGACAAGCTCATTTACTACCCGACGGTGACGCGCGAGGATTTCCGCAACAAGGGCCGCGTCACCGACCTGATGTTCTCCAACAAGCTGCCAGCCGACCTTGGCCTGCCGCCGGTGGACCGCGCGCATGATCGGGTCATGCTGTGCGGCAGCCCCGGGCTGCTGGCCGATTTCGGGGCCTGGTTCGAACAGGGGGCTTGGGTCGAGGGGACGAATACCAAGCAAGGTGAGTATGTGATCGAGAAGGCGTTTGTGGAAAAATAGAAGAAGAAAGCAGTCCTTTTTTGAAAAAAAGGACCAAAAAACTTTTGTTCCGCGGTCGAGCGGTTTCGCTAGTTGCCGGATATTGTTTGCAGGTCTTTCAGGCTGACTTTGCCATGTTGGCTGGTGAAGACTGCCGAGTGGTCTCGCCCGCCCTGCTGAGAGACGGAGCCGATCTGGTGATCAGCCGTATCGTAGAGCGTCTGGTTGCCGTCCTCATCGATCAGCAGGCGCTTTTTGTCCGGGAAAAACGCATACCGCATGCCATTTTGCCCGCCACTCGATGATGGCTGTCCGAGCGTCTCCGGCCACCAAGCCGGGCCGAAATCCAACGGTTTCATAGGCTTCATCGGTTCCATGTTTTCTCTTTCCGATTCCAGAAATCGTAACTAGCTGAGGCCCGCCGCATGCCAATCCCAGGGCCGGCGACAGCATAACCAAAGTCTTTGCTTCTTTTCCTCAGAAAAGAAGGTCCTTCCTGCCTTCATCCCCCCAACCCCGCCAGCAGCCCCGCGAAATCCTCCGGCAACTCCGTCTCGAACCGCATCTCATGGCCCGTGCCAGGATGGCGAAACCCCAGCGTGCGCGCGTGCAAAGCCTGCCGCGGAAAATCGAGCAGCAGCGCGCGCGCGGGCTCCGGCACCGAACGGCTGATCGCGGGAATGCGGCGCAAATAAACCGGGTCGCCCACGACGGGATGGCCGTTTGCCGAGAGATGCACGCGTATCTGGTGCGTGCGGCCGGTGGCGAGCCGGCATTCCAGCAGGCTGGCGGCCGCGTGGAACACCTGCAGCGTGCGGTAGTGGGTGAGCGCCTGCTTGCCGCCGCGGGTGACGATGGCCATGCGCTTGCGATCGCGCGGGTCGCGGCCGATCGCGCCTTCGATCTCCCCGTGCGCCGGCGCGGGAATGCCCCAGATGAGCGCGGTGTAGGCACGCTCGATGTCGCGTGCGGCGAAAGCGGCCGAGAGCGTGGCCAGCGCCTGCTCGGTTTTGGCCACGACCATCACACCGGACGTGTCGCGGTCGAGCCGGTGCACGATGCCGGGCCGGCGCTCGCCGCCAATGCCGGGCAGCGCGTCGCCGCAATGGGCGAGCAGCGCGTTGACCAGGGTTCCGTCCTCGTTGCCGGGTGCGGGGTGCACGACCAGGCCCGCCGGTTTGTCGAGCACGATGAGGTGGCGGTCCTCATGCAGGATGGTGAACGGGATCGCCTGCGGAAGCGGCACCGCGCTGACCGGCTCAGGCACGATGAGTTCATAGAGAGCGCCGGCGCGCACTGGGTCGGCCGGCTGGGAGACCGCCACGCCGTCGCGTGTGGCGTGGCCGGCTTCGATGAGCTGCTTGACGCGGGAACGCGACAGCGTGCCGGAGGCGTCCGCCAGATAGCGGTCGGCGCGCTGGCCGGCGGCCTCCTCGGTTGCGATGACTCGGATGGGTTCGGGCATGATGGGGCGACATGTAGGAGGTTTGCCCGGGCAATGCGCGGTTTGCTGGTGCTGGTAGGCGTGCTGACGGTGTTGCTGCTGGTGGGCACGGTGGCAGTGGTGGGCACCATCCTCGGCCGGCATGCCGGCGTGCCGCGACCGGCCGCCACGAAACTGGCCGGCCCGATCGTTCTGGACCAGCCCGCCGGGACCCACGTGGCCGGTGCGAGTTGGGGGGATGGGCGCCTGTCATTGACGCTGCAGGGCGGCGGGCCGGACCGGGTCGTCGTGCTCGATGGCGCCGACGGACGGGTGCTGCTGGATGTGCGGCTGGGCAGATAGCGTCGTCGGCCGGAGGCTGCGGCCAGTGTTTGTTGCGGCCCGACGGCGTCTTCCCCTACGTTCCGCCATTCGAGCATGGGCGCCGAACGGGCTGGCCGACGTCACATAGGGATCGACCATGGCAGGGGAGTTGCAGGCAAACGTCCGATCCGAACTTCGCTGGCTGGCATTCGCCTGTTTCTCGCCCAGGTGCCTGTTGCCCAAGGTCGCGGTGCTGCTCGGCATCTCCTACATGTTCGGCCCGTGGGACCTCATTCCCAACCGGCTGCCGATCGTTGGCCATGTCGACGAGATCGGGTTCGTGCTGGGAGGCCTGGTTGTGGCCCGGTTCCTTGCCGTGCGCGAGTTCGGAGGCCGCCTGCCCGTCCGCACCGGCGGGCCGTCGGGCATTCGATCGGATCTGTGGGCAGCGTGGCTTGATCTGCGCCGGCGTATCTCGCGCGCGCCTCGCCGCGTGCCGGCCGAGTTCACGCGGATGCGCCAACATTTAAGATCGGCGCGGGAACAACGCTCGTTTGCATCCGTCTGTTTTTCGCTGTGCGGTTATCGGCTGTGGTGGCTGCTGCACACGCCGTTCGCACGCGCACGATCGGACATGGACAAAATTGTGGTGATCGGCGGCTCACCGAGGAGCGGCACGACGTTGCTGCGCTCGGTGCTCGGCCGGCACCCGCTTATCTGTAGCGGCCCGGAGACCACGGTCTTTCTGCATCGTGTCTCATCGCCCGCAGATATCGGCGAGCGCATGGGATGGCCCGCCGAAGAGATCGAGATGTGGCAATGCCGGTCGCGCAGCCAGATGGAGTTCATCGAGCGTTTTGCAAAAGCTGCGATGGCGCGAGAGGACAAGCCGATCTGGGCGGAAAAGACGCCGCACAACGTGGGCCGGTTCGGTTTCGTGCGGCGGCGGTTTCCAAGGGCGAAACTGGTGCATATCGTGCGTGACGGGCGCGACGTGATCTGTTCGTTACGGCGGGAGTCGTTCTCGAAACTCGACGATGCCGCACCCGAAAGTGCTGCTGCCGCGCGGAGGTGTGCGATGCAATGGCGATGGGCGGTAACGGCCGGCCTGCGGCATCGCGGCGATCCGCTTTATCATGAGCTGCGCTACGAGGATCTTGTGCGCGACCCTGAGCCGACCTTGCGTCGCCTGATGGTGTTTTTGGACGTGCCCTGGAACGATCGCCTGTTGCAGGCCGACGCGTCACGCAGCCGGGACGCTCACGAAGCCAAAGCCGCAAGCCGGATCTCCAGCACCTCCATCCAACGCTGGGAGCAGGAACTGTCGGCAGACGACATCGCCGCCACCAGCCTGCTCCTGAACCCGTTGCTGCGCTCACTCGGCTATCCCGTCGAGCCGCGCACAAAATAGCGGAAGTTTCTTGATTCGTTTTTTCAAGAAAGAACCGCTTCCTTCACCTCCGCCGCACAAACCCCAAACCCGATCCGCACCGCCCCATCCCGCCTCCCCCACCCGCGCATTTCGACGACATCGCCGTCCTGCAGAAACACCCGCGTCTCCCCGGACGACAATGTTATCGCCTTGCGCCCACCTTGCGTAATCTCCAGCAAAGATCCCAGACCTTCCGGTGAGGTTGCCGAGATGGTGCCGGTGCCGAGGAGGTCGCCGGGGCGCAGATTGCATCCGTTGCTCGTGTGATGGGCCAACAATTGCGCCGGTGTCCAATACAGGTTGGTGGCCGGGCCGAACGAGAGGCGGTGCGGTGCCGTTCCACGCGCCCGCATTTCAGAGGTTTGCAAGCTCACCTCGAGATCGATCGACAGGGCGCCTTCCTGCTGATCGCGGTCGTCGGAGAGATAGGCGAGCGGCTTTGGGTCGCCTTCCGGACGGGAGGGTTGCGGCACCCGGAAGGGTGCGAGTGCTTCCGGCGTTACCAGCCAGGGCGAGATCGTGGTGGCGAAGCTTTTTGCCAGAAACGGCCCGAGCGGCTGGTATTCCCACGCCTGGATGTCGCGCGCCGACCAGTCGTTGAGCAGGCAGTAGCCGGCGATATGCGCAGCCGCGCGCCCGATGGGAATGGACTGGCCCGTCTCGTTGCCAGGCCCGACCCAGATGCCAAGTTCAAGCTCGTAATCCAGGCGCGCACTTGGAGCGAACTCCGGTGTTTCCGAATCCGCTCGTTTGATCTGGCCTCGTGGCCTGTGCACGAAAGCGCCTGATGGCTGCACCGACGATGCGCGGCCGTGATAGCCGATCGGCACGAACTTGTAGTTCGGCAACAGAGGATTATCCGGCCGGAACAATGTGCCGACATTGCGGGCATGATGGATGCCGGCATAGAAATCCGTGTAGTCGCCGACCTGCGCAGGCAGATGCAGCGTGCAGGTGGCGGCATCGTGCAGCAGATCGTACCGCTCGTCGCCGCCTTTGGCCAGCAGCGCGCTCGCAGCGTGACGCAACATCAACCGCGCAGTCCCGCCGAGAGCCATGAACCGGTTCAGCGTCGATTGCCGGCAGGCTTCGAGGACTTGCCTGTCGAGACCAAGGCTTTCACCTGCCGCGGCAACATCGAGTATCTTCCCACCGATCGCGATACCGATCCGCTTCAGCCCGCCATCGGGTGAGAACACACCCAGCGGCAGGTTCTGGATCGGGAAATCGTCATGGCCATTGGCTGAATTCTCCCAGGAGCGCAGATCCGGATCATGCGTGTGGTCGGTTCCGGGCAGGCTCACACTTGCGGGCCCGCTCACACTTGCGGGACCTGCGGATTGACCGGGTCGAATCGCTTTTCCAACAATTGGCCGTAATCGCCATAAGCCGCCTGCAATTCCGGCAACGCTGCCGCATGTGCGGTAACGCGTTGCATGAAGCGCGTCTCGAACATGAACGCCATCGTACCTTCCAGCTTGTGCGGCTGCAACGGCGCGGTGCTGGCACGTGTGAACGCCTCGCTGTCGGGCCCGTGCGGCAACATCGTGTTGTGCAGGCTGAAGCCGCCCGGCGCGAAACCCTGCGGCTTGGCGTCGTATTGCCCGTAGATGAGCCCCATGAACTCGCTCATGACGTTGACATGATACCACGGTGGACGAAACGTATCCTCTGCCACCAGCCAGCGATCGGGGAAGCAGACGAAATCCACGTTGGCCGTACCCGGCGTGTCCGACGGCGACGTCAGCACGGTAAATATGCTCGGGTCGGCATGGTCGAACAGCACCGGCCCGACCGGTGAAAAGCGTCGCAAATCGTATTTGTAAGGCGCGTAATTACCGTGCCAGGCGACGACATCGAGCGGCGAATGCGCGATGTCGGCAATCCAGAATGCGCCACCCCATTTGACGCACAGCGTGCCCGATGCGTCGCGATCCTCATAAGCGGCAACCGGTGTCAGAAAGTCGCGCGGATTGGCCAGGCAATTCGCGCCGATCGGCCCACGCTCAGGCAGTGTGAACGCACCGCCGTAATTCTCGCAGATGTAGCCGCGCGCGCCGGCAACCCCGCCCGGCAGCTCCACACGCATCTTCACGCCGCGCGGCACCACGGCGATCTCGCCCGGCTCCACGTCGACCACGCCGAATTCTGTCGCCAAACGCAGCCCGCCCTGCTGCGGCACGAACAGCAACTCGCCATCCGCATTGGAGAAAAAGGCATCCTGCATCGACGCGGTGATGCCGTAGATATGCACGCCCATGCCCGCCTGCGCGCCCGCGTCACCCGCCGTGGTGATGGTCTGCACACCGCGCAGAAAATCGACGCCGGCCGCAGGCAATGCCACAGGGCTCCAGCGCATCGGTGCCGGAGGGATTTGTATTTCCGCGCACGGCGCCGTCCGCCACAGATTGGCCGGAGCCGGCTGAAACCTGTTCCAATGCGCGACAGTGGGTCGAATGCGATAAAGCCAACTCCGCTCGTTGCTGGCGCGCGGCGCAGTAAACGGCGAGCCGCTGAGCTGCTCGGCGTAGAGACCGTAGGCGCAACGCTGCGGCGAGTTGCGGCCGACGGGAAGTGCGCCTTTCAGCGCTTCGGTTTCGAAGCCGTTGCCGAAGCCGGTCATGTACTGCAAAGGGGCAAATCCAAGAGGAGGAAGGAAGCACTACATTTTTGAGAAAAGTAGCAAATACTTTTGCTAGAGGGCTTCCAGAACGCCGCGGCGGACTTGGTCTTCTTCAATTGAAATGAAGAGGGCGCGGAAGTTACCTTCGCCGAAGCCTTCGTCGCCTTTGCGCTGGATGAACTCGAAGAAGATCGGTCCGATCGCGTTGGCGGAGAAAATCTGCAGCAGGACTTTGGTCATGCGGCCTTCGGTGGCTCCGGCGGCGATCGCACCTTCGCCGTCCAGCAGCAATCCGAGCTTCTGCAGGCGCGATACATCCTCGCCATGCCCCGGCACCCGCATGTCGATGCGTTCGTAATACGTGGCTGGCGGTGACGGCATGAACGGCAATCCACGCTCGCGCAAAGCCGTCACTGTCGCATAAACATCGTGGCAGCCGCACGCCATGTGCTGGATGCCCTCACCCTTGTAGTGGTGCAGGTATTCCTCGATCTGGCTGCGCTCGTCAGCACTTTCGTTGATCGGAATGCGTATCTTGCCGTCCGGACTCGTCAGCGCACGGCTGAACAGGCCGGTATATTCGCCCTTGATGTCGAAATAGCGGATCTCGCGAAAGTTGAAGATGCGCTCGTAGAAACCGGTCCAGACATCCATCCGCCCACGCGCGACATTATGCGTGAGGTGATCGAGATAATACAGCCCCACTCCCGCGGGTTGTGGATCGCGCTCGCCGAGCCACTCGAACTCTGCGTCGAATGCCGACCCTTTCGCGCCATAGATGTCGAGAAAATACAGCAGCGAACCGCCGATGCCGCGCACGGCCGGCACGTCCAAGGCGAGCGATCCGTCGGCCGGGTCGGCGGGCTCGGCACCACCCTCTAACGCCCGCGTATAGGCATGGGCCGCGTCCACCACACGAAACGCCATCGAGGCCGCGCAGGGCCCATGCGCGTGGCTGAACCGCACGGCGTGGCTGCCCGGCTCCTCGTTGACGAGGTAGTTCACATCGCCCTGACGATACAGCGTGATCGCCTTCGTACGGTGCCGTGCCACCTGGCTGAACCCCATCGTGGTGAACAGTTCATGCAGCTCGGCGGGGTTTGGATGCGCATATTCGACGAAGCCGAAACCATCCGTGCCCGCGGGATTGTCCGTGGTGATCGTGGCGGGTGGCGCCTCGTGCGGATAGGGTCCCATGCTGGCCTCGTGTTGTGTCTGCGAAGGATATTACGCGCGAGAGAGTGCAAGTTGCGTGCGAAGTAAGCGGCTGTCCGGCCTATTCACGCGCCAGACGCGCGAATACGCTCGCTGGCATGCACAATCCGATCGCGCTCGATCCACTGGACCTGCGTCTGCTCCGTGCCCTGCAGGAGAATGGCCGGCTGACCAACCAGGAGGCTGGTGACCGCATCGGCCTGTCTGCGTCGCAATGCTCGCGCCGCCGGGCGTCACTGGAGGCAGCGGGGGTCATCGCCGGCTATCAGGCTCGACTGGCACCCGATGCGCTGGGATTGCGCCTGCTGGCAATCATCCAGGTGACGTTGCATGCACATAGCGGCGACAATGCGGCCCGCTTTCGCGCGCTGATCGAAAGCGTGGACGAAATTCTCGAAGCTTACGCCGTCACCGGCGACACGGATTATCAGATGAAGGTCATCGTGCCCGACCTCGCCGCCCTCTCCCGTCTGGTCAACGAAATACTGCTCCCGCATCCCAGCATTTCCAGAGTGCGATCCTCGATCGTGCTAGACCGCATCAAGGAAGTCCAAGCCCTCCCCCTACGCTAAGGACGGCAAGGGTTTTTGGCTCACTTTTTCGAGAAGGGACTGCTTCCTACCTCGATCTGGTGCCCCGTACGGGATTCGAACCCGTGTAGCCAACGTGAAAGGCTGGTGTCCTAGGCCTCTAGACGAACGGGACGTTGCCGCGCTGGGTAGCGAATGCCGCCAGCAGGGTCAACCCGACCCGCTCAGGCCGTCGCCAGCCGGTGCTCGGCCTGGCGACGCAGGATATTCTGGAACTGGGTGTATTCGCGCGGCCGTTCGGGGGCGGGTGTGGCGTCCAGGAAGGCCTGCGACACGGCCGCCATCCGGGCGGTGAAGCGTTGCTTGATCGCCTCGTCGCAATCGCGCACGCCGGCCAGGCCGCGCAGGCGGACCAGCTCGCCGTCGAGCCCGCGCACGCATCGCGGCGTGCGTTCGTCGATCACCAGGTCGGGGCGGTCGGCCATGCCGACGAACTGCCTGACGACCGCATCGAGGAGATCGACACCATGGCTCGCCTCGGCATGACCGGCCTGCCTGCCGCGGCTGGCCTTCATCAGCGCCTCACCCGCGCTGCGATAAGCGTAGCGCGAAACCCAGGCGAGCTCCGCCGTACCCCTCTGGTTGGGCGCGCCTTGGCCTTTTGCGAGGTCACTGTGATGGAACGCAGCGCCCTCTTCCGTCCGGCAGGCGACGGCAAGATCGAGCGCCGGCATCGGCACATGCGCGTGGCCCTCCCAGAACAGTTGCGGACGGACGATGCTGCTGAACAGGCGGCCCACCTCCGGCTCACGGCGAATGAAACGTCGCGTGCTCGGCGCATCCCGCCACATGTCCATTCGGCCGCCGGCAAAATGCAGCCGCCGCAATGCGACCGAATCGGTCGGCTGGTGTTCCTGCCAGCCGAGATAGTCGAGGACAGAGCCAAACTGGTCGGCGCGGAAACCGACATACTCGTCGAGGTCGAGCGCCATGGCCCAGCGGTAGTCGAGCAGGTCCGGCAGCGATCGGAACGCGTGCCCATCGGCTTCGCATTGCGGCGGAATGCCGGATGCCGGCTCGTTGAGCACCCAAGTGATCTCGCCAAGGTCGGCGAGCAGGCCGAGCAGTTCGTCGGACCCGTCGTCGTTGTCTCGACCGTAAATCACCGCATGCTCGAACCCGGCGGCGCGGTGATGCGCGAGCCATTCGAGCAGATAGGGCCCGTCATTGTGCACTGCCGCCAGCACGGCGGCCTGCCGGCGAGGCGCCACGCTGCGCCGTGCCCCCGCGAGCAGGCCCAGCCCCGCCTGCGGTAGAAGCTGACCAGTCTGCAGCATCGCAGCCGGCCTCTCGCTTGCCGCCGAGACGCTGCGCCGCGTCACCGGGCGGCCCTGCGCCGACCAGTCCAGCAGACGCGGCAGCGCGGCCCCGAGCCAGAAATTGTCCGGCAGAAGTCGTTGCAATAAGACCAGATCGTCCGGGTTGGACAGCAAGCGCGCGCCCAGGGCCGCCAGCTCGTCGGCCGGCAACGCGCGCAGCAAGCTTGCGGCCAGCTCGGCGCGCACTGTCCCCGAAGCCAGCCGCGCCAGCAGCGTCTCGGCCGACATCGGTGCGCGAACGGCCAGCGCCACTTCGTTCAGCAGCACCCGGCCCAATACCCCGAGCAGGTCGCCGGTGATGGGCTGCAGCTCGAAGCGTGCCAGGGCCGGATCGCCGGCATGGTCGAACGACACAGTATCCCTGCTTCCGTCCGGCAAGCCGGTGACCACGCCGAGCCAGCGTGCGGGCGCCATCGGATGCCGCAGTTCGACGCCGCCGCCCGCCACGCGTTTCAGCCGCACCGAGATGGCCGGTGCCGCCGGCCCATCACCCTCGATGGCGATCGTGCGGCCGTCGGTCGCCATCAGCATCGTGTTCTGCGGTGCCAGGCGCGGGATCGTCGCCAGAAGCGCCGTCGCTGGCGTGACCTTGTCCACCACGGCCACTGTGCCGTCTTCCAGACCTAGGAAGGTGTTGGCGCCGGTGCGGAGGGAGAAAAGGTCTAGGGTGGCGGAGAGCGTTATGGGTTCGGGGGAAGAAGGAAGGCTTCTTTTTTGAAAAAAAGAAGCAAAAAACTTTTTGTCATGGCGCATTTGTGGGAGTTGAGCTGGTGACGCGCCAGATTGTGTTGCCGACGTCGTCGGCGACCAGGAGGGCACCTGTGCTGTCCAGGGTTACGCCTACCGGGCGGCCCTGGGCGTCGCCGTTCGCATCCAGGAAGCCGGTGAGCACATCGACTGGCGGGCCGTTCGGCTTGCCATTCTGGAACGGCACGTAGATCACCTTGTAGCCGCTGCGTGGCGCGCGGTTCCAGCTACCGTGCTGGCCGATGAACGCACCTTGAGTGAATGCAGCCGGCAACGCGCCCGGACGCGAAAAACACAAGCCGAGCGATGCCGTGTGGGCGCCCAGCGCGTAATCGGGCGGGATGGCTTTCGCGACCAGGTCGGGCCGCGATGGCGCGCGCACATCCACGTGCTGGCCGTAATAGCTGTAAGGCCAGCCATAGAACGCGCCGTCATGCACCTGGGTCATGTAGTCCGGCACCAGGTCGCTGCCGATTTCGTCGCGCTCGTTGACCGAGACCCACAGCGCGTTCGTCACCGGCGCCCAGCCGATGCCGACCGGATTACGAAGGCCGCCGGCAAACACGCGATGTGCGCCGGTGGCCCGGTCGATCTCCCACACCGCGGCGCGTTCCGCTTCGACCGCGATGCCGTTCTCCGCCACGTTGCTGTTGGAGCCGACGCCGACATACAGCTTGGTGCCGTCCGGGCTGGCCAACAGGCTCTTCGTCCAATGATGGTTGAACGGGCCGCCCGGCAGATCGGTCAGTTTCCGGCCCGGCGTCGTGATGCTGGCGGCGTTGTCTTCATAGTCGAAATGCAGCACCGCATCGGTATCAGCCACGTAGAAATCATGCCCGACGAGCGTCATGCCGAACGGCGAATGCAGCCCGGTCAGGAACGCAAAATGCTGCACCGGCCCGCCGCCCGCGGGCTGGCGCAGCAGCGTGATGCGGTCGGCACTCGGCACACCGGCGCCGGCACGTGCCATGATCATGTCGGCGACGAAACCCTTGATTCCTGCGCTGTCAGCCGGCCGCTTCGGCCCGTTCGTCTCGGCCACCAGAATGTCGCCATTGGGCAGCGTGTAGAGCCAGCGCGGATGATCCAGGCCGCTGGCGAGGGCCGTGACCGTCAGGCCAGGGGCGGCTGTGGGCATGCGGCCGGCGGGCCAGCCACGCGCGGGTGCCACGTTCACCGTCGGCAGCAACGTGGCGTTCGGGCTCGGCAAAGTCGGGTTCGGCCCGATCCCGGCCTGCGCCGGCAACGTCGCATGCTCGCCGCACGCAAAAAGTGCCACTGCGGACACGCCGAGCGCCAGGCTGGCAAGTAGTAGGGCTTTTCGCATGGCATTCTCTCCTCAGGCGCGCTGTTCAGTGTGGTGCCGACCCTGGGTTGCGTCCAGCCACGCTTGACCGCGCATGTCCCGCCCGCGCACAGCCGCACTCGCCAATGGAAACCACCGACATCCTGATCCTCGGCGCAGGCGCGGCCGGGCTGATGTGCGCCGCCGCCGCCGCCCGCAATGGCCGGCGCGTGCTCGTGCTGGACCATGCGCGCCAGGCTGGCGAGAAGATCCTGATCTCCGGCGGCGGGCGCTGCAATTTCACCAACATCCATTGCAGCGCAGAGCGTTTCTTCTCGCAAAACCGGCATTTCGCGCGCTCCGCCCTGTCGGCCTACACGCCGGCCGATTTCCTCGCACTCGTCGAGCGCTACAGGATCGCCTGGCACGAAAAGACGCTTGGCCAATTGTTCTGCGACGGCTCGGCGCGCGCGATCGTGGACATGCTGCTCGCGGAATGCGCCGCCGGCGGCGCCGAGATACGGCTGCTTCAGACGATCGGCGAAGTGTCGAAAGCCGAGTGCTTCCGCGTGGAAACGCAAGCCGGCCCGATCACCGCCCCCTGCCTAGTGCTGGCCACCGGCGGCCTCTCGATCCCGAAGCTGGGTGCGACCGGCCTCGCCTATCGTGTGGCACGCCGCTTTGGGCTCGGGCTGGTGGAACCGCGGCCCGGGCTGGTGCCGTTCACCTTGCCGGCCGAAGTGCTGGAGCGCACGCAGAAGCTGGCCGGCGTCTCGGCCGAAGTGGTCGCGCGGTGCGGCAAGGCGGCGTTTCGCGAAGGCATGGTGGTGACCCATCGCGGCCTCTCGGGCCCCGCAATCCTGCAGGTAAGCAATGCCTGGCAAACGGGCGATGCCGTCGAGATCGACCTCGTCCCCGATGGCGCGCCCGACATGCTGGTGGCGCGCAAGCGGGAACGGCCGAGGACCGGCCTGCGCGGCGTGCTGGGCGAATGCCTGCCGCAGCGTCTGGCCGATGCGTTCCTGCCGGAGCATCTCTCGGCAGGCCCGATCGCCGACATTCCGGATCGCGATTTACGCGCGCTTGAGGCTTCGCTGCGATGCTGGCGCCTACACCCGGACGGCACGGAGGGGTATGTGAAAGCCGAGGTGACTCTGGGCGGCGTCGATACCGCCTGCCTGCACCAGAGAACCCTGGAAGCGCGCGACGTCTCCGGCCTGTTCGTCATCGGCGAAGCCGTCGACGTTACCGGCTGGCTGGGCGGCTACAACTTCCAATGGGCCTGGGCCAGCGCCGTCTGCGCCGCGAACGCTTAGTTGCAAAAGTTTTTTGGTTCTTTTTTTCAAAAAAGAACTGCTTCCTTCCTCTCGCCGACTCGAAGCAACCCCGACACTCGCCCCATGCTAGACTTAACCCTGCCAACCGGCCCGTTCCTGGGGGTTCGAAAATCCCTCTCCGGCCGCCAATGGCTATGGCAAGGCGGCGAGGACCGCACAGGGTTCGCCATCGCCCAGCGCCTGGAACTGCCGGACGTACTCGGCCGCCTGCTAGCCGCCCGCGGCGTCACGGTGGACGACGCGGCCGACTTCCTCTCGCCCACCCTGCGCGCGCTGCTGCCCGACCCCGCCACAATGACGGACATGGGCAAGGCGGCCGATCGGCTGGCGCATGCGATCCGGCATGGCGAGACGGTCGCCGTGTTCGGCGACTACGACGTGGACGGCGCCTGCAGCACCGCCCTGCTGACATTGTTCTTGCGCGGCCTCGGCTGTGCGGTTCTGCCTTACGTGCCGGACCGCCTGATGGAAGGTTACGGCCCCAACGCCCCCGCTTTGCTGCGTCTGGCCGAGCAGGGTGCCCGCCTCGTGGTCTGCGTCGATTGCGGCACGTCGGCGCACGAGGCGCTGGCCGTACTGGCTGGCCGTGCCGATGTGCTGGTGCTGGACCATCACAAGGCGGAGGGTGACACGCCGCCGGTGCTGGCCGTGGTCAACCCCAACAGGCTGGATTGCCGCTCCGGCCTGACGCATCTCTGTGCTGCCGGTGTCGCGTTCCTGGCGGCGGTTGCCACGCTGCGGGCACTGCGGCGTGGAGGGTTCTTCGCCAACCGTGCCGAGCCCGATTTGCTCGGCCTGCTCGACTTGGTCGCACTGGCGACCGTGTGCGACGTGATGAGCCTGACCGGGCTGAACCGCGCGCTGGTCACCCAAGGTCTGCGGGTGATGGGCAGGCGTGCCCGCCCCGGATTGGCCGCCCTGATGGACGTGGCGCAGACGCGCGACGGCCCGACGGCGATGACCTGCGGCTTCGGGCTCGGCCCACGCATCAACGCTGGCGGCCGCATCGGCGAGGCCGATCTCGGGCTGCGCCTGCTGCTGTGCGAGGACCCGCTCGATGCCAAGCTGCTCGCCGAGCGGCTCGATGCGGTCAACCGGCAGCGCCAGACGGTGGAAGCCGGCGTATTGCAGCAGGCGATCGATCTCGCCGACGCACAGGCACAATCCGGCCGCAGCGTGATCCTGGTGAGCGGTGAGCGCTGGCACCCCGGCGTCGTGGGCATCGTGGCCGGGCGGTTGCGCGAACGGTTCAATCGGGTCGCCTGCGTCGGCGGGACGTCCGATGGTGTCATCCGCGGGTCCGGCCGTTCCATCGCCGGCGCCGATCTCGGCAGCGCCGTCATCGCCGCCCGGCAGCGCGGCCTGGCCTTGAGCGGCGGCGGCCATGCGATGGCGGCCGGTTTTTCGCTCTCGCCCGATCGCACCGACGAGTTTCAGGCGTTCCTGTGCGAGCGCCTGCCCGTGCCGGCCGATGCACCCGACCGCCCGGCGCTGCAGGTGGAGGCGGTCGTCTCGGCCGGTGGCGCCGGGCTCGATCTCGCGCAACATCTGGCCAAGCTCGCGCCGTTCGGGGCGGGCAACGAGGAGCCGATGATCGTGGTGCCCGATGTGCGCGTGGTCAAAGCCGACCGGCTGGGCAACGACGGCAATACGCTGCGCGCCTATGTGCAATCGGAAGGCGATACGCGACGGTTGAAGACGTTGTTGTTCCGGGCTGGAGATTCAGAGATGGGGCAGGCTTTGCTGTCGCGCGATGCGGGGTTGCTGCATGTCGCGGGACATTTGCGGGTGGAGAGTTGGAATGGATCGGTGGCGGTGAATTTCGTGGTGGTGGATGTGGCGAAGAAAAGCGTTCTTTTTTGAAAAAAGAACCAAAAGACTCTTACCAAGCTGTCGGGAAGCTCACGGCGAGCACGCGACAGCCGAGCAGAAGTTTTTGGTTCTTTTTCAACGAAACCGCTTACGCTTTCGTCGTCCTTACATAATCATCAACGACCTGCTCCAGCACATCCAGCGGCAAAGCCCCAGACAGCAGCCCCGCATCATGGAACATGCGCAGATCGAACTTCGCGCCCAGCGCCTTCTTCGCCTTGTCGCGCACACGTAGCCACGTCAGTTTGCCGACCATGTAGCTGCACGCCTGGCCCGGCCAGACGCAGTAGCGCTCCACTTCGGTGATCGCCGACGTGCGTTTCTCGCCCAGCGTCTCGACAAAATAATCGACCGCCTTCTCACGGCTCCAATCCTGGGAATGCAAGCCGGAATCGACCACAAGGCGAACGGCGCGGAAGAGTGCCGCCTGCATCTGGCCGATATGGCCAAGCGGATCGTGATCGTACATGCCCATCTCGACAGCAAGCTGTTCGGCGTAGAGCGCCCAGCCCTCGCCGTAGCCGGAGAAGAAGACGATCTTGCGTATCAGCGGCAGCCCAGGCGTCTCCTGCGCCAACGTCAGTTGCAGGTGATGGCCCGGAATGCTCTCGTGGTAGGTCAGGGTCGGCAGCGCCCAGCGCGGCACTTCCGCCGTATCGCGCAGGTTGATCCAGTAAATGCCGGAACGTGCGCCATCAAGCGACCCCGGTTGGTAGTAACCGCCCGGCGCACCGGCTTCGGTTGCCTTCGGAACACGCTTGATCTCGACATGGGCTTTCGGCAACGCGTGGAAATAGCCAGGCAGCTTGGCCTGCACCACTTTCACCTTCTCGTTGAGGTCGGCAATAAGCTTCTCCTTGCCGGCGTCGGTATCGGGATAGATGAAGGAGGGGTTTGCCGCCAACGACGCCAGCCGCTGGCCGACCGTGCCGCTCGTGAATCCTTGCGCCTTCAGCGCCGTATCCAGCTTGGCCGAAAGTTCGCGAACGAGGCTCAAGCCCGTCTCGTGAATTTGCGCCGGCGTCATCGACGACGTCGTGTAGTTCTTGAGCGCGAGCGTGTAGTAGGTCGCGCCGTCCGGCAGCCGCGAGACACCGGCGGTATGCACCGCCGCCGGGCGCACCTGCTTGAAAAAATCTGACTGTTTCTGCAACGCCGGCAGGATCTTGCCGGTATAGATGGCAGACGCACGCGACGCATAATCCGGCTTCAACCCTGCCGCTGTTGCGCGGCTGACCAACGATGTCACCAACGTCGCCTTTTCGGGCGGCGTATCGAGAAATTGCTTCATCTGCAGCAGAGTTTTGTCGATGACGAAATCGGGCGGCACCACGCCCAGCCGCTTGTCGTTCTGCACCTGCTCGAGTTCCTGGCCCATCATCACGGCCAGGGCGGCCATGCGCGAGAGATAGGCTTCGGCGTCGGCTTCCGTCTCGATGCTGTGCTGCGTGTCGAGGAAGTCCGGCAGATCGTGGTAGGCGCCGCTCAGTTGGCTGATCTGATAGGGCGATTGCAGGCTGCCGTCGGCGTAGGCAATGGCGTTGTTGCCGTCCACCATGACCTGCGTGACGAACAGGACGGTGTCGTAATTGGCGACATCGATGCCGCGGAGCCGCGTGCGGTCGATCGCCTTCAGAGACGCAAGATTGGCGGCGTTGCGTTTCTTGTCGGCGTCGGTCGCCGCAATGGAATCGTCGCTCAGGCGGGATTTGAGCGGCGCGAGCTTGCCGCGATCCAATCCGAGACCGGTCGCAAGCTCAGGGCTGCGCTGCAACTGCTCCTGCACCATGCGATCGAACAGCGCGCGCAGCCGGGCACCCTCGTCGTGGGCCGCAGCAGGCGCGTCGGCGCGTGCATAGCCCGCAAGGCCGGGCACGAGCCCCGCGGCGGCAAAGGCAAGGAGAAGAGAGCGACGTTCCAGCATGGCGTTCGTTCCGGCAGGTTACGGCGCGCAACCTAGCCGACCCGCGCCTGTCCGGAAGACGGCCATCGCATGGCGTTTTGGCAATGTTTCGGCCCGCACGACATCACGGTCCAAGCGCGCGGCGAAGGCAGGCTGCGGTCCAACCCGCCATCGGCTGCTGCACATCGATGAATTGCCCGGCAACCGACCGGTGGTTCGCCCCCTCGGCGTAATGCACGACCACATCTTCGCCGCGTGCGCGCAAAGCCTCCGCATAGGCCAGCGCGCTTTCGCCAAAGCGCGGCTCGCTGTTGCTGCCCGTATGGATGAAACAGAAATGGGGATGACACGCCAGCGGACCGGTGTGCAGCAGCGGCGATATGGCGGCGCGGGCCGCTTCATCGAGTTCGCGCAACTGCCCGTCATAGCGCGGACCGCGCAGATCGAACACGCCATCGAGGGTGATGAGCGCCGCCAGGCGGGAGGCGTCGAGTTCCTGCCGCCTGCCCTATCGTCGGATCGGCGGCCAGCCAGGCTGCCAGATGCCCGCCGGAGGAGTGGCCAATCAGCGCGAACGCGTCGTCACGCAGGCCGTATTCGGCGGCATGGGACAGCAGATAGGAAGCTGCCGCGCCCACGTCTTCCGCCGATTGCCGGATCGTCGCGCGAGGCGGCTTGCGGTAGTTCACGGCGGCCGCGGCAAAGCCAGCCTTGGCCAGCGTGCGCGCCACACGCCCGATATCGCCCTTGCTGCCCATCCGCCAGGCCCCGCCATGAACCACGACCACGAACGGCAGCCGCGCCCCCGGCCGCCAGGTGCGTGGGCGGTAAAGGTCGAGCTCGTGGTCCTCACCCGCCTCCCCGTAGGCGAGCGTCAGATAGCTTCGAAGCAGCTTGTGCACGACGCTGACCGATGTGGTCGATGGACAGCCCTGGCTAGAGCGCCTTCTGCAGGCAGTCGCCCACCTGTTTGGCCAGCGGTTCGGCAGGATCGTCGAATTGGCCCACCATGGCGCCATGCGTGAGCCCGGGCACCAAAGTTTCGGTCACCGTCTGGCCGTGGCTTTGCAGCGCCGCGGCGAACGCATCGGCCTGCAGCTCGAAACGCGGCGCGGTGTTCTCGTGGAGAAGGCAGAAAACCGGGTGGCCGGAGATGTCATCGACGTGGGCGATCGGCGACATGTGCGCCCGGTAGGTGGGGTTTGGGTCGATGGCAGGATTGCGCATGGTCGGATGATTGAAGTCGAACACGCCATCGAGCGCGATGACGGCGCCCAGCCGCGCGAGATCGAGGCCCGCAGTGCGAGCGTAGCTCGGGTCGGTGCCGACGAGGGCCACCAGATGGCCGCCGGCCGAATGGCCGATCAGGGCGAAACGCCGTGCCGGGTCGATGCCGTAATCGGCCGCGTGGGCGAGCAGGAAGGCGGCGGCGCTGGCCACGTCGGCGGCCTCGTCGCCGATCGTCGTCTCGCCGGGCATGCGGTAATTGATCGAGGCCACGACATAGCCCAGCTCGGCCAGCGGCTTGGCCACGTGCCACCCGCCTGCCTTGTTGCCCTTCGTCCACCCGCCGCCATGGACGAACAGCACCAAAGGTGCCGCGCGATTCGTCTGCGGCCGATAGATGTCCAATGTCTGCTGGGCGCCTTCCGGCCCGTAGGCGACCGTCTGCGGCCGTGCAGCCGCGCGGCCCGACACCGTGCCGGCCATTGCGACCGAGAGCACGGCCATACCGATCATACGCAACATCGAAACCTCCATTGCCGTGCTTGCTGTTCGCCTAGGAAGATGCGGGAGGCGGCGTGACAGAGAGGTAGGCGCCGTGACCATACAGCAGTGGCGCCACGCGGTCATCGACCGCCGTGCGCGTCACCTTGCCCACGACGACGGTGTGGCTGCCGTAATCCATCAGCAGATCGACGGTGCAGAACAGCAAAGCGGGGGCGTGGGCGAGGAACGGCACGCCATCGCCATCCTGCTGCCAGGCGCCATGGGCGAAACGATGCGCCGGGTCCACCTGACCGCCGAAGGCCGACGCGAGGTCGGCGTGCGCCACGCCGAGGATATTGACGCAGAAGGCCTGTTCGACATGCAAGGCAGGATGGATGCGCGCCTGACGGTTGACGCAGACGAGCAAGGCCGGCGGGTCGGCACTCAGGGAGGTGACCGCCGTTGCCGTCATGCCGTGCAAGACGCCATCTTCCTGCGTGGTCACGATCGTGACGGTGGCGGCCAACTGGCGCATGGCCGCGCGAAAGCCCGCAGCCAGTTCAGCCTGCAGATCCTCGCCGCTCTGTGCCATCGCGCGCATGTCCATCGGTCGCGAGATGGACCGCATCGCCGGTTCCGGCAACCCCCGCCGAGCCGATGGCGCACCGATCGGCGTATCGATGCTACTTGGCGCCCGCCCGGTTGTCGTCCGTGCCGGCGCCGAGCGGGCCGCCGCCGATCGAGGCGCCGGCCGACGCGCCTGGCTGCGGCCCCGCGCCGCTGGTGGCGAGCGAGGGCGAGCCCGTCGGCCGGGCATCCGTGTTGGAGAGGGCACAGCCACTCAGTGCCGCCATCGCGCAGATAACCAGATATCGCATTGCTGTCGCTTCGCCTCGCACGGGAATCGCGCAGGCCAGATAACGCGACCGACACGCCGAAAGTTACGCGGCCGTCCGGGTAGTCGCGCCGGCAATTTCGTTGCCCTACACCCGACGGCTCGCAAACGACCTGAATGCACGCACACGAAGCATACGCAGACGTCACACCGGTCCACCCCGAATTTTATAGAGAATATGCCAACAGACAACGTCCGCGCGTGCGGCTCAATAAACTAATCGTTCTCTGTAGATCATTGGCTATATTGTCGATTTACATGTTTTTTCTTGCCGAGACCTCGTTTTGCGTCTTGCGCGTCCGTCCGGTTGTCCTTACTGTCTATTTGCACCCTCCGGTTGGGTAGGGCAAACAAAAGGATCATCCAAAATGACGAAGTTCTTGCGTCATGCGAAGTTGCAGGCTGGCGGCTTTGCCTTGGCTGCGATCGTTGTTGGCACGACTGCCGCTCACACACATGTCGCCCGCGCAACGCTCGTGGCGCCGATTCAGGCGAGCGCCCCCTCTTCAATGGACGATTTGCAGGTGAATGCCAATGATCCGCGCAACCTGGCGCTCGTCCCTGCCGGAACGCATGCGGCCGGTGCGCCGGTGATGCTGCATCGCTGGAAGACGGTTTCGCAATCGCAGCATGCATTCAATAGTGTGTCTCAACCGGGTTTGCGGAACGTAGTAACGAACGCGCGCAAATTGGCGGACGCCACGACTGACGTGCGTCACCAATGGCCGATCCCGCCGCTGCTCGCCGACGCCACGACCGACGTGCGTCACCAATGGCCGATCCCGCCGCTGCTCGCGGACGCCACGACCGACGTGCGTCACCAATGGCCGATCCCGCCGCTGCTCGCGGACGCCACGACCGACGTGCGTCACCAATGGCCGATCCCGCCGCTGCTCGCGGACGCCACGACCGACGTGCGTCACCAATGGCCGATCCCGCCGCTGCTCGCGGACGCCACGACCGATGTGCGTCACCAATGGCCGATCCCGCCGCTGCTCGCCGACGCCACGACCGACGTGCGTCACCAATGGCCGATCCCGCCGCTGCTTGCCTGACCTCAGCGCGAGAGTGTGCGAACGGAACAAGCGCGTGCGCTTGTTCCGCTCGCAACCCGCCAATCCAGCGGGATTACCACCCATCGGCCCTCTGCGAGCATTCGATCGGCCGACGACGACTGTTGCGCTTTACCTTGCACACGCGTAGGTTGTTACGTGTAGATGCTCGGGACCTGATGTGACGTACGCGGCGCCAGCCCACCAGATTTCCGCGCGCTCCGTTACGTTTGCGCTGCGTTTGCTGTATGCGATGTATCGCATGCGCACGTGTGTCGTTTTCTGTCTGCTTCTCCTCGCCTGCGGAGCGCCCGGCGCGGCCCACGCGGCATCGCCCGCCTTGCGCACCCTCAACGCCGATCAGAACCTGACCAGCCTGGGCGGCACCTGTATGGTGCAGGATCAGGCCGGCTACCTGCTTGTATGCACCGAGCACGGCGTATTCGTGTATGACGGGCGTCGGTTCACCAATCTCGGCATCGAGCAAGGGCTGCGCGAAGGCGGAGTCGTGTACGACATCGTGCTCACGCCGGACGAGCGTATCGCGATCCGCTATGCGGACGAAGTGCTGATTTCCGACCGGGGCGCCGACAACTCGCACCCGCCGACGCTGCTGCATTTCACCGGCGTGGCTCATGGCGGCCTGGATTTCTTCAATCAACGGCCACACAGCCTCGTCGCCTGGCACGACGCTCTCGTGCTGCTGGTGGGTGCCACGCCCATGCGTATCAGTGTTCGCGGCCAGGTCGCGCCCTCGATCGAGGACAGCGGCTACGACCGAGAGGATGCGAGCCTTCTGCGCGGCGGCCTGGAACTGTTCTCCGCAATCGGTCATCTCTGGGAGACATTCGAGGATGGACGCATCTGCCAGTCCGATCCTGGCGCGATCCACTGCTACGGCGAGCGTGACGGCTTGCCGAAAAGGCGCTGGGTGGATGTGGCCGACGATGGCCACGGCCATGTCTTCGCGCGCTCGGAAAACGAAATGGCACGCCTGGATCCGGAAACGGGCGCCTGGTCGATTCAGAAGCTGCCCGATCAAGGTGGACGATACAGCAGCTACCGAGATGATCTCGGCATTTTCCGCACACCGGACGGCGGCCTGATGACGCAAGCCGACCATGGGCTGGCGATCCTTGGCGAGCATGGCTGGCGGGCGATGACGACCGACGAGGGCGCTCCCTCCGGCACCATCGTGAGCGCGCTGACCGACGCCTCCGGCCAGCTCTGGTTCCAGGTTCGCGGCCGCGGCCTCGTACGTTGGGTCGGCTACGGTCATTGGCAGACGGTGGACCGCTCCGATGGCCTCTCGGAGGGGATCGCGTGGCAAATCGTGCGGTCACCCGGGGGCCGTTTGTGGGTGGCCACCGATACCGGGGTTGATGAGATACAGACAGGCCAACACGAGCTGCACGTCACGTCCGAATTGCCCGGTGGCGGTTTCGCCCTGACCCTGGACGCGCGCGGCAAACTCTGGCGCGGCGTGGGTGCGACCGGCGTCCGTGTGGTGGACCTCTCGACCAGAGCCTCGACCGACATTGCGACACCTCCGGTGAACGTGCTGGTGTCGGATGCGAAAACCGACACGGTCTGGGTTGGTACGCAATCCGGCCTTTTCCGCGTGCCCAACGCCTCCGGCAGCGTGCTCAAGCCGGTGCCGGTGGGAAGGAGCGGTGCCGTCGTAGCCGACCTCATCGACGATGGTGAGGGCGGCGTGCTCTACCTCGCGAGCGGACGCCTGCGCCATCTCACGAGCGGCGGAGTCGACACGGTCGTGCCCGGACCGTGGCCCGGCAGCTCCTTCGACCCGATTGCGATCACCCGGGACCATCAGGGCAAACTCTGGATTGCAGGGGGCGGCGGGCTGTATGCGTTCCGTCTCGCGCAGGGCGCCATCGCCTCCTACACGGCCATTCCCACCTCCCAGACGCGAACCAACAGCGTTGTCGCGCTGATGACGGACCATCGCGGATGGATCTGGGCCGGGACTGCGCTCGGCCTTTCGGTGTTCGATGGCAAGCGTTGGGCGTCCATCGATGCCGATGGCGGCCTCGCCTCCGACGATGTGGACCAGGGCGGCTTGCATGAAGATCCGGACGGTTCAATCTGGATCGCCACCAGCCAGGGCCTCTCGCATCTGATCGATCCGGAATGGCTGTTCAAGCCGCGCGCCGTCAAAGCCGTCATCAGCCAGGCGCAGCTCGGCAACCGCCCCGTCAGCACGGGCACGCTACCCTATTCGGTCGAGCCGCTGTTCGTGCAGTTCGGCACGCCCAACGACGTCGCCGAGCGGTCATTCACCTTCAGCTACGAGCTCTCCGGCGTGGACTCCGACCGGGCGGAGACGATCTCCGGCTCCGTCCGTTACCCGTTCGTGCCGCCGGGCCATCACACGCTCACCGTGGTCGGCTATGACCACCTCACGCACACAGCCTCCCCGCCGGCCTTGCTCGAGATCGACATGGCCTATCCCTGGTGGCGTCGCTGGTGGGCCGAAGCGTTGTGGACCCTGCTCGGTTTGGCCATCCTCGCCGGCTTCACGCGCCTGCGGATCGGCAGCGTCCTGCGGCGCGAGATCGAGCTCAAGCGGCGGATCAGCGAGGCGACGGAGAAGCTGCAGCACCAGGCCGCCCATGACAGTCTCACCGGACTGCTGAACCGGTCCGAGACGGAGCGCCTGCTGGCCGAACGCCTGTCGGGCGAGGAGTTGGCGGAGGAGATGATCGCGGCGATGGTCGATATCGATCACTTCAAGCGCATCAACGACACGTTCGGCCATCTTGGCGGCGACGACGTGCTGCGCGCCGTGGGCGACATGATGCGGCGCTGCCTGGAACCCGGCGAGTTCGCCGGCCGCTATGGCGGCGAGGAAATCTTGCTCGTGCTCTCGGACGCCGATGGCAGCGGCGCGCAACGCGTGCTCGACCTGCATCACGCCTTGCGCGGAACCCCCTTCTCGGCCGCCGGGGCCCCTCTCCGTCTGACCTGCTCGATCGGTGTCGCCTGGGCACGACGTGGCGACAACTGGGAATCGCTGATCGGCCGCGCAGACGAAGCGCTCTACAAGGCCAAATCCGAAGGCCGTGACCGTGTGGTCGAAAGCGGGCGCATCTACACCGATTCGATGACCTTCACGCCGGAGCGGCGGGTGCGGCCGCGGTCGATCTGATGAGGCTGGCTATTTGCCGATGCCGAAGACCTTGGTGGGCACAGTAGGGCTCGAACCTACGACCCGCTGATTAAGAGTCAGCTGCTCTACCAACTGAGCTATGTGCCCGCGCCATGCGGAGGCGGGCTGATAGCAGGCAACAGGCCGATTGAAAAGGGCATCGCGCGGCGTTTCGCAAACAGCTTCGGTGCCGCCATGCCGGGAGCGGCTGTCAGCTAGAAACGGCACGTCAGGCTGACGCCGACCTGGCGCGGATGCACGATGACGGACGAGCCATAGCGCGTGTCGTAATTCACCGGCTGACCGGCCGTGGTGAACCCGGAATCGAACTGCTCGCCGAACAGGTTCGTGCTGCCATTCACGCCGAAAGCGTTCTTCACGAAAACGAACGCCTCCCAACTGCCCGCCGGCGCTCGCGCGCCCACGTAGAAACTCGCGATGTTTCGCGGATCCTGCGAGGTGCTTTGCAACGCGAGGCGGTTCGCCGGCGTGAAACTATACAGGCCGCGCACGAATGCCGTGGCCAGCCGGCTCACCGGCATGTCGTATTCCGAGTTCAGGCTGAGATACCAGTTCGGCGCGCCAAGCGTGGCGGTCGTGGTGCAATTGCTGGTCACACCGCTGCCTGTAACCCGCGGCACACCGTTCGTGTTGGGCGCGCCGGTTCCCGCATAATCGTTGCACGGCAGCCGCGCATGGTCGTAGCGCGCATCGGTATAGGTGGTGTCGGCGTCCACCCGCCAGGCGTCGGTCACAAACGCGCTAAGCGATGCCTCCGCACCCTGCGCGATGGCATTGCCGTTGGTCGTAATACTCTGCGGTCCGCTCTGACCGTTGGCACTCGTGAAGATGTTGTTCTCGCGCCCGATATAATTGACGTAGGTCTGATGGTAGATGTCGGCCGACATCCGCACCCTTCCGTCAAATAGACGTGCCTTGCTGCCGACCTCGAAATCCGACGAAGTCTCCGGCTTAAACAGCAGAAACTTCTCCGGCAACGGCAGGCTGATGCCGAGCACGATGCCGCCTGGCCGGAAAGATTGGCCGTAGCTTGCGTAAAGCGCCAAATCGCGTGTGAAATGGTGGGTGTAGCTGGCGAGCCCGGTCCAGGCGCGATATTCTTCGTGCTGGTTGCCGGGCGATACGAGCTGCTGGCTTTGCGTGCCGAGCCCAAACGGCAGGACCACCGTGTAGCCGCTGGAGCGGTACTGCTTCTCGAACTGCCAGCGCAGCCCGCCCTCGATCACATCGTCCGGTGTGACCTCGTAGCTCTCGTCGGTGAACATCGCATAATCGGTCACCAGCTGCGGAATCCGGACAGTCGCATCGATGTTCGCGATGGGTGTCGCGCCTGGATACATCCCGCCGGGATTGGGCGCGAACACGATTTCGGACGGCGTGAACACCGCGGCCGAGGCGTCCTGATGCAGGTAATACAGCCCGCCCAGATAGGTGAACCGCGTATCTCCCGAAGACTGGTAGCGCACCTCCTGCGACAACGTGCCGACGGACTGGCCCAGCCTCTGCGAGCCGTTGTTGAAATGCGGAAACAACCCGCCTTTGTCGGCATATTCCTGGAACTCGTCGCGCACGGACTGGTAGCCGCCGGTATAGGCGAGCTCACTGGAACCGAATTTCTGCGTTGCCTGCACCGTGGTCAGCGATGTGCGGTTGTAGAAAATATACGGTCCCGGCAGCACCGACAGGTTCTGCGCCGGCAAGATCGGTCCGAACGCACCGTTGCCCGACACGCCGAACAGCTCGCGCGTCCGGTCATTGGATTCCTGGTGCACCACGACAAGGTCGACTCCGTTCGCCGGGCGCGCTTCCAACGTGATCCGGCCGCTATGCTGCAGGTTGAAATCACGCTGCCCGGTCGCCAGGCTGCGCGTCTGGTAGAGATCGTTCTGGTCGAACAGCCCGGCCAGCCGCACGGCCAGCCTGTCCGGCACGATAGCCGCCCCCACCGCGGCCTGCGTCTGGAACAGGCCATCGTCGGAGAAGGTCTGGGTGAGCGCGCCATCCCAACCCTGCATGGCGGGCCGCTTCGTATCGACAATGATCGCGCCGGCCGGCGAGGTACGGCCACGCAAGGTGCCCTGCGGACCGCGCAGCACGTCCACGCTGTCGATGTCGTAGAGGTCCTGAAACGCGCTTGATGTTTGCGACAGCGGCACTTCGTTGACATACGTGTCGACTGCCGGATTGGCCGTCGTGTCCGGATCGTAGGTGATGCCGCGCAGCGAGATGTTCTGCCCGCGCCCGCCATTATCGCTGAGCTGCAAGCCGGCCACCAATTGCTGCACGTCCTGGAAGGCGACGATGTTCAGCCGCTGCAGCTCGGCCGCGCGCACCACATCGACCGTCTGCGGCACGTTCTCGATCGCCTGGCGCCGCCGCTTGGCCGTCACCACGATCTGCTCGAGCGCGGCCGGTGGCGAGGGTTCGCGCGCGGCGGCCGCACGCGCCAGATCGGGCAGCAGGAGCGCTGCCCCCAGCAGAAGATGCAGGCGCCGGCTAGACCTCATCCACACGCTCCACCCCCTGTATGGTCTTGAGTGCCTGGCGCAGGCGTGGCGTCACCGCGAAACCGCCTGGCAACGCGATCTCCACCTCCTGCCCCTCCAGCATCGGCAGCAAGCTGATACGGCCCCGGCCGCTTCCCTCGCGCTCGAGCAGCGCACGAATATGCGGCACCGCCTCGGTGCGTTTCAACCAGATACGCATGCCCGCGCCAGCATCGAGTGCGGCGCGTTCCAGGCTCACCACCTCGGTGGCCGTGATGCGCAGCGCCTCGCCCTCGATCCGTATGTCGGCCGTTACCAGCAAGGGCGTGCCGGCCGCGAGCAACGCGCGTGCCGGCTCCAGCGCCTCGCTGAACAGGGTCACCTCGCACGCGCCCACCGCGTCCGACAACGTCACCCAGGCCATGCGATTGCCTGTTTTGGTCGTGCGTTCCTTGATGCCGGCGACACAGCCCGCGATCTTGACGCGCGCGCTGCCCTGCTCGGCGCGCGCCTGCAATTGCGCGGTGCTGACCGCGCCCAGGCGCTTGAGCAGCGCGCCGAAACTGTCCAGCGGATGCGCGGTCACATGAAACCCGATCGCTTCGGCCTCGTAGGCCAGCCGCTCCATGTCCGGCCAGTCGCCGATATCGGGCAGGCGCACGCGTTCCGGCCCGCCGCCGCCGAACAGGCCGATCTGGCCGCTGCGGTCCTCTTCGGCGCGCGCCTGGGCACGCCGCATGACCGTCTCGGCGCCGGCGAACAGGCGCGCGCGGTTGGCGTCCAGCACATCGAACGCGCCGGCGCGCGCGAGATTCTCCAACTGGCCTTTGCTCACCAGCCGCGCGTCGATCCGTGCCGCGAAATCCGACACGTCGGCAAACGGCCTGTCGCCGCGCGTGGCGACCAGGCTTTCCATCGCCGCCGCGCCGATCTTCTTGATGGCGGCGAGCGCGTAGCGGATCGCCAGCGTGCCGTCCGCCTGGCGCTCCACCCTGAAATCCGCGCCCGATCGGTTGATCGAGGGCGGCAGCACGGCAATGCCCATCCGCCCGGCTTCCTGCCACAACGCGGCAAGCTTGTCGGTGTTGCCCATGGCCAGCGACATGCAGGCCGCCAGGAACGGCACCGGATGGTTCGCCTTCATCCACGCCGTCTGATACGACACCAGCGCATAGGCAGCGGCGTGGGATTTGTTGAAGCCATAGTCGGCGAATTTCGCCATCAGGTCGAACACTTCGACCGCCTTGGCTTCGGCGATCCCGCGACCCATCGCACCCTTGGTGAAAATGTCGCGCTGCGAATCCATCTCGGCGCGTATCTTCTTGCCCATCGCGCGGCGCAGCAGATCGGCACTTCCCAGGCTGTAGCCACCCATCTTCTGGGCGATCTGCATCACCTGTTCCTGATAGACCATGATGCCATAGGTCTCGCCAAGAATGTCGCGCAGTTCCTCGTGCGGCGGCGTCCAGGCCTCGCCATGCTTGCGCCTGCAGTAATCGGGGATGTTGGCCATCGGGCCCGGCCGGTAGAGCGCCACCGCCGCGATCAGATCTTCCAGCCGGTCGGGCCGCATCTGCCGCAGCACGTCGCGCATGCCGGCCAACTCGAACTGGAACACGCCGCCTGCATCGCCGCGCGCGAGCATGGCGTAGGTGCTTGCGTCGTCGAGCGGAAGGCGGTCGATATCGACACTGATGTCGATCTCGCGCAGGTAGGCGACCGCGCGTTGCAGGATCGTCAGTGTCGTCAGGCCGAGAAAGTCGAATTTGACCAGCCCTGCCTGCTCCACCCATTTCATGTTGTATTGCGTCACCAGCGTGCCTTCACGCGGATCGCGATACATCGGGACGAGATCGACCAGCTTGCGATCGCCGATCACCAGGCCCGCAGCATGCGTGCTGGCGTGCCGGTATAGACCCTCCACCTGCAAGGCGATTTCCAGCAGGCGGCGTATCGCCTCGTCGGAATCACGCAGCTCCTGCAGGCGACGTTCGCCGTCAACTGCTTCCCTCAACGTTACCGGCTTGGCCGGATTGTTGGGAATAAGCTCGGCCACCCGGTTCACCTGGCCATACGGCATGCCGAGCACGCGGCCCACATCGCGCACGGCCGCGCGCGCCTGCAGTTTGCCGAAAGTGATAATCTGCGCCACGCGATCGTCGCCATATTCGCGGCGCACGTAGCTGATCACCTCGTCGCGCCGGTTCTGGCAGAAATCGATGTCGAAATCCGGCATCGAGATACGTTCCGGATTGAGAAAGCGCTCGAACAGCAGATCGAACTGCAGCGGATCGAGGTCGGTGATCGTCAGCGCCCAGGCCGCCACCGAACCGGCACCCGAGCCGCGACCGGGGCCCACCGGAATGCCCTGCTTTTTCGCCCATTGGATGAAGTCGGCGACGATCAGAAAGTAGCCGGGAAACCCCATCTTCGCGATCACGCCGAGCTCGTAGTCCAGCCGCTCGCCGTAACGCGACCGCTGCGTCTCGTCCGCCCCCGCCGCATCCATCCGCCGCGCGAGCCCCTCGCGCGCCATCGCACGCAACGTCTCGTCCTCCGTGCTGCCGTCGCGCACTTTCGGGCACACCGGCAGCAATGGCTTGCGGGTTTCGGCCATCACCGAACAGCTTCGCGCGATCGCCAGCGTATTGTCGCAAGCCTCCGGCAGGTCGGCGAACAGCGCGCGCATCTGCTCGGACGATTTGAAATAATGCTCCGGCGTCACCCGCCGCCGATCGGCTTCCGACAACACGCGGCCTTCGGCGATGCATAACAGCGCGTCATGCGCCTGATGCATCGATTTGGTGGCGAAGAAGCACTCGTTCGTCGCCACCAGCGGCACGCCGGCGCGATCGGCGAGCGCCACCAGACCGGGTTCCACCGCCGCCTCGCGCGGTGCGCCATGCCGGTGCAGCTCCATCCCCAGCCGGTCGCCAAAGGCTGCCTGCATGCGTGCCAGCAGCCGGGCCGCTTCATCCTCCTGCCCCTCACCCAACATGCGCGCCAGCGGCCCGCGCGTGCCGCCGGTCAGCAGAAACAGCCCCTCCGCCTGCTCGGCCAGGGCGGAAAACGGCAGTTGCGGCGAGGCCGGGTCCGATTGCAGGAACCCGGCCGACGACAGACGCTGCAGGTTCGCCAGCCCCGCCTGGTTCTGCGCCAACAGCACCACCGGGTCGCCGGCCAGGCCCGCCCGCTCCGTCCGCTCCAGCGTGATCTGGCAACCGATGATCGGCTGCACGCCTTTCGCGGTGCAGTAGCTGGAAAATTCGAGCGCACCGAACAGGTTGGCGGTGTCGGCGATCCCAACCGCGGGCATGCCGGCTTCGCGCGCCAGGGCGGCGATTTTTTCGGGTTTGATGGCGCCTTCGCTCAGGGAGTAGGCGGAGTGGACTCGCAGGTGAACGAAGGTCATTGAAGGAAGCTAAGGCAAGCAGTCCTTTTTTGAAAAAAAGGACCGAAAAACTTTTGAAGGCTTTGCCTTGTCTGCCCCCACCGCTAAACCCGCGGTCGTGCAGCCCCCAAAACACCTCCTGGCCATCGAGGGCATGTATCCCCCCGAGATCGGCCGGCTTCTCGATTTGGCAGAGAGCTACGCGCTGCTCAATCGTTCCGGCAAAACCCAGCGGGATCTGCTGCGCGGCCGCACGCTGATCAATCTGTTTTTCGAGGACAGCACACGTACCCGCACAAGCTTCGAACTGGCTGGCAAACGCCTGGGTGCGGACGTGATCAACATGTCGGTCAGCGCGAGCAGCGTGAACAAGGGCGAGACGCTGCTCGATACGGCGACGACGCTGAACGCGATGCAATGCGACCTGCTGGTGGTGCGCCACGACCAGTCCGGCGCCCCTGCCTTGCTGGCGCAGAAGGTGGACGCGGGCGTGATCAACGCCGGGGACGGCACGCATGAGCATCCGACCCAGGCGCTGCTCGACGCGCTCACCATCCGCCGCCGCCGCGGCCGGCTGGACGGCCTTATCGTGGCGATATGCGGCGACATCGCCCATAGCCGGGTGGCGCGGTCCAACATCTATCTTCTCACCACGATGGGCGCGCAGGTGCGCCTGATCGGGCCGCCGACGCTGATGCCGGCCGGTGTCGAGCGCCTGGGCATCGGCGTGTTCCACGACATGGATGCAGGCCTGGCCGGCGCCGACATCGTGATGACACTGCGCCTGCAACGCGAGCGGATGAGCCGCGGCCAGGTGCCTTCGGCACGCGAATATTTCCGCTTCTACGGGCTGGATGCGGCGCGGCTGGCGCACGCCAGGCCCGACGCATTGGTGATGCACCCCGGGCCGATGAACCGTGGCGTCGAGATCGACAGCGCGGTCGCCGACGATCCCGCCCGCAGCCTGATACGCGAGCAGGTCGAAATGGGTGTGGCCGTGCGCATGGCGGTGCTCGATACGTTGGGGCGAAGGCAAACAAGAAGTGTCTAAGCGTTCCTTTTATAAAGAAAAGGACCAAAAAACCTTTGCTTCCTGGCATGTGCCTGCTGCAGGCACACGCGAAGCGGAGCAAAAGTCTTTTGCTTCTTTTCTTCAGAAAAGAAGGCTGCCTTTCTGATGTTGCTAGAAAATGTCCGTCTTCTGGACCCGTCCCGCAGCATCGAGGAATTGGGCAGCCTCCTCATCCGGAACGGCATCATCGCACCCGCAGGGCCCGCCGACGGCGAGGACACGCTCGACTGCGACGGCGCGATCCTCTGCCCCGGCCTGGTCGATATGCGGGTGGCCTTGGGCGAGCCGGGCTTCGAGTATCGCGAGACCATCGCGTCGGCGGCCGAGGCGGCGGCGTTCGGCGGCATCACCACGCTGGCGGCCCTGCCCGACAGTGCGCCGGCCATCGACGACCCGGCGCTTGTGTTCCTGCTCCGCAGCCGCGGCGAGGCGACCGGCAGCCTGACGATTGCGCCCTATGCCGCCGTCACGCGCGGCTGCCGCGGCGAGGAGATGGCCGAGCTCGGCTTGCTGCGCGAGGCGGGTGCGGTGGCGTTTACCGACGGCAAACGGGCGATCGCGTCGGCGCAGTTGATGCGCCGCGTTCTGAGCTACGCGCGCGCGTTCGGCGGCCGCGTGGTGCAGCATGCCGAGGAGCCGTCGCTCGCCGAGGGCGGGGCGGCAACCGAGGGCGAGCTTGCGACGCGTCTCGGGCTGCCCGGCATTCCCCTGATCGCCGAGTCGATCATGGTGGCGCGCGACATAAGGCTGGCACGGCTGACCGGCGGCGCGCTGCATATCGCCCACATATCAACGGCTGAGAGTGTCGAGCTGATCCGGCGTGCGAAGTCGGAGGGGCTGGACGTGACGTGCGATACGGCGCCGCCCTACTTCGACCTGAACGAGACGGCGATCGGCGACTACCGCACCTATGCCAAGCTCTCCCCGCCGCTTCGACCGGAGAGCGACCGGCTGGGCGTGCTGCGCGGCCTGGCCGACGGCACGATCGACGCGATCGCCTCGGACCACCAGCCGCGCGATGCGGACGACAAGCGGCTGCCGTTCGCGCAAGCCTCGGCAGGCGGTGCTGGCCTGGCCACGCTGCTCGGCATCACGCTGGCTCAGGTGCATGGCGGTGCGCTCACCATGATGCAGGCCATCGGCCTGCTGACGCATCGGCCGGCGCGCTTGCTCGGCCTTCAAGCCGGCACGCTGGCACCAGGGGCGCCCGCCGATCTGTGCCTGTTCCATCCGGACCGCATCTGGCAGGTGCGCGCGGGCCAGCTTCCCGGCAAGGCCCAGAACACGCCGTTCGACGGCCGCGCGCTGGAAGGCCGGGTGATCGGCACCTGGAAAGCCGGCCGGCGGGTGTTCGGATGAGCGGCTGGCTTTCGCTGGAAGCCCTGAGCTTCGGTGTGGCAGGTGCCGCCTACCTGGCCGGCTCCGTGCCGTTCGGGCTGATCCTGACCCGGATGGCTGGCCTGGGCGACATTCGCGCCATCGGTTCGGGCAATATCGGCGCCACCAATGTGCTGCGCACCGGCCGGCGTGGCCTGGCTGCCGGCACCTTGCTGCTCGATGCGGCCAAGGGCGCCCTGGCCGTCTCGCTCACCTGCGTTCTGGCCGGCGCGGTGTGGATGCCGCTGGCCGCCATCGCTGCCGTGGTAGGACATTGCTTTCCGGTCTGGCTGCGGTTTCGCGGCGGCAAGGGGGTGGCAACCGGGCTTGGCGTTCTGGTGGCGCTGGATTGGCGGATGGGCCTTGCGTGTTGCGCCGTGTGGCTGGCGGTGTTTGCGACCACCCGCCTCAGTTCGGCCGGTGCACTGGCCGCGTTCGCGGCGGCGCCTTTGTTGGGCGCCGTCACCATGCCGCCTTTCTGGTTCGTCGCACCGCTGGTCATCGCGCTGCTGATCTGGGTGCGCCACGAGGCCAACATCCGGCGTCTGCTCGCGGGCACCGAACCAAGATCGGGTGGCCGCACGTGAGCCAACCTCGATGAACCAGGGCGACCTCGACCGGCTGCGCCTGGCGCGCACGGAAGGCGTGGGGCCGGTCACCTTTGGTCGGCTGATGGCGCAGTTCCGCACGCCGGCCGACGCGATTGCCAACCTGCCCGATCTCGCGCGCTCGGGTGGCCGGGCGACGCCGCTCAGCGTCACATCCGCGCGCGATGCCGAGCGCGAGGCGGAGCGTGTGCGAAAGCTCGGCGGCCAGATCCTGTTTGTCGGCGGCGAGCATTACCCGCCATTGATGGCGCTGCTGCCCGATCCGCCGCCGGTATTGAGCGTGCTGGGCGACGTCTCCGCTCTGCATGGCCGCGCGGTGGGCGTGGTGGGCGCGCGCAACGCCTCGGCCAACGGGCAGCGTATGGCTGAGGCGCTGGGCACCGATCTGGCGACGGCCGGGCTTGTGGTCGTCTCCGGCCTGGCGCGCGGGATCGATGCGGCGGCGCATAACGGCGCTCTGCATGTGGGGCTCACGGTCGCGGCCACGGCCGGCGGGCTGGATCAGCCGTATCCACCGGAAAACGTGGAGCTGCAGGCGCGGATCGCGCAGCGTGGCTGCGTGGTGACTGAAGCGCCGTTCGGCACTGCGCCGCAAAGCCGGCATTTTCCCCGGCGCAACCGAATCATTGCCGGCCTTTCGTTGGGCTTGGTGGTTGTCGAAGCGGCGCTGCGCTCGGGCAGCCTGATCACCGCGCGCTTGGCGCAGGATGCCGACCGGGAATTGTTCGCGGTACCCGGCTCGCCGCTCGATCCGCGGTGCCGCGGCAGTAACGACCTGATCCGCCAGGGCGCACATCTCGTCGAGAGTGCCGAGGATGTGCTGGCCAACCTGCCGGACGATCCGCGCCGCGTCGGCCTGGGCCGCAACCCGCTCTTCGCCCGCGACGTGGGACAGGGGTTTGCCGAGGAGCTTTCGCTTTGGGGCGAGCCGCCTGAACCCGACGCCGACTTGCCCGCCGCGCAGCGACGCCTGCTGGGGCTGCTCAGCCCGTCACCCACGCTGCTCGACGAGCTCGTCGAGCGAAGCGGCCTGCCGGCGAGCACGGTGATGGCAGCGCTTACCAGGTTGGAACTGGCGTTGCAGGTGGAGTTCGTGCCGGGAAACCGGGTGACGCGGCTTTAGTGAGCAGCGGTCACGCGGCGATCGGCCGTGCCACGCGGTTCGTCACTACCCGGTTCCGTCCGTTCTGCTTGGCCTGGTAGAGCGCTTTGTCCGCCGCGGTGACGAGCGTGTCGGATGCGGTGGATGGATGTGGTGAGGCGCAGCTTACACCGGCGCTGACGGTGACGATGCCGACCGGACTGCCTTTATGGACAATACCGGCCGCGGCGATCTCCTGCCGCAAGCGGTCGGCGATGAGACTGGCCGCCGGCAGGTCCGTGCCGGGCAGCAGGACGACGAACTCCTCGCCGCCGAAACGCCCGGCGAAATCCAGCTTCTGTCTGATGGTGCTGCCGAGGATTTCGGCGATGGTGCGCAGGCAATCGTCACCGGCAGGATGGCCGTAGAGATCGTTGTAGGATTTGAAGAAGTCCACATCGAGCAGCACCAGCGAGAGGGCGTGCCCGTCATGGCCGGCCGCCGTCCAGGCGCCTGCAAGCTCGGTGTCGAAGGCGCGCCGGTTGCCGATGCCGGTGAGCCCATCGGTGTGGGAAAGCCGTTGCAGGCGGACGTTGGCATCCTCGAGCTCGCCGCATGCCTGACTGAGCTTGGCATTTGCTTCAGCCACCTCCTGCTCGGAGAGGAGCAGGTTGAGCATACGTTTGCCGAGAGAGCCCGCGACGCTGACATTGGCCAGAAGCTGGAAAAGGAAAAAACCACCCGCGAGTTGCTGCAGTTGATCGTGGCTCATGAAGTCGCCGATAGCGGGCGGCAGCAGGCTGAAAAGAGATTGATAGAAGACCGCTGCAGGCGACGCGGAGTTACGAACCGACATGCCTGAGACCCAACCGGCTTCAACCGTGATCGCGATCATCTGCAGCATCGGGTCGGACAGGCAATGCATGGCGACATAGCCGGTGACACCCCAACTGGCGCTGGTTACAAGTCCGGTCCACACAAAATAACGCGCCCAAGCGACCGGTGTGCCAGTGCTGCGCCGGTTGTAGCGGCGGGCAACGCTCACCCGGAAGATCATGATGCCGATTGTCGCGCAGGCGGCCAGCGCGAACCATTCGTTGCCCGAACGCTGCCAGCACATTGCCTGGACGATGGCGAGTGCCACCGAGCCCTGCACCAGCGATTGGTTGCTGGGCAAAGAGCGAGTCTGTCAGCCGCCATTGCTGCTGCTGGCTGAGCCGGTCGCCGGTGAGCAGGAGGGGAAACAGGGTCGCGCGCCTTCTCGATTGCGATTCGAAGCCACATGATCGACCCAAAAGCCTGCAGGGAGATTAACCGAGCCCTGGCCACCTTATATGTGGCGTGCCGCACAAACGCCGTCTTTAAGCCTGTTTGACGACACGACGTCCGCTTGACTTTCCGGCGGCGCCATTCCTAAGCGCAAGCCGAGGCCAGCAGGCCAGAGAGATTCAGGACTGAAATGACCGATGTCGTCGTCGTAGAGTCGCCCGCGAAAGCCAAGACGATCAACAAATATCTCGGCGACGGCTTCACCGTGCTGGCGAGCTTCGGCCATGTGCGCGACCTGCCTCCGAAGGATGGCTCGGTCCGGCCGGACGAGGATTTCGCGATGGACTGGGAGAGCGACGAGCGCGGCCAGCGCCAGGTCGCCGCCATCGTCAAAGCGCTGAAGGGTGCCAAAACCCTCTATCTCGCCACCGACCCCGACCGCGAAGGCGAGGCGATCAGTTGGCACGTGCGCGCCATGCTGGAGGAGAAACGCGCCCTGAAGGGGGTGGACGTCCAGCGCATCACCTTCAACGAGATCACCAAAACGGCCGTGCAGCGCGCGATGCGTCATCCGCGCGACCTCGATATGCCGCTGATCGAGGCCTACATGGCCCGGCGCGCGCTGGACTATCTGGTAGGCTTCACGCTTTCGCCGGTGCTGTGGCGCAAACTGCCGGGCAGCCGGAGTGCCGGGCGCGTGCAGTCGGTCTCGCTGCGGCTGATCTGCGAGCGCGAGGCGGAAATCGAGGTGTTCCGCCCGCGCGAATACTGGACCGTTGAGGGCCATTTCCAGACACCTGCCGGGGCGCCGTTCACGGCCCGCCTGTCGCATCTGGATGGTCGTCGCCTCGACCAGTTCGACCTCAACAACGCCGAGCTTGCCGGGCGCGCGCGGCAAAGCGTGCTCGACGGCACTTTCACTGTCGCCAGCGTCGAGCGGCGGCGCGTCAAGCGTCATCCGCCGGCGCCGTTCACGACGTCCACGCTCCAGCAGGAGGCCAGCCGCAAGCTCGGCATGGGCGCGCAGACGGCGATGCGCACCGCCCAGCAGCTCTACGAAGGTGTCGAGTTGCGTGGCGAGACGGTGGGCCTGATCACCTATATGCGGACCGACGGCGTGCAGATGGCGCGCGAGGCGATCACCGCCATTCGCGGCTTCCTGGGCGAGACGTTCGGCGAGGCTTACGTGCCGGCCGCGGCGCGCGAATATACCAGCAAGGCCAAGAACGCCCAGGAAGCGCACGAGGCGTGCCGCCCGACCGATGTCGCGCGCACGCCCGAAGCGATGGCCGATTTCCTCAACCAGGACCAGCGCCGGCTCTACGAACTCGTCTGGAAGCGTGCGGTCGCCAGCCAGATGCAATCCGCCGAGCTCGATCAGGTGGCCGTCGATGTCGCCTCAGGCGGCACGCGCCTGCGCGCCAACGGCTCCATCGTCGCCTTCGACGGCTTCCTCAAGCTCTACAAGGAGGGCACCGATGAAGAGGAGGACGACGAGAGCCGCATGCTGCCGCCGATGGCCGAGCGCGATCCGCTGACCCATGGCGAGGTCTCGGCCGACCAGCATTTCACCCAGCCGCCGCCGCGCTACTCCGAAGCCAGCCTGGTCAAGAAGATGGAGGAGCTGGGGATCGGTCGCCCCTCGACTTACGCCTCGATCCTGACCGTGCTGCGCGACCGCAACTATGTGCGGATGGAAAACAAGCGCTTCGTGCCGGAGGACCGCGGCCGGCTGGTGACCGCGTTCCTGACAAGCTTCTTCGAGCGTTACGTCGATACCGGTTTCACCGCGGGCCTCGAAGCCAAGCTCGACGACGTCTCGGACGGGCGGATGAACTGGCGCGCGCTGATGCGGTCGTTCTGGGACGAGTTCAGCCATGCGATCGAGCAGACCCGCGAGCTGAAAATCTCCGACGTGATCGACGCGCTCGACCAGGATCTGGGCGCGCATTTCTTCCCGCCGCGCGCCGACGGGACCGACCCGCGCGTCTGCCCTGCCTGCCATAAAGGCCGGCTCGGCCTAAAGCTCGGGCGCCATGGCAGCTTTATCGGCTGCTCGAATTATCCGACGTGCCAGTTCACCCGCCGCCTGGCCATCGAAGGCGGCGAAGGTGATGCCGAGGTGCTCAAGGAGGGGATGCGCAAGCTCGGCCATCATCCGCAGACCGGCGAAGACATTACGGTACGGCGTGGTCCGTACGGGCTGTATGCCCAGCAGGGCGACCCCGACCCTGCCGACAAGAAGGCCAAGCCGCGTCGCACCTCCCTGCCCCGCGGCATGGATGGCGAGGCGATCACGCTCGAACAGGCGTTGGGCCTGCTGTCGCTGCCGCGCCTGGTGGGCAAGCATCCGGAGACCGGGCAGGACATGGAGGCGGGGCTCGGCCGCTTCGGCCCCTACATCAAGATGGGCAGCATTTTTGCATCGCTCGACAAGGATGACGACATCCTCTCGATCGGCATCAACCGTGCGGTGGACGTGATCGGCCGCAAGCTGGCCAGCGTGCGCGTGGTCGGGCTGCATCCCAAGGACGGCACCGACATCCAGGTGCGCAAGGGCCGGTTCGGGCCTTACGTGCAGCACGGCCAGACGGTGGCGAACCTGCCGAAGACCGCGACGATGGAGGATATCACGCTGGCCGAGGCGATCGCGCTGCTGGCCGAGCGCGGCAAGGTGCTCAAGCCGAAGGGCAAGAACGGGCGGGCGGCGCCGGCCAAGAAATCGGCGCCGGCGAAGAAGGCGGCGGCACCAGCCACCAACGGCGCGGCCGTCGCGGCAAAGGCGCCGGCCAAGGCGGCCGCGGCGAAGGTTACCGCGAAACCGGCCGCCAAGGCTGCTGCCAAAGCGCCACCCAAGGCTGCCGCCAAACCGGCTAAAAAAGTGGCGGTGCGCAAGGCGGTCTGAGGCATGCGCAAAGCTGGCAACACGCTCGGTCGGCGGGCGGGCAAGGTCGCCTCCCGCAACCGGCCGGCGGAGTCCGACGAGGCCGCCGCGGCCCTTCCCTCGCGCGAGGCGATCCGCGCGTTCATCGCCGAAGCTGGCGGCCGCGTCGGCAAGCGGGAGATCGCGCGCGCGTTCAAGCTCGGCGCGGATCAGCGGTCGGCCTTGCGCGACCTGCTGCGCGACCTCTCCGGACGCGGCGACATCGCGCCGGCCGGACATAAAAGATTCGCGCCGCCGGGCCGGCTGCCGGACGCGATGATCGTGCAGGTGACCGGCACCGACCCGGATGGCGATCCGGTCGCGCGCCCCGTCGGTTGGCAGGGCGAAGGACCGCCGCCGCTGGTGCTGATGATGCGCGAGCCGCGGGGCCAGCCGGCGCTGGCGCCCGGGCAGCGTGTGCTGGCGCGGCTCAAGCAGATCGGGCCGGGCAAATACGAGGGCCGCACGCTCAAGCGCCTGTCCGAACAGCCGGCGCGCGTGCTCGGCGTATTTCGCGCGCCCGACCGGCTGGTGCCGACCGACCGGCGCTCGAAGGCCGAGTGGCGCATTCCGGCCGGCGAGGCGGGTGGCGCCGAAGACGGCGAAATCGTGCTGGCCGAGCCCCTGCCCGGCCCCGGCTACGGGCTGAAACCGGCGCAGATCGTCGAGCGGCTGGGCCATGTGGGCGATGCGCGCTCCGTCAGCCTGATCTGCATCCACACGCACGATATCCCCACCGTGTTCTCCCCCGAGGCGCTGGCCGACGCAAAGCGCGCGCGGGGAACGCCGCTCGGCAAGCGCACCGATCTGCGCGAGACGCCGCTGATCACCATCGACGGCGAGGACGCGCGCGATTTCGACGACGCAGTGTATGCCGAGCCAGATGGCGACGGTTTCCGCCTGATCGTGGCGATCGCCGACGTCGCGCATTACGTGCGGCCCGATGCCCCGCTCGATCGCGATGCAAGGTTGCGCGGCAATAGCTGCTATTTTCCCGATCGCGTGGTGCCGATGCTGCCCGAGCAGCTTTCCAACGGCTGGTGCAGCCTGCGCCCGGAGGAGGATCGCGGCTGCCTGTTCGTGGAAATGTTCATCGACGCGGACGGCCGAAAAACAAAGCATCGCTTCGGGCGCGGGCTGATGCGCTCGGCCGCGCGCACCACCTACGAGCAGGTGCAGGCGGCGTTCGATGCCGGCCAGTCGCTCGGCCTCGCCGACGGATTGCTGCCCACGCTGTACGCGGCGTTCCGCGCGCTGCTGTCGGCACGGCAGACGCGCGGCACACTCGATCTCGATCTGCCCGAACGGCGCGTGGTGCTCGACGAGGAAGGCCGTGTCGCGTCCATCGCGCCGCGCCCGCGGCTCGACAGCCACCGCCTGATCGAGGAATTCATGGTGCTGGCCAATGTGGCGGCCGCCGAAGAGCTCGAACGGCTGGCCCGGCCCTGCATGTATCGCGTGCATGCGCCACCGTCGGAGGAAAAACTCGCCAATCTGCGGCAGTTCCTAAGCACGCTCGGCATCGGGCTGGCACCGGGGCCGAATGTGAGCCCGCGCGACCTGGACGGCGTGTTGCGTCAGGTAGCCGAAACCGAGCACGCGCCGATGGTCAACGAAGTGATGCTGCGCAGCCAGAGCCAGGCGGCCTACAGCCCGGACAATATCGGCCATTTTGGTTTGTCGCTGGCCCGCTATGCGCATTTCACCAGTCCGATTCGCCGTTATGCCGATTTGCTGGTGCATCGCGCGCTCATCGCGGGCCTCAAGCTCGGGCTTGGCGCGCTCAGCGAAGAGGAGGCGGCCGGCATGGAGGATGCCGCCGAGCATATCTCGGCCACCGAACGGCGTGCGGCGCTGGCCGAGCGCGAGGCGATCGACCGTTACCTTGCTGCATATATGGCCGACAAAGTGGGTGCGACGTTCGAGGCGCGGATATCCGGCGTTACACGTTTCGGTCTATTTGTGACCGTGCATGGCAATGGTGCGACCGGACTGCTCCCCATGTCTGCCTTGCCGGACGATTACTGGACTTACGACGAGGCGACGCAATCCCTGACTGGCCGCAAGACGCGCATGGTATTCCGTCTGACGCAGGACGTGACGGTTCGCCTGGCCGAGGCGAGCCCGGTGACGGGAGGGCTTGTCTTCGGCTTTGCAGGCAGCGCGCAGCCGGCCCGCCAAGCCCACGCGGGCGCCTCGCGTGGCGCCGGCAAGCGAGGTCGCGCGCGTTCGCAGCGGTCCTGACCTGCTGGCTATATCTTGGACTTTCGGCACCGGGCGCGCGTGCCCTGGCCGCTGCCCAGCCTGGTTTCGACACGGCACTGACCGCGCGCGTGTTCGCCGCTGCCCTAGCTTTTGCGGCGCCACGTACGCTGGACGCGGCCAACGCGCAGGAGCTGGCTTTGTGGGGGTTGAACGGCATCACGGCGCTCGACCCGCTGCTGACGGCGGAGCTGCGCGCTGGTCATCTCCTGCTCACCGACATGGGCCGCCCGGTATTCGACCATGTCGCCCCGACAATGGACGATGCGCCTGGCTGGGGCCATATGGCGGCCGAGATCGAGGCCGCCGCCTTCGCCCAGTCGGCCACGCTGCGCGCGGTCGGCACGCAGGGGCTGATCCAGGGATTTTTCGACGAGATGTTCAACCATCTCGACCCGTATTCACGCTACGAGCCGCCGGCGCCCGCCGAGGCCGAACGTTCCAAATTGTCGCTCGATGCCGGTGCGGGCGTGCAGCTGATCGCACGCGGACGCACGGTGATGGTCGAGGGCGTGGTGCCGGATGGGCCGGCGCAGCAGGCGGGCCTGCGCGTGGGCGACCGGCTGCTGACTGTGGATGGCAAGCGTGTGTCCGCCGCCAGGCTGGACCGCGTGCGCGCCTGGCTGTCGGGGCCGGAGGGGACCGATGTTTCGGTGCGCGTGCAGGGGCTGGACGGGGTGGCGCGCGTCGCCGACTTGACGCTGGCCTATGTGCCGCCCGAGACGGTGTTCTCCGAGCGCGAGGGCAATCTTCTGGTGGTGCGGATCAGCAGCTTCACCAGCAACACGGCCGAACGGCTGAGCGACACGCTCGAAGCGGGGCTGGCCGCGCGCCCGCCGCCGGCGTCCATCGTCATCGATTTGCGCGGTAACCGCGGCGGGCTGCTGCGCCAGGCAGTGACCAGTGTCGCGCTGCTCGCCGACCACGGCGTGATCGCCAGCACCGCCGGCCGTGCGCCCGAAGCCGCGCACGATTGGCGGATCGACGGCGGCGACCTCACGCACGGGCTGCCGGTGGTCGTTCTGGTGGACGGCCGTTCGGCGAGTGCGGCCGAGATCATGGCGGCGGCTTTGGCCGATCTCGACCGCGCGGTGGTGGTGGGCAGCGCCACGCTGGGCAAGGGGCTGGTGCAGACGATCACCCGCCTGCCCGACGGCGGCGAGCTCTACGTCACCTGGAGCCGCGTGCTGGCGCCGCGCGGCTGGCCGATTCAGTCGCTGGGCGTGCTGCCGCAGGTATGCACCAGCCTGGCACCCGAGGATGTGGCGCGCGAGCGGGCCGCGCTGCTGGGCGGAGAGAATGCGCTCAAGGAGCCGTTGGCCGCGTCACGCGCCGCGCGTGCGCCGCTAGCGGTGGCATCCGCTCTGCAGATCAGGTCGGCCTGTCCCGCCGCCGAGGGAGAGGACGGGGATCTGGCGATGGCGCATTTCCTGATCGATCACCCACTAGCCTACCACGCGGCTTTGATGACGCCGCTGCGTTAGCGTTGTTCAGGCCGAGCGCCTGGCATTTGCCGACTGCAGGGCACCTGCTCCGAGTGCCCGGACATAGGCGTCAAAGCAGCGTTGTCCGCATTTGAGGCGCATGAGAGCACCTTCGGCGATAGCCGCGGCTCGGCTTGCGTCTTCCTCAACCAATGGCCTGATCACTTCCGCATTCCATGAGGCAGCGTGCTGTATGTCCAGCACGGCATGAAGACTGAAATAGTGGCGCTGGTGCGCGGGAATGCCAAGCCGTTTCAATCCGGTGACGACATGGGCGGCGCGCCCCGGCGCTGTGAGCTCGATGACGCCCAAAGCCCCCACGGCATGAAACGCATAATGCCGGTGGAACGCGAGGCCAGCCATGGTATTTGCCAAAGCGAGAGCCTCACCGACGATGATTGAAGTCGACGGACGCAGATCGAGCGCGATGGCGAGTGTATCAAGCATGGGACCGTGCATGCCTTTGGCCTGGCCTCTGCCCATCTCGTCCCAATAGTTGCGCGCCATTTCGAGCTTTGCCCGTTGCGGCATGCGTATCTGGGTGAGCGCGGTCAGGTCGTCGAATCCTGCCTCGCCGGCGATTTCCTGACTCAAGAACCAGCGCATCGCTTCGAACGGTGCGTGATCGGCCAGCCATGGGAAGAGCGGGTGGTGTTGGCCAGGCCCCGTTCGTTCGAGGTCTGCAAACCAGATCAGAAACCCGTCTGGGTCGCGGGGGATTTCTGCCAGTTCGGCCGCCACTTCGCGTCGTGCCGCTTCGAGAAAGGCGCGCTCCTCGTTCAGCAATGCAGGGTCGGCGACTGTCTCCGCACTTGGAAGGCATGGCGTCAGTCGATCTTTGTTCAGACGGGCAAAACGGCGCTGCAGATCGAGCCCGCAAAGCTGTTCGATGGTTTCGCGGCGATTTGCACGCATCATAGCGCCGATAGCGGGCGGGTGGCCACGAGCCACAGCACTGCGATGCGGTCGACCGTATCCATGGTGGCCGGTTCGAGCTCTTCGCCGAAGACATCGGGATCAATTTCGTCGACCGACCAATGCCAACCTGCGTCGACAAGGCGGGGCCCGACTTGGTCCAGGAACAGGTTCAGACCATCGACAATGGCCGCGCCGGTATACAGCAGGAGCGTGCCACCGGGCGAAAGGCGTTCAATGGCCTGCATGACGATGCGTATTGACAGTCCTTCGCCGAACTGTCCGCCACCATCGCGGTATGTTCGCTTCAAGGCATCAGCCATGTAGGGGGGATTTGCGATGATTAAATCAAACAGTCCCTCTGTCTGGTCGAGCAGGTCGCTTTGGACTGCCTGGATTCGTTTGAGGCCTGCAACGTCCGCGTTGATGCGTGCGTAACGCAATGCGTTTGGACTGATGTCCGACATGACTATTTCTGCATTTGGGCACAGCCGGGCGACAAGCATCGCGCCGGCGCCGGTTCCGCAGCCGATGTCGGCGACACGACAGGGTATTGAATGGCCTCTGGTGAGATAATGACGAAGAGCCCGGGCGAAGCGATAGGTGTCGGGTCCGAAAAAGATGGCGTCTGCTTCCCGGGTCGGGTGAGCGGCGTGCACGAAGAGGAGTTCGTCCAGGGTTGAGAAACGAACACGGCTTCGCCAGAGATCACCGTCCTGCAGTAGTATCGAAGACGCATGCGCGAGGTCGAAGATATCCGGAGGCAGCGTTTCTTTCGCGAACGGCCGGCTCCAGCCGAAAACACCGGCCAGATCGCGTGCAACCGCATTATGGGTACGCGCGTTCACCGTCTCGTGCGTCCGGGGTGTCGGCGTGACAAACCGATAGCCAAGCAGCGATAGCTTCGTCGCCAGTTGTTCGAGTGCACGATCCTGTTCCGCCGACAGCAATTCGACCCCCTGACCCGGTTCTGGCAACGCGACCGTGCTGCGAGGAGTTCCACACCTCTCATGCGGATCGATCGTATCGAACAACTGCCAAAGTGGCTTCTGTGCGTGCCGCTGGTCGCCCAATGGCTCTGGCTGGCGATCAGGTTTCGCAGTTTGACGCTTCCGTCGGTTGTAAACCCGGCGATCGAAAATGGCGGACTTGCCGGGGAATCCAAGCTCGCCTGCCTAGAGTGTATCGGCGCTGTGCATTCGACCAATGTCGCGCGCACACAGGCGGTGCGGCCGGGAGAGGGCGTCAATGAAATCAGGCGGCGCTCTGGGCTGCAGTTTCCGTTGATTGCAAAGCCCGACATTGGCTGGTGCGGCTATGGCGTGCGTCGCATCGACACCGAGACACAACTGACGAACTACGCGAAGGCGTTTCCTGGAGAAGCGACGTATCTGCTGCAGGAGTTCGTGGCCGGCCCCGGCGAGGCGGGTTTGTTTTACATGCGGGAGCCCGGAACGGCGCAAGGACGCGTCGTGGCGATCGCGCTTCGCCACCAGCCGCAAGTGGTCGGTGATGGCGTGAGACATATCAAGCAACTCGCGTCCGATGACCCTAGGCTGCATGGCCACGACACGTCCGAAAACGATGCTTCGCGCATCCCTTGTGCGGGTGAGATCGTCACATTGGCAAACGTCGCCTCGCTTCGGGTAGGTGGCCGATATGAGGATGGCGCGCGGTTGATGTGCGACAGTCTGTCGTCACGCGTGGATGCGATCGCGCAGTCGATGGGTGGGTTCAACTTCGGCCGTCTCGATGTGAGGTTTGTTGATAATCCCTCCCTGCAGGCTGGCGAGTTCAAGATCATTGAAGTCAACGGTGCCGGCTCCGAAGCCATCCAGTTCTGGGATCCGTCGATTGGCTTGTTTGACGCTTTCACAGGCGTGTTCCGAAAGCAGTCCATGCTGTTCCAACTCGCCAACGCTTATCGCACATTGGGGGCACGCCCCGTGGGAGTCATTCGCCTGGCGAAGTCCTGGCGGGCGCAACAGCATTTGATCGGCCGCTATCCTTCATCGAACTAGACGCGCAGGATGCGATGGCGGTGTCTCTGACCCGCCTCGACCTGTGACAGGTCCAACCGCGACATTTCGGTAAAACGGCCAGTGCACGCGTTATTGCCGCGGCTTTGGCGCCGCTCCGTTCGCCGCCTCGAAGGCAAACCCGAACGCCAGCATCTTCGCGTCCGACCACGCGGGCCCAATGAATGACAATCCGACCGGCAACCCGACCGCCTGGCCCATCGGCACGCACAGATGCGGGTAGCCGGCGACGGCGGGCAGTGTTGCCGCGGAGCCGTTGGCGTGGTCGCCGTTGACGTCGTCGATCACCCAGGCGGGGCCGGTGGTGGGCGCGACGAGTGCGTCGAGTTTGTTGTCGGCCAACATGCGGTCGATGCCTTCGGCGCCAGCCATGCGCAGCGATGTCGCGCGCGCGGCGAGGTAGTCGGGATCGGCGGGGCCTTTGGTTGCTTCGGCTTGCAGAAAAAGTTCCTGGCCAAACAGGGCGAGTTCGTGATCGGCATGCGCGGTGTTGAAGGCGATCAGGTCGGCCAGGCTGCGCGACGCGACGTGTTTGGGCAGGGTCGTGAGATAGGTGGCGAGGTCGGCTTTGAGGTCGGTGAGCAGCACTTTCTGTTCGGCCTCGCCGATCGTGTCCATCGCGTGCGGGCCGCCTGGCATTTGCGCGATCTCGACGAGCGTTGCACCGGCCTGGCGCAGCACGTCGAGCGCGTGGGCGAACACGGCGTCGGTTTCCGGGTGAAAGCCCGCGGCAAAGCGCATCACGCCGATGCGGGCGCCGTGCAGCGCGTCCGGCTTCAATGCGGCGGTGAAGTCGGTCAGATGGCGGTCGGCCTCTGTCGTTGCCGGGTCGAGTGGGTCGCTGCCGGCGATCGCATTCATCAGCGCGGCAGCGTCGTACACGTTGGCGGCCATCGGCCCCGGCGTATCCTGGCTGTGGGAGAGCGGGACGACGTGGGTGCGCGAGACGAAACCGAGCGTGGGTTTGAGGCCGACAATGCCGTTGACGGACGCCGGGCACGTGACCGAACCGTCGGTTTCCGTGCCGATGGCGACAGCAACGATGCCGGCCGCGACCGCCGCACCGCTGCCGGAGCTGGAGCCGCAGGGCGAGCGGTCCGGCGCCCAGGGATTGCGAGTCTGTCCGCCGACGCCGCTCCAGCCGCTGACCGAGCGTGAGCCGCGCATGTTGGCCCATTCACTGAGATTGGTTTTGCCCAGCACAATCGCGCCGGCCGCGCGCAGGCGTGCGACCAGCGGTGCGTCACGATGCGTCATGTTGTCGGCCAGTGCGAGAGAGCCGGCGGTGGTGGGCATCGGGTCGGCGGTTTCGATATTGTCCTTGATGAGAATTGGCACGCCGTAGAGCAGGCTATGCGTGACGTCGGTAGCGCGCGCGGCGTCTCGTGCGCGTGCATCGTCGAGTGCGCGCGGATTGATTGCCAGCACGGTGCGGAGTATCGGCCCATTTTCGTCGATCGCGCCGATACGATCGAAGCTGGCCTTCACCAGTTTCTCACTGGTGGTGCGCCCGGCCTGCAGGTCGGCCTGCATTTCCTGCAATGTTGCGGCGCCTGCCGGAACACTCATGCAGACACACAGAAACAACAATGCGCCATGAGGACCTTTTTTCATCAATATTCTCCGGAGACGACGGCGCGTAGCTGGCCGATGATATCGTGTTCACCGGCGCGGACCGGTGATGCCAGGAACTCGCCACGAATGCGGGCGACCTCGGCCGTGAACTGCGCGACCACGCGTGCCTGCGCTTCGGCCATGCCGGGCAGCGCCAGAAGCTTTTCGCGCATGGCCGGCTGGCCGCCGGCACATTGCAGGATGCGCGTGTCGCGGATCAGCCGTTCGGGGCGTGCAAGCTGGAAGAAGTTCTGTGCCAGGAACTCGAGAAACCAGGTGCGCTGCGAATCATTGATCCAGTTCGAGCGGCCGCGCGACCATTTCCAGAATACTTCGTCGGTCGTGCGCACGAAATAATGCGCGATCCAGGCCTGCTGCGACGAAGGAAGTTCGGCAAACGCCGGCACGCGATGAGCGACACCGGCATGGTGATGCAGCCGGCCGTCGGAGGCTCGGAACTCGAACGGTGCGCCCAGCGTCGGCACCGGATCGTGCGGCCGGCTCCAGGCGAACTGGCGCGGGCGGAAGATGGATTTCACGTGCTTGTTGGCTTCGCGCTCCCGCAGCAGCATGCGCGCGGGCGTGAACTGCTCGCTCCAGGATTCGCCAGGCAGGGATGCGAACAACAGCCACGAGAGGGCGATCGCATCTACAGACTGCGCCTCCTGGAAACCGATATAATCGACGATGCTGGTGAACATGCCGGGCTCGAAGCCGATATATTCATCGAGGTCGACGATTGCGGTCCAACGGTAATCCAGTATTTGCGGCAACATCGAGAGGGCGTGCGCGTAGGCCTTGTCCTGCGCGCCGAGGGGAGGCGCACGTTCGTTGCGCAGCCAGCTGATCACGCCCGCGCTGTCGAGTGCGGCGAGCAGCTCGTCCGACCCGTCATCGTTGTCGTTGGTGTAGAGGAAGATATGCTCGAACCCGATGGAGAGATGGTAGGCGATCCAGTCGAGCAGATAGACGCCTTCGTTCTTGGCGGTGGCGACGATGCAGGCCATGCGGCGCGGCAATACGTGCCGGCGCGCCAGGCTGTGCAAGGCAAGGGTCGCCGGCATCAGCCCGTCGCTTCTCAGCGGCGCCAGAAGCGGCCCGTCGGCCACCGGCGAATGCGCCACGGCCTCGTCCACACGGTCCGCCCTGGTCTGCTGCCACTGCGCCAGCGCGGGCAGCATGCGGCCGATCCAATCGCTGGCGGGCATGGCGCGGCCGAATTGGGCGAGCGCGCGCGGGCGCACCAGCAGCAGGCGGGCCAGCTCGCTCTGCTCGTCGCGCGGCATCACTCGGATCAGCGCCTCGATCAGCTCCGGACGCAGGGCACCGCTATCGAGCCTGGCCATCAGCGACTCGGCGCGCAGATATTCGGCGGCCGCCTGGCCCAGCTCCGTGCCGAGCGCACGTGCCGAACTCGACACCTCGTCCGCCGACAGGCTGAGCAGGGCGAAGGCGACATCGAGCGTGGTGCCGGCGCCATCGAAACGCACGGCGGGCGGGGATTGTGCGGCATCGTCGTGCATCGCGATGAGGAACGCCGGGCCCGCGATCGGGTATTTGAGCCGGATCACTCCCGGCGCGTCCGTCTGCAACACGATCGCGGACGCGGCGATGCCGGTGGTGGGGTCGGCCACGATGCGGAACGGCCGCGCGTCGGGCGCGACCAGCAGGCAGACATGCGGCATGGCGGCGGGGATGACGGCCAGGATGGCGTGCGCGGGGTCCACAGCATCGGCAAAGCTCAGTTGGGGCGGCATTCCGCGCAAGGTCAGCACCTTGCCCTGGCTGGTACCCAGGCGGAACCACGCGACGGCAGCGCTGGCGCGCACGGCCGCGGGTGGCGGCGGGACGGAAGCCGGCGCCGTCAGGCCGAGCGGGATGGCGGCCGGCGAAGGCGCTTCAGGGCTCCTGCGCGGCCACAGCTTGCCGAGGAGGGATTTGCGCGGCGCGGGAGCATCCATGGCGGGCAAGCTAGCCTTGCCTCCACGCCTGGTCGAGACGGGGTTGCCGCAAACACACCGGGCGGGCCATGAAACGGCATGCCCGACACTGACGCGCGCGACCATCAGGATGCACAGACGCAGATCTCACGGCTGCTGGAGATCATGGCCCGGCTCCGCGAACCCCGGGCTGGCTGTCCCTGGGACGTGACCCAGACGTTCGACAGCATCGCGCCCTACACGATCGAAGAGGCCTACGAGGTGGCCGATGCGATCGCACGCCGCGATATGGCAGCCCTACCCGACGAGTTGGGCGACCTGCTGTTCCAGGTCGTCTATCATGCCCGGCTGGCCGAGGAAGCCGGGCATTTCGCATTCGCCGACGTGACCCGCGCCATCGCCGACAAGATGCTCCGCCGCCATCCGCACGTGTTCGGCGACGCAGCCGCGCGTGAGGCGGCGGCGCATTCGGATGCCTGGGAGGCGCAGAAAGCGGGCGAACGGCGCGCCCGCAGCGAGCACGGTGCGCTGGCCGGCGTGCCGTTGGGCCTGCCCGCCCTGACCCGTGCCGAGAAGCTCACCCGCCGTGCCGCCCGCGTGGGCTTCGACTGGCAGGATGCGGCCCAGGTGCTCGACAAGCTGGACGAGGAAGTGACCGAGCTGCGGGCCGAGTTGCCGGGTGCCGACCCGGCGCGGCTGGCTGACGAGTTGGGCGACATATTGTTCGTGATGGCCAATCTGGCGCGCAAGCTGCAGCTCGATCCGGAGGCGTGTCTGCGGGCGGCCAACGATAAGTTTGCGCGCCGGTTTGCCGGGGTGGAGCAGGTGTTGGCGGCAGGCGGACAGACGCCGGAGGAGGCTGGGCTGGCCGTCATGGAGGCGGCTTGGGTGGAGGTTAAGAGGAAGGAAGGTCTTCTTTCTTGAAAGAACGAAGCAGAGAACTTTCGGATTAGGCTTCGGGGGCGGGTTTGCGGTTGGCGGCGGCTTCTTCGGGGTTGACGGCGACGATGCGGGCGGAGGGACGGCCATGGCGGGTAAGCACGACGTCTTCGCCGGCCTCCGCGCGGCGGACCAGATCCGTCAGATGCGCCTTTGCGTTCGTCACCGATATGTCCATCTCGACAGCTCCGAATTTTATCTGGTTCTGGACCAGCCCATGGTCCAAATCAAAGCCTACAACCGCGCCAAACGCAACGCCGCACTGACCATGTCGAACACATCGAGCAGCCGCGCGACGTAATGGTCGTGCACCACGAAACCGGCCGATTCGGGATCGAAGAACTGCCGCTCCAGCCCGTCCACCATCCGAAGCAGCCGCCTCTGGTGCAGTCCGAGGGCGCGCTGGATAGGGTCCGACACGACGCCGGCGAACGCCGCGAACGTGGTCGCCGCCAGCATGACGCCGCCGGTCGTGGTGGCGACCAGCGCCGCCGAGGGCACGGTCGGAAACAGGCCATACCATGCGCCGCCGAGCCAAGTGCCGAGCGGAAAGGCGCCGATGGCGGTCTGGTGCGCCATGACGCCGGCCAGCGCCGGGCCGAAGCTTGCCGCACCCGGCGTCACCTTGTTGAGCGCCAGGGCGCCGGCGCCGAGGTTGAGCAGGCCGGTGGTGATTTCGGCCGCCGCCGACCGCGCCAGGCCGTAGCTCTCCATGGCATGGCCGAGCCGTGCACGAAACGCAGGGTCGGTGCCGCGTGCGGCGATCTCCTGGAGAGCCGTGTCCATCGCGGCCTGGAGATCCGGCTGGGCGAGGATGGTTTGGCACAAGGCGTCCTGCGTCGCCTCGCGCCCGCGCTGCGTGCAGGGAAGCTGGAGAAACTCCGTCGTGACAAGCCACTCTATTTCGCGCGAGACGGCGGTGCGCAGCAGGATCGGCCGGCGCAGGCGGGCGGCGGTGGCGGTGGCGCCCAGCCTGGCGGACGCGGCGGCACCCAGATGCATGGCGACCTGGGGCAGTGCCAGCGACAGGTTCAGCGGCGCGCGTGCGATATCCCAGCCGAGCGCGTGGCGATGCAGCGACAGCGTGCCTGGGAGCGAGAAGTGATTGTCGACGAATGTGTCGACGCGGCGGCGTCGGGTTTCGAAATACGCGCGGGCGCCTTGCTGCACGGTTTGCAGAGCGAGGTTGCGGTCCAGGTCGGCAATCATCGAGGAGAAAGGCAAGCACTTCTTTTTCGAAAAAAGAAGCAAAAAACTTTCGTTTGATGAGGGCGCGTGGTTTGGTGATCTGCATTCTCGGGGTTGGCTCGTCATGATTTATGTAGTTGCCGTCATCACCGCGCATCCGGGTCAGCGTGATTTGGTGCTTGCGGCGTTTCTGGAAAACATGCCGGCCGTGCATGCGGAAGCCGGATGTCTGGCTTACGAGCCGGTGATCGACGTGCCCGACATGGGTTCGTTCCAGGCGCCGCTTGGCCCCGACAGTTTCATGGTGCTCGAGAAATGGGAAAGCAAGGAAGCGCTGATGGCGCACGCGGTGGCACCGCACATGATCGCCTACGGGCGCAAAACGAAAGCCCAGCTGGCCAGCAGGACGATCCACATTCTGCAGGCGGTGACTTAGCCAGCCACAGCTTGCGGGCGCGCTACCTCGCCCCGCTCGGCCACAGCACCACACGCAATGTCTGCAGCAGGATCAGCAGATCGAACAGGATCGAAAAGTTCTTCACGTAATACAGGTCGTAACTCAGCTTGGATCGGGCGTCGTCGAGGGAAGCGCCGTATGGATAGTTGATCTGCGCCCAGCCGGTCAGGCCGGCTTTGACCAAATGGCGCTCATTGTAGAGCGGCAATTGCGCCGATAACTGTTCGATGAAGGTGGGCCGTTCCGGCCGTGGCCCGACGAGCGACATGTCGCCCCGCAGCACGTTGACCAACTGCGGCATCTCGTCGATACGTGTCTGGCGCAGGAAGTTGCCGACGCGCGTGATTCGCGGGTCGCGCGCTTCGGCCCACACCGCGCCGGCCTTCTCGGCGTCCGTTCGCATGGTGCGCAGCTTGTAGATGCGGAACCTGTGTTCGCCGCGCGTGACGCGTTCCTGCAAATAGAGGACGGGGCCTTTGTCGCCGATCTTGATCGCGATGGCGGCGCCGAGCAGCACGGGCGAAAACAGCACCAGCAGAAAGAGGCTGACCACGACGTCGAGAATGCGTTTGAGCACGTTATCCAGAGTGCCGAAGTAGAAGCCGCTGGAATACAGCAGCCAACCCACTTCGACGCGCCTTATATCCACCCGCCGGATTTCGTGCTCGAGGAAGGTGAGATACTGGACGACCGGAAAACCTTCCTTCTTGCAGGCGAGCAGGCTGTCGAGCGGCATGCCGCGTCGCTCGTCGGGTGCCACCACGATCTCGTCGGGTGAGAAGGCGCGCGCGGCGGCCAGCACATTGGTTTGCTTCAAAATGGCGAGCCCCTCGCCCGACGCCGCGACGAGACGGGGATCGACCTCACCCATCGCCTCGCCATGCACGAAATGCATATCGTAGGTGGGTCGGCTGCCTTCCTTGCGGAGCATGCAATAGAGATCCCAGGCGCGCGTGCCAGCGCCCACGATGAGCAGGCGCCGCTGAAACACGCCGCGCCGTTTCAGCCCGGAGAACACCAGCCGCGCCAGCAATCCGGACACGCAGAAGCCGATGACGGCGCCGGAGAAAAGCCGAACCCGGTTATGCGGCGAGCCGATGGCGATGCCGAGCAGCCCGAGCAACACGGCGGTGCCAACCGCACCCAGGCTGACGGCCAGCGGCACACGACCGAGCGACTCGCGCGTTTGTATGATGGCTTCTCGACGATACAACCCGAGAGCGTAGAGCGAGACGAGGTTCGCCGCGGGATAGAGGAGCGCGCCTAGCCCATCGGGCGTCGGGCGGAAACATTCCACACCCCAACAGCCAAGCTGCAGCAGGATCGGCCACACGACGAGCATCGCTACCACGTCGAGGAGAAACAGGGCTTTACCCGTGGTCATGGCACCAAACGCCCAATCGAACCGGGCCCGGCGCCCTGAGAGGCGGTTTACACCGCAGCCCCGGATGGGACCACGATTAATACACCCCCCGAGTGCACAGGCCGGGTAACGTGCCTGCCGCGCCACATGGGGCGGTGCGCAAATAAGACCCCGGTGAAAGTTTTTTCGATCACCCTGGCTGACGGCACGCGAACGAGAAGGTTAAGCAGCCTGTCCGGCGGGACCGTGCACGATGCGCTTGCGTGGGCGTTTTATACGGCGCTCCAGCAGCAGATAGATGACCGGCGTGGTGTAGAGCGTGAGCGCCTGGCTCACGATGAGCCCGCCGACGATGGCGATGCCCAACGGCCGGCGAAGTTCCGAGCCTGTGCCAAAGGCCAGAGCGAGCGGCAGGGCGCCGCAGAGTGCTGTGAGCGTGGTCATGATGATCGGGCGGAAACGCTCCTCGCAGGCTTCGCGAATGGCCTCGGCAGCCGACATGCCACGCTCGCGCTGAGCATCGAGAGCGAAATCGACCAGCATGATCGCATTCTTCTTGACGATGCCCATCAGCAATACAATTCCGATCACGCTCAGCACGCCGAACTCCGTGCCGGTGACGAGCACGCCGAGCAGCGCGCCTACACCTGCCGAGGGCAAAGTGGACATGATCGTGATGGGGTGGATCAGGCTCTCATAGAGCACACCGAGCACGATATAGATCGACAGCAGGGCAGCCAGCATCAGCGCGGGCTCGGTTGCAAGCGACTGTTCGAACAGTTTTGCATCGCCTTCGAACTGCACGCGTATGGTGGGCGGCGGCGCCATGTCGGCGATGATCGCCTTCACGCGCGTCGTCGCGTCGCCGGCGGCAAAACCTGGCTTGAGGTTATAGTCGATCTCGCCATCCACGCGTTGCGCATTATGCGTCACGTTCAGCGCGGCGGTGCCGAACGACATGTGAGCCACGGCCGCCAACGGCACCGGCAGGCCGGTATCCGCGCCGACATAGATATGGTCGAGATAATGCGGATCCGTCTGCTGCCAGGGGAGTGTTTCGAGGATGACGCTGTATTGGTTGCGCTGGCTGTAGATTGTGGAAATCGGGCGTTGGGCGAGCGCGTTGCCGAGTGCCAGATCCACCGCGGCGGCCGATACATGCATGCGCGCGGCCGCTTGCCGATCGACCGTGACGGTGACTTGCGGAGATGCCGCATCCTGGTCGGATGTGACATCGAGGAAACCCGGCTCATGCTGCAGGCGCGTCTCGATCCTGGAGCTCCATAAACTGAGATCCTCGATATTGTCGCTCAGCAGATCGAAATTGTATTGCGCGCCACCGCCCACGCGGTTGCCGCCGCCGAAATCGCCGGGCGCGAACAGAACCGTGTGCAAGGTGGCGATCGCGTCGAGCTTGGGACGCAGTCGTTCGATGACGGCAGTGGCGCGGACATGACGCTCGTCCATCGGTTTGAGCGAGACGATGAGCGTGCCCTGATTGGCCGTGTCGAACCCGTTGGCCACGCCTACTGTCGAGCCCACGGCGGCCACAGCCGGATCTGACAGGAGGATGTCGACGACCTTCTGCTGCTCGCTAACCATTTCGCTGAACGATGCGCTGTCGGCGCCGACCGTGGTGCCGCGCAACAAGCCGGTATCCTGTTCGGCGACGAAATTCTTCGGCACCGCGGCATAGAGATAGAAGGTGACCAGCACGGTGAGGATGGTGACCGCGAGCATGACGCGGCGATGATTGAGGCTCCAGTCGGCGCCCACCATGTAGGCACGCGTCACGCGCCGGAAGAAGCGCTCGGTGGCCGCATCCACGCGGCCGAGCCAGCCGGAGGGCTCGCCGTCGTTCATCCGGCCGCACACCATCGGCGTCAGCGTGAGCGAGACGACCGCGGAGATGCAGATGGCGATCGTCAGCGTCCAGGCGAACTCGTGGAAAATGCGCCCGAGCAGGCCGCCCATGAACAGCAGCGGGATGAACACGGCGACGAGCGACAGGGTAATCGAGATGACGGTGAAACCGATCTGCCGCGAGCCGATCAGCGCGGCTTGCAGGCGCGACATGCCTTGTTCGCGCAAACGGGTGATGTTCTCGATCATCACGATGGCATCGTCGACCACGAAGCCGACCGAGATGGTGATAGCCATCAGCGAGTAGTTGTTGAGCGAGAAGCCGAATGCCCACATGCCGGCGGCGGTAGCGGCAAGCGATAGCGGCACGGTGACGGCAGCGGCCAGGGTCGCCGCCACGCGACGCAGGAAGATCATCACCGTGAGCAGCACGAGCACGCCGGTGATCAGCAGGGTGATCTTCACATCCGTCGTGCTGGCGCGGATGGTCTGCGTGCGGTCGTCGAGCACGGTGATGCTGATGTCGGGCGAGATCCAGTTCTTCACCTGGGGCAGCAACGCACGCACGCGATCGACGGTATCGATGACGTTGGCGCCGGGAATTTTATAGAGACGCAGCAGGATGGCGGGCTTGTGGCCGTTCCAGGCAGCCAGCCGAACGTTGCTCACACTGTCGATAACGTGGGCGACGTCGGACAGGCGCAGCACCGCGCCATTCTGCGCCTTGAGCACGATGCGCCCGTAATCCGCGGCACGTCTTATCTGGCCGTTGATCGCGATCTCTTCGGCGCGTTGCAGCCCCTGAAAGCTGCCGGTCGGCTCGAGCACGTTCGCATCGACGATAGCCTGACGCACCTCGTCGGCCGTCAGCCCCGCTGCGCGGAGCGCACCGGGATCGAGCTGGATGCGAATGGCCGGCGTCTGCCCGCCATCGATCTGCACACGGCTGACACCTTCCACCTGCGCGAAACGCTGCTGCAGCACGGTGTCCGCCGCTTCGTAGATCTGGCCGATATTCTGGTGATCCGACGAGAGCGCGATGGTCATGATCGCGAGGTCGGCAGGATTGAATTTCTTGTAGGTGGGCCGCACGGGAAGGCCGCTCGGCAGGTCGGTCTGTGCGGCGTTCAATGCGGATTGCACGGCGCGCGCGGCATCGTCGGTGCTGCGATCGAGATCGAACAGGACGATGACGTTGGATTGGCCGGTGGAATTGGTGCTGAACATGTCGGACACGCCGCCGATCTCGCCGATGCGCCGCTCCAACGGTGCCGCGATGGAATTGGCCATGGTGGCGGGATCGGCACCGGGACGCGCGGCGAAGACGACGATGGCTGGCACATCGACGTTGGGAAGTGCGGCGACAGGCAGGAACTGGTAGGCGACGATGCCGGCGGCGAGCAGGCCGAGCGAGAGGAGGATGGTAGCGACGGGGCGGAGGATGAAGGTGGAGGAGAAGTTCATAGGAAAGCGTTCTTTTCTGAAGAAAAGAACCTACGGACTTTTGTCAGTTCGCGGCGCGGCTGAGCAAGGAACATCCTTGATACCACAGGCGGCGGCGGAAGCTCCTTCATTCCGCAACCACGAGGTTGTCCGCCGGCACGAACCGGCGCTTCGCCCGCTCGAACGCCACATAAATCGCTGGCGTCGTGTAGAGCGTCAGCACCTGGCTCAGCAGAAGTCCGCCCACGATTGCGATCCCCAGCGGCCGCCGCAGCTCCGACCCGGTGCCGTGGTCGAGCACCAGCGGCAGAGCGCCGAGCAGGGCGGCCGCCGTGGTCATCATGATCGGGCGGAAGCGGAGAACGCAGGCTTCGACGGCCGCTTCCTCGGGCGAGATGCCGCGCGTGCGTTCGGCTTCGAGCGCGAAATCGACGACGAGAATGCCGTTCTTTTTTACGATGCCCATCAGCAGAACGATACCGACGAGTGCCACGATAGAAAGATCCGAACCGGTGAACATCAGCGCGAGCAAAGCGCCGATGCCGGCCGAGGGCAGTGTGGAGAGAATGGTGACCGGGTGGATGAAACTCTCGTAGAGCACACCGAGTACGATGTAGATGACCACCACCGCGGCGAGGATGAGATACGGCTCGGCGGCCAGCGAGCGCTGGAATTCGGCGGCGTCGCCCGAATAGCTGCCGACGATGGTGGGCGGCAGGCCGATATCCTGTTCGGCCTGTTGCACGGCGGCGACCGCATTGCCGAGCGAGCCGCCTTCCCGCACGTCGAAGCTGAGGGTGACCGAGGGGAATTGCGCCTGGTGGGTGATGACCAACGGCGCCGTGCGGCGCACGATGTGGGCCACGGCCATCAGCGGCACCTGGGCCACGGTGTTGGTGGTGGCGACCGTGGTGGTGGCGACCTGCGCCGCGCCGTTCGCGCCGAAGCTGGCCACCGTGCCAGGCACGCGCAATTTGCCAAGGGAAGCCGGGTCGGCCACCCAGTTCGGGTCGGCCGACATCACCACGCGATACTGGTTGCTTTGCTGGTAGATGGTGCTGACCTGGCGTTGGCCGAACGCATCGTAGAGCACGTCCTCGATCGCCTGCATGGTCACGCCCAGGCGGGTTGCGCGGTCGCGGTCGACGACGATCTCGGTGGCGAACCCTTCGTCCTGCTGGTCGCTGGTCACGTGGGCGAGGTCGGGCACGGTGCGCAGCCGGTCGATCAGGATCGGCGTCCAGTGGGCAAGCTCGGCGGCGTCGGTATCGGTGAGCGTGTATTGGTATTGCGTGCGGCTGATGCGGGCGCCGATCTGGATATCCTGCACCGGCTGCATGAACACCGAGAGGCCGACCAGATTGTGCAGCCTGTCCTGCAGGCGGGCGAGCACCACCGCCATCGCCTCGCGCTGGCGACGCGGTTTGAGCGTGATGGAGAGGCGGCCGACATTCGGCGTGGGATTGATGTTGCCGGCGCCGACGAGCGAGGCGGCATTGTCCACCGCCGGATCCTGCTGGACGATATCGGCTGCGCGTTGCTGGAGTGCGGCCATCGCGGGCAGCGAAATGCTCTGCGCGGCCTCCGTGGTGGCGACGATGGCGCCGGTATCCTGCTGCGGCAGAAAGCCCTTGGGCACGACGGCGTAGAGCACGACGGTGCCGAGCAGGGTGAGCACGGCCAGCCCAAGCACGAGCGGCTGGTGGCGCAGGCTGACGACAAGGCTGCGACGGTAGCGCTCCAGCATGCCGCCGAAGAAGCGGTCTGCGCGGCCGGGTTTGGTTTCGCGATGCGGGCGGAGCAGCCGGCCGCACATCATCGGCGTGAGGGTAAGCGAAATGACGGCCGAGACGGCGACGGCCACCGAGAGCGTGACGGAGAACTCCTTGAAGAGCCGCCCGACCACGCCGCCCATGAACAGCAGCGGGATAAACACCGCGATCAGCGAGATGGTGAGCGAGACGATGGTGAAGCCGATCTGGCCGGCGCCGCGATAGGCCGCTTCCAGTGGCGGCACGCCGGCTTCGATGTAGCGGACCACGTTCTCGATCATGACGATCGCGTCGTCGACCACGAAGCCGGAGGCGACGGTAAGCGCCATCAGCGAGAGGTTGTCGAGCCCGTAGCCGAGCCAGCTCATTACGCCGAACGTGCCGATCAGGCTGAGCGGCAAAGCGACGGCGGGGATGAGGGTGGCGCGCCAGCTGCGCAGGAACAAATAGATGACACCGACGACGAGCAGCATCGCGAGCAGCAGGGTGCCCTGCACGTCGTCCACCGAGGCGCGAATGGTCTGCGTGCGATCGGCTGCGATTTCCATGTGCAGGCCGGGCGGCAATGCCTTGGTGAGTTTGGGCAGCTCCTCGCGCACCTGATCGACGGTGGCGACGATGTTCGCGCCGGGCTGGCGCTGCACGTCGAGCAGAACGGCCGGCTTGCCCTTGAACCAGGCGGCGACGCGGTCGTTTTCCACGCCGTGGGTTACCGTGCCCACGTCCGAGAGACGCACGGCGGCGCCGGCGCGCCAGGCCAGGATCAGCGTGCGGTAGGCTTCGGGCGTGATCAGCTGGTCGTTGGTGCCGACGGCGTAGGAGATGTGCGCGCCGTTGAAGCTGCCCTTGGCCCCGCTCACGTTGGCCGCGTTGATCGCGCTGCGCACGTCCTCCAGGCTGAGCCCGTAGCCGGCGAGGCGCGCGGGGTCGAGCTGCACGCGGATCGCGGGCTTCAGCCCGCCTTGCACGACGACGCGCCCCACGCCGTCGATCTGGCTGAGCTTGGGCTGCAGCAGCGTATCGGCCGCGTCCGCCACCTGATCGACAGGAATGGTGTCGCTGGTGACGGCGAGGCTGAGAATCGGCGCGTCGGCCGGGTTCACGCGGTTGTAGCTGGGCGGATAGGGCAGCGATTGCGGCAGGATGCCCTGGGCGGCATTGATGGCGGCCTGCACATCCTGGGCGGCGCCGTCGATGCTGCGGGAGAGATCGAATTGAAGGGTGATCTCGCTGGTGCCGACGGCGCTGCTGCTCTGCATCGTGCTGATGCCGTTGATCTGGCCGAGCTGGCGTTCCAGCGGCGCGGTCACCAGGGTGGCCATCGTATCCGGGCCGGCGCCGGGATAGCTTGTGTCGACAACGATGGTGGGGAAGTCGACCTGTGGAAGCGCGCTGACGGGCAATGCGCCGTATCCCAGCGCACCGCCGAGCAGGATCGCGATGGAGAGCAGCGAGGTGGCGATCGGGCGGGCGATGAAGGGCGCGGAGAGGGACATGGATGCTAGTCTGCCTCTGCGACTGCGAAAGCGGTAGTTAGCACCCTGTCATCCGGGTGAGTTGAATGCCAATGCGACGCCATGTGCTTGACGTCATGTATCACAAAGCCGGAGCCGAGCGATGCCTGCTGGTGATGACGGATGCCGTCGACGACGAGGAAGCCTTGCGCGTATGTCACCCTGTGCTTGATCTGGCTGAGTGGGCGGGCGCGATGCATCCGGGCGTTCACGTGCAAGAAGCTGGCGGGCGAAAGGTCGGGTTGGTCGGCGAGCATGGCGACGTTCGAGACGACCTCGACAGGTGTGTGAAGCGAGCCGGCAGCTTTCAGCAAATCGGTGATCTCAAAATAGGGAAGCTTACTTGGAATACATCAATCTAGGCCGTACCGGCCTGAAAGTCTCCCGCCTTTGCCTAGGCTGCATGACCTATGGCGAGCCAGGCCGCGGCACGCATGAATGGACGCTGCCGGAAGCCGACGCCCGCCCCTTCATCGCGCGTGCACTTGATGCGGGGATCAACTTCTTCGATACCGCGAATGTGTATTCCGCGGGATCGAGCGAAGAGATACTTGGCCGCGCGCTGAAGGGCGCCGTTGCGCGCGATGCCGTGGTCGTTGCCACCAAAGTGCACGGCCCGATGCACAAGGACCCAAACGGACGCGGCCTGTCGCGCAAGGCGATTCTGGCCGAAATCGACGCAAGCCTCAGCCGGCTGGGCATGGATTACGTGGACCTCTACCAGATCCATCGTTTCGACCCCGAGACGCCGATCGAGGAGACACTGGAGGCGCTGCACGACGTGGTTCGTGCTGGAAAGGCGCGCTATATCGGCGCATCCAGCATGTTCGCCTGGCAATTTTGCAAGGCGCTTTATCTCAGCCGCCTGAATGGGTGGACTCGCTTCGTTTCCATGCAAAACCACGTAAACCTGCTCTACCGCGAGGAGGAGCGCGAGATGATCGCGCTGTGCATGGAAGAAGGCATCGGCGTCATTCCGTGGAGCCCGCTTGCACGCGGCAAGCTGACGCGCGCGTGGACTGACACGCCGCCCACGAAGCGCGCGGAGACCGACCAGTTCGGCAAGTCGCTCTACCGCGGAACCGAAGAAAACGATCGTGCCATCGTCGGGGCTGTCGAGAAGATCGCAGCTGCCCGCGGTGTCCCGATGGCGCAAGTGGCATTGGCGTGGTTGCTGGGCAAACCAGGCGTGACGTCGCCGATCATTGGCGCCAGCAAGTCGCAGCATCTGGAAGATGCGATTGCGGCGTTGGAGCTGAAGCTGGGCGGTGAGGAAGTGGCGACGCTGGAGAGCGGGTATTTGCCACGGGCGGTAGCTGGGCATCAGTAAGGAAGCAAGCAGTCCTTTTTCGAAAAAAGGACCAAAACTTTCATCCTCTAGGCGTTGCTAAACTGGCAAAGTTTTTTGGTTCTTTTTTCCAAAGAAGAACTGCTTCCTTTTTCAAGGAACAAAACCGTGAATCACCACAAGCGCGTCTTAGCCGGCCAAACGCTACACCCCGAAACCCTGATGATGGGTTTCGGCTACGACCCTGCTCTCTCCGAAGGCTCGGTCAAGGTCCCGATCTTCCAGACCAGCACATTCGTCTTCCGGTCCGCCCAGCACGGCAAGGAGTTCTTCGAGCTCGTCGCTGGCCTGCGCGAGTTGCGCGAAGGCGAGCAGCCTGGCCTGATTTATTCGCGATTCAACAATCCCGATCTGGAAATCCTGGAAGATCGGCTGACGGTCTGGGACGGCGCCGAGGCGGCGCTGGTATTTGCCAGCGGGATGGCGGCCATTGCCACCACCTTGCTGAGCGTGGCACGCCCTGGCGACGTCATCTTCTACAACGCGCCTATTTACGGCGGCACTGAAACATTGCTGATGAAGGTGCTGCCGCGATACGGCATCCAGGGTGTGGAGTTCGCCGGCAACCTGCCGCCGGAGGATATTGCGGCGCGGCTCGGGGACGCGCGCAAGCTGCTGGGACCTGGCGGACGCGTTGCAGCTTTCATGCTGGAGACGCCAGCAAATCCCACGAACGATCTGGTCGACATCGCCTACTGCGCGCAACTGGCCGCAGGTCTTGCAGACCAGCCGGGCGGCAAGCCGGCCGTCATCGTCGACAACACATTCCTCGGCCCGCTCTGGCAACACCCGCTCCAGCATGGCGCCGATATGGTGATCTACTCGCTGACGAAATATGTCGGCGGCCACAGCGACGTTGTCGCCGGCGCGGTGCTCGGCAGTATCGCCGCGCTCAAACCGATCCGTTCCATGCGCAGCGCTTTCGGCACGATGAGCGACCCGCATACCGGCTGGCTTCTCATGCGCAGCCTGGAGACTCTGGAATTGCGCATGACACGTGCTGGCGAAAATGCCGGCCGCGTCGCCGATTTTCTCGCCAACCATCCATCGATCGACAAAGTCGGCTTCCTCGGCCATCTCGCCACCGGCTCGCGTGAAGCGGACCTCTACGGCCGCCAATGCAGCGGCCCGGGATCGACGATCAGCGTGTATGTCAAAGGCGGGGAGCGCGAAGCGTTCGCGTTCCTGGACCGGTTGACGTTGATCAAGCTGGCCGTCAGCCTCGGCGGCACGGAAAGCCTCGCCTCGCATCCCGCCGCGATGACCCATATTGCGGTTCCCGCCGAGCGCAAGCAGAAATTCGGCCTGCTGGACAATCTTGTGCGGATCTCCATTGGCGTGGAACATCCCGACGACCTGATTGCCGACCTGCGCAATGCGCTCGCCTGAGGAGATGACGATGCCTGTGCCCGCGCGCGTTCTGACCGCCGCCATGGCCACCATGGTCGCCGGCGCCGCCATCGCACAGCCGGCCAAGCTCAACCCCGGCTATCACGACCCCGACCTGCTCGGTGCCAAACACGGTGCGATGCACGACGCCCTGTTGCGCGGGCTGGCTGGCGGCACCGTGCAGACATTGCCGAGTTGGAGCCGGCCGTTCACCGTCGCCGGGCAATCCTACAGTTACACGCTGCTAGGCACCGATCCGAACGCGGGGGCGGCCACCACGATCGTTCCCACGATATTGGTGCCGATCCGCCTGACCGTGCCCGACACGATGGTGAACGGCGCGCCGCTCGTGCTCGATGCGACACCCACGATGCAGAGCGTGCTGCACAGCCCGATCTTCACCGCAGCTTCGTTCGACACCGGGCATCTGCAATTCGCCGACGCAATGCTGCATGCAGAATTCCCGCACGCACCTTCGGGCTGGCATTTGATATTGTCGCCCAGCGTTGCGCCCCCGCTCGACGTGACGCTCCCCGTCGGCGGCACGCAGGTCATGCAATCCAGGTCCGGCAAATATCTTGCCATCGTCAACGGGCACGGGATCGACGGCGCGATCGCAGCCGCCCTACGCCGCAACTATTCGGCCAGCACCTACGTGATCTTCTTTACTTACAATGCGCTCGATGCCGGTGCGTTCGGTTATCACAGCAACTACCTGCATCAGAACGGAGCCGAGAACACGGTTTTCACCTACACGTCATGGCTGGAGAATGTGAACGACCTGTTCCAAATTCCGTCGCCCGATGCGGACACGCTGGCGCACGAAGTGGCCGAAGTGGTGCATGACGCGTTCGGCACCAGCCTCACGCGCGAATGGGGCGACTGGTTCGGCAAAAATCGCTGCTTCCAGAACTATATCGAGACGGGCGATGCCGTGGAGGACGCCACGGCAAAAGTGCAAAACTACCGCCAGAAGGTCAGTGTGAATGGAAAGATGCTGACCTACACGCTGCAAACGGAAGCGATGCTGCAATGGTTCACCCGCACCTACCCGTCCGACGCCATCCACCAAGCCTACAGCTTCCCCGGTGAAACCGTGCTTCTAGGCCCAGCCCCCCTAACCTGTCGAAAGTAGCAGCTGACCAGCAGAAGTTCTTGGTTCTTTTTGCAAGAAAGGACTGCTTCCTCAAGCCGCCTCCGCCGCGAGCAGCCGATCGATCGGGTCCCACCGATACGCCACCTGCGGCAGCGCCACGCCCGCCAGCCGCGTCTGCCCCTCCGCCGCCGGCTGCCCGCCCAGATGCCGATAAAACCATCGGCTCGGATTGTCCCGCAGCACCCACACAAACACCGAGCCATGGCCAAGCGAGACAAGCTGGCTCGCCGCTGCCTGCATCATCCGCCTCCCTACCCCCTGGTCGCGCCAATCGTCGAGCACATACAATGTCTCGATTTCCGCATCGCCCAGCCCCGCCGTGCGAGCCGGCCCGGCCGTGGTAAAACCGACGATCCGCGGCCCCTGCCCCCGCGCGGTCGCCACCATTACCGAGGCACCCGAAGCGATCGCCGCCCGGTAATGCAGCGCCATGCGTGTGGGCGAGAGGCCGGCGAGATAGGCTTCCGGCAGAATGCCCGGATAGGCGCTGCGCCACGCGGCCACATGCACGGCGCCAATGGCCGCCGAATCCGCCAACTCCGCCCGGCGCACGGTAATCATCGAACGCGCTCACTCCCTGCCGTCGTCCTGCCGCGCCGACGCATTCTTGCGTCCGCGCACATGCCACCCTACCACATCGCCATGCCGCCGCTCAGCCATCTGCGTATCATTGAATTTGCCGGCATCGGCCCCGGTCCGTTCTGCGGCATGATGCTGGCCGACCACGGCGCCGATGTCATCCGTGTCGAACGCCCTCATGCCGCGCGGCTGCCGGGCGACCCGCTGCTCCGCTCCCGCCGCACCATGTCCGTCGATATGAAGAAGCCCGGCGCCATCGAGCTTCTGCGCGACCTCTGCCGCAGTGCCGACGGCATCATCGAAGGCTTCCGCCCCGGTGTGATGGAACGGCTCGGCCTGGGGCCGGAGGTGTTGCTCGCCGACCAGCCGAAGCTCGTCTATGGCCGCATGACCGGGTGGGGGCAGACCGGCCCGCTTGCCCACACCGCCGGACACGATATCGACTACATCGCCATCTCCGGCACGCTGCACACGATCGGCCGTGCCAACGAACCGCCCGTGCCGCCGGTGAATTATCTCGGTGATTTCGGCGGCGGCGGCATGATGCTCGCGTTCGGCATGCTCGCCGCGCTGCTCGCCGTGCGCATGGGCGCTCCCGGCCAGGTGGTGGACGCGGCGATGACCGACGGCTCGGCGCTACTCTCGGCGATGACCTGGGGCATGCACGCGGCCGGCCTGTGGCGCGACGAACGCCAGGCCAATCTGCTCGACGGCGGCGCGCACTTCTACGACACCTACCGCTGCGCCGACGGCCGTGACCTCGCGATCGGCGCCATCGAAGGACCGTTCTACGCCATCCTGCGCGACAAACTCGGCCTGGCGAACGACCCCGATTTCGACGCGCAGATGGACGCCGCCGCCTGGCCGGCCCTGAAACGCAAACTCGCCGCCATCATCGCCACACGCACACGCGATGAATGGGCCGCAATTTTCGACGGTACCGACGCCTGCGTGGCGCCGATACTCTCGCTCGCCGAAGCACCGCTGCACCCGCATAATATCGCACGCGGGACCTTCATCGACGTCGATGGGACGTTGCAGCCGGCGCCGGCGCCGCGGTTTTCGTCGGCACCTGCGCTGGAGCCGTGGGCGGCTTGCGACCATACGGCTTCCATACTTGAGGAGCTGAAATATACGGGGGAGCGCGTGGCGCAGCTCAAGAACAACCAAGTCATTTAAGGAAGCAGTCCTTTTTTTGAAAAGAAGGACCAAGAACTTTTGCTAGGGAGGTCAGGCAATGGATGTCGGGAATATTGCGGCGGTGGTGACGGGTGGGGCGAGCGGGTTGGGGGCGGCGGCGGCGCGGGCACTGGCGGCGCACGGCGCGAAAGTTGCGATATTCGATCTGAACGCTGAGCAGGGTGCCACTCTTGCGCACGAGATCGGCGGTCTGTTCGCGCGCGTGAACGTCACCTCTGATGCCGACGTGCAGGCAGGTTTCGAGAAAGCACGTGCGGCACACGGGCAGGAACGCGTGCTCATCAATTGCGCCGGCACCGGCAACGCCATCAAGACGGCAAGCCGCGACAAGAAAACCGGTGAAATCAGGCATTTCCCGATGCAGGATTTCACACGCATCATCGAGATCAATCTGCTCGGCACCTTCCGCTGTCTCGCAATGAGTGCGGCCGGCATGCTCACGCTCGATCCGCTCGAACACGGCGAACGCGGCGCGATCGTCAACACCGCGTCGGTCGCCGCACAAGACGGCCAGATCGGCCAGGCGGCCTATGCCGCATCGAAGGCGGGCGTAGTCGGCATGACGCTCCCCATCGCGCGCGACCTCTCCGGCGAGGGCATACGGATCAACACGATCATGCCTGGCATCTTCGACACGCCGCTGTTGCAAGGCATCGCCGACAACGTGAAAATGGCGCTCGCCGCTTCCGTGACTTTTCCAAAGCGGCTTGGCATGACGGACGAGTTTGCCTCGCTCGCGATGGAGATGATCCGCAACGGCTATTTCAACGGCGAGTGCGTGCGGCTCGACGGCGCCATCCGCATGGCCGCCCGCTAGCGCTTGGACGCAGCGCGCGATATCGACCGTGCGCTCGTCTCCGTGCTGGAGGCGGGCGCGATCGCCCGTCGGTACTTCCGGACTGATATCGTCGCCGACAACAAGCTTGGCCGCGAAGGTTTCGACCCAGTCACGGTGGCGGACCGCGAGATCGAGCTATTCCTGCGCGCACAGCTTGCTGCGCAAACACCAGATTTGTGCATCATCGGGGAAGAGTTCGGTAGGACCGGCGAGGGTGCGGATTACTGGATCATCGATCCCATCGACGGAACACGCGCTTTCATGAGCGGCATGCCGACCTGGGGCATCCTGCTCGGCCTGGTCGTGGACGGCCGCGCGGTCGCCGGCATCATGCACCAGCCTTTCACGGGCGAGACCTACATTGCCGATCCGACCCGCGGTGCGCGGAGGCTGCATGCAGGCAGCGAGTGCCGCCTTGCCACCAGCAAACGGAAGCTGCTTTCCGAGGCCATTCTTTACAGCACCGATCCCGCTCTCATCGCGCAAGGCGGACTCACGGAGCATTTCGCGCAATTGGCGCAATGCTGCCGGTTGCAGCGGTGGGGAGGCGACTGCTATTCGCTGGCGCTGCTTGCCGCCGGCAGCATCGACCTGGTGGTGGAAGGACCGCTGCAGCCTTATGACATCGTGCCGCTGATCGCACTCATCGAACAGTCCGGCGGCATGGTGACAAACCTCGACGGAAAATCGCCCTTGACCGGCGGCTCCATCATCGCCGCGGCAAACCAGCAATTATATGAAGCAGCCTTAAAGTGCCTAAGTTGATAAGCCGCTGCACCGATCGCCTTGTAGTAAGGCGTCAGGTACGCGCGAAAGGACAGAAGTTCTTTGGTTCTTTCTTTCAAGGAAGAACTTCTTGCTTCGTAAAATCCAACTTGGCCCTCCTCCTGTCCGCCACACCAGCTTTCGCCCAAAGCACGTCGCCGGTGGAGAACATCGAAGTCACCGCCACACGTACGCCCGAACCTGTCGACACCGTGCCGGCCGACGTCACTATCATCACCGGCGATGAGTTGCGTGCGCGTCATGCGACCGATTTGCGAACTGCGCTGGCACTTGTGCCGGGTGTGGAGGCGCCGCCCGGGGGAGACGCGGGACCGGCAAGTGCCGTACCTTCAATTTGGGGCCTGCATGAATTCGATGCGTTTCTCCTGGTGGTCGATGGTGTGCCGTGGGGCGGCGCGTTCAACCCGACGATACCAACGCTCGATCTGGCGAACGTTCAACGTATCGAAGTGCTGAAAGGCTCGGCGCCTGTCGTCTATGGCGCGACCGCGTTCGTCGGTGTGGTCCAGGTGATCCATAATCCCGCAGGTGCGGCACCGAACCAGATTACCGCAGGTGGAGGCACGCACGGATCGGCCCGTGGCCAGGCAAGTTTCAACTTGCCCGACGAAGGAGGCCTGAAGCAATCGCTCAGCCTCGGTGCAGAATCGCTGGGTTTCGCCGACGATCGTTCAGGCGTGGCAAACGGTCACGCGCTCTATCGCGCCACGATGAATGCGGGCCCGGGCGTGTTGCATCTCGATGCGGATCTGACGTTCGTGCAGACGTCGCCATTCAGCCCCGTCGTGCGGCAGGGCGACCGCCTGACGGCGCTCACACCCATCGACGCGAACTATAATCCGGCGGATTCGCGCATCGACGAAAACCGCTATCACGTCGCAGTCGGCTACACGCTGCCGACGCGGGTCGGCACCTGGGAAAGCACGGTGTCAATCGCCTATTCCGACATCACCGACATACGCGGTTTTCTACGTTCCACATTGCAGAACGACGGATCGCAGAATGCCGACTCGCAAAACCAACGGCGACACATACTCGATACCTATTACGACACCCATGTGTCTGCCGAACCGTGGTCGTGGCTCGGTATCGTGGTGGGTGCAGACTTGCTATATGGCCGTGCGGCACAGTCGAGCATCAATGGTGCTTACTATGCCAATCTCGCGGGCAGGTCGGCCCCGCCGCCGACGACATCGCTCCATGTCGATGAAATTAACACCATCGTCGACGACCGCGTGTTTGCCGGCCAATATGTGCAGGCCGATTGGAAGCCGATTGCCGGTGCGGACGTGACCGGCGGTGTACGGCTGAATGAGACCGCCGAAAACCGTGTGTCGAAGCATGTGGACGGTTTCGATCAGGCTAACGACTTGTTCGGGCGCTCCAGCAGATCAACCTTGCGGCCGACGGAGACGCTCGGCGCCAGCTACGCACCGCTCGCACAGGCCCGGCACGCGCTTGTCGTGTATGCGGATGTGCGCGAAAGCTTCAAGCCGGCAGCCATCGATTTCGGACCCGACTACACGCCGGATGTGCTGCTGCCCGAACGCGCCTTCAGCGTCGAAGGCGGCGTGAAGGGCAGCGTGCTGAACGGCCGTGTCCAGTACGGGCTGGAACTGTTCCAGCTCGATTTCAAGAACCTTGTGGTTGCAACCACCGCGACCAACGGCCTGCCGCTGATGCAGAACGCAGGTGGCGAGCGCCTGCGCGGCATCGAAGGCGATCTCGCCTACCGTCCGCTGGACGATTTGATCCTGCACATGACCGCGAGTGATCACGAGGCGCGCTTCACCAACTACATCGCGACCGAAGGTGGCGCGAACGTGAATGCCGGCGGCAAATTGCTACCGCTCTCGCCGCGCACGCTATTGTCCGCGGGTTTCATCTACACGCCGGCACAAGGTTTCACCGCCAACGCGACGGTCAACTATATCGGTCGACGCTATCTCGATATCGCCAACACCGCGCCTGCGGGCGCTTACGCGACGCTGGACGCCTCGCTGGGCTATCAATTCGGCCATTATGCCCTGACGCTCTCGGGCACCAATCTCAGCGACGAACGCCCCGCCGTCACCGCCAGTGAATTCGGCGACCAGTCCTTCTACCGCTTGCCCGGGAGGGAAGCCTTTGTGGACGTGAGCCGAAGCTTCTAAACAAAAGTTTTTTGGTCCTTTTTCAAAAAAGGACTGCTTCCTTTCTCCCCTCCTTTTTGCTTACCTCCCCCCCATGACCTACCGCACCGCCCTCCTCCTCTGCTGCGCCCTCACCACCCAGGCCGCGGCGCAGACCGTCGACCCATCCTTGTTTGGCGCCATGCACTGGCGAAATATCGGCCCGTTCCGCGGCGGCCGCGCGATCGCGGTGGCCGGCGTCACCGGCGAACCGGGCCTGTTCTATTTCGGCGGTGTTGCCGGCGGCGTGTGGAAGACCACCGACAGCGGCGCCACCTGGCACCCGATTTTCGACAGCCAGAAGATGTCGTCCATCGGCGCCATCGCAGTCGCACCATCCAACCATAATATCATCTATGTAGGCTCCGGCGAGGGTGCGCTGCGCGGCAACATCACCTATGGCGACGGCGTTTATAAAACGACCGACGCCGGTAAAACCTGGGCAAATGTCGGCCTCCGCGACAGCCGACAGATCGGCGCCGTCATCGTCGATCCGAAAAACCCCGACATCGCACTTGTTGCAGCCATCGGCCACGCTTTCGGCCCGAATGCGGAACGTGGCATATTCCGCACCACCGATGGCGGCAAAACCTGGAACAACGTCCTGCACAAGGATGATGCTACCGGCGCGATCGACGTCACGTACGATCCCAACAATGCCAACATCGTCTATGCGGCCATGTGGCAGGTTCGCCGCCAGCCCTGGAACTTTGCCAGCGGCGGCCCCGGCAGCGGCCTGTATCGCTCCACCGATGGCGGCGCCACCTGGACGCAATTGCTTGGCCACGGCTTGCCCGACGGCATCCTCGGCCGCATCGACGTCTCCGTCTCCGGTGCCGATGCCAAGCGCATTTACGCCATGATCGAGGCCAAGGAAGGCGGGTTGTATCGTTCCGACGATGCAGGCCAGAACTGGCATCTCGTCAGCCAGGATGGCCGCATCCGCCAGCGTGCGTGGTATTTTTCCAAAACCTATGCCGACCCGAAATCGCCCGACACGGTCTATGTTCTCAACACCGGCATGCTGCGCTCCACCGATGGCGGCAAGACGTTCAACCTGGTCTCGGCCACGCACGGCGACCACCACGGCCTATGGATCGACCCCGCCGATCCGCGGCGCCTGATCAATGCCAATGATGGCGGCGCCAGCATTTCGCTCGACCAGGGTGCGCACTGGTCCACGCAGAACAACCAGCCGACCGCGCAATTCTACCACGTCGCCGTCGATGCACGGTTTCCATACTGGGTATATGGCGCGCAGCAGGACAATTCGAACGGTGCCGTCGCCAGCTATGACGATGGCGGCGTCATCGACGATACCGATTTTTATCCGGCCGGCGGCGGCGAATGCGGCTTCGTGCTGCCAGACCCACGCGACGCCTGGATGATCGTCAGCAATTCCGAGAACAGCATCGGCCTCTACAACAAGCATGTAGAGCAGGTGCAGGATATCAGCGCCTGGCCGGTCGACAATTCCGGCCATCCCGCCGGTGAACTCGCGCACCGCTTCAACTGGACTTCGCCACTCATCCGCTCTCCGCACGACCCTGACACGATCTATGTCGCCTCAGAAGCCGTCTGGAAAACCACCGACCACGGCCGAAGCTGGAAAACGATAAGCCCCGATCTCACCCGCGACGACAAATCCAAGCAGACCGCATCCGGCGGTCCGCTGACCAAGGACATCACCAGCGTCGAATATTACGACACCATCTTTGCACTCGCCGAATCGCCGAAGCAGAAAGGCATGCTATGGGCCGGCACCGATGACGGCCTGGTGCAGCTCTCGCCCGACGATGGCGGCCATTGGAACAAAGTCACTCCGGCGCAAATGCCTGAGTGGTCTTCGATCGACATGATCGAGCCCTCCACCTTCGATGCCAACACTGCCTACATCGCCGTCGATCGCCACAAGCTCGATGACATCAAACCCTATGCCTACAAAACGACCGACGCCGGCCATAACTGGACGCCGATTGTCGACGGCCTGCCCGACGGCGCCATCGTCCACGCCGTGCGCGAAGATCCAAACCAGCGTGGCCTGCTCTATGCCGCCACCGAACAAGGCGTGTTCGTCTCCTTCAACGACGGGGCGAACTGGCAGCCCTTGCAGTTGAATCTGCCCGCCACACCCATCCACGATCTCGTCGTCAAAGGCGACGATCTGGTCGTCGCGACGCACGGACGTGCGTTCTGGATACTCGACGATCTGACTCCGCTGCGCCAGGCAACCCAGGCGCACGGGGAAGCCATTCTCTACAAGCCGCAAACCGCCTTGCGCCTGCACTACCCCGACGAGGTCGACACACGCCGCCCCGTCGGTGAAAATCCGCCAGCCGGCGCACTGATCGACTATGTGTTCAAAACCAAACCCGCGGGCGAGGTCACCATCGACATCATCAACAGCGATGGCAAGATCGTCCGCCATCTCACCAGTACGCACAGCAATAAAAGCGAACAGCCACCCGAATGGCCCGATCGCATCGTGCCGAACGACAAGATCCCCGCCGACGCCGGCATGAACCGTCTGGTATGGGACCTGCGAAGCACCGATCCCGCTCAGATTCCGGGCGCGTTCTACTCCGGCTCCGAACCGCGCGGCCCGCTCGTGCTACCCGGCAACTACATCGTGCGACTGACCGCGAACGGCAAATCCCTCGAGCAGCCGCTCACCATCATTCTCGATCCGCGAGTCGCGGGCCGCGAGGCCGATGTGCTTGCAAAGACCGCGCTGGAAGCCAAAGCCGTTCAGGATATCGACCAACTGCATCTGGCGGTGAACGCCATCCGTCGCACGCGTGACGGATTGGAGAAAGCCAAGAAAGCGCTTGGCAATGCGCCCGACAAGCAACCCCTTGTCACCCAGATCGACCAGCTCTCCGCCAAGCTCGATCCGGTGGAAGACGAGCTGATCCAGGTCAACATGAAAGGCTCGGAAGCCAATCTCGCGTTTCCCGGCAAGCTCAACGAACTCTACGCCACCTTCGCCGCCAGCCAGGACGACGCGGACACCGCGCCCACCACGCAACATCAGGACATGTTCAATACGCTCCATACGCAATTGGAAGCGCAAATCTCCAAGTGGCAGGAAATCCGTAGTCAGGAGCTGCCGGGATTGAACAAGTCGATTGTGCAGGCGGGTGGGGAGTCTCGTTCGATAGGCAGGCAAGCAAGGCCTTCTTTTTTGAAGAAAAGAAGCAAAAAACTCTTGACCCTGGGCAGTTGGCTCATGGCGGGCAGCGCGTCGGCGGCGGTACCGACTGAGGCTTACCAGCAATATCACTGGCGTAGTATCGGTCCGTATCGTGGCGGGCGCGTGCTTACCGTGCAGGGCGCGCCGGATAATCCAAACCGCTTCTATTTCGGTGCGGTCAACGGCGGCGTCTGGCGTTCGGATAACGCGGGGCGCACATGGCAGCCGATTTCCGACGCGCTACCCGTCGGCTCCATCGGCGCTCTCGCCATCGCTCCCTCCGCCCCGCAAACCCTCTATGTCGGCACCGGCGAAGCCGATATGCGCTCCGACATCGCCCAAGGTGCCGGCCTGTTCCGCACCAACGATGGCGGCGCCCACTGGTCGCCCATCGGCCTGCAATCCACCCAGCAGATCGGCCGCATCCTCGTCGACCCGCGCCACGCCGAAACCCTCCTCGTCGCCGCCCTCGGCCACCCCTACGACGCCAACCCCGACCGCGGCGTGTTCCGCTCCGAGGATGGCGGCGCCACCTGGACTAAAACCCTGTTCCACGACGCCGACACCGGCGCCATCGACCTCGCCTTCGAACCCGCCAACCCGGACACCATCTACGCCGCGCTGTGGCAAACCCGCCGGCCTCCCTGGAGCGTCTATCCGCCCAGCAGCGGCCCGGGCAGCGGCCTCTACAAATCGACCGACAACGGCAAAACCTGGGCCCCGCTCACCGGCCACGGGCTTCCTGACCAGCCGGCCCGCATCGGCCTGGCCACCACGCCGGCCAACCCGGCCCGCGTGTATGCCCTGATCGACACACGCGATGGCGCACCGGGCAAAGGCCTCTATCGCTCCGACGATCACGGCGCCAACTGGCGCCTGGTTTCCGGCGACAAGCGCATCACCGAACGTGCCTGGTACTTTTCCGGCATCACCGCCGAGCCGCGCGATGCCGACACGATCTATGTGTGCGACACCATCGTCCTGCGCTCCACCGACGGCGGCGCCCATTTCAATGCGCTCAAAGGCGACCCCACCGGCGACGATTTCCACACGCTCTGGATCGACCCCGCCAATCCCGACCGACGCATGCTCGGCGTCGACCAGGGCGCGCTCGTCAGCCTCGATACCGGCGCCACCTGGAGCAGCTGGTTCAACCAGCCCACCGCCCAATTCTACCATGTCAGCACGGACAACCGCTTCCCCTACCGCGTCTATGGCGCCCAGCAGGATTTGGGTGCGGCCAGCGTCAGCAGCCGCGCCACCGACGCGTTCGACGGCATCGGCATGCAGGAATTCCATGAAAGTGCGGCAGGCGGCGAAAGCGACAACATCGCCCCCGACCCCGCCGACCCAGACAGCGTCTTTGGCGGCCGTGTCGACCGGCTCGACCTCAAAACCGGCCAGCTCCACGGGCTTGACCCCACCCTCGCCTTCCCCGGCGCCTATCGCGGCACCTGGACGCTGCCGCTCACCTTCTCGCCCGACGGCCGCACACTCTACTTCGCCAACCAGCGCGTGTTCGCCACCACCGACCAGGGCGGGCACTGGCAGACGATCAGCCCCGACCTCACGCGCCCTGACCCGCCGGTCCCGGGCACGTTGGACGCCGCCACAGCCGCGGACGTCACCGCCGAGGGCCCACGCCGCGGCGTGATCTACGCCCTCGCTCCCTCGCCCAAACAGCCTGGCCTGATCTGGGCCGGCACCGATGACGGCCTGGTCTGGCGCAGCGCCGATGCCGGCGCGCACTGGTCCGATGTCACGCCACCGGGGCTCGAGCCCTGGTCGAAAATCGGCATCATCGAAGCCTCCCACGCCGACGCCGTCACCGCCTATCTCGCCGTCGACCGCCACCGTCTCGGCGACCAGGCGCCCTATCTCTACCGCACCCGCGACGCCGGCGCGCATTGGTCGCCGATCACCAAAGGCCTGCCGCACGGCAGCGCACCCAGCAGCGCCAACGTCATCCGCGAGGACGCTGCGAACCCCAATCTGCTGTTCGCCGGCACCGAGGACGGCGCCTACGTCTCCTTCGACGCGGGCGACAATTGGCAGGACCTGCAATCCGGCCTGCCGCATACGTCCGTGCGAGACATGACCGAACATGGCGACGATCTGGTCATCGCCACCCATGGCCGCGGCTTCTATATCCTGGACGACATCGCCGCCTTGCGCGCGCTCGCCGCCAAAGCGTCGCCCGAAACCCGCTTGTTCCCGCCAGCCCCCGCGATCCGCCTGCACGCGGCCGCCTTCACCGGCACGCCGATGCCGAAGGACGAGCCGATGGCGCCCAACCCGCCCGACGGCGCGGTGATCGACTATCTGCTCGCCGCACAAACCGCCGACACCGTGCAGATCGAGGTCGACTTCCCAGACGGCACGCCGGCTGCCCGCTTCAGCAGCGCCGACCCGCCACACGTGCGGGACGCGGCCACGCTGCCCATCGCACCCGAATGGGTGCCGGCCGCGCCACAGGTCGAGACGACCGCCGGTGCGCATCGCCTCGTGTGGGATCTGCGCCTGAAGCAGCCCGACGAACTCAAAGACGGCGACCCGCCACAGGCGCCAATCCTCGCACCCCCCGGCGACTACACGATCATCCTGCGCGCGGGTGGCACGACCGTCCGGCAACCCCTCACGATCGTTCCTGATCCGCGCGAACATCTTCCGCCCGCTGCCTTCCAGGCCCAATTCGCCCTGTCCCGCGCGATCGAGGCAGCCCAGGTCAAGGCACGCACAGAATTGCACGAAGCCGCCAATCTGCAGCTTCCGACCTCCCAAACCGCAGGTCAGGCAAATCCGTCGGCGGCATCGGCGCAACAGTCTCTCAAGCAGGTGCTCGGCGCCGGACAGGATGGCGCTCAAGGCGCGCCGCCCGACCCCGCCGGCCTCATCGCGCTATCCGCCAGGCTCGATGCTCTGGCCAACGCCGTGGGGAGTTCGGATGGCGCGCCGACGCCAGATGCGGCCCGCGGCTTCGAGGCTGCCCAAGCGAGCCTCATCCAGGCTACCGCGAGACTGGACAAGCTCAAGGCGCACTGAATCGCGGCATCGCGGCAACACTCGCGCCTTGCGAGTCGCCCGGTGCAAGCGATGCGCTTGCAAATCGAGATTTAACCAAGTAACGCTTTCGTGAGTATCGGGTTTACAGAGCGAAAGCGTCCTTTCCAGGAAAAAACGGACGACGGTCTCTGTTCTTGGCTCGTAATCACGAAGGGTCTCGAAATGACGATGCACCGCGGCCGTTGTATGAACGTGAAACTGTGCAGCATGGCAACAAGCCAGCGCGTCGTCGAAGTGCCTCAGGACGAGCCGTTCATCTGCCCACGCTGCAGCAGCGACCTGACAACGGTTGTGGTGCGCAAAAGCTCGGGCCGACTGCGCGCCGTCCAGGCCGCCGCCGTCGTGCTCGGCGTCGCAGGGCTCGGCGGCAAAGTCTATCTCGATAACCGGCCGCAACCGCCCGCACCTGCCGCGGCCGAGCCTGCACCCGCCCAACTTGCTGCCGCCTCAGTCGTCGCCCGGCCGGTCATCCAGGCGGCCCCTTCACGCGTCTCCGTCACGCCGGCGTTCAGACTGGCCGACGCCCATGGCGCCGCTTCACGCCTGGCGGCCGCCTATCTCGCCCTGAGCGGCGACACCGACATTCACGTCCAGCCCGGACTTCAGGCCAACAGCATCGATTTCGTCGGCAGCGCAGCCGGTCACACCGATGCCATCGCAGTCTCGCACGCGGAATCCGCTTCGGCACGGGACGCGGTCGCGCAAGGCCAGGCGGACCTGGCGCTGGTCGCCGCAGCCCCCGGCGAGCCGGCCGTCGCCACCTACGCCGCCGCCATCATCGTCAATCCCGGCAACCCGATCGCCTCGCTGAGCCGCGGCCAGTTGCAGGCGATCTTCTCCGGCAAGATCAGGAACTGGTCGGAGCTTGGTGCACCCGCCGGCGCCATCCACGCCTTCGTTGCCGAGCCGCACGGCGCCGACAGTTCGGCCAGCCTGCTGTTCGCCGACGCCGCACAGCCCAGCGCCGCCACAAAAACAGCCGACGATACGGCCGTTCTGGCTGAAGTGGTCAACGACTCGGACTCGATCGGCATCGTTGCCACCAGCGGCACCAGTCAAGGCCACATCGTGCCCGTCGCGCTCGATGGCCATGCGCCCTCTCTGCCTACGCCTGCAACCATCGCCGACGGCACCTATGCCCTTACTGGCCATCTGACCCTGCTGGCCGGCCGCGCGCTCTCACCGGCTGCCGCGCGCTTCCAGACCTACGCGCAGTCGGCCACCGCTCAAATCGCCATCCAAGCCGCCGGCCTGCTCGCGGCCGCATTGCCTTCCTCGCCGCCTCCGACACAGTCGACCGCGGTCGCCTCGCTGCAGACCTCGCCTGTATCGGTGTCCGTCACGCCAGCGATGTCTCCCGCCCCGGACCGCTTCAAGCGTTTCGTCGCCGGCGCCACACTTCTTCCCGTGGTGTTCCATTTCGAGCCTGGCTCGATCCAGCTCGACCGCGGCGGCTATCACGATGTAGATCGGCTCAACGCCTACCTCCGCGCACACCGCATCACCGGCGACAAACTCATCCTGGCAGGCTTTTCCGACAACACCGGCGCGCAGGCGGTCCGAGAGGCAGCCTCGCAGAAGCGCGTAGCCGCCGTTGTCGCAGCCCTGGCTCGCGCCAACGTCACCCCGGCGCGTGCCGCCGGTTTCGGCGCAGATGTCGCCGTCGCCGACGACGCGACGCAGGAAGGTCGTGATCGCAATCGGCGTGTTGAGGTTTATGTGGCGCCTTAAGAAAGAAAGCGGTTCTTTTTTGGAGAAAGAGAACCAAAAAACTTTTGAATATTCGTTTAAATCGTCAGAGACGCGCTTTCTAGGTTTTCTCGTTTCAGCGCGAAGAAAGACCGTCTGCAGAATCGCGAGGCGCCGTCATTCGATAAACGGCCGAAAGCAACAGCGTCGCTACCAACTGTGATGCTCCTCTTGGCGCAGCCACAATCCATTGATAGCGGCCTTTGTTCAAAACGCTGTGCAGTCGTTACAAAAGCAGCGATGGCACTGAACCGTGCGTGTCAGTAGCCGATGCGGTGATCAGTTTTGCAGGTGTCATCGTCGCAGTCCTCGATTCCGCCAAACCCCTCCCGGAAGGTTGGCGGGAGCTGGCCTCGCCCGGGCGAAACCCGCATTGGCCGACAGCGCTCGAGGTGTGCGCGCCGAACCGCGCGCAGTTGGAACTTGCCCGGTTTGGAGAACGGGAATTAGAGCTGGTGGGACAACGTTCTGATCTGAAGTCCTTGCTGGATCGGGCTTGCGGACTCACTGCCTATCTCATTCAAAACGGTGCCTTGCTCAAAGACGGCAGCACGTTCGGCATCTCCGATACGGAACGGATCGTTGTCACCCTTCGAGAGTTGGAGCGCTTCGCCGGGGTCTCTGTGATTGCGGCCTCTCTGAGGTGATCATCCGTGGTTTTCTTTGAGCTTTGCCAGCAGGTTTGGGCGTTGCCGGATCGATTTCAAGGCGCTGCGTAGATCGGACCGGAGATGAGCTTTCAGATAAGGCCCGACAATCTGAGGGTTGCGCTTCGACGTAAGTAACAAGACGGCAATCCCGAAAATCCAGACGCGCTCGGACAAGTAGCCAAGTCGCCGGGTTTGCCAGCCGACTGTCTGGAAATCCTGCGTCTGCGCGAAATCGAACGCGGCGTTCGCGCCGAATACACCGAAGCCAAATGCAAGCGCCGTGAGATCGGTCGCCTGTTCTGTCATCTCCACACCGCCGGGAATATCTGCCGATATGGCCGCAAGCCGATAATGCGCGAGTTCATGTGCCAGCACGGCAATGAGCCGAATGGGATGCGCAAGCTCGCCAGGATCATACGTGATAACGGCCGCATTACCTTCCTGGCCGAATGTCCCGGCAGCACCTTCTTGATGCATCAGCCCGTGAAACGGAATTCCAGGGAGAGACATTTCCCGACGTCGCGGCTGGGCGACGAGCGTACATGCCCAATCGAGCATGCCCATGTGCCGACGAACACAATCGAAGATAAACTCGGCGCGCCCTTGGCCTTCGAGTTCGGTCGGGGGAAAGAACTCGGAGGTAGGTAGTATCACCGGGCGCGAAGCAAGCCAGCCGCAAGGTTGTATTTGGTGATTGAGCCAGGCAAAAGTCTCAAGGATCCAACGTTCGTCTTCGCCATCGAGGAAAGTTCGCGCTGCCCTGCTAAACAACAGCACGGAAAAATCCATCCAGTGGATGCACCGAAATCAAAGTTGTTTGGTTCTTTCCTTCAACAAAGAACTGCTTGCTTGCCTTCTTACCCGTGTGCCTCCGCCTCCGCCGCGGCCAACTGATCCGTCTTCTCCTTCAACCGCCCCGCATGCCCGCGATAATACGCCGGAAAAGCTTGCAAAATCTCGTCCGGCAACGGCACGCGGCCATTCTCCTCGATGAACGCGTAAAGGAACGCGATATAGACCCGGCCCAACGTGAGCGTCAGCGTGCCTGCTACGCCGGCATTGAGAATGCCGCCGATCAGTGAGCCAGGTCCTGGGATCAGCTTGAGCACGGTGCCTACCGCCCAACGCCCGGCGGCCGACAGGGCGACGCAGCCCAGCACTGTCGTCATCAACTGCAGCACCGCCTGCCGGTCGAGCGGCAAGCCGAATGCTGCAGAGATACCCACCATCATTCCCGTCTGGATCGGCGCCAGCGTCAGCGCGTCCGCCATCGGGATTGGAATGACGGCCGCCGCAGCCGCGGCCGCCGCGGCCGCCTTGACGTATTCGTTGGCCGCTTCCTTGTTCAGCTCCAAATTCACTTTCTGCGCCGCAGCGAACGCCGCGCGATGCGCCGTCGGCAACGCGCGGAACGTCGCCACCACAAGGTCCGACAATCCGGCCTGCGGCATATGCTTTTTCGCAACCGCACGCACCGGCACGATGGCGTGGCGCGGCACGCGCCGTTCCGTCAGCACTTGGTCCACCACTTCGATGAACTCCGGCTCGTCATCGTATTTCGTCAGCACGACGATCGTCGGTATGTCGTATTTGCTCAGCGTGCGCAGCACGTCGATCTCGGCATCCTGAATACGGCTGCTCGGCGCTGCGATGCACAGCCAGGCAATGTGCAACTGGTCCTTGGCATCCTTCATCGCGCGGCACGTCTCGATCTCGGCGCGAAGATCGCTGACGGTGGCTGCGTAATCCTTGGCCTCCAGCCCCTTGGTATCCAGAATGCGCAACGGAATGCTGTCGGAGCTGAACCATTCCGCATGCTGCGTCACCGGCCGCCCGGATGCTGTCCGCGCAAACTCCTCGCCGAACACCGCATTGATCAGCGAGCTTTTGCCCACGCCGGTCTGGCCGGCAATAAGGATGTTCACCCGGCCGATGCTGCGAAGATGCTTGGTCGTCTCGCGCAACAATGGATCGAGCGCCGCACCCGGATCCTCGCCCTCCTCCAACTCCTGAACGATCAGATCCTCGCCAGGCAGCAGCTTGAGCAGACCGTGCAGCGAGGTGGCCAGCGACTGGTTGTTGAGCGGTCCGCCGCCCAGATCAGCGCCATCCACAAAGGTGAGCATGCTCGATTCGAGCATGACGGCCGGCGCTGAACGGAGCGATGTGGCCGACAGATTGACGACTATGTCTGAATCCATGCGCGCCACGGGCCGTTTCGGCGCTGAAGGCAGCAGGAAGTCGTCCAGGTCCGGATCCGATGGCAGAGGTACGGCACGCATGTCGCTCATCCCAAAACCCCATCAGGATCGTCGCAGCCAGGACTACATTGTATAGACGAAACGAATGCGTGAGCACAACTGCGCAACGACACAACGACCACGGGAATCCGGCCGAAATCGAATTGACCAGCCTTTTCGACAGTGATTTTCGTTTCCATAGATCAATTTATAGGCATCAGCAGCGTCCTGGTGCAAAGCCGCATCGAGCGCTCACGACTTTCCTGCGAAAGGCGCGCTTTCGCGGCCACACGCCCACACTCTGCCGGCCGGAGAGCGGCCTGCTAAGCGGTCGCTTTTCTACGAAGGAGGCTGCACCGCAGCCAGCACCGGCTGGCGAAGCGGCCGCGCTTGGAGGCGTGTGACCGTTCGCTCCAGCCGCGTCTCACGCTCGCGGGCCAGCATCGCCAAAACCTGCCGGTGCAGCCGCTGGGCCTGCAACCGTCGGCATGTCAGCGCAGCAAGATCGAGAGCGTCATCGGTCATGCGTCGTTAAGGCTCACCCCAGATTTTGGTTTCGCCCGGCCAACGTGCAACGGAAGGTTGCGCGATTGCGACCACACTTTGGCCGGGCCCGCCTCTGTCCCGCCGCAGGCAACTGCCAATGTCCGCTCCGCGTTCGATGAGCGCGTCATCGTTGCCACTTCGTCTGGCGACATATTTCTGGAGAACAACAATGCGTATTCTGACAGCGGTCGCGGCCGCTTCCTTCATGATCTCGGGTGCAGCCATCGCGCAGACCGCGACCGAAAGCACGACCACGACCGAGCAAGCCGCACCCGCGGTGCCCGCACCTGGCGTGCTGAGCACAACCCACGAATCTCACGCGCAAGACGGCATGGGCGACACGCGCGACTCCAAGTCCACCAGCTACCGCGATTCCAACGGCGCCGTGAGCCAAAGCCAGAGCTCGACCACACAGACCGCCCAGCCCGTCGTGCCGCCGCCCACGACGTCGTCCACCTCGACCACCACCCAGTCGACCACAACCGTCCCGCCGCAATAAGGCATCGGTCACGGGCCGGGAGGCTGGCGACAGCCTCCCGGCCCGACTTGCTCAATTGCCGACGCTGATCGAGCCCAGGCCGCTGACTTCCTTGTGCAAGCTGCCGTTCACCTCGGCGAAGTGAACCGAACCCACACCGGATATCCCCACGCTCGCATTCTCGACGCTGGCTCCGAGATCGATCGAGCCCGCACCGCTCTCTTGCAGCTTGACCGAGCCGATCTGCCCGCTGGCGACACCAAGGCTGCCGGCCCCGCTGATGTCGGCCGACAGGCTCGGCATCCTCGCGCGGCCCACTTTTACCTTGCCATGCCCCGAAATCTCGATGCTCGCCGCACCGTCCGCCTGGCCCACGTCGATCTGGCCGGCACCGCTCAAGTCCAGCTTCAATGTCGTCACGGCGGCGGCAGCCACATCGCCCGCGCCCGAGACGTCCACGGCGAGAGGGCCGCCCACTGCTTCGATCGTGTAACTGCCGGCTCCCAACTCGTCGATCATGAGCGGGAAGCCCATCGGCACGCGTATCTCGATCGTCAACGTCCGATGAAATCCCCACTGGGCTGGCGACCAGCAGCCGCCCGGGCGCACCCCCACCCGCGCATCTCCCCGACTCTCAAGGCGCAACTGTGCGATTTCCTCCTCATGCTCGGCCTGTGCCTGAACGTTCACCTGGCCGCGCAACCCGGGGTCCGGCGTGATGGTCACGTGCTGCGCGCAGGGTGAGTCGACGACCAACCCGCCTCCAGACAACGTAGCATTCGCGCTGGCTGCACGCGCCGGCGTGCATGCGAGAGCCAGCAACGCTGCCGATGCCAAAACCAATGTGCGCATTGAGTGAGCCCTCCGTCTTGTTGTCATTCCCTCACTTGCGAGCCGCGTGCCACGCCCAGCCACCCGTAACCAGCTATTTGACGTCAGAACCTGGCTAATCCGGCCAACTCACCTGGCAACAAATGCCATGAAACATCGCGCTAAACACACAGGGTGATCGTCGCCGAAAGCAGGCCATTCTCTCGCCGCGCATCGTCGATGCCGCACCGTTGACTTGACGAACCGCTTCGCTCCGCGTCCACTCCAGTCATTCCGGGGGGAGCCCTGCCAAGGGCTGAGAGTCCGCTGTCGCGCGGTGACCCCGACAAACCTGATCCGGGTCATGCCGGCGGAGGGACGGGAGACATGGCACAGCGCCACCCTTCCCACGTCTGCTAGCCCGGCACCGAGGAGCCGGCCGATGAACGAACAAACCCGCGTCGCACCCGCCTTTTCAAGTGCGGCCAGCGTCACCACCGGCCCGATTACCGGCTCCTCGAAAATCTACTCCAGCCCGCCCGGCCGCCCGGATATCGCCGTTCCTTTTCGCGAAATCGAGCTCGCCCCCGAAGCCCGCGAGGCACCGGTCCGCGTGCCCGACTGCTCCGGCCCCTATACCGACCCCGCCGTCACTATCGATCTCGAGGCCGGCCTGCCGCCCATCCGCGCGCCATGGATCGCCGCCCGCAGCTTCGCACGCGTGGAACCGCGCGCCATCCGCCCCGAAGATAACGGCTTCGCAACCGGCGACCGCCTTGTCCCCTCCTGCCCCGCCGCACCCGCCATCGTGGTCGCCGCACCCGGCCAGATGGTCACCCAGCTCGAATTCGCCCGCGCCGGCATCGTCACCGACGAGATGATCTACATCGCCCACCGCGAAAACCTTGGCCGCGCCGAAATGCGCGCCGGTGCCGAAGCCGCCCGCGCCGACGGTGAGGATTTCGGCGCCGACATCCCTGCCTTCATCACTCCCGAATTCGTCCGCAGCGAAGTCGCCCGCGGCCGCGCCGTCATCCCCGCCAACATCAACCACCCCGAACTCGAGCCGACCATCATCGGCCGCAACTTCCTGGTGAAGATCAACGCCAATATCGGCAACTCCGCCGTCACCTCGTCCGCGGCCGAAGAAGTCGAGAAGCTCGTCTGGGCCACACGCTGGGGTGCCGACACGGTGATGGACCTGTCGACCGGCCGCAACATCCACAACATTCGCGGCTGGATCCTGCGCAACGCGCCCGTGCCCATCGGCACCGTTCCCATCTACCAGGCGCTCGAGAAGGTGGGCGGCGACCCCGACAAGCTCTCCTGGGAAGTCTTCCGCGACACGCTGATCGAGCAAGCCGAACAGGGCGTCGACTACTTCACCATCCATGCCGGCGTGCGCCTCGCCCACGTGCCGCTCACCGCACGTCGCGTCACCGGCATCGTCTCGCGCGGCGGCTCCATCATGGCGCGCTGGTGCCTCGCCCATCACCGCGAAAGCTTCCTCTACGACCATTTCGACGACATCTGCGACATCATGCGCGCCTACGACGTCACCTTCTCATTGGGCGACGGCCTGCGCCCCGGCTCCATCGCCGACGCCAACGACGCCGCCCAGTTCGCCGAACTCGAAACGCTTGGCGAACTCACGCAAGTCGCCTGGGCGCGCGGCTGCCAGGTGATGATCGAAGGCCCCGGCCACGTGCCGATGCACAAGATCAAGGTGAACATGGAAAAGCAGCTCGCCTGCTGTGGCGAAGCGCCGTTCTACACACTCGGCCCGCTAACCACCGACATCGCACCCGGCTACGACCACATCACATCGGCCATCGGCGCCGCCCAGATCGGCTGGTACGGCACCGCCATGCTCTGCTACGTCACGCCGAAGGAACATCTCGGCCTGCCGAACCGCGACGACGTGAAAGTCGGTGTCATCACCTACAAGATCGCCGCCCACGCCGCCGACCTCGCCAAAGGCCACCCCGCCGCCCAGCTCCGCGACGACGCCCTCTCCCGCGCCCGCTTCTCCTTCCGCTGGGAAGACCAGTTCAACCTCTCGCTCGACCCCGACACCGCCCGCGCCTACCACGACGAAACCCTCCCCAAAGACGCCCACAAAACCGCCCATTTCTGCTCGATGTGCGGCCCGAAATTCTGCTCGATGCAGATCACCCAGGATGTGCGCGCGGAAGCCGACCGGCTTGCCGGGTTGGAGGCGAAAAGTGCCGAGTTCCGCGATACGGGGAGCAGCTTGTACGTGGCTGATCCGTTGCTAGGTTAAGGAAGGAAGGCGTTCTTTCTTGAAAGAAAGAACCAAAGAACTTTTGTTTTTGTGTAGCTGCGGGGCGGTGCCTTAGCTGCGCGGGAACGAATTCAGCGGTGCTGTGGCTGCTTTGCGCCCATTCTGGCCATCACCACGTGACGGCGGAAAAACGCGCAGCAACTATTCCGCTTCAGCCGTGCCCCCCTTCGCTCATCAAGCGGCAGCGCGGTCGCGCCACAAAGCAGACAATCGTGGTGGCGCATAACCCAATTTGTTGCACTAGGCGATACTATCGCTCTGCTGCTTCCACGAGAGACGTTTCATCCGGGGAAAGTTCCTTGATTCTCCAGCCCCAGATCAATAGCCAGAACATGAATAACAACTCTCCGATCAAGGCGATTCCCAGGTAGTCGAGGTTGGGCTCGGGAAAAAGGTAGTTATTCAAATTCTGAATCACATATCCCAGCCCAGCGATGGCCACGAAGACACCAACTAGTTTTGGGATATAGCCGGATTTGAAGATAAGGTAGCCAACCAGCACCAAATGAATGCCAAAAAATATCAGGCTCAGACCCCAGGTGGCATGAAAAGATGACAACATCAGCCTTATCTGCCCATGCAAAAAGCCTCCTCCAAAGAGTGCAACGTCCTGAGGTGTGGTGAGCAGCCGAAGGACGCCTGTAAGGTTCAGCGACGCAGTAAGTCCCACTGCGGTGTATACGAGCTGGAACCACGCGGCCAGCAGTGCAAGCGACGCGCTAACAGGCTTGAGCAGGTAATACAGTGCCCACGCAATGACCACATCAAAGACATAACTAATCAAATAACAGAGGATAGCTGCGGCGAAGAGGTTATGATGTCCAATAATGTTATGCTCTGTCTGTTCAATATTCGTGGGTATTACAAGATGCGGCCAGATATAGAACTCTGAAAATGGCGTTGGCGTAAGTAGGTAGCCTACGCCCGCGACCAGCGCTGCGTGGCCCAACTTGATATCGTGCCCCCTCGATTTTGTCGCTTTCATTGATACCGCCCGTTGCGTTTGCAACGCCGAATTAAAACCGCCACCAGAGGGCGACCGAATGAGGGTAGACTTTTGCGGATCATTATTTCTGTCCACGGGCAATGATAGTTCGTTACATTATTAATATTTGTAGTACACGTCAGCTTCGTCGAACCGGACATTTCGTGGCCAGTGCGGCGCCACGAGCGAAGCTGCAAACCGCGTGCCATTCATGTTGCGCCCCTGAAAAGGACTGTCATCAATGAGATGAGGCGACCCTGCTGCGAAATGGAATGCGACTACTTGGCTCGGATCACCAGATGTTGGCGCCCCGCGCTAGCAGTCATCACAAGCTGCCTGGGAAGCAAATGACGGCTCTGCATTACCGTGCAGGATTTTTCCAGCAAACACCTTACCTCAGAACGCCACAGCGTGTGTATGTCTGCTTTGGCAGGTCTTGCCATCCGAAGCGGCCATTCCGCTTCCGGCCAATCCTGGCCGAACGACAGCGAGCCTAACTCTAAGTTGTCACTCAGCGCTTCCACCCACTTTTCTGAAACAAACAATCCGCCAATACTGCACTGCCCCAATGAGCCGGCACTTTCACTTGGCTTCGGCAACGGACCTATGCTACGGCACGCCCAAACCCAGGGGTGTTACACATGCTTACAAAGTTCGGCGCGGCATTGGCGGCCTCTGTCTGCCTTGCTCACGTGGCGTCTGCGGCAACGACACTCACAACTCCTGCTTCGGGCCCACATCCGACCCAGACGATCACCATCAACGGCACCGGCTTCGACACAAGCGAAGCGGTCGACGTGTATTTCGACACGACCGACACACTACTCCTCGTCAGCTCCTCGACAGGCACGCTCACCGGATCGATCACCGTCCCAGCCTCCGCCGCGCCCGGTTCGCACAGCATCACCGCGATCGGCCGCCGCAGCGGCGATGCCGCACAGCACGCGCTGACCGTCACCACGCCATGGACGCAATTCGGGTTCGGCGCGGCCCATGCCAACGTCAACCCCTACGAGAATACGCTGTCGTTCAGCACCGTGCCAACGCTGGGCACGCTGTGGAGCGTTCCCGCCAACACCACCGGCGGCACCCCGGTGGTTGCCAATAATCGCGTCTATGTCGGCACCACCTCCGGCGTCGCGGCGTTCAACGTCGATACCGGTGCGACGATCTGGAACAAAAACCTCGGCGCCAATGTCACGGCATCGCCGACACTGGTGGGAAGCACGCTTTATTTCGGCGATCTCAGCGGCAACTACTACGCTCTCAATGCCAATACCGGCGCCACAATCTGGAAAGTAACGTTCCCGGGCTATTTCTACGGCTCCGCGGAAGTCGCCAACGGCGTCATCTATGTCGGGAGCTACCAAGGCAGCTTCTATGCCCTGAATGCGACCACCGGGGCAGTGCTCTGGAGCTACACCCTTTCGTCCGGCACGGACACGACGGCAGCGCTGGTCAGCGGGCGCGTGTATTTTGGCGGCTATGACAACAAAATTTATTGCCTCAATGCTGCCACCGGCGCGCTGCTATGGTCCTACACGACCGGCGGCCATGTCGAAAGCACGCCTGCCATTGTCAACGGCCGGCTCTATGTCGGCTCCGACGACGACAAGATATACGCCATCGGCACCTCGGGCGCCAACGCTGGCTATCTGATATGGTCGTACACCACCGGGTCACCCGTCTACGCCAGCCCGGCCGTCTACAACAATCTCGTCTATATAGGCTCGGGCGACACGAACCTCTACGCCCTGAACGCGCGAGACGGCTCTGTGTATTTCAGCTTCCCCACAAACGGCCTGGTGCGCTCCGCTGTAGCGGCGAACGGTGTCATCTACTTCACGTCGCAGGATAACGTCACTTATGCGATCAACTCTTATGGCGGTATTCTGACAACGGGCAGCACCGGGGCCAGTTTTTTTGGCTCCCCCGCGGTCTCGGACGGCCGGCTCTACATCGCCACCGCGAGCGGCGACATCTACGCCCTGGCATCAAACGCCGGCAACGACGCAGCCCACGCCCACGCCCCAAAGCCGTCCTCGCTCCACCCCGACTTCAGCCTGCAAGTCACCCGCTAAACACCGTAGGGTGGGACGCGCTTAAGCGTCCCACCAACTCACGCCCCCACCAAACCGCCTGAGACAGACAACCCCTCAGGCAAACGCGTAAGCACCACCCCGCTTCAGCGCCGCCTGATAGGCTGGCCGCGCGTGCACCTTCTCCAGCCACGCCTTCAGCTTCGGATGCGACCCCAGCCCGATCCGGCTCGCCGCCGCTTCCACCGGGAAGCTCATCATCACATCCGCACCGGTCAGCTCAGGCCCGGCGAACCAGGCACTCTTGCCCAGCTCGGCTTCCATCAACTCCAGCTGCTTCTCGACAGCCGGGCGCAAAAAGCTCTTCTGCACCTGATCGCCGATCCCTTTTGCGATCGGACGGATGAAGAACGGCGCGCGCTTCGGTATCTCGGTGAACAGCAGCGTCATCACCAAGGGCGGCATCGCGGTCCCCTCGGCGAAATGCAGCCAGTAGGTATAACGCAGCTTGTCGTCGCCGCCTGCAGGCACGAGGCGGCCATCACCATAGGTGCCGATCAGGTATTCCACGATCGCGCCGGTCTCTGCGATCGTCTTGTCGCCATCCGTGATCACCGGCGACTTGCCGAGCGGATGCACCGCGCGCAGCTCCGGCGGCGCCAGCATCGTGGCGCGGTCGCGCTCGTAGCGCTTCACCTCATAAGGCACGCCCAACTCCTCGAGCAGCCAAAGCACGCGTTGCGAGCGGGAATTTTCCAGATGGTGGACAATAATCATTTGGTTTTCTCCGTGGTCAGCGCGAGAGTTCGCGCGTCATGTTGTCGAGCCCGGTGAGCGTCAGCGGAAACATGCGCTGCGCCATCAGGTCACGCAGCAATACGATCGAGTGCGTATAGGGCCAGTAATCCTCGCGCGCCGGATTTAGCCAGGCGGCACTGCGGAAATGCTGCGTCAATCGCGTGATCCACGCCGCACCCGCCTCTTCGTTCCAATGTTCCACGCTGCCACCTGGCTGGATCACTTCGTAAGGGCTCATCGTCGCGTCGCCCACGAAGATCAGCTTGTAATCCGGCCCATACGTGCGCAGCAGGTCCCATGTGGAAAGCGACGTCGCATCGCGCCGCCGGTTCTCCTTCCACACGCGCTCATAGACGCAGTTGTGGAAGTAGAAATGCTCCATGTGCTTGAACTCGGAGCGCACGGCGGAAAACAATTCCTCCGACGCACGGATGAAATCATCCATCGATCCGCCGATATCGAGCAGCAGCAGAACCTTCACCGCATTGTGCCGCTCCGGCACCATTTTCAGATCGAGCGAGCCCGCGTTGCTCGCCGTCGCATGGATCGTGCCCGGCAGATCGAGCTCGGTCGCCGCACCCTGGCGCGCAAACCGGCGCAGGCGGCGCAACGCCAGCTTCATCGTGCGCGTGCCAAGCTCGGTGTCACCGTCGAGATCGCGGAACTCACGCTTGTCCCACACCTTCACCGCGCGCCGATGACGCGATTCCTTCTGCCCGATCCTCACACCTTCCGGATTGTAGCCATACGCGCCGAACGGCGACGTGCCGCCGGTGCCGATCCATTTATTGCCGCCCTGGTGCCGCTCCTTCTGCTCCTCGAGCCGCTGCCGCAACGTCTCCATCAGCTTCTCGAAACCACCCATCGCCTCGATGGCCGCCATCTCCTCCGGGCTGAGGTTCTTCTCGGCGATGCGGCGGAGCCACTCCTCGGGAATGTCGGTCGTGGGATCGCCAGGCGGGCTCTCGACACCTTCGAACACGGTCGCGAACACCCGGTCGAAACGGTCGAGATGGCGCTCGTCCTTCACCAGCGTCGCGCGCGCGAGAAAGTAGAAATCCTCCACGCTGTAATCGGCGACACCCGCCTTCATCGCGCCCATCAGCGAGAGATATTCGGTGATGGAGACGGGCAGGCCGGCGGTGCGGAGCTGTTCGATGAAGCTGCTAAACATCGGGGGTTTTCTTTCTTCTTTTCTGAAGAAAAGAAGCAAAAGACTTTTGATCCGCTGTCGCGATGCTCGCGACCGGCACGCGGCAAAGTCCCAAGAGTTTTTTGGTCCTTTTTTTCAAAAAAGGACTACTTCCTCCCCTCACTCCCGCCGCGCCATAAACGCCAGCCGCTCGAACAAATGCACGTCCTGCTCGTTCTTCAGCAGCGCCCCATGCAATGGCGGAATCACCACCGTCTTGTCCCGCGTGCGCAAAGCCTCGGCCGGCATGTCCTCGATCATCAGCAGCTTCAGCCAATCCAGCAATTCGCTCGTCGCCGGCTTCTTCTTCAGCCCGGGCAGCTCCCGCACCCGGAAAAACAGCGTCAGCGCCTCGCGCGCCAGATCCTGCTTGATGTCGGGATAATGCGTGGCGACGATGCGCTCCATCGTCTCGCGATCCGGAAACCGGATATAATGGAAAAAACACCGGCGCAGAAACGCGTCCGGCAGCTCCTTCTCGTTGTTGCTGGTGATGATCACCACCGGCCGCTGCCGTGCCTGCACCGTCTGCCGGGTTTCATAGACAAAAAACTGCATGCGATCGAGTTCGAGCAGCAGGTCGTTCGGAAATTCAATATCCGCTTTGTCGATCTCGTCGATCAGGACCACAGATTGTTCGGGCGCCTCGAACGCATCCCACAATTTACCATGCACGATATAATTGGAAATATCGTGCACCCGCGCATCGCCCAACTGGCCATCGCGCAACCGGCTGACCGCGTCGTACTCATACAGACCCTGCTGGGCACGCGTCGTGCTCTTCACATGCCATTCGATGAGCGGCATGCCGAGCGCGGCCGCCACTTCGTGGGCGAGCACGGTCTTGCCCGTTCCCGGCTCGCCCTTGACCAGCAACGGGCGTTGCAAGGCGACAGCGGCGTTGACCGCCACCTCGAGATCACGCGAGGCGATGTAATTGCTGGTGCTTTTGAACTCGGCCAACGTCTGGAGGCTCCTGCGGCAAAGGCGGCCCATGCCGCCTCCCCACACCTAGAGCAATGTCATGCGCACGGGAACAGAGCTGACCGGGCAGCCAAATTGTGCATCGGCCGCCCTGTCGCCATCAATCCGGTCGCACGATCAGTCAGACGATGTATCGCCCCCGACGGCGCCCATGTAAGGCGGCGGCTCGTAGCGTGCAGCCACGTCGTCGCCCGTCGTCTGGTGCGAGACGGGCGAGCTGTAACTCACACCGGGGCTGCTGCCGCCATAGACGCGCGGCAAACTCGCCGAGATCTCGGCAGGCCGCCGCAAGGCGGGGAGCTGTGCCGCAGTCGTGAGATAGTGGTGCGTGACGGGTTCTTGCGCAGCGTGCTGCTCAACAGCGAATGGCGCGCTCATGGCTGCCGGTACACCCAGCATATGCGGCGGCAACGACATCGGCCGCGCAGCCGCACGAATCATCCGAATGGGCGTTTGCGTCAGCCAGCGCGGCAGTTCGGGCCTTGGCGCCGGCATGGCAGCCGCGTTGCGGAACGCCGTGCGCATGACCTGCGGCCGGTACGATGTCGCGGTAGCCGGGGTCGCGGTAGCCGGGGTCGCGGTAGCCGGGGTCGCGGTAGCCGGGGTCGCGTAAGCGGGGGTAACATAAGGAGCGGGCCGGGCGGGCAGAACGCGGGCGGCCGTCAGTGAAGCGGTGTGCTGCGGCCCGGTCACTTGGGCGGCCACCCGGGCGGCAACGCGGTAGATCCGCGGGTTGGCCGAAACCGTCGGGACGACAGTGCGAGCAACGCTCGCTTCGGCGACCCTGATCTGTGGCGCTGCACTATTCCTCGGCTTGGCCGCACCAGACGCCTTGGCCACGACTGGTACAGCCGCGATGACGGCCGGCGCCTCCTCCGGCGACGAGACGCTTTCGACCTTGTCGTCCTGCACATCCGCCACGGTCGCGTCGGGCTCGGGCGTGATCTCGGGCTGGACTGCGACAGGCGGCGGCGGATGGTCTAGCCGGTCCGGCAGTTGTTCGGGCGCCACGAATTGCGATGGGTCGATCCTCTTCATCGCCAGATACCGATCCACCATCGGTTTCAGCCGGCCAGGATCGTTCAGTGACGCCCATTCAGCGCGCAACATATAAGTGTGCTGCCGCGCATCTTGCGTCTGGTGCATGGCCCGCCCAATTTCGCCGTCGATCAGAGCTGCATGCGATTTTCCCCAATAAAGCATCAAGGTCAGCACCATAGCCGACGCTGTTGAGAGAAAGGCTGCCTGATAAACGGTTTCGCTCTTCAACCACGACCAGCGCAGATGCGGCGATGGGCGTAACGAACGCTGGCGGGCGGTCGCGAGAATCCAGCGGACGGCACGGCTTTGCGACCATGCCTCCGGCAAAATCGGCTCCCAGGCATCCTCCTCAGGCAAAGCCTCCACAACCGGCCGGGCCAGGCCAGCCCGACGCGATGCCAGGCCGCCGGCCGCGAGACGATAGCCCATGCCCGCCGTCTTTACGCGCCGAACCTGCGCGCGGGGAGGCTGATCGTCGGGCACGCGATTGGGCATCGGTCTGCTCCGCGCAAGAGATGTATGCACGCTGTCACCCGCCATTTCGTTCGCACTTCGACGACCGAGACGACCTGCATACACAATGACAAAATCAGAACGGTTGCAAGCATTAAGAGCGTTTTCTTCACCAAGCAGCCAGACTCAATGTCCGTAGCTCAACATGGTGCCGCCATGACCGTCCGCCGTCAGGTGAAAACCGGCCGCGGCATAGGTTCCGGCAATCGACAATCCGATCGGCTGGCTGCCTCCGGTGATCGTCAGGTTGCACACGCCGATGCCCTGAATGAGCGAGAGCGCATCGTGTCCTGGCGCCAGATCGGTGATGTCGATGCTGTCGGCAGCGCTCCAGTTGCCGATATGCGCGCCGCTGATATCAGCGGCGGGTCCCTTGAACACGTCGCCCACCGGAGACGCCCAGAACAGCATGTTCGGTTGGCCGACCGTGATCACCGCCGGGCCGCTGCCGCCGCCGGTGCTAAGGCTTTGCGGCGTCAACATCACGGTCGCGCCGCCATGGGCGTCGTGGCCGGCGGAAAGCTCGCCGGCAAACGGTGCCGTGGACAGCAGACGGTAGTTCAGTGTCGCCGTGCTCAGCACCAGCGTGCCGCTGCTCAGGCCGACGCCGGTCAGGAACGCACTTGGCAGGTCGATCACGTCGCCGGCGCCAAAACCTGCGAGCACGCCGGCAAAATTGCCCGGGCTGTCCAGTTTGAGCGTGCCCGCATTGCTCGTGAAATGCACAGTCTGGCTGGTCGGCACGACGGAGGCGACCTCCAACGTCGCCGTCCCGTCCACCTGCAGACTGCCCGAGCCGGTCAGCACGCCATTGAGCGTCAGCACGCCGGTCTGCGCGTCGATGGTGCCGGCGTTGGAAACCGGCGCGAATACGCCGCCATTGCCGGCGATCGTGCCGCCGGCCAGGTTGGCCAATGCTACAGCGGGAAACAGTCCTGCAGCTGTCTGTTCCTGCAGATTGCCGCCACGCAGCGCGATGGTGCCCGCATTGGCGAACACCGAAGACCCGGCGTTGGGGGCGGCGTAATAGTCGAACAATGTCACCAGCAGCGCCGAGCCGGACGCAGCCGACAACATGCCCGCATTGGTGAACGACACGTCGCCGATGCTGACGACCCCCCCGGCGCTCGCGCCGATACTGCCATTGTTGATGAAATTGGTGGCGCCCAGCGACAAGGTTCCGGAAGGCGTCGCCGAGACGATCGCGCCGCGATTGACCACGCTGTCGCTCCATTGCCCCAGGCCGGCGTCGCCCAGAATGCCGCCAGCGCCGTTGAGCGTGAGCGTGCATCCGCTGCCCAGGGTCAGTGCTGTTCCCGCCTCGGCCGCCAGTTCGGGCAGCGGCAGCCGCTGGCCGAGATAGCTTTGCTGGCCGCCGCCAAGCAGGATCGCCACATTGTCAAGCGTCTGGCTGCCGTTCGCCAGCAGCCTCGTCTCCGCACCCGTCAGCACGATCTGGCCGGGTCCGAACCCATTCTGGCCAGTCAGCGTGAGGCCGCCCGCGATCGCCAGCTGCGAAAACGGGCGGCTGAGATCCAGCGTGCCGTCATAGGCCACAGAAGCGAGCGTCGCATTGCCCGTCACCGCCAGGCCGGCGCCCGTGTCCAGAATCGTTCCGTTGGCGATGGTGCCCGTCAGCGACAGCCGCCCGTCCGAAGCGCCCTGCCCGACTGCCAGCGTTCCACCACCCAGATCGAGCACCCCACCCACCGCGATGGCGCCGCCCGACACATTCACCTGGCCCAATTGCGCCACACCGAGCGAGCCGGCGATAGACAGCACGCCACCGTTGAGATTGATCGCACCGGTATTGAGAAAGCTCGTGGCATTGATCGCGAGAAGTCTCGCCGGCGCCTACGGCAATCACCCCGGCATTGGTAAAGCCCGGACCACCCAGCGTGAGCGTGCCGCCGGCAACGTTGGCGGTGATCGTGCCTTGACTGATGATCATGTCGCCCGGTTGCCCGATACCGCCGGCCGTACGGCCAATGGTCGCGAACTGGCCGGATTGGGTGATCGACAGCCCCGCCCCGAGCGTCAGCGTGCTCGCGCCAGAGAGCGCCGGGTCGTGCGCGATATCGATGGCGGCACCCGGCCCGGCAGCGCCGAGCAGGATTTTCCCGCGTCCGATCGTCTGCGATCCTTGCAGATCGAGCACGCTGCCGGCCGCCAGGACGTCGAGCACGCCGGAAAGCGACAGCCCATCCCTGATGCGCAGCGTGTCGCCTGCGCCCACATTCAGGGTGCCCTGGTAGGCCACGCCGTCCAGCAGCGCCTGCCCGCTCGCCGCGATCGCCAACAACCCATTCGGGTCGGCGATCGTGCCGCCGGCGATCGTGCCTGCCAGCGACAGGTTCGACAGCCCGGACGAGCCTAGCGTCAGCGTGGCGCCGGCATTGCTCAATGTGCCCACGAGCGCGACGAGGCCCGAACTTTCCGCCACGCCGCCCAATTGCGCGGCCGTAAAGGCACCCCCGAGCACCAGCGTCCCGCCGCCTACGCTGATCGTGCCGGCGTTCGACCAAACGGGGGCAGCACCTTGCCAATTCGCCGCCTGGCCCAGCAGCGCGGTCCCGCCGGCCGCCACCACCAGCGTTCCCGTGTTGACGAAATCCTGCACGCTGACCTGCAGCACATCGCCGCCGGAGACGACGATCGTGCCCTGATTGACGATCGTGCCGTAACCGCCGAGCGACAATTTGCCACCCGAGACCGACCCGGTCAGCGTGCCCTGATTGATCAGCGTGTCCGGCGCGCCGAAGCCTGCGACCGAACTCCAGCCCAGCGCCTGCAGGGATGCGTTGGCGCCCGATTGCACGATGCTGCAATGCGAACCGAGCGTGGCGGTCGTCGCCGTGCTCGCCAGCCATGGATCGGCGGTCGCGATGGTGCTGGCACTACCTGCGGCGCCCAACGTGATTTGCACGTTATCGAGCGTTTCGGGTCCGGACAGCAGGAGCGCGCTGCCAGCGCCGGTATCGAGGATGCTGCCGCGGCCACCAGCCGCCGACACCACCCGTGCACCGTCGTCCAACGTCACCGCACCGGTGCTCGAAAGGTCCAGGACACCCGCGTAGGTCACACCGTCGAGCACGCCCGTCGCGGCCGCAAATAGAGAGTCCGCCGCCGCCATCGGCCACCGTGCCGCCCATCAGCGTGCCGGCCAACGAGAGCGCTCCCAGGCTCGTGCCGATCGAGGAGCCCGCGCCGAGCGACAACGTGCCGCCATTGATCGCGAGGCCTGCGAGCTGAAGCTGTCCCGCGCTGAGGCTGCCCGCACCAAGACTGATCGCACCCAGCCCGGAGAGCAGCGATGTCGAATAGGTGCCGCCCAGCGAGAGGGTGGCGTTGCTGACCAGGATCGTGCCCGTGTTGCTGAACCCGGCGCTCGCGATCTGCAGCGTGGCGCCGTTGCTGACGCCGATCGTGCCCTGGTTGGTAAACGTGCCGTTGCCGGCGATGGTCAGCGTCTCGCCCTGTGAACCGGCGGTGATCGTGCCGCGGTTGACCAGCAGATTTGCCGGCGCGCTGCCAGAGATGGGCCCGATACTGCCGACGGCGATCTCGCCTTGGCCCGCGACGCCGTGCAGCCAGAGATGCGAGCCGAGCGTGAGCGTGGCTGGCTGGCTGGCACCGCCGCCCTGCGCCAGCGCAAGCGTTGCCGGCCCCGCGCCGCCCGGCTGGCTGGACAACGCGCCGATGCTGATCGTCGCATTATCGATCGATTGGCTGCCCAGGAAATTGAGTGTCGCGTAGCCGCCGGTCAGCGACAGGCTTCCGGGGCCGCTGCCACCGGCACCGGTCAGCACCAGGCCGTTCTGCACCATGAGCGAGGCCTGCGGTGCGCCCAAACTGAGCACGCCCTGCACCGTCACCCCGGACAGCGTGCCGCGCGCGGCCGCAAATTGCCCTCCCTGAAGCGATAACGTGCCGCCGGCGACCGTGCCGCCGCTCAGCGCCAGCATGCCGGCTTGCAGAGACAATGTGCCGGCCAGCGACAGCGTGCCCTGAACGCTGAAGTCCGCGCCCGCGGCCGAGAGGGTCAGGTTGCCGACGGCGCCTGACCCGAGCAGTGTCACGAGAAAGCTGCCCGGCCCCGCGATCGTGGCCGTGAAGCTGGCCGACGGGATGCCGTTGCTCCAATCGGCGCCCGTGTTCCAGTCGCCGGAAAGTCCGTTAGTCCAGTTCGACGCGCTCACTAAGAGTGTCCAGTGCGGGTGGCCCGTGCACCGCCTGCTTTTCGCGGCGGCGCAAGCCTGGCGCGGGCCCGGTGGCACCGCTGGATGGCCGCCCATTTGGGCCTGCCGCGCACGAGTTTAGCCGCGCACCCCTAAGCCCTGGTGAACGCACACCCCGCCCACCAATCTTTTTTGCAATAATCGCATTTCGTCGCTTCGTTCACCCCGTTGCACAGGCCCGCCTTGCGGGCCATGACAATGCAAGCGCGACGTCCGCCTCCGTGCCGTCAGCAGCACAAAGGAACGCTCACATGCAGCTCACCCGCCGATCGATGCTCACCAATTGCGCCGTCGCCGTTCTCGCCTTGGCCATCTCGCCATATGCGTTGGCTCAAGCACCGGCACCCGCACCAGCCGCCGCCGATCCGCGCATGGCGGACCGGGCGCTGGGCAAGCCGGACGCCAAGATCGTCGTCGATGAATGGTTCAGCTTCACCTGCCCGCATTGCGCGCATTTTGCCGCCGACGTGCTGCCGGAAATCCAGGCCAAGCTCATCGACACCGGCAAGGTCCGCATGGTGTTCCATGCCTATCCACGCGACCAGGTCGACCTGACGGCTGAAGTGGTGGCGCGCAGCCTGCCGCCCGAGCGTTATATTCCGTTCATGGATACGCTGCTGGCGAGCCAGGCGCGCTGGGCGTTCGACCGCAGCGTGGACCCGAAGGACGAGTTGGCGAAGATGGCGGCCCTGGCCGGCATGTCGCGTACGATGTTCGACCAGGTGACGGCGGACGAGAAGCTGAAATCCGAGATCCTGGCCTCGCAGGCGCAGATCGAAAATGCCTATCACGTCGAACTCGACGCCGACGTTCATCGTGGCCAACCACGCTCTCACTGGTGAGGCGGCGTTGAGCTACGAGGCGTTCGCGAAGGCGATCGGGGCTGGTTGAACGAAAACGCAATCCCTCTCCGCTGTCGCAAACCCCTCGCGAGCCACGCGACAGCGGAGCAAAAGTCTTTTGCTTCTTTTCTACAGAAAAGAAGACCTTAGATGCCGACCCGCATCTCAAAACTCAGAATAGCCGGCTTTAAAAGTTTCGCTGAACCTGTCAGCCTAGACATTCTCCCAGGCCTGACCGGCATCGTCGGCCCAAACGGCTGCGGCAAATCCAACGTCGTCGAAGCCCTGCGCTGGGCAATGGGCGAGACCAGCGCGCGCTCTCTGCGCGGCGGCGAGATGGACGACGTGATCTTCGCCGGCACGAACGCGCGTGCCAGCCGCAACCTGGCCGAGGTGACCGTCACATTGGACGGCGACCTGCCGCCGCCGTTCGCGGCGGACGCTGAACTGCAGGTGACACGCCGGATCGAGCGCGGTGCCGGCTCCAGTTTCCGCATCAACGGGCGCGAGCAGCGGGCGCGCGACGTGCAGACGCTCTATGCGGACCTGGCCAGCGGTGCGCGGTCCAGCGGCATGGTCAGTCAGGGCCGCGTCTCGCAATTGGTGAACGCCAGGCCGGAAGAACGCCGCCAGGTGCTCGAAGAGGCGGCCGGCATCACCGGATTGCATGCCCGCCGTCACGAGGCGGAGCTGAAGTTGCGCGCCGCCGAGCAGAACCTTTCCCGTTCCGACGATGTGCGCGCCCAATTCGATGCGTCTCGCGAATCGGTCCGTAAGCAGGCCCACCAGGCGACCCGCTATCGCGCGATTTCCGGGCTGATCCGAGCGGCCGAGGCCGAGCATCTCTCGATCATTCTCGCCCGCGTCCGCGCGAGATCGGATGCGGCCTCCGCGGCGTATGCGGAAGCTCAAGCCGTTGTGCAGGCGCTTGGCTCCGAGACCGAAATGCATGCCGCCGCGCTGGAAGAGGCCGAACAGCTCCTGCCGACACTACGGGAAGCACTCTCGCACGCCGAACGCCTCCTGCACCGCCGGCAGATGGCGGCGGAGGCTTTGAGCGAGGAGGCCGGCCGGGTCGCGCAGGCGGAGGCGCAAGCCGGCCAGCTGCTGGCGGAACTGCAGGCCGATCTCGACTCGGCCGAACACGCCTTTGCCGACGCCCAGGCCACAGTCGCCCGGCTTGAAGCCATGGAGGAGCAGTCACACCAGGCTGCCGCCCGCTTGCCAGCCGACATCGAAGCGGCCAGGGCCGAGCGGGAGCGGCGGGAGGCCGATCTTGCCGCATCACTCGCGTTCGCCGAACGCGCCGCCGCCGCCGCCCGGATGGCCAGCCGGGAACACGCGTCGGCACGCGACTCCGAACAGGCGGCCCAAGCCCGCGCCGTGTCGGCCCGCGCCCTGCACGAGCAAGCGGCCTCCGAACTGGCCGAAGCCGAGCACGCGCTGGTGCCGGCCGCAACACTGGCCGATGCCGAGGCTGCTTCCAACCGTGCGCAAGCCGGCCTGACCGCGCATCGCCGGACGGCGGATGAGGCAGAGGCCATCGCCGCCCGGGCGGCTCGCGCGGCCGCCGACCGGCGCGCCGAGCATGAACAGGCGTGCCTGGTTCACGCGCACGCCGAGCGGACCCTGCGCGAGGCGGACGCGCGGGCGGCCAGCCTCGGTCATTTGCTCGGCCAGGCCCGCGCGGCCCTGCAGGCATTGCTGGCCGATACCGTGCCCGCAAGCGTGCTGGAAGGCGCCGAACGCGCGACACGCCGAGCAAGCGAGCAGGTCGAGGCGGCCGAAGCGCTGACCGAGGATTGCGCGCAGCGTGCCGAGGCGGCGCAGCGTGCATCCGACACGGCACGGCGGCACGCTGCCGATGTGCAGGCGCAAGCGCGTCTGGCGGAGGAGGCCAGCGCCGGCGCGCTCGCACGCTCCGAAAAACTGCGCGCGGAAGTGGCCAATGCCGAGCAGGCGTTGGGAGAAGCCATGAGCGCCGCGCCGGATGACGCCTGCCTCGCGCGATCGGCGGCTGCGTGCGACGCCGCGGCCAGGCAACTGGCGGACGCGCGACGCGAGCGCGATGCTGGCCAGCTTCGGCTCGAGCTGGCAATTGCCGCCAACGAGGCCGCCAGGACCAGCCACTACCAGGCGCAGGCGCATGCAGCGCGTCTGGCCGGCGAGGCCGATGGCTTGGAGGATCGGCTAGCGGATTCGCCCGGCGAGGGCCTGGTCTGGTCGGCATTCACTGTGCCGGACGGGCTCGAAGCAGCGCTCGGTGCAGCCTTGGGCGACGGGAGCGAGGCATCGCTGAACAGCGAGGATTCGCGGTTCTGGCGGGAACTGCCTGAAGCTTCGCCCTTGAATGTGCCGCCCGGCGCCACGCGCCTGTCCACGCTCGTGCAGGCGCCGGCCGCCTTGGACCGTTTGCTGGCGGCCTGCTTCCTCATTCGCCAGGAGGTGGATGGCGCGGCTTTGCAGCCAGAGTTGCCGCATGGCGGCGTGGCCGTGCGGGCCGATGGCGCCTGCTGGCGGTGGGACGGCCGTGTCGCGCGACCGGACGCCCCCAATCCGGCCGCACAGCGCCTGTTGCGCGCCCGCCGCCACCGCGAGGCCCGGCTGGCGCAGATGGCCGCCGAACAGAAGGCGTCGGAAGCCGCCGCCCAGGCCGAACAGGCTCATGCCGCAGACAATGCGGCGAGCGCGGCCGTGCAGGCGGCACGCACGCGGGTCACCGAAGCGGAGACGGCCGCGCAGGTCGCACGCGAAACGCGCGATGCTCTGCGTAGCCGTCAGGCGGAGGCGGATGCTGTCGTATCGACCCTGCAACCCGCGTTGCTGCGCCTTGCCGGCGAATTGCGGCAAGCCGAGGCAAGTGCTGCGGAGGCCGCCGATGCGCTGGCCCGGCTGGAAGCGCCGCTGCTGGCAGCATCGCACGCGCGCGATGCTGGCCTTCGCGCTCAAGAGACGGCTGGCGCTCTGGAGGCCGCGCGGGCCGCACGTCAGCAAGCGCGTCTGGCGATGACGGCCAGACAGGAGGCGCTGGGCCGGCTCCGTCAGCGGCAGGCGGAAATCGAGGCGCGCATCGCGGTCGCGCATCCCGCCGTGGACGATGCCGAAGCCCAGCTCACGGCCGCCACCTGCCATGCCGACACATCGGCCCAAGCTCTTGCCGCCATGCCCGATCCGGCGCTCTCCGCCGACGCGCTGCAAAGGGCCGAGCAGGCCGCGCAACAGGCGCGTGAAGCGTCGCAGGCCGCACGCGCCGCATGCATCGCTACAGCCCAACTGCAGCAAGATGCGGAGTCCACATGGAGCAAGCTGCGCCTGGCGGCGACCAACGCTGAAACCCGCCTCGCCACCCTGGCCGAGCTGTGCCGGCACGCGCACGATGCTGCCGCCCAGAACCAGCAGGCATGGCAGGCCGCCCGGCAACGCGTTGCGTCGTTGCCGGACCTGCCGGCCCTCGAAGCCGCCGATGCGCAAGCGCGCGACGCGGCAGAGCGGGCGCGCGACAACATGCAGCAGAGTGTCGCAGAGCTGCAGGCCCTCATCGCCGAGCGTGACCGGCTGGCGGCCCGCCTGCCCGCCGAAATCGCCGACCTTGCGGCGTGGCGCAGCCGCCTGACGGACGCCGCCGACCGCGCGGCCGCACTTCGCCTGCGCACCCGATCCGCGCGAGACGCCTTGCAGGCGTTCAGTGCCGCGCCCGACGCCTTGGCGACCCGCGCAGGCGAGGCGGAGTCCGCCGTATCAAGCGCCCAATCAGACCATGCGACAGCGCGCGACCGCCTGGCCGCCGCCGAGCAAGCCGCGCGCACGGCATCGATCGCGTCCCGTGACAGCGAACAGCGTCTCGCCCGGCTGCGCGAGGACGCGGTGCGTGCACAGGCGGCCGCCGCCGCCGCCTCGGACCTGGTCCACGCCGCCAGCGCACGCGTGGCCGACCGGATCGGCGACGCGGCCGACCTGCCGGAGACGCCGGACTGCTCGGAGATGGCCGAAGAACGCGCGCGGCGGCGTTTCGAACGCCTGACGCGCGAGCGCGACGAGATGGGTCCGGTCAATCTGCGCGCCGACCTCGAGCTGAGCGAACTGGAGGCGCGGCTGTCGCAGCTCGACCACGAGCGCGACGAACTCGCGACCGCGATCGCCAAGCTGCGCGGCGCAATCGGGCACCTGAACCGCGAAGGGCGCGCCCGCCTGGCCGCGGTGTTCAACCAGGTCGACCAGCATTTCCGCAATCTGTTTACCCGGATGATGGGCGGCGGGCGCGCTCATTTGGCGCTGACCGGCTCGGACGATCCACTCGAGGCCGGCCTGGAAATCTATGCCGAGCCGCCCGGCAAGAAGCTCTCCTCGCTGGCTCTGCTGTCCGGCGGCGAGCAGGCGTTGACCGCGCTCAGCCTCATCTTTGCGGTGTTCCGCTGCACGCCGGCGCCGATCTCCGTGCTCGACGAGGTGGACGCGCCGCTTGACGACGCCAACGTGGACCGGTTCTGCACCCTGCTCGACGACGTGGTGCGCGAGACCGGCACGCGCTTCCTCGTCGTCACCCATCACCAGCTCACCATGTCGCGGATGGACCGCCTTTTCGGGGTCACCATGCAGGAACGCGGCGTGTCACGCCTGCTCTCCGTCGATCTGCGGCAAGCCGAAGCCTATGCTGCCGAAGTGCCACTCCCGGCCATTGCCGCCGCCGCCGAGTGATTGGCCAGCCGGGCGGCTAAGTCGTCTGGCCGATGATGAACATCAGCAGGAGAACGGCCAGCACGAGCCCCAGCAGGCCACCAAGCATGCGGTCGAGCCGCATGTTCTTGCGCGTCCGCATGATGATCGGCTTGCAGTCGTAACATATGCCGGTGAGCGGATTGACTGTCTGGTGGAAGGTCGGCGACGCTTTCCACCCGGCCGCCTTGAACTGCTTCGGCGTCATCAGGGGTTTACGGCCGAGGCTTTCCTGGTAGCGCGCCATGGCATCCGGCTCGATCACCTTCATGCGCTTGCCGCAGCGTCTGCATTGATCAACGCCGTAGGTCATCGGATGCCTGCTGGTAAAATCCCGCGACGAGATAAAGGGCGGCGCACAGGACGCGTCAACTGCCGCGTCTGCATACACGCAACGCAGACCATGCTTGCCCGTTCAGTGGTCTCGCTCTCCCGCATCTCCGCAGCAAGGCAACATGGCACATCACTCCCGCACTCTCCTGTCGGCCGCCTTGCTCATGGCCGGCGTAGTTTCGACCTGCGTCGCCACGGCCTCCGAACCCGCGCCGGCTTCGGCCGGCCATCGCACGCACCTTCATCCGCGCCATCACCATGGGCTGAGATCGGCCGATCCGGCATCGCCGGCGCCGGCGCATGGCCCGCTTCAGGCGGCCAGCGCTACGACCGCGCCGGCGCCGCTGCCAAACGAATCGGTCGCCGCCCCCCTGCCGCACACCGCGCCGGAGACCGCGGTCGCGCCGAGCGTGTTCCAGCTTCACTATCCACCGCAGGGGGACGGTTACGTGACCGGATCGAGCCCGCAAGCGATGGATGACCGCAATGCGGCCAAGGCAACTGGCGTAGAGGTTACCGTTCCGCTGCCGCAGTAAGCCGCCGACATGATACAGCTGGATCGTCATCTGCAGGCCGGCGGGCGCGCTGCCTTGACACAATCTGACACCGCATCTAGCAAGCCCGGGCTTTCCAGCGCCTGGGTGTGCGTGCCCTTGGAGCCGAGATGAGCGAGGAAAATGGCAGCTCGGGTGGTTCCTTCGAGGATCGGCTCGCGGCGGCACGAAGCCGGCAGGGGCTCGATCCCTTGCCAGGTGACACGGCCGGCCCACCCAACGGTGGGCACGCCTCGTCTCTGGCAGTCGGCATGCGGATGGTTGTGGAGCTGGTCTCCGCAGTGGTGGTGGCGGTCGTCATCGGCATTGCGCTGGATCGCTGGCTGCACACGATGCCGTTGTTCCTCGTGATTTTCCTGGCACTGGGCAGCGCTGCGGGGGTGCGCATGATCGTGCGTCAGATGGCCGTGCCCCCGGCGTAGTCCACGCGTGACCGCGTGGCGGGTTTGAGCTGGGCGGTAAGGGACGGTGAGTGTGGCAGCCGAGGCATTCAAGATCAGGCCGCTCGAGCAGTTCGAGCTCGCATCGCCCGGCGCGATCGGCCACAGCGTCAACTTCACGCAAGCCAATATCGTCATGCTCGCCGGCGCCGCCCTGGTACTGGCATTGCTCTATTATGGATCGCGCCCGCGCGCCGTCGTGCCCGGCCGCCTGCAATCGGCCGCCGAGATGGCGTATGGCTTCATCTACGACATGGCGGTCGACAATATCGGGCCCGAAGGCCGCGCCTTCTTTCCGTTCGTCTTTGTGCTCTTCTTCTTCGTGCTGATGGGCAATCTGCTCGGCCTGGTACCCTTCGGCTTCACCTACACCAGCCATATCGCGGTCACCGCCGCGCTCGCGGTGATGGTGTTCGTGCTGATGACGGCCGTCGCCCTGCAGCGCCACGGCCTGCATTTCTTCAGCTACTTCGTGCCCAAGGGCGTGCCGGTCGCGCTTCTTATACTTGTGGTGCCGCTGGAGATCATCTCCTACCTCACCCGCCCGGTCAGCCTCTCCATCCGTCTGTTCGGCAACATGGTCGCCGGCCACGTGATGCTGTTCGTGCTGGCGGGCTTCGTGGTCATGCTCGGCACGGCCGGCGGCATTGCCATGGTCGGCTCCATCGCCCCTCTCGCCCTGAACGTCGCGTTCATGGGCTTCGAATTGCTGGTCGCCGTATTGCAGGCCTATGTGTTTGCGATCCTGACCTGCATCTACCTGCACGACGCGGTGCACCTGCACTAGTCCGGCTGGGTCTTCTTTGTTTTTCTGAAAGGTTGAGTAGATATGGACGCGGTAGCAGCAACGAAATTCGGCGCGGGCATCGCCATGGTCGGCGTGGCCGGCGTGGGCGTGGGCCTCGGCCTCATCTTCGCAGCACTGGTCAGTGCGGTCGCGCGCAACCCGTCGGCTCGCGGCGAGGTATTCAACCTGGCCATCCTCGGCGTGGCGCTCACCGAAGCGCTCGGCGTGTTTGCGCTGCTGATCGCGCTGCTGCTTTTGTACACCTGAGAGGTGCAAGCAGTCCTTTTCCGAAAAAAAGGACCAAAAAACTTTTGTTAGTTTGCCGCTTCGAGATAAAAGTTTTTTGGTCCTTTTTTCAAAAAAGGACTGCTTCCTTCGTTCAGGCCAGTTCCCCATGAAACGCATTACCGCCCTGCTCCTCCTCGTCGCCGGCACCGCGCACGCCGAAACGATGCCGCAGCTCGATTTCAAGAACCCCCTGGTGCTGAGCCAGGTCGTGTGGGGCGCGCTCATCTTCGCCGGCTTCTATGCGCTCGCCTCCCGCTGGGGCCTGCCGAAAGTGGGCGCCATCCTGGAAATGCGCGCCGAGACGATCGCCACCGATCTCGACACCGCACGCGCCTCCAAGGCTCAGGCCGACTCGGCCGTGGCCGAGCTGAACGAAGCCCGCCGGAAGGCCTACGCGCAAAGCCAGGCAGCCATCGCCGACGCGACGGCCAAGGCGAAGGCGGAGACCGCGGCGCGCACGGCCGAGCAAGAGGCCAGGCTGGACGCCAAGCTGGCCGACAGCGAGGCGCAGATCACTGCCGCGCGCAACTCCGCCATGGGCGCGCTGCGTCAAGTGGCGACCGAGACTGCCGAGGCCGTGGTAGCCCGGCTGACGGACGGCCACGCCGACCAGGCCCGTGTGGCCCATGCGGTCGATACGCTGCTGGCCGAACGCGGCCTGGCCGCCTGAGCGAAAGACCCGACGCATGTTCCATAATCCGGAGTTCTGGGTCCTCGTCAGCTTCGTGGCGTTCATCGTGCTGTTCGGCGGCAAACTGTGGAAAGCGATCGCCGGCGGTTTGGACGGTCACGCACAGCGCATCCGCACCGAATTGGGTGAGGCGCAGCGCCTGCGTACGGAAGCCGAGCACATGCTGGCCGATGCCCAGCGTGCCCGCACCGAAGCGCTCGCCGAAGCCGCCGCCGTGCTGGAACGCAGCCGCGTCGAGGCCGCGCAAGTCGCCCAGGCCGCCATGGCCGAAGCCGAGGCCAGCGCCCGCCGCCGCGAACGCCTGGCGCTGGACCGGATAGCGGCCGCCGAGAAAGCCGCCATCGCCGACGTCCGCCAGGCAGCCACCGACATCGCCACCGGCGCCGCCAGCCGCGTCATCGCCGAAGGCCTTGGCGAAGAACGCGAGACCGCAATCCTGGACCGCGCCATAGCCGACCTGCCAAGAGCCCTACGCGCCGCTTAAGTGCAAAATTTTTTTGGTCCTTTTTTTCAAAAAAGGACTACTTTCTTCCTCACTTAAACCTTGTATCGTCGCCTCAGGGGGAAAACCCCCGGGAGCAACCCGTGCAATCCAACCTGCCAACGAAATGTGCGGCGCTTCTCCTGCTCAGCGCAGCCGCGCAAGCCGCGACCCCGATCCAGCACATCGTCATCATCATGCAGGAAAACCGGTCGTTCGATCAGTATTTCGGCACGTATCCGACACAGGGCATCGACGGTAATTACGCCGACGGCATTCCCGCCGGCGTTTGCCTCCCCTTGAGCACGACGAACCCTGGGGCTGGCTGCGTGGCGCCCTACCACGATGTGCATGACCGGCAGGATGGCGGCGGGCATTTTGCGTCGGATGCGCAGGCTGATCTCGATGACGGAATTGCGAGTGCGAAGATGGACGGTTTCGCCGCGCGCCAGCAGACGGGTTATGTGGCGGCGTGCAAAAAGAATCCGTCGGCGGTGATGTGCCAGGATCACGGCAACGGCATTGGGCGCAGCGACGTGATGGGCTATCACACCGCGCAGGAATTGCCGGTCTATTGGTCCTATGCACAGCATTTCGTGTTGCAGGACCGTCTGTTCGAAGGCGTGCGAGACTGGTCGTTCCCATCGCATCAGGATTTGACGAGCGAGTGGGCGGCAAGCTGCAAGAACGACAAGGACGTCAGCACCTGCGTGACAGGCGGCCAGTATGGCGGCCAGCCGACGACGACATATCCGTGGGTCAATCTGTTCCAGCTGCTCGACACATATGCCGTGAGCTGGAAATGGTATCTTGCCGAAGGCGCCGAGCCGGACTGCGAAGATGCCGATTTCACCTGCGATTCGGTCAAGCAGCTCGGCAATGTCGGCTCGATCTGGAACCCTGCGCCGCGCTATGCGTCGGTTCAGGCGCAAGGCGCCGCCTATGTCGCCGCGCACATTCCGAACATCGATCAGTTCCTGGTCGATGCGAAAAGCGGCGGCGCGCAAAGTTGCAATTTGCCAAGTGTTTCGTGGGTCGTGCCGACCGGCAACATCAGCGAGCATCCCGGCGATAGCGGTGTCACGGCTGGCCAGATGTATGTGGCGTCGCTGGTGAACGCCGTTATGCTGTCCGCGTGCTGGAACAGTCACGGCGATCTACATCACCTGGGACGATTTCGGCGGGTTCTATGACCACGTGGCGCCGCCGATCATCGATCGAAGCAGCTCGAAAGTGACGCCCATTGAAGGCTTTGGCTTGCGTGTGCCAGGCTTGATGCTGAGCGCCTATGCGCGGAGCGGCATGATCGATCACCAGCTGCTAAGCTTCGAGAATTTCGCCAAATTGTTCGAGGATCTGTTTGCCGGCGGTGCGCGGCTCGACCCGGCAGCATTCGGCAAACCGGACGCCCGCCCCACCATACGCGACGCGCTGACGAGTGCCACTTTCGTGGACGGCCATAGCGAGCCGATCGGCGACCTGATGACCGAATTCGATTTCACCCAGGCACCGCTGCCGCCATTGGTGATGAACACGCATATCCCGGCGGCGATCTTCACGTTCTGCGCCGGCAAGCAAAACCCGACGACGATCTGCACGCAGCCAACTGTGTCGCTCAAATGGAACGCCATCGTCGGGACGGATCTGGCGTCGCCCTTCACCTATCACGTGACGCGCGACGGCGTGGCGCTGGCCAATTGTGCAGGAACTGCCACAACCTGCAGCGACAAGCCCGGCTCGGGCGCGCATTTCTACCGCGTGTTCAGCGTGGACAAGAACGGCGTCGTCAGTGCGCCGTCGGCCGCCTCGGAAGCCGACGAACCTTGAGGGTCTAGGCGAGCGCCTGCTCCAACTCGGCCCATTCGCGCTTGGACAATCCGCTTGTCGCCTGATCGACGGTCTCGCCTGCAAGCCGGCGGCGCACGATGGCAAGCATCTGCGCCGAGAGCGTGACCGCGCCCAGCCGGTAGTCGCGAAACGCTTCGTAAGCGGCAGGCACCCAGGCACGTACCGTGTCGAGAATGGCGTCCGCATACACGCGAATTTCGTATTGCGCGTGCGGATCGGCGCGCAACGAACAGAAATTCAACAGATTGTGCAGGTCGGTTTTCCAATACCATTGGGTATAGGTGTTCAGCGTCAAATTCATCCGCGCCAGTTCGCGCGCCAGGCCTTGGCGGCTCTCATCGACGATCGTGCCGTCGGCCGTCTCGTTAAGCATCTGCGCGTAATGGTCGTAATTGCGCGATGCGTCGTCGCGCAGCAACGCCAGCACGTCGGCCGCCTCCTCGCCTTGCAGCACCTCGCCCCTGCCCTGCCGGTTCACGTTCGACTGCGCGGCCAATTGGGCCGGCTCCGGGATGTAGAATTCACGGTCCATCACCGAGTAGCGCGCGGAATACTCGTTCACGTTTGCCATGCGATGACGGATCCACTGCCGCGCGACAAAGATCGGCAGCTTCACGTGATACTTGATCTCGCACATCTCGAACGGCGTGCTGTGCCGGTGCCGCATCAGATAGCGGATCAACCCCGCATCCTCGCTCACCCGCCGCGTCCCGCGCCCGTAACTCACCCGCGCCGCCTGCACGATCGCCGCATCATCGCCCATATAATCGATGACCCGAATAAACCCGTGATCCAGCAACGGCACCGCGGTGAACAGCATCTCCTCCAACGCCGCCACCGTAGCCCGCCGCGTCACCCCCGCCGCCCTCCTCTGCTCAGCAATCTCCGCCAGCTGCGATTCGCTCAGTGCCATCCCACTCAAATACCCCGCCAAGTCCCTCAACGAAAGCCGAGTCACACAGCGGACGCATTCGTCCGCAAACGTGGCATGGTGAGTCGCCTGGCGTGCTTGTCCGAGCACCGAAGCGGAGCGGCCTCGTGTGGCCGTGAGCATCCGAGCACAGGATGAGCGCGCCAGACGACTCACCAGGGCGCGTTTACGGAAGAATGCGGAAGTGGGGGGCATTCTGTTGCCCGGGGCCCCCCTAACCGCGCGTGTCACTGCTTACGCAGCGATCGCGAGTGCTTCGAAGTTATCGTTTGCACTTGTGAATTGACCCGGTAACGGCGGTATCATGCCGAGCAAAAGATAATCCTTTACCACGCGTGTCGAGCCTGTGTCGTCCCCGCATTGGTGGAGACGCCGGGCACTGCCCCCGGGTCCACAACGCTTATTCCAATTATCGTTTATCACCATAGTTGGCCGAAGCTAACACCCGACATGTAGGCGCTCGGAGCAGGTTAGGCAAGGAAGCGGTTCTTTTTTCGACAACAAGAACCAAAGGATTTTCAGACCAGGCCGGCGCCTTGGAGGCCGCCGAAGACACCTAGGGATGTCGTCAATATCGAGACGGTCAGGACAATCCAGAGATATGGGCCTTTGAGGCGGCGGTCTTCGGGCAGCGCGAAGACGGCGAGTGCGATCAGGAAGCCCAGGACGAGGGGGAGCAGCAGCGCGTTCATCACCTGCACGCCGACATTGAGGGAGACGAGGTTGGGCCACACGCCCACCAGCACGGCCCCGGCCACCACGCACGCAGTATAGACGCCGTAGAACCAGCGCGCTTGCAGGGGCCGGAGCTCCAGCGAGCGTTTGTAGCCGGCCACCTCACCCACGCCCCAGGCGAGTGCCAGCGAGGCGACGATGGCGGCGACCAGCCCTGCGCCCAGCACGCCGAGCGAGAACACCAGCCGGCCGGCGGCCTGGCCCATGAACGGGGTGAGCGCCTGGCTCATCTCGCCCACCGTGGTGAGCGAGGCTTGCGGGTTCTTGGCGCCGATCGTGGCCGCACAGGCGATCAGCACCGCGCCCATCACGAGCTGCGTCACCAGCGCACCGATCGCGGTATCGAGCCTGGCGGCCCCGTAATGCTCCGGCCGCAGGCGCTTATCGGCCACTGCCGACTGTTGATAGAACACCATCCACGGCATGATCACCGCGCCGATGTTGGCGGCCGACAGATACAGGTAGTCCGGGTTGCGCCATGGTATGCTGACCGCGCCGCGCACCATGTCGGCCACGCTGGGGTGGGCAGCCCAGGCGACGAAGAAGAACGCGAATTCGAACAGCCCGACCATGATGGCCGCCCGCTCCACGCGCCGATATCCGCCGGTGAGTACCACGGCCAGCAAGGCGAAGGCTGCCAAGGCCAGGCTGATCGCGCGGGGCACGCCGTAGAGCTCGCCCACGCCGGCAACACCGGAGAACTCCGTCAGCAACGCGCCGGCGGTGGCCACAGCCAGACCAATCGCCGAGACCCAGGCCCAGAAGCGGCCGAACGTGTCGCGTATCAGTTCGCCATGACCGCGGCCGGTGAAGATGCCGAGTTGCACGGTGAGTTCCTGCACCATGAACAGGATGGGAATGAGAATGAGCTGCTGCAGCAACAGCCGGTAGCCGAACTGCACGCCGCTCTGGCCGGCGGTGATGACGCTGCCGACATCCGTATCGGCCAGCATGACAACCAGACCAGGCCCGAAAACGGCCAAGGCGCGGCTGATTCTTGAATGGCCGACGACATTGGCAGGCTGCGACACGCGGGCATCTCCGTGCATCGAGGAAGATGCGAACCGTTCTCAACTGAGTTAGTGCCGCCTGGACAGCCTGTCAACAACCAGGTCATGAGCCGCGCGACAGCGGACCAAAAGTCTTTTGCTTCTTCTCTCCAGAAAAGAAGGCCTTACTTCCTTATCACGCCCCCACCCAGCACCCCAGGCACGGCGACACTCCCGTCCGCCTGCTGATGATTTTCCAGCACCGCGATCAGCGCCCGCCCGACCGCCACCCCCGACCCGTTCAACGTATGCACCGGTGCGACCGTCTTGCCGTCGGCACCCCGGAACCGCGCGCCCATGCGGCGTGCCTGGAAGGCGCGGGTGTTCGAGCACGAGCTGATTTCGCGCCACATCCCCTGCCCCGGCAGCCAGACTTCCAGGTCGTAGGTGCGTGCAGCGGAGAAGCCGGTGTCGCCGGCGCAGAGCAGCATGCGGCGGTAGGGCAGTTCGAGCGCTTCGAGCACCGCTTCGGCGCAGCGCGTCATTCGCTCATGCTCGGCGTCGCTGTGGTCGGGGTGGGTGATGCTGACGAGCTCGACCTTACGGAACTGGTGCTGGCGCAGCATCCCGCGTGTGTCGCGCCCGGCGGAGCCCGCCTCGCTGCGGAAGCAGTCGGTAAGTGCACAACGGCGGATCGGCAGATCGGCTTCGGCCAGGATTTCGCCGGCGGAGAGGTTGGTGAGCGGCACTTCGGCGGTCGGGATCAGCCAGCGTCCGTCGGTGGTGCGGAACAGGTCGTCGGCGAATTTGGGTAATTGCCCGGTGCCGAACATAGCGTCGTCGTTGACGAGCGACGGCACGCTGACTTCTTCGTAGCCGTGCTGCCGCGTGTGCAGGTCGAGCATGAACTGGCCGAGCGCACGTTCGAGCCAGGCCAGCTTGCCGCGCAGCACGGTAAAGCGGCTGCCGGCGATTTTCGCCGCGCGCTCGAACTCCATCAGGCCGAGCGCCTCGCCCAGCTCGAAATGCTGCTTCGGCGGGAACGCCATCTCGCGCGGCGTGCCCCAGCGTTTGAGCTCGACATTGTCGGTCTCGTCGGCGCCATCGGGCACTTCGGCATCGAGGCTGTTCGGCAAACGGGCGAGCATGTGGCGCAGCTCGCCGTCCAGCTCGTTGGTGCGCGCCTCCAGCCGCTCCATCTCGCCGCGCAGCCGCGTGGCTTCGGCCTCTTGCGACCGGGTATCGGCGCCGGTGCGCTTGGCCTGGCCGATCTCGCGGGCGAGCGTGTTGCGGCGGCCCTGCGCCTCCTGCTGCGCCGTGGTAGCTGCGCGGCGTTCGGCATCGAGTGCGACCAGCGGGGCAGCTTCATCGGCAAGCCGGCGGCGCGCCATGGCCGCGTCGAAGCCCGCCGCATCGACGCGGATCGCCTTGATATCGTGCATCAGATCTCGACGGGCTTGGGCTCGACCAGGCGCGCGCAGATGATCGAGATCTCGTACAGCGCGATCAGCGGCACGGCCAGGCCGGTCTGGGTGATCACGTCGGGCGGCGTCAGGATGGCGGCTACGATCGTGCAGCCGACATAGGCGTAGCGCCGATATTTGCGCAGGCCGCGCGAACTCACGATGCCCACCTTGGCGCACAACGTGAGCAGCACGGGCAACTGGAATGCGATGCCGAACGCCATGATGAGCTTCATCACCAGCGAGAGATATTCGCTGACTTTCGGCTGCAGCTGGATTTGCGGGATGTCGAGCCCGGCATTACCGGCGGTTTCGAAGCCCAGGAAGAACTTCCAGGCGAACGGGAAAACGAAGCTGTAGGCCAGCGTCGCCCCCAGCACGAACAGGACCGGTGTCGCGATCAGGAACGGCGCGAAGGCGCGGCGTTCGCTGCGATACAGGCCGGGGGCGACGAACATCCACACCTGGCTGGCGATGACCGGGAACGCGATGAAGCTGGCCCCGAAGAACGCCACCTTGATGTAGGTGAAGAACGCTTCGTAGAGCTGCGTGTAGATGAGCCGCGGCTGTTCGCCTTTGGCGATCATCGCGTGCGCCAGCGGCCTGGTCAGGAAAAAGTAGATCGGCCCCGAGAAATGGTAGCAGACGAGGAATGCCAGGATGAACGCCACCGCCGACCACAGCAGGCGGCGGCGCAGCTCGACCAGGTGCTCCAGCAGCGGCATCGGCTTGTCATGGATCGGGTCGGCGGGCACCCCGTCCGTCGTTACAATATCCACGGTGTCAGTGGCCCTGGCTGTCGGTGGGCGGGATGAACGCGGGCGCTGCGGCGGGATCCGGCTGGATGGGGGCTGGCGGCGCGGCGTTGGGCGGGATGAAGGAGGGTGCCGCGGCCGGCGCAGGCGTGACCAAAGCGGTGCTGACCTCTATCGCGCTGGCCGGTTGCAGCCCGGGCGCGGTGCCCGCATCGGTGGGGTTCGGCACGGGGTGGGATTTGAACGGATCGGCGAAGGCCGAGCGCATCGTGCCGTCGGGGTCCACCGCCCGCCGCAGCATGGCCTTCGGGTTCAGGCCGCGGATTTCGTCCAGCGTGGATTTGGCGTCGCCCAGATCGGCCTCGCGTATCATCTCGTCGACATGGCCCTGGAACTCGCCGGCCATGCGACGAAGCTTCTTGATGGTGTCGCTGATGCCGCGAATGGCAACGGGCATGTCCTTCGGGCCGATGGCGATGAGCGCCACCACGCCGATCAGGGCGATCTCGGACCAGGCAAAGTCGAACATGGGTCGTGTTTACTCCTGGAGGGAGTAACGTGGAAGGGAAGGAAGGAAGCAGTCGTTTTTGAAAGAAGGACCAAAAGTTTTTTGATCCTTTTCGTCAAAGAAGGACTGCTCCCTTCCTACTCCCGCTTCCTGTCCGCCTCCGCCTGCCGCCGAAGCTGCTCCCCCGGATGCTCCAACTGCAGCGCCGCCGATATATCCTTCGTCCCAAACCTCACCTCCGCCCCATGCGGATCGACGGCCGGCGCGGGTGCGGCTACCGGTGCCGCCTTCTCCTGCGTGAACACGCCGGGCTTGCCCTCGGCCACCGGAGCACGCTCAGCCTCCGCTGGCATCGCCGCAGGCGCCTCCTCGCCCTCATGCTCCGGCTCGAGAGCCGCCGCGATGTCCTGCGGGCGCTTTTGCGGCACGATCAGGTCCATCACGCCGATGATCGCCGGCAGCACCACGATCGCACCCGCCATGTTCATGAAGAACATGAACGTCAGCAGCATGCCCATGTCCGCCTGGAACTGCAGCGGCGAGAACGCCCAGGTGGCCACACCGATGGAGAGCGACAGGCCGGTGAAAATCACCGCGCTGCCAGTCTCGCGCAGCGTCTGGATATAAGCCGCGTTCAGCGTGTAGCCGCGCCGCATGTAGTAGCTCAGGCGGCTGAACTTGTAGATGCCGTAATCCACGCCGATACCGACGCCGAGTGCGGTGACCGGCAGCGTGGACAGTTTCAGCCCGATGCCCAGCACGCTCATCGCCGCGTTGGCCAGGATCGAGACCGCGGCCAGCGGCAGCACGATGCAGATGGCGGCCCGCACGCTGCGGAACACCACCAGGCAGATGACGATGATCATGCCATAGACGAGCCCCAGCATCGGCAGCTGGGCAGCTTCGACCACCTGGTTGGTGGCGCCGATGACGCCCGCCGTGCCGGCGGCGAGTTCGAGGCGGACCTTCGATGTCGTCGGCGTCTTGGCGTAATCCTCGATCGTCTTGATCACCCGGTCGATCGTTTCGGCCTTGTGGTCGGTCAGGAAGATGATCAGCGGCATCGCCGAACAATCGTTGTTCGACAGGCCCATCGCCGGCTCGAAGGCCGAGCTGTCGCGCCCGAGCACGCGGCTGTCGTGCGGCAGGTAATCGAACTTCGGATTACCCTCGTTGTAGAGCACGTTCACGGTCCGCATCAGATGGCCCATGAACAGCGTGCTGCGGACGCCCGGGGCACCCTGCAGACGGTAATCGAGATCGTCGATGCGCTTGACGCTGGTGTAATCGAGACACGAATCAGCTGGTCCCTCGGCAAACACTTCGAGCACGTCCACGCCGACCGCGTAGTTGTTCTGGAAGAACCCCGCGTCGAGATTGTTGCGGCTGTCGGGCCGCAGTTCCGGCACGCCGACATGCAGGTCGCCCACGACGGGTTGGCCAAGCAGCAGCGCGCCGCCGGCGACACCGGCCGTCAGCAGGCAGATGACGATGGCCGAGCGCGGCGCGATCAGGCTGGCGAGCAGGCGCCAGAACCCTTCGAAGCGCGCGGCCCCGCGCTGGGCCGCCTCCACGCGCGCCATCGACACGCCGGCGAAACTCGCGATGACCGGCAGCACCATCAGGTTGGTCATCGCCAGCACCGCGATGCCGATGGCCGCCGTCAACGCCAGCTCACGGATCGCGGGCACCGGAATGGTCGTCACCGTCACGAAGGTCAGCACGGCCAGGGCCAGTGCCACCACGCCGGGTTCGAGCAGATTGTGGAAACTGCCGCGCGCGGCCTCGAGCGAGGTTTTGCCCTCGCCCACCAGGCGCACGTTGGAGAGCGCGATCTGCACGCCATGGCTGACGCCGATCGCCAGTATCAGGAACGGGATGAGCACCGAGATAGGATCGATGCCGATGCCCATGATGGTGATGATGCCGAGCTGCCACATCACGGCGATGAGCGAACAGGCGAGTGCCGCCGCCGTGAGATACAGCGAACGTGAGACGATGTAGAGCAGCACGGCGGCGACCGCGAGCGCGATGCCGAAGAACAGCACGATCACCTGTGCGCCGCGCTCGATATCGCCGATCGCCTGCGCGAACCCGAGTATGTGGATCTGCGTGTCGGCCGTGTTGTATTTGGCGCGAATGATGCTATCGAGCTCGTTGGCGAATTTGGTGTAATCCAGATGCGCGCCGGTCGCCGGATCGATGTCGTTCAGATGCGCGCTGACGACCGCGCTCTTGAAATTGTTGCCGACCAGGCGCCCGAGAATGCCCGCCTTGTAGATGTCGGACTTGACGGTGGCGAACCCTGCCGCGTCCGGCTTGAACGTGGCCGGAATGACCGGGCCGCCGTTGAACCCGCCTTCGACGACCTCGATGAATCGCGTGTCGGGCGTGAACAGGCTGCTCACATGCGTGCGGTCCACGCCCGGCAGGAAGAACACGTCGTCGGTCAGGTGCTTCAGCGCGTCGAAATACTCGGGCGTGAAGATGTCGCCGTGCTTGGCCTCGAGCGAGATCAGCAGGACGTTGCCGCCGCCGAACTGCGCTTCCACCTTCTTATAGGTGGCGATATAGGCGTTGTTGGACGGCAGCAGCTTGTCGAACGACGCGTCGGGGTGGACGCGCACGGTGAAGAAGCCGAGCCCGACGGTGATCAGCGCGAACGCCACCAGTATTTTGCGGCGGTTGGAAAACAGCACGCGTTCCAGAAAGCCGATCATTGCGTCACCTCCGCGCCGGCCGCACTCGTGGCCGTGGGATCGACCCTGTGCACGCCGTCCTCGCCGACCACAACCAGCCTGCCGTCCGGTGTCTCGACGACGCCGGACAGGGTGGCGCCGGTGATGGCGGGCAGATGCCGCAGCTGATTGGTCTGCGGGTCAAGCAGCATCATCAGCCCATTGCCGCCTACGAGCGCTATGAAGCCGCTCGACAGGATGGTGCCGCCGAAAATCGAGCGCTGCTCGCCGGTGTCGATCCGGTGCCAGGCAGGCTCGGCATAGGTCGCGACAAACAGGCTCCCACGCAGGCCGAAACTGTAAATCGCGCCATCGGCCCGCTTGAGGCAGCCGAACTGCGAGCCGTCATACGGCACCGGCTTGGGAATCCACTTGTCCTCATGGCGGACAAAGGCGTGGCCGGCTTCCCCGGTCACCACCACGTCGGGCCCGTCGCCCATCACGCAGTTGAGGTGATAATCCTCATCCAGGTTCGGCAGCTTGACCGGGTTCCACTTGGCGCCGTCGGTGGTCTCCAGCACCAGCGCATACGCGCCGGTGGCGACCAGATGATTGGCGCCGAGATCGGCGACCGAGAACAACGCCTGGTCGCTGGCCGCCGCCGTCATCTGCACCGACCAATGCAGGCCGGCATCGACACTATGCAGGATGGTGGAATCCTGCCCCACCGCCCAGCCCTCGTTGGGACTCGCAAACAGGATCGACGTCAGCAGTTCCGGCGTGCCGCTCGGCACCGTCTTCCAGCTTGCACCCTGATCGTCGGAAAGCAGGATCGTGCCGCGATCGCCGACTGCCACCAGGCGGCGGCCGGCGCGGGCGACGCTGAGCATCAGCCCGTGCGTCGCCCGCCATTGCAGGCTGTCCCTGTCGGGTGCGGCGGGCGCCGCTTGCGCGGCAATGGGGAGGAGTGTGGCGCAGAACAGGCCGGCGGCGGCAGTTCGGGCGGTGAACAGGCGAGCGGCAGGCAGGCGGGCTGTGGCGAGGCGGGCGGTGAGCAGGCGGGCGGTGACGGCGCCACACAGGGCGGAGAAATCGTACAAGGACACTCACCTCTCACAACTTATACGTTGGGGCTTTTCTGCCGGACAAAATGGCAGACCACCCGAAACACCTCAAGCAACTGGCCAACCGCACGCCTCGGCGCCGGATGTCAATTGCCTGGATGTCGGAGGTAAGAGCGCGCAAGGAGGCGTCTGGCGTGCGTCACTTTCCCGTGTTTGCGGCCGAGCACCATCTCCGGGCTCGGCCGACCGGCATCAGAACTCGTAGGACAGCACGGCGCTGGCGAAATCACGATCGATCAGGCCGTAATGCTTGCCGCCATCGAACACCGGGAAATGATTGGTGTATTGCACGCCCAGGCTGAAGGCCTGGAGATAGTTGAACGTGACGCCAAAACTGGCGGCCGCGGTATTCTGCACGAAGGTGTTCACGCCCACCGGGCTGGTGCCGATGAAGTCGTGCTGCAGCGAGATCGTCGGTTTCATGTCGATACCGTAAGGCAGCACGTTCGGCATATCGACGATGGTGGCCACCGTGTAGGCGGCGGAGAACTGGCTGGCGAACCCTTTCTTGGAGAGCGGCTGCAACGCGTCGACCGTGCCTGCTTCCGAGTAGGCCGAGTTCGTGTCGGTCGTGTAGGGCGCGTTGAAGATGCCGCGGTCACGCGGGAAGTTCACCACGTAGTCGCCGCCGATTTCACCCACCAGGACGATCTGGTTGATGGCCAGCGAGGGGATCGCGTTGAACAGTTTCGTCGCCGTCGTCTGCGCCTGGATGACCGGGTAGCGCTTCCAGCCGTCGATGATCTGGTCGAAGCCCGGGAAGCCGGCGGCCTTGATCGTCGGGTTCGCATTGGCCTCTGCGAGTGCCGCCAGCAACGCCGGCAGCGGCAACGCCTTGCTCGCCGCAAGAATGGCCGGATAGTTGGCTGCCAGCGCCAGGTCGGATGCCGAGAGCTGGATCGGCTGGTTGATGCGGCTGGAGACTTCACCCTGAATGGCGACGCCGGCCGGCCCGGTGAAATTGTAGCTTATGCCGACAAGGTGGATGTCCTTGGGATAGTCGGCAAACGTGCTGGCCGTCGAAGTATAAGTCTTGGTCGCATAACCCTGCGTGAACAGAATGGCGGGGAATGGCTGCGGGAACACGGCATTTGCACTGCCGGTATGGAACGAGCCGAACGGCGTGCGGCTGTGGTAGTTCTCGAAATACAATCCGAGCTCGGTGTCGCCCAACGATGCGAAACTCTTGCGCAGTGCGAAGCCGAATTCGTCCGGCGTATTCGGATGACGATCGACCGAGCGCGGGAACGCGCCGCCGAACAGGTCGCCGCCAGGATTGGCCTTGCCGTTGAACGAACCGGGCAATCCGGCGATGCCGTAAACGCTTTTGGCATTGTCGGGGAAATAATTGAACAGATTGCCGAACGTGCCACCGTCGAAAATGGTGTCGCCGTTGCCGAAGAATGATCCGACCGGCTCGAGTTTGGTGCGTGTCCAGCTGAACTGCCAGAATCCTTCCAGGCTGAAGCCGTCACCGATGTCGGTCTTCACGTCCACCACGGGGATCGGCAGGAAGCCCTGGCGCAGTTCCGAACCGGGCGTGCGCAGTGCGGTGGCATCGAGCGGGTTGATCGAATTGATGCCGAACTGGATGAACGTGCTCTCGCCCCAGTTCAACGCCTGCGCACCGATACGCACGTCGAACGGATGGTTGAGGATGTTGGGGCGGAAGAACGCATAGGCGTCGAGCAGGCGGAGGTCGGCGCCGATGTCGCGCACGGCCGCGCGGCTCAACTGGCGGAAATCGGTGCGTTCGCTGTCGGTAATCGGATCGTAGAAGCCCGTTGCGCGCACGAAGATGCCGTAATCGTCGCGCTTGACCTGCAACTCGGTGGTGATGCGCTGGGTGGCGGCAACCGGCGAACCGTTGCGGAAGTTCAGCGTGCCGTTGTCGAAATTGGCCAGGCTGTATTTGCCGCCGTTGGCCACACCCACGAAACGCTGGTCGATCGGCGAGGTGCGGATATCGACGCTGGATGAAAGCGTCGTGTCGATGTTGACCTGCCACGCGCCGAGCGTGGTGTCGAACGCATGCGCGCTGTGCAGTCCGGCGCTGGACAGCAGAGCCGCGCCGGCCAGGAGCGCCCGGCGGCGCGAGGCGCGCGAAACAATCTTGCCGGCTTGAATATTATTTGAAATCGCCACGCTGTTTCCCCCGTTTGAACGCCGCCGGTTCTGCGTCCGGTCAGTCTGTCCGCCGTGCGCGCGCCCGCACAATCAGAGCGCTGTTGGATCGAAACGTTAGGGTGCCCACACTAATCGCGTCAAGCGCATGTCACGCCCCTGATGCCGACTTGCCACAGTCATACAAGGAGCATCGGCGCATGTCGGTGGGAAACCACGCGTTCCCGGCGCGTTGAGTGTGGTTGTTCCCATGAAGGACGCGCACGCCATGAGCGATACCAAGACCGACTCCGAGCAACCTGGCCCGCAAACCGTGGAACACGATCGCGACGAGGCGCTGGACGAGACGTTTCCAGCCAGCGACCCGCCGGCCACGGGCGGGATCACCGGTCCGGACGACAAGGGTCCGGGCTGACATGATGATGAAGGCCGCACTTCTGGCGTTTCTGCTGTGCCTGGCTGGTAGCGCCCTCGCACAACCGGCCGCCGACGGGGCGCGCCCCGGCAACGTCATCGGCACCGGCCAGTCGCTGCCGCGCTCCGATCAGGCGGGCAACATCAATGGCGCGACCACGCATTCCGAACTGGCACCCAACCTGCCCGCGCCCGCCTCGAGCGACGATCTACAAAGCCTGCTGCTCGACGCACGCACGTCGCTGCAGGCAGGGCGCACGGGTGAGGCGCAGGAAGCGCTGGAACGCGCCGAAAGCCGCGCGCTCGACCGGTCGGTGCCTGCGGGCAGCGAGCGCGCGCCGGCGGCCGATCCGCTGGTCGCAGGAATCTCGGCGGCGTTGCAGGCTTTGGGCGGGGGCGACTCAGCGGGGGCTATTGCGCGGATCGGTGCGGTGCTGCCGATTGCGGCGCAGGCGGATATTCCGAGGTAGGGAAGCAGTCCTTTTTGGAAAAAAGTTTTGCTAGTTGGCTTGGCGTCAAGCCAACCAGCAAAATTCCTCGGCCCTCAAACCGAGTAGTACATCTCGAACTCTACCGGATGCGGTGTGTGCTCGAACCGATATACCTCGTTCCATTTTAACTCGATGTAGCTCTCGATCTGATCGCGGCTGAACACGTCGCCGGCCAACAGGAACTCATGATCCGCGGCCAGCGCGCCTAGCGCTTCGCGCAACGAACCGCAGACGGTCGGGATGCCCTTCAGCTCCTCCGGCGGCAGATCGTAGAGATCCTTGTCCATCGGCTCGCCGGGATGGATCTTGTTGCGTATGCCATCGAGCCCGGCCATCAGCATCGCCGAGAACGCGAGATACGGGTTGGCCGTCGGGTCCGGAAAACGCACTTCCACCCGCTTGGCCTTCGGGTTGGTCGCATACGGAATGCGGCAGGAAGCCGACCGGTTGCGCGCCGAGTAGGCCAGCAGCACCGGCGCCTCGAAGCCGGGGATCAGCCGCTTGTAGCTGTTGGTGCTCGGGTTGGTGAACGCGTTGAGCGCCTTGGCGTGCTTGATGATGCCGCCGATGTAATGCAGCGCCGTCTCCGACAGGTCGGCATAGGCGTTGCCGGCGAATACCGGCTTGCCGGCCTTCCAGATGGACTGGTGCACGTGCATGCCGCTGCCGTTGTCGCCATAAATCGGCTTGGGCATGAAGGTCGCTGTCTTGCCGTAGCTGTGCGCCACGTTGTGCACGCAATACTTATATATCTGCATTTGGTCGGCGCTCTTCACCAGCGGCCCGAACTTGGTGCCCAATTCGTGCTGGCTCTGCGCCACCTCGTGGTGATGCTTCTCGATCGGCAGGCCCATCTCGCCCATCGCACTCAGCATCTCGGCGCGCAGGTCGCTCTCGCTGTCGACCGGCGGCACCGGGAAATAGCCACCTTTCACGCCGGGGCGGTGGCCCATGTTGCCTTCCGGATAATCCTTCATCGAGGCATCCGGCCCCTCGCCGCTCTCCACTTTGTAGTGGCCGTAATTGCCGCCGGTGCCGAACTTCACCGAGTCGAAAATGAAGAACTCGGCTTCCGGACCGAAGAACGCGGTGTCGCCCACGCCGGAGGAGGCGACATAGGCTTCGGCCTTCTTCGCCGTGCTGCGCGGATCGCGCCCGTATGCCTGGCCGGTGCTCGGCTCCACGATGTCGCAGAACAGGATCATGCTCGGCTTGGCGGCAAACGGATCCATCACCGCGCTGTCCGGATCGGGCATCAGGATCATGTCGCTCTCGTTGATCGCCTTCCAGCCGGCGATCGACGAGCCGTCGAACATGATGCCGTCGCGGAACGCATCCTCATCGATCGTCGAGACATGCTGCGCCGTGTGCTGCCACTTGCCGCGCGGATCGGTGAACCGCAGGTCGACATACTCGACCGAGTTCTCGCGCATCAGTTCGAGACATTTCGCAACGCCGCTCGGCTCTGCCATCTGCACCTTTTTCGCCATCTGTCTGGTTTTCCTGCTGTTCGGGTTTGCTGTTGTCGATTGGGGTCCGGCGCCCACCCATTTGCCCCTGACCCCGTCAGCCCTGCTGCTCGCGCGGGCCGCGGATAAGCGTGCCGAGGTCGCGGCCGACCCCCTATCCTCTCTGCATTCTTTTCCGTCGTTGCGATTTACGTGCGTTGCAATTTACGTGCCTGCAAACTCGCGCCGGCAATGTCGGCGCCACGCGCAGATCAGAGCGCCTGCTCGCCGCGCTCGCCGGTGCGGATACGCACCACTTCCTCGATCGACGTGACGAAAATCTTGCCGTCGCCGATACGCCCGGTGCGCGCCGCCGCGATGATCGCGTCGACCGCGCGTTCGGCCATCGCATCGTCGCAGATCACCTCGATCTTCACCTTGGGCAGGAAATCCACCACGTATTCGGCGCCGCGATAGAGCTCGGTGTGGCCCTTCTGGCGCCCGAAACCTTTGGCTTCGATCACCGTCAAACCCTGCAGACCGACCTCGTGCAGCGCCTCCTTCACCTCGTCCAGCTTGAAAGGCTTAATCACCGCCTCGATTTTCTTCACCTGAAGCCTCCGCCCTTTTTGGCCTGCAACATGAAACATTGCGGCCGGGGCCGCAACGGAGCCTAACCCTTGCGCCATTGCTGGCGTGATTGCCTAATTTCTGCGCAGCCGGTCCGCTGGCCGCCACGAGGTATCCGCATGAACACGCTGCTCTCCGCCGCCGGCACGACGATCTTCACCACCATGTCCGCCCTCGCCCAGCAGCACGGCGCGATCAATCTGGGCCAGGGCTTCCCCGATACCGAGGGGCCGGCCGACCTGGTGCAGGCTGCCGCCGCCGCGCTGCTCGATCAGCGCAACCAGTATCCGCCGCTGACCGGCGTGCCCGAACTGCGCCAGGCTGTATCGGCCGCCAATGCGCGCTTCTACGGCCTCGATATCGACGCGGATCACGGCGTCGTCGTCACCAGCGGCGCCACTGAAGCGCTGGCCGCCTGCCTGATGGCCACACTCAACCCGGGCGACGAGATCGTCCTGATCGAACCTCTGTTCGATACCTACCTGCCCGTCGTCCGCCTGCTGGGCGCCATCCCGAAGCTGGTGCGCCTGCAACCGCCCGACTGGGCGCTGCCGCGCGAGGCGCTCGCCGCCGCTTTCGGGCCACGCACGCGGGCGATCCTGCTCAACACGCCGATGAACCCGACCGGGCGCGTGTTCAGCGCCGACGATCTCGGCTTCATCGCCGGCCTGATCGCCAAACACGATGCGGTCGCCATCTGCGACGAGGTTTACGAGCATCTCGTGTTCTCGCCCGCACGCCACATACCTCTGATGACGCTGCCGGGCATGGCCGAGCGAACCTTGCGCATCGGCAGTGCGGGCAAGACATTCTCGCTCACCGGCTGGAAGATCGGCTATGTCAGCGGCCCGCCGCCGCTCGTCTCCGTCGTCGCCCGCGCGCACCAGAACCTGACATTCACCTCCGCGCCGAACCTGCAGCGCGCGGTGGCCATGGGGCTCGCCAAGCCGGACAGCTACTTCACCGGCCTCGCCGACAGCCTGGCCACCAAATATCGCCGGCTGGCAGACGGCCTCACCCACATCGGATTTCGCGTGCTGCCCACCGAGGGCAGCTACTTCCTGACGGCGGACTACTCGGCCTTAGGGTTCGATGGCGGCGGGCTGGCGTTCTGCCGGCACATCACCGAGCACGCGCGCGTGGCGGCCATACCGATGTCGGCGTTCTACGAAAGCCCGGCGCCGGAGGGATGGGTTCGGTTTGCGTTCTGCAAGCAGGACGCTGTTCTGGATGAGGCCTGTGCGCGGTTGAAGGCCTGGACAGGACGCAAGCAGTCCTTTCTTGAAAAAAAGGACCAAAAAGCTTTTGTTCATTGAGGAGCGCGTTGACGGAGGTGGGGGGTTCGCCCTACATCGCTCGCCTCATGCGGCGGACGTAGCTCAGTTGGTAGAGCGCCGGTTTGTGGTACCGGTTGTCGCGGGTTCAATCCCCGTCGTTCGCCCCATGGCTTCCTGACAACCGTCACGCTCATCCTCGCCGGCGGCGAAGGGCGACGTCTCGGCGGTGTCGACAAGCCCCTGCTGACGCTGGCCGGCCGGCCGCTGCTCGCACACATCCTGGACAGGCTCGACGGTCCGATCGCCTTGTCGGCCAATGGCGACCCTGGCCGTTATGCGCGTTTCGGGCTGGATGTGCTGCCCGACGATATACCCGGCCGCGGACCGCTTGCCGGCGTTCTCCGCGGGTTGGCTTGGGCCGCCGCTCTCGGCGCCGATACGCTCTTGACGGTGCCGGGCGACACACCTTTCGTGCCCATCGATCTGGCCGCCCGCCTTGGCGCCGCCCCCGCCTGGGCGGAGAACGCCGCCGGCCTGCATCCGCTCGCCGCCGCCTGGCCCGTTGCCTGCCGTGAAGCGCTGCAAGACTGGCTGGTCGCCGACGCATCTGGCCGCGTACGCGCGTTCGGCCAGAGCATCCTGATGCGCTCCGTCCACTTCGACGACCGACCTGACCCCTTCTTCAACATAAACAGCCCATCCGACCACGCCGAAGCAGAATTGTGGCTCCAAGCCCACCACCCCGCCCCAAATGCACAGGAATAAGAGTTTTCTGGTCCTTTTTTCAAAAAAGGACTGCTTGCCTGCCTAAGTTCCCGACATGCATTGGTCCAGCCTCAACACGTTCCTCTACGCCGTCACCGCCCTCCTCGTGATTGTGGACCCTCCTGGCACCGCCGCGATCTTCGCGGCAATGACCCCGCGCGACACCCAGGCCGAGCGCAACAGCCAGGCCAGGCGCGCCTGCATCGTCGCCTTCGGCGTGCTCGCCACGTTCGGCCTGGCAGGCGAGGCGCTGCTCGCGTCCCTCGGCATCGGGCTGCCGGCGATGCGCGTGGCCGGCGGCATCCTGCTCTTCGTGACGGCGGCCGACATGGTCCGCGGCAGCCATTCGCTGCGCAATTCCGACGAGGAACGCGAGGCCGCCATCCGCACCGACGAGGATATCGCCATCTTTCCGCTCGGCATTCCGCTGATCGCGGGCCCAGGCGGGATGACGACCATGGTGGTGCTGCACAGCCATGCCGACGGCGACCCGTGGAAGATTCTGGCGATCGAGGCGGCCGTGGCCGTCACTGTCGGGCTGACGTTCATCTGCCTGCTGGGGGCGCGTTGGATCGGGCGGGCGCTCGGCGAGACCGGGGCGAGCGTGGCGGGGCGTATCCTCGGCGTGCTGCTGGCGGCACTCGCGGCGCAGATTGCGATGGACGGGTTGAGGCAGGCGTTCGGGAAGTAAAGGCAAACAGTCCTTTCTTGGAAAAAAGGACCAAAAAACTTTTGTTCCGCGGTCGCGCGCTCATCGCGGGCTACGCGACAGCGGAGAAAAAGTCTTCTGCTTCTCTTCTTCAGAAAGGAAGGCCTTCCTTCCTCTCTCTCGCCCCTCAAATGAGCATCATGATCTCCCGCAGCGACATAATCTGGCTAGGCGTTTCCGCAGGCGTCACCGGCGGCCTGGTAGGCGGGATGATGCTCGGCATCGGCCTGGCGATGATGATCGAGCACATCAACATCGGCCTGCTGCTGATCATTCCGGGCGCACCGGCTTCGGGCCTGATAGGCTGGCTGTTGAGCCGGCGTCTGGCGCGCCAGCTTTCGACGGATTGACCGCTTATACGACCCGCGTCAGCCAGGCCGCGCACACGCGGTTACGCCCTGCCCGCTTGGCCGTGTAGAGCGCCTCATCGGCCTCGCGCAGCAGCAATATCTCTTCGCGGCAGTTGCCCGCGTTGGCCACGCCCACGCTGATCGTCACACCCGCCAGAGACCCTTCGATCGGGAAACGGCAGCTTTCCGCCGCCGCGCGCAATCGCTCGGCGGCTTCCATCGCTTCCTGCGGCCGCAGGTTGGGCATCAGCACGGCGAACTCGTCCCCGCCGAAACGCGCGAGCAGATCGCCATGGCGCAGTTGGCTAGCCATACAGGCGGCGACCTCGCTCAGGCAGCGGTCGCCGGCCAGATGGCCGTAGCGATCGTTGAATGCCTTGAAGCCGTCGAGGTCGATCAGCAGGAAAGCGGCATGCGGCAATGGCCTGGAGCAGAACGCCTTCATCTCGCTGTCCAGCTTGCGGCGATTGGCGGCCACCGTCAGCGGATCGCTCGTCGAAAGCCTGGCGAGCGATTCATTTTCCGACGAGAGATGCTCGATCCGCAGGCGCTGCAGCAGGCCGTGCACGTAGATCAGCCGCGCGCACCGCTCCTGGTTATAGACGACGAGGAGCAGCGGGCCGCAAAATGCCAGCAGGAAGCCGACGGGAAAGAATTGCTGTTGCGGCGCCAGATCCGCTCGCGCGATGACGCACAGGCAGAGCGCGCCGATGGTGGACAGCAGGAACAGGCTGGCGTCGCGCACGCTCAGATGAATGAACACCAGAACCAGATTGACCGGCACAGCGACCAGGATCAGATCGTAAATTGCGGCCTGAGGCGGATTGAAATAGACCGCGAAAATGACCGAAAGCGCATAAACGAGGCACGCAGCGACCGCCCCCAGCTCGCGCACCTCGTGGCCGACGGACATGCGGAACGCACGCAGGCTGATCAGAAGCCCGACCAGCGGGGTGAGGGTCGTCTGGATGCTGACATTCAACCAGTTCGGATCGATGACGATCGTGGCGTTCAGCAGCAGGGTGATGACGCTGTAGAGGCCGGCGCACAGGATAGCCTTGCCGCGCAGTTCACGCACGCGGTCGCGTTGCGTCTCCGACCGGTATCGGCGCTCCAGCTCCGGCGCAAATTGCAGCCTCAGCCCTGCACGTTCGAGCGCCGCCTCCGCCTGGATACGCAGGGGCAGGTTGCGGGCGAACACGGATGTGGTCTCTGAGTGACCCATGATGCGGTCATAACACAAGCGTTTCGTTATCGCTACCTGAACTCGTCAATCCCGGTCTGCCTGCTTGCCATCCTCGACGATCATGTCCGGCTCCAGCCGGCCGCGCTGGCGCCGGCCGACGGCCAGCTCGCTCACCACCCCGTGCAACGTGCGCAGTTCCTGTTCGGTCACCTCTCCCCGCTGGAACAGGTGACGCAGGTTGCGGATCATGCCCGGCCGCTTGGGCGCGTTGCGCAGGAAGCCGCTTGCATCGAGCTGATCGACGAGATGCTTCAGGAAATGGTCGAGGCGGCCCTTGGTCGCGACCGTCGTCTCGTTGGTCATCAGCACGCGCGCCGGCGTGGTGTCGGTCGTCTGCCACCATTCATAGGCCATCACCATCACCGCCTGCGCGAGGTTGAGCGAGTTGAAGGCCGGGTTGATCGGGAAGCGCACCAGCGCGTCGGCGGTCGCCATATCGTCATTGTCGAGCCCCGCCCGCTCCGGCCCGAACAGCAGGCCGCAGCGCAACTCCCGGTCGCAGATCGCGCGCAGCTCGGCCGCAGCCCCCCTGGCCGTCAGCACCGGCTTGATGATGTGGCGCGGCCGCGGGCAGGTGGCGAACACGCGGTGCAGATCGGCGGTCGCATCAGCCACCGTCTCGTGCAGCGTGAGCGCGTCGAGCAGCCGCTGCGCGCCCGAGGCGTTGCGCCAGGCCGCCTCCTGCGGCCAGCCGTCACGCGGGGCGACCAGGCGGAGGTGAAACAGGCCGCCATTGGCCATGGCGCGGGCGACCGCGCCGATATTGTCGGCGAGCTGGGGGCGGACGAGGATGACGACGGGGGATGGGCCGATCGGGTGGAGGTCGGCGCCCAGGGCTTTGCCGGTCATGAGGCAGGAAGCGTAAGCCGGGCGCGAACACGCGACAGCAGAACAAACGTGTTTTGATCCTTCTTTTCAGGAAAGGACGGCTTCCTTCCTCTCATCCCCGCCGCCAACTCGTTCCAAGTGCATGATCCTCAAGCAGTATTCCACGCTCCGCCAGCCCCGCCCGGATCGCATCCGCGCGCTTAAAATCCCGCGCCCGGCGCGCCGCCAGCCGTTCGGCGATCGCAGCCTCGATCTCCGTCTCGGCGCCGCCGCGAAACCACTCGGCCGGGCTGGATTGCAGCAGGCCCAGCAACCCGCCCGATGCGCGCAAGCCGGCGGCTGCCTCGGCATCGCCGGCCATCGCGGCGTCGGCCAGCGTGCGCATCGCCGCGATGGCACCGGGCGTGTTGAGGTCGTCGCAGAGCGCGTCCATCACCACGGCGGGCACCACGGCGGGCACCACGGCGGGCACCACGGCGGGCACGCCGGCGGGCGCGGCGGGCGGTGTGCGTTCCAGCGCGCGGTAGAACCGGTCCATCTCGCGTCGTGCCTCGGCCAGGCCCGCGTCGGTGAAATCCAGCACCGCGCGATAATGGGTGCGCAGCATAAGCAGCCGGACCGCTTCGGCCGGCGCACGCGCGAGCACGTCGCGCAGGGTGAAGAAATTGCCCAGGCTCTTGGACATCTTCTCGCCGTCGACCTGCAGCATTCCGTTATGCAGCCACACACGGGCGAAGTGGGAGCCCGGAAAAGCGCACACGCTCTGCGCGCGCTCGTTCTCGTGATGCGGAAATATCAGGTCCGAGCCGCCGCCGTGAATGTCGAAATCCTGGCCGAGATAGCGCCACGACATCGCACTGCACTCGATATGCCAGCCGGGGCGGCCGCGCCCCCACGGGCTGTTCCACCCCGGCAAGCTCGCCTCACTCGGCTTCCACAGCACGAAATCGCCCGGGTTGCGCTTGTAGGGTGCGACTTCCACCCGGGCACCGGCGACCAGCTCGTCCGGGCTACGGCCCGACAGCGCGCCGTATTGCGCGAAGCTGGCCACCGCGAACAGCACATGCCCGTCGGCCGCATAGGCATGTCCGCCCGCGATCAGCCGCTCGATGAGCGCGATCATCTCGGGAACATGTGCTGTCGCACGCGGTTCGATGTCGGGCGGCAGATTGCCGATCGCCGCCATGTCGGCGGCATAGTCCGCTTCCGTGCGCAAGGTGACGGACGCGATCGACTCGCCCAGATCGGCGGCGCGCGCGTTGATCTTGTCATCCACGTCGGTGATGTTGCGCACGTAGGTCACGCGCGGATACAGCGCACGCAGCAGCCGGGCGACCACGTCGAACACCACGGTGGAGCGGACGTTACCCAGATGCGGCAGGTCGTAGACGGTCGGGCCGCAGACATACATGCGGACGTGGTCGGGATCGGCGGGGGTGAACGGCTCGTGGCGCCGGGTCTGGCTGTTGTGGAAGTTCAGCATCGGCGGGTTTTGCGCAGAAAGGCAGCAAGAAAGTAGTCCTTTTTCAAAAAAAGGACCAGGCTTCTAGTCCGCTGTCGCGTGCCGATCGTGAGCATCGCGACAGCGGACCCCAAGTCGTTTGCTTCTTTTTTTCAGAAAAGAAGGCCCTGCCTCACTTACTGGAACTTGAACGCGTAAATCAGCCCCGAACTGGCGACATAGAAATGACTGTTCGCCGCCAGAATCGTCTCGAAGTGCCGCAGGTTGTAGAGACCGGTAATCCCCGAAAACACCGAAGCGCCGGTCTTCGCATCGAACCCGTGCAGCTGGTTGTCGCCTTCCGCGCCAATTGCCCATACCAGCGGGTTCTGGCCCTGCCCGGTCGTGGTGATGATCGGCGCGCCGCCGCCGCTGAATGCCGAGCACCAGGCCTGGGTGATCGGCGTGCTGCCAGAGGTGATGTTCAACATGGTGATGTTGCCGCCCGAGCAGCCATTGCTGTTGCCGTCGCTGCGGAACGCCACCATGGCCGCTTCCGGCGTGTTGTAGACGGCCGGTGCGGTGATGATTTCACCGTTCGAGACGTGGGTGACGGCGATCTGTCCGCCGATCCCGCCGAGATTGGCGCGGCTGGCCAGGTAGGCGTTGCCATCCTTGCCGAACGCGATCACGTCCGCATTCGGCTTGGCGCCTTTGACCGGCACCAGGATCGGGAACGCTTCGGTGCCGCCGAGGTCGGTGTCGGAATTGTCCAGCGACTGCCAATTGCCCGGCGTGAAATAGTCCGCCGTACTGGTCGAGTGGGCCAGGCCCGACGTGAGCCGGATGATGGCCTCGCCGTCACCCCAGCTCGACGCGCCCGATGTGTTGCCCGTCGTCGTGAAGAGCGAGATGCCGTCCGACGAGATGCCGCCCTGCGCCCAGATGCCGCCGCGCGTCGCGCGGGTGCTCCACACGCCGGCGATGGCATGCGACCGCGGGTTCACCTGGACCACCGTGCCGTGATAGCCGCCGCAATCGCCCGCCCGGCCGCCATACGTCACGTACACCTGGCCGCCCTGGAACAGCACACCGCCGCGCTGGCCCTGGATAGTCGGATCGAAGGCCATGCCCTTGGCGGCGAGCGCCGCTTCCACGTCGATCGGGTAGCCGGTCAGCACCGAGCCGTTGCTTGCCGAGATCGCGTAGATCATGTGCCGCACGCCGGCGGGTGCCACGTCGGTCACCGCGTCGAGATAGATCGTGCCGGACGAGGGGTCGATCGCCGGCGTGCCGGTGATGCCCTCGGGATTGATGTTGCCGCATCCCAGTGCGCTCAGCGGTGCGGGTGCCGGCAGGTGGGCGGTCCACACCGGCGTGCCGGCATTGGCGTCGAGCGCCTCGACGACGTTGTTTTCGGTGGCCACGATCAGCCTGCCGACGCTGGCGCCGGACGGCTGCCAATAAAGCGGCTGCGCATAGACGTTGCCGCTGATCGCGCCATTGAACCCAGTGTCACGGTGCATGTTGGCAGCCGCGGCCGTCGTCAGGCCGGGGACGACATAAAGCCCGTGCCGGTTATTGCCGTTGTGATAGGTCGTGACGCTCTGCGCCTGTGCGACGCCTAATGCCAAGGTTGTGCTCGCCAGCAGCACCGCGACCTTAGATTGTATGTTCATGGGCTTTTCCCCTGATTTGGACATGTCCTCAGCCGCTAACTGGTGCATTGCTCACACGATGGCAATGCAATTCACGTGACGTTCGGTGTCCGCGGCGGGTGCAGGATCGACCTTGCCGCACGATGGCTTCGTTTTGCCGGCTGAAGCGTTGTCGCCATCCATGCCGCATCCCGACACCTGGCTCTGCCCCCGCCCCGAAGGCCTTTACTGCCGCCCAGGCGACTTTTTCATCGACCCGCTGGTGCCGGTGCCGCGCGCCATCATCACTCACGCACATGCCGACCACGCTCGCCCGGGCCACGAATCTGTGCTGGCCACCGCCGAGACGCTCGCCATCATGGACGTGCGCATGGGCCAAGGCCGCTCCGGCAACGCGCAGCAGGTGCTGGCACCTGGCGAGGTGCTGAGCATCGGCGACGTGCGTGTGTGGTGCCAACCCGCCGGCCACGTGCTGGGCAGTGCGCAGATCGCGATGGAACACGCAGGCAGCCGCGCGGTCGTCAGCGGCGACTACAAGCGCGCCTCCGACCCGACCTGCGCGCCATTCGTGCCGATCGCCTGCGACGTGTTCGTCACCGAAGCCACCTTCGCGCTGCCCATCTTCACCCATCCGCCGGCGATCGACGAAGCCCGCAAGCTGCTCGACAGCGTGGCACTCTTTTCCGAACGCACCCATGTCGTCGGCTGCTATGCGCTGGGCAAGTCGCAACGCCTGATCGCGCTGCTGCGCCAGGCCGGGTGGGACCGGCCGATCTACGTGCACGGCGCGCTGATGCCGTTGTGCGAGACCTACCAGCGCCTCGGCGTCGAGCTGGGCGAGCTGCGGCCGGCGACGAACACCAAACCGGCCGAGCTCGCCGGCGCCATCGTGCTGGCACCGCCGAGCGCCATCGCCGACCGCTGGGCGCGCCGGATGGCCGAGCCCGTCACCTGCCTGGCCAGCGGCTGGATGCGGGTGCGCCAGCGGGCCCGTGCGCGCGGCATCGAGCTGCCGCTGGTGATCTCCGACCATGCCGACTGGCCCGAACTGCTGGCCACCATCGAGGAGGTCGGCGCACCCGAAATCTGGGTGACGCATGGGGCCGAGGAAGCGCTGATCCACGAAATCGAGCGTCGGGGCCTGCGCGGCCGTGCGCTGCGGCTTCTCGGCTACGGCGACGCCGCACTGGAGGAGGCGGCGTGATCGCGTTCGCCACCCTGCTCGACCGGCTGACGCTCACCCCCGGCCGGCTGGCGAAGATAGCCCTGCTGCGCCGGTTCTTCGAGACCGAAAGCGACCCCGACCGCGGCTGGGCACTGGCTGCCCTCACCGGCGAGCTGAGTTTTGCCGCCGCGAAATCCGCGCTGATCCGCAATGTCGCCGAACAGCGCGTCGACCCGGTCCTGTTCGGCCTCTCTTACGATTTCGTGGGCGACCTGGCCGAGACAGTGGCGCTGATCTGGCCTGCCCGTTCGGCAGCCCCGCTCCCCTCGTTGAGCGATGTGGTCGCCGCCCTTACCACGCGGCCAAAAAGTGAACTGCCCGCGCTGCTCGCCGGCTGGCTCGACGGTGGCACGGCCGACGTGCGTTACGCTCTGCTCAAGCTGATGACCGGTTCGCTGCGCGTCGGCGCCTCGGCCCGGCTGGCCAAGACCGCGCTGGCCGAATTTGCCGCCGGCCAAGGCCAGCAGGTCGCACCCGACGATGTCGAAGAAGTCTGGCACAGCCTCACGCCTCCTTACCCGACCCTGTTCGCCTGGCTGGAAGGCCGCGCGCCGGTGCCGGACGCCGGCGCGTCGCCGGTATTCCGCCCGCCGATGCTGGCTCACCCGCTCGAGGAGGGCGACTTCGCCTCGCTCGATGCGTCTGCCTACGCGGCCGAATGGAAGTGGGACGGCATCCGTGTGCAGCTCGTGCGCGCACCCGGCGGCGAGCGCATATTTTCGCGTGGCGCCGAAGACGTGTCCGCCGCGTTCCCGGATCTCGCCGGCATTCTGCCCGCCGATGCGGTGCTCGACGGCGAACTGCTCGTCGTGCGCGACGGCGTGGTCGCACCGTTCGCCGATTTGCAGCAGCGCCTGAACCGCAAGACGGCGACGGCCAAGATGACACGCGACTTTCCGCTGCAGGTGCGCCTTTACGACATCCTCTTCGACGGCACCGAGGATCTGCGCCCCCTGCCCTTCACCGCGCGTCGCGCGCGGCTGGAGCAGTGGCTGGACCGCCATCCATCGGACCGGCTCGACCTGTCGGAAATGATCGCCTTCGACACGCTGCCGCAACTGGCCGACATCCGCGCCGGCACCCGCGCCGCCAGCATCGAGGGACTGATGCTGAAACGGCTGGACTCGCCCTATCTTCCGGGCCGCCCGAAAGGCCTTTGGTGGAAATGGAAGCGCGATCCGCTGACGATCGACGCGGTGATGATGTATGCCCAACGCGGCCACGGCAAACGCAGCTCCTACTACTCGGACTACACGTTCGGCCTGTGGCGCGACGACGGCGAGCTCGTGCCGGTGGGCAAAGCATATTCCGGCTTCACCGACGAGGAGCTGGTCAAGCTGGACCGCTGGGTGCGCAACCATACTGTCCGGGCCTACGGGCCGGTGCGCGAAGTCGAGCGCGGCATGGTGCTGGAAATCGCGTTCGACGCGGCGCAGCTCTCCTCGCGGCACAAATCGGGGGTGGCGCTGCGGTTTCCGCGAGTGTCTCGTTTGCGGTGGGACAAGCCGTTTGCGGAGGCGGACCAGCTGGAGACTTTGCTGGGGCATGTGGAAAGGAAGTAGTCCTTTTCTGATAAACGGACCAAAAACGTTTGCGCCGCTATCGCGTGTGCCTGCTGGCGAGCGCGGTGGCTGCCAGCAGGCCGGTAGCGAAACAGGCTTGCAGGAGATAGCCGCCGGTTTGCGCTTCCCAGTCGAGCATCTCGCCGGCCACGAATACGCCTGGCAACCGCTTCAACATGAACGATTCATCGAGTTCATCGAGCAGCACGCCGCCGGCTGACGAGATCGCGCGGCCGATCGGTTGCAACGCGTCCACGCGGACCGGCACGGCCTTGATCAACGCCGACAAATTCATCGCCGACCCTCCCCCATGCAGGGCTTCCTGCACCAGGCCGATCGCCACCGGCGACAGGCTCGCCGACCGACGCAGAAAGTTCGTCAGCGACAACCCACCGCGCGCGCCATCCACCCTGGCGGCCAGCACGTCCACGTTCTGGTCCGGCAGGAGATCGACATGCAGTATCGCGGCGCCAGACCCGTCGAGTGCTGCGCGGATCGGGCGGGACAGCGCGTAGATCGCTCCACCTTCCAGGCCATCTCGCGTGATCACCGCCTCGCCGCGAACCGTCTGGCCGCCGGTCGAAACCGCGATACGCTTCAACGGCGCGCCTTGATGGCGGTCGGCGAATACCGACGACCACGCAACGCACACGCCGCAATTGCTGGCGCGCAACGGCGCCACCTGCACGCCGCGCGCCTGCAGGATCGGCACCCATCCGCCGTCCGAACCCATGCGCGGCCACGACGCACCGCCCAATGCGAGCAACGTCGCCGTGGGTGTGGCCGTGACTTCACCTTCCGCGGTGTCGAATTGCAGCGCGCCTTCGCCGGTCCAGCCAACCCAGCGATGCCGGCTGGCCAAGCGCACGCCGAGTTGGTCCAGGCGCCGCAGCCAGGCGCGCAGCAGCGGGGCGGCCTTCATCGCCACCGGAAACACCCGGCCCGAACTGCCGGTGAACACCGGTTGGCCGAGATCCTCGCACCAGGCGGCAAGGGCGGCCGGGGGAAACGCGTCCAGCGCCGTTCGCATCCAGCCCTCCGCCGGCCCGTAGCGCGCCGCGAATTGCTCGAACGGCTCGCTATGCGTCAGGTTGAGCCCGCCGCGCCCAGCCAGCAGGAATTTGCGCGCGGGCGAGGCCATGCGGTCGTAAACCGTGACCGCGAAACCAGCACGCGCCAGATACTCCGCGGCGATCAGCCCGGCCGGACCCGCACCGATGATGGCGACAGATTTAGGCGCGACAGATTTCGGTGAAGTTCGGACCAAAATCCGCTCACTTGCCAGATGCTCAGTCTATCCGTAGGAAACCGCTCCGGCCCGTGGGCGCGTAGCACAGCGGTAGTGCACTACCTTGACATGGTAGGGGTCACAGGTTCAATCCCTGTCGCGCCCACCACCGCCAGCCGGAGAGAGCACCGCCTGGCCAGCGACACCACCACTACGCTGGACGACGATGACGGTGCAGCGTGCTTCACCCTCACCCGCCCTTGCTCATTCCCTGCGCCGCTGGTGTTCTCCTCGCCGCATTCCGGCAGCCTCTACACGCCCGCGTTCCTGGCCGCCGCGCGCCTCGGACTCCCGGCACTCCGGCGGAGCGAGGATTGCTATATCGACGAGATCTTCGCCGATGCACCGCATGCGGGCGCCAATCTGATAGCCGCGGTCTTCCCGCGCGCCTGGTGCGACGTAAATCGCGAAGCCTGGGAGCTCGACCCGGCGATGTTCGAGGATGCGCTGCCCGCGTGGGTCAATACCGCGAGCGCACGCGTGGCAGCCGGTCTCGGCACGCTGGCGCGCGTCGTCTCGAATGGCGAGCCGATCTATCGCGGCAAGCTGCGGTTCGAGGAAGCGCGCGCGCGGGTCACGTCCTGCTGGGAGCCGTATCACCTGGCGCTGGCGCAGCTGATCGCGGCCACCATCGCACGTCATGGCGCCTGCCTGCTGGTGGACTGCCACTCGATGCCGGCCCATGCGTGCCAGGACCGGCGGCCGGTGCCCGACATCGTGCTGGGCGACGCGTATGGCGCGGCCTGCGCCCCGCAGGTTCTACGCTTTGTCGAAAACTTCCTGCTTGATCGCAACTACCGTGTGCGCCGCAACGACCCGTACGCGGGCGGCTACATCACCCGGCATTATGGGCGGCCTGCCACGCATGGCCATGCGCTGCAGATCGAGATCGCCCGCAGCCTGTATATGGACGAGGTGAGCCTTCGCCGCTCGCGCGGTCTGGACCGGGTGCGCCAGGACATGGCGGCGTTGGCCGAGGCGCTGGCCGGCCAGGCGCCCGGCCTGATGGCGGGCCGGTTCACCTGAGTGAAGCCGTTCAGATGGTCGTGGAGACGCCGCTGAACATCGAGGTGAGCGTGTTGCCGAACGCGCGGAAGATGCCCAGCAGCGACAGGCACAGGAACGCCGCGACGATCCCGTACTCGACCGCGGTGATTGCCCGGCGCTCGGCCCACAAGGAGGCGATGGCGCGCGGGCTCGGCCGGGTGGCGGTCACGTCGCTGGTCTGTGTCACATCTGTCCCCAACACGCCGCCTCGACAAACGCGCGCGGCAACCCCGTTCATATCACTTCCGTGATTAAAACACCAATGCAGGATAGAAGTCACGTCTCTTTTTCTGCGGAACCGCCGGGTGTCGGTCGCAATTTCGAGCGTCGTCGGTTCCCACCTGCCATTTGCGAAAAAAAAGGCGGCGCCTTGCGGCACCGCCAAGTTTAGGGAGGAAACGTCCAAGATGCGGTGTGCCGAAGCAGCACCGCCAGCAAAAGTTAGTTAGCCGACTACGATTAAGCAAGCGTTTTTTTGCAATGCAGCAATTCCCGCCCGCGCCGCTTTCACCAGGTTTTAAGACTGATCCGCCCATGATGCTCCGATGCGCGCCAAAGGCAGTTGGATGTTCGGTTTTGCGTTGGCCATGGCCGTGTATGCCTGCGCCGGCCGGGCCAGTCCGCTGCCGGGCGCCACATCCGACGATGCCGATCTGTGCCGGCGGGCGACAAGCCAGGCAGAGGCGAGCCACCACATTCCGGACATGTTCCTCGATGCGATTGCCAGGGTCGAAACCGGTCGGCCCGACCCAAGATCCGGCAGCCTGACGGCCTGGCCCTGGTCGGTGAACGCGCAGGGGGTCGGCAGCTTCTATGCCAGCAAGGCAGAAGCCGTCGCGTCCGTGCGTGCGCTGCAGGCGCGTGGCGTGAAGTCGATCGACGTCGGCTGCCTGCAGGTCAATCTGCTGCAGCACGCCGAGGCTTTCACGACGCTGGAACGGGCCTTCGACCCACAGGCCAACGCCGAGTATGCCGCCGATTTTCTTGTCTCGCTGTTTGGGCAAACCGGCAGCTGGCCGCGCGCCGCGGCTGCCTACCACTCGCTCACACCCGGTATCGGCAGCCCCTACCAGGCGCGCGTGCTGGCCGAATGGGCGGTGCCGCAGAGCGAGGCGCGGGAGGTGCGCAGGCCGCGCCATCAGGAACCTGCCATTGCCATGCCAAAGCCGACGCCGGCCGCGCGCGCGGCACCCCCCGTGCGGTTGGCCCAGGCAGCACCGCCGGCGCCGTTCTTCGCGTCGCCGGGTCGACTTTCGGCAGTCACACCGCCGCCGGCCGCGCGGCCGAGCGGCTTCATGGGAAGGAGCCTCGCCGCCTATCGCGCAACGCCAACCCGCCTGGCGTTGCGCACACCCGGCTGAGCCGCGGTCTTCTGGCAACCCGCTTCTGGCACCCCGCTTCTGGCACCCCGCTTTCTGACAACCCCGCTTTCTGACAACACTGTCAGGTCGCCGTAACTTGCAGGTTGAGACCGTTCTGCCACTTGAGACGTTACTGTTTTTGGCGCCCTCTGACGCCAACGGCTGACTATTTCAGGAATTTGACCATGCGCGTCCTCAGCAGGCGCCTCGCTCGGGGTGCGGCCGTCATGTTGCTGGCGTGCGTGGCTGCCGTTCCCGGCCATGCCCAGGCGCCCGCCACGCCTTCCGGCGACTCGCCGCCAGTGACGACCGTTCAGGCGCGGCGCCAGGATGTGCCGGAATATGTCAGCGGCATCGGCAATGTGCAGGCCTATCGCCAGGTGCTGGTGCGCGCCCGTGTCGATGGCAACCTGGACAGCATCGCGTTTCACGAAGGTCAGGAAGTCCATCCCGGCGACCTGCTGGCCCAGATCGATCCACGGCCTTACGCAGCCTCCCTCGCCCAGGCACAGGCCAAGCGCGCCAGCGACCAGGCGCAGATCGACAACGCGCATCGCGACCTGCAGCGCTACCAAAGCCTGGTGCGCACCAACGTCGCCTCCCGCCAGCAGGTCGATACCCAGCAGGCGACGGTGCAGCAGGATCAGGCCAACATCCAGGGCGACGACGCGCAGATCGCCACCGCGGCGCTCAATCTGAGTTTCTGCCGAATCGTGGCGCCGATCGAAGGCGTCGTCGGGCTGCGGCTGATCGATATCGGCAACCTCATCCATGCCACGGACTCGACCGGCATCGTCAGCATCACCCAGGTGCATCCGATCAGCCTGGTGTTCACCCTGCCGCAGGAGCGACTGCCGGAAGTGCGCCAGACAATGCAGGCCGGCCTGCCGGAAGTGGACGCCATGAGCCAGAACGGCCGGCAGGTGCTCTCGCGCGGCAAGCTGGTGACGATCAACAATCAGATCGACCAGCAGACTGGCACGATCGAGCTGAAGGCGGAATTCCCCAACTCCGACAACCGCCTGTGGCCGGGCCAGTTCGCGAGCGGCCGCGTGCTTCTGCAGACGGCGAAAAACGTCGTGACGCTGCCAACCCAGGCTGTGCAGCACGGGCCGGACGGGCTGTATGTCTATGCGGTAAAGCCCGACAGCACGGTCGAGAAGCACGATGTGAAGATCGGCTACCAGGATGAGGGCACCACGATCGTGACCGATGGCGTGACCGACGGCGAGACGGTGATCCTGGACGGCCAGTTGCGCGTGCAGCCGGGGATGAAGGTGAAAGCGACAGCGCAAGCCGCACCCGCGCCCGCCGCGCCGGCCAGCGCAGGCTAGCCCGCCTTGAGCGTCTCCGCCCCGTTCATCCGCCGGCCGATCGCGACATCGCTGATCATGGCCGCGATCTTCCTGGCCGGCATCGCCAGCTATCCGCTGCTCCCCGTCGCACCTCTGCCGACCGTCGATTTCCCGACCATTTCGGTGACCGCCAACTACCCCGGCGCCAGCCCCGAAGTAATGGCGAGCTCGGTGGCCGAGCCGCTCGAGACGCAATTCAGCCAGATCAACGGGTTGAGCCAGCTTACTTCGATCAACGTGTTAGGCACGTCGTCGATCACGCTGCAGTTCGACCTCAACCGCAGCGTCGATGCGGCAGCGACCGACGTGCTGGAGGCGATCAACGGCGCGCAGGGCCAGCTGCCGAAAAACCTGCCGAGCCAGCCGACTTTCCGCAAGGTGAACCCGGCCGACAGCCCGATCTTCCTGCTCAGCGTGTGGTCCGACGATCTGCCGCTGACCACCGTCGACGATTACGCCGAGAACGTGCTGAGCCAGCAGCTGAGCCAGATCACCGGTGTGAGCCAGGTGGCGATCGGCGGCCAGAGCAAGCCGGCGATCCGCGTGCAGATCGACCCCGCGCGCCTGGCCAGCATGGGCATGACGATGGAGGACGTGCGCACGGTGCTGAGCAACGCCACGGTCAACAGCCCCAAAGGCAGCATCGACGGCCGCCGGCAATCCTTCACCGTGCAGGACAACGACCAGCTCACCCAGCCGGGGCCGTACGGCGACCTGATCGTGGCCTACCGGAACGGCGCGCCAGTGCGCATACGCGATATCGGCACGGCCATTCGCGGGCCGCAGAACCGCGAGCTGGCAGCCTGGGAGTCGGTCGGCGGCAAACCGCGGCGCGGCGTGCTGCTGATCGTCTACAAGCAGCCGGGGGCGAACGTGATCGCCACCGTCGAGCGCGTGCGCGCCGCCTTGCCGCGGCTGGAGGTCAGCATTCCGCCCGCCATCCACGTGCAGACGATCGTCGACCGCACGCAGACCATCCGCGCCTCGGTCGCGGACGTGGAGTTCACCCTGCTGCTCTCCATCGGGCTGGTGATCATGGTGATCTTCCTGTTCCTGCGCAGCCTGTGGGCCACCATCATCCCCAGCGTGACGGTGCCGCTCGCCTTGGTCGGCACGTTCGCGGCGATGTATCTGTGCGGCTACAGCCTGGACAATCTCTCGCTGATGGGGCTGACGATCGCGGTGGGCTTCGTCGTCGACGATGCGATCGTCATGCTGGAGAACATCTACCGGCACATCGAAGACGGCATGGCGCCGATGGAAGCGGCGCTGAAAGGTGCAGGCGAGATCGGGTTCACCATCATCTCCATCAGCGTATCGCTGATTGCGGTGTTCATTCCGCTGCTGCTGATGGGCGGCATCGTCGGCCGGCTGTTCCGCGAGTTCGCCGTCGTCGTCTCGCTCACCGTGATCATCTCGGCGTTCGTCTCGCTCACGCTGACGCCGATGATGTGTGCGCGCTTCCTCAAGGCCGAGACGCAGCAACATGGCCGGGCGTACCGTTTCATCGAGAGCGGGTTCGACGCGATGCTCGGCTTCTACCGCCGCACGCTGGGCGTGGCACTGCGCTTCCGCTTCATCACGCTGCTGGTATTCCTGGCGACCCTCGGCGTGACGATTTTCCTGTTCATCATCATCCCGAAAGGCTTCTTCCCGCAGCAGGATATCGGCCTGGTCATCTCGATTACCGAGGCCAACCAGGACATCTCGTATGACGAGATGTATCGCAAGCAGCAGCAGGTGAACCAGATCGTCGCCGCCGATCCCGCGGTCGATACGTTCGCCTCGCTCGTGGGCGCCGGCAATGCCGGGCAGACGGGCAATAACGGCCGCATCTTCATCAACCTCAAGCCGTGGGGCACGCGCGAGCCGATCATGCAGGTGATCGCGCGGCTGAATGAGAAGATGAAGGCCGTCGAAGGCTTCCGGCTCTACATGCAGCCTGCGCAGGACATCACCGTCGGCGGCCGCCTGGCGCGCACGCTGTATCAATACACGCTGCAGGACGCAGATCCGGCCGAGCTGAACCATTGGGCGCCGAAGCTGCTCGACAAGCTGAAAACCGTGCCGATCCTGCGCGACGTCACGACCGACCAGCAGGTCGCCGGCACCACGGCCACGCTGACCATCGACCGCGATGCCGCCTCACGCTTCGGCATCCTGCCGCAGCAGATCGACGACACGCTCTACGACGCGTTCGGTCAGCGCGAGGTGACGCAGTATTTCACCCAGCTCAATTCCTACTACGTGATCGAGGAAGTGCCGCCCCAGCTACAGGGCGACGTCCACACGTTGGACTCGCTCTACGTGAAAGGCACGTCCGGCACGGCCGTGCCGCTCTCGTCCGTCGTCCATCGCAGCACAGTGCCGATCACGCCGCTGGCGGTGAACCACCAGAGCCAGTTTCCGGCAGTGACCATCAGCTTCAACCTGGCACCTGGCGCCTCGCTGGGCGATGCCGTGAAGCTGGTGGACAATGCCCGCAACGAAATCGGCGCGCCGCGCGCGTTGCAGGGATCGTTCCAGGGCAATGCGGCCGCGTTCCAATCCTCGCTGAGCAGCGAGCCCTATCTCATCGCCGCCGCCCTGGTCTCGGTCTATATCATTCTCGGCATCCTGTACGAGAGCTACATCCTGCCGCTCACCATCCTCTCCACCCTGCCTTCGGCCGGCGTGGGGGCGCTGCTGATGCTGATGCTGTCGGGGCGCGATCTCTCGGTGATCGCCATCGTCGGCATCATCCTGCTGATCGGCATCGTGAAGAAGAACGGCATCATGATGGTCGATTTCGCGATCCACGCCGAGCGCGAGCGCGACATGGAACCGCTGGAAGCGATCACCGAAGCCTGCCTGATGCGCTTCCGGCCGATCATGATGACGACGATGGCTGCCTTGCTCTCCGGCCTGCCGCTCATGCTGGGCCATGGCGCGGGATCCGAACTGCGCCAGCCGCTGGGCTATGCGATGGTGGGTGGGCTGATCCTGAGCCAGGCGCTCACGCTTTATACGACGCCGGTGATCTATCTGTATCTGGACAAGCTGCAGCATTGGCTGGCGCCGGCGCCGCGGCGGGGGATGCCGAAGCTGGCGGCGACGATGGCGGAGTAAGGAAGCGGTGCGACCTGTGCTTGTCGCGAGCCCGAACCGCACCAGCAACGAACAGACGAAAGTTTTTTGGTTCTTTTTTTCAAAAAAGAACTTCTTCCTTTAGGGTCGGCGGCCATGCCCCCTGAAGAGCTCCAGACCCTGCGCAACAGCATCGACAACATCGACGCAGCGTTGATCTATCTCCTCGCCGAGCGCTTCAAATGCACACAGCAGGTCGGTCGCCTGAAAGCGCGCCTGAGCTTGCCACCTGCCGATCCGGCGCGTGAGGCCGAGCAGGTCGCGCGGCTGCGCACGCTGGCCGAAGGCGCCCGCCTGGACCCGGAATTCGCCGAGAAATTCCTGGCGTTCGTCATACGCGAAGTGATCCATCATCACGAACAGTTAGCGAACGCACCCCTCGCAACAGGGTGATTGCAACTGTGCAACAGCGCTCCGGTTGAGGGTTCGCAACTCCCACTCAGCGGACCAGCCACTTATGCCGCATGTCGTCGTCGCCATCCCCGTTCGTGACGAAGCGCTTCTGATCGGCGACTGCCTGCGCGCACTGGCTTTGCAGCAGGATGCGCCGAATTTGGCTGTCGTCCTGCTGGTCAACAACAGCACGGACGGCACGGCGGAAATCGTCCGCGGCCTCGCCCCTGCGCTGCCCTGCCAGGTGCATGTGGTCGAACACGAGTTTGCCGCCTGCGAGGCCAATGCCGGTCACGCGCGCAGGCTTGCGGTGGCCAAGGCATGCATGCTGGCGGAGCCGCGTGGAATCGTGATGACGACCGACGCGGATGGCTGCGTGGCGCCCGACTGGGTGCGGACCAATCTCGCGGCGCTGGATGCGGGTGCCGACGTGGTGTGCGGCCGCGCGGTCATCGACCCGGTCGATGCGCTGCTCATTCCGCGCCATCTGCACGACGACGACGATAACGAGGTGCATTACGCGACGTTGCTGGAGCGGATCGCCTGCATGCTGGACCCCGACCCGCACGATCCCTGGCCGCGCCACCGCGAGGAATCCGGCGCCAGCATCGCCGTCCGGCTTGAGGCGCTGACGGCTTGCGGGGGAGTGCCGCCAGTGCGATCGGGCGAGGACCGGGCGTTGCTGGATGCGCTGCGGCAAGTGGACGCAAGGGTGCGTCACGAGCCCGATGTCGAAGTTGTCGTCTCGGGCCGCATCGTCGGGCGGGCGGCGGACGGCATGGCCGATACGATCCGCCGCCGCATCCGGCAGCAGGACCCGACGCTGGATAGTGCGTTGGAGCCGGTGGTCGATTGCGTGCGCCGCGTCAGTGCGCGGCGGCTGATGCGCGCGGCATGGAACGAACAGGCCCGACGCCCGGCGTTGCTGAGCCATCTGAGCGAGGAGCTGCGCCTGCCGGTCACGAAGCTGGAAGGCTGGTTGGCGCTGCCCTATTTCGGCCAGGCCTGGTCGTTCGTCGAAGCGGCCAGCCAGCCTTTGGCGCGTCGGCCGGTCAAGCGCCGCGAAGTGGCCGAGCAAGCCAGCCTCGCAGCGGATGTGCTCGCCACCCTCTCCAGCGTTTCCCTGCAGCTCTTCCCCAAGCTCTAGACGCCGATCAGAGGCCGGATGAACGATTGCAGGTTTCCGCCGGAGAACAGCGCCGTTCGCATGCCCGCGGCAGCCCCCGCTGCGATGTCGGTATCCCGGTCCCCTACCATCAGGCAGTGGGACACATTCAGCTCCCAGCTCTTGATCAGGTCGATCAGCATCCCAGGCGCCGGCTTGCGCCAGTCGCTGTCGCGCCGATATGCGTCGATCTTTCCTTCGGTGTGGTAGGGGCAGAAGCGCCAATCGTCGAGCGTGCCGCCGGCGCGGCGCAGCTCGTCGGCAAGCCAACGTAGCAGGGCATCCACTTCGGGCTCGCCGTAGAGGCCGCGTGCGACGCCGGCCTGGTTGGTGACGACGAACACGTGCCAGCCGTGGGCGGTGGCCATGGCGACGGCTTCGCGCGCGCCGTCCATCCATTCCCAGCGTTCCTGCGAGCCGACATAGCCGTGGTCGTGGTTGAGCACGCCGTCGCGGTCGAGGAACAGCGCCGGCCGGTCCATGCAGGCGGCGAGTTCGCGGCGTGCGTGGGCGAGGTCAGCGGGCACGCCGATATCGACGAACCAGCCGTGCTGGCGGGTGGCGCGGAGCTGGCCCGCGGCGGCCATCGGCGCCAGCAGGTCGCGTTCGAGCGAGCAGTTCGCGGTGAGGTGGCCGACGACGCGGCGGTCCAGCGCGTAGATGCCGGCGTTGATGGTGCCAGGTTGGCCGGCCGCTTGCGGATCGGGGCGTTCGCGGAAGGCGGTGACGCGGTCGCCGTCGAGCTCGACGGTGCCGTAGCGCGAAGCGTCGGGGATTTCCCGCACGATCATTCGGGCGAGTGCGTCGTCCGGTGAGGCCGCGACATCGGCCAGCAGGGCGGCGATGTTGCAGTCGAACAGCGAGTCGCCGTTGCACATGAGGAACCGCTCATCGAGCAGCGGCGCGGCATGAAACAACGCGCCGCCGGTGCCGGCGCGTTGCGGCTCCTCGGAGAAGCGGACGCGCACGCGTCGCGGCAGGCCGTCAGCGGCGGTCAGCACCGCGTCTTCGACGGCTTGCGGCAAATGGCCGGTGAGGATGACGAAATCGTCCACCCCGAAGCGCAGCATCTCGCGCATCAGCCAGGCGATGAACGGGCGGCCGGCGACTTGGAGGACGGGCTTGGGTGTGTCGGCGGCGATGTCGCCGAGGCGCGTGGCCAGGCCGCCGGCGAGGATGGTGCATTGGCGTATGGTGGCGGGGCGTTGGGTCATGGCGGGGCCTGATCGGGGAACATGGTCCGCTCGATGCTTGCGAGCATTGCGTGAGCGGCGGCCATGTGCAGTTGCTGGACGATCTGCGCGTTGACCGCCTGCGCGCGGAAGCATCGGTCGAAGCTGTGCAGCATCTGCCCCCCGGAGGCGCCGGTAAAACCGAGCGTGGCGATGCCGCCCGCGCGCGCTGCTTGCCCGGCCAGCAGCAGATTGCGGGAGTTGCCGCTGGTGGACAGGCAAAGCAGCACGTCGCCCGGGCGCCCGAGTGCCGCCACCTGGCGCGCAAAGACGGTTTCGAACCCGTAATCGTTGCCGCACGCGGTCAGGATGGGGCCGCTCTCGCTGAGGGACAAAGCCGCCAGCGGGGCGCGGTCGAACAGCAGGCGGCTTACGAATTCGGCGGCAATATGCTGTGCGTCGGCCGCACTGCCGCCATTGCCGGCGACGAGCAGCTTTCCGCCGGCTTCCAGCGCGCCGCAGATGAGTTGCGCTGCATCGGCGAGCAGAGCGTGCGCCGCATCGTCGCGCGCGAGTGCGACAGCGGCGGTCGCTGAGGCCTGCAGAAAGGGCGAGATGTTCATGCTGCCCATGTGTCTCGCAGATGGTGGGGAAAGGCCAGGGGCGCTGCCCCTGGACCCCGCTGGGGTTTGAAACCCCAAACCCGCGATTCCTTAATTCAGGATTTCAAAGGCTTGCCTTTGATGGGGTCAAGGGGCAAAGCCCCTTGCCGTATGGATGCCTCGCCCACCCCTCCCCGACGCGCCGTCGTGCGCGCCCGCGCACCGCTTCGCCTGGGGCTCGCCGGCGGCGGCACCGACCTTTTGAGCTATTCCAGCCAGCATGGCGGGGCCGTGCTCAACGCCACCATCGACCGTTACGCATTCGCCTTCATCAGCGGCCGCGACGATGGCAAAATCCGGTTCGACGCCTGTGATCTTGGCCGCGAGGAACTGCATGAGAGTGCTGCCGTGTTGCCCGGCAGCACGCTGCTGCTGCATCGCGGCGTCTATGAGCGCATGATACGCGACTTCCATGGCGGCGAGCGCCTGTCGGTGACCGTGACGACCGCAGTGGACGCGCCGATGGGCTCCGGATTGGGCTCGTCATCCGCCCTCGTGGTCGCACTGATCGAAGCGTATCGCACCTATCTCGATCTGCCGCTCACACGCTACGACGTGGCGCACCTGGCCTACGAGATCGAACGCGTCGATCTCAATCTTGCGGGCGGGCGTCAGGATCAATACTCGGCGGCGTTCGGCGGCATCAACTTCATGGAATTCCTGCGCGAGGGCGAAGTGATCGTCAATCCGCTGCGGTTTTCCGAAGGCACCGTGCTGGAACTGGAAAGTTCGCTCGCCGTATGTTTCACCGGGCAGTCGCGTCAATCCGATGCGATCATCCGCCAGCAGACCCAAGGTGTCACGGCGGTGAGCACGCAGGTGATGGATGCGATGCACCAGTTGCGGCAAGATGCGGTGGACATGAAAAGTGCCATCATGCTCGGCGATATCGACCGGGTTGCGCAACTGCTCGAACGTTCCTGGCTGGCCAAGAAGCAAACCGCACCCGGCATCAGCAACGCGCGCATCGAGGAGCTAGAATCGATGGCACGTGCCGGCGGTGCGATCGGGGCAAAAGTATCGGGTGCCGGCGGCGGCGGCTTCATGATGTTCGTGGTGCCGACGGAGAGGCGGTTTGCGTTGATCAGCACGCTAAATCGGCAAGGTGCGCTAGCCTATCCCGTGAAATTCACCGACCGCGGCAGCGAAACCTGGACCTCGTCGGGGCGACGTTGAGCACGATGCGCGACCTGATCTTCATCAGCCACCGTATCGCCTGGCCGCTCAACAAGGGCGAGAAGATACGCGGCTGGAATCTGCTGCAGCATCTGGCGCCGACATATCGGATCCATTTCGGCTGCGTGGTGGACGAGCCAGCCGACATGGCGCACATCGCGAAAGTCCAGACGATGTGCGCGAGCGTCGGCGCGTTCCCGATCGACAAGTCTCGCCAGAAATACCGCGCCCTTCTGCATGCGCGCCCTGGCCGGCCATTGATGCCGGATTTCTATTATTCGCCGGAGCTGCAGCTTTGGGTGGACGAGACGATGGCGCGCACGAAGATGGATGTCGTCTACATCTACTCGGTCGCGATGGCGCCCTACGCGCTGCATCTCGATCATCCGTGCAAGATCCTCGACGCGCAGGACATCGATTCGGAGAAATGGGCGGAATACGCGACCAAGGCCGCGTTCCCGATGAAGCTCGTCTGGGCGCGCGAGGCACGCACGCTGCTCGCCTACGAACGCCGGGCGGCCGCGGCGTGCAAATGGACGTTCTTCGTGTCGCAGCCTGAAGCCGATCGGTTCAAGGAATTGGCCCCCGAAGTGGCCGACCGCACGGTGGCCGTCGAATGCGGTGTCGATCTGCAGCGCTTCTCGCCGTTCGATTCGTATCCGTCGCCCTACACCGATCCGGCGCCACGCGTGGTGTTCACCGGCAACATGGATTACTGGCCGAATGCGGACGCGGCCATCTGGTTTGCGCGCGACGTGTTGCCGATGTTGCGCGCACGCGTCCCCGGCGCAGCCTTCTGGGTCGTCGGCGCCAATCCCACGCCGGACGTGCAGGCGCTGGCGGACCTGCCCGGCGTGTTCGTCACCGGCCGGGTGGAGGACGTGCGGCCCTACGTGGCGCATGCGTCGATCATTGTATGCCCGCTGCGCATTGCCCGCGGGATACAGAACAAGGTGCTCGAAGGCATGGCGATGGGCCGGCCGGTCATCGCCTCCAAGCCGGCCTTCGAAGGCGTGCGCGCTCAAGCCGGGACCGAACTGCTGGTGGCCGACGGTGCCGAGGATTTCGTGCACCTCGTGTGCGAAGTGCTGGACGGCAAGCATCCGGGCCTGGGGGCAGCGGCGCGTGCCTCGATGAAACGCGGTTACGCATGGAGTGCGGTGCTGGGGGGATTGGCGAAGTATCTCGAGAGGGCCTGATATTTTCGTCATGCCCGGGCGCAGTCGGAACACGGGTGCAGGTCGAGAACACCTGTTTCGCGGCACGGCGTGGATATCCGGGACAAGCCGGGGCGTGACGTGGCTTATTGGTTGACGGCCGCCTCCTGCGACAATCGCCCCCCCACTCTTACCGGCGCCACCCGCAGCGCCAAGCCCGTCGCGTCGGACGTCTCGACGAACACGCCGCACACCGTCGCCTCGCCATCGGCCGGCGCCAGGCGCTCGCCGGGCACGCGGCGCCAAAACCGCGCACTGGCCACGCCCTTGTCCATGCCGATGACGCTGTCGTAGTCGCCGCACATGCCGGCATCCGACTGATAGGCCGTGCCGCCCGGCAAAATCTGATGGTCCGCCGTCGGCACATGCGTGTGGGTGCCCACAACCAGCGACAACCTTCCGTCGAAACTATGGCCGAATGCCATCTTCTCGCTCGTCGCCTCGCCATGGATGTCGGCCACGATCGCCTGCACCGTCGTGCCCAGCCGGTAGCGGCCAAGCAACTCGGCCGCGGTGCGGAACGGGTCGTCGTTCGGCTCCATGAACAGCCTCGCCATCACCTGCAGCACCAGCGCGCGGCGCCCGTCCGCCAGCTCCACCAGCACCGAGCCCTGCCCCGGCGTGCCCGGCGGGAAATTCAGGGGCCGGATCAGCCGGCGCTCGGTTTCGATGTAAGCGGCCAACTCGCGCCGGTCCCAGGCGTGGTTGCCGAGCGTCAGCACATCGGCGCCGGCGGCGAACAGGGCCACCGCCATGTCGGGCGCGCAGCCGAAGCCGTGGCTCGCGTTTTCCACGTTCACGATGGCCAGGTCGATACGAAGGCTTTCGCGAAGGCGGGGGAGATGGTGGGCGACGGCTTCGCGGCCGGAACGGCCGACGATGTCGCCTAGGAAGAGGATGCGCATGGCGGGGTTTTGGGGGGGAATTGGGGAGAGAGGAAGGCAAGCAGCCCTTTATTGCAAAAAAGGACCAAAAAACTTTTGCCAGTTCGCTGTTGTGCGGATGAGGCTGGTTTCGGTGAGGATCAGGGGGAGGCGCGCGTCGTGCGGTTCCGTCGGGACAGCGGGGACTTCCAGGGCGGCGTAGGTGACGCCGGCGCGGGGCGTGGTGGGCAGGGCGGCCAGCGTCAAGTCGTAGAAACCGCCGCCGTAGCCGAGGCGGCCGCCGGCGCGGTCCCAAGCCAGCAAGGGGACCAGGATGAAATCGGGCGTCGCTTCGGGGCCGTCGGGATAGGCGGTGCCGAAGCGCTCGGCGATCATCTCGGTCTCGGGCGTCCAGCGCCGGAAGATGAGTGGCCGGCGGGATGGCGGTGTCTGCGGGAGGAGAACGGTATGGCCGCGTGCCGACAGCGCGTGCAACAGCGGGCGTGTATCGATCTCGTTTCGAATTGGCCAGAAGCCGGCGACTGAATTGGGGAATTGAAGGTGCGCGAGTGCGGTTTCCGCGAGCGTTCGACCGGCGGTGGGATCGAGCCCGGCGAGACGCCGAAGCGCATCAGCGCGCATGACCGATTTCCGCTGCACCGCGTCGATGACAGGATCAAGTCCGGTCATGACGACGTAACTAGCCGAAGTTTCCTGGTCCTTCTTTTCAAGAAAGGACTGCTTTCTTACCTGAAGAAAAGTGCGGAGCCACCAAAGCCGTTGGTCGTCTCACCCCCCAGAGCCTGCGTGTGCAGGTGGGAACCAGATACCGAGACCAGGATCTCGACAGAGCCAGCCCCCGAGGGTGTGCTTATCGGCCCCGGGGATGAATTGCCTGACGCACCCAGTAGCCCCGCCCTCCCTACTTAGGTCTGCTCGAGCCCCTGCGCAATCTCTTCCGCCTGGTCGGCCAGCCGCGCGATACGTTTGCGGCTGGTCGCGGCCGCCTGCGGCGCGCGGGTGATCTCGGCTTGCAGGTTGGCGAGCAACTGCTTCTGGTCATGCAGTTCGTCGGCCATCAGCAGGGCGGCCAGCACCAGCAGGCGCGATTCACCGCTTTGGCCGCCGAGCGCCTTGATGCTGTCAATGCGGGCTTCGACTTCGGACGCCATCTGCATCAGATGCCGCTCCTGCCCGTCGTCGCAGCCGACGGTGTAGGCGTAGCCGTTTATCTTGATCGTGAGCTGGGCCAAGTCGGCTCCTTCCTGCTGCTAAGTCGCACTCTGTGGGCGGGGTGGCTACATCAATCAGCCGAGTCGCGGCCGAGCACGCCGCGCAATTCGGCAATGAGGTCGTCCAGGCGCGCGCGGAGATCTACATCTGCCTGAGCGGCAGGCTTGCCGGCCGCGGCGGGCCGGGCTGAGCGGGCGCGCGCGATACGCGCCAATGCCGCTTCGAGCCGTGCCGCATCCTGTTCCGTGCTGTCGGCGTAGTCGGCCATGCTCGCGCGCACCTCAATCGGCCTTGAAGAGAAAGCGCGCAACCGCTTGAACGTCAAGCATGGAACTGCCTCCTGCGGTCATCGTGCATGGGCTGGCGATGGCGTGCGAGGCCTTGCAGGCTGCCGCCTCGTGCGCGCGGCCAATCACGCTGCTGTCGGCGGAGAATGCGGCGAGCTACGCCGGCGTTGGCTGGTGGCAGGCGCTGATGCGCCAGGCCTGCGCCGCCGTGCCGCACGCCGACATGCGCCATGTCCTCGATTGCGGCGCCTCGCCGGGGCACGCGCTGGAGGCTTTGCGCGAGGGGCAGCGTTTGCTGGTGCTGCGGACGGGCGTGGTGGTTTGGGCGGATATCGCCGAGCGGGCTGTCGACTGCGGGGCGGTTTTGCTGGCGGAGGCGCCGGCGGCTTACACGCTGCGGGAATGGAAGAAAGCAGTCCTTTTCTAAACAAGCGGACCAAAAGATTTTGCTATCTGTCTTTCATGTCGGCTTCGATTGCTTCGATTTCAGCGTCGGAGAAGCCGAAATGGTGGGCGATTTCGTGGACCAGGACGCTGCCGACCAGGCGCGCAAGGTCTTCGCCGCCTTCGATCCACTCGATGAGGATCGGGTCGCGGTAGAGCAGGATCATGTCCGGCAACCGCACCGGGTCGGATACGCTGCGTTCGGCCAGCGGTATGCCGCGATACAGGCCGGTCAGCTCCCACGCATTGTCGATTTCCAGCGCTTCCAGCGTTTCGTCGTCGGCCAGGTCCTCGACCATGATCGCGATGTCGCGTGCGTGGCGGGAGAGCCGCTCCGGCAATGCGGCCAGGGCGGCTTCGGCCATCGCCAGTATGTCGTCCTCGGTGGGCGGCGTGGTGTAGGCTGGCATGACGAACCCCGACTGTCGGTAGGAGACGCTCTATGGTCGCAAAGCTCGATGAGGCGCAACGCGCGGCGCTGGCGGCCGAATTGCCCGAGTGGCGCATGGCCGAGGGACGGGACGCGATCGTGCGCCACTTCAAGTTCGCCGATTTCAGCCAGGCCTGGGGGTTCATGTGCCGTGTGGCGCTGCTGGCCGAACAGCAGGACCATCATCCGGAATGGGAGAACGTCTATAACCGCGTGACCATCACGCTGACGACGCATGATACGGGCGGATTGTCGGGGCGCGATGTTCGGCTGGCCGCCGCCGTGGATCGCCTATGCTCGCCGTGAGCATCGCGACAGCGGAGCAAAAGTCTTTTGCTTCTTTTCTTCAGAAAAGAAGGCCTTGCCTACCTTCTCCGATGCTCCGTAATCGCATCCTGCAACGCGCGCAGCATCTCCGGCACCCCCGCGCCGGTCACCCCGCTCATCATCCGCACCACCTGCCCGCTCGCCCGCGAGAGCGCCGACCGCCGCGCGCTCGCTTCCCGCGGGCTCATCGAATCGAGCTTGTTGAGCACGATCAGCTCCGGCTTGTCCTCGAGCCCCGCGCCATAGGCCGAAAGCTCGCCGCGTACCGTGCGCCAGGCATCCACCACGTCGCCGGCGGCACCGTCGACCATGTGCAACAGCACCGCGCAGCGCTCCACATGGCCGAGGAATCGGTCGCCCAAGCCGGCGCCTTCGTGGGCGCCTTCGATGAGGCCGGGAATGTCGGCCAGCACGAACTCTTCGGTGTTGGATAGGCGGATGACGCCGAGTTGCGGGTGCAGCGTGGTGAACGGGTAGTCGGCAATCTTCGGGCGCGCGGCGCTGGAGGCGGCCAGGAACGTGCTTTTGCCGGCGTTGGGCAGGCCGACGATGCCCGCGTCCGCGATCAGCTTCAGCCGCAGCCAGATCCAGCGCTCCTCACCTGGCCAGCCTTTGTCGGCACGGCGGGGGGCGCGGTTGGTGCTCGTCTTGAAGTGCGTGTTGCCGTGGCCGCCATCGCCGCCGCGCAGCAGCACGACCTCTTTGCCGGGTTCGTCGAGGTCGGCCAGCAGCGTTTCCTGATCGTCGGCGAGGATCTGGGTGCCGATGGGGACCTTGATGCGCACGTCCTCGGCGCCGGCGCCGGTGCGGTCCGAGCCCGCGCCATTGCCGCCTTTGCGGGCGCGAAAATGCTGGGTGTAGCGGAAGTCGATGAGCGTATTGAGGTTGGGGACGGCTTCGAAGATCACGTGGCCGCCGCGGCCGCCGGTGCCGCCGTCCGGGCCGCCGAACTCGATGAAACGCTCACGGCGAAAGGCGATGACGCCGTCTCCGCCGTCACCGCTGCGCACGTAGATCTTGGCTTGGTCCAGGAATTTCATTGCAAAGAAAAAGTCTTCTTTTCTGAAGAAAAGAAGCAAAAGACTTTTGCTAGTGCTGTCGCGGGCCTTGGGACCAGCGTATGCCAGATTTCAAAAGTTTCTTGGTCCTTTTTTCAGAAAAGGACTGCTTCCTTACTCCGCCGCCAAAGGCAACTTCTCGACGCTCACATAAACCCGGTCGTCCGCCCGCGTCTGAAATTTCACGTGGCCGTCGACCACGGCGAAAATCGTATGGTCGCGCCCGAGCCCGACATTGGTGCCGGGCTTCCAGCGTGTGCCGCGCTGCCGGATGATGATGTTGCCGGCGATGACCTTCTCGCCGCCGTACTTCTTCACGCCAAGGCGGCGCCCTTCGGTATCGCGACCGTTGCGGGACGAGCCGCCTGCCTTCTTATGTGCCATAGTCCCGTACTCCTCAGGCGGCCACGATGTCGGCCACGCGCAACACTGTCACGTGCTGGCGGTGGCCGTTCTTGCGCCGGCTGTTCTGCCGACGACGCTTCTTGAAGATGATCACCTTTTCCAGGCGGTCCTGCGCGATGACCGTCGCGGTCACCGTGGCGCCGGCGACTACCGGCGTGCCGATCGTCACACCCGCGTCCGAGCCCACGGCCAGAACGTCGGTAAACGTGAAAACGGAACCCTCTTCGGCTTCCAGCTTCTCAACCTTCAGTATCGCGTTCGGCGTCACGCGATACTGCTTTCCGCCGGTGCGGATCACAGCAAACATATTCAGGCTCCGTGGTGGGCGCTCGTTGGCGCCCAATTCTTATCGTTTGAGCGGCGGCGCGCCCGGGTCGGCGCTCTTAGGGCGGTTCGGGTTTGTTAGTCAAGAACGCAAGCAGTCCTTTCCGGGTAAAAAAAGGACCAGAAAAATTCTGCTTCCAAGCGGCTGCTTGACTTGAGACGCTTGCGACAGCACCACGCGGGCTTCGACGGGAGAGTGGTTTGCCAAAGGTTACTTACATTTCGCATGCGGGGAAGTCGGTCACCGTCGATGCGGCGGTCGGCATGAGCGTGATGCGTGCCGCGGTGATGAACGGGGTGGACGGCATCGACGCGGAGTGCGGCGGCTCGTGCGCCTGCGCCACGTGCCACGTGATCGTGTCGCCGGAATGGGCCGCCCGCCTGCCACCGCCCGCGTCGCTCGAAGAAGACACGCTGGACCTGGTCACCGACCCCACCCCCACCAGCCGCCTCTCCTGCCAGCTTGTCCTGACAGCCGACCTGGACGGCCTGACAGTGACCACCCCCGCCACCCAAGGCTAAACAAGCAGGAGTTTTTTGGTCCTTCTTTTCAAAAAGAAAGACTGCTTGCCTACGTGTGTATGGCCGCCAGAACCTCTGTCACGTGCCCATCGACCTTAACCTTGGACCAGAAGCGCTTGATGCTGCCGGTCGCATCCACCAGCACAGTCGATCGCTCGATGCCCATGTATTTCTTTCCATACATCGACTTCTCCACCCACACCCCATAGGCGTCCGTCACCGTGCCGGCTTCGTCGGAGGCCAGCGGGAACGACAGGCTGTATTTCTGCGCGAACTTGTCGAGCGCGCGGATCGGGTCGCGTGAGACGCCGACGATTTCGACACCGAGCGCGCCGAGCTGGGGCAGCGCCTCCTGGAAGGCCAGGGCCTGCTTGGTGCAGCCCGAGGTATCGGCCTTCGGATAGAAATAGAGAACGTAAGGCCGCCCGCGCAGGGCGTGCGAGCTGACGGTCCGGCCGTTGCTTGCGGGCAGCTCGAATGCGGGGGCGGCGTCGCCGGGTTGCGGTGTCATGCGCAGGGAATGTCTCCGTAAGATGAGGCAGCGTCAGATCGTGCCGATGAGGCGGGCGAACGACGCCGAGACATCGTGGGCCAGATCGTCGGTGCGTTGGGACAGAGTTGCGTCCGGCGTGCCGATGAGCAAGCGGTCCAGCAGCTTGGCCAGGCGAAGTTCCGTCACCTCCGGCAGCGTGTCCGGCACAGCGCGGCCGATGGTGATCCGCAGCAGGCCCTGGATGGCGCGCCAGGCGCGGTCGGCCTGGATCAGGCGGGCGGCTTCGTCGGCGCCCAGCAAGCCGGCACGCGCGGCGTTGGAAAGGGCGAGGCGTGTTTCGGGGGCGAGCAGCTTCGGGATGCGGGCGTGGCGGAGCTGCAAGGATTGGGCGAGGAACTCCACGTCCATCAGGCCGCCGCGCCGCAGTTTCACGTCCCATGCGCCCGAAGGTGGCAGCTCGGCAAACATGCGGCGGCGCATCGCGAGCGTGTCTTCGGCAACGAGAGCAGGATCGCCATGCAGCAGCGCCGTGCCGATCGCGCGCGCGACTTTCCGGCGCAGCTTTGCCGGCCCTGCGACGACCCGGGCGCGGGTGAGCGCCAGGCGCTCCCAGGTCCACGCGCTCTCGCGGTGATAGCGCTCGAAGGCGGAGAGCGAGACGGCGACAGGGCCTTTGCTGCCGGAGGGGCGCAGCCGCATGTCCACCTCGTAGAGCTTGCCGTCGCGCGTGGGCACGGTGAGTGCGGCGATCAGCGCCTGGGCGGCACGGCCGAAATACTGGCTCGGCGCCATGCGCGACGGCGCGTCGCTTTCGGACGCGTCTTCGGGCTGGTCGTAGATCACCATCAGATCGAGGTCGGAACCGGCCATCATCTCGCGGCTGCCAGCCTTGCCCAGCAGAACGACCACCATGCCGCCGCCGCGCAGCTTGCCGTAGCGGCGCACATGGTCGGCGAGCACGAGGGGCAGTAATTGGCCGATGGCGGCTTCGGCCAAAGCGGTGCGCGCGGCACCTGCTTCATCCTGGTCGATGCGGCCGTCCAGCTCGGCCACTGCCAGGCGGAACTCCTCGCCACGCACGAAGCGGCTGGCGATGGACAATGCCTCGTCCACCGCGCGCGCGTCGACAAGCTGTGTGGCGAGCGAGGCGGCCGGTGCGGGGTCGATATCCTGCGGCGCGATCAGCCCTTCGAGTGCGGCGGGCACGCTGGCCAGATGGTCGGCCAGCGAGGGTGCGGCGCCCAGCACGTCGCCGAGCCGGTCGAGCAGAGCGGGGTTGTGCAGCAGCATGGAGAAGATCTGCACGCCGGCGGGCAGGCGATGGATGAATTCGTCCAGCCGCGCCCAGACCGTCTGCGGCTGTTTCTGGCGCTCGACGGTGGCGATCAGCGCGGGCAGCAGTTCGGTCATCAGTGAGCGCGCGCGCTCGGTGCGCAGCGCGCGCGGCCGGCCGGCGAGCCAGGCCTCCCAGGGGTGGCCAGCATCGGCCGGCGGCGCCACGGGAAGCGGTTCCGGGCGCGTGGCATAAGGCAGGTCGGGTGCGGTCGTCGGTTGTTCGAGCAGGTAGCGGAAGATTGCGTGCACGCGGTCGAGATGGCCGAGCAGCATAGCGGCGAACGAGGCGGCGTCCGCATAGCCGAAAAAGCGGGCGAACCGTTCGAGTGCGTCCGGCGTGTCGGGCAGGCTGTGCGTCTGGCGGTCGTCGACCATCTGCAGCCGGTGTTCGGCGCCGCGCAGGATTTGGTAGGCGGCGGACAGATCGTCCACTTCGCGCGCCGGCAGGTGGCCCGCCTGGCCGAGGGCGGCGAGCGCGTCCAGCGTGGCGGGGCAGCGCAGGACCGGGTTGCGGCCGCCCCAGACGAGCTGCAGCGTCTGCGCGCAGAACTCGATTTCGCGTATGCCGCCCTGCCCCAGCTTGAGGTCGTGGCCGAGCAGGCGCTGCGCGGGTGGGCCGCCTTCCGGCAGGGCCGCGCCACGGCGATCGTCCATGCGCCGCTTCATCGCGCGGATGTCGGCGATGGCGGCGAAGTCGAGATGCCGGCGCCAGAGGAACGGGCGTATCTGGTCGAGGAAGCGCCGGCCGAGTGCGAGGTCGCCCGCCACCGGCCGCGCCTTGATCATCGCGGCACGTTCCCAGGTGTGCGCCGCTCCTTCGTAATAGGCCAAGGCGGCGGGCAGCGAGACGGCGAGCGGCGTGGAGGCGGGGTCCGGCCGCAGCCGCAAATCGGTACGGAAGACATAGCCGTCGGCATCACGTTGCTGCATCAGGCTGACGAGGTCGCGTGCGAGTCGCACGAAATGGGCGCCGGCGCGTTCGGCGTCGGTAGTCTGCGCGTCAGGGTCGAACAGCAGGATGAGGTCGACATCGCTGGAGAAATTGAGTTCGCCCGCCCCCAGCTTGCCCATGGCGAGGACGGTGAAGCCGCACGCGCGGTCGGGCGTGGCCGGATGCGGCAGCCGCAGTTCGCCGCGATCGTGAGCCGAGCGCAGCAGGTGATTGGTAACGACGCGGAGCGCGATGTCCGCCAAGTCCGACAGGGTTCGCGTCACCTGGGCCAGCGACCAGGTGTGGCCGATATCAGCCACCGCGGCGGCCAGCGCCGCGCGGCGCTTGGCGATGCGCGCCTGGCGGGCCACGTGCGCGCGGCTGGCTTCCGGGCGGGTGGCGGCGAGCTCGCCCAAGGCGAGGTCGGCCACCGCGTCCGGGCCGTTCGCCAGGATGGCACGCAGCGTTCCCGGTTCGCGCAGGGCCAGCTGGGAGAGATACGGGCTGTTGCCGCCCAGGCAGGCCAGCAGCGCGGGCGGCCAGGGCGTGGCCGCGTCGAGGCGCGACATGGCCTCGATCAGCCGGCCGGCTGCATCCTCGTCGGTCGCGGGCGGAAACTGCATGGGTTGGGGCCGCTTTCGCCTGGCTGGCGCCATCGATACCGGCTTGCCTCGTGGCGCTGAAGTGGTTTTCTCGTCCGCTGCACCTGTTGGGCGAGGTGCTGATCGGGCTGGCAGCGGTGCTGGCTGTGTGCTTGTGCGCGCTGGTCTGGCGGCTGTCGCGGGGGCCGGTGGACATCACCTGGCTGGTGCAGCGCGAGCATAAGCTCGCCGAGCGCGCCGGGCTGCATGTCTCTGCGGGGCGGGTGACGCTGGCCTGGGGCGGGTTCAGCCATGCCGGCCAGCCGTTGGAGGTGATGCTGCGGGATGTCGATGTGCGGCGGGCGGACCTGCATGTCGCCGTGCGGCAAGCGGGCGTCGGGCTATCGCTGGGCAGTCTGCTCGTGGGCCAAATCATGCTGCGCCATGTGGCCGTCGACGGGGTGGATGGCGAGGTGAGCGTGGGCAGTCTGGCACCATCCCCGGCCGCTGCCTCTCCGGTCGCGATGCCGAAATTCCTGCGCAAGCTCGATCGGGTGCAGGTCTCGGATACCAGGGTGAGATTGCATGGCGTGCTGGCCGGCCACGATGTGGACCTGGCGAAACTCTCGGTCGATGGATCGCGCACGGCCGATGGCGGCTTTACCGGGCGTGCGGCGATGGCGGCGATGGCGGGGGGCGCCCAGCTCTCGCTGACGCTGCAGGCCTCGCCAGCCGCGGGTGGCGCGACGATGGTGGCGTTCACGACCGGCGACATCGATCCCGCGTCGCTGGCGATGCTGTCGCCGCAGACGTTGGCGTTGGAGGCCCTCGACCTGCCGTTGCGCGCGCAGGGCACGGCGCTGCTGGATACGAGCTTGCAGCCGATCTCGGGGCATCTGGCGGCGGCGGGCGGCGCGGGCATGTTGCGCGCGGGACAAGGCAGCGTGGCCATCGCGAGCCTGGCCGCGACGCTGACGGCGGACCGCACGCATGGGCAGCTGGACGGGCTGCGCATCGTGATGGCCCGGCCGGAAGGCGCCGGCGTGAGCGACGCGCCGCCGCCGGTGATCACCGGGCACGCGACTGCGACCCGTGAGGCCGGACGGATGAGCGCGCGCTTCGAGGTGGCCATCGCCTCGGCCGACATGGGCGACCTGCCGGTCTATTGGCCGGAGGGCACCGGCGGCGGCGCGCGCGACTGGCTGACGCAGAACGTGCCGCATGGGCGAGCGCACGATGCGACGGTGAGCGGCACGCTGGAGGGACCGGCCGATCTCTCCGACGTGGCGCTGACGGCGCTCTCGGGCGGGCTGCAGGCGGACGATCTGACGGTGTATTGGCTGCGGCCGATCGAGCCGTTGCTGCATGCGCAGGCACGGGTGACGCTGGAGGGGCCGGACTCGCTGCGCGTGGTGATGAGCCGTGGCGGACAGGACAATCTGACGTTGCAGCCGGGTGCTTCCATCCGCATCACCGGCCTCTCCACGCCGCACCAGTTCGGCGATATCGACATGTCGCTGGCCGGCGCGTTGCCCGATGCGCTCGGCCTGCTGAACCATCCGCGCCTGCAACTGCTCTCGCGGAGCGGGCTGGATGTAGAGGGGGCCACGGGTGCGGTGACCGCGCATCTGAAGATGCACATTCCGCTCGAGGACGATGTGACGATGGAGCAGATCGTCATCGGTGCCAGTGCCGAGCTGCAGGACGTGCATCTGGGGCGGATTGCCGGCGGGCGCGATCTGGATCATGGCCGCATCCATCTGCAGATCGATGGCGATGGGCTGACGGCAGCGGGCAACGGCGAGGTCGCCACCATTCCGGCGGCGCTCAAGCTGGCAATGGATTTCCGCGCCGGGCCGCCGGGCCAGGTGCTGCAGCATGTGACCGCGCACGGCAGCGCCACTGCGGCGCAGCTTGCCGCGGCCGGTACGCCGGACGCGGTGACGCATCTGCTGGCGGCGGGCTCGGCCGGGCTGGATGTCGATTATGCCGGCCGCCGCGATGGCGGCGCGAGCCTGCAGCTGGAGGCCGATCTGCATGCAGCTTCGGTGGTGACGCCGCTCGGCTGGACCAAGCCCGCCGGCGCGGCATCGGGCTTTGGCGGCGTCGTCAAGCTCGACCACGGCCACGTGGTCGGTGTGGAGAAGCTGCATGCCGAAGGACCCGGGCTGCTGATCGCCAGCCGCGCGCAGGTCGGGCGCGGCGGCGAAACGCTGCTGCTGGACCGGCTGGAGGTGGGCCGCACGCGGGCCGCCGGCAGCGTAGCGTTTCCCGCCGATGCCAAGGCGAAATTGCGCGTGGATCTGCACGGCAGCCTGCTCGACCTCTCGGCCCAGCTCGACAAACCGAAGCAGTCGGCGCCGCCCGTCGCCCATACCGGCTCCCCCCCTGACGACGAGACGCCGGGCCAGCCATGGGGCGTGACGCTGGCGTTTGACCAGGTGCAGCTCGCACGCGGCAAATTGCTTGCACCGTTGCGGGTGGAAGCGGCCAGCGACGGGCGGCGGTTGTCGCGTGCCGATATACGCGCCGGTGCCGCGGGCGAAATCGCGGGCAGCATCGTCAAGCGCGGCAGTGGGCGTGCCGTCCGCGTCTCGGCCGCCGACGCGGGCGCGGCGCTGCGCGCGCTGGGGCTGGCCGACAATTTCGACGGCGGCAAACTGACGCTGGACGGGTATTACGACGATACGCGCCGCTTCTCGCCGCTGTCCGGCACGGCGCAGATGGAGAATTTCAGCGTGCTGCGCGCACCCGCCGCCGGGCGGCTGCTGCAGGCGCTGACGGTGTATGGGCTGAGCGACCTCGCGCGTGGTCCCGGTCTGCATTTCTCCCGCATGGTGGTGCCGTTTTCCTGGCGCGCGCACGTGCTTCGGCTGACCAGCGCGCGGGCGTTCTCGCCGTCGCTCGGGGTGACCGCGCATGGCGATCTGGACACTTGGCGGCGCACGATCAACGTCGATGGGACCGTGGTGCCGGCGTATTTCTTCAACCAGTTGCTGGGGGATTTGCCGCTGGTGGGCAAACTGTTCTCGCCGGAGAAAGGGGGCGGGGTGTTCGCGGCGCGGTATTCTCTGCGGGGGTCGCTGGATGATCCGAAGGTTGGGTTCAATCCTTTGTCGGCTTTGACGCCGGGGTTTTTGCGGGAGGGATTCGGGCTGTTGGGGAAGTGAAGGAAACGGTTCTTTTTGAAAAAAAGGACCAACACTCTTTTGACGAGGCGCTTTGATTGCCATTTGGCATGAATTGACCTATATGCGTCATGTGCCGTGAGGGTGACATGCTCGATCTTGTTTCGGTGAACGTGGCCAAGGCGCAGTTTCGGCCTTCTGCCGTCAGCGATGACGAGGCGGGGGCTATGTTGCGCGCCTGCGTCAAGCTATTCGCGAAATGGGGAGTGTCGGACGTGGACGCGGCGGTGCTGCTGGATACGGCGCCGCGCACCTATGCGCGTTGGAAGACGGGCGACGCCGGTCGGCTGACGGACCGGGACCAGCGGGCGCGGCTATCGAACCTGATGGGCATTCACAAGGCGCTGCGGATCATCTTCCGCGACCTGGACCGGGTATATGGCTGGGTGCGCAAGCCGAATGCGGCGTTCGGCGGGCGCTCGGCACTCGACATCATGCTGGGCGGCGAACTGACCGACATCATGCGCGTGCGCCGCTATCTGGACGCCGAACGCGGCGGCTGACCTGACCACCAAACGCTTCGCCTGGCGGGGCGCCCGCAGGATCATCCGGAGCCTCTACCCGCCGATCGACCTGTTCGAAGACATCGCCGACCCGGCCGACTGGCCGCTGCTGCTGGCCGCCGAACAGAAGACCAATCCGCGCCTGATGGAGACCATCGGCAACATCGACCTGATCCCCGAACACCGCCGCGTCTCGGGTCCCGGCTCCTCCTACCTCATGGCCCCCCTCACCCACATCAGCACCGACCGCCCCAGCCGCTTCTCCGACGGCACGTTCGGCGTCCTCTATCTCGCGCAGGCCTTCGAGACCGCGTTGTTCGAGACAATGTATCACCACGCCCGTTTTATGGCGGCCACGCGCGAGGCGCCGGGGTGGACGTCGCAGTTCCGCGAACTGGTGATGGATTTGGATGGGGTGCTGGAGGATTGCACCGGGCTGGATGCGGCCGACCCTGTTTTAGCGCCGGACGATTATCGGGCGGGGCAGGTTTTGGGCCGGGAGTTGCGCGCTTGTGGGGCGGATGGGTTGGTCTATCCCAGCGTTCGGCACGCGGGCGGGATGTGCGCGGGGTTGTTCTATCCCGATTTGGTCAGCGCGCCGGTTCAGGGGCGTCATCTGGATTATCACTGGGACGGCGTGCGGGTGGACTATTTCAGAGACGCTGCAGACCGCAATACGGTGTTGAAGTTCCAATTGACGTGAGGCGACTCAGAGCGCGCCGGATAGCGCAGGATAAGCGATGCGACGGATCGAGGCGCTCAGGTCAGGTTTGTTGAGACCCGACGTAACATTCGATTCCCAAATCCAGACCGAGGTCGGCGAGCTTTGTCAAAGTGTCGCGTCAGCTGCCGGCGACGGTCATGGAATCCACACGGATAGTGGGTGCATCCGTGCCGCGGCGGAATACAAGGTCACTTGCGGGCGTCAGAGTGGCAAACATATCGACCAGATTCCCGGCAATCGTGATCTCGGCGACCGGTTCGGCCAGGGCCCCGCCCCGGATCATGAACCCCGCGGCGCCGCGGCTGTAGTCGCCGGTCATGCCGTTGATGCCCATGCCGATAAGTTCTGTGACGTAGATGCCTTCGTCGATGTCGGCCATCAGTTCGGCCGGCGTGGGCTCGCCAGCTGCCATATAGAGGTTGGTGGCGGAGGGGCCGGGGGGGCCGCTGGTGCCGCGGCTGGCGTGGGCGGTGGTATGCAGGCCGAGCTGGCGGGCGCTGCGGCTGTCGAGCAGCCAAGTGGTGAGTGTGCCGTCTTCGATGAGGGCGCGCGGGCGGGTGGGCACGCCTTCGGCGTCGAACATGTGGGAGCGGCCGCCGCGGACGCGCCTTGGGTCGTCGTGGATATGGATGCCGGCGCGGAACAGGCGCTGGCCCATGCGGTCTTTGAGGAAGCTGGTGCCGCGGGCGACGGCGCCGCCATTGATGGCGCCGGACAGGTGGCTGACCAGGCTGGCCGAGACGCGCGGGTCGTAGACGACGCTCATCCGGCCGGTTTTCGGGCGGGTGGGGTTGAGGCGGGCGACGGCGCGCTCGCCGGCGCTGCGGCCGATCTGCGCGGGATCGTCGAGGTCGGCGAGGTGCAGCGCGCCGTGATAGTCGTAGTCGCGCTGCATGGACGTGCCGGCGCCGGCGATGACGCTGGCGGAATGCGAATGGTGCGTGCGGGCGTATTGGCCGGCAAAGCCTGCGGAACTGGCGAGGAAAATGTCCGTGCGGCTGAAGGAGGCGCTGCCGCCTTCGGAGTTGGTGACGCCGTGCACTGCCAGGGCGGCGGCTTCGGCGGCTTCGGCGCGGGCGATGAGATGTTCGACAGTGGGCTCGGCGGGGTCGACGAGATCGAGGGGCGCCGCATCCTCCGGCGGGCGGGCTTCGTCGCAGAGGCCGGCGAGCGCGTCATCGGGGACCACGCGGGCCATGGCGATGGCGCGTTCGGCGAGCGAGGCGAAGTGGCTTGGGTCCACGGCGCTGGCCGAAACGATGGCGGTTTTGGCGCCGACGAACACGCGCAGGCCGAGGTCGCGGGATTCGGAGCGTTCGAGGGTTTCCGTCGCACCCAGCCGGCGTTCGACGGAGAGCGATGTGCGGCCGATGAGGATGGCGTCTGCCCGATCGGCGCCGGCGGTGTGGGCGTGGCCCAGCAGGGCTTCGAGAACGGCGAGGCTCATGCTGCGAGGCGGCCCGCGGGCAGCGCCAGGCGTTCGGCAATGTGGGCGAGGCTGGGCACGCTCTGTGCGGGGCCGATGGCGGCGAGCGTGGGTGTGCCGCGGAAGATGCGGGTGGCAGCGCGGCGGACGTCGTCGATGGTGACGGCGTCGAGCTTGGCGACGGTCTCGGCGGTGGGGATGGTGCGGCCGAAGATCTGCATCTGGCGGGAGAGCTGTTCGCAGCGGCTGCCGGTGCTTTCCATGCTCATCAGCAGGCTGGCTTTCACCTGGGCGCGGGCGCGGCGGAGCTCGGTCTCGTTGGCGTCGAGCTGGACGCGGTGCAGTTCCTCCAGCGTGGCGGGGACGAGTTCGGCCGCCTCCTCCTCGCCGGTGCCGGCGTAGATGCCGAACAGGCCGGTCTCCACGTATGGCGCGGCAAAGGAGTAGATCGAATAGACCAGGCCGCGCTTTTCGCGGATTTCCTGGAACAGGCGGGAGGACATGCCGCCGCCGAGCAGGCCGGAGAGCAGCAGCGCCGGGTAGTAGTCGGGGTCGGAATAGCCGACGCCTGGGAAGCCGAGGACGATGTGCACCTGGTCGAGGTCGCGCTCCTCGCGGAACTCGCCGCCGGCATAGTGGCCCGGCTGGACGGCGGGCGGCATGTCGCTGGGCAGGTCCTCGAAATGGCGGGCGACGAGGTCGACGACGCGCGCGTGTTCGAGGCGGCCGGTGGCAGCGACGACGACGTTGCCGGCGGCGTAGTGGCGGCGCATGTAGCCGGCGATGTCGTCGCGGCTCATGTCGCGGATGATGGCTTCGGTACCGAGCACGGGGCGGCCCATCGGCTGGGTCGGGTAGGCGGCTTCCTGGAAGTGGTCGAAGATGATGTCGTCCGGCGTGTCGTTGGCCTGGCCGATCTCCTGCAGGATGACGCCGCGTTCGCGTTCGATTTCCTCGGGCGCGAAGGTGGAGTGGGTGAGGATGTCGCCGATGATGTCGGCGCCGAGGTCGAGGTCCTCCTTGAGGAGCTTGACGTAGTAGGCGGTCTGCTCGCGGGCGGTGTAGGCGTTGATGTGGCCGCCGACATTCTCGATAGCTTCGGCGATTTCGGCGGCGGTGCGCCGCTCGGTGCCCTTGAAGGCCATGTGTTCGAGGAAGTGGCTGACGCCGTTCTGCTCGGCCGATTCGCTGCGTGTTCCGCTGGCGACGTAGGCGCCGAGCGAGATGGTCTCCACCCGGTCCATCTGTTCGGTCACGACGGTCAGGCCGCTGGGCAGGCGGGTGACGCGGATTGCGTCTTCCGGGTGGCTGGAGGCGCTCATGGGTGGTTCCTTGCGACAAAGGCGCGGATGGCGGCCTGTATCTGGCCGAGATCGTTGGGCGCTTCGGTGAAATGTTCTGGCCTGTCATATAGGTCGGCGAGGTGCGGCGGCAGGGGGGGGCGGGCACCGGTGGCGGCCAGCATGGCGTCGGGGAACTTGGCAGGGTGGGCGGTGGCGGCAGCGATCGTGGGCTGGTGCCCGCAAGGGTTCGCGCGGGCGGCGGCGATGCCGATGGCGGTGTGCGGGTCGGCCAGATAGCCGCATTCGGCTTGCAGGCGGGCGATTTCGGCGGTGGTGCCGGCATCGTCGAGGCGGAAGCCGTGGAACAGCGTGCGGGCGCGGTGCCAGGTGGCTTCGTCGACCTCCATGCGGCCGGTGGCGCGGAAGTGCGTCATCGCGTCGGTGGTGGCGGGGGCGTCGCGGCCGAGCAGTTCGAACAGCAGGCGTTCGAAGTTGGAGCTGATGGCGATGTCCATGCTGGGCGACAGGCTGGGCTCGACGGGGCGGACGGACATGTCGCGGTCGGTGAAGAAGCGCGAGAGGATGTCGTTGCGGTTGCTGGCGACCATCAGGCGGCTGACCGGCAGGCCCATGCGGCGGGCGGCCCAGGCGGCGAGCACGTTGCCGAAATTGCCGGTGGGGACGGCGAAGGCCACCTCCTGGTCGGGCGCGCCGAGGGCCAGAGCGCTGGCGATGTAATAGGGGATCTGGGCGGCGATACGGGCCCAGTTGATGGAGTTGACGGCGGAGAGGTGCATGTCGGCGCGGAAGGCGGCGTCGGCGAACATGGCTTTGACCAGGTCCTGGCAGTCGTCGAAATTGCCGTCCACCGCGATGTTGCAGACGTTGGGGGCGTCCACAGTCGTCATCTGGCGGCGCTGGACTTCGCTGGTCCGGCCCTTCGGATGCAGAATGGCGATGTCGATGCGGCCGCGGTTGGCGCAGGCTTCGATGGCGGCCGATCCGGTGTCGCCGCTGGTGGCGCCGACGATGGTGATGCGGCGGTCCTGCTGGGTGAGCACGTGGTCGAACAGCCGGCCGAGGAGCTGCATCGCCAGGTCCTTGAAGGCGAGCGTGGGGCCGTGGAACAGCTCGAGCGACCAAAGCTGCGGGCCGAGCTGGACGAGCGGGATGGTGGCCGGGTGGCGGAAGCCGGCGTAGGCGTCGCGGCAGAGGGTCTGCAGCGTGGCGAAGGGCAGGCAGTCGCCGGTGAAGGGGGCGATCACGCGGGCGGCGAGTTCGGGGTAAGGCAGGCCGCGCAGGGCGCGGAGGTCGGCGTGGCTGAGGTGCGGCCAGGTTTCGGGCATGTAGAGGCCGCCGTCGGGGGCTAGGCCTGCGAGGAGAGTGGCGGCGAAGTCCAGCGGGGGGGATTGGCCTCGGGTGGAGATGTAGCGCATGGGTCTAGGCAGGGAGGAAGCGGTCCTTTTTTGAAAAAGAGGACCAAAAAACCTTTGCTCTTGGCGTGTGCCGGCGACAGCGTGGCAAAAGTCTTCTGCTTCTTTTCGTCAAAAAAGAAGACCTTCCTTGCTCACTCCTTCTCCACTGTCTTTTGCGGTGTGCGCGAGATCGACTTGATCGCCGGCCGCGGCCGTCCGGATGCCTCGCCGATTTCGCGGTCCTGCGCCTCGATGAAAGCCAGGGCCGGTTCGTCGCCGTCGAGCCCATTCAGCTCGGTGTAAGGGACGCGACGGTTGGAGCTGCGTGTGCCGTCGGCATACATGATGTCGAAGGCCACGAAGCTGCTGAGGATTTTGCGCTTAGGCGGCATCGTCCGGCTCCGGCGCCGTCTCGGGCTCTGGCAGCGGCGGCTCGCCGGCGGCGGCGCGTCGTTTGGCTTCGGCTTTTTCGGCTTTCTTGGCTTCGGCTTTGGCTTCCTTGGCGCGCTCGCGCTCGGCGCGCTGGAAGTTGTAATTAGGCTTGAAGACCATGGGACTCTCCATGAGGGGCGCGAAGGCGGGTGGTATGGCAGAGTGCAACGCGCCCGGCCATGGCCCGACCGCAGCGCCAAGACGCAAAAGTTTTTTGCTTCTTTTTTCAAAAAAGAAGGCCTTTGCCTTAACTGCTATGGCGAACTCTAGGCCGCCTCGGCTTGTGCGGCGCTCAGTTGGGCGGCGAGTGCGAGGAAGCGGTCCACCTCCTGCTCGGTGGTGCGGAAGCTGGTGACAAGGCGGACGATGGGGCGCGGTTCTCCTGGCAGGTCGATCCAGCGATAGAAGGCGGCGCCCTCGGCTTGCAACGCGTCGATGAGGTCGTCCGGCATGGCGACGAAGAGCTCGTTGGCCTGGACGTCCTGCACCACGCGGATGGTGGGGAGTAGCGAGAGGCCGGTGGCGAGGCGGGTGGCCATGGCGTTGGCCTGGCCAGCGTTGCGAAGCCAGACGTCGCCGTCGAGATAGCCGGCGAGTTGCGCCGAGAGGTAGCGCAGCTTGGACCAGAGCTGGCCCGCGCGCTTGCGGCGTCGTTCAAAGCCGGCGGCGAGCGCCGGGTTGAAGAAGATGACGGCCTCGGCGGCCAGGCAGCCGTTTTTGGTGGCGCCGAAGGAGAGCACGTCCACGCCGGCGCGCCAGGTGAGGTCGGCCGGTGAGCAGCCGAGATGGGCGAGCGCGTTGGCGAAGCGGGCGCCATCCATGTGCAGATGCAGGCCGCGGCGACGGCAAACCTGGCCCAGTTCACCGACCTGATCGGGTGTATAGACGGTCCCCCATTCGGTGGCTTGGGTGATGCTGACGGCTTCGGGAAGGACGTGGTGCACGCCGCCGTCGGTGGCGCGCGCCATCGCGGCTTCGATCTGCATGGCTGTGATGCGGCCGGTGCTGGTGGGCATCTCGATCAGCTTGGCGCCGCCCATGTAGAACTCCGGCGCGCCGCACTCGTCGGTGGCGATATGGGCCTCCTGGTGGCAGAGCACGGCGCCGTAGGGGTGGACGAGCGTTGCCAGGGCCAGCGCGTTGGCGGCCGTGCCGGTGGCGACGGGGTAAGCGGTGAGCTCGGTCCCGAAGATGGAGGACAACTGCGCGCACACGCGCGCGGTGAGCGGGTCGGCGCCGTAGGACGGCACGGTGCCTTCATTGGCGGCGGCGAGCGCCTGCATCACTTCCGGGCAGGCGGGGGCGGTGTTGTCGCTGGCGAAATACATGCCTGGTCAGCTCCCTGAAATGTCGGCCAGGCCGAGGACGTGGCGCATGGTGTATAGACCCGGGCCGCGCCCTGCGGTCCAGAGGGCGGCCTGGACCGCGCCGGTGGCGAAGACGCGGCGGTCCAGCGCGGTATGCCTGATGGCAATCTGCTCGTGCTGGCCTGCGAAGAGGAGCGTGTGTTCACCCACGATCGCGCCGCCGCGCAGGCTGGCCATGCCGATGGTGCCTGGCGTGCGTGGGCCGGTATCGCCGTCGCGGGGCGGCACGCGCAGCTCGTCGAGATGTCGGCCGCGTCCGGCGGCGACTGCGTGGGCGAGGGCGAGTGCCGTGCCGGAGGGTGAGTCGCGTTTGTCCCGATGATGCATTTCGAGGATTTCCGCATCGTAGGCGTCGGAAGGGAGACTGGCCGACAAACGCCTGGCGAGGTCGAGCAGCAGCGTCAGTCCGGGTGAGAAATTTGCCGCCTGCACGACGGGCGCGGCGATGGCGGCTTGAGCGATGGCTGACTGGTCGGCGGCCGATAGACCCGTCGTTCCCAGCACCCAGGCACAGCCGCCGCTTTTGACGGCTCGGGCGTGATGCAGGGCGGTGCCAGCGTGGGTGAAGTCGATCACCGCGTCGCTGTCTGCACACAGCCTGTCGAACGCTTCCGGGCCGGCTTGGCGGCCGATGCCGCCGGACAGTTCCGCCCCGGCCGCGTCGACTTCCTCGATGACCAGCCGGCCCATCCGGCCGGTATGCCCCGCCACGCCAATCCGCATGCCGACCATCTAGGGCCATTCAGCCTCGGTGAGTAGCCGCGATGATTGGGCGCGTGACAACGGCCTGCGATGCCGGTAGTAAGATCGTGATACACGTGTTTGTGATTGGACAAGTGGCATGACGTTCAAGACCGGAATGATGTTGGCGGCGGCTTTCGTGAGCGCGGTGACGATCGCGCCTGCTTGTGCACGTGACCTGGTGCAGCAAGGGCGGTTCGGCTTTGTGGTGACGCCGACGGGCAGCCAGGAGATCGAGGGCATGCGCGGCCGCTCGGCGCATGCCAACGTGCATATTATGATGCCCACGGCGCCCGCGACCGCAAACACGCCGGGCGGCGCTTACGAGACGCCTGCCTCGCTCGCCTGCGTCTATCGGCTGGTGGTGCGCACGAACGGGTGCGATCCGCATACGGTGACCACGCTGCCTGCCGGCGGCAGCCGGGTGATCGCGATCGTGGACGCGTATGACGACCCGAACGCAGCGTCCGATCTTGCGACCTACAGCGCGGAGTTCGGACTGGCGCCCGTGACATCGGCCAATTTCCAGACGGTGTATGCGAGCGGCACGCAGCCGGCCGCGGACCCTAGCGGCGCGTGGTCGCTGGAGGCGGCACTCGATATCGAGATGGCACATGCCCTGGCGCCGGGTGCGAAGATCGTCTTGGTGGAGGCGGCCTCCAACAGCTACGCCGATCTGATGGTGGCCGAGACGAAAGCGGCGCAACTGGTTCAGGCTGGCGGCGGCGGCGAGGTTTCCAACAGCTGGTCGGGCGGCGAATTCCCCTTCGAGGAATTCTACACTGCCTATTTCAGTGCCGCGAATGTGGTGTTCCTCGCGGCGACGGGCGATCGGCCCGGGCCGAGCTTTCCCTCCGCGCTGACCGACGTCATCGCGGTCGGTGGCACGTCGATCGATCGGAGCTCGTCGCTCGCATATGTCGGGCAGACAAGCTGGGGCAGTTCCGGCGGTGGTGTCAGCCAGTATGTCGCGACACCCGCGTTCCAGTCCGGCTTGAGCTCCATGGTGGGGACCGGTCGCGGCATGCCGGACATTTCGATGAATGCCGACCCGAACACCGGCGTGTGGGTGTTCGACACCGCGCCGCGTAACGGAAGCGCACCGGGCTGGCTCGTGGTGGGCGGCACAAGCGTCGCGACACCGGCGCTGGCGGCCATCATCAACGCGTCCGGTTCGTTTCAAGCTTCGACGACCGCCGAATTGTCGCTGATCTACGCGAACAGGTTGAGGGCGGGCGAATTCAGGGACGTCACCGCGGGCGCGTGCGCCAATGCGCCGACCGGATTTGCGGTGGCTGGCTACGATCTGTGCACCGGGATCGGCACGCCGTTCGGCCTGCGCGGTAAATAGTTTGACTAGTGGAGGGATGGCGGCGCAGCCGGGGGGAGACTGCGCCGCCTAATGACACCGGCCGCGCAGCGCGGGGGGGAGTGCGCCTCGGCCCTGTGTCTCCAAGCAGATTAGTTGAAATCGACGAACTGCAACAGGATAAACGACAAGCTCACGAAGCTGTGTAGTTGACTTTCGGCGTAAATACTACGCGCGCAGGGTGATGGAGCAATCCGTTGCTCCCGTTTATGGCGTATCTCAGTCCCGTCCGGCGAGGAATTCTTTTACCTTTGCAAAGAAGCCTTCGTGCTCCGGGCTGCCTTTTCCGTGGCCTCGGGCTTCCTGCTCGAACTCCTCGAGCAATTCCCGCTGGCGGCGGGTGAGGTGCTGCGGCGTCTCGACCTTTGCCTGAATGACCATGTCGCCGCGGACGCTGCTACGCAGTACGGAAAAGCCGCGGCCGCGTATGCGGAATTGAGCGCCGGCCTGGGTGCCTGGCGGAATGCGCAGCTTCTGCGTGGTGCCGTCGATGGCGGGCACGTCGATTTCGTCGCCTAGCGCTGCCTGGCTCATCCGCAAGGGCACTTCGCAGAACACGTGGGCGCCTTCGCGATGGAATAGCCCATGCGGGCGGATGGCGACATGGACGTAGAGATCGCCGTTCGGGGTCCCCTGCCCGCCTGCTTCTCCCTCGCCCTGGATCCTGATGCGGGTGCCGTCTTCCACACCCGGCGGGATGGTGACCTGGAGCGAGCGTTCGCGCTGCACCGTACCGGCACCTTGGCAGACGCGGCACGGATTGCGGATGACGCGGCCGGAGCCGCCGCAGGTGGGGCATGTGCGCTCGATGAGGAAGAAGCCCTGCTGGGCGCGTACTTTGCCGGCGCCGTTGCAGGTGCCGCAGGTGCTGGCGGCCGCCTGGCCGTCGTTCGAACCGGTGCCGCGGCAGGCATCACAGGTGACGCGTGTGGGCACGCGGACCGGCGCCTTGGTGCCGGCGAAGGCCTGGGCGAGATCGACTTCGACCTGGACCTGGACGTCGGCACCGGTGCGGGTGCGCGAGCGGCCGCCGCGGCCGGTGAAATCGCCGAACATCTGGTCGAAGATGTCGCCGAGGCCGCCGCCGCCGGAAAAGTCGAAGCCGCCGGGAGCGCCGCCGCCCTGCTCGAAGGCTGCATGGCCATAGCGATCGTAGGCGGCGCGCTTCTGATCGTCCTTGAGAATTTCGTAGGCTTCGCTGACTTCCTTGAAGCGCGCTTCAGCCGTTTTGTCGTTCGGATTGCGATCCGGATGGTATTTCATCGCGAGCTTGCGGTAGGCCTTTTTCAGGTCCTCCGGGGTGGCTTCGCGGGCGACTTCGAGCGTCGCGTAGTAATCGGATTTGGCCATGTGGGAATCCTAGACCAGGGCTCTGCCCCGGACCCCGCCCACTCAAGGGGTCTGGGGGACAAGTTCCCAGACCCCTTGAGTAGGCGGGTCCAGGGGCGGAGCCCCCGGCCTTCCTTAAGCCGACTTCTTCTTGTTCTCGTCGAGCTCTTCAAACTCGGCATCGACGACGTTATCCGCCGCCGGCCCCTGCGAAGGTGCCTCGGCCCCAGCGCTCGCCGCCGCCTCTGCCTTGTAGACATGCTCGCCGATCTTCATCGCCGCCTGGCTCAGACGCTCGGTAGCCGCCTTGAGTGCCGTCGGGTCGGCGCCGTCCATCGCGTCGCGGGCTGCCTGCATGGCGGACTCCGCTTCGGTGCGGTCGGCCGGCGGCATCTTCTCGCCGTGCTCCTTCAGGTTCTTTTCGACCTGATGGATCATCGCTTCGGCCTGGTTCTTGGACTCGACCATCTCGCGGCGCTTCTTGTCGGCGTCCGCGTTGGCCTCGGCGTCCTTCACAGCCGCCTCGATCTCGGCGTCGGACATGCCGCCGCCGGCCTGGATGCGGATCTGCTGTTCCTTGCCGGTGGCCTTGTCGCGCGCGCTGACGGAGACGATGCCGTTCGCGTCGATGTCGAACGTGACCTCGATCTGCGGCATGCCGCGTGGCGCGGGCGGGATGCCGACCAGGTCGAACTGACCGAGCATCTTGTTGTCGGCCGCCATCTCGCGCTCGCCTTGGTACACCTTGATGGTGACCGCGCCCTGGTTATCGTCCGCCGTCGAGAACACCTGGCTCTTCTTGGTGGGGATCGTCGTGTTGCGGTCGATCAGGCGGGTGAACACGCCGCCGAGCGTCTCGATGCCGAGGCTGAGCGGGGTGACGTCGAGCAGGAGCACATCCTTGACGTCGCCGCGCAGCACGGCGCCTTGGATGGCGGCGCCGATGGCCACGACCTCGTCGGGGTTCACGTTGCGCGCGGGATCACGGCCGAAGAAGGCCTTGACCGCCTCGATCACCTTGGGCATGCGCGTCATGCCGCCTACGAGGATGACCTCGTTGATCTCGGACGCGGTGACGCCAGCATCCTTCAGCGCGGCGCGGCACGGATCCATCGTACGGGTGATCAGGTCGTCGACCAGGCTTTCCAGCTTGGCGCGGGACAGCTTCATCACGAGATGCTTAGGACCCGAGGCATCGGCGGTGATGAACGGCAGGTTGATCTCGGTCTCCTTGGCCGAGGACAGCTCGATCTTGGCCTTTTCGGCCGCCTCCTTGAGGCGCTGAAGGGCCAGCTTGTCGGTGCGCAAATCGATGCCCTGCTCGCGCTTGAATTCGCTGGCCAGGTAATCGATGACGCGGGCGTCGAAATCCTCGCCGCCGAGGAAGGTGTCGCCGTTGGTCGACTTCACTTCGAACACGCCGTCGCCGATCTCCAGGATCGAGACGTCGAAGGTGCCGCCACCCAAGTCATAGACGGCAATGGTGCCGCCGTTCTTCTTGTCCATGCCGTAGGCGAGTGCCGCGGCCGTCGGCTCGTTGATGATGCGCAGCACGTCGAGGCCGGCGATGCGGCCGGCGTCCTTGGTGGCCTGGCGCTGGGCGTCGTTGAAGTAGGCCGGAACCGTGATGACGGCCTGGCTGACCTTTTCGCCGAGATAGGCCTCGGCGGTTTCCTTCATCTTGCCAAGGATGTCGGCGCTGATCTTGCCGGGCGCATATTTCTCGCCGCGTGCTTCCACCCATGCGTCGCCGTTGTCGGCCTTGACGATGGTGTAGGGCACCATGCCGCGATCCTTGGCGACCAACGGATCATCGAACCGGCGGCCGATCAGCCGCTTGACGGCGTAAAGTGTGTTGGACGGGTTGGTGACCGCCTGGCGCTTGGCGGCCTGGCCGACCAGCCGCTCGCCGCTTTCGCTGAAGGCTACCATGCTGGGCGTGGTGCGCGCGCCCTCGCTGTTGTCGATGACGTGGACTTCGCCGCTTTCCATGATCGCCACACACGAATTGGTCGTGCCGAGGTCGATACCGATCACTTTGCTCATACGCAGAACTCTCCTGTCAGCGGCCGGGTGCGGCCCGAAGCACCGCACGCGGCCCTCTATTCATGTGTCGGGATGTATTGAGGGGGCACCCCTTTCACAAGAGGCAGATTACGGTTCCCGACCGGGTGTGGCAAGAACGTTTGGTGAACATTTTGTTGCCCAGGTGCCCCGGCGGAACGTATGTTTCGCGCTAGGTGACAACGCGCACGCATTTGCGTCCGCCCACGCCACCCTCCCCCGAACTGATGAGGATCAGCGACGCAATGATGTGGCACCGCCGGAACATCGCTGCCGTGGCAGCTTATGCAGGTTTGACGCTGGCCGCCCTGCCCTGCAGCAAGCCGGCGTTCGCCCAGACGAGCTATGTGTCGCCCGATGGCCGTAACCGGTTTCCCGCGGTCACCATCTTCTGCCCGAGCGGCAACGGTGTGATGCCGTGCAATTTCGGCGGCGGCACGAGCGCCGGCGGCGGCAATGGCACGTTCAGCATCAATCTCGGCGGCACCGCGGTCTCGCCCAGCAATCGCCTGCCGGTCAGCGACCCCGCTCTCGACGGACTGATCGCGGGCGGCGCGCTCAACATCGGCGGCGTGGTCTCGGTCAGCGCGCTGCCTCCGCTCGTACTCGGCGCCGGCGCCAGCACCGTGGGCGCGGTGAGCCAGGCGGGCACCTGGACCGTCAACCTGGCAGGCGGATTGCCGGCGGGCACGAACGCGCTGGGATCGGTCAGCATCAGCAATCTGCCGGCGACCCAGGCGGTAAGCGGCACAGTGGGATTGCTGCCCGGCACGATGGGCGCGGTCACCGCGGCGGGCACCAGCGGCACGACGGCCCAGGGCGTGCAAGGTGTGGCGAACGGAGTGCCGCTCGCCGTGGCGGGCAGCGTGAGCCAGGCAGGCGGCTGGTCGGTGGGTGTGAGCAGCCTGCCGGCATTGCCCGCCGGCGCGAACACCATCGGCGCTGTCAGCATCGCCGGCACGCCGACGTTCAACTGCGTCGGCTGCGGCGGCGCGGGCGGTGCGGCCATGCAGGGGGCCGGCTCGTCCGGCAATGCCTGGTGGATGCAAGGGCTGGGCAGTGCGGGCACGCCCTCCGGCGGGGTGCTGAGCATGCAAGGCGTGCCGGGCGGCGCGCCATTGAGCGTCAGCGGCACGCTCGGTCTGGCGGCTGGGTCGATGGGCTCGGTCACCGCGCCGGGCAGTTCCGGCAGTGCCGCGCAGGCGGTGCAGGGTGTCAGCGGTGGCGTGGCCCTGCCCGTCTCCGGCAGCGTTTCCGTGGCCAACCTGCCCGCCGTGCAGCCGGTGAGTGCCGCCGCGCTGCCGCTGCCAGCAGGGGCCGCGCAGGATTCCAGCGTTCAGGCACTCAAGACCGCGCTGGGCACGCCGATGCAGCAGAGCGGCGGCACCGTGGCGATCGCCAGCCTGCCGCCGCTGCCGGCCGGCAGCAACACGATCGGCACGGTCGGGCTGCTGTCCGGCTCGGCGGGGTCGGTGACCGCGGCTGGGAGCGGCGGCAGCCTGGCCCAGGCCGTGCAAGGCATTGCCGGCGGGGTGCCGCAGCCGGTCTCCGGCAGCGTGACCGTCGCCAACCTGCCGGCCACCCAGCCGGTCAGCGCGGCGACGTGGCCGCTGCCCGGCGGTGCCGCGACCTTGGCCGCACAATCGGCACCGCTGGCGACCGTTGCACCGGCCGCGGCCACCGCCACCAGTTCCGTGCTCGTCGGCTGCCAGGCGGCCACCGCACTGCCCAGCTTTACCGCGGGCCAGCAAGGTGCGGTGCCGTGCGACAGTTCGGGCCGGCTCTACGTCGTCACCGTGCCGAGCGCCAACAACGTGCCGGGCTACTTGCAGGCCGTCACCTCCGGGGGTGCCAGCGTGTATCGCGCCGTCAACGCGGCCTCCTCGACGATGGCCGCCAGCGTCAAATCCGGCAGCGGCATGGTGTATGGCTACGAAGCCTGCAACAGCGGCACACAGGCGGCCTATCTGCGGCTGTTCGCCCTCGCGACCGCACCCACGGTCGGCACCAGCACGCCGATGATCGCCAAGCTGCTGCCGCCTGGCGCGTGCCAGACGACGATGACCGATCTGGGGCTGTCGTTTGCGGGCGGGATCGGGGTGGATGTGACGGCGGGCAGCTTGGGGGATGCAGATACGGTGGCTCTGGCGGCGGCGAACCAGGTGAGTTTGGGGGTTTATTACAAGTAAGAAAGCAGTCCTTTTCTAAAAAAACCACAAACTTGTGCTGCTTCGCGTGCTGTTCAAAACCTCGCCGCGATGCCCGTGTAGAGGTTTGCGCCTGGCGTGCTTCGGTTCAGGCCGACATTCGCGCCTATATCTAGCTGCAGGGTTTTCGTCACCGTCCAGGAAAGCCCGGTGTCGAACGTCAGCGTCGGCCCGGGCGTCTGATGGTCGGTGTAGGTCTGCGCATAGAGCTCGACAAAAGTGCTGACCGGGCCGAACACTTTCCGGCCGAGATTGACCACACCGGTAAAGCTGGCCTGCGACCCGTCATTCTGCGCGTTTTTCAAAACGGCAATCTCGGGTTCCACAGTCAACCCGAGATCATAGGGCAGCGAAATCAGGATCGGCAGGTTTGCCCCACCCTCCCAATGTTCGTTGCCGATCGGTGCGCGCGCCGTCGGTGCTTTCGCGTACGGGATGAGCGCGATCGCGACCGCACCGCCATCGTCGCCCAGCAGACTGAGCTTGAGGCGGACAACGATGTCTCCGAAAGAATGCACCACCTGCCCGCCTGCGCGCTGGCTCTGGTAGCCGCCGATCGTGACCTCCGCATCGAGCAGGTTCGTCACGCCATGTTTCAGCGTGGGGTCCAGCGCCTGAAGCGCGTCGCCGGTGTCGGTGTAGTTGACGAAGTCGGATTCAACTTGGTCGTAGCCGGCCGGCACCGTGAACGGGCTGTCGCTGCGGCTCGGGCGGTCGGGCGCGAAGTCGCGCACATCGGCAGCGATGGCCTCGCGCGAGAGCGCCAACAGCAGGACGAGCGCGGACAGTTTCATCGTTGCAGTGTATGGGCAAGAAATTATGAAAGCAGTCCTTTTTTGAAAAAAAAAGGACCAAAAAACTCTGGCTCCGCTTCGCGTGCTCATCGTGAGCATCGCGACAGCGGAGCAAAAGTCTTTTGCTTCTTTTCTTCAGAAAAGAAGGCCTTACTGTTCGAGCACCGGAGCGCAGAAATAAGCCGTCAGATGACCACCGGGCCGACTTTACGGACGAACCCTTAGAAAATTACCCCGGTTTCAAGCAGTCCCCGCACCTGCGTCGATTGATTGAAATTATGCCCGAACTCGAAACCATGCGTGCCGTCGGTGATGTCGACGAACGACAGATCGGCGCGGACGAAATAATGGTTGTAGGTGAACGTGGGCGTGACGGTCGCGGAAAAGGCGCCGCTGCCCGATCCATACAGCAGGTTGGTGCCGAGCGCATCGCCCTTGTTGCCGCTGGTGCCGATATATTCGAAGCGGCCGGCGAGCTGGAATTTCGGATTGAACGTGTAGTTGGCGAGGATCGCCCCGCTATAGGTCGATGCACTCTTGTAGATGCCGATCGACGAATTGGCAGAAACATTGCTGAACTGCAGATACGGCGTCACCGTCCAGGGCGCGGAGTTGTAGGTATAGATGATGTTGTAGATGCTGCTGTTGTTCTGCGCGGTCGGTGTCGCGAACGAGCCGACAATCGGGCCGGTCTTGCCGAGATTGCCACCGGCCGCGAACACCAGCGTGTTCGTCGGGTTGATCGTCCAGGTGGCGGAACCGGAAAGCCAGTTGAACCGGTCCGAGTAATAGCCGTCATTGACCGAGAGGCTGAACGCCAACGGGCCGCGCGTGTAGTTCACCTGTGCGCCGCGGCTGACCGCCGGCTCCTGGTTCCACAGCAATCCGCGCTCGATGTTGAAGTTCTCGAAGGTGAAGGTGTATTCCGCGCCGATCAATGTCGGCAGCTTGCCTGCTTCGATCGAGAAAGTGTCGGTGGGCGCGATCTTCAGGAAGGCTTGCGGCACGGCGCTGAAGAAATTGTGGAACGTGTTCTCGGTATCGACCAGATGGCTATACTGCGTGCCCAGTGACGGGATCGAGTAGGCGCCGACCTGCGCGTAGAACTGCACCACGCCGTCGATCTTCTGCACGATGACCTGCGCATTGCTGAGGTCGATCAGAGCGGTCTTGTCCGAAGGTGTGGCGTTGCTCTGCACGAGCCCCAGGCCGGACAGCACGCCGTCCACATACCATTTGCCCAGCGGGCCGGTATCGAGCGAGTACGGGATCGGGCTGAACGCCAGCGAACCGGCCATGCCCGGCACCGGCAGCGTCACGTTAGGCGGCGCGGCAGGTGCTGCTGCCGCGGCCGCACCCGATGCAGCCGTCGCGGGCGCAGGTGTGGGCGGCGCGGTCTGTGCTCCGGCTCGGTTCGCCGCGGTAACGGTAAAGCAAATACATGCGGCAGATACTGCCAATTTCTGAAGCATTCTTTGTTCCTAATCCGGCATGAGGTACGCGCCGCCTGATTACCCAGCATGTTTCATGCCAGATCGGGCGAGAGGCGCCGGCCCAGCCACGCAAGTAACGATCGGCCGATCGGTCCCGATCGCCCGGGGCCGGTCCGCTTGGCTGCTCGCAGGCACATCAGAACAAAAGGTTGCGCATGGCGGGCCGTCGTTCCGGGTGCTGTCGAACGGTTCGTGCTCTATCGGCCGCCGCGTAAAAATTCGATGTGGAACTGAGCCGGCGTCAGCCTGGGAGCCCGTCAGTATTGCAGGTGCAGCCTTACGCCGAGGACGGACACCGGCCCCCGCTCGCGGTCGTAGGCCGGGTTGTCGATGAACTGGTAGTCCGCCGTCAGATGCGCGAACGACAGCAGGGCGAGGCTGTAATAAGTCTCGATCACCTGCTCCGGCCCGGAGGATGGCAGCTTGCCGTCGCCGACCAGGATGCCCAATCCGCCGGCGGCGAGATACGCCTTGTGCCGGTGCGAAATCGCATCGACGACCAGCGCCAGACCGACCGTGTCCCGCGCGCGCCCCCATTGCTTGCCTTGCAACGACAAGCCGGCGGCGAACGTCCGGTCGGTATCGGTGAACTCGTATATCTCACGCCCGCCCTCGGCGATGCCGGTTCGCACGAAAAAGCCCAGCGTGTCGGTGATCGCCTGCTCCGCATCGAGCGAGATGCCGGTGCGGCTGCTGTAGCGGCGCACCAGGGCCGTGCTCGGCGTGGTGCCGGTCGCGCGGGCGAGAACGATCGCATCGCTGTAGTCGCCCATCCGGCCGCGCGTATCGAACGCGGTCACCCTTACTCTGCCGCTCTGCCCCCAGACGCTGTGCCGCTCCTCGGCTTCGGCCACGAATTGTACCTGGCCGAAGCCGGTATCCAATGCACGGCTATTGGGCACGCGTGAGAGCGCGAAAGCCCCGCCGCGCAGGGTCCACCAGTTCTGATACCACTCCGCTGCCGCGCCATAGCTATAGCCCCAGGCGTCGGCCGCGTAGTCGAACACGCCGGTATCGACCAGTGCCCAGTTGGAGAAATCCTGGCGCGGGTCGTGGGCATAGACATTGGCGTCGAAGATGTCCGGCACGCCGAACTTGCCGACGGTGAACACCAGCCGGTCGGCCGTCTGCCGGTCGCCGAGCACGTTCTGGTCCGCACCCACCTGAACCGGCGCGCCGCCCAGATCGACCTCCTGCCGAAAGAACAGGCGCGGCAGGCGCACGTAGGGCTCGGCCGCGCCCACCTTGTAGGCTTCGGCACTCGGAAAGGCGACGACACCCAAGGTGTTGGACAGTCCGAAACCCTGGTCGATCTCCGCGTTGACCCAGATTTCCGCGCCCGACCAGGGACGGACGCCGGCATACAAGGTCGCGTCGAACGTCTCGTCGCCGCGGCTGCCGGGATCGAGGCTGTTCGACCCGCGGAACGGGGAGCGGAACGCCGGATTATACTGCTCCTCGAACGTCGCCTGCGCGTGCAGGGCCCAGATCTGCGGGGGCGGCTCGTCTTGTGTCGCAGGCTGGATCGTCTGCTGCGGCGACGGCGCGCTCTGCGCGCGAACCGGGGTGGGTGTCGCAAATCCCACCGCACCTGCAGCCAGAAAAGAGAGTGTAAGAAAGCAGGATCGCTTCCAGCCGATCGACATAAGCGCGAAATGATGCAGCTTCATGTCGCCCCCGACCCGGCTGACAATGCCTGCGGTCCAGGCGCGATGATCCGTGGGTCGTTACCGCGCGGGCTCGCCTGCCGCAAGGAATGCCGCCGTCAGCGCGACGAATTCCTCCAATCTGTCGTGATGCACCCAGTGGCCGGCGCCCTCGACCATGCGCACTTCGGCATGGGCGAAATTGGCCGCCCGCCCGTCCGCTTCGGGGTTCGAGGCCCAGCTTTGCGTGCCATACACCAGCAGCGTCGGGCAGGTGATTCGCGCCCAGAGCTGGCGGATTTCCTCACGTGTGCTGTCGATCGGTGGCCACGACCGGATGTAGGGGTCGAACTTCCAGGTGTAGGTCCCGTCCTCGTTCTGCCGCACGCCGTGGCGCGTCAGGTGGTCGGCCTGCTGTTCCGAGAGATGCTTGTTTTCCGCGCGCATGCGCGCCAGCGCGTCCGCCAGCGTCGCATAGCGCCGTGGCTGGCGGGCAGCCAGTTGGCGCTGCTCGTCCACCCAGCCGCGCAGCCGCGTCTCGATTCCCTTCGCGGCCAGCTCCGCTTCCATCTTCGGCGACGGCCCCAGCCCTTCGATACAGACGAGCCGGCTGACCAGCTCCGGATACAGCCCGGTGAACCGCGTGGCGATGTTGCCGCCCAGCGAGTGACCGACCAGCTTGATCGGCCCTGAGGTCTGCTGATGGATCAGTTGCGCCAAGTCGTAGATGAAGCCGGGCATCACGTAGCCGCAGGCATCCGCCCAGGCACTGTCGCCGTGCCCGCGCAAATCGGGTGCTATCACGTGGTAGTCCACCGCCAGCCGCTCGGCCACCCAATCCCAATTACGGCAATGGTCGCGCCCGCCATGCACCAGCACGAGCGGCGGCGCCCCGTGATTACCCCAATCGACGTAATGCAGCCGAAGCCGCTGGGAGACGAAACTGCGAGAAGTGGGCATCATCGGCTTCTAGTAGGCACCAGCCAGGAAGCAAAAGTTTTTTGGTCCTTTTTTCAGAAAAGGACTACTTGCCTGCCTTCCGCTGAAACGGACACTCCCACCCGTCATCCACCACCCGACCGCTGTACTGCCGCGCCTCCGACACCTCTCCGAACATCGCCAGCATGGGATTGACCGACCCAGCCAGCCTCTCATCGCGCGTCAGAATGCTGGAACGCAGCTTGTCATACCGCCCTTCCGCCCGCAGCCGCTCAAACTGGTCGTGCAGGTTGAAGATCATGCAGGGTGCGCGGAACCGTCGCGCGGGCCTGCTTGCGTTCGGGTGAAGACCCACGATGAAGAACGCCTCGCCGCCGAAGCTGAGCGAAAAATCCGCCTCATGCGGGTTGTCGCTCACCCGCTGGTCATACGGCTTGCCGTTCCAGGCGTCCTTGTCGGTCAGCGATTGCACGCGTTCCCACAACACCTGCTCAAACTCGGTCTCGCTCAGATCGCGTGGCCGGTCGAACACCACGGCGAAACTGCGGAACGGGCCCGGGTCGGCGCGGTAGGCTTCCACGAAGTCGAGCAGCAGCGGATAGATGCGCAGATCGTCCCACGCGGACGTGATATCGCGCGCCACGACGATGGCGATCTGATCGCGCGCCAACGCGGCTTTGGCGCCCACGCAGGGAAAACTCGCTTCATCGATGAAATCCCGCAAATCATGGGCCAGAGCATGGTCTGCGTCGCAGGTTTCGATCAGCATGTGGGCCCTAAACTCGCCACCAGTGGGAGCCGCACAACGCCGGTGGGCATCCTGGGGTTTGACGTTAGAGGCAGATACCCTAACCTTGATCGCAGAGAGGCCGCCCGAGCGGCCCGGTCCAGGATTGAAAGGAACGCGGGAGGATGGACCAATACGCGTCTACGCCACTGCACAATGCCCACCCTTGGGAGCAGCACTACCCGCCGCACGTCTCATGGCGGATGGATGTGGAGCCGGATACGCTGCCGGCGATGCTCGCGCGCGCCGCACTCCAATGGGGCGACAGGGCCGCCCTGGAATATCGCGACCGTAACATCAGCTTCACCCAACTCGCGCACGACGTCGACCGGATGGCAGCCGGCTTCATCGCTGCGGGTTTCGGCCCGGGTTCCACCATCGCGTTGTTCCTGCCCAATACGCCCTGGCATACGGTGTGTTTCTTCGCCGCCCTCAAAGCCGGCGCCAAGCTGGTGCATTTGAGCCCGCTCGATGCGCCGCGCGAAATCATGTTCAAGCTGGCCGACAGCGGCGCCGATGTCGTCGTCACCACCAATCTCGGCGGGCTCGCGGCCGGTGGCGCCAAGCTGGCAGCCTCGGGCGCCATCCCGCGTCTGCTGGTGGGCGAGGATGCGCATTGGGGCGGCACGACCGGCGAAATCGTCACGTACGGCGGCAAGGTCGGCGATCTCGCAGCGCTGATGACCGACGAGGTCCCCGCCACCTGGCCCGACATCAAGCCGGGCGACCTCGCCCTGCTGCAATATACCGGCGGCACTACCGGCATGCCGAAGGGCGCTATGCTCACGCATGCCAACATGATTTCGGCCACCCAGAGCTATCTGGGCTGGCGCGACAGCACCGTGCCCCCCAGCGGCAACCAGCGCGTGATCGGCGTACTGCCGATGTTCCACGTCTATGCGCTCGGCGTGGTGCTGCTCCTCAACATCGTGGACGGTAACACGATCCTGCTGCGCCCGCGCTTCGACGTGAAAACCACCATCGAGGACATTGCGAAGAAGCGAGCCACCACCTTCCCCGCCGTGCCGACCATGCTGATCGCGCTGCTCAGCGAGCCCGGGGTGGAAGAGCATGATTTCAGCTCGCTCACCATGGTCGGCTCCGGCGGCGCGCCGCTGCCCACGGAAGTCGCCGAACGCGCCGAGCGCCTGGTGCGCCAGCCGCTCCGAATGGGTTGGGGCATGACCGAGACGGCCGCAATCGGCACCCGCCTGCCGGTTGGCATGAAGCCCACGCCGGGCATCATCGGCACGCCTCTGCCGAACGTGGAGATGCGCATCGTCTCGCTCGCCGACCCGACCCAGGTGCTCGTACCGGGCCAGACCGGCGAGATCGCCGTGCGCGGGCCCAACCTGTTCAGCGGCTACTGGAACCAGCCGGAGCTCTCACGCGACTGTTTCGTCGACGGTTTCTTTCTGACCGGCGACATCGGCATCATGAGCGAGGACGGCGTCTTCACCCTGGTCGACCGCAAGAAGCGCATGATCATTTCGGGCGGCTTCAACGTCTATCCCGCAATGATCGAAAACAGCATCTACGAGCACCCGGACGTGGAAGAGGTGATCGTCATCGGCGTGCCTGACGAATACCGCGGCGAAGCGGCCAAGGCGTTTCTCAAGATGCGTGCCGGCCATCCGGCTTTGACGATCGAGGCGCTCAGGGCGTTCCTGGCGGATAAGGTGGGCCGCCATGAGCTGCCAACCGCGGTGGAAATTCGCGACAGCCTGCCCAAAAGCCCTGTTGGAAAGCTTTTGGCGTCCCAATTGGCGGACGAGGAGCGGGCGAAGGCGAAGGGGTAGGCAGAGCCTTACTTTTCTGAAGAAAAGAAGCAAACGACTATTATCTGTTCGCATCTGGTGCACTGCGGCTCACGACGAAGGATCAAACCATGGATTTACGATTTACGCCGGAAGAGAACGCGTTCCGTGACGAGATGCGGACCTTCTTTCGCGAGAACATTCCGCAGGACATCCGCACCCGTCTCGGCCAGGGCCGCCATATCGGCCGCGCCGAGTGGATCGAGTGCCAGCAGATCATGAACAAGCACGGCCTGGCCGTGCCGCATTGGCCCGTCCAGTACGGCGGCCGCGGCTGGAGCCCGATCCAGCTCTATATCTACAACGAGGAAATGCTGAGCGAGAACGTGCCCAGCCCCCTGCCCTTCGGCACCCACATGGTGGGCCCGGTGATCGCCGCTTTCGGCACCGAGGAGCAGAAGGCGCACTACCTGCCGCGTATCGCCAACATCGACGATTGGTGGTGCCAGGGTTTCTCCGAACCCGGCGCCGGCTCCGACCTCGCCAGCCTGAAGACCAAAGCCGTGCGCGATGGCGATAGCTGGGTGATCAACGGCCAGAAGACCTGGACGACGCTCGCCCAATGGGCCGACTGGATTTTCGTGCTCGCCCGCACCAACCCGGAAGCACGCAAGCCGCAGGAAGGCATCAGCTTCATCCTGGTGGATATGAAAACCCCAGGTGTCACCGTTCGCCCGATCCAGCTGATCGACGGCGAGGCCGAGGTCAACGAAGTGTGGTTCGACGACGTGCGCGTGCCGATCGGCAACCTGGTGGGCGAGGAAAACCGCGGCTGGGATTGCGCGAAGTTCCTGCTCGGCAACGAACGCAGCAATATCGCCCGCATCGGTGCCAGCAAGGCCCGCTTGCGCCGCATTCGCGAAATCGCCCGCACCGTGCCGCAAGGCGACGGCGCGCTGTGGGACAATGAAGCGTTCCGCCACAAGGTCGCCGCTGTCGAGATCGAGCTGAAGGCGCTCGAGATGACGCAGTTGCGCGTGGTGGCCGACGAGCGCGACCACGGCAACAAGCCGAACCCGGCAAGCTCCATCCTCAAGATCAAGGGCTCCGAAATCCAGCAGGCAACGACGGAGCTGGCGCTCGAGATGGCCGGGCCGTTCGCGCTGGCCTATCACGATGCCGAAGAGCAGATACCCGAGGGTGCGAACGATTTGCCGGACGGGTTCGATTGGGCCGATACCGCGGCGCCGGAATATTTCAACTATCGCAAGGTGTCGATCTACGGTGGATCCAATGAGATCCAGCGGAATATCATTGCAAAGATGGTGTTGGGGTTCTGAAGAAAGGAAGACTTCTTTTTGAAAGAAAGAAGCAGGAAACTATGTTCCGCTGTCGCGAGCCCTGACCGACAAAAGTTTTTTGGTCCTTTTTTTTCAAAAAAGGACTGCTTCCTTTCTTAAGGCCAAAAACCAAAATGGACTTCGAGCTAAGCGACGAACAACGCATGCTGAAAGACAGCATCGACCGTCTCATCCCTCCCGCCTACGACGACTTGGCCAAGCGCCGCACCACGCAGGCCAAAGATCCTGGCTACAGCGAGGATCTTTGGTCGAAATACGCCGAACTCGGCCTGACCGCCCTGCCCTTCTCGGAGGAGGATGGCGGGTTCGGCGGCGGTGCGACCGACACGATGATCGTGATGGACGCGATCGGCCGCGGGTTGGCGCTCGAGCCATATCTCGCGACCGTCGTGTTGGCCGGCAACCTCATCCGTCTCGGTGGCACCGCCGAGCAACGCAGCGAACTCATTCCCGCCATCGCCGACGGCTCGCTGCGGCTGGCGTTCGCGCATGTCGAACGACAGGCCCGCTTCGACATTTTCGACGTGGCGATGCATGCGAAGAAAACTGCAAACGGCTACACGCTCGAAGGCGACAAGAGCGTCGTGCTGAGCGGCGATTCTGCGCAAAAGCTGATCGTTTCCGCGCGAACATCGTCTGCCAGCCGGCGTGACCGTCATGGCATCACTCTGTTCCTTGTCGATGCACATGCACCCGGCGTGTCGCGACGCGGCTTCCCGACACAGGACGGCCAGCGCGGTGCGGCTATCTCGTTTGCCGGCGTGGAGGTCAGCGAAGCTGCGGTGATCGGAAAGGTTGATCATGGTGGCGATCTGATCGAGCACGTGACCGACATTGCCATTGCCGCCGTGTGTGCCGAAGCCGTGGGCGCGATGGCCGCCTTGCATGCACTGACGCTGGATTACCTGAAAACCCGCAAGCAGTTCGGCGTGCCCATCGGCACGTTCCAGGTGTTGCAGCATCGCTCGGTCGATATGTTCACAGCCCTCGAACAGGCGCGCAGCATGGCCTATTACGCCGCCATGATGGCTGAATCCGACGATGCACGCGCGCGCCGGCGTGCCATCTCGGCCGCCAAAGTACAGATCAACAACTCTGCCCGTTTCGTGGGCCAGGCCGCCGTGCAGTCGCATGGCGGCATCGGCGTCACGATGGAGTATCGTGCCGGTCACTACTTCAAGCGGCTGACGATGATCGAGAGCGCGTTTGGCGATACCGATTACCATCTTCGCTTGGTGGATGCGGCCGGCGGTTTGCTGGCTGAAGTCTCCTGACGGACAGCCCCGAACAGCCAAGCGTTCCTGGCGACGCTGCGCAAGCCGCCGGAGACACTAGCCGTTCGGGGATGATCCAGGGTTTCCGCGTTCTCCCCGGGAGCGCGAGCCCGCCGCCGAAACGCCGGCGCGTGTTCGAGCGATCGTCAGTCGTGGCGATGGGCAGTTACACGCTGACCAAAAAAGGTGTGGCGCGCTACGACTTCGCCGATCCATACCGGCTCGCCGCCGAACTGAGCTGGCCACGTTTCATGGCGATGATCGTTGCCATCTACGTCAGCGTCACGTCGCTGTTTGCGATCCTCTACTCGATCGTCCCGGGTGCGGTGGCCAACGCGCGCCCCCATGTCTTTGCCGATCATTTCTTTTTCAGCCTGGAAACGCTCGCGACCGTCGGCTACGGTTACATGTATCCGGCTTCGCCCTATGGCCACGTGATCTCTTCCTTCGAGATCATGACCGGCGTCGCGTTCACTGCCATCATGACCGGCCTGATATTTTTTCGGTTTTCCAAACCTCGTGCGAAATACATCTTCGCGCGCAATCCCGTCATTACCGCGCATAACGGAAAGCCGACGTTGATGCTGCGTATCGGCAATGGTCAGGCGTCGGTCATGGCCGATGCACAGATAAAGGTCAGTGCGCTCGTCTCGGAAGTCTCCACCGAGGGCTCGCGGTTTCGCCGGGCACACGAACTTACCCTGGCACGCGATTTCCTGCCCGTATTTCCGCTTACCTGGACGGTCATGCACACAATCGACGAGCGCAGTCCGCTGCACGGACTTGATCCCGAGACGTTCGTCGCATCCGAAGTGCGCCTGTTCGTCAGCTTCCAAGCCCGCGACCCGAGCCTGGCACTCGTCGTGCACGCCTTGCACGATTACGGGCCGGCCGACGTGTTGTTTGGCATGCGCTATGCGGATGTGATCGGACTGGACGAAAACGGCATCACATGTGCCGACATGACCAGGATCAGCGAGGTTCTTGCGGGAACCGATTGACCGCTCAGTGCGGAAGAACCGATGCCTGAGGCGGATATTGCATGATCAGCTTGTGCGACGAATGCGATACCCAGACATGCACTTTCTGGATGAAATCGGCGCCGAGCAGCATCTGCTCCTGGTTTGCAGCGTCCGCATCGCCCGGTCCGCCGATGCGTGAACCCGTAACCTTACGATCTGGCTCGTCGTTGGCCTGATCGATGATCACGACCGGCATGTTGTTGAATTGTAGATCGCCGATCGAGACTGTGTGGAACACATGCTTCATCGTCGCCACCGGCAGGGGGCCGACACCATGGCTGAAACTATGTCCAGGCGCGTGAAGTGGGGAGAGATCGACGCCCAACCTGCTTGCCTGTTTCCGGTACATGACGGTCACGGATGCGCCGGTGTCGATCATGGCTTTGACGGGATGACCCTCGACATCGACGATCACGGCGATCTGACGATTATTCTCGATCGGCTCCAGTTGTGCCATGTAGAGCGGTTGGGCAAGTGCGACAGTCGGCTTCCGGCAATCGCCGTCGGCTTCGTACATGATCATGTGGCCGAACGCGACATCGAGGTCGAGATCATAGGCAGCCATCAGGTTCATACCGAACAGGCCAGACGCGTCCGTAGCATCCGTCTTCATTCCTATCTGGCTGATACCAAGGTTCATGCCGTCCGCGTTCATGCCGCCGATGCGCATCCGTGACGCTCTGCCTTGATAGAGATGCTGCGTCCCGCCGATTCCGACTGCATCGAAATTCAGCCTGTTTGCTGCCACACCAAGGCTCTGTGCCGAGTGCACATCCAGCATTGTCGTGAACGACCCCGTATCTATGATGAAATGTGCCGGCTTGCCGTTGATCTGGACGTCCGAATAGAAATGTTTGCCTTGAGTGCTCACCGGCAGAACAGCAACAGCGCCCAATGTGCATGCGCAATAACCCGACAACGGCCACGCGATCGAGAGCGCGTAACAGCAAACCGCCATCCCCGTGCGGACCATACCCGTCTGTCTCACCGCCGGCACTCCGAAACTGTGCTGTTTCAGTTTGCCACCGAGACGACCAGGCTCAAAGTGTTATCTACGCCGCCGCACTATTTGACTGGCGTATCAGCCTCGCCGCGCGCTCCCCGATCATTGCACTCGGTGCAGCCGTGTTGCCGCTCACCAGCGTCGGCATGATAGACGCGTCCACCACACGCAAACCGTCGACGCCACGCACACGCAATTGCGGATCCAGAACCGAATGCGGGTCACCACCCATCCTGCATGTGCCGACCGGATGGTAAATCGTATCGGCGTTCGCGCGTATGCGTGGTTCGAGGGCAGCGTCGGCTACTTCAACCGGTGGCGTCATCGGTCGGGCGGCATAGGCGCGCATCGCAGGCGCCGCCAGAATACGCAGCGCCGTATCGATGCCGCGTAGCATCACAGCCATGTCGTCGGGATCATCGAAATAGTTCGGGTCTATCGCCGGCGCTGTCCGCATATCCGCGTCGGCCAGCCGGACCGTTCCCCTGCTTTTCGGTCGCAGCACGCAAGTGTGCACCGACAACCCGCGGAACATATGCCGCTTGCGGCCATGATCGTCCACGATGCCTGTACAGAAATGATATTGCACGTCCGGCCGCTCCACGTCCGGTGATGACCGCACAAAACCGCCCGATTCAGCGACGTTGGTTGTCAGCATACCCGTCCCGTCGCGCTTAAACTCGCGCCAGCCGCGGACAATTTCGGGCAGGATTGCGGGCGAGCTGCCAAAAAGATTGCGGTCGTTCACCCGACGGTTGATCGTGTAATCGACGTGATCCTGCAGATTGCCGCCCACCTCAGGACTGTCCTGCACCAACTCGATCCCATGCTCGCGCAGGTGCGCTGCCGGCCCGATCCCCGAGCACATCAACAATTGCGGTGAACCGAATGCACCGCTCGAGATAATCACCTCCGCACGCACCCCGATCCGCCGCTCAGCATCACCTTCCAGAATACGGACGCCCACCGCCCTGTGCGCTTCGAAAATGATCGCCATGACCTGCGCGTCGGTAATCACCTTGAGATTGGCCCGTGCGGTTCCCAAGTAGCCGAGCGCCGCGCCAAAACGCGAACCGCCCTTCTGGCTTACCTGATAGAAACCAAAGCCGTCCTGATGCGGACCGTTGAAATCCGGATTTTTCGCAAACCCCGCCTGCGATGCCGCTTCCACAAACGCAGCGGCCACGGGATTGGGGCTGCGCAAATCAGCAACGTTCAACGGCCCGTCCCCGCCGTGATAGTCGTCGGCGCCACGCTCGTTGGATTCGGCAGACTTGAAGCACGGCAGCACCTCGTCCCATTCCCAACCATGGCAGCCATAGTCGCGTGCCCAGCTCTCGTAATCGTCGGACTGACCGCGGATGTAGATCATCGCGTTGATCAGGCTGCTGCCACCCAACCCGCGCCCGCGTGGCTGATATCCACGCCGCCCGCCCAAACCCTTCTGCGGCACTGTTTGATAGGCATAATTGACCGCAGACTTGCGTGCCGTATTCGCGGCAATCCCCAGCGGAATGTCTGACAACAACCCACCCTTCGGAGGCCCGCGCTCGATCAGCGCCACAGTCAGGTCCGGCCGCGCCTCTGCCAGCCGAGCGGCCACTGCACAGCCCGCCGGCCCACCGCCCACGACGACATAGTCGAACGCGTCAGACATCTCTGGCCTCGCGTGCTGCCTTCACCCCACGGCGCATTTTTGCCATGCCGCCAATCCACCTGTCGTATGTCTCGGCCTTTATCTTCATATAGCCGGCCACCTTGGGATGCGGCAGGATCAGAAACTTACCAGCGCGCAGACCATCCAGTGCCGATTGCGCGACCTCTTCGGCCGTCAATACACCGTCCACATCCGCGCCGCCGAAGAACGTGCCGCCCGCGATCAGCGGGGTCGCTACGCCTTGCGGGCACAAGACCGAAACACCCACACCGTGATCTTTCGCCGCAATCGCCAGGCTTTCAGCCAGGCCAATGGCCGCATGCTTCGTCGTGCTGTACGTCCCGCTTCCGATCTGGCTCAGCAGCCCGGCCGCCGATACCGTGTTCAGCAACCAGCCCGATTTCCGCTTCATCATTCCAGGCAGCACGGCACGCGCCGCATAAACATGCGCCATCACATGCACCTGCCAGCAGCGCTCCCAGACATCGTTCGGTGCCGACGCCGCATTGTCAAACTCCGGATCGAGCACGACTATGCCTGCATTGCTGCAGAAAATTCCAATCGACCCGGCTTTCTCCTCTGTCTCCCGCACGACGCGTTGGATATCGGCTTCCTGCGTCACGTCGCATTTGAACGCAGTACCTCCGACCATCGCCGCTGTTTCCTGCGCACCGGCTTCATTGAGGTCGGCCACCACGATGTGCTTGGCACCTTCAGCTGCAAACAACTGTGCCATGGCACGGCCTATTCCGCTGCCTCCGCCGGTGATGATGATTGTTTGGTCGCGGACATCCATCGGCTTACTCCAAGGCTTCTCTTTTTATAAAAACCAAAAAACTTTGGCTCCGCTGTCGCGCGGCTTACGACTGAAGGGATGCTTACTTGAAAATTTCGAACAGCCCGGCAGCGCCCATGCCGCCACCAACGCACATCGTCACCACGCCCCACTTCGCCCCTCGCCTACGGCCCTCAATCAACAGATGGCCCGCCATCCGCGCGCCTGACATTCCGTAGGGATGACCGATCGAAATCGCGCCGCCATCGACATTCAGCTTGGCGGGATCGATACGAAGCCGGTCGCGACAGTAAATCACCTGCACCGCAAACGCTTCGTTCAGTTCCCACAAATCGATGTCGTCCACCGTGAGCCCGTTGCGCTCGAGCAAGCGCGGAACGGCAAACACCGGCCCGATGCCCATCTCGTCCGGCTCGCAACCGGCCACCGACAACCCGCGCAGCGCACCCAGCGGCGACAGACCCCGGCGCTGCGCCTCGCCTGCTTCCATGACCACGCAAGCCGACGCGCCATCGGAAAGTTGCGAGGCGTTGCCAGCGGTAATCACATGACCTTCGCCACGCACCGGCTTCAAACTTGCAAGGCCTTCCAGCGTGGTCTCCGGACGATTGCCTTCGTCCTTCGCGAGTTTGACGTCCTTGTGGCTAATCTCGCCCGTGGCTTTGTCGGCCACCGCCATGCGGCTGTCCATCGGCACGATCTCGTCGTCGAAACGACCCGCCTGCTGTGCGGCGGCCGTGCGGCGCTGGCTTTCCAACGCATATTCATCCTGTGCGTCACGCGTGACCTGGTAGCGCTGCGCCACCGTCTCCGCCGTGTCGATCATCGCCATGTAGATATCCGGCCGATGCGCCAGCAACCAATCGTCGCCCGCGCGGAAGCGATTCATGTGATCGTTCTGTACCAGGCTGATACTGTCCAGACCGCCACCGATCGCCACCGGCAAGCCGTCGAACACCACGCGCTGGCTGGCGATGGCAATCGCCTGCAACCCGCTGCTGCACTGGCGATCGATCGTGGTTCCCGATGTCGTCACTGCCAATCCTGCGCGGATGGCTGCTTGGCGGGCCACGTTGCCGCCGGTCGTACCCTGCTGCAGCGCACAACCCAGAATGATGTCTTCCACGTCGCCGGCTTCGAGTTTTGCGCGGCTGGCGGCCTGGGCGATTGCGTGGCCGGCCAACGTTGCGCCCTGTGTGTCGTTGAACGCACCACGATACGCGCGCCCGATCGGGGTGCGCGCGGTAGAGACGATGACGGCTTCGCGCATGATGTGAAACTCCCTGATGCCAACCTATCATGTAGGGGCAAATTACATCGCAAGCGCGCGTGCACACGGCCCCGCTGGACCGGCACACGCCTGTTTGCCATAGTCGCACTGTCGGGTGTTCACCCTCAGCCTGTCAACGCGGACGCGTCCACAGCGCACGACGAACCATCCGGTCGTTTCAGGAAGCTCATCAATGGCCGAGCAGAAGCCCAGCACGCGTGACCGCATTCTCGATGCCTGCCGTATCCTGTTCAACGAGCGCAGCCCCGCCGAGGTGACCACCGCGGAGATCGCCGAAAATGTCGGCATCAGCGAAGGCAACCTGCACTATCACTTTCGCCGCAAGGAACAGATCGTCGTCGCTCTGTTCGACCAGTTCGAGCTCGCTCTCGACAATACCGGCAAAGCGCTCTGCGACCTGCCACGATCGCCGCAGATGTACCGCGATTATCTTGCCGGCTGGTTCAACATCATGTGGGAATGGCGCCTGTTCTATGCAGCCGGCATCTATCGTCTTGCGCCGGCTTTGCAGCCTCGCCTGATGCAGATTACCGACCATGGCCAAGCGCACATTCGCCAGATGCTGCAAGGCATGGCAAGTGACGGGCTTCTGTCGGCCACGCCTGCCGATATCGACCTTCTCGTCGTCAATGGCTGGATACTCGCGAGCTACTGGATCGATTATCTGCGGTCGCGACAAGGCGTGGACGTTATCACCCGCGACCATCTGCGCTGGGGTTACGCGCAAGTGGAGGCGTTGTTCGTGCCTTACACGGTAGCCGCGCGGCCTCTGCGATTGACGGGCGTGGGCGAGCAAATGCGTCTATCCCGACGCAACGAGCCCCTATTTCACGATCAAGGAACATGATGACAGCCATCGTCGCCATTCGGGAGCAGCATCGGTTTGATGAGCAGGCATTGGCGGGCTACCTCGCCGAACATCTGACAGAAGCTCGTGCGCCGTTCAGCATCGGTCAGTTCCAGGGCGGACAATCCAATCCGACGTTTCTGATGACCGATGCGGCAGACCGCCGGTACGTGCTGCGCAAGAAGCCGCCAGGTGCAATCCTGCCCTCCGCACATGCGGTGGAGCGCGAATATGCTGCCATGCGCGCGCTCGGCTCCACCACCGTGCCCGTGCCACGTGCACGGGTGCTGTGCGAGGACGCCGAGATCATCGGCACACCGTTCTACGTCATGGATTATATCGACGGGCGCGTGCTCGCCGATCTTCGTCTGGCCGAGATACCGAAGAACGATCGTCAGTCCTACTACTTCGCCGCAGCCGACGGATTGGCAGCCCTGCATCGCGTGGATTGGCGCGCGGCCGGAACTCGAGACATTCGGACGGCCGGACGCTTACTTTTCACGCCAGATCGGGCGCTGGACGAAGCAATATCTCGCCTCCAATCCCGAACCGAACGCGGACATGGATTTTCTGATCGGCTGGCTTCCGGCCCATTTGCCCGAGGATGAGCCAGCGGTGATCGCGCACGGCGATTTCCGGCTCGGCAATCTGATGTTCGCTCATGAGGGCCCGCGCCTGCTCGCCATCCTGGACTGGGAACTGGCGACGATCGGTCACCCGATGGCGGACCTCGCCTATTTCTGCTCGTTCTACCGATTGCCGAAAGATGCAGGCCCGTTCAGCGGCCTCGCCGGCGCAGATTTTGCCGCGATGGGGCTGCCCACCGAGGAAGCGCTCATCGCCCGTTACTGCGAGGCCGTCGGCCGCGATTTCCCCGCGGAGCATTGGCCGTTCTACCTGGCGTTCTCGCTGTTCCGTTCGGCATCGATCGGCTGGGGCGTGTATGACCGGTCAAGACGCGGCAACGCGGCCGATGCGCGCGCACATCTCTACGGCGACATGTTCCGAACCTGCGCCCACATCGCAAGAAGCATCGCTGAATAGAAAAAAGGCCGCTCCGGAACCGGAGCGGCCAAATCCGAAAGTTTTTTGGTTCTTTCTTTCCAAAAAGAACCGCTTGCTTACTCGCTTTTACCGGCGCCCCACCCGACGCAAAGCATCCGGCGTATAATCAGCAGGCGTCAGCGTCGTTCCATTGTAAGTCGGTGCATGCCCACCCTGGCTATGCAGCCCCTGCACCAGATAACGATGCGCCAACAAATCGACGAACTCATAACCGTCAGCGCCCGTCAGCGGCACTTCAGGCGACGTCTCGATCATGCCGAACGCCGTACGCCACAGCGTGCCGCGCGAGTCATAACGGTCGGCAATCGCCACCTGCCAGCTATCTTCATCGATGTAGAACGTCCGGCGCGCATAGATATGGCGCACCCCAGGCTTCAACGTTGCTTCGACCACCCAAACGCGATGCAGCTCGAAGCGGATCAGGTCGGGGTTGACCGCCTGCGGCTTGATGATGTCGCTGTATTTCGTCCCAGGCTCCTGGAACTTGTAGGTGTTGTAAGGAATGTAGACTTCCTTGCGACCTACCAGCTTCCAGTTGTAGCGGTCGATCGCGCCATTGTACATGTCGTAATCGTCGACCGTCTCCAACCCGTCGGTGTTCTGCACCGGCGTGTCATAGTTGATCTCGGGCGCACGGCGCACGCGACGCTCACCCGGGTTGTAGGTCCATGCCTCGCGCGGCTGCTCGAACGGGTCGGAGTGGCTGATCACGAGCGTCAGCTGTCCGGCAATGCGCGGCGGCTCCTGCACTTCCTGCCAGAACAGGCTGTCCCACTTCTGCGGGTTGGCCAGGCCCGGCGTGTTGTAGGCAAGCATGATCTGCTCGTGCCAACGCGTGATCGAGTAATCGCCGGACGGCGTGGTGATCGCATTGTCCACGGTACGCTGGATCTGCGAGCCGCGCCACCGCAGGATGTGGTTCCAGATCGCCTCGTTGCCGCTGTGCGGAATCGGGAACGGAATGGAAAGCTCGGCGCCTTCGACGTCCTGGCCGTTGGCGGAAAGATGCGCCCGGCCGGCATTGGCGATCGCGTTGTCATAGATGAACTGCGGTGCCGCGAACGTCCGGTGCGTCGGATACACGTCGACATGGTAGCCGGGCAGCGTACGTACCATTGCAACCACGCCATCGGCGAGCTTGCTCGCATACCGGTCCACGTTCTGCGCCGTTATGGTGAACAGCGGCCGTTCGGACGCGAAGGGATCCTGACGCGGCCCGCCGACGACATAGCCGGGGAACGCCTTGTTAAGCCCGCCCGTCCACGCCGGAATGCTGCCATCGGCGTTGCCGGCCTTGATGGCGCCCATCGGGGTGAGCGAATGGCCCAGGTCGGCGGCCGTCTGGGCGGCTGCCCCGCCTGCCGCCGCGAGTGTGGCCGCCATGGCGGCCGCCATCATCGTGTGTTTCATCGTGGTATTCCGTCCCTTCGCTCTGCGGCGATTTCACGCCTGCTGTGTCGATTTAAGCAACAGCGACCTAGGGTGTCCACCCTTGGACTCTGAACCGAAATAAAACGGCTGGACACGGAAAAGTGATTGCGCTTACATACGCTCACGAAACCAACTGCATCCAGCGAGGCAACTCATGAAACGCTTGTTATTGGCAGCGAGTTTCGCGGCCATCGCGCCGTTCATTACGTGTGCACCCCAGGCCCTCGCGCAATCGGCCGACCAGGCCTCGCCTGCCGCCCCCACCACTCCGCAAGCCAAGCCGGCACATACCCGGCATCGCCATCACCGCCATTCCGCGTCGTCCGTCGCCCGCGTGGCACCGCCCCAGCCTGCTCCGGTCGTCACCGCCGAGGCGCCGCAGGAGCCGCTCGAGCCGGCGCATAGCCTGACGCCGATGGCAGCGATGGCAAAGATCAGCCTGCCCGATACCGCGAGCCAGGCCCAGGGCGCCGGCCCTGGCCTCACGCCCACCGGGGCCATACGCGCCGGCAATGCCGACGGCACGATCCCCGCCTGGACCGGCGGCCTGTCGAGCACACCCAGCAGCCAGCCGGTGCGCAGCCGCATCGATCCCTTTGCCGGCGAACGCCCGCTATTTTCGATCAACGCCCAGAACGTCGACCGCTATCAGGACAAGCTGTCGGCCGGCGTCGTCGCCATGATCCGCACGTTGCGCGGCTACCATGTGGACGTCTATCCGACCCACCGGACCTTTGCGGCGCCGCAATATATCTATGACAATGCGGTCGCCAACGTCGGCCGCGCGCATCTCGTGCATGGCGGCGAGGGCGTCGAGGGTGCCGCGTTGTCGGTCCCCTTCCCCGTTCCGCATAGCGGGGCGGAGGCAGTGTGGAACCACGTGCTGCGCTGGCGCGGATCGCAGATCGTGCGCAACACCGTCAATGCCATCTCCACGCCCGGCGGCGACTATTCGTTGCAGCGCTGGCACGAGGAGATCATGTTCCCGTTCAACACGCCGGGCTTTGCCAACAGCCGCCAGTGGGACAGTCTCTTCCGGCAGGAAGTGCTTTCGCCGCCGCGCGATGCCGGCGCGCTGACGCTCGTCGTCAATCACGAGAACCCCTACGACCAGGCGCGCGAGGCCTGGACATACAACCCCGGCGAACGCCGTGTCCGCCGTGCGCCCGAGATCGACTACGATACACCGCTGAACGACACGGACGGGCTCGAGACGGTCGACGACTACGACCTCTTCAATGGCGCGCTCGACCGCTACGAGTGGACCCTCGTCGGCCGGCGCGAGATGTACGTGCCATACAACACCAACAAGATACAGGATCCGTCGGTCCGCTATACCGACCTGATCGGCCGCGAATTGATCAAGCCCGACTATATCCGTTTCGAGCTGCATCGTGTGTGGATGGTCGAGGCCAAGCTGAAGCCCGAGTTCCGCCACATCTACACACGCCGCACGCTCTATCTCGACGAGGATAGCTGGCAGGCACTGCTTTCCGACCGTTACGACGGCCGCGGCGCGCTATGGCGTGCCGCCCTGGCCTTCGGCATCCAGGCGCAGGAACTGCCTGGCTTCATCGCTGATGGCTACGAGTATGTGGACCTCTACCAGCATCGCTACCTCGCCCAAGGCTTGCACAGCCAGGAAGCACAGGCGCCGCTGTACAACGCCGTATCGCTGACGCCACGGGATTTCACGGCGGAGTCCTTGCGGCGGATGGGATTGAGGTAACAAAGCAGTCGTTTTTTGGAAAAATGACCAAAGAATTTTTCTTCCGCCGTCGCGTGCTCCGGAATGAGCACGCGACAGCGGCGAGATGCCGCGGGTTGCCGTCAAGAAATATGCTGAGATAGATCGTCCAAGTATGAGGATGTTGCCCGCGCCATTGATCGATGCCCTGAATGCCGCTCACATCCAGGCCGAGGCAGATGGCCGCATCATTACCATGCGCAAAATTTTGATATTGCACCCGCGCATCGCGTCGTGAACAAACTAAGCTCAGCGGGGCCGGTGCGATCTGCAATTCAATAAATTTCTACTTCCTTGCCTCCCACCCAACTCCCCAAAATCGCCAAATCCTCCTCGAACAGCACCAGATCCGCCCGCAGCCCGACCGCAATCCGCCCCATTTCCCCACCAAGCCCCAAAAATTCCGCAGGCGCCGCGCTGGCCATATGAAGCGCCGCCTCGAGCGGCACGCCAAGCGCGCGAACGCAAAAACGGACCGCGTCTGCCAGGCAGATATCAGCGCCAGCCAGCGTCCCGTCCGCGGTGCGCAAACTCCCGCGGGTGCGATGGATGATACGTCCCTGCAACTCGAATGATGCGAGATCGGTGCCGGTGGGTGGCATCGCGTCCGAGACCAGCATCGTCCGCTCCGGCTTGGCGGCCAGCAGCAGGCGCAGCATGGTTGGGTGCACGTGGATGCCGTCCGCGATCACCCCCGCATAGCTGTCGGCGTCGGTGAGCGCCACGCATGCCAGCCCCGGCGCGCGTGCGCTCAACGGCGGCATCGCGTTGAACAGATGGGTGAAGCCGGTCACGCCCGCCGACAGCGCGGCGCTCATGCACTCGGCATCGGCGATGCTGTGCCCCGCGGCCAGCACCACGCCGGCCTCCGCCAGCCTGCGGTGTGAGGCCACGTCGATGATCTCCGGCGCCACTGTCAGCAGGATGCGCCCCGGCCGACGCCGGCCGAGCCGCTCTAGCAGCCGGAGATCGCCTTCCGATGGCTGGCGTATGTGCGCTGCGGGATGAACGCCTGGTTTCTCGAGGCTGATGAACGGGCCTTCGAAATGCAGGCCCAACACGCCGTGGTCAGGCTCGGCCAGCACTTCCGCGGCCAGCGCCATCTTCTCCGGCACGTCCGTGATCAGCGTCGGCAGGATGGACGTGGTGCCGAGCCGACGGTGGGCGGCCGCGATCGCGCGTGCCGTCGCCTGCGTGGGCCGATCGTTGAACAGCAACCCGCCGCCGCCATTGACCTGGATGTCGATCAGGCCGGGTGCAAGAAGGCTCCCAGCCGGCAGGGTTTTCGCCACGGCGTCCACCGGCGTGGTGTCAGGCAGGATGGCGGCAATCCGCCCGTCCTCCACAAGCAGGCCATGCCCCGAGAGCCATTGCCGGTCCACAAGCATCCGCGCCCCGGTCAGGAACTGACGGCTCATCCGGCGCGACCTCGGTTTACAGTGTTAGCCCTCACCTTTACGTTAATCCGACAAACAACAGGAAGGACGTTCCTCATGAGTGTAGCCGACATCGAATCCGCCTTCTCGGGGCGTCTGGAGCAGTTCAGCGAATTGAATGCCAAGCTGAAGTTCGACTTCGGCGACGACCGGCTGTTCATCGACGGCACGCAAAAGCCTGCCGTGATGTCGCACGAGGACGAGGATGCCGATTGCACGCTGGTGGTCAGCCCCGACGATTTGACGAAGATCATGCACGGCCAGCTCGATGCGACGATGGCGTTCATGACCGGCAAGCTGAAGGTGAAGGGCAATACCGGAATTGCGATGAAGCTGGCGAGCGTCCTGAAGTAGCACTTCTTTTCTGCAGAAAAGAAGCAAGAGACTTCTGTCCCGCTGTCGCGAAGCTCCCAACGAGCACGCGACAGCCTGACAGAAGTTTTCTGGTTCTTTTCTTCAAAAAAGAACGCTTTCTCTGATCAGCAACACCGGCGCTCCCACCACCAGCTCCCGCACTCGCTTCAACACCGACAACGCCAAAGCAGTCTCCGCCGGCACCCCGAACAACCCACACACCAGCACGAACCCGCCTTCCTGCACGCCCACGGCACCCGGCACCACGAAGCCCGCGCTACGTGCGGCCATACCGAGGCTCTCGATCACCACGGCCTGCACCGGGCCCACGCCGTGGCCGAGCGCCGCCAGCGCGATCCAGACTTCCGCCCCGCCCAGCGTCCACCCCACACTATGCGTGCAGATGGCGCGTGCCAGCGCGCCCACATCGGCCTGCCGGCGCATCAGCGCATCGTGCAGCCCCGCCATCGACCAGTTGGCGGTGGCCGGCCAACGCGCCGCCATCTTCTCCACGCCACGTTCCACCAGCCGCATCAGCCCTGCCCGCTGCGCCAGCACGAACCCGAGGACGCCCAGCGCAGTCAGGCCGAGCCCGCCCAGTGTCCAGGACAGGAACGAGTGGTCGTGCCGCATGGCCAGCAGAACGCCCACGCCCGCCAGCGTGAAGATCAGTTGCGAGGCGGCCTCGAGCGTCAGATCGAGGATGGTGCCGGCAACCGCCAAAGGTGGCGCCACCCCCCGGCGCACCAGCAACCGTGCGCCCACGACCGGGCCGCCAATCTGTGCGACCGGCAGCAGGCTGTTCACCCCTTCGCGTATCCAGCGGACGCGGAAGATCGCCAAAGCCGGCAGGCCGGCGCCGCCCAGCGAAAATCGCCATGCGATCGCCGAGAGATAGAGCTGAACGGCATGCACGCCCGCCATGCCGGGCAGCGCCCAGCCGGCGAGTGCGACATCGCGCGCCACCACCGCCAGCCCGACCGACGATAATACCCAGACGAGCGCCACGCTTCCCGCGGCCAGCGCCGCCGCGCGGCCCCAATTCATCCCGACGCCGGCGATGCGTCCGCGCTTTGCGGCAGCCGCGCCAGCAGGGACGTCAGATAGAACGGCCGCCGGCGCGACGAGATGGCCGACAGGTCCGGCGACCAAATGAACGCATCGTGGATACGCCGCGACAGGCGCGAATCACGGTCGCCGGCAAAGAAATAATGGTTGGCCACCAGGCAAAGCCCCCCCGGCGCCAGCAGGCGGGCGATGCGCGCTACCACGGCCTTCAGGCTGAGATCGTCCACATGGTCGAGGTAATACAGCGTGTCCGCCACCACAACGAGGTCGAACCTGCCGTCGAGCGCCAGATCGAGCGCGCACACATCGCCCTGGGCGAACGTCAGGCCGGCCTGCCCGGACGCGCGCCGGCGGGCCTCTTCGACCGCGGACTGCGCGATATCGAGGCCCAGCACCTCATCGGCCACCGCGGTCAGCGACAGGCTCAGCACCCCCACGCCGGATCCGAGGTCGAGTGCCCGCGCAAATCGCCGGCCGGGCGGCAGCGATGCCATCAGACCCTGATATTTCCAGCGCTGGTAGCTGTAGCGCGGGTCGGCCGAGGCCCATGGATCGCCGGCCTGGCTGTAAGCATCCTCGAACGCCGCGCGCGCGCCGTGCAGCGCGCGATGCTGCGCAATACGCGAGTCGGTGCGGGCGCTGCGCAGAAACAGGCCGATGTCGCGCGGCGACATGAACAACCAGCTCGGTACTTGCGTCATAGTGCCCGACAGGGAATTGGGCTTAACAGCATCTCCGCTGCCAGCACACAGATTGTTCCGCAATGATCTCCCACTACCGCCCGTTCGGTGCGTTCCGCTTCGTCCTCGCACTCCTCGTGCTCCTGCAGCACAGCCTCCTACTGCTCCCGGGCGGCGCCGCGCGCACCGCGTTCTATGATCTCGAACTCGGCGCGGTGGCGGTCGCGGTGTTTTTCGCCTTGTCCGGCTACATCGTGGCCGAAGCAACCCTGAACTTCTACGCCGGTCGCCCCGCCGCCTTCCTGCTCAACCGCTGCCTGCGCGTCGTGCCGCCCTATCTCGCGGCTCTGGCCATCACGGTCGCCGCCGATTGCCTGATCTACGCGCATGGCCGGCTCATCACGCTCGACGCCCCCTTGCTCGGCCCGCCTTGGGCGCCAAGCGTGCTGCTCGCCGGCCTGGTCGAAATCGTGCCGGGCCTGACGGCACACCGCGTCGGGGGCCAGGATTTCTCGTTCATCCCATTCGCCTGGACACTGCGCGTCGAGTTCGCCTTCTACCTCGCCGCCTTCGCCATGGCCTGGCTCCTCGCCCGCTCGCCCCGCCCCGCCGTCCGCCGCCGGCTCGCCGGGGCCGCCTTCATCACAGCCTACGCGCTGTTTGCCCTGTTCCTCTGGCACCACGATCCTGCCTCGGGCGGCGGCCGCCAGATCCTCAACATCCCGTTCTTCGCCTTCGGCGTTTGCGCCTACCTGCTGCAGCGCCGCCCGACGCAAACCGCGCGCCTTGAACTGCTGTTTGCCGCGGCCTGTGTGCCGGTGGCCTTCGTGCTCTGCGGCGAACGCGGCCACCCCATCCTCGCCTGGCAACTCCCGCTCCTGTGCGTCCTGTTCGCCACGTTGCTGATACTCGGCCGCGCCCCCGCGCCGAAACTCACCCTGCGCGATTGGGACAAGCGGCTGGGTTCGCTCTCCTACCCGCTCTACATCGGCCATGGCGTTGTGCTGAGCGTGCTGGCGAGCCAATGGCCGGCGCGAGGCTTGCTCCCCTACCTCGTGGCACTCGGCTGCTCGGTCGGCTTGGCCTGGGTGCTGAACGTCGCAGTCGAGACGCCGCTGGTGGGTCTGCGGAACAGGGTCCGGGGGCGAACGGTCTAGCCGAGTGCAGGGCCGACGCGGCGGACTTCCACCGTCAGGTGCGAGACGGTGGCGAAGTGGCTCAGGCGGTCGCGATACCAGTCCGTGTCGCGGGCATGCTCGGTCTGCACGCACAGGATGGCGCCGAGATGGCCGGGGCCCAGACGCCATAGATGAAAATCGGAAATACGGTCGCCGCCTGATTCCACCACGTCGCGCAACGCACCCGCCATTTTCTGGTCCGGGTTCATGTCGAGCAGAATGGCGCCGGTGTCGCGTATCAACCCCCACGCCCAGCTCGCAATCACGCACGCACCTACGATGCCCACCGCGGCATCGATCCACGACCAACCGAACGCGCGCGCCAGCAGCAGTCCCACGATCACCAGCACCGACACCGCCGCATCCGCAACCACATGCACCACCGCAGCCCGCATGTTGTTGTCGCGGCCCATCTTCTCATGCGCGTCGTGGTCGTGATGATGATCATGGTCGTGATCATGGTCGTCATGATGGTGGTCGTGCGCATGCTCGTTCGCATGGCTGTGGTCATGCCCATGCCCGTGCCCATGCCCGTGATGGTCGTGCCCGCCGCTCAGAAGCCACACGCTGGCCACGTTCACCGCCAAACCCAGGCACGCAATCGGGATCGCCTCGCCGAACGCGATCGGCACAGGATTGAACAGCCGCATCAGCGACTCGTAGGCGATCAGCAATGCAATCAGCCCAAGCGCCACCGCGCTGGTAAACCCCGCCAGATCGCCGAACTTGCCGGTGCCGAACGAGAATCGCGGATCGTCCAGATGCCGCCGGGCATACCGGTAAGCCAGCGCCGCCAGCAGCAACGCGCCGGCATGCGTGGACATATGAAGCCCGTCCGCCACCAACGCGATCGAGCCGAACAGCAGGCCGCCGCCGATCTCGGCCACCATCATCGCCAGGCACAGCGCAATCACGGCCCAGCTACGGCGCTCGGCACTCTCGTGGCCGGGGGCCAGGAAGGTGTGGGTCTGGTCTAGGGTGGTGGACATGGTAGCCGACACTAAACAACACGACGACAAGGAAGCAGCCCTTTTTTGAAAAAAAGGACCAAAAAACTTGTGCTCATTGGCCGTTCGAGAAGTCGCTTCGGTGAGTTGGCTGGCGATGATTTGTGAGCACCGGAGTGCCGCAAATCCCCGTCAGATGGCCGCCAGGCGACTTTTCGGACGGACACTCAGAAGGGGATTTCGTCGTCCAGGTCGCTACCGCCGGGCGGCTCCCACGAGGGGGTGCCGCCACCTCCGCCGCTGCCGGGGCGCGTGTTGCGGGCAGCAGCTTGCGGGCGAGGCTGGTAGCCGCCGCTGTCACCGCCGAAACCGCCGCCGCCACCGCCACCTTCGCTCGCGCGGCTGCCCAGCAGAGTCAGCTCACCGCGGAACCGGCTCAGCACCACTTCGGTGATCTCCTTCTCGGCACCGCTGTTATCGGTGTATTTCCGGCTCTCGATCGAGCCCTCCACATACACGTTGGAGCCCTTCTTCAGATATTTCTCGGCAATCTCGCCAAGCTTCTCGTTGAAGATCACCACGCGGTGCCACTGCGTCTTGTCGCGCCGCTCGCCACTCGACTTGTCGTTCCAGGATTCCGTCGTCGCCAGCGAGAACGACACCACCTTGCCGCCCGTTTGCATGGAGCGCGCTTCCGGGTCCTTCCCCAGATTGCCCACCAGGATCACCTTGTTCACGCTGCCTGCCATATCCCACACCCCAGGTTGCTCGCCGCTTCGCCCCACACTACCCCAACGCCGCGCCGCGTTGGCAAGGGCGCACCATCATCCCAGAGGAACTCCTTCGATGCCGCATCCCGCGTTCGACCTCACCGGCCGCACGGCCCTCATCACCGGCGGCAACGGCGGCATCGGCCTTGGCATGGCGGAAGGCCTTGCCATGGCCGGCGCGAACATCGCCATCTGGGGCTCGAACGCCTCCAAGAACGAGGCTGCCGTCGCCGCGCTCGAGCCACACGGCACCACCGTCGCTGCCTTCAGCTGCGATGTGGGTGACGAGGACGCCGTCACCCACAGCTTCGCGCAAACCCTCGAGCGCTTCGGCCGCGTGGATGGCTGCTTCGCCAATGCCGGCATCGGCGGCCGCGGCACACCCTCGTTCAACGAGATGAGCCTGGAGGAATGGCGCCGCGTCATGCGCATCAACCTCGACGGCGTGTTCCTGACCATGCGCGCGGCCGCCCGCCACATGACCGAGCGCGGCGGCGGCGGCGTGCTCGTCGCCACATCCTCGATGGCCGCCGTGATGGGCGCTGCCCGCAACGAGCATTATGGCGCGTCCAAGGGCGCGCTGCTCGCCATGGTGCACGCGCTCGCCGTCGAATACGCGCGCCACGGCATCCGCGCCCACTCCATCCTGCCCGGCTGGGTGGAGACGGACATGACCGCCGACGCGTTTGCCTCCGAACGGTTCGCCGCCAACGTCAAGCCGCGTATTCCGATGCGCCGCTGGGGCAAGCCCGCGGATTTCGGCGGCATCGCGGTGTATCTGATGAGCGATGCGTCATCGTGGCACACCGGAGGCGATCTGCTCATCGATGGGGGATATACGCTGTTTTAAGGCAAGTGTTCTTTTATGAAAAAAAGAACGTTCTAACTCTCCAACTCCGAATCCCAGTAGAGATAGTCCCGCCAGCTCGCATGCAGATAATTCGGCGGAAACGCGCGCCCATTATCCTGCAGTTCCCAAGTCGACGGCTGGCAAGGCGTTAATCGCGGATGCATGTGGCACTCGCGCGGCAGCTTGCTCCCCTTGCGCAAATTGCAGCAGGCGCACGCCGTCACCACGTTCTCCCATGTCGTGCGGCCGCCGCGGCTGCGCGGAATCACATGGTCGAACGTGAGATCATGGGTGGGAAAGCGTTCACCGCAATACTGGCAGCTGAAGGCGTCGCGCAAAAACACGTTGAACCGCGTGAACGCCGGCTTGCGCGCGCTTGGGATGTAGTCCTTCAGCGCGATAACGCTCGGCAGGCGGATGGCCTGGCTCGGCGAGTGCACCTCGAAATCATACTCGGACAGCACGCACACGCGATCGAGGAACACAGCCTTGATCGCATCCTGCCAGCACCAGACAGACAACGGGAAATAGGAGAGCGGACGGAAATCCGCGTTCAAAACCAAGGCTGGGTAATGCAGGCCGCCGTCCGGCAAAACGCGCTCCTTCACCGGGAGGTGCATCCTGCTGCCGCGACTTTGACGTGCCGCAAGAGTGGAATGCGCCGCCGAGAACGCGTGGGTTATGACAAAGCATACGCAGTGCCGCAAGGCGCGCGCCGAGTTGTCCTCAGGTGTTTCATAGGTTTGTCATGGTCGAACACGCCGCCGTGAGCGAAACGCCGGTCGTCACGCGCTTCGCGCCAAGCCCCACCGGCTACCTGCATCTGGGCCACGCCTATGCCGCCTGGTTCGCCTGGCGCCACGCTTGCGCCGCCGGCGGCCGCTTTCTGCTGCGACTCGAGGACATCGACCCCGAGCGCTGCCGCCCGGAGTATGCAGCCGCGATCGAGGACGATCTGCGCTGGCTCGGGCTGGATTGGGACGGCGAGGTCCGGGTGCAATCCCGGCATCTGGCCGAATATGGCCGCGTGCTGGAGCAGCTCGCCGCCCGCCACCTGGCCTATCCCTGCTTCTGCAGCCGGGCGGACGTGCTGCGCGAACTCGGCCGCTCCGCCCACGCCCCGCACGACCCGGATGGCGCGCCGCTCTACCCGGGCACCTGCCGCAATCGCCCGCCCGAAGAAAGCCGCGTGCGTATCGCGGCGGGCGCGCCGCATGCGTGGCGGCTGAACATGGCCCGCGCACTCGATAGCGCCCCGCCACTCCACTTTATGGACGCCGGGCGGATCACACGCGCCGACCCAGCGCCCTTCGGCGACGTCATCCTCGGCCGCCGCCTGGTGCCCGCAAGCTACCATCTCTGCTGCGTGCACGACGACGCGCTGCAGGATGTAACGCTGGTGACGCGCGCCGAGGATTTGCGCGCGTCCACCCATCTGCATCGTTTGCTACAGCATCTGTTGAGCTGGCCGGTGCCGGATTACGTGTTTTTTCCCTTGCTGGTTGGCAAGGATGGCATGAGGCTATCGAAACGTGATGGGGCGTTCAGTCTGCGCGAGATGCGGGAGAGGGGTATTTCCGCGAATGCGATACTCAGAAGGTTTCAGTGAAGGCAAGGCCTTCTTTTTCGAGAAAAAGAAGCAAAAAGCTTTTGTTCCGCTGTCGCGAAGCTCACAACCGGCGTACGCCAATGAACAAAAGTTTTTTGGTTCTTTTTTTCAAAAAAGAACCGCTTTCTCACCTCAAAAGTGTATCGCCCGCCCATACGCGTCCAGCACCGCCTCATGCATGGTCTCGCTCACTGTCGGGTGCGGAAATACGGTGTGCATCAGCTCTACTTCCGTCGTCTCCAGCGTGCGCGCGATCGCATAACCCTGGATCATCTCGGTCACTTCGGCGCCCACCATATGCGCGCCGAGAAGCGCGCCGGTCGTCTTGTCGAACACCACTTTCACCAGACCTTCCGGCTCCCCCATGGCGATTGCTTTGCCGTTGCCGATGAACGGAAACCGGCCGACGCGCAGCTCGTGGCCCATCGATTTCGCGCGCTCCTCGGTCAGGCCCACGGACGCGATCTGCGGGCGGCAATAGGTGCAGCCTGGAATGTTGCTCCAGTCGATCGGGTGCACGTCCGGCAATCCCGCGATCTTCTCCACGCACACAACACCTTCATGGCTGGCCTTGTGCGCGAGCCAGGGTGCGCCGGCCAGATCGCCGATCGCATACACGCCAGGCTCGCCGGTGCGGCAGAATTCATCGATCACCACATGCGTGCGCTCGACCTTAATGGCGGTGCCTTCAAGCCCGAGATCTTCCACATTGCCGACGATGCCGGCCGCCGAAATCACCCGGTCGACAGTGATCTCCTGACTTTTGCCGCCGTGTTCGACGATGACCGTAATCTCGTTATCCGCCTTGCGGGCACTCGTCACTTTGGCTTCGAGCAGAAAGCGCATGCCCTGTTTCTCGAACGCCTTGCGGGCGAACGCACTAATCTCGGAATCCTCGACGGGCAGAATGCGGTCCAGAACTTCGACAACCGCAACCTCGGCGCCCATGTTGCGAAAGAAGCTCGCGAACTCGATGCCGATCGCACCAGACCCGATCACCAGCAGGCGTTTCGGGATCTCCTTCGGAACCATCGCATCCTTGTAGGACCAAATGAATTTGCCGTCGCTTTCCAGACCGGGCAGTTGACGCGCGCGCGCACCTGTCGCGAGAATGATATGCGGCGCCATGATCGTGGCCACGCTCTTGCCGTCTTTCGTGACCTCGAGCGCATGTGCACCGGCCAGCCGGGCATGACCGTCGATGACGGTCACCTTGTTCTTGCGCAGCAGGTGCCCGACGCCGGACGCAAGCTGCTTGGCAATCCCCCGCGAGCGCTTCACCACCTTGTCCAGATCGAAGCGTATATTGTCGGCCGCAAACCCGAACTCGCCAAGATTGTGCAGCAGATGGTTGATTTCCGAACTTCGCAGCAGGGCCTTGGTGGGAATGCAGCCCCAGTTGAGGCAGATGCCGCCCAGATGCTCGCGCTCGATCACCACCGCTTTCATGCCGAGCTGTGCGGCGCGGATGGCCGCTACGTAGCCGCCAGGTCCGCCGCCGACAACGGCCAGATCGAACGATTGCTCAGCCATGTACGTCTCCGTGGGCCAGCAAAGCGATCTTGTCCGCAGTCAGCCGCTGCACCGTCCACTCGCCCATGCCGACAGCACCCAGCGAGCGATAGAAGTCGATTGCGGGCGTGTTCCAGTCGAGCACCGACCATTCCATGCGCCCGCATCCGTCCACGACCGCGCGCTGCGCAAGTGCCTGGAAAAATGCTCGCCCGATCCCGCGCCCGCGATGCTCAGGCTCGACGAACACGTCCTCCACATAAAGCCCCGGTCGGCACTGGAACGTGCTGAAATTGTAAAACCAGAGTGCCAAGCCAACGACGCAATCGTCGATTTCGGCCACCATGGCATACGCCACCGGCTGCTTCCCAAACAACTGCGCGCAAAAATCCTCCGCACTACCCTGCGCCTGATGCGCCAACTTTTCATACGTGGCCAGCGAGCGTACCAAGCGCGCAATGTCCGTGCAGTCCTCGGGCGCCGCATCACGAAGCTTCAAAACAGCACGCAAGCCAGACAAACAATAGGTCTTTGGTTCCTTCTTTCAGGAAAGAACGCTTGCCTTGCCTTCAAAGCATCAACCCCAAAGGATCCTGCACCAACGCGCGGAACGCCTGCAGCCACTCCGCCGCCAACGCCCCATCGATCACCCGATGATCGACCGAGATCGTGCATGTCATCACGGTGGCCACCGCCAACTGCCCGTCGCGCACCACCGGCCGCTGCTCGCCCGCGGCTACCGCGAGGATTGCGGCCTGCGGCGGGTTGATGATCGCCGCGAAATCGCGCACGCCATACATGCCCATGTTGGAGATCGAGAAACTGCCGCCCTGGAACTCCTCCGGCTTCAGCTTGCCGGCTTTCGCGCGATCGAACAGAGCGCGGCCTTCGCGCGAGATGGCAGCAAGCCCTTTCGTATCGGCTTGGCGGATGATTGGCGTGATCAGCCCGTCGGGGATCGAGACGGCGACGGCGATATCCACGTCGTCATAGAGGAAAACGCCGTCATCGGTGTAGCTGGCATTCACCTTGGGCACACGCCGCAAGGTGAGTGCACAGGCCTTGATCAGCATGTCGTTGACTGAGATTTTGAACGCGCGGTCACCATCTTTCGGCGAACGTGCGTTGAGTTGCGCACGCAGTGCCATCAGCGCGTCCAGCTCCACGTCGATACTGACATAGAAATGTGGCACACTCTGCTTTGCCTGCGACAACCGTCGCGCCGTGACGCGCTTCACATTGCTCATCGCCACCAACTGGCCCGGCGCGGTGATGCTCGAAGCAGGCGTGGCCATCGCCGGCGCAGCACCTGGTGGCGCTTGAGCTTGCGCCGGCGCCGGCGCGGTTGCACGGCCAGGCTGTGCGGCCTCGACATCCGCCCGCACGATGCGCCCGTTCGGCCCGCTACCTTTCAGCGACGCAAGCGCGATGCCAGCCTGCAACGCCATGCGGCGCGCAAGAGGAGACGCGAAAACGCGCTCCGTAGTGTCATGCCCATTGGCGGCTGGCGCAGGCGCCACCGGCGTCGTAGCGATCGGCGCCGGCGCCTGCGGCGCGGGTGGTGGTGCTGCTGCTGCCGCCTGCACGGGTGCGGCCACTTCCCCCGCCTCCTGCTGCGGCGCCTGCTTGGCGGCTGGCGGTGCAGTCGCACCAGCCTCCGTCTCCAACACCGCGATCGGATCGTTCACACGCACATTGGCCGTGCCATCGGCCACGAGTATGCGCCCCAGCACGCCGTCATCCACCGCTTCGACTTCCATCGTCGCTTTGTCGGTCTCGATCTCTGCAATCACGTCGCCGGCGCGGATCGCATCGCCCTCTTTCTTCAGCCAGCGCGCGAGCGTGCCTTCCGTCATCGTGGGCGATAGCGCCGGCATCAGGATGTTCGTCGACATCGCGTTTTCCTAAACGATCTTGCGCACGGCCTGCACAACCCAATCCGGCTGCGGCAGCGCCAGCTTTTCCAGGTTTGCCGCATAAGGCAGCGGCACATCCAATCCGGCAACGCGCACCGGCGGCGCATCCAGCCAATCGAACGCTTGTTCGATGACGGCCATCGCCACCTCCGCACCGATGCCCGCGTAAGGCCAGCCCTCTTCCACGGTCACCAGCCGGCTCGTGCGCTTCACGCTGGCAACGACGGTTTCGACATCCAGCGGCCGCAACGTGCGCAGATTGATCACCTCCGCCTGCACACCCTGGTCGGCCAGGATATCGGCCGCACGCAATGCCACGCCGACCATGATGGAATATGCCACGATCGTTACATGCCGGCCTTCGCGCTCGATGTTCGCGCGCCCGATCGGCAGCGTGAAATCCTCATCAACCGGACAATCGAATGTCTGGCCATAGAGCATCTCGTTTTCCAGGAACACCACCGGGTTCGGGTCGCGAATGGCTGTGCGCAGCAATCCCTTCGCATCGGCCGACGAATAAGGTGCGACCACCTTCAATCCCGGGCAATGCGCATACCAGCTTGCATAATCCTGGCTGTGCTGTGCAGCCACACGCGAAGCCGCACCGTTAGGCCCACGGAACACGATCGGGCAGCCCATTTGCCCACCCGACATATACAGGGTTTTCGCAGCTGAGTTGATGATCTGGTCGATCGCCTGCATCGCAAAATTGAACGTCATGAACTCCACGATCGGCCGCAATCCATTCATCGCGGCACCCACCGCCATGCCGGTGAATCCATGCTCGGTTATCGGCATGTCCACGACGCGCTTCGGCCCGAACTCATCGAGCAGGCCCTGGCTGATTTTGTAAGCACCCTGGTATTGCCCAACCTCCTCGCCCATGAGGAACACGTCCGCGTCCGCACGCATCGCCAGCGCCATTGCATCGCGCAATGCCTCGCGCACCGTCGTGGGCTTCGTCGCACCCCATGCGCGCTCGGGCGCAGTTGGTGCCGCCGCCGGCGCAACATTATCGCCAGCTTTCACATCGGTCCCGATTCTTGGCGAGGCCGGCTCCGCTTTGCCAACCGTGTCCGTCGAACTCTCGGCCCCCAACACGGCTATCGGTGTATTCACCGCTACTCCGTCCGTACCCTCGGCCACCAATATCTCGCTCAGCAAACCCTCGTCGGTCGCCTCGACCTCCATCGTCGCCTTGTCGGTCTCGATCTCGGCGATCACGTCGCCGGCACGCACCTCGTCGCCGATCTTCTTGAGCCAACGCGCCAACTTGCCTTCCGTCATCGTGGGCGAGAGTGCCGGCATCAACACCTGCGTCACGCGCGCGTCTCCAGCAGAATGTCGGTCCACAACTCCGACGCATCCGGCTCAGGGCTCGATTGCGCGAACTCCGCCGCGTCCGCGATCATCGCCTTGATGCGATCCTCCTCCGCCTTCAGCTCAGCTTCCGCCACGCCTGCCGCGAGCAGCGCCGCACGTGCGGACGCAATCGGGTCGTGATGCTCGCGCATCTCCTGCACCTCCTCACGAGTTCGATACTTTGCAGGATCCGACATCGAATGTCCGCGATAGCGATACGTCTTCATCTCCAGCAGATACGGCCCGCTACCCGCTCTGCAATACGCCACCGCCTCGGACGCCGCATCGCGAACGGCCAGCACATCCATCCCGTCCACCTGCCGGCCCGGAATGCCCCACGGCGCGCCGTTCTGCGACAGATCACGTGAGGCCGACGCACGCTCCACACTCGTGCCCATGCCGTAGCGGTTATTCTCTATCACATACACGCACGGCAGCTTCATCAACGCCGCCAGATTGAAACTCTCGAACACCTGGCCCTGATTGCTGGCGCCCTCGCCCATATAGGCGATCGCCACGTGCGAATTGCCGCGATAGGAATTGCTGAACGCCAGCCCGGTGCCGATGCTCACCTGCGCGCCGACGATGCCGTGCCCGCCAAAGAAGTTCTTTTCGCGGCTGAACATGTGCATGCTGCCGCCCTTGCCGCGCGAGTAACCCGTCGCCCGCCCGGTCAGTTCCGCCATCACGCCACGCGGCTCCATGCCGGTCGCCAGCATATGGCCATGGTCGCGATAGCTGGTGATGACCTGGTCGCCTGGGCTCAGCGCCATCTGCACGCCAACCACCACCGCCTCCTGGCCGATATAGAGGTGGCAGAACCCGCCGATCAGCCCCATGCCGTAAAGCTGGCCCGCACGCTCCTCGAAGCGCCGGATGCGCAGCATGTCGGCCCAGGCTTGGCGCAGGATTTTTATGTCGGCCATTCTCGCTCCCGGTCTTTCACGCAAGACCTTAGCGCAGGCTGGCCGTTGGGCAAGGAAGCGGCTCTTTCTTGAACAAAAGAGCCAAAAAACCTTTGCCGCCTAGTATAGCTTGTTGGATTGGCCGTACGGGACAACGACGTCGTTGGGATCAGCAAGGTTGAGCATCGCCCTGGCGCGCTCGTCCAACGTGTCCGGGTCGATATGGTTGGCGCGCAAACCAGCCACGCGTATCTCCCACGCCTGCCGCTCCGTCTCGGCGGCCGCCAGTGACGTTTTGGCCTGCACAAGTTGCTGCTGACGCAACGCATAGGATCGCAAGCCGTGCTCGCCACGCAGCGCGTTCCAGCCGAAATAGGTGGTCAGCGAAAGGAACAGCAGCGGAGGGATCGCGGCTTGGGCAAAGCGCTTGGCGGCTCTTGCGACGTTCACGCGGCTTCTCTCCTCGGTGCCTTTGCAGGATAGGCAAGGGAAAGGAAGAAAGCAGTCCTTTTTTGCTAAAAAGGACTAAAAAACTTTGGCTGTCAGGCTGCGTCTTCCCGGCGGTCTCGGACTTTGACGTAGGCGAGCGCGGAGTGCTCTTCGCAGTAGGGTTTGCCGCCGATTGAATCCACGTCGCAGAAGCGGAAGCTGCGAGTGCCCGGCTCGCCGATCGGCCAGCAGCATGGCGTGCTGCGCGCGCCGGGGCGCGATGACGGAACCGCGCGCAACAAGGGAACCACCCGTTCCACCTGCGGCGCACGCTCCACCACACGCGGCGCCTCGAGCGCCGGCATGGGCGCGAAGGAGGCCGACAACGCCGGCAGCGTGCAGCCAGACGCACGTCTTGGCTGGCGGCGCCGCGGCGTCTTCTCGCCATCGCGCCGTATCGGTGAAGGGCGCGAGTCCAGGTTCAGGCGGTGCGCCTTTCCTACCACCGCGTTCTTGGAAACACCCATGCGCCGGCCAATCTCGGCCGTGGAATGGCCTTCAGCCCACAATGCGCGCAGCTTCAGTATGGCTTCTTCGTTCCACTCCATCTTGCGTCTCCTTGGCGGCATAACCACTAGATGATGTGAGAACCCTGACGCTGTTTTCTGCGCAACACAACAACTCACACACAAAAACTTGTGGGTAAGTCGGCCAGCAGCACAAAATGTTGAGGTTGAACCGACGTTCAGACCGAATCCGGTCCGATCAACTCACCTAAAGTGCAAAAATTCCGTCCACCGCCTCGTAATCGGCCGCCGTCGGATGCGCGAGACACGCCACTGTCCCGTCTTGCCCCCGCACAAGCTGGCAAACCGCCATGCCCGACTCGGCCGCCGCGTCCAGCTCCGCCGCCTGGTCGGATAAAAACAATATCCGCGCCGGGCTGAGACCGATATCGGCCGCAATCGCCCCGTAGCTGGCGGCCTCGCGCTTGGCGCCCCAGCGCGTATCGTAAAACCCGCCAAACAGGCCAGCCAAGTCGCCCCATTGCGAATAGCCGAAAATCAGTCGCTGTGCGGCCTCAGAGCCCGAGGAATACACATGCAGCCCGATCCCTTGCGCATGCCAGCGGCGCAGCACCGGCGGCACATCGGCGTAGATGGCGCCCTGCAGCACGCCTTGGCGGTAACCCTCGTCCCAGATCAGCCCCTGCAACGCTTTCAGCGGTGTGACTTTGGCGTCGGCATCCATCCAGCCGAGCAGCGCCTCCTGAACCGACCGGTCGGGGGCAAGAGCCGACACTTCACTGACCAGCGCGGCCATTTCGGCATCGCCTCCATGCGCGGCGAGATAGCCCGCCAGCCGCTCGCGCGCATAGGGAAACAGCGTATCCCGCACGAAGGAAATCGGTGTCGTGGTGCCTTCGATGTCGGTCAGGATGGCGGCCGGGCGCGTCATGGCGACGTGCGCGTTGGCAGCTTCAGATCACCGGAAACCGGGCGCTGATCTTGTCGCCGGTATAATGCGGCACCCAGCCCGACATGTCGGTGAACACGCGCAGAACCGTGGCATTCGGCGGATTGCCGGCATCGAACCAATGCTTGATGCCCGCCGGCAGGCTGATCAGGTCGCCTTGGGTGCAACATGCGTCGTATACCCGGCCGTTGGCGTGCAGGATGAAGTGGCCGCTGCCTTGGACGAAAAACCGCGCTTCGTCCTCAGTGTGGGTATGTTCGTCGAGAAATTTCTGCCGCATCGCCGGATAGGCCTCGTTGCCGGGGCGCAGACGCAGCACGTCGGCCGAGCCGGCGCCGCTTTGCCCCATCAGCGCGTCCAGATGCGGCCGGTAGGCTGCGAGTATCTCGTCAGGCGGTGCGTCAGGGCTCACCTCCGCCGGCGCGGCCCACCGCTCGAATCGCACGCCGATCGCCGACAACGCGCTGGCGATCTCCGCGCCATCCTCGGTCTGCAGCTCTGGCATGCCGGGCGTCGTGTCCCGCGTCACCGTCAAACGGCTCATCTTCATCCCCTTCTCTACCCGATGCGGCGGCGGGCGAGTTCGCATTCCAGCAGGAACTCGAGCGCTTCCAGCTTCCACAAGGCCTGGTCCATCGTCGGCGCCCAAACGTAGGCGCCATGGCCTCTGATATAGTAGCCCATCTGACAATCCGGCAGCCGCGACGCGACCCGCCCGGCGAGATGGGCGATGTCCTGGTCGTTGCCAAGGACCGGCAGCGACAACGTCGTGTCGTGCGTCGTCTGGCCGGGAAACGCCTTGAACAGCTCGTAACCGCTGAAATCGATCCGGTCGCGACGTTCTTGCAACGTCAGCGCCGTTCCGGCCACGGAGTGCCCGTGCAGCACCGCGCCCGCGTCAGCGAACGTGCGGTAAATCTGGCAGTGCAGCAGCGTCTCCGCACTTGGCCGGCCCGCGGGATCGGCTGGCACGCCGTCCAGGTCCACCTCGATGATGGAGAACGCGTCGAGAAAGCCCTTGTGGCCGCCGCTCCGCGTGATCGCGATGCGGCCAGGCAAACCGTCGAGCCGCACGCTGATATTGCCGGCAGTGGCCGGCACCCAGTTTCGCTGGTCCATCCGCCGCCCCGCCCGGATGATCTCCTCCTGGGCGCGGACGGGTATTGGCGCCAAAGCCTAGCCCGGGCGGTAGTTGCTGGGCTCGCGCGGCGGCACGGTCTGCGTCGCCTGCGCCATCACCGGCGCGTTCGGTGCCGCGATCGATCCGGGTGGGCGCTCGGCGGTGGCTTCCATCGACACGTCATTGTCGTCGGCCATGTTCTTCTTGAACGCCTTGATGCCCTTGGCGAAGTCGCCCATCAGCGTGCTGACCTTGCCGGTGCCGAACAGCAGCAGCACGACCGCCAGAACGATCAGCCAGTGCCAGATGCTCAAACTACCCATCGCTTACCTCCGTGCACCCAACCGGGTGTAGATTGCCCACTTCGCAGGCGAACGCGTGCAAGACACATGGCGTAGCCCCACCCTGTCTGCAACATCGCCAAGTCCCGCCCCTGTAACGCGCCCCAGCGTCGCGAGGATGCGCGTCCGCCAAACAGCAAAATTTTTGGTTTTTTTTCAAAAAAGGACTGCTGCCTAACTCGTCTCCCGAAAAACCCGAATGACCTCCTCAGCCCCCTCCACCTCCATCCCCAAAGCCTGCCGCGCCACCTGCAGCGCAAACCCCGCCCGCGCAAAACTCGCCAGATCCCGCCGCGCCTGCACCACCGGATCGGCTACTGCCCTCGTCCGCCACGGTCCCATCCGCCGACGACGTGCGTGAATGAGGGCGGCCGCCAGCTCATCGGCGACATCCTGCGGCAGCGCCTCGGCGGTCAGTTCCGCCGGCACGCCGCGGCTGCTCAGATGCGCCCCTATCGCGCGGCGGGAACGCCCTGCATGGGCCAGCGAGCGCGCGCGGGAGACAGCAAACTGCGCGTCGCTGATCGCGCCCGACTGCGCCAGCCGCGCCACGATCGCGTCGATGTCGGCCCGCGCACGCGCAACGTGGGCGGCTACTGCCTCGGCATCCCCGGCGGCCGTGCGGGCCCACCGGTCGACCCTTCGGCGCAGCACGCGTGTCAGCCCCACTTCCGTTGCCGCATATTTCGCGAGGTGGTTCAGCGCGGCATGGTGCAGGGCGCCGGCATCGGGCACCGGCGTCGGGCGCGTGTCGTTTGGTCGGGCTTTGCGCATCTTCGTGCGGCAGATTGGCATGCGTGGGGCGCGAACGAAACATCCACCCGGCAACCTCGCGCAAGGCGGCAACGTTGCAAAGCCGAACGCTATCTTGCGCAAACTCCGGGAGAAACACCGATGAACACGCTTCTTCGCATTGCCGCCACCGGCCTGCTCAGCCTCAGCCTGCCCACCGCGGCACTGGCCCAGGATCCGCCGACACCGCCAGCCCACGACCAGCCGGCGACGCCTCATGACCAAACTCCGCCGCCGCCCACGCCGCCCATCCAGGGCGCGCCGGAAGCCACGAGCGGCGGCGACCCGGGCCTGACGGTCGCGACGGTGAAGATGGCCGGCGGCATCCGCGCCAGCAAGATGATCGGCGCTGCCGTCATCGGCGAAAACAACCAGGAAATCGGCACGCTGAGCGACCTCATCCTCGACAAGGAGGGCAAGGCGATCATGGGGATCATCTCGGTCGGCAGTGTGCTCGGCCTCGGCGGCAAGCTCGTGGCACAGCCGTACGGTCAGTTCCAGATGGCGGCCGGTGGCAAGCTTTCGCTGCCTGGCGCGAACAAGGACAGCATGGCCAAGCAGCCTGGGTTTACGTACTCAGAACAGTAAGAAAGCAGTCTTTTCTCAAAAAGGACCAAAAAATCGTTGCGTCGCTGTCGCGTGCTCCGGGGTGAGCACGCGACAGCGGAGCAAAAGTCTTTTGCTTCTCTTGTTCAGAAAAGAAGGCCTTCCTTCACCCGGGCGGCAACGTTTGCTCTAATACCAGATCCGACCGTTTCGGCAGTTCGGACAAATCGCGCAGTCCGAACTGCGCCAAAAACGCCGGCGTCGTTGCCCACAACGTCGGCCGCCCCGGCACATCCCGATGCCCCGCGGGCCTGACCAGCGACGCCTCCAACAACGAATCCAGCGTCGCCTGGCTAAGCGCCGCGCCGCGTATTTCCTCGATCTGCGCGCGGGTGACCGGCTGGTGCCAGGCGATGATGGCAAGCGTCTCCATCGCCACACGCGGCAGGCGTCGCGGCTTCGAAATCAGCCGCGTCAGCCGTGGCGCCAGGTCGGGCGCCGTGCGGAACTGCCAGCCGAGCCCGATCTCGCACAGTTCCACACCGCGCCCGGCATAGCGCTGCTGCAACGCCTGAAGAACGAGCAGCGCGTCGACGTCTTCGGGGAGGAGGGCGGCCAGGTGGCGGGCGGACACCGGGTCTGCACTGGCGAAGATGAGGGCTTCGGCCAGGCGGATGTGGTCTTCGGTCATCGGAGCGAGGCGCTCTTTTTTGAAAGAAAGAAGCAAAAAACTTTTGCGCTGGCTGTCGCGGGCTTCGGGATTGGGAGCCGTGCTCTCATGTGCCGCCTACCAGGATTGGGGCGAACGCGGAGTCCTGGCGCAGCTTTATACGGCCGGATTTCGCCAGTTCCAGCGAGGCGAGCAGCGTGCTTGCGACGGCCGCGCGGCGCGCCTGCCCGGTGACACCGTCCGGCAGGAACTGCTCCAGCGCGGCCCATGCCGGCATCGGGCCAAGGCTCGCTTCCAGCCTCCCGATCGCCTCCTGCACCGTCCAGAAACTCAACTGCTTCGGCTGATAGACGACACTGGCGGCGCGGCGGCGCAGCGCGTCCACATAAGCGCGCAGCAAACCCGGCAGATCGGCCACCAGCTTCGAACGGTCGGTCGCCGTCAGCGCCTCGGGCACCGCGCGGGCAAATACGTCAATCCCCAGCAGCTTGCGCCCGCCGAGCCAGGCAGCGCCTGCGCGCATCGCCTCCAGCTCCGCCAAGCGCGCCGCCAACTGCTCGGCCGACTGTGTGCCTTCCCCGGCCAGCGGATCGGCCTGCGGCAACAACAGCCGGGATTTGAGCCAGGCCAGCCAGGCCGCCATCACCAGCCAGTCCGCCGCCAGCTCCAGCCGCAACGCCCGCGCATCCTCGATCACCGCGAGATACGCATCCACCAGCGCCAGGATGGAAATCCGCGCAAGATCGACCTTCTGCGCACGCGCCAAATCGAGCAGCAGGTCGAGCGGCCCCTCGAAACCCGCGATAGCGAGCAGAAGCCTCTCGGGATCAGACATCGGTGCCAGGCGCGCCGACCGGCACATGGGCCAGGCGCAACAATGTATCGAACATCCACGTCACCGCCGGCACCAGCGTATGGCCGAGCGGATTGTAGTCCAGCCCCGCCTGACGCAGCAAAGCTGGGCCGGCCGTCAGGAAAATCAGCACGATCGGTATGCCGAACCCTTCCAGGCGCGCCCATTGCCTGGCCAACCGGAGCGGCAAGATACCGACCGCGATGCGGCCGCCATCGAGAGGCGGAATCGGCACCAAATTGAACAGGCCGAGCACCAAGTTGAGCACGATGAAGGTCGAGATCGCTGCAACCCAGGTGGCCGACAGATGGTGCAGCCGCAGCGCCAAGGCGCCCAGGAACGCCAGGCACACATTGCTGACCGGGCCGGCAATCGCCACGATCGCCATCTGCTGCCGCGGGTAGCGGAAACGCGACGGGTCCACCGGCACCGGCTTGGCCCAGCCGAACATGAACAGCACGCGGCCGACCGTCAGCAGTTGGCTGAGCAGCAATATGCCGGGCAGGATCAGCGTGCCGACCCGGTCCACATGGCGCAGCGGGTTGAGCGACAGCCGGCCGGCGCGCTTGGCGGTCCTGTCCCCCATCGCCCACGCCGCATATCCATGCGCCAGCTCGTGCAGAATGATCGCGACCGCTGCCAGACACGCATAGACGAGGAACTGCTTGACCACCGCCACGCTCAGCATGTGAACCTCAGCATGACGCGCCAAGCAGCGCCGCGCGTTCGGCCTCCAGCGCATCCGGATCGAGCGGTTGCCGCGCCGCATCCGCCATTTCCCGCGCACGCGCCAGGCGCGCCAGGCAGGCATCGGTCGCGTCAGGCACGCTCTCCAGCACGTCGCGAGTCTCCTCCAGCACGCCCGAGCAATGCAGCGCGATGTCGCACCCCGCCGCCAATGCCCGCACGGCGCGCTCGCCCGGCATGCCGCTCAGCGCGCCCATCGCCAGATCGTCCGTCACCAGCACGCCCCCGAAACCGATCGCCGCCGCGTCGCGGATCACCCCTGCCACGATGGCCGCCGATTGGGTTGCCGGATGAACATTGTCGGATCGCATATAACGGATATGGGCAGTCATCATCCACGGCGCCCCCCGATTATGGGCGAACGGGAGAATATCGTCGGGCGACACATGGTCCAGGCTCGGCAGCTCAAGATGACTGTCCGCCCTCGCCCGCCCATGCCCCGGCGCATGCTTGCACACCGGCTGCACACCCGCCGCCAGCAGCCCGGCGATGAATGCGCCGCCCAACGCCGCCACGCGCTCCGGATCAGCCGAGAACGCGCGGTCGCCGATCACGTCGTGACCGTCGGGCGAGGCCACATCGAGCACCGGAGCCGCTACCACATCGAATCCCGCCTGCGCGCACTGCGTCCCTATCAGCGCACCCGACAACCACGCCGCCCGCTCCGTCCGCAGCTCGCGCGCCGGCGGATGTGCGCGCCAGTGCGGCGGCCGCAGCCTCGCGACCCGGCCGCCCTCCTGGTCCACCATGATGCAGGCTTGCGGCGGCAGGACGGCGCGCAGTTCGGCGATGAGCGCGCTGAGCTGACACGGGTCGGCAATGTTGCGGGCGAACAGGATCACGCCAGCGGGGCGCAGGCGTTGCAGTAACGCCGCCTCCTCCAGCGTCAGCGCGACGGTGCTTATGCCTATGATTGCGGGTTTCATGAGGAAGAAAGCAGTCCTTTTTTGAAAAAAAGGACCAAAAAAACTTTTGGTCTTAGAAGGCGGCTATGGTGCAGTCGCCGCCGCGGGCGCGGACTTTGCCGCAAAATTCGGTGGCGGCGGCAAGATTGGCGAAGCCACCGGTGCGCAGGCGATAGACGGTCCGCCCCGCGACGACGGCACGTTCCACGATCGGCTTGCGGCCATCCAGAAGGCCAGGAAGCTTCTCGGACAGTTTGCCCCAATCCTGCTCGGCGCCTTGCTGGGTGTCGAACGCGGCCAGCTGGATCGTCGTCCCGCGCGGCTCGGCCGAAGCCGGCGTCACCGGCTCGACGATCGACGCGCGCTGCACCGGGGGCGTGGCCGCAATGGCGGGCGCGACCGGCGCGGTCACGTGTAGGGGCGTCACTTGCGCGGTGACGTGTAGGGGCGCCACTTGCGCGGCGACGTGGGCGGGCGCCGCCTCGGCAACCCTGGGCGCCGCCGGCTTCTCGGCCGCGCGCAGCTTGGCGCGTAGCTCATGCAAGGCGGGCTTCTCGGGCTGCGGCGCCAGCATCTCGGCGCCGGTGCTCAGATCCTCGGCGCCCGCCACCTTCATCCCGCCCGGATCGGCCGGCTTGACGCGCACCGGGCCCGGAGCGGCCAGCACCACCGGTATGCCGTGATGCACGTGATGCGACAGGCTGAACATGCCGATCACCAGCGCCAGGGCACCGCCGATCGCTCCGGCCACAATGCCCATGCGGCGCAGATCGCCCTCCTGCCCGCGCGCCGGCTGCGCCGGACGGTAGGACGGGCGGGCAAAATTCTGGCTGGCGCTCGGCAGGTCCGACATCGCGATCTATCCTCTCAATCCGGACCGCGGGCGGCCCTAACGCATCTCTTCGGCCGGCACTACGCCTGCGACCGCCAGGCCGGACCGGATCACGGTCGCGGTGGCCGCCACCAAAGCCAGGTTCGCCAGCGTCTCGGCAGGCTTGCCGGCCCGCAAAAACCGCAACGTGGCATCGCTGTTGCCGCGGTTCCACAGCATATGAAAATCGCCCGCCAAGTCATAGAGGAAAAACGCGATTCGGTGCGGCTCATGCGCCGCCGCCGCCGCCTCCACCACGCGCGGCCAAGCCACCAGCCGGCGGATCAGCGCCATCTCGGCCTCCGCCTGCAATGTCGACAAATCGGCCCGCGCCAGCGACTCCGGCGAGACCGCCGCGTCGCCGAGCGTCAGTGCCGCCTGCCGCAGCACCGAGCGGCAACGCGTATGCGCATACTGCACGTAATGCACCGGATTCTCGCGCGTCTGCGCCACTGCCAGATCGAGGTCGAAATCCATCTGCGCGTCGGATTTGCGCGTCAGCATGGTGAAGCGCACGACGTCGCGGCCCACCTCGTCGATCAGGTCGCGCAACGTGATGAAACTGCCGGCGCGCTTGCTCATCCGCACCACCTCGCCGCCGCGCACCACGCGCACGATCTGGCACAGCACGATGTCGAGCACCTCTCCATGCGAGGCGACCGCGCGCACCGCGGCCTTCATCCGGCTGACATAGCCGCCATGATCGGCACCCCACACGTCGATCATCTGCCGCGCACCGCGCGCCACCTTGTCAGCGTGGTAAGCGATGTCGTTGGCGAAATACGTGTTCGTGCCATCGGATTTCTTCAGCGGCCGATCGACGTCGTCGCCGAAATCGGTGGCGCGGAACAAGGTCTGCGGCCGTGGCTCCCAATCGTCCGGCGTTTTGCCCTTCGGCGGCTCCAGCACGCCCTCATAGATCAGCCCACGCCCGGACAACTGCGCAATCGCCCGGTCGGCCGCCCCGCTATCGAGCAGCGCGCGCTCGGAGGCGAACACGTCGTGCACCACGCCAAGGGCGGCCAGATCCTCACGTATCGAGGTCATCATCATCGCGATCGCCGTATCGCGCACCGTGTCGAGCCACAGCGAAGCCTCGGCCGGAAGCGCGCCCTCCGCAGCCAGTGACGCCCCGTGCACGCGCGCCAGATCGGCGCCCACCGGCACCAGATAATCGCCGCGATATTGCAGCCCGCCGGGCACGATGGCGGCAAATTCATCCTCGGTCAGCGAGGTGCCGAGCGCCTGCAGATAACGCCAGTAGGATGCCCAGGCGAGGGCGATCACCTGCGCGCCGGCATCGTTGATGTAATACTCCTTGGTGACCGCGAAGCCCGCCTTGGCCAGCAGATTTGCCAGCACGTCGCCCACCACAGCCCCGCGGCAATGCCCGATATGCATCGGCCCGGTCGGGTTGGCCGAAACATACTCCACGTTCACCGCATTGCCCTGCCCGGCCTGGCTGTCTCCATACGCCTCGCCGGCAGCCAAAATCACCGGCACCTGCGCCCGCAGCAGATCGGGGGCGAGGCGCAGATTGACGAATCCCGGCCCCGCCGGCTCGGCGCTGTCGAGCCCCGGAACACCAGCCAACCCGGCGACCAGCTCGGCGGCGAGTTCTCCCGGCTTGCGCCTGGCATGCCGCGCCGCGATCATCGCCGCATTCGTCGCCATATCGCCATGCGCCGCCTCCCGCGCCGGCGTCACCTCGACGCGCGCCGCGATGTCGTCGGGGAGATCGGGCACCGCGCGATGAAGGGCGGCCAATACGTGGCCGCGCATGTCGGCAAACAGGTTTTCACTCATGCGCGCGCTTCTAGCCCGGCATCACCCCGCCTGCACCAGTCCCGCCGCCTGCCGCGCTATCACCGCCGCCTCGTCCGTCGCAATCACCCACACGCGCACGGAACTCGTCCCGGCGCTGATCGGCGCCTCGCCTTTTCCGCCATCCTCGCCCAGCCGCACGCCCAGCCACGCAAGCCGCGCGCACACGTCGCGGCGCAAGCCTGCCGCGTGCTCGCCGATGCCGCCGGTGAACACCAGCCCGTCGAGCCCGCCCATCGAGGACGCCATCGCGCAAACCTGACGCGAGATCTGGAACGCAAACAGCTCCAGCGCCTCGCGCGCGGCCGGATCCGCGCTGCGCTCCAGCTCGCGCATGTCGGCCGAGACGCCGGACACGCCCAGCAGCCCCGATCGGTGATAGAGCAAATCCTCCAGCTCGGCCGCCGACAGATTCTTCTCCTGCAGCAGATAGAGCAGAACGCCCGGGTCGATCGCGCCGCAGCGCGTGCCCATCGGCAGGCCGTCCAGAGCGGTCAGGCCCATGGTGGTATCCACACTGCGGCCGCCTTGCAGCGCGCACAGGCTGGCGCCGCTGCCGAGATGGGCGACCACCACCCGGCCCGCGGCGAGTGCCGGGTCGCGCTCGGCCAGGCGGCCGGCGATGTAGTCGTAGCTCAGCCCGTGGAAGCCGTAACGTTCGATGCCTTCGTCGTGCAGCGCGCGCGGGATGGCGAAGCGGCGCGCGACCTCCGGCATGGTGCGGTGGAACGCGGTATCGAAGCAGGCGACCTGCGGCAGCCCGGGTGACGCAGCCGCGACGGCGCGGATGGCGGCCAGGCAGTGCGGCTGGTGCAGCGGTGCGAGCGGCACCAGCGCCTCCATCGCGGCCATGAGCGGCGCATCGACCAGCGCCGGCCCGGCCAGGTCGCGCCCGCCATGCACGATCCGGTGCCCCACGGCATGCAGGCTGCCGCCGCCGAGATGGTCGGCCATCCAGGGCAGGATTTTCGCGAACATGCCGTCAAAGCCGGACCCGGCGCCGAAATCGATGCGGCCGAGTTCGCCGCCGGCTGCGTCATGCGCGAGGAACACCGCGTGCTCGCCGCCGACCCCGTCCACCTCGCCCTCGACGAGCCGTTTGCCGCCGTGGAACAACCCGACCTTCAAGCTCGAAGACCCTGCGTTCACCGTCAAAATCTTCGCTGGTTCCACGATGTTCCCCCTGCCGATCAAGCGACAGCGTAGCAAAAGTTTTTTGGTCCTTTTTTTTCAAAAAAGGACTGCTTCCTTCTAAACCACCCAAATGATCATCGCAGCAGAAGCCTGGCGCGCCGGGCTCCTCAAACCACCTCACCTCGTCCGCAACATCCTGTCCGGCCTGATCGTCGGCGTGGTCGCCCTCCCTCTGGGCCTGGCCTTCGCCATCGCCTCCGGCGTCAGGCCCGAACAGGGGCTCTACACCTCCATCATCGGCGGCCTGGCCGTCTCGCTGTTCGGCGGCAGCCGCGTCCAGATCGCCGGCCCCACCGGCGCCTTCATCGTCATCCTGGCCGGCGTCGTCGCCCGCTTCGGGGCGGACGGCCTGCTGCTGGCGACGATGATGGCCGGCGGCATCCTCGTCTGCATGGGTCTCGCGCGCTTCGGCCGCGCCATCCGCTTCATCCCGGAACCGGTGATCGGCGGCTTTACCGCCGGCATCGCGGTGATCATCTGGGTCGGCCAGTGGCACGATTTCTTCGGCATGCCGGCAACGGGCGGCGCGCATTTCTACGACAAGCTCTATCTTCTGCTACGCGCCCTGCCCCAGCTCGACCCCGCCACCGCCGCACTTGCCACGGTGAGCATCGCGCTCGTGCTGCTCACCCCGCGCATCCCCGGCCTGCGGCGTGTGCCCGGGCCGTTGGTGGCGCTGATCGTCGCCACCGCGATCGAAGCCGCGTGGCACCCGCCCAGCATCGCCACCATCGGCAGCGCCTATGGCGGCATTCCCGCCGGCCTGCCGCATGTCACGCTGCCCACCGCCAGCTTCGACCGCGTCGTGCAACTGCTCCCCTCGGCCTTCACCATTGCCATGCTGGGCGCCATCGAGTCGCTGCTCTCCGCCGTTGTGGCCGACGGCATGGCCGGCACGCGGCACGATTCCAATCAGGAGCTGATCGGCCAGGGCGTCGCCAACCTGCTCACGCCCCTGTTCGGCGGGTTCGCGACCACCGGCGCCATCGCGCGCACCGCCACCAACGTGCGCAACGGCGGAACCTCGCCGCTGGCCGGCATCGTCCACGCGCTCACCCTCGTCGCCGTGCTGCTGGTCGCTGCGCCGCTGGCCAGCCGCATACCCTTGTGTGCGCTGGCCGCTATCCTGTTCGTCGTCGCCTGGAACATGAGCGGCGCTGCCCAGGCCCTGCGCCTGATCCGCACGGCACCCATGGCCGACGTGGTGATCCTGCTCATCACCTTCGCGCTCACGCTTCTCACGGACCTGGTGATCGCGGTCAATATCGGCGTCATCCTCGCCATGCTGCAGTTCCTCCGCCGCATGGCAGCCAGCGTCGACATCGTCGCCGAGACGCCTGCTGGCCTGCCTCCCGGCGTGCTCGTCTATGCCATCGAAGGCCCGGTGTTTTTCGGCGCCGCCGATATCTTGCAGGAGACACTCGCACAGGCACGACCGCGCTGCCTCATCCTGCGATTGCACCACGTGCCGTTCATGGATTTCACCGGCATCGAGGCCTTGCGCGAAGCGATTGCATTGCTGGAGCGGCAAGGCGTTCGGGTGATCCTCTGCGAGGCGAACGAGCGCGTATTGCGTAAGCTGATTCGTGCGGGACTTATCGGACCCAGCGCAGGCGATCAGAGTTTGGAAACGGTATTAAGGACAAGCCTTCTTTTTTGACAAAAAGAAGCAAAAAACTTTTGGTCCGCTGTCGCGTCGCCCACGTCTCGCATACGCCAACTTGCGAAAGTTTTTTGGTTCATTTTTTCAAAAAAGGACTGCTTTCTTAAGTCAACGCATGCAGCAAAACCGCCGCCGCCTGCGCGACATTCAAACTCTGCACCAGCCCGCTTCCGGCAATCCGCACCTCGCGCCGGCACGCGGCGAGAACCGCGTCCGATACGCCGTATTCCTCGTGGCCGAGCACCAGCGCGAGCGGCCGGTCGCGCGGCATGTCAGACACCGGAATGGCGCCTGGCCGCAACGTGGCGGCGACAGTGCGATAGATTGGGCCCAGCGCGCGCAGCAGCGTCGGCATGTCGCGCGAGCGGTACAGCTCAAGATGCTCGAGCGCGCCTTCGGCGGTGCGGTAAGCCGCGTCCGACGGCAAGGCGGCACCGGGCACGTGGTTGATCAGCAGCGTGCGCACGCCGAAGAACGCGGCGCTGCGGGCGATGGCGCCGAAATTATGCGGGTTGCCGATACCGTCCAGCACCAGCAGCGTTCTCTCGCGCGGCGGGTCCTCGGGGTCCATGATCGGCACCACGCGGGCACGCGCCACGGCGGCCAATCCGTTATGATGCGGGGTGCCGGCCGCTTTGGCCATCTCGTCGGGCGGCAGCAGCCGGTAGGGCAAGCGCCGCTTGGCGAGAATGGCGCAGAACGGGCCGGCCTCGTTGCGCGCCTGTTCGGTGTAGAACAGCCGCAGCACCGAGTCGGGGCGGCGTTCGAACAAGGCGGCTACCGCGCGGGCACCGCAGATCGTGTCGGTTTGCATGGCGAGCGCCTTCCGCCGCTGCGTCTGCGGTGTCAACAAGGCGGCCGTGCTGCCGAACCCTGTCATCCTGTTCCAGGATTCCCGCTTCGTCGTGCTGGACAAGCCGGCGGGCCTGCCGGTGCATGCCGGCCCGCGCGGCGGCGCTTCGGTAGAGGACTGGTTTCCCAGGCTCAGCCGGCGGCGGGATGGGCCGTGGCTGGTGCACCGGCTGGACGCGGATACGTCAGGCTGCCTGGTGATCGCCCTGCGACGGCAGGCCCTGATCGCGGCACAGGCGGAGTTCGCGGCCGGGCGTGCGCGCAAGGTGTATTGGGCCATCGTGCATGGCCGTCCGGATGAGCCGGCGGGAACAGTGAGCATGAAGCTGGCCAAGCGCACCACGCCGTCGGGCTGGCGGATGGCGGCCGACCCGGCGGGCCAGGATTCGACGACGGACTGGCAAGTGCTCGCGACGTCCGACACGCTCAGCCTGCTGGAACTGCGCCCGACGACGGGCCGCACGCACCAGATACGCGTGCACTGCGCCGCGCTCGGCCACCCCCTCGCAGGCGACCCGATCTACGGCCACGGAGACGGCCGCATGATGCTTATGGCTCGCTCGATTGGCTTGTCTGTGGACCCACCCCTGGAAGCCGTCGCCCCTCCCCCGCCCCACATGCAGGAGACAAAAGTTTTTTGGTCCTTTTTTTCAAAAAAGGACTGCTTCCTTCCTACCCCAACATAAACCAGACCCGAAACAACTGCGTCTCCGCCCAGCTCTGCCGCTTCAACCCAGGATGCCGCAATGCCCGAAGCCGCAAATCCCACCCGTCATGCAACCCGTCGGTGATCAGCGCGAGCGCCTGGCGTGCGTCGGGCGAGAGCAACTCCTTCTGTGCATTCAGCGCGTTCATGTGGGCGCGGAAGGTGCGCATGAACACATGCGGCCCACGGCGCATGGCGGCCCAGGCGCGCCGCCCGGGCGAGAGCGGCACGCCGACCGCGTTGTGCGCATGCTGGCGGTAGAGCACGGTGGGTTCCTGGTCGGCGACCACCGTGCCGCCGGCGGCCGAGACCAGCACATAGGCCCACCAATCGTGCAGGGTGCAGGCGGGCTCCTGGGCGGCGGCCAGCAGGGCGGCGGCGTCGGGGTTGAGCATGACGGTGCAGCCGGTGGCGATGTTCTGCGTCATCGATTGCGGAAAACCGGGCTCGCCACGCATCGGCGCGCTGGTGCGGATCGGGGCGAGGTCGGCGCCCACGAGAAGCTGGCGCGCGCAATAGAGCCCCGCATGGCCGTCTGGCACTGTGGCCAGGGCGGCCACGCCACGTTCGAGCTTGTGCGGCAGCCACACGTCGTCCTGGTCGGCGAAGGCGATCACGCGGCCACGCGGCGCACGGCGCAGCAGGCTGAGGAAGCTCTCGGTGATGCCGACATGGCCGGCATTGTCGTTCATGTCCACGACACGTCCGTCGCCGGCGCGGCCGGCGAAATCGCGCATCATGCCCGGCGTCTCGTCGTCCGATCCATCGTCGCGCCAATAGATCTGCCAGGCGGCGTGCGACTGGCCGAGCAGGCTGTCGAGCTGCTCGCCCAGATAGGCCGCTCCGTTGCGGGTCGAGAGCAGGATGGCGATGTCCTGTCGCTGGTCCATCCGCGCGCTCAATCGGCCGCGGATGAGGCGAGCGCTTGCTCGGCAGCGCAGATGACGCTCACGGCCGGTGCCAGGCTTTCGCGCCAATCCGGCAGTCGCACGCCGAACGTCTGGGCGAGCTTGCCGCAATCCAGGCGTGAGTCGGCGGGGCGCCGCGCCGGCGTCGGCCAGTCGGCCGTGGCGATCGCGTCCACTTGAGGTTGTGGCCAGCCGTGCTCGGCAGCCGCGGCGAAGATCGCCTTGGCAAACCCGTGCCAGCTCGTCGAACCCTGCCCAGCTGCGTGATAGATACCGCCCAAACCATGCTCCCCGCCCGACGTCTGGCGGGATGCCAGAAGCCGGTCCGCCACCGCGAGCGTCGCCACCGCCAGATCGTCGGCATTGGTGGGGCAACCCTGCTGATCGGACACAACGCGCAAACGCGGCGCGCGCTTGCCCGCACGCAGCATGGTGATCACAAAATTCTTACCCGATCGCGCATACACCCAGGAGGTGCGCAGAATGACCGCTTCGGGGTGGGCGGCGAGCACCGCCGCCTCGCCTGCCAGCTTGGTCGCGCCATACACGCCTGTGGGGCACGGCGCGTCATTCTCGATATAAGGCGCGCCCTTCTCGCCATCGAACACGTAGTCGGTGGAGATATGGATGAGCGGGATGCGCAGACGGGCACAGGCAGCGGCGATCAGGCCGGGACCGGTCGCGTTGGCGCGCGCGGCTTCCTCGGGCGCAGTCTCGGCGGCATCGACGGCGGTGAAGGCTGCCGCGTTTACCACCAGCGCCGGCGACGCGCGCCCCACGCACGCGGCCAGGCTTTCGGGCCGCTCGAAATCAAAATCCGGCCGACCCACCACCTGCACGCCGCCCGGCCGTGCCCGGCGCAGCGCCTGCGCCAATTGGCCGGTGCCGCCGGTGGCCAGGATGCTGCCCATCAGGCGAACCAGGCCGCCGCCGCAGACCAGGGCGGCAACACGCGGTCCTTGTCCGACAGCATCGCCTCGCCGCCGTGCAGCGGCCAGGGCAGCGCCAGCGCGGGGTCGTCCCAAGCGACACCGCGCTCGCTGGCCCGATCGTACAGGGCGGTCACCTTGTAGGCGACCTCGGTATCCGGCTCGGTCGTGCAGAAGCCGTGCAGGAACCCGGGCGGCACCCAGAGCTGGCTGCCGTTCTCGGCCGACAGGATTGCGGCCGCATGCTGGCCGAAGCTCGGCGAGCCGGCGCGCGCATCGACGGCCACGTCCCAGATCGCGCCACGCAGCACGCGCACCAGCTTGCCCTGCACGAACGGCGCCACCTGGCAGTGCAGCCCGCGCAGCGTGCCCCGCGCGCGCGAAAAACTCTGGTTGTCCTGCACGAACAATGCGGTCAGCCCAGCCTCCTGCATGCGTGGCAGGCTGTAGGTTTCGGAGAAGTAGCCGCGGTCGTCGCCATGGCGGGCCGGCGTGATCAGCAGGACCTCGGGGATGCCCAGGCGCTCGATCTTCATTGTGTCACTCCGCCGCGGCCGCATTGCAGCATAGGCGGCGCCTGAGGGAAGAAAGTAGTCCTTTTTTGAAAAAAAGGACCAAAAAACTTTTGCTCTCTAGGCGTGGACGCCGTTGGCTACATCGCGGAGGAGCCGCCCTAGTTCGGTTTTGCCTAGGCGTCTGGCGTGGGCGTGCAGAGTTTCGGCATCGATGAAGCCCATGCGGTAGGCGACTTCTTCCGGGCAGCCGACCAGCATGCCCTGGCGGTTCTGGATGGTCTGCACAAAGCTGGCGGCCTGCAGCAGGCTGTCCGGCGTGCCGGCATCGAGCCAGGCGCAGCCGCGGCCGAGCTGTTCGACATGCAGGCTGCCTTCCTCGAGATACATCCGGTTCAGGTCGGTGATCTCCAGCTCGCCCCGTGCCGAAGGCTTGACCGCCCGGGCGAACTCGGTCACCCGCGCATCGTAGAAATACAGTCCCGTCACCGCCCAGGGGCTGGGCGGCACGGCCGGCTTTTCGATGATGTCCACCGGCTCGCCGCGCTCGCCGAACCGCACCACGCCGTAGCGCTCCGGGTCGCGCACCTGGTAGGCGAACACGGTGGCCCCCTCGGGGCGCAGCGCCGCATTGCGAAAGCTGGTGGAAAGGTGCTCGCCGAATATCAGATTGTCGCCCAGCACCAGCGCGCAGGGCTGGCCCACGAGCCAGTCGTCGGCGATCAGGAACGCCTGCGCGATCCCCTCCGGGCGCGGCTGCTCGGCATAGCTGAACCGCACGCCCAGGCTGGCGCCGTCGCCCAGCAGGCGGCGGAACTGCGGCAAATCTTCCGGTGTGGAGATGATCATGATGTCGCGTATGCCGGCCAGCATCAGCACGGTCAGCGGGTAGTAGATCATCGGCTTGTCGTACACCGGCAGGAGCTGCTTGGAAGTGGCCATGGTGACCGGATGCAGGCGGGTGCCCGATCCGCCCGCCAGGACGATGCCCTTCATGTTCATGCGCTCACCCCTGTCAAACATCTCATGTGGCGGTGCCAAGGCGCTGGCCGGCGTAGTTGCCCGCGCGGATTCCTTCCCACCAGGCGCGATTGTCCAAATACCAATCGACGGTTCGACGCAACCCCTGCGTGAAATCGTGCTTGGCCGACCACCCAAGCGTGTGGCGGGCATACGAAGCGTCGATCTCGTAGCGGAAATCGTGGCCGGGCCGGTCGCGCACGAAGGTGATCAGCCGCTCACGCGCGCCGCCCGGGTCGGGCACGCGCGCATCGAGCACCGCGCAAATGGCACGCACGACATCGATGTTGCGCTTCGGCTGGCCGGCGCCGATCGCGTAGGTCTGGCCGGGCTGCCCGCTTGTCAGCACGCTCAGCAGCGCCTCGGCATGATCCTCCACGTATAGCCAGTCACGCTGGTTGGCGCCGTCGCCGTACACGGGCAGCGGCTTGCCGGCGAGCGCGTTGAGCACGATCAGCGGGATCAGCTTTTCGGGGAATTGCCACGGGCCGTAATTGTTCGTCGTATTGCTGACGATCACCGGCAGCCCGTAGGTGTGCATCCAGGCGCGCGCGAGATGGTCCGATGCCGCCTTGCTGGCCGAATAGGGGCTGCGCGGATCGTAGGGCGTGGTCTCGGTGAATGGCGGGTCGTCCTCGCCAAGCGCGCCGAACACCTCGTCGGTCGAGACATGGTGGAAGCGGAATGCCTCGCGCGATTCGGGTGTCAGCCCGGACCAGTAGGCGCGTGCTGCCTGCAGCAGGGTGAACGTGCCGACCACGTTGGTGCGCACGAAATCGCCAGGCCCGTCGATCGAGCGGTCGACATGGCTTTCGGCCGCCAGATGCATCACCGCGTCGGGTGCCGCCTCCTCGAACACGCGGGTCATCGCATCGGCATCGGCGATGTCGGCGCGCACCAGGCGGTGGCGCGGGTGGTCCTGGCCCTCCTCGAGCGCATCGAGCGAGGCGGCATATGTCATCTTGTCGACATTGACGATCGTATGGTCGGTCGTGCGCAGCACGTGCCGCACCACGGCGGAGCCGATGAAGCCGCAGCCGCCGGTCAGAAGAATACGCATGCGGTGGTTCGCCGCCTCGGTGTGATCGGCTGTCTATGCACCGGCGCGCGCGTCACCTTCAAGGGGAACCCTCCCGCCAGTCGTCGCCCTGCAAGCCCGCGCCGGCCACCGCCCCTTGCACCGGAGGCGCCGCTCCGCGAGCCTGCGCGCATGAAACGTGCTGCCCGCTCGCTCCGCCTCAGTCTTCGCCATGGCGGCGTGGTCGAGGGCGTGGTGCGTGGAGGCGCCCGCCGCGCGGCGTTGAGCGACGTCGCCATCGTGCTCGACGGCGTGGTGCACGCGACGTGCACGCTGGAACCGGGTGCCCGCGGCACCACCCAGTTCAGCTACAGTCTGCCCACCACGCTGATATATCGCACGCTGGATGTGCTGGCGTTGCCGGATGGCGAAAGCCTGCTCGGCCTGCCGATGGAGCTTGCGCCGATCTACGGCCTGTCGCTCGGCACGCTCGGAGTTGACGGCACGATGCTGACCGGCTCGTTTCATGCCGCGCCGTTCCTCGCACCCGCTTTGGGAGTCGATTTCCTGGCCGCCGGCGTGCTCGCCGCCCAAGGCGTGGCCAGGCGCACCGGCGGTGGCGTGCCGCCCTGCTGGCAATTCCGCATTCCGCTGCATGCCCTGCCACGGCCGCTGGTGCGCGTGGTGCTGCAGCCGCGCGTGGCCGGCCTCGCGCTGCCTGGGCCGGAGCTGGATGTGAGCTCGTCGGAAACCGGATTCCTCGGCTGTCTCGACGTCGCCAGCCCCGCCCATGTCGAAGGATGGGTCGCCAGCGTGGCCGACCCCGGCCGCCGGGTGATGATCGACGTGCTGGTCGATACCGAGATCGTCGCGACCCTGGAGGCGAGCGGCCACCGGCCCGACATCAGCGACCTCGGCTACGGCGAGCCGGCTTGCGGCTTTCGCGTGGTGCTGCCGCCGCATCACGATGCCGGCGCGCTGCGTCGCATCTCCGTGCGGCTGACCGGACAACGGACCGAGCTCTCCGGCAGCCCGCAGGTGATCGATCCGGTTCCGGGCACGGTGGGAATGTTCGACACGCTGCACGGCATGTGCGCGCATGGCTGGGCGCTGAACCGCGCCGCGCCGGAGACCGCGCTCGACATCGAGATCGTGGGCCCAGGCGGCGAGGTGATCGGCCGCGGCGAGGCCAACCAGTTTCGCGGCGACCTGCTCGACGCCGGGCTGAATGCCGGGCTGTGCGCCTTCAAGATCGACATCAGCGCGCATTTCGACCGGCTGCTCGACCAGGAGCTGACCGCGCGCATCGCTGGAACCGAGCAATATCTGCCGGGCTCGCCGCGGCGGCTTACCTTCAACCGCAATCTGCGCCGGTTCCAGCGAAGGCGGCAGGATCTGCGCGCCGGCGTGCTGCCAAGGTTGCGGCGCATGCTGAACCATCGTGCCGGCGCCGATGGCGTGACGTTCATCATGCCGGTCCACAACACGCCGCGCGGCTGGCTGATAGAGGCGCTGGAGAGCGTGCGGGCACAATTCTGCGACGCGTGGGAGCTGATCTGCGTCGATGACGGCTCGACGGCGCCGCATGTCGCCGAGCTGCTCGCCGGCTATGCACTGCGCGACCGGCGCATCCGCGTGCTGCGTTCGCCCCAGAACGTGGGCATCGCCCGCGCGGTCAATTTCGGCCTGCGCGCGGCGACGCAGAGACTGTGCGCGTTCATCGACCATGACGACCGGCTGGAGCCCGATGCCGTCTGGCAGCTCATCCGCGCCGCGCGCCTGACCGGCGCCGAGCTGCTTTATTCGGACGAGGCGCAGACGACCGACAATATCGAGGCGATCACCGAACTGCGGCTGCGGCCGGCCTTCAGCCACGACTATTACCTGAGCCACCCGTATTTCGTGCACATCGTCTGCGTGCGCACCGATGTGGCGCGCCAGATCGGCGGCTGGGACGAGAGCATGCCGATTTCGGCCGACGTCGATTTCGTGCTGCGGATGATCGAGGCCGCCAGCATCGTCACCCATGTGCCGGCCGTGCTGTACCGGTGGCGCACGCACGAGAGCAGCACCGGCCATGCCAAGCAGGACGCGGTGATGCAGGCGACGACAGCCGCCTTGCAGCGTCATCTGGACCGGCTGGGCACGGGTGCGACCGCGCAACCCGGCGTATGGTTCAACCAGTTCCGCGTCGACTGGCCCGCGACCGACGGACGCGTGCTGATCGTGATGCCGACCAAGAACAAGATGGAGCTGCTGCGCACCGCGATACAATCCATCGAGCGCACCTGCACGCGGGCCACGTATCGCCTGGTGGTGATCGACCACCAGTCCGACGACCCGGCCACCATCGCCTATCTCGAAGCGGTCGCGATGCGCCACATCGTCATGCGCTATGCCGGGCCGTTCAATTTCTCGGCGATGAACAATGCGGCGGTGGCCGCCCATGCCGGCGATTGCGCCTTCGTGCTGTTCCTCAACAACGACATCGAGGCGACGCAGGAGGGCTGGCTGGACCGCATGCGCCGCATCGCCAATCGCGGTGACGTGGGCGCCGTGGGTGCTTTGCTGATGTATGTGGACCGGACGGTGCAGCATGCGGGCGTGATACTGGGCTTCAACGACTCGGCCGAGCACGCGCTGAAATTCCAGCCGGCTTTTCTCAACGAGCAGGGACGGCGCAATCTCGGCTATAATTGCGCGCTCTCCTCGCTGCGCGACTATTCGGCGGTGACCGCCGCCTGCCTGATGATGCGGTGCACTGTTTTCAACGAAGTCGGCGGGTTCGACGAGGAATTCGCAATCGGTTTCAACGACACCGACCTGTGCCTGCGCGTGGGCCGCGCGGGCTACCGTATCCTTTATGATGGCAGCACGATCCTGTTCCACTACGAATTGGCGACCCGCAGCGAGACCAAGCAGGTGTTCCATCCGGAAGACACCGGACTGATGGTGCGCCGGTGGGGCGCGATGCTGCGTGCAGGTGACTGGTTCTACAATCCCAATCTGAGCCTCAGCACCCAGGATCACGTTCCGCGCGAGGACGAGGCCTGCCAGACCATCTACGCGCCGCGCGCGACGAAGCTGGATTTGCAGAGGCTGCGGCCGGCCTAGCAGCCGCGACGCGGCGACAATTCTCTCGGACAGTATTCGCCCGGCCATTTGTCAAATCGCCGGATGCATCACGTTTCTGCGTGCCTGGCGACGAATGCCAGCGCAAAACGTCAATTGCGTGATGAAAACATACACGCCGCCGAAGCGGGAGCAGGACATCGTCCCGCTTCATGCCGAGCAGATTTCGATCGAGCGTCGGCAGGCGGTCACCGGGCGTGTGCGGATCCAGCTTCGCACCGAAACGCACGAACAGGTGGTCGATGAGCCCACCACCCACGAACGCGTCGAGATCGAGCGCATTTCCATCGGGCGGGTCGTCGATGCCGTTCCGGACGTGCGTGAGGAAGGCGACGTGACGATCATTCCCGTCGTCGAGGAGATCCTTGTCGTCGAGCGCAGGCTCGTTCTCAAGGAGGAGGTGCGGGTGCGTCGGATACGCACGACCCAACGGCACCAGGAAACGATTCTGCTGCGCGAGCAGCAGGCCAGTGTCGAACGGGTGGGCGCGGAAGACGCAGCAGCACCGGTCGGAACATCGAACATCATATAATCAGATCATTGGAGACTATCATGGACAATGAGACAATCGTCGCCGTATTCGACTCTGCCGAACATGCCTCGGCCGCCGTGCGCGACCTCGAGCAGGCCGGCATTCCTTCAGGCGATATCACGCAACATGCCGGCAGCAGCACCGGTGGCGCACTCGGTGCCGGCAGCGCGGCCAAGTCGCACCTGAGCACGACACAAGCGGGCACGGCGGGACAGCCCACCGAGGAACGCGGCTTCTGGTCCAGCCTGTTCGGCGCCGAGCCGGAATACGGCCACGACACCGCCGTATATGACCGCAGCATGCAGAGCGGCTCCACCGTCGTGACCGTGCGCGGCAGCAGCACCAACTTGGACCGCGTGCTCGACATTCTCGAGCGCCACAACCCGATCGACATCGACGAGCGCGCCGCGACCTATGGCGTGGCCGGCACCGGCCCCTCGACCACGCTCGGCCGCACGGATGCAACGCTCGGCCGCGCCGACCTCGGCACCGCGCGCAACACCGACGCCAGCAGCCAGCCGGGCACGCTGTCGCTGTCGGAAGAGACGCTGGCCGTGGGCAAGCGCGCCATCAACCGCGGCACCACGCGCGTCCGCCGTTATGTGGTCGAAACGCCGGTTGAAGAGACGGTCAACCTGCGCGACGAGCGCGTGACCATCGAGCGTCGTCCCGTCACCGACAGTCGTGCCGTGAGCGGCGCCGATTTCAGCGACAAGACGATCGAGGTGACCGAAACGGCCGAGGAAGCCGTCGTCTCCAAGACCGCCCATGTCCGCGAGGAAGTCGTCATCCGCAAGGACGCGACCGATCGCAGCGAGACGGTGCGCGATACCGTTCGCCGCGAGGACGTGGAGATCACCAAGGACGGCGCGAACACGACCGGCAACGCGACGACGGGCAACACGGCGACGGGCCGCGACACGCTGGGCACGACGGGCGGCGCTGGCCTGTCCGGCGCGAACACCACGACGACGAACAAGCCGCGTATCTAGGCGGCTTGCCACCCGGGGAGGCGCCGCGCCTCCCCGGACTTTCCGCAGCCGCTCGATTGCCGACCGCCCTCGGGTCATGCGACCAGGGGCGCATGAGCGAGCCAGCCCCGATTCATCCTTACCGACCCAATATTTTCGCCGGTAGCCCGCTCGACCGGTTAGATGCACGACGCAAGGATACTGACTGGGTCGAAGCTCAGATGGCCGGAGCCGGCGCGCGTTTCGTGCCGGTTTGGCGGGGCCGCAACCTCGTCGAAGGGTCGCGCGGCGCACCACGCGCCGCGCGCCTGACGATGGCGGAGATCGGCGACCGCCTTGCCGTCTCGCCCTGGGCGATGCTTGGCCGCGAACAGGAGGATGTTCTCTTCTGCGTCGATCTCAGCGCTTGGGACGTGCCGCTCCCCGGCGTCCCGGATGCTCGCTTCGAGGATCTGCGGCGGCTGGGCGGCGCGTTGCCCGAGCAGGAAGCCGCCATCCTAGCGCATGCCCGCGGGCTGATGCATTGGCGCACCCGCCACCGGTTCTGCGGCGTTTGTGGCAGCGCCTGCACGGTGCGCGACGCCGGCCACGTGCTCGCCTGCACCGGCTGCGGCACCACGCATTTCCCGCGCACCGATCCCGCGGTGATCATGCTCGTCACGCACCAGGGCCGGGCGCTGCTCGGTCACCCGGCGCGGTTCCGCGACATGCGGCTGTTCACCACGCTGGCCGGCTTCGTGGAACCTGGCGAGTTGCTCGAGGAGGCGGTCGCCCGCGAGGTGTGGGAGGAGGCTGGCGTGCGCGTGGCCAACGTCCGCTACAGTTCCAGCCAGCCCTGGCCGTTCCCCTCCAGCATCATGCTGGGTTTCACCGCCGAAGCGCTGGACGATGCGATCGTGGCGGATGATGACGAGCTGATCGAGGCGCGCTGGTTTACGCGGGGAGAGGCACGTGGTCAGGACGGATTTGTACTGCCGCCGGATATGTCCATCGCCCGAAGATTGATTGAGGGATGGATGAAGGAAGACATTCTCTTTTAAAATTGGGACTCGGTATAAGCGAGGAGCAAAAGTTCTTTGCTTCTTTCTTTCAAGAAAGAAGATTCTTCCTTGCCTTCGGATACACTCCAAGAATTTTCACTTCATTGGAAAAGAACGCCAGCTCCTCCATCGCCATCCGCAATGGCACCTGCTCCGGCTGCCCATCCACGTCGCACAGGAACTGCGTGGCGGTGAACTGCCCGTCCACCATGTAGCTTTCCAGCTTCGTCATGTTCACGCCGTTCGTCGCGAAGCCGCCCAGCGCCTTGAACAGCGCGGCCGGCACGTTGCGCACGCGGAACACGAAGGTGGTCATCAGCCCGGCCTGATCGGGATTCGTCTGGTTCGGCGCGGTAGCGGCGACGTAGAAGCGGGTGGTGTTGTGCGCCGCGTCCTCGACGTTGGCGCGCAGCACGTCCAGCCCGTAGATGTCGGCGGCGAGTGCGGAGGCAATGGCGGCTTCCTCGGGCCGTCCCCATTCGGCGACCAGCTTGGCGCTGCCGGCCGTGTCGGCCTGCACCACGGCCTGCAAATCCAGTTCGCGCAGCACGCGGCGCACCTGGCCCAGGGCGACGGCGTGGGAGTGCGCGCGCCGGAGTCCGTCGATCCGCGCGCCGCGCACGCCCAGCAGGCAGTGCTCCACGCGCTGGAAATGCTCGCCGACGATGGACAGGCCGCTGCCCGGCAGAAGGGAGTGAATGTCGGGCACCCGCCCGGCGAGCGAATTCTCGCACGGCAGCATGGCCAGGGCGGCGGCGCCGCTGTGCACAGCGTCTATCGTGCGTTCGAACGTGTCGCAGGCCAGCGTCTTCCGTCCGGGATAGGCCGTGCGGCAGGCCAGGTCGGAATAGGCGCCGGCCATGCCCTGGAACGCGATCGCACCGTCTGCCACGCCTCACCCCTCCACTTGTGCGGACCACAAACCACATTGTGGCCGATCCGCAAAAAACGGGGGTTTACCCGTATCGTGCGAGCTTGCGGGTCAGGTTGACTGTTGTCGCGGCATGCAGGCCCCACTAGGAAGTGTGCCGCGCAGCATAGGTATAGAACGTCACGCCGGAGCGCAGCGCGCGCACCGGTCCGGAACGAGTTGTGGCAGATTGGGGTTGATGGCCGTATGGACAGCTTGGGCACTAACAAGATCGTGGCCGCCGTATTGACGGCGGGTGTCGCTTTCTGGGGATTGGGTCTGGTGGCCGACAACACCGTCAGCGAAAAACGGCTGGCCAAAAGCGTGCTGGACATCAAGGGTGCGGACGAGCCGGGCGCCGGCGCCACCATGGTTGCCGCCGAAAAGCCGCTGGCGCCGATCGCGCCGCTGCTGATCAAGGCGACGGCTGCCGATGGCCAGGCCTACACCAAGAAGATCTGCGTCGCGTGCCACAATTTCAAAGAAGGCGGCGCGAACAAGGTCGGGCCGGCACTCTGGGGCGTCGTGGGCCGCGATCAGGCCAGCGCGCCCGGCTACAAATATTCGGCGGCATTGAGCAGTCACAAGGGCAAATGGACCTACGCCGAGCTGAACAAGTGGCTCTACAAGCCATCCGCCTATGCCAAAGGCACCAAGATGGCCTATGCCGGCCTGACCAACGACGAGACACGCGCCAACGTCATCGCCTATCTGCGCTCGCTCTCGCCTGACCCCGTGCCGCTTCCCACCGAGGCGGAAGCCAAGGCCGAAGCAGACGCTGCCGCCAAGCAAGCAGCTGCCGGCGCGAAGTCGGCCGACGCTTCGACGCCTGCTTCAGCCGAACCGCCGATCGCGGTGCTGCTGGCGAAAGCCACGCCTGAGGATGGGCAGGCATTCACCAAGAAGGTCTGCGTCGTCTGCCACAATTTCAAGGAAGGCGGCGGCAACAAGGCGGGCCCGGCGCTGTATGGCGTCGTCGGCCGCAAGCAGGACAGTGCGCCAGGCTACGTCTATTCCGCGGCGATGCAGAAGCACACCGGCGTGTGGACGTATGAGGAGCTGAACAAGTGGCTCACCAAGCCGAGCGCCTACGCGCCTGGCACCAAGATGTCGTATGCCGGCATCGCCAATCCGCAGATCCGCGCGGACGTGATCGACTATCTGCACACGCTGTCGGCCACGCCGTTGCCGTTGCCTGCCGCTGCGGGCGATGCGGCGCCGGGCACGCCGCCGGCGGACAAGCCGTCTAGCCCGACTGCCGCCACGCCGGATAAAGCTGCTCCGAAGGACAATGCGTCTGGCAAGCCGGAAGCGCCCACAACGCCGCCCGCCGCGCCACCGATTCAGAAGTAGTCTGGGTTTGCCGCATCGGGAACGGACCGCCGTTTGGGTCCGTCCCCTTCGCAGGTCCGTTCAGGCTTTCCGCTCCCAGCCCTTGGTGCCCTGCTGCCAGTAGGTCAGCGCATGGCCGGCTGCCTTGGCGCCGGTCCAGCGCCTTCGCGCGGCCGCCACCAGCGCCTCGTCGCGCCCGTCGAACAGGTCGAACACGCGGGTGAAGCTCGCGAGGTGCCCGCTCTCTCGGCCGTCGAGCAGGAACGCATAGGCCGCGTTGTTGGGCGCGTCGTCCGCGTCGGTCAGCCAGATCGGGTGCATGTCGGGGTCGCCGGCGGCCGGGGTGCCGTGCGGCAGCCAATCCGGGTCGGTGCTGGCCCAGAGCAGCTCGTCCAACTCCGCCACCCGGGCGTGAGAGCCCAGCAGCACCACGGCGCGCTGGCCGGCGTCGAGCGTGCGGCCGAGCAGCGGCAGCAGCGCCTGATCCGCCGTCGTGCGCGTCAGGTGGTAGAAGCCGATCTCCGCCATCGCGGTCAGGCCGCCGGCTCGTCGCGGGCCGCCATCAGCCGGTCGAGCAGACGCGCGCCGAAACCGGTAGCGCCGGCCGGGTGGCGCTCGCTGGCTTCCTCGCGGCTCTCCACGCCGGCGATGTCGAGATGCAGCCAGGGCACTTCGCCGACATAGGCGCTGAGGAACGTGGCCGCGTGGCAGGCATCGGGCTGACCGGTGCCGTCGACGCAATGGCGTATGTCGGCGATGTCGCTGTCGAGCGCCGCGCGATAGCCGGCGCCGAACGGCATGCGCCAGAGCCGTTCGCCCACCACCTCGCCGGCTGCCCGCGCCGCGATGCACAACGCATCGTCCGCGCCGAACGCCCCTGCCCGCTCGTGGCCGAGGGCGACCACGATGCTGCCGGTCAGCGTCGCCAGATCGACGATGGCGGCCGGCTTTTGAGCCGCGGCGTAGGCCAGCGCGTCGGCCAGCACCAGGCGGCCTTCCGCGTCGGTGTCCACCACGGCCACGGTGCTGCCGTCGAACAGGCGCAGTATGTCGCCGGGCCGGTAGCTTGCCGCCCCCGTCGCATTCTCGGCGATTGCCAGCACCGCCATCGCCGCTGACGGCGACCGGCGCAGCGCCAGGGCCAGCATGGCGCCCGCGCAGGCGGCCGCACCCGCCATGTCCGCGCGCATCTCCCACATCCGGTCGGCTGGCTTGATGCAAATGCCGCCGGTGTCGAAGGTGATGCCCTTTCCAACGAACGCGACCGGCGCGCCCTCGCCTTGCCAGCGCAGCACAACCACGCACGGCGGATGCAACGAGCCGCCGCCCACCGCCAGCACGCCACCGAAGCCCTGCGCTGCCAGCCTGTCCGGTCCCAGAACCTCGACCGAGACGCCGGCCTGCGCCAGCCGCTCCAGCCGCGCCACGAAGCCCGCCGGCGTGAGCGTGTTCGACGGCTCGGTGACCAGGTCGCGCGCGTAGGCCGCCCCCTGCACACCGGCCGACAGGTTTTTCCAAACGCCGGCGGTCTCGGCATCGTCGGACACCAGGCTGATGCTGGCCAGGCGCGGCGCATCCTCGGCCGCGTGCTTGCGGCCGTCCTCGTAGCGCCAGGCGCGCAGGCAGGCGCCGGCGGCTAGACCGGCCGCGACCGGTGCCGGCAAGCCGCGCGCGTCGATGGCGACGTGCTCAGCGCGCAACAGCAGGCTGGCACCCGCCGCACCGGCCGCTTCCGCGTCTTCGCCAAGGCCGACTTGCACCGTGTCGCCGTGCCGCTCCGGCTTGGCATCCGGCGAGGCGGCGGGGCGGATGACCGGGACATTTGGCGGTAGCGAGGCTACGCAAACAACGACGGGGATCATGCGGGGAACGACAAAGGAAGAAAGCAGTCCTTTTTTGAAAAAAAGGACCAAAAAATTTTCATCTCCGGTATCGCGTGCTCATGACGGAGCTCTTGACAGGTGGATGAAAGTTTTTTGCTTCTTCTCTTCAGGAAAGACGACCTTCCTTCCTCAACCCTCAAAATGCGCCGCAACGAGCCGGTCCAGCAACCGCACGCCGAACGCCGTCGCACCCTTCGGAATGGTCGGCGCGTCCTTCGTCGCCCAGGCCGTCCCGGCGATGTCCAGATGCGCCCAGGGCTTATCGTTGACGAAGCGGGCCAGGAATTGCGCCGCGGTGATCGAGCTGCCGGGCCGGCCGGTAATGTTCTTCATGTCGGCGATGTCGCTCTTGAGCTGCTTGTCGTATTCGCGGCCCATCGGCATGCGCCACAGCTTCTCGCCGGTCTCGGTGCCGATGGCGGCAAGCCTGGTCGCCAGCTCGTCGTCGTTGCTGAACAGGCCGGCATGTTCGTGGCCAAGGGCGACGATGATGGCGCCCGTAAGCGTCGCCAGATCCACCATGAAGCGGGGCGCGAACGTCTCCTGCGCATACCAAAGCACGTCGGCCAGCACGAGGCGGCCTTCCGCGTCGGTGTTGAGCACCTCGATCGTCTGGCCGGAATAGCTGCGCACCACGTCGCCCGGGCGCTGCGCATTGGCCGACGGCATGTTCTCCACCAGCCCGACCAGGCCCACGGCGTTTACCCGCGCTTTCCGGCCGGCGAGTGCGGCCATCAGCCCGACGACCGTGCCGGCGCCGGCCATGTCCCATTTCATGTCTTCCATGCCGGCGGCGGGCTTGATGCTGATGCCACCGGTGTCGAACGTGACGCCCTTGCCGATGAAGGCGACGGGCTTCTCATCGGCACCACCGTCCCACCGCATGACTACCATGCGCGGTGGCTGGGCGCTGCCCTGGCTGACACCGAGCAGGGAGCCGAAGCCGAGCTTCTCCATCTCATCCTGGCCGAACACCTCGATTTTCAGGCCGAGCTCGGTGAGCTTCTCGATGCGGGTCGCGAATTCGGGCGGGGTGAGAATATTGGCGGGTTCGCTGACCAGGTCGCGGGTGATGAACACCCCGCGGGCGATGGCATGCAGCGCCGGCCAGGCCGTGTGCGCCCCGGCATGGTCGCCTGTCAGCACGCTCAGGCGGGCGAGCTTGGGCTTGTCCTCCGGCTTCTGCTTGGTGCGGTAGATGTCGAATCGGTAGCTGCGCAGAACGGCACCGAGTGCAGCATGGGCGGCATGCGCGCCGTCGAGCCCGTCGGCGGCGATGGCGGCCACCTCCTCGCGGGCAAGTCCGGCCGCGAGCGTGCCGCCGGCTTCCTCGACGCGCCGGGCGGAGAGGTCGGCCGACTTGCCGAGGCCTGCCGCGACGATGCGGGTGATGCCGGCGCCGGGCGCCAGAACCGTGCAGCTCGTGCCTTCCTTGCCGGTGAACTCGGCCGCCTTGAAGGCACGCGTGATGGCCCCGCCGGTCGCCTCGTCGGCTGCTTTCCAAAGGCCCGACGCTTCGGCCCCCTCGCCGACCAGAAGCCCGACGGCACCGTTGGCGGGCAGGCTGGCATCGGCAAAGGTGATTTCGATCATTCGGCAGGTCCTCGATAGTGCAGCCTTATAGTTTGGCCGTCGGCTGCGGGTTTGCCCAGGGTCTGTGGGTGGGCAAGTAAGGAAGCAGTCCTTTTTTGAAAAAAAGGACCATAAAACTTGGGTCTGTTTGGCGGGAGACGGTTGCTGACACGGTTTGTGGGAATGGAGGAAGCGGCAGCGCTGCTGGCAGGTGGGCGGCTGGTCGCGTTCGGGACCGAGACGGTTTACGGGCTGGGCGCCGACGCCACGCTGGGCACGGCAGTGGCCGCCATTTTCACCGCGAAAGGCCGCCCGCACTTCAATCCGTTGATCTGCCACTATCCGACCGCCGCGGCGGCGTTCGCCCATGTGCTGGCCGACGATCGGGCGCGCATGCTGGCTGCAGCGTTCTGGCCGGGACCGCTGACGATGGTATTGCCGCGTCAGCCGCGCTGCCCCGTGCATCTCCTGGCAGGCGCCGGACTCGACACGCTGGCGGTGCGTGTTCCGGCCCATCCGATGGCGCAGGCGCTGCTGGAACAGGCCGGTATTCCGGTCGCCGCCCCCTCCGCCAACCGCTCGGGCGGGGTGAGCCCGACCGCCGCCGCGCACGTTCTGGCCGACCTCGCGGGACGGATCGACGCGATCCTGGATTGCGGCCCCTGCTCGCTGGGGCTCGAAAGCACGGTACTCGATCTATCCGCCCGGCATGCCTGCCTGCTTCGCCCCGGCGGCGTGCCGGCCGACGTGATCGAGTCGCTGATCGGCCCGATCGGGCGCGGCCTCACGCCGGCGCAGGCAGAGGCGGGGCGCGGGCTGCGCTCGCCCGGCTTGCTGGTATCCCATTATGCGCCAAGCCTGCCGCTGCGCCTGGACGCCGGCAGCGCCCGCGACGATGAGGCACTGCTCGCCTTCGGGCGAGCGCCTCCGGCCAGGCTGGTGAGCAATCTGAGTGAATCCGGCGATCTGACCCAAGCGGCTGCCCGGCTGTTTGCCGCTCTCCGCTTGCTGGATGCGGACGGCACGCGGCTTGGCCTGAAAGGAATAGCTGCCATGCCGGTGCCTGGGGACGGGTTGGGCGAAGCCATACGCGACCGGCTGCAGCGCGCGGCCGCACCGCGCTCGTGATCGGGCGCGCACGCAGGGCCGGAACTCGTGTGCGGGAGATATGTTCTGCGTGCATCTCTTTTGGAGGGCACACACATGAACGAAGATCGCGTCGAGGGTAAGGTCAAGGAATTCGCCGGCAAGGCACAGAGCACCGCCGGTAACCTGATGGGCGACAGCAAGACGCAGGCCGACGGCACGCTGCGCGAAGCCGCTGGCCAGGCGCAGGAATATTACGGCGCCGCCGCCGACCAGATCCGCGGCCTGTCTGAGGAACTGACCGACCGCATTCACGAGACTCCGCTGCTCGCCGTGCTTGGCGCAGTCGGCCTCGGCTACCTGATCGGCCGCCTCGCCAGCCGCTAAGACGACATAAGACCAATGAAACGGGCCGAAGCTGGCGACAGCTTCGGCCCGTTTTGTTTCCAGGCATTGGCGGTGTCCGGCCTGCCAGATATCTTCACCATCGGCTACGAAGGGCTGGTGCAGCCGCAGCTTCTCGATCTGCTGAGCGCTGCACGGGTTCACACGGTTCTAGACGTGCGCGCCGTGGCCGCCTCCCGCAAGGCGGGCTTTTCGAAGACCATGCTGCGCGCCTCGCTTGCCCGGGTCGGGGTCGGCTATGTGCACGATGTCCGGCTCGGCACGCCGAAAGCAGGCCGGCAAGCCGTGCGTGCCGGACGCGTCGGCGAGATGGAGGCGATTTTCGCCACGCACATGGAGCGGACCGAGTCGCAAGATGCTTTGGCGGACGCGGCGGCGCTGGCCGTCTCCCAGCCGGTGTGCCTGCTATGCTTCGAGCGCGATCCGCATCGCTGCCACCGCACGATACTCGCCGCGATGATCCGCGCCACGACGGGCCAAGCCATTCGCCACCTGTAGCGCGAACGCGCTGGCATGGTGGCCCGTGCTTTGCAAAGCTGGACGTGCCCGCGGAGCCAGCACACGATTCCCGACCATCCGGCCGCCATCACCCTGAACCGCGCCCTGGGCCCTGCCGGCGTGCTGCTGCTGACGCTCTCGGCGCTCTCGCCGGTGGCCTCGGTGTATATCACCGGCGCGGGCGTGCTGCATCTGGCGGGCACCGGGGCCGCATTCGCGTTCATCGCGGGCGGCGTCGTCTCGGCACTCGTGGCGCTGATTTATGCCGAACTCGGCGCCGCCTTCCCGGGCTGCGGCGGCATCTATGCGAGCCTCGCCCGCATCCTCGGGCCCGCCGGCGGGCTGCCCTGCATCACCCTGCAGGCGGTCACCGCAGCACCGATGATGGCGTTCACCGCCGCCGGCCTGGCCGACTATGTGCGCGTGCTGTTTCCCGCGGCACCCTTCCTGCCGGTCACCCTGGCGACCATCGCGCTGGCCTGCGTTATCGGCGTGCTGCGCATCCGCACCGGGGCCTGGATCACCGGCGTGTTCCTGGCCATCGAGGCGGCCGGCCTCGGCATCATCACCTGGGTCGCGGCCACGCATCCCGCGCGGACACTCGCGCACGTGCTGGCCCACCCCGTCATGCTGGACCATGGCCACCTGGCACCAGTCGGCTGGGTTACGATGGGCCTGGCGCTGGTGGCCGGCGTGTATGCCACCGCGGGTGCCAACTGGGCGCTGTTCTTCGCCGAGGAAATGCACGAGGCGCAGCGCCGCATGGGCCGGGTGATCGCGCTGGCCGGCGCGCTCGCCAGCGTCACCATCGCCGTGCCGATGGTGCTGATGGTGCTCGCCGCCCCCGATCTTACCGCGATGCTGGGCGCCGAAGCGCCGATCGCCGCATTCCTGGAAAGCACCGGCGGGCACACCGCCTCCGTGCTGGTGAGCGCCGGCGTGATCGCGGCCATTTTCAACAACCAGGTCGCACTTGGCATGGCGCTCGGCCGCTTCCTGTATGCCACGGGGCGCGACCAGATCTGGCCCGGTGCGATGAACCGTCTGCTGGCCAGCCTGCATGGCGAATGGCAGTCGCCGGTGCGCGCCACCGTGCTGCTGGCGCTGGCCTCCGCCGCCGCGGTGCTGCTCGGTGAGCGCACGCTGCTGATCATCATCTCCGGTAACGTGTTCGAATATCTGCTGATGGCGGCTGCAATCATCGCCGGCCGGCGCGCGGGCGTCACCGGGCGCTGGTTCCGGGTGGCGCTGCATCCGGCTTTGCCGGCTTTGGTGATCGCGCTGGTGGCGGCTTTTGTCGCCGCGGACTGGGCCGATCCAGACGCGGGACGGCCTAGCATGCTGCTGCTGGGCGGGGTGTTTCTGGCGAGTTTGGCTTATTCACGGAGTCGGCAGCGAAAACCAATTCGCTGGGTTTAGGAAGCAAGCAGTCCTTTTTTGAGAAAAAGGACCAAAAAACTTTTTGGTTGTTAAGAGATTGCTACGCCTTTCCAGAAGGCGACGCGGTTTTTGACTTCGGCGGCGGCTTGCTTGGGTTCTGGGTAGAACCAGGCCGCGTCCTTGTTCTGCTGGCCGCCGACTTCGAGCGTGTAGTAGCTGGCGGTGCCTTTCCAGGGGCAGGTGCTGTGCGTGGTGCTGTCGCGCAGCACGGATTTGTCGAGCGAATTGATCGGGAAGTAGGCGTTGCCTTCGACTTTCACGACGTCATCGCTCTCGGCCACAACGTGACCGTTCCAAGTAGCTTTCATTGTGTGAATGTCCTCGCTTCGAAGCGAAAAACGATTGCCTGCTGACCACGAGACAGCAGAGCAAACGTTTTTTGCTTCGTTATTTCAAAAAAGAAGGCTTGCCTTCCTTACTCCACCGTCTCCGGCTCGCGCTCCGCCGATCCCTCGCCATCCTCCGGCCCGCTCACCACGACAGGTGCCGGGGCGGACTCGAACTCGAAGTCCAGCTTGCCATCCTTCATCGCGACCTTGACCGAGCCGCCGTGGACGAGGCGGCCGAACAGCAGCTCCTCGGCCAGCGGCTTCTTGATGTATTCCTGGATGACGCGGCCCAGCGGGCGGGCGCCATACAGGCGGTCGTAGCCGCGTTCGGCGAGCCATTCCTTGGCGGCCGAGGATAGCTCGATCGTCACGTTGCGGTCGGCGAGCTGTGCCTCGAGCTGCATGACGAACTTCTCGACGACGCGTCCGACGATCTCCTCGGTGAGGCCGGCGAAGGTGATGGTCGCGTCCAGCCGGTTGCGGAATTCCGGCGTGAACATGCGCTTGATCGCTTCTTCGTCCTCGCCCTGGCGGACGGTGCTGCCGAAGCCGATCGCTTCCTTGGCCTGGTCGGCCGCACCCGCATTCGTCGTCATGATCAGGATGACGTTGCGAAAATCGACGGTCTTGCCGTTGTGGTCGGTCAGTTTGCCGTGGTCCATCACCTGCAACAGGATGTTGTAGAGGTCCTGGTGAGCCTTCTCGATTTCGTCGAGCAGGAGCACGGCGTGCGGGTGCTGGTCGATGGCGTCGGTGAGCAATCCGCCCTGGTCGAAGCCCACATAGCCGGGTGGAGCGCCGATCAGGCGGCTGATGGAGTGCCGCTCCATGTATTCGCTCATGTCGAAGCGGATGAGCTCGATGCCCAGCGTGCTGGCGAGCTGGCGCGCGACTTCGGTTTTGCCGACGCCGGTGGGTCCGCTGAACAAATAGTTGCCGATCGGCTTTTCGGCGTCGCGCAGGCCGGCGCGGCTGAGCTTGATCGCGGCGGCGAGCGCGTCGATCGCGCGGTCCTGGCCGAACACCATGCTCTTGAGGTCGCGTTCGAGGTTGCGCAGCGTCTCCTTGTCGTCGGCGGACACGCTCTTGGGTGGGATGCGGGCGATCTTGGCGACGATCTCCTCGACGTCCTTCAGCGTGACCGTCTTGCGGCGCTTGTCCTCGGGCACGAGCATGCGGCTGGCGCCGACCTCGTCGATCACGTCGATCGCCTTGTCGGGCAGCTTGCGGTCGTTGATGTATTTCGCGGCGAGCTCGACGGCGCCGCGGATCGCCTCGTCGGTATAGCGCACCTTATGGTGCTTCTCGTAATTTGGCTTGAGGCCGTTGAGGATCTTGACCGTGTCCTCGATGGAGGGCTCGGCGACGTCGATCTTCTGGAACCGGCGCACCAGGGCGCGGTCCTTCTCGAAGTAGTTGCGGAATTCCTTGTAGGTGGTGCTGCCGATGCAGCGCAGCGAACCGCTGGCGAGCGCCGGCTTGAGCAGGTTGGACGCATCCATCGCGCCGCCACTGGTGGCTCCCGCACCGATGACTGTGTGGATTTCGTCGATGAACAGCACCGCGCCCGGCTGGTTCTCGAGCTCGGTGACCACCGCCTTCAGCCGCTCCTCGAAATCGCCGCGATAGCGCGTGCCGGCGAGCAGCGCGCCCATGTCGAGCGCGTAGATCGTGCTCTTGGCGAGCACTTCGGGCACGTCGCCTTCGAGGATGCGCTTGGCCAGGCCCTCGGCGATGGCGGTCTTGCCGACGCCCGGGTCGCCCACATACAGCGGGTTGTTCTTGGTGCGGCGGCAGAGGATCTGGATTGTGCGCTCGACCTCCTGGTCGCGGCCGATCAGCGGATCGATCTTGCCGGCCATCGCCTTCTTGTTGAGGTTCACGCAGTAAGTGGAGAGCGCGTCCTGGTTGCGGCCGCGCGGCTTCTCCTCGCGCTCGTGCTCCGGGCTCTCCGGCGCACCGCCAGTGGGGCCATTGCTGCTGGCACTCGGGCGCTGGGTGGCGCGGCCGGGTGCCTTGGCGATGCCGTGGCTGATGAAATTGACCGCGTCGAGACGCGTCATGTCCTGCATCTGCAGGAAATAGACGGCATGGCTTTCGCGCTCGCTGAAGAGTGCCACCAGCACGTTCGCACCGGAGACCTCGTCGCGGCCCGAGCTCTGCACGTGGATGGCGGCGCGCTGGACAACGCGCTGGAAGCCGGCGGTGGGCTTGGGCTCGGTCGTGCGATCGGTCGTCAGGCCCGAGAGGTCCTTGTCGAGGAATTCGGTGAGGTCCTGTCGGAGCTTGTCGAGATCGACGCCACAGGCGCGCAGGACGGTGGCGGCATCGCTGTCGTCGGCCAGTCCGAGGAGGAGGTGCTCCAGGGTTGCATATTCGTGCCGGCGATCGCTGGCGAACGAGAGGGACCGGTGGAGTGTTTGTTCGAGGTTACGTGACAGCATGGTCGGTATGGTGCCCCTGGCATCCGGGCGGCGTGCGGCCCGGACGATGTCAGGATGGCCGCTTTTCACGGCATCCTGGAAGTGAAATCTCGCACAGCGATGTTCGCCGGCCACACTTACTTGGGGATGGTTTGCGGAAGGGAAAAGAAGCAGTCCTTTTTTGAAAAAACGGACCGGAATTTTCCCAACGCTGGCGGAAGCCAGTCATTGAACTCGCGATAGCGGAGCAAACGCTTCTTGCTCCTTTTTTCAAAAAGAAGGACTGCTTCCTCAGTCCTTCTCAATCGTGCACTGCAGCGGATGCTGGTTCTGCCGCGCCAGGTCCATCACCTGCGTCACCTTCGTCTCGGCCACTTCATAGGTGAACACGCCGCAGACGCCCACGCCGCGGCGATGCACGTGGAGCATGATGCGCGTCGCCTCTTCGCGGGTTTTCTGGAAGAAGCGCTCGAGCACGTGCACGACGAATTCCATCGGCGTGTAGTCGTCGTTGAGCATAAGCACCTTGTACATGGCAGGCTTGCGCGTTTTCGGGCGCGCCTTGACCACTACGCCGGTGTTGGGGCCTTCGCCGCCACGCTTGTCGTTGTCGCTCATCTTCGAACCATCCTGGCACCCGATCCGCACTTGGCCCTCGCGATCGGGGGGCAGAGGGCACAATATCGGCAAGCCGGCTCTCAGGAAAAGGGTACAGCGAAAAGGCCCGGGATTGCTCCCGGGCCTTCGTGACGTGCCTGGCGCTCGAAAGCGCCGGGGCGGTTGGTTAGGAGAACGTCTCGACGGCTGCGTTCACACGGGCCGAAAGCGGCGCCATCGCCTGCTCGGCGAGCTTGAGCGAATGCTCGGTGATGCGGCTGCCTTCGCTCATCGCCTTCTCGACCGAGGTGCGGGCGAAGCTGGTCTGCAGCTCCATCGCTTCCTTGACCGACTTGGCCGTGCTCATCGCGCGGAACGTGGCCATCGTCTCTTCCATGTTGGCGCGAGCCGTCTCGGCCATCAGCTTGGAGAGCTCGGTCAGGCCGGCGGTCAGAACCTGGCCGGACTTCATCAGCGCTTCCATGTTGCCCTGGCTGAAGGACGACATCTGCTCGGCGGTCTTCATCACGCGCTGCATGCCCTCTTTCATGTTGACCTGCGCCTGCTCCATGCCGGCAGCGGCGGTGGCCGCACCTTGCTTGATGCCGTCGACGGCGCGCTCGTGGGTGACAGCTTCCATCTTCTTGACGTCGCCGATGGCAGCTTCGATAGCCTTTGACTTGGTGATCATGGTGTTTGCTCCAGTGCCGAGGACGATTCCATAGACCGGCGAACCGTCGCTTGCGTTGTTTGTGCACCTGCATTGTGCAGTGCAGCACCAGCTAGTTAGGCTGCGGAATACAACCGGTCAAGCAGTTTTTGTGCACTGCACAAAATTTCTTCGGGTAGTCCGAAGATGTTGCGACCACGCAACGGGGACGTGCCCGCGGGTTTGTCGGCTGTACTTACAGTCGATTAACCTTAACGGGCGCTAGTATGCTGGACAAGCGCGGAATCAGGCGGTTAGAACCAGGGGTGAGGTTATTGAGGGATGGTGTGAATATGGCGTCCGTCGTGCGCCGCCGCTCCGCAACATGGCAGCGAGCCGGCCTTTGGGCCGTTATGTTTGCTGCGATGCTCGGCCTTGCTGGTCGCGCACAGGCGCAGATCGGATCGGCGCGCTACAGCTCGGTGATCGTCGATAACGAGAGCGGGCGGGTGCTCGAAGCGGCCAATGCCGACTCGCTGCGTTATCCGGCCAGCCTGACCAAGCTCATGACCCTCTACGTGGCATTCGAAGCGCTGCGCGACCACAAGATCGCACTCGGCCAGACCGTGCCGGTTTCCGGCCATGCGGCTTCGATGGAACCGTCGAAGCTGGGGCTCCTCCCGGGCACCTATCTCACCGTCAGCGACGCGATCCTGGCGATCGTGACCAAGTCGGCCAACGACGCTGCGTGTGCCTTGGGCGAACTGGTGGGTGGCGACGAGGACCGGTTTGCCCAGCTGATGACGCTGCGCGCACGCGCCCTGGGCATGACGAACAGCACGTTCCGAAATGCGTCCGGACTGCCGGACCCGCAGCAGACGACCACGGCGCGGGATCTGGCACTGCTGGCGCATCACCTGATCGTCGATTTTCCGAATTTCTACCATTATTTCAGCGAGCCGGTGTTCTACTTCCACGGCCGTGCGATTCCCAATCACGACCGCATGCTGCAAGCCTATGAAGGCGCCGATGGGTTGAAGACGGGTTATACGCAGGCGGCTGGCCACAATCTGGTGACCTCGGCCATGCGGGGCGGCGTTCGGCTCGTGGGTGTCGTGATGGGCGCCCGCTCCAACCCGGAGCGCGACGTGCACATGACGATGCTGCTCGATGACGGGTTCACCCAAATGGGTGTGCCGGTTGCGCGCCATGCCGCGCCGCGGTTCCGGATGCCCAGCCTCATCGCGAGTGCCGAGGCCTCGACGCTGCCTGCCGGCGGCGTACATTACGCCGCATATCTCCCGCGCGGCCGCCACGCGCGCGCGCCGGCCGGCAAGGCCGCGCAGGTGCACGCAACCCTGGCCGTCGCCCACGTCCATGGCAGCGTGGCCCACAGCACCGCCCTGGCGGCCTGCTCGAGCAGGCCGAGCCACCATGGTTGCGCTTTCCAGACGCGCGACAAACGGAAAACCTGAATTAGCAAAAGTTTGTTGGTCCCGTTTTTCAAAAAAGAACCGCTTGCTTCCTTCTTGCGTCTCAAAGCTCAGGGTCGCATCTTCCCGAAACTGTAATCCAAGGGAAGCAGATGGACGGCGGCACCGAGTCAAGGCGCATCATCATTCATGGCGAGGCCGATTTCGCCGGAATGCGCGCGGCCGGGCGGCTGGCGGCGGAAACGCTGGACATGATCACGCCGTATGTCCGCCCTGGCGTCACGACCGGCGAACTCGACGAGCTATGCCACGAGTTCATCGTGAGCCGGAACGCGATCCCTGCCCCGCTGAATTACCGGGGCTTCCCGAAGTCCATCTGCACCAGCATCAATCATGTCGTCTGCCACGGCATTCCCGGCGAGCGGAAGCTGGTGGATGGCGATATCGTCAACGTGGACGTGACCGTCATCCTGGATGGCTGGCATGGCGACACCAGCCGCATGTATGCCGCAGGCGCGATGTCCACACGGGCGCGCAACCTGGTCGATATCACCTACAGATCGTTGATGAAGGGTGTGGCCGCCGTGGTGCCCGGTGCGACGCTGGGCGATGTCGGCTATGCGATCCAGACCTTCGTCGAAGCCAATCGCTTCAGCGTGGTGCGTGATTTTTGCGGGCACGGGATTGGCCGGACATTCCATGCCGCCCCCAACGTGCTGCATTTCGGCCGGCGCGGAGAAGGTCCTGCGTTGCGTCCCGGCATGTTCTTTACCATCGAGCCAATGGTCAATGCCGGCCGTCCGGAGGTGAAGGTGCTTGACGACGGGTGGACCGCGGTGACGCGCGACAGAAGTCTCTCAGCCCAGTTCGAGCATATGATCGGGGTGACCGAGGAGGGATGCGAGATATTCACCGTATCGCCGATGGGACTGCACCAACCCAAGTGAGCGGCCGGAGGCTTGCGACGATGCGTCGCGCTTTCTGACGTTGGCCGACACGTACCCACCGGCTTCCCGGGCCCATCACCGGGCCCGCATGCGGGCCAGATTGCTCCGTGGCGGAGCGGACGCGCTCGACGATCGGGAATTGCTTGAAATGGCCTTGTTTCTGGCCTTGCCGCGGGTGGACACCAAACCCGTGGCGGATCGCCTGATCGCGAAATTCGGCGATCTCGCGGCGGTTCTTGCGGCACCACCAGCTTCCCTCGAACAGGTCGAGGGTTTGGGGCCCGCAGGCGTGTCAGCTCTCAAGCTGCTCGACGCCGTCGGTAACCGGCTGCTTGGGACAGAGACGCCGGCGGGCACGCGCCTGCTGTGATGGACGCGCCATGCACGCCTCGCGCGAACAACCTCATCTGAATTCACGTAATTTTATGTAACATGATCGGCACCCGCGCATCTCCGGCGCGGTAGCCGCGTATCTGCCGGGCGGCTTGTAGTCGCGTCCCCAGCGGTTTTTTTCCGCACGCGCGGGGATCGCATCCGCCAAGGAGCATTAACCAAATGGATTTGTCCTGGACCAACCTGCTTGAGCGCCGCAAGCTCATGCGCAATGCGAGCATGGGCGCTGTCGCCACCGCTTTCATGATGAAGACCACAGGGGCGAGTGCCGCGCAGGCCGCCTCCAATATCGACCCCGACATTCTCAACTTCGCCTTGCAGCTGGAATACCTCGAAGGCGAGTTCTACTCGCGCGCGGTTTTCGGCACTGGCCTGATGCAAGCCGGCGTCCCGCTCAGCGGCAGCGGCAACGGCTCGGGCACACAAGGGACGGTCTCGGGCGGCAGTAAGGTCGCGTTTCAATCTCGTCAATCCTATCAGCTTGCGCTGGAGATTGCCGAGGACGAACGCGCCCATGTGCTGCTGCTGCGCAACGCGCTGGCCACGGCCGGCTACACCGTAACCGCCGAGCCGACGATCGATCTCAGCACCAGCTTCACCAATGCAGCGATTGCAGCCGGGCTGATTTCTGCTGGCCAGACGTTCAACCCTTTCGCCAACGAGAATGACTTCCTGCTCGGCGCGTTCATTTTCGAAGACGTCGGCGTGAGCGCCTATGGCGGTGCGGCACCGCTGATCACCAGCAAAACCTACCTGCAGGTTGCGGCACAGATCCTGGCGGTCGAAGCCTATCATGCCGGCTCCATCCGTACGCGCCTCTATCAGGGCGGGTTCGGTGCACAGACCGACAAGATCGCCGCATTGCGCGCCAAGGCGTCCGGCACGGGTCCGGGCACCAACGTGGCCGCCGACGATCACGGCGTGCTGACCAATTCCGGCCAGGCGGCGTTCGTCGATGCCGACGCGAATGCGCTGGCTTACGTCCGCACCACCTCGCAGGTGCTCAACGTCGTCTATCTCGGCCAAAGCTCCACCGCGGGCGGCTTCTTCCCGAACGGCGTCAACGGCGCCATCCACAGCAGCGCCGGTTAATCAAGGTCAGGAGCACAGAATATGTCAGGCACACTCACACCGGCCGACCTGGTTCGCCAAGAGGCGGCCAATGCGGTCAACACGCTTTCATTCTTCAACACCATCAATTCCGACGGCACGAACGCGTCGCTCGCCGGCAGCATCACGCTCGGCACCTACGTCGATATCGCCACCGTCTCCGGGACGTCAGCGGATGCGAACCTGTTTGTGCCCGCCGGCGTGAACTACATCGAAAACCACAATGACACCTCACCGGTCATCGATAGCGCATCGCCGACTGTCGACACGATGCCGGGTGCGACCGACAACGTGCTCGTCTATCAGGGGGACGCGGCCGGCCAGACATTCTACGCCGGCGCCGGCGCTCAGGACGCGTTGTTCACCGGCAATGGCAACACGTTCGCGGCCGGTTCAGCCACCGGCACCTATGTCGTCGTCGCCGGCCTGCAATCCGCCGCCACATCGGACGCGACGCTCGCGGCTGCGCCGACGGATGGCGCCGGCAACGTCATCGCTATCTCCGCAGGCATGGCGAGCGTGGCCGCGGGCCTCGGCAACAACAGCATCTTCCTTGGCAGCGGCAACACTTATGTCGCCAATGAGGGCACCGATACCGTCTATGCCGGTTCGGGCAGCACGACGGTGGATGGCGCTGGCACGGCGCAGGTGTATGGCGGTGCAGGTGCGCTGACGTATTTCGGCGACGGCGGCGCGGCGACGATCACCGGAGCTGCAAGCGGCGGCGGTTCGCTGAGCGTGTTCGGCGATACCGGCGCGGTCACCGTCTTCGGCGGTGGCAGCAACCTGCTTGCCTATGGCGGCAACGGCGGCTCGAACGTTCTCGTCGCCGGCGGCGGCAACGCGACGTTGGTTGGCGCAGGCACGAGCAACGAACTGGTGGCAGGCAGCGGGAGTTCGGAACTGGTCGCCTCCACGAGCAGCAACTCCAACGACACGCTGTTCGGCAGCACCGGCACTGGGAGCACGACCGTGTTCCTCGGCGCAGGCAGCGACACGTTCACTGGCGGATCGAGCACCGACTTCATCCAGTATGGCACTGGCAGCGCCCAAGTGTTCGAAGGCACGGGTGCGACCACCTATGGCCTTAATCTGGCCGATACGTTCACCGGCACCGATGTCGTCACGGGCTTCAACGCCAGCACGGACTTCATCCAGCTGCAGAATGCCGGGTCGATCACCGGCTCCACTCTGCTGGCGCAGGATGCCACCGTGTCGGGCGGCAACACGTTCATCAACGATGCGTCGAACGGGCTTAGTATCGAGTTCCTCAACACCACGAACATCACGGCTTCGAATTTCATCTGAGAAATTCGACGACACCGGACGGAAAGGCGCTCGCGAGAGCGCCTTTTTTGTTACCAAAGAACTGGCAGGACGGGGCGGACCTGTGCCCAGCCGCGTACGATCATGTCGCCCGATACGTAGAGCACGGCCGCCAACCCGAGCCAGCCGACCCAGCGATGCCGGGCGAGCAGCGAGGCGAGCAGGTTCGCGGCGGCCGCCATCAGCACGATCGACAGGCCGAGCCCGCCGGCCATGACCCAGAAGCGGCCGTGCGCGGCGCCTGCCACGGCCAAAACGTTGTCCAGGCTCATCGACAGGTCGGCGACAACGATTTGGCGGATCGCCTGGCCTAATGTTTTCTGAGGCGCCGCATCCCCCGCGGTGGGCGGATGCGTGCGCAACTCGCGATACATTTTCCAGCAAACCCACAGCAGCAGCAGCCCGCCCGCCAGCGTCAGCCCGATCAGATGCAGCAGCTTGATGGCGACGGCCGAAAGTGCAAGGCGGATGAGGGTAGCGGCCCCAAGGCCCGCCAGTATGGCGCGTCTTTTCACCCGCGCCGGAAGCCCGGCGACGGCGAGTGCGACAACTACGGCATTGTCGCCGGCCAGCGTGATGTCGATGAGCAGCACCTGGGCCAACGCAAGCAAATAGGCGATCATTGTGCTCGTGCGTTCCTGGGCCGGGTGCCCTATGCATCACGCGGCAGCGGGCAAGGCAAGCTGCCTACCCCGGTGTCCCCGACCGCGAGAACAAAGCCTTTTGCTTCTTTTCTTCAGAAAAAGAAGGCCTTCCCTGCTTTGGAGCCCCCGATGATCCCCCGCTACGCCCGCCCGCCCATGGTCGCCATCTGGTCGCCCGAAAACCGCTACCGCATCTGGTTCCAGATCGAGTTGCTCGCCGCCGACGCCATGGCCGAGTTGGGCCAGATTCCCGCCGAGGCGGCACGCCACATACGCGAGGCGGGCGGGCCGGCGTTGGAGGCCATCGGGCCTGCCGATATCGCGCGCATCGACGAGATCGAGCGCGAGACGCGGCACGATGTGATCGCCTTCCTGACGTGGCTTGCCGAGAAGATCGGGCCTGACAGCCGCTTCGTGCATCTTGGCATGACGAGCAGCGACGTGCTCGATACGTGCCTGGCCGTGCAGCTGACGCAAGCCGCCGACATTCTGCTCGCCGATATCGACGAGCTGCTGGATGTTTTGGAGCGTCGCGCGCAGGAACATAAATATACGCTGACGATCGGGCGTAGCCACGGCATCCACGCAGAGCCCACCACGTTCGGATTGAAGCTGGCCGGATATTACGCGGAGTTCGCGCGCAACCGTGCGCGTCTGGTTACGGCACGTGCGGAGATCGCGACATGTGCGATCAGCGGCGCGGTCGGCACGTTCGCGCATGCCGACCCGCGGGTGGAAGCGCATGTGGCCGCCGCACTCGGCCTGGTGCCGGAGCCGGTCTCCACGCAGGTGATACCGCGCGACCGGCATGCGGCGTTTTTCTGCACATTGGCGGTGACCGCCAGCGGCATCGAACGGCTGGCAACGGAAGTACGGCATCTGCAACGTTCCGAAGTGCGCGAGGCGGAGGAGTTTTTCCATCCCGGCCAGAAGGGTAGCTCCGCGATGCCGCACAAGCGCAATCCGGTGCTGAGCGAGAACTTGACTGGGCTTGCCCGCATCGTTCGCGGGGCGTGCATGCCGGCGCTGGAGAATGTTGCGTTATGGCATGAGCGGGATATCAGCCATTCCAGCGTGGAGCGTGCGATCTGTCCCGATGCAACGATCACGCTCGATTTCGCGCTCGCACGCCTGACCGGCATGATGGAGAAGTTGTTGGCCTATCCTGAGAGAATGCTGACCAACCTGGAGTTGCTCGGCGGCGTGGTGCATAGCGGCGAGGTGTTGCTGGCGCTGGCGCGTGCAGGCATCAGCCGTGAGGATGCCTATGGCATCGTGCAACGCAATGCCATGGCGACCTGGACCACGCTCGGCCAGGACGGGCACCGCAGCTTTGCGGAAAACCTCGCGGCCGATCCGGAGATTGCCGGCCGCATCGAGCCGGCTTTGTTGCAGGCTAGCATGGACCCCAAACTGCATCTGCGCGAGATCGACACCATCTTCGCCCGTGTATTCAAGAAGTAGCCAATTTTCAAAAGTCTTTTGCTTCTTTTCTTCAGAAAAGAAGACTGTTTCTTGAAGAGTGTGTTTTGCTGAACCTCCTGACTTTTACGACACTCTACCCGAACAGCCAGCAGCCGAACCACGGCGTGTTCGTGGAAAACCGCCTGCGCCACCTTGTCGCCACGGGCGAGGTCCGGGCGGACGTATTGGCACCGGTCGCCTGGTTTCCGGGGCGCAATGCCGGCCCTGTCGCGGGGCAGGAGACACGGCATGGCTTGCAGGTGCGCCATCCGCGCTGGCTGTCGATTCCGGCAGTGGGCATGCGCGTGGCGCCGCGGCTGCTGTATCGTGCCGCTGCCGGCGCGCTGGCAGCGGGTGCATCGTACGATGCGATCGACGCGCACTATTTCTATCCCGACGGGGTGGCGGCGGTCAGGCTTGGCCGGCGCATGGGCGTGCCGGTGGTGATTACCGCACGCGGGTCCGACATCACGCAGTTTCCCGATTACCCATCGGCACGGCGCATGATCCTTCACGCCGCGGCGCAAGCCGCGGCTGTGGTGACGGTGAGTTCCGGCCTGCGCGACGCCCTCATCGCGCTGGGCGCGCAGGCAGGCAAAATCACCGTGCTGCGCAACGGCGTCGACCTCGCCACATTCCGGCCACAGGACGTGTTACAATCCCGTCGCCGGTTTGGCGTTGAAAATCGTGTTCTGGTCAGCGTTGGGGCGCTGATTGAGCGCAAGGGGCACGATCTGACGATCGATGCGCTCGCCCTGCTTGCCGGTTGGACGCTGCTGATTGCCGGCGCGGGACCGGAGCAGGCTCGTCTTGCGGAACATGCGGCGCGGCTTGGCGTCGGCGACCGGGTGCGGCTGCTGGGCGCCCTGCCCCATTCGGAGCTCGCCAGCCTGTACAGCGCGGCCGACCTTTCGGTGCTGTCCTCGTCGCGGGAGGGTTGGGCGAACGTGCTTCTGGAGTCGATGGCCTGCGGTACGCCCGTCATCGCGAGCCCGATTGCGGGCAACCCGGAGGTCGTGGGCGCGCCGGAGGCTGGGACGATCACGAGGGCCCGTCATGGGGAGGCCATTGCCGAGGCGGTGAAGGCCTGGGAAGCCTCGCCGATCGATCGCGGCGCGACGCGGCGCTATGCGGAAGCTTTCAGCTGGGACGCGACGAGTGCCGGCCAGATCGCGCTGTTCCGCCGGGTGACCGGTAAAATTTAGAAAGGGGCCGGTTTCCCGGCCCCCTTCGGTTCGGCTCAGTGATGCTCTGGACGACCGCCAGGACCCGGGTGCGGCGCGCCCGCAGGATGCGGCGCCGCCATCGGATGGGGCTGACCCATCGGGTGAGGCTGACCCATCGGGTGAGGCTGACCCATGGGGCGAGGCTGACCCATTGGGTGCGGCTGACCCATCGGGCGAGGCTCGGCCATCGGACGCGGACCGGCGGAGGTATGCATCGCTTCCGGCCGGTTCATGCCGGGTTCGCCTGCCGGACGGGCGACGTGCGCCTGGCCGGGCTGGCGTGCTTCTCCTGCAGGCTGGCGCAGCGCCGGGTGGGTCCCGGGCTCACGCAACGCCGGCGAACGGGCGGCTTCACCCGGGCGGGCAATACCCGGACGGGCGGCGCCGGGGCGGGTAGCCTCGCCCGGGCGGGCGACACCGTTCGGACGGGCTGCTTCGCCAGGACGGGCTGCTTCGCCAGGACGGGCTGCTTCGCCAGGACGGGCCGCTTCGCCAGAACGGGCCGCGGCCGCATTGGCACGTACGACGCCGGCGCCGTGGAACTCGGCCGGCCGCGGCGTGGCCGCGATGGCCGGCGCGCCGTGGTTGACGGACGCACGCAGATCGGGCTGGCGGGCAGCCAGTTCGCGATGCTGCAACTGGGCCGGTGTGGGCTCGACGTGCCGTTCATGGGTGAACGCTGCTTCCTGCGCCGTCGGGCGGGCAGCAATGCCGCCGGGTCCGTTGAAGCTGGTGCGGTTGATCACCGTGTTGTTGATGACGGTGCGGTTCTCATAGACGTTGTGCACGTTGTTGAAGACATTGCCGCCACCACCGAATGCCGCGCGGTTATAGAAGAAGCCGCCGCCACGCCATTCGCCGCCGAAGAACCCGGTGCCGACATAGCCGAAGCCGTAGTTGATGCCGCCGTAGAAGCCGACATGCGGGCCCCAATAGCCGCCGTTGAATTGATATATGCCGCTCTCGAAACCCCAGTAGCCAGGTGTCCAAAGCAAACCGGGTGACGGCGGCAGTACCCAAGTACCCGGAACCCAGTAGTAACCAGCTTCGCCATACGACCAATAGCCCGGCGTGAAGATGTAGCCCGGACCTGGCAGCGGCGGCGGCTCATAGATCGGCAGCGCGGGCGGTGCGATGTTGATGCTGACGCCGAGGCCGATCTGCGCCTTCGCAGGGGCTGGCGCGAGCATCGTCAGTGGCGCTGCCAGCAATCCCGCGGCAAGGATGGGCGTGAGAATCGTGGTTCTCATCGCGTTATGAACGAGAACAGATAGACGCGGACGCATGATGTTGTTCCTTCTCTACAGTCAGCAACGTGGTGCAAACCCAATTGCGTTGCAACGCGCAGCAATCGAACGAAATGTTGCGTACTGCCGCGCTCGTATCGGAGCGTTACGTTATGAAGCTCATCAAATAGCGCGTGAGGACATAAAGTTGCCTCGTTTCAGCCTTGTTATGATCACGATTCTGTCAGTCCGGGGTTTGTCGCAGTGTGGGCGCGTGCAATGCCCGCCAAGCTCAGAATGCGCCGGGCGAAGGAGAATGCATCCATCCGTTCCGTGCGGTTGAGATAGGCAAACCAGGCGATGCCCAAAAACAATCCGAACGCCAATACATCGAGTGCAAGCTTGGCAACTGCACCGAAAGAGGCCCAGGCAGGTTGTGCGCCGAGACACGCGACCGACAGGATGAGCATGATCGCAAGCGAGCCCGGTTGCATGCTGACGCCACGCAGACGCCAGGCTGCGATCCAGCACACAAGACAATAGACCGCCCATGTGCCGAAGGTCGCCCACGCCGCACCCCATATTCCATAAGGCGGAATGAGGAGCGCATTGAGCGCCAGGTTGAGCACTGCGCCGAACACCGCGATGCGGCCCACGAGCCCCGATCCGGAACCGATGAGCAGGATCGAACTGAAGAAGTCGCCAACTTCGCGCAGGAAATAACCGAAGACGAGAACCGGCAGAAGCAGCTTGGGTGGATCGTAACTGGCCGGAACCATGAGCACCAGAACGTCGCGCCCGAACAGCGAGATTCCGATGGCGCCAGTGCCCAATACGAACACCAGCCAGCGTCCGACCTGCACGAACCTGCTCTGCCAGCCCTCCCCGGATGCGAGCCCGTAGAACGACACGCCCCAGCTTTTGTTGAAGCTGTCGCCAATGAGAACGCTGAGCAGGAAAGCGAAATTATAGGCGAGCGAATAGACGCCGACCTCGGCGCGGCTGACATGGGCGAGGAACATGCGGTCGGAAAAATGGATGCCGAAATAGCATGCGCCCGAGACGATGAGCGGGGCTGCGAACCGCGCCAGCGCGCGCGCCATGGCCGCACGCCACGCCACGCCGATTTCGTGAAAGCCGCGCCACAACAGGAACAGGCAGCCCGCCGTGGCAATGCTCAGCTTGCTAATGATGAAACCGTAAACACCGAGGCGGAGCCAGCCGATCATCGCAATATTGAGTGCCAGCGTGCAGAATAAGGTGACGAGCGAATATGCAAGATAGAAGCGAGCGCGCGCATGGATGCGTTCATAGACGAGCACGAGCTCGGCGATGCTGCTGAAGAACATAGCGGCGAATGCCAGCCGCAACAGACCGGCGCTGCCGCCCAGATTGACCAGGCGCGAGATCGGGCCTGCGAACGCGATGCCGAACAGCACGACCAATCCGGCCAACAACATGGCCGCCAGCAACGATGTCGAGGCGGCCTGGCGCCGTGCCGTATCGTCGGTCTGGTCATGATAGATGCGCACCAGCGACTGGCCCAGGCTCTGCAGGCCGAACGTGATGGCGGTGATGGAGGTGGCGAGTTCCAGCAGGTTCAGGGTGCCGTATTCTTCGGTGGACAAGTATCCCGCATAGAACGGGATCATCACGAAACCCACCGCCTTGAACACGATGTTGCCGACGAGGTAGAGCGACGAGCCCCGTAACATTCCCCCCATGTCGGGCGTGGCCGGATCGGCAGGCGGCTCCACGATTCCGGTATCGGTATCCATGCCGCGCCACTATCCTTTGTCGGTTGCCGCAAATGACACATCGAAGCGCCCGGCGCAAAAATCGGGCAGCAGAATGAGCATTGCGATCAGGCGCGCGTGCTATCCGGACGCAAATGTGCGCCCGATCGTGCCCAGCAGGTTGCGCACATAACCCTGGGTGCTGTGGTCGCGCTCGAACCGCTCGCGCGCACCGACCGCCAACCGATGGCGCAACACAGGATCGTCCAACAGGCGTTGGATGGCCGCCCGCATCTGACCGACATCGCCCAGATCGACCATGAGCGCGTCCACGCCATCTTGCGCGTATTCCTGGGTCGTCGGCGTGCGGGTGATGATCACCGCGCGCTCCAGCGCGGCGGCGTGCAGCAGCACCATCTGGCCGGCCGAGATATCGTCCGCGGAAAGCGGCACCACGACGAAAAGCGAGTGCGACAAGGCTTCGATATAGTCATCGCCCGCGCAATCCCGTCGGATGGTCACCTGCTTGTTCTCGGCGACATCCTGGGTTGGCGGCGCGGTGTCGCAGATGATCTCGAGCCGGCAATCGAGCCCGGCGACGGCGGCGGCGAGTGTCGCGTAATCGCGCCCCGAACGGCCGGCGGTGACGATGGCGGCGTGCGACGGGTCGTCGCAGGCGGCGTCACGAACTTGCATCAGCCGATGGCGCGCCTCGACCGATGTGCCGAACGGCACGAAGGCGAAGCGGCAGCCCGTGTGCGGGAAGGCCTGCCGATAGCGCGTCACTTCCAGGCTGGAATGGCAGATCGCCAGCGCGCATTGCGACAGGACCAGACGGAGATAGGCATCGTAGAGCCGATCGAGCAGCCTGTTGCGCCGCGGTGTCACGATGAAGGTTTCGAACACCAGGCGCGTGCGCGGGCTGAACAGCGACCGCACGACGCCCACCACGACCGCCTCCACGTCGGTGCCCACGATCGCCACGTCGGGGTGCGGTCTGGCTAGAGCGAGCGAGGCGACGGCCTTGCGCAGGGCGAACAAGGCCAGGCGGGGATAGACGCCGAACACCAGACCGGCAGCCGAGCGGTAGCGCAGGTTCACCGTTTCGCAGAACAGACGGTAGGGTATGCCGGAGGCTTGCAGCGCGTGGTCGAAGGGCGTGCCCTGCATCGGATAGCGCGAAAATACATGCACTACCGGCGATGATCCATGCGCGTCCGCTGGTGCCGCCAAACTGTTCACCCGCGCGGGCCGATCACGTGGCGACCGCGTATCCTGCATCGTCCCAGAGCGCTTCGCCGTCCTGCGATGCGTGCTGCGTGTCGACCGCGGGGCGGAGTGCCAGTTCGCACTGCAGCATGCGCAGGGTGACCGAGACGGTCGCCACGATCACGTAGATGCCTTCAAAATAGCCGAAGCTGAGCGCCGCGCCGGCGACCATGTACACGATGATGGACAGCCTGAGCATGCCGGCCAGATTGCCCATCCAGGCGAGATCGTCGTGCAAGCGGCTGAGCCGGTTGATCCGGCCACAGGCGATGATCGCGAGCACGAGCATGCTGACGAAGAAAAACAGGCCGAGAAACCCCAAGTCGCCCAGCACTTCGAAATAGATGCTGTGCGCTGCCATCGCCTCCGGGCGGGGCGCCGGGGTCTCGATGAAGTCGAACAGCCCGATGCCGGGCGTGAAATGCAGCCATACCCTGGTGTCCTGGATTGCGTGAAAGCCTCCGCCGGTCAGCGGCCGCTGCAACGCCATCAATGTGCTCACCTTCCAGGCCGTCACCCTGTCCATGAACGAGCCGTCCTCGCCGGCGTCGCCCAGCGAATGGATACGGGTGAACCAGCTTGCCGGCGCCAGCAGCAGAAGCAGCAGGCCGGCGCCCAGCACGCCGAAGCTGTTGCGTATCTTGTTGCGGTTGAGCGCAATCAGGCCGATCGCCATGGTGACAAGACCCACGAATCCGCCGCGCGAGTAGGTGCCGATCACGGCCACCGTGCAGAGCGCCATCGCGACGAGGATGCCCCAGCGCATCGGTGCGTTTACCGTCGTCTGATACAGGAACAGCAACATCGGGATGCACATCAGCATGCCCACGGCAAACGCGTTGTTGTCGCCCATCGTGGCGACGCCGACGACATGGTGCCCGCCAGCCGACAGCACGACCTTGAGCCCTTCATCGACCCCGTTGAAGGCAAGCCCCAGTGCTACGGCGGCGACCACCGCCTGCAGCCGGCGGCGCGTGGTGATGACGCTTGTCAGCACGAAGGACAGCACGACGATCTTGACGACCTTGACGCACAGATCCCAGTTGAACGGCATCGGCGTGAGCGAGATGCTGGCCGAGACAAGGCCCACCGCCGTCAGGCCGAGCATCATCGCCATCGGACCGTCGAGATAGGGCTTTCGTCCGTCCCGATGAAGCACGATCGATACGAGGGTGAGCACGGCGACGATCTTGCTGAGCGGCAGCGATGTCATGAAGCCATACAGATAATCGTCGGGAGAAACGAACGACAGCCAGGCCCACAGCATCGCACCGATATGCGGGAACCGCAGGATGAGCGGCAACCACAGACCGAAGAAGATTGCAAAGAGAAGGTCGCGCATGCGAGGTGCTAGAACTCGCCCGTCTGGTCAGGCGGCTGATAGCCGAGGTTCTTCTGCCGGCGATGGTCGCAGTCCGCCCCTTGCGTCATGTCGAAGGGTCCGCGCCCGCTGAGCTGCTTGCCTGGGCTGTCGACACGGGCCGACCAGAAGACGAGCAGCAACATGACGCAGAGATTGATGAAGAGGAGGGCAGCTTCCATGCCCTTGTCTAAATTAAATGAGAGGAGGAAGGAAGCAGTCCTTTTTTGGAAAAAAGGACCAAAAACTTTTGCGTTGTTCTCGCCGGCGCCGTAACGAGCGCGCGACGTGGAACGCAGAGTTCTTGGCCCTTCTTCCAACGGCTAGCTGCTGCCTCAATGCACGCCGGGGTGGTAGTGCAGATTGATCGGCATGTGCACAGCGCCGGCCCCGATTTCGCTGAGATAGGCGCCCAGACCGGGCGGCAGCACCTCGATATGGGTTGTCATGGCGGTCTCTGGCACCGCGTTATGGTCGGCGGCGGTCAGCACCAGCCCCGCTGCCGGCTCGGCAACCAGGGAAGCGGCGCCGCCCAGGGTTGCGTTGGCGTGCGCCGCAAACCCGCCGGTCGTCTTGCCTGCGACAAGCGTGGCGTTTGCCAGCCCGGTGAAGGTGACGGTCGTGCCGTCGGACAGCACCAGCACCGCGTCGGCACCCACCGCATTCTCGGACATGACGGGGTTAGCCGCGAAGCCGTTGAAATGCAGCGTGTCCGTCGCGGTCTTGAAGCCGGACACCGTGTCCGAGCCGCCGCTGCCGGATTGAAAATTGTAGCTGTCGGCCCCGGCCCCGCCATTCACGCTGGCCGAACCGCTGCCGAAGAAGATCTGGTCGGCGCCGCCACCGAGATTGAACGTGGCGCTGCCCGTGCCGGCGAGCAGCGTGTCAGCGCCCGCGCCGCCATTTACCGTGACCGGGCCGCTTCCGGTCTGCACCCTGGCGCCACCGTCGCCGGTGTTGACGGACACCGTGCCGTTATTGCCGAGCCAGCCCTGCGCGCTGCCGCCGGATACCGTGGCTGAGGTGACGATGGCACCCGCCACAGCCTGATCGAACAGAACGATCTTGCCACCGGCCAGCAATGTCCACGGACTATCACCCTGGGCATCGACGACGGTCGCGACGCCTGCCCCGCCCACCGTGACGGTGCCTGCCCCGTTCAGCGTGAGTCGTTCGCCCGCGCCGTTGAGGGTGTAGCGGTTGAACCCGGTGCCGCTGATGGTCGCCTGCCCGGTGGCCGTGATGTCCTGGTAGTAGCCGGGCGCAAAAATCCGGTCGGCGCCGGCGCTGACCAGGGTACAATTGCGCGCACCCAGGCTGACGGTGTCGCTGGCCCCCATCTGCGTCGTCACCATGTCCCAGCCCGCGGGTGCGCTCAATGTGAGGCCGCCGCTGCCGCCGCTGATCGTGTTGTGGCCGACCGTGTCGTTGATCGTCAGATGGTTCACGCCGCCGCTGACCGTATGGCCATAGTTGGAGAGCAGCAGCGACATCGCACCGGGTGCTATCGAGACGACGGGTGCGGAGGTCCAAGGGGTTTGTGTGCTGTAGCCCGGTTCGGTTTTCAGCACACTATTTTGCGACTGCGTGCCGGCACCCAGAACGACCATGTCGGGTGCGAAACCGTACAGCAGGTTGTTGTGCAAGTTCGCGGTTACCGACAGGCCGTTCACCGTGGATTGGTTCAGCACCGCGACACCCTGGCTGCCCAGATCGTTGAGGATGGTGTTGTTGGCGACCTCGAGCGAGTTGCTGGCGAACAGGTTCTGCGTCTCGCCACCGTAATGGATCGCGTAGCTGTTGGACGCGTCGGGGCCTTTCTCGATGATGTTGCCGATGATCTTGGCCACCCCGGCATTGGGGATGTCGATGTCGTAGCTCGCAGTACCCGTCGCGCCGTCGACGATGGTGTTGTGGAGAACGTTGGTGACCATCGCGCGCGACTTCACCTCATGGCCCACATTGGCGCCGGCGGAATAGCTGTTCTCGAGCGTGAACGAGGCGACCGCGTTGACATACATGTTGTGGGAGTAGCCGTCGCCGACGCCGTTATGGACGAAGGTGCTGTTGTTGACGACGACGGTGGCGGTGGGATTGGAGTCCACCAGCAGACCGTCCTGCAGGTCGTGAAAATAGCAGTAATTGACGCTGAGATTGCCGCCTTGCTGGCGAATGCCGGCCACGTTGCCGTCGGGCGAGCCGTCCGAACCGCCGGTGAAGCTGAAGCCCTGGATCGACAGATTGGCCGACGCCGTCAGCAGCGCTTTGCCGTTGGGCGGCTCCACCGTTGCCACTTCGTTGACCACGCCACCCACCGCCACGATTTGCAGGCTGGTATTGACGGTCGTGAAATCGTTCACGTAGGTGCCGGCCTTGACGGCAATCGTATCGCCGCTCTGCGCAGCGTTGCAGGCGTCGGACAGCGTCGCGAACTCCATGCCTTGGCCGACCGTCAGCAGCGTGCCGCCGCTGGACGACAGCACGAGCGGATTGGGCGCAGGCGCGCTGACCGCAGTGGCGTTAGGAGCGTTGGATGTTTTATCGAGCGTCATAGGACTTTTCCCTGAAAACCGGTGCGGCTCTCAGTTTCGGTCACAGACGCGAACAAACGATTAAACGGACGCCGTTCTCAGCAAGATTTTTTGCACTGCGTGAGACAAAGTCAGGTTATTGACTGCTGCCATCGCCGCGCAACGGGGTCGCGGCGCCGGAAATCTTGTTGTGGCGCAACGTCGCCTCGGTGGCCGTTCCGTTGTCCACGAGCACGGTATGGTAATCGCCGTCATTGACGAAAACATTGTCCTCCACGGTGATCTCCGGTGTCGGCTGGCTGACGCCCTCCGCCCCGATGGAGATTGCCGCGGTGTGGTTGCCTGAATGCGGGCCCTTCTCCAGCTTGTTGTTGCGTACGATGACGCCGCCACCGTTCGGCACCTCGATCAGGTAGCTCGCCGTGCCGTCCGGACCGTCCTCGATCGAGCAGCCGGTCACTTCGGTGTGCAGAGCGCGCGACTTGATGTCGTGGCCCTCCTTGGTGCCGCTGAACTGGCTGTCGCGCACCACCAGGCTGGCGATATGGCCGGCATAGATGCCGTGCGCGCACAGGCTGGTGCAGGTGCCGTTCTTGATGAACTGGCTGTGCGAGACGGTGACGGTGGTGTCGCCATCCTGCGCGGTGAGGATACCGTCCTGGTTGTTGACGAAACGCACGCCTTCCACGGTGAGGTGGTGGCCCTCCGCGCGTATGCCGGCGCCATTGCCGTCCGGCACGCGTGCGCGGGTCAGGGTGAGATTGCGCACGGTGAGGTCGGCGCTGTCGGCGATCAGCAGCGCCTTGCCGCCGCACGCCTTGTCGGTCAGCACGACGGTCGCCGGGTCGCCCACGCCTTCGATGGTGAGCGGGCTCGCGGTGGTGGTCGCGCAGTCGAAATACTGGCCGGGATAGATGCGCACCGTGTCGCCCGGACCGGCGGCCGCAATGGCCTCGGACGGCAGCTTGTAGGTGTGGCCGGTGCCGGCTTCGAGGATTTTGGCGTGAGCCGTGACGGGAAGGAGGAGGGCGAGCAAGAAGGCGTATTTCATGGCGGGGTGATAGGCGATCACCAAAGGGAAAGGAAGAAAACGTTCTTTTTTGAAAAAAAGGAACCAAAAAACTTCTGCTTCCGCTGTCGCGATCTCCGGGATCGACACACGTCGGAGGACGAAAGTTTTTGGTCCTTTTTTTCAAAAAAGGACTGCTTGCTTTATGCTTTCCGCACGGACGACACGAGACCAGACATGTGCGGCATAGCCGGCGCCTTCTTCGCCAACCCCGAACACCTCGCCGCCCGGCGCGACATCGCCGCGATGACCGACGCGATCGCCCATCGCGGCCCAGATGGTGAAGGCTTCTACCTGCAGCCGGGCATCGCCCTCGGCCATCGCCGGCTGGCCATCATCGACCCGGCCGGCGGCCAGCAGCCGATGTTCAACGAGGACGAAAGCGTCGCCATCGTCTTCAACGGCGAGATCTATAATTTCGAGGCGATCCGCCAGGAGCTCGCCGGCCTCGGCCATGTGTTCCGCAACCGCTGCGACACGGAAGCGATCGTGCACGCGTGGGAAAGCTGGGGCCCCGATTGCGTGACGCGGCTATCCGGCCAGTTCGCCTTCGCGCTGTGGGACAGCAACCGGCAAGTGCTGTTCTGCGCGCGCGACCGGATGGGCGAGAAGCCGTTCTATTACAGCTTCGTCGGCAGCGATTTCGTCTTCGGCTCCGAACTCGCCGCACTCGCCGCCTTCCCCGGCGTGCGTCGCGAGATACGGGCCGAAGCGGTCGACGATTTCTTTGCCTACGGCTACGTGCCCGAGCCAGGCACCATCTTCGACGGCATCCTGAAACTGCCGGTGGCGAGCACGATGACGCTGGACCGCAGCGGCCGGGCCCCGCGCGTCGCACGCTACTGGTCGCCGCCGGCCACGACATTGGCGTGCAGCGAAGCCGATGCGGCGCCCGAATTGCGCCGCCGCCTGACCGGCACCGTCCGCGCCTGCCTGGTCGCCGACGTGCCGCTTGGCGCTTTCCTTTCCGGCGGCGTGGACAGCAGCGCGGTGGTGGCCACCGCGGCACCGCTGCGAACGAAGAAGCTCGACACGTTCACGATCGGTTTCGAGGGCGGCGAGGACGAAACCCCGTTCGCGCGACTGGTCGCCGAGCGCTACGGCACCCGCCAGCATAACGATCGGGCGGCGGCCACGGACATGATCGCCGGCGCAAGGGCGCAGGCCGCGGTGTTCGGCGAACCGTTCGGCGACAGCTCCTCCGTGCCCACGCTCACCGTCTGCCGGCTGGCGCGGCGGCACGCGACGGTGGCCGTTTCCGGCGATGGCGGCGACGAGGTGTTCGGCGGCTATCGCCGTTATCGCTGGCACAGCCTGGTATCCGGCGTGCGCCGGCATCTGCCACCTTCCCTGCGCCGCCAGGCGATCGGCAGGCTGGCCGCGCTCTATCCCAAGCTCGACCGCGCGCCGCGGTTTCTGCGCGCCAAGCACACGCTCACCGAGCTGAGCCTGGACGCGGCCGAAGGCTACGCGCGCACCGTCACCCGCAGCCACGCCGGCCAGCGTCATGCGCTGTTCAGCCCGCGCTTGCGTGCGGCCATTGCCGGGCACGACCCGTTCGCACCGGTGCGCGCCGTGATGGAGGCGGCCAGCGAGGCTGACCCGCTGCTGCAGGCGCAGCTCGCCGATCTCGCGACCTGGCTGCCGGGCGACATCCTGACCAAAGTCGATCGCGCCAGCATGGCCGCCTCGCTGGAGGTGCGCGCGCCGTTCCTCGACCACGAATTCCTCGGCTGGGGCATGTCCCTGCCGGCAGGGCTGAAGATCGGTGCCGGCGGCGGCAAGCACATCCTGAAAAAGGCGCTCGAGCCGCTGCTGCCGAACGAGGTGCTCTACCGGCCAAAACAGGGGTTCACCAGCGACATGGCACCGCTGTTCCGCGGCCAGATGGCGCGCGTGCGCGGCCTGCTGCTCGGCCCGACGATGCTCGACAGCGGCCTATTCGACGCGGACGGGATTGCATGCGTGCTGGACGCCCATGAAAGCGGATCGGCCGATCATGCGCAGGCTATCTGGCTGCTGCTCGCGTTCGAAGGCTTTCTCGCCAGCCTGGCATCCTTGCCCGAGGCGCAGGACCGCGTGCTCGCCGACGCATGAGGGACACGGTGCGTCTGCCGGGCCGCCTGCTGTGGGTGTTTCCCGGCTTCGGCATTGGCGGCCCGCAGGTGCGCTTCGCCTCGCTCGCCAACCATCTCGGCCCGGACGTGTCGCATACCGTGGTCTCGCTCAATGGCGAGCTCGCCTGCGCCGATAAATTGTCGCCAAGGCTGGACGTGCAGTTTCCCAGGCTCGGCCCGGTGCCGAAGCGACTGCCGGACGCGGTGCTGTTTGCCCGGCGGTTCCTGCGCGAGGCCAAGCCGCGCATGGTGGTCACCGGCAATTGGGGCGCGATCGAATGGCTGATCGGCGCGCGGCTGGCCGGGCTGCCGCATCTGCACGCCGAAGACGGGTTCGGACCCGAAGAGCGCGACCGCCAACTGCCGCGACGCGTGCTCACCCGCCGCATCGCGCTGCGCGGCGCGAATGTCATTCTGCCGAGCCGCACGCTGGAACGCATCGCGCTCAAACAATGGCGGCTACCGGCGCGACACCTGCATTATGTGCCGAACGGCATCGATCTCGCCCGTTTCCATGGCGCGCGCCCGATGGAGCTGCCGCCCGGCGAGGGGCCTGTCGTCGGCACCATCGCCGCCTTGCGGGCGGAGAAAAACCTGGGCCGGCTGCTGCGAGCGGCCGCCGCCGTCGGCAGAAAGCGCAAGCTGCGCCTGATCATCGTGGGCGACGGTGCGGAGCGCGCGGGGCTGGAGGCGCAGGCGCACTCGCTCGGCATAGCGCATCTCACGACCTTCGCCGGCCAAAGTGCCGAGCCGGAACGCTGGCTCGCCACATTCGATGTGTTCGCGCTGTCTTCTGACACCGAGCAGATGCCGATTTCGCTGCTCGAGGCGATGGGCGCCGGTCTGCCGACCGTCTGCACCGATGTGGGTGATGTGCGAACGATGCTGGCGTCCGAAAACGCGCCGTTCGTGACGCCGGCCGATGACGGTGCGTTCGCGGCCGGATTGGCGGCGTTACTGGACGCGAACCTGGCCGAGGTGGGCGCGGCCAATCGGGTCAAGGCAGCACGGGAGTTCGGCGAAAGCGAGATGTTCGGGCGATGGGCCCGCCGGCTCGGCCTTTAGGAGGCGTCGAAGCAGCGGCGATTTCGCGGCTGCGGTCTTCAGCTCCGGTTTGCTATGGCGGCCAGAATGCCAGGCACGACCTGGTCCTGCACGATGTGGGCAGGCGCGCTCGCATCAACCGTCAGACTTGGGCCGCTTTGCGAGAGGAACGACGCCCTCACCCGATCGTGGAAGGCGAGGTCCAGCGCTTCGAAACGCCCCTCGTTCGCCCGCGCATTTCCCAGCCGGCGCACGCTGCGGGCGAGGCCCACCCGTGGATCGACGTCCAGCAGCACGGTCAGATCCGGCATCAGGCCGCCTGTCGTCTGGCGATGCAGGTCGGCAATGAATGCTTCGGGGATGCCGCGTCCCGCCCCCTGATAGGCGATCGTGGAGCCGATGAAGCGGTCGCAGAGCACGATGCGGCCGGCTGCCAAAGCGGGCCGGATCACGCGTGTAACGTGCTGTACGCGCGCGGCCATCATCAGCAGCAGCTCGGCCATCGGCTCCCATGCCGGGCCGTCGGCGGCGAGCAGAAGGGCGCGTAGTTCGAGGCCTTCCGAAGTGCCGCCCGGCTCGCGGGTGAGGACCACGTCGTGCCCCTGCGCGCGCAACGCCGCGCCCACCGCGTGCAGCACGGTAGTCTTGCCGGAGCCCTCACCGCCTTCAAGGACGATAAGCAAGCCAGACTTTCAAAAGTTCTTTGCTTCTTTCTATCAAGAAAGAAGGCCTTGCTTACTCAAACGCCGGTCAGAAAATGCGAAACCACCGCCACCGCGCGCCCCGGCAGCGCCATGCGGCCGACATCCTCGCCGGCGACCAGCGGCACTTCCGTCTGCGGCACGCCCTGCCCGCTCACGGTCAGCTTGCCCACCACATCGCCCGCGCGGATCGGCGCCGGAATCGGGCTGTCGTAGCTGATCGCGATGTGGGCATGCTGGCGCCAGGCGCGCGGCATTGTCAGTTTGAGATCGTGTGCACCCACCAACGGCACGTTGTGGCGGTTGCCGAGATAGACGGGCGCGTTTTCCACGACGTCGTTGGCGGCGAACAGCGTGACGTTCTCGAAATTCGCGAACGCCCAGCCCATCAGCCGCACGCTTTCCTCCACGCGCGCACGCGCGGACGGCATGCCGTTCAGCACCATGATCACGCGCCGCCCGTTATGTTCGGCGCTGCCGACCACGCCGAACCCGCCCGCATCCGTATGGCCGGTCTTCAGGCCATCGGCCATGCCGCGCTGCACCAGCGGATTGCGGTTGTATTGGATGATCCCGTGATAGGTGAACGTCTTTTCCGAATCGTAGTGATAGTACTCCGGAAAATCCTTGATGATGCGCGTGGCCAGTGTGGCGATGTCGCGGACGGACATGTGGTGTGCGGGGTCCGGCCAGCCGGTGCAGTTGCGGAATGCGCTGTTCGTCAGGCCGATCTTCTGCGCTTCGGCATTCATCATCTCAACGAACTGCTCTTCGGAACCTGCAATGCCTTCCGCCAGCACGATGCACGCATCGTTGCCGGACTGGATGATCATCCCGCGTATCAGATCCTCCACCTTGATCTGGCCGCCGAGCTCGACGAACATCTTCGAGCCCTGCGTGCGCCACGCATGTTCGCTGACAGGCAGCGTCTGCGTCAGGTTGAGCGTGCCCGCTTTCAGCTTGGAATAGACGATGTAGGCGGTCATCAGCTTGGTCATCGAGCTGGGCGGCATCTGCGCATCGGCGGCCTTGTCGAGCAGGGCGGCGCCGGTGTTGAAGTCGGTGATGTAGGCCCATTGCGCCGACGTATCCATCGGGCCGAGCGGCGTGTTGGCAGCCGATCCGGACGGCGTATTCGCAGCGCCACCTTCGGCACCACCCTCCTCGTCGTCGCCGCCGGGTGCGCCCGGCTTTCTGGCGGCCGCTTCCTTTGCCTTGTGCGGCTTGGCCCATGCCGGGCCGCCGGCAAGCAGCGCCGCACCACACAGCAGCATCGATCGGCGTGGCAGGCTCATGGCAATCTCCCGTTCCAATTTCATCATTGCACCACGATACGCGAGTCGATCACCCCGGCCCGCAGCGCCTGCGCCAAGGCTGCGTCGGCGGCGGCGACATTGGCGAACGGGCCTGCCTGCACGTCGTAGCGCGTCTGCCGTCCGTCCCTGGATCGCACTACATCGGCACCGAGTCCCGCCAGCTTGGCGGCGACGGTATTGGCATAATTGAAGCGACCGAACGTGCCGCAACGCAAAATCAACGTTCCGCGCCGGGCGTAACCCGCGGTCACCCGCTCGGGCAGGCGGTCCGGCACGGCTGGTCCGCTTCGTTCGGCCTGAGCGGCGCCGATCGTCTGCGCCGGTCCCGCTGCACCACCGCCCGGGGGCGGCAGAGCCTCGGCGGTAATCGTGGCCGAAGGAGCGGTGGCGATGTGGAGCTGCGGGCCGCCGCCCAACTGGTCCACCACCTGGTGACTCATCGCCTGGTCCAAACGCACGCGCACCTGCGTGCCGTCCGACCGGGCCTGCAGCAGCAGCGCAGCGCGCGGCGACAATGCGATGATGCGCCCTGGCGAGGCCGGCCCGCGATCGTTCACCCGCACCATGATCTGCCGGCCGTTCTCAAGGTTGGTCACTTCGACGATTGCCGGGAGCTGCACGGTCTGCATCGCGCCGGTCAGCCCACCCGGGTCGCGCAACTCGCCATCTGCCGTGAGCCCGACGGAGGATCGGCTGACGGTCGCAAGCCCGGTCGTATCGAACCCGTAATCTTCGGCCGGATAATACCAGAACCCGTTTGCCTGATAGGCGGCACCGAGCTCGTAATGCGGATGCGCCACCGGCCCGGCGGCTGGTGGATGGTGGTGCAGGCAGCCCGACAAGCCCAGCACGCCCATGAACAGCCCGGCCCGGCCGAGCATGCTCACGCGGCCGCGTAAGCCAGCAGCCCCACGCCCAACGCATAGAAATCGGAGGGATTGTAGCGCCGGATGGCGTTGAAATTGGCATAGACCATGAACGCATCGCCGCCCGAACCGTCGGGCAGCAGCACTGCGCCGCGTGTCTGCGGGCTGCTGAACCGGCGGCCGTCCATGCGCCGGACGCCGGACGCCTCCCACTCGGCCAGGCTACGCACCCGCTCACGCCCGGTGTCGCCAGGCAGCAAGCCTTGCGGCACCTGGATCTGCTGGCCCCAGGGTTCGCCCCAACGCCAGCCGCTCTTGGCGAGATAGTTGGCGACCGAGCCGAACACGTCCGCGCGGTTCGTCCAGATGTCGCGACGCCCATCCCCGTCCGCGTCCACGGCATACCGCAGGTACGAGCTGGGCATGAATTGCGGCTGGCCCATGGCACCCGCCCAGCTGCCGGTCATCGCGCCAGGCGTCACGTCGCCAGCGTCGAGGATGCGCAAGGCATTGATCAGTTCGCCGCGGAAGTAGCTGGCGCGGCGGCCGTCATAAGCGAGCGTGCTCAGCGCCTCGACGATGCGGTAATTGCCGGTTTTCTCGCCGAAATTGCTCTCCAGCGCCCAGATGCCGACCACGATACGAGGATCGGCCCGATATGTTCGCGTGATCCGGGCAAGTTCGGCGGCTTGGGCGGCGTAGGCGGATTTCACCCTCGCCAGCCGGGTTTGCGGCAGTACCCGCTCGCGATACTGCGCCCAGCTCATCGAGAACTCAGGCTGATGATGGTCGAGTTCGAGCACCTTGGGGTTGGGCTGCACGCCCTCGAACGCCGTATCCACCGTGCGGCCGCGAATGCCGGCGCGCACGGCTTCGGCGCGGACGGAGGCGACGAACGCGGGGAAGCCGCCTTGCGCGTTGGCGGCACAGGGTATCGCAAGGGGGGCGGCCAGGAGGATTCGGCGGGTGATCATTTGGGTTGATGGCACGTGAGTGCGCGTCGGCTCAAACCACAAAATGTTCACGTGAAAGGTCAGGAAGGAAGGCTTCTTTTTTGAAAGAAAGAAGCAAAAAACCTTCGATCGTGCTGCCGCATGCTCGCGCAAGGCGTACGCCAAGGAGCAAAAGTTTTTTGGTCCTTTTTTTCAAAAAAGGACTGCTTCCTTCCTTAGAACTTCGTCGACAATGCCAAAGACCCAAAGTTGAACAACCCGCCCTTCGCGCCCTTGAACTCCTGCGTCTGCCAAGTCTGCGTGTAGGTCAGCCTTACCCCGAACGCCATGACGGCGAGACCGCCTTCGAACTCGCCCACATCCCAGATGTGATGCACGTTGCGCGAGTCGCTGCGGAAAGTGCTGCCGTCCAGGCTGACGTCGTAGCCGACTGCCTGGCCGTCCACGCCGGCGAAGGCGTACCAGGCGAACGGACGCACGGCGGTGTAGGCGTCCGATCCGTTCAGCCCGGGCTCGATGCGTGCTGTGCCGTAGTCGCTTTGCAGGCCTTGGCCGAAGCGGAGCACGCCGCCGAGCTGGGCGTAGTCGCGCACGTCGCCGATGCCGATGGTGCCGCTTGGCAGAGCGTCGGTCTCGATCGGGCCAAGCTGGACGAGCGGGATGCGCAGCGTGCGTTGGGCGAGAATTTCGAAGGCCGGCTGGTCCGGCAACTGGTAGTGCCAGCCGCGGTTGGGTGTGTCTCCGATGAGATTGTGGAAGCCGTTCTGCACTTCGCGGCCGAGGGCGGAAGGGCCGACGACGCCGAGCGTGAGGGCGATCAGTTCGCGGGATTGGTCGGAATCGTGCACCAGGCCGGCGGTGGCAAGCAGTTCGCCGGCATAGGGACGGTCGTTGAGGGGCGGCGGGCTGATCTGGGTTGCACGCGGCGTGAAAATGCTTTGGCTGATCTCCAGCGACAGGCGCGTGGTGCCGGCGCCCCAGATCGACTGGCCGAGCGCGGTGGCGGGCCCGATTGCGTTCTGCCCGGACGTCCAGGCCAGGCGCAGGCCGCTGGTGTAGTATTGGTCGGACGTGCCGCGCTGCGTGGAGACGGCGTCGTTTTCCACCTGGATGGTGTAGATGCTGTCCGGATCGGGCGGCGGCGCGGCGATGGCGGGGCTGGCGGCGAGCCAGGCGGCCAGCAAGGCACTCGGGGCCGCGAAGCCTGTCCAGTCACGCATCGTTCGGCTCATCCTCTTCAGCGTCGAATTGTCGGCTTCTACGTCGTCACGCCGATCTGGGGAAGCATGCCCATGGACCACCGGGCGGCCGGCTTGCTAAACCGGGCAGGCGCGGGTGCATGCAGCCGGATGGGTGGCCGAGTGGTTTAAGGCAGCGGTCTTGAAAACCGCCGAGGGTGCAAGCCCTCCGTGAGTTCGAATCTCACCTCATCCGCCAGGCCGCTTGGCTGGCGGGCGCACAAATCGCCCCACATGCGTGCGATGGATCATGACATTCTGCTGACGCGCGCTGCCGGACTGGATCGCCTGGCTGACATCGTTCCACGCACCGGGCGCATTTACGCATCGGGCCGCAATACCGATGCGGGGCCGGATTTCGAACCGACGACGACGGTGCTGTCGCCGTATCTCAGGCGCAGGCTGTTGCTGGAGGAGGAGGTGGTTGCGGCGGCGCTGGCGGCGCACGGACCGGAGTCGGCCTGCAAGTTTATCGAGGAGGTTTTCTGGCGATCGTATTTCAAGGGGTTTCTGCAGACCCATCCCGACGTGTGGGCGCGATATCTGAGCGACGTCGCGGCTGAGGGTGATCGCCTGGCTGGAAACGCGGGTCTGCGGCGCGCCTACGAGGCGGCGGTTGGCGGAAGCACAGGCATCGACGGGTTCGACGATTGGGCGCGGGCGCTGGTCGAGACGGGGTGGCTGCATAACCATACGCGGATGTGGTTCGCGTCGATCTGGATCTTCACCCTCAATCTGCCTTGGGTGCTGGGGGCGGATTTCTTTCTCCGGCATCTGCTGGACGGCGATCCGGCGAGCAATACGCTGTCCTGGCGTTGGGTGGCCGGGCTGCATACGCGCGGCAAGGCCTATGCTGCGCGCGCGGAGAACATACGCCGTTATACCGCGGGACGGTTTTCACCGAGCGGCCTGAACGAGGACCCGGTGGCGCTGGAGGAGACGGAACCGCCGGAGCAGGTCGCTTTGCCGAGGGCTGATGTGGCGCCTTCGGGTTATGTGGGCCTGCTGCTGCATCTCGACGATTTGTGTCCGGAAAGCCTGCCGATCGCGGGGGCGCGGGTGACACGGGTGGCCGGGATAATGGCGCACGCGCCGGATGCGTCCGAACGGGTCAGGCAAACGGATGCGGCGGCGATGGAGGACGCTCTGGCGCGCGCCGGGGCGCATTTTGGCTGCGACGCAGCGATGGCGGCGCCGGGGTGGAACGGCGACTTGCCGGTGGTCGCGGCGTTCGCCCCGGTCGGGCCATCGGCAAGTGTGTTGACGGCCGGATGCGTGCAAATCCGCCGGCAATGGGACGAGCTGACATGGCCGCGGGCCACGCGGGGTTATTTTCAGATGAAGACCGCCATTCCGGGCGTTTTGCGCGCGATGGCGGCTTTGTAGTCCAGCCGAACGGGCGTGACCCTGGCCATGGGTTCGGATCGGGCCTAGATTGATCGTCGGTTCCAGGAGTGCGCCATGTCACGTCTCGCCACGCTTGCCGCGCTGCTCGCGCCGGTGACGGTCTTGTGCGGTATGGACGCGGCGAAGGCCGGCAGCTTCACGTTTACCTCGCTCGATGTGCCTGGCCAGACGGCGAGCGCTGCCGGTGGCATCGATGCGCAGGGCCGTGTTGTCGGCCAGACGACGGACGCTGCCGGCGTCACGCACGGGATGGTGTGGCAGGCCGGCGCGACGACACTGGTAGATGCGCCCGGCAAGGGGACGGTGCTTGGCGCGATCAACAGTGCCGGTGCGGTTGCCGGCACGTCTGCATCGGCGACGGTGCCCGATGGCGTGTTCCGTGAGGGATTGGCGACGAGCGCGCGAACGCCGTTCCTCGCCGACAAGGCTAACGCTTACACGGTGGCCGCGATGAACCGGGCCGGCACTGTCGTCGGCTTTGCACAAACCGCCGGTTTCAGCTTCTCCGCCTTTGCTACCGCAGGACGTCGCCTGAGCTTGCTCGCAGTGCCGGGGGCCACGCTGAGCTACGCGTTCGCGATCAACAGCGGCGGCACAATCGTCGGACAATATGCGGATTCAGCCTATAAGCAGCACGGTTTCAGCCTCAGCAATGGAGCCTTCACGTCGGTCGATACTACTCTGCCGCTCGCCGTCGGGACCGGCCTGGTTTTCATCAATGATGCCGGCCTGTTCGGCGGCACTTACCTGACAGATAGCTGCAGCCTGGCGACCTGCCCTGCCAATATGCACGGGTTTGTTCGTCGCGCCGGCGTGGATACCGCGTACGATTTTCCCGGCGGCCATCGCGCCACGCAAGTGGTCGGCCTGGGCGAAGCCGGCGAGGTGGTGGGAAACTTCTGGGATCCGACAGCCGATAGCAGCCTGAACATCCATGGTTTCATCTATCGTGGTGGCGCTTACCGTCGGATCGATATGCCGGGTGCGACCTACACCACCATCACCGCCGTCAATCAAGCAGGTTCCATTGCCGGGACTTATGTCGATTCGCAGCACGTGCAGCACGGCTTTGTCGCGATCTGCCCTGCTCACACGGGTGCCTGCCTGAACTGACGATGGCAGGGCAAACCTGCCCTCTTTCCCATCCCAATCACGACGCTGTGAAGGAACATCTTTGTTCCTTTCGCCTTGTGCGGTGATCGTTGTTACATTTTTACGACGACGAGTCGCATCCGGCGCGCATCAGCCAAGGACGAGGATATGCCTGACACGATCCTGATCACCGGCGGCGCCGGGTTCATCGGTTCTTACATCGCCACTTCGCTGCTTGCCGCCGGCCATCAGGTCCGCATTCTGGACAGCCTGATCGATCAGGTTCACGCGCCAGGCGCGCCGCGCAATCCCGTACTGGACCACGTCGAGTTCTTTCATGGCGATGTGCGCGATGCGGCGCTCGTCGAGCGGGCTTTGAAGGGTGCGGACAAGATCGTCCATTTGGCGGCGGAAGTGGGCGTCGGCCAAAGCATGTATGCGATCGACCGCTATGTCTCGGTCAATGACTACGGCACGGCGGTTTTGTTGCAGGCGCTGATCAAGCATCGCGTGCAACGCATCGTGACTGCCAGCTCGATGAGCATCTACGGCGAGGGCCGCTACGAAACGGCGGACGGCGCGATCGTGGATGATGCGATGCGGCGGCCGGGCGACCATGGCTGGAACCCGGTGGGCACCGATGGCGGGCTGCTCACGCCGGTAGCCACTCCCGAGCAGAAGCCAGCCAATCTCGCCTCGGTCTATGCCATTTCGAAATTCGTGCAGGAGCGTCTGACGCTGAATGTGGCGCCCGCCTATGGGATGCAGGCGGTGGCGCTGCGGCTGTTCAACGTTTATGGCGCGGGTCAGGCGCTATCGAATCCCTATACCGGCGTGCTGGCGATTTTTGCCTCGCGCCTGCTGAACAATCAGCGGCCTATGGTGTTCGAGGATGGCGCACAACGGCGCGATTTCGTTCATGTGGAGGACGTCGCCCGCGCCTTTCTGCTGGCGCTCGACGAGCCTGCCGCCAATGGCGGCGTGTTCAACATCGGTAGCGGCCAGAGCGTGAGCATTGCCGAAGTGGCCACCAGCTTTGCCGCGGCGATGGGGCGCCCTGAGTTGGAGCCCGAGATTACCGAGAAGGCGCGTATCGGCGACATACGCAATTGCTTTGCCGATATTTCGCTGGCGCGGCGCACACTCGGCTTTCATCCGCGGCGCAGTTTTGATGACAGTTTCGAGGAGTTGGCCGACTGGGTGGGCCGGCAAACGGCCACCGACCGGGTGGCCGAAGCGCGTCGCGAGCTCGAGACGCACGGCCTGGTCGCATGATCGAGCCTGAATACCGCGACATGGTCGGCGTCTCCCAGTCATTTGCGCCGGCCGATGATGCGGCCGTCGAGCAAGCGGCGGATTTGCTGCGGACGGCAGGAATCGGCCATGTGCGCGTGCCGGTCGACTACCGTGAGATTGCCGGTGCTGCAGGCCAGGAAGCGTGGCTCGGATTGCTTGCCAAGTTGGCCGCCGTCTGCACAGTGCTCCCGAGCCTCACGCTTTCGGAACCTGGCACGTGCGATGCGCTTTTCGCCCGGCTGTCCGGGTTATGCGAGAGCATCGAGCTTGCCGGCCCGGTTGCGGCGCTGGATGGGCTGGTGCCGCTCGCCAGCAAGGCTGGGCTGAAGATCTGTCTTCGCGCGACAGACACTGCCCACATCGCACAGTTCGAGCAGGCTGGCCTGTTGGATGCCGCCGATGCCGTGGGCGTGCCGGCCGACATGGCGGAGGCCGTTGAGCTGCCAGCCGGCCTCGAACTTTGGATTACCGACGCTTCCTATCCGACCTGGAAGCACGACGAACATCGGCAGGCGCAGGCGTTGCTGGACGCGATCCAGGCCCAGCCTGCCCGGCTTTACTGGACGGCGCTGATCGACCGGCCACGGTCTGTCGCGGCGACCCAGACGGAGGCGCACGCCGGACTGTTTGATCAAGCGGGCCAGCCCAAGCTTGCAGCCCGCCTGCTCAGTGCGAACGGGATAGCCGGTCTGGACCGCACGCTGACTCTCGCTCGCCGTTTGCACATGCCGGCCATCGTCGGCACCCGCGCCGTGCTGATCACTGGCGGCGCCGGCTTCATCGGCGCCAACCTTGCCGATCGCCTGGCGGGGGACGGGCATCACGTCATGCTGTTCGATGCGCTGGCCCGAACCGGCGTTGAGCGTAATCTTCTGTGGCTGGCCAAGCGGCACCCCACGCGGATCAGTTTCGCGCTGGGCGACATACGCGATGAGGCGGCTGTCGGCGAAGCGGCCGCAAAGGCGGAATCGGTTTTTCACTTGGCAGGCCAAGTGGCTGTCACGACCAGCATGGTGCATCCGGTCAGCGATTTCGGCATCAACGCTGCAGGCACGTTGGCGCTGCTGGAAGCGTTGCGTCTGCACAACCCGACTGCGCCACTTGTCTTTGCGAGCACCAACAAGGTTTACGGCGACTTGGCCGATATCGCGCTCACGCTTGATGGCGAGAGATATCTGCCCGTCGATCCAGCGCTGCGCGCCAGCGGCATCGGGGAGGATCGCGCATTATGCTTTCACACGCCGTATGGCTGCAGCAAAGGCACGGCCGATCAGTATGTTTTGGACTACGCGCATAGTTTCGGGCTGCGCACGGCGGTTCTGCGCATGAGCTGCATCTACGGCGAGCGACAGCTCGGGACCGAAGACCAGGGCTGGGTTGCGCATTTTCTCCTGCGCGCGATCGCCGGGGATGGGCTGACGATTTACGGCGACGGACATCAGGTGCGCGACGTGCTGCATGTGGGTGACGCGGTAGCCGCTTATACCGGTGCGCTTGCTGAGATCGACAGCATTACCGGGCGGGCATTCAATCTCGGCGGCGGCCCCGCGAATGCCATCAGCCTGGTGCAACTCGTGGCCTATCTCGAGCAGCTTCTCGGCCGATCGATACCGGTGGATTTTTCCCCCTGGCGCCCTGGCGACCAGCGCTATTTTGTAGCCGACACCAGCGAAATCCGCCGCACGCTTAACCTGCAGAACCCACTGGGCTGGCAAGCCGGGATCGCCCGCCTTGCCGAACATTTCGGCGTCACCGGCCGGTTGCAAGCCGCAGAAGCTGTGCAATGACGCACCTCCACCACGCGCGGCACTTCAGGGTATCGAAAGTTTTTTGCTTCTTCGATGCGGAACAGAAGGTCTTGTTATTGATTGAGGCGGGGGCATGAAAGTCGCGCTGGTCAATCCGCCCTGGCACTTCGAAGGCAGCATATATTTCGGATGCCGGGAGCCACATCTTCCGCTTGAGCTTGGCGCCGCCAAACTGCTGCTCGAACAGGCCGGCCACCAAGTGTTGTTGCTGGACGGCCATCTAAACCAAACGTCGGCCGCCGATCTGGCCGATGAAATTGCCGATTTCCGGCCGGCTTTCACCGTTGTCACCACCGCGCCCAGCTATCTCTTCTGGCGTTGCGCACCACCGGAGCTTCGAGTGCCGCGCGAGATGATCGCAGCTCTCGACGGTCGTGGCGGGGCGATCGTGGCCGTCGGGCCACATGGTTCGGCCACGCCGCGGGCGACGCTCCGCAAGCTCGGCGCCGATGTCGTACTGCGTGGCGAACCAGAGGAAGCAATTGCGGCGCTGGCAGCCGCGTGGCCGCGCACGGATGTCGCAGGCGCGGCTACCTTGGTTCGAGGCGACCTGCTTCTGACCGGCGCAACACAGGCGACCCGCTTCGAAGCGCTCGGCGCGTTGCATTGGCCGGACGAATGGATCGCCCGGCACCCGCACCATCATCACCGTTTCGACTGCACGCCGACGGGTTCTGGCGCGGAACTCGAAGCGTCGCGCGGCTGCCCTTACCATTGTAGTTTCTGTGCAAAAATCGATTTCCGCGACGCTTACCGCCGGCGCGATCTGCCGACATTGCTTGGCGAGATAGATCGTCTTGCCGCCCAAGGCGCCACTTACTTGTATTTCATCGACGAAATTTTCCTGCCCTGGCCAGCTCTTCTCGAGGCGCTCGCCCTCCGTCGATTGCAGTTTGGCGTGCAGACCCGCATCGATCTGTGGAAGCCGCCATTGCTGGAATTGCTTGGCCGCGCCGGCTGCGTGTCGATTGAAGCCGGTGTGGAAAGCCTGACCGAGGATGGTCGCGCGGCACTGGACAAGAGTTGCCGCATGACCACGGACGAACTGACCGAGCGCCTGCTTCTCGCACGTCGCCATGTGCCGTTTGTGCAGGCAAATCTCATTCAGACAACAGGCGATGATGCCGGCCAGATCGAAACCTGGCGAGCTCGCCTGCAACAAGGCGGTGTGTGGGCCAATGACCCGGTACCGATGTTCGCCTATCCCAGCAGCCCCGATTACCACGCAAGGTGGGGAACGCCCGACGACGATGCTTGGGAGCGTGCGCTGGACCACTACCTTGCGCAGTTCACGCGTTTTTCCGACATACAGGAGCAAGCTCCGCTCGATCTCCGGGTGCTGGAGCAGGATTGCCTTCCGGCATGACGGTGCTCATCACCACCGATGCAGTTGGCGGCGTTTGGGAATATAGCTTGGCCCTTGCTCAGGGCTTCGTTTCTGCTGGCGTGGGTATCGTGCTGGCGGTAGTAGGCCCTGGGGGACGGCAGAAATCCTCTTTTTTAGAAGAGATAAAGCAGTCGACTGACGCTTTACCGTCGCCGGCTGCGGAGCCTGGATGTGTTTTGGTCGATACCGGGCTCGAGCTCGATTGGACGGTAGGTGATAGTGCCGGGTTACGGCGAATCGCAGCCGCGCTAGCGGAGTTGGCCGTGATACACGATGTCGATAGCGCGCATCTTCACGCGCCGTGCCTGGCAGATGCCGATTGGTGTCTTCCCACCGTCGCGACTGCACATTCCTGCATGACTACTTGGTGGAAGGCCGTCCGGTCCGGCCCACGCCCTGCGGAGATGGCATACCATCATGCGGCCACCCAGGCCGGGCTTTCCGCAGCCCACGCCACAATTGCTCCCAGTTATGCGTTCGCCGATGCGCTGGCTGCCGTTTATGGCGGCTTACGCCCGCTACACGTTATTCATAATGGCGTCTCGCCGCATCCCGTCTCGACACTCGCAGAAAGAGAGGCTTTCATCCTGACGGCCGGACGGTTGTGGGATGAAGGAAAGAATATCTCGATCCTCGACCGCGTGGCTCGCGAATGTATGCTTCCCATTTATGCGGCAGGCAATGCAAACGGTCCTGATGACACCTGCTTTCAGGCGGACTGTCTCAGGTTGCTTGGAGTTCTGCCAAACGGAGCATTGCGCGACTTGATGGCTAAAGCTGCCATTTTCGCCGCGCCAAGTATCTACGAACCGTTCGGCCTTGCGGTATTGGAAGCTGCGCAGGCCGGCACGCCTCTGGTGCTTGCCGACATTCCGACCTTTCGCGAATTATGGGCGGATGCGGCTTTGTTCGTTCCACCACGTGATACGCAGGCATGGACCGACACGCTGAACGCGTTAGCCGCAAACGAAGCTCGACGGATTGAACTTGGCCGGGCGGCAATGACGCGTGCAGGCCGATACACGCAGTCAGCGATGGTGGCAGCCACCTTATCGCTTCATACGGCGCTGCAAAGCCGCGCCGCACGGGCTGCGTAAATGCGCATTGTCTATTTCACGCATTCGCTCGTCTCATGCTGGAACCACGGAAATGCCCATTTCCTACGCGGTGTGCTGCGGGCTTTGTCGGACCGGGGTCATGACGTTGTAGTCTACGAGCCCGCCGTGAGCTGGAGCCGTGATAATCTTGTGGCCGACCACGGTCAGCAGGCGGCGGATGCATTCGCAGCACAATTTCCCATGCTGGCGGCCCGCATTCTTGAAGACGACACCGCACTGGATGCAGCTCTAGACGGTGCAGACCTGGTTGTTGTTCACGAGTGGAATGAGCCAAGTCTCGTGCAAGCTATTGGCCGGCGACGCGCGACCGGCTCGTTCAAGCTCCTGTTTCATGACACGCATCACCGTGCGGTCAGCGATCCGGATGCCATCCGCCGCTTCGACCTCGAACATTTCGACGGCATCCTGGCGTTTGGCGCCACGCTGGCACGCGTCTATGAAACCTGGGGTTGGACTGGACGCGTGCATGTCTGGCATGAGGCCGCCGATACCACTCTGTTTCAGCCTCCGTTGGCTGATACGGTCCGAGCGGGTGCCATATGGGTCGGCAATTGGGGCGACGGCGAACGGACGGAGGAGCTAGAGAGATATCTCCTTGCGCCTGCAAGGAGCGCCGGTATGAGCCTCGATGTTCATGGCGTTCGCTACCCTGAGGCCGCACTGAGTCTGCTGGCCCGATATGGCGCACGCTTTCGTGGCTGGATCGCCAATGCCATGGTACCGAAAGCTTTCGCACGCCACACGTTCACCGTTCACGTGCCACGCCGGTTCTACACGAAACTCCTACCGGGTATCCCGACCATTCGAGTCTTCGAAGCGCTGGCCTGCGGTATTCCGCTCATCAGCGCGCCATGGGACGACTGTGAACAACTGTTCCGGCCGGGCGTGGATTTTATGACGGGGCGCGATGGAGCAGAAATGAAAGCCCATATGCGGGCACTTTCCGAAGATGCCGCATTGGCCGCCAAGGTTGCGCAATCCGGGCTTCAGCGCGTGCTGGAGCGTCATACATGTGGACATCGTGCCGATGAATTGTTGGCGATCAGTGAAGGTCTTTTCTCTTTAAGGGGCGACGCAAAAAGCTCCGGTCGGGCAATCGGAGCCTCTAAGCTGACGCCGGCAACTTGATTATCCAACTAGAACCATTTCTCTCATCGGGACCCGACATGCAGATTGCGTTCTATGGATCCAGCCTTCTTTCCTCCTACTGGAACGGAGCGGCGACATATTACCGCGGCCTGCTGCAAGCGCTCGCGAAATATGGGCACAGCATCACGTTCTATGAGCCGGACGCATTCGACCGACAGGCGCATCGCGATATCGATCCTCCAGCCTGGGCGAAAGTGGTCGTCTATGATGCCAGCCATAGCGCGCTCGCCCGCGTCATGGGCGAGGCACGTGAAGCCGATGTTGTTGTTAAAGCCAGCGGAGTTGGTGTTTTCGACGATGAACTCGTCGCCGGACTCAATGAGAACGCTTCGCCGCATGCCTTGCGGGTCTATTGGGACGTTGACGCGCCTGCGACTTTGGCAGTGCTGCGCGCCGCGCCGGATCATTTATTGCGACGCACATTACCGGATTTCGATCTGGTTCTCACCTATGGCGGTGGTCCGCCGGTGGTTGATGCCTATGAGGCGCTCGGTGCGCGTTGCTGCGTGCCAATCTACAACGCTCTTGATCCAGCTACGCACTTTCCGGTGGCCGCCGATCCGGCTCTCGCTGCAGATTTATCATTCCTCGCCAACCGGCTGCCCGATCGGGAAAAGCGAGTGGAGGAGTTCTTTCTTGCTGCAGCGTTGCGAGAGCCTGGCAAGCGGTTTCTATTGGGTGGAAACGGCTGGCACGACAAGCCCATGCCTTCGAATGTGGCGTGCATCGGTCATGTGCCAACAGCCCTTCACAATGCACTCAATTGCTCCGCCGCGGCGGTGTTGAATGTTGCACGCGACAGCATGGCGGAGATGGGGTTCTCTCCTGCCACGCGGGTATTTGAAGCAGCAGGCGCCGGCGCATGCCTGATCACCGATGCGTGGGAAGGTATCGAGCTGTTCCTGCAGCCTGATACGGAAATCCTCGTCGCACGTGATGGAAAGGATGTGGCCGACCATCTCGCGGCGCTCACGCCGGCACGCGCGCACGCTATCGGAAAAGCCTCTCTCAGGCGGTGCCTGGCCGAGCACACCTATGACAGCCGTGCGGCGATAGTGCATGCTCTTCTGACAGAAACGTTTGCTCGACGTTGTCAGACGCTCGCTGCCTGATGCCAAGAAAAATGCGGATTGTCGTGATCGGCTTGTCGCTCAGTTCTTCCTGGGGCAATGGCCACGCCACGACCTATCGCGCGTTGCTGCGTGCATTGAACAACCGTGGTCACGACATTCTTTTCCTTGAATGCGACCAGCCCTGGTATGCCGCGCACCGCGACATGCCGAGGCCAGACTTTTGCCGATTGCAGTTCTACCGGCAGGCGCAGGATCTTGATCGTTTCCGGGACGACATTGCAGGCGCCGATCTCGTGATAATTGGCTCGTATGTGGTGGACGGAATTGCGGTCACGCATCTTGTTCGGCCCTGGGCAAGGCTGCTTGCTTTCTACGATATTGATACGCCAGTCACACTGGCAGCATTGGCACGCGGCGAGTCTCTGTATATTTCGGAGAAGACGATCCCGCTTTTCGACCTGTATTTCTCGTTTACGGGCGGGCCGACACTCAGGTATCTGGAGACTCATTACGGCGCGCGTTACGCGTTTGCGCTCTACTGTGCAGTTGACCCGGTTGTATATGCGCCACTGCCGGTTCCCTCCGAGCCGACGTGGCATCTTGGCTACTTGGGAACATACAGCGCCGACCGCCAGCCTAAATTGGAGCGGCTGCTGCTCGAGCCGGCCCGGCGCGCTCCCCACCTCCGCTTCGTTGTTGCTGGGCCTCAATATCCAGCCGACATAATATGGCCGGCCAATGTGGAGCGGATCGAGCACCTTCCGCCGGCACAGCACGCAGACTTCTATACAAGCCAGGCTTGGACGCTGAACATCACCCGCGCGGACATGGTGGCTGCCGGCTACAGTCCCAGCGTCAGGCTGTTCGAGGCAGCCGCTTGCGCCACGCCGGTCATCGGCGATGCCTGGGCAGGCCTCGAGCTTTTCTTCCGGCCGGGCACTGAGATTGTGGTCGCTGACGGGCCCGACGACGTGCTGGCTACCCTTGCCCGACCGGTGGACGACGGCCGGGCCATGGGAAGGGCTGCACGAGAGCGTGTGTTGAGTGCCCACACGGCAACCCACCGCGCCCAGGCATTGGAGGCGGCTCACTCTTCTGTTGTCGAGGTTGTGGCAACCTAAGCCGCATGCCGGGCTTTCGGTCGGTGTGTTCCTCGGCGGGAGAGGGACGCTTTACTCGATCGGAGCATTTCATGAAGGCACTCTGCTGGCACGGCAAAGGCGATATTCGCTGTGATACCGTGCCCGATCCCAAAATCCAGCATCCACGCGATGCGATCATCAAAGTGACGAGTTGTGCGATCTGCGGCTCCGACTTGCATTTGTATGACGGCGTGATGCCATCGATGCAAAGCGGCGATGTGCTCGGCCACGAGACGATGGGCGAAGTGGTCGAGGTTGGCAGCGAAAACAAAAAACTGAAGGTCGGCGACCGGGTCGTGGTGCCTTTCACCATCGCCTGCGGAGACTGCTTCTTCTGCAAGAAGGGGCTGTTTAGCGGCTGCGAGCGTAGCAACCCCAACCACAAGATGGCGGAGGAAATGTGGGGACACTCGCCTGCAGGACTATTCGGCTACTCCCACATGCTTGGCGGCTATGCTGGCGGGCAAGCGGAATACCTTCGCGTGCCGTTTGCCGATGTCGGCCCGATCAAGGTGCCTGAGGGCCTCACAGACGAGCAGGTTCTGTTTCTATCGGACATTTTCCCAACCGGCTACATGGCGGCGGATTTCTGCAACATCCAGCCTGGTGACACCATTGCCGTCTTTGGCTGCGGTCCGGTGGGGCAGTTTGCCATACGCTCGGCTTTTCTGTTGGGTGCAGAACGCGTCATCGCGATCGATACGGTACCCGAGCGGCTGGCGATGGCAAAGCTCGCCGGTGCTGAAACCCTGGATTTCGAGAAGGATGACATCTACGAGGTGCTTCGCGAGAAGACCCATGGTCGCGGTCCCGATGCCTGTATCGATGCAGTCGGCACCGAGCCGCATGTTGGCGGTTCCATCGATTCGGTGATCGACCGGGTGAAGCAGGCGACGTTCCTCGGCACCGATCGTCCGCACGTGCTGCGGCAGGCAATCAACAATGTGCGCAACGGTGGTATCGTCTCCATCGTCGGTGTGTATGGCGGCTTGCTCGACAAGGTTCCCATGGGTTCGGCGATCAACCGCGGAATCACGTTCCGCATGTCGCAGACACCGGTGCAGAAATACCAGGAAGGGCTGCTGCAACGGATCGAGAAGGGTGAAATCGACCCGTCCTTCGTGATCACGCACACAGTCAAGCTCGAGGAAGGCCCAGGAATGTACAAGACGTTCCGGGACAAAGCCGATGGCTGCATCAAGGTCGTTCTCAAGCCGGGCGCCTGACGTGATCCTGCAGCCGGAAAGACATATCTTTCCGGCTGCAGGTGACAGCCAAAAACAGCCGGACGCGCTTCAGCCGGTCCAGCCGGATACCGCATGCAAATGGTGAGCCCGGTGGGAATCGAACCCACGACCCCAAGATTAAAAGTCTCGTGCTCTACCGACTGAGCTACAGGCTCGCTCCAAGCTCCTAAAAGGCTACGACGGGCCGCAGGTCAACCCTGCAGCCCGCGAAAAGCCTTCAGCTCGAGGCGTCGCTGGCCAACTGCGCCTTGACGATACGATCAGGCGTGCTGACCGTGCCACCGCCACCCGATCCGCGCTTGATGGAATCCACGTGCTCCATCCCGTCCGTCACCTGCCCCCAGATGGTATATTGACCGTCCAGGTGCGGCGCCGGCGCGAACATGATGTAGAACTGGCTGTTGGCGCTGTTCGGGTCGCCGGTGCGGGCGGCGCCGACCGTGCCGCGGACGAACTTGGCGGTGCGGCTGAACTCGGCGGGCAGATTGCCATGCTTACTGCCACCCGAACCGCTGCCCGTCGGATCGCCGCCCTGAGCCATGAAGCCTTCGATCACGCGGTGGAACGGCGTGTTGTCGTAGAAACCTTCGCGCGCAAGCATCTTGACGCGTTCGACATGCTTCGGCGCCAGGTCCGGCCGCAATTGAATTGTCACGCGGCCGGACTTCAGGTCCATCAGCAGCGTATTCTCGAGATCGGTATCAGACATTCTCTACTCCAGGTGTTTACGACTTGACGTCGGCAGCCACGCGCATGTGCACGATCTTGGTCGGGTCCTCGACCTTGCCGTTATCGTCTGGGTTACCGCGCTTGATCTTGTCGACCACATCCATGCCCGAGACCACGTTTCCCCAGATCGTATATTGGCCATCCAGACTGGCTCCGGGCGCGAACATGATGAAGAACTGGCTGTTCGCGCTGTCAGGGTCCGACGAGCGGGCAGCGCCGACTGTGCCGCGCAGAAAACGCACAGAGTTGCTGAACTCGGCAGGCACATTGGGATATTTGCTGCCGCCCTCGCCGGTGCCTGTCGGGTCGCCGCCCTGCGCCATGAAGCCTTCGATGACGCGATGGAACGGTGTGCCGTCGTAGAACCCTTCCCGGCACAACAGCTTCACGCGCTCCACATGCTTGGGTGCGAGGTCGGGCCGAAGCCGTATCGTCACGCGCCCGCCGGGCAGATCGAGGAACACGGTGTTCTGTGGATCGAGCTTGATGGGGGGTGCCGGCGGCACGTCCTGTGCCAAGGCGGGTTGCAGCAGCAGGCACACGGCACCGGCCGTCAGCACGTCGCGTCTAAGCATCTTTTGGTTCTCCCTTGTCGGCGCGCACACGCGCCAGCGTCCGCTGCAAAGTCAACCCCGGCACGAAGCTCGAGACGTCGCCACCCAGGCGCGCGATCTCCTTGACGAAGCGCGAGGAGATGAACTGGTGATGCTCGCTCGCCATCAGGAACACGGTCTCGATCTCGGGATCGAGCCGATAATTCATGCCAGCCATCTGGAACTCGTAGTCGAAGTCCGAGACGGCACGAAGCCCACGCAGCAGCACGCCGGCGCCGACATGTCGGGCAAAGCTGATCAGCAATGTGCCGAAGCTCACCACCTCGATCGGCGTGCCGGAGCGCGCGCTGATGGACGCACATTCTTCGCGCACGAGTTCCACACGTTCTTCCAGCGAGAAGAGCGGTCCCTTGCCGATATTCTCCGCGACGCCGACCACCAGCCGGTCCACCAGCCGCGCGCCGCGGAAGATGATGTCGAGATGCCCGTTCGTGACCGGGTCGAACGTGCCGGGATAGATGCCGACGCGCTCAGGCATCGTCGCTGCCCTCCTCGACGACAGGCTCTTCGCCCGTCGGTTCGTCGCCATCACTTGTCGGGCTTGCGACCTCAAGCACGGGGAAGATGCTCGTCACGTGCTCGCCTTCGCTAAGGCGGAATAGGGTCACACCCATCGTCTGGCGGGCGGTGATGCGCACCTGGTCGGCCGGCACGCGGATCAGGCGGCCCGCGTCGGTGACCAGCATCACGTCGTCGCCACGGCGCACCGGCAGGGTGGCGATGACGGCGGTGCCGTTGCGCGGCGCCAGCATGATGTTGGTGATGCCCTGCCCGCCGCGCCCGGTCACCCGATAGTCGTAAGCCGAGCTGCGCTTGCCGAATCCACCATTGGTGACGGTGAGCAGGATTTCCTCGGCCAATTCGAGCTCGAGGATGCGATCGGCGGAAAGCATGAGCTCGCTGGCGGCTTCCTCCTCGGCCTCGCCGCCACCCTCGGCGGCCACTTCGGCCACCACCTCGGCCGCTTCCTCCTCGTAGCCGGCATTGCGCCGGCGTGCGGCAATGGCTCGCAGGAAGGCCGCGCGCTCGGCGTTGCTGGCGTCCACATGGCGCAGCACAGCCAGGCTGTTCACCTCGTCCTTTGCAGAAAGCTTGATGCCGCGAACACCAGCCGATTCGCGGCCGGCAAACACGCGCAATGTCTCGTCGGAAATCTGGAAACGGATGCAGCGGCCGAGGCGCGTTGCCAGGAACACGTCGTCACCGTCACGGCAGGTGGCGACACCGATCAGCGAGTCGCCTTCGTCCAGCTTCATCGCGATCAGGCCGCTCGTGCGAATGCGCCCGAAGTCGGATAGCCGGTTGCGCCGGACCGTGCCGCTGGAGGTGGCGAACACCAGGTGAAGGCTTTCCCACAGGGTTTCGTCCTGCGGCAGCGGCAGCACGGTCGTGATCTGGTCGGAGCCCAGTTCGGGCAGCAAGTTTACCAGTGCGCGTCCCTTCGCTGTGGGACTCGCCTCGGGCAGGCGCCATACTTTTTCGCGGAATGCCTTGCCGCCGCTGCTGAAGAACAGCACCCACTGATGTGTGTGTGCGTTGAAACTGCGCGCCACGATGTCGTCGCCGCGGGTGCCTGCCGCGGTGCGGCCGCGGCCGCCGCGATTTTGCGCGCGGAAGATCTCCAGCGGCGTACGCTTGATGAATCCGTCGCGCGTAATGGTGACGACCATCTGACCCGGCTCGATGAGGCTTTCGTCGTCCTGGTCGGCGGCGTAATCGACGATGGCCGAAAGACGCGGCGAGGCGATTTCCTCGCGCACCTTCAACAGCTCCTCACGCATCACTTCCATGCGGCGCGGGCGGCTAGCGATGATGTCGAGCAGCTCGCCTATCGTGGCGGCGACTTCGCGAAGTTCACCGTCGATCTTCTCGCGCTCAAGCCCCGTCAGGCGCTGCAAGCGCAAGTCGAGAATCCCGCGTGCCTGCACTTCAGTGAGCCGCACGCGATCTTCTACGATCAAGTTGCCATGATCGTCGATCAGCGCCAGCAATGCAGCCACGTCACCTGCCGGCCAGTCGACCGCCATCAGCGCCGCACGCGCCGCGCCTGCATCAGGACTTGCACGGATGAGCCTGATGACTTCGTCGATGTTGGCGACAGCGATCGAGTAGCCGACCAGCAGATGTGCCCGCTCGCGTGCCTTCACCAACTCGAAGCGGCTGCGGCGAAGAATGACCTCTTCGCGGAAATCCACAAAGCACATCAGCAGGTCTTTGAGGCCCATCGTGCGTGGGCGGCCGCGGTCGAGGGCGAGCATATTGGCCGCAAAGCTGATCTGCATGTTGGTGAAGCGGAAAAGCTGGTTCAGCACCACTTCGCCCGTCGCATCGCGCTTGAGCTCGATCACCACGCGCATGCCGGTGCGATCGCTCTCGTCGCGAATGTCGCTGATGCCCTCGATCTGCTTGGCGCGCACCAGTTCGGCGATGCGTTCCTGCAGAGTCGCCTTGTTCACCTGATACGGCAGCTCGGTAATGATGATCGCGTGGCGATCGCGGCGGAGTTCCTCGAACTCGCAACGTGCACGCAAGGTGAGCGAGCCGCGCCCGGTTTCGAAGGCGCTGCGTATGCCGGCGCGACCGATGATCAGCCCGCCGGTCGGGAAGTCCGGCGCCGGCACAATCTTCATCAAATCGTCGAGGCTGGTGTCCGGATCGGCAATCAAGGCGAGTGCCGCATCGATGATCTCGCCTGGATTATGCGGCGGAATGCGCGTCGCCATGCCGACGGCAATGCCTTCCGCGCCGTTGATCAGCAGGTTCGGATATGACGCCGGAAGAACGACCGGCTCCTGCTCGCTTTCGTCGTAATTCGGGTTGAAATCGACGGTGTCCTTGTCGATGTCGGCCAGCAGAAAAGTCGCCGACTTCGCCAGGCGCATTTCGGTGTAGCGCATCGCCGCCGGGCTATCGCCGTCCACGCTGCCGAAATTGCCCTGCCCGTCGATCAGCGGCACACGTATGCTGAACGGTTGCGCCATGCGGACCGCAGCATCGTAGATGCTGGCGTCGCCGTGCGGATGGTATTTTCCCATCACATCGCCGACGATGCGCGCGCTTTTGCGATACGGCTTGTCTGGCCCGTAGCCCGCTTCGTGCATGCCGAACAGGATGCGCCGATGCACCGGCTTCAACCCGTCCCGCGCATCCGGCAGCGCGCGGCTGACGATGACGGACATGGCATAAGCCAGGTAGGAGCGTTGCATCTCCTCCTCGAGCGTCACCGGCTGGGTGTCGCCAGGGCCGCCGGGGGTCGGGTCGTCGGTAGTGTCGCTCAAGTGATGGCTGTCCAGTGCTGCGTCGGTCGCGCTTTCTACAACGCCGGGCGGAGAAGGCTAGGGGCTTGCCCCCAGGACCCCACTGGGGCCAGGAGCCCCAGCCCCCATCTCTGGTGCGTCGCGGTCAGGAACGGGGGTCTGAGATCGCTGACCCCAGCAAGGGGCTTGGGGGGACAGCGTCCCCCCAGCCTTGGTCAGGCGCGCCACCCGCGTCCCATCGGCACCAGCACCAACGCCGCCAGCATCATGCAGGCGGCGCCCGCCCCGAAGAACGCAGCATCCGGCACGCGCCCCCAATACGCGCCCATCCAGCCGGAAAGCAGGCTGCCTAGGAATTTGGCAATATACCAAGCGCCCATTGCCATTGCGGCCACCTGCGCCGGCGCCAGGGCATTCACCAGGGTGAGCCCAACCGGGATGACCATCAGCTCGCCGACCGTCAGCAGCACGAAATAGCCAACCACCCAGTGGGCGCCCACCGGGTGCTGCGTGCGGGCGTAGAGCACAGCGGCAGCCATCATCACAACCATGGAAAGGCTGCCGACGGCGCACCCCAGCGCCATGCGCCGGAGCAGGTTGGGCTTGCCGTGCCGCCTTTCGCGTCGCCTCCAAAGCGCGATCAGCACCGGCGTGAGCAGAATGATCAGCAGCGGGTTGATCGACTGGAACCAAGTAGCGGGGATGAGCGCGTGCGTGCCGAACAGGTCAATGCTGCGGTCGGTGCGCTGCTGCACCCACAGCGCGATCACGTTGCCGCTCTGTTCGTAGCCGACGCGAAAGAGCACGACGACGGCGATGAGGCCCGCCAACTGCAGCAGGTTTTTCCTGTCCTTCGCCGACAGACCAGTCACTCTACTAGCCCGCGCGTGTGCCGCGCGCGCGGGCTCGGCCGGCAACAGCCTGGCGTAACTCAGGTATATGGCAAGGCCCGCGAGCATACCCAAACCAGCAGAGGCAAATCCCCAGTGCCAGCCGAGCAGTTCGCCGAGCGTGCCGCACACAAGAGGCGCCAGCAAGCCACCCAGATTGATGCCCATGTAATACGCGCTGAACGCATGCGATTTGCGCGGATCGTCGGCCGCATACAAAGAACCAACCTGGACGGCCAACGGGGGGATGAAAAGTCCGTTGCCAATGGCGACACAGGCCAACGCCGGTAACAGCAAAGGTTCCGATGCCATCGCGAAATGCCCGATCATCATCAGCACGCCGCCTGCCACCACGCTGCGTGTGCGGCCGAGCCAGCGGTCCGCTAGAATGCCGCCGAAAAACGGGCTGAAAAACGCAGCAGCGCCGTATATGCCGTAGATCCAGGATGATTTCTGCTGGCTGAAGCCCAGCCTCTGCGTCATGTAAAAGACCAGCAGCGCTTGCAGGCCGAAATAGGAGAACTCCGCCCACATCTGCGTCAGAAACAGAACGGTGAGGCCAGGTGGATGACCGAACAGGCGGCGACCGACCGGAGTTGTCAGGCTCGGCAATGCTGGCGTCACGAGCACGATCTTCTCACCACGATAGGCAGACTTATGCTAGACCAGTCGCAGACGATTTCATATATGAAAATGGCCGACCTATTCTGGGCGTAGATATGGACCAGACTTCAGCTGCATCGGACGACACTGATCTGCTCTCCAGGCGCGTCAGGGTGTTGCGCGAACGCCATGGCTGGACGATTGCGGAAACGGCCCGCAGGGCCGGCCTTTCCGTCTCCATGCTGTGGAAAGTCGAGAATGGGCAGACGACACTCACCTATGGAAAACTGGCCAAGTTGGCGGCTGGTCTCGACGTGCCGATCGGCGAGCTGTTCGCCAACCCTGCCCCCGCCATACGCAAAGGCGGCCGCCGCATCGTCGATCGTGCAGGAAGCGGTCCGGTGGTGGACGTGAAGAATAACCTTCATCGCTTTCTGGCTGCAGAAATCGCGCGGAAGCATTATTTCCCATGCGTCATCGACGTGCATGCCGAGGGCGATGGGCGAGACGCTGAATCGCATGGCGGCGAAGAGTTCGCGTTCATTCTCGACGGCCGCGTGACTTTCCATTGCGAAGGCTACGAGCCAGTATTGCTTGAGCCAGGGGACAGCGTTTATTTCGATGCTGCCCTGCTGCATCGCTATTTGTGCGCCGGCAGGACATCCGCACGCCTGCTTTGCGTTTATTCGCATCCCGAGCATGCACGGCCTGACGAACTCTCTCGTGTCGAGCCGCATTCGATGGCCATGCGTGCTCTCGGCCAACAGGGTGAAACAAAAACCGCCCTGCCCCCACACCGTCCGGGTCGCGCCCGGGCAAGGCATTGACCAGTTTTTCATATATGAATAGTCTTTGGCAATCACAATCTCCGGTGCCCGTCCAACCGGATCAACAAGGCGCTTCGAATGCCAGACTTGCTCGTTCATTCGGAAAGCTTGTTGATGAAGCAGCCGTTCGTCATCACGGGATATGTATTCGATGCAATGCCCGCCGTCGTCGTCACTTTGACGGACGGCGAACGTGTGGGCCGCGGTGAGGCATCCGGCGTCTATTATCTAGGTGATGATATCGAGCATATGCTGGCTGAAATCGAGAGCGTGCGTTCACGCGTCGAGTTAGGACTTAGCAGAGCTGATCTCCGAGCCTTGTTGCCGCCCGGCGGCGCCCGCAACGCTCTGGATTGCGCAATGTGGGATCTGGAAGCAGCGGAGTCCGGCAAGCCGGTGTGGCAATTGGCCGGACTGCGTGAACCGCGCGCATTGGTGACGACGTTGACAGTTTCAGCCGGAACGCCGGAGGAGATGGCCAGCCGCGCTCGAGGGTTTTCGGGCGCGCGCGCGATCAAGCTGAAGCTGACCGGCGAGCCCGACCTTGACGTGGCGCGCGTGGCCGCCGTGCGCACGGCGTGCCCGCTTGTTTGGCTCGGCGTAGATGCCAACCAAGGATACGAATTCGACGGTTTACGGGCGGTTGTCAACGAGTTTCTCCGGCTCGACGTGAAGCTTGTGGAACAGCCGTTTCAGCGCGGGCAGGATCACCTGCTCGACGGCTTTCACTCCCCCATTCCATTGGCAGCCGATGAAAGCATGCTCTCGCTTGCCGACATGAATGACCTGCCAGGACGTTATCAGGTCGCCAACATCAAGCTCGATAAGAGCGGTGGCCTAACCGAAGCGCTGATGATGGCCGAACGCGCCCGCGCACTCGGCATGTCGGTGATGGTCGGCAATATGGCTGGCACAAGCTGGGCCATGGCACCCGCGTTTCTTGTCGGCCAATGCTGTGAAATTGTCGATCTTGACGGACCAACCGTGCTTCGTCACGACCGCACACCCGGTGTCCGCTACGAGGACGGGAAAATCCATTGCGACGAAGTGGTTTGGGGATGCGGCGTGCGTACCTGAGCAAACGGCCACTACGTATCGCTTGAGAAGAGGAAACCAAATGCCTGGCAGAAAAGTCCTGGTCATGCTCCTCGTTTTGGCATCGCCCGCGCTTGCTACTCCGCCACCAGATACTGATAGCTTTGTCGCAAAGGCAATGCAGGAATTTGGCGCTCCCGGCCTTTCGCTCGCCATCGTCGAAAACGGGCGAACGGTTCTTGCAAAGGGATATGGCGTACGCAGGATCGGCACGCAGGCTGCTGTCGATGCGCACACTGCATTCCCCATCGGCTCTGAGACCAAGGCATTCACGGCCGCGGCGCTTGCGATACTTGTCGATCGGCATAAGCTCACCTGGTCGGACCACGTTGTCGATAGGCTTCCCGGCTTCGCGATGTACGATCCTTACGCCACCGCTCACATGACGATACGCGACTTGCTGACGCATCGTAGCGGTCTCGGCCTAGGCGAAGGCGACCTGCTCGTTGTTCCGGGCACGCTGCGCAGCCGTGCGGACGTGGTGCACGCTCTGCGTTATCTTGCGCCCGTTACTGGATTTCGCGAGACATTCGCCTATGACAACATCCTGTATATCGTTGCCGGCGCTCTCGTCCAGTCAGTATCCGGACAGAGCTGGGAGGATTTCGTCACCCAGAATATCCTCGCCCCTGCCGGCATGGAGGATTCGCGTCCGAACTACGATCCGGTCGCGCCAAATGCCGTGACCCTGCATGCACGCACCTCGGAAGACGTTCGTGGCACCGGTCCGGAAAGCGTGCTCGAGAACCCGCCGGGATTTCACACGATCGCGCCGGCTGGCGGCATGAATGCCAGTGCGGCGGACATGGCGGTCTGGATGTCTCTTCAGCTTGGACACGGCAAGTTGCCGAACGGGCGGCAGGTATTCAGCGCCGAGCAGGCAATGGATATGCTCACCCCCGTCGTGGTCGTGCCGGCGGACGAGTTTAAGCTACCCCCTGAAATGGCTGACATGCAGCCGGATTTACAATCTTACGCGCTTGGCTGGTTTGTAGAAATCTATCACGGTCATCTCGTCATCGAGCATTCCGGCGCCGTGTTCGGGGCGTTGGCAATGCAATATCTGATCCCTGACCGCAATATCGGCATTTCGGTTGCAATCAACTCGGAGGATACCGGCACCCGGCGCGCAGTGATGTTTCACGTGCTCGACTACTACCTCGGTCTTCCAACCATCGATTGGATATCCCGCCTGCATCACGCACTCGATCACGCCGTCGCCGGTGCCAAAGCGGCCTTGCACGCTGCTCCGTCTGACACCGCCGTCGCCGGCGCACCCGCGCGGCCCGCCGATGACTATACCGGTAGCTACATCGACCCCTGGTATGGCTCAGTGACAATCGCCCGATCGACGCCCGGTCAACTCACCATTCGCTTTGACCAGACGCCCGGTATGTCAGGCGCATTGACGCCTTCCGGCGGCAATCGATGGCAGACGCACTGGACGGACCACAACATAGAAAATGCATTCGTGGACTTCGCAATTGCGGATGGCCACGTCCACACGGCCACACTTCGGCCGGTATCACCATTGGCGGATTTCAGTTTCGACTACCAGGATCTGCATCTGACGAAAAGGTAGGAGGCGCTCGCATTCACCTAGACCAGGAAACGCAGCATGCGTGAGGCTACGGGGGACACCGCTAAGCGTTCGCCAAAACGTTCACCCTCAAATTCCGTTCTGGCAAACGTCCGCAAAGTCTCTCCAGCCTTCTCGGGGCCGCCAAACTGGAAGGCGATCTGAGTGGAGTATGCGCATACTGCCTGCAGCTTTCGATCGATGGCGGCGTCGATGCAGACGCGTATATCGACAAGCCCGCTGGTGTGTGCGACCACGGCTTGAGAGTCGCGTATTGCGTATGGCGTGTCACGAAACCACGCGAGCGGCCCTTTGGCAGTTTGGAGAACGGCGCGCACCATCTGCATGTGATCGACGTGATGGCCCAAGCCTTGAGGTGCGAGGAGGAGGTCTGGTGCAAACTCGTTTTGCAGCGCGGCCAGATGGTCGCAAAGCGCTCCGGCCACATCATCATCGGCCCGCAGTTCGCCAAACAAGGCGCGTGCGTCTTCATAGCCGCGATGCGGTGCTTCCGATAAGCCGAGATGACGCACATCACTGAAGCCAAGGACCGACGCTGCCATCCGATCCTCTGCACGACGAACGGCCATGTAGTCGGTGTCGGGCGGCAAACCCTTATCGAGCTGGCAAGCCAACGCAAAGCCGGTCACCGGCAAGATTGTTGCCGTAAACGCCGTGACCAAAATTGTGCGCCAGCCATGATCACTCAGTAAGGCCGCCAAACCACCGCAAGAGAATGCCGCGTCGTCCAAATGGGGCGAGAGGAACAGAGCTGTTTTCATTACAGGAGATGCGGCTGCGACCGAAAATGGCAGCCGCTAACCGGCAGATCGCGCGAGAACCCAGTGTTGATCGGGCGCTGCAACACCTCCACATAGGAGTGCATGATTTGCCGGCCGACAGAATGCCAAGAATACACGCGCCGGCATTCATCCAATCCAGCTCGCGCCAAACGCGTTCGCAGCGCGGGATCGGTCAACACGCGGCGAAGATTATCAGCGAGTGCAGGAATGTCACCCGGATCGCTTAGCAATCCGTTCTCCTCATTTCGTAGACAATCAACGACGCCGACCGCGTTGCACGACACGCAAGCAAGGCCAGAGGCCATTGCCTCGAGGATCGTGTTGGAAAATCCTTCAGCGTAGGTAGGAGAGACAAAAATGTCCGCCTCGCGATAAACTTCCGGTACATCCGCGTAGTCAACGTATCCGGCCATCCTGACACGGTCCGTCAAACCCAGTTCAGCCACGCGCACTGCCACCCGCTCGTAATCGGGTCCGATGCCCGAATATACGACCGAGAAGGTCTGATGTTCTTTTGCAAGCATCGAGACTGCCTCTAGCAAGTCCAGGGCACCTTTGCGTGCGTCTACGCGGCCATGATAAAGTAATACGGGGGACGCCGCTGTGTCCCGAATCGCAGGGGTAAACCGATTTGTCTCGACTGCGCCGGGCACAATCGTGAAGCGGTCGAGCTGTGTGCCTAGCCGACCGCTCACCTCCTCTGCGAACGATCGGCAACCAATCAGCACGGCACTCGCGTGATCGAGTACACGCACCATCGCCTCACGGTGCGTCTCGCAACACGACCCGATCCAATGCCCATCACCGCCCTGAATCGAGACGACACTCGGCAGTTGCAAACGCTTGGCTGCCAGCATCACCGCCCAACCTGTCGGATATCCATATTGGGCATGCAAGACATCAAATGGGGCAAGCGCGTGCTCGGCGCAGATTGTCTTCACCAGAACGTCGATATCCCGTTCGAAATCGCCGCTGGACTGTTCACCCGATTGCTCAAGACCGATCACACGCACCCCCGGCACATCGGGCGGCGGTCCGCCGCCATAAACGGCACGGCCGAATTCGTCTCCGCGGTATTGACTGATCATCGTAACGTCATGGCCGGCCTGAGTCAGTTCTCGCAGCAGATTTTGCGCATACACGCTCATGCCGGAGATAGCAGGAAAGTAGCGTCGACTGACGAAGCAAACCCTCAAGGCATCACAATCCGCTCTTTCAAGGGAGATGGCGTTTCAACCAAGCCAATGCGCCCGGCACCATCGTATCCGCCCTATGGCTTTCCCGCGAAAGCTCAACACACACCAAGCCTTTGAACTGAATATCTAACAACGCCGCAAGCACAGACGGCATGTCCATATCACCTTCGCCGAAAGGGAGATGCACATGCACGCCGCGTTTCATATCCTCGATTGCAACGGTACCGAGATGGTCCGCATATTCTCGCACAGCGCTTGCGGGATCGGCATCTTCCGTGACGAGGCAATGACCCGTGTCGAGCGCGAGACGCAGGCCGGGGATTGCCAGCGCCTTCCAATCCGTCACGGTTTCGATCGCCATGCCGGGTTCGGGCTCGAGCGCCGCGATCGTGCCAAGCCGTTCGGCACGGCGCGCAATCTCAGCAGCCCCTTCCCTCACCCAATCCCGTGCTTGCGTGCCGGTCACGCCCGCTTTCGGCACGCCGGCCCAGAACGACATAGCCTCAGCACCCGTCTCAGACGCTGCCTGCAATGCGCGGGTGAGAAAGTCGACACGCCTGGCTCGACCTTCTGGATCGGCACTCACCAATGTCGGCTCATGCTTCGATCGCGGGTCGAGCAGAAATCGCGCGCCCGTCTCGATGACGCAGCCTAGCGAACGCGCGCGCAACAGACCGGACACGCGTTTCAACTCGCCGGTAAAGTCTGGGCCGAATGGATCGAGATGATGAATATCGAGCGTAAGCGCTACACCGTCATAACCCGAATCTGCGATCAGTGCGATCGCGTCATCCAGCCGATGATGCGCAGCACCATTTGTATTGTAGGCGAACCTCAAGCGGCCGCTCGCATCGCGATTTGCGCTGCATGCACTTCCGGCTCGCGGTAGAGCGGGTAAAGCTGACCGACAATGCGGTCCACCGCACGAACATCGAACCACGGTATGCCGCCGAGCCGCTCCGCCGCATCTGGCGGCAGACGCACCGGCAACGCGCCTTCCGGCGGAGATCCAAATCCAGTCAAATGTGAGCCACGTTGCAGCAGCTTTGCGACACCGCGTTCACCGATCCGATGATAGCTCATTGTCTCTACTTCCAAACCTGGCACAACGACCTTGACAACGTGCACGCTCGGGTGATGAGGCGGCGAGAAGTCTAAGACAAAAATTGGCATTCCGCGCGCATCGAGCCGCCGGTGCAATTCTGACAGCAGGCCAACACCAGAAAGATCGCCATCCCACGCAGGCAACTCGCCGAATGCCTTACAAGAAATTCGTGAAAGCACGGTGCTTTCCAGCAACCTGTGCAGACTCGCCTGGTCGCGGCCAAGCCAATCGCGCATAGCAGACATCGTGCGGCTTTCCTCGCCGTCCAATGTCTGGCGGGCAAGGAAGCGATTGAGGTATCCAGGCGGCGCCACGCGCGCCACATCGGAGAGCGGGCCATGGCTGAACGCCTTTCGTGCTCGTGCAGCAGCGAACTCCAGCAGCGCCTTACGTAACGCATGCTCACGGTCGGGTGACGCCGCTTCACCGGCCGCAGTCACCATGATCGGCAGGGCCGCGCGCTCGCTTTTCTCGCTGCCGACACAATACACGTTAGCCATACCGAATTCGTCATCAGCGTACTTCGCCAGAACCTCGATGCCCTTCGCCCGAAGGTCAGCCAGCAACGCGCGTGTTCTCGGGTCGCGTGGAAATTCATCGCCAAAGTCGAGCAGAATGCCGCGATCCATTGCCCTGAATCCCAGCCCATTGCCATCGCGCTGAAACAGTTCGCACAGGCCGTGACCAATTGCGAAATCAAGGCTCGGGCCGGCGCCAAGCCCATTGGTGATCGGGCTGGTGAACGGCTGGTAGCCTGGTGAGAGATCGCCATAGGAGCAGGCTGCAATGTCCATAGGCAGCCACACGGTCTGATAATCGGGGTAACGATGCGCCGGCACCCATTCCAGCAGCGTATCAGCATTCACATTGCTGCCAGCAGGCAAACATAGCGTCAGCGGGTCAGCGACAGAATCGCGACCAAGCAGGCTGACAAGCTCGTTGTAGCTTCCGCTGCGTCGCGTCATGCGCCAGATGCCGGCGGCCGAATGCACCGCCTCCGCCAATTCGCCCGTCGTGCCGATAAGTGCTTCCGCATCGGTGCTGCCGTAGCCCACACCATGTGGTGCAACGCCGACCCAGCTTTTCGCGTCAATATCGTGAAAGATCGCATTCCAGCATGGCACGCCTGTTCGGTCGAGCGGCGTCAATGCAAACAGCTCGACGTTGCCCCGTGACATCGAGTCCAGGTATGCACGCGCGGCATCCGGTATGACGATGCTCATCGCAGGATCGGCACCGGAGTGGTGAATGGCGGGCCTTCGATTACCTGGTCCAGCAACGCCAGAGCGGCTTTCGTCGTCGTGTCGACCGCCATTTCAAATGGCGTGAACACCGATGTGAAATCCAGCCGTGCATAGACATCGCGATACCGGCGCGCTTCGTTGCGTGAGAGCGGTATCTGCTTGTGATAGGCCTTGTGACAAGAAATCCCAGTAGCGTCGCCATGATCGTCGAAGTCGATTTTCAAGCTGTCGCCAGAGAATATTGCACGCCGCGGCGCGTCGTGCAGCACCGCCTGGCCAGCGTAATGGCCGCCCACATGGTGGAGCGTCAGCCCCGGATATAGTTCGAAATACTCGTCATACGGCAATGTCACACGAAATGCCTTGGTCCACTCGAGATCATCCTTCTGGATCAACAACGCCTCAGGCCGGAACACATCCTGCAACTGGTAAAGTGCGCCATAACCGTGTGGATGCGAGGCCGCTAGAAAACGTATGCCGCCGAGCGACGCAATCTGCGCCAGTTGCGCCGCATTGTAGATGGGAGCTGCCTCGAAAGCGACGTTGCCATCCGGGTGCAGCAATAGCCAGCCATGACTATCCAAGCCGAAACGCGGCGCGGACCAGAATTCCCACACACCAGGCATTGCTTCTCGCCAATAAAACTGCAGCGTGGGAATGAGTTGTGCCGGCGTTCGAAAATCCCAGCCATTCTCCGGCAGGTCGTTGCGCACATCCGAACATATTGGGCAGAGCGGCGGGATAGCAAAGTAGCGTTGCCAATGACCGCAATTGCTGCAGGCAAACGGGCTCAGCGGCATTCAGTCACCATCGCCTGCGCATGTTCCAGCAATGACATCGTGTGAAGGTCGTGCTGCGCGGAAAAACCGAAATCGCTGTCGTCAAGCACCGCGGAGGCAAACGCTTGCATCTGGCCCACGAACGGGGATCGCATGGCATCGGGAACTTCCACCCTACAAGCAATCCCGTCCGACGCAGACGTCAGATGCAACTCGCCGCCGGGAGTCTGGCCCATCGTGTTCAGGGCGACGAGTTGGCCTGCGGTGCCCACAATTTCCAAGCGTCTGCGTGGCAATGTTTCAGGGCAGTTATAAGCAACATGCATCTGCAGCAGCACGCCTGAAGCAGAGCGTCCCATCAGCAAGGCGCCGTCTTCAACGGAGCCGGGCCCGCGCACATAATCATGCACGCGCGATTGGCCCATAGATGCGACGATGTCGATCTGTTCGCCGAGTATCATGGCGGCGAGGTCCAAGCCGTGTGGCGCGAGGTCGAACAAAGCACCACCGCCGGCGCGTGCGCGATCGATCCGCCAATTGTCGGTGCTGACACCGTCGGGCGCCCAGCCGCTATCCACCCAGCAGGCATAGACGATTCGTATTGCCGTCGGTCGGCCGATCGCACCTTCCGCAATCAGCCTCGCCATGTGGCGGTGCGCCGGGTGAAAGCGCTGATCGAAAGCCGTGGCATAACGGACGCCGGCTTTCTCACAGGCCGCGACCATGCAATCCGCCTCCGCCAAGCTGGTGGCCATCGGCTTTTCGCATAATACGGCGAGCCCGGCGGCGGCGGCTTTCTCAGCCAGCATGCGATGGGCGTGATTGGGTGTGGCGATATAGACTGCCTGCAAACCCGGGGTTGCCAGAAAGTCTGCAAGTCGCGCGTGGCAGACTGCGGTTTTGATGTCGCGCCGGGCGTGATCAAGCGCGATTGGCGACTCATCGTACACGGCAAGCAACGTGCCGTTCCGCGAATCGCGGATGGCCGGTGCGGCAAAGTCGCGTGCCACCCAGCCAAAACCCGCAATGCCCCATCCGAGCCGTGCAGCATCCATCACCATGATGCAGGCAAATCCACTAGCTCACGTCGTCGTATCGCTTCCGCAAGCTGCGGATCGCCGGCAACCGCGCACGCCGGTGCATCGGTCGTCAATCGGTAAGTCGCCAGCGACGCGTATTCCGCTTCGTAGCGCGGTGAGGGAAACCGCAAGTGGCGCGTGCCATCTATTGCCGGCGCATAAAGCGGATTCAGCCGTAAGGGCCGGCCAGCAGGCGGAAGCGCGAGTCCATCTGTCGATGCAAGCGGGCGATCGAACGCGGCGGCGCCGGCTGCCAACGCGACCGCAGGGGCATGGCGCAACGATGCGGCCGAGGCGGGTACCGGCGCGCGTGCCTCGGCCAGTGACGCGGTGAGTTCAGCGTCGTCATAAAGCAAGGCGGGGCCAAACAACTTCTGATATTGCTCCGGCAGCAGAGGCGCGCCGTGCGACAAATTGTCGACGGCCGCGTTATGCGCGTGGCCGACGAGAACACGCCCCTTCCCGACTACACGCAGCATCTCAGAAGCGACATGTTGCTTGTCGGGTAGAAAATAGAAAGCGTCATGGCAGAACACCAAAGAGGCCGAGCTGTCTGACAGCGGCCAGGGCTGGCCTGCGTCGCAACAAATCAATCGCGCCGAGGGGGCGACGAAGTGGCGCGCGAGCCAGAGTTTGGCGAACACCAGATCGCACCCGATGATGTCGGAGGTGGGCGCGCGATCGGCGAACGCACGTAGAAAATGGCCTGCGCCACAGGCAAGCTCCACAATACGCGTTGGCGCGTGCCAATGCGCTTCGGCCAATGCAAGGCCGGAGAGAAAGGTTGGGTCTGACCAGCGGTGCGCGAAATAGGTGCCGACCGGTCCGAAGGCAAGCAGGTCCATCGCCGCGCGAAACGTCAGCGACCCGCGCGCTCGCACCACATGTCGGCGGGCAGCATCGTCGGGTGGTGGAGTGCTGGCCCAGTCATCCTGGTCAGCCAGCAGGATGACGCAGGCGGAGTTGGGATCGTTCGCGTCCAGCGCAGCCAAAGCTGCATCGGCCAGCGCACGGCGGTCGGCGCGCAGGAACGCTATTCCGTCCACCACAGGCCAGCGCTCCCCAGTCGCATGCAGATCGTGCTGGCCGGCGGTGAGCGCGGCTCCCGTGAGCGGGCTGTAAAGCGTGCGGGACGCACTGGTCATCCGGCGAGCAATCCGGTCCGGCGCATGACGCCATAGTGGAACTCCTGCACCGGACCGGCGTGGACGAGTTGCATGTCATCCAACGCCTGCGCTTCGGTAAAGCGCACGACAGCGGCGAAATGCCGCACCTCCATCAGCCGGTCGATGACGTCGGCGGCGTTAAAAGCGCGGCCTTGCGATGTTGCGGCGTCCGCCGTTTGCGCGAGTGCTTCGCGCGTCGCGGCAGCAAGTTGCGACGGAAGGGTATCAAGTGACTCGTCGACCAGTCTGCGCAGAATCGGCGCCAGATGGTCGCCGAGCAGCACTTCTCCGGCGAAACCGGAATCGGGCAACCTTGCATTGTGGAAGTGGTGGGAAAGACCGGCCAGGAACACACTCGCCACATCGGCCCCGTATTCAGGGCAGAGCAGCACTCCGAGAACGGCCACGGCGAGACAATGGTCGCCATGGCTTTCCGAAGGCTCCAGCATCAGACGGGGCTTTCCGGGGCAAGTAGCGCCGGCCCGTGGCTGGCGGATGAGCGCGTCCACAACATCCGGCACATCTTCCTGCGTGATTGGCGCCTCCGCCGCTGCCCCGCCGACATGCGGCCGCAAACCGGCACCCACATCAGCCGGCAGAAAGTCAGCAACATCGTCGAACGACGCACGCAGAATGTCGGCCGTCTCCGCTTCCGACAAGCCAGCATGGCGCAGCACCGCTGTGTCGATACCACCGAGGCGCAACGCAGCCAGCGCATTTGCTGTCACGCCCAGAGCGACGGTCTCAGGCTTGTCTCCACGACATAGACACTGCCAAGCCTGACGGAACAGCCGAGATGCCAGACTGTCGGACGATCGTGCATCGCGGATACGCTTCAGCGTCGCGATCTCGGCGGCAACGCGTGCAACCCACACAAGGTCACTCGCCGCTGATACCTGAAGTGGCGCAACACCGTCCATTGTTCTGACGAATCCTGCTGGCGCGTTCAGGCCGCCACCAACCAGTCGATCAACGTTTTCTGCTGAGTGGCAAATGCATGTTCCTCACGGCGCCCAGCTTGTGTCATCGGCGCTTTGAAGAACAGCCCGAGCTGCTCCTGAATGCCGCCATGCCCGCGACGCCGCGCAAGATCCAGAACGCGTGCAATCTCGATGACGAGTGGGGCCGCAAGAATACTGTCGCGGCAGAGAAAATTCAGCTTGATCTGCATTTTCTGGCCAAGGAACCCGACGATGTCGATGTTGTCCCAGGCCTCCTTATTGTCGCCACGTGGCTTGTAGTACTGGATGTTGACGACGTGATTCTCAACCGGATAGCCGAGAATATTGTCCAGCACCGACGCCTTTGTATTCAACTTGCTTTGCAGGCTGTCCGGATTGTCCAATGCCAGGCCATCCCGATTGCCGAGGATGTTGGTGCTGAACCAGCCTTCGACAAAGAGGGAGCGGGCGCGCAACGCCGGCGCAAGCACGGTCTTCAGGAATGTCTGGCCCGTCTTTCCGTCCTTGCCGGCGACGGGCACGTTGCGTTCGCTGGCCAATTGCACGAGTGCCGGAATATCGGCCGCCAGGCTGGGGGTGAAATTGCCATAAGGCACGCCGCCGGTAATCGCCGCGTAGGCATACAGCATGGCCGGGCTGATCGACGGATTGTTATCGTCTAACCCACGCTCGAACGCGGCCATGTCCTGCAACACCGACGTATCTTCCGGCCAACGCTCGACGGAAGCCAGATTGATCACCACAACGTCATCGATTCCGCTCGACTGTTTGTAATCGCGGATGTCCTGCGAAATGCGCTGCACGGCGCCGCGATGGCTGCCAGCCACCACCTTGTTGGCCCCATCCACGTTCGCACAGAAATCGGTGCTGCCAACCGCAGGCCAGGGCTTGATGTGGGCCAGCTTCTCGGCGACCTGCTCGGCCTGATCAGGCTCGAGCACGCGATGGCCGTGCGCGGCACGACTGAGGTCGTCGCCATTGAGGTCCCAACCGGCAAACTGCATATTCCGGTAGGCAGCCAGGCCAGGCACATCGGTATCGGCGAGCGGCAGGCCTGCGAGGTCGTTCGATCCGCGGCGCAGCAGTTCGATGCCGGCAATGGCCGTCGTGGCGACAGCACCACCGACGCCGACGATCAACACCCCAAGACGACGGCCTGTATCTCGCTCGCTGACCCCGACATCGGGCATTTTCTGTCGTTTCCTCATACCTGCCACCCGTGCTGAGTGCCGAGGGCGTCAGGGCCAGATGGGACCAAAGGCGAGGCTTTAAACCCAAGAACCGCACTGCTCACGAACTTGCCAGCGAACTCTCGATGTTCAGGCAGCCAGTCGGCTCAGCCGGCGGCCCAGGGTGCGCGCGCCAACCGGCCAGCCAAAAACTCGATGACAGCGGTCACCCGTGGCGGCCGCAAACCGCCGGGCGGGGTGACGATATTGAGGTCCGCGTCGGCCATCGACCACTCTGTCATCGTCCGTTCGAGACGCCCTTCGGCGAGGTCCCGCCAGGCGATGAACTCCGGCTGCACCGCCAGCCCGACCCCGGCCAGCAATGAGGGTGCGATCGCGTCCGCATTGTTGACGCGCAAAGGGCCGGCGGGCGTGACGGTGACCATCTCGCCGGCGGCATTGTGGAACCGCCAACGGTCGGGCGTCGGCAGATAGGTGTAGGCCAGACAGCGGTGATGCTCGAGGTCGCGCGGATGGGTGGGATGGCCGGAGGCGGCGAAATAGCTGGGCGAGCCTACCAGGATACGCCGGACGGCACAGATGCGGCGCACCCTCAGCGTCGAATCCTCCATGATGGCGACGCGTATTGCGAGGTCGAAACCGTCACCCACGAGGTCGATCTGCGCGTCGCTGAGATGCAGGTCGACCCGGATATGCGGCAGATGGTACAGCAGCGCGGGCAGCAGCGGCGCCAGATGCGCCACACCGAACGACATCGGCGCCGCGATCCGCACCAGGCCGCGCGGCTCGGCCGAGCGCGACTGCACCTCGGCTTCCGCGTGCTCCGCCTCGGCGAGCATGTGGGCCGCATGGGCGACGGAAGCCTGCCCTATGTCGGTCAGTTGCAGGCGGTGCGACGAGCGATGCAGAAGGCGTGCGCCCATACGCGCTTCCAGCCGTGTGACAGCCTTCGAGATCGTCGCCTTGGAAAGACCGAGCTCGGTCGCAGAACGTGAGAAGGAGCCGGTTTCCACGACAGTGGCGAAAATGGCCCAGGCCTCGAGATCGGGTAGCCGCGGCATTGCAGTTTCCGAAACATTAGCTTTCCACAGTTTCTATATCAGCGATGAGCGACCATGCCCATATCGTTGAAAGTCAGAGCGGCCCCAAGCCCGGCGGCGCGCTCCAAGGGAGAAGGTCATGCTCGAACTGCGTCCTTTCGACCGTCTCGGCGGCGGCAACCACGGTTGGCTCGACACGAAACACCATTTCTCGTTCGCCGATTACCAAGACCCGGCGCGGATGCGCTGGGGCAGCCTGCGTGTATGGAACGACGACGTCATTGCCCCCAAGCAAGGCTTTCCGCCGCATCCGCATCGCGACATGGAAATCATCACCTATGTGCGCGAGGGTGCGATTACGCATCAGGACAGCCTCGGCAACACGGGACGGACCGAAGCCGGCGACGTGCAGGTGATGAGCGCCGGCAGCGGTATCCGTCATTCCGAATACAACCAGGAAGACCAGGCGACGAAGATCTTCCAGATTTGGATTGTGCCCGAGCGGCAGGGCGGCACGCCATCGTGGGGCGCACGGCCTTTTCCCAAAGGCGAACGCGCGGGGCGCTTCATCACTCTTGCCAGCGGGCATCAGGATGAGGGCGACGCCCTGCCCATCCGCGCCGACGCCCGCCTGCTCGCGGCCACGCTCCGCGCCGGCGAGATGGTGGACTACACCCCTGCCCCGGGTCGCTCACTGTATCTGGTGCCGGCCGCTGGCCGGGTCGACGTCAACGGTCAGGCGGTCGGTCCGCGCGATGGTCTCGCCATCTCCGACGAGACACGGCTTCGCGTGACCGCAGTCGAAGATGCCGAAATACTGCTTGTGGACGCGGCCTGACATCGCGCGGCTTCGCATTTGGCTGAAGCGCGATTGCGATACAAATTCTGTTCCGGAGATACGCTCACATGACCAAGGTTCTTGTTCTCTACTACTCCGCATATGGCCATATCGAGACGATGGCACATGCCGTGGCGGAGGGCGCGCGCGAAGCCGGCGCGACGTGCGACATACGCCGCGTCCCCGAACTCGTGCCCGATGAAGTCGCGGCTTCGAGCCACTACAAGCTTGACCAGCAAGCGCCCCTCGCGTCGGTCGATGAACTTCCAAGCTACGATGCAATCATCGTGGGTACCGGCACGCGCTATGGCCGGATGACGTCGCAGATGGCCAATTTCTGGGATCAGACCGGCGGGTTGTGGTTTGGAGGCAAGCTGGTGGGCAAGGTCGGCGCGGCTTTCACCTCCACGGCCTCGCAACATGGCGGGCAGGAGACGACGCTCATGAACATCCTGACCAATCTGCTGCATCATGGCATGGTCATGGTGGGACTGCCCTATGCATTCCAGGGCCAGCTGAAACTCGACGAGGTGACCGGCGGCTCGCCATACGGCGCCACGACGATTGCGGCGGGAGATGGGTCGCGCAAGCCGACCGATAACGAGCTGGCCGGCGCACGTTTCCTGGGCAAGCACGTCGCCCAGATCGCCGGCAAGCTCGCGGCCTAGGCGCGCGTTCGACCATCGTTAAAGCGAGCCATAACGTTGGTCGATCGTCGATCCTGGCAAGTTCGTGGGCACGGTCAGGAAGGCTTGCACGTGCACCAGACCCGTCTGTGGAACGAATATCTTGAATTGTGTCGGCTCGTCCAGGTGATCAGCGCGCCGCTGACAAGGTATCCCTGAAGGTGGCCGGCACGGTCGAAGGGATCGCGGCCAATCCGGGCAAGCGCTACTCGATATTTCACGAAGCTCATTACGGAGCGTTTCGATCGAGGCTACAAGCAGCCGCCGCCAATGGGTGAGCGCATAGTTGGTCGGCATGCAACGCAACCGCAGGAACCCGAGCCCTATCCACGCGATTGAGGCGATCACACAGCCTAGGCGCGGGAGCCGCATCATGCGTTTGCGAGATAAAGTGGCTATTGTCACAGGCGCTGGGGCCGGGATCGGCGAGGCGACCGCATTGAAGTTTGCGCGGGAAGGCGCGGCGGTTCTGTTAGCCGGTCTGAAAGATGATCCGGTGCAGGATGTCGCCAACACTATCACCAGCGAACTCGGCGGGCGCGCCGCCGTGTATCTGGGGGATGTGTCGGAGGAAGCGAACGCCCGGGCATGCGTGCAAGCCGCAATCGACGCTTTCGGCCAAATCGATATCTTGGCCAACATCGCCGGCGTGCTCGTCGAATTGGCGGAACTGGACCAGTTTGACGTGGAGCGGTTCGACTATACCGTAAAGATGAATGTCCGATCGGCATTCCTGATGACCAAACACGCACTGCCGCATCTGAAGAAAACAGGCGGCAACATTGTTTTTGCTGGTTCGGAAGCGGGGTTCAACGGCACGCCCATGTTCACGCCTTATGGCGGCACGAAAGGCTTTATTCACAGCTTCATGAAGGGCGTTGCCGGCGAACAGGCCAAATACGGTGTGCGGGCCAACTGCATCTGCCCCGGTGCGATCTCAAGCGCCTGGACCCACAAGGGAGAGGGCGTGATGGATCGCAAAACGGAGAAGATCGTCGTCGATGCGGCGCCGATGGGTCGGCGTGGCACGACGGAGGAGATGGCGAACGTGATCTCCTTTCTGGCATCCGAAGAAGCCAGTTTCGTCACTGGCGCGCTGTGGCTTGCTGATGGTGGCGTGACCCCTGCCCACGGCATGCCGGGTGCCGACGTGCCGAGTCACCTGAAAAAAGAACCGGCGTTTACCCTGCCGATCCGGCATGCGCGTGATGGCGAAATCGGCAAGCCACTGATCAGCCGAAGCTGATCTGCCCATGCGACCATCCGCGAGCCGGAACGCGCCCGCGCGCTGTTCGGATCGGCTCGACGGATGCTCGACGCCTACGCCCGCAGCCGGGCGCGTCTGCGTGCGATTTCGGCCTCCAGGCGTGTCGCCATCGCCGGATCACGCCACAGCAAGATGGCGACCACGACTAGACCGGCATGCAGCAGAAGTGCACCAAGCTTGAGATGGGCCATGCCCCATATCAAGCCAGGGCCGGCCGCCATGACGCTGCACGACAACGCATACAAGGCGAGTTTGCCACGCCCGACCGGCGATGCCAGCCGCCAATACACGAGGCCTACGAGGCCGATGGCAGCCATGGCCTTCATCCCGGCCATTGCGCGTAGAAGCCGGGTCAGTTCAGGGCTGGCCAATGCAATCGCTTGGGACGTCGCACTCCGCCCGGTGACCGCAAAGCCGGCTAATGAACCTATCGCCACAACCGCGACCAGCCATGCCCGGCGGCGCCGGATTGCCGATGCTGGTTCGGCAACACCCTGCGGCGCGGTTTGGACCAGGTCTGCGACATAACCGCCATCGGGCATAAGATTTATCTCCCGCTTGCCTGAGCGACAGGCTCAGGCAAATAGATGAGCCTGAGAGAGGTTTTGCAAGAAGCAAAGCTGCGCGAAGGGTGCCGCAGCAACGTAGGCTCGCACCGCGGGCCAAGCTTTTTCAAACAGTCGGTGCGCCCATGCCAGCGAGCATCGTGCGGTCCTTATTCTCGCGCATCAATGTCGAGAAAGCCGGCATTCTTTCGAAACCCAGCCCCAGGGGCAATCCATTTTCCGGATCAGCTTCAATGTCGCCGTAGCTCTGACCGGTAAATTTCTCCCACTTTCCCGCAGGCTTTTTGACTTCCAGATGGACGACGGTCGCTTTGAATACGAGCCTTACGACGGCTTCCTTGGGCGCCGAGCGCTTCGTCAGGCTCAGATGCCCGGCGATCATCTGCCAACCGTTCGCGGCCGCCCATCGGCTAAGCTCCTCCCTGGTCATCTCGGAAGTTTTCCAACGTTCATGTCCGACATCGCCCGATACACGCGTCTCACTCCCAAATCGTTTTTGCAGACGCGTTTGCCCTGTGCCCGATCAACGAGAGGACACGCCACGCTGAAGCCGGCCGATCGCGCCAGGCAGACCGCGAACTTTCAGCACGCGCCCATTCTCATCGTAATCCTCGGACAAAACACGCACACTCTCATACACCTCGCCAATCGATCCCTGGTTTGCATAGGGCAATATGAGCGTGTCCTCGACCATGGCCGCCTCGAAATGCGCGATGATCGTCGCCCTCAGCGCGCTCACGTCTGTCGGCGCATGGGCAGAAAGCATGATCGCGCCGGGATGCTTTTCGGCCAATGCCGCACGGCCGTCCGCATCGACACGATCGATTTTGTTCAGCACCAGCAAGGACGGCACGGTATCCGCACCGATGTCACGCAATACGCTGCGGCTCACCTCCAGCTGTGCCTCATAGGTCGGGTCGGACGCATCGACGACAAACAGCAGCAGCGACGCCTCCAACGCTTCCGCCAGGGTGGACCGGAATGACGCCACGAGGTCGTGCGGCAATTGCTTGATGAAGCCAACCGTGTCGGACACCAGCACACGGGGGCGCGTTTCAGGCTGCAAGGCGCGCACCGTGGTGTCCAACGTCGCGAACAGCTTGTCTTCCACAAGCACCTGACTGCCGGTCAACGCTCGCATCAGCGAGGATTTGCCGGCATTCGTGTAGCCGACCAGGGCCACACGAAGCTGGTCACGCCGGGAGGACCGGCGCTGGTCACCGTCGCGTTGCACCGCTTCCAACTGTTCTTTCAGTTCTGCCAGGCGATCGCGTATTTTTCGCCGGTCCAGATCCAGAATGGTCTCGCCGGCACCTGGTCCTTGCTGCCGCCCGCCGCCGCCCGATGACTCACGCAAACGTGGCGCGACGTATTTTAGCCGCGCCATCTCAACCTGAAGCTTGGCCTCGCGCGTGTTGGCATGCCGATGAAATATCTCGACGATGACACCAGTGCGGTCCAACACCTGCGCGCCCGTCGCACGCTCCAGATTGCGTATCTGACTGGGCGAAAGTTCGTGATCGACGATCACGAACTCTGGCTTTCGAGCGCCGTCCGCTTGAGGCTCCTCGCTCGCGTCGCGATCGACGGCGCCTTCGAACCGCTGCCGGGCTTTGGATTTTACTGGCGGAGCAGACGATCCGACGACACCGGTACCACCTGTCAACAACGCCAACTCCGCCAGCTTGCCGCTCCCGAGCAGCAGACCGGCGCCCGTCCCGTCCCGTCGTTGCGAGACATGCCCGACCACCTCGTATCCGAGCGTTTTGACGAGCCGGCCAAGCTCTTCGAGGCTGGCTTCGTGCGCGATATCGTCCATTTGAGGAGTTTGAATACCGACAAGAACGGCGAGCGGTATCGGAGGCTTGGTGTCCATAGCACAGTGTAGCATCTAACGGGCGACTGTCGACACGCCAGTCAGAATGCACGATCCCAATGGCGCAAAGTTTCCATCCACGAGGCAAACGATGCGGGGAGCGATCGGTTTCCGTTGCTATGTGCCGAAACTACCAAGGCCCATCGGTAAACGGGCTTTCGCCAATCGCATGCTGACCTGAAGGAGGGACCTCGAGCAGATCAGAAACCTCGCTCAAGCACGCGATCCGAACGGCGACGTGTCGAAATGCTCAAGGAGGTCGGCCGGGTCCTTGTAGACTGCCATACAACCCGATCTCATCAGGTCCTCCATCGAAAAACCGCCACTTAAAACACCGACGGTCCGAAGGCCAGCCTTACGCGCCGCTTGCGCATCATACGGCGTATCACCCACCACAAGCACATCGCCAGCTTCGATACCCTTCAGGCGACCGAGCGCGGCCTGGAAAATGTCAGGAGCGGGTTTACTTTGTTCAGCGTCTTCGGACGAGGTCTCCGTTTCAACGAGATCGGCAATGTCGGCTATTTTCTTGTATAACGCGAGTTCGTGTTCCTTGGCCGAGGATGCAAGGGCGATCCGAACACCGCTCGCGGCTAACCGCTCGAACAATTCTCGAACGCGCGGAAAGGCTGTTATGTGCGACAGGTACCGCTCCTTGAGAATATCCGAGCGGCGGCTTTCGAGCTTGTCCCCCACATCCGCAAGCTCTTGCTGGCTCAGGAATACCGGCATCAGCTGATCGCCGCCTTTGCCGATCTGTCCTCGTATTGCGAGCAGATCGATCTCATGCCCGAATTCCTGAAACGCGTCGCGCCAGGCCATGGCATGCAGTTCCACGGAGTCGACCAATGTTCCGTCGACATCGAATATGACAGCTTTCAACATGTTCATCCTCATCAGCAAGGCAAGCTTGACAACGTTAAAGGTGAGGTCGGCGGTCAACCGGCTGATCGTGATCAAGCGTGCGATCTTGCTGAGCGTGTGAACCGTCCCGCACAGTGAAACAAGCGACTGCGCTCCGACTGCGCTTCTAAACTGGCAAGCCGATCGATTGCCTTACGCGCACGACGATGAGATGAACGTCGCCTTCACCTCAGTCTAGTGCACGTCGCGGCGACGAGCGCCTCGCCCAAATGTAGCCCGCAACACTCATGATCACCGCCAGAGTAAGCCGCGGATGCAACTGCGCTTCCAGCGCAACGCTCGTTTTGCGTGTCATCGGATGCAAACTGCTATGATCGGAAAGATCGGCGCGAGGCTCATACAAATTGTCGCGCTGCTCTGGATCGCCGGGATTGTCCGTAGTCATACTTGCGCGGCCCGTCCTTGCCGCGATCCAGTCCACGACGCGAGGCACGAGAAGATTGGCAATAACCAAGCTCACTCCACCCGCCCCTCCAATGGTCAGATCGCGCGCCGGCCTTTCACACGCGTGAACGATCGCTCGGGCGACTAGATGAGGATCATACGCCGGCGGCGGATTACGCGTCCCTGGCGACTTCAGGCGATTGCGCGCGTGGTCGGTGAAGGGCGTGTTTACGGCGGCTGGCTTGATCAAGGTGACAGAAATCGGATAACGCTCTGCATCTATCTCTCGGCGAAACGCCTCCGTAAACCCCTTGATCGCGAATTTCGCAGCACAATAAGCTCCTTGATAGGGAATGGCGAACTCGCCGAGAACGCTTCCCACATTGATGATCGTGCCACCCTTGGATTTAAGGTGCTGGGCTGCAATCAGCGATCCATGAACCGCACCCCAGTAAGTGACGTCGAAAAGCCGTCGTTGGTCATCCAGCGACACGTCGTCGAGACGGCCATAGATGAAAGCGCCCGCATCGTTGATCCATGTGTCGAAGCCGCCGAACAGCGAGACTGCCGACGCTGCCGCATCGTCGAGTGCCCGTTTATCGGCCACATCCGCCACCGCATATTCGGCCCGCCCGCCCGAAGCCTGAATCTCATCTCTGACATGCCGGAGAGCGTCTTCGTTTCGCGCAATAAGAAACAAGCTTGCGCCACGCTGCGCCAAAGCTCTCGCCGTCACCAAACCTATGCCAGACGTGCCACCCGTGAGGACGACGACTTGTTGGGAAAGTGCCTTCGACATGATACGAACCAATCACCAAGCCTCCATGTGGTTCTGCCAACACTCCGAGCCTGTTCAGGTTGCTTCCCCACGCGCAGGTTTGCATGTGGCCGCCGGCTCAACTGGAACCCGGTCCATATCCGACCACCAGCCCGCTCGTGTGGCTGGCACAAAGCGCTTTTCTACCGTGCCGCGTGTCCGATGCCGATGACCACGACAGGCGCGCGGCCAGCCCGAACCAGCCCGCGCGGCATCGGCTCAAGCCTTGGTCGAACCGCCGCGCTTCAGGGTGTCGCGCCCTGAGTGCCGATCCGATCGAGTGCGACCATCACCTCATCCGAAATCTCAAGCGCAGACGCGGCAAGGTTGTCATGCAAATGCGCGATAGAGGACGTGCCAGGGATCAGCAGGATATTTGGTGAGCGGTGAAGCAGCCAGCTCAGCGCCACCTGCATCGGCGTCGCACTCAGACGGCCCGCCACGTCGGATAGCGCCGAGGATTGCATCGGTTTGAGCCCGCCGAGCGGAAAGAACGGCACATACGCAATCTCTGCACGCGCAAGCTGGTCGATCAGTGCGTCGTCCTTGCGATGCGCCAGGTTATAATGGTTCTGCACGCACACGATGTCGCAAACGGCACTGCCCTCTGCAACCTGCACGGCCGTGACGTTGCTAAGCCCGATATGGCGGATCAGGCCTTGCCTCTGCAAATCCGCCAGCACAGCCAGCGGAGCTTCGAGCGATCCCTCAGCCGGCCCATACGCGTCGAACATGCTGCGCAAATTGACGATTTCCAGCACATCGAGGCCGAGATTGCGCAGATTGTCGTGCACCGCGGCCACCAGCTCCGCACGCGAAAAGGCAGGCAGCCAGGCGCCCGACGCGTCCCGCCGCGCACCGACCTTGGTCACTACTGTCAGCGCGGCAGGGTACGGCGCCAGCGCCTCCCGGATAAGTTGATTGGTGACGTGCGGACCGTAAAAGTCGCTGGTGTCGATATGATCCACCCCGCTGGCAACCGCCGCGCGGAGCACAGCTAGCGCTGCATCGCGATCCCGCGGCGGCCCGAATACGCCGGGGCCCGCAAGCTGCATGGCGCCGTAGCCGATCCGCTTTACCGTTCGGCTACCAAGGCGAAAAGTGCCGGCTTGGTCGATGTTCGTCATGTGTAGTCTCCTGTGCGACACGCCTCAACTAAGGCTTGCCCCACTGCGCGATAATTGGGCACACTCCGCACGGCCTGTGCGGGATAGTGGACAATGCGCGCGCATCTCGGCGACCTTCAGGCGTTCATGGCCGTCGCCCGTGCCGGAGGCTTTCGTGACGGGGCGCGTGCGGCCGGCATGAGCGCCTCAGGGCTTAGCGAGGCGGTGCGCCGGCTGGAGACCAAGCTGGGTGTCCGGCTGTTGCACCGTAACACGCGCAGCGTTCTGGCGACGGAGGCGGGCCTTCGCTTGCTCGAACGGCTCGGCCCAGCGCTTGGCGAAGTGGAAGCCGCCTTGGATGTGGTGAGCGGTTTTCGCGACCGTCCGGCGGGAACGTTGCGGCTCAACGTGCCGGTCAGCGCCGCGCGCCTGGTGCTGCCCCGAATCGTGCCGCCTTTTCTCGCCGCCTTCCCCGACATACAGCTCGAAATTCTTGCCGAAGACAGTTTCGTCGACATGCTGGCCGCCGGCTGCGATGCCGGGATCCGCTACGACGAACGGCTGGAAGCAGACATGATCGCCGTGCCGATCGGGCCGCGCATTCAGCGCTTTGCCACGGCCGCCGCACCAGCCTATCTCGATCGCCACGGTCGGCCGGAGCATCCCCGCAACCTGCTCGGCCATGCCTGCCTGCGCGGGCGCTTCAACAGCGGAACCATGATCGTGTGGGAGTTCGAGCGGGACAGTGAAGTCGTGCGGGTGGAGCCTGCGGGGCCGCTCCTGGTCAGCGTCGGCCCGGCCATCGACCTCGCGGTGGACGCAGCGATAGCCGGAACCGGCATCATCACGTTGTTCGAAGATTGGTTGCGCCCACATCTCGACAGCGGCGCATTGGAACCTGTTCTCCTACCTTGGTGGCCCTCCTTCTCGGGGCCATTCCTCTATTACTCCGGGCGTCGGCTGGTACCTGCGCCGCTGCGGGCATTCATCGATTTCATCAGGAGTGTGGCGGACTGAGTTCCCCCGATACCCAAGTTGCCTGTCCCGCACGGCCACCCGTCATCAAGAACAATGGCGTTTTTTCACTCCTCCGAAGCGAGAACATCTCGCGCCGTCTGCCAGCGCCTGCTGCCGTTGCGGGCATCGTCGAGGGGTGCGGAGCTTGCCAAGGCCGCCGCTCATGTTGCGCAGATGTTGCATTCCCTGCCACGCCGGGAACACCGCCTCGCTGCGCGGGATCAGCGTGCGGGCAGCCTTGATCATCACGCTCGGCAACCCGAGCCCTCTTTGACCAGCGCGCCACTCAGATAGATTTGCCCCGGCAAAATCGAAACGCTCCAATCCGGCAAAAACCCGCGCACCGACTAACCTTTTCGAAACCACTCCCGGCGCATCCTGCGCGCAAGCGGTCGCACCCGAGCAGCGATCGGATCCCCTTGTTCGCACAGGAATGCTGATCTTATGACACAATCGACCCATACGGTAACGATCGCTCAAGCCCTGCTCAGCAGCGCCACCGGATTGCTGGTGCTGGACAGCGCGGCGCCCATCGCCGCTTCCGCCGGCAACATGGCGCTGGTTGCACGGGTGGCATCGTTCACCGTTGTGGGCACAACGCAGCTTAACCTTAGCCAGATGCTGGCGTTGAGCTCGCTGGGCAGCGTGCTGCACGCCGCCACCGGCAGCCTGCAGCTGTCCGGCGCGGCCACAGTTTCCGTGGCACAGCTGGTGGCGCTGGAAGCCCTGCCCGGCTTGAGCCTGAGCAGCCTGGGCAGCCTGACGCTGTCGGACAGCACGGCGAACATTGCCGGCCTGCTGGCCGCCCATCCGGGCTACTTCGCCCAGGTAGCCGGCGTGGTGGTTCACCTCGATGGCACCAGCATCGGCGCCTATCCGGCAGTGCAGCTGAACGGCCTGGCGGTGCATGGCAAGGCGCTGAGCTTCGTCGCCAGCCCCGGCCATACCACGCTGAACGTGTCGGCCACCGCGCATGACCTGGGCAGCAACGCCGCTTCGCTGAATGCCTTGGCGCTGCGCCAGCCGCTCAGCCTGGCACTGACCAACGAAGGGGCGGTCGTCTCCGCGTCCGACGCCGGGGGGCTTGCCCAACTTGGCGGCTTCCAGCCAGGTGCACATAACTTGACCGTCGCCGATAGCGGTGCGGCATTGCAGGCGGCATCCACGCGCATATTCGGCGCCGGTTTTACGCAGATCCAGGTGACCAGCGGCACATTCGCCGGGAGTGCAGCCCAGCTGCTGGATCCAACTCTGCATTTCGGCGCCGTCGCGCATGCGGCGCTCTCCACATCGGCCAGCCTCAGCGGCACCATGGCCGCACAGCTTGTCGCGCTACCCGGTTTCACGCTGACCAATCTGGCGGCGCTGACAGTGACCGACAATGCCACCGGCCTGGCCGCGAGCGCCGCGGGCTGGCTGCATACCGCCAGCGCGGCGGTGCTGACCGGCGATGCGACCGTGACTGCAGCGACCCTGGCCAGCCTGGCGCATATTGCAGCCACACTTCCGAACGGCCTGAGCCTGGGCGGCCATGCCCTGACCGTCAACGACACCCTGGACGGGTTGCTGGGCCTCTCACCGCAAGCCACATCGCTGGCGAGTGCCCTGTCGCTCGGCACCGATGCCGTAGCGACAGCCGCTCAGGTGAATGCCTTCGCCGCCCTGCCCCAGGCCTCGCTTGGCGGGCACGCCATTACGGTAGCGGACACGGCGGGCAACCTTCTGGGCCTGCACGGCGCAGCGCTGGCCGATGCCTCGGCAGCCGCGCTGACCGGCGATGCCCAGGTAACAGCGGGCCAGCTGAACACGTTGGCCGGGCTGCCGCATTTTGCGCTGAACGGCCACGCACTGGCGGTGACCGGCTCGGCGTCCGACCTGCTGGCACTCTCGCCAGCCGCCTTGGCGCTCGCGTCATCGTTCACCCTGTCGGCGGATGCCACCGTGTCCGCGCGGGCGGCCGAGGCGCTGTTCGCCGAGCCGGGCTTCTCCGCGGGTGCGTTCCACCTGACCATCGCCGACACGGCCGCCAACCTGCTGGCGCTGCCTGTTGGCGAGCAGATCGCCGCGAGCAACCTGGCGCTCTTCGCCGACCAGGCAGTGTCCGCAGCCGCGCTGACCGCACTGGCTGGCCTGGGCATCAAGTTCAGCACGGCCGGCCATTCGGTCACCTGCGCGGACAGTGCTGCGAACCTGACTTCACTCTCCCCAGCGGCATTGGCGCTGGCGGGCGGCGAGGTGATGAACACCGCCTCCACCGTGTCTGCCGCGGCCTACACGGCGCTGGCAGCCCTGCCTCATCTGACGGTCGGCGCGCCGTTGGTGCTGCAGGACAGCGTCGCCAACCTGCTGGGGCTGGCCGCTTCGCCCACGTTGGCCACCTCCGTTCAGCTGCTGCCGAATAGTGTGGTGGCGTTGAATGCAGCTCAGGCAATTGCGCTGTTCGCGCTGCCGCATTTCGCGCTTGCAGATGCTTCGATCACCATCACGGACACGGTGGCGGCCCTGACCGCGGGCAGCGGCGGCGCCTGGCCGGCCAACGCCGTGCAAACCCATGTCGCCGATACGGCTGCCCACCTGGTCGCTAGCGCTCTGGCCCCGGTGGTACTGGGCGCAGCGCAGGTCAGCCTGACCGCCAACGGCACGGTTTCGGCGGCCGGAGCCGCACAGATCGCCGGCATTCCGCATTTCATCCAGGATGCGTTCTCGCTCACCGTGGCCGATACTGCGGCCAACGTCGCGGCGTATGCCGGGGCAATCGGTTCCGTCATCGGCGGCGCGGTGGTGACCGATTCTGGCCCGCTGAACGCCGCGTCAGCGGATCTGCTGGTGGGTCTGTCGGATGCAGGCAAGCTGAGCTTCCTCGGCGGCAACCAGCTTGTTGTGCAGGACAGTTTCGCGGCGCTGACGTCGGCGGGCAACGCCACGGGTGTGGCGCTGGCGGCCCGGCTGAGCGTGATGGACACGGCCGCCAACTTGGCCGCCGCCGCCGCCCACGACTGGGGCGGCATCAACCCGACTTACACGCTCACCGCCAGCGGCGTGGCGACTGCCGCTCAGGCGATCGTGCTTGCCGGGCTGGGCGGGCATTTCTCCGAAGCAGGTTATTCGCTGAACGTGACCGACACCGCCGCCCAAGTGGCAAATGCGGGCCCGGCACTGGCCGCGCTGCACGCGACGGCCACGGTAACGGACAGTGCAGCCGCGATCGGCGCACACGAAATTGCCCTGGCTGGATTGGGCGCGGCGCTGACGGCAATTCAGGTTACCGACATGCAGCCGGTAAGTGCGGCCGTCGCGGCCGGGCTGGCCGGTCTGGCGAATAAATGGAGCGGCGTTGCGCTGTCCGTAGCGGATTCCGCCGGCAATGTCGCCGGCGTCGAAGCAGGGCTGGCAACATTGGGGGCGCATGTCGCGGTCACGGTGACCGACAGTGCGGCAGATGTGGCGCCGCTGGCGTCCACTCTGGCTGGCTTGCATGGCGCGCTGAATGTGGCGCTGACGGATATTGCGCCGGTAAGCGCCGCCGTCGCTGCCGGGCTGGCACCAGTGGTCGCCGAACTTGCGCCTGGCACCACCGTATCTGTGCTCGATACCGGCGCCGCCGTTGCAAGCAGCGAGACCTCGCTGGCAGCGCTCGGCAACGCGCTCGGCATTATCACGCTGCAGGATGGCACCACGCAGACTGCGTCTGTCGCCGGCTCGCTGGTGCCGCTTGACTCCCATCTCGCCGCCGGTGTGCAGCTGACGGTGACTGGCAGTCCCTTGGACATCGCCCAAAATCTTCCGGGCCTGCTCGTCTTGCAGGCGGATCACCGCCTGGCTGGCGTGGTGGTGAACGCCACCAGCACGGCCGATCTGATCGAGCATGCGTCGGCGTTGAACGCGCTGCCCTGCACGCTAAATCTCTCGACCAGCGCGGCTGACGTGCTGAGCGAGCTAGAAGGCCTCGCCGGGCTGAGTGGCCTTGCCGCGATCCACCTGACGGACCCCGGCACGCCAGCGTTGACGATGGATACGGGAATGCTGGGCCGCGATGCGTCCGCGATCGCCACGATCACCACGCCCTACAGGATCACGGTAAGCGACAGCGGAAACGCGCTGTCCACAGATTTGTCGCTGGGGTCGGACTCGACGATCCTGGCGCATCTCAGCCAGATAGGCTCGATCGTCAGCAACGACGCCCAACCGGTAACCTTGACGCAGAGCCAGCTGTTCCAGCCCGGTGTCGATGACGGCGTGGGTTCGGCGATGGCCAAATACGCCGGATCGCTGCACGTGACCGGGCTGGATCTGCAGAATCTTGGCACGATCAATGCACTGGCGCACGTGCCGGACCAGATTTCGGTGGCCGATAGCGGGGCTGCCATTGTAGCCGACCTGGCTTCCGGCGCCTCCACACTCGTGGCGCATGTGGGGTCGATCGACACCATACGGGACAGTGACAGCGCGGCGGTGACGCTGAGTGTGGCGCAGGTGACAGCAGCGGGCGTGGATGACGGCCCGGCGTCCGTGCTCGCCAAGCTGCACGGTGGCAGCCTGTCGGTAACCGGCGCGGCGGTGGCGGACCTGGCCATGCTGCAAGCCCTTACCGTTTCACCCTCCAGCATCACCGTTTCTGATACGGCGGCCAATATCAGCGGCGACATCGCCTCCGGCCACTCGCACCTGCTGGGGGCGCTCGATGCGCTGCGCACCGTGACGGTCAGCGACGGCCTGCCAATCACGATGACCGAGGCGCAGCTTCTGCATGCCGGCGTGGATGACGGAACGGGCTCGCTGATGTCGCACATCGTGGGCGGATCGCTGGCAGTGACCGACGCGGTGGCGGGCGATCTGAACCTGTTGCTCGGGCTGGACGTGGCGCCAGGCAGCATCGCGATCACAGACAGCGCGGCCCACGTGCTGAGCCATCTAGCAAGCGTGGAGGCCGATCTGGGCCACATTGCCTCGATCACCATCACTGGCGCGCCGTTGACCTTGAGCGCCGACGAAGCGCTGGCGCCGGGGGCAGACGATGGCGCGGGTTCGCTGGCCAGCCGGATCGTGGGCGGAGTGTTCGACGTGACGGGCGCCACGGTGGCGCAATTTGCCGCGTTGCAGGCGCGGCCGGATGTGCCGGCATCGGTTTCCCTGGCGGACAGTTCGGCTAATCTGGTGGGCGATCTCACCTCCGGCGCTTCGGTGCTGGCAGCCTATCTGGGCGACATCGGCACCCTAACGGTGAGCCACGGCACGCTCAGCCTGACAGACGGTCAGGCGCAGGCCATACTCGCCGATCCCGCGCTGGACTCGGTCATGGGCAAGCTGGCGCCGGCCACAGTGGTGTCGGTGAGCGACGTCAGCGTGTCCGATCTGGGCTCGATCGCCGCCAGCCTCTGGCCGCACCTGTCCGTAGCACTGACCGATACTCCGCAGACGATCGCCGCCGATTTGGCGCAGGGGCCAGGTTCGGCCATCCTGGGCAATACGGATGTATTGACAAGCGTGACGCTCAACGGCAGCGGCACGGTATCTGCAGCTTCTCTGTCGGGCATGACGGTACTGCCGGGCTTCTCGGATGGCCTATACACGCTGAACGTTGCGGATACGGCAGCGGCGGTGCTGGGGATTTCGACGCAAGCTGCGAGCTTCGCGCACGCCATCAGCATCAGCGACAACGATGCAAACGTAAGCGCGGTCCTGGACGCGTTGCAGACCCGGTTCGGCGGCCATCTGAGCATCACGCTGAGCAATGCCAGTCCGGCAATACAAGTCGATAGCGCGCACTACGCCGCCGATCAGCCGACGATCGATGCGATCACCAACCCGGGCGCAGTGACGGTGACTGGCAACGCGGCCGCGCTGGCGGCGCAGGCCGCCGCGCTGGCGGGTGATCCGGTGGTGTCCAATGTGGCGGTGACCGATTCCGCACGGGACGTGATCGCCAATCTCGGCGCACTGGAGGCCGCCGGCAACAAGCTGACGGTCAATCTGACGGATAGCAGCCTGACCGCCGCGGAGGTGGAACAACTTGCCGGGCTCGGCAATCTGGGTCCGGCGAACCTCCTTGTGGCCGACAACGGCTCGGCACTTGCAGCGCTGATGGAAAGCGGCAATGCGGCGGCCATCCTGTATGTGCAAACCCATCCGGTGCAACTATGGGGCGGCAGCTTGGTGACTGCGGCCGACGCGGCAGCGCTGCTGCAGATCACCGGGCTTTCCCAGACTCATCAAGTGGGCGTTTGCGACATCGCGGCCCATCTGGCGAACCCGGCCTACACGACTGCCATCGAGAGCGGGCTCGTCTCCAATGTCTATCTGAAGGCGCCCGGCAACAACGCGGTGGTCAGCGCGGCGACACTGGCCGGATTGATCAACGTTGGTGCGGTCTGGGTAAGTACTCCGTGGGGCCGCGTGACCGTGACCGTTTCGGACACCGCCGCGCATATCGACGCCAATCTGCCAGGCATCACCGGCAATGCGGACAACGTGGTGGTGAATACGTCGGCCATAATCAGTTTGCAGACGTTGAGCGATTTGCGCGGGATCGGCGCGACCACCGCGCCCGGCGTGGCCCTCACTGTGAGCGACACTGCCGCCAACATCGCCGATCATGCCGGCGATCCGGCAGGGTCTGGTAACATTCAGCCGATAGCCTGGAGTCTTTCGGCTAATGGTACCGTGACCGAGGCCGAGGCCGTGACGCTGGGCAACCTGGCGCATTTTAATGCTGGAACTCATACGATCACGATAGCGCTGACCCAGGACACCGGCATTCTTCTGTCGGACGCGCTAGCCTTGGGCAATATTGCTGGGTCACTGAACCTGAACGGCCACCATCTGACGGTGGCGGGCACCATTGCCCAGCTCTCCACGCTTCCCCAGGCGGCGCTCAACCTGGTGACGCCGCAGGTATTCGACAGCTTTGCCGACGTAGCGGCCCTGCCCGCCAATTCGCCCTTGCTGCACGGCACCATCGAAATCAACGATGGGGCGCCAGTTACCACGGCGCAGGCTGCCAGCGTGCTAAATCTTGCCGCAAGTCTGCCACCCGGCGCACTGGTGATCGACCATGCGCACGCCATTGTGGACAGCGTTGTCAACATCTTCGCCCTGCAAAGCAGTGCGGCATGGGTTCATGAACCCGCGCTACAGGGGCAGTTCTCGTGGACGGCGCAGGGCAGCGTGGCGGAACTAATTAATCCCGCGTCGACCGGTTTCCTGGCCGGCCTGTCTGGCACGACGCTGGCTGGCGACGTCACGGTGGATGCGGCTTCAGCCACGGCGCTCGCAGGGCTGGCGTCGCAGATCCACTTCAATGCAGGTGGCGCGCAAATCACGGTGGCTGACACCGCCGCCGGCTTGCTGGACCCGTCTCACGCGTCCGGCCTGGCGTTGGCCGGCGCAGTAATCCTGTCGGGAACCGCGCAGGTGGATGCCGCCGATGCCGAAGCGCTGCTGAACCTATCAAATTTCCATCTGGCGGCACCGCTCACCATCGTGGACAGTTCTGCCAACTTGCTCGATGGCATACTGGCGAACGACATTACTGCCAGCGGCTTGGCGTCCCATATCAGCCTGCAACTGGCCGGCCCTGAAACGCTGGACGCCGATACCGCTGAACAGGTCGTCAGCCTGCCCGGTTTCGCAGACGGACATAACCTCAACATCGCCGACGATCCCGCTTATCTGCTCAACAGCGCTAACCTGATCGCCGAGCAGATGGCCAACAGCGTGACGCTCTCGGGGAGTGTAGAGGTTTCGACCAACACCGTCCTGCGGCTGAGCGAAGTGCCGCACTTCACGCCTGGGAACTCGACTCTGTTCCTGGATGCGACGGAGAACTTCGCCGATGGAGTCACGCTGAAAGCGATCCTCGACGACGGCAGAGTGGAAAGCATCTCTCCAATTCAGCTGACCCAGGATGTGCTTAATCTGACACCTGCCGAGTACTCGGCGCTCGGAGGACTGTTTGTTGATCGCAACGGCCACGCGTTGGGCGTAGAAATGGCGAGCGTCACGGTGACGCCGCAAGCCTTGCAGACCGTTGTTGCGGGCACCGGCGTGGCCGGCGGCACGGTGCATGTCTATGACCAGACGGGATTGTTGCTGACGTCGCATACATCGGTCAGTGCGGGTTTCACGGTGACGGTGCCGGTGACCGGTGCGAACTTCGCAATCACCGAAACCGCGGGCGGCGTGGAAGGCGCGCCGGTTGTGGTGCTGGATGCAGGCGCTTTGGAAAACGCTGTGGCGACAGCCCACGGCAATTTTGCCGGTAGCGGCGCGATCCAGGTGGGAGCAGGTGAGTTCCTCGATCTCTATACCGCCGGATCGGTGCCGCAGAACCTGGCGCATGCGGCGCTGGTGTATGATCCGAACGCGCACACCGTAACCTTGGATATTGCGGGACACGCGCCGGTGACGCTCATCACGCTGGGCGGCACCGCGCATCCGGCCAGCCTGGATGTGCAGGAAATCCTGATCCAGCATCATGGCTGAGCAGAAGATGGAAACAATCGGGTGGCGCACGGTGGCAGCGCCGATCGCGCGGCCACTTGGCTGGGTGGTGTTCTTCTCGTGCTTTCTGAACGTGAGTTACCTGGCGGCGCCCTTGTATATGATGCAGGTGTACGATCGGGTGATGCATAGCCAGAGCGTGCCGACGCTGCTGTATCTGACGCTGGCCGTAGCCATGGCATATGCGACTTTCGCCATGCTGGATGGAGTGCGCGGGCAAATACTTGCAGGCATCAGCGACCGCATCGAGGATACGCTTGCGGCCCGCCTGGCGCGCAGTGCCACCCAGCCTTTGGCGGCTGGCCGCCCCCGGCCGGGTGCGGGGCATCTGGGCCGCGACCTGGATACGGTTCGGCAATTCGCTGCCGGTGCGGCGGTGCTCGCGCTGGCCGACCTGCCCTGGTCGCTGCTGTATCTCGGCACTCTGTTTCTGCTGCATTGGGCACTGGGCGTGTTTGCGATCGCCGCCGGGTCCGTGCTGCTGGCCCTGAGCGTGGCGGGAGAACGCGTGGCCCGCCAGCCGATGACACAGGCGGCTGCCCTGGCAGGGCGCGCCTACCAGTTTGGTGACGCGATGGCACGGCATCCGGATTGCGCGGCCACGATGGGACTGGGAGAGGGTCTGGCCGATCGGTGGCGTAGTGGGCGGGGTGAGATGCTGGCCGCACAGAACGAGGCAAGCCGGCGCGCAGTGGTGCTGGGAGCGGCGACACGCTTCACGCGGATGCTGACGCAGTCCGCGATTTTGGGACTGGGCGCTTATCTGGCGATAGGTCACCAGGTGAGCGGCGGCGCGATGTTCGCAGGCTCGCTGCTGCTGGGCCGCTGCCTGGCGCCGGTGGAGGGGGTAATCGCCAGTTGGCGCGGCACGTTGGCCGCGCAGGCAGCGTGGGGCCGCATTCGGGCGGTAGCTTGTGCGCCGGCGGAGTTGTGCGTGGCCCTGCCGGAGCCCGCGGGCGACATCGCCGTGGAAGGCGCATTCTGGACGCCGACGGGCACCGACCGAGCGGCGCTGAGCGATATCTCGTTGCGCATCGAAGCCGGCGCGGTGCTGGCCGTGGTGGGGCCGAACGCCGCCGGCAAATCGACGTTGGGGCGGCTGTTCGCCGGCGCGATCCGACCTGATCGCGGCTTGGTGCGACTGGATGGCGCTGAATTCAGCGCCTGGGATGCCACGCAGTTGGGTCGTGCCATCGGCTATCTGCCGCAGGAAGTGGCACTGTTTCCGGGCACGATACGCGACAACATCGCGCGCTTTGGCGACGCGCCGGACGGTGTGGTGATCGCCGCGGCGCAGTCGGCAATGGCGCACGACATGATCCTGCGCCTGCCGATGGGATATCAGACGCAGGTGGATGATTCCTCCGCCGTTCTCTCGCGCGGGCAGAAGCAGCGCGTGGCGCTGGCGCGCGCGCTGTTGTGGGACCCACCGGTACTGGTGCTGGACGAGCCTAGCGCCAGCCTGGATGCGGATGGCGAAGCGGCGCTGTTCCGTTGCGTGATCGCCGCGCGGGAACGCGGGCGGACGGTGTTGCTGATCACCCACAGCACCGCTTTGGTTCGGCTGGCCGATTTGGTGGCGACACTGGTGGGTGGCCGGGTGCTGCGGGTGCAGCGGTCGACCGAGTTTCTGGGCCGGCCCCAAACTGCCGTTGCCGCCGGGGGGCAATCTGCATGAAACGATTAAACGCCGTAGATCTGGGCTTGGCTGTGGTGGCGGTAGCCTTTGGCGGCTTTGGCACCTGGGCGGCTATCGCCCCGTTGGATGGCGCCGTGGTAGGCACCGGCGCACTGGCGGTACAGGGCAGCAGCAAGACGGTGCAGCACAAGGAAGGCGGCATTGTCGCGGCCTTGCTCGTGGCCGAAGGCGACCGCGTGGCGCGCGACCAGGTGCTGATCCGGCTGGACGATACGCAGCTTGGCGCGATGCTGCGAGTGCATGTGTCGCAACTCTCGGCCGACGAAGCGCTGTGCGCGCGCGACACCGCCGAACTGGCCGGCGCCGCCGCCATCGCATTTCCAGCTGTGCTGAATAGGCGTGATGCGGTGGATGCCACAATGATGGCGCGCGAGCAGATCGTGTTCGAGTTCGCATCGTGCCCTGCTGGCGCAGCAACTGGCGGTGATCGACGAGCGCATTGCGCAAACGCGCGAGGAGAAGACGGGGGCCTTGGCGCAGCACGCGGCCGCGCTACGCGGCCTGGGTTTTGCCGACGCGCAGTTGCGAGCGTTGACCACGCTGCAACGAATGGGTCTCGCCGCACGCAACACCGTGCTTGAACTGGCACGCAACGTTGAGTCGTTGCGTGGCGAGGCTGGCCAACTGCAATCCGACATTGCGCGCCACGATGCTGAAGTGGCCGAGCTCGAAGCGGAAAAACTGCGTCTTCGGGCGTCGGCGTCCGGCGATGCGACGCACGAGATGCGCGACGCGCAACTGCGCATCAATGACGTGCTGCCGCGCATTGCCGCCGACCGTGACCTGCTGGCTCGGCTGAACATACGCGCGCCGGCAGCTGGCCGAGTGGTCGATCTGCAGGCTTTCACCAGAGGCGGGGTGATCGAGCCGGGCAAGCCAATTTTGCAGATCGTGCCGGAAAGCCAGCGGATTGTGGCGCACGCGGAAATCCGGCCGGAAGACATCGAGCACCTGCATCCCGGCCAGGCGGCGCGGGTGATCGCGACCGGCTTCAGCGCACGCACGACGCCGGCCATCGAGGGCCGGGTGGAGGTCGTCTCGGCCGACCGGCTGACCGACCCGCGCAGCGGACGAAGCTATTACACCGCAGAGATATCGCTGCTGAGCGACCACGTAAACGGCACGCTGCTGAGGCAATTATCTCCGGGCATGCCGGTGGAAGTAGTGGTTCCGGTGAAGCCGCGCACTGCGCTCGACTATATGCTGGAGCCCCTCACCACCAGCCTGCGGCAAGCTGGCCGTGAGATGTAGGAACGATACAACGCATGACGCCAAGCCCGCGCATATGCAGAAAACGCTTGCGCGATGGGCCAGCGCCCTACCGACCTAAATCTCGCGAGTGCGGGCCAGTCCTTCAGGGAGGTGACACGTGGCTAGACTAGTTCGAACAGTTAGATAAGTTCATCTCTCCCGATACGCGTTGAGGAGCTCAAAGCTGGGGAGACAGGTATGGCCAACTGTGCCACTCAACCCTCCCATGCTCATTACGTGGACGTGGGGCGGCAATAATTCTGTCCTCTATGAGAACTTCGCAGCGCTGCTCTCAAGAGTAGTCAATTCCATAGCGGCTCGTCAGACCTTAAATTAGATTAAGAGTGCGATTTTACCGCGTGATGTTCCGCACTGCTAATCGCGCCGATCTTTCACAATGCCGCTGAATTGAAGCATTTAGCTCAAGGTGGTATCAGGGCGGGCGGTGAGACACCGGTATTCGTCGATGACGAACACCATGAGGCACTACTACGCGGCATATTCGATACAAGCGACCCAGGCTATTAAAAGGAGTTTGAAAGCGAGATAGCCGCGATAATCCCGCACGGGACGGGCCAACATAGGGAAATCGCGGCCGCGGTCGCGGTCGCGTGCTCTGATGTATTCCTAATTCATTAAAGTGGTTGCGGGAGTCGGATTTGAACCAACGACCTTCAGGTTATGAGCCTGACGAGCTACCGGGCTGCTCCATCCCGCGTCGGCAGTGGCTGGTGAAGACCGGCCACTGGACGTTTTCGACTAAGTAGGTGCTTTGGAAGACCTGGCGGCGACCGACTTTCCCACGTCTTGAGACGTAGTATCATAGGCGCTGGGGGTTTTCACGGCCGAGTTCGGGATGGGATCGGGTGCAGGCTCCCCGCAATGGCCACCAGGTCGTCCAAAGCACCTGTTCAGGGATCAGGCGACGATCGTGCGTCGACAAATCCCTGAAGAGGGCATGACAGGTTCTGGTGCGTGAAAGCTGATCGACGTGTCTTGCTTCTATGCATGGTGTGTCGCGCAAGGTATCGCCGCAGCCGCAGATCTCTCCGACAACTGACAACTCTTCCCTGGCAACCGACCTAGAGCCTATCGGGCGATTAGGACCAGTTAGCTTCAGACGTTACCGCCCTTCCACACCTGGCCTATCAACGTGGTGGTCTACCACGGCCCTCAGGGAGATCTCGTTTTGAGGTGGGTTTCCCGCTTAGATGCTTTCAGCGGTTATCCCGTCCGCACATAGCTACCCGGCGATGCGGCTGGCGCCACAACCGGTGCACCAGTGGTGCGTTCATCCCGGTCCTCTCGTACTAGGGACAAATCCTCTCAAATCTCCAACACCCACGGCAGATAGGGACCGAACTGTCTCACGACGTTCTAAACCCAGCTCACGTACCACTTTAATCGGCGAACAGCCGAACCCTTGGGACCTGCTCCAGCCCCAGGATGTGATGAGCCGACATCGAGGTGCCAAACCTCCCCGTCGATGTGGACTCTTGGGGGAGATCAGCCTGTTATCCCTAGAGTACCTTTTATCCGTTGAGCGATGGCCCTTCCACGCGGGACCACCGGATCACTATGGCCGACTTTCGTCTCTGCTCGAGCTGTCGCTCTCGCAGTCAGGCGGGCTTATGCCATTGCACTCAACAGCCGATGTCCGACCGGCTTGAGCCCACCATCGCGCGCCTCCGTTACACTTTAGGAGGCGACCGCCCCAGTCAAACTGCCCACCATGCAGGGTCCCTGCCCCGGATGACGGGGCGAGGTTAGACATCAGAAGAGTTCAGGGTGGTATTTCAAGGTTGGCTCCACACAAGCTAGCGCCCATGCTTCAATGCCTCCCACCTATCCTACACAGCACTCTCCTAATGCCACTGCAAAGCTGCAGTAAAGGTTCATAGGGTCTTTCCGTCTGACCGCGGGTACCCCGCATCTTCACGGGGAATTCAATTTCGCTGAGCCGATGCTGGAGACAGTGGGGAAGTCGTTACGCCATTCGTGCAGGTCGGAACTTACCCGACAAGGAATTTCGCTACCTTAGGACCGTTATAGTTACGGCCGCCGTTTACCGGGGCTTCAATTCAGTGCTTGCACACCTCCTCTTAACCTTCCGGCACCGGGCAGGCGTCAGACCCTATACGTCGTCTCTCGACTTCGCAGAGCCCTGTGTTTTTACTAAACAGTCGCTACCCCCTGGTTTGTGCCACCCACCATTGGTTGCCCAACAATGGGTCTCGCTTATCCCGAAGTTACGCGAGCAATTTGCCTAGTTCCTTCAGCATCGTTCTCTCAAGCGCCTTGGTATACTCTACCAGTCCACCTGTGTCGGTTTAGGGTACGGTCTATACGCTAGAGCTGTTTCCTGACGCGATCCAAAAGCCGATGCAATCCAGTAAGCACCGACAACATCTCACGCGTGTCACTTCTAGCAGGCCCAGGAATGTTAACCTGGTTTCCATCGACTACGGCTTTCGCCCTCGCCTTAGGGGCCGGCTCACCCTGCGCGGATTAACCTTGCGCAGGAACCCTTGGACTTTCGGCGACAGAGTTTCTCACTCTGTTTGTCGCTACTCATGTCAGCATTCGCACTTCCGATACCTCCAGGACCGGTCACCCGATATCCCTTCGCAGGCCTACGGAACGCTCCGCTACCGCTCAAAACCGCCAACCGTCAGCTACCTCATCCCAAAGCAGGCAAGCACCTCCCTCTTGAAAGAAAGAAGCAAAGAACTCTCGTTCCTCGAACTTGCCCACCTGAGATAAAGAAGCCGACGATTGCGTCTCGAACCCACGTCTTCGGCGGCTGGCTTGAGCCCCGTTACATTTTCGGCGCAGAGTTTCTATTAGACCAGTGAGCTATTACGCTTTCTTTAAAGGATGGCTGCTTCTAAGCCAACCTCCTGGTTGTTTTGGAATCTCCACATCCTTTCCCACTTAGCCAGCACTTTGGGGCCTTAGACGGTGGTCTGGGCTGTTTCCCTCTCGACGATGGACCTTAGCACCCACCGTCTGTCTGCCGGACTATACTCACGGGTATTCGGAGTTTGGTTAGGTTTGGTAAGACTTTGGGTCCCCCTAGCCCATCCAGTGCTCTACCCCCCGTGGTAAACATCCGACGATCTACCTCAATAGATTTCGCGGAGAACCAGCTATTACCAAGTTTGATTGGCCTTTCACCCCTAGCCACAGCTCATCCCCGACTTTTTCAACAGGCGTGGGTTCGGCCCTCCAGTGCGTGTTACCGCACCTTCAGCCTGGCCATGGCTAGATCACTTGGTTTCGGGTCTTCTGCCTGCAACTCGTCGCCCTATTCAGACTCGCTTTCGCTGCGCCTACACCTAACGGCTTAAGCTCGCTGCAAACAGAAACTCGCTGACCCATTATACAAAAGGTACGCCGTCACCGCAGATGCGGCTCCGACTGCTTGTAAGCATCCGGTTTCAGGTCTCTTTCACTCCCCTTGTCGGGGTGCTTTTCACCTTTCCCTCACGGTACTTGTTCACTATCGGTCATCAGGGAGTATTTAGCCTTGGAGGGTGGTCCCCCCATGTTCAGACAGGATTTCACGTGTCCCGCCTTACTCAAGGATCCAATATAACTATCGCATACGGGGCTATCACCCATGTCGCCGGACTTTCCAGACCGTTCTGCTACATACAATTGAACCACTGGGCTGTTCCGCGTTCGCTCGCCACTACTAGCGGAATCTCTGTTGATGTCTTTTCCTCCGGGTACTGAGATGTTTCAATTCCCCGGGTTTGCCTCGATATCCTATGTATTCAGATACCGATCTCCTTGCGGAGGGGTTGCCCCATTCGGATACCCACGGATCAAAGCCTGCTCGCGGCTCCCCATGGCTTTTCGCAGCGTGCCACGTCCTTCATCGCCTCCTGATGCCAAGGCATCCACCGAATGCTCTTATCGCGCTCTAAGTCACCGGCAGCCGAAGCCACCATCACCATGCACAGAAACAAAACACGCCATTCGAAATATCACGGCTAGGCACCGCAAATACTCCCACGCGTCCGCTCCTTTGCTCGAGCAAAACACAAATCTTATTCTCAGCTTTTCAACGTCGCTGAACGTATGTCGCCGCGGTCTTGGAGCCGACACAGGTTTCCCCATGTCAGACATCCGGTCAGACTGGCTGACCGCAGCACGCCCAGAGACGCACCAGAACCTGATTCACAATACAAAGACCAACATCGCCGCCCAAAAGCAGCAATCAACGGCAAAACCAGCCCAGCCCCACGCTCTCGGGAGCCAGACCAGACCTGGCCGAACACACACTCTTCTCCGTAGAACCAACCTCGAAAGCCTCAACACCGAATAATGGTGGAGACTATCGGGATCGAACCGATGACCCCCTGCTTGCAAAGCAGGTGCTCTCCCAGCTGAGCTAAGCCCCCAATGGCGTGCCAATAAGCCGACTGGTGGGCCAGGGAGGATTTGAACCTCCGACCCCACGCTTATCAAGCGTGTGCTCTAACCAGCTGAGCTACTAGCCCACATGCAGTCGCCAACCCGCCCCAATCCAAAGCAGGCGCGCGAGCTCCATAGCCGAAGCAATCATGGTTTGCCAGCACACATCAGCCAGCCTCTCGGCCAACAGACACATACTGTTCTACGGGGAAGGGATACGTTGACGGCGCCCGATGGACGCAGACCAGAACCAGCTCGCATCATCAGAGCAGAGTCCGCCTCAACCATCCGGCTGAGGACTTGTTGGCGTTCGCCAAGATCCGGTCGTGAGACCTCGTCGTCAGCAAACATCCTTGAAAGGAGGTGATCCAGCCGCAGGTTCCCCTACGGCTACCTTGTTACGACTTCACCCCAGTCTCTGACCCGACCGTGGTAGGCTGCCCCCCTTGCGAGTTAGCGCACCTACTTAAGGTCAAACCAAATCCCATGGTGTGACGGGCGGTGTGTACAAGGCCCGGGAACGTATTCACCGCGGCGTGCTGATCCGCGATTACTAGCGATTCCACCTTCATGTACTCGAGTTGCAGAGTACAATCTGAACTGAGATGGCTTTTAGAGATCAGCATGCCCTCGCGGACTAGCTTCCCACTGTCACCACCATTGTAGCACGTGTGTAGCCCAGGACATAAGGGCCATGAGGACTTGACGTCATCCCCACCTTCCTCCGGCTTGTCACCGGCAGTTCCTTCAGAGTGCCCAGCCCAACCTGATGGCAACTGAAGGCGAGGGTTGCGCTCGTTGCGGGACTTAACCCAACATCTCACGACACGAGCTGACGACAGCCATGCAGCACCTGTGCAATAGGTCCATTGCTGGAAATATCCATCTCTGAATACAGCCTATCCATGTCAAGTCCTGGTAAGGTTCTGCGCGTTGCTTCGAATTAAACCACATGCTCCACCGCTTGTGCGGGCCCCCGTCAATTCCTTTGAGTTTCAACCTTGCGGCCGTACTCCCCAGGCGGTGTGCTTATCGCGTTAGCTACGACACTGCGTCACTAGGTGACCCAACATCCAGCACACATCGTTTACAGCGTGGACTACCAGGGTATCTAATCCTGTTTGCTCCCCACGCTTTCGCGCCTCAGCGTCAGTTATGGACCAGGTCGCCGCCTTCGCCACCGGTGTTCTTCCCAATATCTACGAATTTCACCTCTACACTGGGAATTCCACGACCCTCTTCCATACTCAAGCTCGAAAGTATCAAATGCAGCCCCCAGGTTAAGCCCAGGAATTTCACATCTGACTAGTCGAACCGCCTACGCGCCCTTTACGCCCAGTCATTCCGAGCAACGCTAGCCCCCTTCGTATTACCGCGGCTGCTGGCACGAAGTTAGCCGGGGCTTCTTCTGCGGGTACCGTCATCATCGTCCCCGCCGAAAGTGCTTTACAATCCGAAGACCTTCTTCACACACGCGGCATTGCTGGATCAGGCTTTCGCCCATTGTCCAATATTCCCCACTGCTGCCTCCCGTAGGAGTCTGGGCCGTGTCTCAGTCCCAGTGTGGCTGATCATCCTCTCAGACCAGCTAACGATCGTCGCCTTGGTAGGCCTTTACCCCACCAACTAGCTAATCGTACGCAGGCTCCTCCACAGGCGACTCGCGCCTTTGATCCTCAGATGTCATGCGGTATTAGCGTCAGTTTCCCGACGTTATCCCCCACCCGTGGATAGATACCTACGCGTTACTCACCCGTCCGCCACTGACATTGCTGCCCGTGAGACTTGCATGTGTTAAGCATGCCGCCAGCGTTCGCTCTGAGCCAGGATCAAACTCTCAGGTTCATCATCATACAGCAAAATACCAGCCCAGCCGAAAAGCCAAACCAATACAACCATATAATAAACGAACAGACCCCAAACCCATCGGTCGTCTCCGCCACGCGAGGGGCGCAGCATCAACAACCACTCCAAATCAAAGCATCAATATAAATGAATACATCAACACCATCCCCGAAGTAGCAAAACCGACATCAGTCCGGAGCAAAACCCCAAATACTCACGCCAATCCCAAACTACCCCCACCACAGCCATGCTCTCACACAGCCGCTACAGGACGCCGCCAACGTATCCCTTCCTCTCAGATTCACTTCTCAAAGAACAAACCAGACAACAAAGCCGCCCCAAACCCAGAGCAAACCCCGAAACCAGCCTAGCTAAAAAACTTAACCAACTCACCCAAAGGCAAGGTCGGAGAAGCTAATGGATCCAACACAACACCGCAAGAAGTTTCTGCAGCAACCGCGCCGGTGAAGCGCTATCTAGGCCCCACATCGAAGCGTGTCAACTCAGAGAAGCTGCCTTTCCCGTTGACCAACGAACCACCCGGCGCACATCAACGATCATGACCACCATGTTCGTCGCCCCGACCACGCCTACAGCCGCCGGTGCAATTGCTGAGATCCGCGAGGAACTGGACGTTTTCGATGATTGGATGGACCGCTACCAGTTCATCATCGAGCTCGGCCGCAAACTGCCGCCCTACCCGGCCGAGTTGCGCGACGACGCGCACCGTGTGCCTGGCTGCCAGAGCCAGGTGTGGCTCGAGGCGGAGTTGCGGGACGGCAAGCTCATGCTGGCCGGCGCATCGGATGCGGCAATTGTCTCCGGCCTGGTAGCCCTGCTCCTCAGCGTCTACTCCGGCCGCCAGCCAGCCGAAATATTGGCAACCGACCCGGCGTTCCTGACCGAGCTCGGCCTCATCGCGGCTCTATCGACAAACCGCGGCAACGGCGTGGCAAGCATGGCTCAAGCCATACAAGCCAAGGCCCGGCAACACGCCTACGCCGGAGCTGCCGCAGGATAGTGGGCCGCTAATTCAGGCGCGCCGTGCCACGCCCTTCGTCGGCGGAGACCGGCAGCAAGCCAGCCGTCGTGCCACGGACAAGCTGCGGCAGGTCGCTGGACACGCGGGCGCCCGAACCACCGGCGCGCAGGAGCGCCGATAGAAAATTTCGTCCCCATGCCGACGGCGTCGCTGTCTCGATCGCCTGCCAACATGCCTGCCAGCGATCCTGACGCTCAGCCAACTTCATCATCAAGGCGGTATCCAATGCCTCGGCAAGCTCGTCGGAATCATGCGGGTTGACCACAAGCGCCGCCGCTAGCTGGCGCGCAGCCCCCGCAAACCGGCTCAGCACGAGTACGCCGGGGTCCTGCGGATCCTGGGCCGCCACATATTCCTTGGCGACCAGGTTCATGCCATCGCGCAACGGCGTGACGAGCCCGACACGCGCCTCACGCATGTAGCCGGCGATGGTCGTTCTGGCACCGCCACGCGCGATAAGCCGCGTCGGCGTCCAATCCGGCTCGCCCCACTCGCTGTTGATCGCGCCAGCCTCGGCATCGACCGCCAGACGCAGGTCGCGATAGGCGCAGACGTCGATGCGGGATTCAGCGGCGATCTGCAGCAAAGTCACATTGCGCCGCCAATCGGGCCGTGTTTCCAGCAGGCGCCGATATCCGGCCAGCCGCTGAATCAGTCCCTTTGTGGGATCCAGACGATCGATACCCAGTATCAGCTTCTGGCCTTGCAGGCTGCGACGCAGACGTTCGGTCTCGGGCGAGTGCCAGGCGGCCTCGGCCTGCGCGGCAAACTCCACAGCCTCGATTTCCACCGGAAACGCGCCGAGCCGGACCCGTCGACCGCCAAGCTGCAATCCCCCTGTGGAGAGACGTGTCGCGCCTGCCAGCCTGCAGGCAGCGGCCGCGAAATTCTCCAGATCGTTCGTAGTCTGAAAACCGAGCAGGTCGGCGGAAAGAAGATCGCGTATCAGATTGCCGGCCTCCGGCATGCTCGCGAGCATATCGGCCGACGGGAAAGGCACATGCAGAAAGAAGCCGATCGGCGCATCCACACCGCGGGCACGCAGGAGCGCCGGCATCGACATCAGGTGGTAATCGTGGATCCAGATCATGTCCGTTGCCCGCAGCAACGGCACGAGCGCATCGGTCATCCGGGCGTTCGTGGCGCGATAGACCTGCGCGCTGCCGCGGTCGAACTGCATGTGCTCGGGCATCGAATGCAGCAACGGCCACAGCGTCGCGTTGGAGAACTGGTTGTAGAAGCGGTCGTGCTCGTCCCGCGTGAGGTCGATGGTGGCAAACTGCATCGGTCCCACCGATTTCGTTCGCACTGTGTGGCGAACATCGTCGCTCACTTCGCCGGACCAGCCGAACCAAAGTCCGCCGCGCTGGGTCATCAGGCCGTCGAGCGCAACCGCCAAACCACCGGCTTTCGCCGCGCCATCGGTTGGAATTTGCACCCGATTGGAGACAACAACGATGCGGTTCATGAAACCTCCAGCAAAGCTACCGGCAGTTTCGCCAGGCAGTCGGCAAGCCTCAATCGACCTCCCGCCGGCACGGTCAGCAGCGCCGGGCTGCTACCCAACAGATCGGTCACCTGACGGCCATGCAATGAACGTGGCAAGACTAACGTTGTTCCCTGCCAAGCCTCCGGCGGCACCAGTGGCCGGTCGGTGTGGCCGAGCGTAGCAGACAATCGTGTGACAATCGTGATCACACTCCGGTCATCTTTTTGGCGGGCATGGGCGACCACATGCTCGCACGCCGGGCCTTCCACCTTGATAGGCTGGTAAGTGCCGGCGGCAAACAAGGCAGGCTGCGCAGCACGATAAGCGAGCACCCGATGGAGCACCGCCTGCTTTACACGGCCATCACGCCAGGCGCCGAGCAGCTCGGCTGGCTTGCTCGCCTCTTCTAAAGATGCGCTGCGTGCAGCGAAATCGACTGGCCTGCGATTGTCAGGGTCGACAAGCGAGAAATCCCAATACTCGGTGCCCTGGTAGAGATCAGGCACGCCCGGGCTCGTCAGGCGCAACATCATCTGCGAGAGCGCGTTCAGCGCGCCCGGGATGGCGAGGCGTTGCGCGAATTCGGCGATTTCGGTCACCACATGCGCGGGCCGGTCGTGGTCGAGCACGCCAGCCAGGAAATCCTGCGCTGCTTTCTCGTAACCCTCGTTCGGCACCGACCAGCTCGAATGACGCTTGGCTTCCCGCAGCGCCTTTTCCTGCCACGCCGAAACCCGCTTCTGTAGGTCTGCCACGCCGTCGCGATCGTCCGGCGAGAGGTCGAGCGGCCATGCGCCGAGCAGTGTCTCGTATAACATCACCTCGTCGGCCGCATCGGGCGCCGGCCCGTCCAGATCGCGCTTCAACGACGCGTTCAGCCGCATCCAGCGCGACAGCACACCGTCCCATTCAGACGGAATCTCGCTCAGCACAGCCAACCGTGCGCGGGTATCCTCGCCACGCTTGTGGTCGTGCGTGGCGGTCGCCAGCAGCGCGCGTGGCCAGCGTGCTTGCCGCGCCCGACCGGCGGCATGGAAGGCGGCCGGCGAGAGTGCGAACTGCGAGGGCTCGCTGCCCACCTCGTTGCGCCCGATCAGTCTGCCATAACGATAGAACGACGTATCCTCGACTGATTTCGCTGCCGTTGGCGAGGAAAGCTGCTGGAAGCGCACCATCGCGCGCATGCGCTCCTGCCGCCGGCTGCCCGCCGGCATCTGGCGCAAATCCTCTCCCGAGAGCCAGCCGGCGACCAGCTCCAGCAGATGACGATCCGTCGCCCGCACGCAGCGCCGCGCACCGGCGAGCGCCCAATCCATCGCCTGCCGATCCGCCTCATTCATGCCGCCAACACCGGCATAGATGCGATAGACGCGGAAATGCGCGAGCAGCTCGGTCAAGGTGCGCTGGATCGCTGTCAACGTGTAGTCGCGGGTGGCAAGGTCACGCCGGGCGATCCGGTGCAGCGCGACCGATGTCGCATACAGCTCGCTCGACAAACTCTCCCGCAAAATCTGGCGGCGCGCCGGGATCACCTCCTCCTCGAACACGCCGGTGCGCCCCGTGGCCTGCGTCCAGATACGGGTGATTTCCTGCTCGCCCTCGGCCGCGTGCAACACGGCCGAGGCATCGTTCATGAAGTCGTATCCCGTCGTGCCGTCGATCGACCAGTCCGACGCCAGCCGCTCGTGCGTTGCCAGGATTTTCTCGACCCAGATGACCGGCGCCTCGTCGGAAAGCCCGGCCGGCCGGTTCGGCGCGAGGCTCTGCAAACGGCGTCGCAACTTGCGGCAATAAGTTCTGGGGTCCGCCAGACCGTCAACGTGATCGACGCGCAATCCGTCGATCAGGCCCTGCTCATACAATGCGAAGATGCCGGCATGGGTGGCCTCAAAAACGGCAGGGCTTTCCACACGCAATCCGGCCAACGAGTTGACATCGAAGAACCGGCGCCAATTGATCTCGTCCGATGCGGCCCGCCACCAGGCCAGGCGAAAATTCTGCCGGTCCAGCAAACGATGCAGCAGGTCGCGGCCGCCCTCGGTCGCCGCATCGTATGCGCGCAACGCCTCGGTGATCGGAAGCCTGTGCTCCGGGCGCCGCAACTCCGCGCGTGCGGCATCAGCCGCCGCGCGAAGCGCTTCACGCTCGGCCGGCAAGTCGGCGAACGCGCGCGCCGCAGTCTCCAGCCCGCCGCCCTCGGTCAGCAAAATCGCCGTATAGTCGCGCGGATTGATCGGGAACCGGTTGCCGAAATAATCGACGAACAATCGCCCATCCTGCTCGTCGAACTTGAGCTGCAACTGGTTGTTGGCCAGCACCGTGCCGTAAGCATCGCCCAGGAACGGCGCCAACATGCGCCCGCGCAGGGTTCCATCGGGCGGATCCCAATCAATGTCGAAAAACTCGGCGTAAGGACTGGCCCGGCCCCATTCGAGCACGTCGAGCCACCAGGCATTGTCCGCGCCACCCACACCCATATGGTTCGGCACGATGTCGAGGATCAGTCCCATGCCCTCGCCCCGCAGCGCCTCGACCAACCCGCGCAGCGCGTCCATCCCGCCCAGTTCGGGATTGATCTGCGTGTGATCGACGATGTCGTAGCCGTGGGTGGAACCCGCGCGTGCCCGAAAAATCGGTGAGGCATACAGATGGCTGATGCCAAGCCGCGAAAAGTAGGGGACGAGCGCAGTCGCGTCACTTAGCGTGAAGCCCGCGTGGAATTGCAGACGCGCGGTGGCGGTCAGATCTTTCTGGGTCAAGTCTCTCTCCAGGGCACCGGCTGCGCCAGGCCCCGGAACATCCGGCGCGGGTGCTAGTGCCGTCTCGCTTCGTTCAAAGCCGCCAAGCGTTGCGGGGTTGCACCTTCTTCGAGCACACGATCCACGTCAGCCGGCATCCTGCGACGCCAGTTCGGATGCTCATCGAGCGTGCCGGGCAGGTTTGGCTGCTCCACCAAGCCTAGCGCATCCTCAAGCGGCAGCATGACCAACTCGCAGGCGCTCCGCCCGACATGCACGCACGCAGCGTCGACGAACTCGCCCGCATCCCCGGGCGGCGCACCTTCCGCCGAACCTGCCGCGCACATTGCATCCCAAAGCAGAGCCCGATCCTGGCCGCGCGCTTCGACCGCCGCCGGCGCATCGGCCACCTGCCCCATCTCATCGCGCCACACGATATCGCGGCCGCTCCACCACCCGGCCAATGTCGGCAGATCGTGCGTGCTCGTCATCGCCGCCGCCTCACGCGTCCAGGCTGACGGCGATACGAAGTTCTGTGCCGCATCGCGCTCGAAAAACAGCACGCGCATCCCGTCGATCCCCGCGCCACGCAGGCGATCCTGAAACCCGTCCGGCACCGTGCCCAAATCCTCTGCCAGAACGATCGCGCGATGCCGCCGCGATTCCAGCTTGATCAAGCGCAGAAGATCCGTCTCGGGGAACGAGAGATACGCGCCGTCCGCCCCACTTCCGCCCTCGGGAATAACCCAAAGCCGGTTCAGCCCCATCGCATGGTCGATGCGCATGCCGCCCGCATGGGCAAGTGCCGTCTGGAGCATTTCGCGGTATGTCGCAAACCCGCTTGCCATAAGCCCGATCGGCGAGAACGCGGACAACCCCCAGTTTTGCCCGTCGCGTTGCATCAGATCGGGCGGAGCACCCACCGTCAGGCCCAGCAACGTCTCGGTTTGCCTGCCCCAGCACTGGCTGCCGCCGGAATCGGTGCCGACCGCCAGATCGCTCACTAGCCCTATACGCATACCAGCGTCACGGCAGGATTGCTGGGCCTGCGCCAATCCCCGGTCTGCCTGGAACTGCAGCCAGGTATGAAACCGTACCTCACCCGCGAACTGGGCGGCAAACTGCTGCACGTCGGTGCTGCGTTTGTCGCGCAGCCCGGCGGGCCACTCGCGCCAGTGCCATTTCGCCTTGTCCTCGCCATACACGTGCGCATGCAATGCTTCGAACAAAGCGTGCTCGTGCAATCGCGCACCTTGCGCTACCATGAAGGCTTCAAACGCAGCCATCTCGCCCGGATCGAGCTCTGCCGCAGCAAACATGCGCCGCAGTTCGGCCAGATGACGCCGCGCGACCTCGGGCCAATCGACAAGAGCCTGACTGGCAAGTTCCGGATCGGGTCGCTCAACGGCCGCATGCAGAACGTTCAACGCCGTGCGGCTCGATGGCGCGTAAGGACTGAACCGGTCCGGGTCCGCGCTGAATTGCGCGTGCACCGGCGAAATGGCCAGCGCGTGTGCGCCATGTTTCCTGGCAGACGCCGCGAACTCCGCCAATGCCGCAAAGTCACCTACGCCGGCATCCCCATTGCGGCGCAACGAATAAAGCTGCACCGCCAGGCCCCAGCCCTTCGCGCCGTCCAGAGCTTCGGCCGGCGTAAAGCAGCGATGCGGCGCCACAGCCAGCACGCAGGAGGCTCCACCGATATTCAACCGGTGATAGCCATCCTCGAGAATTGCCGGTATGGCGCATCCACCAGGGTGGCTTTCTGCACGCCCCTCAAAAACACGCCCATCTTCCAGTTCCAGCCGATAGCCTGCCGCACGCATCGGAAGACGAATGGTCTCGCCGACATCGGCCGTGAGCAGCGGCGGCAATACCTCAACCGAATGTGCCAGGCGCGCCGCACTGTCTGCGAGTGCGCTCTCGGTATCGGCCGGGAGCCCGATGGCCGAAAGAATGGCACGCAGCGTGGGGGGCTGAACCTGATGAACCTGTCCGAACACATCCTTCCAAACGGGCTCGACACCGCCGACGCGGGCGAGGTCAAATAATGCCGCGTCGGTCATGCCATGTGCGCCAGGCATGCGACAAAACTGCGCCCTCCCAGCAACCCGGCCTGCGCCAGTGTTCCGCTACGATGGATCTCCTCGCCCTGCATCTCCGGCAATCGAACAGCCTCGGTCCCGAAATTGACTGCCAACGTCAATAAGGTTCCATTGCCCATTGTCCAGCGGCCAATGGCAGAAGCAGCGCCGATCGCTTCTGCCCCCGCACTTCGGCAACCCTCGATACCCGGCACGACAAACGACGCCCGCTTTGCAATCAACTGCTTGTAAAGTGTCGGCATCCCGGCGTCGCCAGCGTCGGGGAACGCCGGCACGGACTGCTCGAACGTGGCATGTGCGTTCGGGTCCGGTATCGCAGCCCGGCGCAACTCATCGGCAAACGCCGCGAAATGCGCGAACTCCCGCCGCCGGCCTACCCGGACTGCTTCGGCAAGTTCGTCATTATGGTCGGTGAAAAACAGAAACGGCTTGGTCGTGCCCAACTCCTCGCCCATGAACAGCAGCGGAATGGTGGGCGAGAGCAAGAGCAGGCAAATCGCCGCGTCGAGTGCTTCGGGATGCGCCAATGCGGCCAGGCGCTCGCCCATCGCCCGGTTGCCGACCTGATCGTGATTTTGCAAGCATACGACAAAAGACGTGGATGGCAGATGCGCCGACGCCTCCCCGCGTTTCCTGTTCAGATGCGGCGACACCTCGCCCTGAAACACAAAGCCGTCCGACATCGCGCGCGCCAACTGCTCGGCCGGATTCTGAAAATCCTCGTAGTAGCCCTCGCTTTCGCCCGTCAGCAGCACATGCACGCAATGGTGCCAATCGTCGGCCCATTGTGCGTCGAATTGTCCGGCGTCCTTGCCGCCCAATATCGACGAACGATTGCCCTCATGCTCGACCACCAGATGCACTTCCTGACGGGCGCCCGCACGGATGGCACGTGCCAGATCGGGTAGGAAGCTGTCCGGCGAAATCGCATGCACGGCGTCGAAGCGCAGCCCATCGATATGGAACTCGTTCACCCACATCAGCGCATTCTGGACGAAGAACGAGGCAACCTCCGGCCGCTTGAAGTCGATGGCCGCACCCCAGGGCGTATGCACCCCCTCGTCGAAAAACGATTTCGCATAAACATGCGGATAGGCACCATCGGGTCCGAAATGGTTATAGACGACGTCGAGGAAAACCATCACTCCCAGCGCGTGGGCCGCATCCACCAACGCCTTCAGCTCGTCGGGTGTGCCATAAGCGCGATCCGGGGCGAACGGCAACACGCCGTCATACCCCCAATTATGGCGGCCGGGAAAATCCGCGATCGGCATAAGCTCCACGGCCGTCACGCCGAGCGCCGCCAAGCGGCCAAGCTCGGCCTGAACACCGGCAAAGCCGCCGAACGCGCCGACATGCAGTTCGTAGATGACCGCCTCATGCCATGGCCGATTGCGCCAACCGGCATCGTTCCAGACATATGCCTGCGGGTCGACGACAACACTTGCGTCGTGCACGTCACCATCCTGCATGCGCGATGCGAGGTCCGGCACCTCCAGTCCGTCCGGCAGCACAAACCGATAACGTGAACCGGCGGACGCCTGCGCGTCGAGCTCGAACCATCCTTCGCCACGCGCGTGCATCGCCAACGGCTGCCGATCATCCAGCCGTAGCGACAACGCCGAAACCGAAGGGGCCCACAGCCGGAACCGTGTCTCACCGCCAGCGAGCAGCCGCGGGCCAAACATCACGTCATCATGCATCGCCGCTCAACAGCCACTCAGCACCAAGGTTGCAAGTGGCGGCAAAGTTAGCAGCAGCGACGCTGGCAGATCATGGAACGGAACCTCCTGCGCCAACACTGAACCGGCGTTGCCCATGTTCGAACCGCCATAGCTCGCCGCATCCGTGTTGACGATCTCCCGCCATGCACCGCCATGCGGAACGCCGATCCGGTAATCGTGCCGCGGCATCGGCGTGAAATTGCACACGACCAGAACCGGCGGGTCGCCGGCTCGACCGAGACGCAGATATGCGTAGACGCTCTGGTCGTTATCCTGCATCACCACCCAACGGAAACCAGCAGCCTCGCAATCGAGCACGTGCAAGGCAGCAAGATCGCGATAGGCATGGTTGAGGTCGCGCAGCAGCGACTGCATGCCGCGATGCATCGGATCGTCCAGCAGAAACCAATCCAGCCCACGATCGTGGTTCCATTCCCGCACCTGAGCGAACTCGCCACCCATGAAGATCAGTTTCTTGCCCGGATGCGTCCACATGAAACCGAAATACGCCCGCAGATTGGCGAATTTCTGCCAACTGTCCCCCGGCATTTTGCCGATCAGCGAGCCTTTGCCATACACGACTTCATCGTGCGACAGCGGCAGCACGAACTTCTCTGAGAAGGCATAGACCAGGCCAAACGTGATTTCGCCATGATGCCAACGGCGATAGACAGGCTGCTCCTCCATATAATGCAGCGTGTCGTGCATCCAGCCCATGTTCCACTTGTAGTCGAACCCAAGCCCACCTTCGCTCACCGGTCTGGACACGCCTGGAAACGCGGTCGACTCCTCGGCAATCAATATCGCACCCGGCACCCGATCGATCAGTGCACGCGAAAGCTCATGGAAAAACCCGATCGCCTCGAGGTTCTCGCGCCCGCCATACGCATTCGGCACCCATTCCCCGGCCGGCCGGCTATAGTCGCGATAAAGCATCGATGCCACTGCATCAACACGGAGCCCGTCCACATGGAACCGCTCCAACCAGAAAAGCGCGCTACCGATCAGATAGCTGCGTACCTCGTTTCGGCCATGATTGTAAATGAACGTGTTCCAGTCGCGATGAAATCCTTCGCGCGGATCTTCATGCTCATACAAGGCCGTGCCATCGAAACGCGCGAGGCCATGGGCATCCGTCGGAAAATGCGCCGGCACCCAGTCCAATATCACACCGATTCCCGCGCCATGACAGCGATCGACGAACCGCGCAAACCCCTCCGGCGCCCCCAACCGCGCCGTCGGTGCAAATTGGCCAAGAGGCTGATATCCCCACGAACCGCCGAACGGGTGCTCCATCACCGGCATCAACTCGACATGGGTGAACCCCATCTCGCGCAGGTAGGGCACCACGCGATCGGCCAAATCGTCCCACGTGACATCCATCTGCCCCGCTTCCGGCAGCCACGACGTCGCATGCATTTCATAGACGGATTGCGCCGCATCCGGCCGCTGTGCAGCAGCACGCCGCGCCATCCACGCATCATCGGTCCATCTGTGCTCCCAGGCTTCGGGAACGACGGACCCGGTCGCGGGCGGTCGCTCCGTCGCCTGTGCCACGGGATCGGCTTTCAACGGCAACACACCGCCGTCCGGCCCGGTAATCTCGTATTTATAAACCGCACCAGGCACGACGCCAGGCACGAACAACTCCCACACGCCTGGCCCATGGCGCTTGCGCATCGGATGCCGGCGCCCGTCCCAGAGATTGAAGCTGCCAACAACAGAAACCCGCTGTGCATTGGGAGCCCAGACTGCGAACCGAACGCCGTCCACGCCGTCGATCCGGGCCCGATGAGCACCCAAGACGCGCGCAAAGTCCCGATGGCGACCTTCCGCCAGAAGATAGATATCCATCTCACCCAACAGGGGCGGGAAACTATAGGGATCGGCGGTCCGCAATTCAGCTTCGCCAAAACTCACCGCAAGATCGTAAGGCACGTTTTCGTCAACGAAGCCGCTCCAAAAACCTGCATCATCCACAAGTTCGAGCGCTCCGAGCCGGCGTCCACCCTCACGTGCCAGGACCGATACTGTGTCGGCGCCGGGAAAAAAAGCACGTACGGCCAGACCGTCATCCATGCGATGCGGACCGAGAACCGCGAACGGATCACCGTGACGCGCCTGAACGATGGCCTGCACAATCTCGCCCGCCGGCGCTCCGTTCCGGTTCATGACATCAGACATGCTCGTGCGCCTTTGCAAGAAGCCGGGTCGCAACCTGTGCGAGCCCAGCTAAAGGAATGCCAATCCAGGAGGGACGGTTTGCCGCCTCGTAACGCACCTCGTAGGCAGCTTTTTCAAGCAGGAACAAATCCAGCAGCGGCTGTTCCGCACGCACGTCCACCCAGGGTCGTACGGTGTCGTGCAGAACGCTCCGATACGCTTCGAGGAAGACGCGGCTTGCCGCTTGCCTGAAATGCTCGACCAACGCGCTTTGCCGCTCGGCCGCCTGCTCAGAACCAGGTGCGCGCGCCGCCAAAGCAGTTGCGGCCGCGTAATCGAATGAGCGAAGCATGCCGGCCACATCGCGCAACGGCGAGGATTTCGCACGTCGCTGCTCCATTGTCTTCGCGGGCTCGCCCTCGAAATCGATCAACGTCGCGTCGCCGGGCGTGACCAGCACTTGGCCGAGATGGAAATCCCCATGCACACGTGTCTGCAAGGCCAGACCGCTCGCCTCGGACGCCAATCGACGCGCGGCTGCAATCAAGCCGTCAGCCTGGTCGGCAAAGTCGCGTGCAAGCTGACGCGCATCTTCGTTCGGCCAATCCGAAACACGGTTGCACGCAGCAACAGCCAATCCGATCTGCTCCTCAACGCCGTCCGCCCAAAGTCGCGTAGCGCTCTCGTCCGCACTCAACGGGCGAAATGCGTCATCTTCCGTCTCCTCCGCGAGCACGGCATGCATTTCGGCCAGCCGCCGGCCGATCGCCGCTGCAAGCGACAAATAGCTGCCCAGTGCGTCGTCGAATGCGGCCGCGTCATCCTCGGCCGCCACTTCAGCCGCAGCGCGTTTCAGGTAATCAAGTGTCCAAGCCCACGCGTCGCCTTGGTTGCGCACATATCCTTGCGCCAGCATGACAGTGTGCGGCACGCCCTCCTCGTTCGTCCTTACCGCCTCGCCAAGCAACGGGGCAATGTTACCGAAGCCGCGCGCCGTGAGATAACCGGTCATCTCGGCTTCCGGATGGCGACCCGCCAGCACTTTGCGAACAAGCTTCAGAACGACAAGGTCATTCACGATCAACGAACTGTTCGATTGCTCGGCGGACAGTCGATGAATATTCCAGCCATCGCCGAAACTCATCGACTGCAACGCCGGAGTTGCACTGAACACCATCTCGCCATTACCGGCCGGCACAGTCTGCCCGCCCATCAGGGCACCGATGACATTGTGAGTGAACGAATCCAGCGCGAACGCATCGGTGAGAAAGCCGACATTGGCCACACGTCGCAGGCGCGTCACCGCCAATTGCTGCGCAAGCGCACTGGCCTCGTCGTCACGGCAGCCGCCAAGCGGAAGCGCGTAATGCTCGATACGGCCACCTACCGCGACCTCGATTTCGCACAGAAGCGACGCGGTCAAGCCGCTGCCCAACTTGGCTGCATAGGCCACGCGCACTGCCTCGAGACGCTCGCCTTTGGAGGCAAACCAGCGACGCTTCTGCAAGTAAGCCGGCAGCGCCTCGCGTTCCAGGATCGCCCGCCCGGTCGGCTGCAATACTTCCTCGACCTCGCGCCGCAGAACGATCGTGGCATATTCCGGCAACGGCTCCGGCACGGGTGACGCACCAGTGCTCATGGTCGTCTCCGTCGCCAGCATGAACCAGTAGAACGCATATGGCGGGAGCGTCAGCAGATAATTGAGCTGCCCAATACGCGGGAACATTGCCCCACCAACTATATCGATCGGCGTGCGACCGTTGTAAATCGACAAATCCAGTTCGACCGCCTGCGCCGTTCGCGACAGATTGCTGACGCACAGCAACGTCTCTTCACCACCTTCATCGCTATGTTCGCGGAGATAGGCGAGAACCTTGCGGTTGTCGGGATACAGGAAGCGCTGCGTCCCTCGCCCGAATGCACGATGCTGGCGGCGAACCGCCAGCATCGTGCGCATCCAGTTCAGCAGAGAGTGCTGGTCACGCGCCTGGCTTTCCACGTTGACCGCTGGAAAACCATAAATCGGATCCATGATCGGCGGCAGCACCAAGGCAGCCGGGTCGGCACGCGAAAAACCGCCATTGCGATCGACGGACCATTGCATCGGAGTACGAACGCCATCGCGGTCGCCGAGATGGATGTTGTCGCCCATCCCGATCTCATCGCCATAATAAATCACCGGCGTGCCGGGCATCGAGAGCAACAACCCGTTCATCAACTCGATGCGGCGTCGGTCGCGCTGCAGCAGTGGCGCCAGGCGGCGCCGGATTCCCAAATTGATCCGCGCGCGGCGATCGCTGGCATACGTCTCCCAAAGATAATCGCGCTCGGCGCTGGTCACCATTTCCAGCGTCAGCTCATCATGGTTGCGCAGAAACACCGCCCACTGGCAGTTCGCAGGAATGGCCGGCGTCTGGCGCATGATATCGGTAATCGGAAACCGGTCCTCGCGTGCAATCGCCATGTACATCCGCGGCATCAGCGGAAAATGAAAACTCATATGGCATTCGTCGCCATCGCCGAAATATTGCTGCGCATCCTCTGGCCACTGATTGGCTTCAGCCAGCAACATCCGCCCGGGCGCATGTTCGTCCAGCGCCGTCCGTATCTTGCGAAGAATATCGTGAGTCTCGGCCAAATTCTCGTTGTTCGTCCCTTCGCGCTCGACGAGATACGGCACGGCATCCAGCCGCAGTCCATCCACGCCCATATCGAGCCAGAAGCGCATCACGCTGAGCACTTCCTCCAGCACCGCCGGATTGTCAAAATTCAGGTCAGGCTGATGCGAGTAGAAGCGATGCCAGAAGTAGGCCTTTGCCTCATCGTCCCACGTCCAGTTCGACTTCTCCGTATCGAGGAAGATGATCCGCGTGCCTGCATATTTGTCATCATCGTCGGACCACACGTAGAAATCGCGCTCCGGCGATCCCGGCGCGCTCGCCCGTGCACGCTGGAACCAAGGATGCTGATCACTCGTGTGATTGATCACCAGCTCGGCGATGATCCGTATGCCCCGCGCATGCGCCGCCTCAATGAAACGCCGCACGTCGCCCAGCGTGCCGTAATCCGAATGAACGCCACGGTAATCGGCAATGTCATAGCCGTCGTCGCGGCGCGGCGAGGGATAGAACGGCAGCATCCAGATCGCGGTCACACCGAGTTCGGCGATGTAGTCCAGCTTGTCGATCAGTCCGGCGAAATCACCAATGCCGTCATTGTCGGAGTCGAAAAACGACTTCAGATGCAGCTGATAGATGATCGCGTCTTTGTACCAGAGCGGGTCTTCGATCGCAGTCGTCGGATTCGTCGGGTTCATTACCATTCCAATTACAAGTCAATCTGGCGTTTCAATCCGGTCGGCGTGCCCGCCATATCGCGTAAGGCTGGTCCGGCGAAAGTCTCAGGCGATGTCGCTTGCCCTGCCATAATGCAACACCGCCCGCCAGCAAATCCTCCATCTCGAGCGCGCCTTCGTCAGGTATGCGCCAGGACCAGAGCGGCAACTCGATGTCCGCTTCGTGTGCCGCATGTGGATCGAGACTGACCGCGACCAGCACCACATTCGTCCGATCCCACGTCGCCTTCTCGAACAACAGCACCGCGTCGTCGCTCGCGGGCAGGAACGTGACACCAAGATGCGTCTGCAGCGCAGGATTACGACGTCGTATCAAGTTCAGCGCCCGTATCTCGGCCACGATATTGCCGGGCCTGTCCCAATCCCATGCGCGCAACTGATACTTCTCGCTATCGAGATACTCCTCGCGCCCGGGCACGCAAGCCGCTTCGCACAACTCGAATCCGTTATAGACACCAAACAAGCCGGACAACGTGGCAGCCAGCGCGGCGCGGATCAGGAAGCCCGGCCGCCCGGAACCCTGCAGAAAGACCGGATTGATATCCGGCGTATTGACGAAGAAGTGCGGCCGGAAAAAATGCGACACCGGTGGCTGGTTCAGCTCTGTAAGGTAGGCCGAAAGCTCCGCCTTCTCGTTGCGCCAGGTGAAGTAGGTGTAGGACTGCGAAAACCCGATCTTGGCCAGGCGATACATGATCTTCGGCCGGGTGAAAGCCTCGGCGAGGAACATCGCTTCAGGATAGCGCGCACGCACCTCGCCGATCATCCACTCCCAAAACGGAAACGGCTTGGTATGCGGGTTGTCGACGCGGAATATCCGGATTCCCTGCTCGCACCAGAACAGCACCACCTCGCACAGCGCTACCCACAATCCAGGCACCGCATCGGGCGCATAGAAATCGACGTTGACGATGTCCTCGTATTTCTTCGGCGGATTCTCGGCGTATTTGATCGAGCCGTCCGGCCGCCAATCGAACCATCCCCTATGCTGTGAGAGCCACGGATGATCGGGCGAGCATTGGATGGCGAAGTCGATCGCGATCTCCAGCCCGTGGCAAGCCGCCGCCGCCTGCAAATGGCGGAAATCATCCAGCGTGCCGAGCTCGGGATGCAGCGCATCGTGCCCGCCTTCGGACGAGCCCACGGCATACGGGCTGCCAGGATCGTCCGCTGCCGGCGTCAGCGTATTGTTGCGCCCCTTGCGATTCTTCCGACCAATCGGGCTGATCGGCGGAAAATACAGCACATCGAAACCCATGCCCGCGATCCGCGGCAAATGCCGCTCCACATCGGCGAACGTCCCATGCCGCGCAGGGTCGTCGCTCAGGCTGCGCGGAAACACCTCGTACCAGCTGGCGAACCGCGCCAACGCGCGCTCGGCATCGACTGGTATGCTCGCCGACTGAACGCTGAACGGCCTGTCGTCGGCCGTCCGCATCATCTCGGCCAGCGCCGGTTCCACAAACGCCTGCACCCGCGCCGCCACATCGCCAACGGTCAAGCTTTTCGCAACCGCCGCCAATCTCGCCGGCGCGCCGGCCCGTGCAGCGGCCGCCCGCACCAGCGCCACCCCCTCGTCGAGCTCAAGCCGCACGTCGACGCCGGCTTTGGCCTTCTTCGACAATTCGTCGCGGAACGTCTCGAACCGGTCGCGCCAGGCAACCACCACATAATCGTGGCGGCCCAACGTCATCAACGGCATCTCGCCCGTCCAGGTATCGTTGCCGAGCGGACTCATAGCACTCTCCGCCCACGACGCCTCGCCGGGCGCCCGCCACCGCAGCGCCGCCGCAATCTTCTCATGACCGTCGAACAGGATGTCCGCGGTCACACGCACCATCTCGCCCACCACTGCCTTGACCGGAAAGCGCCCGCCATCCACGCAAGGCTCCGGCGCCTCGATCGCCAAACGGCCGCCCGCAGCCGCGCGCGCCGCCATCTCAGGCGCCAGGCGCACTGCCGGGCCGCCTGTCACACGGGCAGCGGCGGTGAAGACCACACTTCGCCCGGCCTCCAGCCGAACCAGCGTCCCCGGCGCAAGGCGCCGGCCCGAACCGTCGTGAAACGCCTCGAACGCTCCGCCGCTTGCCACCAGCAATCCCGCGGCATCCACCTGGTGGGTCAGCACCCTGTCAGTGTTCACCAGCGCAATCGCCGCGCGTTGCGACGTCCGCAGTTCGGCAGCGTCCGCGCGCAACAGCGCCACCAATTTGCCACCATCGCCCAACGGCAGAACCGGCGCCACCCGCCCCGACAGGGCTGGCTCGTCGCGCAAAGCCGCATTGATCGAGCGCAATTCGCCGTCGCCTGGATCGCCCAAGCCTTGCCCGGGCACGTGCAGCCATCCCTGCCCGACATAGGCTGCCAGCCCGGCCGGCCAGCGCGACGCGCCACCAGCCGCCGACCCGGACGGCCCCGGCGGCAAACCATCGCAGCCCAAAACAGGCGCCAAGCTACGGAGATCGTGCAGTTCGTCCCACAGCCAGCCCGCGCGGCCATCCCACCACGGCAACGACGCAAACACCCCGTCGAGCCCGCGTCCACGCAGGCTCAAAACCGACGCGCGCGGCAACCCCGGCGTCCAGGCAAGCAACACCGCTTCCGGCAAGGCTGACCGGATGGCAGCGACGAACGACGGGAGCAAGGCATCCGGCAGCGCAGACAATCCCAGAAGCCGGAAACCGGCGACGCCGACTTTGCTCCAGCCACGCAGATGCCCAATCCACCACGCCGCCAACGCATCGACCGCTTCGGGACTGTCGAGGCAAGCCAGCGCCGCGCCCGACGACGCAGGCCGCCTCGGGTCGAGCCTGCCGGAACTGTCCGGCTGCCTGAACGGCGAGCCGGCTTGGCCAGCCAGCGCCCCCGTCTCGGCTACCCGATCCAGCACGACATCCATCAGCAACCCAATCGACGCCGAACGCGCGGCCGACGCCGCAGCTTCCAGGCCGCCAATAGCCGCCGTAGCCGAGAGATCGAGGCTCAGGAACGGATCGCCCGCAGCGCCAGGCCAGGGCGGCGGCATCAGCACATGGCTGAAGCCCAATCCAGCAGCCTGCGCGAACAACGCCGGCGCCTCGTCCCAACGCCCGGCGCGCACGCGCAAGGCAGGCACATGCCCGTCCGATGACGCATCTGCACTCTGCCGACTGGTTCGCAGTAAAGCCGTCACGAAACCCCCTTTACCGCTTCGGGGGTCTGAACAGTTTCAGCGTGCGCCGGGTTGCCTCGCCGGCGCTCTTACCAGGCTTGCGCCGGATTAAACCCTGTCCAGTTGTACGCCGCCGGTCACTGCCTGATAGGTGGCAATGGCCAATGTCAGCGGTTCGAACGGCTTGGTGATCACGAAAGCCGGTTCCACGGCGTCGCCGGTGAGCAGCCGCTCCGGGTAGGCGGTCACGAAAATCACCGGCGCATAATGGCTCGCCAGGATGGCGCTCACCGCGTTCGTGCCGTCTCCGCCCATGCCGAGATTGATATCGGCTAGGATGAGCCCTGGACGTGTGCGGCGCGCGATCTCGATCGCCGTCTTTTCGCTATTGGCCACGCCCACCACCCGATGGCCGCAATTCTGCACCAGCTCCTCGAGGTCCATGGCGATGATCGGCTCGTCCTCGATAATCAGCACGTCCGTCGAGGCGGAGGCCCGCAGCCGCTCACGCGCGTCGGCCAGCAACGTCTGCGCCACGTCGAGCGGCAGCCCGAGAACCGGCGCCGCATCGTCGATGCCGACATCCTCCAGCGACGTCAGCAGCAGAAGCTGCCGCTGCGTGGCCGACAATCCATCGGGCACGCTGGCCAGGCCCGGATTGCCGTCGAACCGGCGCGTGACCCCGTGATACAAAACATAACGCGCGTCCGTAAGCACGGCATGCGATGGCTCCTCGCCGTCATTTCGGGCCAACACCTCGCGCAGGCTGTCGGCCACCAGCGCATCGCCCGCGGGTTGGCTTCCCGTCAGCGCGCGGGCATATCGGCGGGCATACGGCAGCGCCCGTATCAGGTCGTCACGTCGTAAAGCGGTCATCAAGGCCCTCGGTCATGGAATGAATGTCTGAATTTGGCTGGATTGATTGCCTACGCTGTTCGACTTGGCTGAAACGGCAAACAATCCGTGAATAGTCTCTCCACCGAACGTGAACCTGTCGATCCATCGGCACTCCTCAGGCGCGAACTGACCTCGCTCCTGCCGGAACTGAGGACCTACGCCCGCTTCCTCGTCCGCGACCTGTCCGGGGCCGACGACTTGGTTCAGGATGCCGTTGTGCGCGCGCTGGGGGCCATCGCGCAATTCCAGCAGGGCACAAGCCTGAAAGCCTGGCTGTTCACGATCCTGCGAAACGCGTTTTACGAACATTCGAGGCGGCGGCGGCGCGAGGCGGTCGCCCTGGCCACTCATGCGCAGACCGGCGGGTCCATCAAGCAGCAGCACCATGGCGAGATCTCCGACATGTCCCGCATGCTATGGACCCTGCCCCCTCTGCTGCGCGAGGCGCTGGTGCTCGTGGGCGCGCAGGAACTTACCCACGAAGAGGCAGCCGCCGTATGCGGCGTGCCGGCCGGCACGATGCGCGCGCGCGTGTCGCGCGCCCGCTCCCAACTGGCGCAATCCTTCGCCGAAGGTCAGCGGCCCTGGGAGACGTGAATACAATTGCAGCGCGTCGGAACCCACCGGCCTGCGGCCAACCGAATGCTCACGCGTCCGGAGTTCAATGCCGATTACGTGATCGGGGACGATGCAGCATTCCGCCACCCTCCGTCATTGGTTGGTTAGGAACACGGAGTAAGCGCTTTGACCACTCAGACCATGTCCCCGACATTCCATACGCAGATCGTGGCAATCCTGCCCAAGCTTCGCGTGCAGGCACTCGCCCTCACCCGCAACCGGGCCGCCGCCGAAGATCTCGTCCAGGATGCCGTGTGCAACGCGCTGTCCGCCCAGCAGAGTTTCATCCCCGGCACTAATTTTCCCGCCTGGATGCATCGCATCCTGCGCAACCGTTTCATCAGCAATCTGCGCAAGCGCCGCGACACGACCGACATCGACGATGTGCCAAGCTCGGTGTTCGCCACCGAAGCGCCGCACGAGGATCGCCTGGCACTGAAGGAACTCGCTCAGGCGATGACCCGCCTGCCGTCTGACCAGCGCGAAGCGCTCGTCATGGTGGTCGTGCACGGCATGAGCTACGAGGCGCTCGCGGAGTTGACCGGTTGTGCCGTCGGCACCGCCAAGAGCCGCGTCTTCCGCGCTCGCCGCCAGCTCGAGACATGGCTGCTTGGCGAAGCACGCGAGAGCAAGCAGGCCAGCCGCAACGCTGCCGCCTTGCTGGCGCGCCGGCTGGCCGAAGGCGAGCAGGATAGTGTAGCCGCGTAACGAACTCGCAACTATCCGCCGTTCTAGCGTTGAGCATAAAGCAGGCGGTCGTCCGGTCACCGGGCGGCCGTTTTCCGCGTCGCCAGACCGGGTCAACTCAGGATTTACAAGCTTTCAATGCCTAAGGCGTCCGATAAAAGCCGCCCGCCGCCCAAGAAGCCGGCCAAGCCGGATACCGCTTTTGATCTATGGTTGGCCCGCAGCCTCAAGGAGATCTTCGGCGAGCTCGACAAGGAACCCCTGCCGCCAGAGCTGCTTAAGCTGATCAACGACGATATCAAGAAATGATCGGGTCACCCAGACTGGAATTGGCAGTGCTTGCGCCCATCGTCACGTGAACCCTCCGACCGGCCGGCGCAATTCGCGCCTAAAAACCCTGTTCGGCCCTATGCGGGTGCGGCTCGCACTCATCGTTCTCATTGCCGCCGTGCCCTTGCTGATGCTTTCGGCCACCATCGTGTGGCAGAATTACGGGCTCGCGCGCGACGCAACTGACATGGCAGCCGAACGCCTGCGCGAAGCGGCCACGGCCCGCCATCAAGCGGCTTTGCTCGGCGCCCAGCAGATGATGGAAGCCCTCAGCCAGGTCGCCGAAATCTCCGCCAATGCCCAGGCATGCCACGAGCGGCTGGCCAGCCTGCTCCAGCTCCAGTCGCAGCGTTACAGCAACTTCGCGGCCTTTGACGAGCATGGTCAGCTCCGCTGCGCCGCGCGCAACCTGCCGGGCACAAACAGCGAGGCCGAAGCTGCCAAGCTGAACGCGCCCCTGTTCGCACGGGTAAGTGCGCGAAAGGACCTGGCCCTGGCACCAATTCGCCGCAGCCTGGTCAGCGGCGCTTTCATCATTCCTGCCGCCTACCCGATCATGCAGAACGGACAATTGCACGGCTATATCTTTGCCGGCCTGCGTATCGACTGGCTGGCCCAGCCGGCCTCCGGCCTGAGCCCCGCTGTGCGTGCACAGTGGATCGTCGATGCGAGCGGCCAGGCGGCCCAGATCACCCAGGCGGATCTCGCCACCCTGCCAGCGCCTTCCCTGTTGTCCCAACTGACGTCGCGCTCGACGGTGATCGACGCGCTGAGCGCAAAGGGTGTGCCCTACGCCTATGCCTCGTCTGCGCTGACGGACGGTTACAGCCTGATCGTCGCCTATCCCGGCACCACCGACCGGCTGGCCGCCTCCGCACTCCTCGTCCAGCGTCTCGGCCAACTCGGCCTGCTGCTGCTGCTCGGTCTCGCAGCCGTCGCCATCGGCACGCATATCGCACTGATCGAGCCGATGACCCGGCTCAGCCGGGCCGTGGCCCTCTGGCGCGAAGGCGGCCGCTTCGACGCCAATCTCACCGCCGATCCGCCTGACGAGATACGCGACCTCGCCACCTCCTTCGCCGATGCGACCGTCGCACTCGCCGAGCACGGCGCCCGCCTTCAACGCGCCATCGAGCAGCAGGAGCTGCTGATGCGCGAGATCCACCACCGGGTGAAGAACAACCTGCAGATCGTGGCCTCGCTGCTCAACCTGCAGGCCGCCCGCATCCGCCAGCCCGAAGCGCGCGCAGAATTCGCCAGTGCGCGCGACCGGGTGCGGGCGCTCGCCACCTTGCACCGCCATCTCTACATGCACGGCGAGGTACACACGATCGACATGCCGGCCTTCCTCACCGAGCTCTGCGGCCAGCTCTTCCAAGCGATGGGCGAGACCGCCGGGCGGCGCATCCAGCTCCAGATCGAAGCCAGCCCGTTGCAGTTGAACAGCGACCAGGCCGTCCCGCTCTCCCTCATCGTCACCGAGGCGGTCAGCAATGCAGTCAAATACGCCTTTCCCCGGCAGCGCACGGGGTCCATCCGCGTCTGCCTGAACACCGACGGCGACGTCGCCGAACTCGTCGTCGAGGATGACGGTGTCGGCATCCCGGCCGGCAAGTCCGAGACGGAGACCGGCCCGCGCGACGGTATCGGCATCACGCTCATACGCGGCTTCGCCCGCCAGCTCGGCGCCACCCTCACCGTCCACGAGGACCAGGGCACGCGCTACAGCGTGCGCGTGCCGCTCGGCCAGCCCGCCGAAGCGGCCTGACAGACTGGCGTTTCGCGGTCATTCGGCTATCAACCGCACCCGCAATCGACGCAGCAAAGGAAGCGCCATGTTTTCCCATATCATGATCGGCACCAACGACCTCGACCGCGCCAAATCCTTCTACGACTCGCTGCTCGCAACGTTGGACGTGCCGCCCGCCTCGATCGACGGACATCGCATGTTCTACATGACGAAGTCGGGCATTCTCTCGATCACCAAGCCGATCAACGGCGAGCCCGCAACCGCTGCCAATGGCATGACGATCGGCTTCGCCGCCAAGTCGCCCGAGCAGGCGGATGCCTGGCACAAGGCCGGCATCGCGGCCGGCGGCACCACCTGCGAGGATCCGCCGGGCGTGCGCGAGGGCAGCATGGGCAAGCTGTATCTGGCGTATCTGCGCGATCCGGATGGCAACAAGCTTTGTGCGTTGCACCGGATGTGAAGGAAGCCGTCCTTTTTTGAAAAAAAGGGACCAAAATTTTGTTCATCGGCACGCGGCTCTTCGAAGCGGCGTGGCCATGAGCAGAAGTTTTTTGGTCTTTTTTTTCACAAAAGGACTTCTTCCTTACTGCGTTCCCACCAGCCCCCCATCCGGCGACACCGTAGCCGGCGCCGGCCAATCCGCTGGCCGGCTCGCAACCGTCGGCGGCCCATCAGCCGGCAACCCGGTATCGATCACGATCATCAGCCGCCCGCCCAGCGAACTCGGCGTGCGGTCCTTGCTCAGCAGATTCTCGTAACGCGGGTCGGTCACCGCTGCCACTTCGTAATCCGCATCCAGCACGCCGTGCAGATCGAGAAAGCGGTTCATGCTCGAAGACACCCGCACGCAGCCCTCGCTCGCCGGATGCCCCAGCTTGCGCTCCAGCAAAGCCGGGTCCGTCGCGTGCATCTGCAACCGGATATCACCGCCGGCAAAATCCGTATGCCAGCCCTTCAGCGCCCACTGCCAGCCGAAATCCCACACCCGCATGCCGGCCAGCCCGATGCCGCGCACATGGTGCTCGTTGAACGTGCCCTGCGCCCGGAAATCCAGGATCGCCTCCGTATGGGCGAACACACCGACCGGGGTGATGTAGTAATCCTTCCGGCCCGCCTGCCCGGTCGATACGTGCGCCGCACCGATCAGCCGCCACGACGCGGCCCCCTCGGGCCTCGCCAGCATCAGATACAGCCGCTGCACACCCGGGTTGCGGTCCACCACCACAACCAGTTGCGGGCGATCGATCGACTTGCCCGACTGGCCAAGCAACGCCGAGGCGCGCTGCGCCGCGTCGGCGATGCTCGCACGCGACGGCTTGAGCAGATACGCGACCTCCTCAGCCATCGCCCGACGCAGATCGCTTGCCTCACGCGCCGCATCGTCCATCTCCGGCTCGCTCAACACCGCCTTCTGCACCACCGGCCGCGCCGTCGGCAGCGGCGCCGCGGGATGGGCCAGCACCGACGCCAGATGCGCGTGGTGCAAGGGCGCGACCACAGCCGTTTCGGGCGCCGGCGCGCGCAGATGCGGCCGCGCCGGATCGTCCATCGGATCGATCGACGGTGGCTCAGCCAGCGCCGGCGAGATCGCCAGCAGCACCGACAAAGCGGAAAACGACAGCCTGCCCATGAGCGGGTTATGCCGTAACAACAGCATCAACCGCCAGAATCTTCCGACGCCACCGCGAGATGTGCATACGTCGATCCATCTTTCATGAGCGGGCCCGCCGCGGATGCCGAACGCCGCGCCCGACGCGCCGGAAACGGCACCATCCGCCCCTGCTCCTCGTCCCACAACGCGAACCCCGGCGCCCGCAAAGCCTCGCCCAGCGACAGCGCCGTCACGCCCGACAGCAGCGACGTCGCCTCATGACATGCCTGCAACCGGTAGTTCGGCACCCGCGGCATCAGATGATGCACATGATGAAACCCGATATTGCCGGTAAACCATTGCAGCACCCGCGGCATCCGCAGCCACGAACAGCCATGCACGGCCGCGCCAACCTGCGTCCACTCCGCCTCGCGCGCCCACTGGGAATCCTCGAAGCGGTGCTGCACCGAGAATAGCCAAACGCCGACGATCGAGGCGACGACGATGATCGGCACCTGCACCAGCAACATTGTCCAGAAGCCGAACACCAGTCCCAAACCGCCCAGCCAGCACAACAGGCCCAGATTGGTCAGCCACACGCTGCGCTGCTCGCGCCCCCAGGCCGCCGGCGTGTCGAACGGAATCCGGTAAAGCCCCAGGAAAATCAGCGGCGGCAACACCACCTGCGCCACCAGCGGATGGCTCAACACCCGCTGCACAAGCTGCTGCCCCGGCCGCAGCGCCTGATACTCGCGCAGCGTCAGGCAGCTCGAATAAATGTCGGCACCCGACGGCCGCGCATCCAGATTGTTCCACACCACGTGGTGCGTCGCATGCTGCCGGCGCCAATCCGCGTATGGCGTGAACGTCGCCAGGCTGCACAGCGCACCCGTGAGCGCATTGCCCCGGCGCGAGCGGAAATACGACCCATGCCCGCAATCGTGCTGGATGATGAACAGCCGGATGACGAACCCGCCCGCCGGCACCGCCAGCAGCAACGTCAACCAGGCCGACACGTGCGTGCTGGCATACATCGCCGCCAAAATCGCGAGATAGAGGCCGAACGTGACGGCCGCCTGGCCGAGGCTGCGATGCAGCACAGGCGACTGGAACTCGCCCAGCCGCGCCACGATCGTGCCGCGATGCTGTTCATCAGGCCAGGAATTTGTCTGCATGAGCACTCCGCCCGCAACGGATACGTTCATCCGGCGTGTCCAATCTTATGGTGCATGACTGGGGGTTTGGTAAACCTACGGTTTATACATGAAGGACGCCGTCCTTTTTTGAGAAAAGGACCAAAAGACTTTTGTCTTTCTGTCGCTTGCCTGGCGATCGGAATGGTTCGCTAATCGCCGCCTATGCAGCAGGTACGCTCCACCCTTCCGCGTTCTAACGCTGCCATCGTTCCGCTGCTGGCACTCGTCGTCTTCATCAACTATGCCGACCGCGGCAACCTCGCCACCGCGGCACCCGCCATCAAGGACCAGTTCGGGCTCTCCGGCGTCCAGTTCGGCGAACTCCTCTCCGCCTTCTTCTGGACTTACGTGCCCGCTCAGTTCTGCGCCGGCATGATCGTGCCCCGCTTCGGCGCCTACCGCACACTCGCCGTGGGGCTCGCCGTCTGGTCCGCCGCCACCGCATTGACCGGCCTCGCCAGCGGCTTCGCCAGCCTGCTCGCCTTCCGCCTTCTGCTCGGCCTGGGCGAAAGCGTCACCTTCCCGAGCGTGTCGTCCATTCTCGCCCAGCAGATCCCCACCGGCCGGCTCGGCGCGGCCAACGGCATCGCCCTGGCCGGCCTCGGCCTCGGCCCCGCCTTCGGGACCTATGTCGGCGCGCTGCTGATCGCCGATTTCGGCTGGCGCTCCGTCTTCCTGCTCTTCGGCCTCACCTCGTTCGCCTGGCTCGTCCCCTGGCAACTCGCCACCCGAACCGCTCACCGCACACTTCAAGCGCAGCCCGGCCCGCCCCCGCCCAGCTACGCCGCCCTGCTGCGCCGCCGCGAACTCTGGGGCACCGCCATCGGCCATTTCTGCGGCCTCTATGTCTTCTACTTCGTCATCTCCTGGCTGCCGCTCTACCTGGTCAAATCGCGCGGCCTGACCATGACACGCATGGGTGAAATCGGCGGGCTCATCTTCCTCGTCTATGCCGCCAGCACCTATCTCAGCGGAATGGCCGCCGACCGGCTGATCGCACGCGGCACCAGCCAAAGCCGCGTGCGCAAAACCGGCGCTGTCTGGAGCCTGGCCGCCGGCGCCGCCTGCATGGCCGGCGCCGCCCTCGGCAGCGCAAACATGGCCATCGCCAGCCTGTTCGCCGCCGCCATCACCTTCGGCGTGAACTCGTCATCGATCTACGCCATCCCCCAAACCCTCGCCGGCCCGCATGCCGCCGGCAAATGGGTGGCCGTGCAAAACTCCTTCGGCAACATCGCCGGCATCATCGCCCCCCTCGTCACCGGCTGGGTGGTGGACCGCACCGGCGAGTTCTTCTGGGCCTTCGTCGTCGCCGGCGCTGTCTCCCTCGCCGGCATGGCCGGCTGGGGCCTGATGATCGGCCGCATCGAACCGCTCGACTGGCCCCACACCACACGTCCGGTGCCCGCCTAGCAGGCTCCCCGCGCAAACGCCGCCGCCACCGCCAACTGGTCGCCCAAGCCCCGCGCACCCTGCGGCGCCGCGCCCGCTCGCGCATCCCGCCTGGCCAGCACCGCCGGAAGGCAGGCCGCGATCCAGCCCCGATCGCGCCGCATCTTCTGCCCCAGCGCCCGCACGGCCAGGCCGGAGAGCTCGCCACGCATAGCGGCAAACGCCGGGGCATCCGGCGCGGCGATCACCACGTCCCGGTCCAGCCCATGGCGCGCCAAAACATCCCAAGGCAGCAGGCAACGTCCCTGAACCGCCAAAGCACCCACATTGCGCAACTGCCCCATCGCCGCACACCCCACGCCTAACCCGCGCAACCCGGCCGCCTCCGCCGCCGGAGCGCCCAGGGCCAACGCAGCCGCCTGCATCAACGCGCCAGGCCCCTGGCGCAGCCAATCCAGCCAGACATCCACATTCTCGAAATCCCCCTCCGTCTCACGCTCGCGGGCCTGGATCATCTCCAGCAGCAGCGATTCCTCCAGCGCGCCCGCTTGCACCGCCGCATGCAGCGGCGTCGCCACCTCATGCCGTTTCGCCGACCCCTCCACCACCTCACGCCACCATTGCAGGCGGATCAGCGCCAACCCCGGCTCGCGCGTCACCTCGCACGCCCGCGCCAGCTCGTGGTTGTAGGCATACAGCGCGAACAGCACCTCCCGACGCGCGGCGGGCGCGAACAGCGCACACAGATACCGGTCCGGGTCGGCCTTCCGCACCAGTGGCCCCAGACCCTCATCCATCATGCCTGCCTTGACGCTTGGCAGGCGGAACAATAGCTGCCGCGTGCGTTGTCCCTGCGAGCGGCCGGCGAACGGCGCGCCCAGACACGCGATCCTTACCTAGACGGAGAACGCCCATGGCCTTCGAACTGCCTCCTCTGCCCTACGACACCAGCGCACTCGCCGGCGCCGGCATGTGCCAGGAAACGCTGGAGCTGCACCACGGCAAGCATCACCAGGCCTATGTGACCGCGCTGAACGGCTTCGTCGAGAAGGACGCCTCGCTCCAGGGCAAGAGCCTCGACGAGATCGTCACCGCCACCGCGCAAACCCCCGGCCCGGTATTCAACAACGCCGGCCAGCATTGGAATCACATCCTGTTCTGGCAGAACCTCTCGCCCAAGGGCGGCCAGATCCCCGGCAAGCTCCAAGCCAAAATCGACTCCGACCTCGGCGGCACCGCCAAGTTCAAGGAAGACTTCAAGGCGGCCGCCATCAGCCAGTTCGGCTCCGGCTGGGCATGGCTCGTTGCCGGTAAGGACGGCAAGCTCGCCATCGCAAAGACCCCGAACGGCTCCAACCCGCTCGCGACCGGAGAGGGAAAGGTCCTGCTTGCTCTCGATGTCTGGGAGCACAGCTACTATCTCGATTTCCGCAATCGGCGGCCGGACTACATCACCAACTATCTCGACAAACTGGCAAATTACGAGTTCGCGGAAGCGCAACTGCAAGCCGCCTGACGCCGATTAAAGATGACTTCGATACGGTTCGGCAGCGCATAGACTGCCGAACCTTCCACTTCCTGGAAATCACCGATGCCGCATCAAAAACCTGGCCCGTTCGCGCTGCCGATGATGTATGCCGAACTGGCATTCGCCTCGTGGGAAACCGTTTGGCATCGCACCGCGCTCATGGCCACCGGCGCCTGCTCGACGGCGGAATACGAGCGCATGCTGTCGGAGAAGATGCGTGCGATGCAGCTCTCCAGCGTGGCCTTGATGACAGGCCAGGAACCGGAAGCGGTGCTCAGGCCGTTCCATAAGCGGGCGACTGCGAATGCGAAGAGATTAAGGAAGTAGTCCTTTTTTGAAAAAAAGGACCAAAAAACTTCTGTTCCGCTTCGCGTGCTGATCGTGAGCATCGCGACAGCGGGACATAATTCTTTTGCTTCTTTTCAACTTAGAAGAAGTCTTACTTGCTGTCGTTAGCCGCCGTAGGCTTCAGAACCATCGACAGCGTGTCACGCGCCACGATCACCTTAACATTCGGCGCAATCTCGACTTCAAGCTCGTTGGCCGCGTCCCGCACCTTCTGCACCACGCCCACGATCCCGCCCGCCGTCAGCACGCGATCGCCGCGCTTGACCGCCGAGATCTCAGCCTTCAGCGACTTCTGCTGCTGCTGCTGCGGCCGGATCATCAGAAAATAGAAAACCACGAAGATCAGCACCAGCGGCAGGAACTGCATCACCTGGGCGCCCGCCGCTCCCGCGCCGGCAGCCTGCGCGTAGGCAGGCGAGATAAACCACTGCATCTGGATCGATCCTCGAATAGGAGAGCGGGTTGATGAAACTTCTACTTTTTGCTTGAACCCTGCTGCGCCGCAACATAGTTAGCGTCGTTCTTACGTCAAGCCAGCGGGCCCGCCCCCCGCACCGGGGTTCATGGACACGCTGACCACTCTTCTGCGCCGCATTGCAGAGGCGCTCGAACGCGCCGCCCCCGCGCCGCCGGCCAGTCTCGCTCTGGACGCGGCCGACGCGTTCGTCTGGCGCCCGCAGCCGCACGGCCAAGGCGGCACGCTCACCCCGGTCGCACGCGTCGCACACATCGATATCGGCCTGCTGCGTGGTATCGACATGGCGCGGCAGATGCTGCTGGACAACACGCTGCGGTTCGCCGCCGGCCGACCTGCCCTCAATGCCATGCTCTGGGGCGCCCGCGGGATGGGCAAGTCCAGCCTGGTCAAAGCCGTCCACGCCGAAGCTTTGGCCCGCGCGCCAGGCAGCCTCGCGCTGATCGAAATCCGCCGCGAGGATATCGCCACCCTGCCCGGCCTGCTGGCCCAACTACGCGCCCAACCCCGGCGCGTGCTGGTGTTCTGCGACGACCTCTCCTTCGAACGCGAGGACGCCGACTACAAGGCGCTGAAATCGGTGCTTGAAGGCGGCATCGAGGGCCGCCCCGAAAACGTGCTGCTCTACGCCACCTCCAATCGCCGCCACCTGATGCCGCGCGACATGATCGACAACGAAGCCGCCACCGCCATCTCCCCCGGCGAGGCGACCGAAGAGAAAGTCTCCCTCTCCGACCGCTTCGGCCTGTGGCTCGGCTTCCACGGTTGTGACCAGCCAACCTACCTGCAGATCGTCGCCGCCTACGCCGACCATTACGGCCTGACGGTTGAGCCCGCCGTGCTGCGCACCCGCGCACTCGCCTGGGCGATGGCACGCGGCGCCCGGTCCGGCCGCGTGGCCGACCAATTCATCCAGGACCAGCTAGGACAGCAAACCCCATGACGATGCGTTTGACGTGCGCCTTCGCCGTCATGGCAGCCCTGTTCGCCGGCACCGCGGCCGATCGCGCGCGGGCAGCCTGCACCGGCTACGACATCGTCGTGCTGGCCGGCCAGTCCAACGCCGTCGGCCGCGGGCTGACCGGCGCCTGGTCGCTCACGCCGGCGCAGATTGCCGCCGAGCCCCGCGTGTTCCAGACGGTGCGCAGCTTCGATGGCAATAGCGAGCCGATCTGGACTTATCTCACGTCATCGACCTTCCAGATCGCGCAGGCACGCGAGCCGTTGATGAACGACAGCAACTTCGCCGCCGTCGCCAACCGCATCGGCTTCGCCTATTCGTTCGCGCTCCTGCTCGCCAGCCAGCAGGCCGATACCACCCGCTGCGTCCTGATCGTGCCGGCCGCCCGCAGCGGCACGTCGGTTCTCGAGTGGAACCTGATCAGCCGCCAATTCGCAGGCGACCTCGCCTTCTTCTATCTCGACATGATTTCGCGCGTGAAGCTGGCGCTCTCCCTGCTTCCCAACAGCCGCGTGGCGGCCTTCCTGTGGCTGCAGGGGGAGATGGATTCCCTCACCATCTCGTCGATCGACACGCCGAACCCGCTGCGCGAGGTGTCGCTGATGCCCAATGTCGCCACGTTCGCGTCGCAACTGCAGACCGTGATGGCGCAGATGCGCACCGATCTCGGCTGCGTGCCGGCGATGCTCGGCAATCTGTCGCCTTCCTTCATCAGCGATTTCTCGACCGACCCCAGCATCGAAGCCAATGCAGAGACGGTGAAAAGCCAGATCGAAGCAGCCATCCAGACGGTCGCCAACAATGACGCCTGCAAGACAATGGCGGTCATCAATTTCGAGCGGCCTGCTCACCAACGCACAGCAGGCCGTCACCACCGGTTACCAGGATTTCACGCATTACTCGGCCACGGCGCAGATCGTGCTTTCGAACCGGTTTTTTAAGACGTTCAAGGTTCTGGCTGGAAAGAAGTAAAGGCAAGCAGCCCTTTTTGGAAAAAGAACAAAAAACTTTGTTCCGCTGTCGCGAGGCTCACGACGAGCCGCGGCAGCCAGATAAAAGTCTTTTGCTTCTTTTCTGAACCTAAGGTCCCTTGAACCCAGCGACGTCGAACATCGCCGTCCGCTCCACCTTCGCCGACAATGCCGCACCCACCGACAAAGTCTGCGCCGATGCCAGCTTGGCAAGCAACGGCGATGCATCTGTCACCACGATGCTGGCCCGATCGTTGTCGGCCGAGCAGGCGGCATGCAGATCGACCGCGTCGCCGGTATCGAACTGCGCATGCACGGAGCAATTCTCGTCCACGCGATCGAACGGCTGGCGCTGCAGCGTCATGATCATGCTGCTGCCATAGACGGTGCTCTGGCGCAGTTCGATCACCCCCGTCGTGCTCGTATCCTGCGGCCCGGTAGAAGCGACGCCACGGCTGAGCACCCGCGAATGCTGCGTCACGTCACCCACCAGATCGTCGCGTGTCGTGTAATACTGCCAGCCACCCGGTGGCACCGGTGAAGCAGAGTCCAGCGCCTCGCCGGAACCTACGCTGTCCACCACTTTCATCGCGTCCGACTTCCAGTTCGAATACCAGATGATCGCCCCGACCTGGACCAGAACGACAGTGGCGAAAATATACTTCGCGCGCTGCTTCTTGGCGCCGCAACGGGCACAGGTGCGCGAGCCGAAGCGCAGCGGGTTCAAACAGGCGTTGCAGCGACCCAGTGGCATCGTCTCGTCCCGCCCGACTATCGGTGCGCCAGCCTAGCCCGATCCGAACCGTTACGGAACACGCACTTGCGCGGTCGCCGGCAATACATGCGCGGCGGCGGCGGCCCAGCCGATCCGCACCCGCTGCCCGGGCTCCGGGCGCATACCAGACGCGCCATTGGCCAGATGCGCCACCAGCAACATCGCCTGCGTGCTCAGCCGCACCCGCAGCATGCCGCCGCAGAACGCCACATCGATCACCAGCGCGTCGATCTCGTTGTCGGCACGCTCGCCGGCGCCGAGCAGCCGCACATGCTCCGGCCGCAAACATAGCTGGATCGGGGTGCCTAAACTCGGCCTGGCCACATCGCTGGAAGCCGCCTGCACGAACCGCACCCCAGCCGACCAGATATAAGCGCCCGCGCGCACCTCGCGCACATGCCCCTCCAGGATATTGGCCGCGCCGGTCAACTGCGCGCACGCGCCGCTCGCCGGCTCACGGTAGACGTCGGCCGCGGCACCGGCCTGCAGCACGCGGCCTTGTTCCAGCAGCACTACATGGTCGGCCTGCAATGCAACCGCGGCCGAGCGCGTGGCCAGCACCACCGTCCTGCCCTCCGCCGCCAGTCCCCGGAGCACGTCCAACAACGCGGCCTGTGCCGCCTCGTCCAATCCTGTCCCGGCTTCGTCGACCAGAACACATTTTCCCGGCTTGGCCAGGCGCGCGGCGCTCAACGCCAGCAGCCCTTCGCCGTGCGACAGTGTTCCCACCTCCCGCGCCAGCAGCGCACCAAGCCCCAACCGCCCGGCCGTCTGCCACGCATACTCGGCACCGGCCCGCCCGGCCAAGCCGTGCAACGCATCGCCCAAAGTCGCGCGCCCATCGAGCGCGCTGCCGGGTGGCAGAAACGCCACCCCGGCGCGGCGCTTCTGGCCGGCGAGATCCACCCCGTCCTGCAGCACGGCACCCCGGTCCAGCCGCGCCAGCCCGGCGATGGCGGCAAGCAGCGTCGTCTTGCCAGCGCCCGACATGCCGAGCACCGACGTCACCCCGCCGCTGGGCGCACTCAGCGACGCATCCTCCAGCACCGCACGCCCGCCACGCAGCACAGTCGCGCCACGCACCGATATTCCGGTCACCGATCCCCGTCCGCCATCCATGCCGCCCGCTGGCCTATGGCCCGGGAATAGCGGCGGGGTCCGGCTTCGCCTGGCTCGCCGCATAGTTGGTCAGCGCCGCCACCGCCTGCTCGGTCGCCGAACTGTCATGGTCGCGCATCGCATCGGCCGCGCGCCGGTCGAGCACGATCAGCTGCTGCACCACCGCCTGGTTCGCGTCCGGCCGTTCGAGATAACTCACCGCCATGCCGTGGGCGACAAGATAGGCATCGCCCAGCGCGGCACTGCTTTGACGGGCGGGGAGCAGCGCACAACCGACCACGAAGACGGCGAGCGCCAGGGCGATGCGCACGGTTGAGTTCACGTTCTACCTCTTGGAAGGAAGGCGTCCTTTTTTGAAAAAAGGACCAAAAAACTTTTGGAATTTAGCCGGTTTTCTGCGGTCAGCCGACGCCTCTTACGACGGAGATGTCCAGGTCTTTTATCTTCTTGCGGAGCGTGTTGCGGTTCAGTCCGAGCATTTCGGCGGCTTTGATCTGGTTGCCTCTCGTAGCGGCGAGCGTCATGCGGATCAGCGGGCGTTCGACTTCGGCGATCACCTGGTCATACACATCGCGCGTCGGCGTCTGCTCGTCCAGCATCGCGCGGATGTGCCGCTCCAGCGCATGGCCCAGATCGGCGGGCGCGCCCGCCTCATATACCGCATCGCCCGCGGGCTCTGCCAGGTCGGCCGACACCACCTCCTCGGTGATCACCTCCTGCGGCGTCAGCGCGGCCAGCCTGCGCATCAAATTCTCCAGCTCGCGCACATTGCCGGGCCAGGAATAGCGCCGCAACGCGTCCACCGCCCCCTGGTCGAGCATCTTCGCCCCCAAGCCCGACAAGCGCGCGCGCTCCAGGAAATGCCGCGCCAGCACCGCGATATCCTCGGTCCGCTCGCGCAGCGGTGGCAGCCGGATCGGCACCACCGCCAGCCGGTAATACAGATCCTCGCGGAACTGCCCCGCCCGTATCGCCTGCCGCAGGTCGCGGTGCGTGGCGGCCACGATGCGCACGTTGGCCCGGATCGGCTGGCGCCCGCCGACACTCGTGAACTCGCCCTCCTGCAGCACGCGCAGCAGCCGCGTCTGCGCTTCGGGCGGCATGTCGCCGATCTCGTCGAGGAACAGCGTGCCGCCGGCGGCCTGCTCGAACCGCCCTTGGCTGCGGCTATGCGCGCCGGTGAAACTGCCGCGCTCGTGGCCGAACAGCTCGCTCTCGATCAGCTCGCGCGGGATCGCCGCCATGTTGATCGCCACGAACGGCCCGGCCCGGCGGTGCCCGTAATCGTGCAGCGCGCGCGCCACCAGCTCCTTGCCGGTGCCGCTCTCGCCATTGACCATTACCGTCAGGTCCGTCGTCGTCAGCCGCGCGATCGTCCGATAGATGTCCTGCATCGCCGCACTACGCCCGATCAGCGGCAGCTTCTCGTCGCCGTCGCTCGCCTCGCCTGTCTGCTCGGGTGCGACGGCCGGTGCCGCCAACGCGCGGGCCACCACGGATAGTAACTCCGCCAGGTCGAACGGCTTTGGCAGGTACTCGAACGCCCCGCGCTGCGCGGCCTTGACCGCGGTCAGCAGCGTCGACTGCGCGCTCATGACGATCACCCGCAACTCTGGCCGCACCCGCTTGATCCGCGGCAGCAGCTCCAGCCCGTTATCGTCCGGCATCACCACATCGGTGATCACCAGATCGCCCTCGCCCTCTTCCACCCACCGCCACAGCATGCCCGCCGTCCCGGTCGCGCGCACCTGATACCCCGCCCGCCCCAACGCCTGCGTCAGCACAGTCCGGATAGACCGGTCATCGTCAGCAATGAGAATAGTCGGCAAAACCGTCATGCTGGCCGCAGGCCAGGCAGGAGAGCAAAAGTCTTCTGGTCCTTCTTCTCAAAAAAGGACTGCTTCCTTTTCCTCAAACATCGGCAACAACAGCCGAAAATCCGTTCGCCCCGGCCGGCTATCAACTTCAATCAAACCCCCATGGTCGCCGATGATCTTGGCCACAAGTGCAAGCCCCAGGCCACTACCCGCCGATTTTGTCGTCACGAACGGGTCGAACAGGCAATCCTTCACCTCGGCCGGAATGCCGGGCCCGGTGTCGCGCACCGTCACCACCAGCGGCAGATCGACGCGCCGGCTGCTCCCCGGCTGGTTCACCCGAACGCCATGCTGGAAGGCGGTCATCAGCGTGATCTCGCCGCGCTCCAGGTAGCTCTCATGCCCGCTGATCGCCTCGGCCGCGTTCTTCACCAAATTCAGCAGCACCTGCACCAACTGGTCCCGGTTGCCCAGAACCGGCGGCAAGGACGGGTCATACAGCTCCTCGAAGCGCAGATGCGCCGCGAACCCGGTGGCCGCCAACCGCCGCACATGCTCCAGCACGCGATGAATGTTCACCGCATCGCGCGTCACCGGCCGATCGCCGAACGCCTCCATGCGGTCCACCAGCGCGCGTATCCGGTCTGCCTCGTCGCGGATCAGCACCGCCAGCTCGCGGTCCTCGTCCGCCACGCTACCCTCCAGCAACTGGGCCGCACCGCGTATGCCCGAAAGCGGGTTTTTCACCTCGTGGGCGAGCACCGCCGCCATGCCGGCCACCGAGCGTGCCGCATTGCGAAAATTCAGCTGCCGGTCCAGCGCACGCGATGCCGCATCGTGCTGGAACGTCAGCAGCACGCAGCCCGGATCTTCCGGCACCGGCACCGCCTGCACGCTCACGCCACGCCGCTGCAGACGCGGGGTCGCGAACACCAGCTCATGTTCGGCCACCAGTGCCGCGCCGGCATGGACCTGCGCCACCAACGCCACGAGCGGCGATGCGGCGCCCACGAAATCGGCAAGCGCCATCTGCCGCAACTGGCTGATGGAGGCTGAAAAAAAATGCTCCGCCGCCGGGTTCGCCGCACGAAACCGGCCTTGCCGGTCGATCATCACGCACGCGACCGGCAGGGCCGACATCAGCGCGCCCGGATCAGGCAATGTGCTGACAACTTCCAGCCTGGCGCGTGCCGCCGCCGCTGCTTTCATGCCGCAAGCTCTTCGGGCTCGGCCCCGGCGTACACACGCGCGGCCGCGGATTCGATCAGCGGATCGTAGAACCGCCCGATCAGCGCCACCACCGATGGCGCATCCACCAGCCGCATGACCGCGGCCCGGAACTCGGCCGAACCGGGCAGCCCGCGCGAATACCAGGCGACATGCTTGCGCGCGAGCCGCAGCCCGGCGTCAGCGCCGAAATGCGCCAGCATCGCGTCGTAATGCTCCAGCAGGATACTACGCTGCGTCGCCAGGTCCGGATCGGGCAGTCGCTGACCAGTGCCTAGAAAATGGGCAACCTGCGCCGGGAACCACGGCCGCCCGTAACAGGCCCGACCGACCATCACCCCATCGGCGCCCGAAGCTGCCCGCGCACGCGCCGCATCGTCGACGCTGTTGATGTCGCCGTTGACTACCACCGGCAACCGCGTCGCCTGCTTTACGCCGGCCACGAAGTCCCAGTCCGCCGTGCCGTTATAGAATTGCTGCCGGGTCCGCCCATGCACCGTCACCATGCGAATGCCGGACTGCTCGGCGACCTTCGCCATCCGCGGCGCATTCAGGCTCTGATGGTCCCAGCCCATGCGCATCTTCAGCGTCACCGGCACATCCACCGCCCGCGCCGTCGCCTCGAGAATGCGCCCGGCTGCCGCCTCGTCGCGCATCAGCGCCGAACCCGCCTGCTGGCCCACCGCCACCTTGCGCACCGGGCAGCCGAAATTGATGTCGATCACCTCCGCACCCAGATCGGCGCTCATCCTTGCCGCCTCGGCCATCGCCGCCGGCTCGCAGCCCGCCAATTGGATCGCCCGCGGCCCCCCACCCTCGTCCAGCGCCGCCATCCGCAGCGTGTTGCGGTTTTCCCGCAGCATCGCCCAGCTTGCGATCATCTCGGACACGACCATCCCGGTGCCCAGACGCTTCGCCAACCGGCGGAACGGCAGATCGGTTACCCCGGACATCGGCGCCAGGATCACCGGAACGCCGATGACGACGCCATCGCCAAGCTCGATTGGAGAGAGATTGCCCATGATTTAGGCAAGCCTAGGCGTTGTGCAGTGCGGAAGGAAGGCAAGACTTCTTTTTTGCACGAAAGAGGCAAAAAACTTTTGATCCGCTGTCGCGGCAGTCACGATGGCCACATGCTTCCAATACCCATCGATGCGCGTGAAGGCCTCTCGCACTTAGCCCGTAGCGATCCCGACCTCGCCCGCATCGAGGCCGAGGCTGGCGCACTGCCCTGGCGGGTTCGCGAAGCCGGCTTCTCCGGCCTGCTGAACGCCATCGTCGGCCAGCAGATCAGCAACCAGGCCGCCGCCGCCATCTGGCGACGTTGCTGCGCGCTCCCCGGCTCGCTGCAGCCGCACAGCTTCCTCGCACTCGACGAGGATTCGCTGCGCGCCGCCGGCCTGTCCCGCCCCAAGATCGGCCACGCCCGCGCGGTTGCCACCGCCTTCTGCGACGGCGCCCTCACCACCGAAAACCTGGCCGCCATGACCGATGCAGACGCCATTACCGCCCTCTCCTCCGTGCGCGGCCTCGGCGTCTGGTCAGCCGAAATCTACCTGCTGTTCGCCCTGCAACGTCCCGACGTGTTCCCCGCCGGTGACCTGGCCCTGCAAGCCGCGGTGGCCGATCTGAAGAAACTCGAGAAGCGGCCGTCACCTGCCGCGCTGCGGCTTATTGCCGAACCCTGGCAGCCTTACCGTGCGCTTGCCGCGCGGCTGCTTTGGCATTGGTGGCGGCACGTGACGGGGCGGCCTTCGATGGATGATGTGCCGGTGGAATAAGGAAGCCGTCCCTCTATTGGAAAAAAGGACCAAAAACTTGTGCGAGTGAGCAGGGTCGCAACGATCATGGGGCGCTTTGCGTTAAGCTCACTTACGCTTGGGGAAACTTGACATGACCAGAATAGCATTTGCGCTTGGCGCTTCCATTCTGATGGCCGCAACGGGGGCACAGGCCGCCGGCTGCGCATCAGGCGCGGTCGCGGGCGGCGTCGTCGGCCACGTTGCCGGCCATCACACACTCGCGGGCGCCGCGGTCGGCTGCGCCATCGGCCACCACGAAGCCCACCGCCAGAAGAAAGCAGCCGAACAGGCCGCCGCCGCCAACCCGCCCCCGCAAACCCCGCCGCCCGCGCCCCACAACTGAGGAAAAGTCGCGCGCTCGACAACCAGCGCGCGACTTACGTCCCAGAAGTCTTGTGCTTCATCTTCTTTAGAAAATGAGACTTTTCCTACCCGCTGAAATTTCCAGCACCCAATCCAGTAAACCCAAACAACACGATCTGCGTGTGATCCGACAACGTCAGGATCGTGCTCCCGCCCGTCACCACCGCATTGGCCAGCGCATTCTGAACATCGCTGGCCGCATAATCGATCAGCCGGATACTGTCCTGCCCGCCGAACCCGATCACATCGCTCGTGCCCCCGCCCAGCCCGGGCGTGAAATCGAGCTGGTTGACGCCGGCGCCCAAAAACACCGTCTGCATCCCCGACGAACCCACCACCGTATTGGCCGCACCATCCGCGACAACCAGGCTGTTGCCCGTGCCGGCCACGATCATCGTGTTGCCGGAACCCTCGCTGAAATACTGGTCGTGGCCCGTCGCGTTGGCGCCCACGAGTGTCGTGTTGCCGGCATTGGCCACCAGCACGTCGTTCGCTGAACCGATCGCGGTCAGCACCCCACCATTGCCGCCCACCAGCAGCGTCGGACCCGTGCCCGTCGTCAGCGCGTCCTTTCCGCTCGTGCCGCCGAAGATCGTGTCGCCGCCCGACCCGCCGGTGGCCGTCACCGCGCCCGCGCCGCCCACGACCGTGCTGGTCCCGGTGCCACCCTGGAAATTCAGCGACGTCGCCGACCCATAAACGAGCAGCGATCCGGCCATCGCGTTCACCGTATCCGCACCGCCCGAGACCACCGTCTCGCTCCCGGCAGCGCCGTTGCTGTCGGCCAGCGTGTTCAGCGTCGCGCCGTTCTGCAGGAACACCGTGCTGGCGCCCGCGGCGCCCACGCCGTTCAGCGTCAACGTCGCCGCATCCACCACCGTCGGGCCGGCGTAGCTGTTGCCCGCGGCCAACGACACATCCCCGCCGCTGACATAGACGAACCCCGCGCCGCTGATCACCCCGCTCACATCCAGCGTCGCACCCGCATCGCTCGCGAGCACCAGCGCGGCGGATGCCGGGCCCGTGGTGATCGCGTCCGCCAGCCCATAGCTGCCCGATGCCGTCCCCGCGGCATTGGCCAGATAGATCGTCCCGCCGCCCGCCAGCGCCACGGTGCCGCCACCGAACGTGGCGCTGGTATCCAGCGTCACGCTGCCACCATCGGCCAGGGCAACATTGCCGGCAAAGCTGCCGCCGGAATTCACGTAAAGCTGGGAGGCCGCCACCGTGCCCGCATCCGTCCAGCTTGCATTGAAGCCACTCACCTCCGCCGTGCCCACCGTGCTGCTGCCGGTGATCAGCACGCCGTTCACTTCGGCAAACGAGGCCGCATCCACGCTCAGCGACCCCGAATTGTCGATGAAGGCATTGCTGCCGATCGCCAGATAAGCGCCGTTTTCGGCCACCAGCCCCGCCGTGCCGACCAGGATCTGCCCCTCGAACGTCACGTTGTCGCCGTCCAGCGTGATACAAGCGGCACTCGCATCGCCGGTCACCTGGTAGAGATTGCCGCCGGTCGCGAACAACGCGGTATCGGCCGCCCCGGGAACGGTCGCCGGCACCCAGTTCTTGGCCGTGTTCCAGTCGCCGCCCGCCGTCGCAGTCCAGGAATAGGACGCCATCGCTCGCTCCCGCTTTTATGGTCTTGTTGGAGCCATGGGGGCAGGCGGGGGAAGGTTCGTCAAGCCAGCCAGGACGTCGCCGCCTGCCTGCACCTCGCACAAGTTGCTGCCGGACAACACGCAATCCTGCAGCCGCTCCTGCACGCGCAACTCATCGACCAGATACAGCCCTACAACGACCAGGCCCAGCGTCAGGGCGAGACCGGCGAGGCTGTTGGTGCGGCGCTCCTCGGCTTCCTCCTCGCGCTCCTGGGTGGGGCATCGTCTTGCGGGGGTCATGGGGCAGCCTAAGCTGGACAGCGGGAAGAAAGGAAGCAGTCCTTTCTTGGGAAGAAAGGACCAAAAAACTTTTGGTTCTCAGGGTAGGGCTGCGCTGACTAGCGCCAGGAATTCTTGCGGGGCGTCGGCGTGCAGCCAATGGCCGGCTTGCTCGACCGTGGCCAGCTTTGCCTGTGGAAACAATTTCTGGACCGCAGGCCAATCCGACACGTAATCCGACTTTCCGCCACGCACGAACAGCGCCGGCCCGGCATAGCGCGCCCCCGCCAAATCCCCAGGCCAGCCCTCGATCTCCGCCATCCCTTGCGCGATCTCGTCCAGACCGATCTTCCAGCCTGCCGAGCCCCAGTTCTGCAACAGGAACGCACGCACGCCCGCATCCGGCACCGCATCGGCCAACGCCCTGTCCGCACCCGCGCGATCCAGCCCCAGCGCCACATTCTGCATCGCCGCCGCCACGCTGGCATTGCGATGCACGTAAGCCACCGGCGCGATGTCGGCGACCACCAGCGACGACACCTCGCCCGGCGCCCGCAAAGCCATCGCCATCGCCACCTTGCCGCCCATCGAATGCCCCAGCACCGCGCACGGCAGCGCCCCCAACGCGCCAAGCGTCTCGAACACATCGTCCGACATCACGCGATACGACATGCCGCTCGCGTGCGGACTCTCGCCATGATTGCGCACATCCAGCGACACCACCCGATGCGCCCCCGCCAGCCCGCGCGCCACCGCACCCAAATTGCGCGCCCGCCCGAACAAGCCGTGCAGCAGACACACCGGCGATCCCCGGCCCGCCTCGACGGCATGCAGCTTCATCTTCGCTTCAAACCGTCAGCACGATCTTCCCGATATGCGCGCTGCTCTCCATCAGCCGATGCGCCTCGCCCACATCCTCCAACCCGAACACCCCATGGATCACCGGCGCGCACGCCCCCGCATCCAGCTTCGGCCACACCCGCTCCCGCAACTCGCGCGCAATCGCCGCCTTCTCCGCCCGCGTGCGCGGCCGCATAGTCGAGCCGGTAATCGTCAAACGCTTCATCATCACCAGGCGGAAATCGAGCTCCGGATCGCGCGCGCCTCCCTGCACCGCAATGATCACCAGCCGCCCGTCCCGCGCCAGCACATGCGTGTTGCGCGACACGTAACCGCCGGCGACCATGTCCAGCACCACATCCACGCCACGCCCGCCGGTCATCTCCAGGACACGCGCCACGAAATCCTCTTTTGTGTAATCGATCGCCGCCTCGGCCCCGAGCTCCACGCAGGCCTGGCATTTCGCCGCCGACCCGGCCGTCACGAACACCCGCGCGCCGAACGCTCGGGCTAACTGAATGGCCGTCGTCCCTATGCCGCTGCTGCCGCCATGGATCAGCACCGTCTCGCCTTCCACCAGCCGGCCGAGATCGAACAGATTGGCCCACACGGTGAAAAACGTCTCCGGCAACGAAGCTGCCCGCACAGCATCGTAGCCCTGTGGCCAGGGCAGGCACTGCCCCTCGGGCGCCACGCAATATTCGGCATAGCCGCCGCCATTGACCAACGCGCACACGCGCTCGCCCACCTGCCACTTGGCCATCCCCTCGCCGCACGCGACAACCTCGCCCGCCACTTCCAGCCCCAGCACCGGGCTCGCGTCCGGCGGCGGCGGATACACACCCTTGCGCTGCGCCACGTCCGGCCGGTTCACGCCGGCCGCCTGCACCCGGATCAACACCTCGCCCGCGCCCGCCACCGGCCGGCGCGCCTGCTCGATCCGCATTACCTCCGGCCCGCCGGCGCCCTGCACGCCGACCTGCCGCATCGTCTCCGCTCCACCCAATGCCGCTCTCCTCACGCTTGGCGCGAACCTGGCATGGAACGCCTGCTAGGCGTGAATGGGGCCGGGCGGCGGATCGGCGGGAATGGGTATCGGCGCGGGTGGGTCGCCCAGCGGTTGCGGCTCGTCAGGGTCCGGGTATTCGGGCGGCGTGCTTGGCGGGGGCATCTCGGGGGCTTGCATGCAAATCCCAACAAACGGCATCGAGCGTGGTTTCTGAATTAAGCAAGCAGTCCTTTTTGAAAAAAAGGACCAAAAAACTTTTGCTTGTTGGGTTATGCAGGACGAGCATCGGAGTTCTCCGGAGATGACGCAGACTGCCGGGGTGGCCGACAACGTTCCCGCCGGACTTCGCCGGCGCAAGCTGACCGATGTCGCCATGCAGGCGCCACGCGCCCTGCGCGCTCTGGTGCGCGGCGGCGAAGTCTCGCTCGTGCTGGTTGCCGGCTGCCTCGGCATCGTCGCCGGCCTGCTCGTCGTCGCGATGAACCAGACCTGCCAGCTCGCCCACCAGCTCCTCTACGGCCTGCCCCCGGGCGCCCGCCTCTCTGCCCAGACGAGCGTGGACCCCTCACGCGCGCTGCTCACCCTCGCGCTCGGCGGCCTCTGCATCGGGCTGTTCACCTGGAGCCTGACACGCTGGTCGCCACGCCGCGCCGTCGACCCGATCGAAGCCAACGCCCTCTACGGCGGCAAGATGTCGCTCAAAGACAGCATCGTCGTCGTCCTGCAGACCATGCTCAGCAACGGCGTCGGCGCCTCCGTCGGGCTCGAAGCCGGCTATACCCAGATCGGCAGCGCCGTCTGCTCGCGCATCGGCCGCGCCTTCAACGTGCGCCGCGCCGATCTGCGCCTGCTCGTCGGCTGCGGCGCCGCCGGCGCCATCGCGGCCGCCTTCAACGCGCCGCTCACCGGCGCCTTCTACGCGTTCGAACTCGTCATCGGCACCTACTCGCTCGTCACACTCCCACCCGTCGTCGCCTCGGCCATCGGCGCGGTCATGGTGCAGCGCCTCATTGTTGGCGACGAGCCCGGCTACAACCTGCCGATGCCGCCCGAAATGGCGACCATCGACTTCGTTCCCGTCTTCGCCCTCGGCGTTCTGTGCGCGGCCGCCGGCGTGCTCATCATGTATGGCGTCACCCTCACCGAACGCGCCTTCACCCGCAGCCGCGTGCCCACTTGGCTGCGCCCCGCCATCGGCGGCCTGGCCGTGGGCGGCCTGGCGCTGCACAGCCCGGCCGTGCTCTCGGCCGGCCACGGCGTGCTCCGCTCGGCACTCACCGCCGACATCTCGCTCCCCACGCTCGCCACGTTACTGGGCCTGAAAGCCGCCGCCTCGGCCATCTCCCTCGGCTCCGGCTTCCGCGGCGGGCTGTTCTTCGCCTCCCTCCTGCTCGGCGCCCTGCTCGGCAAGGCGTTCGCCGCCCTCGTCCTGCTCGTCTGGCCGATCGCCGTGTTCCCCGACCCGATCTACGGCCTCATCGGCATGAGCGGCATGGCAACCGCCATCGTCGGCGGCCCGCTCACCATGACGTTCCTGGCGCTGGAGAGCACCGGCAACCTGCCGCTCACCGTCGCCGTGCTCGCCGCCTGCGTCATCTCCTCGCTCACCGTGCGGCGCACCTTCGGCTACTCGTTCGCCACCTGGCGCTTTCACCTGCGCGGCGAGAGCATCCGCAGCGCCGTCGATGTCGGCTGGATGCGCAACCTCACCGTCGGCCGGATGATGCGCCCCGACGTTCGGCCGGTCCGCACCGCCGACACGCTCGCCACCTTCCGGCGCGCCTACCCGCTCGGCTCGGCGAGCCGCGTCGTCGTCATCGACGACAAAAACACCTACGCCGGCATCATCTGGACCGCCGACGCCCACGCCGCCGAAGACCCCACCCAGCGCGTTGGCGACCTGCTGCACCACGCCAACACCGTGCTGACCCCGCAAATGACGGTGAAAGAAGCCGCCACCCTGTTCGAAACCGCCGAAGCAGACGCGCTTGCCGTCGTCGACTCGCCCCAGACGCTGAAAGTGCTCGGCCTGCTGACCGAACAATACGCGCTCCGCCGCTATAGCGAGGAACTGGAAAGCCGCCGGCGGGATCTCAGCGGCGAATAACGGCCAGTCCAGCCCCCCGCACCCGCGTGACACACGGTTTCTTGACAGCAAGGGGTGTGAACGGCTCTATCCAAAGTCCCCGGCCGGACTGAGCACCCATGTCACTGTCACAGAAGTCCACGCCGCAGAAGGCGGCAACCGAAAAGCACGCCGTCGCCGGCGGAGCACTGGAGACCGCCAAAACCCTCATCTACGCCCTGCTGATCGCCATGGGCATCCGCACCGTCGCCTTCGAGCCGTTCAACATCCCTTCCGGCTCGATGATCCCGACCCTGCTGATCGGCGACTTCGTCTTCGTCAGCAAGTTCAGCTACGGCTACTCGCACTTCTCCATGCCCTTCTCGCCGAACATCTTTTCCGGCCGCATCTTCGGCTCCACCCCGCACCGCGGCGACGTGGTGGTGTTCCGCAACACCCGCGACACCACCCAGGACTGGATCAAACGCGTCATCGGCCTGCCCGGCGACCACATCCAGGTCAAACACGGCCAGCTCTATATCAACGGCACCGAAGTCCCCCGCGCACCCGAAGGCGAATACAACGCCGCCAACGAAGACGGCATGCCGGTCCTCACCCAGCAGTACCTGGAATCGCTTCCCAACGGCCCCAAACACCATCTGCTGAAATATACGGACGACCGGCCCGAACTCGCGGGCACCGGCGAATTCGACCCCAACAACACCGACGAATACGTCGTCCCCGACCACGACCTGTTCATGATGGGCGACAATCGCGACAATTCCGCCGATAGCCGCTTCATGAACGGCCTCGGCTTCGTGCCGCTCGAAAACGTCATCGGCCGCGCGCAATTCATCTTCTTCAGCTTCGACGCAAGCCATCCGTGGTGGCAAATCTGGCAGTGGCCGCTCGAGATCCGCTGGAGCCGCCTGCTCAAAGGCGTCGATTGAACATACCCGCACCCCTAGCCGATCCGGGCGAACACAGCCGCCTCGCCCGGGCCGAAACCCTCCTCGGCCACCACTTCGCCCAACCCGGCCTGCTCGCCGAAGCCCTCACCCACCGCTCGGCCGCCTCCGGCCGCGCGCGCAAACGCGCCCGCGGCGCCAAACGCCCGCGCAGCAACGAACGCCTGGAATTCCTCGGCGACCGCGTGCTCGGCCTCGTCGTCGCCGAATGGCTTGCCGAATGCTTTCCCAACGAAGCCGAAGGCCAGCTCGGCCTGCGCTTCGCCCACCTCGTCTCCCGCGAAACCGTGGCCGACGCCGCCCACGCCATCGGCCTCGACCAAGCCCTCCACGTCGGCAACAACGAAGCCGCCGCCGGCGTCGCCAGCCTGGCCACCGTGCTCGCCGACGCCATGGAAGCCGCCATCGGCGCCCTCTACCTCGACGGCGGCCTGAACCCGGCCCGAACCTTCATCCGCCAAACCTGGTCGCCGCTGCTCACCGCTCAGATCAAACCACCCAAAGACCCGAAAACCGCATTGCAGGAACGCCTCGCCATCCTCAACGAACCCCCCCCCACCTACACCGTCGCCAACAGCACCGGCCCATCCCACAACCCCCACTTCACCATCACCGTCCAAAGCGCCAACCATACCGGAACCGGCGAAGGCCCCACCAAACGAGCCGCCGAACGCGCCGCCGCCGCCGATTTGCTGGGGCGGCTGTCGTGATGGGGTTGGGCCGTGAGAGAGGCCGGGGGGCTCTGCCTCCTGGACCCGCGCCAGGGCGAGCCGCCCTGGACCTGCAATCATGGGCAAGGCAAGGGGCAGACACGTCGTTTGACGACCACGCACAGTCGGATGCCCCTTGCCTTGCCTTCCATGTCTGGGGGTCTGGGGCCGCGGGCCCCGTCGTGCGAAGCACGCTCTCGCGTGACGGGGTCCTGGGGCAGAGCCCCCGGCCTTTCTCACGGCTCAGCCCATGACGGAAGCCGCCCCCAGCAGATGCGGCTTCGTGGCGATAGTAGGGGCGCCGAATGCGGGGAAATCGACTTTGCTCAACCGCATGGCGGGGGCGAAACTGTCGATTGTGAGTCCTAAGGCGCAGACGACGCGGTTTCGGGTATTGGGGATCTTGTTGCGTGGGCCGGCGCAGATCTTGCTGGTGGACACGCCTGGCATTTTCTTGCCGAAGCGCAAGTTGGACCGCGCGATGGTGGCGGCTGCGTGGACCGGATCGGACGACGCGGATGTGACGTTATTTCTGGTCGATGCGAAAGCGGGGGTGACGGATCAGGTTGGGTTGATTGCCGATCGTTTGGCGGGGTCGGGGCGTCGGGTTTGGCTGGTGTTGAACAAGGTGGATCTGGTGCCGCGGTTGCGTTTGTTGCCGCTGACGGCTGAGTTGTCCGAGCGTGTGCCGAGCGAGGCCACGTATATGGTGAGTGCGGCAAACGGCGACGGGGTGACTGATTTGCTGGATGCGACGGCGCAGGCGTTGCCGGAGGGGCCGCATTTATATCCGGACGACGAGATAACCGATTTGCCGGATCGTTTGTTGGCGGCCGAGATTGTGCGTGAGCAGATCTTTCTGCAGACGCACGAGGAGGTTCCGTATGGGACGACGGTGGAGACGGAGAGTTTCACCGAGCGTCCGGACGGCTCGGTTCGCGTGGATGCGACGATTTACGTCTCGCGTGCGGGGCAGAAGGCGATCTTGATTGGCGAGGGTGGCGCGCGTGTGCGTGATATCGGCGCACGTGCACGCTCGCATCTGGCGCAGTTGCTGGAGCGTCCTGTGCATCTGTTCTTGAATGTGAAGGAGCGTTCCGGCTGGGACGAGGAGCGTGCGCGTTTGCGCGCGATCGGGTTGGACGATCCGGACAGCTGAAGGCGGCGTTATCTGCCGCCGCCTTCGGATCATGTGGGCTGCGGCTACCGCGCCGCGCGGCGGCGGCGCGACATCATCAGGCCGGCAAAGCCGGAAACCAGCACGGCGATCGACGCCGGCTCTGGCACGGCATTCGCATTGATGTTGTCGAGCACACCATCGTTCGAGGCCGTGCTGTTGCCGGTGTAATCCGCGAATGTCAGCGTCGACGTCGTGGAGTCAGCGATGAAATTGAAGGTGTATGTCGTCAGTGCATCGACGCCGCCCGCCATATTGGGGCCGCTTGTATCGAGATTGCTCACGAGGGTGAGCCCGGACGCGTCGAACACCGAAGCCGTGATGCTCTGGGAGGCGTTGTTGCCGCCATAGAGGAACGAGACGACGTAGTTGGCGCCGATCGTGGTTGCAAAGCTTTGAGACAGCACCGCGTTCGGAGCGGTTTCGCCGGCGTTCAGGAACGCGGAATATAGGCCGCCATTCTGGATGGTCGGCTGTTCGTTCCCCACGCTGATGTTGCCCGACGCCGTCCACGACGCGAGATTGCCGGCTTCGAAGTCGCCATTGGTGATCAGGTTGGCGTGCGCGCTGCCGGAGAAGGCTGTTGCCGCCGAGAGGATCAGGAATATCTTAAGACCGACACGACGCATTTCACTCTCCTCACGTTTCGTTAGCACACCATAGTAAGCTCACGAGAACGTTACAAGCGTAAAATCGATCGCGTTCGTGTCATTTTGTGGACGGAGCGAAGAATGTCGTTGGCGTGACACCTCGGTCATCCCGTGTTTGTCTAGCGCCCGTCGCGGCCGGCAGTGCGGCTCCGCCATCTCCGCAAGGACCTCTCGTGATGCCTCCTCTCGCCAGCCGCCGGAACCTGGATTTCGTTCTATACGACTGGCTCCGCGTGCAGGACCTCACCGGGCGCCCAGCTTTCGCCGACCATTCGCGCGAAACATTCGATGCGCTGATCGATCTGTCCGAGCGGATCGCCACCGACAAATTCCTCCCGCTGTTCAAGGAATGCGATCGCCGCGAGCCGTGGCAGGACGACCAGGGCGACGTGCATGTCGTTCCCGGCACCCGTGCCGCTCTCGAAGCCTGCGCCGAAGCCGGCCTGTTCGCCTGCGGCTTCCCCGCCGATCTCGACGGCATGGCCGTGCCCGCCAGCGTGTATTGGGCCGCCATGGGCCTGCTGAAAGCCGCCAACGTCTCGGTCAGCGGCTTCATGATGCTCACCGTCGCCAACGCGCGCCTGATCTCCGCATTCGGCACCCCTGCGCAGATCAGCGCGTTCGCAAAACCGCAGATCGCCGGCCGCTGGTTCGGCACCATGTGCCTGTCCGAACCGCAAGCCGGCTCCTCGCTGGCCGACATCACCACCCGCGCCGAGCCGGACGGTGCGGACGCGCTCGGCGACCGCTACCGCCTGCGCGGCAACAAGATGTGGATCTCCGCCGCCGACCACGACGCCGCCGACAATATCGTCCACCTCGTGCTCGCCAAAGTGCCAGGCCCGGACGGCCGCCCGATCCCCGGCACGAAGGGCATCTCCCTTTTCATCGTGCCGAAATACCTCCCTGGTCCGGATGGTGGGATCGGCGCGCGCAACGACATCGTGGTCGCCGGCCTCAACCACAAAATGGGCTTCCGCGGCACGCCCAACTGCCTGCTCAACCTCGGCGAAGGTCGCCACACCCCGGGCGGCGCGCCAGGTGCGATCGGCTACCGCGTCGGCGCCGTGGGCCAAGGCCTGGCGCAGATGTTCCAGATGATGAACGAAGCCCGCGTCGGCGTGGGCCTGGGTGCCGCCATGCTCGCCATTCGCGGCTACCAGCTCGCACTCACCTACGCCACCGAACGCACGCAAGGCCGACCGCTCGAAGCCCGTGGCCGCGTCGAAATTCCGCCTGTCCCGCTCATTGCCCACCCGGACGTGCGCCGCATGCTCCTGGCGCAGAAAGCCTACGCCGAAGGCGCACTCTCGCTCGTCCTCTACGCCGGCCGCCTCATCGACGAGGAACGTACCGCGCCCGACGAGGAAGCCCGCACCCGCGCCGGCGCACTCCTGAGCCTGCTCACCCCCGTCGCCAAAACCTTTCCTTCCGAATGGGGCCTGGCCGCCAACGATCTCGCCATCCAGGTTCACGGCGGCTACGGCTACACACGCGATTTCGACGTGGAACAGCTCTATCGCGACAACCGCCTCAACCCGATCCATGAAGGCACGACCGGCATCCAGGGCATCGACCTGCTCGGCCGCAAGATCCTCCGCGAACGCGCCGCCAGCCTCCGCCAGCTCCAAACCCTCGTCGCCGCCACCGTCGACCACGCCCACAGCGCCCCCGACCTGGCCCACGAAGCCGACGCCCTGCAAGCCGCCTGGGACCGCATCCGCCAGGTCGTCGACGGCCTGCTCGCCCTCAACGATGACTCCCGCGCCCTGGCCCACGCCACCGCCTTCCTCTCCGCCTTCGGCCATGCGGTTGTCGGCTGGCTCTGGCTCGACCAGGCAGTTCTGTGTGCCCCGCAGGCCTCGCCGTTCCACGGGGGGAAATTGGCGGCGTGCCGGTTTTTCTTCGAGACGGAGATGCCGCGTGTCGCCGTCTGGCTCGATCAGGTGGCCTTGTTGAGCGCTACGACCGTCAATATTGAGGTTGAGGCGTTCTGAAGGAAGAAAGCAGTCCTTTTTTGAAAAAAAGGACCAAAAACTTTTACCGGATTAAGAGTTGCAGATGGCGTCGCCTTCGCCGGGGCCGGTGCCTTTGCCGTCTGGGCCGGGCGAGCACAGGTCGTAATCGTGGCCGGTGCGGTTCGAGGGGGAACGGTAGAGCCAGTCGTGGTTCCACGGGTCCTTCGGCGATGTCTGACCCTTCAAATAGGGCCCATTCCAGTTCTCCACGTCCGACGGCTTGGCCACCAGCGCCGCAATCCCCTGCTCGGAGGTAGGATAGCCGCCCACGTCCAGCTTATACAAATCAAGCACCGACCCGATCCGCTCCACCTGCTGGCGCGCGACGCTCGTCTTGGCCCCGCCAAGCTGGCGCAACGCCGCCGGCGCCACGAACGCCACCAGCAGGCCCAGAATGGCGATCACCACCAGCAGCTCCAACAGGGTGAAGCCAGCATCGGTATCGGCAGGCGTTTCGGCGAGGGTCTGCTGCGTCACTTCAGGCTGCTCCTGGGCGTCGGGAAACGCTGCTGTTGTGCGTCTGCCACGCCGGGCAGGCAAGGCGCGCGCACGTGAAGCTCTCGTCATCGACAGGCTTCCAGCAAGACCGACGCCGTGGCAAGGCTGGGCGCCATGGCCGTGCCATTCCTCGCCTGCATGATCGCGGCCGCCCAGATCGGCGGGTTCCCGCCGCGCGTGCTGCCCGCCATACAGGCCGTCGAAGGCGGCCGCCCCGGCCTGGTGCATTCCAATACCGACGGCTCGGCCGACCTCGGCCTGATGCAGGTGAACACGCTGTGGGTGCCGGTGGTGGCCCGTGCGCTGGGCGCCGCCGAAACGCGCGTGCGCGATGCTTTGACCAACGACGCCTGCTTCTCCATCCGCATCGCCGGCGCCATCCTGTGGGACTACCGCCACGCCCGCGCCGGCGACCTGATGCTGGCCATCGGCGACTACCACAGCCACACGCCCCCCCTGAACGCCGCCTACCAAGTGCTGGTGCAGCAACGCGCCGCTGTGTTGTTCGGCCCCAACTAGCAAAAGTTTTGGTTCTTCTTTTCAAAAAAAGGACTGCTTCCTTCCCCCCTCGCCTGGCCCTAGCCTGAGAACGTGCCCAGAACGACCACCGACACCTCGATTCCCCCTCCGCTGCGCGCCCTGGGCGGCTGGCCGGACGCCGACTGGTTCTGCCCGACCATCCTGACCGAAGACGAGGTCGTCGGCATCACCCTGCCCAAGCTCGCCGGCAGCCGGAAGCAGACGTTTCACCTGGTCGAGCGCACCGCGTTGCAGTCCGCGGCGGCGAAGAAGCGGCCTGCCCCATCAGGGCCGCCTGCCAAGCGCCTGGCCGCCAATATCGGCCAGCTTCTGGACGGCCTGGGCGTGTTGCGCGCGGCCGCGTTCCGCAAACCGAGCTTCTTTTTCGAAGGTGCGCCGGCGCTGTATTTCGCGGAAATACCGGCCGCGAACCTCAAGGTTCGCGCGGCCGACACGCTGCGCCGCGCGCTGATCGAGCATGGCTGCCGCGGCTGCATCGTGCGTCAGCAGCCCAAGAGCTTCACAGCCATGCTGTGGCCACGCGCGGAGGCGGACATCACCGCGTTCGTCGGTGCTGCGGGCCCGCCTTTTCCGTTGCACCCGCAATTCGACGAGCCCGAGCTTGCACCGGTAGCCGGCCGCGCGGCAAAGCCCGCGCGCGCGGCCGCACGCGACACCGCCGCCGACTCCGGTCGTGCGGAACGCGACCGCTTGCTGCACGAACTCCAAGCGCTGCGCTCGCGAATTGCCGAATTGCAGGGTTCGCAGTCAGCACTCGGCGCGATGGAAACGCTGGGCCTCGACGATGCGCGCCTGAAATCGATGCTGCTATTGCTGCACCCCGATCGGCACGCCAATAGTGAAGCGGCGAACGAGGCCGCAAAATGGGTCAACGGATTGCGCGACATGCTGCGCGCGTCCAGAGCGTCGGCGCGCTGATACGGCCAATGCGATGAGCGACGCGCGCCTCTACGCCCCGGCGACCTTGCGCAACCGCGAGGTGATTGCGCGGCATCTCGGCACGATCCTGCCGAAATCAGGCACCGTGCTCGAAATCGCCAGTGGATCGGGCGAGCACGTGGTCTATCTGGCCGCACTTTTTCCGCACCTCCGGTTTCAGCCCACCGATCGTGATCCTGCAGCACTGGCAAGCATCGACGCTTGGGCCAGCCATGCCGCCGTGGACAATGTTCTTGCAGCCGTGCCGCTCGATGCTGCCTCAGGCGTCTGGCCGGTTCGCCATGCGGACGCCATTCTGTGCGTGAACATGATCCACATTTCGCCGTGGGAAGCGACGATCGGCCTGTTCGACAATGCGGCGCGCGTGCTCCCTCCCCACGCGCCGCTCGTGCTCTACGGCCCGTTCCGCCAGACGGGCAAAACCCTCGCACCCAGCAACGTGGAATTCGACATGAGCCTGCGCGGGCGCGACGCGCGCTGGGGATTGCGGCTGCTTGAGGATGTTACTGCTCTGGCCTCTGCATTTGAGGTGCCGGAGGTGATCGAGGTGCCTGCGAACAATCTCGTCGTCGCCTACAGGAAGAAGAAAGCAGTCCTTTTTTAAAGAAAGGACCAAAAAACTTTTGCTAATTGATCCTTTCGCGATGACGGGTCAGGGCACGTTGGAGGGTGCTGCGCCATTCGGGTAGGGCGGCGTAGCGCTCGTGATCGATGCTGCCGAGCTGTCCGCGCATGAAGCGTGGAGCTAGGATATCCACCTCGCCCGCCCGCGCGGGATCGCCGAAAACCGTCCATAGCAACGTGCAATCCCCGTGCAGGCACAATGCGCAGAATACCGCCAGTGCCTCCGGCTCGGTCAGGCAATCGCCACGCGTCAGCACGAAAATCTTCTCGGCCGATTGGCAATCTTCCAGAAATTTGCGACGCAGAAGACCAAGCCGTGCGCTCTGCCGGACCGCCAGGGCGTCCGGATCGGTCTCGTCGACAAACGCCCTGGTGTCGAAGAAAAAACCGAAATCGAGATGATGCCAGCGATAGGTCGGGCGGCTTTGCTCGGTCGTCTGCATGTCGAGCCGTCCCGGCGCGTCGATGCCCGCAAAGCCCCTCGCCAAACCCTCATACAGCAAGGCGGTCATCGTATCGACGAACCGCAGCAAACCGAGCGGCTCGGCACCGCAAGCACGTTGTATCAGGCCGAACTGACAGCCCTGACCGATACTCTCGAATTGCAGCGCCAAGCTGCGATCGTCGGTCGCCGCCACATCGCGCACGAGCGGTGCGCTGAAACCAGGCGCGAAAACCCGAATGCTTTGCACCTGCAAGCCAAGCGACAACCCGCCTCTCGCCTGGCTTGGCGCGCGCGGCGCCTCGCAATGCAGATGCACGATGCTGAGGACCGTCTCGGCGCGCAAATCTTGCGGAAGCCGAAAGGCGGCCACCTGCAACTCGTGAAATCGCACAGTTGCGAGCAGGCGATCGTCGAGCGCCAGCATGACAGTCTGCGCCACGAGTTTGGGCGGATGCAGGCACGGCGTCGCGCAAATCGCGAGCACCGTTCCGGCACTCCCACCGGGCAGGCGCAGAACGAGACGGCTTTGCTGCCCGAGCGTCCAGCGATGTTTCGGCTCCTGCACACCCCAGCCGTCGAGCAGATAGTCCGAACTGTTGCCGCGAACCGAAAAGTCGACGTCCAGAAGAAGCGGCGACGCCATCAGGCTACCGTGAAATCGAACCTGTTTTTCGAGAAATTCGGGTTGAAGTGCGGGTCGTTCTCCATGTACCGCGCCCAACGCGCCACAAAGCGCCTTCGCTCGTCCGCATTCTGCGTCACCCGCTTGGCCGACGCTCCCTCGAAATGGAACAGCGACGCATATGGGGTATACACCAGCCGATACCCGCTCTCCACGATCTTCAAGCAGAGATCGATATCGTTGAAGTCGATAGCGAAGCTCTCGTCGAAATTGCCGACCTGCGCCATCACGCTCTTGCGCGTTGCAAAACACGCGCCCGTAATGGCCGAGTAGTTGCGGATGAGGTGCGTGAAACCGTTATACCCCACGAAATCGCCCGGAAACGAGTGATACACGTGCGCCGCACCGTTATTGACGCCTAGCACGCAACCGACATGCTGGATCGTGCCGTCGGCATGCAACAGCCGCGCACCCACGCCCCCAACTTCAGGGTCCTGGCTCAGTTCGAGCAGCGAAGTCAGCCACTCCTCGTTGATCACTTCCATATCGTCGTTGAGGAACACAAGGTTTTCCGTGCGGCACACCTTCAGCGCGTAATTCGCCTTGGCCGCGTAATTGAACGGCACCACCGGGCCGGCATAATTCTCGACGCGCACGCCAAGCGAACGGAACCGGGTGATCTGATCCGGCGTCAGCCGCGAATTGTCGACAACCACGATCTCGTAATTGCGATAACTCGTACGGCGCAGAATGCTGTCCACCAGATTATCGACCATGTAGAACCGGCCGCGCCCCGGCAACTCCAACTCGCCATTATTGGTCAGGATCAGCAGCGAAACACGTGGCCGGCCCATGATCTTGCGGCGCACGCGGAAAGTGCCCGGCAGCAGCCCATCCTCCACCCAGCCACGCTCGCCATGCTTGGCCGCCACGTGATCGGCCAACGCACGGAACCCGGCCTTCAACGCATAAGGCTTTGCATCCACCACGGACGCCGCCGAACCTGCCACTGCGCGCCAGTGATACAGCGCGCGTGCGATGTGATGCACACGATGCGTGCGCCGCGCGAGACGCAGCATCAAATCGTAATCCTGCGCACCCGAATATTCGTCGCGGAAACCACCCAGTTCCAGAAACAGACGTTTGCGCACAACGAGCATGTGCAGCACATACATCACTGATTCGAGATGCTCCGGGCTCCAGTCCGGCTTGTGATAGGTGTCGATCAGCCGTCCCTGCTCATCGACCTTGTCCTCGTCGGTATAGAGCACATCGATGTCGGGATCGGCGAACAACGCACGCGCGACTTCGAGCAGCGCATCGGGATGCAGCATGTCGTCGTTGTCGAGCATGGCGATGAACTCGCCCGTCGCCATCTCGGCCGATAGGTTCGAGGCCCCGGATATGCCGAGATTGCGCCGTGCGTGGCGGATGCGGATACGCGGATCGCGTCCCTGCATGCGTGCCAGCACGGCGAGCGTGCCGGGCTCGGTGCTGGCATCGTCGCAGATGCACAACTCCCAGAACGGATAACTCTGCGTCAGCACGGACGCCACACACGCCTCGAGCCACACCGGCGCCACGTTATAGACCGGCACGATCAGGCTGATGATCGGCCGCCGCATGCCGAGCGCAGCCACCGCCTGGCGTTGCGGCGCGTCCAGGCTCGCCACCGGCGTGGAGCCCACCATCGCGCGTGCGCTGCCCACCCATTTCAGGAACGGCGGCAACTCCGCCGAAAGTCCGATCGAGTGCAGCCGCCGGCGTATCTCGTGCCCGATCTGCACGGCGCTGAACTGCTCGCCCATCCGCGCGGCCGCCAGAGCGCCACGCGCCCACGCCCCTGCCTGATCCTCGTACACAAGCCGCAACTGTGCCACGAGCGAGGCTGGCCGCGGGTCCGCCCACACATAGTACGGCATATACGGCCCGGCCTGTGCCGCCACTTCCGTCAGGTCATACTCGATCGGAAAACCGACGCTCTCGTCGAAGAACTCCAGATTGCCGGAATAGTTCGTGGCGATCACCGGTTTGCCCAGCGCCATGAACTCGGCGATGTTGAGCCCGAAACCTTCGCTGCGATGCGCACTCACATACACATCGCACGCCGCCCGCAGCAGCGACATGTCGCGCTCGCTCAGCAGGTCGGCCATCACCAGCACATTCTCCGCGCCGCGCAGCGCACGTGTCAGCTGGCGCGTGATCGACGGCTCGATCGCGGTCGAATGGAATTTGATCACCAGGAAAACGTTCTCGTCGGCGGCAAACGCGCGTCGGAACGCATCGATCACCATGCCCGGATTTTTGCGCGCACTCGTGCTGCCCACGTCGAAGGCCACGAGGAACACCAGCCGGTCGCGCGGAATGCCGAACAATTCGCGCCCTTCCTCGGCCGAAGCACCTTGTACCTCCACCGGCAGGCGTATCTTGTGCACCGGCACCGGCGAGATGGCGCCGATACTGTCCATCTCGAAATCGCTGTTGGTCCACACTTCGTCGAGCGGCGCGAAGCTCGTGTGCCAGTCCCCACGAAAAGCCGCGAGTTCCCAGGCCCACACGGCAATGTTGTAGGCATCGTCGAAATGGCCGGACGGATAGAGCGCCGTCAGCAAAGGTATCTGGTCGGCATTGGCCATGAACAGATTGCACCGGTAGGTCGGGCTGCGTCCACGCTCGGCCATGGTGATGCGCGGCGCACCGCGGCTCACGTCGAACGTGTGCAGCTCGGTGGCAATCCCCACGCTCTGGATCGCCCGCAGCAGCCCGCGCGCTGCCGTCCCCAGCCCGCTTGTCGCCGCGAACGGCCCGAACACGTTTATGCCGAACGGCCGCGCCAATATCTCCGCCGGCCGCGCCTGCCAAGTGCGATAGGGTGCCACGCCGGCCCCCACGCGCCCTTCGAAACGCCCGTGATGCACCCAATGATGTTTCGCCCGCACCGGGTCGTTGCCCAGCGCCTTGAGCACGTCGGGATAGAGCAGGAAATAACTCTCGGCGTCGAAGTCGGACGCCTCCACCCCGCAATCGGTGCCGGGCGGCAGGCTGTCGGTGTAATGCGAATCGTGCGTCACCGTCGGACGCAACCCGGCGCGCTCCTCCTGCGCACCCACAGCCAGCCAATGGGCGCGTCCGGTCGCGAACGTGCCGCTTTCCACCATCGAAGCCACATCCGGGTTCAGCGCCAGATACAGGTCCTCGGCAAACAATTCGGCACGCGCGGGCGGGGCAAACGCCGGCGGCACGAAATACGGCAAAGCGTCGGCCGAGGCGGGCAGCGACGTCTGCGTCGGCGAAATCGGCACCGGCTCGTCATCGGCCGGCGGCAGCACGGAGGCGGCCAGACCCGGCGGCCCACCCTCGAACGGCGAATGGCGGATCTTGGCCGTTATCTCCTCGCGCCCGAACGCCAGATAGTGTTCGTAACCGCTGCTGAACGCGCCATCGATGACCGCCTGCCGGACGTCGCCGAACGCCAGCAAATAGAGTTCTTCAGGAAAGGTCTCGGCATCGAACACGTCTTCCGCCATACGCACCGCATCTCCAACGTAGGTAAGCTAAGCGCAATCGGCTCGCTCGCGCAAAGGTTGTAGCACAGCCCAGCCCCCAACCACATTCAGCAGGCCAAGTGCAAAATTCAAAAGTTTTTTGGTCCTTTTTTTCAAAAAAGGACAGCTCTCTTCCGCCCAGAACAATCTTCATCACCGGCGGCACCTCGGGCATCGGCCGCGCCACCGCCGCGCACTTCGCCCGGGCCGGCTGGAATATCGGGCTCATCGCCCGCGGCGAACCCGGCCTCGCCCAAGTCGCCGCCGACGCACGCGAGGCCGGCCGCCAAGCTGCCACCGCCATCGCCGACGTGTCCGACCCCGCCGCCCTCGACCGGGCGGCCGCCATGCTCGCCGCCGCTCTCGGCCCACCGGACGTGTGGATCAACTGCGCCGGCAACGGCGTATATGGCCAGTTCGCCCAGGTGCCGCCCGACCAGTTCGACCGGGTGACGGCGGTCACCTATCTCGGCACCGTCAATGGCTGCCGCACCGCCCTCGGCCTGATGCAGCCGCGCGGCCACGGCACCATCGTCAACATATGCTCGGCCGCCGCCTTCCACGGCCTGCCGATGATGACGAGCTATGCCGGCGCCAAGGCCGCCGTGCGCGGTTTCGCGCAGGCCCTGCGCGCCGAATTGCGCATCGCCCGCAGCCCCCTGCGCATCGTCACCGTGTTTCCGCCGGCAGTGAACACGCCGTTCTTCTCGCACGCCGTCAGCCACATGGCCTGGCCCGCCCGCCCCGCGCCGCCGGTCTATCAGCCCGAAATCATCGCCGCCGGCATCTATCACGCGGCCCGCAAAGGCGGCGCGGAAGTCGTCATCAGCGGCACCGCGTCGCTGTTCTCCACCGCCACCCGCGTCGCCCCCGGCCTCATCGCCTGGTGCATGACGCAGCTCGGATTCGAAGGCCAGCTCTCGCGCGACGCCGAGGCCGAAGCCCTGTCCGACCCCACGCTGTTCCACCCCTCGACCCGCCCCGGGCCGATCCGCGGTCCGTTCGGCCGCCACGCCCGTGCAAGCAGCCTGCATCTCTCTGCCAAACGTCTGCTCGCAACCCTGGTCAAGGACCGGTCAGGCGCTCCGTAGCGTCCCACACGCGCGCCCGCAGCGCCGCATCCTCGGCCAGCTTGTTGGGCCGTCCCGCCACCCGCTTCTTCACGTAAGCGCCCGTCACGCCAGCGAACGCCGGCGAGAGCGCCACATGCAACGCGCTGTCCGCCCCCTGTTCCTCGCTGAGCAGAAACGGCGCCATCGCTGACCATGCCAACCCGATCGCCCCGCCCGCCCGCACCAGCCCGGTCGCCACCGCCCCGGGATGGACCACGTTGGCCACTACGCCGCTGCCCGCCAACCGCTCGGCCCAAACACGCGTCGCCATCAGCAGCGCCAGCTTGGACTGGCCGTAGCTGTGCACCCGTCCCCAACGGTGCCGCCCCTCCAGATCGTCCGGATCGATGCGCGCGCGATCGGACGTGGACGAGCCGATATTGACGATCCGCGCCCCGCCTTTTGCCGCATGCAGCAACGGCAGCAACGCCCGCGTCAGCACGAAAGGTGCAAGGTGATTGACCGCCAGCACACGCTCGTGCCCCTCCGCGGTCTCCTCGCGCTTCGGCGTGAACACGCCGGCATTGTTCACCAGCACGTCGATCGGCCGAGCCTCGGCCACCATCCGACCCGCCAGCGCGCGCACATCTTCCAACAGCGAAAGGTCCGCCGCCTGTGCCTCGATCCGCGCGCCAGGCGCCCGCGCGGCCAGCCATGCGACCCCGTCGGCACCCCGCGCCGGCGAGCGCGCGATCAGCACCACGTCATGCCCGGCGCGTGCCAGCCCCAGCGCTATCCAGCGCCCGATGCCGCCTGCCGCTCCCGTTATCACGCTTGTTGCCAATCGCTGTTCTCAACAAAGGAAGGCAAGAGGCTTTGCCCCTTGACCCCATCGAAGGCAAGCCTTTGAAATCCTTACCCGGGGGTCTGGGTCCCAGACCCCAGCGGGGTCCAGGGGCAGAGCCCCCGGCCTTTCTACCTAATTCCAGGTGCGCACGACGCGACGCGTCGTCTTCTCGACCACTACCGGGTGCCCATTGATGACCGAGTAGCCGTAATTGGCGCGGTCGGGCACGGCGATCGTCTCCGGCAACGGATAGAACGTCACCGTCGGCGGCAGAACCACACCCACATCCGGCGACAGCGCCGGATTGGTCACCACGGTATAGTGGCTGGTCGTGTAAGCCTGGTTGAGCTGCGCGCCCTGGGTGTCGGACCAGGTCGTGGTCGTCGTCGTGGTCGACGATTGTGCGAGCACGCTGCCCGAAGCGGCGATACCGATGACGGACGCAGCGATGGCAATAGAAATCTTGTTCATTCGTGACACTCCCATGCAACGCGCGCCGGCCAATCCAGCGACGCGTTCACAGGCCCCATAACGGTCGGCATCGCGGCCAAAACGGGGCAGGAACGCAACCACGGCGTGGTAGAGTGTAACGGTCGATGTCGGCCGCCAAACCGCCTTGGCGCGTGGCATCGCCGCAGGATACAAACACCCATGAACGCCATCACGCCCCCGGCCACCTGGACCACCCAATCCGTCCGCGCCCTCATGGAGCTGCCGTTCCCCGAGCTGGTGTTCCGCGCCGCCACCATCCACCGCGCGCACCACAACCCCACCCAGATCCAGGTCAGCACGCTGCTTTCCATCAAGACCGGCGGCTGCCCCGAAGACTGCGCCTACTGCCCGCAGAGCGCCTCCTACGAAGCCGGCGTGCCCGCCTCCAAACTGATGGACGTGGACGCCGTGCTCGCCGAAGCCCGCGCCGCGCGCGACGCCGGCGCCACACGCTTCTGCATGGGTGCCGCCTGGCGCTCGCCCAAGGACCGCGACCTCGATGCCGTCTGCGCCATGGTCGAAGGTGTCGCCGCCCTCGGCCTGCAATCCTGCGTCACCCTCGGCATGCTCACGGCACCTCAGGCCACGCGCCTGAAAGATGCAGGCCTGGACTATTACAACCACAATCTCGACACCTCGCCCGAGCATTACGGCGAGATCATCACCACCCGCACCTACCAGGACCGGCTCGACACGCTCGGCCATGTGCGCGACGCCGGTATCCACGTCTGCTGCGGCGGCATCGTCGGCATGGGCGAGGACGAGACCGACCGCGCCAGCCTCATCGCGACCCTGGCCAGCCTGCCCCGCCACCCCGAAAGCGTGCCCATCAACGCCCTCGTCCGCGTCGCCGGCACCCCGCTCGCCGAAGCCGCCCCAATCGACGCCATCGACTTCGTCCGCGTCATTGCCGCCGCCCGCATCACCATGCCGACCTCGTATGTCCGGCTGTCCGCAGGCCGCGAAGGCATGACCGACGAAGCCCAGGCGCTTTGCTTCCTGGCAGGTGCGAACTCGATCTTTTACGGGCCGCGATTGCTGACGACACCAAATCCGGCGGCGGATCGGGATCGGGTGTTGCTCGGGCGGTTGGGGATGGTTGCGGAGGGGTGAGGAAGGAAGGCCTTCTTTTCTGAAGAAAAGAAGCAAAAGACTTTGAATTGTATGACTGGGGACACCGACGTGATTGATCGGGCTCTAGCGCTTTGTAGGCGAGCGAACTTGACTGGTGTGGAGCGGTCTGTTTCCTACGGCACACCTTCGCTGAAAGTGCGCGGCAAGTTCATGGCGCGGGAGAAGGATGCGGTCACGCTGGCCATACGCTGCCCGCTCGAAGAGAAGGCGATCCTCATCGAAGCCGAGCCGGACTTCTATTTCGAGACCGATCATTACCGCGGGTACGACGCCATGCTGATCCACATGAACGTCATAGACGACGCAAGACTGACCGCCCGCCTGGAACGCGCCTGGCTCATGCAAGCCGGAAAAATACTCATCAAACAACGCAACAACACTTAGCACGCTCGCCCGGACCAACAGCCAAGGACAAAAGTCTTTTGCTTCCTTTCTTCAGAAAAGAAGGCCTTTCTCACATCGGCAAAGTCACCACCGCCCGAGCCCCACCGCCAACCCTGTTCCCCAGCACCACATCCCCGCCATGCGCGCGCAATATGTTCCGGCAGATCGGCAGCCCCAGCCCCGTCCCGCCCGTCTCGCGATTTCGGCTGTCCTCCACACGATAAAACGGCTCGAACACCCGCTCCACCTCGTCGGGCGGCAGGCCGGGCCCGTCATCCTCCACCGTCACCGTCGCCAAATCTCCTTCGTGAGTCAGCAACACATGCGCGGACCCGCCATATTTCAGCGCATTGCCCACCAAGTTCGCAAAACTGCGCTTCAACGCCAGAATGCGCCCGCCCACAGTCAGATGCCCCGGCCCTTCGAACGACAAACGTTCCGCGAGGTCGGGGCGCGCATCCGCCGCGTCGTCCAATACCGTGCGCAGCAGCGCCACCAGGTCGAACGGCACCGCCGGCTCGGTATCCGCCGTATCGCGCCCGAACACCAGGGTCGCCGACACCATCGCATCGAGCTCGTCCAGATCGTTCATGAATTTCTGCCGCTGCTCATCGTCGTCGATGAATTCGGCGCGCAATTTCAGCCGGGTGATCGGCGTGCGCAGATCGTGCCCGATTGCGGTGAGCAGGAACGTGCGGTCCTGCACGAAGCGGCGGATGCGTGCCGCCATCGTATTGAACGCAATGGCCGCGCGCACCACTTCGTCTGGCCCGCGTTCCGGCAATGGCGCCGCATTCACATCGCGCCCGAGCCGTTCGGCAGCTTCGGCGAGCAGCGCCACCGGCCCGGTCAGCCGCCGCACCGCCCAGAACGACAAAGCTGCGGCCGCTACCGTCATCAATGCGAACGCGATCAGGAATTCGCGCGAGTGCCAGGGCCGCGGCCGCGGCAAATTGGCATCCAGCACCAGCCAGCCGCGATCGGGGAATTCAAGCTCGATCACCACCATCCCGGTGGGCGCCCCGCGTATGGCCAGTTCGCGCGGCCGGTTCGCCGGGCGCACCGGAACCAGCGACATGTTCACCCGCACCTGGCCCGCATAAGGCTGGTCCATGAAATCGGGCGAGACGGGCGGGTTGTCCGCCAGCGACACCATCAGGTTCGGCCCGAGATCCATTTCCTGCAGCGTCGCCGCACGCTCGCCCGGCGTCGTGGAGACGATCGAGCGATAGATGCTCATCGAGCGTATGCCGAGATCGCGCAACGCGGCAAAACGCTGCAACTCGATCCGATCCAAGGCATGGATCGTCAAACCCGCGCCCTGCACAACAACAAGCCCAAACAAAAGCGTAAACAAAGTCCGCCGAGCCAAACTATGCGGCCAAGGCGAAATCCCAAATTGCAAAAGTTTTTTGGTTCTTTTTTTCAAAAAAGAACCGCTTGCCTCAACTCCGCTCAATATCCGCTGCCAAAACATAACCGCCCCCACGCACCGTCTTGATCAGCTGCGCGTGCCTGCCGTCATCCTCCAATTTCCGCCGCAACCGGCTGATGGCCACATCGATCGCCCGATCGAACGGCCCCGCCTGACGCCCCCGCAGCAGATCAAGCAGCATGTCCCGCGTCAGCACCCGGTTCGCCCGCTCCACCAGCGCCACCAGCAGATCGTATTCGCCGCCCGTCAGCGCCACCTCCACGCCGTCCGGGTTGAGCAGCCGCCGACGCGCCGGCTCCAGCGTCCACCCGCTGAACCGCACGGCCTTTGCGGCAGGCTCGGCCGTCTTCTCCGCCCGCTCGCTGGTGCGCCGCAGCACCGCGCGAATGCGCGCCAGCAGCTCGCGCGGGTTGAACGGCTTGGGCACGTAATCGTCCGCCCCCAGCTCCAGCCCGATGATCCGGTCGGTCTCCTCCCCCATCGCGGTGAGCATCACGATCGGCACGTCGGACTGCGTGCGCAGCCATCGCGCTACATCGAGCCCCGTCTCGCCCGGCAGCATCAGGTCGAGCACCACGAGCTGGTAATGTCCCAATGGCCAATGCCGCCGCGCCTCGCGCCCGTCGCGCACCGCCGTCACCCGGAACCGGTTGCGTTCCAGGAAGCGCGCCAGAAGCTCGCGTATCTCCCGGTCGTCATCGACGATCAGGATGTGCGGCATGGTCTCCATTCGTCACCTTCTACGCGATTCGCAGGCGTCGGCTACCCAACCGTTGCACTCCGTAGCAAGCCCGGGCGCGCGCCCGCCGGCCCGGCCCCGTATGTTGGCGCGCAAACAGGCAGGACCGCGAGCAATGCGTTGGTGGGCGATCGGTGTGGCCGGGCTGCTTGCGGCATCGGGTGCCACGGTGCGATGTCTGGATGCAGAGGCGCAACAGGTTTCGCCGGTGTCGGATGCGGCTTCCGACGACAGGCCGGCGCCCGATGGCCCGCCCGCACCCCACCGCATGCTGGGCTGGCAGTCGGGCCGCACCACGCTCGCGCAAGGCCCCGCCACCATCGGCCTGCTCTACACCGCGCCCGACCGCAAACTCTCGCAGGACGACGTGCGCCGCATCGCCGAAGCCTTCCTGCTCTGGCACGGCAACCACGAATGGCGCGTCACCCAGCTCGCGTCCGACGCCGACCACGTCACCTTCAGCATCGCCACCGCGCAGAACACCGTCATCGCCGGCTTCTCGATGGACCGCCATACCGGCATGCTGAACCGCACGAGCTGAGCGCGCGCATTTGCCAGCCGGCTGTGCCGCCACGTAGAACCGCGCCATGCCAACCGTCGCCGAACGCATGACCACCCTGCTCGACCAGGAACTCGCCGTCTCGGACTGGCTGCTCGTCGACCAGGCCCGCATCGACGCGTTCGCCAACTGCACCGAAGATTTCCAGTGGATCCACGTGGACCGCGAACGCGCCGCCGCCGGCCCGTTCGGCGCCACCATCGCACACGGCTTCCTCACCCTTTCGCTGCTCCCGCGGCTCACCAGCGGCACCTGGGCCAAGGATCTGGGCCTGGAAGCAACCCTGAATTACGGCCTCGACCGCGTTCGCTTCCTCACCCCGGTTCGCGCCGGCGCGAAGCTGCGCAACCGCCTGCGCCTCGCCAGCGTCGAGGAAAAAGGCCAGGGCCGCACCCTGCTCGGCTTCGAGAACACCGTCGAAATCGACGGCGAACCCAAGCCCGCGCTGATCGCCCATACGTTGGCGATGGCTTTCGGGTAACCGGTACTTACGGTTGCAACGATGCCTGCATCCATTGGCCCGCCTGCCCCGTATCTCCTGCAAGCTCCAAGCAAGCGCATTTCGCTCTTGCCACTCTCGCGCAGGACCTGCACCAATGTGGCCGTTTCGATTCGCGCGGTTCTCGCGCGCTCTTGACGCACTCTGCGGAGAGACCCCAACCGATGCAGGCGGAGCTCGATCCACCCAGCGACAGGGACCTGATTGCGCTGTGCGCGACCCAGGACCGCGCCGCGTTTCGCGAACTCTACGCCCGATGGGGCGCCAAGCTGAACGGCGTCGCCTTGCGCATTACCCGTGACCCGGCGCTCGCGGCCGACGCCACGCACGATGCCTTCGTGCAGCTCTGGCGCCAGGCCAGCCGCTACGACCCTTCGCTCGGCGAAGCGGGATCGTGGCTGATGAGCCTCGCCCGCTACCGCGCCCTCGACCTCGTCCGCCGGCGCGGCCGTGAAGTGCTCGGCCAGGAGCCGCTCGACCAGGAACCCGATCGCGGCCCCGACGCGCTCACCCAACTCATGGCCTCGTCCGACAACTCCGCGCTGCAGCGCTGCATGGACCTGCTCGCCGAGGAGCGCCGCCGCCTGCTCATCCTCGCCTTCGTCGATGGCTATTCGCACCGCCAACTGGCCGCCAATCTGTCGCAGCCGATCGGCACCATCAAATCCTGGATCAGACGCAGCCTGATCGGGCTCCGCGACTGCCTGACGACATGAGCGGTACGGACGATACTGGCGAGGACGCCCCCTTTCTCCTCGCCGCGGAATACGTGCTCGGCACGCTCGACGCGGCCGACGCCCGGCGCGCCGAGCAACTGGCCGAAACCGACGCCGGCTTCCTCGCCGAACGCCGGTTCTGGGAAGACCGCCTGTTCCCGCTCACCGCACTCGCCGCCCCCGTCAGTCCGCCGGAAACCCTGTGGGCGCGCATCGAGCAGAGCTTGGCCGCCGCCGGCCGCCCAGCCCCGCCCATCGCTGCCAACAACGTCGCTGCCAACAACAACGCCCTCCGCGTCTGGCAAGGCCTGGCGCTGGCAGGCTACGCACTCGCCGCCGGGCTCGTCGCCTTCATCGTCCTGCACCCGCCCGCCAGGCAAGCGAACTTCGCCGTGCTCGCCCCCGCCGGCGTCACCACACCCATCCTCGTCGCATTCACCCAGGCCGACGGCGCCATCCTCGTCCGCCCCACCGCCGCCGTCACCGTGCCCTCCGGCCGCGACCTGCAACTCTGGTCCCTTGCAGCCGGCGCCACCAGACCCCTCTCGCTCGGCGTGCTCCCCGCCGTCGGCAAGCGGGTGCCGCAAACCCTGGCACTCGGCACACAGTTGCTCGTCAGCCTGGAACCCGCGGGCGGGTCGCCGACCGGGTTGCCGACAGGGCCGGTGGTTTATGGAGGAACGTTGACGCAGGAATGAAAGAAAGCAGTCCTTTTTGAAAAAGGACCAAAAGACTTTTGCTCTTAGCGCGCGTCCAGAGCCGAGAGATCGTGGACCTGGCGGGCGCCCTCGTGGTCGCCGGGAACAATCAGGCGAAGCGAAATCGGGGCGCCATCGGCTTCATAGGCGACAATCACCTGCTTGCCCTCTGCGCCCGGGTCGATTTCGCCAATCGACACCGCGGCACTATAGCCGTCCGTGCCGCCGGCCAAAAATACATGCCGCATCGTCGTCCGCCGGCCCGGCGCATCACGCAACCCGGCCGCATGCACTACGTCCCAAAGCAACGCTCCGGTCCACACATGATGCTCCTGGCCATGCATCGTCGCGAACGCCGCATCCACCCGCCTGGCCGGCATCGCCTTCAATTGCGCCACCGAAAAACTCTGCGGATGGTCCACCAACCCCGATACCGCAACCGAGCCAGACTTCACACGGTCGGACGCCACATGATCCGCCGCCCGCGCGAAGCCGTTCGCCAGACACACGCCCACCACCAGCCCGAACGCCAGCCGCATCTACTTGGCCACCATCACGTCCGACGCCTTGATCACCGCCGTCGCCCGATCCCCTTCCGCCAACGCCAGCTCGTCGATCGCCTCGTTGGTGATCGACGCCGTCACCACCACGCCCCCGGCAATCTCGATCCGCACATGCCCGGTCGTCTGGCCCTTCTGGACCGACACCACCCGGCCCTCGAACTGGTTGCGCGCGGAAAGCTTCATGCCCGCGCCCCTGCCCGATGCACCGCCTCGATCGGCTTGCCGCACCGCCGCAGCAGGCCGCGCAGCTCGCGAATGGCGGGGAACACCTCCTGGTTCCAATCCGCCCCCTGCGCGTCGTGCGCCTTCTGCTCCTCCTCCACGATCCAGCGATCCTCGGTGAAAATCCGCTCGGTGAACCACACCAGCAACGGCCACGCCGCATCGAGCAGGAAACCGACCTTCGCCGGCCGTTGCACGCTCAGCAGCCCGAACGTGCGGTTGGTGCGCTGCTCCCGGTCCAGCGGCACGTAGGCGATCCATAGATCCATCACCGGCAGCTCGCCATCGGTCCATATCTTGAGCCGCTGATACGGATACTCGGTGCGGATCGTCATCAGATCCTTGTGGTTCTCGTTACCCGTCCGCCGGCGCTTGCCCAATATCGCCGCCTCGCCCAGCGGCTGCTTCCCGCCGGTGCGCCCGAACGTGTAATCCACCTCCAACCAGTCCTCGCCGATCCGCATCCCGCGATGGCGCGGCCGCACCTGGCCCATCTGCTTGCGGTGCAAGAACTGATGGTTCATGTCCGTCAGGTTCTCGTGCATGAACGTGTAATGGCAGGCCACCTCCTGCCCGAACCGCCGCGTCCGATACCGCGCATCGTCAGCCGAGCCGAGCTGCGGAAAATCCATCTCCGCCGCCCGCGCCGGATCGCCAGGGAACACGAAAATCAGCCCCGCCTCCTCCCGGCACGGATACGCCCGCACGCCGTTCGGCAGCTTGTCCTTCCCCAGATAAGGCACGTCGATGCAGCTGCCGGTCTTGTCGTAAGCCCAGCCGTGATAGCAGCAGCGCAGCGCGCAGCCTTCCACCACGCCGCCATGCAGCGGCACCTGCCGATGCGCGCACCGATCCTCCAGCGCAAACACCGCGCCATCCTTTGGCCGCACCAGCACGATCGGTTCGCCCGCAAACCGCACGCCGATTGCAGACCCCGGCTTCAACTCGCGCGACCAGGCCAGCGGATACCAATGATCCGGGTGCGCGCCCATCCGGCGCAGGTCGGCAACAGGCAGCCCCGCGTGCGGGCATTGCCCCTGCTCGGGCATGGCAAGATCGGCGGAGGCGAGATCGACGGCGTGTGTATCCATGCAGGGATAAGGTTTTATCCGGCGTTTGGATGCAAGGCACAAATCGTCAGCAACCACGCACATGTCAGCCGAACCGCCACGCTTGCGCCTGCGTTCGCCACGCGCCGCCGATATTTCAGAGGACAACCGATTCGATGAACACGATGAACGACCTGTTCCTGCATTTCCTGCAGGACGTCTATTACGCCGAAAAAGCGGCCGGAAAATCCACCACCAAAATCATCAAAGCCCTGCGCAACAAGGACGCGCTCGAACTCGTCCGCAACGGCAAGGAGCACGCCCACGAACCGCTCGAACGGCTGGACCGCGTGTTCGAAGCCGTCGGCAAACGGCCGCGCGGCAAAACCTGCGAGGCGATGAACGGCCTTCTCGCCGAATGCCACGAAGCCATCGAGGAAGGCGAACCCGGCCCCGTTTTGGACGCCGCCCTGATCGCCTGCCTCCAGGGCATCAAAACCTACGAGATCACCCGCTACGGTTCGCTGCTCGCCTTCGCCCGCCAGATGGGCCTGCAGAACGCAACCACCGAACTCGAAGCCCTGCGCGACGCCGCCCGCGCCGACGACAAGCGCCTCAGCGAAATCGCCGAAGGCCACGCCAACGCCGAAGCCTCCAAGGAGGCGGGCAAGGACGACGAGGATGAGGACGAGCCCGACGAGGAGCCCGGCGAAGAGGACGCCAAGGGCAAGCCGAAAACCGTAAAGAAGAAGAAGTGAGGCAAGCAGTCCTTTTTTGAAAAAAAGGACCAAAAAACTTCTGTTCCGCTGTCGCGATGCACACGACGAGCACGCGACAGCGGAACAGAAGTCTATTGCTTCTTTTCTTCAGAAAAGAAGGGCCTTCCCCTTCAGCACGCCAACGGCAAATCCCGAACCGCCAACGTCCTGCCTTCCCCAAACCCATTGAACCGCGTCCGCAGACACGCCCCGTAAGCGCCAATCTGCCCGACCTCGATCCAGTCCCCTTCACCCACATCGTCCGGCAACACGAACGGCCCCGCCATCACGTCGTTGCTGTCGCAGGTCGGCCCCCAGAAGCTGAACTCCGACATCCCGGCCCCGCTCGCCCGCACCAGCCGGGTCGGAAACCGGAAACCGAGATTGCAGTCCGACAGGCTGCCGAACACACCATCGTTGATATACAGCGCCTTTCCACGCCGCGCCTGCACCTGCACCACGACGGACGTGCCGTTGGCCACCAGCGCACGCCCCGGCTCGGCCCATAGCACCAGGCCCGGCATGTCCAGCGCCTCAACACTCGCCTCGATTTCGGCAAAAAACGCGCCGAGCGGAGGCGGCATCTGGTCCGGATAAGCCACCGGAAAACCGCCGCCCACATCGAGCACCTCGACGGCCACGCCGCACGCCCGGATTGTCTCGCCGGCCAGCGCGATCGCCCGGCGCCACGCCAGCGGGTCGAGGCACTGCGACCCCACATGGAAGCTGATGCCCAGCGTGCGCGCATGCGGCCGCGCCGCCGCCAGCAGCCGCGCCGCCTCCTCCGGCCAAGCACCGAACTTGCCCGAAAGATCGCATTTCGCATTGCCCGCCGGAAGCGCCAGCCGCACCACCAGGCCCAGATCGGCGGCCCCGCCAGTCTCGGCCAAAATCTTGTCCAGCTCTTCGCGGCTATCGAGCACGAAATCGCGCACCCCATGCAGCGCATAGGACTCCGCAATCGCCCGGCGACTCTTCACCGGGTGCATGTAATGGATCGCCGCGTCGGCAAACATGCTCCGCACAACTTCCACTTCCGGCAGGCTCGCGCAGTCGAAATGCCGCACTCCGCCTTCCCACAGCGCGCGCAGCACGGCCGGATCGGGGTTGCACTTGACCGCATACATCGTCGCGCCGGCGAAGCCGCCCACGAACGCCTCTGCGTTTCCGCGCAATGCCTGCTCCCGCAAACACGTCATCGGCTCCTCGGGCCGCAAGGTCGCCACCAGGTCGTCGATCGCCGGCAAGGCGCCGACGGCAAATTGAGTGAGCGGAGCTACCGGAGCGGCAGCCAGACGGGCGCGCAGTTCGGACATGGCACGAAACCTTCGAAGACAAAGCGAGAAAGTCCGGGCCAGCGCGTCAAAGCGCGTGGCCGGAAGGCAAGCAGGTCTATTTTCGGCCGGGGAGCGCCCGGCCTAAAGACTCTGTATGTCCTGCGCAGTGTATTTCGGAGGCGTGCTGGCCCCGTTTCGTGCAGCAAACATAGCCGTATCCCTCAAAGCGTCCGACCCACAAATGGTCGGTTCTGCAACAAAGGACGCGTTACGTCGTAGCTTGTGCCAACCCGGTTGGATCAGCTCGCGGCACGTGCGGATGCGTCAGCGGAGACCTTAAATGTGTTTCCGTGAGCGGCTTATAAGGCCCACCCGGATTCGAGCTCTTGTTCATCCGCAATGCCTGATATGCAGCGACTGCATACCTATGTCAGCATCGTCAGGTATGTCAGCAGAAGCACATACCCGCTGATTGCAAACATCCCATGCGACGCCACCAGCGCCAGCGACACCGGCGTGCCGCGCCGATGCAGCACGTAGATCGTCACCCCCGCCAACAGCGCGGCACCGATCAGCCCGCCCGACACCACACCGAATTTCCCGGCCCCCATCCGCATCGCATGCGCCCCCGCCGGCACCCTCAATGCCGCGACAAGGATCGCCGTGCCAACCACGCCCCCAATCCCGTGGGCGGCAGATATCCACGTCATCTTCGTCGGCGGCTTGTCGAAGAGCAGGTATAAAGAGCCCAGCCAGGTGCCGACGGCGACGACGACGCCCAGCACGGCGATGGCGGCGATGAGCAGCATTCGGCACCTTGTCGAGGAGGGAAAAAGCAAGCAGTTCTTTTTTGAAGAAAAAGGACCAAAAAACTTTTGTCAGTTCAGCGATGTGCGTGGGCGCAGCGGGAGCCCTCGCTCAGTTACCATGATGCGGAATGGGGGACCAAGCAGACCGACGAGCGGATGCTTTTCGAACTGCTCGTACTCGAGGGCGCTCAGGCCGGGCTTTCGTGGGAAACCATCCTGCGCAAACGGGCCGCCTACCGTGCCGCCTTCGCGGGCTTCGACCCCGCCCGCGTCGCCCGCTTCACCGCAGCCGACGCCGACCACCTCGCCCTGAACGCCGGCATCGTGCGTCACCGCGGCAAGATCGCGTCCGCCATCGCCAATGCAAGCCACTTCCTCGCCGTTCAACAGGAGTTCGGCACCTTCGCCACTTATCTCTGGCACTTCACCGATCGCCGGCAAATCGTCACCCGCCGCCCCGACGGCGAACGCCTGCCCGCCACCACCCCCCTCTCGGACCGGGTCAGCAAGGACCTCCGCCGCCGCGGGTTCACCTTCGTCGGCAGCACCACCATCTACGCTTATCTCCAGGCGACCGGCGTCGTTGATGACCATTTCGCCACATGCTTCCGCTCGGAACACACACCCGTCTCCACTTCGCTTGCACAAGCATGAGTTCGAACCCGTAATGTCCCCGCAATGAGGTTCTTCCTGGTCGATCTTTGCGCCCTCGCAAACTTCCGTCCAAGTGTCGAATCACTGACGGGCTCGACCATTCCGCCTTACGCGCATGGCAGTTTCGAACACGAATAGGATCGCCATGGCCTACACGCGCGGACGCTGCTCCAACGTCGATTACTGCACCCTGGCAGACGCCAAGCGCGACATCGAAGTCCCCGTCGGCCAGGATTTCGTCTGCCCCGAATGCGCCCGCCCACTCCGCCCGCCACCCGCGGACGAGGCGAACCCGAACCTCAACCTCGCCCTGATCGGCGGCGGCGTCGCGCTGCTGCTGATCGGCCTCGGCATCTATGCCGGCTACGCACTCTCAAACAACCGCCCGGGCGCCAAACCGGCTTCCCACGCGGTCGCGGCCTTGCCACCCGCCGCAAGCGCGCCGGCGGCACCACCCGTCGTAGCCCCCGTCGCACCGGCCGCCGCCCCGCCGGAATTGGCAACCCTGCTGCGCCTCGCCGGCCCCGCCTCGCTCGCCCCCGTCACCATGCCCCGCCTGGCCGGCGCCTATCTCGGCTATCTGGGTGACACTGGCCTCACCGTCCGCTCCACCGATACTCCGGGCGAAAGCCTCATCACCGGCCAGCGCCTGTCCCGCCCTGAAGCCGTCGCCATCCTCTCGCGCCCCGGCACCGACGGCGACGCCAGCGCCTTCACCGCCCTGCGCGACGGCGAAGCCGATGCCGTGCTCTCGCTGCGCCGCATAAACCAGCAGGAACTCGACAGCCTGCGCAAGCTTGGCGACCTCACCGCGCCCACCGCCGAACACGCAGTCGGCTTCCAGGCCGAGGCGATCATCGTCAACGCCGCCAACCCGATCACCCGCCTCACCCTCGCGCAGCTCCGCGGCGTGCTGGCCGGCAGCATCACCGCCTGGCCCGCGCTCGGCGGCACCGGCCGCAACATCCACGTCCTGCGTGAACCCGGCGACCCGACGCTCGCCGACCTGGTGCCCGGCGCACCGGCCAAATCACCCGTCGAACATCTCGTCCGCGAAGCCGCCGCCGCCGTTGCCGACGATACCGACGCGATCGCCATCGTCGCGCTCAACCGCGCCCACCAGGGCAAGCTCGTCGCCATCGCCGCAACCGGCGCCCAACCCGCCTTGCCCAGCCCGGCCAATGTCGCCAGCGAAGCCTACCCGCTCGCCCGCCGCGTCTATCTCTACACGCCGGCCGCCTCGGCCAACCCGTTCGTCGCGCGCTTCGGCACCTATGCATCCTCGCCCGAAGGCCAGGCGACGCTCGGCCAGTCCGGCCTGATCCCGCTGAAAGTGGCACCCGTCGCGGCACCAGCCCCCCTTACACCCAAGGACCGCTACAAGCAGCTCGTCTCCGGCGCCCAGCGCCTGGCCGCCGACCTGCATTTCGAACCCAACTCCAACAAGCTCGACCTGCGCAGCTCGCGTGACGTGGACCGCGTGTGGAACTTCATGATGTCGGACCACACCCCCTCCAGCCACCTCATCCTGATCGGGTTCGCCGACAACCAGGGCACGCCGGAAGCCAACCTCGCCATCGCCACCAAACGCGCCCAGGCCGTAGCCGACGTCTTCGCCCGCCGCGGCCTGCCGCCCGGCCAGATCGTCTCCTTCGGCTCCGACCTGCCGATCGCCGACAACGCCACCGAAGACGGCCGCCAGAAAAACCGCCGCGTCGAGGTCTTCCTCAAGCCGTGACGCTGCTGCTCAACCTGATCTGGATCATCTTCGGCGGCTTCATCATGGGCCTGCTCTGGCTGCTCGCCGGCCTGTTCGCCGCGGTTACCATCATCGGCCTGCCCTGGGCCCGCGCCTGCTTCACCATCGCCGGCTTCTCCTTCGCGCCCTTCGGCCGCCAGGCCATCAACCGCGCCTATGTCACCGGCCGCGAAGACATCGGCACCGGCCCCCTCGGCCTCATCGGCAACATCGTCTGGCTGCTCGTCTTCGGCCTCTGGCTCGCCATCGGCCATATCGCCGCCGCCATTGCCTGCGCCGTCACCATCATCGGCATCCCGTTTGCCGTGCAGCACATCAAACTCGCCGGCATCAGCCTCATGCCGATCGGGATGAGCGTGATAGAGACGGGTTAAGCAAGCAGTCCTTTTTTGGGAAAAAAAGGACCAAAAAACTTCTGCTCAGCTGTCGCGTGCTCATCGTGAGCATCGCGACAGCGGAGCAAAAGTCTTTTGCTTCTTTTCTTCAGAAAAGAAGGCTTTTCCTGAACCCGATCCGCTCCGCCAACAACATCGGCCGAGTACCCAACTGCGTAAACACCGCAATCCCCTCAACCCGCCGCCGCACCGCCAACGCGGCCGCAAAATGCGCCTCCGCCCGCGGCCTCACCACGCGCATCTCCCCCGCACTCAGCCGCCGCGACAACGTCACATGGAACCGCCAGGCATCCATCACATACGGATACCCCCACCGCAGCAGCATCTCGTCCTCATGCGCCGACAACCCCGCCGCCCGACGCTTCGCCAGCTCCGCCGCATCGGCCCGCAACCTGTGCCGGTCCGTCTCCGCCACACACGCATCCGCCAGCTCACGCAACGCCCGGCACGGCACACGCTCGCCCAACGCCAAAAACCCGCCTATCTCCAACACCTCCAGCTCGGGCATCGCAAACGCCGCCCGGCCGCCGGCCAACGCGTGCGCCGCGCCGATGAACTCCTCCCACCCCGTCGCCAACCGCATCGGCGGCCGTAACGTCGCATGAAACCCATACACACGCGGCGCCCGCGTCACTTCCTCCAGCCCCTCCGGCTGCGCCACATCGCACCCCAGCTCCGGATCGCGGCCAAGCCAGGCGCACCCTGCTTCCCATAGCGGGTCCGAGAGAGCAGGCGCCCAGTACAGCGCCACGCGGGTCATGAAGAAAGCAGTCCTTTTTGAGTGCCGATTCGGAAAGTCACTCCGGTGAGTCAGCTAGCGGTGGTTTTCAATGCAAGCGCTCGCCGCCACGCCACACAGCGCGCACCACGGCCAGGCCTTCCCATACTGAAACCCGCACCAGATCCGCGCAAAGCCCCACCTCTATCGCCCCGCGATCGGCCAGCCCCGCAATCCTCGCCGGTCCGTGCGTCACCAGCCCCACCCCTTGCACCACATCGCCCACCGAAAACGCCGCCTGCACAAGGCTCGCCGGCACGTAGTCCGACGCCAGCGCATCCACCAACCCCGCCGCCAGCAACGCCGCCGCCCCCACATTCCCGCTATGCGACCCGCCCCGCACCAAATTCGGCGCCCCCGCAATCACCGCCATCCCGCCATCTCTTGCCGCCCGCGCCGCCACCTCGCTCACCGGAAACTCGCTCACCGCAATCCCGTCGGCCAAATTCTCCGCCACCTCCGCCGCGGTCCCGTCGTCATGGCTCGCCACCACCACACCCCGCCCGGCCATCCTCGCCAACACCGCCCGCTTGTTCGGCCCCCGCCACCGCTCCCGCTGCGCCCACTGCTCAGCCAACTCCCGCTCCACCCGCGCCCTATCCTGCCCCTCGCGCGCCCGATCCGCCCGATGCCGCGCCAAATCGCTGAACTGCCCGAACCCCGGCGTATGATCCATCAAACTGACCATCCGCAACGCGGGATGCTCCGCCCAAACCTCCAACTGCCCCACCAACCCCGGCGCCGGCAACTCGCACCGCAAATGCAACAGATGCTCCGCCCGCAGCAGCCCCGCTGCGCCCAGCGCGTCCATGTCCGCGACCCCCTCGCGACACGTCCGCGGCCGATCCTCCTCCGAATTCGGCTCCCCCAGACACAGCGCGTCGAAAACCGTCGTTATCCCGGCCGCCGCACACTGCGCATCATGCGCCAAAAACGCCGCCCGGCTCGGCCACCGCGCATTCTGCCGCGGCATCACCTGCCGCTCCAGGTTATCCGTATGCAGATCGATCAGCCCCGGAATGAGGTAATCCCCGCCGAAATCCTCGCCGACAGCACCCCCCGTGCGTACATCGGCAATCAACCCGCCCTGCACACGCAAACTACCCACCACCACCCGATCGGGCAGCACAATCCGCGCGTTGCTTAGGACAAAATCCGCCATGCGCTCACCAAGCCAGGGAGCGACCCGGGCAGTTCCGGACGATAAAAGAGAGTGGCTCCCGAAGTAGGACTCGAACCTACGACAAAGCGATTAACAGTCGCTTGCTCTACCAACTGAGCTATTCGGGATCAGCGGTGGAGCCGTATAGCCCCGCTCCCCTGCCCGGTAAACCCTCAATGCTCGACCGGGCTCAATAAGCCCTCACCCGCCAAATGCCGGCGTATATTCTCCAACGCCTGTCCCACCATCCGGCCCACCGCCTCACGCGTCGCCCCACCCACATGCGGCGTCAACACCACATGCGGCACCCCCGCCCACAACCCCGCCGGGCTCGGCTCCTCCCAAAACACATCCAACGCCGCAGCCCCCAGCGCCCCGCTCGTCAACGCCGCCCGCAACCCATCCTCATCGACCACCGACCCGCGCGACACATTCACCAGCAACCCCTCCCGCCCCACCGCCTCGATCACCTCTACCCCAACCATCCCCCGGTTCGCCCGCTCCGCCCGGCACGCCACCACCAGAATGTCGCTCTCTCGCGCCAACCCAACCAAACTCTCCACCCGCCGCCAAACACTCTCCTTCGCACGCGGCCCCCACCAGGCCACCTCCAACCCGAACGCCACCGCCCGCCGCGCCACCGCCTCCCCGATCGCCCCCATCCCCACAATCCCCATCCGCCGCCCCGCCAACCGCCGCCCCGGCGCCGCATGCACCCCCTCGCGCCACTCCCCCTCCCGCACGAACCGGTCCAGCCCCACCACATCGCGCCACGCCGCCAGCACGAGCGCCATCGCGTGCTCCGCCACATCCTCCGCGTTCAACCCCACCGCCCGGCTCACCGCGATTTCCCGCTCCCGGCACCAATCCACATCCACCCCGTCATACCCCGCGCCAATACAAGCAATCAGCCCCAGCCCAGGCAGCCCCCCCAGCCACGCCGGCGACAACTCCATCTCCCCCAGATGCAGCAACGCCCGCACCTCCGGCCGCGCCCCCTCCTCCAACCCCGCCATCTGCACCACCCGCCACCCCTGCGCCTCCAACAGCGGCGTCGACGCGGCAAGCCTTGGGTGGGTGATCACGACGAGCGGGGACATTCACAACTCCAAGGAAGCAAGCAGTCCTTTTTTGAAAGAAAAGGACCGAAAAACTTTTAAACTCTGCGTTCCAGCACGGCGCCGAAGAACCCGTCTGTCCCATGCTGCAACGGGGTCAGCACCAAAAACTCACCCGCGCACGGCACCGGCGCCTCCCAGCCCCAAACCTCGCTGACCGGCACCACCCGATACCCCGAATGCCGCGCCAGGAACCCCGCCACCTGCGCCTCGTTCTCCCCCTCCAGCACCGAACACGTTGCATAAACCAGCCGCCCCCCAGGCCGCACCAGCTTCTCCGCCACATCCAAGATCCTGGCCTGCTTGCCTACCAACTCCGAATAATCCGCCTCGCTCAACCGCAAACGCCCATCCGGATTGCGCCGCCACGTTCCCGTCCCCGTGCACGGCGCATCCACCAACACCCTGTCGAACCCTCCGGCCCGACGCTTCACCCACTTGTCCCCATCCACCGTCAGGTGCCGCTCCACATTATGCACCCCCGCCCGCCGCAACCGCCGCACCGCCCCTTCCAACCGCGACGCACTCACATCGCACGCCACGATCTGCCCGCGATTCTCCATCGTCGCCGCCATCGCCAGCGTCTTGCCACCCGCCCCCGCACACCAATCCACCACCCGCATCCCGGGCGCCGCCCCCACCAGATGCGCCACCATCTGGCTCCCCTCGTCCTGTATCTCCACCGCCCCCGTCTGAAACGCCGCCCCGGACGTTACCGCCCGCCGATGCGCCACCCGCAACCCCCAAGGCGAATACCGCATCGCCTCCGCCTCGATCCCCTCCAAAGCCAACGCCGCCTGCGCTTCGCCGACCGCGGACTTCAACAAATTCACCCGCAAATCCAGCGGCGCCGGCTCACCCATGGCTGCCATCTCCGCCACCAGCCCGTCGCCGAACCGCGCCCGCAAATGCGGCAACACCCAATCCGGCACCTCCAACCGAACCGCCTCCTCCATCTCCCCGTCATCGAGCGATCGCCCTTCCAGCCCCCGCAAAACCCGCTTCTCATCCCCCAGCAGCGGCGCCGGGCCAAACTGCCCCCCCGAAAACCCCTGCTCCACCCCGCTCAGAACCCAGCCCTCCAACAACAACGAAGCCGCCACTAGCAACCGCGCCGACGCCACCGCCCCCGCCTGCGAAAGCCACCATTCCAGCCGGCGCCTGGCGCGCAATACGCCCCAAACCCGGTCCGATACCGCGCGCCGATCGCCCGACCCGATGAACCTGCGCTCGCGAAAGTAGTTGTTCGCCACCGAATTGGCGGGGCGGCGACCGGCACCCTCGATTTCATCGAGTAGCTCGATGGAGGCGAACAGGCGTGCTGCGGGGGTCAAAGGAAGCAGTCCTTTTTTGAAAAAAAGGACCAAAAAACTTTTGAAAGTCTTTTGGCGCTTTGGGTGGACGAGCTTATCTGGCCTTTATCGGCGTGATGAAGATGAAACATTGTGGCTGTTCTAGCAGTTCATCCCGCGTATGAGCACCCCAGCGCCGTCATCCGCAATCAACCGCATCTCCCGCGGCGCGCGAGTAGCCGTCAGCCTGGTGTTTTCACGGACGAAAAGCCGTCCTGATCCAGCCTTTGACAAACAGGACGTCACCCGAAAAGATTACTGTTGAGCTCGGGAAGAGTATCCCCCGCTTTTGCAAAGCAGCATCGGCAAACATCTCTTTAGCCAAATTCATGCGGCGTGGCAGGTCTCGCGTCCGGTAAAAGCGACGCGCGGTTCTGTCCGGATGCCCGACAAGTTCAGCTGCACGAAACCCGAAACCTACGATCTCGGCCGAAAAAGTCATACGGTCTGATTGCCATGCCGGACGCCACTCACCATACCACAGCTTCTCACCGGCAAGTCCGATGCCGAACACGTGGCGCGGGATGTCGTCCGCGCATCGCACAACACTTTGCAATTCTGCCCGTCATGAGAAAGCACGCTGCACTGTTGATCCCGCGCGTTCCGGCTGGATGGAATTGATCGCCCTCCTCGTCCTGGAAAAGGCCACTTTGAGAGCGTTCACACTGATGACCGAGGCTAATGCGAAGCCGACAGAGACGAGAAAACGCCAGCCAGAATATCGCAAACTCATGATGGGCGCTGCGTTGTGTTTTATTGAAGCATCGTTCTTGACCGCATCAACCCTCCAACCGCCCCAACATCGCCATTGCCGAGTCCGGCGCACGTTCCTTGTCCCCACTGATAAAAAACGCAAAGCAATTTCGCTTCACGCCAGCCTTGCCCACCACCCCATCGCACGCCAAATCCGCAACCACCCGCCCCGCGGACCAATCCTTCAGGCGCCCCGCCCAACCATCCAAAGCACCACTCTCATACCCCTCCGCCGCCCCAACCTCATTCCGCTGCAACCGCGCATAAACAAACCCCGCCGTCACATCCCCGCGCAACGCCTGCTTCTCGCTATCCACGATCACCACCGCCACCCCATGCCGCGCCGCCAGCGCCGGCCACTCCGGCACCAGAAAACTCGCATGCCGCGCCTCGACTGCATGCCGCAACGCAAGCCCACCCACCTCCCGGGGCAACATCGACAAAAACGCGTCCATCACCCCCGCATCGAACTTCTTCGTATGCGGCAACTGCCAAAACAACGGTCCCAATTTTTCTCCCAGCTCCGCCACCCCCGACCCCACGAAACGCTTGATCGCCGGCCCCGCCGCCGCCAGATCCTTCCCATGCGTCGTGGCCCGATGCGCCTTCACACTGAACACGAACCCCGCCGGCGTCGCATCCCGCCAGGCCGCAAAACTCTCGGCCGACTGATGCCGATAAAACGTCCCGTTGATCTCGATTGCCGTCAGGCGCGCACTCGCATATTCCAGCTCCCGCGCATGCGGCAGCCCCGCCGGAAAAAACGCCCCACGCCAAGGCGCGAACGTCCACCCCCCAATCCCGACCCGTATCACCCCCGCCCTGCTTTTCGTCACCGCGACGGCATCCGCGTAAACGCCCCCAGCGAACACACCGACTGATACGTATTCAACCGTATCAAAACCAGATTATCGCAAATCGTGTCGCTTCCCGGATCGGTCGGCTCATACGTGAACCCACGCGTATCGTTGCGCAGCCCCACACAACGCTGCGGCAGATGGTTCGCCCACACCGACCGATCGCGCATTGTAAATAAAATCGTGCTGTCATCGGGAATATCCGTATGGTCGATCTGGTAACTCGCCAAACACACCGGCGCCGCCCGACCCCGCCCCGACAACGCGCCCGTTCTGCTGCAGCCAGCAACACAAACCCCAGCCAGCACCAGCGCCAAAAACCTCATCTCGAACACTCCCGCTCTGCCCCCCAACCTTGCCCACGCAACCGCCTCCCGCAAGCCAATCCGTCACTGGCGCACCTCGACGCACCGCCAGATTCCGAACCACCACCACTCCCCCAGCGCCAAGCGCCTCCAAACACCGCTCGCCAAATCTCCATCTCCCTCCGCGACAGCGGCCACGAACCCTGCCCGCAAACCCCCGTCATACCCGGGCGTGACCGTAACTACCCGGGTCAAGCCCGCGCACCCGTGCAGAAACGGCGCGAGCTCATGCGTCCTCTTTCAAAAACCATCGGCTTCCTTGCCCCCCACCCCCCCAACCTCTATCTCCCCCCAATGCCCCCCAACCCCTCCTCACGCATCGCCGAGGCCCTCGCCTTCGACGACGTGCTCGTCGTCCCCGCCTACTCGCAGATCATCCCCACCCAAACGCAAACCCGCACCCGCCTCACCCGCACCATCCCCCTCAACATCCCGCTCCTCGCCGCCGCCATGGACACCGTCTGCGAAGGCGCCATGGCAATCGCGATGGCCCAGCAAGGCGGCATCGGCGTCATCCACAAAAACCTGGACATCGCTGCCCAGGTCGCCGAAGTCCGTCGCGTCAAAAAATTCGAATCCGGCATGGTGGTGAACCCCGTCACCATCCACCCCGACCAAACCCTGGCCGACGCCCGCGCCCTCATGGCCCAATGGCGCATCAGCGGCATCCCCGTCGTCGAAGCCGACGGCAAACTCGCCGGCATTCTCACCAACCGCGACGTCCGCTTCGCCACCGACCCCACCATCCCCGTCCGCACGCTGATGACGCACGAAAATCTCGTCACCGTGACCGGCAACCCCGGCGCCCACGAAGCCCGCCGCCTGCTCCACCATCACCGCATCGAAAAACTCCTGGTGGTCGACGAACACTTCCGCTGCGTCGGCCTCGTCACCGTCAAGGACATGGACAAAGCCCAGGCCCACCCGCTCGCCAACAAGGACGAGCTCGGCCGCCTGCGCGTGGCCGCCGCCACCGGCACCGGCGATGACGGCCGCGCCCGCGCCGAAGCGCTCATCGATGCCGGCGTCGACGTCATCGTCGTCGATACCGCCCACGGCCACAGCCAAGGCGTCCTCGCTCAGGTCGACCGCATCAAACGCCTCTCCAACGCCGTCCAAGTCGTCGCCGGCAACGTCGCCACACCCGAAGGCGCCATCGCCCTCATCGACTCAGGTGCCGACTGCATCAAAATCGGGATCGGCCCCGGCAGCATCTGCACCACACGCATCGTCGCCGGCGTCGGCGTCCCGCAATTCTCCGCCGTCATGGAAACCGCCGCCGCCTGCGCCACCCGAGACATCCCCAGCATCGCCGACGGCGGCGTCCGCACCTCAGGCGACATCGTCAAAGCCATCGGCGCCGGCGCCGAATCCGTCATGATCGGCAGTCTCTTGGCCGGCACCGACGAAGCCCCAGGCGAAGTCTTCCTCTACCAAGGCCGCTCCTACAAATCCTACCGCGGCATGGGCAGCATCGCCGCCATGGCCCGCGGCAGCGCCGACCGCTACTTCCAGCAGGAAATCACCGACAATCTGAAACTCGTCCCCGAAGGCATCGAAGGCCGCGTCGGCTACAAGGGCCCGATGTCCGGCGTCGTCCACCAACTCGTCGGCGGCCTTCGCGCCGGCATGGGCTACACCGGTTCGGCCACGATCGCCGACCTCCGCACCAACACCCAGTTCCGCCGAATCACCGGCGCCGGCCTACGAGAAAGCCATGTGCATGACGTCGCGATCACGCGCGAGGCGCCGAACTATCGGCAGGAAGGGTAAGCAAGAAAGCACTCCTTTTTTGAAAAAAGGGAGCAAAAAACTTCAATTCCTGCACTCCATCTCCGTCATTGCGGAGGCGGCAAAGGTGATGCCCGCTTGTTCCGTTTCTGCAAGCCTGAAATACCTCAACTCTCCCGTCATCGACGTGGCCTGGTTCGATGATCAGTGACCATGCTGGAAAACATCCCTGACGGAGTCGAAAGGCGAAAGAGCTTCGCCCGCGTGCCATCCAAGCGTCCGTTCGCCATGCGATGGAACCGGCTGCCCGCTGTCGCGTCCAAACAGGCCGGCAAGATGAGCGCCGTGAGATCCCTGTGCGGCCGCCTTGCTCGCTACGAAGCTGATGTCGCTCCCACCGTGGCCGTCGCCGCTCAGCGCGAAATCAGCAGTGCTGTAGCTCCCCGCCAGAAACACGCGATCAACGATGGTGCTGCCCTGCATGAGCGTCAGCGTGCCAGCGCCGAGCCTCAGGCTGTCTGCCTTGAGATGCTGTAAATCGATCGAATCGCCACTGCCGAAATTCGATAGGGTGCTCGTCACGGACGTAGGCGTGCCAAGCGCAAGTTTTGCATTGGCCGCGAATACGACAGAGACGCCGCTGAGCGCGCCCTGAGCGTCCAGCGTGCTGTCGGACCGCAGCGCGACCATTCCGCTACCGGTTACGCCGCCCGCCAGCACCAGTGTGCCGCCCGACGCGGTGATCGTGCCGTCGTCGATCACCGAGACGCCGGCGAAGGCGCCGAAGCCGGAGACCTCGGCGCCGCTTTGCACGGTGATCGCGCCGGCCACAGCCCCGGCCAGCGTGGCGCCGATCGCAAGCGTGGCGTGGGACCCGGATTTCAGAACGCCGCCCGCCAATTCCACCTGCCCAACACGAGCTTGCCCGTAGCCGAATGCGCTCAATGTTGCGCCGCTCGTAACTGTCGCCACGCCGTCATCCCCCAGCTTGCCGGAAACGTCGAGCGTGCCATTATCCAGCAGAGTGACGCCCCCCGTCAGCGTATTATAGCCGACGAGCTTCCACTCGGCACCGGATGCCACCGTCAGGTTGCTGAAATCGCGGAACTCCGTGCCCAGGCCCGACAAGGTTGCAGGCGCGGCTCCCGCCAGCACGAGTGCATCGTTCGCGCCGGCGTGACCCAGAACCAGGCCACTGAACACGGCGCCCGGTTCGATCACCAGCGTGCCGGTGACACTGCCGAAACGCACGGCGTTTGCCTGAGCCCGCTCGCCCGGACCGGTGTCTGCCCCTGCCTCGCCGCCGATGATGGTTCCGGAGGTGACGAGCGTTCCGCCTTCTATGAAAACGCCGACTCCGCCGCGTCCGGCGTTACACTCGCCGCCGTAATGCCCGTTGCCGCCCCGGATCGTGCCGCTTGTCACCAGCGTGGCGTCGTGCAGGACCGCGCCCGTCCCGCCGCTGCCGCCGGTCTCGTGACCGGCGCCGCCGTCGCCGCCCGATATCGCGCCGATGTTGGTCAGTGTTGCACCAGCCGAGAGATCGACCCCGGCTCCGCCTTTGGCGCCGTAATTATAGCCATACCCGCTTTCGCCGCCGGTGATTGTGCCGCCGTTCATCATCGTGCCGCCCGCCAAGAACACCCCCGTGCCCCCTGGTCCGCCACTGTACTGCCCCATGCCACCGATGATCGTGCCGGTGCTGTTGTCCAAATAGCCACCGTGGAGAACCACGACACCCGTGCCGCCCGCCGCGGCGGTGCCTTGCAGCCCGCTATATCCGTCCTTGCCGCCGGTGATTGTGCCCGTGTTGAACAAGGTGCCGCCCGCGCTGAGCCGCACGCCCGCGCCTCCCATGCTGGGCTGCCGGTAACTGTAGCCGCCATTGCCGCCTGTAATCCGACCGGCGTTGGAAACCATGCCGCCAGCGGTAAGATCGACGCCAATGCCCCCCGCGCCGCCCTGGTAGCGAGGATTGCCCCCGCCCGTGCCACCGCCGCTGATCAGTCCCGTGTTGGTCACGGTACCGCCGGCCGCGAGATCAACGCCGTTGCCGCCCCGATAATAAGCCGGAGTGTCAAATTGCGGGTTGATAAGGCCACCGCTGATGGTGCCGGAATTGGTCAGTACCGACCGGCGCGTGCATTTCGATGCCGACGCCGCTGTTCAGGCCGTTTCCGCCCATGCCCCCACTCACCAAACCTTCATTATGAATGCTGGCGTTCTGCAGCGCCGCACTGCCAAAAATACCGTCCACACCGTAGCGGCTCGGTGCAATATCGCCGGTCGCGCTGATGGTGAGTGGGCTCTGGTAATGGCCAGTCCCAAGCTTGACGGTATGCGTGACAATACCAGCTAACGTACTACCCGTCATTGGCCCGTCTCCGATCCAGCGCGGCGCTTGAAGCCGCTTGGCCGGTAAGATAGCACGGGTCGTGCGCGCGGTGTCGATTTAATGAAGAACCGGGTCTCCTGCGCCCACAAGCAGCCAGGCAGCTTCCAGCACCGACTTTCCCCGCAAGGCAAACGGCAGTCCTGCCGCAGCATGCCGCCAGCGCACCACAAAAATCTGCCCACTCGCCCGATAGTGTTCCTATTCCATTCTTACCGTTAACCGTGAGGTGAGGGTCCATGTCCTCTCGCCGCCAGTCCGCACCCTGTCAACCGGGTGTTGTTCTTCCAGACGGACATCGACGGGATTTTAACGGGCGAGACCAGGGGAAGGGCGGCCTAGGGCACGTACCGTCAACCCTCTATTGCTAATTTTTCCCACCTAGCAGCGTAGGACGGGTGCAACCCATCACTCCTGAACCCGACAAACACCCATCAACCCCGGCCGGCGCCAAAAACCCGACCTGCCCGCCGAGCTCAAGCGAACCTGCCGGGAAAATCCATCCAGATTTCGTCGTGACAAACGAAGTTCCCGCAGTCGGTCCACATTCCGACGCAGAGAGACCTGCGGCAGATTAACCAGGGTGACATCAAGGGCGGGCGCCAAGAACGTCGTCCTTTCTCATCTATCCCGGCCTTGCACCGCCGCCAAAGCCGTCATGTTCACGATCCCCCGCGCGGTCACACTCGGCACCAACACATGCGCCGCCTGCGACAACCCCAACAAAATCGGCCCCACCACCAGACCCTCAGCCGCCGCCTTCACCATATTGAACGCAATATTCGCCGCATCCAGATTCGGCATCACCAACAAATTTGCCGCACCCGACAACGTACTCCCCGGCATCTGCCGCTCGCGAATGGCCTCGACAAGCGCCGCATCCGCATGCATCTCCCCATCCACCTCCAACGCCGGCCGCGCCTTACGTATCAACCCCAACGCCGCCCGCATCTTGCGCGCACTCGGCGAATTGCTCGCCCCGAAACTCGAATGCGACAGCAACGCCACTTTCGGCACCACACCGAACCCCGCCACCGCATCGGCCGCCAGTAACGTCATCTCCGCAATCTGCTCCGCCGTCGGGTCGACGTTCATATGCGTGTCGCACAAAAACATGGTGCCCGCCTGCAAGATCACCGCCGAAAGCGCAAACACTCGCCCCACCCCAGGCGAGAGCGGTATGATCGGCAGCAAATACTCCATATGCTTGTACCAGGCGCTCGCCCCGCCGCATAACGCCGCATGCACCTGGCCCGATTGCAACATCATCGCGCCAGCCACAATGTTCCGCGACCGCAGCCGCCGCGCCGCCGCATCCGGCGGCACCCCGCGCCGCACCACCAGCGCCTGATACGGCGCCACCAGCGCATCGAACACATGCCCATCTTTCGTCGGATCCAGCACCTGCACGCGCCCATCGAGCCGCATGCGCAATCCCATCTCGCGCACCTTGCGCGCAATCTGGTCACGCCGCCCCAGCAGCACCGGCTCTGCAATCCCCTCGTCGATCACCATCTGCGCTGCGCGCAGCACCCGCTCATCCTCTCCCTCGGTATAAACCACCCGCGCGGCCGCCTTGCGCGCCGCCTCGAACACCGGCCGCATCAACTGCCCCGAGCGGAACACAAACCTTTCAAGATCGCGCCGATACGCATCTAGATCGGCAATCGGATGATCCGCCACGCCACTGTCCATTGCCGCACGCGCCACCGCCGGCGCCACCTGCAATATCAGCCGCGGATCGAACGGCTTGGGGATGATATACTCCGGCCCGAACACCGGCGCCGCCCCGCCATAAGCGCGCGCCACCACCTCGCTCGCCTCCATCCGCGCCAGCTCCGCAATCGCCTCCACCGCGGCGAGCTTCATCGCCTCGTTGATCTCGGTCGCCCCCACATCCAGCGCGCCGCGAAAGATGAACGGAAAGCACAGCACGTTGTTGACCTGGTTCGGATAGTCGCTGCGCCCGCTTGCCACGATCGCATCCGGCCGCGCCGCCCGCACGATCTCCGGCAATATCTCCGGCTCCGGATTAGCCAACGCCAATATCACCGGCCGCGCGGCCAGCAACGGCAACCACGCAGGATCGAACACACGCGGCGCCGACAAGCCCATGAATATGTCGGCTCCCGCGATCACATCGGCCAACACCCTTGCATCCGTCTGGCGCGCATACCGCGCCATGTTCGCCGGCATGTCCGCGTCGCGCCCCGCATACACCACCCCACGTATGTCGGTCAGCGTCACATGCTCCACCGGCAGCCCCATCAGCACCAGCAGATCGACGCACGCGATCGCCGCCGCCCCCGCACCCGACGTCACCAACCGCACATCGGCCAGGCTTTTCTCCTGCAGCACCAAGGCATTTCGCACTGCCGCCGCCACCGTAATCGCCGTTCCATGCTGATCGTCATGAAACACCGGTATCTTCATCCGAGCCCGCAATGCCTGCTCGATCACGAAGCATTCCGGCGCGCGTATATCCTCCAGATTGATCGCCCCGAACGTCGGCTCCAACGCCGCCACCACGTCGATGAACCGCTCCGGATCGACCGCATCCACCTCGATATCGAACACGTCGATACCGGCGAACTTCTTGAACAGCGCGGCCTTGCCCTCCATCACCGGCTTGCCCGCCAGCGGCCCGATATTGCCCAGACCCAGCACCGCCGTGCCGTTGGTAATCACCGCCACCAGGTTCGCACGCGCCGTCAACGTCCGCACACTCTGCGGATCGGCCACGATCGCCTGGCACGCAGCCGCCACACCCGGCGAATACGCCAGCGCCAGATCGCGCTGCGTCGCCATACGCTTGGTCGGCTCTACGGCAATTTTGCCCGGTTGTGGAAACCTGTGGTAATCAAGAGCGGCTTGGCGGAACATGTCGTCCATTCAAGCAAGCACTCCTTTTTCGAAAAAAAGGAGCAAAAAACCTTTAGAAGTCTTTTGCTTCTCTTCGTCAGAAAAGAAGGCCTTCACTTGCCTTCTGGCCCCTTCACCACAACCGCCAGATCATCCGGCCGCAGATACGCCTTGAACGCCGCCTGCACGCTCGCCGCCGTCGCATCGTAATAATGCTGCGCCGCCACCGCCGGCGTATCCAAACCAAGGCCCAGATCCGTCAACCGCAAATCCAGCGACGCCAACGCATCCACACTCGCCCGCTGCATCGGCAACCGCCGCAGCATCTGCGCCTTCGCCCGCGTCAACTCCGCCTCGCTCACCGGATGGTTCTGCAAGTCACGAATGTCAGCCACCAAAGCCGCCCGCGCCCGCTCCACCTTGTCAGGATCGGCCCCGAAATCCGCATGGTAATCGCACCGCGTCCGGCTCCAGTCGATGCCGCTATCCACGCTATACACATACCCGGTCCGCACACGCAGATCGCGAAACAGACGCGAGGAAAACCCGCCGCCCAATATTGTATTGCCCACCATCAGATCGTAGCGTTTCGGGTCCGTCACCGGCAGGTCCACCGACTGCACCAGCGCCACGCTATCCTGCAAATTCGAACGGTCAGGCACGTGCGCACTGCCCGTCTTGTTCGCCCCGATCGGCGGCAAATCGATCGCCGGCTTCGGCCCATCCGCATGCCAATCGCCGAACATGCGCGTCACCACATCGCGCGCGCCCTCCGGCGTCACATCGCCCGCCACCACGATCGTCGTCAAATCCGGCCGATACGCATGCACGTAATAGGCCCGCACATCTTCCAGCTTCAGCGCCATCAATGACTGCGGCGTCGGCTGCCGCAGCGCCGGATCGCCTTGCGGCACCACGGAGGCCAGCACCGCGCGCTTGAACAGATAGTCCGGCGAATGCAGCAACCCGCCCAGCGCCTGCGCCGCCTGCTGCTTCACGATGTCGAAATCGGCCTGCGGAAACGCCGGATGCAGTTCGTTTTCCGCCAGCAGCGCCATGCCATGTTCGAATTCCGGCGTCAGCACCTTCAGCTCGAAGCGCGACCCCGCACTCTCCTGCGCCGCGATATCGTCCAACGTTTTCTGGAACCCCAGCCGGTCATGCTTGTCCGTCCCGTAATCGAACAACTTCGCCGTCACCTCCGCCACGCCATCGCGGCCCGCGGGCTCCTCCATCTCCGTCACCTGGCGCACCTGGCCGAACACGCTCACCGTGCGGCCCACATGTTCAGGCTGCACGATCAGCCGCAACCCATTCGGCAACACGCTCACGACAGGCGGTGTGCCCATCTCAGGTATCTGCAACTTGGCCAGCGCGTCCGTCGCCCATTGGGGGAGCCCGACCGGCTTGTCCGGCGCGCCACTGAAATCCTCTGCGCCGCCAAAGCCCTTGCCCTGCACGGGCTTTCCCAAATCTTCCGGTGTCAGCACCGCACTCACGGCATGCGCGGGGTCCAGCATCGCGTGCGCCAGCCGGTTCACGTCGGCCACCGTCACTGCCTGATAAGCGGCCGCCACATCGTCGGGCGAACTCTCGTCGCGGAATGCCAAAGCATTCGACCAGCTCTCGGCCAATCCCGAAATGCTGTCGTTCTTGAACGCCAGCTGCGCCACCTCCTGCCGCTTGGCCGCCTCCACCAGATCGGCCGACACACCATGCGCCGCCACATCGGCCAGCACCGCTTTCAACTGCCCCATCAACGGCGCCGGATCGCTGCCCTTCGGAAATGCGGCGGCCGCCAGCGAAAAGCCCACATCCACCTTCGGCTGATAGGCATATTGCGCGAACAACGCGCGCCCTTCCGGCACCAACGCATACACCGGCCCGCGCTCACCGCCCAGCACATCGCCCAATATGTCGGCGACCGCGAAATCTTTCGCCTTCATCCCCGGCCCGCGATAGGCCAGCGCCACCAGCCCCACCGGAAAGTCCGTCGGCAGTGCCAGGGATTTCGGCAACACCGGGCTTTCGGTGATCGGCGCATGCGGCGGAATGTCGCGCTTGGGGATCAGCCCGAACGCGGCCCGTGCCTCCTGCAGCGCCTGGTCGGGCTGCACGTCGCCCGCGATCACCAATATCGCATTGTTCGGCGCATACCAGCGATCGTAGAACGTGCGCAGCAACGCAGCATCGGTCTTGTCGAAACTCGGCCGCGTACCCAGCGCATCGTGCTCATACGGCGTGCCGGCAAACATGATCTGCTGCAATTGCTCGAGATAGGTGTAGATCGGGCTGGAAAGATCGCTGCTCACCTCCTGCTCGATCGCGCCGCGTTCCTTGTCCCAATCCGCCTGGTCGAGCTTCAGCCCGCGCATCCGCAGCGCTTCGACATGCAGCGCAACACCCAGATCGGCGGCCGGCACCGTGTAGAAATACTGCGTCACCGTTTCGGTCGTGTCGGCGTTGTAATCGCCACCCAGCATCGCACCCAGTTCCGACAATTGGTCGCGGTCGAGCCCGGCCGCACCACGGAACATCATGTGCTCCAGCGCATGTGCCGTGCCCGGAAAGCCCGCCGGCGCATCGTTGGACCCGACCAGGTAGTTCATCTCGGTCGTCACCACCGGCGCCAGATGGTCCGGCACCACCACCACCCGCAGCCCGTTCTCCAGCGTCGCCCGGACCACGCCTTCCGGCACCCCGCCGGATGGCCCAGGTGGTGCCGCCCAGACGCTACCTCCCGCCAAAACCGGGCCAAGCAGCGCAAGCAGGTAGGCTGACGTATGTCTCACCAGGCAACTCCGGAAAACGCGAGCGAAAACGCGAGGGCCGCACCCTAGGCGTGGCCCGGCTCGGATGCCAAGACGCGGGCCGGCGGACCGGCTAGAACACGCCATGCCCGATACCGACGCCGTCCTGCTCACCTGCGCACAAATGGCCCAGGCGGACCGGATGGCCGCCGCCCGCGGCCTCTCCCCCGCCATCCTCGTCGAAGCCGCTGGCCGCGCCGTAGCCGCCGAAATCATCCGCCGCTACCCGCCTTGCCCCACCGTGGTGCTCTGCGGCCCGGGCAATAACGGCGCGGACGGGTTCGTCGTCGCCGCCCAGCTCGTCAAGGCCGGCTGGCGCGTCCGCGTCGGTGTCGCCGGCGAAGCGGCCGATGCCCGCGCCCGCGCCGCGTCCTGGCGCGAGGCGGCCGAACCGATCACCCCCGCCCTTGTCGCCAGCGCTGGCCTGGTGGTCGACGCCGTGTTCGGCGCCGGCCTCTCCCGCCCGCCCGGCCCCGACATCGTCGAAACCTTGCAGGCAGCCGCCCGCGCCGGCGCCATCATCGTGGCCATCGACGTGCCCACCGGCGTCTCGGGCGATAGCGGGGCCGACCTCGGCGCCACCCAGGCCCACCTCACCGTCACCTTCTTCCGGCGCAAGCCGGGCCACCTGCTGCTGCCCGGCCGAACGCTCTGCGGCGCGCTGGTCGTCGCCAATATCGGCATCCCGCCCGACCTGCTGGCCGACATCGCGCCATCCTGCTGGGAAAACACGCCCGCGCTCTGGTCCGCGAGCCTGCCGCACCTCAACCCCGGATCCCACAAATTCTCCCGCGGCCACGCCCTCGTCTATGGCGGCCCCATCATGACCGGCGCCGCCCGCATGGCCGCCCGCGCCGCCGCCCGTGCGGGCGCGGGCCTGGTCACCATCGCCACCCCGCAATCGGCCTGGCCGGTCTATGCCGCCGCCCTCACCAGCATCATGGTCCGCCCGCTCGCCGACGTGGCCGACCTCGTCCCCCTCCTGGCCGACACACGCATCACCGCCATGCTCATCGGCCCCGGCGCCGGCCGCACGCCCGAAACCCACGCGCACGCCTTGGCCATGCTTGCCACCGGCCGCCCCGTCCTGCTCGACGCCGACGCCATCACCGCTTTCCAGCCCGACCCAGCCGCCCTCTTCGCCGCCATCGCCGGCCCGTGCGTCCTCACCCCCCACGAAGGCGAATTCGCCCGCCTGTTCGACATCGCCGGCGACAAGCTCACCCGCGCCCGCCAGGCCGCCCTGCACAGCGGCGCCGTCATCGTGCTGAAAGGTGCCGACACCGTCATCGCCTCGCCCGACGGACGCTGCGCCATCAACACCAACGCCCCGCCCACGCTCGCCACCGCAGGCGCCGGCGACGTGCTGGGCGGCATCATCCTGGGGCTGCTCGCGCAGGGGATGCCGGCGTTCGAAGCGGCCTGCGCCGGCGCCTGGCTGCATGGAGCGGCAGCCTTGCGCTCGGGAAGAGGGCTGATGGCGGAGGATCTGCCGGATTTGCTGCTGGGTGTTTGGACGGAGCTAGAAGAAGCAAGGAAGTAGTCCTTTTTTGAAAAAAAGGACCAAAAAACTTCTGCTATTTGTAGCCGGTGATGAAGGTGCCCCAGTTTGCGTAGGTGGTGCGCGGGAAGATGTCGGGGCTGGGGATGTATTCGTTGGCGACGAAGGCTTCGCCGGTGACGGGGTCCACGGTTGCGGACGAGAAGTCGCCCCAGCGGCCGACGGTTGCCGTGCCGTCTGGATTGTAGCCGGTAAAGCCGTCGTCACTGGCGGCACCTTGGCCGGTCACGATGAAAATGCTCTTCGGCCCGCTCGTAGCGAAGCCGACGATACCGGTGGAGGGATAGCCGCCGTGAAGCTTGGCGTTCGGGTTGGTGATCGTGGCGCCGATCACGCCCCGTCCGTTGGCGGCCAGTGCGATACCCGGATAGGACACGCTGTATCCGGCCGGCGGCACGACGTAGCCCTGGCTTGCGATCGTCGCCGAAACGGCCGTCGGTGTCGCACTTGCCTTGACCGCAAACCAGGCGATCACATCGCGGGAGAGTTTATTGGCATCCTGCGCCCCGCTGGTGAGTGCGCCGTACAACGTGCCGTTGAGATACTTCACGCCGCTGCCGAACGAATTATAGCCGCCGTCGAGCGCGGGCGAATGCGTGCCGCCGAGCGATTGACCATAAGGCCCGACCTGATCCGGCTCCACGGAAGGCACGGTTGCCTCGTAATGTTCGGCCGGAAACGTCACCGAATGTGCAGCCAGCGGACCGGTCGGGCTGCCACCGGGCGCGCCGCCACCAAGGGCACTCGTATTGGTGATGGCATAGACGCGCAGGTTAGTGGATCCATCGTAGATGTTACGCGCCGTCATCAAATACTCTGTGCCGCCGTTGGCGAAATCAAAGCCGCCCGGCATGGCGGGAATGGCAGGTTCCACCACGAAATCGGGCAACAGGAAATACTGGTAGCTGAGTGGCACACCGGCAACCAACTGCGCTTTCGGCAGCGCATAGACCCCGGCGGCAACGAAACCGCCGGTGGAGTTGGAAAACAGGTCGGCCGCAAGGTAGTATCCGTTCGCGTCATAGCCGGGCTGCGGATAATCCGGAAAACATTGGCCCGAGCAGCCTTTGACCGAGCTGCTGCCGGCGTCGATGCGATAGACAGTATAGCCGCCGAGCGGATCTGCGCTGGTGCTGACACCAAGAAGCAATCCGTTGAACGTGCTGGTCTGATAATACGTGTCAATGAACCAGCGATTCACCGTGGGATCGTATTCGATATGCGGATCGCCGATGCCTGCGGACTTGTCGACCGCCAACACGCTGTTGAGCGAGATCGGGCTTGAAATCGGCGTGCCGGTCTCGGTGAACACCTGCAGCGACGTGTTGACCAGTTCAGCAACCATATTGTTGCCGACCGCCAGTCCCTGGTCGGGCGGCTCGAGGTCGCCACCGATGGCCGGAGCGTTGGAGCCTTCGTAAGTGCCGTTGAATTCGACCAGTTTGCCCGCGATCGGCTTGTAGCTGGCGATCCTGACATTCGGTGCCGGCGCAAACGGCGTCGCAGTCCGCGCCGCGCCGGCCTGAAATGGATATTTGTGCCGCTTCATCTCGATCGGCCCGCGCGGCACGGCCGCCAGTTCAGGGTGCTGCGCCGCCTTCGCCAGCAGGTCGCGCACGTTCGTGCGGGCGACGATTTCAGCACGCAGGATGTGCGGCTGCGGCGCAATATCCGTGTCGGCCAAAGCGGGGAGTGACACAGCCAACGCGGCCACACCGGCTGCAGCCAGGTATTTCTGCTTAATGTGCAATCGACGTCTCCGTTCGACAGCCCGGTCTGGCGAAAGTCGCCCCGGCGCGCACGAAACCTTTGGGCAAAGCGCCGGCAGTGTCAAACACCATCGTTGATCGTGCATGCACATTGATCGACAAAGCCTAGACGGCAACAAGCATTTATCGAAATGATATGCGTCGCGCCACACCCGAGACCACGACCTGCGGTTGCAGCCTGTGGGCTTCTACGCTAGTCGGCCGTCACGCCGCGTAGCGGCGCACGCCCGGCCTGCTCCGCCAGAACCACCGTCTCCCCGCCATCGAGCACCATCACCGCCCGGTCGCAGCGCGGCAGCCGCGTGCCCTCCGGCGCGCCCAGCACGATCTGGTCATACACCGTCGCCGCCTGGTCGATCACCGCGCTCAGGCGACGCCCGCCCGCACCGTCCGACATGCCGACCAGCGTATCGAGCCCCGCCACCCGGTCATGCGTCACGCAGGCGCGCCACTCCGCCTCCCCGCGCAGCACCTCGCCCAATCGCCCACCTGGCTCGCCGAGCAGGCGCGACATGAAAGCACCCGCCGGGTCGCCGTCCACCAATAGCACATGCTGCCCGTCGCGCGCCGCGGCACGCGCATAGGCGCAGGCGGCCGCACTGGCGGCCGGCCCCGGCTGACCACCGACGAAACTCACGGTCTTGGCATCCCCGAGCGTCGCCCGCGTCGCGCGCATCGCGGCCATCTGCGGCCCCACCCCGCTCTGCAGCAACGCGTCCGCCAGGCTGCGCCCCAGCCCGGTATCCAGACGGCTGATCACATCGACCCCCGCCTGCCGCCAAGGCTGCTTGCCGCCGGTGCGCACGGCCCGCGCCCAACCCGGCGCAAGCTGCACGAGCAACGCCACGAGCGCGCCGCCCACCGCACCAGCCAACCCTGCCGGCCAGCGTCCCGGCTTGTCCGGCGCAGAAGGCCGCGCCGCCTGGTGCAAGACGCGAATGACCGGCGTGGCCGCAGCAGTCGAGTGGAGCGCGTGTGCGATCACATAATCGTCGATCAGCCCGTTCACCACGCCCGCGGCCCGCGCCGGATCGCGCATCGTCGCCGAAACCGTCAGCGCCAGCCCGTCGGACTGCGTCACCGATACCTGACGGCGCAACGCCGGAAGCGTGCTCGCGAATGTTCCCGCCACCTGCCCCAGCAGCCCGTCCGCCAGAAGCGCCTCACGCGCCGCCCTCACCGCGGGGTCGATACGCGCACCGGTTGCGATCTGCACAGCGACCAGCCCGCTCGCGGTGTAGCGGTCCGGCATCGCCTGCAAAATGCCGAGCGCGCACATTGCGCCCGCGACGGAACAGGCGACATACAAAACTGCCAGATGATTTCGAAATCGGCTGAAAGCAATAAATGCGTTCCGCAGAGCGCTCACATGCTCATTACGTGCAGACACCGGATCGGCGGGGATCGACGGCGTGACACCACCTCCATCCATCTACCACTCCATCATGCACACAATCATAACGTTTGTGCTCCGCGTCGAGTTGCGCACGTATCCCGATGTGAAACGTGCGATAATGCAACCTTGCATCGTGCTGCCGCAAGATCACTGCCGCAAACCTCCTGCGTCGCCCGGCATACTCTGCCTGTCCCCTATCGACGCCAGCCGCTCCAGCGCCACCGCGACATAAGCGGGGTCGAGCTCGATCCCCACCCCCGAACAGCCCTCCAACCCCGCGGCCACCAGCGTCGTTCCGGTGCCAGCAAACGGATCGAGCACACACGCGCCGCTTTTTCCATGCAGCCGTATGCACCATCTCGGCAAATCAACCGGAAACGTTCCGGGGTGATTATACTTCGCCGCCCGCGTCTGCACCGTCCGATACGGAATGAACCAGGTGTTGCCGCGGCAGCGCGCATCCTGCGCATGGCCCCGCCGCGCGATGTTGGATTTGTCCTTGAACGGCACACCGATCGCCAGCCGGTCCAGCTTCACGTCGCCCGACATTGTCAGGTGAAAGACATGCTCGTGATTATGGTTCAGGAACCGTCGCCCCGGCAGCGGCTTGTGGTGGCCCACGCCATCCATGCCGATGCTCACCGCCTTGATCCAGGTGATATGGTTCTGCAGCACGAAATGCGGCCGCAACCGCACGATGAGCTCGAACGGCAGCCACGGCCGGTTCGACGAGCCGGCGATGTTGAGGAAGAACGAGGCATCGGGCCGCATCACCCGCCGCACCGCCAGCGCCACCTCCACCAGCCAGTCCAGATACGCCGCCTCCGGCTTGCTGTCCCGATAGGCGCCATACGCCAGATCGAGATTATACGGCGGCGAGGTCACCACCACGTCGGCCAACCCGCCCTCAAGCTGCGGCAGGATGGCCAGGCAATCGCCCTGCCACACCGTATGCGCGCCTACGCCGACCGGCCCCTCGCCTGTCAAACCCGGCCCGCCCGCTTCAGCTTCGCGAACTCAGCTTGCCCAACTCATCGGGCCGCCTGCAACGGCAGTAGAACATACAACGTGCCGGGCTGGTGCATCGCGCCGGCCTGCCGCTCCGCCATCGCACCCGCTCCCAGAAACACGTCCGTGCGCGCCGCGCCGCGTATGTCGGAGCCGACATCCTGCGCCAGCAGCAGCCTCCGCCACGCCTGCCCGCTCACCGGGTCGGTGGTGTCGGCAAACACCGGCGTGCCGAGCGCCACGCTGTGCCGGTCCACCGCCGCGCTGCGCCCGGGTTGCAGATCCACCCCCAGCGCGCCGGGAGGCCCCGCTTGCGTGTCCGAGCCCGCCAGCACGCGGAAGAACACGTAATCCTCGTTGCGGTCCATCACCGCCTGCGCCTGTGTGGGGTGTGCCGCCAGCCAGCCGCGTATGCTCTGCATCGTCACCGCCTCCGGCTTGAGCGCACCTTGGGCCACCAGAATGCGCCCGATCGGCAGGTAATCCCGCCCGTTCTTGCCGTCATACCCCACCCGCACCAGGCTGCCGTCCGGCAGGCGCACCCGGCCCGCACCCTGGATCTGCATGAAGAACAGATCCACCGGATCGGCCAGCCACAGCAGCGGGCGCGAAGCGGCGCCGATCCGGCCCTGTTCGATCTCGGCGCGCGACCAGTAAGGCACCAGCCGGCCGCCATCGAGCCTCCCGCTCGACGCCGTCCCGACGGTCGCCTGCGTATTGACCAGCAAATCCGTGGGCCGCGCCAGCACCGGCGTCTGGAACGCGCCACCCTGCACCAGCGAGCCTCTCACTTCCGGCTCGTAATAGCCGGTGAACAGCCCGGGCGCGCCAACCCGCCAGGCGCTGAACCAATGCTCGTAGAACCGGCGCGCCCCCGCCTCGTCGCCCGCCGCGACCCCGCCCGCGGCCTGGCAAGCCGCCAGCCACAGCCCGGCCTTGCCACCGCTGTCGGCCACCTGGCCCATGCCGCCCAGCGACGTCTCGGCCGGCAGCGTCTCCAGCCGGTGGCATTGCGCATGCAGCGCCGGCAGTGTCTCGGCCAGCCGATCGGCGCTCCAGCCCGGTATGCGGGCGTAACTCACCGCCACCAGCCCATCGGCCGGCACGGGCGGCACCGCCGGCACCGCGCAACCCACAATGCTCGCCGCAACGCACGCGGCGAGCCCGCGCCCGAACCGCATTCCCGTCAGGCGCTGCGTGCGCTCGCCAGCCGCCAGGTCAGGTCGGCCTGGCCCAGCTCGCGGGTGAAGCCCCACAAATCGTGGATTTCCGTCACCGCATCCGTGCCTGCTACCGGCAGCCCCGCGCCATCGAGCGTCGTATTCACCTGATCGCTGACGAACCGCACCGTGATCGTCGCCGTCGTGCCGGCAAGCTGCGCGTCGGTGATCGTCACCTCGTCGATGCTGCGAACGTCGGTCCGCTGCGTGTGGCCGGCCGCCTCGCGCGCCGCGATCACCCCATCGAACGCCGCGAACGTCTCCGCCGTCAGCAGAGGCCGCAAGCGCGCCCGGTCGCCCGCCGCGAACGCGTCCACGATCAGCCGGAACGCATGCTCGGCGCCGGCCAGAAACTGCGCCGGCTCGAACCGGCGGTCCTGCGCGGTCATGACTGCCATCGCGCGCCCCACCGGGCCGGCGGGATCGGGCAGGCGACGCTCCGCCGCCGCCGGCTCCACCCGCCCATCGACCACCGCACCGCTGCGCGCGACCGGCCCGCGCGCCGGCGCCGACTGCCCCTCGAACCCGGTGCGCTTGCCCAGGATGCTGCGCAGCCGCAGCACCAGGAAGGCCGCGATCATCGCGAACAGGATAAGGTCGACCGGGAAACCGCCGGTAGCTTGCAATGTCGCTCTCCTTGGAAGTGCGGATGACATGGGCTTTGTGGTGGGCACTGGTAAGGCAAGCAGTCCTTTTTTGAAAAAAAGGACCAAAAACTTTTGCTCCTGGCCACGCCTGTCCCAACAGCCGCTCCGCCAACCGACAGGAGTTTTTTGGTCCTTTTTTTCAAAAAAGGACTGCTTGCTTTATCCCCCCTCCATGATCCTTCTCCGCCACGGCCAAAGCCAATTCAACGTCGCCTTCTCCGCCACGCGCCGGGACCCGGGCATCGAAGACCCAACCCTCACCCCGTTCGGCCAAGCCCAAGCCGAAGCCGCCGCCGACGCGCTGCGCTCTCACGGCATCACCCACATCCTGGCCTCGCCCTACACACGCGCCCTGCAGACCGCGGCCCCCACCGCCGCCGCCCTCGGCCTGCCCGTGCGCGTCCACCCCGGCATACGCGAACGCTTCCACTTCAAATGCGACATCGGCTCGCCGCCCGCCCGCCTCGCCCAAGCCTGGCCCGACCACGATTTCACCGCACTCGACGAAGTCTGGTGGCCCAGCAGCACCGAATCCGAGGAGAGCACCCAGGCCCGCGCCGCCGCCTTCCGCGCCGAGATGGCCACCCTGCCGCATTGGCGCACCACGCTCGTCGTCAGCCACTGGGCCTTCCTGCTCGCACTCACCGGCCACTCGCTCGACAACGGCGAGTGGATCACGCTCGACCTCGCAGCGCCCGCCGCCGCGCCCTAGTCGCGGACATTGCCGCGTGCTACCGGCCCCGCCAAAGCGATCCGAGCCGACCACCAGGAGCCAGCCATGTCCGAGACCACCGCCGTCGACCCGAACAATGCCCAGCAGCAAATGCCGCCCCTGGTCGTCAACGTCCAATACATCAAGGATCTCTCCTTCGAAGTCCCGAACGCGCCGGAAATCTACGCGACCCTGCGCAGCCAGCCCAACGTGCAGATCAACCTCGACGTCCAGGCACGCGCCCTGCAGGACGGCCAGAACGTGTATGAAGTCGTGCTCGCCGTGAAGGCCGAAGCACGCGAGACGGCCGCTCCCGCCAGCAACGGGGCCGCCGCCACCGAAGGCCGCCCCGTCTTCATCGCCGAACTCCAATATGCCGGCGTGTTCACCCTCAACGGCGTGCCCCCGGAGGCCGTCGAACCCCTCCTCCTCATCGAATGCCCCCGCCTGCTCTTCCCCTTCGCCCGCTCCGTCCTCTCCGACGTCACCCGCGAAGGCGGCTTCCCCCCCGTCCTCCTTCAGCCCATCGATTTCGTCGGCCTCTGGCAATCCCGCCGCGCCCAGGCCGGCGCCCAGCCGCAGGTCGGCGCGCCGAACTGAAGCCAGGATCCGCAACGGCTCACGTAGCTCCTACCTGAGTTGCCCGCCTGAGAGTGAGCGTGGTGCGTGCAAATGCGGCCAAACCGCCATGACCCGGACCACGTGAACCCACCCGACTATACGTTCGACGACGCAAGGCTGGCGGCGCTCCACCGCCAGGCCATTCTCGACACGCCCGCCGAACGCGGCTTCGACGGCATCGCCCACCTCGCCGCCCATATCTGCGAGACCCCGGTCGCCCTCGTCAGCCTGGTCGCCCACGACCGCCAATGGTTCAAGGCGCGAATCGGCTTCGCGCTTCGCGAGACCGACCTCGGCAGCTCGGTCTGCGCCCATGCCCTCGTCGCGCCCGACATCCTCGTCATCCCCGATCTCACCCAGGACACAAGAACAACCGCCAATCCGCTGGTCACCGGCGAGCCGCACATCCGCTTCTACGCCGGCGCACCTTTTCATGCGGCGACCGGCGAGGTGCTGGGCAGCCTGTGTGTCATCGACACGAAAACTCGCCCGCATGGCCTTACCGACGCCCAGGCCGAGTGTCTGCGCGCGCTCGCCCGCCAGGTCAGCGCCCTGCTCGGCATGCGCCGCGCCATCGACGAACGCGACCATCTCGCCGCCAGGCAGCGCGACTCCGAGGTTCGCCGCCATGCCCTGCTGCAGCTCGGCGACAGTCTGCGTGAGCACACCACGCCGGCCGACATGACCCGCATGGCCGTCAGCATCGTCGGCAGCACCCTCGACGCCAGCCACGTCGCCTTCGCGCATCTCGATGAACACAGCGTGGCGGACGAGGAAACCGACTGGATTGCCGAAGGAAGCGGCGAACGCCATCGGCAACACCGCATCCCCGACCATTCCGACCTGTGGCGCGGCTTCCCGCAGGGCGAGATGCTCGTCGTCGACGACGTCGCCACCGATCCACGAACATCGGAAAACGCCACCCTCCTGCTCGATCTCGGCATCGGCGCGGTCGTCAGGGCGCCCGTCAAGGAGCGCGGCTCCATCGTCGCCCTGCTGATCGTGCACAACGAGCGGCCGCGTCACTGGACGCCAGAAATCCTCGCTTTCATCCGCAACGTTGCCGACCGGCTGCAGGCCGGCCTTGCACGCCTGAAAGCCGAAGCCGAACAGCAAACCTTGAACCACGAGCTCAGCCACCGGCTGAAAAATACCTTTGCGATGATCCAGGCCATCGCCTTGCAAACCCTGCGTCGCGTTCCCGACCAGGCGCCCGTCCACGTGTTCATCCAGCGGCTGCACGCGTTGTCGGCCGCGCACGATGTTCTGCTGCAGCAGAAATGGAGTGCCGCCAACATTGCCGACATCGTCACGAACGTTACCGATATCGTTGCCGATCCCACGCGCTTTGCGATCGCTGGCCCGGACATCGAGCTCGGCCCCAGAGCCACCCTGTCGCTCTCGCTCCTGCTGCACGAGCTGGCCACGAACGCGATCAAATACGGGTCGCTGTCGTCGGAGTGCGGTCGCGTGGCGATCGGCTGGCGCCTCGAACATTCGGACGGCGAGCAGATACTTGCGCTCGTCTGGGAGGAAACCGGCGGCCCCACGCCCGAACAGCCGGCAACCAAAGGTTTCGGCTCCAAGCTCATCGGCATGGGACTGGCCGGAACAGGCGGCGTGTCGCTTCGTTATCTGCCCACGGGATTACAAGCCGAATTCAAGGCGCCGCTGGCCCGCCTGCAGCGTTCCTAGAATGGCGAAGGTCCAGCCGGGCAAGCTTCCAGGCCAACCATCCTCATCGTCGAAGACGATCCGCTCCTGCGGATTGCAGCCGTCGATAGGGTCGAGGATGCCGGCTTCATCACAGTCGTAGCGGCCGACGCGGACGAGGCCGTGAGCATCCTCCAAGCCCGCGCCGACATCGTCATCGTCGTCACGTCCGGGCAATTCAACGCAGGCGACATCGACCTGCCTGCTGAAAGCCTGTTCTTCGCCAAGCCTTACAAGCAGGCCGACATCGTGGCCGCCTTTCGCCGGTTCACGCACTCAGCGAACCGTCTGCTTGACCGGCGTTCAGCAATCGTTGCCGCGCAACTTGTAGCTCTGCACCACGCCCGCCCGCAGCTCGAATGTCGTGTCGCAATCACGCTGGATCACTTCCGGCCCGAACCCGCCGCCAAAACCGCCATATCCGAAGCCGCCATAACCGAACCCGCCATAACCGAAGCCGCCATAACCGAAACCAGGCCCGAAACTGTCGCCGGGGATCGTCTCGATGCGGTTCATCGCATACGTCACGAACCGCTCGCCATTGGCGTCATACGTCCGGTTTGGGACGCCGTACGAACGCAGCATGTCCGTCTCGCTCTTGCCCACCAAGCCGTTCAACGCCGCCACATGCTGCGGATTGGGATACGCACAACCCGCCAAAAGCGCCACGCCAGCCAACAACAGAACCTTACGCATCACACACTCTGCTCCCAAGCGGCCACCAGACCCGCCAACACAACGCACAACCGACCAGCTTCACATGGGGTCGGGCGGCGCCGGCAGCCATAAAACCTGATCAATTCTGCTCGCGCCGCACGCCAGCATCGCCAACCGGTCGAACCCCAGTGCGATACCCGAACAATCTGGCATCCCGTGCGCCAGCGCCGCCAGCAATTCCTCGTCCATCGCCCAATCCTGCCCGCCCAGCGCCGCCCTGCGGGCCCGATCGGCCTCGAACCGCACAAGCTGCTCGCCCGCATCCGTCAGCTCCTGGAACGCGTTGGCCAACTCCAACCCGCACATGAACAGCTCGAACCGCAACGCCACCCGCCCATCCGCCGGATCGCGAACCGCCAACGCCGCCTGCGCCGCCGGCCAATGCGTCAAGAAAGTCGGCCGCCCCCGCCCGATCGCCGGCTCCACCCGCTCGAGCAGCAGCCGGAAAAACAAATCCTCCCACCCCTCCCCATCCCGCAACACTGCCCCCGCCGACGCCGCCAGCCCCGCCGCATCCCCGAGCGTCCCCAGCAAATCCGCCCCCGCGAACCGCCCAAACGCATCCGCCATCCGCAACCGCTCGAACGCCCCCAAATCCACCCGCATCCCACCCCACTCGACCACCGGCGGCAACACCGCCCGCAGCAAAGCCTCCACCTCGTCCATCAGCCCATCGAACCCCAAGCCCGGCCGATACCACTCCAGCATCGTGAACTCCGGCGCGTGCCGCTCGCTCCGCTCCCCGTTCCGCCACACCCGCGCCAACTGAAAAATCGGTCCCGCCCCCGCCGCCAGCAGCTTCTTCATCCCGAACTCCGGGCTCGTATGCAGCCACAAAGCCTCCCGCCCACCCGCCGCCAGCTCCCGCTCGGTGCCGAACGCCCGCAAATGCACCTCCTCCCCAGGTGCCACCACCGCATACGGCGTCTCTACTTCGCAATACCCTCGCGCATCGAAAAACGCCCGCGTCGCTTTGAGCAGAAGCGCGCGCCTTTGCAAAAAGCCTTGGCGGTCGCGGAAGCTTTCTGGATGCCAGCTTGGGTGCATTTCGTAAGCCTAAGGAAGGAAGCAGCCCTTTTTTGAAAAAAAGGACCAAAAAACTTTTGTTCTCATTGGCGCTGGTGACCTTATCGGGAGCCGTCACATCTGTCTCGCCTGCAGCCAGCATCGGCCCGCGGCAATGCCGGACTGGGCCCATTGCTTGAAAGCGCTGGATCGCAAGAACGCGGTTCGATCTGGCAACGCCTGCAAGCGTTCCTCAGCCCGTGAACCGCAAAGCCGGAAACCGCGCCGAAAATCTCCCGAGCGGCTCCGCCGCACGCGCGTGACAAACCAAGGCTCGACCCATACCTCCTCGCGTTCGCCCCACTTGAAAAGCACCTAAGTTCGATTGCGGCCGGAAGCGGACTGGCGGGTTTCGGGATAAGCCTGTTGTAAACAGACATACGCACCAGACTTCTGCACCAAGCAACCCGGTGACAATGCTCGACGTTCCGACCGATGCATAAGTCTTGAGTTTCGCACCAGCAAGCACCAAGTTATTGCAGCAGGCTGCCCATGCGTCCTAAAGTCCAGAGATTGAAGGGACAAGGCCGTTGGGGTGGCTATGACAATACGCAAAGATGTCGCGGAACTTACGGAGGACGATATCGGCGACCATCCCGTATGGGAGTACGATTAGCGATCACGAGCACTTGGGCGAAACAATCATGACGCCTGTCGTTGAGCTTCCCATAACTCATCTTATCGGCAGGGTCGTCGGCACCCACGTAGTTTTGGCTTGCGGTGTCAGATGCCCCGCTATCCTGGGGGGCTTAGACCTGCGGGACCCAGAGCTGACTAAGTATTCGTTGCAAATAAGTTTTATTAAAGGGGCAACGCAGATTTTCTTTGCAGCCGATAGCGGCAATGGCTGCAGCGCGAGCGCAGTAGCTCATTTTTTGGGGCGTGAAGTCGAAGACGTATTTCCAATATCCTATGACATCAGTCGTCACTGCGTTGGAAACTCGGCCTCACTCAGCGGATCAATTCCATCCCAGACACTTCCTGTGATGAAAAGCGACGAGCGGATGCAGATGGCGTTGAAAATTGCGAGACGAGGCGCTGCCTAATGATCGTAAACAGGGAGTGAACGCCCGAGTGCCTGTCATGAGCTTCTCCTGTTGCGTAAGTCTTGAATTACGCACCAAACTAGACGGCTACGCGATCAGCCGTTGCTGGTTGCAGTCTTCGCAACGCTGCCGCGCGAACACCGCCCATGCCTTACCGCCTCTTAAAACTGGCTGAGCAATGTGCATGAGCAGGAGACGGTTTAATAGGCGGGGGTGGGCTGGAAAGCTCGATGCTGGAGACGGATTGCACGCCTGGCGTCGAGCTGCTCGGTCACGTGTGGATCTTTGACTTGGGCCAAGCCTGACACGGTGATGCTCCCCTCGCCGTCGTCGACACTGATGGTTTCCAGCGCGGGCTCGAACCAGCGGCCATTGCGGTAGCGGAAATCGGCGATCTCGTCCGGGGAGCCGGCTGCGGCCTTGCCGAGCGTCATCTCGACGACGCGGCTCCTGATCGCGGCTTTGACCCAATCGGGCGCCTGGGCCTGGCGGTTGACGGCGAGACCTTGGAACAGGAGGTTGGCACGGGCCAGCGCGATGGCATCGGCGCGACCTGGTATGGTTGCGGAGGCTTCGAGGCCGGGGAGGGCCGTCTCCCACAGCGCGTCATGCGACGCGACGGCATTGCAACTGATGAACTTCTCGAGTTCGTCGGGGTGTGTGCGGATGTAATCGCCGACGGTCATGATCTGGGTCGTGCCGGGCGGAATGAAGGGTGCATTCCAATAGTAGAACGCTCCGCCCCAGCCGCCGATCGTTTGACCGGAGGCGAGGGCGCCAACGATGTCCTGGTTGAGGAACGTGTTGACGTTGGTGATTGCACGGTCGTTCGCGATGCCGGTCAAGACAGCTTCGCCGATGCTGTCGGAGGTGGCCTGAAGCATCTTGGCATTGGCGGCCCGGTCGTCGGCGAGTTTGCTATCCCAGCGGAGGCCACATGCGGTCGCGGCCCGGATGTAGATGTCGGCAGGGTCTGAGCGGATGTTCATGTTGATCATGCGCGCTTTCTCGAACCAGAAGGCGGTCGTCTGATCGAATTCGGGATGTTGTGCGATTATGCTGCTTATGTACGCATAACCTCCTGGATAGTTTCGTGTCGCTATGAATCGTCTGATCTGTGGAACTTCGGTGTCCAAAACAATGTCTGTCAAGATCTTGCTCTCCAGTTAATCAGGAGATTCGCGGCTTTTTTTCCACTTTCCAAGGCATAAGCTATTTTGGAGGATGGTATATACAGCACAAAGCTCGCGAGTGGGTTGCTGCGGATAGATATATTACATGCGCCATAGAAGAACTGTGCGGTTCTGCTTAGCTGCACAAGAAAGACTTCTGTTGTCACGCCAGTCGCTTTTTCTACATCAGATGCGAATCGACTTTCGACGTTGTCTCGTTGCCCCTTGAAGCTCAGTGCTAGCTGTCCGTCTTTTGTCGAAAAGTCGTACATGTCGGTCGCGAGCAAGCTGCTGTTGAGTTGTTCATGGGCGGAAAGGCGAATGGGTCTGTGTCCGTCCACGCCTATTGGGGAGGCGACGCGGTAGCACAGGACGGGATAGCGGCCGCCTTCGCGTTCTAGGACGTAGGGGTGGGTGATGGGTGGGAACTCGGTCTCGAAGCCGCAGGGGGCTCCGTCTGGCATGAGAAAGGCGAAGGAGAAGTGGGGCGGGAGGCCGTCGGGGGAGACGCCGGGTGGCGTGATCTCGTCGAACAGATACGGTTTTGGGACTCTGAACTTGTGAATGCCGATGTCGATGAGCTCGTGCGGCGGGTCGCCGGCTCGTGCCTTTGGGGCCGCTGCGAGAAGGGTGGCGCCAGCGCCGAGGATGAGGCGCCTTGTGAGATCTGGCATCGAGCTATCCTGGAGTGGGTGCGCTGCCTCAGCAAGCGTAGGGCGTGCTCCAGCACGCCAACGCAAGCCAGTTGTCGACGTCAACTGCTTTATGCCGTCGTACCTATAATCTCACCTGCTCGCCGCCATGAATCGCATCACCCTCCGTGCCCCCCATTCCAGAGGATATAGACCCGCCGCCAAACATCGCCGAATGACAAGTATTCCCAGGCCCGCGCTTCCGTGACGAGCCCATGCTCTGCCGGGCTGAAATGGATGTAATCCATATAAGCCGCATAATCCCGTTCGTCCCTGATCCTGTGTTCCCAATATCGCCGTTGCCAGATGCCGCTTTCGCGTTGGCGCAAAGCCGCCGAACGTCGCCGTCATCTCTTGCTCAATCGCAGCCGGCCCGGCTCAACGTCGTGCATCAACGTTGATCGCCCACCCCCCCGAGGCCCAGCCTCGGAACCCTCCCCCAAACAAACGATCCCGGCGCCTTCTTCTCCCGAGAAAACTCCCCTAAACCCCGCCCACCATGCCCGACGGAACCCTGCGCACCCAAGCCCACCTCATCGCCGCCCACCTGATCCCGCCCGAGCACCAGGCCGCCATCACGCAAGTCGCCGCAAGCTACGCCATCGCCATCCCCCCGGCCTTCGCCCGCCTCATCACCCACCCGGACGACCCCATCGCCCGCCAGGTCGTCCCCCACCCCGACGAACTCATCACAGCCCCCCACGAATCCACCGACCCGATCGGCGACGAAGCGCACTCCCCCCTGCCCGGCCTGGTCCACCGCTACCCCGACCGCGTGCTGATCAAGCCCCTCCTCATCTGCCCGCTCTATTGCCGCTTCTGCTTCCGCCGCGAACACGTGGGCCCCGATGGCGGCCTCCTCACCCAACCCCAGCTCGACGCCGCCATCGCCTACATCGCCGACCGCCCCGCCATACGCGAAGTCATCCTCACCGGCGGCGACCCGCTCCTGCTCTCCCCACGTCGCCTGCAAACCCTGCTCGCCGCCCTCGAAGCCATCCCCCACATCGAGCTTCTCCGCATCCACACCCGCGTGCCCACGGCCGACCCCACCCGCGTCACCCCGGAACTCGCCGCCGCCCTGACCACCGAAAAGCCGCTCTACCTCCTGCTCCACGCCAACCACGCCAGCGAATTCACCGCGGACGCCGCAAGCGCCCTACGCCGCATCCAATCCCGATCCATCCCCACGCTCGGCCAATCCGTCCTGCTGCGCGGCGTCAACGACACGCCCGACGCGCTCGAAGCCCTGCTGCGAACCATGCTCCGCCACCGCGTCAAACCGTACTATCTGCACCAGCTCGACCCCGCCCCAGGCACCGCCCGCTTCGCCGTCCCCATCGCGGAAGGCCAGGCCCTGCTCGCCAAAATTCGCGGCCGCGTCACCGGGCTGGCATGGCCTACCTACGTGCTCGACATTGCAGGCGGGCACGGCAAGGTTCCGATCGGCCCCACTTACCTGCAGCCGGACGGCACACTGCGCGATCCGGCGGGCATAGAAAGGCAAGCAGTCCTTTTTTGAAAAAAAGGACAAAAAACGCCTGCTCCGCTATCGCGAGCTCGCGACAGCGGAGCAGAAGTCTTCTGCTTCTTTTCTACAGAAAAGAAGGCCTTGCCTTACTTCGTGTAGAACGCCCGAACCTTCGCCCGATACTTCCGCCAGGCCGACGTCCCCTCGTAACGCGCAAACGCCGGCACCTTCTGCGTCAGCGCCCGGCTGAACACGCCGCGCTCGCTCTCCACCCGCGCCTGCGCCGCCGCCAGCCAAGCCGCCGGCACATGCGCCGTCGCCGACCCGACCGGCGGCTTCTCCAACCGACCCGCCCGGATCGCCTGCCGCAGCACCCGCAACGGCACACCCAGCCGCCGCGCTGCCTCGGGGAACCCCATCGAACCTTCAGTCTCGCTCATCGTCATCGTATCCAAACCTGTTCAACCCCCCTCCAACCACCCCGCGCCGCCCCCGGCAAGCCCCGCCTTGCCCCCAGTGCCTTGCCTGCGTGCCTTGCCTGCGTGCCTTGCCCCGCCCTACCCCAGCCGATAAACACCCCGCCACCCTGTCGCAGCCGCCCAAGAGAACCCGGAACACCCCCATGAAGCAGCAAGCCAACCTCATCCGCGCCGGCCAGGTCATCGAACACGACGGCCGACGCTGGACGGTGCTCAAACAGCAGATCATCACCCCGGGCAAAGGCGGCGCCTTCATCCAGGTCGAAATGCGCGACCTCAAGACCGGCAACAAAACGAACGAGCGCTGGCGCACGGCCGACACCGTCGAACGCCTGATGACCGACAACCGCGACTTCACCTATTCCTACACCGACGGCGACAACATCGTCCTGATGGACCCCGAAACCTTCGAACAGACCATCGTCCCCCTCGGCCTCCTCGGCGACCAGGCTCCCTTCCTGCAGGACAACATGACCATTGACGTGGACCTCGTCGAAGGCGAACCCGTCGGTGCCCACCTCCCCCAGATGGTCACCCTCGAAATCGTCGAAGCCGACCCCGTCGTCAAAGGCCAAACCGCCAGCTCCAGCTACAAGCCCGCCAAACTCTCCAACGGCGTCAAAACCCTCGTCCCCCCCTTCGTCGAAGCCGGCGAACGCGTCGTCGTCCGCACCGAAGACGGCAGCTACGTCGAACGCGCGAAAGGGTAAGCCCGACAGCTTCTCGGTCCTGAAAAAGCGAACCAGAAAACGTTCGAACCTCGCTGACGCCGGGCAGGCAGCCCGCGTCGCGCTTGAACCCCGGCCCAAACACGGCAACCCAATGGCTGCCGAACGCACCTGGCACTCCGACCTCCAGGCCAAACCCTAGGATCAACCGCCAAGTGGCCCTCCGCCTCTCCCCCCACATGACCATCATGCAGAACGCCGCCCAAAAAGCCTCCAAACGCCTGCTGCGCGACTTCAACGAAGTCGAACAACTCCAGGTCAGCGTCAAAGGCCCGTCCGACTTCGTCTCCCAGGCCGATATCCGCGCCGAAGCCACAATCCGCGAGGAACTCGCCAAAGCCCGGCCCGGCTACGCCTTCCTCATGGAAGAATCCGGCGCCTCAGGCACCGACAACTGGACCTGGCGCTGGGTCGTCGACCCGCTCGACGGCACCACCAACTTCCTCCACGGCATCCCCCACTGGGCCATCTCCATCGCCCTCCAGCGCCGCCACCCCGACAACACCACCGAAATCGCCGCGGGCATGATCTACGCCCCCGCCAACAACGAAATGTTCTGGGCCGAACGCGGCGGCGGCGCCTACCTCAACGACCGCCGCCTCCGCGTCTCCGCCCGACGCGACCTCGCCGACGCCCTCTTCGCCACCGGCATCCCCTTCGCCGCCGTCACCCCACGCAACCGCCTCGCCTTCGCCCGAACCCTCGGCGCCCTCATGCCCGCCACCGCCGGCGTCCGGCGCTTCGGCTCCGCCGCCCTCGACCTCGCCTGGGTCGCCGCCGGCCGCTACGACGGCTACTGGGAACTCGGCCTCAAACCATGGGACGTCGCCGCCGGCGCCCTCATCGTCCGCGAAGCCGGCGGTACCGCCACCTCACCCGACGGCGCCGAATTCGCCCTCTCGGACGGGCCGGACAACGATATCGTGGCCGGCAATGCGCATCTTCAGCCCAAGCTTCGGGAATTGGTGCAGGAGGGTGTCACTGCGGCGCAATAAGCAAAGGCAAGCAGTCCTTTTTTGAAAAAAAGGACCAAAAAACTTTTGCTCTCTGCGCCTTTAGCCCCAACATCGATGCTATGACTCTGCCGTTTGAATTTCCTGACTGGATGCCGGGCTGGCTCGGCGTCCTCGTCCTCATCTTCGGCATCCTCGTGGGCCTCGCCTTCCTCATGATGCCCTTCGCAACCTTCGGCGTGAAATCCCGCATCGCCGAACTCGACACCAAGATCGACGACCTCCAATCCGAACTCCGCACCCTCGCCAACCGCATCCCCGAACCCGCCCGCACCCCCTACGACACCCCAGCCCTCATTCGCGCCGCCGAAGCCGCACCCCAACCTCCCGCCATCCGCCCAGCCCCCATCCCGCCACCACCCCCCACCCGCGAGTCCCTAAGCCCCACCCTGCGCGCCGCCGCCCGCCTCGCCTCCTCCCGCGACCGAACCGAACCCCGCCTCAACCGCCCCCGCTGACCAACCGACGCCCAAACCCCGAAATCCGTCTCAGCCCTCGCCAACAACCGTCATTGCGAGCCCTTGCCAAGCAACCCGGGTCTCGCCCGGCACTCATCAGCAGCAGACGCCCCACCTCCAAGCGCCGCATCGCGCAGATCCCGGTCCACACGAAGATCAGGACCACCGCGTTCAGTCCTCTTTCGAGAGGAAAAGGTGCTGCAGCGTGGGGTTCCCGGGAGGCCCCACCAGCGCGTCGCCTCTACAAGTGTCATCTTAGCGTCGCCTTTGCATCCGGTTGCCCCTATGCTACCGTGTGCGATGGCACGCTGTGAAACGGTGATATCCTCGCCGCCGTAGGACGGGCTTCGGCCCGGATCGAATGGGGTGACCGTGAGGCCCCGACAGCGTGCCACCCATCATCAGGGCGCTTCCGCAGGTTTCGAATTATCCTCGAATTCGCAGGCGTTAAACAGCGGCAGCTCGTCAACAGACATGAGGCTTTCTTCTTGCGGTCCGATCGCCTACTGCTGTTGCCAGTTCAAAATGGCCGCAACAGGAGACTCTCCATGTCCTGCAACCTCCGGGCGCCGCTCGCCGCCGCATGCCTCGCGGCCGTATCGCTCTTCTCCGCCAGCGCCTTCGCCGGTTCCTCGACCCTCTCGCTGGTTCGCTCGACCCTGAGCAACGATGCCGACGCCGACAACGGCGGCCTATGGCAATACGAAGGCGGCTCCATCCAGAATGCGGCCGGCACTGCCGTCGGCACCTACATCGTCCAGCGCCGCGTCACCACCTCCGGCACATCGGCCTATAATACCGCGGGCGAAACCATCTCCCTCTTCTTCACGCCCGCCACCAGCGGCGGCCTGCCGCCGGTCCTCACCATCGAAGGCGCCTACAGCTACAACTCGGGGGCGTTTGGCGGATCGGTGTCCGCCGCCTCCACCAAATACCACTGGGCAATCGGTTACGACGCGAACGCAACGATCGGGTCCGTCGCCGCAACAACCAGGCTCGTCATCACCTGGATCGGCCCGGACACGCTACGCATTCCCTTGAACCCCCGGCCGCCTGCCAGAAACGGAGGTCCCCAACACCCCCCCAAAAAACCCCGTCGTTGCGAGCCCGCGCGAAGCAACCCAGGAGCCCCCCCAGCGCCCGCCCAACGCAGCCTCCCGCTCCTCAAACCGAAAACCGCCCATCCGCCCCCCGCCGCGCCTGCCCCAGCGCCGCCAGCGTCTCCAGCATCTCCCCAACCTTGCCCTGCGGCGCCCGCACGAACCGGCGCGCCAACTCCCCCGCCCCGCCAGGCGCCACCGCCAGAACCGCCCGCAACGCCACGAACCGCTCCGGATCGCGCGCCGGCCAAACCGGCAGCCCGCCCGCCTCCCCCTGTTCCACCGCCATCGCCGACTGCGCCGCCACCACCCGCTCCTCCGGCGCCTGAAACGCCGGCCGCAACCACGCCACCCGGCCCTCCTGCTCCGCCGCCCGCCGCTCCAGGTTCAGCCGCACCACCCGCGCCACGATCTCCGAAGCCGGCAAATCCGCCGCCCACCCGTACGCCTCGGCCACCAGCGCATCGAGCCGGTCGTGCAGATGAAGCAACACCGAAACGCACCCCGCATCATGAACATCGCGCTCGGCCGCGTTCAGCACCGCGCCGGACCGCAACCGCTCCAGCACATTATACAGCCCCGTCATCGTCAAACGCGGGTCCGCATCCAGCCGCGTCCGCCGCAGCGCATCCAGCTCCTCCGCCACCGCCCCGATCCCCGCGCGCTGCGCGTCCGTCGCCGCCGGAAACGGAAACGGATCGAAACATCGCGTCTTGTTGTAGCGCGGCCGGTCCTCCAGCGTGCCACCCGCCGCCAGCGCCCAGGTCACGTGAATGCGTGACGACAGCACGCCCAGATGAAACGCCTCGTCCGACGCGATGCAAACGAGCATGTTGTCCGGAATAACAGCAGCCGGCAAAAAACAGAACGGCCGATGCTTCGCCGTCTCCACCGTCGCGATATATCGCGTCAAGCCCGACCGTCGACTTGCGCAGTTCCGGCCGTGGCTTCTCCGTGTAACCACCACAATCGTCGCGATATTGCGCAGCATCTGGCGTTCTCGTCTCCGCCGCCGGCTTCACCCGTATAGACATGCTGTGAATACGCTGTGGATACTCCCGACGCGATACCTCGTCCTCCGACAACCCGAACAGATCGATCACCATCACCCCGCGACTACGCTGCGTCAGATCGCGCCCATTCAGATACGGCCGGATATGCCGCTCCAGCCCAGGCACGCTCCCCAACCCGAGCGCCCGCGCCTGCACCGGCGTCACGATGAAGCCCGCGCCATGAAGCTTCATGCCCGGACTGCAAATTCGCTCATTCGCCCGCAACGCCTCTGCCTGATCCAGATTCACCCCGATCGACAAATCCGCATTGATCACCCCCGTCTGCGCGCTCAGCGTCACCCCCGGCACACCCGCCTCCGTCGCCCACTCCTGCACCACGCGCTTCAACACCGGCTCTCCCGGCAACCCGGCACGCGACGCACGCTCGGCCACCGTCATCGCAATCCGCACCGCCGCCGACCCTGCCCCGTCCGACCACGGATGATCCGGTATCGCAAACACCAGCCGGACCCGCCGCTTGCCCGCCATCGCCTCGGCCAGCACCCGCCGGCAAAACACCTGCCTGATGCTGTTGGAGGTGATGAACCCGAACCGCACGGTCCGCGCCTTGTTCGCCACCAGCGCCTGCGCCGCCTTCCACCAGAAATACAGCGCGATATCGGCCGACTCAGGCACTTTCGCGTAACTCCGCCATAGCGCCCCCGCATATCCCTCGCCCAGCTCCGCCCGCATGTCCTTGCCCGCAATGAACGGCGGATTGCCCACGATGAAATCCGCCTCCGGCCAGACCGCAGCCCGCACCCCGACCAGCCGCGTCACCTCCACCCGGTGCGCCTCGTCCGGAACGTTCTCCCCCGTCACCGGATGCGGCTTGAAACTCACCCCGTCCCACCGCGTCACCAGCAGGCTCTGCGCGTCGCGCACCACCTCCTCGCGCTCGTAGCTCAGCAGCGCATCCGCATGAACGATGTTGTGGAAATCGCGCAGGATCGGTTCCGCCGGCGGCGCCGCACCCATCGTGCGGAAATGCCATTGCAGATACCCGATCCACAAGACCAGCTCCGCCACCGGCACCGCCCGCGGGTTCTTCTCCAGCCCGAGAAACTGATGCGGGTCCACGCTCGCCCCCGCAAGCGCCAGCCGATCGCCCTCGCCGGCCTGCAGATTGGCCAGCGCATCCAGCACCTCGCCCTCCAGCCGCTTCATCAACTCCATCGTCACATACAGGAAGTTTCCCGTCCCGCACGCCGGGTCCAGCACCCGCACGTTGCAAAGCCGGCCATGGAACTGCCGCAGCAATTCAGCCGCACCCTCGCTGTCACCCGCCTCCAGCTTCGCATACGAGGCTGCCTTGAACCCGTCCCACTCCGCCCGCAACGGCTCCATCACCGCCGGCAACACCAGCCGCTCCACGAACGCACGCGGCGTGAAATGCGCCCCCAACTGCCCCCGTTGCCGCACCGTCAGCGCATTCTCCAGCAACGTCCCGAATATCGCCGGCTCCACATTCGCCCAGTCCCGGCCTGCCGCAATGCAAAGCAGCCCGATCTCGTCCGCCGTCACGCCCAACGGCTCGGCACCTGCCGCACCCGGCGCATACAGCCCGCCATTGAAGCGCCGCACCACCGCCTCGGCCGCCGCCGAAAACCCGCCCGAATTCATCTGCCGCCACAACTCGCCGACCAGGCCCACGAACTTCTCCGGATTGCCCCGGCACCGCTCCAGAATGGCGGTAAACGTGTCCTTCGCCGGCAGCAGTTCCACCGACTGCGCGAACATGCAGAAAATGCACCGCATCACGAACAGCGCCACCGCATCCGGCGCGTGCCGCGCCTCCAGCGCCCGCACCAGCCGCGCCAGATACTCCGCGATATCGCGCGTGACCTCCGTCCGCGCCCGCGAGGGATCGAGACTCGCAGGCTCCGTCCATATCGCCCGCAGCCGCTCGCGTATCTCCGCCCGTTTCAAATCCTGCAAGTAAATGCGGAAACTGTTCCGATCCGGAAACTGCACGTAATGCCGCCCCGTGCCCGAGAAATCGGCATACACGTCGAAACAGAACCCGACATCGCACACGATCAGGAACGGCGGCGCCGCCTCGTCCGTCGGCAGATCGCGAACATACCCTTCCGCCTGCCCGCGCGCGCTCAGCATATGCTGCGTCCAGCCCGGCGTATGCCGCACCGTCTGCCGCCGCCCCGCCTCGCTCATCCCGCCGAACAGATCAGCCGCCGGCCGTATGTTGGCCCCCTGCTTGGCCTCCAGAATGAAGCAGTCGCGCTTGTACAGGTCGATCCGCCGCGTCGTCTCCCGCCGGTCCCCCTCCCGATGCGTCACGCTCCGCTCGAACCGGTAACGCCCCAGCCCGCCCTGCGCCGGCGGCGGCGCCTCCACCCCCAGCAACCCGCACAACTCGATCAGAAACGGCGGCGCATTCGTCCGCTCCGCCATCTCCGCCGCCGACCACCGCGCGATGAACGCCTCAACCTCCGGCACGCCGGCCCCCGACAATCAAACAACGCAAGGCAAGCAGTCCCCCGTCCATCACCCCTCCCCCAACGTAGGGTGGGCTTCAGCCCACCACCCAACCCCCAATAAACCCAGGCGGTAATCGGTAAAGCCTCCCAAATATCACCCTCTCACGCCACGCCACCCCCACATACCACAATCTGCTTGCCCAGCTCCCCGCATCCATGTTCCTATAATGTTCCAAACCCGACCGGAACACCGAACCCTGCCCACCGCCCAACCCACGCCGCCCGACGACCCCTTCGAGGAAATCGCCCTCTACCGGCGCATGTGCCGCGAACTGGCCGAACTCGGCATGGAACTCGCCCGCACCGCCGCCCGCCAGGCCCTCGAACAAACCCCACCCGCCGAGCCCGACGCCGCACCCATGCCGCGCCAGGCCGACCCGCGCCTCGTCTTCACCCATCTCGCCCGCTCGGTCCGCCAGTGCATCGCACTCGGCACCCGTCTGGCCGCCGCCACCGGCGCCGACGCCAAGCGCGAGGCGCAGTTGGCCGCCAACCGCATCGCCATCGCCGCTGCCGCCCTCCGCCCGCTCAACCCCGAAGAGGCAGCCTTGCGCGAACTGGTGCAGCCCGCCTTCCGTCCCGCACCACCCAAACCACCCGAACCCCCGCCCGAGAGCCTCTTCAGCTCCATCTGCGACAGCCTCAACCGCCCCGCCGCCGCCCACCACCCGCCAACCTGAGCCACCCGGCTAAGTCCCTAGCCCGCCAAAACCAGATCGTCGCGATGCACCAGCTCATCGCGCCCCCGCCAACCCAACAACCCCTCGATCTCCTCGGACCGATGCCCCGCCAACCGCGCGGCGTCGCCCGAATCATACCCGCTCAACCCCTGCCCCAGCCGTGCGCCATCCTCGCCCAGCACCAGCACCGCATCCCCCCGCCCGAACACCCCGCGCACCTCGCGCACCCCCGCCGGCAGCAGCGACCCACCACCCGCCAGTGCCCGCGCCGCACCCGCATCCACCACGAACGCCCCCTCCGCCCGCAGGCTCCCCGCAATCCACGCCTTGCGCGCGCGCCGCCCCTCCGCCGCGGCCGCAAACCACGTGCACCGCCCGCCCGCCTCCAGCGCCCGCAACGGCCGCTCCCCCGCCCCCGCCGCAATCGCCATCGCCACCCCCGCCTGCGTCGCGATCCGCGCCGCCAGCAGCTTCGTCCGCATCCCGCCCGACGAATACCCCGCCGGCGGCTCGCCCCCCATCGCCTCGATCTCCGCCGTCATCCGCGCCACCACCGGCACGTGCACCGCATCCGCCCGCACCCGCGGGTCCGCCGTGTACAGCCCGTCCACATCGGAAAACAGGATCAGCTCGTCGGCCTGCACCATCTCGGCCACCCGGGCCGCCAGCCGGTCATTGTCCCCGAACCGGATCTCCGCCGTCGCCACCGAATCGTTCTCGTTGACCACCGGCACGCACCCCAGCCGCAACAGCGTCTGCAACGTCGCCCGCGCATTCAGATACCGCCGCCGGTCCTCCGTATCGCCCAGCGTCAGCAGCAGCTGCGCCGCCACCAGCCCCACCCCCGCCAGCGCCTCGCTCCACGCCTGTGCCAGCCGTATCTGCCCCACCGCGGCCGCCGCCTGCTTCTCCTCCAGCCGCAACCGCGCACCGCCCAGTCCCAACGCCTGCCGCGCCAGCGCGATCGCCCCCGAACTCACCACGATCACCTGGTCGCCCCGCGCCCGCGCCATCGCCACGTCAGCCGCCATTCCGGCCAGCCACGCCGCCCGCGGCGCGCCACCATCGGCCACCAGCGCGCTGCCCAGCTTGATCACCACCAGCTTCATGCCAGCCTCAATCGGCGCTGAGCCCGAACACCTCGAGCGCCTGCGCCTCGCCGATCAGCTCCGCCGTCTTCTGCCACTGGTCGAACCACAACGTCGCGCACTCCCCGTCATAAGCCGCACTCCACGGCTTCGGCCGGTCCAGGTAATGCAGGATCGCCGTATCGGCCGCCACATCGCCCGCCCGCGTCGTCTCCGTCACCGGCGTATTCCATTGCAAACCCAGCCGCGCGAACCGGTCGCGGAAACCCAGGTTCAGCGCGCATTGGTCATGGAACAGCAACGTCACCGTCTCGTCGGCGATCGCCGCCACCGCGCCATCCAGCGCCTCGCCCAACCCAGGATGCGCCAGATCGAACAGCAGCACGCCCGAATTGAAATACAGGTCGCCCTCCAACCCATGCAGCGAGATCGCCCGCGTCACCTCCGGCCGCGGCGTCTCCACCCGCGCCGCCAACGGGTGGCCGCCAAGCTCGGCGCCAAACAGCGCGTCGAGCGGCGTACGCACCAGCACGTCGCTGTCGACATAGATCGCGCGTGTGTAGGTGCCCAACCGCTGCAGATACCGCGCGAAGAATATCCTGTAGTAAGCCGCCGAGGCCAGCAGATGCCCGCTGGTGAACAGGCCGTATGCCGGATACAGCTTGTCGGCGTCCCCGGTCACTTCGCTGGCCTGCACGACATGAACCGTGAACCCGCGCTCGCGGAACGGCTGCACCAACCGCTCCGTCCTGGGCGCCAGATCGTCATCGACGACGACGAAACAATCCTCCCGCCCCGGCGCGCTGTGCTGCAGCGCGCTGTGCAAGGCCACGATCGTCGCGCACAGATAATTCGCATTCGTGCACAGGAACAAAGCCCGCTGCCACGCCGGGGCCTGCGCGCGCGCCAGCACCGAACGCTGCACCGCCATGCGATGCCGCATCGCCGGGCTCGCCGGCCCCGCGCAAGCGGCCACCTGCTCCATCTCCGCCAGGCTGCGCACGCCATCCCAGGCCAGCGCCGTATGCAGCCGAACCAGGTCGGCCCGCTCCGCCCAGCCCTGCACCGCTTCGATCGCCTGCAGAAAATCCGCCTGCCGGCCGGTGCGCTTGGCGGCCCGGTAGAGCACGTAGCCGATCTGCCCGAAGCGGAAATCCGCATCCAGCCAGGCCAGCGCGCGCTCGGCCACTTCGTCCCATTTCTGCTGCTCGGCCAGAAACCGCAGAATAGGCAGAACCGCCTGCCGGCTCGGCAACCCAGCTTGCTCGAGCCGCGCCTGTGTAAGACTGGCGTTTGCCGTGTCGCCCACGAAGCAGTAATATTCGAACCACTTCAGCAAGGTCGGTCCAAGCTGCGCGTCCGCATCGGGCATCGCGTTCAATGTCTCGGCCGCTTTGTCCCAAAGCTGGCAAAGCAAGAAAATATCCGTGCGCAACAGAAGCGGCGAGGCCACGTCCGGCGCTTCCGCCACCAGCCGGTCGGCCAGGCGCCCCGCCAGCTCCACTTCGCCTGCACCCAAAGCCGCGTAGCCGGCCTCCACGCCGAGATAGAACAGACGGGTTTGCGGATGCAGCGTGAAATCGCGCAGGATGGCTTCGGCCTTGCCGACCTGGCCATCGGCCAGGTGCAGCCGTGCCTGAAGCTCCGCCGACCCTTCCTCGGTCAGAATAGGGCCAAGGCGCTCGAACGCGTCGCGCCACCGGTCCGGCTCGCGCGAGCGCACCAGCACGTCGAGATAGGTCGCCATGAACCCGGCATCGAGCGGCCGTTCGCTGACCACGTCCTCGGCCAAAGTCACCGCCTGCGCGTGGTGTCCGGCCTGGCTTTCGCAATGCGCCAGCGCGCGGCGGCCCCACAGGTCGAGCTGCCCGTCTTCGTGCAGCGGCCGCAACAGCGCGTGTGCGGCAGGCCAGTCGCCCGCGGCGATCAATGCCTCGGCCTGGCGCACGGCCGCGCGTGCGTTACCGGAACCGAACGCCCGCACCAGGCGGTAGATCGGGCCGGCACGCCGGCGCTCACCCGCCTCGAACAGGTAATCGGCCAGATCGCTCAGCGCCGACATGTCCTCGGCCGTATGGGGTCGCACGCCGAACTCCGAGAACCGCTCGGCGCACGAAGCGGCCTCTTCGTTCAAGCCCTGCGCGGCGAGCGCGCGTGCCCGGCCCGCCCAGTTATAGGGAAACGCCGGATCCACCTCGGTGCCCCAGCCGAACCGCTCGGCCGCTTCGCCCGGACGCCCCGCCGAGAGCTCCAGCCGGCCCATTTTGTAGTAGGCCAGGTGAACCTTGTCGGGCAGCTTCGCAGCGCGGCTCAGCGCCTCTCGTGCCACCTCGAAATCGCGCGCACGCTGCGCGATGTCGGCCAACGCCAGAAGCTGGTCCACGCCGCAGGCATCGTAGGTGTAACGGGCGAAGAAGTCGGTCAGCAGGCTTGTCGCGTCGCCAGGCGCCAGAGCCGCCATCCCGCCCTGCATGCGGGCGTCGCGGAAAAAGCCTTTCAGCGACATGAGCGGGGCTTGGATGTCCACACTTTCTCCGGGGTTGCGCATCCCTGGCCGGCAGGGCGCCAGCGTTTGCCGCGCAAGGCTCTATAGAGGATAACGGCCGCGTGTGCGCTGCCGTAGCTTCGCATCGGGGATATGTCACGCGAGTGTAACAGGCCGGTCACCGGCGAATTCCGGTTCTGCGGCCGAGCCTGGTGTCCGCAGCCGCCAAAGGAGGCGACATGCAAACCAGATTGGTGAAACTGGCCGATGGAAGGATGATCTCGTTCGATGTCGCCGATCCGATGGCGGGTGCCACGCAAGCGTTTTTCGTGCTCGGCATACGCAAATGCGGCAGCTCGATCCTGAACTCCATGCTCAACGATCTGGGCCGCCTCAATGGTTATCCCTTCGTCGACGTGGGCGGCGGTTTCTTCTCGGCCAACGTGCCCGAGCAGGATTGGCGCGATGATCCGGCGTCGCTGCAGGCCCTGGCGCCGGGCTATGTATATGGCGGGTTCCGCGCGATGCCGATGGCATTCGCCCAAAGCCCGATCTATCGGGACGCGCGCAAGATCCTGCTGGTGCGCGACCCGCGCGACGCTCTCGTAAGCGAATATTTCTCCATCGCCTACAGCCACGGCGTCCCCGAGGCGCAGGAGGGGTCCGCGGGCGGCGCGCGCGCGGAGTTCCTGGCGCTGCGTGAGCAGGCTTTGTCGACCCGGATCGAGGCGATGGTCGTCGAGCGCGCCGGCCTGCTGCGCGACACATTCCTCGAATACGCGGCGGCTGCGTCCGACCGGCTGACCAAAGTCTATCGTTACGAGGACGTCATTCTGGCCAAACGGCCCTGGCTGCAGGACATGGCAGACCATTTCGGCTGGCAGGCAGGCTCCCTTGCTTTCATCGACGGCATGATGGGATGGGCGGACAAGGTGCCCGAACAGGAGCACAGTCACGCCTTCATCCGGCGCGTCGTCCCAGGCGATCACCGCGACAAGCTCAGCCCCGAGATCATCGCCGAACTCGACCGCATCCTCGCACCCGCAATGCGGCTGTTTGGCTATGTCTGACGGCCGTCCACGTTCCGCAAGCGCGCCACCCGGTCGGCCTGGTCCCCTTCGGCCTAGGCCGACTTGGCCTGCATGCGCGGCGCGGGTGGCGCGGGCACGAGAGCCGGCGCCAGAACAAAACCGACCTCTCCGCTGATGCGCTCGGCGGCTTGACTGATATAGCCACGGAAATGCGTCCATTGCGGACTGTCGAAGCTGCGAATGTCGTAGCTTCGTTGCGCCTGGGCGGTAATCCGGAACTCGGCGAATTCGGCGTCCGACGTCGGATCCGGCGGACCATTCAGCGCCGCCAGGCCGCTATCCTGCGATACCCACATCTCGCGCACGGCATGGGCCAGGTGCTGTACCCGGTCCATGCCATCCTCGAAGGTCGCGACATTCTCGTAGGCGCCCGACATCGGATTCCAGACATCGAACACGTAGTCGCGCGGCGGCTCGCGAGTTTCGAAATGCGTAATCCGCAGAGATGGCTGAGACACGATGGCTGCTCCAGGTGCGAACCGCGGCAGGACGACCGTTCAGCCAGGCAACGCGGATTGCGCAGAAGCGGCGGGTCGTTCGGGCTGCGGGGTGGGGCTTATGGCAGTGCTTCGACGTTCCTGGCAAGGCAAAAAACGCATTGCTGCCAGGTTTGCCGCTACGGCCTGCAAGCTTCGGCTCCACGATGCTGAACCGACGCAGCACTGCAGGTTGGGCATCGAACGATCGGGCATCGAACGGTTCTGCGTCGGACACTGAAGGGACAAGGCGGGCGCATTTGGCCGAGCCGCTCGCCGATATCGAGCGTGTTCGATCACGGCCCGGCCACGTCGTCGAACGGACCGCGGGAACAGGCGGCTTCTGGGCGGTTGATCTGGCCGACATTGCGCGTCAGGCCGCTTCTTGCGCGGCTCTGTCTGTCAGACGATCGCGCAGGGACGTGCTGCAGAGCAGGGCCGCAACCTCCTCGTTGGGACAGGGGCGACTGAACAGGTAGCCTTGGACTTCAGAGCAGCCCAGCAACCGAAGCTGGGCAAGCTGGCTTTCCGTCTCGACGCCCTCGGCGGTGGTAATCAAGCCGAGATTTTGCCCGAGCCCGATCACGGCCCTGACGATCGCATTGGCACTCTCCGATACGCCGAGGTCGCCGATGAAGGATTTGTCGATCTTCAGTTTGTCGAAACTGAAACGATGCAAATAGGAGAGCGACGAAAACCCGGTGCCGAAATCATCGAAGGCCACGCGCACGCCGAGGCTGCGCAGATCTTGCAATGTGGCCAGCGTGAGGTCCGAGGCGCCGAGCACGGAAGCTTCGGTAATCTCCACCTCCAGTCGCGTGGGTGGCAGGCCCGAGCGTGCAAGCGCTCCGACGATTGTCTCCAGCAATTCGGCATTGTGGAACTGCACAGGCGAGAGATTGACGGCCACGGCGACCGGAACCGGCCAGGCTGCCGCCTGCCGGCATGCTGTCTCCAGCACCCATTTGCCCATCGGCACGACCAACCCGCTTTCCTCGGCGAACGGAATGAACTGGTCGGGTGGCACCAGGCCTCGCCTGGGGTGATGCCAGCGCACCAACGCCTCGAATGAGGCAATCCTGCCGCACGCCACATCCATGATCGGTTGATAGTGGACCACGAACTGCGCGCCATCCAATGCCGCGCGAAAGTCGCGCTCCAGATCCTGCCGCTCCGTCAGGCGCGTGCTCAGATCATCCTCGAACAGACGCGCGCTGCCACGCCCGTCCGCCTTGGCTGCATACATTGCCAGGTCGGCATGCATCATGAGCGTTTCAGCCGTCGCACCGTCCTGCGGCGCGAGCGCGATGCCGATACTGACGCCGATCGTCATCGTCGCACCCGCTATCTCGTAGCTTCCGCTGATCGTGTCGATCAGGCGTGCGGCGACAATGAGCGCCTCGCTCGCCGCATTGATGCCCGGTAGCAGGACCGCAAACTCGTCGCCGCCGAGCCGCGCCACCAGGTCGACTTCACGCAGGCAGCACGTCAGTCGCGTTGCGACCTCCTGCAGCAGCCGGTCGCCCATGTTGTGGCCGAGCGTATCGTTCACAGCCTTGAAGTGGTCCAGATCCAGGCAGGCGATGGCAAACCCCTCACCTCTCCCGAGCCGCGCCACAGACTGATCGAGCCGGCTGCGGAAAAGCAGCCGGTTTGGCAGGTCGGTGAGCGCATCATGCATGGCCATGTGGGCGATGCGTGCTTCGTTCGCGCGGCGTTCGGTGATGTCTTCGAACGTAGCGATACATCCGCCATCGGCCAGCCGGGACTGCGTCACCGCGATCGCGCGCCCGTCCGACAGTTCGATCACCCTTTGCGGGGTGGCGCCTGCACGGGAATCAATGTCGAGTATCGCAGCGTCGTGACCTTCGACCAGACCCGACGATCCGCACACGCGCGCCATATCGGCCATGTCGTCGCCTTCGACGAGGGCTCCAGGCGAGAGACCGAACATGCCGAACAGGCTGCGATTGATCACGCGCAACGCGCCGGCCGCGTCGAACAGCACAAGGCCCTGCGACATGTTGCTGAGTGCCGCATCGAATCGCGATGCGAGTGCTTCGCTGCGCCAGCGCAGGCGGATCAGGGCAACCATGTCCGTACGCAGCCGGCGCACGATCGATGCCATCGCAATGACGTAGGCGATCATGGCCACAGCCAGAAATTGGTTCCAGGGTCCCATCGACAGGTTTTGCACTGCCTGCGGCAACACCCAGCACGCGATCTGCATCAGCGCATAGCCGGGCACCCCGGCGCAGCGCGCGGCGCTGCCCGAACACATTCCGAGAGCAGCGGCCAACGACACCGCGTGCAACGCCGCGTTGGCGGGATCGGCGTTGCTGAGTGAAACGAACGTTCCCCCGAGTGCCGCCCAGGGCACGCCGATCAGCCAATAGCCGCGCATGCCGGTGAGCACCACTGCGTCGCCATGGCGCGCGCGCGCGTTTCGAACGTAGCTAAGGTGCATCACCCGCAGCAGAAGCAGCAGCAGATTGGCCGCGAAAAACCATGCAGCCCAGGGCCGCTGCGTCACGACCATGGCAACCAGCGTGAGCACCGTGGTGCCTGCATGGGCCAACAGCAACGAACCCGTCTGCTCCAGCAGCGGCGCCGCGAGCGCGATGCGGATGGTCTCGGGCTCAAAAGCGCTTTTGCCCAACAGCTTGTTCACCCAGCGGGCAAGCGCGGACGCCGCCAGGTTCTGCGACGCGACCGGCGACGTGGCAGTGGCCTGCGCGGCCGCGGCCGCGGTCGCCTGGTCCCTGTCCGCCCGGCGGCGGTCCGCGTTCAGCCCGGACAGCCGCCTACCGTCCGAACCAGCAGATTGCGGCGTGCGCCCGCCTTGCGCGTCGGGCGCGTCGGGCGCGTCGGGCGCGTCAGGCAAGGCGTTTTCGATCCCGTGGCGCATGCAGCCCAGGCTACCGTGGGCGTGGTTTCCAATGTTCTAACCGCCGCCTCCGAACGCGAGGAAGAACGCGAACCGGCGCTCGCTCGCCAGGTGCCATTGCTTCGGCCATCCTGGCTCCGATAGCGTCGCGGCTTACCGAGGAGCCGCCGAGTTGTCATGGCCATAACTGAACGGGTGGTGTTCGTGCCCTACGCGCGGACCAAGCGGGGCGCCATCGCGCCAGGCACGCCGATCGCCTGCCGGAACGCAGCCGAAGGCGAACGGCGCGCAGCCAAGGCAATGGCGGCCGGATCGGCCATTGGCGCGCACGTTGTATCGATTTCCGCCGACGAAGAAGCGGGAGACTATGGAGAGCCGGTCTATCTCAGCGCCCACGGCATCGTGCCGGAGCCTGCCTGACGGGACGCCCGACCTGGACATGACGCCGGCAGGGAGGCCAACGGCGGGCGAGGATGGCCTGCCCGCCGGAGCCGGGTATCAGCCGTTCAGCGCGTCCTTGACTGCCTTGGCGGGCTGGAACGTCAGCTTGCGCGCGGCCGCGATCTCGATCGTCTCGCCGGTCGCCGGATTGCGGCCCTGGCGCGCCGGCGAATCCTTCACCTTGAACTGACCGAACCCGGATAGCGCCACGCCATCGCCGGTCTTGGCTGCCGTCATGATCGCGGAGGTCAAGGCATCGACGGCCTTGCGGGCCTGCGCCTTCTCCAGGCCGGCGGTTTGGGCGACGTGGTCGATCAACTCAGACGTGTTCATCCGTGGGGTTCCCTATAGACCGTCGGAGAGAAAGCACCTCCGGCGAGTCCTGTCACCATGTTTGCGGGGCCAAAACACCTGAATCGCTGCGGTTGGGAAGCAAGCCGTCCTTTTTTGAGAAAAAGGACCAAAAAACTTCTGGCTATTGGTTCAGGCGGGGGAGGAGTTTGCTTTGCGGGTAGTCGTAGCCGCCGCGGGGGAGTTTCTGCAGCTCGTAGGGGACGTAGGCGGCTCTTGGCAGCTGCTCGCGCAGGTCCTCCGTCAGGCCGCGGGCATCGCGCTGGTCGTGCAGCACGTGCGGGGTGAGCATCACCAGCAGCTCGGTGCGCATGCGCGTGTTGTTCTGCTGACTGGTTAGCAGGCTGAGGATGGGGATGTCTTTCAGGAACGGAATCCCGGCGTTCGTGCGCGACAGCGTGTCAGTGATCAACCCGGCAATGCCCACCGTCTCGCCGTCCTGCGCCACGATCCGGCTTTGCACTTCACGGTCGGTAAACGTCGGTGACGCGATGTTGGAACCGGTGGTGTTGTTCAGCGTGCCGCTGCCGGTGGCAACCCCGCTCACCTCCTGGCTGATGTCGAGCGTCACCAGGCCGCCCGTATTCACCCGTGGCGTCACCTGCGTGATCACGCCGGTCTTTTGATAGCTGACCGAACTGGTCACGCCAGCCGTCAGTCCGCTGGTGACGCTGCCGTTGGTGTAGGGCACGAGATTGCCGACCGAGAGCGAGGCCGTCTCGTTGTCGAGCACCAGCAGTTCGGGCGAGGACAGCACCTTGACCGTCGTGATGCCTTGCAGCGCCTGCAGGACCACGTCGCCGCTGGCGCCCGAGAAGCCGATCGAGAACGCGCCGCTACTGTTGCCGCCTGCGGTGCCCGACGCGGGTGGCGCGCCGGCGCCCAGAATGGCTTGCGCCGCCTGGCTCAGCGCGCCGGAGAAGGCATGGTGGCGGAAGTAGAATTCAGTGCCGTATTGCAGCGTGTCGTTAAGCTGCACTTCGGCAATGATGACATCGATACGGACCTGCAACGGCAGGATGTCGATCTTGTGCAGCATCGCCTCCACCGTCGCCTCCTCCTCGCCGGTGGCATAGACGAGAACCGCGTTGTTTTCCGGGTTCGGGATGATGCGCATGACGTTGGTGCTCGACCCGCTGCCGCCGCTCGACGAGAGGCCGCCGAGCAGCGGGTTGGCGCCGGTGCCGCCGCCATGGGTGGGCGCGCCCTGCCCGCCCGAACCGGTCGTCGTCCCGCCGCCGGTGCTGCCGCCCAAGCCCCCGCCGATGCCGCTGCCGAGCCCGCCGCCCAAGCCGCCGCTGCTGCCGCCGAGCCCGCCCGAGCTGCCGCCGCCGATGCCGGACGTGCTGCCGCCCAACCCGCCGCTGCTGCTGCCGCCGCCGAGCGAGGCGCCCGTGGTGCCGGCAATGCCGCCCTGCGATTGTGTCTGCTGGCCCTGGCCATGCGCCGTCGGTTGCGCGGTGACGTTATCGGGCGTGAACGCCTGCTGAAGTATATAGGCCGTGTCGTTGGCCGTGCTGTTCTGCACGTAATAGACGTGCCAGGTGCGCATCGTCTGCCGCATGCCGCGTTCGACGACCGTGAACAGGCGTCGCGCGTCGTTGAGGTAACGCGGGGTATTGGTCACCACGAGCACCGCGTCCACCCGGGCCAGCGGCAGCACGCGCACCTGGTTGGCGAGCTGGCCGCCTTGAGCACTGCGTAGCGCCTGTTGCAAGGCGGTGGCGAAATCCTCGGCCGCACCGTTGGGCACCGGCAACAGGGCGTAGGATTGGCCGGCCAGCACGTCGATATCGAAGGCGCGCACCAGCTCGACGAGCGCATCGCGTTGCGCCGGCTCGCCGCTGATCACCAGCGCATTGGCACTCGGCACCGGCACCAATCGCGCGCCCCCTTGCACATAGGGCTGTAGCACCTTGGCCAGATCGTCCGCCGCGGCATAGCGCAGGGGCACCATCATGCCGCCGGCCGTGCCGGCGCCGCCGGCGACACCGCCTGCCTGGGCGAGCGGCAGGATGCGATAGACGCCGGCATTGACGACCAGTGTCGCGCCATTCTCGGCCAGCAGCGATTGCAGCACCGGAATGAGCTGGTTGTCGGCCAGCGGGGTGACGGTGCGCAGCGTGACGGTGCCGTGCACCGACGGGTCGATGGCATAGTTCACGTGCAGCATGCTGCCCAAGATCTGGGCCGCGACCTCGCGTATGTCGGTATCGGCGAAATCCAGCGTGTTGCTGCCGCCGCGCCCGGTCACGCCGCCGCCGCTGGTGGAGATGACCACGCCGGGTGCGTTGCTGACCGCGATCTGCAGTGGCGGCGGGTTGCCGGCGACGCTGCCGTTCACCCGCGGCGCCGCGACCCCGCCGTCACGCGAGGTGATCGGCAGCGGCGGCAGAACGTTGGGCTGCGTCTGCTGCACGCAGCCGGTCGCCAGCAGCGTGGCAGCCAGCGCGGCGGACGCGAGCAAGCCCCTTCTGTTTGCGCCGGAGGCGAGCAGGCGCGCTTTGAACGCGCCTGGCCGGTGCGCCCCGAAGCGGGTCGGCCGGTGGAACTGCGGCCGGACTGACATCATCACTCTCTCCGTTGCGGGATCATCGGGTTGCGGGAGGTCGGCATGCCGGGTGTCGGCACGTCATCGACGCCGGGCGGCGGCGGAGGCTGGATGCCCTGCGGCGTAAAGCCCGGGTTGGGAAAGCCCGGGTTCGGAAAGCCGGGATTGGGAAAGCCCTGGTTCGGGAACGCAGGGTTGGGGAAGGCCGGATTGGGAAAGCCCTGGTTCGGGAAGCCGGGCTGGAACGCCGGCACGAGCGGTGGCGTGATCGCGCTGCCACGCCCGGACTTGTCGTAGGCCGGCAGCATCACTTGGCCGCTGGCCAGAATGACACGGTCCGGCTGGATGCGGCGGATGGTGCTGTCGTTGATCGTGGCACCCTCAGCCAAAACCAGCGGCTTGCCGCCGCCTTCGGGGGCGAAGATCGCGCGCCTTCCGGCATGGCCGATCATGATGCCGGACAACCTGGCCTGGCCCGCGACGGCCTGGCCTGCGCTGCGGGCCGCCACCCGCGGCGGGCGGCGGCTGATGCTGAACACCGGCCGTTCGAGGACGGTGGCGCCCCAGCCGGAGGTCTCGCGCACGGCGGCCGGCGTCGCCGGATGCGGCCTGGCACCATGGGCAGGCAGAAAGACCGGGCCAGCCGCGTCGCCGGCCGGCCATAGCCATTCGAGCACGAGCACGAGCGCCAGCACGCCGATTGCGGCGCCGAGCAGGCGCCTGGCATGCGCCCTCACTGCTGGTCGTCCTTCGCCGTGCCGACCCGGAACGCATAGACGGTGAAGGCGCAATCCAAGGGCAATTGCACGTTCTGCGGCCCGACCGGGGTCGCTGTCAGGCGAATGTCGTCGATCAGCATGGTGGGCTGCGCGTCCTCGATGGCGCGCAGAACGGCCACGATCACGGCGAGCTGAGCGGAGAGCTCCACATGCACGCCGATACGCCGATAGATGCCCACCTGCTCGGCCGGCAGGGTTTCGATGCTGGTGAGCTGCGCGCTGTGCGAGCTGGCCATCGTCTGCACCTGCTCCTGCAGCGTGGCGCCGGCGATCGCGTCCGAATTGCCGGCGAGCACGGCGCGCTGCGGGGTGCGCGCGGCGGCGGCGGCCTCGCGCGTGAGCAGCGGCAACGTCTCGATCAACGCCGCCTCGCGTGCGGCGCGTGTGCGCAAGGAGGCTGCCTCGTCGGCGCGCGTGGCGTAGAAATCGACGGACGGCGAGACCACGCCCAGCCACAGCACGAGCAGCACGAGCAGCGCCAGCGCCCCGGCGAGCGCCTGGCCAGGCCGGCCGGTGGGCAACGAGGCGATCATTGCGCCAGCTCCGCGCGGATGGCGAAGACGTCGTTATGGCTGGTCTCGCTGCGCGTGACCGGGGCGGTGAAGGCCGGGTTGCGTATCCGCGGGTCGGCGGAGAGGCCGCTGATCAGGCGTGGCGCCGAGGCGCCCAGGCCGGAGAGCGTCATCTTGCGCTCCCGCATGGTGAATTCGGTGAGATAGCTGTCGTCGGGCAGGATTTCGGTGATCGCCGCCAGCGCTTCCAGCGCGTCGCCCAGCCGGCGGGTCTCGGCGGCCACCGCATCGCCACCCGCGCCGCTGCCGGTGATCCGGCGCCGCAGGGTTTCGACCTGGGCGATGCGAGGTGCCAACTGGTCCAGCCGGTCATCGAGTGCCGCGAGTTCGAGCGATTGCCTGAGGAAGGGGCTGACCAGCACCAGCACCAGCATGATGCCGGCGGCAATGGCGAGGTTTCGCACCGAAAAGCCAGCCACCCGCAACCTGGCCTGCTGGGCCAGGCGCAGATGCCGCGAGCCATCCGGCAGGTCGGCTTCCAGCGCCTGGGGCGGCAACCCCTGCCCGCTCAACTGGGTGACGAGCGTTTCGACCAGCTTTCGTGGCACCATCGTCAGCCGGACCACGAGCCGGCTGCGCGCGCGGTCGCGTGCCATCAGCATGGTGTCCCACACCAGCTCATCGGCGCGGAATGGCGTCAGCCGTTCCATCTCGTAGCCGAGCACGCGGGCGAGATCGCGCTCGGCGGCAAGCGGCAGGGTGACGACGCGTTCCAGCACCATCGAAGACGGTATGCGCAGCAGCACCGGCTCGGTTCTCGGCCGGCCGGCCAGCGCGCCGCTCATGCTGGCGATCGCGTTCTCGTCACGCGTGAACTGGCCCAGACGGGCAACCACGCCGCGCCGGCGGCGCAGCAGCTTGACGGTGCCTGGCTCGCTTGCGTCGGCGATCAGCGCGTCGGCGCCGCCGGCAGGCTCACGCCAGCTTTCCGGTATCAGCTCGGTAAGCTGGTCACGCCACCATTCAAGGAATTCAACGAGCAAAGACACCCCGCCTCAGTCGCGTTTGCGTTACCCCGACGGGGGCGCGAAGGAAAGCGCGATGGGGCGGTGTTGCTTAAGGTTAACCGTGGGGTTGAGGAACAGACACAGTCAGAAAGCAGTCCTTTTTGAAGAAAAGGACCAGAAGACTTTGGATGCGCTGTCGCGTCAGCTCCATTTCCAGTTGGCCACTTCGGGCAGGTCCACGCCATGCTGGGTGATGTAGGCGCGGTGTTCGATCAGCTTGCCTTGCAGGAACTGCTTGAACGGGGCTGCGGCGATGGCCAGGCGCGGCACGCGGTCGATGGCGTCCAGCGCCAGATGGAAACGGTCGAGATGGTTGAGCACTGTCATGTCGAATGGCGTCGTCGTGGTGCCTTCCTCCTGGTAGCCGTGCACGTGGAAATGTGCGTGGTTGGCACGCTTGTAGGTCAGGCGATGCACCAGAGCGGGGTAGCCGTGGAAGGCGAACACCACAGGGCAATGGGTGGTGAAGATGGAATCGAAGTCACGGTCGGGCATGCCGTGCGGATGCGCGCCGGGCGGCTCGAGCGCCATCAGATCGACCACATTGACCACCCTGATGCGCAGGTCTGGCACATGGCTGCGTAGCAGATCGACGGCGGCCAGCGTCTCCAGCGCCGGCACGTCGCCCGCGCAGGCCATGACGATTTCCGGCCCCTCGCCGCCTTCGCGCCCCGCCCAGTTCCAGATGCCCAGGCCCGCGGTGCAGTGCACCACCGCCTCGTCCATGCTCATCCATTGCGGGCTCGGCTGCTTGCCGGCGACGATGACGTTCACATAGTGCCGGCTGCGCAGGCAGTGATCGAGCACGCTGAGCAGGCTGTTGGCGTCCGGCGGCAGATAGACGCGTACCACCTCGGCCTTCTTGTTGACCACATGGTCGATGAAGCCGGGGTCCTGATGGCTGAACCCGTTATGGTCCTGGCGCCAGACATGGCTGGTTAGCAGGTAGTTCAGGCTGGCGATCGGCCGGCGCCAGGCGATGCCGCGCGACACTTTCAGCCACTTGGCATGCTGGTTGAACATCGAGCCGACGATGTGGATGAACGCCTCGTAGCAGCTGAACAGACCATGCCGGCCGGTCAGCAGATAGCCTTCCAGCCAGCCTTCGCAGAGATGTTCGCTGAGCACCTCCATCACGCGGCCGTCAGCGCCGACATGGTCGTCGCTGGCCAGCACATTGGCCGTCGAGGTGCGGTCGGTGACGGCGAACACCGCGTCCAGCCGGTTCGACGCGGTCTCGTCCGGCCCCATCAGGCGGAAATTGGCCGCCTGCTCGTTCAGCCGGAACACTTCGGCAAGATAGGCGCCGGCGATGCGCGTCGCCTCGGCGTCCTTGCCGCCAGGATGGTCGAGGGCCACGGCATAGTCGCGGAAATCGGGCAGGTTCAGGTCGCGCAGCAGCAGCCCGCCATTGGCATGCGGGTTGGCGCCCATGCGTGCCGGCCCGACGGGTGCCAGTGCGGCGAGATCGGCGATGAGTGTGCCGGAATCATCGAACAGCTCGCGCGGGCGATAGCTGTGCATCCAGGCTTCGAGCAGTTCGAGATGGCCCGGCGAGGTGCCGATGCCGGTCAGCGGCACCTGGTGGGCGCGGAAGGTGCCCTCGATCTGCTTGCCGTCCACCCGGTCAGGGCCCGTCCAGCCTTTCGGCGTACGCAACACGATCATCGGCCAGGGGCGTCGGGGCACGTGCTTGCCGGCGCGCGCTTCCGCTTGGATGCCGGCGATCTCATCGAACACCGCGTCCAGCGTGGCCGCCATCGTGCGGTGCATGGGGAGCGGGTCGTGGCCCTCGACCAGATACGGGCGGTAGCCGTAGCCCTGCAGCAGCGCGCACAGCTCTTCGTCGCCGATGCGGGCGAGCACGGTGGGGCCGGCGATCTTGTAGCCGTTCAGATGCAGGATCGGCAGCACCGCGCCGTCGCGCGCCGGGTTGAGGAACTTGTTGGAGTGCCAGCTTGCGGCCAGCGCGCCGGTTTCCGCCTCGCCGTCGCCCACCACGCAGGCGACCAGCAGGTCGGGGTTGTCGAAGACGGCACCGGCCGCATGCAGGATCGAGTAGCCCAGCTCGCCGCCTTCGTGGATGGAGCCGGGCGTCTCCGGCGAGACATGGCTGGGAATGCCGCCGGGGAACGAGAACTGGCGGAACAGGCGGGCGAGACCCGCCTCGTCGCGCGAGATGTTGGGGTAGAATTCGCTGTAGGTGCCTTCGAGATAGGTGTTGGCCACCATCGCCGGGCCGCCATGGCCGGGGCCTGCGATCATCATCGCGTTCAGGCTGCGGGCCATGATGGCGCGGTTCATGTGGGCATAGACGAAATTCAGCCCCGGCGTGGTGCCCCAATGGCCGAGCAGGCGCGGTTTGACGTGCTCGAGCAGCAGCTTTTCGCGCAGCAGCGGGTTGGCCAGCAGGTAGATCTGCCCGACGGACAGGTAGTTGGCCGCGCGCCAGTAAGCGTCCAGGCGCGCGGCTTGCTCGTCGGGCCAATCCTGCGGGCTGAGAGGTGGGCAGACGCGGAAAGCGGCCGCATTGACCTGGCGCTCGTCCATTTCGGTTTCCTCGATCGGCGGCGCTCGTTCGCCTGAGTGCGGCCACGATGATGACGCTGCGCCGCTTTGCCGCATCGCACAAACGCGCGAGGCAACACAAAGCCGACGCATTCGGGTGGAAACGGATGGATAGTAAGCCACGTTAGATTTGCCGGGTGAGCAGAACGGAGGTGCTGGCGTGGGTATAGTCAAGTTCGCGCTGCGCTTCCCGCACACGTTTTACGTGGTCGCCATCCTGATGCTGGTGCTGGGTGCCAGCGCCATTCTCGTGACGCCCAAGGACATCTTTCCGGCCATCAAGATCCCCGTCGTTTCGGTCATCTGGCAATATACCGGGCTGACGCCGGAGGAGATGGAGCAGCGGGTCAGCACCTATAGCGAATATTCGATCAGTTCTTCGGTCAACGACATCAAGACGATCGACAGCCAGACGCTGTCCGGCATCTCCGTCGAGCGCATCTATTTCCAGCCGAACGTGAACGTCGACCTGGCGATCGCGCAGATCGTGTCGGCATCGAACTCGATCCGCGCGCTGATGCCCACCGGCATCCAGCCGCCGACGATCGTGCAGTACAACGCGTCGTCGGTGCCGGTGCTGCAGATCAGCCTGACGTCGGACAAGCTCAACGAACAGCAGCTCTACGATTACGGCATCTACCAGATGCGCCAGCAGTTGGCGCCGATCCAGGGGATTACGCTGCCGACCCCGTTCGGCGGCAAATACCGGCAGATCATGGTCGATATCGACCCCGATGCGCTGCGTGCGCAGGGGTTGACGCCGACGGACGTGGTCAATGCGGTGAACGCGCAGAGCCTGACGTTGCCGTCGGGCGACGCGAAGATGGGTGACCGGCAATTCATCGTGCGGGTGAATGCAAGCGCGCAGTCGATCGAGGCGCTGAACAACGTGCCGATCCGCCAGGTGGGCGGCACGACGGTGTATCTGCGCGATGTGGCCCATGTGCGCGACGGCTGGGCGGTGCAGCAGAACGTGGTGCGCACGGGCGACGAGAAATCGGTGCTGCTGACGATCATCAAGAATGGCGATGCCTCCACGCTCGATGTGGTCAATCGCGTGAAGGCGGCGCTGCCGGCAATACAGAAGGCGGCGCCGGCGGGGATGAAAATTTCGCTGCTGTTCGACCAGTCGGTGTTCGTGCAGAACGCGATCGATTCCGTCTTGCGCGAGGGAGCGATCGCCGCGGGGCTGACCGCGCTCATGATCTTGGTGTTCCTTGGCTCCTGGCGCTCGACGGTGGTGGTGATGGTTTCCATCCCGCTCTCCATTCTCACGTCGCTCGCCGTGCTTTCCGCTTTGGGCGAGACGATCAACACGATGACGCTGGGCGGATTGGCGCTGGCGGTGGGCATATTGGTCGATGATTCCACCGTCACGATCGAGAACACGCACCGGCTGCTCGACGAGGGCGGCGATTTCGACGAGGCGGTGGCCGAGGGTGCCGCTGGCATCGCGATCCCGACGCTGATTTCCACATTGGCGATCTGCGTGGTGTTCGTGAGCGTGTTCTTCCTGCAGGGTGCGGCGAAATACCTGTTCACGCCGCTTGCCGAAGCGGTCGTGTTCGCGATGATCGCGTCCTACTGCATTTCGCGCACGATCACGCCGATCGTCATACGCCTGATGCTGCGTCGCGAGCATGAGCGCAAGCATGGCGACGGGCAGCAGGCGCGTGGCTGGTTCGGGCGGTTTCACGACGGTTTCAACCGGCGGTTCGACGCCTTCCGGGAATTTTACGGCTGGCTGGTCGGCGTCATCATCGCGCGTCGCGTGATCACGCCGCTGGTGGCTTTGGGCGTCGTGCTCGGCGCGGGCGTGCTGAGCCAGTTCGTCGGCCGCGACTTCTTCCCGCAGGTCGATGCCGGGCTGATCCAGCTGCATGTGCGGGCACCGGCGCGCACGCGGATCGAGTTGACGGACCGCATCTTCCAGCAGGTCGAGCAAAACATCCGCGCGCACATGCCGGCTTCCGACATCACGCTGATGCTCGACAATATCGGTCTGCCGCAACGCAGCTATAATCTGGCGTTCATGGACGGCACGACGATCGGGGTGAACGACGGCACGATCCAGATACAGCTGTCGCCGGACCGCCGGCACAGCACGGCGGAATATACGAGACTGCTGCGCGACGAGCTGCCTTCGGCATTTCCGGACGTGCTGTTCTATTTCCAGCCCGCCGACCTCGTCACGCAGATCCTGAATTTCGGCGTGCCGTCGCAGGTCGACGTGCAGGTGCAAGGCCGCGACCGGGCAGACAACCAGAAGATCGCGCAGGACATGGCGCACCGGCTGAACCGCGTGCCGGGAATAGTGGATGCGCACGTGCAGCAGGAGCTGAACGCGCCGGAGATGTTCTACACGATCGACCGCACGCGGGCGCAGGAGATCGGGCTCACCGTCAATCAGGTGGCGCAGAATATCAACATCAGCCTCAGCTCGTCCGAGCAGGTGACGCCGAATTTCTGGACCGATCCGAAGAGCGGCATTCCCTATTACCTTGCGGTGCAGACGCCGGAATATCGATTGGCCGACAAGCAGTCGATCGACGATATTCCCATCGCCGGCACCCAGGGTGCGAACGGCACCGTCATTCCCGATCTGCTCGGCAACGTGGCGACCGCGCATCGCGAGGAAGTGCAGTCCGTCTACAACCAGTCCAACATCCAGCCGGTTTATGACGTGTTTGCCAGCGTGCAGAGCACCGATCTTGGCAGCGCGGAAGCGGCCATCGGCAAGATCGTGGCCGACGAGCGGCATCATCTGAAGGTTGCCGACAAGATCAATATACTTGGCCAGATCAGCAGCATGGACGATGCCTTCACCAATCTTTCGATCGGCCTGCTGTTTGCCGCCATCTTCGTCTATCTGCTGATGGTGGTGAACTATCAGAGCTTCATCGACCCGCTGGCCGTGATACTGGCCCTGCCGGGTGCCGGTTCGGGCATTTTGCTGTTCCTGTTTGTCACTGGCACGACATTATCGGTGCCGTCGCTGATGGGCGCCATCATGTCCGTGGGTGTGGCTTCGGCCAACTCCATCCTGCTGGTGACGTTCGCGCGCGAACAGCGCCAAGCCGGCATGAGCGCGGTTGAAGCGGCGATCTCGGCCGGCACGACGCGGTTGCGGCCGGTGCTGATGACGGCGGGCGCGATGCTCGTCGGCATGCTGCCGATGGCGATCGGCGGGCCGGGCGAGGAGCAGAATTCGGTGTTGGCGCGCGCAGTCATCGGCGGCGTGCTGGTGGGCACGCTGACGACCCTGCTGTTCGTGCCTTATCTCTACTCGGTGTTTGGCCGGTATGACCGCAGCGGGACGCGCGCGGCATCGGCCAGGGCAGAGAACGACACGCCTCGCGACCGCATCTCGCACGCAGGAGCCTGACATGAACGATGTGAGCCACGACCCGCGCCGCACGGCGCCGGACGATACGCAAAGCTCCCGGCGTACAGATAGCGGGGCACGGCAGGGCGGCAGTGCATCGCCGGATCGCGCAGCACATGAGGCCAGGCGCGGCCGGACCGCACGCCTGCTTGCCATCGGCACGGCGATCGTTGTGGCCGGAATGGTGGCACTTGGCATCTGGACCCATGTGGCGACATCGCGTTCGGCACAAGCCGCCACGCAGACGCGCGCGGATGCCGTGCCGAGCGTGCGCACGATCGTGGTTCATGCCGACAATGCGCCGCAACAAGTCGATCTGCCCGGCACGATGCAGCCGTTCGACGCGGCCACGCTTTACGCCCGCGCCACCGGCTATATTGCCAGGCGCAATGTCGATATCGGCAGCAAGGTGCACGCCGGCGACGTGCTGGCGGTGATCGCCGCACCCGACCAGGACCAGCAATTAGCGCAGGCACGCGCACAATTATTGCAGATGCAGGCCAGCATGCAGCAGGCGGTGGCGCAACGTGGTCTCGCCAACGCGACCAACCGGCGCACGTCCACGCTTGTGACCGAAGGTTGGGCCAGCCGGCAGCAAGGCGACCAGGATGCTACCAGTGCGCGCTCGCAAAGTGCGGGCGTGAACGTGGCGCAGGCCAACATCGCGGCACAGGTGGCACAGGTCAATCGCCTGGCTGAGCTCGTCGGCTTCGAAAAGGTTGTCGCGCCCTTCGACGGCGTGATCACAGCGCGGCAGATCGATGTCGGTGCGTTGGTGACGGCGAACGCCAACAGCGGCACGCCGCTTTTCTCGATCGCCAAGTCCGACATGTTGCGCGTTCAGGTTTATGTGCCGCAAGCCGACTATTTCGGTTTGAAGGATGGGCAGGACGCAACGCTCACGGTGCCGCAATTGCCTGCCCATGTGTTCCACGGCCGTGTTGCGCGCAACGCAGCCGCGCTTGGGACGACAACACGCACGCTGCTGGCCGAAGTCGATGTCGACAATCACGACGGTGCACTCACCGCAGGACTTTACGGCATCGTCCATATCCAGGTGCCGCGCAAGCAGCCGGTGGTGACGGTGCCGACACAAGCGGTCATTTTCAACGAGAAGGGGTTGAGCGTGGCGATCGTCGAAGACGGCAGACTTGCCATGCGCCACCTCGATGTTGCGGCAGACGACGGCGCGCAGGTTCGTGTGCAAGCGGGCCTGCGGGACGGCGATCGCGTGATCCTCAATCCGCCGGCTGATGCCGTGGCAGGGATGAAAGTGAACGCCGATCAGTAGGCGTTGTAGTAGAGGAAAGCCTTCTTTTTTGAAGAAAAGAAGCAAAAAGCCTTTGTCTGGCTGCCGCGAGCTCCGGGATGCACACGCGACAGATTAATGAAAGTCTTTTGGTCCTTTTTTTCAAAAAAGGACTGCTTTCTTCCTTCGACTGTCACGACGCGCAGCTCGCGCGTCAGCCCCCGGTGACGCTCATATGTCGTGCGACGGAAGGGGCTCTGCGGTTGATGACAAAGTCGTGGCCTTTCGGTTTGCGCGTGATCGCTTCCGCGATCGCATGCTGCAGATTTTCGCCGCGCCGGAGGGGACCACGCAAGTCGGCGGCATCGTCCTGGCCCAGACACATATAGAGCGTGCCTGTCACCGTCAGGCGAACGCGATTGCAATCCTCGCAGAAATTATGCGTCATCGGCGTGATGAAACCGAGCCTGCATCCGGTTTCGCGCACCACTACGTAGCGCGCCGGCCCACCTGTGCGGTAGCCCGTCTCGTCGAGCGTCCAACGCCGGGCGAGCCGTGCGCGCACCAACGACAGCGGCAGATACTGGTCGGCGCGCCCTGCCTCGATCTCGCCCAACGGCATCGTCTCGATCAGGCACAAATCGAAACCCTCGCGGCCGCAAAATTCGATCATGTCGTCGAACTCGTCCTCGTTCTCGCCGCGCAACGCCACTGCGTTGATCTTGACGGCCAGACCGGCAGCACGTGCCGCGCGAATTCCTTCCAATACCTGATCGAGCTTGCCCCAGCGGGTCAGCCGCGCGAACCGCTCGGGATCGAGCGTGTCGAGACTCACGTTGATCCTGCGCATGCCGGCGGCCGCCAGAGCGTCGGCATGGCGTGCGAGCTGCGTGCCGTTCGTCGTCAACGTCAGCTCCTCCAGCCCATGCCCTAATCTGCGACCGAGGTTGGCGAGAAGCCCGGTCACGTTGCGGCGCACGAGCGGTTCGCCGCCGGTGATCCGCAGCTTGCGCACGCCGGCTTCAATGAAAGCGTCGCACAGGCGCTCGATCTCCTCGAGCGATAATATCTCCGCCTTCGGCAGAAACGTCATGTCTTCGGCCATGCAATACACGCACCGCAGGTCGCACCGGTCGGTAACGGATACGCGCAGATAAGACACTGCACGCTGAAAGGGATCGACAAGCATTTCTCTTAGATCACCCCGACAGCCCATCGACACAAGCGCCCGCCAAAGAACAAAAGTTTTTTGGTCCGTTTTTTCAAGAAAGGACTGCCTGCTTCCTCACTCGATCTCCAACCTCACGACCGCCGCATTCACCAAAACTTTCCCCGCATTCTCGAAATTCACCGTCACCCGCACGCCGTCCACCGACTGCACCTGCCCCAGCCCCCATTCCGGCGCGCCGGGGTGGCGCACGAGCTGGCCTGGTTCGTAGGGTGCGCGCGGGTCTGGCATGGGAGGAAAGGTGCAATGGAACAGCCATCGAGGGAACCGCCAGCGGGCTCTGGAAGCGGCATTGACCCGCTAACGTTGGCGGCGACGTTGTGCGCGCGGGTGTGCCACGATCTGGCGGGAACGCTAGGCGCGCTGGCCGGCATGCTCGATGTCAAACAGCCCGACGGCACGCCCGACCCGGAAGCGCTGAGCTTCGCCCTGGCCTGTGCCGGCGAGCTGGTGCTGCGCCTTCGCCTGCTGCGGACGGCCTGGGGGGCGGAGTCGGAAATGGGCGATCTGCGGGCGCTTGCCGCGGGCCTGCCCGGTGCGGATCGGCTGACATTGGACCTCGATGGACTGCAGGGCGAGACCGGGCCTGAGTGGCAGCGCTTGGCGGCTTGCCTGCTGCTGGTGGCAGCCGGCGGCTTGCCGCGTGGCGGGACGATCCGGCTGCACGCGCAGGCGGGGAGCCTCGGCGCGGCGATCGACGGCCCGCGCGCCGCCTGGCCTGCCTCGCTGGCCGCCTGCGCCGAGCCGGAGGGGCTTGCCCGATGCGGCGCGGAACCGCGCGGCGTGGCGGCGGCAATGTTGCACTTGCAGGCGCAGGCGCTCGGCCTGCAGATCCACCTGCCGTCCGCCGTGGAGCTCGAATTGCGCCCAAGCGGCAGGGCGGCAGACGAAGGCGGGTGATGGCGATGCGGTCGCACGCGGGGCGTGGCTGTTTACGTTATGTTGGCAGCTTGCGGGTTATTGACGGTCCACCAGTGGTGCGGCGCCGGGCCTGAGGCCGGCTTGGGGCACCTGGTGGAGGTGTCATGGACGATCTGCTGCCCGAATTTCTGACCGAAACCAACGAAGCGCTGGCCGAGCTGGATCTGGCGCTGGTGAAACTGGAGCGTGTGCCCGACGACCAGGCGACGTTGTCGCTGATCTTCAGGCTCGTTCACACGATCAAGGGCACCTGCGGCTTTTTGGGCCTGCCGCGGCTGGAGCGTGTGGCGCATGCCGCGGAAAACGTGCTGGGCCGAGTTCGGGACGGCGAGCTAACCCCGACAGCCGACGTGATCAATCTCGTGCTGGCGTCTTTGGACCGGATTAAGGCCATCGTAGCCGAGCTGGGGAGGAATGGTGCCGAGCCGCAGGGAGACGATACGGCAGTCATCGAGGCGCTCAATCAGGCCGCATCCGGCCAGCCCCAAGTGCCAACCGAGCCGTTGACGGTCGCCAAGCCGAGACCTGCGTCGCGTCGCAAACGCGGCAAACCGACCGTTGCGAGCCATGCTGAGCCACCGGCCGAGGCGGCTGCACATGTGGCGGCCCTGCCGCCGCCTGCGTCCGAACATCTCCCACCGGCCGCGCCGGAAGCTGCATCGCAGACCATTCGCGTCGCCGTCGACGTGCTGGAGGAACTGATGACGCTCGTGGGCGAGCTGGTGCTCACACGCAACCAGCTCCTGCAGCTCTCTCGGGGAGAGGCTGCCAACGAGGGGGCCACCACGGCATTCGGCGCGCCGCTGCAGCGCCTCTCGCATATCACCTCCGATCTTCAGGAGAAGGTGATGAAGACGCGCATGCAGCCGATTGGCACTGCCTGGAACAAGCTGCCGCGCCTGGTGCGCGATCTGGCGCAGGAGACCGGCAAGTTGATAAACCTGGACATGCGCGGCCAGGACACCGAGCTCGATCGCCAGGTGCTCGAGCTGATGCGTGATCCGCTGACGCATATGGTGCGCAACAGTGCCGACCACGGGCTGGAGACGTCGGCAGAGCGCCGCCTGGCGGGCAAGTCCGACGCAGGCCGTATCACGCTGAACGCCTATCATGAGGGCGGTCATATAATTATCGAAATCAGCGACGACGGGCGCGGAATTGATGTCGGCCGCGTGCGAGCCAAAGCGCTGGCCAAAGGGCTTGCGACCGAAAGCGAACTGACCGCGATGTCGGACGCCCAGATTCGCGCTTTCATTTTCCGCGCCGGCTTCTCCACAGCCGAAACCGTGACCGCCATTTCGGGGCGTGGCGTGGGGATGGATGTGGTGCGTTCCAATATCGAACGGATCGGCGGCACGATCGAGCTGGCGAGCACGCAGGGTAGCGGTTCGTGTTTCACGATCAAGATTCCGCTGACGTTGGCAATCGTCTCGGCTGTCATCGTCCGTTCCGCCGGAGAACGTTTCGCCATACCGCAGATAGCCGTGCGCGAACTGGTGCGCGTGGGCGAAGATGCGTCGACCGCAGAAGGGGCGAACCTGAACTCTGCCGCCTCGGTGAGCATCGAACAGGTGGGTGGAGCCGCTGTCCTGCGGCTGCGGAACGAGTTGCTGCCGCTGGTCGATCTGGCCGGGCTGCTGCGTCTCGAGAGGAGCAGCGAACCCCGTCAGAGCGAGGACCAAACGGTCGTCATCGCGGCCATCGGTCCGCTGAAGCTCGGCATCGTCGTCGACGAGGTGTTCGATACGGAGGAAATTGTCGTCAAGCCTGTGGCGCCCGTGCTGCGTCATGTCACGATGTTCAGCGGCAATACCATCCTGGGCGACGGGTCGGTCATCATGATCCTGGACCCGAACGGGATTGCGCGAAGTGCGGGAATCGCGGGGCGTTCCTCGCGGGCGCAAGAGGCGGCGGCGGCGCCCCTGCTTGCTGAATCGGAAGAGCGGATTGCATTGCTTCTGTTTCGCGGCGGCGGTCGCCCTGGCCTTTTTGCTGTTCCGCTCAGTCTTGTCGCGCGTCTGGAGACGATCGCCACGTCACAGATCGAGTCCTCCAGCGGCGGCTATGTCACGCAATATCGTGGTCAGCTGATGAAGCTGATCGCCATGCAGGACGCCGATCAGGCGGAGGGCGCGGAACCGCATGCGCCGAGCGAGAACCAATCCGTTCTGGTGTTCGCCGACGGTGCTCGCAGCATGGGATTGATGGTGGACAGCATCGTCGACGTTCTGCACGCGAACCTGAAGGTCGAACTGGGCAGCCATCGGCGCGGCGTGCTGGGCACGGCGGTGATCGGTGGTCAGGCGGCGGACGTTCTGGACACCGGCTTCTGGCTGACGATGGCGTGGCGGGATTGGTTTGCCAGTCAGCGCACCGACGGCACCACTCGCCCGCGTGTTCTCGTCATCGAGGATAGCGACTTCTTCCGTCAACTCCTGATCCCGGCACTCTCGGCCGTCGGTTACGAAGTCATTTCCGCCTGCCATGCAGAAGCGGCAATCGAACTTCGCGATGGCGGGCTCATGGTGGATGCGGTGATATCCGATATCGAAATGCCGGGCATGGGCGGCCTGGAGTTTGCGCGTCTGACGCGACGGGGCGGCAATTGGAGCAGACTTCCACTGATCGCGCTGAGCGCACATGACGGATCGGGCGACGAGTCGAGCGCGCTGCAAGCCGGGTTCACCGCTTTTGTTAAGAAATCGGAACGTGGGGCCTTGATCGAGCAATTGCGCGCGTGCCTGGCCAGATCGGCCGCCGAAGCCGTCATCTGAACAGGGATATCATGGACCATAGTTCCGCCACCTCAGCCGCCTATGTCACTCTCACCCTAGCCGACCAGCTCTGCGGCTTGCCCGTGCTCGCCGTACGCGACGTGCTGGCCGATCAGAAAATAGCCCTCATTCCGCTGGCACCGGTCGAAGTGGCCGGCAATTTGAACTTGCGTGGCCGGATCGTCACGGCCATCGATTTGCGGCGCAAACTGCGTTTGCCGCCGCGTGCTGCGGGTGCAAGCGCTGTTTCGGTTGTGACCGAGCATGGCGCCGAGCTGTATGCGCTGATCGTGGACCAGGTTCATGAGGTAGTCACCTTGTCCGCCAGCGGCCTCGAACCGCCGCCGCCCACATTGCCGGCCGTCTGGGCTGCGCAATGCCGCGGCATCCACCGCGTCGATGCACGGCTGATGGTAGTACTCGATGTCGATTTGCTGCTGCGGTTGGACGTGGAGATTGCCGCATGAATGACATGACGCATTTGGACGCAGTGCGGCAATCCTGCCTGGTTGTCGATGACAGCCGGGTGGTCCGCCGGATCGCCCGTCGTATTCTCGAGGATTGCGGTTTCGACGTGAGCGAAGCCGGAGATGGCGAGCAGGCCATGCAAGCCTGCCGTTCGAGCCTGCCGAACGCGGTGCTGCTCGACTGGAACATGCCCGTCATGAACGGCATTCAGTTCTTGCGCGCGTTGCGCAGCGAATTCGGCCCGAACCAGCCGATTGTTGTTTTCTGCACGACAGAAAACGATATGGGCTTCATCGAGGAAGCGATCGAAGCTGGCGCCCAGGAATATATCATGAAACCGTTCGACGAGATGATCCTGCGCGGCAAGTTCGAACAGGTCGGGCTTTTATGAGCTCACGGCTTGCGGGCAGCCTGGCCCGCTCCGCCACGACGGTTCTTGGCGCCCGCCGTGCGCCACCGCCGGCGCGCGTGATGATCGTGGACGACTCCGCTGTTATTCGTGCGGCCATCAGCAATGTTCTCGTCGCCGATCCAGGCATCAACGTTGTCGCGCGACATTCGCACGGGCAGGCCGCGCTGGAGGCGTTGCGGACGATCGAAGTGGACGTCATCGTGCTCGATATCGAGATGCCGGTGATGGACGGTCTGACTGCCCTGCCCCTGCTGCTGGCAGCCTCGCCGGGTGTCGCGATCATCATGGCGTCCACGCTGACGACGCGCGGGGCTGAGATTTCATTGCGCGCGCTCCGCATGGGTGCGGCTGATACGTTGGCCAAACCGACGGCTGCGGATCTCGCACGCGATCAGCGCTTTGGCCCGGAGCTTGTGGCCAAGGTGCTGGGCCTTGCCCGTGCGCGCCAGACCAAAATCACATCGGTGGCGTCGCAGCCTTCCGCTTCTCTGCCGCAGACGAGGCCGACGCTGCGCCCGATGCCGCAAAAGCCCGCGCGTCTGCTGGCGATTGGTAGTTCCACGGGCGGTCCGAACGCGCTGTTTGCCCTTCTTGGTGCTTTGCCGCGGGGCCTGCGCGTGCCCGTGATCATCACGCAACATATGCCGCCCACCTTCGTGCCGATCCTGGCCGAACATCTTCACAAGCTGGGCGTGCTGCCCTGCTCGGTAGCCGAGGAGGGTGTCGCGTTACGGCCTGGTCATGTTTTTATTGCTCCCGGTGACCGTCATTTGTTGATCAGGCGACATGGCGCTGAACTCGTGGTCGAACTCTCCGATGCGCCTGCGGAACAGTTTTGCCGGCCCGCGGTCGATCCGATGCTGCGGTCGGCGAGTGATGCGACGGATGGCCGTCTGCTTGCCGCGATCTTGACCGGTATGGGATCGGACGGCCTGGCAGGAGCGCGTCATCTCGTCGCAGCAGGCGGCGCGGTGGTCGCACAGGATGAAGCATCCAGCGTCGTTTGGGGCATGCCCGGCGCGGTGACGCGGGCAGGCCTTGCGTGTGCCGTCGTGCCGTTGAGCGAATTGGCGGGCAGGCTCGCGAGCTTGGTCGGGTGTAGCACTCCGGGAGCCTACCCATGACCGGTTCGTATGCAGCGATCGCCGCAGTGCTGAAGGCACGTTCCGGCCTGACGCTGGGGCCCGACAAGGCGTATCTGTTGGAAACCAGGCTGGCGCCGATCATCAGGCGCCTTTCGTTGACTGGGCTGGACGACCTGGCGGCGCGGCTCAAACCCGGAAGTCCGCTCGAGACCGAAGTGGTCGAGGCGATGACCACCAATGAGTTGCTGTTCTTTCGGGATGGCAAGCCGTTCGACGCGCTCCGGCGCATCGGTACTGCCGAGGCTGCACGCCGCGCGGGCGCCTGGCGCGAAGCTGCGCATCTGGTCGGCCGCCGCTTCCACCGGTCAGGAGGCTTACTCGGCGGCGATGATCGCCCACGAGCAGTCGGCGACCATGCCTGGCCGACAGATCGAGATTATCGCCACCGACCTCGCGCGCGAACCGCTGGAACGGGCGCGTCAAGGACTGTATTCGCAGTTCGAAGTGCAGCGCGGGTTGCCGATGCAGTCTTTGGTCGCTCATTTCGGCAAAGAGGACGGGCAATGGAGGCTGAACAAGAAGCTCCGCGACCTGGTCGTCTTCAAACAATGGAACCTGCTCTCCGACTTGCGTCCGCTGGGCATGTTCGACGTCGTATTCTGCCGCAATGTGCTGATCTACTTCGATCCGCTGACAAAGCGCCGGGTGCTCGAAGCAATCGCCGCTCAGTTGCAGCCCGATGGCGTGCTGTTTCTGGGCGGCGCGGAGACGGTGCTTGGGGTGACCGATGCTTTTCGGGCGGCCGCTCACGAGGGTAGCGCCTATCAACTCTCGAACGCACCGCAGGCTGCGGCAGCCTGATCGGGGCAAGCCGCGGCCGCGGCCTGCCCTACGCCTTTACGTGCGGGCGAAAGCGTCGGGCAGGCAACATCGCCGCGCGACCACCAATCGTTGCTAATTTGCAAGTCGCTATCGAGGCGTTCCTGTGCCCATGATGTGCGTCGATGATGTACCGATTCGCCTGCCTCTGCGCGACGCTTGCGCTGCTCCTGCCTCCGGCAGCGTCGGCACTGGCCTGCGATATGGCCGCCGCTCCGGACGTGCCTGTGATCAAGGGGCTCGACTACGATCACGCGCGCGCCATGCTGCTGGCTGCCGGCTGGCAACCCGGCCATGGCTCGCAGTTCGCCGACATGTCGGGCAACCAGGGGGTGTTTCACGATCGCGGCTATTCAGAACTGGTCGCCTGCAGTTTCGACCAGAGTGCCGCGTGCCATTTCAATTTCAACGGGCGCGGCGCTACGCTGCTCAAAGTGACCACCTCCGGCGAGGAAAACCCGCTGCTCGACACCAAGGCCGTGGTGCGCGCGGCCGACCTTGGCTGCCAGCAGTGAGCCGCCCTGCCTGATTGGCGCACGCCGTCGCTCGGCTCAAACGCGCTGATCCGCCTGACTTATGTGCACCGTCATCCTTGCCATCACGCCGGCCTGGCCGCTCCTCCTTGCGGCCAACCGTGACGAGATGCTCGCCCGGCCGTGGACACCGCCCGCCTCTCATTGGCCAGACCAGCCGGACGTGGTTGGCGGCCTGGATAATCTCGCGGGTGGCACTTGGCTCGCTGCCACCCGGGCAGGCCTGGTCGCCGTGGTGCTCAATCGTGCCGGCTCGCTGGGGCCTGAGGCTGGCAAGCGAAGCCGTGGAGACTTGCCGCTTCTGGCGCTGCGCCACCCAAGCGCGCGCGCAGCTTCGAAAGCGCTGGAAGGAGAAGCGAGCGGTCAATGGCGCAGCTTCAACTTGATCGTGGCGGACCGCCATGCGGCGATCTTCCTGCGCGGCACTGGGCATGGCCCCATCACCGCTCACCCCCTGCCCCCCGGCCTGCACATGATCACCGCGCAGGACCCGAACGACCTGTCGAGCCCGCGGGTGGCGCGCCACTTGCCCCGTTTCCAACAGGCGGCGTTGCCAGAGCCGCCCGGTTGGAGCGACTGGCCCGCGCTGTTGGCCGATGGCGCAGGACCGCCCGAAGCCGCGTTGCGCGTGAGCACCCCGCGTGGCTTCGGCACGGTGACCAGTACGCTGCTGGCCCTCGGAGCGACCAGCCACTTCTTGACCACACCAGGGCCGCCCGACCGCACTGCGTTTGCGCCGGTGCCAGCATGGGGCGAGCCCTGACGCCGCCGAGGCATGGCACACCAGGCCATTGCTGCTATAGCCCGCATAGACGGAGGACCACGGCGATGGCCAGGCGGCGGCAATTATACGAGGGCAAGGCGAAGATCCTGTTCGAAGGGCCCGAGCCCGGCACGCTGGTGCAGTATTTCAAGGATGACGCGACTGCCGGCAACGGCACCAAGAAGGGCATCATCACCGGCAAGGGTGTGCTGAACAACCGCATCAGCGAGTATTTGATGCTGCGCCTGGCCGAGGTCGGCATTCCGAACCATTTCGTCCGCCGGCTGAACATGCGCGAGCAGCTCATCCGTGAAGTGGAGATCATCCCGCTCGAGGTGGTCGTGCGCAATGTGGCGGCGGGCTCCATCTGCACGCGTCTGGGCATTCCCGAGGGCACGCGACTGCCGCGCAGCATCATCGAGTATTATTACAAGAACGACGCGCTGGGCGACCCGATCGTGGCCGAGGAGCACATCACCGCCTTTGGCTGGGCCAACACGATGGATATGGACGACATCGTGGCGATGACCTTGCGCACCAACGACTTCCTCACTGGGCTGTTCCTCGGCGTCGGCATCACGCTGGTGGATTTCAAGCTGGAATTCGGCCGCCTGTGGGAGGGCGAGGACATGCGGATCGTGCTCGCCGATGAGATCAGCCCCGATAATTGCCGGTTGTGGGACAGCAAGACCAACGAGAAGATGGACAAGGACCGGTTTCGCCGCGATCTCGGGAAGGTGGAGGAAGCCTATCAGGAGGTTGCCAAGCGGCTCGGTATCCTGCCCGAGGCGGGCATGCGCGACATGCGCGGTCCGGAACTGATGCAATGAAAGCGCGGGTGACGGTGATGCTGAAGGACGGCGTGCTGGACCCGCAGGGCCGCGCAATCGGCCATGCGCTTGGCAATCTCGGGTTCGAGGGTGTGGCTGACGTGCGGGCCGGCAAGGTGATCGAGCTGCAGCTGGACGAAACCGACCCCGAGGCCGCGCGCGTTCAGGCAGAGGCGATGGCAAGCCGCCTGCTCGCCAATACCGTGATCGAACGCTTTTCCGTGGAGGTAACCCCGTGAAGTATCTGTTTGCCGCCTTTGCACTCGCGGCCGGCATGAGCGCCGCGCACGCCCAGCGCTCGTCGAACGTGAATGGCGTCGTGCTGATGAAAGCGTGCACCGCGCATCAGACCGACACGTGCGATGCCTATCTGGACGGTTTCGGCGACGCGATCCGCGCCGGCGGCAAGACCGGCGCGCTGGCCTGCATTCCCGCCAACACCACCGGGACGGAACTGCGCGACGTGCTGGTCGCCTATTTGCGTGCCAATCCGCAGACGCAGCATGAGAAGGGCGAGATGATCACCCGCCTGGCGTTCCAGAAGGCGTATCCCTGCCGCAAGTGACGCGCCGGCAGATCGGCTCGGGCTCGAGCTTCGAGCGCGACATCGGGTATAGCCGGGCCGTGGTCGAAGCCGGTTGGGTCTTCGTCAGCGGCACGACCGGCTTCGATTACGCGACCATGTCGATCGCCGATGACGTTGTGGGACAGGCACGGCAGGCGTTGGCCAACATTGCTGCCGCGTTGGGCGAAGCCGGCGCCAGCTTCACCGACGTGGTGCGGGTGCGCTACATTCTGCCCGACCGCGCCGACTTCGAACCATGCTGGCCCGTACTGCGGGCAGCCTTTGCCGACGCTCCACCGGCGGCCACCATGATCATTGCCGGCCTGTCGGACGTGCGTATGCGCATCGAGATCGAAGTGACTGCCCGGCTGCCGGGCTGACAAGGCTGCAGACCTGCTTTGCCGGGCAAAGCTTGCAACCCCCGTATTTACACGTAATGTCCTCGCCGCTCTTCACCACGGCAGGCCCCGGCCCAGGCCCGCCGTGGCGCGCGGCGTTCCGTCACCCACCCAAGATCCGGCCGACTGCGCCGGAGAAGTCAGCTTTGAGGATCCGGCCCCGTGCAGAAATTCCCGATGACCGCCCAAGGCCTCCAGAACCTGGAGGATGAACTGCGGAACCTGAAAAGCGTCGAGCGACCGTCCATCATCGTGGCGATCGCCGAAGCTCGCAGCCATGGCGACCTTTCGGAGAACGCCGAGTATCATGCCGCCCGCGAACGCCAATCGTTCATCGAAGGCCGGATACAGGAACTCGAGGAGGTGATCGGCGCGGCCGAGGTGATCAATCCGTCGTCGCTGTCCGGCGACAGCATCAAGTTCGGCGCGCATGTCAGCCTGCTCGACGAGGAGACGGAGAAGGAGGCGACGTATCAGATCGTCGGCGTGTATGAGGCCGACATCAAGGCCAAGCGCCTGTCGATCTCGTCGCCGTTGGCCAAGTCGCTGATCGGCAAGAAGAAGGGCGACACGGTGAGCGTGCCCGCACCTGGTGGGGACCGGAGTTACGAGATACTGAATTTCCAGTTCATGTAGTCCCGGCCTCGCCTCCTCGGCGCAAGCACGCGACAGCACGCGCAAAGGTTTTTTGCTACTTTTCATCAAAAAAGTAGCCTTCCTCTCTCTAGGCTTTCAATGCTGACTTTCGCGGACATCGAGGCCGCCGCCGCCCGCATCAAGGGCCGGGTCCTGCGCACGCCCACCGTGCCGTCCGCCATTCTCTCTCGCCGCACCGGCGCGGATATCACGCTCAAGCTCGACAATCTCCAGGCGGTCGGCTCGTTCAAGGAACGGGGTGCCGCCAACCGGCTGTCTCTGCTGACCGAGGCGGAGCGGGCGCGCGGCGTGGTCGCCATGTCGGCCGGCAACCATGCTCAGGGGGTGGCTCGGCACGCGACGCTGCTGGGGATTGCCAGCACCATCGTCATGCCGCTGTTCACGCCGCTGGCCAAGGTCAGCGGCACGGCGGCTTGGGGGGCGCGCGTCGTCATGCATGGCCAAAGCCTGGCCGAGGCGGCCGCGCATGCGCATCATCTGGCGGAAGAAGAGGGCCTGCTGTTCATCAGCCCTTACGATGATTACGCCATCATGGCGGGCCAGGGCACGCTGGCGTTGGAAATGGCGCAGGACGGGCCGGAACTGGACGTTTTGCTGGTGCCGATTGGCGGCGGCGGGCTGATCAGCGGCTGCGCGGTGGCAATGGCGGCCGTGAGCCCGCGCACAAGGATCATCGGCGTGCAGGTGGCGCCCTATTCGGCGCTGGCGCAGCGCATGGGCGCGCCTGCGCACTCGTTGGGGGGCGCCACGATCGCCGAGGGAATTGCCGTCAACGACATCGGCGTCGAGACGGCCAAAGTGATTGCGGCGCATGTCAGCGACGTGCTGGTAGCGCCGGAACGTTACGTGGAGGACGCGATTTCCATGCTCGCCGAGGCCGCCAAGGTCGTGGCCGAGGGTGCGGGTGCAGCCTCGCTCGCGGGCTTGCTCGCCCATCGGGAGCGGTTTGCCGGGCTGCGCGTGGGCTTGCCGGTGTGCGGCGGCAATATCGACATACGAATTATGGCCAACGTGCTGCTGCGTGGCATGTTGCGCGACGGGCGGCTGCTTCGGCTGCGCATGGATATTCCCGACCGGCCGGGCGTGCTGGCCGATATCGCCACGCGGATTGGCGACCATGGCGGCAACATCATTGAAGTGGCGCATCAGCGTCTGTTTGCATCGCCGTCGGTGCAGTCAGCACAGTTGGAGGTGATGCTGGAGGCGCGCGATCCGATGCATGCGGGGGAGATCGAGACGGCTTTGGCGGAGAGTTATAAGGTGCAGCGGATTTAGGAAAGCAAGCAGTCCTTTTTTGAAAAAAAGGACCAAAAACTTCTGCTTCTGACGTTAGCCTGTTCCGAGGTCCGCGACAGCGTGGCAAAAGTTTTTCGCTTAATTCTTTCAAGAAACAAGTCTTGCTCGCTTCATCGCGGCCCGCGCCATGCCCACCGCAATCGAACTACCCAGCTTGATCGTTCGCGCCGAACCAAGTCCCGCACAGCGATAATGCCGGATCAACCAGGGCGAGCCACTGCGGATCGATGCACGCATCGTTCGCCGCCACGCCTCCTCGGCCAGCGTGACGATGCGCTGGTGTTCCTGCGTGCCCGCGGCATGGGGGGCGCAGAAGATGTCTGTGAGGCGCGCGAGGATTCGGCCGAGCTCGTCCAGTGTTGCGCCGTCGGTGACGGGCTGGCGTTCGCAGAGATGCCGGGTGACCAGTGCAGCCGCGCGTGCGGCGCCGTCGCCGAACCAGGGTGCGTAGGCATCTGCCAGCACGCGTGTCGAGGTGGCCGCGAGCACGTCGCCGCGGGCGAGCGATAGATTGGTGGTGTGGTAGACGTAGGTTGTCAGAACCTGCTTCAGCCGTGCGATGTCGCCCAGGCCGAGCAGGCGGTGATAGAGGTCGAAATCGTCGGACAGCGCGTAATCCGGCCGCATGAATTGGCCGAGTTGGCGTATGGCGTCGGCGCGGAACATGACCGAGGACCAGGTGAGCGGATTGTCGATATGGAGCAGGAAGCGCAGTGCGGAGGGCTCGCTGGCGATAGGGTGATCGGGCGGGGTGATGTGGCCGTTTCTGCTGATGGCGATTTCGGTGGCGACGAGCACGATGTCTGCGTGGGTATCGAGATAGTCTGCCTGCAGGCGCAGGCGATCGGGCGTGCATAGATCGTCTTGATCGAGGGCTGCGATATAGGCGCCGCGCGCGGCGGCAAACGCGCGATTGCGGGCGCCGACGACGCCTTCGTTGATCGGCGCGGCGATGAAGTTGATGCGTGGGTCGATGATGTTGCGGATGATCGCCGCGGTATCGTCGGTGGAAGCGTCATCGACGATGACCAGCTCGACGTCGGTGCAGTCTTGCGCGAGCACGCAGGCGATGCTGGCCTTGACTGTTGCGGCACCATTGTAGGTGGTCATCAGGACGGAAATGCGTGGCACGGCTCGGCTGATGTATGGTGTCATTGGTCAGCGCAGGGGTGATGTTGGGTCGGCGGCGATACCATCGGCGGCTGTTTTTCAGTTGCTGGAAGAGAGTAGCTTTTTTTGACAAGAGAGTAACTGAAGCCTTCGGTATTTTGCAGTCAAATGGGTCAGGCGGGTGCGAATTATGGATGACTCTACGGCGAGCCTGAACTCTGCGCATGTCCACTCAAGTGGTCATCGAGAGGAAATTGAGCAGAGCGAAGTTTGCGGCTGCTTTTACTGCTGCCGAACGTTCTCGCCAGCCTTGATCAAAGAATGGTTGAACGATGTTGGCGGAACAGCCTTGTGTCCCTTCTGTGCTGTCGATGCAATTCTGGGATCGGCTTCCGGCTACCCGGTCGCTCAACAAGGATTTCTACAGGCCATGCGCGCGCGTTGGATGAAATGCATCACTTCGCCCAACCAATACCCAACCTAGCCGGATACGTTGCAGATGAACTGCTCCTCGCCGGGTAGGCGACAGCGGAGAAAAAGTCGTCTGCTTCTTTTCTCAGAAAAGAAGGTTTTTCTTACTTCAAGGCCCGCCAGTCACCACATCCATCTGGTTGATCGCAAGATCGCCTTCAATCGTGAAATTGGGTGATACGCCGCTTACCTGGAGCGTGACATATCGAATCGGCGCGGACAGTGACCGCGCGCCGATGAAGGCTGCGTGACCGGTCTGCTTGGCATCGGCCGTGCTCATGATCTGCACCGAGCCAAGCATATTGCCGGTCATACCGTAGAATGTGAGCAGGCCAGCGAAATTGCCGGAGAAGCCGGTCGAACTGCCGGGATCGATTTGCGTGCCGACGGCTTTGACGGGCGGATTGAACGAGACCGAAAAACTGTCGCTCTGGTAGGGCTGGTCGAGAAGATATTGGCCGGGCACGAAATCGCCATGCCATGTCGTGCCCTCGCGCTTGAGGAGCAATTGTCCGCTCGAGGACGAGACGGAAACTTGTTGCGGGCCGAAACGGCGCATGACCGGGGTGGAGAGGAACCCTCCGTCCTTGCCGAATTGCTGCCAGTTGACGACCAGGTCGCTGCCGAGGGCGGCGCGACTGCCGACCTGCACGATCTGGGCCGAGGCTTGCATGCTTACTCCGCTTGCCAGAAGCGCGAGCGATGCGGCCGATGCTGAAAAGATGTTCCTCATCATGCATCGTCGCACGAATGACGCGTTGTTGGCTTACACGAACGAGCGAGCCTTCCGGCTTTGCCTCACCCTTTGGGCACACTTACCGGCAAAGCGTTCACGCAGCGGCACTCAGCGCCAGGCGCGACCAGATGGACGAGAGCGACGCCACCAGATGGTCGATGTCGGCATCGTTATGCTTGGGCGATGGGGTGATGCGCAGCCGCTCGGTGCCGCGTGGGACGGTCGGGTAATTGATCGGCTGCACGTAGACGCCGTGTTCCTCGAGCAGCATGTCGCTGATGCGCTTGCACAGTGCCGCTTCGCCGACCATCACCGGCACGATGTGGCTGGGGTTGGCGTTGTGGGGGATGCCGGCCGCATCGAGCTTGCCGCGCAGCAGGGCGACGAGACGTTGCTGCTCGCGCCGTTCCACGTCGCTGGCCTTGAGGTGGCGTATGCTGGCCAGCGCACCGGCGGCGATCGCGGGCGGCAGGGCGGTGGTGAAGATGAAGCCGCTGGCGAAACTACGCACATAATCGACGAGGTTTGCCGAACCGGTGATGTAGCCGCCGATGACCCCGTAGCCTTTGGCGAGCGTGCCTTCGATGACGTCCACGCGATGCATCAGGCCTTCGCGTTCGGCGATGCCGCCGCCACGCGGACCGTAGAGCCCGACGGCATGCACCTCGTCGAGATAGGTGAGCGCGTTGTGGCGCTCGGCGACGTCGCAGATCTCGGCGATCGGCGCGATGTCGCCGTCCATCGAATAGATGCTTTCGAACATCACCATTTTCGGCAAAGTGGGGTCGAGGGCAGCCAGCCGGCGATCGAGATCGGCCGGGTCGTTATGGGCGAATACCTCGATACGGGCACGGGAATGTCGCGCGCCCTCTATCATGGAAGCGTGGTTCTTCGCGTCCGACAGGATGACGCAATCCTTCAGCCGCGCGGCCAGCGTGCCGATGGCGGCCCAGTTGCTCATATAGCCGGAGTTGAACAGCAGCGCGGCATCCTTGCCGTGCAGGTCGGCCAACTCCTCTTCCAGCAGCACATGGTAATGGTTGGTGCCGGCGATGTTGCGTGTGCCGCCAGCGCCGGCGCCGCAATGGTCGAGCGCTTCGTGCATGGCGGCGAGCACCGCTGGATGCTGGCCCATGCCGAGATAGTCGTTGCTGCACCAGACAGTCACTTCGTCGCGTGCGCCGTTATGTTCGCCCACGCGCTTGTGCATTACCCGCGGAAAGCCGCCCGGTTTGCGTTCCAGATTGGCGAACACGCGGTAATTGCCCTGGCGGCGCAGCGTGTCGAGTTCGCTGGAGAAGAACGCGTCGTAATTCATGACTGACCTGTCTCTGCTGGGTCGGGGAAGGCGTAGGCGAGCAGTTCGAGCCGCGGCTTGCGGGTGGCCGGCGCGGCGGCGGGGCGAGCGGCGGCGGGGCGAGCGGCGGCGACCACCTCAGGCTCATGTGTGCCTCTTGCGCGCAGCCACCAGCTCCACAGCGCTGTAAAGGGAAGCGGCAGAACCAGCATGGCATGTTCGAGCACCGCGAGTGCGAGCATGGTGATGACGAACGTAAGTCCGGCAAACGCTTCGGGAGATGTGCCGGAGCGCAGGGCAATCGTCGTCAGCCAGGCTGTGCAGAGCAAGCCGCCGGCCAGCGAGACCGGCATCAGCCAGTTCATCCTGCGGCGCGCCATGAAGCTGAGCAGATAGGTGAGATGTGCCGGCAGGAACGACTCGCCGAGGTTGAGCACGCCGAGGAACACGTTCAGCTTGGCGCTCAGCCGCATGCCCCACAGCACCATGAAGGTCCACATGCCGACCTGGTTGGGAGCGCCCCAGCAGGCCCACAGAACGGCCAGGCCGGTCACGAGGATCGCAAGCTCATGGTAGATGCAGGCACCGACCGCCTGGCGGAAACGCGTGCCGGTGGCGCAGCCGGGCGCGCAGCCGACGCGGCGCGGGCCGGTGACGAACCCCATGAAGAACGCCATTTCGTGCCAGCCCCACACGAGCACGCCATAAGTGAACGCGGCGTAGGTGCCGGCCATGCTGGTGTCGTGATTGCCGGCGCGCAGACGATACAGCGAGACAGCGGCGATCAGTGTCGCCGCACTGAAACTGTAAGCGAACGTGCGACGCGGCAGGTTGTTGAGCAGCACGATCACGCCGGTGGAGACCCACCAGACGGCCAGGCAATACGCAGCCGGGTTCAGCGCGGCCGACATCGGGCGATTGCTACCAGGAAGCCGCCAGGCGCACCTGGCCCGGCAGCGCCGCGCTGCGCGCCGGCAGCAGATACAGGCGCGCGAAGGTGAGCCCGGCCGAGGCGGTGAGCGCCAGGTTGGCCAGCCGCCCGCCAAGTCCGCCGCGGGCGCGTGCCGCGTTCTTGCGCCGCGTGATGTCGAGCAGGCGCTGCAGTCCGGGCAGAAAAGCCGGGTGGTCGAGGTCGAGGGTGACGGGGAACACCTGCTTGGCGATCTCGGTCGTCACGCGGAACACCTGCATGTCGTATTCGGTGGGGTCGACGCCGAGGGCTGCATGGAACGCCGGGCGTGCATGGTCGCGAACGAACATGGTGGCGAACACGGCGAGCTGGAAGAAACGGATCCATAGGCGGTTCAGCCCGGTGAGCAGCTTCGGGTCGGCGCGCATCAGCAGCGCGAACGCCTCGCCATGACGGTATTCGTCGCCGCACCATTGCTCGAACCAGCCGAAGATCGGGTGGATCATCCGGTCCGGATTGCGCTGCAGATGGCGGAAGATGGTGATGTATCGGGCGTAGCCGATCTTCTCGGAGAGGTAGGTGGCGTAGAAGACGAATTTCGGCTGGAAGTAGGTGTATTTCTTCGTCTTGGTCAGAAAGCTCAGATCCACGCCGATGCCGAAATCCTTCAGCGTCTCGTTGATGAAAGCAGCATGGCGGGCCTCGTCGCGCGCCATGAAGGCGAACAGATCGTGGATATCGCCTTCGGGGATGCGCTTCTTGATTTCGGCATAGAGCACGCAGCCAGAGAATTCCGCGGTGACGGAGCTGACCAGGAATTCGAGGAATTCCTTTCGCAGTTCAGGCTCCATCGCGGAGAAGTCCTGCTTGAACACGTCGGTCTGCACGAAATGGTTGCGGTTGTGGTCGGCGCGCAGTTCGGCAATCAGCCCGTCCCACTCGGCGCGCACGCCGCCGACATCGATGTGGCTCATCGCGTCGAAGTCCGTGGTGTAGAAACGCGGGCTCAGCACGGTGTCCTGCTGGGCGTAGAGCGTGCTTTCGTTGGGTGCGCCGGCGCGCTTGTTGATCGCGTTCATGGTGTGCTCCTCGGGTGCAGCACGAGCTCGCAGGGCGGCTGGAAGCCGACTTCGTAGAGGCTGGTCAGGTCGAACAGCGACGTCAGCATGGTCCACGAACGCAGCAGCCAGCCGGCGCGTATGAGCGTGGCACCGGTGCGGAAATGCCGACGCTCGCCGTATTGCAGGCGGGTCGGCATGTCGTGCACGCGCACGCTGTCGCCCGGCCGGATGTCGATCCCGTCCGGCACCGCGTAGGCGTGGAAACTGTCGTCGGTGCGTTCGAGATCGACGTCGCAGGTGATCGTGAGCGTTGCGGAACCGAAGCGTGGCATCAGGCGCCTCCCGCTCCTACGGTTGGCAACGGCGGCTTCATTGTCAACAGGCGGACGAAGACCTTTTCATTGTCGCTGCCGAACGCTTCGAGCTCGACGGCCCGCCCGGTGGAGGGATCACGCAGCACGAGCCGGGAGTCGGCATAGCCGGTGAGCGTCAGCGGCGGCTGCGAGCCGATGCCGTCGGCGCGGCGGGTGCGGGCAAATCCGCGCAGCGTGCCGCGTAGGAAGCCGTTCTGGCCGGTCATCACGTCGAGCACCTGGCCGGTGTCGGCCAGGCTGACGATAACCGCGCCATCGGCCCGATCGGCGAACCGCAGGGTGCGCTCCGCGGTAGCCTTTGCTGCGGGCGGCTCCACGCCGTGGCCGGTGAGGCTGCCGAGTGTGGCGGCGAACAAGGCGAAACCGATCAGCCCGGCCATCGCATAGATCGGCGGGCTCACCTTGCGGCCGAGCGGCGCGTAGCTGCCGGGCCCGCGCGGCGACGGCGGCGGCATTTTCATGCGCGCACCAGCGTGCCGCGGCCGGGTGCCTTGACGAGCCGGACGGCGTGGCGCGCGGGCTGATCGGGGACCACATGAGTCTCGGCGTGGGCAGCCAGTGCCTGGGCCAGGATGGTGGAGACCGCCTGCGCGTCCGGGATGCAGCGCAGCATCGGCTCCGGCCTGGCCAGGCGCCACGGCCGGCTATGCGGCCACAGGACGAAGTAGGAAAGGCGTTCGCCTGGCAGCATCGTCAATGTCAGGTCACCGGCCGCATCCGGGTGCAGCCGCAGGCCTGCCGCGGCAATCCTGCTGAACGGCAGGTTGAATGACATCGGCAGCGCGATGCCGAAGCTCATCACCACGCGCTCGCTGGTAATGGTGTAGGTGGTGCTGCGCTGGACCGCCCAGCAATACGTCGCCACCAGCGCGAACAGCACAGCCGCGAGGGCCGCGCGATGCAGCACGACGATGCCGAGAGCGTGGGTATCGGCGCCGTGCCGGGCGGCGGTGACCGCGGAGGCCACGATCAGCAGGGCAAAATACGCCGCCACGAACCGGACATGGAAGGCGCGCACGGCCAGCGTGCGGGCCCGCGGCGCGCCCTGCCACAGGAGTGTTTCGCCTTTCGGCAGGAGGCCGGGTAGTCCATGCAAGTCGGGACCATGCAGATCGGGGCCGGAGGCCGCCAGATGACGCGCGCTCACAGCAGCGGCAACATGCGGGAGGGGGTCGCATAGAGCAGACCGCCACCATAATAGGCGGTGATCTTGTCCTCCTCCAGCGAGGTGACGGTGTCGGCGTCCTTCAAGCGCGGCACGTCGGCGAATTGCGCGGCCAGGATCGCCTTCACGCGAATTTCACGTGCACGGTTGCGGAAGTTCACGAAATGGGTCGGCACCAGAACGCGACGCGCACCACCTGCCGCATCAGTCTCCACCTCGAGATAGCGCACGATATATTCAGACCGGTCGATCCACGCGTCCACCACGTGGCCGGCTACCTGGCCGTCGCCGCCTATGACCGTGTAGCCGCGCGGATCGGGGTCTTCCTGCGAGAGGAAGAAATCTTCGGCAGTGCGCAGCGGCACGATCTTCGGCAGTCCGTCATCGTAGGCCAGTTCGGGCGTATCGTGGCGTTGCGCGTAAGCGGCAGGGCCCACGCCGTCGATCATCGGGTTGCCGGTCGGCTCGAACGGGGCGCCGGCCCAGCCCAGCACGCGCTGGGCGGCGAAGGTTTCCGGTTTCTCGCCGCGCGGTGCTGCGACTTCATGACCGGGGCTGAGATGAAAATGTTTCGGCGGCGGCATCGGTGGGTAGCAGTCCGCCACCTGGCCGGGAATGTCGGAGACGAGCGGGTAGCCCTCCCGATGGTCCTCGCGGCGCAACCACCAGATAAGGCTGAAGAAGAAGCCCCAGAACACATAGATAGTGATCTGGGCCACATCGAAGTGGGCGAGAACGGAACCGACGCCTGGATTCATGACAAGTTCCTCAGTGAACTAGGTGGGGCGGACTAGGTGGAAATTGCAAAGTTCGCCGTGTGCGCCGGGAGGCGACGCGACGATGAGTTACGCACAAGCGGGCCCGCAGCGATGAGTGTTGCGAACAGCAGCACGATCTCGATGGTGTAAACCACACCATAGCCGGTGGCCGGATCGGCGAGTGCCGGGCCGAGGCCGCCGCGTTGTGCGACGGCGGAGATGCCGTCGCGTATCAGCCCGCCACTGGCGACCGCCACGCCGGCCGCCGAGGCCTGAACGGCGCCCCAGATGCCGAGTGCCAAGCCGATCTGGCCCACGCCCGCCATGCCGATCGCTGCGGTGAGTGTGCAATGAGCGAACAGCCCGGCGCCGAAGCCGATGGCGGCGACACCGATTCCGAACAGCGCAGTGGACGACATCGGCGCGGCGAACAGGAGCGAGGTGAAGGCGAACAGCCCCACCACAGCACCCAGGCAGGCCAGCCGGTAAGGATCCATGCCGCGTCCAAGCAGGCGTGCGGCCAGTCCGAAGCCGGCCAGTCCGCCGACGGCCAGAAGTGCGGTGAACGCCGTGGTGGCGGCAACCGGCAGATGCAGGATCTGGCCGCCATAGGGCTCGAGCAGCACATCCTGCATGCTGAATGCGACGGTGCCGAAGCCGAGTGCGACCAGGCGGCGGCGGGCATCGCCCTTGCTGTCGAACTCGGTCCAGCACTGCCGGAAGCTGGGACGGACACGGTTGGGCGCAGTCTCGGCCGGGCAGCGCGGCTCCTGCTTCCACATGGCGACGAAGTTCAGCACGATCGTAGTCAGTGCCGCGCCCTGGATGACCTGGATGAGACGGATTTCGGAAAAATGCGCAAGCAAGGCGCCGAAGAACACCGCGCTGAACACCATGCCGAGCAGCAGCATCATGCAGAGCAGGGCTACGACTTTGGGATGTTTCTCGGCGGGCGTAAGGTCGGTGGCCAATGCGAGACCGACCGTCTGGGTAGTGTGCAGGCCGGCGCCCACCAACAGAAACGAGAGAGCGGCAGCAGCCTGGCCGAGAATGACCGGGCCGTTGCTGTCGCCGGAGAGAATGATCAGCGCGAACGGCATGATCGCGAAACCAGCAAATTGCAACATCGTGCCGAACCACAGATACGGCACGCGCTTCCAGCCGAGCAGCGAACGGTGATTGTCGGAACGGAAACCGACGACGGCGCGGAACGGCGCGAAGATCAGCGGCAACGCCACCATCAGCGCAACCAGCCAGGCGGGCACGCCGAGTTCGACGATCATGACGCGGTTCAGCGTACCGATCAGCAGCACGGTGGCCATGCCGACGGTTACCTGAAACAGCGACAGGCGCAGCAAGCGGGCAAGCGGCATGTCGTCGGTCGCGGCATCGGCGAACGGCAGGAACCCGGTGCCGACGTTGCTCCATTTGGCGGCCCATTTGCCGTTCAGGCGGCCGAGCTTGCCGCGGGCGAGCAGACCGCTCATGTGCGGCACCATTCGAGTGCGTGGCTGATATAAAAGCCGGTGGCGACACGATGATCGCGGCCGCGGCTCCATCCCGACAAAGCCGGATCGCGGGCGAGCAGACGCATAATGCGCGAAGGCGCGACCGGCTCGATGGCGGGTGCGCGATCGCCGCGCGGGAACAACGTCCCCGCCGCATGCATCAACGTGAGCAGCGGTGTGCGTGGTGCGAAGGTGAAGACGATCGAGCGGTCCGCGGCTGCGGCTAATTCGGCGGCGGCGCGTGCCATGTCGGCCGCGCGATAATGGATCAGCGAGTCCATCGCGACCACATGATCAAAGCGTGCGCCAGCCAGGCTCGTCATGTCGCCGACCTGAAAGTCGATGCTGCCGGCGCCAAGGTCGCGCGGCGCGCGGCTGCGCGCGAGCTCGATCAGCGTGGCCGAGAGATCGATGGCGGTCACCGCCGCGCCACGGCGCGCGGCTTGCACGGCGAGCGCGCCGGTGCCGCATCCGGCGTCGAGCACGCGCACGCCACGCAGATCGGCGGGCAGCCAGTCGAGCAATGTGGCGCGTATCCGGTCGCGGCCTGCACGCACTGTCGCGCGTATGCCGCTTACCTTGGCGTCCGATGTCAGGCGCGCCCAGGCGTCGGCCGCCGTGCGGTCGAAATAGGTTTCCAGCTGGCCGCGCCGGGCAAGATACGTGGCCGACGACATTATTCGTAACCCAGCAGGTCGAATATCTCGCGGTCCTTCAGCGGCGTGCCTTCGAGCGGCACGGTGCCCGCCCAAAGCTGTGCCGCCAGGCGCAGATATTCCGTCTTGACGAGCTCGAGTTCCGGCGAGCTTTCCATTTCGAACAATGTCGATTTCTTCAGGCGCGACCGACGGATGACGTCGAGGTCGGGAAAATGCGCCAGCGTGGACAGGCCGGTTGCCGCATTATAGCGATCGATCTGGTCGGTCGCGGCCGAGCGGTTGCAGATGACTCCGCCGAGACGGACATTGTAGTTGCGCGCCTTGGCGCCAATCGCCGCGACGATGCGGTTCATCGCGAAGATGCTGTCGAAATCATTGGCCGCCACGATCAGCGCGCGATCGGCATGCTGCAAGGGCGCCGCGAAACCGCCGCACACCACGTCGCCCAGCACGTCGAAGATCACCACATCGGTCTCTTCGAGCAGGTGATGTTCTTTCAGAAGCTTGACAGTCTGGCCGACGACATAGCCGCCGCAGCCGGTGCCGGCCGGCGGGCCACCCGCCTCGACGCACATCACGCCGTTATAGCCCTGGAAGACGAAATCCTCGACGCGGAGTTCTTCGCTGTGGAAATCGACCGTCTCGAGCACGTCGATGACGGTCGGCTGCAGATGCTTGGTCAGCGTGAACGTGGAGTCGTGCTTCGGATCGCAGCCGATCTGCAGAACGCGCTTGCCGAGTTTGCTGAATGCGACCGAGAGGTTCGACGAGGTGGTGCTCTTGCCGATGCCGCCCTTGCCGTACACCGCGAACACTTTGGCAGTGCCGATCTTCAACGATGGGTCGAGCTGCACCTGCACGCTGCCCTCGCCGTCCCCGCGCTTGGGAAGCAGATTTGTCCTCGGCCGCACCAATGTCTCGCTCATGCCGCCATCTCCTTGCCCACGCCTTCGAGGCGGTCTTCGAGTTCTTCGCCGGCACCGCGCAATGCGTCCAACGTTGCCTGATCCGGCGACCAATAATGGCGGTCACTTGCCTCGAGCAGCCGGTTGGCGATCTTCAGCGACGCTTTAGGATTAAGCGTCGCCAACCGCTCCCGCATAGTCTCGTCCAGAACATAAGTTTCCGCAAGGTTCTGATACACCCACGGAGAAACCTCGCCCGTTGTTGCCGACCAGCCCAGCGTGTTGGTCACATGCGCTTCGATCTCTCGCACACCTTCGTAGCCGTGCTTGAGCAGACCTTCATACCATTTCGGATTGAGCGCGCGCGTGCGGGTTTCCAGCGAAACCTGCTCGTTCAACGTGCGCACCGTGCCGTCGCCGCGTGTCTGGTCACCGATATAGACCGACGCCGCCGTGCCGCCGCGCGCCTTGCGCACTGCCCGCGTGATGCCGCCGAGCGTATCGAAATAGTGATCGACAGTGGTGACACCGAGCTCGATACTGTCGAGGTTCTGATAAGTGACATCGACGCTGGCCAGCACATGGCCCAGCAACGCGGTTTGTTTGGCCGGACGACCATCGACGCCATAGGCAAAGCCCTTGCGTGCGACATAGGCATCTCCGAGTTCGTCCTCGTCGTTCCACACGCCGGCGCCCACCATCTGGTTGACGTTGGCGCCATAAGCACCGTCGGCATTGCCGAATACGCGCAGGCTGGCCTGCTCCATTGTGCCGCCATGCTGGGCGAGAAACGACAGCGCGTGACGGCGGATCGCGTTCTGCGCCAGCGGCTCATCGGCACTCGCCGCGAGCAGGGCCGCCTCGGCCAGCAGCTTGGTCTGCAAGGGCAGCAGATCGCGGAAAATGCCCGAGAGCGTCAGCACCACATCGATCCTGCCGCGGCCCAACTCGGCCAGTGGCAGCAAGCGGGCACCGGCCAGGCGGCCATAGCTGTCGAACCGCGGCGCGGCCCCCATCAGCCACAATGCCTGCGCGATCGGGCCACCCTCGGTCTTCAGATTGTCGGTGCCCCACAGCACCATCGCGATCGTTTCCGGCAGAGCGCCGGTTGTCTCGGCATGGCGCGCGAGAAGCCGATCGGCCTGGCGTGCGCCGTCCTGACATGCGAACACGCTCGGCAGACGGAACGGGTCGAAGCCGTGCAGATTACGGCCCGTCGGCAACACAGCCGTGTTGCGCAGCAAATCTCCGCCTGGCGCTGGCCGGATATAGCGGCCGTCGAGCGCATGGATGATGGCGGGAATTTCGTGGTCGGTAGCGAGCAAACCATCGAGCCGGTCGCGCTCCTCGCCGGCTGAGATGTTCGCCGCGTCCAACATGCCGGCCCGCGCAATCGCGTCGGGCGGCTCGCCGATCACATGCAAACCATGCGGGATAAGCGTGTATTCCAATTCCAGCAATTCCGCGCCGAGCCGATCGATTCGCGCATTTGCCTGATCGTGCCATGCAGGTTCGGCGGTCGCCAGATCGACAGAAGCGGCCTGCGCCTGGATGAGCACGGCCAGCATCTCGCGCTGTTCGTCATCTGCATCCGGCTCCAGACCGCGCCAGCGATCCAGCGACGATTTCAGATCGAGCAGCCCGCGATACAACCCGGCAGTGGCCGTCGGCGGCGTCAGATAGCTGATCAACGTCGCATTCGCCCGACGCTTGGCAATCATCCCTTCGGATGGATTGTTGCTGGCGTACAAGTTGAAGTTCGGCAGATCGCCAATCAGGCGATCCGGCCAGCATGTTTCGGACAATCCTGCCTGCTTGCCCGGCATGAACTCGAGCGCGCCGTGCGTGCCGAAGTGCAGAACGGCATGCGCGCCGAAACCTTCCCGCAGCCAGCGATAGAACGCGGCGAACGCATGTGTCGGTGCAAAACCGCGCTCGAACAGCAACCGCATCGGATCGCCCTCATAGCCAAAGCCTGGCTGGATGCCAACGAACACATTGCCAAACTGCGCGCCCATGACGAACAGGTTGGAACCATCGCTCAGCTGCCGGCCCGGTGCCGGACCCCATTGCCCCTCGATTTCAGCAAGCCACTCCTGGGAACGCACGTGATCGTTGGCCGGAATTTTTGCAAAGACGTTCGCGTCCGTCCCGTAAAGCGACGCGTTGCCCTCCAGCACCGCCGCACGCAATGCCTGCACGTTCGCTGGCAGATCGACATGATAGCCAGCCTGCTGCAGACCGTTCAGCGTGTTGAACAACGACTCGAACACCGCAAGGTAAGCGGCCGTGCCGGTGGCGCCTGCATTCGGCGGGAAATTGAACAGCACTGTCGCAATACGGCGATCGGCGCGTGCAGCACGACGCAGGCGCACCAGCTTTTCCACCCGCTTGGCCAACATCGCCGCGCGTTCCGGGTGGGATACCATGTTGCGCGCGCACGAGATGCCATCGCACCCCGCGCACGGCTCGGCTGTCTGCGCCCGACCGCAACGCCCGCCGTAGGTCATCGGCATGATGCCGCCATCCAGTTCGGGAATGGCCACCATGATCGTCGCCTCGACCGGCAACAGCCCGCGCGCATCGTCCTGCCAGGACTGCAGCGTCTGGAATTCGACCGGATGCGCGGTGATGTAGGGCACATCGAGCGAGGCCAGTATCTGCTCGGCTGCATCGCGATCATTGTAGGCTGGGCCGCCGACCAACGAAAAACCGGTCAGCGAGACGAGGGCATCCACGCAAGGCACACCGTCCTGCATGAAATACGCCTCGATTGCCGGGCGCTGGTCGAGCCCGCTTGCAAACGCAGGAACCACGCGCAGACCGCGCTGCTCGAGCGCCGTGATTACGCCATCATAATGCGCGGCATTGCCGGACAGGATGTACGACCGCAGCAACAGCAGACCCACCGTACCGCGAGCACCCCAAGCCGGAAGTTGCGTACGATCGGTGGTGATCTTTCCGGGAGCACGCGGATGATACAGGCCAAGATCCGGATAGCAGACCGGCGCCTGTACGCGGGCCAACACTGAAGCCGGCCCGGTGGCATGCCCGGCATAACGCTCGATCAACATGCGAACCATGTTGGTGAGGTTTTCTTCCGAACCGGCAAGCCAATATTGCAGTGCCAGAAAATATGCCCGCACGTCCTGCGCCGTGCCGGGGATGAAGCGCATCAGCTTGGGCAACCGCTTCAGCATGCGCATTTGCGCCTGTCCGCTGCTGGCTTCGGCCGAGCTCTTGCCGCTGGCCGGTTTGCCACGCAGCTTCTTCAGCATCGCAAGCGCGCCTGTCGCCTCCTGCGACATGTCAAACCGGCCGAGCTTGGTCAGCTTGGTGATCTCTGCCGCCGACATGCAGCACAGCATCGCCGAACAGGCATCGCGACGCGCGAGCAAGGCCGGCAGCACTGCACGCACATGGTCTTCAAGGAACAGCATCGTGGCGACAACGATGTCGGCACCGGCGATGTCGGCATGACAGGCGGACAACGCGTCGGAGTCCGTCCCCCATTCGTCGGCCGAGTGGATCACCAGGTTGAGCCCAGGCACTTCGGCCCGCAAAAGAGCCTCCGCCCGCGCAGCCGCCGCGGAGAGGTGACTGTCCATCGTGACGATGACGACGCTCAGGGGGATCGCTTCAGCGTGCATAATGTGCCTTCGCATCGTAGAGCGTCTCGATGGAGATCGTGGCCAGACCGCGTTCCTGTGCAAAACTCTCGGTATTGCGCCTTGCCCGTCCACGCACAAAGAACGGGATCTTGTTCAGTTCGGCTTCGGCTTCCTTCGACCATAGCCGGCCACCTTCGGCCGCCTGCAGGATTTCCGGCGGGAGTGCGGCGGCCTTGCCACCCAGATGCGAGGGTGCGGAGTTGGCGGCGAACTCGAAATCTTCACGGAACATCGCGATCAGATGTTCCTCCAATCCCATCATCAGCGGATGCACCCAGGAGTTGAACAGCACGTTCGCCCCTTCCCATCCCATCTGCGGGGAATAGCGCGCCGGGAAATCCTGCACATGAACGGGCGCCGATATGACGGCGCAGGCAATGCCGAGCTTCTTGGCGATGTTGCGTTCCATCTGCGTGCCGAGCACCAGCTCCGGCCGCAGTTCGGTCACGCGCGCTTCTACGTCGAGATAGTCGTCGGTGATGAGGGCATCGACGTTATATGTCTTGGCGGCGTCGCGCACGTCGCGCGCGAACTCGCGGCTGTAAGTGCCCAGCCCCACGATGGTGAAGCCCATCTCCTCGCTGGCAACCCGCGCGGCGGCGACGACATGGGTCGCATCGCCGAAGATGAATACCCGTTTGCCGGTCAGATAAGTCGAATCGACAGAACGCGAATACCACGGCAGGTTGGACGACGCGGAGGAGACATGGTCGGGCACATCAATGCCGGCCAGACCCGCCACTTCCGCGATGAAATCGCGCGTGGCAGCGACACCGATCGGGATCGTCTTGGTGAATGGCTGCGCGAAGTTGCGCTGCAGCCAGGACGCAGCCTGCTGGCCCACTTCGGGATACAGCACCACGTTGAAATCGGCTTCACCCAGGCGTGCGAGATCGGCGGGTGCTGCACCTTCCGGCGCCGTCACGTTCACACCGATTCCCAATTGGCTCAGCAGCGCGGTGATTTCGCGCACATCATCGCGATGGCGAAATCCGAGCGCGCAAGGCCCAAGTATGTTGCATGTCTTGCGCGAAGCGGGCGGCGTCGTGCGCGGCACGGCGAAAGCGCGCACGAGTTGATAGAATGTCTCGGCCGCGCCCCAATTTTCCTTTTTTTGATAAGCAGGCAATTCGACCGCCACCACAGGCACCGGCAAAGCGAGTGCACGGGCCAATCCGCCGGGATCATCCTGGATCAGTTCGGCCGTGCAGGACGCACCTACGAGCAAAGCTTGCGGTTTGAAACGCAAGTAAGCGTCGTGAGCCGCTTTCTTGAACAGCTCCGCGGTGTCGCCGCCAAGATCGCGCGCCTGAAATGTCGTGTAGGTCACCGGCGGGCGCGCCGCGCGACGTTCGATCATCGTGAACAGCAGGTCGGCATACGTGTCGCCCTGAGGCGCGTGCAGCACATAATGCACACCGCGCATCGCGGTCACCACGCGCATCGCGCCTACATGCGGCGGCCCTTCGTAGGTCCACAATGTGAGTTGCATGCGACTAGACCGCCAGCATCGTGCGACGCTGCAATGGGCGCGCGAACAGCCCTGCCAGATCGCCTGCCTGGTTGTATCCCTGGATTGGCGTGAACAGCAGCTCGATCGACCATTTTGTGGTGATCCCGACGGCCTCGAGTGGATTGGCGAGTCCCAACCCACACACAACCAGGTCCGGCATCGCGCCGATGCAGCGGTCGAGCTGCAGATCGACGTCCTGGCCTTCGCTCAACTGCGTCCCAGCCGGCAAAAGTGCGAGCTCCTGGGCCATGTGTTCGCGGTGCAGATAAGGCGTGCCGACCTCGATCAGCTCCATGCCGAGCTCACGGCTCGCAAAACGCGCGAGTGGCAATTCCAACTGGCTGTCGGGGAAGAAGAAAATCCGCTTGCCGGACAGGATTCTGCGTGACGCTTCCAAAGCCACGCGTGCGCGTTCGCGGCCTTGGTCGGTCGCCGCGGCGAACTTGGCGGCCGGCACGTCGAACGCATCGGCCACTGCCTGCAACCAGGCAGTGGTGCCCTCTTCGCCCAGCGGAAACGGCGCCGGCAGACGCGTGGCGCCGCGTGCTTCCAGCGCACGCGCGGTCTCGGCCAGGAATGGCTGGGCCAGCAACATCTGTGTGCCGGGGCCGACACTCGGCAACTCGATCGAGCGGCGCGGCGGCAGGAAGCTCACATCGGCCAATCCCATCGCGGCGAACATACGGCGAAATTGGTCTTCGACGACCTCCGCCAGCGCGCCCACGATGAGCAGGGATTTCGCCGCCGCATCCGGCCGGCGTGGCATGATCGGCACCAGCGCGGCGAGACACGCATCCTCGCCTTGCGTGAATGTCGTCTCGATGCCGCTGCCGGAATAGCTCAGCACGCGCACGCCCGGCATGTAGGATTGCGACAAGCGCTCGGCCGCGCGCGACAGATCCAGCTTGATGACTTCCGACGGACAGGATCCGACGAGAAACAGCAGCTTTATTTCCGGGCGGCGCGCCAGCAACTGTGCGACGACCCGGTCCAACTCGTCATTCGCGTCGGCCAGACCTGCCAGATCGCGCTCGTCGATGATCGCAGTCGCAAAACGCGGCTCGGCAAAGATCATGACGCCGGCAGCCGATTGTATCAGGTGGGCGCAGGTGCGGCTGCCGACGACGAGGAAGAACGCATCCTGGATTTTGCGATGCAGCCAAACGATGCCGGTCAGTCCGCAAAAAACCTCGCGTTGGCCGCGCTCACGCAACACCGGCGCATCGAGGCAGCCCTGCGCAGCCTCACTCATCAGATATGCCCCAGATCCCGCGCTGCATGATGCCACGGATCGCTGTCCGCCAGGCGAGCGGCGCGCAGCTTCAATACGAACTGCGCCGCGTTGATCAGGTAGGCGGCATACGCCGTCAGCGCCAGCAGCATGAGCGAATGACTGTCAACCGAGCCTGACAGCAAAGCGGCCAAATAAGCGGTGTGCAGAGCGATCACGACCATGCTCATCGCGTCTTCCCAGAAGAAGGCGGTTGCGAACAGATAGTGTCCGAAGATGTCCTTTTCCCAGATCGCGCCGGTGATCATGATAGTGTAGAGCGCCCCGGTTTTCACCACGACGGACGTGGTCGCAGCCTGTTCGCCACGTCCTGTGACCAGGAAGTGGATCACCAGGCCGAGGCTCGCGAGAAATATCGCGAACTGCAACGGCGCCATGATCCCCTGTACGAGTGTCCAGGGCGAGGCGTCGCGTCGGCGCTTCTCATCCGGCGTGTACAGGGGCCGAGACTTCATGTTGCGTTGCGGCAAAGCCGGTTGGTGCAGTGCACTTTCTACAACCCGGCGGCCTGCGCAGGCGGCCCAGGGAGAACCATCGAAAAAGTCAAGCATCCGATCGATCGACGAGGGTGCGTACATTGCTTGACAACTCCTTCCCTAAGAGGTGCGCTGCCGCACGGGCTGTTCCCCGCTTGAGCCGCCGCCCCCTTACGACCCTGACGGAAATCGCCCTGATCGCAGCGTCGCGTGGTGAAGACCGTAGCCGACCCGACGTTCTGCCTGCTGAAACGCTACCCCGCCCTTCGAAGCACTGTCAATCTGAACTTACGTAAATCAAACTTGACACTTCCCGCCCGGGAATGTCTCATTGTGGAAGGCATAGACGATGGCCCCGATGACACCGCAGACGCATACCGATGAGAGCTGGACGGAGGCAGAGGCCATGCGCCTGGTTCGCCGCCTGTCCGGCGTCGGTAAGCGGCAGATGGCGTCGGCTACGGAGACCCCGCAGACACGACAGGCAAATGCCACCCAGCAACGCCAGGACGTGCTTCTGAGGACGTTCGAAGATGAGGTGATCCCGCGCCTGTTGATGGCCCGGCGCCCCCACCAGGCGGCGTTGGCGGCAGGCGTGATCGACCAGGATCAGAAGCAGCAGGTCGACAACCTCGTCGCCCTGCTGCTGAAGTCGGACCAGGCGACGACCAATGAGTTCGTCGAAACGCTGCATGACGCCGGCACCCCCGTCGAGTCGTTGCTGCTCGACCTGCTCAGCCCTGCAGCGCGTGTGCTCGGCCAGATGTGGGAAGACGACACCTGCACGTTCTCCGACGTCACGATTGGCATTCTCCGCCTGGGCAACGTGCTTCGCCTTCTCAGCCGCGCGTTCGCCGGAGATTTCGAGCCCAATTCATCGCTGCCCAGTATTCTGCTCGTGCAGGTGCCGGGGGAGCAGCACGGATTCGGCCTTGCCATGGTCACGCAGTTTTTCCGCCGCGCCTGCTGGAACGTGCACCAGCAGCCGAGTGTCACAAGTGCGGAACTCGCAGCCCTGGTTGCCAAGAACTGGTATGGCGTGGTCGGCATTTCGGTGGCGTGCAGCGAGCGTCTCGAATCGCTGGCGGCCGACATCCGTGCCGTGCGCAGGCACTCACGCAACAAGGCCATCGGCATCATGGTCGGTGGCCCTCCGTTTATCGTGCATCCCCAACTTGCCTCCATGGTGGGCGCTGACGCGACCGCCCCGGACGGACGGACAGCAGTACGCCAGGCTCTCAGCCTGGTCAGTCTGCTGGCAAGGGAGCAATGAGCCGGCAAACCCTACAGAGCCGGGATGCCCGCGGCCTGGCCGTGGGCGAGACGACATCACTGTTCCAACATGTCAGGGATCACGCAAAAAATAGAACAAGCGACTAGGCGGGAAGCGGGTCATGCAATGGAGGATCTCGTCTCTCGTGAAAACGTTCGCTTCTCCGGACAGTTCGCTGGGCATACTCGACGCGCAGTCCGTAGCCACCCTCATCGCGACCGCCTCCGATATTGCCCTGATCGTCGATGCCGATGGCACGATCCGCGACATGGCCTTCCAGAGCGAAGAACTTTCGCACGATCTTGAAAGGAGCGTCAGCTGGATCGGTCGTAAGCTGGCCAGCACCGTGGTGCCCGACAGCATCCCGAAAGTCACCCATCTGCTGACCGATGCGATCACGCGCAACGTCAAACCGCGCTGGCGCCACCTCAATCACGCGACATCGAGCGGCGAGTTGATCCCCGTCCTGTATTGTGCCGTGCAGGTCGGCGAAGATGGCCGGATAGTGGCGTTCGGGCGCGACCTGCGCGCGATGTCGGCCTTGCAACAACGGCTGATGGCGGCACAGGAGTTGCTCGAACGCGACTATTCCCGCATGCGCGAAGTCGAAGCGCGTTATCGGATGCTGTTCCAGATGTCGTCCGAAGCGGTGCTGATCGTGGAGCCGGTGCGGCATCGTATCGTCGAATCCAATCCCGCCGCGCGCCAGCTGTTCGCCGACAGTTCAGACAAGGTTGCCGGACAGACCCTGCGCGGCCTGTTCTCGCGCGATACGCTGGAGAGCGTCTCCACCCATCTCGGCGCCATACGCGCCGATGGCCGCACCGAAGAATTCAGCGCCAAGCTCGCCAACGAAGCCTCGGTGACGGTCAGCGCATCGTTGTTCCGCCAGGAAAACGCCACACTGTTCCTGGTGCGCATCACGCCCTTGCCCGAAGACGCCGACCATCAGTCCGACGTCAAACATCAATTGCTGCTGCTGGTGGAAAGCGCGCCCGACGGGTTCGTGGTAACCGACAATACCGGCAATATCCTCACCGCCAACAACGCCTTCCTCGAAATGGCTGGCCTGGCCGACGAAGACCTCGCGCGCGGCGAAGCGCTCGACCGCTGGGTCGGCCATTCCGGCGTGGAACTCGACGTGCTGATCACCAATCTGCGCCAACGTGGGTCGGTGCGGTTTTTCATCACCACCATACGCGGCGAGAACGGCGCCACCGCCAATGTCGAGATCTCCGCAGTCTCCATCGGCAATGGCGGCCAGCCCTCGTTCGGTTTCGCCATCCGCAATATCGGCACGCGCCTGCAGGTCGAACAATCCGGGCCGAGCATCCTGCCACGCACGCTCGAACAGCTCACCGAGCTGATCGGGCGCGTGCCGCTCAAGGAGCTCGTTCGCGAATCGACCGACGTCATCGAGAAACTCTGCATCGAGGCCGCCCTCGAAATCACCGGCGACAATCGCGCGCTGGCCGCCGAAATGCTCGGTCTGAGCCGTCAGAGCCTGTATGTGAAATTGCGCCGCTTCGGGATCGGGGATCTGGCGACCAATGAGCAGAATTAGCCGCGTGCAGGCAGCCGCCTCCCCTGCTTCGGCGGCTGCGAAACTGCGCACACCGCGCACCGGCATGGCCGCTTACGGCGAACTGCTCAAGCCGATCACCTGGTTCGCGCCGATGTGGGCGTTCGGCTGCGGCATCGTCTCCGCCGGCCGCCCGATGGCCGGCCACTGGACACTCACGCTCGCGGGCCTCGTCCTGTGCGGCCCGCTGGTCACCGGCACCAGCCAGGCGGCCAACGACTGGTTCGACCGTCATGTGGACGCCATCAACGAGCCCGCCCGTGCCATCCCCTCCGGCCGCGTGCCGGGCCGCGGCGGGCTCTACCTCGCTTTGGTCTGGACCGCGCTCTCGCTCGCGGTCGGCGCGCTTCTCGGGCGCTGGGCGTTCGGCGCCACCATCGTCGGCCTGGTCCTCGCCTGGATCTACAGCGCGCCGCCGCTGCGCCTTAAGCTGAACGGCTGGCTGGGCAACACGGCCTGCGGCGCCTGCTACGAAGGCCTGCCCTGGTTCACCGGCGCCGCTATCATGGCTGGCGGCCTGCCGCATGCCGCGGTGCTGAAAATCGCGCTGCTCTACAGCATCGGCGCGCACGGCATCATGACGCTCAACGACTTCAAATCCATCGAGGGCGACCGCCTGCTCGGCATCCGTTCGCTGCCGGTCATGCTCGGCGCCGAGCCTGCCGCGCGCCTCGCCTGCCTGGCCATGGCCGCCCCTCAGGTGCTGGTCGTGGGCCTGCTCCTCGCGTGGCATTTCCCGATCCATGCACTCATCGTCATGGGGCTTCTGCTCGCCCAGCTTGCCTTGATGGCGAAGTTCCTGGCCGACCCGCGCGGCCGCGCCCCCTGGTACAACGCCACTGGCACCAGCCTCTACGTGCTGGGCATGCTGGTCGCAGCACTGGCTTTGCGCGCGGTGCACGCATGACACTTCGTAGCGCCACCACAATGAGCTGGTTCGCCATCGCCCGGCTCGGCCTCGTCAACGCGGCTCTCGGCGCGGTCGTGGCGCTGGTCACCTTCACGCTGAACCGGGTCATGGCCGTCGAACTCGCACTGCCGGCCATCGTGCCCGGCGCGCTGGTGGCATTGCACTACGCGGTTCAGTTGCTGCGCCCTGGCGTCGGCTTCGGCTCGGACGCGGGCCGACGCACGCCCTGGATCGTCGGCGGCCTCGCCGTGCTCTCAGCGGGCGGCGCGCTGGCTGCCCTGGCCGTCGCACTCATGGCCGGCCAGCCGGTCGCCGGCATTGCGCTCGCCGTGCTGGCCTACACGCTGGTCGGCGCCGGAGTGGCTGCGACCGGCACCGCCTCGCTCGCCCTGATGGCCATACAAGTCGCCCCCGCGCGCCGCCCGGCCGCGGCCACGCTCTTCTGGCTGCTGATGATCTTCGGCGCTGTTGCCGCCAGCGCCATCTCGATGAAGCTGCTGCATCCGTTCTCGCTGGCGCTGCTGCTGCGCGTCTCGGCCACCATCGCCGGCGCCGCATTCCTGCTCGGCACACTAGCTGTCATCGGCGTCGAAGGCCCGGCCAGCGCACGCGTGTCGGCGGCAGCACCCACGCCGTTCCGCACGGCCCTGGCCGAAACACTGCGTGAGCCGGACTCGCGCCGCTTCGCCATCTTCGTGTTCATCTCCATGCTGGCGTACAGCGCGCAGGAGCTCATCCTCGAGCCGTTTGCCGGCGCGGTCATGGCGCTCGCACCCGCGCAGACCGCCGCGCTGACAGGCCTGCACCAGAGCGGCGTGCTCGCCGGCATGCTGCTGGTCGCGGTGGGCGCCAGCCTCGCCGGCGCCGGCCGTGCCCCTGCCATGCGACGTTGGGCGTTGGGCGGCTGCGCCGGTTCGGCACTCTGCTTGCTGGGCCTTGCCGCGGCGGGCCTCGTCGGACCCGCCTGGCCGCTGAAACCTAACCTGTTCGCGCTCGGCCTGGCCAACGGCGCTTTCGCCGTCTCCGCCATCGGCGCCATGCTGGCCCTGGCAGGCACCGGCCGCGCAGGTGTCCGCATGGGCATTTGGGGCGCGGCACAGGCGGTGGCGATGGGGCTGGGCGGCTTGCTCAGCACCGGCGCCAGCGACGCGGCCCGGCTACTCCTAGGCGCACCCGGGCCGGCCTACGCATTCGTATTTTGCCTGCAGGCGGTGCTCTTCCTCGCCGCCGCCCGTCTCGCGTCCGGCGTGCTCGCCGGCAGCCAGGGCCTGCACGCGACATCCACCAGCCACGCCCCCACGGCAGGCGCTCCGATGGGCGCCGTATGAGAAAGGATCCGACGATGACGGACACACTCACCTATGATGCGGTCGTTGTCGGCGGCGGCCCCGCAGGTGCCACCGCCGCAGCCGAACTCGCGCGCGCCGGCCGCCACGTACTGCTGCTCGACCGCGACGGCCGCATCAAACCCTGCGGCGGCGCCATCCCGCCCCGCCTGGTGGCCGATTTCGACATCCCCGACAGCCAGATCGTCGCCCGCATCCGCGCCGCCCGCATGGTCTCGCCCAAGGACACGCAGGTCGACATGCCGATCGACGGCGGCTTCGTCGGCATGGTCGACCGCGAGCATTTCGACGAGTGGCTCCGCGTGCGCGCCGAAACATTGGGCGCCGAACGACGCAGTGGCACGTTCGAAAAGATCGACCGCGACGCCGACGGCATCGCCGCTGTCGTCTTCCATGACAAAAACGATGCCCAGCATCGCGTCCGCGCCCGAATTGTCATCGGTGCGGATGGCGCCAAATCCGCGGTCGCCAAGCAATGCATCAAGGCGGCCGCCAAAATCCCCTACGTGTTCGCCTATCACGAAATCCTGCGCGCGCCCGAAGCCGCGACCGACGCGCTCGGCCGCCTTTTCGAGCCCGGCCGCTGCGACATCTTCTACCAGGGCAAGCTCTCGCCGGACTTTTACGGCTGGGTGTTCCCGCACGGCGACACGGTCAGCGTCGGCTCCGGCAGCGCCCGCAAGGGCTTCTCCATCCGCGGCTCCGTGCGCGACCTGCGCGCCGCCGCCGGCCTGTCGGACGCGCAGACGCTGCGTCGCGAAGGCGCCCCCATCCCGATGAAGCCCGCCCGTCGCTGGGACAATGGCCGCGACGTTGTGCTGGCCGGCGACGCGGCCGGCGTCGTCGCCCCCGCATCCGGCGAAGGCATCTATTACGCAATGGAAGGCGGCCGCCTCGCGGGCCTCGCCGCCGACAAATTCTGCCGCACCGGCAATCCGCGCGTGCTCGCCGAACCGCGCCGCGCCTTCATGAAAGCGCATGGCCGCGTGTTCCTGATCCTCGGCATCATGCAGTGGTTCTGGTATAGCAACGACAAACGGCGCGAGAGTTTCGTCGCCATGTGCCGCGATCCCGACGTGCAGAAGATGACGTGGGACTCGTACATGAATAAACGCATTACGCGGAACAAGCATGCCGCGCAGGTGAAGATTTTCTTCAAGGACATGGCGCACCTGCTCGGAGTGGCGACGCCATAAACGCAACGCCGATCGCGAGCTGCGCGACAGCGGAACAAAATTTGTTTGCTTCTTTTTTCCAAAAAAGAAGGCCTTGCCCACCGCCAAGAAAAAACGAGGAAACACCACCGTGCTTCTAGACACCGCCACCTACCAGGCCGAAGAACTCCTCGCCTCGCTGGCTCCGCCACGCCGCACGAAACGCCATTCGCGCACGCTGCCGCTGCGCGTCGGCACACGCCGCTCGCCATTGGCCCTGGCACAGACACGCACGTTCCTTGCCCTCCTGCGCGGCGTCTGCCCCGTCCTGCGCGGCATGGATTGCTTCGAGGAGCACCTGATCCAGACCACCGGCGACACCGTGCAGGACCGTCGCCTGGCCGACATCGGCGGCAAAGGCCTCTTCGCCAAGGAAATCGACGAAGCGCAAATCAGCGGCCGCATCGATTTCGCCGTTCACAGTCTCAAGGATCTCGAAACCAAGCTCCCCGACGGCATCGTCCTCGCCTGCACCCTCAAGCGCGAGGATGCCCGCGACACCCTCATCTTCGGCCGCGATATCCCGCACTCCGACGACCCGTACGCCGCCCTGCCCCAGGGCGCGCTCATCGGCACCTCGTCCGTCCGCCGCCAGGCCCAGCTCCTCCACGCCCGCCCCGACCTTCGCATCGGCCTAATCCGCGGCAACGTGCAATCCCGCCTCGCCAAAGTCCGCGCCGGAGAATGCGACGCCAGCCTTCTCGCCCTGGCCGGCCTCAAACGTCTCGGCATGGAACACGAAGCCAGCGTCATCCTCGACACCGATATCATGGTTCCCGCCGCCGCCCAGGGCATCGTCGGCGTCACCGTCCATGAAGACGACGTCGAACTGCTCGCCATGCTCTCCGCCATCGAGGACCCCCACGCCCGCGCCGTCGCCACCGCCGAACGCGCCCTCCTCGCCGTCCTCGACGGCTCCTGCCACACCCCCATCGGCGGCCACGCCCGCATCCTCCCCAATGGCCGCCTCCACATCGTCGGCCTCGTCGCCCGCGCCGACGGCACGTTCCTGCTGCGCCGTTCGCTCGAAGGCCTGGCGAAGGATGCGGCGCGGATCGGCGCGGAGTTAGGCGCGTCGTTGAAGGCGGATACGCCGTCAGATGTTTTTCAGTAAACAGGACCCGATGTTGTTCGCAACCACGCCAATGAAGTGTCGGCTGATCAACAGCGTATCTGATTGATCAAAGGCGAAGTCAGGCAGAGTATTGATACCGTCGCCAGAAGACCGGGGAGCCTGGCCATTCAACTTTCAGCTTGAGCGAGAATTTTTACTCTGGGCCGCGTGTGTCGCGGGAAGCTGGCTATCAGATCCGATATTTGCTTGGTTGGAACCGGCCGGCTGAACCAGTAGCCCTGAACTTCCCCGCAACCCGCTGCCGTCAGCATGCTAAATTGCTCCTCCGTCTCCACGCCTTCGGCTACAACATTCATCTGCAAACTAGCGGCAAGGCTGGTGACGGCTCGAACGATGGCAATGCATTCGGGGCGGGTCTGAATCTCAGTGACAAACGAGCGGTCGATTTTGATCGTGTCGAATGGGAAACTTCGCAGATTTGAAAGTGAGGAGTATCCGGTTCCGAAATCGTCCAACGCGATACGAATGCCGAGATCATGGATGGCATGCAAGGTTGACACCGTATGAGCGTTCTCGTCGAGCAAAGCAGATTCCGTGATTTCCAGAATCAGGCGCTCCGGCGGTAAGCCGACTGAGTGGCAGGCGCCCGACACGGTCTGTATCAATGTCGCGTCGTGCAATTGCAAGGGAGAGAGATTAACGGCAACTGTCAGCTTGCCATCCCACCGCGCTGCCTCGGCGCACGCTTGCTGCAACACCCAAGCCCCGATGCGCGAGATGACACCGATTTCCTCAGCCACTACAATGAACTGACCAGGCGAGACGCACCCAAGCTCGGGATGGTTCCAGCGTAGAAGCGCTTCAAATCCAGTGATCTCCATCGTGTCACTCGATACGACTGGCTGATAAAACAATTCTAGCCGTTGCAGCAGGCGCGGGTCGCGTAGCTCGAGTTCCAAAATGCGCCGAGCCTTTGCCGCGGCATCCATCGTATGTTCAAAAAAGTGCCATCTCCCACGGCCTTCGCGTTTGGCGCGATATAACGCCAAGTCGGCGTTCTTAAGCAATTGCATCGCAAACCCGCCATCCGTTGGCGCGAGCGCTATGCCAATGCTCGTGCCGACGACGACCCGGTTGCCGTCGATTTCATACGGCTCGCTGACCAGGTCGACGACCCGGCGTGCGAGCGCCGTGGTGTCTGTCGGGATCGACGCATTCAGCTGGAGGATCGCAAACTCATCACCACCCAAACGCGCGACCGTGTCGCCATCACGCACGACAGCCTGCAATCGCTGCGCCACCATGCACAGCAACGCATCACCGATCAGATGACCGAGTGAATCGTTGACGTCTTTGAACCGGTCGAGATCCAGATAAAGCAGCGCAAACTTCAAACCACGTTCAGTCTGCGCGAATGCTTGTTCGAGCTGCTCCTGAAAGACTACCCGGTTCGGCAACCTGGTCAGCGCGTCATGTCGTGCAAGATAGACGATTTGTGCCTCGGACCTGCGTCGCTCAGTGATGTCTTCATGCGTCTCTGTCCAACCGCCATCGCTCATCGGCTCATAGGTCGTTGCAATGACACGCCCGCTTGCTTGGCTGTGCGCGGCGGTGAATCGCTGCTTTGACTGCAAAAACCTGTCCTGCTCGGTGGAACGATCGTTCGAACCGGGCGCGGCCGGGTCACGGCCTGCCAGGATCAGCGCATTGACATCGTCCAGAGAGCACCCGGGAGGAACCTGGGCTGGATCGACTTCATAGATGTCGCAGAACCGACGGTTAACGACCGCCAGTCTCCGGGTCGGATCCCACATCAGCAATCCGTGCGACATGTTGTTCAAGGCAGTGTCAAACCGGTTATTTGTCAATCGAAGAGCGTTCGAGCTGGCCTCCCGATCTTGAAGATAGCGCAAGGCCTGATCGGCTCTCTCGCGCAAGTTTGCTTGCATGGTAGCAAGCGCGCCCAGCAAACGACCGACCTCGTCGCGCCGCAGTGTCGTATCAATCTTCGCGATCCGGCCGGCAGCCACGTCTTCAGCAATCTGGGTAGCAGAGCGGATCGGCCCGATCAGGAGCTGGACGAACCACAAGGCGAACAAAGCGCTGACCAGTACCACGAAGGTAGTAAGACCGGCCAAATTCCGTCCGGAATTTGCCATCTGTGCTTCCGCGCGCGCACGAAATGCGTAACCGTTTGCCGTTGCCAACTCCACCACATCATCGAGCCTAGCGGCAGCCTTGGCACCTCGGCGCTCGACCGTTTCATGCATCGGCAATTTCCTGATGCCGGAAGCCGGCGGAGACAGGATCAGAGAACCCGCTTCAAGCCAGTCATCGATCGCCACCGTCGTGGCAAGCAGGGCATGCGACATGCCAACGTCCGGCATTCTCTCCTGCACGATGCGGAGGTCGTCCATGATATCATCATGAGACTTGTTCAGCGAGGATAGCAGTGCTGCCTTGTCGCTCAGCCCGGCGAGCAACGCGCGCTCCATCACACGATGGGCTTCATTCAAGGTGGAGCTAGCTGCCCGTGCGTAGCTCACCGCGACCAATGGTTTATTGTAGAGCTGGAAAACCAGGTCGCGCGTTTGGCCGAGAGCAAACATGCTGTAGAGAACCAGCCCGATTGCCAGACCAGCCATGACGCCGAAAGCAACGTAAAACCTGCCTCGAAGCGACATCGCTCAGTTGGTAACAATGATGGTCATGTGCATGCGCGGATGGATCGCGCAAATCACCGAAACTGTGCCGGGTTTGCTGAAGACCACTGGCGTCGCGCTACCTGGCTCCTGAGAACCGAGATCGAATCCATTCTCCCCCGAGTCGGACATCACGTTGTGCGGCACGGTATCGTTGTTGAAAAAGATCACTGGGGTTCCACGTGCAACCGTCATCGTTGATGTCGAAAACGCTCGCCCACTCTGTTGAATGACCTGGCCAGCCGGCTGCGGGGCAACTGCCATCGACACCAGCGCGCCGAGCAGAACCAAAGATCTGTGGCGTAAGCCGGCATGACGGATCATCGCGGAAGCGCTTCGGATCGTTCCGGCGAAATCTCACCGGAAAGCGATTGGAGGAATACAACCAAATCGGCTTGTTCCGCGTCGGTCAGACCAAGCGGCGATACAAGCTCAGATCGGCTGGGCCGCACAGAGCCGCCGGCGTTGTAATGCGCCACGACAGCCGAAAGGGTCGGCAGGGATCCGTCATGCATGAACGGACCGCGACGCGCTACATCACGAAGGCTCGGCGTCTTGAACGCGTGTTGCATCTTTATAACATTTGGCAGGGATTTTCCGCGGCCACGGTCGGCATCCGGCAGGCCGACGTCATGGAAGCCATTGTCTGTGAAATTCCAGCCGGAATGACAGGCTGCACAGTGCGCTTTTCGGTTGAACAACGTAAAGCCACGTTTGGCAGCAGGCGATAATGCGGACTCACGACCGTCGACCCACGCGTCAAACGGTGCTGGACCGGAGACCAGTGTGCGTTCGTAAGTTGCGATCGCCTCCGTGATCTTGGCGGGCGTCGCCCCAGGCTCGAGAAACGCTGCGACAAAAAATGGCCTATATTGCGCGATCTGATCCACCGTTTGCACAAGACGGTCCAACGGCATGTTCATCACTTTGGGCGATGCGAGCACATCTAACGTCAGCTTCTCCAGCGAACTCTCTCGGCCATCCCACATGAGCAGCTCACCCCAGGCTGCATTTAGAACACTCGGTGTGTGCCGGGGCGCCACTTTGTTGTTTTGTCCGATAGCCTTCGCATGACCGTCGGCATAGCCCAAGGCGGCGTTGTGGCAGGTCGCGCACGCGAGCGTCCCGCTGCTCGAAAGCCGGGTATCATGAAACAGCAATTGGCCGAGCAGCGCTTTCTCTGGTGTGTAGAGATTGCTTTCGGGAAACGGCACGTCGTCCGGCCGGCGGTACCGGGCTTTCAGCTCATCTCGCGTCGGTGCCGCAATCCGTGGCAAAGCAAATTGGACGGTCGAGCCCACTACCGCCTCAGCATGCGCGCTGTTTGCTACCGAAGCTGGAAGAACAGCAACGGCTGAAAGAAAAGCCAAAAGGATGTGGCGAAACATGCTGACAGTTACCGCGGTCCAATCGAGGAGCGGTTCCGATCATCAACGCAAGAGCTTAAAAGGCGATTAAAGCAGGTCGGGGGTGAGGCAGGCTTGTGCCCAGCTTAACCCTCAAAAGTCGCGTGCAGCTTGGCTCAGTCAGGCAAGGCCAACGAGCATTGGACCAAATCAGATTTGAGATTTGCCGTCAAACGCCATGCGCAGCTCGCTCAGTCAATTTACACGCCTCGATCTGTCCGTCCACATGCACCCAGGCCGCAGATTACCGAAGCGCTAAGCCACCCGCGGATTCAATTTGACGATCGCCCAGTTCAACCAGAACGCAAACGTAACCCAAACCAGATACGGCGCCACCAACCAGCTCGCCACCACCGAATAAGGCCGCAGTCCAATCACCAGCGCCAACACCGACAGCCACAGAAACACGTTTTCCACCAATGCCCAATCCGGCCGCTTGAACCGGAAAAACAGCGGGCTCCACATCAAATGCAGCACCCAGTTCGCCGCAAACAACAACGCAACCTGCGTGCGCCCCGCCGCATCCGGCGCCCCGCGCCAGGCATACACACCCGCCACCGCCGCCGCCCCCAAAATCAGCGTCCACGCCGGCCCGAACAGCCAGTCAGGCGGCTGCAACCGCGGCTTGCGCAGCTCGCGATACCACGGCCCCACATCCGTCAGGAGCCCGCCCACTCCGGCGAGAATCAAAGCGAGCACCGAAGCTACAACGATCGTCCACATTGAACATCACCTAGAAAGAACCTTCTTTTCTGAAGAAAAGAACCAAAAGGCTTTTGCTCCACCTCGCGAGTGCCGGCAGCAGGCACACGTCAGGCAATAAAAGTTTTTTGGTCCTTTTTTTTCAAAAAAGGACTGCTTGCCTACTTCTTGGCCGGCCGCAACATCCGTATCGACACCACCATCACGATGATCAGCACCGCCAACACCACCAGCTCCATCAACGAAGCCTTGAAGAACCGGTCCGCATCGGCCGACATCATCCCGTCCTTCGTCGTCTCCGACGACCGCAGCGTGATCACCAGCACCCGACGTATGGTGGCAATCAGCCCCACGACAAGGAACGGCTCGCAGGTCAGCGCGCCCGACCGCATGGAGGCGCGCACCGTGTGTAAAATCTCCACCACCATCAGCACGAACAGCAGCCGGTCGATAACCTGCAGGATCTCCCGCGTGCTGCCCCAATCGGTCAGCCCCTGCAGGAACACGCCAGCCGCGCCCGCCAGCCCGAGCAGGGCGGCCAGCGACAGCATCACGCCCAGCGCCATGTAGGCGGCGTGCTCTACCCAGGCGAACACCTCGCTCACCTGCCCAAGCACCTTCCGAGGTGGCTGTAGCTCGCTCATCCCACCCTGCTCCCCGGCGCCGCGTCGAGGTCGAGCATGCGCCGCGTGAAATGTTTCGGCAATTCCAGCCGGCAACCCAGCAACCACGCGGACGCCGGCGGGTTTGCATTTCAACCGGCCTCACCAGCCCCAAGGCTCGACGATCAGCGCCATCAGGAGAGAACGCCATGCCGAACACCCAGATACCCACGGCGCGCCTCGCACTGGCGCTCCTCGCCGCCACCGCGCTGGCCACGCCTGCCGCCCAAGCTGCACCAAGCGCGGCACCTGCCGCCCAGGCTGCCGACGACGCCCTCATCCAGCACGGCCGCTACCTCACCGACGCCGGTGACTGCCAGGCCTGCCACACCGCGCCAGGCGGCAAGCCGTTCGCCGGCGGCCTCTACATGAACACCCCGTTCGGCCCGATCTCCACCCCCAACATCACGCCTGACAAAACCACCGGCATCGGCGACATCACCGACGACCAGTTCGTCCGCGTCTTCCACCAGGGCATCGGCATGAAGGGCGAGCACCTCTACCCCGTCATGCCGTTCCCCTGGTACACCAAGGTCCGGCGCGACGACGCGCTCGCCATCAAGGCCTACCTGTTCTCGCTGCAGCCGGTGGACGCGCCACGCAAGCCGTTGAAACTGGAGTTCCCCTTCAACATCCGCGCCGCCCTCATCGGCTGGGACGCGGTGTTCCTCAAGAGCGGCGAGTTCAAACCCGACCCCAAGGTCTCGCCCGAGATCAACCGCGGCGCATACCTCGTCCAGGGCCTGGCCCATTGTGGCGAATGCCATAACGGCAACAACATGCTCGGCGATACCGAGATGGCCGCCAGCCTGCGCGGCGGCCCGATCGACAAATGGTACGCCCCCAACATCACCTCTGACAAAACCGAGGGCATCGGCCGTTTCAGCAACGACCAGGTGTTCACCTACTTGAAAACCGGCACCGAGAAGGACATGGGCGTCGTCGTCGGCCCGATGTCCCAGACATTGCACGAAAGCCTGCGCAAGCTCACCGACGAAGATCTGCGCGACGTCGTCGCCTACCTGAAATCCACGCCCGCCAAAGAGGGCTACAAGCCGCGCAAACCGCTGGCCACCAATGGCGAAGTCCGCGTCGACGCGACCGCCTACCTGAATTACTGCGCCTCCTGCCACGGCCAGAACGGCGAAGGCTTGGCCAATGCAGTGCCCAAACTGGCCGGCAATGGCGCCGTGACCGCGCAAGGGCCGGAGACCGTGCTGCGCGTTATCCTGGGCGGCATCGATGCCCAGGGCACCTACTCCGCGATGCCCGCCATCGGCGCCCGGATGTCCGACGATGAGATCGCCCAGGCCGCAAATTATGTGCGGTCCACCTGGGGCAACAACGCGCCGGCCACCGCGGGTGCTGGCGAGGCAGGCGCATTGCGGAAGGTGACGCAGACCGTGCTGGCGGCCAACATGCCAGGCGGCTGCCCGCCGATCGCCGAGAGCGATACTGCGAAGGTTATCGCCCAGCCGGACACGCAGGCCGTTCTCGCCGGCACCAACCTGGCAAACGTTCTGCAAAACGCCGAGACGCTGATCAGCAAGGTGCGCGCCGGTGCCCCCAAGGCGACCCAGGCCGACATCATCAACAGCCTCACGCTCGGCTACTGCCCGGTGGTGATGAAGAAGCCGTCGCTGACCCAGGCGCAGCGGTCGGAAATGCTCGATGAGTTCAGCGAGCGCGTGTACACCGATATCGCGTCGCACGGGCAGGACGCGGGGGCAGGCAAGTAGTCCTTTTTGAAGAAAAGGACCAAAAAACTTTTGTTCCGCTGTCGCGCAGCTTGCGGTGAGCACGCGACAGCCGGATAAAAGTCCGTCTTCGGAGCCCACCTGCGCATGCGCCCAGCCTTCCCCTTCTCCGCCATCGTCGGCCAGGACGAGATCAAGCAGGCGCTCACCATCGCCGCCATCGACCCCACGATCGGCGGCGTCCTTGCTTTCGGCGATCGCGGCACCGGCAAATCCACCGCCATTCGCGCGCTCGCCGCCCTCCTCCCCCCCATGCGCGTCGTCGACGGCTGCCGCTACGCCTGCGATCCCGCCAGCCCCACCCTCTGCTCCGAATGCGAAGCCCGCCCGGCCCCGCGCGGCGAGCACATGGCCCCCGTCCCGGTCGTCGACATGCCGCTCGGCGCTACCGAAGACCGTGTCGTCGGCGCGCTCGATCTCGAACGCGCCCTCACCCGCGGCGAACGCGCCTTCGAACCCGGCCTCCTCGCCCGCGCCAACCGCGGCTTCCTCTATATCGACGAGGTGAACCTGCTCGAGGACCACCTGGTCGACCTCCTCATCGACGTCGCCGCCTCCGGCGAAAACGTCGTCGAGCGCGACGGGCTCAGCGTCCGCCACGCCGCCCGCTTCGTCCTCGTCGGCAGCGGCAACCCCGAAGAAGGCGAGCTCCGCCCCCAGTTGCTCGACCGTTTCGGCCTCTCCGTCGAAGTCACCACCCCCACCGACATCGCCTCGCGCATCGACATCGTCCGCCGACGCGACGCCTACGACCGCGACCCGGACGCCTTCGCCGCCAAATGGCACCCCGAGGACGAACGCCAGCGCCAGCGGATCGAGGCCGCCCGCGCGCTCCTGCCCGCCATCACCGTCCCCGACGCGGTGCTCGAATACGCCGCCCGCCTCTGCCTATCGCTCGGCACCGACGGTCTGCGCGCCGAACTCACCCTGCTCCGCGCCGCCCGCGCGCTCGCCTGCCTCGATGGCGCGCCGACGGCCACCACCGCCCATATCGACGCGGTCGCCCCCTCTGCCCTCCGCCACCGCCTCCGCCGCGACCCGCTCGACGAAGCCGGCTCCACCGCCCGCGTCGCCCGCGCCATCGCCGAACTCCACACCGTCCCCCGCCTGGGCGAAGCCGCTTGACGCCAGCGCCGGCCGCGACGAACCCGGCCTGGTCGGATGCCTGCCTCGCTGTGCGCCTGTTTGCCGCCGACCCCACCCATCTCGGCGGCATCTCCCTCCGCGCACGCGCCGGCCCTGTGCGCGACGGCCTGATCGCTCAACTCCCCAACCCGGCAAGCCGCCTGCCCGCCCAGCTCTCCGACCAGGCGCTCCATGGCGGGCTGGATCTCGCAGCCACCTTGTCGGCCGGCCACCGGTCCGAAAGTCGCGGCCTGCTGGCCAGTCACGCCGGCCGCATCCTGCTGGCGCCGATGGCCGAACGCATGTCCCCGCCGATCGCCGCGCGCCTCGCTGCCGCTCTCGACACCGCTTGCATCACCGGCCTGATCGCGCTCGACGAAGGCCGCGACGACGACGAGCACACGCCGTCCGCCCTGCTCGACCGGCTCGCCTTTCACGTCGATCTCACCACCGTCAGCCACCGCGACGCACTTCCCCCCGCACCCGAAATCGCCCGATTGCCCGGCGCGCTGGGCAAGATCGAACTGGCCGACGAGCTGCTCACCGCACTCTGCACCACCGCCGCGGCCCTCGGCGTCCACTCGCCACGCGCCGTGCTGTTCGCAGTCCGCGCCGCCCGCACCAGCGCTCATCTCGCCGGCCGCACCCAGGCCACCGCCGAGGACGCCGCTATTGCCGCCCGCCTCGTGCTCTCCCCGCGCGCCACGATCTACCCGGCCGAAACCGCCGACGAGCAGCAAAGCGAGCAGACCCAAGCAAACGCCCCGCCCGACCCGCCCGACCGGGAGCAGGACAGCAACGACGACGCCACCCGAACCGCGCCCGAAGACGCGGTCATCATCCTGCAAGCCGCCCGCGCCGCCATCCCCGCCGGCCTCCTCGCCACGCCGCAAGGTCCCGCCCCACGCACCGCCGCACGCGACTCCGGCGCCTCCGGCCAACTGCGGCGCGGCACGCTGCATGGCCGCCCCGCCGGCGTGCGCGCCGGCAGCCCCGGCGGCGGCCTGCGCCTGCATCTGCTGGAAACCCTGCGCGCCGCCGCCCCCTGGCAGCGCCTCCGCGCGCCAGACCAGCCCGGCCCGTTTCCCCTGCACATCCGCCGCGCCGACTTCCGCATCGTCCGCACCGTCCAGCGCGCCCGCAGCACCACCCTGTTCCTGGTGGACGCCTCCGGCTCCTCCGCCTTCAACCGCCTGGCCGAAGCCAAGGGCGCCGTCGAACTCCTCCTCGCCGAATGCTACCGCCGGCGCGACGAAGTGGCCGTCATCGCCTTCCGCGGCACGTCCGCCCAAACCCTGCTACCGCCCACACGCTCGCTCGTCCGCGCCAAGCGCAGTCTGGCCACCCTGCCCGGTGGCGGCGGCACGCCCCTGGCCGCCGGCATCGACGCCGGCTGCACGCTGGCACTCACCATCGGCCGCACCGGCGCCACCCCCACCCTCGTCCTGCTCACCGATGGCCGCGCCAACGTCACCCGCGCCGGCACCGGCGGCCGCAAACAGGCGGCAACCGAAGCGCTGCAATCCGCCCGCCTGCTGCACGCCTTCCGCATCGCGTCACTGCTGATAGACACCTCGCCCCGCCCCGCGCCCGAAGCTGCCAGCATCGCCCGCGCCATGGGCGCCCGCTATCTGCCGCTCCCCTACGCTGACGCCGCCGGCCTCTCCCGCGCCATCCGCGCCCAGACATGAACTCGCTTGCACCCGACTGGCCGAACCGCGAAACCAGCCGGTTCGTGGCTACCGGCGGCCTCACTTGGCACGTCCAGGTCACCGGCACCGGCCCCGTTCTCCTGCTCATCCACGGCACCGGTGCGGCCACCATCTCCTGGCGCGACATGCTGCCGTCGCTCGCCGAGCATTTCACCATCGTCGCCCCCGACCTGCCCGGCCACGGCCTCACCCGCGTGCCCGCCTCCCACCGTCTCTCGCTGCCCGGCATGGCCCGCAACCTTACCGACCTGCTGCGCAAACTGAACCTCGCCCCCCAGCTCGCCGTCGGCCATTCCGCCGGTGCCGCCATTCTCGCCCGCATGTGCCTCGACCACATGATCGCCCCCGCCGGCCTCGTCAGCCTCAACGGCGCCATCATGCCGCTGGCCGGCCCAGCCGGTCAGGTCTTCGCCCCGCTCGCCCGCCTTCTCGTCGGCCTGCCCATCCTCCCGCAGCTCTTCGCCTGGCGCGCCGCCAGCCCAGGCATGGTCGAAAAGCTCCTCGCCAACACCGGCTCCCAACTCGACCCGCGCGGCATCGCCCTCTACACCAGCCTGGTCCGCAACCCCGACCACGCCGCCGCCGCGCTCCGCATGATGGCCAACTGGGACCTCCCTCCGCTCGTCCGCGACCTCCCCGCCCTCGTACCCAAGCTCCTCCTCATCGCCGCCGACCGCGATCGCGCTATTCCCCCTGCCGACGCCAACCGTATCGCCGCCCTCGTCCCCGGCAGCCACGTCGTCCACTGGCCCGGCCTCGGACACCTCGCCCACGAGGAACGCCCAACCCTGGCCACCAACGCCATTCTCGACTTCGCCCGAACCCTCGGCGTCCTGTGAACCTCTTTCTCGCCCGCTATCACGTCCTCGACCTCATTCTCGCCGCCATGCTGCTGGAAGGCGTCATCCTCACCACCCTGCGCGCAATCCGGCCTGCCGCCCTGCTGCCAAATCTCGCCTCCGGCATGTGCCTGATCGCTGCGATGCGCCTTGCCCTGAGCGGCGTAGCTTGGCCTTTCATTTCACTCCTGCTGTTGGGCGCATTGGCGTTCCATCTCGTTGATCTCAGACAAAATTGGCGGGCGTAAGCAGGCGGTCCTTTTTAAAAAAAAGACCAAAAAACTTTGCTCAAGGAGCCGCGCGACGGCGGAACAAAAGTTTTTTGCTTGTTTCTCTCAAAAACCAAGTCTTCCCCTACCCTTCCCTGTAAACCTGAGTTTACACTCCATCCGTGACCCATCTCCCGCTACGCCCCCACGCCATCATCATCGGCAGCGGCTTTGGCGGCCTGGCCGCCGCCATCCGCCTCGGCGCCCGTGGCTACCGCACCACGATCCTGGAGGCGCTCGACGCCCCCGGCGGACGCGCCTACGTCCACCACCAGAACGGCTTCACCTTCGACGGCGGCCCAACCATCGTCACCGCGCCCTTCCTGCTCGAAGAACTCTGGCAGCTCTGCGGCCGCCGCCTGTCCGACGATGTCGAGCTCCGCCCTGTCGATCCATTTTACCGCATCCGTTTCCACGACGGCGTCAGCTTCGACTACACCGGGGATGCCGACACCATGCGCGCCCGCGTCGGCGCCCTCAGCCCATCCGACGTCGCCGGCTACGAAGCGTTCATGCGCGCCAGCCAGGAGATCTACCGCGTCGGTTTCGAACAGCTCGGCGACGTGCCGTTCGACAGTTGGACCGACATGGCGCGCCTCACCCCGCAACTGCTCCGCCTCGGCAGCCTGCGCAGCGTGCACGGGCTGGTCAGCCGCTACGTCAAGAACGATCGCCTGCGCACCATCCTCAGCTTTCATCCCTTGCTGGTCGGCGGAAATCCCTTCGCCGCCAGCTCCATCTACAGCCTGATCTGCTTTCTCGAACGCCGATGGGGTGTGCATTACGCGATGGGCGGCACTGGCGCGCTGGTACAAGGCATGGCCAGGCTCATCGAGGGGCAAGGCGGCCAGATCCGCTGCAACACGCGCGTCGACGAAATCCTCGTCGCCAACAAGGCAGCCTGCGGCGTTAAACTTGCGGACGGCACCAAATTGCCCGCCAGCATCGTCGTCTCGAACGCGTGCTCCGCCCACACTTACGGCAAGCTGCTTGCCGGGCAACACCGCCGCCGCTGGACCGATTCCCGCATCGCCCGCGGCCGCTATTCGATGAGCCTGTTCGTCTGGTATTTCGGCACGCGCCGCCGCTACGAGGATGTCGCCCACCACACGATCTTGCTTGGGCCCCGCTATCGCGGCCTGCTGCGCGACATTTTCCAGCGCCACAAACTCGCCGACGATTTCAGCCTTTACCTGCACCGCCCCACCGCCACCGATCCGTCGATGGCGCCTGAAGGCTGCGACAGTTTCTACGTCCTCTCCCCCGTCCCCCATCTACAGAGCGGCACTGACTGGCGCGAGACTGCCGAGCCCTATCGCCGCCGCATCTCGCAAGCCCTCTCCGAAACTCTGCTGCCAGGCCTGGAAGAAAACCTCTCCGCCTCGCTGATGACGACGCCGCAGGATTTCCAGGACCGCCTGCTGTCCTATCGCGGCGCCGCCTTCGGCCTCGAGCCGATCCTCACCCAAAGCGCGTGGTTCCGCCCGCACAATAAAAGCGAGGAGGTGGATAATCTCTTCCTCGTCGGCGCCGGCACGCATCCCGGTGCTGGCCTGCCCGGCGTACTCTCCTCCGCCCGCGTTCTCGACAAGGTTGCCCCGCATGCCAGCGTCTTCGCGTAATCTCGACCACGCTGCGTGCCGCGCCGCCATGCGCACCGGCTCGCGCAGTTTCTCCGCCGCCGCCCGCATCCTGCCGCGACATATCGCCGAGCCTGCGACCGCGCTGTACGCTTTCTGCCGCCTCGCCGACGATCTGGTCGATGACGACTGCCATTCCCCGCAAGCTGCCCTGGCCGAACTCCGCCACCGCCTCGACCGCGCATACGAAGGGCATCCACTCGACCACCCGGCCGACCGCGCGTTTGCACAAACCGTCGCCGGCCACGCCATCCCTCGCGAACTCCCCTTGGCCTTGCTGGAAGGTTTTGCCTGGGACCTCGAAGGCCGGCGCTACGACAGTTTCGACGATCTGCTCGCCTACGCCGCCCGCGTTGCCGGCAGCGTCGGCGCCATGATGGCTCTCCTCATGGGCGCCCGCTCCACGCAAGCGCTTGCGCGCGCCTGCGACCTCGGCGTCGCCATGCAACTCACCAACATCGCCCGCGACGTCGGCGAGGATGCGCGCCGCGGCCGCCTGTATCTTCCTCTGTCGTGGCTGCAGGAAACCGGGTTAGCACCCGACAGGTTTCTTGCATCGCCAGCCCACAGTGCTGCTTCGGCGCAGGTCATCACGCGCCTGCTCGCCGCCGCCGAAACACTCTACACAAGCGGCACGCAAGGTCTGCCCGCACTCCCGCTCGCCTGCCAACCCGGCATCCGCGCCGCCGCCCTTCTCTACCGCGAGATCGGCCGAACCCTGGCCCGCACCGGGCATGATTCAATCGCCCGGCGCGCCCACGTCCCCGCCGCACGCAAAGCCACCCTGCTCGTCCAAGCCGTTCTCACCACCCTGCAACCCGCGCCGCGCTTGCGCGATCCCGCATTGCCCGCCTGCCAATTCCTTGTCGACGCCGCCGCCCACGATGTCGCCCCCACCGCCCGCCCCGCCATCGCCGAACGCGCAATCTGGGTATTCCACCTGTTCGAACGCTTGCAGGCGCAACAGATGGAAATGTCCTGATGGGCAGATGGGAATGGATCATCGTCGAACTGCTCGCCCTCGGCGCCCTGATCTACGAACTCATGTCGATCAGACGTTCCATCGCAAAGGATAGATTGGCAGAGGCGGAAAAGCAGAAGCCGGAGGGGTGAGGCCGGTCCTTGCACATCACTTTCCGTCGCTCACGCAATCAAAACAGGAAGTGAACCGCAGACGTTGCGGGTAAACGCAGATAAGAAACACCTGTTTCCTTCCTGATCCTCTCAATAAAAACGAAGATCAACCTGCGAAATCTGCAACATCTGCGGTTCGCTTTCTTACTCCGCACCTACGATCACCCGCGCCGCGGCGCCTTGAACGGCAACAAAACCTGCACCCAGGGCGCTTCAAACCGATCTAACGACAAGCTCTCATGCACCGCGCGCACATCGCGCCCGCCGATCCGCGTGTCGATCACCGAGCGCGCATAGAACGGCGTATCCTCCAGCTTCTCGACCACACGCGGCACAAACCCCGAATCCGCCCGCGTTGCCCGCGCCACCCCCCACGAACTCCGCCCCAGGTCAGCTTCAGGCGGCGCCTCGAACGGCGTGGCCGCGCCCGCCGCATCGTAATGCAGAGCCGTGCAGAACGAGCCGCCATTCCGATGCTGGCCATGATAGAGGATATCCACCCCGTCGCCGGTCGGTGCACGACACCAGTGCCAACCGGAGAACCCCTCCTCCAGCGGCTCGTCGCCATCATTCGTATCGAAATACGCGTGCCCCGACCATGACAATTCCGGCCGCTCCATCTCCACCTCAATCCGCGCCCCAGGTGCCACCGGCGACCACCGATGCCGCCCATGCGCGTCCAATTCCACCACATGCGTCGACAATGCCGGCGCACGCAGCCGTAACGTCCCGCGCAACCGCGACGGCACCGGCACCGTTACCTCGTCGATCCGCGCCGTCAGCACCGCCCCGTCCCACACCAACGACGAAGGCCCGATCACCAACCGATCCGCCTCACGCATAACCGACGCAGCCCCGCGCTCCGTCATCGCCCAACGCCGCCCGCCGCGCCCATACAGCGCCAGGTTCATCGTGCAATGATCGCCAGGTTCGCCACCCCCATGCCGTCGCGCCCTTTTATACCAGGGCGAAAACACGCTGCCCACGAACGCGATCAGCGTCAGCCCATGCGCACCGTCATCGCTCAGCGCATCGATATACCACCAGGCGTAGCCACGCGTTTTGACAACCCGGTCGAAACGCCATCTTCGATTGCCGCCGCCGCCGCCAGCCGCCCCGACAAGGCCGCCATCGGCACGCCAGCTCCCGGATGGGTGCTCCCGCCCGCGAGGTAAAGCCCCGGTATTTTCGTCCTGCTTCCCGGCCGGGCGAACGTCGCCATCGGCCCGTGCACCGCCCGCCCATACAGCGCTCCCCCCGTCGCCGGGAACAACGCCGCGAATTCCCGCGGCCCCGTCACCTGGGTCGCCGCCGAACTCCGCTCCACGTGCAATCCGCATCGTGCCAGCAGCCCAAACGCCCGATCCCCACATGCCGCTATCTCCGCTTCCGACAATCCACGCCCCGTATCGCCCGAAGCGGGCGCATTCACCAGGCACAGCAACCGCTCCGCGCCGTCGCGTTCCTCATCCGTGTCGCCACGATCCTGCGCGCACACATATACTGTCGGCTCGGCGGGCAGCCGCCCGCGCTCGAACACATCGGCAAACTCCGCCGGATAATCCGCGCGAGAAAAACACGTTGTGATGCACCATCGGCAATCCGCGCACCCGCGCGTTCATTGCCCACGTCACCGCCGACAGCGACCGTTGCCCAGCTTTCATCGCCGGCACCGCACCGGCCACATCGCGCCCGAAACACAGCGCCCCCAGGGCCGACGCATCCGCGTTCACCACCACCGCATCCGCTTCGATGCGCTCGCCGCCCGCCAGCCGAACCCCGCTCGCCCGCTTGCGAACGACGTCGATGCCCTCGACAGCAGTGCCATAGCGGATCTCCGCCCCACGCGCCTTCGCCAGCCGCGCCACGCACGCCGCCACCGCATGCATTCCGCCCGCCACGCGCCAGACACCGTCGCGTTCCACATGCGCCACCAGCATCAGCGTCGCCGGCGCCTGATACGGCGATGACCCGCAATACGTCGCATACCGCCCGAACAATTGCCGCAGCCGCACATCGCCGAAATGCGAGCCCAACGCCCGCATCATTGTGTCGAACGGATTGATCGTCAGCATCCGCCCCACCCCCGCCTCCCGCGTCAACGACAGCGGCGTCGGCAAATCGCGGCACAGGAAAGGCTGCTCTAGCGTCTCGTAAATCCGTCGTGCCCGCGCCGTGAACGCACGGAACCCGGCCGCCTCCGCCGCCCCCGCAAACACCCCGATCGCGTCCACCGACCGCTCGAAATCGGCAAACAGATCGAGCCTGCCCCCCTCCGCCCACGCGTGACGCGCCAGCACCTCCGCCCGCTCCAGCCGCAACTCGGCCGCCAGATCCGCGCCGGCCGCGGCAAACAGCCGCTCGAACACCCAGCGCATGGTGAACACCGTGGGCCCCGCATCCACCAGCGCACCGCCTGCCTGCACCCGACGCATCTTGCCGCCAGGTGCCTCCTGCCGCTCCACCACGGTCACCCGCCAGCCGGCCACCGCCAGATCCAGCGCCGCCGCCAGCCCGCCGATGCCCGCCCCCACCACCACTGCGTGCCGCTCGCCCACCCGCATTCCTTAAACGCTTGACAGGCTTGTCACTAAGGTCTGACAGTCATTGTGACAAGCCAAGTTGACAGTTTCGGGAGCGACACACGCATGGAGCCGCTGGCACGTATCGAACGCTCGCTGAATGCCGCCATCGCACAGGCCGAAATCCCCGGCTGCCCGCCCCGGCTGGCACAAGCCATGCGCGCCAGCGTCTTCCCGCGCGGCGCCCGAATCCGGGCCCGCCTCTGCCTGGCCGTGGCCACCGCCTGCGGCGAGGACGCGCCTGAACTCTCCGACGCCGCAGCCGCCGCCATCGAGCTGCTGCACTGCGCCTCCCTCGTCCACGACGACCTGCCCTGTTTCGACGACGCCGACACGCGGCGCGGGCAGCCGACCATCCACCGCGCGTTTGGCGCGCCACTCGCCGTGCTCGCCGGCGACGCACTTATCGTGCTCGCCTTCCAGATTCTGGCAGACGCCGCCCTCACCTCGCCCGCCCGTCTGCCGCGCCTGATCGGCGTCATCGGCCGTGGCGTCGGCGTGCCGCGCGGCATCGTCGCCGGCCAGGCCTGGGAATGCGAGCCTTCGGCCGACCTTGCCCAATACCAGCGCGAGAAGACCGGCGCCCTGTTCGCCGCGGCCACGCTGGCCGGCGCCGTCTCCGCCGGCGCGGAAGCCGAACCCTGGCGCGCCGTCGGCCTGCTGCTGGGCGAGGCGTTCCAGGTCGCCGACGATCTGCGCGACGCGACCTGCACCGCCGAGGAACTCGGCAAACCGGTGGGCCAGGACGAAGCGCACGCCCGCCCGAACGCCGTGCACACATTCGGCCTTGAAGGCGCCGTCGCCCTGCTGAGCGACCTGGCCAGCGACGCCGTGGCCTCCGTGCCCGCCTGCCCCGGCCAGCCCTATCTGCGCGCCCACATCCTCGGCGAGACCGCGAAACTCCTGCCCCGCCAGCTCGCCCGGCATGCCGCCTGAGGCGCCCGCCATCCCGGGATCAGCCCGGGCGCCACGCCTGCCGTCGATCGCCCAGATCATCGCCAAACCCGGCTTCCGCAGCTGGGCCGCCCGCTTCCCGCTCACCCGCGGGATCGCCCGCAAGCGCACGTCCGAGCTGTTCGATCTGTGCGCCGGCTTCGTCTACACGCAGATCCTGCACGCGAGCCTCGAACTCGGCCTCTACGACCTCCTCGCCGCCGGCCCGCTCACCGCCGACGAGGCCGCGCGCCGTCTCGACCTGAGCGCGCCCGCCGCACGCCGCCTGCTCGACGCCTGCGTCGCCCTGCGCCTTGTCGCGCGCAAGCGCGGCAACCGCTATGCCCTGGGCTCGCTTGGTGCCGCGCTGATCGGCAACCCAGGCGTTGCCGCCATGGTCGCCCACCATCGCGTGCTCTACGACGATCTCGCCGACCCGGTCGCCCTCCTGCGCGGCCAAACCTCGCCAAAATTGTCCGGCTACTGGGCCTACCGTGCCGACGCCACACCAGAAGACGTCGCGGCCTACTCGATGCTGATGGCTGCCTCGCAGAAGCTGGTGGCCGGCGAAATCCTCGATGCCTACGACATCGCCCGTCACCGGCGCGTGCTCGATGTCGGCGGCGGCGAGGGCGCTTTTCTCACCGAAGCCGCCGCGCGCGCGCCCGACCTGGCGCTCATGCTGTTCGACCTGCCCGCCGTCGCCGACCGCGCCGACGCGGCTTTCCACGCAAACGGCCTCGCCCGCCGCGCGCAGACCATACGCGGCGATTTCCACACCGAGTCGCTCCCGCAAGGCGCCGACCTGATCACCCTCGTCCGCGTCGTCCACGACCACGACGACGACGACGCACGCGCTCTCCTGCGCGCCGCCCGAAACGCGCTGCCACCACGCGGCACGCTCCTGCTGGCCGAGCCGATGGCCGAGACCGCCGGCGCCGCACGCATGGGCGACGCCTATTTCGGCTTCTACCTGCTCGCCATGGGGCGCGGCCGCCCGCGCAGCGCGGCCGAACTCACAAGCCTTCTGCGTGGCGCCGGCTTCACCGACGTGCGCCGCCTGCCGACCAACACGCCACTCCTCGTCAGCGTCCTGGTCGCAAAAGTGTAAATTTGGATTGACTGCCCAAACTGTCAGTGCAAGCTTACACATAACGAAACGCCGGAAACCAGGGAGGACACGATGAACACCGACGCGATCGTCCTCACCGCTCCCGAGCAACTCGGCCTGCAAACCATCCCGCTCACCGCCCCCACCGCTGCCGACGTCGTCGTCGACATCGCCTGGAGCGGCATCAGCACCGGAACCGAGCGCCTGCTCTACACCGGCCGCATGCCGCCGTTCCCCGGCCTGGGCTACCCGCTGGTGCCCGGCTACGAGTTGGTCGGCCGCGTTGTCCACGCCGGGCCTGATGCGGGCGTGGCACCTGGAACGATTGTGTTCGTGCCTGGTGCAAACTGCTACGGCGAGATACGCGGCCTGTTCGGCGGCGCTGCCTCGCGCATCGTCACCGCCGGCGCGCGCGTGCTCGATGTCGGCCGCATCCCTGGCGAGCAGGCCACTCTTCTGGCACTGGCCGCCACCGCACGGCACGCGCTCGCATTGCCCGGCGCCGGATTGCCCGAACTCATCGTCGGACACGGCACGCTCGGCCGGCTTCTCGCCCGCCTCACCATCGCCGCCGGTGGCAGCCCCGTCGTGTGGGAACAGCAAGCCAGCCGACGCGACGGCGCGCTCGGCTACCCTGTCGTCGCACCCGAAGACGATACGCGCCGAGACTACAAAGTCGCATGCGACGCCAGCGGAGATGCGAACGTGCTCGATACGCTCGTGGCCCGCCTCGCACCCGGCGGCACCATCGTGCTCGCAGGTTTCTACAGCGAGCGCATGAGCTTTGCGTTCCCGGCCGCTTTCATGCGCGAGGCACGCATCCTCATCGCCGCGCAATGGCAGCAAGCCGACATGGCGCATGTCTGCCGCCTCGCCGGCGACGGCGCGCTTTCACTCGACGGGCTGATCACGCATCGCGCACACGCTGAGCGCGCGCCCGAAGCCTACGCCGAAGCCTTTGCCAATCCGGCCTGCCTGAAAATGATCCTCGAATGGAGACACGCGGCATGAATGCACACGTGAGCCCGCCCACGCCCGCCACCGCACACAGCAGCATGGCCGATGCCTTGCGGCAGGAGGCTGCCATCGAGCCGGATGCTGTCTCCACAGCGCCCGCCAAGAAAGAAACGCAGATCATCGCAATCTACGGCAAGGGCGGCATCGGCAAGAGCTTCACGCTCGCCAATCTAAGCTACATGATGGCGCAGCAGGGCAAGCGCGTGCTGCTCATCGGCTGCGATCCGAAAAGCGACACGACCAGCCTGCTGTTCGGCGGCCGCTCCTGCCCCACGATCATCGAGACGTCGTCGAAGAAGAAACTCGCCGGCGAAGCGGTGGCCATCGGCGATGTGTGCTTCAAGCGCGATGGCGTCTACGCCATGGAACTCGGCGGCCCCGAAGTCGGACGCGGTTGCGGCGGCCGCGGCATCATCCACGGTTTCGAGCTGCTCGAGAAGCTCGGCTTCCACGAATGGGGCTTCGATTACGTCCTGCTCGACTTCCTCGGCGACGTGGTGTGCGGCGGCTTCGGCCTGCCGATCGCGCGCGACATGTGCCAGAAAGTCATCGTCGTCGCCAGCAACGATCTGCAATCGCTCTACGTCGCCAACAATGTCTGCTCGGCTGTGGACTACTTCCGCAAGCTCGGCGGCAATGTCGGTGTCGCCGGCATGGTCATCAACAAGGATGACGGCACCGGAGAGGCGCATGCGTTTGCCGAAGCGGTCGGCATCCCGGTGCTCAGCGCCATTCCCGCCGACGACGATATCCGCCGCAAGAGCGCGAATTACGAAATCATCGGCACGCCCGGCGGCCGTTGGGCACCGATGTTCGAACAGCTTGCCGAGCAGGTCGCCGAAGCGCCGCCCGTGCGGCCGAATCCGCTCACCCACGAGAAACTGCTCGATCTGTTCAAGGGCGATGCGGTCGGCCGTGGCGTGACGCTGATCCCGGCGACCGAAGAGGACATGTGCCCGCTGACCGTCTCCAACAAAGCCTCGCTCGAAGTGATCTACGAGGGCGCGTGAGCATGGATAGTCTTCCACCCGTCGCGAGCGAAGGCGGCTGCCACGGCGGACGCGGGCGCTTGCTGGAGGCTGCAAGTGCGGCCGGCAAATCCGAGGCGATGCAGCGCCTGCAGGCCGATTATCCGCGCGGCCCGCATGACCAGCCGCAATCGATGTGCCCGGCCTTCGGCTCCCTGCGCGTAGGCCTGCGCATGCGCCGCGTCGCCACCATCCTGTCCGGCTCGGCCTGCTGCGTGTATGGCCTCACTTTCACCTCGCATTTCTACGGTGCCCGCCGCAGCGTCGGCTATGTGCCGTTCAATTCGGAGACGCTGGTCCGCGGCCAATTGTTCGAAGACATCCGCGATGCCGTCTTCGAGACTGCCAAGCCGGCCGACTACGATGCTGTCGTGGTGATCAACCTCTGCGTGCCGACCGCATCCGGCGTGCCGCTCGACCTGCTGCCCAAAGAGATCGACGGCGTCAGGATCATCGGCATCGACGTGCCCGGTTTCGGCGTGCCCACCCATGCAGAAGCCAAGGACGTGCTGACCGGCGCCATGCTGCGCTACGCCCGCAACGAGGCCGAAGCAGGCCCCGTCGCCCGCCCGCGCGTGCTGCACGAACAGCCGACCGTCGCCATGCTCGGCGAATTCTTCCCCGCCGATCCGCCGACCGTAGGCGCGCTGCTGGCACCGATGGGCATGGCGCTCGCACCCACATTGCCTTGCCGCGAATGGCGCGACCTCTACGCCGCCCTCGATTGCAGCGTGGCATCCGCAACCCACCCGTTCTACACAGCCTCCGTGCGCGAATTCCGCGCCGCCGGCCGCCCTGTCGTGGGCTCCGGCCCGGTCGGCGTCGAAGGCACTGCCGCCTGGCTGGAATCCGTCGGTCGCGCTGGCAATATCGGCCAAGCTCAGGTCGAAGCCGCCAAGAATGCGGCCTTGCCGGCAATCCGCGCCGCACTCGCCGCCAACCCGATCGCTGCGCGCATCACGCTCTCCGGCTACGAAGGCAGCGAACTGCTCGTCGCCCGCCTGCTGATCGAAGCGGGCGCCGAAATCCCCTATGTCGGCACCGCATGTCCGCGCACCGAATGGGCCGAAGCCGATCTTGTATGGTTGCAATCGCGCGGCACGCATGTGCAGTTCCGCGCCTCTCTCGAGCAGGATATCTGCGCGATGGAAGATGTGCGCCCCGACCTCGCCATCGGCACCACGCCGCTGGTGCAGAAAGCCAAACAGCTCGGCATCCCCTCGCTGTATTTTACCAACATGGTCTCCGCCCGCCCGTTGTTCGGTGCGCCGGGCGCCGGCGCACTGGCCGCCATCGTCGCCGCACAGACGCGCGGCGCACCTCGTTTTGCCCGCATGGTCTCGTTCTTCGAAGGCGTGGGCACGGGAGATGCGTCCGGCTATGGCTGGACCGCCAAACCAGTAGAGCCGCCTGGTGCGCGCGACCGCATGCGCCGCGCACGCGCGGCAAAAGCACGCGCGCTTGAAGCGGTGGGAACCTAGATGCTCGTTCTCGACCACGATCGCGCCGGCGGCTATTGGGGCGCCGTCTATGCGTTCTCCGCCGTGCGTGGCCTGCGCGTCATCGTCGACGGTCCCGTCGGCTGCGAGAACCTGCCCGTCACCGCCGTGCTGCATTACACCGACGGTTTGCCGCCGCACGAATTGCCAGTCGCCGTCACGGGCTTGTCGGAAGACAATCTCTCGATGGACGGCACCGAAGGTGCGATGCGCCGCGCTGCACTCGCCGGCGACCAGGACCTGCCCGCCGTCGTCGTCACCGGCAGCATCGCCGAAATGATCGGCGGCGGCGTCACACCCGAAGGCAGCAATCTCCTCCGCTTCATTCCGCGCACCATCGACGAAGACCAATGGCAGGCCGCCGACCGCGCGATCTACTGGCTGTGGACCGAATTTGGCTCCAAGAAAGCCAAGATCAGGCCGCGTCCCGCACGTGCCGAGGGCGTCAAGCCACGCGTCAACATCATCGGGCCGATCTACGGCACGTTCAACATGCCGTCAGACCTCGCCGAAATTCGCCGCCTCGTCGAAGGCATCGGCTGCGAGATCAACATGGTCTTCCCGCTCGGCTCGCATATCGACGATATCGCCCGCCTGCCCGACGCCGACGTCAATATCTGCATGTATCGCGAATTCGGCCGCAAGCTGTGCGAAGCGCTCGACCGCCCGTATCTGCAGGCACCGATCGGCATTTTCGCCACCACGAATTTCCTGCGCACCTTGGGCGAGCTCGCCGGGATCGATCCCGAGCCGTTCATCGAGGCCGAGAAGCACACAACCATCAAGCCGATCTGGGATCTCTGGCGCAGCGTCACGCAGGATTTCTTCGCCACCGCCAGCTTCGCCATCGTCGCCACCGACACCTATTCACGCGGCATCCGCCAGTTTCTCGAAGACGAGATGGGCATCCCCTGCACATTCGCCTTCTCGCGCACCGCCGGCACCAAGCCCGACAACAAAGCCGTCCGCGCCGCACTCAAAGCAAGCCCGCCTTTGGTGCTTTACGGCTCCTTCAACGAACGCATGTATGCCGCCGAACTCGGCGCGCGCTGCATGTTCATCCCGGCCTCGTTTCCGGGTGCGATCATCCGTCGCGCCACCGGCACCCCGTTCATGGGATATGCAGGTGCCACCTGGATCGTTCAGGAATATTGCAACGCGCTGTTCGATGCGCTGTTCCATATCCTGCCGCTGGCGACCGAGATGGATCGCGTCGATCCCACACCGGCCCGCGACCACGCCGCACCGCCATGGGACGAGGATGCGCTCGCCCATCTCGACGCGCAGGTGGAACGCGAACCCTTCATCGTCCGCATCTCGGCCGCACGCCGCCTGCGCGATCGTGTGGAGCAGGACGCACGCGCCGCCCGCGAAGGCCGTATCTCGGCCGAGCGCGTCAGGGCTTCTTTGGAGTTGGCACACACATGATGCCGCACTCCATCACCAGTTCGAAGCCGGCGCACATGCGCTGCTTCCACAGAACCGACCGGCACTGCCGGGCGGAGACCAGCCCTGCCGTCCTTCGGCATTGGGTTCCCGGCCGCGCGGGATCAGCGCGGCAATGCACGGAGGTTACTTGACATGTCGGACGTCCAAAGACGGTCCGTTTCAGCTTCAGGGCTGACGGAAATGGAAGCAAAAGAGTTTCACAGCATCTTCGTCCAAAGCTTCATCGGCTTTCTGGTCGTCGCTATCGTCGCCCATGTTCTCGTGTGGACGTGGCGCCCATGGTTGCCCGGTGTGAACGGCTACCAGACATCGATGCTGGATGGCGTGCACCACCTGGCGCACACCGCAGCCGTCCTGTTCACCTGAGAGGGAGGGTAGAATGTTCCGCATTTGGTTGCTGTTCGATCCGCGCCGCGTACTCGTGACGCTGTCGATCTTCCTCTTCGTGCTCGCCTTGCTGATCCATTTCATCCTGCTCAGCACGGATCGGTTCAACTGGCTCGAAGGTCCGCACCACGGCATGGTCACGCAGCAGCTCGCGCCGCTGCCGCCAGCCGCAAAGTAGCCTAATCATTGGCGGCGATCGGTTTGGCATCCGTTCGCCGCCGCTAGTTCCACACGCAGGCCGCTCAAGGCCCGCGTGCATTACGACCGGGAGTGTCTGGCCATGGCGATGCTGAGTTTCGAAGGTAAGTACCGCGTCAGGGGAGGCACCCTACTGGGCGGAGATCTTTTCGATTTCTGGATCGGCCCGTTCTATGTCGGCCTCTTCGGTGTCACCACCGCCTTCTTTGCCTCGCTCGGCACGCTGCTCATCCTGTATGGCGCAGTGCTCGGGCATACCTGGAATGTGTGGCGCATCAATATCGCGCCGCCCGATCTCAGCTACGGGCTGGGCTTCGCGCCGATCAAGGACGGCGGCCTATGGCAGGCAATAACCATCTGCGCCATCGGCGCTTTCTGCTCCTGGGCACTGAGACAAGTCGAAATATCGCGCAAGCTCGGCATGGGCTATCACGTGCCGTTCGCGTTCAGCGTGGCGATTTTCGCCTACGTGTCGCTCGTCGTCATCCGTCCGGTGCTGATGGGCGCCTGGGGTTACGGCTTCCCCTACGGCATCCTCTCGCATCTCGATTGGGTGTCCAATACCGGCTACCAGTATCTGCATTTCCATTATAACCCGGCGCACATGCTGGCCGTCTCGTTCTTCTTCACGACGACGCTTGCTCTGTCGCTGCACGGCTCGCTGGTGCTCTCGGCCGCCAATCCGCCGAAGGGCGAAATGGTGAAAACCGCGGAACACGAAAATACCTTCTTCCGCGACATCATCGGCTACTCCATCGGCACGCTCGGCATCCATCGCCTGGGATTGTTCCTGGCCCTGTCGGCCGGCTTCTGGAGTGCGGTGTGCATCATCATCAGCGGCCCGTTCTGGACCGGCGGCTGGCCGGCCTGGTGGGGCTGGTGGCTCAATCTCCCGATCTGGAGATGACGACGCCGATCGCGCAAGCCCGATAAAGAAGGCCGAGGCCTAAGGGCCGAAATCAAGAGGAACTAGCCGTCATGGCCGAGTATCAGAACATCTTCACCCGCCTGCAGGTGCGTGGCCCGCTCTACGCCGGCACCCCGATCGAAGCGCACTCCGCATTCTCGCGCAGCAGCAAACCGGGCTTCAACCATCTGTTCGGCCGCCTCGGCGACGCACAGGTCGGCCCGATCTATCTCGGTGTCAGCGGTCTTGCGGCACTGATCTGCGGCTTCATCGCGTTCGAGATCATCGGCCTGAACATGTGGGCATCGGTGAACTGGGATCCGGTGCAGTTCATCCGGCAATTACCCTGGCTGGCACTCGAACCGCCGGCACCGTCGAACGGCCTGCACTTTCCGCCGCTCGCCCAAGGCGGCTGGTGGCTGATGGCCGGCTTCTTCCTCACCGCCTCGATCTTGCTGTGGTGGACACGCATCTATCTGCGCGCCCGGGCACTCGGCCTCGGCACCCACACCGCCTGGGCATTCGGCGCGGCCATCTGGCTCTATCTCGTGCTCGGCTTCATCCGCCCGCTGCTGATGGGCTCCTGGGCCGAAGCCGTCCCGTTCGGCATCTTCCCCCATCTGGACTGGACCGCCGCTTTCTCCCTGCGCTACGGCAACCTGTTCTATAACCCCTTCCACATGCTCTCGATCGTGTTTCTCTATGGCTCCACCTTGCTCTTCGCCATGCACGGCGCGACCATCCTGGCCACCAGCCGCTACGGCGCCGAGCGCGAGCTCGAGCAGATCGTCGATCGCGGCACGGCCTTCGAGCGCGGCGGGTTGTTCTGGCGCTGGACGATGGGCTTCTGCGCCACGGCCGAAAGCATCCATCGCTGGGCCTGGTGGTTTGCCGTTCTCTGCCCACTTTGCGGTGGCATAGGCATCCTTCTCACTGGAACCGTCGTGGATAACTGGTATCTCTGGGGACAGCATCACGGCCTGGTGCCCACCTACCCGGTCAGCTGGGGCCCTGTCGTCGACCCCGCCACCCTGCCTGGAGCACCCAAGTGAGCGACAACAACATTGAAAAAGAGGGCGGTGACGACGCCAGGATGGTCTCCGACAAGGTCGGCATCGGCAAAGGCATTCTCTTTGCGGCCGGACTGATCGGCGCCGCCACCGCAACCCTGTTCGGCGTCACCATCGTTCTCAGCATGGAGCGTCCGCCGATCCAGGCGGTGCAGCGCGGCTTCCGCGGCACTGCCATGGACCAGATCTACAACCCTCGCACCTACGCCGCCGCGGCAGCCCAGCTTAAAATCCCGGGCAGCCTGCCGCCCGCGAACCCGAACGGGCCGCGCGCCGGCGTGGCCTACAAGAACGTGCAGGTGCTGAAGAACATCAGCACCGCGCAGTTCAGCCGGCTGATGGTCAGCATCACCCGCTGGGTCGCGCCCAAGCAGGGCTGCGCCTACTGCCACAATTTGGCGAACATGTCGTGGGACGGGCTCTACACCAAGGTCGTCGCCCGGCGCATGATCCAGATGACGCAGAACATCAACGGCAACTGGCAAAGCCACGTGCAGAATGTGGGCGTCACCTGCTACACCTGCCACGGCGGCAATCCGGTGCCGAAGAACATCTGGTTCAACAATCCAGGCCCCGAAGCCGCGACCGGCGTCGCCGAAACCCAGACCGGGATGGCGCACCCGACCAAGGCGATCAACCTCAGCTCGCTCCCTTACGACCCGTTCACGCCGTATCTGGAACAGGCCGTCAGCATCCGCGTGCAGGGCGAAACCGCGCTGCCTACCGAAAATCTGTCATCGATCAAGATGGCGGAAGGCACCTACGCGCTGATGATCCATTTCAGCCAATCGCTCGGCGTGAACTGCACCTACTGCCACAACACCCGATCCTTCGGTGACTGGTCGACGAGTTCGCCGCAACGTGTGACCGCCTGGTACGGCATCCGCATGGCGCGTGAGCTCAACAACGTCTATCTCGACCCGCTGCAGAACGTGTTCCCGAGCTACCGCAAGGGCGCGCTCGGAGACAGCCCGAAGATCAACTGCACGACCTGCCACCAGGGCGTGTTCAAGCCGCTCTACGGCGTAAGCATGCTGAGCAAGTTTCCGGAACTGGCAAGCAGCACGGAAGTCCTCGCGTCCAACCCGGCGCCGGCCAGCCCACCTGCTGCCGCCACAGTCCCGCCAGCGTCTCCGCCCGCCACGCCCGCACCAAGCGCGCCGGCACCGGCCGACGCGCCACCTGCTCCTCAGAACACGCCGCTGTAACTCTGCCGCAACCGAGAAGTCGCCCACGCAAAAGCGGCGACACGGACAAAAAAAACGGGGGACGATCGATGATCGTCCCCCGTTTTCTATGATCAGATGCCGGCGATCTGGTCGCCTGCTTTCGTCTGGCTTATCTACACCGCTCCCCTGCCGCGCGGCAGGGCGGTGCTCACGAACCCTTTGCCGCGAACGCCGAACACCAGCCTTCCGGGCTGACCACACCGAGCACGACCTTGCAGGCATTCGGTGCCACGAAATTCGCGCACGCGCTGCATTTCGCGCCCGCGTTCGGTGTGGGCTGATATTGCACCGTGCTCTGTTCGACCTTGTCGGAATCATCGTCCGCCCGCGCCGCCGTCGCCAGAACCCCACCCGCCAAGATCACCAATCCGGCCCGCAGAGCGGCCCGTCGAGAAGCATTTACATCACGCATCGTGTTGTCTCCCTAGGCCAAGGCGCTCGTATGCAGAAAACCGGAATGGCCTTGCCACGCAGGTCAACGCGCAGCGCCCCGCACGCGTTTCGGACGTTTAAGTGGGCAGTGTGGCCCGGCGTCAAGGCCGCCTACCCAACTCGGCGTCCGCGCTCGGGCAGAGCGTCTCATGCGCACGGCGCTACCGGTCGCAACGAACGCCTGCACACGCCCGCAAACGTTGCCTTCTGGCAAGACGCATGTAATCTTCTCTCAATCTTCGGGAGAGTACGGCGTATGAGAAAATACCTGATGCTGGGTGCAGCACTTCTGGTCGCAACACCATGCCTGGCGCAACTGGCCGAACCGCCGCCGCCGCCGCCAGGCCCGCGGGTATTCCCGCCATCCGATGGGCCCGGCGATATCGATCCGTCGGACCGTTTCGCCGCCTACGGGCAGCTATTGCCGCACTACATCAACGAAGCATCCAAGGAACATTTCCGCGCCGAAGTCGTGCGCCAGCAGCATCTCTACCCCAATCTGGTGGCCGGTGCCCCGCATTCCGGTGCCCCCGCCTGGGTAAGCGCCGGCCCGCGGACCGACATGTACACCGTCAACGGCGTCACCCAGAACGTGGTCGACAGCGGCCGTCTCCGCTCCATCGTGCCCAACCCCGCCAATCCCGACCAGGCCTACGTCCTGACGGCAGGTGGCGGCCTGTGGCGCACGAATACGCTGTCCAAGCCGGGTTCCTACTGGACTGCGCTATCGGACGGCGTGGTCGATACGGGCGGTGCGGCCGCCATCGGCCGCCGGTTCGAAACAGTGTATTTCGGCTCGGGCGACCCGTTCGAGACCACGCCGGCGCTCGGCGGCTACATGCTCGCCAGCAACGACGGCGGGCTGACGTTCCCCACCATCGCCAACCTTACCGGCGCCACGCAGGTGCGTGACGTCGCCGTCGATACCTCGGCCACGACCGACATCGTGCTCTCTGCCACCGACGTCGGCATCTTCCGCTCCACGGACGCCGGCGCCACCTACACCCTGGTCACCGGCAGCGGCCCGCTCGCCGGACTGGAATCCTGGAGCATCAAGCGCACCAGCGCCGGCTGGCTGGCAACCTTCGTGCAGCCGGGGCTGGCCACCGTCGCCCATGCCGCGGCAAGCCTTGCGATATCGACCGACAAGGGTGCCACCTGGACGCCGATCGCCGACACCACCAGCTTCGTCGGCGCCGGCCGCGTGACCGCCGCGGTCGGCGCACCCGGCGATGCCAGCGTGTATGCAATCGCCTCGGACGACACCGGCTACGACCAGTTCGACATGCTGCGTTCGGTCGACGGCGGCCAGAACTGGACCCGCCTCGGGCTGGGCGCGTCGAAGGCCCCCATCAACCCGAACTGCTACCAGCCCAATACCGACTTCCTCAACGGCCAGGCCTATTACAACCAGTCCCTGCTGGTCGATCCGTCGGACGCCACACGCAACACCGCCTATCTCGGCGGCAATCTCTCGCTCGGCAAAACAACCGACGGCGGCGCGAGCTTCAAGGTCGTCGGCACCTGGCTGCCCGGCGCCTGCAGCGACGGCTCAAATACGAACGTGCCGTATGTGCACGCCGACCACCACACAAATGCCGTCATTACCGTCGGCGGCAAGACGACAGTGGCCTTCGGCACCGATGGCGGGCTGTTCCTGTCCAGCGATGGCGGCGCGAGTTTCGACAATTCGCACAATCAAGGGCTGGCATCGCTACTGACCGAAACCGTCGCATCCTCGAAGAACAACGTCATGTTCACCGGATTGCAGGATAACGGCGTCCGGGCGCGCTTCCGCGAAACCGGCTCATGGAACCAGATCTTCGGCGGCGACGGCGAAGGCGTGGGTGGCAGCCAGGCCAACAATGCCGTGGCACTCGTCTCCGGCTACTATCTCAACATCTACGGCATCAAGGGCAGCATCCCGCATCTCGGGTCGTTCACCAACATCAACAACAACTTCTACTACGCGCAGAACGGGCTCGACCTGACCGACCCCGACTACTTCCCGTTCTTCACCCCGATCGCCACCCCGACCGCCGTCGCCGACCCGAGCGGAAAGCGTTTCTACACGCTCACCGGCTCGACCTTCTACAAAACCGAAGATGGCGGGCAGAACTGGAGCCAGGCCGTCCGGTTCACCAACTCGAGCAACAACCCGCAATACATCTTCCGCCTGAGCTGGGACGAAATCGGGCTAAGCCCGACAACCCTCGGCAAGATCGCGGTCGGCGGCACCAGCGGCCACGCCGTCATCACAACGGACGGCTTCCGCACCAACAAGAACTTCCACTACGTCTCGCTCAACAACCTCGGCCTCGGCTACGCCAGCTTCAATTCCTCGGCCGCCTGGACGAACGCCGATACGATCTACTTCAGCTCGCAAGCACCGACCGCCGGTGCCGTACGCGTGCTGACGACGGCCGATTACGGCACGACCTGGAAGGCCGCATCGAACGGCCTGCCGGACGTGCCGGTCAACCAGGTGGTCGCCGACAATACCGATGCGACCGGCAAAACGCTCTATGCCGCAACCTGGATCGGCGTTTACGCAACCCACGACGGTGGCGCGAACTGGGCACAGATCGGCGCCGGGCTGCCCGTCGTGCAGGTCAGCAGCATCGAGCTGTCACCGAACGGCACCACGTTGCGTGCGGCGACGTATGGGCGCGGGATTTGGACTTTGCAGGTCAGGTAACGAAAAAGTCCTTTTTTGAAAAAAGGACCAAAAAACTTCTGCTCCGCTGTCGCGTGCTCGCGATGGCGGAGTTTTTTTTTAGGTAATCCAGCGCCATATACCGGCGCGCCAGCCGGCGATGGGAATGTGGGCCCACGTGGCGACCAGCCAGACTACCGTGCCGCCGCCCAGGGCATGCCCGCCTAGCCCGCTCAGTTTTGCGCGACCCTGCGCGATCGCGACAAAGGGCCAGTAACTCGTCCGGCGCTCCCACGCCGTCCAGCCGGCCGGGTCGAGCGACGCCTTCTTGCGGTCCTGCAACGCCGCGCCCACCAGCGCCAGCACGATGATCGCACCGGTCAGGATGATGTTCTTGCCGATCGGGTAGATCAGGATGTGCGAAACACCCCAGATCGCAAACGCCCACATCATCGGGTGCCGCGTGATGCCGAATACGCCGCTCGCCTTCGCAGTCGCCGCCGTCGAGGCCGCTCCCGGCAACGCAGGGTTACGCACCACCGAGCCCAGCAGCAGCACGGACGCCAGCAGCATCGCCACCGTGGAGATCGCCCACAACACGCCGCCCACCCGCCAAAGCTGCTGCGTGATCGGCAATTGCTGATACGCCCACACGGTAAGCCCCAGCGTCGCGAACGCCGCCAGCGAATACACCAGCATGAACCCGCGCTCGCCGGCCGCCTTGATCAGCGGCGCCCGCAACGGATGCGACAACGCGAAATGCGACCCCACGAACGAGCAGGCCGACGCGAGCAAAATCGTGTTTCCGGCCATGCTGAGGATCCCTGTTGGCGGACCCGAAAGGATTCGAACCTTCGGCCTCTGCCTTCGGAGGGCAGCGCTCTATCCAGCTGAGCTACGGGTCCCGCACACGAGACCTAGCGTTAACCCGCCGCGCCGCCAAGGGCACACGCCAGAAGCAAAAGTTTTTTGGTGCTTTTTTGCAAAAACGAACCGCTTGCCTTGCCTTCAATACGGCCAGGCACTCCGAGAAACCGTTCCATCGAGCACCGAAGCAGGTGCAGCGACGGAGACATCCGCCTCCCAAGCATGATCCGCCAGCCAGGCCGCCGCATTGATATCGGCCCCCGACGGCAGCCAAACCTGCGTATCGCCCAACCAGGCCAACACATCGGCCTGCACGAGCGCCCGCCCGGTATCGCGCAGCAGCAGATGGAACCCCGCCAAATAGAACCCCCGGCGCACGTTCTTCGGCAGCTTGGCCCAGGCCGCCGCAATCGCCGCCTGCGGAATCACCTGGTCGCGCCGCCCGTTCAGCACCAGCGTGCTGGCCGGCAGCCGCGAAGCGGCCTGCTGCGCGCTGTCCATCAGATCGACCAGCCCGCGCAACATCGCCACCGTCGTCGCATGCAGCGTCAGCGGATCGTGTGCCAGCCGCAGCAGCGCCTCGCGATTGTCGGTCGCCGCAATCTCGAGCGGTATCTCGCCGCCCGTCAGCCGCCAGCCCGGCGCCAGCCCCACCGCGGTCCACAGCGCCACGCGCAGCGCCGGCCCCATCTCCGCCCGCCCCCAAACGGCAGGGGAAAACACCACATACGCGTCGGCTGAGGCTGGTGCGCGGGCGGCAAGGCACATGGTCACCGCGCCTCCCATGCTTTCGCCCATCAGCACCAGTCTCCGGCCGGGCTGCTCCGTCCGCAATCGCCCGGCGAGCTCGGCCGCATCGCCGATCATTGCCTCCTGCCCCGCCCATGTGCCGCGGCCCGCTGTCGCGCCGAAGCCACGCTGGTCGGGTGCCACCACGGTAAAACCGGCCGCGGCAAAGCCCGGCGCCGGATACTCCCAGGCGTCCCGGCTATCGGTGAACCCGTGCAGCGCCAGGATCACACCTTGGTCCGGCGCACCCGCAGCCGCCGGCCACACCCGGGCCGGCAATTCGTATCCGTCGCGCATGCGGAACACCCGGTCTGGCGCCGGAAACGCTGGGGCCTCCGCTGGCCGAGGCGGCATCGCCCAGGCGCGTGCCGGCTCCAGCCAGGCGGAAGCCGCGGCATAGGCGGTCGAGACAATCGCCGTTCGACGGGACATGTGCACTTCTCTCACCACCAAAGCTCACCCAACACCTAGATGGCGCGTCGTCAGCCTACCCCAAGACTGCTTGCCTGCCCGACGTCTCAGCCTCAACCATGCCGAGCAAGGCTCGCCATTTCTTGTCCGGAAGCGTGCATCCAGGCGAATGACGCCTGCGTAACTCCCTCGCAAGGCTAAAAATAGTCGGCATGAGGAGACGAACATGCGTCGATTGCTCGGACATTGCGTACTGCTGTCGGTAGCTGCATCCAGCGCCGCCTACGCGTCCGGCCTGCCCCCTCTCAAACGCGGCGCGCATTCGTCCGCCCCGCTGCCCACCATCGCCAACGCCCAGTGCAGCCCGGCTTCCTGCGCGCAACTCGGCGGCTTCGCGCCCACCTTCGTCGAACCCGTCATCTACACCCGCGCCGGCCAGGCGGGGCAGACGGGCGGCATCCCCATCCCCAACCCGCTCAAGCAGAACCTCGCCCCGGGCAATTGCGTCTCCGACCCCACCACCGGCGCGATCGAGTGCAAGCCCGCCGGCGCCAGCCTGGCCAACCTGCCCGACGGCCGCATCATGTTCTACAACAACCTCGAAGGCACCGAGAACATCGAGTTCTCCATCCTCATCGAGGGCGGCGGCTCCATCATCGACGACCAGTCCCGGCTGATGACGCTCGATACCCACAAGAAGCTCGCCACCTGGACCGTGCCCGGCCCGCCCGACGGCGGCGCCGCCGAGCCCGCGATGTGCCTGCTGCCAGGCTGCCTGCTCAACACCGGCGGCAATCCGCACCGCCCGAACAGCGGCGCGCTGTTCTGTTCCGACCTCGTCAACCTCTACGACGGCCGCGTCATGGCCGTGGGCGGCACCAACTATTACGCCGAACCCGGCATCAACCTCACCGCCGGGCAAAGCCCGTTCTCGCTGGGCCTGACCGAACTGCAGGGCCTGCGCGCCTCGCGCATCTTCGACGAGCACGAGAACGGCTGGGCGCAAACCGGCAGCATGAACTACGCGCGCTGGTATCCGTCGCTCACCACGCTCGGCAACGGCGACGTGGAAGTGTTCGGCGGCGTCACCAAACTCGTCAAACCCGTCTATCCGAGCGACCCGCTCACCTCGGGCCAGAACGTCGTCAACACCGAGACTTTCCACCTCTACGACGGCACCTGGACCGACAACGGCGCCGCCGCCCAGCGCAGCCTGCCGCTCTTCGCCCGCATGCACCTGCTGCCAAACGGCCAGGTCCTCTACGGCGGCGGCGGTCAGGCCTTCAGCCCGTTCGGCCAGAGCATCGACCAGCCGCTATGGAACATCATCGCCGCCTACGATCCGCAGGCGCAAAGCTGGACCGATCTCGGCTATGCCGGCCTGCCGCTCCAGCTCAATGCGGCGGGCGCCGGCCAGATCGTCGACGCGATCCGCCCCTCCGACCCCATCGCCGCCCTCACGGTCACCCAGATCGTCGATAGCCTCATCGGCCAGACGCTCAGCGACCCCGGCGGGCAGATCTCCCAATTGCTCGCCACGCTCAATCTCGGCGGCGGATCGCTCAGCGACCGCATCAACACCGCCATCGGCAGCGGCATGCGCGGCTCCACGTTCGACCTCATGCTGCCCTTGGTGCCCGATGCGTCCGGCAACTACAGCCAGGCCCAGTTCCTCATCGCCGGCGGCATTCTCACCGCCGTCGCCGCCACCAACCCCGGCACCTATCTCGCCACCACCCTGTCGCGCATCGACACGGTGAACCTGCAAAACGGCCAGATGCTCTACACCTCGCAGATGACCGCGCCTCTCAACCAGCCACGCTGGTATGGCACGCCGGCCCTGCTCCCGAACGGCCAGATAATGCTGTTCTCCGGCTCGTCGGACGACGAGGTGGTCACCCCCGCTCTGGGCATCCCCGTGCTGACCACGGAAATGTTCGACCCGGCGACCCAGACCTGGACGAAGATGGCCACCCAGAACCATCCGCGCACCTACCACAACACCGCGCTGCTGCAGCAGGACGGCTCGGTGCTCGTCGGCGGGCACGCGCCGATCAACTCGCTCTACCTCTACAATTTCCAGATCCCCGGCTCCTCGCCGGACGGCCGCGACCCGTCGTTCGAAATCTACTACCCGCCTTACATGTTCGCCGCCCGCCCGGTGATCGCCGCCGCACCCGCGACCGTCGCGCCCGGCACCAGCTTCACCATCACGACCAAACAGGCCGCCAGCATCGCGAATGCCGTGCTGATCCGCCGCACCGCCATCACCCACGACGTCGATGGCGACCAGCGCAGCGTGCAACTGCCCATCGCCGCACGCAGCGCCAACACGCTCACCCTCTCCCTCACCGCCAACCAGTCCGCCGTGCCGCCCGGCACCTACATGCTCTTCATCAACCAGCCCGGCGCCGGCGGCCTCGTCCCCTCCGTCTCCGCGCCCATCCTCGTCGGCGGCGCGGCGATCACGCAGGCTGCGGACCTCGTCCCATGATCCGCCTGGCCCTGGCCGCATCCCTCTGGTGCGGCCTGGCCGGCGCCCACGACCTCGGCATGAGTCCCGTCCATCCGGTGCTCGACCCGCTGCCACCGGCGCTCGCCGGCCTGACGGTCGAAGTCGCCGAAACGCTCGCCCCGCAGATGCTGGTCGCCAACCACACCGCCCGCACCCTCACCATTCTCGACGAGTCCGGCCGCGCCTTCCTCCAGATCGGCCCGCGCGGCGTGAAAGCCGACCTGAACGACGCCGCGTGGTATAAATCCCTGTCCACCGCCGCCGTGCCGATGCCCGACGCGACACGCGATCCGCACAGCAAACCGGACTGGCACACGATCGACCACGAACAGACATTCGGCTGGTTCGATCCGCGCCTGGCCGTCACCGCTCACGCTCCCACCGACGCAATCCGCAAAGCCGATCGCATCGCCGCCACCGGCCGATGGCGCATTCCCGTCCTGCTGGACGGCACGCCCACCACCCTCTCCGGCCAGTTCATCTACCGCCCGCCCGCCGACGGCATCTACGTCACCAGCCTCCTCCCTCCCGCCGGCTTCCCCGCGGACGTCCGCCTGATCGTCTCGCAAGGTGCCATCCCCGCCATCCTGCTCATGGACACCGCCCAACGCGACATCATGATCGTCGGCATGCAAGGCGAGGACGAAATCCATCTCGGCCGAGCCGGCACCTGGGTGAACACCGCCAGCCCCACCTGGCAACACTGGGGTGTCACTCAACGCGCGTCCCTGCCCGAAAGCTGGATGAAAGTATCCAACGCCGCTTCCTACACCTGGCTCGAGGCACGGGGAAAAACCGATGCCGATAACGAGGCTCATCCGGACATAGCCTGGACGCTGCCGCTGCGCATCGATGGGATCAGCTATGCCGTCCGAGGCGCCGCGAAGTGGCGCGATCTTGAGGTAGCCGCGCAGTAGGGAAGGGCCTTCTGCTTCCTTCCTCTGATTGAATCCCGCCCCGCCGCGGGTTACCTACAGACCACCCCATCAGGACCACCCGATGCCCTTCGGCGCGCAGACCCCCACCCCCGACATCGGCACGCTGGAAACCATCCTCGTCGACAGCCGCGTCGTCGCCTGCGACGGCGGCGACGGCCCGCTTGGCCACCCGCGCGTCTGGCTCCGCATCGAACACCAGCAGACCTACTGCCCCTATTGCAGCCGCGTCTTCGTGCTCAAGCCCGGCGCCGTGGACATCGACCATTAGCGACACCGCCGAAGCCGAGCTTCCGGTCGAGCCCCCGGTCGAGCAAGCATCCACCGCGCCCAGCCTCGTCCTCGTCGACGGCTCCGGCTACATCTTCCGCGCCTTCCACGCCCTGCCGCCCATGACCCGCGCGGACGGCACCCCCGTCAACGCCGTCTTCGGCTTCACCAACATGATGGCCCGCTTCCTGGCCGCCCATGTCGGAACCCACTTGGCCGTCGTGTTCGACGCCGGCAGCACCACCTTCCGCAACCGCATCTACGACCAATACAAAGCCCAGCGCCCCGAGCCGCCGCCCGAGCTCGTCCCGCAATTCAAGCTGGTGCGCGATGCCACCGCCGCCTTCGGCATCGCCTGCGTCGAATGCGAGGACTGGGAGGCCGACGACCTCATTGCCGCCTATGCCAAGGCGGGCCTCGAACACGGCGCCACCGTCACCATCGTCAGCTCCGACAAGGACCTGATGCAGCTTGTCCGCCCTGGCGTCGCCATGCTCGACCCGATCAAGCAGAAAACCATCGGCCCCGACGAGGTGCGCGAGAAGTTCGGCGTCGGCCCCGAGCGCGTCATCGACGTGCAGGCGCTGATGGGCGACAGCGTCGACAACGTGCCCGGCGTGCCCGGCATCGGCCCGAAAAACGCTGCCGAACTCATCAACCAGTATGGCGACCTGGAGAAGGTGCTCGAAGCCGCCCCGTCGATGAAGCCCAGCAAACGGCGCGACAACCTCATCGCCTATGCCGAAGCCGCCCGCATCTCCAAAAAGCTCGTCACCCTCTGCGACGACGCCCCCATGCCGCTGCCCATCGACGCCATGCGCACCGAGAAGCTCGACCGCACCCGCCTCTCCGACTGGCTGCACACCATGGGCTTCCGCAGCACCGCCCTCCGCCTCGGCCTCGAGCCCGGCGCCGACCCCATCCCCGACTCCCCGACCGAGACACAAGCCGGCCCCGCCGCCCCCTTCGGCCCCTATGACATCGTCGCCGACGAAGCAGCACTCGCCACCTGGATTGCCGAGGCTACCCGCGCCCGCCGCGTCGCCCTGCATATCCAGACCGACCTCGACCCACGCCCCTGGCGCGCCGCCCTTCTCGGCATCGGCCTCGCCACCGCCACCGGCCGCGCCTGCTACATTCCGCTCCCAGTCGCTGAACTCACCGAGCCCCGCCTGCCCGCCGCGCACGTGCTGGCCGCCCTCGCCCCTCTCCTCGCCGACCCGTCCGTCCTGAAAATCGCCGCCAACGCCAAACACGCCAGCCTCACCCTCCAAGCCGCCGGCACGCCGCCGCCCGCCCCGCTCGACGATCCGATGCTGATGAGCTTCGCGCTCGCCGCCGGCGCCCACGACCACGCAATGTCCGACCTCGCTCCGCTCCATCTCGGCCACACCGCCAAATCGCTCGACGAGACCACCGGCACCGGACGCAACCGCCTGGCCTTCGCCGCCGTCCCGGTCGGCCGCGCCGCCGCCTACGCCGCCGAACAGGCCGACATCGCGCTGCGCCTCTGGACCCAGCTCCGCCCCCGCCTGCGCGCCCAGGGCGCACTCGGCCTCTACGAACAGATGGAACGCCGCCTCGTCCCCGTCCTCGCCGCCGCCGAACAGGCCGGCATACGCGTGGACGAAGCCGAACTCCGCCGCCTCTCCGCCGATTTTTCCTCGCGCATGGCCGAGATCGAGATCCAGGCCCATCAACTCGCCGGCCATCCGTTCGGCCTCGGCAGCCCCAAGCAGCTCGGCGAAGTCCTTTTCGACGAGCAGGGCATGCCCGGCGGCAAACGCAGCCCGTCCGGCCAATGGGTCACCGACGCCAACGTGCTGCAAACCCTCACCGACCTCGGCCACGCGCTCCCCGGCCGCGTGCTCGAATGGCGCCAGCTCGCAAAACTCAAATCCACCTACGCCGACGCGCTCGTGGGCGAAATCAACCCCGCCACCGGCCGCGTCCACACCTCCTACGCAATGACGGTCACCAGCACCGGCCGCCTCTCCAGCAACGACCCGAACCTTCAGAACATTCCCATCCGCACCGAGGAAGGTGCGCGCATCCGCCGCGCCTTCATCGCCGAACCCGGCCATAAGCTCGTCAGCGCCGATTACAGCCAGATCGAACTGCGCCTGCTCGCCCACGTCGCCGAAATCGAAACGTTGCGCGAGGCGTTCGCCACTGGTCAGGACATTCACGCCCGCACCGCCAGCGAAGTGTTCGGCGTGCCGCTCGAGCAGATGGACCGCACCACCCGCAACCGCGCCAAGGCGATCAATTTCGGCATCATCTACGGCATCAGCGCCTTCGGCCTGGCGCGCAGCCTCGGCATCGATGCATCCGACGCCGGCCGCTTCATCGCCGCCTATTTCGAGCGCTACCCCGGCATCCGCGCCTACATGGAACGCACCAAGGAAGAAGCCCGCATCCACGGCTACATCACCACCCCGTTCGGCCGCCGGTGCACCATCCCCGGCATCAACGACCGCAACCCCACCCGCCGCGCCGGCGCCGAACGCCAGGCCATCAACGCCCCGTTGCAAGGCGGCGCCGCCGACGTCATCAAACGCGCCATGGTGAAACTGCCGGCTGCGTTGTCCGAAGCGGGACTACGCTCGCGTTTGTTGCTGAGCGTGCATGACGAGTTGCTGTTCGAAGCACCCGACGACGAAGCCGAAACGTTGGCCTCGCTGGCAAAGCGGGTGATGGAGAGTGCGGCCTCGCTGAGCGTGCCGCTCACGGTCGAGACGGGGATCGGGCAGAGTTGGGGTGAGGCGCATTAAGGAAGAAAGCAAAACCTGTCTGAAAAATAGACCAAAACAGGTTTGCTTTTATTTGCCGTGTCGATCGTGGAATACGCAACGCTCACCTGCGCGTACCGTCACACTGACTGCACGCATTATCCTCTAATATAGGTGTGGGTGTCCTTGAGCGCCCCACTGAGGAGTTCTGCGCATGCCCTTCACAATCTACACCGCCTCCATCCCCGTCTTCACCCACGGCCTGAAGGCCCTCGCCGCCTGCCTGAAGAAAGGCGAAGCCTACGCCACCGACCGCAAGTTCGAACCAGCCAACCTCATCGAAGCCCGCCTCGCGCCCGACATGCACAAATTCTCCCGCCAAATCCAGATCGCCTGCGATATAGCAAAAAACGCCGGCGCACGTCTCGCCGGCGTGGACGCGCCCAGCCATCCCGATACCGAAACAACCGTCGAAGAACTTCACGCCCGTCTCGAAAAGACCATCGCCTTCCTCGCCACAATTACCGAAGCCCAGTTGCAGGGCGCCGAAAATCGCGAAATCGTCCTCAAATTCCCCGGCCGCGAAATGCGCTTCGACGGCGCGACCTATCTCTCGATGTTCGCGCTACCCAACTTCTACTTCCACACGACAATGACCTACGCCATCCTCCGCCATAACGGCGTCCCCCTCGGCAAAATGGACTTTATGGGCGCGTAACCAACCCGTCGGTCCGGACGAAATCCCCTTCGTCCGGCCGACCCCGCCGGCAGGGAGCGCGCCTTGCCATGAAACAGAACCCAGCGATAACCCTCGCAGCCCAACTCATCGCCGCTCTCAGCCTCGCCACCCCTGCCATCGCCGCTGACGCCAATCATCCCACCGTCGTCGAGCTTTTTCAAAGCCAGGGCTGCTCCTCCTGCCCCCCCGCCAACGCTCGCGTGCTCGCCATCGCCAACCGCCCGGACATCCTCGCACTCTCCTGGGAAGTCACCTACTGGGACTATCTCGGCTGGAAAGACACTTTCGGCAGCCACGCTTTTACCCAACGCCAATACGACTATGCCCAATCCCTCGGCCATGACGGCGTGTTCACCCCGCAGATCGTCATCAACGGCCGCGTGGACGGCGTCGGCAGTGGCGATGGCGAACTCGCCTCACTCATCGCACAGGGGCAACGCAACGAAGTTGGTCCCACCATCAAAATCACCGGCAACTCAGCCGAAATCGGCGCCGGACCCGGCCACGCGCAGATCGTGCTCGTCCGCTACGACCCGAACCTCGTCCAGGTCCCCATCCGCCGCGGCGAAAACGCCGGCGAAACACTCCCGCACCAAAACGTCGTCCACCAACTCGCCTATCTCGGCGACTGGTCGGGCGCCGCGCGCACGATCGGCCTGCCGAAGGCGCCGCGCGACGGTCTGAAGACGGCTATTCTGGTGCAGCAGGGGCGGACCGGGCCGATATTGGCGGCGGCGCATGATTAAGGAAGTAAGCGTTCTTTTTTGAAAAGAAGAACCAAAAAACTTTTGAAAGTTCTTTGGTTTCTTCTTTCAAGAAAGACCGCTTACTTGCTTTCTATCACCTGAGTCGCTGCGTCCAGCCGTCCGCTATAAGCATCCAGCGCCTGTGCCGTCAGGTGCGCATATTTGTCCGCATCCGCCCAGCGCCGCTCCTCGATCGCCTCGCGCACCGCCGGCAGCGTCTTGGCCTGGTATCCCGTATAACGCCCCGGCGCGAAGATCAGGTTCTTGTACCACTCCCGCCCGGGCAGCCCCACATCCGGCGCCAGCGTCTGATCGATGGTCAGCATGAGCGCACGCAGCTTCGCCCGCTTGTCGTCGCTCAGCCCCGCCCCGTCATGCGCCAGCGCCGCGTCGTAGGCGTGCGCACTTTCACGCAGTCGCAATGTCGCGTTGTCCAGGCTCGCAAGTTCCACGAACGGCACCGCGCCCAGCACCGCCGGCGCCGCGTGCGGCAGCGTCGGGTCGGCCGCCAGGTCGAACGCATGATCGCGCAACAACGCAGCCTGCGTCATAGCTGCCTCGCGCTCGCTCTCCTCCAGCTTCCTCACCTCGGTCACGTATTGCGAGACCGCTTCCGCGAAATCCGAAGCCCGCTGCACCGGCAACGTCGCATCCGCCAGGCGCAACACCGCATGGCCCACCGTCTTGGCCAGCAGCGCATCATACACGAACCCAGGGTCGACGAACCGGCTGTGATGCTCCCACGTGTCATACACCGAGTGATAAACGCCACCTGCCTCGCCCTCGCCGCCATAGCCGAAATCCAGCGCCGGCAGCCCAAGATGCTGCAGGAAGCTGGAGAAATCCGAACCCGAGCCAAGCGGCGCCACCGCCAGATCATGCCCCGGCTCGGCTGCGAGTTTCGCTTCCTGCTTCACGCGCGCCGACGCATCCGCACCCAGCGCCGCCACCCGCACCGCCGCGCGCAACCGCACGGAGACCGGCACATTCGTCTCCGGATCGGTCACGCTGGCTTCCACCTGATTGACGAAATGCGCGAAGTCCGGGCTGCCGCCGGCGTTGAGCAGCCCGCGCGCGTTCTCATCCGAATTGATGTAGATCACCGCATGCTTTTTCAGATCGTCGGCATGCGTCTCGGCCCATTCCGTCGAGCCGATCAGTCCCGGCTCTTCGGCATCCCAGCTTGCATAGATGATCGTGCGTTTCGGCTTGTAGCCCTCCTGCACCATCGACCCGATCGCCTGCGCTTCTGCCAGCAACGCCGACTGCCCGCTCAACGGATCGCTCGCCCCGAACACCCATCCATCATGATGGTTGCCGCGCACCACCCATTCATCGGGCAGTTCCGCACCCTTGATCGTCGCGATCACATCGTAGATCGGCTTCAGCGACCACTCGCTCTTTATCGCCAGATGCACCGTGGGCGCGTTCGCCGCTCCGCCCACATGGTAGGTGAACGGCAACGCACCGCGCCAATTCTCCGGCGCCACCGGCCCCGTTATCGGCCGCAGAAAATGGATCGCGTCACCATAGCTGATGGGCAGCACAGGGATTTTCAAAATCACCGGCGCATCCTTGCGGTCGAGCCGCTTGGCACCTTCCACCGCCCCCACGCCCGGCGTCAGCGGATCGCCCGGGTAAATCGGCATGTCGGCTACCGACCCGCGCTGTATGCCCTGCCGCGGCCGCATCGGCCCGTCCGGATAGGTGATGTTCGGCCCGAAACCATCATCGGCCGGATCGGAATAGATGACGCACCCGATCGCCCCATGATCCTGCGCCAGCTTCGGCTTCAGCCCACGCCAGCCATGCCCATACCGCGCAATGACGATCTTGCCACGCACATCCACGCCCATCCGCTGCAATGCCAGATAGTCGTCCTGCATGCCGTAATTCACATACACCAGGGGCGCCGTCACATCGCCGTCGCCCTGATAGGCCACGTAAGCCGGCAGCGCCCCCGCAGTGCGCCCGCTCGTCGCATCTCCGGGCACCGCGCGCTCCTGCAGCGTCGCACGAAACGGATTGTCGCCCGTCGTCTCCAGCACTTCGGAGACCGGCGTCGGATACAAGATCTGGAACGTCTCGATATGCGCGTCCCAGCCCCAGCTGCGCAACAGCCCCAATTCGTAATCCGCATTTGCCTTGTCGTGCGGGCTGCCAACCTGGTTCGGCTCGCTCGCCATGTTCTTCATCCAGCCGCTGATCTCATCCGGCTTGATCAACGCATCGAACTGCTTCTCCCGCGCCGGCTGCGCATGCGCGCACACGATGAATGTCGAGGCGAGAAGGGCTAGGCGGATATGCATCGTAAATCCTCCAGGGAAGAATGTTCTTTCTTGAATCTCCGCGCGCGTACTGCATGCGCGAAGAACACCAAGGGTGAAGCTGCGCCGTGAGCAAAAGTTTTTTGGTTCTTTTTTTCAAAAAAGAACTCTTGCTCTGGCTGCAATCAAAGTATTCTCCAACAAACAAGCAATCGTCATCGGCCCCACCCCGCCAGGCACCGGCGTCAACACCCCCGCCACCTCGACGCATTCATCGAACGCCACGTCGCCCACCAGCCGCCCGTCCGCTGCCCGGTTGATTCCCACGTCGATCACCGCCGCACCCGGTCGGATCCAATCCCCCCGCACCATCTCCGCCCGTCCCACCGCCGCCACCACCACATCCGCCCGACGGCACTCGGCCGCCAGGTCGTGCGTCCGGGAATGCGCGATCGTCACCGTCGCGTCCGCCGCCAGCAGCAGGCTCGCCACCGGCCGCCCCACGATCGCCGAGCGCCCGAGCACGATCGCCCGGCATCCGCGCAACGCCACGCCAGCCTCTGCCAGCAGCTTCATCACCCCGCGCGGCGTGCAGGGCACCAGCAGCGCCTCGCCTGCCGAAAGCCGCCCGACATTGATCGCGTGAAACCCGTCCACATCCTTGCCCGGGTCGATGGCCGCCACCACGGCACGCGCGTCGATCTGCGGCGGCAACGGCATCTGCACCAGGATGCCGTCCACCGCCGGGTCGGCATTCAGCCCGGCCACCACATCGAGCAATTCGGCCTGCCCGGTCGCGGCCGGCAGGCGGATCGTGCGCGCCACCAGCCCGGCCTCGCGCGCCGCCTTGTCCTTGTTGCGAACATAGACTGCGCTCGCCGCATCCTCGCCCACCAGCACCACCGCGAGGCCCGGCTTCCGTGCCAGCGTGGCCACCTGCACAGCCACCTCCGCGCGCAGCCGTGCGGCCAGCGCCCGGCCGTCCAGCACAAGCGCCGTCACGCCGCGCGCCTCCGCATCAACCCGCGTAGATGCCGGACGACAGCTCGATCTGCAGCACCAGCGGGATCGCCACGAACTGCACCAGCAGCAGCGCCACCAGCGGGCTCATGTCCATGCCGCCCAGCACCGGCAGCACCGCGCGGATCGGCCGCAGCGCCGGCTCGGTCACCCGGTAGAGGAAGTCGCTGACCATCCACACGAACCGGTTGCGCGTATCGAGCGCGCCGAACGAGATCAGCGTGCTGACGATGGCCGACCCGATCAGCAGCCAGCAGAACAGGCGCAGCAGATAGATGACAAGCGCGAACAGACTGCCGACGAGGATCAAGGCGAGGCTCCGGGAAGTTGACCGGAAGCTAGTCGCAGGGGCGGGGGGAGGCAATGAAGGAAGCAAGCAGTCCTTTTCTGGAGAAAAAGGACCAGAAAACTCTTGTCGTTCTGGCGTGCGCCGGTTCCGGAGGTTCGCGACAGCGGAACAAAAGTTTTTCGCTTCTTTTTTCAAAAAAGAAGCCTTCCCTTGACCTATCCAACGCACCTTAGCATTAGTCCCCCACGCACGGCGGGGCTGTAGCTCAGTTGGGAGAGCGCCTCGTTCGCAATGAGGAGGTCAGGGGTTCGATTCCCCTCAGCTCCACCACCCGCCCTGCACCTACCCCAGCCATTCGCGCGCGCCGATCTCATAGGCCTCGCTGAACCGCTCCAGCCCATGCGTGCCACCATTCACCGCCCGCCGCGCCGCCGCCAGATCGCCCGAATCCAGCGCCGCCTCCACCTGCTCGCGCCGGCTGCGCAGAAAAACCGCCAGCAATTGAGCCGCCACTGCCGGCTCGCATGCCAGATGCGGCTGTTCTTCCAGCCCCGGATGCCCGGCCAGCAAGCCCGACCGCGCATAGTTCGCCCGCCCGGTCAGCTGCACATAGCCACGCCCGCGGAACACCGCCCCATCCGGCGGCCCCTCATTGCCCAGGTCCGCCCGGTGATCGTAGCGATCGAACGCATGCCCACCCGCCGTCGTGTTGTATGCGCTCACCCGCTCCTCCACCGGCTCGAAGCCTTCCGCCTCCGCCCGGATCGTCGCCAGCGCCACCAGCACCAGGCGCGGCTCCAGCAGCCCGAACTGCGTCAGTGCGCCGAGCACGATCGGCAGGTTGCGCGCGATCGGCGCACGCGGCGTCGCGGGGAACATCCGTTGCACGCCGCCCATGGTGGGGCCCGCAAGCTTGCCGTCCGCTGCCGCTTGCACCCTGCCCGCCACCAGCGCCGCCCAGGTCGCAGGGCCCGCCACGCCGTCATTCACCAGCCCGTAGCGCGCCTGGAACCGACGCAGCGCCTCGGCCGTCCGGCGGCCGAAACTGCCATCCGCCGGCCCGGGCTGCTCGCCATCGCGGATCAACGCCGCTTGCAGATCGGCCACTTCCCGCCCATGCCCGCCCTGCGCCAACCCGGACCCCGCACCCGTCTCGTCGCCCATGCCAGTCCCTTCCAAGTCAAAGGCGACCATTGTTCTTTGTTTGTTCACATCTAGGCAAGTTGCGTATCGAAAAGGCGAGTCTTTCATGCAACACACCCGTGCTACTCTCAATTTCGTGTAGTGGATCGGCTGTGCGCCTGACGCAAAATATCCGCGTTGCGCGCCTGAGAGATTCGCTGTTCGTCTTGGACCGGGGTGGATTTGGACATTTTGCTGGTCGAGGATGACGACCTCGTGCGGGATTGCCTCTTCGAGGCCTTGCATGAAGCCGGCATGCTCATCGAGGGAAGCGGATCGGGCGAAGCCGCCCTCAACCTCCTCAGTGCCGACACACCGCCCAGCGTCATTGTCACCGACATCAATCTCGGCGCTGGAATGGACGGCCTCGCCTTCGCCCGCGCCGCCCGCCAGGTCTGCCCCGGCCTGCCCGTCGTCTTCATCAGCGGCCGCTACGCCGAACTGAAGGGCCTGCTCGACAACGAACGCTTCCTGCCCAAGCCGTTCAGCACGCCCGCCTTGCTGCAAGCCATCGAACAGGTCCGCAACGCGTGGCCTAAGGGCCGGCATCGACCAACACCAGCCGCACCCATCGCCCTCGGGAATAGTTGAAGCCGGCCACCTCGCCCCGCACGGCCGCACGCCGCCCTGCCGCCGCCAGCGCCGCCTCGCACGCCGCCAGATCGTCGGACGTGACCACCGCCAGGCTCGCCCGGCCCGCCAGCAACGCCGCCGCCGCCTCACGCCCATTTGGCACCAGCTGCGTATGCGTGCCGGCCAGAAACACCAGGCTCGGCTCGGCGTAACCCGCCAACACCAGACCATCCCCCATCGCATTCCACCCCGGCCAAGCCTGGCGCAACGCCGCCTCCACCCGCGGCGCGATCCATAGCGGCGCCAATGCCGGCAGCTCCCATTGCAGCAGCGATGCATAGAGCGGCACGCATACCGCCAGCGCCCAGGCCAGCCGCTCCCGCCACGCCAGCCAGGCCGCCACCATCGCGCACACCAGCGCCGGCACGCCCAGCCACCATCCCTGCCCCAGGAACACCGGCAGCACCACCGCCGCCCCGCCGATCAATCCTGCCGCCATCCACAGCAGCACGCCGCCCGCCACCTGCACCCACCGCCCCGCCGGCCGGCCGGCCCCGCGCGCGGCCAGCAGAAACAACGCCGGATACAATGGCAGCGTGTAATGCGGCAGCTTCGTCGGCACCGCCTCGAACACCAGCCAACTCGGCCCTGCCCACGCCACCAGGAAACGCACCGCAGCCTCCCGCCGCTCGCGCCACGCCCACACCAGCCCGGCCAGCACGCACGCCGTCCCCGGAAACGCCAGCAGCCCCAGCAGCAGCGCATGCACGCCCGGCGGCGCCCCATGCGCCTCCGACCCGCCCGACAGCTTGCCCGCCAGATCCCCACCCACCGCGTCGGCGAAAAACGCCCCCTTCGTCGCCACCCCGATCGCCACAAACCACGGCAACACCACCGCCAGCAGCAACGGCACCCCCCACGCTGGCCGCAACGCCGCCAGCCACCGCCACCGCCGCTCCCACACGCACAGCACCGCCGCCGCCAGCCCCCCCACCATCGGCGCCACCGGCCCCTTCAGCAGCACCCCCGCCCCCATCGCCACCCAGAACACGGCCGCCTGCCACCGCGTCACGCGCGCACCCAGCCACGCTTGCCCCAGCACCGCCATCGCCACCGTCGTGGCCCCCAGCAACGCCGCATCCGTCTTGGCGATATGCGTCTCGGTCGCCAAAATCAGGCACCCCGCCAGCATCCAAGCCGCCAGCATCGCCCCCCGCGCCGACCCCACCAGCCCACGTCCCGCCGCGCAGGTCGCCAGCACCGCCACCATCCCCCCCAGCAGCGACGGCACCCGATACGGCCAGATCGGGTTCGCCAACCCAGGCCCCACCGAAGCCGCCACCGGCGCCTGCAGCCAGTAAATCCCGATCGGCTTGCGATTGCGCGGCACACGCCCGTTCATGATGCGAACGTAATCGCCCGTCTCGTTCATCTGCTTGCTCGCCTGCGCAAACCGGCTCTCGTCCCGGTCGCCCGGCGGCAGGCTGAACAGGCCCGGCAGCCAGAGCGCCAGGCAGAAGGCGATCAAGACGAGAATTTGGCGCATGCGGGCGGCGGTAGCAGAAGCAGTCCTTTTTTGAAAAAAAGGACCAAAACGCTTTTGCTATCTGAGGAACACCAGGCCGGCGAGCGCGCACGCCAGAAGCACGCGTAGCACGCCGACATTGAAACGGAACAACGCGATCGCTGCGGCCAACGCCACAACCAGCACCGGCACATCCACACTGGCCAGCACCGGCACCGACGCACCGCCCCAACCGACACTCTGCCGAAACATCACATGCACGCCCGACCAAACCGCCAGGTTGAGAATGACGCCGACAACCGACGCCGTCACCGCCGACAACGCAGCACCCAGCACACGCACGCCGCGCAACGCCTCCACATACGGCGCGCCCAGAAACACCCACAAAAAACATGGCGCGAACGTCACCCAGCTCACCAGCAATCCCGCCAATGTCGCGGCCAACAACGGCGCCATCGGCCCCGGCGCGCGGTAGCCCGCCAGAAATCCCACATACTGCAGCACCATCACCAACGGCCCAGGCGTCGTCTCGGCCAAACCCAAACCGGTCAGCATTTCCCCCGGCCGCAACCAATGCTGCGCCTGCACCGCCTGCTGCGCGACATACGCCAGCACCGCATACGCGCCACCGAAACTGACAACCGCAACCTTGCTGAAAAACACTGCCAGATGTGTGAACAAATTGTCCGGCCCCGCCAGCAGCAGCAACATGACGACAGGCCCGAGCCAGAGCGGCAACCATAAGGCGACCACGCCGATTGCCCGCGCAACCGACGGCCTTGCATGATCCGGCAGGCTATCCCCCAGCAAATCCGCACCGTCCGCATCGTGCTTGTGCGATCCCGCGACCGCGACCCCCTGCCGATCGGCGACCAGACCGGTGACCGCCGCGCCGACGACAACGAATGGAAACGGCACGGCGAAAACATAGATCGCGACGAACGCCGCACACGCGATACCGACCGCCAGACGCGATTTCAACGCGCGCCGTCCAATGCGCAATACGGCCTGCACGACCACCGCCAGCACCGCCGCCTTCAGCCCGAGGAAACACCCGGCCACCACGCCCACGCCGCCCCAGATCACGTAAATCCAGCTCAGCGCCAGCAACGACGCCACGCCGGGCAACACGAAGAGCACGCCCGCAATCGTGCCGCCGCGCAAACCATGCATCAGCCAGCCGATATAGATCGCAAGTTGCTGCGCTTCAGGCCCCGGCAGCAGATGGCAAAAATTGAGCGCGTGCAGAAACCGCGACTCCGATATCCAGCGCCGCTCCTGCACCAGCGTGCGATGCATCAGCGCAATCTGCCCAGCCGGTCCGCCGAAACTCAACAGCGCAATCCGCAGCCAAACCCGACGCGCCTCGGATCGGCTCAGATCATGCGCAGACAACCGCGCAGGCTCGTCCGTTGTAGATGCGGGCATGGTGCGTCCTCTCCGTCCATTGGAGGTGCGGACGCGATGCTTGGGCCGAAGCCTGAAGGGGCGATCGCGGCCGGCCCCATTTCGCAACGCTGGCCCGGCGCTTCATCTCTGTCAAACCGACGCGCGACATCGCCCGGACATACCGCCGCATGTCGAACCTGAACCGCGAAAGCGCACTTGGTCTGTTCGCGCGTCCTGTACAAACAATCGTGCAGTCCTTTACAACAAAGGAATGTTGCACTGCGAAGAGATGACATATCGGCTTGACAGAGCTGTCCAGAAAGTCTGACACTCTGCCTGTCAAGTCGGGAAAACCGACTGACAACACGGCACGATCGTCATCCCGCGATCCGCCCGGGAGCGTCGAAATTGAGCGACCCCATCAAGTCAGGTCTATTCTACGCCGTTCTGCTCATCGCAGGCACCGGTGGCACTCTCGCCGCAGTCGATCAGATGCAAAGCATGGGTCATCCGCGCCCCATCGGTATCCAGCGCGGCTTTCGCGGCACCGGCCTCGACCAGATCTACAACCCCGACAAAATGGCAGTCCTGACCGAAAAGAATGCCATTCCGGTCATCCTGTCACCGGCCAGCGCCGAGGGCTTGAAAGCCGGCGAGGCGTTCCAGAATGTTCGCGTGCTGCGCAATCTCAGCGTCGGCCAGTTCACCCGCCTGATGGCGAGCATGACCACCTGGGTCGCTCCCGAACAGGGCTGCTCCTACTGCCACAATCCCGAAAACATGGCGCTCGACACGAACTACACCAAAGTCGTCGCACGCCGCATGTTGCAGATGGTGCAGAACATCAACGGCAACTGGAAGCAGCACGTCCAAGGCGTCGGTGTCACCTGCTACACCTGCCACCGCGGCCGGCCGGTGCCGGAATATCTCTGGTACAACGCGCCAGGCCCCTCCGCCAAAGGCCTGGCCGAAACACAGACGGGCATGGCGCACCCGACGGCCGCAATCAGTTCGTCGAGCCTGCCCTACGACCCATTCACGCCGTTCCTCGAGCAGGACAACAACATTCGCGTCCAAGGCCCCACGGCGCTGGCCACCACAAACCGCTCATCGATGAAGCAGGCCGAGTGGACCTACGCGCTGATGATCCATTTCGGCCAGTCGCTCGGCGTCAACTGCGACTACTGCCACAACACACGCGCCTTCCGCGACTGGTCGCAAAGCACGCCCGCCCGCGTCACCGCCTGGTACGGCATCCGCATGGTGCGTGATCTCAACAACCACTATCTCGATCCGCTCAACCCCGTCTTCCCGGTCGCCCGCAAGGGTCCACTCGGCGACAGCCCGAAGGTTTACTGCATGACCTGCCACCAGGGCGTCTACAAACCCCTGTTCGGCATCAGCATGCTTTCGACATTCAAGACCGAGCTCGGTGGGCCGCCGGTCACCACCGCGGCGTTGATGGAGCCTTACGTTCCGCCGCCGGAGTGAGGAAGCAAGCAGTCCTTTTTTGGAAAAAAGGACCAAAAAACTTTTGTTTGTTGGCGATTGCCGTTTGCGAGATCCGCTTTCGGTAAGTCGCGTCTCGAAAAGTCGCCCTGGTGAGTTCATCGGGCGATGACTTTTCAGCACCGGAGCGGAGCGGCCTTAATGGCCGTGAGCACCGGAGCGCAGAAAATCGCCGTCAGGTGGCCGCCATTACAAGTCGCCGCTCGAAAGTCGCTCTGGTGAGTCATCGGGCGATGATTTTCGAGCACCGGAGCGGAGCGCTTAATGGCCGTGAGCACCGGAGCGCAGAAAATCGCCGTCAGGTGGCCGCCACTAGAAGTCGCGGCTCGAAAAGTCGCTCTGGTGAGTCAGCTGGCAGTGATTTTCGAGCACCGGAGCGGAGCGGCCTTAATGGCCGTGAGGACCGGAGCGCAGAAAATCGCCGTCAGGTGGCCGCCACTAGAAGTCGCGGCTCGAAAAGTCGCTCTGGTGAGTCAGCTGGCAGTGATTTTCGAGCACCGGAGCGGAGCGGCCTTAATGGCCGTGAGCACCGGAGCGCAGAAAATCGCCGTCAGATGGCCGCCAGAGCGGCTTTTCCCCTCAGAAGACGGTCCACAGGAATAAAAACAGCGTATTGTTGTCCGACGCCGAGCGGCCATACCCGTCATAGTTATGCCCCGACCCGTTGAACTGCGTATACAGCGTATATTGAAGCCCCAGCTTCCAGTTCAGGAACGGATGCAGGAAACTGTCCGGCTTGCCGAACGGCACCCAGTCCACCTCTCCGGAGAAGGACGTCGTGTTGGGCGAACCTTTTATGCTGCCCGTGCTGTCGTTCGCACCGGTATTATAAAGCAGATCGTTCCGATTACCCCATATCTTGTCGAACGACAGCGTGGCGCCATACGTCTCCTGGTAATAATACGTGGCCCACTCGTGAAACTCGCTCAGACGGTTGGCCGATCGGCTGCTGCTCGGTGCCGGATTGTAATACGAGCTCGAGCCCTGCAGCTTCTGGTCCTCATACACGTAGAACCCGTCGAGGGTGAACACGTGCACATTGTCGTCGCCGATATATTGATAGCCATTGCTGATCATGAAATCGGCGTAGCTGTTATGGCCAAACCGTCCGTCGCTGCTGCGCACGTCGGTCGTCGGATTGAACCGCCCATAGAAAAGATGGCTACCCAAATGCGCGTTGTTGTTGCCCCAGAACCAGGCGTAGGTCAGGCTTGCCCAAGGTTCGATGCCCGTGGAACTACCCGGCCCATAAGCCTCGCCGAACACCTTCTGGTAGCCGGGCGGCTGCGACTCGTAACCGCCGAGATCGACATAGATGTGCTGGTCCACCCATGCATATCCCACGATGCCCAGGCTGTTGTCCTGCAACGCGCCACCCAGCACCGGCGTCGCGTTCGGCCCCGGTGCGATGCCGTTGGAAATGTAGGGATATCCCCATAGATAATTGGAGTTGTACGGGTCCGACCAGCCAGGCGCGTTGTTGAAGCTGACGCCGTAATCGACATCGTGGCCGAACAGCTTGGTGTCGCCGATGACGCGTACTTCGGAGTTGTCCTGCGCGAACGCCTTGCCCACGTTGTCGTAAGTTCCCTGCAGGAACACGCCGACATGGTCCGTGATCCGCCCGCTGTAGAACAGGCTGACGGCGTTGATGAACACATTGTCGTTGTTGGCGAAATGCGGCGTCACACCACTCGGCGGCAGATCCTTCTGGATGCTGCTGAATTCCGTCTGGACCCACAATGCAAGATGCACCTTCGACGCGATCCCCTCGCCGCCGGTGATCGTATAGCCCTTGATCTTGAAATTCCGCCCATACGGCGTCAGCTGCGGCCCGAGCGCGCCGATATGGCACGTCTGGCAAGGCTGCCCGGTCTGCGCCGCAAAGGACGGCACCGCGCGCGCCGGCTGCAGCGCCCCACTCACAATCGACATACACAAGGCCGAAGGCGCCACAGCCAGCGAAAGCTTGAAAAGACGAAGCTTGGACATCCCTTGTTTCCCTCTCACATGTTTTCCATGTGTTATCGGCGGACGACTAACGAAGCCTGACTGAAACGGCATCCGAAGCTGAACAAATGCCCTGCTCAATGCCTGAACTTCGGTCATCACGCTCGACCTAACCGGAACGACCGGCCTGCTGCGCGTGAGACACAAGTCTGCAATGTTTCAATTTCGGATTGCACGAAAAATCTCGCGCTCTCGGCAACTAAATAGTCCTGGGAAGCACAAATACCACAATAATCGAATGGGTTGCGACGAACCCGACACAATGCGTCGCCCAGAAGCCGAGCGTGAATTCGCACCGGATCACATGGCGTTCGTCATTCAAAACGAAGCAGCGCTTCGCTGCCAGAAGCCAGCCGCGCTGCATCACAAATCAGGCGCTCGCCGGCCTCGGCGAGCGCGCCTGTCACTCAGCGAAAACTACGCCGGCTTCTTCTTGGCAAAGGCCATGCAATACCCGTTCGGGTCGATCTTGCCCGCCACCAGCTTGCAGGATTCCGGCGCGATGAAATTGGCGCAAATGCCGCAATGCGAACCGTTCGGGCTCGGATGGTAGCGATATTGAACAACGCTCTTCGACATCTTGCCCGCATCGGGGTCCTGCGCACGCGCCTGCGTGGCAACAAGCCCACCCGCCAGCAACGTCATGCTCGCCTTGAGCGCTGTTCGTCGAGAAATCCGATCGGCATCTTTCATCGTCATGATCCTCCTAGTTGAACCTGGGTACAACTCAGCCGTGGCAAGAGTTCTACCGCCATGTTGCATAGCAGGAACAGCCGCGTGCCGCCATCTGATTCTGATAGCAACAGCAGAACACAGTTGTGCGATACACCAACTTAACTCAGTAAACCCAACTATACCTATGCCGCACTGCAGCAATATGAGAGGTCGCTTCTTGTAGATTTCAACGATGACTTATATAGCGGCCCCCATCAAGGCCACGCAACACGCGTCACCCCGTAATTGTAATTGCCGGCTCCATTTTCGCCCGCCAATTACCACACCAATGCAATCACATCAGGTATATTGCAACGCGGCAAAACGTTACGCGAACTTCTTTTGCGGCGCAGCAATCCGCAGCCGGCGCATCCTCCCGCCAACCCCGCCGCATCCTCCACAAACCGAACCTCCCCCTCTTCCCTTCTGCCGAAAAACCAGCCCTACCCACGCCATGGACCGCGACCTCGCCCTCAAACTCCTCCGCGCCGTCTTCGACCAGCACCGCCCGCTCGACGAAGCGCTCGACCACCTCTCCGGCACCCCGCGCGACCGCGCCGCCGCCCACCGCATGGCCGCCAGCGTGCTCCGCCGCGCCGGCACGCTCGACGCCATCCTCGAACCCCACCTCAAACGCGCCCCGCCCGACGCCGTCCGCCTCATCCTCAGGCTCGGCGCTGCCCAGCTCCTCTTCCTCGAAACCCCGCCTCACGCCGCCGTCGGCACGTCCGTCGACCTCGCCCGCGCCCAGAAACTCGCCCCCTTCGCCGGCCTCATCAACGCCGTCCTCCGCCGCGTCGCCGAATCGGGCGCAGCGCCCCTCGCCGACCTCGACTCCCCCCGCCTCGACACCCCTCAATGGCTCTGGTCGAGCTGGGGCCAGCACGCCCGCGCCATCGCCACCGCGCACCAACAAGAAGCTCCCCTCGACCTCACCCTCCTCCCCGACACAACTCCACCCGAAGGTGCCCACCTCCTCCCCACCGGCTCCTACCGCCTCCCTCCAGGCACCCACGTCACCGACCTTCCCGGCTTCACCGCCGGCCATTTCTGGGTGCAGGACGCCGCCGCCACCCTCCCCGCCCGCCTCCTCGCCCCCCAACCAGGCGAACGCATCGCCGACCTCTGCGCCGCCCCCGGCGGCAAAACCGCCCAACTCGCCGCCGCCGGCGCCCACGTCACCGCCATCGACAGCAACGAGCGCCGCCTCCCCCGCCTGCGCGAAAACCTTGCCCGCCTCAACCTGCCCGCCACCCTCATCCACGCCGACGCCATCGCCTGGCGCCCCGAAACCCTCTTCGACGCCGTCCTCCTCGACGCCCCCTGCTCGGCCACCGGCACCATCCGCCGACACCCCGACCTGCCCCACACCAAACGCCCGTCCGACCTCGCAACCCTCACCGCCAACCAGGACCGCCTCATCGCCGCCGCGGCCGCCATGCTCCGCTCCGGCGGCCGCCTCATCTACGCCGTCTGCTCGCTGCAACCCGAAGAAGGCTTCCAGCGCCTGCCCACCGCGCTGGCCGCCGGCCTCACCCCCGCCCCCTTCACCCCAGCCGAACTCGCCTGCCTCCCCGAAGCCCTCACCCCGGAAGGCCACGTCCGCACCCTACCCTCCTTCTGGCCCGAACTCGGCGGCATGGACGGGTTTTTCGTCGCGCGGTTTGGGAAGCGTTAGGGAGGGGGAGGCCTTCTTTTCTGCAGGAGTCGCGCGACAGCGGAGCAAGAGTTTTTTGCTTCTTTTTTTCAAAAAAGAAGGCCTTGCTTCCCCTCCAGGCGTTGTCGCCGCATGCAAGCCACCCTCCTGACCGCCACCTTCCTGATCGCCGCCATCGCCCTCCCCGCCCACGCCAGCGGCTTCACCGATTTCGCCGACGACGAAAACGCCTGCCGCCACGCCGGCACGGCCGCCATCGCCGGCGCCACCGGCGCCACCGCCGCCCACCGCTACGACGCCGCCTACCAACGCTGCATGTTCAACCATGTCCGCGCCCGCCACTTCGCCGGCGCCGCCGACCGCCCACCCTTTGCCCCGCCCTTACCGCCCGACGGCCACTTCCCCGACGCCTACTACAGCGTTCCCTACGCCACCCCGGGTTACGGCTACGACGGCTTCAGCTACGGCCCCTGACCGTACCACGCCTATAGTATACGGCAGATAAGCAAGGCCTTCTTTTCTGAAGAAAAGAAGCAAAAGACTTTTGCTGTTGCTGTCGCGAACCTTTTGGTAACGGTTCGCCTGATCCGTCGGCGGCGCTGTCATCTGCGTCGCTCAAAGCAGCGACAAGGTGAAAACCCGCCGCTGCCAAACCGCAAACCCTAAGGCGCGAACTTGCAAAGATCGCCGCTACTATCACCACACGCCGCAATCTCCGCCCCATTGGCCACAAGCGGCGTCGACGTACTGCCGGAGTTGCCGTGCAACGGACCATAGACCCGCAGCACCGCACCCGTCTTGGCGTCGAACGCACACAAATCCCCCTGCGCCGTCGTCTGTCGTCCGCACGCAGCGTAAAGCACGCCATTGGCGGCCGACACACCCGAAGACACACAGCCCGTGGTGGAACTGTCGCACGCATAGGTCCAAACTGCCGCTCCAGTCTTCGCCGAAAACGCGTAAAGGCTGCCAAGCCCGTTGCTGCCTGCAAAGAAATACGCAAGACCATTGGCAATCGTCGGCGCGAAACGGCTGTAATTCGACGTGCCCCCCGTCGCGAAATGGCTCCACGCAACCGCCAGCGTCGCCTCACTGAACGCGGTGAAGATCGTATTTCCCGAGTTGTCCTGATAAACACTGAAAACCTTCCCGCCGCTGACCGACAACGTCGCACTGTCGGCAAACGAACCGCTCAGCGGCGCCGAACACACATTGCCGGACCCGCTCGCTTCAGCCACCGAGCAGATATACGCAGTAGCACCTCCGGTCGTGTAAAACACCCGGTCCTTATCGATCGCAAACGGCAAACCGTCGCTCTTGTCCACAAGATTCTCCGCAACAGCCCAGACTGTCGCTCCCGTCGCGGCATTCACGCCGAAAACCGTATCGCCCGAGCACGCGCTGTTGAATCCGCCGAAACCCGCCGCAAAAAACACCATCCCGCGATCGTAAACCGGCACATTGTTCGGCGCGCTCGAAAACGGCGCCACGCCGCCGCCGCAGTCCGGCACAGCCGTTTTCCAGACCACCGCACCCGTCGCCGCATCGAGCGCACAAATGCCGGCATGTCGGTTCGCGTCGAGATTGCAACTCGTGAAAACCCGGTTGTCCCCGAGTGTGAGCCCGAGCGAAAAGCCGCCCGCAAAACTCCACAACACCTTCCCGCTCCTGCTGCCGACAGCGTAATCCGTGCCATCGCCGCCCTGCACGTAAACAATGCCGTTCAGCTCCAAAGGCGGTGCGCCCTGAATGCCGGACGCGATCGGCAAAGACCATCTCTGCTTCAGGCTGCCGACATTGCCCGCCCCCAAGACCGTCTCCGCCTTGTTCAAACCGATATGCCCCGCCGTCAGCCCTGGCTGCGGCCAATTGACCGCACCCGCCGGCGTGGCAGCAATCACCGCAATGCAACACAGCAATGTCGTACGCATGATCTCGATCTCCAGCAGAAATGTCCTGCCGCCGACCTAGCCTTGCCTACCCCATCCGTCATCGGCCAGACGGTGGAGCCAGATGGCCTAACCCGCCTCAATTGACGGTAGCAAACGGCAGGGTGAAACTCGGCCATGGAGCGCGCGCCCACTGCCGGCGAGAGTTACGCCATCACCCACCCGTTGCGGCCGCAGATCGCTGCCAGCCTCGTCACACTGCTGTTCTTCACCCTCACCTGCTGCCTGATCTATACCGGCCTGCGCCACGACGAACCGGCCCAGAACAGATGGGTCATCACCTATATCGTTGCTTTCATAGCGCTTTGGATCGCCGCCACGCTGATCATGGCCATCCGCCGACCCTCCGCGCAGGAACGCGTCATCCTCTGGCGCTGGATCGCCAACGCCATCATCATCGGCAGCAACCTCGCCTGCCTCGGCGTCATCTGGGCCGTCATGCCCCACGCATCTCCCAGCGCACAAACGATGTGCGCCCTCTTCCTGGTCGGCTGCAATCCGATACAGATCATCTGCAGCCCCGAAAACGTGACCGCCAACCGCGCCGGCGTCGCCGCAATGCTCGGCTCACTCGCCATCTTCCTCGCCACCCGCCCCGAACCTCTCGCGCATCTCGCCGCCATCTACGTGTTCGGTTACGCCTGTATGCTCATCTTCCTCAGCAACGCCCTGAACGGCACGGTGGCCGAAACCGTCGCCGCCCGCCTGGCCAGCGACGCCTCCGCCCGCCAGCTCAACGAAATGCTCGGCGAAGTCGCCGCCCAGCGCGACGCCAACACCAAGTTCATCGCCTCCGTCTCGCACGATCTCGGCCAGCCCCTCCAAGCCGTCGCCCTCTTCTTCGACCAAAGCGTCCGCGCCCCGAACGGCGTTCTGCGCGACTCCGCAATCGACGGCGTCCGAAACGGCCTCGCCGCCGCCGACCAGCTCCTCTCGCAAATGCTCGCCCACCTCCGCCTGGCCGCCGACGCCGTCAAACCGCACCCGTCCCAAATCGTCCTGCCACCGTTCCTCGAACGCGTCGCCGCCCAAAACCGCCCCGCCGCCGCGCTCAAAGGCATGCACCTGCGCGTGGCCGCCCACGCTCACGCCTTGCTGCTCGACCACACCCTCATCGAGCGCGCCATCAGCAACCTCGTCCACAACGCCCTCACCCACAGCCACGGAAGCCGTGTCCTGCTCGCCGCCCGCCGGCACGGCCCCGCCGCCATCCGCCTCTGGGTCATCGACGACGGCGTCGGCGTCAGCCGCCTCGACGCCGGCCACATCTTCGAAGACTACTACCAGGGCTCCAGCACACCGGGCGCCGTGCCCGCAGGCTTCGGCCTCGGCCTCGCCTCCGTCCGCCGCCTCGCCGCCCTGATGGGTGGCGTCGCTGGCCTCGACCCCCGCTGGCGCCGCGGCGCCGCCTTCTACCTCGAATTTCCGGCCGCATTCGATGACCACCCCGCCACACGAACCCACCCCTCGTGAAAGCCTGCCTGATCTGCGACGACCACGCCCTCGTCCGCGAAGCGCTCGCCGGCACCGTGCGCATCGGCTGGCCCGAAGCGCGCGTCACCACCGCGCATGATTTCCCCTCCGCCTGGGCCGCCGCACCTGGCCATGATTGCTGCATCGCCGACCTCACCATGCCCGGCGCCGACCCGCTCGCCGGCATCGCCGGCCTGCGCCGCGCGGCACCTGACATCGCCATCCTCGTCGTCACCGGAACCGAAGACGACCGTCTCCTCCTCGATCTTCTCGCACTTGGCATCGCCGGCTTCGCACCCAAAACCGCCAGCGTCGCCATCATCGAAGCCGCCCTCCGCCTCATCGAGGCCGGCGGCCGCTACCTCCCCTCCCGCCTGCTCGAAATCGCCACCGCAAAACCGGCAGCCCCACGCGCGCTTCTCAGCGACCGCCAACTCGGCGTCCTCCGCCTCGCCGCGAATGGCCAGTCCAACAAGGAAATCGCCCTCGCCCTCGGCCTCGCAGCCGCCACCGTCAAAACACACCTCGCAACCATCCAGGCGATCCTGGGCACCCGCAACAGAACCGACACCGCGTCTCGGGCACGCGCACTCGATCTGCTGTGATCTTGCTTCTCAGAACAGGAAGAAAGACTTCTTTTTTGAACCCGCGCCGACGGCAAGGCCGCGGCTTGCGGAGTTTTCGGTACGATGCCAAACTCATTTGGAACTTGCAAAATCACACGACATGAAAGGGAAAATGTCATGAAAATGCAATTTCACCTCGGAAAGATGCTCGCGCCTGGTCTTGCGGCCGGCCTCGCCGCCGCCCCGGCCTCCGCCACCACCTACAGCGCCGCCGCGCAGTTCAGCGCCAAGCAGAATACCGCCGCCAGCACCTGGTCCTATCGCTTCGGGGATGGTCAGGGCCATGATGGCAATTACATGCTGCTGACCAGCAAGGGCACGCTGGCCGTCAAGCGCCACGGCAAAGCTGCAACCCTGAAGGATTGGGATACGCCAGGCGCGGCCTTCGGTGTTCCCTTCTTCGCATCCAACAAAGCGGCCACCGCCGTCACCTTCGTATCGAACGGGCAGACCATCAGCCTCGCCGGACAGAGCTTGATCTACCATCCCGGCTACGGCTTTCCCGCTATCGAAAGCTTTCTGGCGCCCGCCGCCGGCACCGCTACCATCACCTACAACATCACCGCCCTGGATTGGAGCTGCGGGGGCGCGGGCGCTGGCATCAACTGGTCGATCGAAAGAAATAGCGGCAATGGCGCGCTGGCCTCAGGATTTTTGATTTCGCCCAATGCGCAAAGCATCGGCAGCACCGGCACCCGGACGATCAGCGTCAGCGTTGCCGCCGGCGACCGCATCAACTTCATCGTGGATGGCGCGGCCAACCCGCCGAACTGCGCTTCTACCGGATTGCAGGCGACGATTGCGCTGCCCTGAAGCTGGACGGGATCAGGTATTTAGGAGGAATCTTCTTTTCTGAAGAAAAGAAGCAAACGACTTTTTCATTTTGTGCTGATGGCTGCGCAACACGCCATCCAGCCTCGCGCCCAGTCGCTCGATCGCTCGCCGGCTCTGCGTATCGAAAACATGCGTGCGGAACTCCGTCGGTATGCACGGGAACGTCTCGAACGCATGTGCCAGCAAAAGTAGCTTCGCTTCCGTGTTCAACCCCGTCCGCTGCATGGACGCGGCATACCACGTTGATCCGATTTCCACCCGCTTATACACCTGATCGGTAGGCATGTAGGTGGTGCCGACCACCCTCGCCACCCACCGGACCCACGCCCGGGTTTACGAGCGGCGCCAACAACATCCCGCCCTTCCTGAAACTTGCCCAGATCCGCCCATCTGTGTTCTTCCTACGTTCTCATCGAACGCAGAGCCGGGTCACACATCCTGAACGCCACCACACCCATCCGCGACGAACACGCCGAGCGAAGCGCGCGCCACCTGCGCCTCTGCCGCGAAATGGCCGATATCGCCATGCAGCTCGCCCGCGCCGCCGCCGATCGTGCCCTCGCCGAACCCGAACCCGAACCCGCCAGCACGCACCAGTCCCGCCCCACCTCGCTCGCCAACACCTCGCTCGCCAACGCCTCACGCGCAAACGCCCCGCGCACACACACCCCGCGCATTCCCCGCCTGCCCAGCGACCCCGACCCGAACCTCGTCTTCGTTCAACTCTGCCGCTGCGTGCGCGAAACCATCATCCTCGAATCCCGCCTCGCCGCCGAACGCAGAACAATCACCGACGCCGAAGCCCAACGCGAAAAAGACCGCGCCTTCGCCGCCGCCCTCAACGCCCGCTTCCCCCAACCCGCTCCCGCTCCCGCCAAGCCTGCGGAAAAGCCCCTGTGGGACAACGTGAAGTCCGAGGCGCGCGGGCCCTCCGGGTAAAGGCAAGCAAGCAGTCCTTTTTTGAAAAAAAGGACCAAAAAACTTTTGCTATTTACGCGTAACTCAACTCCCCACGACTTGAAGTCACTGAAATGATCCGGCGGTAGTTGCCCTCTGTCGCATCTCGGTCCGTTTGACGCTGCACAACGTGCAACGCAGACGAGCCCACGCACGTCCCGCATCGCACCATCCACACGCTGCACGAACGTGCCGCGCAGGCGCGCCCAGACACGTCTCGCGCACGCCGCGTCGTTGCAAAACCACAACAGCAGTCCTTTTTTTGAAAAAAAGGACCAAAAAACTTCTGCTGCACGCTCACGGCCGCCGGCCGCTTGGAACCTCGCTGCCCCATCGTGCTAGAAGGCGTCTCCCGCCAGGAGCCGTCCGCGCCCATGCACGCCGCCATCGTCATCTTCCCCGGCACCAACCGCGAACGAGACGTGGCTATCGCCCTGCACGCCGCCACCGGCCGCACCCCCGCCCAAATCTGGCACCAGCAAACCACCTTCCCCCCGAATCTCGACCTCCTCGTCATCCCCGGCGGCTTCAGCCACGGCGACTATCTCCGCTGCGGCGCCATGGCCGCCCACTCCCCCATCATGCCCGCCATCCACGAATTCGCGGTGAAGGGCGGCCACATCCTTGGCATCTGCAACGGCTTCCAGATCCTCACCGAAGCCGGCCTCCTCCCCGGCGCCCTCCTCCGCAACGCCACCCTCCGCTTCATCAGCCGAGACTGCCACCTCCGCGTCGAACGCGCCGCCCCCCCCTTCACCGCCCTCTACACACCGGGCCAAATCATCCGAGCCCCGATGGCCCACGGCGACGGCAACTACTTCGCCACCCCCGAAACCATCCACGCCATCGAATCCGAAGGCCGCGTCGCCTTCCGCTACACCGACCCCGACGGCAATCTCACCCCGTCAGCCAACCCCAACGGCAGCCTCGGCGCCATCGCCGGCATCTACAGCGAAAACTTTCGCACCCTCGGCCTCATGCCCCACCCCGAAGACCTCGTGGACCCCCTCCTCGGCGGCACCGACGGCAAACCGCTATTCGAGAGCATCACCCAAGCGCTCGCAGCGTGAACACCAGAAAAGAAAGCAGTCCTTTCAAGAGAAAAAGGACCAAAGAACTTTTGTCCACTGAGCACGCGATAGCGGAACAAAAGCCTTTTGCTTCTTTTCTTCAGAAAAGAAAGCCTTCCCTATGATGATCGACCAGACGCTCGCCAAATCCTTCGGTCTGAACACCGAAGAATACCACCGCGTCCTCACCATCCAAGGCCGCACCCCCACGCTGACCGAACTCGGCATCTTCTCTGTCATGTGGTCGGAACACTGCAGCTACAAATCCAGCCGCATCCACCTTCGCACCCTGCCCACCACCGCCCCCTGGGTCATCCACGGCCCCGGCGAAAACGCCGGCGTCGTCGACATCGGCGAAGGCCTGGCCGCCATCTTCAAGATGGAATCCCACAACCACCCCAGCTTCATCGAGCCCTACCAGGGTGCCGCCACCGGCGTAGGCGGCATCATGCGAGACGTCTTCACCATGGGCGCCCGCCCCATCGCCAACCTCAACGCCCTCCGCTTCGGCAGCCCGCAAAGCCCCCATACCAGGCGCATCGTGGATGGCGTCGTCCGCGGCATCGGCGGCTACGGCAACTGCGTCGGCGTCCCCACCGTCGGCGGCGAAGTCAACTTCCACCCGGCCTACGACGGCAATCCCCTCGTCAACGCCATGACCGTAGGCATAGCGCACAAAGATAAAATCTTCCTCAGCGCCGCTGCCGGCATCGGCAATCCGGTGGTCTATGTCGGCAGCCGCACCGGCCGCGACGGCATCCACGGCGCCACCATGGCGTCGGCCGAATTCGACGCCGACTCCGACAGCAAGCGCCCCACCGTCCAGGTCGGCGATCCCTTCACCGAAAAACTCCTCATCGAAGCCTGCCTCGAACTCATGGCCACCGACGCCATCGTCGCCATCCAGGACATGGGAGCCGCCGGCCTCACCAGCTCATCGGTCGAAATGGCCGGCCGCGGCGGCGTCGGCATCGAGCTCGACCTCGACACCTGCCCCCAGCGCGAACCCGGCATGACCGCCTACGAAATGATGCTCTCCGAATCCCAGGAGCGCATGCTCATCGTCCTCCGCCCCGACCGCGAAGCCCTCGCCCGCGCCATCTTCGAAAAATGGGAGCTCGACTTCGCCGTCATCGGCCACCTCACCGACACCGGCCGCATCGTCGTCCGCCACCAAGGCCGCATCGAAGCCGACATCGAACTCGCCCCCCTCGCCGACCAGGCCCCCCTCTACGACCGCCCCCACACCAAGCCACCCACCCCCACCCCGCTCGCCGAAATCCCCAACCCCACCACGATCGCGGACGCCCTCCTCACCCTCATCGCCTGCCCCGACCTCTGCAGCCGCGCCTGGATCACCGACCAGTACGACAGCACCATCGGCGGCCAAACCATCAAGCGCCCCGGCACGGCCGACGCCGCCATCATCCGCCTAGAAGGCAGCCGCCGCGCCCTCGCCCTGACCACCGACTGCACACCACGTTACTGCCAGGCCGACCCGAAAACCGGCGCCGCCCAAGCCGTCGCCGAAGCCTGGCGCAACATCACCGCCACCGGCGCCCGCCCGCTGGCCGTCACCGACAACCTCAATTTCGGCAACCCCGAAAAACCCGAAATCATGGGCCAGATCGTGGCCAGCATCGCCGGCATGGGCGAAGCCTGCCGCGCGCTCGACTTCCCCATCGTCAGCGGCAATGTCAGCCTCTACAACGAAACCCAGGGTACCCCCATCCTGCCCACGCCGGCCATCGGCGCCATCGGCGTGCTCGACGACGCCGCCACCGCCACCGGCCTCGCCCTCACCCCCGGCCAAACCCTCATCCTCATCGGCCACACGGCCGGCCATCTCGGCCAATCCCTCTGGCTACGCGAAATCGCCGGCCTCGAGACCGGCGCCCCACCTCCCGTCGACCTCGCCGCCGAACGCCAGACCGGCGACTTCACCCGCCGCCTCATCCAATCCGGCGCCATCGCCGCCTGCCACGACTGCTCCGACGGCGGCCTCCTCACCGCGCTGGCCGAAATGCTGCTCGCCAGCCAAACCGGCATCACCCTCGCCGCCCCGCAAACCACCCTGCCCCCGCACGCCTGGTGGTTCGGCGAAGACCAGGCCCGCTACATCGCCGCCACCGAAAACCCCGCCCTCATCCTGCGCGAAGCCCAATCCGCCAACCTCGAAGCCACCATCCTCGGCCGCGCCCAGGGCACCGATTTGACACTGCCCGACGGCCTCACCATATCACGAGAGGACTTGGGCGAGGCGCACACGCGGTTTTTCCGGGACTGGATGAAGGATTAGGAGAAAGATGTTCTTTCTTGAAAGAAAGAACCAAGGAACTTTTGAATTCCTGGGAGCGCCCGCGTCAACCGGGCGTTACCAAGTAAACAAAAGTCTATCTGCCTCTTTTCCCCAGAAAAAGAAGACTCTTCCTTTCCGAGGATATCAACCATGCCCATGCCGGCCAGCGAAATCGAAGCCCTCATCCGCGAAGCCCTCCCCGACGCCCAGGTCAGCGTCGAAGACCTCGCCGGCGATGGCGACCACTATGCCGCCCGCATCGTCAGCGAGAGCTTCCGCGGCCGCAGCCGCATCCAGCAGCACCAGATGATCTTCGCCGCCCTCGGCGGCCGCATGGGCGGCGCCCTGCACGCCCTCGCCCTGCAAACTTCCACCCCCGACTAGGAGCCGCCCGCAATGCCCGACGCCACCACCCGAATCCAGACCGAGATCGCCGCCAACCCCGTCATGCTCTACATGAAGGGCACGGCCCTGTTCCCCCAATGCGGCTTCTCCGGCCGCGTCGTGCAGATCCTCACCCATCTCGGCGTCCAGTTCGCCACCGCCAACGTCCTCGAAGACCCCGAACTCCGCGACGGCATCAAGCAATTCTCCAACTGGCCCACCGTTCCCCAGCTCTACGTCAAAGGCGAATTCGTCGGCGGTTGCGACATCGTCACTGAAATGTATCAATCCGGCGAGCTCGAGACGCTGATGGCCGAAAAGGGCATCGCACACACCGCCCAGGCTTGAGGAAGCAAGCGGTTCTTTTTCGAAGAGAACCAAAAGACTTTTGCTGATGCCCGGGCTTGTCCCGGGTATCCATGCGGTGGGACAGGCCCCGCCGTTATCGCCGAAAACAACCAGCCCGGGCAGCGGCCTTTCTTCGGAAGAAGCATCCTCCATGCCCCCCCGCGCCAGCTACCACCACGGCAACCTCCGCGAAGCCCTCATCGAAGCAGCGCTGGAGATGATCCGCACCAGCGGCCCAAACGGCTTCACGCTTGCCGAGGTCGCCCGCAACGTGGGAGTAAGTGGCGCTGCACCCTACCGCCATTTCCGCGACCGCAACGCGCTCATCGCCGACATCGCCCGCCAGGGCTTCGAGAAATTCGCCGAACGCCTCTACACCGCCTGGAACGACGGCCGCCCCACCCCTTTCGAGGCGATCGAAGCCACCGCACGCGCCTATCTCGCCTTCGCACGCGCCGAACCCGCCTTCTACGCCGCCATGTTCGAACCCGGCTTCCCGCTCGAAGACGACCCCACCCTTCTCACCGCCTCCGAACGCGCCTTCGGCGTTCTGCGCCTCGCCGCCGACGCCGCCACCCGCTCCATGAAGCCCCACGGCCGCCCACCCGCCCTGATGATCGCACTCCACATCTGGTCACTCTGCCACGGCGTCGCCTCGCTCTTCATCGAAAGCCCCAGCGGCACCCGCCGCCGTCTGCCAATGCCGCCCGAAGACCTGCTCGAAGCCGGCCTGCTCATCTACTGCCAATCCCTCGGCCTCACACCCGCCCCTTGACTCGGCCCCCTGATCGTCCATCTATGTAAATGTGTTTCACATTCACACGGGAGACTGAGCGGTGGCTGTCATCGAGAAACTGGACCAATACGGCCGAGGCGCCTGGATCGCGCTCATCGTCGCCGGCTTCATGATTTTCTGGCCGCTCGGCATGATCGCGCTGACCTTCGTGGTCTTCAGCGGCCGCGCCCGCGGCTGGCGCGGCTGCAGATCGCGCGGCACCTGGTACAACATGGAACAGCGCGGCAGCAGCTTCTTCCGCGGCGGCATGCCCTCAAGCGGCAACAAGGTGTTCGACGAGTATCGCGAAGAAACCATCAAGCGCCTCGAGGAGGAGCAGAAGGAATTCGTCGAATATCTGGAAAAGCTCCGCCAGGCCAAGGACAAAACCGAGTTCGACCAGTTCATGGCCGACCGCCGCCGCCCCTCGGAAGTGCAGGCATAAAAGGAAGCGAAGAACCTGTCCTCCGCTATCGCAATCACGCGATAGCGGAGTGTCGGTTTTTTGGTTTTTTTCTGCAAAGAACTGCTTACTTCCCTGCTCTATCTTTCCTGACAAACAGCGGCTTGGGCCCACCCGCCTCCGCCACATACGACTTCGACAACACCTGCTTCACACAACCCATGTAACTATCCGGCGCATACCCCCACACCGGATACCCATCGTCGATGATCACCTCCGGCGGCCGAACCTCCAACGCCGCGCACAGATCATGCCCGCGCCCGAACCAAGGCGCCTTCGCATAATCCGCGTCCCACTTGAAGAACGTATAAAACCCGTCCATCGGCGCCACATCGGCCACCAAATAAAACGCCGGCGAGTACGTCAGCACCAGCATGTGCCCGCCCGCCCCCACATATCCCCGCACGCGCCTGAAAAATTCATCGTCCGACCGATCCCCAATCGGCCAACGATGATACGCGTCCAGCGCCGCTCGTTTCAGGTTGAACGGCGAATACCGCGCATGCGCCAGCACCACATCGCTGCTCACCACGAAAGCGACCACACACGCTGGCAGCACAAGTGCAAACCTGCCAGCGCCACCCATCAGATTGGCCGACACCGCCGCGAACGCCACCAGCGACGCGAACAGAAATGTTCCGTCCTGAAACTGCGTCGACCCGCGCGCATTGAGCAAAAACAATCCGACCAGCACGAACAGCACCTGCGGCAGCCGCCGCCATCCCTCGCCACGCCAGAACGCCCGAACGCCCATCCCCGCACACGCCAGCACCGCGCAGATCACCCCGAAACTCTGCACCTCATCCTGCTTCTTGCCCGACAGCATCAGACTCTGCTCGAACTGAAACCGCGAAAACCCGATATAATGCGAATACACGAACTGGTTTTCAGCAAAGTGAAACGCCAGGTATCCATGCAGATCGGCAAACAGCCGCAAATACACCAGAAAACCCGCCAGCCCCGCGGCCAGCCCCGCACCAAACCAAACCAGACCCCGCACCCGTCGCGCCAGAACACACCCCCAGCCACCCGCCGCCGCAAAACACACGGTTGTCGGCGCGTAGGAATATGCCGACGCCACCAGCAGAACCAACGCCACCCCAGCCGCAAACCCATGCACCCGCCCACCCCCGGCCGGCGCACACGCAAACCCCGTCAACCCGATCGCCGCCAGCGCCCCGGCAATCGGATAATAATTGAACATGAACAGCCCCTGCACGAGCCAAACCGCCGCGAGCAGCCCCGCCAAAATCGCCACCGCCCAAACCCGCCGAACGCCTCCCGCCACCGCCGGCGACCATGCCAGCGACACAAAACTCCCAGCCACAAACATCAGGTTGATCACCCGCACTCCGTTCGTGTGCCCCCACCCGAACAGCGCGCCATACAGCTGCGCCAACGCAAAAATCAGCGGCCCGTGGCTATCCACGAAATCCCGATACAGCGTCCCGCCCGCATCCAGCACCCGCCCGCCCAGCACTTGCGCCAACTCATCGCTGAACGCCAAAAATGTAAGCCCATCCCACATCCGCCCGCCCAGCAACGCCCCCGCCGCCACACACAACACCACCGCCACGCCGAACTCGATCCGCTGCCGCTCCCACGCCAGTTGCAAACCCATTCTCCTGCCGACCAACGGCCCCTCGTTCCCACTGTCTTTGGGGGAAGGGAAGGCAAGACGTCCTTTTTTGTAAAAAAGGACCAAAAAACTTTTACTACGCTGTCGCGTGCTCATCGCAAGCCTGGCGGCTCCGGGAACATCTGCCGCCTGTCGTCATGACCGTGCGTAAAGAACGCGACGTGGCGATCACTGGACAGTGACCTCTCGAAAATCCAGTAGGCGACGTCCATAAAGGCAATACCGTGCCGGGTTTACGAGTGTCCAATCAGCACACGCGCCAAATCCCTCACCGACGGACCGTCTAAACAAGGACGTCGGCAGAAAAGAAATTACTCCCAGCAGGCAGAACATGGCACGAGCAGAAAGCAGGATCGCAAGCTCTCGAAACGAAGCGCCAGTCAAAAGCCGCAACTCTGGACTATCAAACATTCCGGTCCTGTTTTGCCGAACCGAAACCCCGACCCTACCCGCCGCCGCAGGTTGACAACCCGTCGGCCGGCCGTCACCCCGCTCGCGACATGCCCGTCCGCGCAATGAACACCCCCTCGCCAAACCACGTCATCGGGCTCGACATCGCTCGCGCCGCGGCAATCCTGATGGTGCTCGCCAGCCATTGCGGCTCCATCTTCGCAGGCTGGCTTGGCCTTCAACTCCCGCTCCAGATCGCCATCCTCGGCTTCTACGGCGTCGAGCTCTTCTTCGTCCTCAGCGGCTTCCTCATCGGCCGCCTTCTCATCGACCTCCTCGCCCGCAAACCCACCTTCCGCGACTGGCGCATCTTCATGGTCCGCCGCTGGATGCGCACCCTGCCCCTCTATTACGTCTGCCTGGCAGCCCTCGCCGTCATCTGGCGCCCACAGTTCTGGGATCCACACCGCACCCAACTCTGGGCCGACCTCCCCTACTACATCACCATGACCCAGAACCTCGCCTGGCCGCAGATCGACGGATGGTTCGCCGTCACCTGGTCCCTCACCGTCGAGGAGTGGTTCTACCTGACCTTCTCCGCCGTCCTCCTCGCCGCCGCCGCCCTGTCCAGCCGCCGCACCGCCCTCCTCATCTCTCTCGCCATCTTCCTCATCATCCCGCCGATCCTGCGCGCGCTGATCCCCCTCGCCGCAAGCTGGGATGAAGTCACCAGCAAACTCACCCCCCTCCGCTTCGACGCCATCGCCGCCGGCGTTCTCGCCGCCAGCCTGTTCGCGCAACGTCCCCTCCCAACCCCCTGGCGCATCGTGATGCTCGCCGCCGGCCTCCTCCTCTTCGCCTTCCTCTTCAATGACGGATTGAGGCACACACTGCACCTTCCCCAGCCCGCCTGGCAGGTCCTGGTCTTCATCCCGACATCCGCGGCCTTCGCCCTCTGCCTACCCGCCTGCGCCGCCCTCACAACCCTCGGCCGGTGGCTCGACCGCCCCGCCCGCGCCCTCAGCGCCCAATCCTACGCCCTCTACCTCATCCACCTCGAACTCATGGGCATCGTCGGTTTCTACAAAGGCTCGCTCGGCATGGCACCATGGTTCTGCATTCTGCTTTCGCTGGTCGGCATCTTTGGGCTATCGTATGTCTCTTACTGGTATTTCGAACGCCCCATCCTCCTGCGCCGCCCGGCACAGACAGTGTCGCCGAAAATCGTCAACGTGGTGTGAAGCAACGCCGTCTTCTGGAGAAAAGAAGCAAAGCGCTTTTGTTCCGCTATCGCGAGCACGCCGACGGGAGGAAGTCGTCTCTCAATCCTGCGCCCGATGATCCTTGATATCGCGAAACACCAGCCCCGCATTCTGCTCAACCGTCCGCCGCAACGTGAACGCACTCGTCGCCAAAAAAACCGGGTCCCCATCCACATCGTCCGCCATCTGCGTCCGCTGCGCCTGCGAAAAACTCTCGACCACAACACGGTCCCCGCTGATCCATCGCGCCAGATTATACGGCGTCGGCTCGAACCCTATCCCCACCCCGTACTCGCCCATCAACCGCGCCTGCAAAACATCCAATTGCAACGTTCCCACCACGCCCACAATCGGCTGGCTGCCATCCTGCGGCCGGAACAACTGCACCACCCCCTCCTCCGCCAACTCCTGCAGCGCCTGCCTAAGCTTTTTGGCTTTCATCGCATCGTCCAGCCGCACGCGGCGCAAGATTTCCGGCGCAAAACTCGGCACGCCCAGAAACTGCAAATCCTCGTCCGCCGTCAGCGTATCGCCAATCCGCAACGTTCCATGGTTGGGTATGCCCACCACATCGCCCGCAAACGCCTCCTCCGCCAACTGCCGGTCGCGCGCGAAGAAGAACTGCGGCGCATTCAACGGTATCAACTTGCCCGTCCGCACCTGGCGCAATTTCATCCCGCGCTCCAAACGCCCCGAACAAATGCGCGCAAACGCCATCCGGTCCCGATGATTGGGGTCCATGTTCGCCTGTATCTTGAACACCAGCGCCGTCAGCCCGTCCTCATCGGCCTGCACCGTCCTCGTATCGGCCACCTGCGCCCGCGGCGGCGGCCCGAACCGCGCCAGCGCATCGAGCAGATCCAACACCCCGATCTCGCGCATCGCACTGCCGAAATACACCGGCGTCAGGCTCCCCGCATTGAATGCCTCGCGGTCCCACTCCGGCAAAGCCGCTGCCACCAGCTCCAATTCTTCACCCAACGCCACCATCCGCGCATCGCCCTGCGCGAGCTCCGCGCTCAGCCGCAAATCCCGCGTATGCAGATCGTACGTGCCGACAAACTCCGAAGCCCGCCCCACCGGCCACGTCGCCGGCGACGTATCCAGCGCCAGCGTACTCGCCACCTCGTCGAGCAACTCGAACGGATCGCGGCTCTCCCGATCCATCTTGTTCACGAATGTAATGATCGGAATATCGCGCAGCCGGCAGATCTCGAACAACTTTCGCGTTCGCGCCTCGATGCCCTTCGCCGCATCGATCACCATCACGGCCGAATCCACCGCCGTCAGCGTCCGGTAAGTATCCTCGGAAAAATCCTCATGGCCCGGCGTATCGAGCAGATTGTAAACACACCCCGCATATTCGAACGTCATCACCGACGTCACCACGGAAATCCCGCGCTCCCGCTCGATCCCCATCCAGTCGCTCCGCGTCCGCCGCCGTTCCCCCTTCGCCCGCACATTCCCCGCAAGCTGAATGGCGCCACCCGCCCGCAACAACCGCTCCGTCAGCGTCGTCTTGCCCGCATCCGGATGCGAGATGATCGCAAACGTGCGCCGGCGCGCAATCTCTTCTGCAGCGGTCGCCATGATCAGAGCCTACGCTTTCCGAAATAAACCAGCGTCCCGGCCCAAAAAAGACTTAACCGCAGATGCCGCAGATAATGCAGATAAGAAAAGCGATCCGCTCACTTCTTATCTCCGCCATCTGCGACATCTGCGGTTAAATCCCAGACGAAGCCGAACCAGACCGTCTAAACGTGCAAGAACGAATCCCGCGAACCCAACTCAGCGAGAGTAAAACTCCACCACCAGGTTCGGCTCCATCTGCACCGGATACGGCACATCCGTCAGCTTCGGCGCCCGCGCAAACCGGCCCTTCATCGCCCGATGATCCACCTCCAGATAATCCGGCACGTCACGCTCATTGCTCTGCGTCGCGTCCAGCACCACAGCCATCTGCTTGGACTTCTCTTTCACCTCGATCAGGTCGCCATCCTTCACCTGAAAGCTCGGAATGTTCACCTTCCGGCCGTTCACCGTCACATGCCCGTGGTTCACAAACTGCCGGCTCGCAAACGGCGTAATCGCAAACTTCAACCGGTAAATCACCGCATCCAGCCGCCGCTCCAGCAGCTCGATCAGGTTCTGGCTCGTATCGCCACGACGGCGCACCGCCTCTTCATAATACTTGCGGAACTGCTTCTCGCCGATATTGCCGTAATACCCCTTGAGCCGCTGCTTCGCCTTCAACTGAATATTGAAGTCGGAAGGCTTGCTCTTGCGCCGCTGCCCATGCTGCCCCGGCCCATACTCCCGCTTGTTGATCGGGCTCTTCGCCCGTCCCCAAAGGTTCACACCCAACCGGCGATCGATCTTGAACTTGCTCTCAGTCCGCTTCGTCAACGCGGAGTACTCCTGCTCATGTGCCCGCCAGGTTATCCCGGTCGACGGCTGTTGCACCGGTAGGCCTCAGCGCGAGCGCGCATCAGCGGGAGCAGGCCCCAGAGGCCCGTCCACGTTCCCGGCAATCGAAGGGAGCAGCGTCTAGCCAACCAATCCGCCAAAAGCAAGGCAAGCAGTCCTTTTTAGAAAAAAAGGACCAGAACTTTTGCCAACTGTCTTCAATCTGCAATGAAGCGATATCCTGCCGAAGAACGTTCACCCCGAACTCAGGGGAGCCCGCATGCTCGTTCACTTCGCGCCATCGTCCGAAATCGTCGTCGCCCTCCTCATCTTCAGCTTCATCCTCGTCCTTGCCTTCGAGGCCACGAACGGCTTCCACGACACCTCGAACGCCGTCGCCACCGTCATCTACACCCACGCCCTCAAACCCATCCCCGCCGTCATCTGGTCCGGCCTGATGAACTTCCTCGGCGTCATCATCGGCGGCATCGCAGTGGCCTACGCCCTCGTCGAGATCCTGCCACCCGACGTCCTCACCCCGCCCGACGGCTCCCCCGCTGTCCCCATGCTCGTCTCTATCTTCACCTCCGCCCTGCTCTGGAACGTCGGCACCTGGTTCTTCGGCATCCCCAACAGCTCCAGCCACTGCATCATCGGCGCGCTCATCGGTGTCGCCTGCGGCGACGCGCTCCTCCACACCCGAGCCCTCGGCCAAGGCGTCGACTGGCACCAGATCATCAAAGTCCTCGAAGCCCTCGCCGTCTCCCCCATCCTCGGCCTGCTCGGCGCCGGCGGCCTCTACGCACTCCTCAAACTCGTCATCAAGCGCGGCCATCTCTTCGAACCACCCGAGGACGGCAAGCCTCCCGTCCTCTGGCTCCGCGGCCTGCTGATCCTTACCTGCACGTCCGTCAGCCTCGGCCACGGCACCAACGACGGCCAGAAATCCATCGGCCTCATCATGCTCACCATCATCGGCCTGATGCCGGCCACCTATGCGCTCAACCCCCACGTCCCCCAACAACTCGCGCAACTCAGCGCCAACGCCACCGCCGCAATCCCCCTCATCGACCGCTACGGCGACGACATCAAAGCCCAAGCCATCACCGCCGCCCAAGCCCTCCAGCAAGCCGGCCCCACCCTCGCCGGCGCCGCACCCTCAGCCATCCCCGCGCCGGGCCAGGCCGCCCCCCTCCGCGCCACCCGCTCGCAACTCCGCGGCGACGTCTACTTCATCCTCAGCGAACTCAAACACGCCACCGAATCCCCCACCATCTCGGCCGCCGACAAAGCCCAGGCCAAAAATCTCGCCAAGGAAATGGGCCCGCCCGTCCACTATGCCCCCTACTGGGTCCGCATCCTCAGCGCCCTCTGCCTCGGCATCGGCACCATGGTCGGCTACAAGCGCGTCGTAAAAACCCTCGGCGAACGCCTGGGCAAACAACACATGACCCCCGGCCAAGGTGCCAGCGCCGAACTCGTCGGCTCCATCCTCATCGGCACCGCCGGCTTCACGGGCCTCCCCGTCAGCACCACACACATCATCACCAGCGGCATCGCCGGCACCATGATAGCCGGCGGCCAAGGCGTCCAACGCGGCATGCTCATCCGCATCGGTATGGCTTGGCTACTGACGTTGCCAGTGACGATCCTGATCGCGGGCGGGTTGTTTTACGTGCTGGCTAACCCGAGCTTTTGAGCCAGCCCCGAGCTTTTGAGCCAGAAAAGCCTTCTTTTCCGAAGAAAAGCAGCAGAAGACTTTCGCGAATTAAGTCGACGGTCGCAGCGAAGTTTTGCACCGGCGCATACGCTTCCTTCGCTGATCGGCGTCACGACCGGCGCCACCCTGGCGAGAGCCGTCGGATTCGCTTAATGCGGCTACATGGAATGGCAACACATCCGCATCGCACGATTCGGCGGCCCCGAGGTTCTCGAACTGGCGGAACAATCGGTTGTCCCGAACCCTGGCCCGGACGAGGTGCGCATCAAAGTGCTTGCCGCTGGAACAGGCTTTACCGACACCTTCATCCGGCGCGGCCGTTATCCAGACTTCAGGGGCCCGCTGCCGTTCACGCCGGGTTATGAGTTGGTCGGCACAATCGACCGGACCGGCTCCGGCGTCGATACGTTTCGCACTGGCCAACTCGTCGCCGACCTCTGCGTCGTCGGTGGCTACACGCAATACGCAATCCGCCCGGCACGCTTTCTCGTGCCAGTCCCCGATGAGATCGATCCTGGCCAAGCCGTCTGCATCCCGCTCGCCTACCTCACAGCCTGGCAAATGCTCACCCGGCTCGCGCACCTGCAAGCCGGCGCCACGATCCTCGTGATCGGCGCTTCCGGCACAGTAGGCACCGCGCTGCTCGATCTGGCACGTCACTTCGGGCTCAAGGCAATCGGCACCTGTTCGGCCGCAAACATCCCCGCGGTCGAGCATTTCGGCGCCACCGCCATCGATTATCGCGCCGGCAATTTCGTATCTTCGGTTCACGTTCTCACCGCGAACCGCAAGGGCGGCCCCGGCGTCGACACCGTATTCGATGCCATCGGCGGTAGCCATTTTAGCCGGTCGTTCGCCTGCCTCGCCCGCGGCGGACTGCTTGTCGGGTATGGGTTTCAGACAATGGCCACCGGTGCCTCTGGTTTGCTGTCCGCGGCACTCGGCCTTGCGCGCCTCAAGCTGTGGAATTCGCTGAGCCCGATATTTGGCGGCCGACACGCGGCCTTCTACAGCATCACCGCCCGCCGATCGGTCCAGCCAGAGGAATTCACGGCCGACATGGCAACGTTGTTCGGCCTGCTGCGGGATCGCGCTATCCATCCCGTCGTAATCGACCGCCAGCCTCTCGCTGCTGCCCGGGCAGTCCATGCCCGCATAGATGCCGGCGGCCTGGGCGGCAAGATCGTATTGCTGCCATGGCCCGCACAATACCAGGCCTGAAGTCAATGAACGGGGTGCTCTACGGCGCCACTGCGGACGGCGGCAATTGCGGCATCTACGGATGCGACACGATCTACGCCGTCAAACCCAACGGCCAATACGAAACCATCTACTTATTCCCGAGCGACGCTTGCGCCATAACGCACCCTGGTGGCTTTTAACGTCGACTGCTTTCTGACCGCTGAGGGGACAAGGCCTTCTTTTCTGAAGAAAAAAAGCAAAAGACTTTTGCGAGCGCTATCGCGAACCTTTCAACCGGCTTGCGTCAGATGTGGACCGCCCAAGCTACGAACGAGATCCCATCTATGATCCGTCCTACGAGCTGGCGTCCCAGGCAAGCAAAGTGGAAACACTTGCCACTGGTCCGGACGTCCAAAAAAACGTCAAGCATATGATCGGACACTTCTATCTCGTCGAAGTCTACTGGTGAAACATCTACCGCAAGCAATGTCGATCCGTCAGCCGTCCCCTTACGTAAACCGCCTGTCAACTTTCAACCGCTAAGGAGGTCAGAGCGAGCCTTCGACAGGCGAATGGAAAGCGGCCAGCGTGAACAATCCCGAACGGGCCGAACATCTGCCGCTACGACCGAACCTCGCATTCGCAAACAGCACGTACGAGAGGGAATTCGGCAAACATTACCATGCCTTCTACTACCGCTACGCCCAGGTCAGCCTGGCACTCGGCCTGGTCCTGATCTTCGCCGATTTCGCGGTGGACTATCTGTCATTCCGCAGCGGCGGCGCCAATCTCTACCGGCTGGAACTCTGCCTGCCGCTCCTGGGCGTCGGCATCGCAAGCTCCTTTTCACCCTATGCCAGGCGCCACTGGCAGGCTGTCATGGCCACGTTCATCGTGCTGCTCGCCATCAGCCTGTTCTGGGTGCTGCTCGTCATCGACCGCCAGGGGGGAATGGGGCTCAGGAGCTGGGTCGGCCTGCTCAATTTCGTCTTCCTCGAATTCTACTGCTTCGTCATCCTCGGCGTGCAATTCCGCTACGCGCTGGCAGCCGGCATCTCGATACTCCTGGCGTTCGAGACGGCAATATCGATCGAAGCCGGTGTGGATCGCCTGATGTTTTTCTATTGGTCCTATCACACCATCACCCTGTTCCTTCTGGCCGGAGCGGTGGGCTGGTGGCGGGAGTTTATCCTGCGCAAGGAATTTGCGGTGCAAACCTCCCTGCATGACGTCAAGAACCGTCTGCACGCCCACAATCTCACGCTCGAACGCGAGGTCGAGAGGCGCACCCGAGGATTACAGAACACGCAAAATGCAGCCATCGCGCTTCTGGCGTCAGTGATGGAAACGCGCGACAATGAAACCGGCAATCACGTCCGGCGAACGCAGCATTACGTCAGGATCCTGGCCACGCAGTTGCAATCGCACCCCGCCTACGCCGCCTACCTTTCAGACAACCAGGTCGATGTTCTCTTCAAATCCGCGCCCCTGCACGACATCGGCAAAGTCGGCATCCCGGACAGCATCCTGCTCAAGCCCGGCAAACTGGACGTGGAAGAGTTCGCCATCATGCAGACACATGCCAGGCTGGGATACGAGGCGATCGAAAACGCGGAATTGAGCCTGGGCTTCGAGGTCGAGTTCCTCGCCTGCGCAAAGGAAATAGCGCTCAGTCATCACGAGAGGTGGGACGGCAGCGGTTACCCCCAGAAGCTGGCAGGTCAGGACATCCCGATCTCCGCCCGCATAATGGCCCTCGCCGACGTGTATGACGCCTTGACGTCGCACCGCGTCTACAAGGACCCGGTATCACACGGCGCGGCTGTCACGATCATCCTCGAAGGCAGGGGCAAGCACTTCGACCCGAACGTCGTCCGCGCATTTCTCGATACAGCCGACGCGTTCGAGGTCATTGCGAACGAATTCACCGATGCAGTTCTGAACGCCGAGGCCGGGTCGCCGCGCGGCGGCAAGGCTGCGGTCGACAGAATGAGCGCACTCTGTCTTTCACCCGCCGGAGCCAGCCAGAGCTAGCCAGAGCGCCCGCGTCCGCCCGGCCTTCACCGCCGCCCCAACCCCTCCACCAACCCCACCGGCTTCACCCCCAACACCTCCCGCATCGCCCCCACGTCAAACGCCTTATCTTCCCCCAACCGCCGCACCTCATCCCCCCCAACCCGCGGCAACCCCGGCACCCAACGCACCACCATCGCCGCCGCCCGCACCACCCCCATCGGCACCCCCACAATCCACGGCCGCCGCACCCCAAATGCCGCCGCCACCGCCCGCACAAACGCCGCGTAAGTCACCGCCTCCGGCCCCGCAATCACCAGCGTCTCCGCTCCCCGCCAATCCACCCCCAGCGCCGCCCGCACACACGCCGTCACATCCCCCTGCCAGATCGGCTGCACCAGCGCCCGCCCACCCCCCGGCAGCGGCACCACCGGCAGCCGACGCAGAAGTGCGGCCAGCCGCGCCACATTGTCCTCCCCCTCCGCCCCATAAATCATCGTCGGATGCAGCATCACCCCCGCCCGGCCCGACGCCAGGAACGCCGCCTCTCCCGAAAGCACGCCCCGCCCATGCGCATCCGGCCAGGCCGTGAACTTGCGCGTGCTCCCCAGAAAAACGAACCGCGCCCCCGCCGGCGCCGCCGCCAGCACCGCACCGGCAAACCGCGCATGCGCACAGCTCACCACCCAATCCGCCCCCGCCAGCGCCTCTCGCAACGCCCCCGCATCCCCCAAATCCGCCACCCGCACCTCGCCAGCCACGCCGGCCGCCGCCCACCGCGCCGCATCCCGCACCACCGCCACAAACCGCACCCCGTCGCACGCAAACCGCCGGCAAAGCGCCGCCCCGGACCGCCCCGAAGCCCCGATCACATGCACGATCCCCACCCGAGCTCCCTGTGGTATCACCCTACCTCACCCAAAAACGCTTGACGCAGCCTCCGCCCACGACCACAAGCCGCTCTCCGCTCCCTTCCAGGACACCCCAAATGTTGAAGACCACCCGCTCGCTGAAGCCGGCGGACGTGCAGAAAGGCTGGATACTGATCGATGCCGACGGCCTCGTGCTCGGCCGCCTCGCCACCATCATCGCCAACCGCCTGCGCGGCAAGCACAAGCCCACCTTCACGCCCCATGTCGATTGCGGTGACAACGTCATCGTCATCAACGCCGAGAAAGTCCACCTGACCGGCAAGAAGGCCCAGGACGAGGTGTTCTACTACCACACCGGTTACGCCGGCGGCATCAAGGGCCGCACCATCCGCCAGCGCCTCGACAGCAAGCGCCCCGGCCAGGTGGTCGAAAAAGCCGTCGAACGCATGATCACCCGCGGCCCGCTCCAGCGCGCCCAGATGAAGCACCTGCACGTCTATGCCGGCACCGAACACCCCCACGCCGGCCAGCAGCCCACAGCGCTCGACGTCGCCGCCATGAACCCCAAGAACAAGAGGGTCTGACACCATGTCGGAAACCACCACCCGCTCGCTCGCCGACCTCAAGGACCTCGTCGCCACCGCCACCGGCACCGGTGTCGGCACCAGCGAATCCGGCGGCCCGAAGCACGAGCCCAAGCGCGACGCACTCGGCCGATCCTATGCCACCGGCCGGCGCAAGAACGCCATCGCCCGCGTCTGGATCAAGCCCGGCAAAGGCGACATCCAGGTCAACGGCAAGCGCGTCGGCGTCTATTTCGCCCGCCCCGTGCTGCGCATGCTCATCACCCAGCCCTTCCTGGTCAGCGACCGCTACAACCAGTTCGACGTTTTCTGCACCGTCAACGGCGGCGGCCTCTCCGGCCAGGCCGGCGCACTCCGCCACGGCATCAGCCGCGCGCTCACCTACTACGAGCCCGACCTGCGCCCCGTCCTCAAAACCGCCGGCTTCCTCACCCGCGACAGCCGTGTGGTCGAGCGTAAAAAGTACGGCAAGGCGAAGGCGCGTCGCAGCTTCCAGTTCAGCAAGCGGTAAAAGAAAGGCCTTCTTTTCCGAAGAAAAGAAGCAAAAGACTTTTGGTCCGCTGTCGCAATGCTCACCACGAGCACGCGACAGCGGATCAAAGTTTTTTGGTCCTTTTTTTTAAAAAAGGACTGCTTGCCTATCTTTTCCATGAGTGCAACATTCGCCTCATGAAAGCCCCAGCTCTAGCCGCGGCGCTTCTGGCCGCCAGCCTCCCCGCTCACGCGGACCCCGTCACCGCGCGCCAAAAAACCGCCGCCGCCGCCATGCAGGCCGACCAGGCCTTCGCCGCCATGTCGCTCGCCCACGGCGCCCCTGCCGCCTTCACCGCCTACATCGACCAGAAAGAAGGCCGCATCTTCGACGGCACAAAGCCCCTCATCGGCGCCGCCGCCATGACTCCCGCGCTGGCCGAGCTCAACCCTCCTGGCACAAAGCTCTGGTGGGTCCCCACCGCCGCCTGGGGCGCCGCCAGCGGCGACATGGCCGGCACCACCGGCGACTGGGTCCTCGTCAATCTCAAAACCCGCAAACCCATCGTCACCGGCCGCTACGCCGACACCTGGCACAAAACTCCAGCCGGCGAATGGAAAATCCTCGTCGACATCGGCACCCCCGACGCCAAACCCACCGACAACCAGGCCGCCGACAAAGTCGCATCCGTCCTAAAGTAAGGCCGCTCACGACCGTCTCGAACGCGGTTACCTCGTCGCCGATCACGCTGTATGGTCGAGCCATGCCCGCCGGCAATCTGACAACACTCTGGCGCCCCGTCGGCCCACGCGAACTGGAACTCATCCAGGCATCCGGCATGCGCCGCTTCCCGCCGCGCCTGCCCGAACTACCAATCTTCTACCCGGTCCTGACCGAAGCCTACGCCATCCAGATCGCCCGCGACTGGAATGCCCCACGCGGCGGCGGCCACGCCACCCGCTTCGCCGTCGACGCCATAGTCGGCCAAATCGAAGTCACCGCCACCTTCCCGCCTACCAACGCTTCATGACCACCATCTTCATCGACGGCGAAGCCGGAACCACCGGCCTCGGTATCCGCCAACGCCTCGCAACCCTCCCCATCCACCTCCTCAGCATCGATCCCACCCAGCGCAAAAACCCCGCGGCCCGCCAGAACCTCATGGCCGAAGCCGACATCGTCATCCTCTGCCTGCCCGACGACGCCGCCCGGCAAGCCACCCAACTCGCCACCGCCCTGAACGCCCACGCCCCACGCATCCTGGACGCCAGCTCCGCCCACCGCACCTCCCCCGGCTGGACCTATGGCTTCCCCGAACTCACCCAAACCCAACCCGCCGCCATCGCCAACGCCACCCACGTCAGCAACCCGGGCTGCTACGCCACCGGCGCCATCGCCCTCCTCCGCCCCCTCGTCGATGCCGGCCTCATCCCCGCCAGCCACCCGCTCACCATCAACGCGGTCAGCGGCTACTCCGGCGGCGGCCACCAGATGATCGAAGCCCACGAAACCCAACACGGACCCGCCTTCGAGCTCTACGCCTTATCGCTCGAGCACAAGCACACCCCCGAAATCATGCACCACGCAGGCCTGTCCACCCGCCCCCTCTTCGTCCCCTCCGTCGGCCACTTCCCCCAGGGCATGCTCGTCAGCATCCCCCTCCACCTCGACCAACTCCCCAACCGCCCCACGGCGGCCGACCTGCGCGCAACCCTCGCCGCCCACTACGCCGCCAGCCCCACCATCGAACTCCCCGCCACCACCCCCGCCCGCCTGCAACCCGACACCCTCGCCAACACCGACCGCGTGCAGCTCCACATCCTGCCCGGACCCGCCAACCAGGCCCTCCTCGTCGCCAGCCTCGACAATCTCGGCAAAGGTGCATCCGGCGCCGCGGTGCAAAACCTCCGCCTCATGCTCAACCTGCCCGAGGAACCCACCCATGGCTGACGCGCCCACCCCGCACACACCCCTCCACGCGACCGGCCCCATCTGGTCGCTCGACGGCGTCACCCCACGCATCGCGCCCGACGCCTGGATCGCACCCAACGCCACCATCATCGGCGACGTCGACATCGGCCCCCAGGCAACCATCTGGTTCAACTGCATCCTGCGCGGCGACACCAACCGCATCACCATCGGCGCCCGCACCAACATCCAGGACGGCTCCATCCTGCACGTAAACCCCGGCGAGCACATGGCCTGCACCATCGGCTCGGACGTCACCGTCGGCCACATGGCCATCATCCACGCCGCCACCCTGCAAGACCACGCCTTCGTCGCCATGGCCGCCGTCGTGCTCGACGGCGCCACCATCGAACCCCACGGCATGCTCGCCGCCGGCGCCGTGCTCACCCCAGGCAAACGCATCGGCCCCCGCGAACTCTGGGCCGGCACCCCTGCCAAACTTGTCCGCGTGCTCAGCGAGGAGGAGGCGGCACACTACGCGATGACGGCGCCGGCTTACGTGCAGAACGGGATACGATTCAGGCTTGGTCTCACTCCAGCATAGGCAAGCAAGAGTCTTCTTTCTTGAAAGAAAGAAGCAAAGAACTTTTGGTTGTTTCGCAGCTCTGGCTGTCGCGTCTACACTGGCAACAAACAGGACGCGGCGGCATGAAGCTCTTCCCAATCGTAGCGTTCGCCGTCATCGCTTCCGCGGCGCACGCATCCGACCTCGCGCTGAAGCGCGTCATGCTCTCCTCGGCCGGCGTCGGCTATTTTGAATACGAAGCCGAAGCGGACGGCCCCGCGACCCTCGGCCTCGACGTCCCACTCTCCGAAGTCGACGACGTGCTCAAATCCCTCGTCGTCTTCGACGATGCCGGCAGCATCGGTGGCATCGAACTTCCCGGCCGCGACCAAACCCACAGCGCGTTCGGCGACGTGCCCTTCGGCCCCGAAGGCCTCGCTTCCCCGCTCGCCTACCTCAACAGCCTGCAAGGGGTCGAAATCACCGTCCAAGGCCCACGCCCCATGACCGGCCACCTCATGCAGGCCGAAACCGTGCAGGAAAACACCGGCCGCACCACGCCGGACGGCGCCCCCACCACACAATCGCGCACCCGCGTCAGCGTCCTCACCGACGACGGGCTCAGACAATTCGTCCTCGAAGACACCAATTCCGTCCAGGTCGCCGACCCCGCTTTGCGCGACCGCATCGCCCGCGCGCTCGCCGCCCTCAAACGCGAAAGCGGCCAGGACGCCCGCCACATCACCATCCGCACCGCGGGCCACGGCCACCGCACGATCCGCGTCGGCTACGTGGCCGTGGCCCCCCTTTGGAAAGCCTCCTACCGCCTCGTCCTGCCAGACGCTTACCGCCGACCCCGCCCATTCCACCGCCCGCCTGCAAGGCTGGCCACGCTGGAAAACGATTCCGGCACCGATTCGTCCGGCGTCGCCCTCACGCTGCAATACGGCAACCCCGTCACCTTCCACCAAGCCATCTACCGCAGCTATTTCGTCGACCGCCCCGAAGTCCCGGTCGAAGTCCTCGGCCGCCTCCTGCCCGATGTCGACACCCGCGCGACACCCGGCCAGGCCGGCGACTCAGGCAATGAACCTGCGCACATTCTCGCCGGCTCCCGCACCCGCACCGCAACTCGCCGCGCCGCCGCCGCCGTTCATCCCGCCACCCGAAATCGTGGTGCAACCACCCCCGGCAATGGCGCGCCCCTCTGAAACCGTCACCGCCACCGAAGGTCCCGAGGAAACCGTATTCCCGCTCGCCACCCCGATCACACTCGCCGCCGGCCACAGCGCCTCCGTCCCCATCCTCGACCGTCAACCTGCCCGCCAGGCGCGTCGACATCGCGCAGCGCGACGAAACCCACCCCCGATCTTCGCCATCCGCCTGCGCAACGCCACCCCGCAAAGCCTCCCCGCCGATCCTCACCCTCTACGACGCTCGCGGCGACGCCCCCTACGCCGGCGACGCCCGCCTCGACGGCCTGCCCGCCGGCGAAGACCGCCTGATCTCCTTCGCCCAGGACCTGCGCACTACGATCGAGTGGCATTCTGAGTTCAATACCGTCCTCACCGCCATCAAGGCGCAGCGCGGCCAGGTCGAAATCGACCGACGCGGACGCACCATCTCCCGCATCACCCTGACAGCCCCGCAAAACGAGCCCCGCCACGTGCTGCTCGAGTTGCACAAATACAGCGCCGACACGATCGCCGAAGGCTTCCCCCAACCCACCGAACAGACCGCTACCGCATGGCGCTTCGCCATCGACCTCAAACCCGCCGAGACGCGAACCGTCCGCCTCGGCACCGACCGGCCAGAAACGCAATCGATCGGTATCGAAGACGCAGTCCCCGTCTTCCTCAACATCGCCAACGAACAGGGCGCCAGCCCCGCCATACGCGCCGCGATCGCCAATATCGCCGATCTGGAAAACACCCAATCCGCCCGCACCGAAGAACGCGACCAGCTCACCGCCCAGCGCGACGCGCTCGACACCGACGAACAACGCCTGCGCGAAAACCTCAAAGCCACCCAGCCAGGCGACGCACTCCACACCAGGCTCATCCGCCAGCTCGACGCCGATGAGACCAGATCACCCAGCTCACGCCCGCCATCGACCAGGCCAACAAAGCCGTCACCACCGCACACGACGCGCTGCTCGAGGCCATTCGGGCGCTGGATATCTAAGAAAACGTCTTCTTTCTTGAAAGAAAGAAGCAAAGAACTTTTGTTTCGAGGGCGTTTTGTGATGGACAAACGCATGACTGACCAGCTATGAATCACGCATAGCTACGTGGTTATGCGTTTCCTATGCAGGACTCTCACACCGGGCTGTTCAGAAGCCTCGCCGATCCGACGCGGCGCGCCATCTTCGAGCGACTGTGCCGCGAAGGCGAGCAGACCGTAGGCGCCATCACCCTGCATGCCGGCATCTCGCAGCCGGCCGTCTCCAAACATCTCGGCATACTCAAGCAAGCCGGCCTCGTGCTCGATCGCCAGGCCGGCCGACAGGTCCATTACAGTGCCCAGATCAGTTCGCTCGCCCCGCTCGTCGACTGGACGCGCCAGATGGCCCGCTTCTGGGAAACCCGCCTCGACCACCTCGAAGACCTGCTGAAAAGGATGGATCAATGAACGACACACAAGCCGCGTCGCGCTCCGTCGTCACCGAACGCGACCTGCCTTACCCACCCGAAAAAGTCTGGCGCGCGCTCACCCAGCCGCATCTCATCGCGGAATGGCTGATGAAAACCGATTTCGAACCGACCATCGGCCGCCGCTTCGGCCTGCACGCCGACTGGGGCTCCGTCGATTGCGAAGTCCGCGCCATCGAGCCGAACAGAACGCTCACCTATAGCTGGAACGCCATGGGTCTGGAGAGCGTCGTCACCTACACCCTCACGCCCTCTTCCACCGGAACCCACCTGCGCGTGGAACAGACCGGCTTCAAACCCGACCAGGAACAAGCCTTCCGCGGCGCCCAATACGGCTGGCCGCAATTCCTCGGCAAACTGGAAAAGCTGTTGGCGCAGCAGGCCTGATAAAATCACGGGCACAGCAAACCCGAGAAGTAAGAAAGCAGGTACTTTTTTGAAAAAAAGAACCAAAAAACTCTTGATTTAAAGCGCCCTGGAATCAAAAGTTCTTTGCTTCTTTCTTTCAAGAAAGAAGGCCTTGCCTAGACTTTCTCGACCTGCCCGTACTCCAACTCGACGGGAGTCGACCGCCCGAAGATCGAAACGGAAACCTTCAACCGTCCCTTCTCCTCGTCGATCTCCTCCACCGTCCCGTTGAAGCTCGTAAACGGCCCGTCCGCCACCCGAACCTGCTCGCCCACTTCGAAGATGATGCTCCGGCGCGGATGATCCACGCCATCCTGCGCCTGCTTCATGATCCGCTCGGCCTCGGCCTCGCTGATCGGGCTCGGCCGCAGCTTGGTGCCCAAAAATCCCGTCACCTTCGGCGTGTTCTTGATCAGATGCCACGCGTCATCGGTCAGTTCCATCTTCACCAGCACATAGCCGGGGAACAATTTATGCTCGGCATTGATCTTCTGCCCGCGCCGCACTTCGACGACTTCCTCGGCCGGCACAAGCACTTCGTCGATCTGGTCGCCCAGGCCCTTCTGCTCGGCCTGCTCCTTGATCTGCGTCGCGATCTTCTTCTCGAAGCCGGAATACACGTGCACGACATACCAACGCTTGGCCATTTGCCTACAAAATCCCTGAGTTCGAACGGCCGTCGGTCAACGCGCGCCGGTATTGAGGAACAGCGCCTTCACGATGGCGCCCGCCACCACGTCGACGCCGAAGAAGAACGCCGCCGTCACCACCGACATCGCCAGCACCTGGCCCGTCGTGATCAGCGTCTCGCGCCGGCTGGGCCAGGTCACGCGTGCCGCTTCCGCGCGCACTTCCTGGAAGAATTTCACGGGGGCGAAAGCCAATTTGCGATGTTCCTTACGATCGGTGCGGACGGCGGACAAAGAAGCGGCGACAACCAAGACAGTACAAGTTTTCAGCAATGGCGTGCGTGGCAGGGGTGGAGGGTCTCGAACCCCCAGCCTCCGGTTTTGGAGACCGGCGCTCTAGCCAATTGAGCTACACCCCTCGGACGCCCATCGCCGCGAACGGCGCAAAAGGCGTGGCCGCGCACGCGAAGGCGGGTTGAAGAATGCCCCGCCCCTCCTGTCAAGAGCGGGGGCTATTCGCGCACGCCTTCGGGGTCTATAAGCTGTGTCTTCCACTGGAGTAACTTGGGTATGGCGATCGGGACGGTAAAATGGTTCAACCCGGATAAGGGGTTTGGATTCATCTCCCCGCAGGACGGCGGCAAGGACGTTTTTCTGCACATCACTGCGGTGCAGGCGGCGGGCATGACCACGGTAAAGGACGGACAGAAAGTGTCCTACGAAGTGGTGACCGAGCGTGGCAAGCAGGCAGCTTCGGCGCTGAAGCTGGCGTAAGGCAACCGGTCCTTGCCCTGACAAGGACCGAAAAACTTTTGTTCCCTCGCTGCGCCGGCTGATGGCCTTGCCTTAGGGCCGCAGCGAGGGACGAATTTCGCAGTCACAATATGACATTCGACCGACGGTCGTCTAACCGCTAGGCAAAACCTCCGACTATGAGGTTTCCCATGCGCATCACCCCCCTTGCCTGCCTGCTCGCCACCGGCCTCTCCGGCTGCGTGGTCGCCCCCGACGCCCCGGCCCCTGTCGCCGTCGTCCAGGCTCCTGCCGTACAGGCGCAGGTCTACGCCCCGCCGCCCATCCCCGCCGAACGCGTCGAGGTCGTTCCCGTCGCCCCCGGCCCGCGCTTCATCTGGCAGCCCGGCGAATACCGCTTCGAGCGCGGCGTCTATGTCTGGGTGCCCGGCCACTACGTCCAGCGCCTGGCCGCCTATCACCATTGGGTCCGCCCGCACTGGGCTCCGGGCGGCGTCTGGGTTCCTGGCCACTGGGTCTGAGGCGCGCAGGGCGAGGCCTCTTCGTGTCGAACGAAGCCTCGCCCTACGGCTTGCGCCAGCCCAGCCCGTCCGCCTGCCACCCGTTCACCCCGCCACGCCGCCCCATCCGGTCCGGATCGCCCTCGAACCCGTACGCCACATTGCTGCAGGCCGCGAACCCGGAATCCTCGGCGAATTCCGCCGCCGCCATGCTGCGCACGCCGCTGCGGCACAAGAAATAAACCGGGCTCGCCGGCCGCACCCCGGCCGCCGCGAGGTCTTCCAGGAAAGCGCGGTTAACCCGGCCATCGGGAAATTGCCACACGACCAAAGCCGGCTTTTTGCCCATCTCGTCCAGGTCCGGTACACCTATGGCGTTCCATTCGCCTGGCGTTCGAACATCCACCAGTTGCGCTTCAGGGTCGGCAGCCAACGCGTCCCACGCCTGCCTGGGGCTTACGATCGTAACCATCGGCATCTCACTCCTGAACCGGGCCGAACAAAGCCATGGTTCCCCCCGATGCCGCAAGCGGACGGCCGGTGGAAATAAAACACAGAATAAGCGTCACGAGCTCGCTTTATATAAATATTGAAACGACGTTCCTTTCGATCCATGGTTGCAATGCCACCCCATGCCGGACTCTCCGATGACAGCTTACGACTCCGGGTTCGCCGCTCATGAGTGAACGGTTCGATCTCAGCCAGTTCACCCCGCACGGCTTCTGCCTGGCCTGGCAACCCGGGCTCGTCTGGCTGCAAGCAGCCTCCGACATCCTGATCGCCGCCGCCTATTTCTCCATCCCCGTCGTGCTCGTCCTCTTCCTGCGGCGGCGTCGCGACCTCGCCTTCAAGCCCATTTTCGGCCTGTTCGCCGCCTTCATCCTGGCCTGCGGCACAACCCACGTTCTGGGCGCGCTCACGCTCTGGGTCCCGGTCTATTGGCTCGATGGCGCTATCAAGGCCATCACCGCCTCGCTCTCGGTGGCCACCGCCATCATGCTCTGGCCGATGCTGCCGAAAGCCCTCGCACTGCCCTCGCCCGCCGCCTTGCGCGAAGCCAACGAAGCGCTGGCAAGCGAAGTCGCCCAACGTACCGAAATCGCCGAGCAACTGCGCGTCAGCGAAGAGCGCCGCCGCCGCCTCTACAACCGCACCCCCGCCGCCCTGCACGCGACCGACGCCCAGGGCGTCCTCGTCGCGGTCAGCGACCGCTGGCTTGATCTGTCCGGCTACGAGCGCCACGAGGTGATCGGCCGCTCGATCTTCGAATTCTACGACGCCGAAAGTGCGATCAACTCGGCCGACCACCTGGCCGCCTTGCGCGCCGGCAGCGGCCTGCTCTCCACCGAGCGCCGGCTGGTCCGGCGCGACGGCTCGGAGCGCGACCTCGAACTCACGCTCGAACTGGAGCGCGACAGCACCGGCCATCTCGAGCGGCTGCTCTGCGCGGCCACCGACATCACCGCCCGCAAGGAAGCCGAGGCTGCCCTGGCCATCGTCGAGGAACGGCTCCGCCATGCCCAGAAGATGGAAGCCGTGGGCCAGCTCACAGGCGGCATCGCGCACGACTTCAACAACCTGCTCACCACCATCATGGGCTCGCTCGAACTGCTGCAAACCCGCGCCGCGCTGGACGAAAAGTCGGGCCGCCTGGCCAGCAACGCGCTCGACGGCTCGCGCCGTGCCGCCCGCCTGGTCAGCCAGCTCCTCACCTTCTCCCGCCGGCAGATGCTCACCCCCGAAGTGCTGACCCCGGCCGATGTCGTGGACGGCATTCGCGACCTGCTCGCCCAGTCGGCCGGCGCCCGCGTGCGGCTGGAGGTGCGCCATGCCGCGCAAAACTGGATGTCATGTGCCGATCGCAACCAGGTCGAGGCCGCTTTGCTCAACCTTGTCATCAATGCACGCGACGCGATCACCGTGGACGGCGTCGTCACCATCGAGACCGCCAACGTCACGCTCGACCGTGCGACGCTCACCGTCACCGGCGGCTTCCTCTACGACGCACCCGAGCCGCCCCGCCCCGGCGATTACGTCTCCATCTCGGTGTCCGATACCGGCTCGGGCATGACGGCCGCGGTCCGCGCCCGCGCCTTCGAACCCTTCTTCACGACCAAGCTGCAAGGCAGCGGCACCGGCCTGGGCCTCTCCCAGCTCTACGGCTTCGTCAGCCAGTCCGGCGGCGCCGTCCGCATCATCAGCACCCCCGGCGCCGGCACCCGCGTGGAAATGATCCTGCCAAGGGCACTCTCCGTCCCCCAAGCCCTCTCACCCACTCCCCAAGAGCACGCGGCAGCCTGACAAAAGTTTTTTGGTCCTTTTTTCCAAAAAAGGACTACTTCCTTCCGGTCTCCGGCATGAACCAGGCAACCAAAACCCCAAGCCCCCCCGCGACCGCCAGCACCAGAAAAGCCACCGGCAACGACCCGTCCGCGATCCGCCCCCCGAGTGCCGTGCTCAAAGCCGCCGCCCCGCCAATCGCCAGCCCCAGCACGCCCATGCACAGATTGAACCGCCCCTGGGCCAGCGCGATGTCGGACGCGATCAGCGGCAGAAGCACCCCGAACGCCGCCCCGCTCACCCCATCGAGCAACTGCACCGCCACCAGGCCCGCCCCCGGCACCTGCCCGTGCAAGGAAACCGCCGCCAGCAGCAATCCGCGCACCGGCAGCGCCAGCATCCCCAACGCCAGCACGCGCCGCCGCCCGAACCGCTCCGCCGCACGCCCCACCGCTGGCGAGCACGCCGCCACCACGATCTGCGGCCCGACGATGCACGCGCCGATCAGCAGCGAGGCCCGGTTGCCGAAACTGATCGTCGCCGCGGCCGCCGCCAGCGGCAGCATCGCCGCATTGGCCAAGTGGAACAGCGCGCAGCACGCCCCGAACCACAGCAGCCGCCGGTCCCGCAGCAGCCCCCACAACCCGCGCAGCGTGCCCGCGCGCTGCGCCCTTATCGGCGCACTCTCGGCCACTTGGATCATCCGCAACGCCACCAGCCCGGGCAATGCCAGCGCCGCCCCGGTCAGGAACACCGCCTGCGCCCCCAGCCAATACCCGATCACCGACATCAGCCCCGCCGCCCCGCCATTGCCGATCGAGGCGTAGCGCGCGTTCCGCCCCAGCCGCTCGCCCGCCCGGCTGCCGGCCAATGTCAGGCTGATCGCCGCGATCGCCGGCCCCAGCATGCAGCTCGCAAACGCATGGCTCACCTCGGCCGCCAGCACCGGCAGCATGGTCGGCAGGAACGCCAGCAGCAGCGCGCCCATCACGATCGCCACGATCGCCGCACCCGCCGCCCACGTCTTGCGCGCCATCGCATCGACCAGCGCGCCCGCCGGCACCTGCGCCGCCATCCCGGCCACATACCCTACGCCCAGCGCCAGCCCGATATCGCCCTGGCTCCAGGCGCGCTGCGTCAGATATACCGAGACGAACGGCCCGAACGCGGTCTGCAGGTTCGCCGTGAAGAAGTTCAGCCAATCCAGACCGATCCCGCTCCGGCGATCCCGTGCGGCGGCGTCGATAGCCGATCCCACCGGCCCGTCCGGCATCTAATGCGTCGCCGGCGGACCCGGCTGGGATTTCGCAAGCGGGCTGGGCGCCGGCGGCGGCACCACCACCGCGGCCGGCTTGGCCTGGTCCGCATAAGACGGCGCCGACTTGATCTGGTCCGCCGTCAGATCCAGCCGGATATCGCCGGCCTTGCCCGTGGCGCTCACCACCGGAAACTGCAGGTCCGACCAGGCGACCGCCACCTGCCGGTCACCCACGCCCATGAATCCGCCAAAGTCGATCACCGCCGCCCGCGGATTGCTGCCCGCATCCACCAGCACGTCCACCACGCGCCCGATCGGCTGCCCGTCGGGCCCATCGACCGCCCGCCCCATGATGCCGACGGCGGCCACCTGCGTGGTCGGCGCCGGCCCCGCCGCCGCCACGCACAGCAACGCCACCCGCCAAAAGCCCGTCAGCCGACCCCGCATCGTCTCACCTCGCCCCCGCGGGCGCAGGCGCAGGCGCCGCACGCAGCCGCCCGTGCGGCGCGATCGGCGGCAACGGCCCTGCCTTGAGCGCGTCCGCATCCAGCTTCAAATCGCGCCGCACCGCGCCGCTGCCACCCAGATTGGCAATCGCCACGCCGTCCACATCGATCGCCGTGCCGCCCGCATTGCCCGTCGTCAGCGTCAGCCCCGCCGGCGTCGCCGGCACCGGCCAGCTATCGCCCGCATGCATCAGCTTGTTGAACAGCGGCGCGCCCGCCGGCTGCTTCACCGTCACCCAGGCATCCGCCGTCGCCCGCACCACCATCCGCGCCGCCGGCACGGCTTGCGCGGCCGGTGCGGCCGGTGCTGGCGGCGGCAGGGCATCAGCCGCGTTCGGCGCGCCGACAGGCGGCTTGGCCGCGACCACAGCAGGCGGTGTCGTCGCACCAGCCGGCGCGGCCACGGGCGCAGAGGCCGGCGGCTCGAGCGGCGCACCCAGCTTCGCCGGCGCCTGAACCGGCGGCACCTGTGCAGCGGGCCGTGCAGCCGGCGGCGCCGCACTGGGCAAAATCGTCGCCACCTGCGGCGAGGGCGTCGGCTTCTCGGAAGCCGTCGCCAGGCGATCCGGTATCGGCGGCACCGTCTCAGCCGGCGTACGCTGATGCTCGGAGACATAATACCAGCCAGCATAAGTCCCGCCGAGAATCAGCAACGCCAGCAGCATCAGTGCGCCCGCCGGCACGCCACGCTGCGGCACCGGTGCGGGAAAGCTCAACGCCGGCCGCATCGTCGTCTCCGCCGCCTCCGCCCGGAAGCGTCCCGCGATCATCTCGCCATTCAGCCCCAACGCCGACGCATAAGCGCGAACGAACCCCAACGCGTAGGTCGCGCCCGGCAGATCCGCCATCCGCCCCTCCTCGATCGCCTCCAGATACGCCTGCCGTATCCGCAAGCTCTGCGACAATTCCGGCAACCCCCACCCCAGGCTCAGCCGCCGCGCCCGCAACTCCCCGCCCAGCCGCGCCGCCGATGCAGGATTCGTCTCTTTGAAAGCGGTATCGGACATGCATCAGCCGTTCGGAGGGTTCGCCCCCGTTCTATCGCTGTCCGGCGATCGGTGGAAGCAAGGCAAGGCAGGCCCCCGCGACCCAACGACTGCTCACCACATGTTCGTCCGGAAAGTCGGTCTGGCGAGCCGGCAAATCGCCATCCAACAGCCGCCAGACCGACTTTGCGGACGGACACTCATACATCCATGCCGTGGTCGCGTGCCCACCCTGCCATCGGCTCGCGCAGGCTGGTGTAAGAGGCGGCCGTATGCCGCAGCGTGCGCATGAACTCCAGGAACGCGCCCAGATCCAGCGTCGACAACGCGCTCTTCACCCCCAGCAGGCTGGACGCCGACATCGACAGGCAATCCACCCCCAATGCCAGCAGCACCGCCGCATCCAGCGGCCGCGACGCCGCCTCGCCGCACAGCGACACCGGGGTGCCCGCCGCCGCCCCCGCCTCGGCCACCTGCTTGACCAGCCGCAAGATCGGCGCCGAGAGGAAATCATACCGCTCGGCCAAAGCCGGCGTCCCGCGGTCGGCGGCATAGACGAACTGCAACAGATCGTTCGACCCGATCGAGACGAAATCGACCTCCGCCATCAGCTCCGGCAGGCACCACAGCAGCGACGGCACCTCCAGCATCGTGCCGATCGACAATTTGGCCGGCGCCGGGCGCACCCGCGCCGCCTCGGCAAACAGCAGCCCGCGCGCCTGGCGAAACTCCGACAAGGTGGAGACCATCGGGAACATCACGCTGAGCGGCCGCCCATCCGCCGCCAGCAGCAGCGCGCGCAACTGCCGCCGCAAAACCGCCGGCCGGTCCAGCGCCACACGCAGGCTACGCCACCCCATCGCCGGGTTCTCCTCGGCTTCCGCCGGCGGCGTCCCCGGCAACAATTTGTCGCTGCCTAAATCGAGCGTGCGGAACTGCACCGGCAGCTCGCCCGCCACGTCCAGCACACGCCCATAGATCACCGCCTGCTCGGCCACGTCCGGTATCTCGCCGCGCGCCATCATCGCAATCTCGGTGCGGAACAGCCCGATCCCCGCCGCCCCCGTCGCCTCGAGCTGGTTCAGCTCCAGCGCCAGCCCGGCATTCATCATCAGCCGGAACGGCGTGCCGTCCCGCGTCACCGAAGGCGCACTGCGCAGCTCCGACCACGCCGCACTGCGCACCGCCCGCGCCGCCAAGGCACGCCCATATGCCGTGCGCACCGCAGGATCGGGCCGCAGGATCAACGTGCCCTCGTCGGCATCGAGCACCGCGTCGTCGCCCGGCTCGGCCGCATCCATCGCACCGCGCGCGCCGCCCATCGCCGGCAACCCCAGCGCCCGCGCCACAATCGCCGCATGCCCGCCGGCACTGCCCTCCTCGATCACCACGCCGGCAATCCCGCGCGCATGCCAGTCCAGCAACTGCGCCGGCCCCAGCCGCCGCACCAGCAGGATCACGCCCGCCGCCTCCTCCGTCGGCCGCACCGAGCCATCCAAGCTCACCAGCAGCCGCCCCGCAAGATCCTCCAGGTCGGCCAGCCGCTCGCGCAGATACGGGTCGGCAATCCGCCGCATCCGCGCGCGGAAATCGTTGGCCACCCGATGCACGGCCGCTTCCGCCGTCAGCCCGCCGCGGATCGCCTCGGCCACCCGCCGCAGCCAGCCATCGTCGGCCGCCACCGCCCGCGTCGCATCGAGTATGTCGCGCGGCGCGCCCTCCGCGGCACTGCTCAAGCCCGGCAGATGCGCATCGATCAGCGTGTTCAGCCCCTGCCGCATCGCGTCCAGCGCCTGCTGCAAGCGAACCTGCTCGGCGTCCGTATCCTCGGCCAGCAGCCGGTCGGGCGCGATCTGCACGCCATGCAGCAGCACCCGGCCGAACACGATGCCGGGCGATAGCAGCGCCGCATCGAATTGCCGGGGCAGGCTGCCGGCAAAATTCTCCACCGCATCCTGCGCGCCCGCCGCCAGCCGCTCGGTCAGCAGCATCGCGACCGTCTCGAGCACCTCCGTCTCGATGTCGGTGTAATGCCGGCTCGCCCGGTTCTGCACCACCAGCACGCCCAACGTTCGCCCGCCACGGCGCACCGGCACCGCCAGCATGGACGCATACGCCTCTTCGCCCAGCTCCGGCCGGTAGGCGAACGCCGGATGGTTCTGCGCGTCGGCCAGGTTGAGCAACGTGCCGGTCGCCGCCACCAGCCCGACGATCCCCTCGCCCACCCGCAGCCGCGTCCGCCCGATCGCCGCCGGGTTCAGCCCATGCGTCGCCCGAAGCTCAAGTATTTCCCCCGCGCGCAACGCGTAAGCCGAGCACACCTCGGCCACCATCTCGCCCGCCACCAACCCCACGATGTCGCCAAGCTCCGCCGACCCCGCCGCGAGCAACGCCCGCAGCCGAGCCAACAGCCGCCGTCCAGGCGTCATCCGAGCCAAACAGCAAAAGTTTCCTGGTCCTTTTTTCCAAAAAAGGACTGCTCGCTTCCCCTACTCCCGAGCATGAATCGCCGCGACAGCCTGCCCCGCCAGCTCATCGATGATGTCCGCCACCGTCTGCTCGGCCGTCACCATCCCCACCGACTGCCCAGCCATCACCGACCCGCTCTCGACATCGCCGTCGATCACCGCGCGCCGCAGCGCCCCCGCCCAGAAATGCTCGATCTCGAGCTGCGCCTGTTCCTTCGTCAGTTCGCCCGACTGGAACCGCCGCAACGCCTCAGCCTGCGCCTCGGCGAACCGACGCGTCCCGTCATTGACCAGCCCGCGCACCGGGATCACCGGAAATCGCGGGTCGAGCTGCACCGACGGCAGCGCATCGCGCGCATTGGCCCGCACGAACGCGCGCTTGAAGTTCGGATGCGCGATGCTGTCCACCGAAGCCGCAAACCGCGTCCCGAGCTGCGCGCCGGCCGCCCCCATTTCCAGATACGACAGGATCGCCTCGCCACGCCCGATGCCGCCGGCCACGAACACCGGCACCTCGCGGATATGCGGCAATATCTCCTGCGCCAACACGGTCAGCGACACCGGCCCGATATGGCCGCCCGCCTCGCTGCCCTCGATCACCAGCGCGTCCGCCCCCGATTTCACGAACCGGCGCGCCAGCACCAGCGCCGGCGCGAAACACACGAGCTTCGCCCCGCCATCCTTCACCGCGCGCACCGCGGGCCCCGGCGGAATGCCGCCCGCCAGCACCACATGCGTCACGCCCATGCGCAGGCACACCTGCACCAGCTCGTCCAGCTGCGGATGCATGGTGATCAGATTCACCCCGAACGGCAGCCGCGTCAGCGCCTGGGTCGCCGCAATCTCGGCCTCCAGCAGCGCCGGCCCCATCGATCCGCAGGCGATCACCCCGAATCCGCCCGCGTTCGAGATCGCCGCCACCAGGTTGCGCTCGCTCACCCAGCTCATCGCCCCGCCCATGATGGCGGTGCGCGACCCCAGAAACGCGCAGCCGCGCGCCCACAGCCGGTCCAGCCGCGCCCGCGCCGCGGAGAGCCCGTCCATCCCGTCCCGCATCACGCTATCAGGCGGCATCGAGGCCATATGCCGTATGCAACGCCCGCACGGCGAGCTCGGTATATTCGGCCGACACCAGCACACTCACCTTGATCTCGCTCGTAGATATCACCTGGATGTTGATCGCCCGGTCGGCCAGCGTGCGGAACATCGTATTGGCAATCCCCGTGTGGCTGCGCATCCCCACGCCAACCACGGAAATCTTGGCCACGTCCGAGTCGGTCAGCATCTTCGTATAGCCGATATTCTCCCGCTCGCGCTCCAGCAGTGCCGTCACCCGCGGCAAGTCGGCCCGCCCGATGGTGAACGTCATGTCCGTCGTGCCTTCCGCCGACACATTCTGCACGATCATGTCCACGTTCACATGCGCCTCCGACAACGGCCCGAACACCGACGTCGCCACCCCCGGCCGGTCCGGCACATGGCGCAGCGTGACTTTCGCCTCGTCGCGCGAATAGGCGATGCCGGTGACAATTTCCTTTTCCACGATCTCGTCCTCATCGACCAGGAGCGTGCCCTGGTTGGGTTTGTCGGCGTCCACGAAACTGGAAAGCACCTGCACGCGCACCCGCGCCTTCATCGCCAGTTCCACACTGCGCGTCTGCAATACCTTCGCACCCACCGACGCCAGTTCCAGCATCTCCTCATAGGCGATCTTGTCGAGTTTGCGCGCACGCGGCGCAATTCGCGGGTCCGTCGTGTAAACCCCGTCCACGTCCGTGTAGATATCGCAACGGTCCGCCCGCACCGCGGCGGCCAGCGCCACCGCCGAGGTATCGGAGCCGCCGCGCCCCAGCGTGGCGATCCGGCTGTCCGGCGCCAGACCCTGAAAACCCGCCACCACCGCCACCTGCCCGCGCTCCATCCGCGCGATCAGCTCCTCGGCATCGATCGCCATGATCCGTGCCGCCCCATGCGCATCGTCCGTGCGCAGCGGTATCTGCCAGCCGGCCCAGGATCGCGCCTCGACCCCGATCGTCTGCAGCGCGATCGCCAGCAGCCCGCTCGTCACCTGCTCGCCGGTGGCCACCACCGCGTCGTATTCGCGCGCATCGTGCAGCGGCGAGACCGACTGGCAGAGGCCCACCAACTGGTTGGTGACGCCCGCCATGGCCGAGACGACGACGGCAACCTGGTCGCCCATGTCGACCTGCCGTCGCACGCGCTGCGCGGCGTTGCGTATGCGGTCCAGGTCGGCAACGGAGGTGCCGCCGAACTTCATCACTATGCGAGCCATGTCTTTCCTAAGAAGCAAGCAGTTCTTTTTTGAAAAAAAGGACCAAAAAACCTTTATACCTAAGCCTGTCCCGGAGTTGGCGACAGCTCGATAAAAGTCTTTTGCTTCTTTTCTTCAGAAAAGAAGACTCTTCCCTGAGGGCACCACCCATGCAGCAAGCCGACACCGAAATCGCCCGCTTCTCCGCCCTCGCCCCACAATGGTGGGACGAGCGCGGCCCGATGCGCGAGCTGCACCGGATGAACCCGCTCCGCACCGGCTGGATCACCAGCCACATTCGCACCCGACTCGGCGACGGCGCCCTCCCTTTGCTCGACCTCGGCTGCGGTGCCGGCATCGCCACCGAAGCCTTCGCCCGTGCCGGCTTCACTGTTACCGGCGTGGACGGATCGGAGGACGCAATCGGCGTCGCACGCGCCCACGCGGCCACCGGCGGCCTGGTCATCGACTACCGTACCGGCCGCGCCGAACAGCTCGCCGCCGAACCGGCGCGCTTTGCCGCCATCGCCGCGCTCGAGATCATCGAGCACGTGCCCGACCAGGCGGGCTTCATGGTCACGCTGGCCGGCCTGCTACAGCCAGGCGGCCTGCTGTTCGTCTCCACGCTGAACCGTACCTGGCAGTCGCTCGCGGTGGCCAAGATCGGCGCCGAATATGTGGCCCGCCTGCTGCCGGCCGGCACGCACGACTGGCGCGCCTTTGTCAAACCCGAGGAACTCGCCGCCATGGCACGCGCGGCCGGGCTTCGGCTGGTGGACGTGGCCGGCATGATCCGCAACCCGGTCACCGCAAGCTGGCACGGGGGCCGAGACACCAACATCAATTATATCGCTGCTTTCGCCCGCGATTGAGCGTTTCAGATTGCCGCACAGGTCGCCCCTGGGCCAAATTGCCCGTCATGAAGCGGCACATTCACCCGACGCATGCTGGACGCACCGCACACGCGCCGGCAATGGTGGCGGCTCCCCGACCGTGTCCGCCTATGCTTTTGCCGCGACAGTCGCCGCAGTGCAAAATCAGCGGGAAATGGCGTGCGGCTTCTGCGTCAGATGCTGCAATCCCTGCGCCAAAACGCCCGCAAGCCGGGCAAGCAGAAGCACAGTGTACGCAACGACCGGGAGCCCGTAAGCGACAGCCATAAAGCTGTCCGACGTATCGGCCCCATCGATCGCCAAGATCGTGAGCACCACGTAGTAGAGAAATGCCGCGACGAACAGCGACCAGGCGACCGCGAAAAACCGGCCAGCCTGCGCCAGACGCGTCGTCTCAAACTGTGCCATCCGCGAACCCCGATATTGCATGTCGCACTGCAACATATGCCATACAGGGCAGATGATAAGCAGGCTTATCGACTACGTGATATGACGATCATGCATGAAACCGGTGACCATACCGTTACCGGCCACAGGACGTGGCATCGTCAGTGAAACCGGCAGTCCGGCTTCACCGTCCCCGCAAACGGCGGCCAATGCTGCGTCACGCCGAAAATCTCCAGCCCGAAATAGCCCAGCAGCCGCATCACCCCGTCCGGCCCCACCCACACCTCGGCACTATAAGTCCGCCCGTCCTCCGGATTGGTCACCGTGCCATGCCACCTGCGGTCACCCTGCAGCCGCAAATTGCCCAGCAGCTCCAGATGGCACTGCGACCGCCCATGCACGTCCAACTTGATCGTCTGCCCCGGGTCGAACGTCAGCCCGATGATAGTGCCGCACAGCGCCTCGCCGCACGGCCGGATCTGCACCACCCCGCCACGATCCTCCGTCAGCCACTCGCCCACTGGCGAGCGGGGCGGCCCCGCCTGCGCACGTGCCGCGCCTGCCCACAGCAGCAGCGCCACCGCGAGCGCGCTAGCCGTCCGCACGGGGAATCCACGGTATGCGCGCCACCTCGATACCGTCCTCGGCCAACGCCTCGGCCTCCTCCGGCGTGCTCTCACCGTAAATCGCCTTCGGCGGCTGCGTCCCTTCATGGATCGCGCGCGCCTGCTCGGCAAAGCTGGCGCCCACATACTCGCACCGCCGCTCCACCTCGGCCCGCACCCGCTGCAGCATCGCCCGCATCTGGTCCGGGATCGGGCCGCCCGGCACCAAGGCCTTCTCCGGCGCGTTCACCCGGGCGTTTTCTGACGCGCTTTCTGGCGCGTTTTCTGGCGCGTTTTTTGGCACCACCGCCGGCACCCTGGCATCCTCTGCCGGCATCTCCGGAGCCACCGCCCGCGCCCCGGTGCGCACGCGCGGCGCCATCATCGCCCGCTCCACCCTTGTATCCGCGCACACCGGGCACGCCAGCAGCCCCGCCTCCGCCTGCTGATCGAACGACGCGCTGCCGGGGAACCAGCCATCGAACCCGTGGCCGCTCCCGCACCGCAACTGATAATGGATCATCCGCGCGTCAGACCCTCACCCTGCAAGCAACGCATCCAGCTTGCCAGCCCGGTCGAGTGCGGCCAGGTCGTCGCTGCCGCCGATATGCGCGCCATCGATGAAAATCTGCGGAACAGTGCTGCGCCCGCCCGACCGGCGCTGCGCCTCGTCACGCTTCTCCGACCCGCCAGGCGCATCGATCTCCTCGACGGCTACACCCTTCTTGGCAAACAGGTTCAACGCCCGCGCGCAATACGGGCACCAAGGCTGCGTATAAATCTCAATCCTGCTCAATCTCGTCCCCATCGTCGCCACCCGCATCGTCCGGCAAACGCGGATCGGCCACACGGCTGGCCACCAACACGTCGATGCTCGCCGCCCCCGCGTCAAGAAGCGCCTGCGTGCACGCCCGCGCCGTCGCCCCCGATGTCAGCACATCGTCGACCAACACCACGCGCCGTCCGGCCACCGCCACCTCCCTGCCCGGCCGCACCGAAATCGCCCCCGCCATCAACGCCGCCCGCTCCGCCGCACCCAACCGTCCCAGCTTCGGCGTCGAGCGCAGCCGCCGCAACGCATCCGGCACGCAACGCACCCCCGTCCGCCGCGACAACGCCCGCGCCAGCAACGCCGACTGGTTATACCGCCGCCGCCACAGCCGCCACCGATGCAACGGCACCGGCACCAACACCTCCGCGCCCGCCAGCAACGCCGCGCCCGCACGCTGCATGTGCAGCGCCAACACCCCGGCCAGCTCCGTCCGGTCGGCATATTTCAGCGGCAAAATCAGCCGCTGCGAAAGCGCGTCATACATCAGCGCCGCCCGCGCCTCCCCCCATGGCGGCGGATCGGCGCGGCACGTCAGGCAAACCTGCGCACCCGCCGCGGTGAACGGCAGGCCGCAGCTCCGGCACACCGGGGGCGTCACGAAGGTCAGTCCTGAAAAGCACGTCGCGCAAAGCTGGCCCGGGGCCGACACAAGGTCGTCGCAGGCGGCGCAGGTTGGGGGCAACAGCAAATCCAGGAGCACGACGAAGTAAGCGTTTTTTTTGACAAAAAGAACCAAAAAACTTTTGGCTTGCTTCGCCGTCGGTTACAGACGGGGATGCTTGTTTTCGACCGCGACGCTGTCCGCCTGCATCGGGATCGTGCGGCGCGGCACGTGCACACCGTCCACCCCATCCTGCAGGAGGCGGCCGACCGGCTGCTCGACCGGCTCGACGACACCACCCACCGCTTCACCCACGCGCTCGATGTCGGCGGCCGCGGCGTCATCGCCCCCATGCTCCGCGACCGCGGCATCGGCTGCGTCAGCCTCGACCTCTCCGTCCGCATGGCCGCACTCGCCGGCGGCACCCCCGTCGTTGGCGACGAGGAATTCCTCCCCTTCGCGCCGGCCAGCTTCGACCTCGTCGTCGCCAATCTCTCGCTCCACTGGATCAACGACCTGCCCGGCGCGCTCATCCAGCTCCGCATGTCGCTCAAACCCGACGGGCTGTTCATCGCCAGTCTGCCCGCGCTCGGCACGCTCGACGCCTGGCGCACCGCGCTCACCGCCACCGAAGCCGAGCTCACCGGCGGCGCCTCGCCCCGCATCTCCCCCTTCGCCGACCTGCCGGACTGTGCCGCCCTCCTGCAGCGCGCCGGCTTCGCACTCCCCGTCGCCGACATCGACGACATCGACCTGCGCTACGCCAACCCCTTCGAACTCGTCACCGACCTGCGCCACGCGGGCGAGACCAACGCCGTCGCCCTGCGCGACCGCCGCATCCCGCCCCGCGCACTCATCCCCGCGTCGCTGGCCGCCCTGCCCGAGCAGGACGGCCGCATCGCCGTGCGCCTGCGCCTGGCCATGCTCACCGGCTGGGCACCATCGTCCACCCAGCCGAAGCCGCTACGCCCCGGCAGCGCCGAGATCAGCCTCACGCAGGTGTTTGCCGACCCCGACGCCGACGGCGCCCCGCCTCAGTAGTAGCCCCAATGCGGCGGCACCCACACGCCCCAGCGTGTGTAATGGCCAGGAATGAACCGGTAAGGCGCCGCGCCGTACACCACAGGCGGCCCCACCACGACCGGCCCGCCCACCACGACCGGCCCACCGACGACCACACCGCCGCGCCAGCCCCAGCCGCCGTGCCAGCCCCACCCGCCATGCACCCACCAGGCCTGCGCCGGCGCCGGTATCGCCAACGGCGAAGCCAGCAGAAGGGCGATCAACGTTCTCTTCAACCAGACCATAAGAACCTCCCCTGTTAGAGACGGACCACGATTTAAGCCGCCGATGTTTCAGCACAATTTTCCGATTTTTTCAGAATGTAAAAACCACCGGCCTGTCCTGAGCCCGGCGACAGCAGAACAAAGTCTTTTGCCTTCTTTTCTTCAGAAAAGAAGGCCTGCCTTCAAAACGTCCCACCCAAAAACGGTCGGCCGAAACTCCGGCAACCCCTCACGCGCCGCCTCCAGCCCATCGAGAAACCGCTCCGGATCGCGCATGTCGGCGGCGAACAGCACGCGCGGATGGCACTCCCACCACCGCGACGCCAGCAGCCGCTCCACCACGCGCTCGGCAAACCGCAGCCGGATCACCCGCGCCGGATTGCCGGCCACGATCGCATAAGGCGGCACGTCCTTGGTCACCACGCTGGCCGCCGCCACCACGCAGCCCGTGTGCAGCGTAATCCCGCGCGCCAGCATCGCCCGGTTGCCGGTCCACACGTCATGCTCCAGCACCGCCGGCCCCAGCGTCGGCACGCTCGGCGGCACGAAAGTCTGGTCGCCCCCCAGCAGCTCGTCCCGCGCCCACACCCACGCCGGCCGCGGCACCCGATAGGGGAACGAGCTCGTCGTCACGTGCTCCACCGGATGACGCTCGCCCATCACCATCGTCTGGTCGGCGATCGAGCAGTACCGCCCCGCCACCAGCGCGCCCTCATTGGTCATCGTATAGCTGAATGCGCCCATCGAATGCAGCGTGTTGCCGTTGGTGTAGTCGGCATAACGCTCGATCCGCGCGTTCTTCGGCAGATCGAGATGCGGCAGCCGCGCGGCGTCGCGCGCACCGAAACTGATCCGGTGCTCCTGCAGGATCGCCCACAGGCGCGGCGTCACCCGCAGCCGGACGACCGAGGCGTGCTCGCTGATGATCTCGTCGGCCATGCGCGCGCCTACTCTGTTTGCCGCCACTTAACGCACAGGCGGAACAATGGCATCACCAAGCCATGATGCAGACCGTCGCAGCGCCGCTCAACGCCCGCCAGATGCTGATGAACTTCGCGCTCTACGATCCGCTCCGCGGCCTGCCCTCGGTCCTGAACCGCATCGACTTCACCGGCGTCACCCGCCGCCAAATCTTTTTCAACACGCTGGGCCGCGCCCCGGAACGCGGCACCCTGTTGGCCGAAGGTCCCAAATACAGCGCGCGCAACGCCACCGCAGTCGCTTTGCAGGGCGAGGAGTTCCAGTCGCGCATCCGCGAAATCATCCTCGACGCGTACCAGGACAAGCGCCGGCTGATGTTCGTCCACATTCCCAAATGCGCCGGCACCGACCTGCTGGTCACACTCCGGCGCCTCTACCCCTACGTCCACCAGCACCTGGCGTCGGCCGCGCACACGCCCAAACCCGCCATGTTCGATCAGCTTCGGCACATCGCCATCGGCGCCAACCTGGCCGACACCATCGCCGTCTCCGGCCACGTGCCGCTGAGATGGTATGTCGAACGCAACCTCGTGCGCTTCGAAGACGAAGTGTTCACCACCATCCGCCACCCGCGCGACCTGCTCTATTCCTTCATCTCGTTCATCCTGACCCGCTTCGTCGAGTTCCCCACCACGCCGCGCGGCGACACGACCGGCTGGCTCGCCGCCATTGGCCTGGCCAAACTCGCGCCCGACCTCACGCCCGCCTACCTGCTCGACCTCGGCAGCCGGCTTCTCCGCTCGCGCGCCATCACCACGCCCAACATCCTGTGCCATTACCTGGGCACCGGCACCGCCGCCTCGGCCATCGACGCGCTGATCATGTGCGACGTCGAGATCACCGACACCACGCGCTACTCGGCCTGGCGCACCCGCAAATTCGGCTTCGAACCCGGCCGCCGCATCAACCCGTCCCAGCCGCTCTTCACGCCCGAAACCGTGCCCGCCGCAGACCGCGATTTTATCGAGGGCCAGATCGGCGAGGACCTCATTCTCTACGATGCGATCATGGCCAAGCTTGCTGCCAGCGACGATCTGTCGGTGCGTGGGCGAGCTTTCTTATAGGAAGGCCTTCTTTTCTGAAGAAAGGAAGCAAAGGGCGTTTGCCTCTGCTGCCGCGGGCTCCGGGATCGGCTAGGTTCGGACGATCGCCACGGAGAAACCGTCCCAGCCTTTCGCGCCGACGGTCTGGATTGCGGTCGCATCCAGGCGCGGGTCGGCGGCGAGGATGTCCAGAAAGGCCCGCACGCCCTTCACACTCGGGTCTTGGCTTGCTGCGTCGATCACCTGCCCGCCGCGTACGACATTGTCGCCGACGATGAGCGTTCCCGGGCGCGACAGGCGAAGCGCCCACTCCAGATAATCCGGGTTGCAGGGCTTGTCGGCATCGATGAAAACCATGTCGAACGGCCCGGCCAAACCGGGCAGAATGTCGAGCGCGCTGCCGACATGCAGCTCGATCACCCCGGCCAGACCGGCCCGCGCAATGTTCGTGCGCGCGGCTTCCGCATGCCTCTGGTCCGCCTCGATCGTCACCAGTCTGCCACCGGCCGGCAGGGCGCGCGCCATCCAGATCGCGCTGTAACCGCCGAGCGTGCCGATTTCCAATATCCGCGAAGCGCGCACCATGCGGGCGAAGAGCCCGAGCATCTTGCCCTGCAAGGCCGACACATCGTGGGCCGGCAAACCACGCCGTTCGTTTTCGTCCAGCGCAGCACGCAGAACCTCGTCCGAAGGCGCCAGCAGATCAGCCAGGTAACTATCGACCGCCAACCATGCTGCCGGTTCCAGGTCGTCAGCACCCATGCCAATCGCCTAAGCGGATGGAGCAGAAGTCGTTTGCTTCTTTTCTGCAGAAAAGAAGGCCTTTCTCAGATGATGAACCCCCATCGCGGCGCATCCTCCCGCAGCCGCGCCACCACGCTCACCGCCAAATTCGCCGCCTGCACCCGGATGTCGGGCACCGCCACGCACTCCCAGAACACGCCGCGCACCACCGGCCCCAGCGCCCAGATGCGCTCGGTGACTGCGCCGTCGCCGCGCACCACGTTGAGCGAGTCCGTCACGTCCAGCCCGAGCCCTTGGGCGTCGACGCGGACCAATCCGCGGTCGAGCAGGCGCTGCATCAGAGTGTCGCGCGTGCGGGAGATGTGTTCCAGGCCGGAGGCGAGAATGACGCGCTGCACCTCCAGCGTCTCGTCCGGCCGCCCGCGCGGCGTGTAGCGCACGGAAACGCTGTCGCGCGAACCCTGCATGGACTGGATACGGCCGGCGATGATGCGCAGGCTGCCATCGTCGAGCATGGACGCAATGAGGTCGGCATGCGGCGGCGCCATGCGATGCCGATGCACGTCCCAGAACCGCCTGGCATGGCGCAGGAAACGCCGCCGTTCCGCCAGCGGCAGCCGGCCCCACAGGCTGGCGGTGATCGGCCGCATGCTGTCGATCACCGCGCGCCAGTCCGCACCCTGTTCGGCCGCGGCGAACGCCTCGTCGCGCAGGCGTGCCATCAGACGCGGCAGGGAGACTTCTTCGGCCATGGTGAAGTGCGGCGTGGGCCAAGCCGTGCCGACCGTCGTGTGCCGCGCCGGCAACAGGCCGCCGCGCGAAAGTGCCACGATGCCGCCCGCGAACCCGCGCTTGCGCAGCCGCACCGCGACATCGACCATAGTGAGCCCGGTGCCGACGATCAGCACGGGACGCGCGGGGTCGAGAGGCGCCCAGGCCTTCTCGCCCCAGGCATTGCGGCAGATGCGCGGGTCGTCGCCCTCCTCTGGCGGCAGATTGCCCACCGCCAGGATGACGCCGGACACCGCCACGCGGGAATTGTCGGCCAGCACCAGCTCGTAATCGCCATGGTCGGCCGAGACCACGTCGAGCACATCCGCGGCGATCAGGCGCAGTTGTGCGCGCCCCGCCGTCTCGCGCAGCGCATAGTCCAGGATGGAGCGCAGATATTCTCCGTAGAGCCCGCGCGATGCGAACAGCCCGGCTTGCGTGTGGTGCAGCCCGGCCGGGGGGGGCTGTTCGCCAGCCCGGCGCTTCAGCCATTCCTGGAAATGCAGCGGCTCGTCGGAGAGCGCGCTCATGTTGGCGGCGCGCACGTTCAGCAGATGATCGTTGTCGTCGGTGGAGTAGGCTGCCCCGCCAGCGAATTGCGGCCCGCGTTCGCACAGCAGCACCGGCTGATCTGCGGGCAGCCGCCGCAGCAGCTGCAATGCAGTGATGGTGCCGGAAAAGCCGGCGCCGATGACGGCAATCGGTCGCTTGGCGGTGGGCGCGGGTGCGCCGGCACGATCGGGGAACAGCTCCAACGTCATCAGATCCTCGACGGCAATTCTGGGAAAGGGGGTGGGAGCAGGCGGCAGTCCGGGGGTGGCAAGGTTTGCGGTCGCGGTGGTAGGTGGCGCTCCGACGCAATAAGCCTAGAGGAGGCGCAATGTGCTGACCAGCCGCGCCAAATATGCCCTGCGCGCGTGCCTCGCGATGGCCGAGCGCAAACCGGCCAACGGCTGGACCAGCGCTGGCGACCTCGCCGAAGCCGCCGACGTGCCACGCAAGTTCCTCGAAGCGATCCTCAGCCAGTTGCGCGAGGGCGGCCTGGTGGAGAGCAGGCGCGGTCCGGCCGGCGGCCACCGGCTCGCGGGCCAGCCCAATGCGATCTCGGCCGCCGACGTCATCCGCATCGTCGATGGGCCGCTGGCGATGACGCCGTGCGCGAGTGCGACGGCCTTCCGCGCCTGCGACGATTGCGAAAGCGTGGAGAGTTGCCGGCTGACCCACCTGATGCGTCGCGCGCGCGATGCGGTGGCCGAGGTGCTCGAGCGGTGTTCTTTGGCGGATCTGACGGCGCAAAGGAAGGAAGCCGTCCTTTTTTGAAAAAAAGGACCAAAAAACTTTTTCGATTTGCTCCGTGCCTGTTCGGAAAGCTGGTCCGGCGGGTCAGCTGGCGGTGATTTTTTGAGCACCGGAGCGCAGAAATTCCCGTCAGATGACCGCCAGAGCGACTTTACGGACGGATAGTTAGGTATTTGTTGAACCAGGCAACGGTCCGCTTGGTGATGTCCGCGATGTGGGCCGGGCTGTGGAAACGGTGGCCTTCGCCGGGATAGACGACGGCGGCCGACGGGATGCCCAGGTCGTGCAGGGCATGATAGAACTCGATCGTCTGCGGGGCGGGGCACTCGATGTCGTTCTCGCCCACCACGCTCAACGTCGGCGTGCGCACCTGGCGGATGAAGCTCATCGGCGCCGATTTCGCATACACCGCAGGGTCGTCATACACCGAGGCGCCGAAATAGGGGATCATCCACGCATCGATACCGTTCTCGCCATAATAGGAGAGCCAGTCCGACAGGCCCGCGCCGGCGACCGCCGCATGGAAGCGGTTGGTCTGGGTGACCGCGAACATGGTCATGTAGCCGCCGTAGCTCCAGCCGGTCAGGCCGAGCCGGCGATCGTCGATCGGGGCCGCGCGCTCGGCCGCATCCACGCCCGCCAATATGTCGCGCAGGTCGCCATAGCCGAAATCCTTCACGTTGGCCCGGGTGAACGCCTCGCCCTGGCCATAGCTGCCGCGCGGGTTGGGCAGCAGCAGCGCGTAACCCGCCGCGAGCAATTGCCGCTGCGTGCCCTCGCCCACGAAGGCCGGCTGGTTCGCCCAGGCCGGGCCGCCATGCACTTCGGTGATCATGCCGAACTTGCCCGCGGCGACCGTGTGGTTGGGCAGCAGCAGCCAGCCCTGCACCGCGTGCCCGCCGCTCTGCCAGGAGAGCGAGCGCGCCGTTGCATCGAGGTGCTGCGCCGTGTTGGCCTGCGTCAGGTCGTGCCATTGGCCCGGCGCGCCGACCTCGATTTCCGGCGCCGCGGTGAAGCTCTGATGCACCATCGCGGCGCGCTTGCTCTTGCAGGACCGCGTCAGGCCGTCCTCGTCGCCGCCCATACGTTCGGCCGATTCGTAGAGCGGCGCGGGCGGGGTGGCCGACGCGGCGCCGGTGCCGATTCGCACCAGGCGGGTCTGATCGCCGGCGAGCAATCGCGCCATCAGGCTGCCGTCGCAGTCCCAGCTCAGGGCCATAACGCTCGCTTGCCAGCCCGCCGATAGGTTGAGAACACCGGCGTCCGGATGATCCAACGGCATCACAATGGCGTCACCTCCGGTAGCCCCGAAGTCGCTCATCAGCCCTGCTATGAAGGATACGGTGCGGCCATCAGGAGCTACCCTGGGTTGAGCCAATTGCTGCTGAGCACCCGCGGGTTTGTAGATGACCCGGGCAGCGCCGGAAGCCGCATCGAAGCTGTAAAGCTCGGCCACCCACCAGTTGTTGTCGCCGTCGCCATGGGCCGCCGTCCCCACGAAGCCGCTGCCATCGGGCCGCCAATCGTATTCATAGACGAACAGATCGGGCGGCGACGCATACCGCAGCGTGTTGTCGGGCTGCAGGACGGCCAGTCTCTGTTCGTGCACGTCCGTATTCAACTCGCCGGTTTGCGCGGCGCCGGCTTCCACCGCGCCCACCTCCTTGGTCGCACCATCGATGGCCAGCATCGCAAGCCGCCCGTCGGCACTGAAGCGGAGACCGTCCAACGTTCCGTTGAAATCCATAATCTTGCGGAGGTTTGTTCCATCGGGATGCACGCCGTAGATGGCGCGCGCATGGCTGCCCGGGCTGCGCAGAACGAAATCCAGCTCCGTGCCATCGGGGCGCCAGGCCAGCGAGGACGGCGTACAATCGTGCACCTTGCCGCAGGGCAAACTCACCGTCGCGGCCGCGGCCCCACTGTCCGCGCCGCGGATGACGACCGTCGGCGTATCGGCGATGCCGGACGCATCCTGGTCGCCTTCGACGGACGCCACATGCGTGCCGTCCGGCGAAATCGCAACGGAAAGGAACTCGTGCAGCGGCGCCGCAGCGCACAGGACAAATACGGTTGCAGGAAGCAGCACGCGTGGGATGATGTTCATGTCCGGCATTTACCCCGTTGCCGGCTTTTACGGAAAGTAGGCACGCCAGGTCAGAACACCCGCAAAAGTAGTAATACGTCCGTATGGTCTCAATAAAAGAGACGTTTGCCCGTTTGCTACCGTTTTTGCGCTCTGTTAGCCGTTCGCATCAGTTCAACGGGATGTAATCCGATGCGTATGTCCACTCTTCTCGCGACTGTCCTCACGCTCACCGCCGGCGCGGCCGGCGTCGCCCAGGCCGACACGGTCACCATCGCCAACACCACCGACGTCGTCGCCTATAGCGGTGGCGGCCCCACCGACTACTACAACGGCAACTCCGCCGTCGGCGGCGCCATCGGCAGCGACTTCGCAACGTCGCAGCTCGCCGTCACCACGGCCGCCGGCACCAACGGTAACTACTCCGTCGATCTGCAGTATTCGACGCTGTTTTCCGGCCAGGAAGCAGTCAACAGCAGCACGGTCTATTATCCGGACATCTTCTTGCGGTCCAATCCGGTGGGCTACAGCAATGCCGGCTTCAACTATGCGATCTCGCTCGGCAACGAGGGCGCCAATGGCGGCGTGGCGGCTGGCTTCTACCAGAACCCCAGCTACCTCAACTCGCAGCAGATCTGGTCGGGCCGTTCGGGCGTGACCTATGGCGGCCAATACACCAACAGCACCAACTTCCAGCCCGGCCAGGCCGGCTACCAGGGCTATAACGCCGCCGCCGTCGTCACCGGCGGCACGCTGCTCGGCGGCGTTCACGTCACCACCGGCCAGAAGGTCGGCAGCAACTACATCGTCGACGTGCAGCTCACCCTGACCGCCGCCGAGGCCGCCGTGTTCGCCAACGGTTTCGACGTGTTCTGGGGCACCGGCGACTGCGCCAACGGCTCGTTCCTCGCCAGCGTCGCCGGCATGGGCGGCGGCCCGAGCGTAGTGCCCGAGCCCGCCACGTTCGCCGTCCTAGCCATGGGCCTGCTCGGCCTGACCTTCATCCGCCGCCGCAACGCCTAAGCCGTGATGACGATCGCCCGGCGTAAGGCCGGGCGATCGCAATCAAGAAGTCTTTGGTCCTTTTTTTCAAAAAAGGACTGCTTCCTTTCTCGCCCTCCCATGCTAATCGCCCGTTCCCCCGCGGCGAGAACCTGAGCTTTGGAAACCCCACAACCTGTCCGCGGCACCCGCGACATTATCGGCGACGACCACCGCCGCCACGCCCACGTGGTCGACACCGCCCGGAGCACCGCCTTCCTCTACGGCTTCGAGGAATGGTCCACGCCGATATTCGAGGATACGCGGGTGTTCGCCAGAACGCTGGGCGACACCTCCGACGTCGTCACCAAGGAAATGTACACCTTCACCGACCGCGGCGGCGACAGCGTCACGCTGCGCCCCGAGGGCACGGCCGGGATCTGCCGCGCGCTGGTCAGCAACGGGCTGACCCAGGCACTGCCGCAGAAGCTGTTCTACCACGGCCCGATGTTCCGCTATGAGCGGCCGCAGAAGGGCCGCTACCGGCAATTCCACCAGATCGGCGCCGAGCTCATCGGCGCGCCCGAGCCGCTGGCCGACGCCGAAATCATCGCACTCGGCGCCGATATACTGTCCGCCCTAGGCCTGGCCGACAGCGTGGTGCTGGAGTTGAACACGCTGGGCGACACGCCGAGCCGCGACGCGTATCGCGCGGCGCTGGTCGCCTATTTCGCCGACCATCGCGCGTCTCTCAGCCAGGACAGCCAGGACCGGCTCGAGCGCAACCCCATGCGCATCCTCGACAGCAAGGACGAGGGCGACCGCCGGCTGGTGGCCGAAGCGCCCAGTATCGCGCCCTACCTCACCGACGACGCACGCCGCTTCTACGACGGCGTGCGCACCCATCTCGGCCATCTCGGCGTCGCCTACACCGAAAACCCGCGCATCGTGCGCGGCCTCGATTATTACAGCCACACCGCCTTCGAATTCGTCACCACCAAGCTGGGCGCGCAAGGCACGGTAATGGGCGGCGGCCGCTATGACGGGCTGGTGGCCGAAATGGGCGGCCCGCCCACCCCCGCTGTCGGCTGGGCCGCCGGCATCGAACGCCTCTCGATGCTACTGGACGCCGCACCCGCGAAGCCGGCATCTGTCGCGATCATTCCGATGGGCGAGGCCTGCGAGGCCACCGCCCTCACCATTCTGCAAGACCTCCGGCGCGGCGGCGTGCGCGCGGAAATCGCCTATCGCGGCAACATGAAGAAGCGGATGGAGCGGGCGAACAAGATCGGCGCGCGAGCGGTGGTGATCCTGGGTGAGGCCGAGATCGCCAAAGGCGTGGCCGCAGTCAAGAATCTTCAGACGGGAGAGCAGGTGGACGTGGCGTTGGGCAAGGTGAAGGAAGCAGTCCTTTTCTGAAGAGGACCAAAAGACTTTTGCTAAGCTGTCGCGAGCTCGCCTCGAGCGCGCGACGGCGGCCTTCCTACTTCCTGGACAGCAACAAGACCGCCATCAGCGCCAGCGCCACGCCTTGCAGAAGAACGCGGGCGCGCATGAGGGCGTTGGATCGGCGTGGATCGCCGCCGCGCACCACACCCAGCATGCCCATGCCGAGTACGACGAGCAGGCCCAGCAGAGTGGCGCCCAGAAGGATCATCAGAAACGATGTCATCTCACGGACATAAGCCACGCCGCACGTTTATGCACCCCTGGGCGTGCGCGCTGCTGCTGCTGCTCGCGGTGCATCCAGCCTCGGCGCAGCTTCCCGCCGCCGCCCTGCCCAAACCCGCCGAAGCCGCCAAACCGCCCACCGCACCCGCGCTGACGCCGGCCGAAGCGCACCAGATGATCGACCTGCTGAACGATCCGCAGAAACGCGCCGCCTTCACTGCCACGCTCGAGACGCTGCAGAAAGCCACGCAGGTGGTGAACCCGCCAAAGCCTGCCTCCGCCGTACCGCTGGCGCCCAACAGCGTCGGTGCGCAACTGCTCAAGGAGGGCTCGACCTGGCTGACCGGCCTGTCCAGCCAGGCAGTCAGCTTCGGCCGCGTGCTGGGCGACCTGCCGAGCGTGTGGCGGTTCACCCTGCGCACGATGGACGACCCGGCGCGCCGAGACCGCGCGCTCGATGCCGCCTGGCGCCTCGCCCTTGTGCTGGCACTGGCCGGCCTGGCGGAGTGGGGCGTGTGGGCGTTGCTGCGCCGGCCGATGCGCGCCATCGCCCGCGCCGCACCCATCGCCGGCGATGCGCACGCGGAGCTCGAACCTTCCCCCGGCGACAGCGCCCGCGGCACCGACGCATCAGCGGCACGCGTGCAGGCGGCCGTGGACGCGGCCGACGCGCCCGCCGGCGCCGATGAACCGCCGGCCGAGCCCGCCCTGCCGGCGACGGAACATGAAGCGGCCATCGTCGAGACCGTGCTGCGCCGCCGGCGGTTCGCCCGCACCGTACGCGCCATGCAGCGATTACCCTTCGTGCTGCTGGGCTTTCTGCTCGACCTGCTGCCGATGGGCGTGTTCCTCGGCGTGGGCTACGCCGGCGCCCTGTTCGCCAGCCCGCATCAGCGCGACGTGCTGCAGGCGGCCATCGTCGCCTACATCGTCTGCCGGCTGGCCACCGCGGTCACCCGCATGTTCGTCCAGCCGCGCTATCCCGCCTTGCGCCTGCTCCATGTGAGCGACGAAGGCGCGCTGTATGCGGTGATATGGGTGCGCCGCATCTTCGCCCTCGGCGCGTTCGGCTTTGCCGCCAGCCAGATCGGCAACCTCTTCGGCCTGCCGGCGCAAGCCAACGCGGCCTTCCTCAAGGCAGTGTTCCTGGTCGTGCATCTCTGCCTGGCGGTGGTCGTGCTGCAATGCCGCGGATCGGTGGCGGCCCATCTGCGCTCCAAACGCGCCAACCCCGGGCCGGGCGGGCGCCTGCGCAACCGGCTGGCCTCCGTGTGGCACCTGGTGGCCATCTTTTACATCATCGGATTGTGGCTGGTCTGGGCGGCCGAAGTCCGCAACGGCTACGTGCGCATCTGGCACGTGTTCCTGACCACGATCGGCGTGCTTGTCGTCGCCCGGCTGGCCGCCATCGTGCTGCTCGGCGGGCTCGACCGCCTGTTCCGCATCTCGCCCGAAGCGATCGCGCGCCATCCCGGCCTCGAACAGCGTGCCGACCGCTACTACCCGCTGCTCCGCCGTGCGGTCGTCGGTATCATCTTCGTGCTCACCGGGCTCGCACTGCTGCAGGCTTGGGGGCTCGACACGCTGCGCTGGTTCCACACCAACGCGCTCGGCGGCCGGCTCGTCTCGGCCAGCCTCGACATCCTGATCGCCGCCGCCGTCGCCATCGCCGTGTGGGAAGGCGTGAACGCGTCCATCGACAGCCACCTGGCCCGCCTCTCGCGCCAGACTCAACTGGCGCGCGCCGCCCGCCTGCGCACGCTGCTGCCGATTTTGCGCACCGTCCTGCTCGCCGCTCTCATCGCAGTGTTCGGCCTGTCCGCACTCTCCGAAGTGGGCGTCAATATCGCCCCCCTTCTGGCCGGCGCCGGCATCCTTGGTGTCGCCATCGGCTTCGGCAGCCAGAAGCTGGTGCAGGATTTCATCACCGGCATCTTCCTGCTGCTGGAGAACGCGATGCAGGTGGGCGACTGGGTGACGGTGGCCGGCCTGTCCGGCGCGGTCGAAAATCTTTCGATCCGCACCATGCGCCTGCGCGCCGGCGACGGTTCGGTGCACATCATCCCGTTCAGCTCGGTCTCCACCGTCACCAACGTCAACCGCGGCATCGGCAACGCGGCTGTCAGTGTCAGCATACCCTTCGAGGAGGACAGCGACCGGGTGTGCGACCTCCTCAGCGACATCGCGCGCACGATGCGCGGCGAGAGCCGGTTCGCCGACACCATGCGCAGCGACTTCCAGCTCTGGGGCGTGGACCGGGTAGATGCCGGCATCCTGACCATCGTCGGCCAGATCGTGTGCACGGATGCCGGCCGCTGGGCGGTGCAACGCGAGTTCAACCGGCGCATGGCGATCCGCTTCAAGGACGAGGGCGTGCGCATCGCCACGCCGGTGCAGACGGTCTATTCCCACAGCATGCCCGAGCGCCCCGCGGCCGGGCGCGAGGAGGCGGGCATTCGGCAGGGCCAGGTTGAGCAATCGCCGCCGCCGGCTGCTTTGGGGAACACGCAATGAAGGCAAGCGGTCCTTTTTTGAAAACAAGAACCAAAAAACTCTTATTCCGCGGCCGCGATGCTCACGACGAGCCGCGCGACAGCGGAGAAAAAGTCTTTTGCTTCTTTTCTTCAGAAAAGAAGGCCTTCCTTACCTCATGACCATCGAACAAGACCTGCAAGCCCAAGGCTTTTCCCACGTCCCCGCCGACGCCTTCGCCACCCTGCTCGGCGCCGAAGCGCTCGCCGACTGGCCCACCTTCGCCGCAAGCTGGAACGATCTGGGGCTGGACACCTACATGGCCGATGGCGGCCGCTACCGGCGCCGGCGCCATGCGGCTTTCTCGGTCAGTGCAGACGGCGTGCGACGCAAACCGCACCAGCCGCATTACCAGAGCCGCGACTATAACGCGCTGAACGGCGGGCTGGAACGCTGGTTCGAACCGGTGGCCGATGCCATCGGCACCCATCCGGCGCTGCTCGCCATCCTGCACGCCACACACGCCATCTTCACCGCCTGCACCGCGCCGGCCCATCGCCCGCCCTCTTGGCACGTGGAAATCCACCAGTTCCGCATCGAGGCAAGGCCCGGCGAAGCGGCCCAGCCGACGCCGGAGGGCCTGCACCGCGACGGGGTGGACTGGGTGCTGGTGATGCTGGTGCGCCGGCAGAACGTGGCCAGCGGCGAGACCTCGATCCACGACCTGCAGCGCCGCCGGCTGGGGAGCTTCACGCTCACCACGCCGCTGGAGAGCGCGCTGGTGGACGACGGGCGTGTGTATCATGGGGTGACGGCGATCGTGCCGCTGGTGGCGGGGGAAGAGGCTTATCGGGATGTTTTGGTGGCGACGTTTCGGCGGGAGTGAGGAAGGCCCTCTTTTCTGAATAGAAGAAGCAAAAGACTTTTGGTCCGCTGTCGCGAGCTGCTTCTAGGAAAGGACGCTTTTCATACGCCGCAGCCTGCTCTCCTCCAGCCGTGCGAAGACGTCCTTTTGTTCCGGCATCCGCGCCGTCGCGCGCGCCACTTCTTCGCGCAGCGTCTGTGGGTCGCCGCGGTCTGCGGCGATGTCGCACAGCAGCCGGTAGGCCATCGCATTGTCTGGCTTGATGCAAACCGCCTGCTCGGCCAGCGCGCGCGCTTCCTCCAGCCGGCCGTGACCCCGCGCCTGGATCGCCTCGTCGAGCAGCTCGCGCACAGTGCGGCGGACAGGCGCCGCGCCGGCGATCGGCGCCTCGTCGCGCGGGCGGGCCTTTTCAGCCCGGTCGGCGGCCCAGAGCGACATGTCCCAGTCGCGGTGCAGTTCGCCGGTATGGAACCAGTCGGTCGCACTCGGCGGGTCGTGGCGCGCGTTGCGCTTGAAGCGGAGGCGGGTCAGCAGCGGATCATCTATATTATAGGTGCTGGCCGAGCCGTAATTGATGAACATCACCGCACCCGCCGGCGTGGTGATCGGGTAGTCGCCCCAGGCGCCGCAGATCAGCAGGCAGTCGTAGGGTTCGGCGACGGTGGCAAGGATTTCCGGCGCGTAGCTGGGCACCAGGGTGAACCGCTTGCCCATGCGCGTCAGCGTGTCGCGTATATAGGGAATGCTGGCGGCCTGGCCGGCGATGCAGAAACTGTCGAAGCGCTGCAGCATGACGTCGATATGCGGCTGATGGCCGAAATGCGAGCAGAAATGGCCCAGATCGTTCAGGTCCAGCCGCGGACCGCGGGGTAAAGGCGAGAGCACGAGCCGCTCCGGGCGGGCGCGCAGCCAGGCGGACAGGGCGGCCACCAGGCGATCAGGCTGCACCACGCCGGTGGAGAGTGCCGCGTCCGGCGTGCCCGGCAGCGCGAGATAATCCCAGTCCGCCGTGTAGCGCGAAAGCGTGGGCGAACTGGCGATGCGGAACATCGGCCGGCCGAGATAGGCGGCAAGCTGGCGCAACGTGGTCTGACGGCCTTCCAGCGGCAGGTCGCGTCCGGCGACGAAGGTGGTCGGCAGCAGATGGTGCTGACGCGGATAGCTCTGCCAGCGGACGATGATCAGGTCGGACCGCGGATCGCGCTCGAGATTATGCGATAGCGGGGCATAAGCCTGGTTCGGCGGCATCTGCATCTCCGCCGTGTCATCCACCAGGATCAGGCTGGCGCCGCGCAGCTTGGCAAGGGCCGCGCGCATGCTGCCGAGTGCCGATTGCTCGAGCCGGGGCGAGAAGTAATCGTCGAACACGAGGTCAGAGAGCAGGATCGGCGACGGCGGCAGGCAGACATGCTCGAACGTGACGGGGCAACCGAGATCGGCGGCAAGCCGGTCGAGATCTGCCTCGGTCAGTTTGCTGACGGTGCGCCGGTCCGCCAAGGAGACGATCCGCAGGCCGGGCTCGGATGCGTCTGCGGAACGGCCGATGCCCGATGCAAGCTGTGCCTCGATGCCCGCCAGGGTCGCATCGGGGTCGTAAGCGAGGCCGGCATCGCCCAGGATGATGCGCAAAACGGTCAGCGACAGCGAATTGAGGATCTGGCCGACGGCGAGAGTCCGGTCCACGCGCGGGAAGGACGCGCGGAGTTCGGCCACAGGGTCGATCTCGCCCAGCAGCGCGCCGCGATGAGCCTGGACGCCGGCCCAGTGCGCGGCGGTGATGCGGCGGTTGATCTTGCCCGACGATGTTTTGGTGAGAAACCGCGGCGGCACGAAAGCGACTTCGATCTGGTCCAGACCGGTCGCGTCGCGCAGCGCGTCGGCGATGGCGCCCTGGTCGGTGCGCTCGAAAAAATCCCCTGCCTCGATCAGCATCACGGCAACCTGGGTGCCGAGCCTGGCGTCCTCGCGCGCCAGCGCGGCCGCGCGGCCGCGTATGTCGGGGAACAGCCGTCCCAGCGCCAGGTCGATGTCCGACAGCATGAACTTGCGGCCCGCCTGGATCAGCAAATCCTGCCGCCGGCCGGTCACATACAGCCCGTCCGCATGCAGCTCGCCGAGATCGCCAGTCGGGTAGAAGCCATCGGCGTCGCGCAGGTCGTCACCGCCCAGATAGCGGGCGATGCTGGCCGGGCTGCGCGCCCATATCTGGCCGTCCACGACGCGCAGATAGACGCCGGGGATCGGCTGGCCGCAGGAAATCACTTCGACGCCGTCGATCTCGCGCGTGCGCACGCCGCGCCCGAGGCTCACGGCAAACACGTTTTCCGCCATCGCGTAGCAGGCGGCGAAGCGGTCCTCCTTCGTGCCGGTGGCGTCGAGGAAGCGGCGCGCGGTGACGGGCGAGACCGGCTCGGAGCAACTGATCCAGTGGCGCATGGTCGGCGTCGCGCGAGGCTCGGCGCGAGCCATCACCTCGAAGCCGAAATTGGGCATGTAGCAGACGGTGCCGGCGTGCCGCTCGATCGCCTCCCACAGGAGCGTGGGCGTGGCCACCCAGTCGATCGGGTCCATCATCACCACGGGAATGCCGAGCAGCAGCGGCATGACGAAGCAGGCGACGTATCCCATGTCGTGATACAGCGGCAGCCAGCTCACGATCCGGTCGGAGGCGTCCAGCCCGAGCGTGGCGTTAAAATCGGTCACGTGGCGCAGCAGGGCCGCCGACGTCAGGCGCATCGCCTTGCGGTGGCCGGTGGTGCCCGATGAAAGCTGGATGATGGCGAAATCGTCGATCTCGAACGGCGTAACGTCCGCGTCCGCCATTCCGTCGAGCGCGTTCTGTTCCAGCGTGGGCACCAGCCGGCCCAAGCCCATCGCGGCGCAATGCGCGTCGCACAGCACCAGTCCGAGGCCGGTGACGCCGATCGTGTTGGTGACCGAGCCTTCCCAATATTGCCGCGTCTGCTTGCGCGTGGGATATTGCATCACCAGCGGCTGCGCGCCGGCCAGCACGCAGCCAAGCCAGGCGAGCACGAGGTCGGGCCCGGACGCATACATCAGTCCCACCGGCACGCCCGCCGCGTTTCCGCTCAAGGCAGCCGCCACACGGGCGGCAATGGCGCGCACCCGGCCCGCACGCTGGGCGAGGGCCAGGCTCTGCTCGCTGCCGTCGGCGGCGAGAAAGGTGAACACAGGCAGCGTGTCGCTGCGTAACATCGGACGGCTTCCTTTGGTGGCGCCAGATACCATAAAAGACGAAGGTGGACAGATCGGCACCCGCCCGCCTGGCGCCTCTCGAATATTGGTGAGAACTCTGAGCAAAGAACGTCAGAGGCGAAAATTTCCGACGCGCCGCCACCCTGCTGGCGGCGGTCACGATCGTGTCCGGCCCGGCTTGCGCGCAGGCGCTGACCATCGATGGCGCGTGGGCCAGAGCCACCGCGCCGCACCAGCAGACCGGCGCGGTGTATCTCACGCTGCATGCGGGGCAGAAGGTGAGCGTGGTGTCGGTCACCAGCACGGACGCGCAGGCGGCGATGCTGCACCGGACGACGCGGGCGGGCGGCATGGCGTCGATGCAGGATGTCGGTCGGCTCGATCTTGCCGCCGGCGAGACGCTCGCCCTGGCGCCGGGCGGGCTGCACGTCATGCTGATGGGCCTGCATCACGGCTTGGTCGCCGGGGGCCATACGTCGCTTTCGATCGGCCTGTCGGACGGCACGTCGGTCCGGTTGGACGTGCCGGTGCAGCCGATCGGCGCCCAAGGGCCGCCGGGCTGAGATGCGGCGCGGCCTGACCCTGGCAGGTGTTGCAGGCGTGGCCGTTCTGGTCGCGCTCGGCGCCGGCGTGGCACTCCAAGGCACGCGCCTGCCAAGCGAGCCGCAGATCGGCGGCCCGTTCGCGCTCACCGACGGCGCGGGCCGCACGGTGACCGAGGCGAGCTACGCGGGGCAATGGCGCCTGATGTATTTCGGCTACACCCACTGTCCCGATGCGTGCCCGACCACGCTCAGCAAGCTCGGCGCGGCACTCGACAAGCTGTCGCCTTCCGAACGCGAACACACGCGCGTGCTGTTCGTCAGCGTCGATCCGGCGCGCGACACGCCTTCGGTAGTGGGCGATTACGCGCATGCCTTCGGCCCGGAATTCATCGGGCTGACCGGCACGCCCGCGCAATTGTCGCCGGTGCTGGAAAGCTTCCACGTCTATGCCAGGCGGCACGAGCTGGCCGGCGGCGATTACGCGATGGACCACAGCTCGATCGTCTATGTGATGGACCCGGCCGGCCGGAATGTCGGCCTGCTCGATGACGGGCTCTCGCCGGATACGATGGCGCAACGCCTGCGCGCGCTCGGTGCCTGACACTCACGCTCCCGCCCACCCGGCCAGCTTTCCCTGCCTCGCCGTGCCGGTCGCCGTGCGCGCCGAAGACGCGTTCGCCTGCTGGTCGGGCGAGGCGCATGTCGCCTGGCTCGATAGCGGCGGACCAATCGGGCCGCGCAGCCGATTTTCCTACCTGGCCGTCGAGCCGTTCCAGGTGCTGGGCGGCAATGCGCCGTGGCGCGAGATGGAAGCCCTGATGGGGCGATACCGGCAGCCATCCTGGCCCGCAGCACCCTTGCCCGCGCAACCGCCGTTCACCGGCGGCGCTGTCGGCTTCATCGGCTACGAGGCGGGTGCCCTGGTGCAGGGTGTAGCGCACCATGTGCCGGCAGACATGCCGCCAAGCGCCATCGGCTTCTACGACCTGGTGTTCGCCTTCGATCGGGCCACCGGGAAGGCCTGGCTGCTCTCCTCCGGCCTGCCGGAAACGCGAGCCCACCTGCAGCGCACCCGCGCCCGGGCGCGCGCTGACGCCGCACTGGCCCGGCTGGCCTGCGCGCGTCAGGAACCGCCCACGCCGCCCGCACTTGCCTGGCAGGCGGAAGCCGCCCGAGCCGTGCACGAGGCGCGTGTCGCCCGCACGCTGGCCTACATTGCGGCGGGCGACATCTACCAGGCCAACATCACCGCCGCCTTCCACGCCGAACGGCCGGGCTGGCTGACGGCTGCCTCCATCCATTTGGCGCTGCGGGCGGCGAGCCCCGCGCCATACGGGGCCTTCATCGGCGCGGGCGATGGCTCTGCGGTTGCCAGCGTCTCGCCCGAACGCTTCATCGGGCTGGATTCGGCGGGCGGCATCGAAGCGCGGCCGATCAAGGGCACGCGCGCCCGCGATGACGACCCCGCGCGTGACGCGGCCCTGCTTGCCGAACTGCTCGCCAGCGACAAAGACCGTGCGGAAAATCTGATGATCGTCGATCTGCTGCGGCACGACATCTCGCAGGTGGCCGACATCGGCTCGGTGCACGTGCCCGAACTCGCGGTGGCCGAAAGCTTCGCCCGCGTGCATCACCTCGTCTCCTCGGTGCGCGGCCGGCTCCGCGGCGATGCCTCGGCCACCAGCCTTCTGCGCGCCTGCTTCCCGCCCGGCTCGATCACCGGCGCACCCAAGCACCGCGCCATGCAGATCATCCACGAGCTCGAGCCCGCCGCGCGGGGGCCGTATTGCGGCGCCGTTTTCTGGCTGGGCTGGGACGGCGCGATGGACAGCGCGGTGACGATCCGCACCGCCGTGATCACGCCCGGGCGGGTGATCTTGCAGGCGGGCGGGGGGATCGTGGCCGATAGCGATCCGGCTTTGGAATATGAGGAGATGCTGGTCAAGGTCGGGCCGTTGCTGCGGGCTTCGGCCGAGAAGGTAAGCCATCTTTTTTAAAAGAAGATACTTCTGACCACTCCCCAAATCTGGCTGAATGGCGCTCTTTGCCCAGCGTCGGAAGCACGCATCGATCCCGCCGATCGCGGATTGCTGCTCGGCGACGGCGTCTTCGAAACGCTGCGCGTCGCCGGCGGATCAGCGATGCACTTCGCCCGTCACGCGGCGAGGCTGCGGCACGGCGCCGGCGTGCTGCGCATCGCCCTGCCCTGGACCGACGAGGCACTGCATAGCGCCGCCTGTGCGGTCGCCGCGTTCCCCGAAGGCGTGCTGCGCATCACGCTCACCCGCGGGCCGGCGCCGCGTGGATTGCTGCCGCGCGGGGTCCCTGCCCCGACATTGCTCATCACCGGCGCGCCCGGCCTGCCCGCGCTCGCACCTGGCCGCGCCATCGTCGCGGTTGCGACGCGGCGCAACGAACATTCGCCGCTCGCACGCATCAAATCGCTGAATTATCTCGACAGCATCCTGGCCCGCCAGGAAGCCGAAGATGCGGGTGCCGACGATGCCATCCTGCGCAATACGGCCGGCAACCTCGCCGAAGCCGCCGCCGGCAATCTGTTCGTCCAGCTCGACGGCATCTGGTGCACGCCGCCGGTGGCGGACGGCGCCCTGCCAGGCATCGCCCGCGCGCTGATCCTGGAGGCGGGGCTGGCGTGCGAACGACGCCTTGCGCCGGATTGCCTGGCGCGGGTGACGGGAGCGTTCGTGTCGAGCAGCCTGGGGCTGCGGCCGTTGGCAGGCGTAGGGGAACGGCGTGTGGAGGTGGCGAAGCTGCGCGCGTTTAACGAAGCAGTTCTTTTTTGAAAAGAAGAACCAAAAAACGTTCGCTACGCTGCCGCCGGCTTGCCGATGCGCTGGCGTCGTTCAAAGGACCGCGCTGCCGCGCACCCAACCGCTGCCCGTCACACTGCGTATCAGCAGCCAGGTCTGCATGCCGACGCGCACCTGCTGCTGCACGACCACGCGCATGCCGCGGTTGAGAAAGGCGCGCACGGTGGAGTCCTCGTTGGGCGACAGGCGGATTGCCAAATCCTGCACCAGCACCGTGCCGTAATGCTCGCCGGGCGACAGGCGCAGCGTCGCGTCGTCTTCGCCGACATTCTCCGAGGGCTGCATCATCGCGCGGTCCGCCATCACCACCGCCTGGCCCTGAGCCACGCCGACCGAATGAAGGTGCTGGACCATGGCCAGGGCACCGACGACGGCGGCCACGATCCAGCCGCTGGAGGCGAGCAGCCGCAACCTTCCCTGGTTGGCGAAAGCACGCGCCGCTTCGTGCGCCACCTCCTGCACGCTGCGCTGCAGATCGGCGATACGCTGCGAGGCGCGATGCAGCTCCGCCTCGGTTTCCTGCCGCGACACGCGCGCGACATGCAATTGGCGCTCCAGCCCGATCTCGCGCGCGCCCTGGATGAACGACGGCTTGGCGGCAGGCTGGCCGATGCGCGACGCGACATCGGTCAGCGACAGACGGTGGCCCGCCAGATGCTCCAGCAGCTTGCGGCGTGCCGCGTCCGCCTCGCCCGGCTGCTCGGAGGCGAGCAGCGGCAGCAGCTTCTGCAGCCGCACCACAAACGCCGCATCGTCGAACGGATCATCCACGCCTCAGCCATAGCCTGCGGCGATGCCGATGTCAGCCGTGGCGCGGAACAGCGGCCAGGCTGTGCTGCTCTGTCGGGAATGGCAGACTGCAATGAAGGAGGAGGTAGACGGCACGATGATGCTGGGCGACAACGCCGCGCGCCAGGCCGGCATTGCGTCTGTCGCAAGGGAGGCCGCAACTGGGCGAAGCGATTGGCGGACCACCCGATTTGAGCCCTACGCTGGTGCCGCCGATGGATCTTGATGCGCTGTTCGCCTTGCAGATGGACGCGGATGGACTCTGGTCGGCTCCCCCCGCGCCAGGCACGGACGAGAAGCGGCTGTTCGGTGGCGTGCTGATCGGGCAGGCCATCGTGGCTGCGTCGAGGGGCACGCGGCGTTGTCACTCGCTGCACGCCTATTTCATCGGCGTGGGCGCCAAGGAGCTTGCGTTCAGCATCACCACCGAGCGCACGCGCGACGGCGGCAGCTTCGCCACCCGCCGTTTCGATATCAGGCAAGGCGAACGGCTTCTCCTGACCGGGCAGAGTTCGCACCACGACGGCGACGATGGCCCCGACGACCAGTCCGCGATGCCCGACCTGCCGCCGCCCGAGGGGCTGGAGGACCAGCGCGAGACCCGCGGGCGCCGGGCGGCGGATGCGTCCAAGCCATGGCGGCGCTACCTTGCCGACGAGCTGATGGACATCCGCCCGGTCGAACTGCCGGTGGACGGGGCCGAGGCGCGGCGCGCGATCTGGTTCCGGCCGCGCAGCCCGATCCGCGGTGACCAGGCGATGCACCAGGCGGCTATCGGCTTCGCGTCGGACGCCGGCCTGGTGCATGTGGGTCTGCTCAACCACGCGCGACGGCAGGGTGGGGAGGTGCAGGCGGCGAGCCTGGACCATGCGATCTGGTTCCATCGCGAGGCCTCGGCCAACGAATGGATGCTGCATGTCCAGCATTCCGCCACCACCGCGAGCGGCCGCGGCCTCTCGCGCGCGAAAGTCTTCAGCCGCAGCGGAACGCTCGTCGCCAGCGTGGCCCAGGAGTTTCTCGCACGCTACCGAAACACACCTGCTTCAGCAGCAAACAGTTAAAAGTCTTCTGCTTCTTTTCTTCAGAAAAGAAGATTCTTGCCTTCTATCGTCAGGCAAACCGCCTCGCCGACCGCACGCACATCGCCCAGCCGCTGCATCCTGCCCAGCTTTGCGTGCGCCACGTGGCGGCTGATTTCGGCTGCGATGCTTGCGGTGTCGCGTGTCGTCGTCATCGGCAATCCCGTGTGCTGACCGATTTCACGATAGGCGATCGGGGTGTTAACCAGAAACCGGTTTCGGGAGAGTGGATGTGGCGCAGCAGGAGCAGGCGGAGGCGGTCCGAAGCGGCAGGATTGTGGCCGATCGGCTGGCGTTCGCGGAAGGGCCGCGCTGGCATGAGGACGCGCTCTGGTGGTCGGACATGCATGCGGGGATCGTGCAGCGCATGGGTCCGGGCGGCGCGCTGGAGACGGTCTGCACGGTGGAACACCGCCCCTCTGGCCTGGGCTGGCTGCCGGACGGCCGCCTTCTGGTGGCCTCGATGGCGGACAAGCGGCTGCTGCGACGTGAAGCGGACGGCACGCTGGCCGTGCATGCCGACCTTTCCGCCCACGTGCCGTGCCGGATCAACGACATGGTCGTGGACCGGCACGGGCGCGCGTATGTCGGCAATTTCGGCTTCGAACTGGATCGCGGCGCGCCGCCCGCACCCACCGTGCTGGTGCGTGTGGACCCGGACGGGCGCTGCCATGTCGCGGCCGACAACCTGATGTTTCCCAACGGCATGGTGATTACGCCCGAGGGCGGCACGCTGGTGGTGGCCGAAACCTTCGGTTCGCGGCTGACCGCGTTCGACATCGGGCCGGATGGCGGGCTCGGCGGCCGGCGTATCTGGGCTTCACTGGCCGGCGGCGCGGTGCCGGACGGCATCTGCCTGGACGCGGCGGGTGCCATCTGGGTCGCCAGCCCAACCACGCATGAGTGTATCCGCGTGCTGGAGGGCGGCGAGGTGGCTGGCCGCATTGCCACCGGCCGCGGCGCCTATGCCTGCATGCTGGGCGGCGCCGACCGGCGCGACCTGTTCGTCTGCACGGCGGACTCGCACGATCCCGCAAGGCAAGCGAGCGAACGCAACGGACGCATCGAGGCGTTCCGGGCAGAGGCGCCAGGCGACGGCCTACCCTGAAACCCGCAGTAAAACGCGACAGCGGCGCAAAAGTCTTTTGCTTCTTTTCTCCAGAAAAGAAGACCCTGTCCTCCTTAAGATCCGAGATGCGAGGGATGCCGTGATGAAAGTCGTGCTGGCCTATTCAGGTGGCTTGGACACCAGCGTCATCCTGCGCTGGCTGCAGACCGAACGCGGCTGCGAGGTGGTGACGTTCACGGCCGATTTGGGGCAGTCGGCCGAGGATGGCGGAGCGGAGCTGGAGGCGGCGCGGCGCAAGGCGGAGCAGGCCGGCGTGCGCGAGATCTTCGTCGAGGATCTGCGCGAGATCTTCGTGCGCGACTTCGTGTTTCCGATGTTCCGGGCAAACGCTCTGTATGAGGGCCAGTATCTGCTGGGGACATCGATCGCGCGGCCGCTGATCGCGCAGCGCCAGATCGAGATTGCCGAGGCGGTTGGCGCGGACGCGGTGGCGCATGGTGCGACCGGCAAGGGCAACGACCAGGTGCGGTTCGAGCTGGCCTATTATGCGTTGAAGCCGGACGTGAAGGTGATCGCGCCGTGGCGGGAGTGGGAGCTGACGAGCCGGGCGAGGCTGCTGGAGTTCGCCGACGCGCACCAGATTCAGGTGACGCGCGACAAGCGCGGCGAGGCGCCGTTTTCGGTCGACGCAAACCTGTTGCACTCGTCCTCGGAGGGCAAGGTGCTGGAGGACCCGGCCGTCGCACCCGACGAGATGGTGTTCCAGCGCACGATCAGCCCCGAGGACGCGCCGGATCGCCCGACCATCGTTTCGGTCGAGTTCGAGCGTGGCGATCCGGTGGGAATCGATGGCGTGCGGCTTTCGGCGGCGGCGTTGCTGACCCGGCTGAACGAGCTGGGGCGGGTCAACGGCATCGGCCGGCTCGACCTGGTGGAGAACCGGTTCGTCGGGATGAAATCGCGCGGCATCTACGAGACGCCGGGCGGAACCATCCTGCTCGCGGCGCATCGTGCGATCGAGTCGATCACGCTGGACCGTGAGGCTGGGCATCTGAAAGACAGCCTGATGCCTAGATATGCCGAGCTGATCTATAACGGCTTCTGGTTCTCGCCGGAGCGGCGGATGTTGCAGGCGCTGATCGATGCGAGCCAGGCATCGGTCAGCGGCGTGGTGCGGCTGAAATTGTACAAGGGCAATACGATCGTGGTCGGGCGCGAGAGCCCGAACAGCCTGTATTCGGCAAATGTCGTGACGTTCGAGGACGATCGCGGCGCTTACGACCAGGTGGATGCGCAGGGTTTCATCAAGCTCAACGCGCTGCGGCTGCGGCTCGGAGCCAGTGTCGGACGGCTTGGCGGGGCGCTCTAGGGGATCGATCGGGTTTTTTAAGAAGAGTAACAAACGGCGTTCGCTGCGCCGAGCTTTCAAACAAACAACCGGCAGGCCGGTCATAAAGCTGCCAGTCCGGTCAATGGCCGTGTGGGCGAACCAAGTGGTTATGGATACAAAGGCCGGGGCCCCGCGTTCGCACAAGGATTGCTTGGCCAGAATGCACATGGGATCGAAACACTGCTTGTAAGCCACAGCCCTGCCGGTCCTGGCCGTCAGTTGCAGCCTGATCCGGGCCTGCCCGGTCTGGGCGTGCCGCGGCTGACCCGTGCGCCGGTCGCGCGCGTGCTGGTCGACCTCAGCCATGCGGCGGACGGATATGTCGGCGTGGCGCAGGATCTGCGGCTGATTTTTTCCATGCTGAGCGACCAGCCTGCGCTCGACGTATCCGGCCTGCTGATGCCGACGGGGCGGCACGATCTGCCGCATATCCGGCCAGGCCGGCCCGACAGCGCCGCGCTCACCGCGTCCGTGCTGCACTGGATGGAGCGCAACTGGCAGCGTCCGGAGCGGCGGTCGTTTCCGTTCAGCCTGTTGCAGCGCGCGCAGACGCTTCGCCAGATCGTCCGCACCCGGCACCTTCTGATGCCGCTGGCCGACCGTGGGCAGCTCAATGCCCTCTGGCGCATCCTCTTCGCCAAGACGCTCTCGCCGGACCAGCGTGCGCGTGTGCTGGCGCAAAGCTACTACGCCACCGACCTTTCGGTCAGTTCGATCATCGATCTGTGCGCCCATCCGCCGGTGCCGCTGCGCAAATCGCTGGCCGCCACGGGGTTCGACGCCGTGCTGTTCTGCATGCCGCGCCCGGTGCGGCTGCCCGCCGGCGTGCGCCAGATCGTGCGGTTTCACGATGCGGTGCCGGTGACCGACACCGATACCGTGGTTGGCTGGAAGGTGGCGCTCGCCCATTCCCGCCTGGTGCGCGCCTGTGCGCCCGACGCGATTTTCGTCTGCAACTCGCCGCAAAGCCTGGAGAGCCTGCTCAGCCTCGATCCCTCGCGCGAGACGCATGCGACGGTCATTCCCTGCGCGGTGGCGCCTGCCGACCATGCGGCCAGCGGCATCGACGTGGGCGCGGTCGTCCGGCGCCATATCAGCTTCCGTGCGCTCGGCCGCGGCACGTCCGACGGCCCGGCCTGCGCGCCCGCCGGCTGGTGCCCGCCAGCGCCCGGCATGCGCTACGTGCTCAGCGTATCCACCCTGGAGCCGCGCAAGAATTTCCCCGGCCTGATCCGCGGTTGGGAGCGGGTGGTTTCGCGCAGCGACCCCGATCTGCGCCTGGTGATCGTGGGTGGTGCGGGCTGGCGCGAGGAAAGCGTGCTTTCCGAAATGCGCCCCGGAGTGGAGAGCGGCCGCATCCTGCATTTGCAGAACCTGCCGCAGGAGGAGCTGCAGGCGCTGATGCGCGGCGCCGCCTGTTTCGCGTTCCCCTCGTTCAATGAGGGCTTCGGCTACTCGCCGCTGGAGGCGATGCAGGCGGGCGCGCCGTGCGTCGTCTCGGATCTGCCGGTATTCCGCTGGATTTTCGGCGACAGCGCCATCTACGTCGATCCCTACGACACGGATGCCATCGCCACCGGCATCGAGCGCCTGACCACACGGCCCGGTGCCGCGGAACTCGCCGCCCAACTCCAGGCCCGCGCCACCCGCGTGCTCGACCGCTTCCGCCCCGCCACCGTCGGCCAAGCCTGGGGCACCCTCCTGGAAAACCTCAAAACCCAATAGGCAAAAGTTTTCTGGTTCCTTTTTTCAAAAAAGAACTGCTTCCTTCACTCTTTGAGAATCCCCCGGTTCCGCCTAACCAGCAGGCCGAACCCACAATGCCCCAGTTGAACCTCATCCTCTCCACCGGCCGAGCCGACGCCCATGCCAGCTTCGGCAATGGCGGCCCCGCCGCCGGCCCCGCCGCCATCATGAAGGCTTTCGCACCTCTTTGTGCCCGACTGGCGGCTGAGACCGGCGGCGAAGCCCAGATCGCGTCGAGCCCCGCGGAACTGGGCAAGCTGGCGAAGCGGCGGGGACGTGCGCCTGGCATCCATCTGTGTTTCGCCGCCCCACCCGATATCGTGGACTGTCCGCCCTGGACGACCGTGCCGGTCTTCGGCTGGGCGATGGACAGCCTGCCAGACGGGCGTTCGGCCGAGACAGACTGGACCGGCCCGCTCGCAAGGCTGGGACGTGCCATCTGCCTGTCGCGCAACGCCGCCGATGCCGTCCGCGCGGCGATGGGCGAGCCATTCGCCGTGTGTGCCGTAACTCCGCTGGCAGGGGCGGGACGCAATGGGCCGACCGACGCGCCACGTGAAGCGACTCTCAATCTGCCGGCTGGCGAGGCGCTGGACACATCGCGCTGGACGCAACACCGGCCGCCTCTGGCCGACTTCGATCATGCGCAGGACCTGGCCGAGGCCGAAGCGGCCAGCCCTGGCGAGGAGGTGCTGTTCCGCAGCCCGCCGCCGTGGCGCAAGACGCTGCGGTATCGGCTCGGAACCACCCGCCTGCATGCGCGCGCCTGGTATGGCGAGGCGCTGGAGGATCTGGTGCCGCCGCGTGTGACGCGGGCGGCCGCGCGCGCCGTACGGCTGGCCGCCCGCGGTGCCCGACGCGCCTTGGCGGGCCGCCTGGAGGTGTCGAGCGGCGCGCACGACACGCAAGGCGAGCCGGGTGACTGGCTTTGCAGCCCGATTTCCTTGTCGGGCACCGTGTTCTGCGCCGTGCACGGCATGTGGGACCGTAGCTGGTCGGACGCGATTTCCGCGTTCGTCTGGCATTTCCGCGAGCACGAGGACGCGACCCTGTTCATCCGCAGCGCCCGAATGGATCAGGGCACGCGGGACGCGCTGGCCGGCTATCTGCGCCGTCTGCTGCCGTTCCGCTGCCGCGTGGTGCTCGTGGCCGCCGAACTGACCGCGCAAGACGAACAGGCGCTGATCGAGGCCACCTCGTTCTATGTGTGCGCCAGCCACGCCGAAGCCTCGCCGTTGCCGCTGCTGCATTGCCTCGCGGCAGGGCGGCCCGCCATTGCGCCACGCCACAGCGCCCTGTGCGATATCATCGGGCCGGATTGGGCCATCCCTGTCGCCTCCACGCCGGCGCCGGATTACTGGCCGGGCGACCCGCGCGAGCAGTTGCGCGCGACGTCGCATCGGCTGGACTGGGAGGATCTGGGCCGCGCCTACGCGCATGCCTACCAGGTGGCCGGGCAGCCGGAATATGCCGGGTTGCAGGCGGCCGCCGCCGCTCGCGCGCGGTCGCTGGACGAAGCGGGCGAGGCCACACTGCGCGCTTTCCTGACCGAAACCGTGGCCCACCTGGGCGAGGGAGTGCGCGCCGCGTGATCCTGCTCGTGCATTCGGAGACGACGGCGGCCAATATCGGCGACCAGCTGGGCCGCGCCGAATACAGCTATTATTTCGTGCTGCGCGAGTTTCGTCCCGTGCTCGAACAGTTGGGCCTGGTGGTGCCGGTTTCCGACCCCAAACGCGAGGTGGACAGGATTTGGGCCAACGCCCGGGCGCACGGGCAGGATTGCGTGTTCCTCAGCTTCTCGCCGCCGCATCGCACCGAAATCGGCCTTGCCTGCCCGACGATCCCGGTATTTGCCTGGGAGTTCGACACGCTGCCCGACGAGATGTGGGACCAGGAACGCCGGCATAATTGGGTGTGGGCACTCAGGCGGCTCGGACGCGCGATCGTGCATTCCGAGAATACGGCGGCGCTGGTGCGCAGCCGCCTCGGCGCCGACTTCCCCGTGGCCAGCATTCCCTCGCCGGTGTGGGACCGTTTCGCGTCGGTGCCGGCACAGGCGCGCCCATGGGAAAGCAGCGTTGCCCTCGCGGTGCGGGGCACCGTCGTCGATAGCCGCGATTTCGATTGGCCCAGTCTGGAGCCCGCGCATGACTGGGCGGCGGAGGTGCACGAAATTCGCATGCGGCACGCCAAGCAGCACAGCCTGACGCTCGGCGGGGTGGTCTATAGCTCGGTGTTCAATCCGGAAGACGGCCGCAAGAACTGGACCGACATGATCGCCTGCTTTTGCCGCGTTTTCGCCAGCCAGCCGCGCGCCACCCTGCTGCTCAAGCTCACCCATCACGACGGCACGCAGGGCCTGGCAATGATCATGCGCCTGCTGTGCCGCCTGGCCCCGTTCACCTGCCGGGTAGTGCTGGTGCACGGCTTTCTGGCCGACGCGGATTATGCCGCGTTGATCGGCATCACCTCGTTCGTGGTGAACAGCGCGCATGGCGAGGGGCAATGCCTGCCGCTGATGGAATTCATGTCGGCGGGCAAGCCGGCCATCGCGCCCCCGCATACCGGCATGGCCGACTACATCTCCGCAGACTGCGCCTATCTGGTGGCAAGCACCGCCGAGCCGACCTTCTGGCCGCAGGATCCGCGGCGGGCGTTGCGAACCTGCCATCGGCGGATCGACGCCGACAGTCTGGAGCGTGCCTATCGGGACAGTTTCGCCGACCTCGCCGCCAATCCGGGCCGCTACCATGCCATGTCGGATGCGGCACGGGCGGCGCTTGAACGCCATTGTTCGGCGCAGGGTGCGCGCGAGCGGATTTCGGGGATGATCGCCGATGCCCTCGCGCAGGAGCGTGTCGCGGCGCTATCCTGACCGCGCCACGCCATCGACAAACCGCCCGGGCACCACAAGCTGCGGCCTGGACCGGCCTTCAGCCAGATGAACGGCCGCCTTGAGGAAAGCTGCGATGAACGACATCTCCCCCGCCTCCGGCGTCTCGGCCGTGACCGAGCTTTCCGCCCCCGACTGGGAACTGGTCGGCCTGATCGACGCCGCTGCGGGAGGCTGGTTCCGCAACGACACCGGCGAGCTGATCGAGGGCTTCGCCATCCGGCCGGACGACGTGGTCGTCGATGTCGGCTGCGGCGATGGTGGCAACACGTATTTCTGCGGCCAGCAGGGCGCGCACGTGGCGTTCACCGACACCGAGCCCGCCCGCGTGGCCGATACGGAACGGCGTGCGCGCACTTCGCAGGCGCGTGGCGTGGAAGGCTTCGTGAGCGATTGCAACCCGATCCCGCTGGCCGACGGTTATGCGAGCGTGGTGATCTGCACCGAAGTGCTCGAACATGTGCCTGACCCGGCGCAGTTGGTGCGCGAGCTGGTGCGTATCGGGGCGCCAGGCGCACGTTACCTCATCAGCGTGCCCGATCCCGCGTCAGAAGCCGTGCAGCGCAAGCTCGCCGATGAGAGCTTCTTCCGCGAACCGAACCATGTGCGGGTGTTTTCACGCGCGGATTTCATGCAGCTTCTGCTCGGCCATGGGCTGGCCATCGAGAAGATGCAGGCTTACGGATTTTTCTGGTCGGTGTGGTGGGCTTTCTACTGGAGCTGCGAGGCGGACGGGCTTGGGCGCGAGCATCCGGCGCTGGTCGGCTGGTCGCGTGCGTGGATTGCGATGCTGCGAAGTCCGGACGGAAAGCGGATCAAGGCGGCGCTGGATGCGGCGGTGCCTAAGAGCCAGTTGATCATAGCGAGAAAGCAAGCAGTCCTTTTTTGAAAAAAGGACCAAGAAACTTCTGCTTCGGCACGCTCCCCTTAGGATCAAAAGTTTTTTGGTCCTTTTTTTCAAAAAAGGACTGCTTCCTTGCTTTCTGCCCTTCGACGTCGACTAGGCCGCAACCGCCCCTCGCAGCCCGACATCCACGGCATCGTGGATTTCGCGCCCGAGCTCGACCCAGGCCGGGCCGGTCTGATCGATGCGACCATGGGCGGCTGGTATCGCAACGAGACGGGCGAGCTGATCGAAGGTTTTCCCATCCGCGCTGACGATCGCGTGCTCGATGTCGGCTGCGGCGATGGCGGCAACATCTATTTTGCCGGCCAGCAGGGCGCGCATGTGACGTTCGTCGATATCGATGCGAGCCGTGTGGCCGAGACGGAGCGCCGGGCGAAACAAAGCCGCGCGCGCGAGATCGTTCCGATCGTGAGCGACTGCACGCCGATTCCGCTACCGGACGGCTATGCGACGGTCGTGATCTGCACCGAGGTGATCGAGCATGTGCCCGATGCAGAGGCATTCGTCGCCGAACTTGTGCGGGTGGGTGCGCCGGGTGCCCGCTATTTCGTCTCCGTGCCGGACCCGGCGATGGAGCGGTTGCAGAAGCCGCTTGCCCCGCCCTCGTATTTCGAAGCGCCGAACCATGTGCGCGTGCTCCAGCATGCGGAATTCGAGGCGCTTCTACGCAATCAGGGGCTTATCGTGGATCGCCATACTACCTATGGTTTCTATTGGGCGTTGTGGTGGGCGCTGTTCTGGAGTTGCGATATCGAATTGGGGGAGCGCCATCCGGCGCTGGACGCCTGGTCGCAGACCTGGGTGCACGCAATGCAGACCAAGGACGGCCCGAAGATAAAGCGGGTGCTCGACGGGTTTGGGCCAAAAAGCCAATTGGTTTTGGCGCATCTTCCATAGACACCCCCCGCAAAGTTGCATGGATTCGCCGGACTGAGCGCCGACGACACTGAGTTGTCATGTCAGAACACTTGATTGCAGCGGACGTGCGCTGGATAACGAGGTCGTGACCAGGACGTGAGGGCCGGATGATCAGGGGTGCAATCGAAGTCGCGCAAAAAACGCGCGTTGCCGGGTGGATCTTCTGCGGCGCCGACAGTCTGCGCGATAAGACAGTGCTGGCCTTTGTGGGCACACGTTGCGTGGGCTCGGGGAAGGTCGAGCGGTTCCGCCAGGACTTGCTCGATGCCAAGCTGGGCGACGGATATTGCGGCTTCGATTTTTCCATCCGGCTGCAGGACGGTGAGATGGTCGGCGCGGTGATCGTACGCCTTCAGTTCTCCGACATGGCGCTGATCCAAGGCACCAGCCGGGTAGCCGGGATTGATGAGGAGGAGGTGTCGGCGGCGGAGGCGTCCGAACTCGGCCCCATCAAACCGGAAAGCGTCTCGTGGATGATGGACCACGGCATGCTGGACCAAGCCGAATACGACTTCCTGCGGGCCATTCAATCCAGCGGCGCCTACGAGCGCAGCCTGCGCGCCGGCAAACGGGGAAACGCGAACTCACCCGAGCCTGCCGGCAAGATCGAATACGAGGCGGCAGCGCAGGAGATGCTAAGCCTGTTCGCGCTCTCGGATGTGAAAATCGTCCGCCATGCGATCTCGTCCCTTTCCGACCTGACATCGGACCCCGCTGTGCTACGAAAAGCCGGCTCTCCTGTTCTGGCACTTTGGAGCCAGACACGTGGTCGCATTCTGCTGGAAGAACGCTCTCACCTTGCCGGCCGCGCGGCGGGCCCGATTGCCGAACCTGCAGCGGGCAGCATCGAATATGGCTACGGACCAGACCGCGTTCTGTTCGTACATCGTGATTGCCGGTTCATCGCCGCGAGCACAGCCCCGCTCTCCGGCATCGCGGTATTTACCGTAGCACCATTCGACGACACCGGCCGTTCGAAGAAGCCAGCGCAGTCGCAGGTCAGAGCAGCCTGACGCTGGCCGGAGCTGCGACTGTTCTCGGCATTCGGGAGGCAGAGTTTGCCGGCTGTGTCTGATCAAAATAGCTTCACCGACGATCGAAGCGCTCGACAGCTTCACGACTATTCTGATCGAATGACGTCCCGCGAGAGTGTGGAGCACGCACATGCTGGATGAGGCGATCGCCAAATTGGCATTATCGAGCGATCGCCCCGAGGTCTGTCAGAATCTCAGGGCGGCGTTCATCCCGATCGTGAGCGGCCGCAGCGTGAACCCCTGCAAATTGCGTGTCTGGTTACCAAGATAGTCGAATTGATAGATCGGGGATGCGGACCCTTCGATGTCCGGGCGCTGGATGACCTTGTTGTTGTTGGTCAGGTTACGACCGAACAAAGTCACCTCCCAACGGCCGAAATCCAGCCCGGCTGTCGCATCGATGCTGATATAGGATGGGCGCTTGTAGTCCGGATTGGTGTCGATCACCACGCCATGACTTTCCCCTACCCAACTCGGAGCGATACTGACGAAACCGCCGATCCGGTCATTGATACGAAAATTCTGCTTGGCGTCGAACGAGAGATTGAAATCAGGAACGCCCGGTACCTTCTCGCCGGGAAACGTGCCCGTCAGCAACGTCTTTCCGATGACGACACCATGATCGAGCGTCGCGTTCAGAACGCTGCCAGATAGCCCGACGCTCAGATCGTCGTTCACACGCGTACGTAGTTCAAACTCGAACCCGTAATTCGTGGCTGATCCGGCGTTGGTCTGGAACTCGTCGCCCGATGTCACGAGCGGAACATAAGTCTGGATATCGGACCAATTGATATAGAAAAAGTCTGCACTGAACACGACGCGCCCGCCAAGCGCGCGCCCCTTATCGCCGATCTCATAGTTCCACAGCTTGTCCGGACCGAAACCTTTCGGCGAATCGGAACGCAACCCCAGCTGCGCCAGGTCGTAGCTCGGCGTTCCGCTGCTGACCGCACTAGCCGGATCGAAGGGTATGCGTCGGTTCTCGCTTCCAAGGCGGAAACCCTTCGACGCGTTCGCGTAGATCGTGTTGGAGGACGTGATGTCGTAGCTGATCGCAAATTTCGGCAGGAACGTGTAGAAATGGCCGACCGAAGTGACGAGCCCCGGGTCGCCGTAGTCGTAGAAATAGTTCTGGTAGGTGCTCTCACCATCCCGCGCGAACTGATAACGCGCGCCGGCCGTCAGGCGCAGGTTTGGCAGCGGATAATACGTGCCTTCACCGAACACTGCATATTGCGCCGTATCGTAGGAGGTGATCGACCGGAACACCTCGTTGTTGACGATGTCGCCTGGAAAGCCACCGCCCAGCACGTTTGGATCGCCGGGGCTGACACCGAATTGATTAAACAGCCCGTTCGCGTTCTGGACGAACTCCGTATCGGTCGAGGTTGTGTGCTCGTCGGAGTAGTACAAGCCGGCGATCCAGGTGAAGGGCAGCTTGCTTTCCCCGGGGACGTAAGGTTTGCTGACGAGCCTGATCTCTTCAGACCATTGGCGAACGGTGTTGTCGAATATCGTCCGGCTTGGACGTTGGTTTAAGGCATCGAACAGACCAGTTGGAGAGCCGTGGATCGGGTTGCCGGCGGCGTCGTTGCCGCAAAACCCGATGGGCGGCTGGCCAGCAACAGGATTTGGCGTGTCGGTGTTTGGATCGCAGAGATACACGGCGAGATTGTCATAGACCGTGCTGTCGAGAATACGCTTGAACTGCCGCTCGTAATTGCCGGTAACCGCGATGAGATTAGCGAACCCCAAATCCGCATTCAACGTGAAGCTTGGCACGATCAGCTTGTCGTGGCCCGGTTCCGCCACGACCTTCGGCGTCTGATCGTGCGGCAACGTCAAATACTGTGCGTCCGAGTCGTGCTGGATGAAATTCTGAAAATACACCGATGGCGTGATCGTCAGCCAATCCGTGGGTGTCCAGACCAATGTTCCGCGCACGACATTGAACCCGGTGGAATTAATGCCGGACTTGATCAGTGCGCCGTTCAGCGGGTTGACGTTGTTGATGTAGCCGCTGTCGGAGCCGGTTTCCGCAGCCAGGCGCAGCACGAGTTGACGATCGATCAGCGGGATATTCAATACGCCCTGCTGGTCGTAGTTGACGCCGCCATGATAGGTGCCCGAAAGCTCGCTGAAGATATTGCCTTCAAACACGTCCATTTTCGGCGTGTTGCTGATATAACGTAGCGTGCCGCCCAACGCGCTCGCGCCATACAGCGTACTCTGCGGCCCGCGCAAAACCTCCAGCCGTGAGATATCGAGGAACCGTGGCTCGGACGCCCCTTCAGTCGGCAGGTTGCGCGTCGTCAGCGACACGTCGTCGAGGTAGAGTGCCACTGTCGCGGTGCCCGCCGAGCTTGAAACACCGCGCAACTCCAGATTGGATAACCCCTCCCCCGCCTGGCTGGAAAAGGAGAGATTGGGCACCGACCGGGTAAGATCCGCGAAACTTTGAATATGCGCCGCCCGCAGCTGGGCGCCGCTCAGGACAGTCACGCTCAGCGGCACTTTGCGTACGTTCTCTGAACGTTTCTGCGATGTGACGACAATCTCTTCCACTTTGCCGCTGCCCGCGGCCGCTCCGCCCGCCTGGTTGCCAGGCTGCACGGCAGCCGTACCCTGAGTTGCATTCGGTGCGTTTTTCAATTGCGGATCAGGCGTCTGTGCACCGGCAGCATGGCTTGAGCAAACCAGGAACAGCACGAAAAGAGCTTTGCGCTCCACCAAAACCATCATCAGGCTCCCAAACCGCTTGCGTGCAATGCATGCAATTGCGAACGAAATCGGACGCGCGTGCAAGCAATTATGCATGCCGACCCGCCGATTTCACCGACGAGTGGCAAGCAAGTTCCATACCGCAGGTCGCGCACCAACGCTGAATGGCTTGACAAATCGGCCCACCTTGGGGCCGATACTGAGACATTGTCGCCGGAACACCACCGCAGAATGCACAGGACAGCGCCGGCTTTCAGCCGCAACATGAAAATGATCGGCTGCTTGCTGATTACGCTGTCATCGGTCACACCAGCCTCTTCCATTTTCATCGTCGTGCCGGGCGTCGTGGAGCAGGCCGGCAGCGGAGCGTTGATCAGCTTCGCGGCCGCGGGCTTCGTCAGCTTGCTGACGGCTTTCGTGTACGCCGAACTGGCATCCGCCTTTCCGCTCACGGGCGGTGAATACGCGATCGTCGGGCGAACGTTAGGTCCGCTGGCCGGCTTCATCGTGCTCGGCCTGAATATGGTAGTGCTGATCCTGAACATCACAGTGGTGGCCAAAGGCTTGGGCGACTACATCAATGCCGTTTTTCCAGGCACGCCGCTCGGGCTCGACGCCGTGCTCTGCCTGATTTTCACCACGCTCTGTGCGATTCTCAACGTGCGCACCAACGCGCTCATCACCGGCGCATTTCTGATGCTGGAACTCCTAGCACTCGTTGTTGTCAGCATTCTTGGCCTGACGCACGCCGGGCGGCCATGGCTGGACCTGCTGGCTCATCCGGTGTTCCTCAACACCGCCGGGCATCTCGCCCCCGCCACGATCGGCGTCATGGGTCTGGGAACGTCGGTTGCGATCTTCGCATTCTACGGCTACGGTAATGCAGTATATCTCGGGGAAGAAATACGCGAGGCGCCCCGCCATGTTGCGCGTGCCGTGCTTTGGGCACTCGTGATCAGCGTCGTCAGCCAAATGTTGCCACTTGCGGCGGCTTTGCACGGCGCACCCGATCTCGGTTCGATGTTCCGGTCCGACACGATGTTCGGCGACTTTGTCCTTAACCGCGGCGGCACGACACTGAGCGCGGTGATCAATATCTCTGTCGCACTGGCCATCGTGAATGCCGACATCGCCGTCATCGTTCTCGTCGCACGCATGTTGTTCAGCAGCGGACGCGATGAAGTGTGGGCCGCGCCGATCAACCGCATGTTGACCCGCGTACATCCGCGTTTCGGTTCGCCCTGGGCGGCAACTCTTGCAACGGGAACACTCTCCTGCCTGTTATGTGCGGTCAACCAGCAACTCTTACTGGTGATGACGGGCACTGCCATCGTGTTCGTCTATGGCTCGCTTTGTCTGGCGGCCATAGCGGGGCGGAAGAGCGGCACCACAGCACACGCGCACTACCGGATGCCGTTCTTCCCGTGGCCACCGGTGCTCGCACTCCTCATGCTGACATACGTGCTCTATACCGCGCTGATCGATCCGAAGAACGGGCAGCAGAGTTTGATGTATGATGCTGTCATCGTGACGATCTCTGCGTCATACTACTGGTTTGTGCTGCGCAGGCGGGGCGCTTGGGTGTTGCGGGAACCCGAAATATAGAGCAGCTGTCATCTCCCGCTGAGGGATCAGAAAGGCTTCGATACTTCTCCCGTTCCTGTGCTGGAGTTTTTACCTGCAAGGCGACTCAGGCCGGACCGGCTTTGAACTTTCTGGTTTTGAGCTCGGCGGCTACGAGAAAAGCCAATTCCAGCGACTGCTCCGCATTCAATCGTGGATCGCAGAATGTCTCGTAGCGCTGACCCAGATCGGCCTCAGTCAGGCGATGGGCACCGCCCACACATTCCGTAACCGGCTGACCGGTCATCTCAACATGCACACCGCCCGGTCTTGCGCCCGCGTCGGCGAACACATCGAAAAAGCCACGCATCTCGGCAAGAATGGCCTCGAAGTTGCGCGTTTTCACACCATTGCTCGTGCTGATTGTATTGCCGTGCATCGGATCGCACAGCCAGGTTATGTGCCGACCCTGTTCCTGTACTGCGCGCAGCAACGGCGGCAGCTTCGTCGCTACGTGCTCGGCGCCCATCCGGCTGATCAACGTCAGACGCCCCGGTTCGTCGTCCGGATGCAGTATATCAATCAGTCGACGCAAATCGTCCGCCGGCGTAGATGGGCCGACCTTTATCCCGACCGGATTGCGAACACCACGCAAGAACTCCACGTGCGCACCGTCGATCTGACGCGTGCGATCGCCGATCCACAGAAAGTTAGCCGAGCAGCCGTACCAGTCGCCACTCGTACTATCTATCCGAGTCAGGGCCTGCTCGTAGGGCAGCAGAAGGCATTCGTGGCTTGTGTAGAACTCCGTCTCGCGTATTTGGGTCGTATTATGCCCGCCAATGCCGCAAGCCGCCATGAAGCCGAGCGTTTCGTCGATACGGGTTGCCAAATCCTGGTAGCGTGCGGCAAGGGGTGAGCGCGCCACGAAATCGAGATTCCATCGATGCACCTGATGCAAATCGGCGTAGCCTCCGCCGGCGAACGCACGCAACAGGTTCATCCGGCCCGCGGATTGAAAATACGCCGTCTCCATCCGCACGGGATCGGGCACACGGGCATCCGGAGTTGCTTGCGGACCGTTGATGATATCGCCGCGATAGCTTGGTAGGCTCACACCGTCCACAGTCTCAGTATCCGACGAACGAGGTTTGGCAAACTGTCCGGCCATGCGCCCAATTTTAATGACGGGAACGGTCGCACCGAACGTCAGAACGACTGCCATCTGGAGCAGAACCCGAAAGGTATCGCGCACGGAATTGGCATTGAAATCGGCGAAACTCTCCGCACAATCGCCGCCTTGAAGCACAAAGGCGCGGCCGTGCGCTGCGAGTGCCAACGCCTCCTTGAGCCGCCGCGCCTCGCCAGCGAAAACCAGAGGCGGATAGGATGCAAGACGAGCCTCAGACGCGGCCAGCGCCGCGGCATCAGGGTATCGAGGCGCTTGCCGTATCGGACGCGAGCGCCAGCTGTCAGGGGTCCAGCCAAGATTTTGCATTTGTGCTAAGTATGTCGGCGCCGCTACGAAGGCAATAAAAGGCGAGCGCCAAAATGTGTTTTCGCCCCTTTCAGAAGAGCTCCCGCATCATCCATGCCCGACATCGACCTTCTGATCATCGGCGGCGGCATAAACGGGTGCGGTATAGCCAGAGATGCCGCCGGGCGTGGCTTGTCGGTTATGCTGGTCGAGCAGGACGACCTCGCCAGCCATACCAGTGCGTCGAGTACCAAGCTTATCCACGGCGGCCTGCGCTACCTCGAACAATACGCGTTTCGCCTGGTTCGCGAGGCACTCGGCGAACGCGAACGGCTGCTCCGCATCGCTCCGCACATCATCTGGCCACTGCGCTTCGTTCTGCCGCTCGGTAAGGGCTCGCTTGCCTCTACACGCCCCGCATGGCTGATCAGGCTTGGCCTGTTTCTCTACGACCATATTGGCGGTCGACGAACCCTGCCCGGAACACAATCGATCAAGCTGGACGGAACCGGCGCGAACACTTCGATTGCCACTCCGTTGCGTGCAGGCCCGACGCGTGCATTCGCCTATTCCGATTGCTGGGTCGAAGACAGCCGTCTTGTTGTGCTTAACGCTGTGGATGCGGCCGAACGCGGTGCACGCGTGTTGACAAAGACGCGTCTCCTCTCCGCCCGACGCGAAGGCAGATTTTGGCAAGTCGTGCTGTTGGATCGCGAGACAGGTGAAGAATACAGCGTGGAGACACGCATGATCGTCAATGCCGCAGGGCCGTGGGTATCAGATGTACTTTCCGGCGGATTGGGACGCGATACCGTCTCGCGCACACGCCTCGTCAAAGGCAGCCATATTGTCGTGCCTCGCCTGTATGACGGCTCGCACGCTTATCTCCTGCAAAACCCGGACAAGCGCGTCATTTTCGTCATACCCTACGAGAGCGATTTCTCTCTCATCGGCACGACGGACACGCCGTTCGAGGGCGATGCCGCCAGTGTCTCAATCTCTTCCGAAGAGATCGCGTATCTGTGCAAGGCTGTCGGTTTTTGGATGAAACGCGACGTCTCGCCGTCCGACATAGTATGGAGCTTTTCAGGCGTGCGTCCGTTGCACGACGATGGTGCGCAGAATGCCTCGGCCGTCACGCGGGACTATGTCCTGGAGCTGGATGCACCTTCAGAGGCGGCACCGGTGCTCTCGATTTATGGCGGCAAGATCACCACATATCGCCGCTTGGCGGAAGCCGCCCTGCACAAACTGGGCGTGCCGGGGCCGAGTTGGACGGCGGAACAGCCGCTGCCCGGAGGGGATATTCCGAACGGCGACTTCGATGCGTTGGTGACGGGTCTGTGTGTCGCTTATCCGGCTATTCCGGATTTGCTTATCCGGCGCCTGGCGCGTGCTTACGGCACACGTGCTTCCCTGATACTTGCAGCTCCCGAGGTTCAACGTGCCGAACTGGAGTATCTCTATGATGCCGAGTTCGCGCGGGACGCTGAAGACGTATTATGGCGGCGAACAAAACTTGGGCTGCACTTGAGCGAAGCAGAAAAGCAGCAGATGGTTTCGGTGTTTGCTGAAGTACGAAAAGGGAGACGCGCCGCGCGATGATCGCCGCAATAGATCAGGGTACGACAAGCACGCGGTGCATGGTGTTCGACCGCAATGGAAATGTCCGCAGCATCGCGCAGAAGGAACACACGCAGATCACTCCGCAGCCGGGCTGGCTGGAGCACGACGCCGAAGAGATTTTGCACAACGCGCGTGCGACCTTGCTGGGCGCGCTCGCCGGCACGCGCCCGGACGCCATCGGCATAGCAAACCAACGTGAAACCACCGTCCTCTGGAACCGCTCGACTGGGCGACCACTGCACAATGCCATTGTCTGGCAGGACATTCGGGTGGACGCACTTGTCGAGCAATATATCCGAGCGGGAGGAAAAAGCCGTTTCCAGGAGCAAACAGGCCTTCCGCTCGCAAGCTATTTCTCGGCCCTAAAGTTGCAGTGGCTGCTCGATCATATCCCTGGTGCGCGCGAGATGGCCGAGGCTGGCGATGCCTTGTTCGGCACGATCGATAGCTGGCTCGCCTGGAATCTTTGTGGCGTCCACGTGACGGATGCGACAAATGCAAGCCGGACTCAACTGATGGATCTGGTCACGTTGGACTGGTCGCCCGCGCTGCTCGACGCCTTCCGCATTCCCGTCGCTTGCCTGCCGCGTATCGTCTCGTCGTCAGAAGTAATCGGTGAAGTGACAACCATCAAGGAACTGGCTGGTGTGCCGGTGGCAGCATTGGTCGGAGATCAGCAGGCGGCCCTTGTTGGGCAGGCATGTTTCAACGTTGGCGATGCGAAGAACACCTACGGCACTGGGAATTTCTTGCTTCTCAATACCGGCGCCACGCCTGTGACGTCCCGGCACGGTCTCATCACGACCTTGGCCTACAAATTCGGCAATGGCCCGGCTGTCTATGCGTTGGAAGGATCCATCGCGGTCACTGGGGCACTCGTGCAGTGGCTGCGTGACAATCTCGGTGTGGTCGGCAGTGCCTCCGAACTTGACGAGCTTGCCGCCAGCGTTCCCGATTGCGGGGGTGTTACGATCGTGCCAGCGTTTTCCGGCCTTTATGCGCCCTACTGGTCCGAAGATGCGCGCGGCCTGATTACCGGACTGACGCGTTATACCAATCGTGCCCATATTTGTCGCGCCGCACTCGAGGCTGCCGCGTTCCAGACTTACGATGTCATGAATGCCATGTCGCAGGATTCAGGAATTGCCGTACGACGCTTGCGAGTGGATGGGGGCATGGTGCGAAGCGAGCCGTTGATGCAGTTTCAAGCGAGCATCCTCGATATGCCAATCGTTCGACCGAAGATCACCGAAACGACCGCACTTGGTGCCGCCTATGCTGCCGGTCTGGCTATCGGATACTGGTCGAGTATCGATGACCTTGCGGAGCATTGGCAAGCCGATCGCGAGTGGACACCCACCATGACGGATGCCGAAATTCGAACGCATGTCGAAGGATGGCACCGTGCAGTCCGTCGCACGATCTTGTGATGATGATGAGGAAGTGCTGTGGGTTGCAACAGACATTGACCGGAAGAGCAAAAAGCTAGCAGCATCGAAGCGGGAAATTCAGGAGCCGGCCAGATGTCGTTTCGTTCTTGTCTTCTAGTCGGTACGGCCAGCTTGGGTGTGGCGATCAGTCAGAACGCCAGCGCCGGGCCACTCGTGGTCGGCTCCGGCAACGAGGCCGTCATAGAGCCGCTGGTATCGCATCCCGCCGAGACGCCCTGCATTGTGCCATTAGCGACGCAGGCAAAGTTTGGAGCGGACCCGGTAGCAATTAGCTATACGCCGCCGGTGGCGTGCCCAGGTCCCTGGGCAAAGGTCGTTTTGCATATTCGGCTGTCGCTCAATGAGGGCCGACAGTTCGACCGTTCAGGCGCGTTGTTTCTGGCTGGAGTGCCGCTCTGGTTCGGCACCACGGCCGAGCCACGCGCAACCTTAGCCCCCAGTTGGTCTTTCGAACGCGACGTTACCGATGACACTGCACTGTTCACGACGGCGCAAGCCGGAGTTCTGCAGGTCCCGAATTACCAGAGTTCGGTTTATACAAGCACGATCACCGCGAACGTGTCACTTGCGTTTTATCCGGCGACCGCCACCTACCCTGCGCCTGTCACCGCTGACATTGTGTTGCCCATACCGACTTCAGGCGGCCTGTCCACGCTCAACACATCAAGCGACCAGGCCGCATTTTCCGGCAATTTGCCGACGAACATCCAGCGCGCCATCATGGACATCTACCTGCAGGGACAGTCTGCCGACGAGTTCTGGTACACGTGTGTCCCAAGCTCATTCTCGCAGCAATTGCTGGGTTGCGGAAATACGGCGTTCCGCGAAGGTGAAATCACAGTAGATGGCGCGCCCGCCGGCATAGCGCCGGTGTTTCCTTGGATATTCACCGGCGGCATCGACCCTTACCTCTGGCAACCCATTCCCGGCGTCCAAACCTTTTCATTCACTCCGTTCGCGGTGGATTTATCACCGTTTGCCGGTGCACTTAGTAACGGCGCAGCCCATACTATTGCTGCTTCCGTATTCAACGCGAATGGCTATTTTTCTGCCACCGGCGCACTACGCCTGTTCCTTGACAAGAAGGCCACGACTGTCAATGGCGGCATCGTCAAGAATACGCTGGTCGCACCCAATCCGAAAATCACGCCCAACATATCTACAAGCAATGGCGTCAGCACTGGCAGCATCGACATCGCGAGCACACGTAGTTTCGTTATCAGCGGCACCGTCGTCGGCTCGGCTGGGACGACAATCAACACGGTCGTTCAAACAACGCATTTCGGCAGCCATCAGGTGTTCAACGTTTCTGCCGCACGCGAAACCCAGAACACATTCCAAAACACCGACACGACCGTCGCATCGAGCTCCCGTAATGCCGGGGGGACGACAAACAGCACGACCAGTTTTCATTACCCGCTTACGCTATATTACAGCTTCCTAACCTTGCCGAACAGCCAGTCGATCCAGACAACAAAGGTGGATCAGCAATACCAGTTCGATGCATTGGGCGAGGCTCAGGGAGTGCCGGTGTCGCAGCTTAACATCGATGATGGCATCTCAACCGCCGACACGCTCTTCTTTGACAGCAACTTTTCCGTCACCGGCCACAAAAGCCAGTCCGAGACAGCCGAATATACGCGCAGTGGCACCTCTACACCGTGTTTCAAGCGTAAGCTCGTGGCAACATCCAATGTTTTGACGGCTGTGCAGACTGGCTGCTAAAAAGCAGCCATACAAGACTCATCAAGCCAAAGCAGCCAAGCGCGTTCGCGCGTGAACCGCGTGACTGACAAGGTCGTCAATGGTGAGCCATCGCCTTCGTCTCTCCCGCTACCCGCGTGCGCGTTCTCAACGTCACCCACTCTTCTGCGGAGGTCGGATGGATGCCGATTGTCCGATCGAAATCGGCTTTCGTTGCCCCGGCGGTCATCGCAATACCGATGGCTTGCATCATCTCCGCGGCATCGTCGCCAATCATGTGCGCGCCCACGACGCGCTGGCTCGCCTGATCCACAATCAGCTTCATCATCGTCCGGCGTTCGCGTCCACTCATGACGTGGCGCATTGGCAGGAAGCGCGCGATATAGACGTCAACGGGCCCGCGCTCGCACGCCTGCTCCTCGCTCAACCCGCACGTGGCGATGGGTGGCATCGAGAATACCGCCGTTGGTATCGCGCAGAATGACCAGGTTCGCACATGTTGTCCGAACAGCCGATCCGCCAGGTGATGACCCTCGGCGATCGCGACCGGTGTCAGATTCATCCTGTTGGAGACGTCGCCGATCGCAAAGATATTCGGCTGGCTCGTGGCGTCGTCCGCATCGACGATAACCGCACCATTCTCGGCCACCGACACGCCGGCCTGTTCAAGACCAAGCTTCCTTGTATTAGGGACCCGTCCCACGGCGAAAAACACGAGATCGCTGTCGAACACGCGTCCGTCCGTCAGATGCAGGCGCTTGCTGCCGTCGGGCAACTGCTCGAGCCGGTGCAGCAGCACACTCGGATGGAGCTTGATCCCTTGCTGCTGCAGGGCTTCGACCACGGCTTCGCGCACATCGTGGTCGAAGCCGCGTAACGGCATGCGTTGCCTGTAGAGCAGATCGACATCCGAGCCCAAGCCTCGGAAGATACCGGCGAATTCGACGCCGATATAGCCGCCACCCACCAGCGTCACGCGTTGCGGCCGCTCCGTCAGCGAGAATGCCTGATCGGATACGATGCCGAGTTCCGCGCCTTCGATGTCCGGCCAGCTCGGATGCCCACCAACGGCGATCACGATCTTTTCGGCGGTCACTTGGCGGTCACCAACGCGCAGAGTATGCGCATCAATGAACACGGCACGCTCGAAGAACCATTCTACGCCGGCATTCTCGAGAAGCTTCACATAAATGCCGTTCAGCCTTCGTATCTCGGCATCTTTGGCCGCCATCAGCGCCGCCCAATCGTGCTCACCTTTCGGCGCGCTCCAACCAAAGCCGTGGCTGTCCTGCGCCGACGCCGCGTATTCGGCTGCCTGCACCATGAGCTTTTTCGGAACGCAACCGACATTGACGCAGGTGCCGCCCCAATAGCGCTCCTCTGCTATCGCTACACGTGCACCGTGCGACGCTGCAATGCGTGCGCAACGAACGCCACCGGAGCCGCCGCCGATGACGAATAGATCGTAGTCCATAGGGTGGTTACCTTGAAGGAAGCAGTCCTTTTTTGAAAAAAAGAACCAAAAAACCTCTATTTATAAAGCGACTGTTCGAACAAACCGGCACCAGAAAGCAAAAGTCTTCTGGTCCTTTTTTCAAAAAAGGACTGCTTCCTTACCCTATCCCCCCAAGACAGAGATACTTGATCTCCAGATAATCCTCGATCCCATATTTCGAACCCTCTCGGCCCAATCCGGAAGATTTCACACCGCCAAACGGCGCCAGCTCGGTGCTGATGATGCCCTCGTTGATGCCGATGATCCCCGCCTCGATCCCCTCGGCCACCCGGAAAATCCGCCCGACATCGCGCGCGTAGAAATACGCGGCCAGGCCGAACTCCGTATCGTTGGCCATCTCGACAGCCTCATCCTCGGTGCGGAACCGGAACAGCGGCGCCACCGGCCCGAACGTCTCGTCGCGGAAAATATCGGCCTCGCGCGGCACATCGCCCAAAATTGTCGGCTCGTAGAAATTGCCGCCCAGCGCATGGCGCTTGCCGCCGGTGATCACATATGCGCCTTTGGCCAGCGCGTCCGCCACATGCGCTTCCACCTTCGCCAGCGCATCCGCGTTGATCAGCGGTCCCTGCGTCACCCCCTCGTCCATCCCGTTGCCAACCCGCAATCCACGCACCGCTTCGGTTAGCTTTTCGACGAACGCGTCGTACACGCTGTCCTGCACCAGCAGCCGGTTCGCACACACGCATGTCTGCCCGGTATTGCGATACTTGCTGGCCAGTGCTCCCTTGACCGCTTCGTCCAGATCGGCATCGTCGAACACGATGAATGGCGCGTTGCCGCCCAATTCCATGCTGGTCTTCTTGATCGTCGGCGCACACTGCGCCAGCAGTTTGGCACCCACAGCGGTGCTGCCGGTGAATGTCAGCTTGCGCACCATGGCATTGCTGGTGAGTTCCTCGCCGATTGCAGTAGCAGGCCCCGTCAGCACGTTGCAGATGCCCGCGGGCAGCCCCGCACGCTCAGCCAAAACACCAAGTGCGAGTGCCGAGAACGGCGTCTGTGTCGCCGGCCGTATCACGCCCGCACATCCCGCCGCCCAGCCCGGCCCTGCTTTGCGCGTGATCATCGCGGACGGAAAATTCCACGGCGTGATCGCCGCGAACACACCGATCGGTTCCTTCTGCACGATGATGCGTCGTCCCGGCAGATGCTGCGGAATCGTGTCGCCGTAAATGCGCTTGGCCTCTTCAGCGAAAAACTCGATGAACCCGGCCGCATATGCCACTTCGCCGCGGCTCTCCGCCAGCGGCTTGCCCTGTTCGGCGGTCATGATCACCGCCAGATCCTCCTGGTTCTTCATCATCAGATCGAACAGGCGGCGCAATGGGCGCTGGCGCTCCTTGGCCGTCAGCTTGCGCCATGCTTTCTGCGCATGGAACGCCGCCTCGATCGCCCGGCGCGTCTCCGCCTGGCCCATCACCGGAACCTCGCCCACCAGCTCGCCATTGGCCGGGTTACGCACCGGGGCCGTGCGGCCGTCATCGGCTTGCACCCAGGCGCCACCGATGAGGTTGGCCTGGCGCAGCAGGTCGGGGTCGGACAGTTTGAGGGGGGATGTGGGATTCAGCATGCAACGGCTCCTGGCTCGCGTTCAGATGGGTGCGAGCGTCCGGTAGGGGAAGTCAGTGGTGTTCCGGACCCGAGCCCGGCTTTTATTGTCCGCTTACCTGGTCCGATACGGGTGCGACGCTGGTCAGGAACAAGGTGACTTCGCCCAGGATATTGTTGTTGAAAGCAACCCGCACGGGCACGGGCGGAGAGTTCGGCAGAATTGCTGCGAGCCAGGCCGAGCCGTGCCTGGGCTTGCGCAAGTCACCCTGATTTTCGTTCGTGACAAATCCGCCGAGCTGCTGCCCATCGAAATCGCAGCGCAGCGCCTGGCCGGCGAAGATGGATCGCCCGGTTTTCGGCAGCATGTCCTCGCCCGCCGCATGCACCGCCTGCGTCGCCAGCCGCCGCCCATCGAACGTCGTCACCGAGCCGTCGCAACGCCCGCTTTCGGCCACCGCATGGATCAGCAGAGCGACCGCGCTCAGCGTGTCGATCGTGTGCAGCGTCTGCTCCGGCGGCACCGCAGTGCGCTCGCGTTCCACCGGCGGGGACAGCGTGCGGATAACGGGATTGCCGTCGACATAGGTGATTTTCGTCACCCTGTCGGTGCCGTGAAAATGGCCGCTTCCCTCGAACAGAATCGGCATCGCGTGATCGCCCTTGAAGACGCCAGTGACCTGACTGTCATTGTCGCTATGCACCACCATCGCGACCATGCCCGCGGTGTGAAACGTCACATGGGCGCTGTAGCCACCCGGCCGCAATTGCAGCGTGCCCGCCAGCTTCAGGACCGTGAAGCCGTGCGAGTAGCCGGTATATTCGACACTATAACCGCCCGATGAACGCCCGAGTCCCTGAGCGCCCGCCGGTGCCGCGGCCAGCAGCGCCGCGCAAAACAGTATGGTTTTCATGGTTGTGACTTTGCGGGCACAGCCACATCGCCGCAACCCGCGAACGGTCACATTCCCGCAGGCGGGCGATGCGCCGTTAACCTTCCGACAACCATGCCCTCGTAACGTTCCCTGGTCATCAGCAGGATCTTTCCATGTTCCGACCCGTCCCCGCGCACTTCAATGGCAGCCTAGCGCCGGACGCCGTGCTGCCCTTTGCCCTCCCGCAACTGATCGAAAACATCTTTGCCGCCCTGGCGATTGCCATGGCCGCAGGGTTTTGCCTGGCAGGGTGGGCAACCGGCTGGGCCGGCATGCTGGCCATTGCAAGCAGCGTCGTCATCGTCGTCGCCGTGCCGGGGCTCTGGCTGGCCGAGCAAGCGTCCGAGGCACCGCGGACGTTCGCCGCGTCGTGCTGGTCGCTCATCTGGTCGGACATCGAGACGGACGCCGATCCGTCGGCTTTCCGCTCGCCCCCCGAGGGCGGCGCACAAGCCCTGGCCAGCGTGGTGGCCGGCGGCTTTCATCAGCTTCGTCGATTGCAGGCCCGCTACAAAGGTCTGCGCGACGCAGCCGGGACGGCCTCCCGCACGCTGCGCGCCGGACGGCGCGAGGCGCTGCAGGTGGAAACGCTTCTGCGGTCCGACGGTGCTTCCATCGCCGAAGCCGCTTCCAGTGTGATGGCCGCCTCCGCAAACCTTGCCGAGACCACGGCTGCCGCGACCGATCGCGCTGAGGCCACACGCGAGCAACTGCAAGCCGCGACCGAATGTGCGCTCGGGCTGGCGTCGGCCACCCGCGCCACCACCGCCGAAATCATCGCCATGGCCAACGCGGCCGTGAGTGCCTCCGAACGGGCGTTCGGCGCGCAGCGCAATGTCGCCGCCCTGGATGCGAAGTGCGCCGCCCTCGCTTGCACCGCCGAGCAGGTCGGGCAGGCGCTACGCGCCGCGGGATCGATCGGGGACGCGTCCGGCAGCCCGGACATGGAAGGCCGGTTGCGCGCGATGGCGGAAGCGGCCGATCATGCCTTGTTCGCGATGCAGATCACGGCTGCCGAGTTGCGCGTGGAAACCGATCGCGCCGTCACGCGGCTCGGCGAATTGGGCGAGTTGATCCACAAGCAGCACCAGCTCGGACAAGCGTTGGGCCATGCCGTCGAGCAGCAAAGCCAGGAGATTGCCGGCATGATCGAGCACCTGTCGGGCGCCCATGCCGGCATGGACGAACTGCGCGCCGGCGTGGAAGCGATAACGCGAAGCGGCGACGCGCGGCTGGCAAATGCGGAGGCGCTACGCGGCGCGGCCTGCCGGCTGCCGGCGCATGCCGATGCGATTGCCGGGATTTTGCGGAACTTGCCGGATTTCGCGCCGCCGGTCGGGTTCTAATAGAAGCCTTTGTCCTGAAGAAAAGAAGCAGAAGACGTCTGAGATTCTGTTGCGGACTCTCGACCGGCGTACGTCCTGTGAGCAAAAGTTTTTTGGTCCTTTTTTTCAAAAAAGGACTGCTTGCTTCACAAAGGTAGCCAAGGCTCGGGGGTAAAGCCGATGCTCCTCCTGCAACACCCGCGCCGCCAGCGCCGCTTCATCGTCGCCCGGCAGCACCGCGACACTCGCCTGATCCAAAATCGGCCCCTCATCCACCCCCTCGGTCACCAGGTGAACCGTGCAGCCGTGCCGGGTCAGCCCGGCTTCCAAGGCACGGCGATGAGTGTCCAGGCCGGGCAGTTCGGGGAGCAGGCTGGGATGAATGTTCAGCATGCGCCCTCGCCAGGCGCCTACGAGATACGGCGTGAGCACACGCATGTAGCCGGCCAGGCATACCGCTTGCGCACCATGGTCGCGCAGCACCGCGTCGATCGCGCGCTCATGCGCTTCCCGGTCGCGACCGAACGGCCGGTGATCCACACTCACCGCCGCCACACCGGCGGCGCGCGCCCATGCCAGGCCCGGCGCCTCGGGGTTGTTGGAGACGACGACGCAGATGTGCGCCGGATAATCGGGCTCGAGCGACGCCGAGACGAGCGCCTGCATGTTGCTGCCGCGTCCGCTGATCAGGATTCCGACGGGTAGCCGGACGCTCACCCCGGCCAACCGCCCGGCAGCGCAAACCTCACGCCGGCTGGCCCGTCGCATGCCTCGACATGACCGATGACGTGCGCGGTTTCGCCCTGGTCGGCCAGCATTGCCACCGCTGCCTGCGGGTCGGAGACGGCCAGCACCATGCCGACGCCGCAGTTGAACACGCGCAGCAACTCCTGTTCGGCGACCTTTCCGGCACGCGCCAGCCAGGCGAATACCGGCGGCACAGGCCATGGCCGGTCGATCACCGCGCAACATCCGTCCGGCAGCACACGCGGCAGATTGCCGGGCAATCCGCCACCGGTGATGTGCGAAGCGGCCGACACCAGGCCGGCCCGATGCAGGGCCAGCACCGGCTTCACATACAACCGCGTCGGTATCATCAGCGCGGCGCCGGCCGTCTCGCCGGGCGACCACGGCGCCGGATCGTGCCAGCCGAGCCGCGCGATGCCGCAGATCCGGCGCACCAGGGAGAACCCGTTCGAATGCACGCCGCTGGCCGGCAGGCCGAGCAACGTGTCGCCGGGCCGAACGGTGCCGGGCAGCAAACGGCCACGCTCGGCCGCACCCACCGCGAAACCCGCCAGGTCGTAATGCCCGGCCGCATACATGCCAGGCATCTCCGCCGTCTCGCCGCCGACCAGCGCGCAGCCCGACAAGCGGCAGCCCTCGGCGATACCACGGACCACACGTGCGGCGTCGGCGACGTCCAGCTTGCCGGTGGCGAAATAGTCCAGGAAGAACAGCGGCTCGGCGCCCTGCACCACCAAATCGTTCACGCACATCGCGACCAGGTCGATGCCCACCTGATCGTGCAGCCCGGCTTCGATGGCCACCATCAGCTTGGTGCCAACGCCATCGGTGCACGCGACCAGGACGGGGTCGGTGAACCCGGCCGCGCGCAGATCAAACAGCGCGCCGAAGCCGCCGAGCCCGCCCATCACGCCGGCGCGCGCCGTGGCAGCCGCCGCCGGCTTGATCGCGTCCACCAGCGCGTCGCCGGCCTCGATATCGACGCCCGCATCGCGATAAGTCACCAAATCCGCCGCACTCCCGCTGGCTGCACGCATCGCTCGCAATACAGGCTGGATAGGCTAGAATGGCGGCATGGGGAACATGCGCGCACAGCATACGCGGGCCGGCCTGCTTGCCTGACACCGGGCGCCTGCCGGGTGCTGCCACCGGCCACGCGGTGTTCAACCTGCCCAACTGCATCAGCCTGGCGCGGCTGTGCGCTGTGCCGTTCACCATCTGGCTTGTGCTGCACCACCGCTTCGCGCCCGCGGCTGCCCTGTTCGTGCTGGCCGGCATCTCCGACGCGATCGACGGCTGGCTCGCGCGCCGCCGCGGCGGCACCGTGCTCGGCGCCATCCTCGATCCGCTGGCGGACAAGGCGCTGATGGTCGGCATGTTCGTCACCCTGGCCCTCATCGCCGAACTGCCTGACTGGCTGGCCATCCTCGTCGTCTTCCGCGACCTGCTCATCGTGGGCGGCGTGGTGTTGCTGTGGTTTGCCAGTCATCCCGTGGCCATTCGCCCGCTGATGGTCTCCAAGCTGAACACGACCCTGCAGATCGCGCTGGTGGCCGAAGTGCTGGGCAGCGACGCGCTCGGTCTGCGCTGGGCGTCGCTGCGGCATGCGATGGTACTGCTCGTGGTCGCCAGCACGCTTGCCTCGGGCGTCGGATACGTGTGGCGCACGGCGCGCGACGCATGAACGAAGGCAGCCCCATCCCCTACGCCGCGCCCGTAATCCCGGGCGCGGCCGCACCTACCCCGACCGCCACGCGCGTACAGCGACTGGCCCTGCTCATCGGCGTGCTGGTCGCTCTCTGGCTGGCGCTTTCGCTGTTCGCCAGCATTCTGCTGCCCTTCGTCGCCGCGTGCGGCATCGCCTACGTGCTCGACCCGGCCTGCACGCGCATGTCGCGCGCGCGCGTCCCACGTGGCCTGGCCAGCATGCTGCTCATCGTCGGCCTGATCCTGGCGGTCCTGCTGTTCGCGTTGCTGCTCTACCCGCTCATCATCCAGCAGGTCGGCATCCTGATCGGCCACGTGCCGCAATACGCCCAGGCGCTCAGCGCGTTCGCCGGCCGCACCATCGCCTACTTCCAGCAGCATCTCGGCCCCGAGGTGGTGGACGCAAAACTCTCCGAGCTGGTCAGCGGCCAGGCCGGCTCGATGGTGACTTTCCTGACCGACGCCGCCACCCGCCTGGTCGGCGGCGGCTACGCTCTGTTCAACGTGCTCTCGCTCGTCGTCGTCACCCCCGTCGTCGCCTTCTATCTGCTGAAGGACTGGCCACGCGCGATCGGCATGGTCGATAGCTGGCTGCCGCGGCGCTATCGCGGTGTGCTGCGCGCCCAGGCGCACGAGGTGGACCGCATTCTCTCGGCCTGGGTGCGCGGCCAGGCAATGTGCTGCATGATTCTGGCCCTGTTCTACGCGCTCGGCCTGTCGCTCGTCGGACTGGAGCTCGGCCTGGTCGTTGGCCTGTCGGCGGGCTTTCTCAGTTTCATTCCCTATGTCGGCACTGTCACCGGCGCGGTGGTCTCCATCGCCCTCGCCTTTGCCCAATTTCCCACCTGGGAAGGTGTCGCCCGCGTCGTGTTCGTGTTCGTCGTGGGACAGATCCTGGAAGGCTACGTCATCTATCCGCGGTTCCTGGGCGACCGTGTCGAGCTGCCGGCGGTGTGGGTCATCTTCGCGCTGTTCGCCGGTGGTGCCGCGTTCGGCTTTCTGGGCGTGATGCTGGCAGTGCCGGTGGCGGCCACCGTCGGCGTGCTCGCCCGTTTCTGGCTGCGTCGCTATCTGCGCAGTCCACTCTATCTCGACCCGCCGCCCGCATGACGCGCCAGCTCGCGCTTCCGCTCTCGGCCAGATGGTTCTACTCGCAGGCCGGCTTCGTGCCCGGCGCCGCCAACGAGGCCGCACGTGCCTGGCTGGCCGACCCTGGCGCCTGGCCGCTGCGTCGCCTCGCCGTGCATGGCCCGGCTGGCGCGGGCAAAACCCACCTGCTGCACGCCTTTGCCGAACGGCACGGCGGCATCCTCATCCCCGGCGAAGCCGTCCGGACATTGGTCGACCTGCCCGAAGCAGGTGCCATCGCGGTGGACGACGCCGATGCGGCGCCCGAACCCGAGGCACTGCTGCACCTGCTCAATGCGGCGTCCGAAGCACGCCTGCCGGTGCTGCTCGCCGGACGCACCCCGCCGGCGCAATGGGTGGTGCGCCTGCCCGATCTCGCCAGCCGCCTGCGCGCGACTGCCTCCGTGGCAATGGCATTGCCGGACGACGCATTGCTGGAGGCTCTGCTCACCCGGCTGATCGCCGAGCGCCAACTGCGCGTGGAACCTGCGATACAGGCCTATCTCCTGGCCCGGCTGCCGCGAACCGGCGCCGCTCTCCGGGAAGCGGCCTTGCGGCTGGACCGTGCCTCGCTGGCACAAGGCAGCCGCGTCAGCCGCGCGGTGGCAGCCCAGGTGCTCGACGAGATGTCGCTCGGCTTTGGCGACGAGGTTGTTCCAAGCGACGTGCATGACAACGCGTCGTTGCTCTAGGATTGGCCGATGCCACGCACGTCCCCCCTCCCCGCCCATCTCCGGCCGGTCCCCGCCGGCGCCGATGCGTCCTATAATGTTGCCGCCGACAGTCCCGACCGCTTCATCAACCGCGAGCTGAGCTGGCTCGATTTCAACAGCCGCGTGGTCGAAGAGGCCGAGAACACGCGTCATCCACTGCTCGAACGGTTGCGTTTCGTCTCCATCAGCGCCGCCAATCTTGACGAATTCTACTCCGTCCGCGTCGCCGGCCTCATCGGCCAGGCACGCGCCGGCCTGGCCAAAACCTCGCCGGACGGACGCACGCCGGCACAGCAGCTCGCCGCCGTCACCATTCGCGCCAGGGCGCTGCTGGATACGCAGCAGGCGGTGTGGCTCGATCTGCGCGCGTCCCTCCAGCGCGCCGGCATCCAGGTGTGCGAGGTTATCGACATCAGCGAGGACGAGCGGCACTGGCTGGACGGCTGGTTCATGGAACGCGTCTTCCCGGTACTGACGCCGCTGGCCATCGACCCCGCGCACCCGTTCCCGTTCATCCCGAACATGGGCCTGGTGATGGCGCTGCAGCTTCATCGCGAGGAGGACCCGGCAAACCCCAACCCGCATGGCGGCCACCATATGCGCGGCCTGATCCCGCTGCCGAGCCAGGTGGACCGGTTCATCCGCCTGCCGGCGGTCCCGGGTACGCCCGGCGTACACATCCGCTTCGTCATGCTGGAACACGTGGTGGGCCTGTTCCTGCAACGCGTGTTCCCCGGCTTCTACATCACCGGCCAGGGTCTGTTCCGGCTGATCCGCGACACCGACATCGAGTTCGAGGAAGAGGCCGAAGACCTCGTACGGATGTATGAAACGGCGCTCAAACGACGGCGCCGTGGATCGGTCATCCATCTCTCGGTCGATTCCGGCATGCCGCAAGCCCTGGTCGATCTGGTGGCCGACAGCGTGGATGCCGATCGCGACGCCATCAGCGTGCAACAGGGATTGCTGGGCGTCGTCGATCTCAAGCAGCTCATCGTGGACGACCGGCCCGATCTGCTGTTTTCGCCCTACACGCCGCGATTTCCGGAACGCATACGCGATTTCGGCGGCGATTGTTTTGCTGCCATCCGCGCCAAGGACATCATCGTCCACCACCCGTTCGAGAGTTTCGACGTCGTCGTGCAGTTCCTGCGCCAGGCGGCCGACGATCCGAACGTGGTTGCCATCAAGCAGACGCTTTATCGCACCAGCCGCGACAGCCCGATCGTCAAAGCGCTGATCGAGGCTGCCGAATCCGGTAAATCGGTCACCGCGATGGTGGAGCTGCGCGCGCGTTTCGACGAGGAGGCGAACATCCGCCTCGCACGCGCCTTGGAAGCAGGCGGCGTGCAGGTGGTGTTCGGGTTCGCCGAGCTGAAAACGCACGCGAAGATCAGCCTTGTCGTGCGGCGCGAAGGCACGTCGATGCGCAGTTACGCGCATTACGGCACCGGCAATTACCACCCGATCACCGCGCGTGTTTACACCGATCTCAGTTTCTTCACCGCCGACCCCGACCTCACGCGCGATGCGATGCGCCTGTTCAACTACATGACCGGCTACGCGCAGCCGGAGCGGATGGACGCGCTTGCCTTTTCGCCGCTCACCTTGCGCTCGACTTTGGATGAGCTGATCGACCAGGAAATCGCGTTTTCGCGCGAAGGCAAACCGGCCGGGATCTGGCTCAAGCTGAACAGCCTGGTCGACCCACGACTGATCGACAAACTCTACGCCGCCTCCTGCGCCGGCGTGCACGTGATGGCGGTGGTGCGCGGCATCTGCTGCCTGCGTCCAGGTGTGCCGAAACTGTCCGAAAACATCAGGGTGAAATCCATCGTCGGCCGCTTCCTCGAGCATGGCCGCGTGTGCGTGTTCGGCCATGGCCATCGCCTGCCGAGCCGCCACGCGCTGGTTTTCATCAGCTCGGCGGACTGGATGGAGCGCAACATGGATTGGCGGGTAGAGACGCTGGTGCCGATCCGCAATCCGACGGTGCATGCGCAGGTTCTCGACCAGATCATGGTGACGAATTTGAAGGATACGCTGCAATCGTGGGAGCTCCGCGCGAACGGTGAGTGGCGGCGGTTGCCGGCGGGGGGCAAGCCGGTGTCGGCGCACGAGTATTTCATGACGAACCCGTCGCTGTCGGGGCGTGGGTCGGCGCTGCATGGGCCGGTGGTGCCGTTGCCGCGGCCGAGGCCGATGCGGCCGGATCGGGTGTTGCAGGACTGAGATGTCCTTTTTCGAGAAAAAGGACCAAAAAACTTCCGCTCCGCTGTCGCGAAGCTCAGACCCGGCACACGCTGAAGAGCCAACGTTTTTTGGTCCTTTTTTTCAAAAAAGGACTGCTTTCTTCCTCTCTTCCGGCCTGGGCGTCGGCACCTTCCCGATCGCCCCAGGCACCGCCGGCTCCCTCCTGGGCCTAGCCATCGGTATTGCGCTCTATCAGGCATCCCTGTTCGCATTGATCGCAGGCCTGGGGTTTACGGCTGTTGCCGGCTTCTGGTCGATTCCGATAGCCGTTCCTGACGCGAACGAAGATCCGGGCTGGGTCGTCATCGACGAAATCGCCGGGCAGATGGTGGCGCTGCTCGCGGTTCCGCGCCTGAGCTGGCCGTGGCTGGCCGCGTCCTTCGCGCTCTTTCGGCTGTTCGACATCACCAAGGCTGGCCCGATCGGCTGGGCGGATCGCAAGCCGGGCGCGTTCGGCATCATGACGGACGATTTGCTGGCGGGCGGTGCCACGGCGCTCGTGCTGCTCCTCGCGCGCCTTTTGCTGGGGCCGGCTGCATGATCGGCGTGCATTGATGTTGCCGGAGGCCACGTTGCAGCAGGCTGCGCGGATAGTCTCGCAGATGCGCGCGCGCGGCTGGAAGTTTGCGAGTGCGGAGAGCTGCACGGGCGGCCTGATCGCGGCGGCACTCACGCATGTGGCCGGCTCGTCCGACGTGGTGGACCGCGGTTTCGTCACCTACTCGAACGCGGCGAAAACCGAGCTGCTCGGCGTGCCTGCGCAGACGATTGCACACCATGGCGCGGTCAGCGAACCCGTCGCGCGCGCGATGGCGGAGGGCGCACTATCGCGTTCGCTTGCCGACATTGCCGTCAGCGTCACGGGAATTGCAGGGCCAGGCGGCGGCAGCGCGGAAAAGCCGGTCGGCCTGGTCTGGTTCGCGTTCGCCCGGCGCGACGGCGATACGACAGCACAACATCGCATATTCACGGGCGACCGCGCTGCCATCCGGGCCGCCGCCGTGGCCCACGTATTCGAGCAACTTTAACTTAGCGGAACCCGCCCGCCCCAAATGCGCCGCAGCAAAAGTTTGTTGGTCCTTTTTCTAAAAAAGGACTGCTTTCTTCGTCTGGCACACCGCCTGCTACAACCCCGTCATGCCAGACATCGCCGACGACCTCCTCACCCTGACAGAGCGCGCCCGCGCCCGTGCCGAGGAAGACCCGTTCGGCAACCCGGTGCTGGCCACCGCCCTGGCGATCAACCGCCTGATGGATGATGGCGAGCTCGATCTGCCGCATGTCGCAGCGCTCATCCGCCAACTCCGCGACGAGGCTTTTGCCAAGCGGGCGCGACGGTTGGCGAGCTATGTCGGCGGTATCGACAGCGCCGCCGCACAGGCCGAGCAGGCAACGCTTGCCGCGCGCCTGGTTCGCCCCGATCCGGACGACAGCCCCGTCCCGTGGCGCCGGTTCAGGGAAAGCGTGGAACGGCCGAGGTTTGCCGCCGTGTTCACCGCGCACCCGACATTCGCCCATCCGCCGGAGGTGTTCGCGGCGATCGCGCAGCAGGCCAGCGGTCGTGCTGCCGAGGTGTGTTTCCTCACGCACCGGCCTGGCCGCACACGGCTGGAGGATGAGTTCGAGGCGGCGCGGCACGCGATCGTTCATGCGCGCGACGCGCTCGACGGGCTCAATCGCGCGCTGCTTTCCGCCGCGCGGGCCACCTGGCCGGACCGATGGGCGAGCTTGCAGCCGCGCCCCGTCATTCTGGCCAGTTGGGTCGGCTACGATACCGACGGCCGCACCGACATCGGCTGGTGGGACACGTTGCGGCTGCGGCTGGTGATGAAACGGCTGCAACTGTCGCGCCTGCACGTGCAGCTTGTTCCACTCGCAGCCAGCGGTGCGCTGACCGCTCGGCTGGAGGGTGCGCTGGCCATCACCGACGCTCAGATCGCGGCTTGCCCGACCAACGCGGATGGCGACGCGACGCAGGCGTTCGCGCGCCTGCTGGTGGAGCCGCACGCCGATGCGCTGGTCTGCCCGGACAAGCTCGCGCCGTTGTTCGATGAAGCGATCACGGCCGCCCCGGACGGCGCACGGCTGGATTATGCGGTGGCGCGTGCCGGCTTCGCGGCACATGGCCTCGCTCTGGCGCACACCCATGTGCGACTCAACGCCAGCCAATTGCACAATGCGGTGCGCCTGCGCCTGGGGCTCGATAGCGCTCCCGAGGACCGCGCCCGGCGACGCAGCCTGCTTGCGGCGATCAATGCGGCACTCGACCATGTGGCGCCTATACCCGTCGATTTCGGCGCGATCCTGGCCGAACAGGCATCGGCCTCGCGGCTGCTGATGACGGTCGCGCAGATTGCCAAACATATCGACAGCGTCTCGCCGGTTCGCTTCCTCATCGCCGAGACGGAGAGCGGCTACACGCTGCTGTGCGCGCTCTGGCTTGCGAAGTTGTTCGGCGTGGAGGGGCAGATCGAGATCAGCCCGCTGTTCGAGACGGCCGAGGCGCTGGAGCACGGCGCGCGCATCCTGGAGGAGGCGCTGCGCAGCCCGCATTACCGGGCTTATCTGCACCGGATCGGGCGGATGGCGCTGCAGTTCGGCTATTCGGATTCCGGCCGTTACGTGGGCCAGCTTGCCGCGAGCTACCTCATCGAGCGGCTGCGGCTGAAGGTGGCCGACCTGATGGTGCGGCATGGCTTGGCGGACGTGGAGCTGGTGCTGTTCGACACGCATGGCGAAAGCATCGGCCGCGGCGCGCACCCTGGCTCGCTGCTCGACCGGCTGCGTTATCTCTCGCCCGGTGTGGCACGGCGCGCCTTTGCCGCCGCCGATATCGCCACGCGCGAGGAAAGCGCGTTTCAGGGCGGCGACGGTTACTTGCTGTTCGCCACGCCCGAACTGGCGCAAGCGAGCATCGCCCGGATCGCGCGGCATGCTTTCGCCAGCGTGCCGAAATCGCCGGACCCGATCTACGGCGACCCCGATTTCGCGGCCGATTTCTTCACCAGCATCGGTATTTCCATGCAAGGTCTGGTGGAGGACCCTGGTTACGCCAGCCTGCTCGGCGCGTTCGGACCGGCGCTGCTCGATCCGTCCGGGTCGCGCCCGAGCGCACGCCAGTCCGATACAGGCGGCCCCGCGTTCATCCGCCATCCGCGCGAGCTGCGGGCGATTCCGAACAACGCCATTCTCCAGCAGCTCGGCTGGTGTGCCAACACGCTGCAGGGCGTGGGCACCGCGGCCGCACGCTCGCCGGAACATTTTGCGGAAATGCTGGAACAGAGCGCACGGTTTCGACGCGCGATGGATTTTGCGGCCCACGCGCTGCGCCATTCCGATCTCGACGTGCTTCGCGCCGTGGTCGCCATGCTGGATCCCGGCTCGTGGCTCGACCGGGCAGGCCATGCGCGCCGCCCCGGCCGCGCACGCGCGCTGGCCGAAGTGGCGCGTGCGTTGGAACAGCTCGATCTGTGGGCGCCGGCGCAGGCGATGTTCCGCAGGATCCAGGCCGATCACGTGCGGCTGCGCGAAGCCTGGCCCGCGGCGCCGCGCATGGAGAGTGCCGAGATGCTGCTGCACGCACTGCGTATCGCGCTCATCGGCCGCATCTGGCTGCTGGCCACCGCCATCCCGGAGTTCTCGCCGCGGCATGGGGTGACGCGCGAGGCTTTGGTGGCCCGCATCCTGCGACTTGACGTGCCTGCCGCAACGGTCATTCTCGCCGAAGTGTTTCCGCGCGCGGCCGACCCTGCGTCAGGGCGGGATTTCGCCGAGCCGCGAGGCGACCGGGCGGTGGTGAGTTATGCGCGCGAGCATGAGCTGGTGATCGAGCCGCTGGGGGCGATGTTTGGATTGTTGCGGGAGATCGGGACGGCGGTGACGCATTCGGTGGGAGCGTTCGGGTAGCGTGGGAAGCAGTCCTTTTTGGAAAGGACCAAAAACTTCTGTTCCGCTGTCGCGACGCTCACGACGGGCATACGTCAAGTTTCGAAAGTTTTTTGGTCCTTTTTTCAAAAAGGACTGCTTCCTTCCTCTGAAAGCATCACACCCTGAAACGTCCCGGCCTGTTCACCCTGAAACCAGTCTCCGTCATGCTGGCCGACGCCGAACCGGAGGATGCGCATGGCGGCCACCTTCAACGCACGCTCGGCCTGCGAAATCTCGTTGGCTTCGGCGTCGGTTCCGCGGTCGGCGTCTCGCTCTTCGTGCAAACCGGGCCGGAAGCGGCGTTGCATGCAGGTCCTGCGGTGGCATTATCCTTCGTGCTGGCCAGCATCGCCTGCCTGTTGGCCGCTTTATGCTACGCGGAATTTGCCAGCCTGGTGCCGGTCGCCGGCAGTGCCTATTCCTATGCGTATGCCACGATGGGCGAAGCGGTCGCGTGGCTGATCGGCTGGTGCCTGCTGCTGGAATATCTGATGAGCGGCAGCCTGGTCGCGATCGGCTGGTCCGGCTACGCGACAGCGACGTTGCATTCGTTCGGCATGAATCTCCCCGACGCGATCACCGGGGCACCGTTGGCCGTCGTGAACGGTCATGTCGTGGCGAGCGGCAAGGTCATCGATTTGCCGGCGATGCTGATCACCCTTTTCACCGCCTACCTGATCATGCGGGGCACACGACTTTCGGCGCGGGTGAACGACATAGTTGTCGCACTCAAGGTGATTGCGATCCTGGCGGTGATTGCCGGAGCCGCACCCTACATACATCTGCACAACTGGGTGCCGTTCATTCCGAAGAATACCGGTGCCAGTGGCAGTTTCGGCGTATCGGGCGTGATGCGAGCGGCCGGCATCTTGTTCTTCGCCTATGTCGGGTTTGATTCGATCTCGACGCTGGGCCAGGAGACGCGCAATCCCCAGCGCACGATCCCGCTCGCACTGATGATTTCGCTTGCCGTGTGCGTGCTGCTCTATGTCGGCGTCGCGCTGGTGATGACCGGTGTGGCCGACTATCGCACATTGAATGTCGCCGATCCGATCGCGGAAGCGATGCGCGCGCAGGGCCACAAGCTCGACTGGGCGCGTTATTGCGTCAGCATCGTCGCCGTCTTCGGCTTGGTTTCAGTGTTGCTGGTGACACTGCTCGGCCAGGTCCGTATCTTCTATGCAATGGGACGTGATGGCCTGCTGCCACCGGCGTTCGCGCGCATCCATCCCCGGTTCAATACACCGCACATCAGCAGCATCGTCACCGGAATCGGCGCTGCCTTGTTTGCCGCACTTTTCCCGCTCGATCTACTGGGCGATCTCGTCTCGATCGGCACGCTGCTCGCGTTCGCCGTCGTCTCCGCCGGCGTGCTGATCCTGCGCCGCACGATGCCGGATGCGCCGCGCGCGTTCCGCACGCCTTTGATGCCGTTTACACCAATTGCCGCGGTGCTGGCGTGCATCGCATTGATGTATTCGCTTTCCGGCGACACCTGGATACGCCTGGCCGTCTGGCTCGTGCTCGGCGGCATCGTTTACGCATCCTATGGCTATGGCCATTCAAAGCTGCGCACGGGCACGTCCGCACTATCAGTGCAGAAATAAGGCAACCGCGATGACTATTTGCGACGAGACGGAAAGGCAGCGAGCGTCCGATCCCCAGAGCTACCAGGAATCGGCCGCATCGTAATCTACTGCTGCGGCGGCGGACCGCCTGCCTGCGCCTGCCTCTGCGCATCATGCCAGGCCTTGATGTCCTGCAGCGTGACATAGCCCTTTTGCTGTGTGTCGATTTGCGCAAAGCTCTTTGCGATGCGGCCCATGTGCGCGGCTTGCGCCTGTTCCAGCGTCAGTCGGCCATCGTTCGTCGTATTGGCCGCCGCGAATTTCGCGCGAAAGCCACCATGCGCGTTCGGCCCCGCCATCTGACCGCCCGGTGCCATCTGTCCACCATCCGGTGGTGGCATTGGCTGTGCCAGGGCGGTGCCGGACATGAGAGCCAAAACGGCTAATGTTGGAAGCAAACGCATGGGTATGTTCCTCTCGCTTGTGATCGAAAACACATAGCGCCAGGCTAGCCAGAAACCGAGACCGGCTTACCCTTTGTTTCAAGCTCGTCGAACACGTCAGCCAACTCCCGACGGTTTTATGCTTCCTTTTTTTAGAAAGAAGCCTTCCTTATCTTCGCCTACCGAGGAACCGGCACCGCCGCATTCGGCGCCCCATAAACATCCGCCGCCCGCTTGAGAAACGCCCCCACCATGCGTCTCACCGCCTCGTTGAACACCACCCCGATCGCCTTCTGAAGAAGCTTGCTGCGGAATTCGAAATCGACCCAGAAATCCACATTCACACCCTGGGGCGCGGGCACGAACACCCATTGATTGTTCAAATACCTGAACGGCCCGTTCTCATAACTCACCCGTATGCGGGCAGGCCGCTCCAATGTGACGCGCGAGGTGAAGCTTTCGCGAAATGGGCCGAACCCGATCGTGAGGTTTGCGTGCAACTCCTTGTCCGTCTGGCTGATCACGCGTGCACCCACGCACCAGGGCAGGAATTCCGGATATTTACCGACGTCGGCCACCAGGTCGAACAATTGTTCTGGCGTGTAGCCTACGAGTTTGCGGTCCGCATAGGTTGGCATGAGGGTCAGGCCGCCTGCATCTGCCGTCGCGCGCGCGCCTCGCGCATCGCGGCGAAATCGGCATCCGCATGATACGAGCTGCGTGTCAGCGGTGAACTTGCAACCATCAGAAATCCCTTAGCGCGCGCCATGGCGGCGTATTCGTCGAACTCGGCGGGCGGCACGAACCGATGCACTGCCGCGTGCTTCACCGTCGGCTGCAGATATTGGCCCATCGTCAGGAAGTCCACGTCGGCGACACGCAGATCGTCCATCACCTGGCCCAATTCGCCACGTTGCTCGCCCAACCCGACCATCAGGCCCGACTTGGTAAAAATGCCTGCATCGAGCGTTTTCACGTCATTGAGCAAACGCAAACTCTGGAAATAGCGCGCGCCCGGCCGGATCGTCGGATACAGGCGCGGTACGGTTTCCAGATTATGGTTGAACACATCCGGCCGCGCATGCACCACCAGTTCGAGCGCGCCGGGCTTGCGCAGGAAATCCGGTGTTAGCACCTCAATGGTTGTGAGCGGTGCGGCAGCTCGTATGGCGACGATCACCGCGGCGAAATGCGCGGCGCCACCATCGCTCAGATCGTCACGATCGACGGACGTGACGACCACGTGACGCAGACCCAACGTGGCCACCGCGTCCGCCACCCGCTGCGGCTCGGTCGCATCGAGCGCCATGGGCAAGCCGGTGCGCACATTGCAGAAACTGCAGGCCCGCGTGCAGATCTCACCCATGATCATCATCGTCGCATGCCGCTGGGACCAGCATTCCCCGATATTCGGGCAGGCCGCTTCCTCGCAAACCGTCACCAGCCCAGCCTCGCGCATCAGTGCGCGTGTTTCGCGATAAATCGGGTGGCTGGGCGCACGCACGCGTATCCAGTCGGGCTTGCGCTGGATGGGATTATCCGGGCGATGCGCCTTTTCGGGGTGCCGGAAGGCAGCGCGCGGGCCGCCTTCCCTATGGTCGATCTCGATCCGGGTGGACATACACGGCCCTGAACGCGCGGGCCGGCCCATCCGGGCGCGCACCCGAACAAGTGGCGGGGGTGGCGGCCAGCGTCAAGCGCGCGCGGGCCGAAGCCGATTTCCCACCGATTTACAGGTTTCGGTTGAGCTGGGAAGTTTCTTCCCATAGTCTCGTCGCATGGCCCTGAATGTCGAGCAGATCATCGAGCGGCTTGGCGGCGCCGAAGCGGCCGCACGCCTGACCGGCGTCGGGCTGGAGGCGCTGCGCAAATGGCGGCAGGCAAGGGCGATCCCTTCCAAGCATTGGGGCGCCATCATCGCCGCTACCGGCCTGGCGCTGACCGATTTTCAGCCGGATCCGCCGGTTTCTGAGGACGGGCCGCCGGTGGGGGCCACGGCCTGCCTGCTGCTGGCCGACGGTCAGGTTTTCTGGGGCCGCGGCTTCGGCGCCCACACGACCGGCGCCGCTGCACTGGGCGAGATTTGCTTCAATACCGGCATGACTGGTTATCAGGAGACGCTGACCGACCCCTCCTATGCCGGCCAGCTGATTACTTTTACGTTCCCGCATATCGGCAATACCGGTGCGAACGGCGAAGATGTGGAAGCCGCCAACGTCGCCGCCCGCGGCCTGATCGTGCGCGAAAACCTCTCCGCAGCGTCGAATTGGCGCGCGACGGGCGAGCTCGATGCCTGGTTGTGCGCCCGCCGCGTGCCCGGCCTGGCCGGCGTCGACACGCGCGCTCTCACATTGCACATACGTGACGGCGGCCCGCCGCACGGTGTGCTGTGCCACCCTGCCGACGGCCGCTTCGACCTGCCCGCGTTGCTGCACGCCGCGCGCACCTGGCCTGGTCTGGACGGCATGGATCTGGCGCGCGAGGTAAGCTGCACGCAAAGTTACGGCTGGGATCAGGGAGTTTGGGCCTGGGGCGACGGGTTTGCACCGGCACCCGTGCCGCGCTTTCACGTCGTCGCCGTCGATTACGGGGCGAAACGCAACATTTTCCGCAGCCTGGTCTCCAACGGCTGCCGGCTCACCGTGGTGCCGGCGACCAGCACGGCCGAGAATATCCTGCGCCACGCGCCGGATGGTGTGTTCCTCAGCAACGGGCCGGGCGACCCGGCTGCCACCGGGGTTTATGCGGTGCCGGCCATCCAGGGCGTGCTGGCACGCGGTGTGCCGGTGTTCGGCATCTGTTTGGGCCATCAATTGCTGGCGCTGGCGTTGGGCGCGCGCACCTACAAGCTCGACCGCGGGCATCGCGGCGCCAATCAGCCGGTGCGCGATTTGGCCACCGGACGGGTGGAGATCACGTCGCAGAACCATGGGTTCGCCGTGGACGATGCGTCGTTGCCGGAAGGCGTTCGGGTGACGCATGTCAGTTTATTCGACGGCAGCAACGAAGGAATTGCGTGCGAGGCGCGCCGTGCGTTTTCGGTGCAGTATCATCCCGAGGCAAGTCCGGGACCGAGCGATTCCGCGCATCTGTTCCGCAGATTTTGCGCCATGATGGATGCACACGCGCCGGCGATCTGAGCGATCGGGACTGCAAGTTATTCGTGCGATGACGCATCTGCGCAAGATCGAAATGCGACCTGGAGATTTATGATGGAAGTCGATGCACAGGCGGAGACCCTTGCCACCAGAATGCCTTGGTCGCCGGGGGGAGATGAAGCTGCCGCCATTACAATGCAATTACTTGGCGCGATGCTGCCGGCGGAATTGCAAACGCCACAGCCGAACCTGCCAGAACTGCCGACCACTGAGATACACGCGCCCACGTTGCTGTCCGCCATCGGTGTCATTGCCGGGTATGCCGCTCAGTGCGCGGCAGCCGATGCAGTTTTGCGGAACCCTCGTGCACGCCAACCCGGCGACTTGGTGAAAGTGCAATGCAAAGACGGATCGGCACTCTATTTCGGCCAGGCGATAGACCGGCATATTGTGTTGGATAGGAGCGGAACTCTGGCACTTGCCGGGTTTCTCGCAGGCGCTGTCATTGCTGCGGAGCATGAGCTCACGGACGCCGCAGAGATTCTCCGGCACGTGAAAGCGGTTTCGTGCACGCCGGAGTTCGACCTCGTGCGAGCCCCTTCCGGTTACGCGCCCTTGTGGAATGTCAGCCAGATCCTCAAAGCGATCTGGCCGAAAGCGCGGGTCATTCTGGAACACCGGCTGGCTCCCGCGCGAGTGCAAAAGCCCCTGGACGTGCAGCACTGGCCCATCGCCGCCAGTTTGGTGGCTCAGCAATATATCGGATTCGCGAAGGACATCGTGCCGCCGCCGGTGGCCATGTCGATCGTGTTCGAGTCGGCGCTGAAGGCCTCCAAGCGCCGGCTGATCGGTTCGTATGCAAGTGGTTTGGCGATGAACGACGATGTTCTGTTCAAGCCGGAAGCGCACTAGACCATGCCTAAACGCACCGACATAACATCCATTCTCATCATCGGCGCGGGCCCTATCGTCATCGGCCAAGCGTGCGAGTTCGACTATTCCGGAGCGCAGGCCTGCAAGGCTCTGCGGGCTGAGGGCTATCGGGTCATACTCGTCAACTCGAATCCTGCCACCATCATGACCGATCCGGGTCTGGCGGATGCCACCTATATCGAGCCGATTACGCCCGAGATGGTGGAGCGGATCATTGCGCGCGAACGCCCCGATGCGTTGTTGCCCACTATGGGCGGGCAGACTGCGCTCAATACCGCCATGCAATTGGAGGCACGCGGCACGCTGGCGCGATACGGCGTCGAGCTGATCGGCGCGCGGGCCGACGTGATCGATCGTGCGGAAGACCGTTTGAAATTTCGCGATGCGATGGCCGAGATCGGCATCGCATCGCCGCGAAGCTTCATCGCACATACGCTGGCAGAAGCAAAAAACGCACTGGCCAGCATCGGCCTGCCGGCCGTGATCCGGCCAAGCTTCACGCTTGGCGGCACCGGCGGCGGCATTGCCTATAATCGGGAAGAGTTCGAGGCGATTGCCGCCAGCGGACTGGCTGCATCGCCCACCGACGAGGTGTTGATCGAAGAGTTGGTGCTGGGCTGGAAGGAGTACGAGATGGAGGTTGTTCGCGACAACGCGGACAATTGCATCATCGTCTGCGCGATCGAGAATGTGGACCCGATGGGCATCCATACCGGCGACAGCGTCACCGTCGCCCCTGCGCTCACGCTGACGGATCGCGAATATCAGCGCATGCGCGATGCGAGCATCGCCTGCTTGCGGAAAATCGGGGTCGATACCGGCGGGTCGAATGTGCAGTTCGCGCTCAATCCTGCCGATGGCCGTATGTTGGTCATCGAGATGAATCCGCGCGTGTCGCGTAGTTCGGCGCTCGCTTCGAAAGCCACCGGTTTCCCGATTGCAAAGATCGCGGCGAAACTCGCCGTCGGCTACACGCTCGATGAGCTTGCCAACGATATCACACGCACGACGCCGGCGAGCTTCGAGCCGACGATCGATTACGTCGTGGTCAAGATACCACGTTTTACGTTCGAAAAGTTTCCAGGCACGCCGGCTTTGCTCACCACCAGCATGAAGTCGGTGGGCGAAGCGATGTCGATCGGGCGCAGCTTCGCCGAGGCGCTGCAGAAAGGGCTGCGCAGCATGGAAACCGGGATTTCCGGGCTCGATGAAATACCGCCACCCGGCGACGGTGGTGCGGATGCGTTTCGAGCCGCACTTTCGGCGCCGCGTCCAGATCGCATTCTGATGGCAGCGCAGGCGCTGCGTGCCGGGCTGTCGGTAGGCGATATACATGATGCCTGCAAGTTCGATCCTTGGTTCCTGCGCGAGCTCGAAAAGATCGTGACGGCCGAGCGTAGCCTTGCGCTGTCGGGTTTGCCGAAAGATGCGGTCGGCCTGCGTCGGGTCAAATCGCTTGGTTTCTCCGACAAACGGTTGGCGCAACTCACGGGTCAACGCGAAGCCGATATTGCAGCCGCACGCGGCAAACTCGGCGTGCATCCTGTCTATAAGCGGATCGATACATGTGCTGGCGAGTTCGCTTCTGCTACGCCCTACATGTATTCGACCTACGAAGGCGGCTGGGGCACGCCCTCGTGCGAGGCCGATCCGACCGATCGGCGCAAGATCGTCATTCTTGGTGGCGGCCCGAACAGGATCGGCCAGGGTATCGAATTCGACTATTGCTGCGTGCATGCCGCGTATGCGCTGCGCGACGCGGGGTTCGAGACCATCATGGTCAACTGCAATCCGGAGACCGTCAGCACGGATTACGATACGTCCGACCGGCTTTATTTCGAACCGCTCACCGCCGAGGATGTGATTGCACTCGTGCGGCGCGAACAGCAGAGGGGTGACGTTCTCGGCTGCATCGTGCAATATGGCGGCCAGACGCCGCTCAAGCTCAGCCAGGCGCTGCCGGCTGCGGGCATTCCCGTGCTGGGCACGTCGGCGGATGCCATCGACATTGCCGAGGATCGCGAGCGTTTTCAGGCGCTGCTGCAGAAACTCGGACTTCGGCAACCGGAAAACGGCATTGCGCGCGCACCGGAACAGGCAGAGGCGATTGCCGATCGTGTCGGCTATCCCGTGGTGATCCGACCAAGCTATGTGCTTGGCGGGCGTGCGATGGAGATCGTGTTCGACCGGACCCAACTGCATCGCTACATGCGCGAAGCCGTTCGGGTATCGCCCGACCAGCCTGTATTGATCGACCGGTATCTCAATGATGCCATCGAGGTCGATGTCGATTGCATTGCCGATGGCACCACGGTCTATGTCGCGGGCGTGATGGAGCATATCGAGGAAGCGGGCATTCATTCAGGCGATAGCGCCTGCTCTTTGCCGCCTTATTCGCTTTCTCCGGCGACGATACGTGAATTGCACGACCAGACGGACGCGATCGCGCGCGCGCTCGGCGTGGTCGGGTTGATGAATGTGCAATATGCCATCAAGGACGGCGCGATCTATGTGCTGGAAGTCAATCCGCGGGCGAGCCGTACGGTTCCCTTCGTCGCCAAGGCGACCGGCGTGCCGATCGCAAAAATCGGTGCGCTCGTCATGGCGGGTGCAAAGCTGGCGAGCTTCAAGCTGGATGCGACTGCAGTGCGCGCGCATGTGGCGGTGAAAGAGGCGGTTTTCCCGTTCGCGCGCTTCCCGGGCGTGGACACCATTCTCGGCCCGGAGATGAAGTCCACCGGCGAAGTCATGGGCCTGGACCATAGTTTCGAGCGGGCGTTCGCCAAAGCGCAGTTGGGCGCGGGTACGATCCTGCCCGAAAGCGGCAGCGTATTTCTCTCGGTGCGGGACAGCGACAAATCTGGTCTGCCAGGCATTGCGCGTCGCCTTGTGGATATGGGCTTTTCCATCGTTGCCACGCGCGGCACCGCCGCGCGGATACGCGAGGCTGGGCTTGAGGTGCGCGTCATCAACAAGGTGCTTGAAGGGCGGCCGCATTGTGTGGATGCCATTCGCAGCGGCGACATTCAGATGGTGGTCAATACTTCGCATGGCGCACAATCGACTGCCGACAGTTTCGATATACGGCGGACGGCTCTGACGCACGGGGTGCCGCATTATACGACGCTGGCGGGGGCGCGGGCGGCGGTGCATGCGATCGGGGCGCTGAAGGCTGGGTCGCTGGATGTGGCGCCTTTGCAGTCCTATTTCAGTAAGGAAGAAAGGCTTCTTTTTTGAAAAAAGGAAGCAAAGAACTTTTGCGAGTTGGCGGGGTCTTTGGTGGTTGATGATGCGGATTCGGCTGCGCGGCGGTCGCTGGGGCGGCATCGCGCGTTTGCGACGTTTCTGCTTGTTGTCATGGCGGCGCTGACGATCGGCAGCTTTTATCTGCGGCACAGCTATTGGGCCGACCTGCTGCAGGCGAGCGCGAAGGCGGGTTTCGTGGGCGGCATTGCGGATTGGTTTGCCGTCACCGCTTTGTTCCGGCATCCGCTCGGGTTGCCGATTCCGCATACTGCCATAATCCCCAATGAAAAAGTCCGACTCGGTCAGGCGCTCGGGCGGTTTTTCGCGCGGCATGTCGTGACGGAGGAGGAGGTCAGCCGTCTTCTCGGCCGATTGGATGTGGGTGATCTTGCACGTAATCTCCTGACCAGCGAGGAGGTCGTGCAGCCGCTCGCGCGCACGTTGGCGGGTTATCTTCCGCGCATTCTGGCAACCGTTGAAGATGGCCGCGCCAGACGTATGCTTGGCCGGATCATCCCGCGCATGATGGGCGGACCGGAAGCAGGGCGTGTGCTTGCGAGTGCGCTGCGCGGCATGGTGGAAGGCGGCCGGCACCAGGAGGTGCTCGGTTTCATTCTCGGCAAACTCCGCGTCGGCATGCTGGAAAAAGAGGAACAGCTGCGGCGGATGATCGAGGAACGCGTGCGCGACCAGGGCGGCCGCCTCGTTGGCTGGGCGCTTGGGGCCAGCATAGCGACGCGCGTGCTCGCCACCGTGAATTCGGAAATGGACAAGATGAACCCCGATGGTTCCGAAGTGCGCGATGCGTTCGACCATTGGGTGCGACGCGAAATCACGCTCATGGAAGAGGATCCGGCACGCGCGGCCGAGATGGGGCGCGCGATACGGCGGGTGATTGCACATGATACCGTGCAGGACTGGACTTGGGATGTGTGGTCGCGTTTGCGAGGGGCACTGGAAGCCGACGCCGCCAATCCCGGTGGACATACGGCGAGCGTGGTGGAAGCTGCGGTGCGCAATATGGGTGAGATGCTTGCTACCGACCCGCGCGCCAGTGCTCGCCTGCAACGCGCTGCGGAGCGGATGGTCACAAGGCTGCTGCCAAGTGCACAGACGCAGATTTCAAGTTTCATCGCCGATGTCGTGGCGAGTTGGGACACGAAAACTCTGACCGAGCGTATCGAACTGCGCGTCGGTCGCGACCTGCAATATGTGCGGATGAACGGGACGCTGGTCGGATTTCTGGTCGGCGGCATCGCTTATGCGGTGCTGATCGCGATCTTCGGCCACGTCGCTTTCTGAATTCGCCTGCCCTGCTCTGCTTATTTCACGACTCGCTTCCTGGCGGGCTTGGGCAACCCTGAAGCAGTTGCACGTATCACGCCAGCCAGCCAGTCGCTGTCGTCCCAGCGATCGCCTGAAATCAGGAAGCAGGGTTTGGCACCTTCGTAGGGCGGGGCTTCGGTTATCTCACCTACGAGCTGGCGACCTCCCGGGGTCGGCTTGATGAAAAGCTGGTCGTCGCAGACCAGCGCCACCATTGTTCCATCGCAGAAAATGCCGTATTCCCCGAACATCTTGCGTGCGGAGACGTCGCCTGCCTTCGACATCTGCTCGACGAGGTAGTCGACCGTCGTTTGCTGCGAGGCCACGGTCCGAGCCGATTACTTGTTCGGGCAGGTAATCAGCCCGAACAATCCGCCGCAGGCGCCGACTGCATCTTTGAGTTCGGAGGCCGCATGCTGCTGTTCCGGGCTGGCCCAGACGGGGTCGGGGGAATAGAGCCGCTGGCCGGCGACCGAGGATGATGGCTCATAACCGGCATCGTCGCCGCGCAGATCGTTGCGCCAGGCACGATCCAGTTTGTTGCTGTGGCCGTAGACGACGATGGTTTCCTCGCTGCCGCTGCTCGGCACTTTGACGTTCAGGCCCTGGTTGGACGGCAGGTCCGCATAGGTGCCCAAGCTCGCCCAATTATCCACGTGCATCGGCCCTGTGCCGAGCTTTGCATGATGCGGCAACGGCGGCCCGACCGTCTGCGCGAACGCGCTGAGGCTCGCAAAAACCAGCGCGAAGCAGGCACACAAACGCAGCGCCCGCCGGGCACGGCCAAAGCCGGGAGCAAACGTTTGTTGGTTCTTTTTTTCAAAAAAGAACATCTGCCTACCCCGCCAAAGCTCCCAACAGCCGCGCATGTGCGTTCGTCCCATGATCCAGGCAGCGCAGATCGAACTTCTCGTTCGGACTATGCACCTGGTCGTCGTTCAGCCCGAAACCCATCAGCAAAGTATCCAAGCCCAGAATGCGGCGCAGGCTTTCGACGACGGGTATCGACCCGCCACTACCGATCGAGACGGCATCGCGCCCGTATTCTTCGGCCAGAACGCGTTTTGCCACACCGACGAACGCGTTCTGCGACGAGACTTCGAAACCCGGCGCCATGCTGTGGGCCTCTATTTCCGTATGTAGCCCGGCTGGCGTGCGCGCGGCAACAAAATCGCGGAATGCCTGCAGGATGCGCGCCGGTTGCTGGCCGGCGACCAGCCGGAACGACACTTTGGCGAACGCTTCGGAGGCGATAACCGTCTTCGCGCCGTGGCCCTGGTAGCCACCGCCGATCCCGTTGATGTCGGCCGTCGGGCGTGCCCACAGGCGTTCGAGCCCGCCGCGTCCTGCCTCGCCGGCGGGGGTCTCCAAGCCGATCTCGCCGAGGAACTCGCGTTCGTCGAAGCCGAGCCTGTCCCATTCGGCAGACTGCGCTTGCGTGGTGTCCGGCACACCATCGTAGAAACCGGGCAGTTGCACGCGCCCGTCGGCGTCGTGCAGCTCGCCCAGGATGCGGGTGAGCGCGTTGATCGGGTTGAGCGCCGAGCCGCCGAACAGGCCCGAATGCAGGTCGCGCACCGGTCCGCGCACGCGCAGTTCGGCATACATCATGCCGCGCAGCCGCGTGGTGATCGCCGGCGTGTCGATATCCCACATGCCGGTGTCGGAGATCACCGCCACATCGGCGCGCAGCTCATCGGCGTGCGCCTTGAGGAACGCTTCGAGGTTGACGCTGCCGACTTCCTCCTCGCCTTCCAGAACCACGGTGATGCGCGCGGGCGGGCCGCCGGCGACCTCGTGCCAGGCGCGGAAGGCCTCCATCCACATCGTCACCTGGCCCTTGTCGTCCACCGCGCCGCGGGCGACCACGCGCGGGCCGTGGCGGCCTTCCACGATCACCGGCTCGAATGCCGGGCTGGTCCACAATTCCAGCGGCTCGGCCGGCTGCACATCGTAATGGCCGTAATACAGCAGATGCGGGGCGGCGCCGCCCGGGCCGGCATATTCGGCGATGAGCACGGGATGGCCGGGCGTTTCGACCAGGCGGGTCTGGAAGCCGATCTGGTTGAATTGCGCGCGGGCCCACTCGGCGGCGCGGCGGCAATCGTCCGCATGGGCGGGCTGGGCGCTGACGCTGGGAATGCGCAGGAAGTCCATCAGCCGGGCGTGGGCGTGGGGCCGCGTGGCGCGAATATGGTCGAGGACGATTTGGGTTTTGGTGTCGGTCATGCGGTGGGGCTCTCAGGAAGAAAAGCAAGCGGTCCTTTTCGAGAAAAGGACCGGAGACTTTTTGTCTCCGCGCATCTGCGGCGTGAGCTCCAACGCCGCAGATGCGCCGGAGCAAAAGTTTTTTGCTTCTATTTTTTCAAAAAAGTAGTCTTACTTTCCTGCCCGCCGGCAGGCATCGCTACAGTATCGCACCTCTTCCCAAACCTTCGCCCACTTCTTGCGCCAGGCAAACGGGCGCTGGCAGGTGGCGCACAGTTTCGTCGGTAGATCGCCCTTCTTGCGCATCTTCCCGCTCATGCGGCACGCACGCGCAGGATACCGTCCTCGTCGCGCGTCTGCACGAGGTCGCCGCGAGCGCGCATGCGATTGACGTGGGCGAGCACTTCACCGAAGGCAAAGCCCAACTGGTGCGGATCGAGCTTGCGCTTGAACAACACGGGCAGCAGATCGGCCGCACTCTGCGGTGCGCGGCGGGCCGCCTGGCCGATCAGGTCGCAGCGTGCGGCATGGTGCTCGGCCAACTCGTCGAGCCGTGTGTGCAGGCCGGTGAACGGCAGCAGATGGCCGGGCAGCGTCAGAACGTCGGCCGGGATGGCCTCGTGCAACGAAGCGAGCGATTGCAGATATTCGCCGAGCGGATCGGCATCCGGCTCCATCGGCTGGACGGAGATGTTGGGCGAAATGCGCACCAGCACCTGGTCGGCGGAGAGGAACAGGCGATCGGCGGCGCAATGCAGCATCGCCTGCTCCGGCGCGTGGCCACCGCCGGTGTAGATGTCGAAATCTCGGCCGCCGATGCGCAATGAGCGGCCCGCGACCAGACGGTGATATTCCAGCGGCAGGCCGGTCACCATGCGCAGATAGCCGTGGCCGTCGCCGCTCACCCGGCCGGTGGCGTCGGTATCGAGCCCGCGCTCGTTGTAGAAGCGCGGGTTGGCGGCGACCGACCGGTTTTCCAGCACGCGCACCATCAGGAATTCGGTGCGCGGCATCCAGAGCGGACAGCCGAAGCGCTCGGTGAGCCAGCCGACCAGGCCGACATGGTCGGGATGGAAATGCGAGCAGACGATGCGCGTGAGGCGCTGGCCGTGTAGCGGGCCGGCGAAGGCCGCCTCCCAGGCCGCCCTGGTGGCTTCGTCGCCCAGGCCGGTGTCGAAGGCTGCCCAGCCGCCATCGTCCTCGATGAGGTAGATGTTGACGTGGTCCAGCAGGAACGGCAGGCGGAAACGCAGCCAGAGCACGCCGGGTGCGACCTCGATGACCTGGCCGGGGTCGGGCGGGTCGGGGAACGGGGTCTCGATGGCCGGGTTCAGGGCGAGCATGTCTTTATAGGTAGGGTTTGCGGCGGCGCAGCACAAATCGTGCGGTCAATGGCTGGCGAGCCGTTCGATCTGCACCGTGCAGTGCGAGACGGAGGGGAATTGCGCGAGGAGCGCGCGGTAGAACGCGACGTCGTGGTCGCTCTCGGTCTGCACGGCGACGATCGCCGCCAGATGGCCGGGCCCCAGGCGCCACAGATGCAAGTCGGTCAGGCGGTCGCCGAGCGCGGCGATGCGGTCCACGATCTCGTCGCGGATAGCGCGGTCGGGCACCATGTCGAGCAGCACGGCGCCGGTTGCGCGCATCAGCCGCACCGACCAGACGGCGATGACGCAGGCGCCGACGAGGCCGGCGGCGGGATCCATCCACAGCCAGCCGAAAGCGCGCGCCAGCAGCAGGCCCGCGATCACCAGCACCGTCACCGCGGCGTCCGTCATGATGTGCAGCAGGATGGCGCGCATGTTGTTGTCGCGATGGGTGGCGTGCGTGCGGGCGTGGGTGTGGTCGTGGGCGTGGTCGTGGCCGCCGGACAGCAGCCAGGCCGAGAGGATGTTGACCGACAGGCCGAGGCAGGCGATCGGGATGGCTTGGGAGAACTGGATCGCGATTGGCGCGAACAGCCGCCCGATCGCCTCGGTGCCGATGAGCACGGCGATGACGCCGAGGATGAGCGCGCTGGTGAAGCCGGCGAGGTCGCCGAGTTTGCCGGTGCCGAAGCTGAAACGGCGGTCGGCGGCATGGCGGCGTGCGAAACCGTAGGCCAACGCGGCGATCAGCATGGCGCCCGCGTGGCTGCTCATGTGCAGGCCGTCGGCCACCAGGGCGATCGAGCCGAACAGATGGCCGCCGACGACTTCGAGCACCATCATGCTGGCCGAGAGCCAGATGACGATCCAGGTGCGGCGCTCGGCGTGGGTGTGGCCTTCGCCGAGGAAGACGTGCTCGTCCATGTCAGAAACGCTGGACGATGCCGGCCAGCAGCGTGCGTCGCAGGCCGAATTGTGGGGCGCCCACGCCCACGCCGGTGCCGTCGCGGATTTCATAGCGGCGGTCGAGGAGATTGATGACGTCGAGGCGGAGCTGCACGCCGCGCAGTGCGAGTTTTTCGAACGTTTGCGAGGCCGACAGGTTGATTGCGTAATAGCCGGGCAGTGCGCGGCCGTTCGGCACAGCGCCCGCGGCGCGCAGGCCGCTGCCGGTGACGAGGTCGGCGGAGAGGCGCGCGGGCGCATCCGTGTGGCGGAAAGCGGCGTAGGCGATGCCGCCCGATCCGGCAAAGCGTTCGTCGTGATCGAGATGGATGTAATGGCCGTGAATGTAGGCGAGCTCTTCGGGCGAAAAGCTGAACTGGGCCGCGTTGATGTCGCGGCCGATGGCGCGGCTGATCGCGAGATTGCTGTAGAGCGACCACGGGCCGTGGTCGTAGGTGGCGGAGAGTTCCACGCCGCCCACCTGTCCGTGCGCGTAGTTGAATGCGGTGAGGATGATGGGGGCGCCGAACTGGCCTTCGTCGATCAGGTTGCGCGAGGATTTGAAATAGCCGTCGATGGCGGCGTGCAATCCCGGCAGGATGATGTGGTCGATGCCGGCGTCGTAGTAGTTGTCGTGTTCGGCGCGCACGGAATCGTTGCGGCAGATCGGATTGCTGCCGACCGGGCATGGGCTTTGGCCGGTGGTGTGGTTGAGCTGGCCTACGACGTTGGTTGCGATCAGCTCGAATGGCGGTGGGGTGAAGTAATGCGAGTAGCCGGCGTGCAGGTTGGTGACGCGGTCGGCCTGCCAGACGATGTTCACGCGCGGGGAGATTTGATTTTCGTGAGTGAATTCGTCGACCACGTCGAAACGCGCGCCGTAGTTCAGCGTCAGGCTGGGCAGCAGTTTCCACTCGTCTTGCAGATACAGGCCGTACTGGCCGCCGGTTCTTCCTGCGCCGGCCTGTAGCGTCACCGGCAATGGCGAGGTTTGCGTGCCGTCTGCGTTGAGGTCGAACACGCTGGTCGCGGTATGGGAGACGAGCCGTTCGGCGGTGATCTGGAAGCCGGCGCGGAGGGTGTGCGTGTCGTTCACGTCCCAGCTTGCATCGGTCTGCGTGCCGCTCGACCAGACGGATTTGCCGGCAGTCTGGGCGAGGCCGGTGAACAGCACGTCGCCGATCGGGTCCGGAGTGAAATACAGGCTGCTGTAGCGCGAGAACAGCGAGGATTGCACGGTGGCGTTGCCGAACTGTTTCTGCAGCGACAGGATGGCGAAATCGGTGATCTCGCGCTGATGTTCGGTCAGGTCAGCACTGTCGATGGCGGTGATGCCGTCATAGTTCAGCCCGAGATGCGGCACTTGGCCGGGATTGTTCGGTATCTGGAAGTCGGCGTTGGAAATGCCGGCGATCAGGCTTGCGCGCGTGGTGTCGTCCGGCGTGTAGGTGAGGTGCAGCAGGCCGTGATATTGGTTGCTGAGATCGTGCAGCGGATTGAAGCTGCTGGTGGGATTCTCGATGCCGACGCGCGAGTGCAGGAAGTCGCCGGTGATGAAGTAATCCCAGTTGCCGTATTTGCCGCCGTAGGAGGCGCTCGGCTGGAAGTAGTCGCGCGCGCCGCCATAGAGCGATATCTCGCCGCCAGGATCGGTGAGGCCGGTTTTCGTGCCGATATTGACGACGGCCGCCTGCAGCACGCCGTACTGCGCGGGCAGCGAACCGGTGATCAGCGAGATGGAGTGCGCGAAACGCGATTCCAGCGCCTGGCCGAAAACCGCGATGCCTTCGGGCAGTTCGACGCCGTCGAGCCGGTATTGGACTTCGTTATGATCGCCGCGCACGTGCAGTTGGCCGTAGCTGTCCTCGGCTACGCCGGGCGCTTGCAGCAGCACCGTGTTGAGCGGCGCGTTGGCGCCTTGGGTGATCTGCTGGAGCGCTTTGGAGTCGAACTCGTAGGTGGTGGCGCCGAGGTTGGGCTGCAGGCGGCCGCGCGCCTCGCTGAGCTTGCGGGCGCGCACGACGATTTCCTCGACCTTTTCCGCGGGCTGGGCGGCTTGCGTCGTGGGCGGCGGGCTTTGTTGTGCCTCGGCGCGTGAAGCGGCCGCCAGGCAGGTGGCGGCGCAGAGCAGGAGGCGGCGGATCGACGGCAACGGGCGGCATCCTGGCGACTGATACAATATAACATACAGCGGCGCGCCTTCCGGTCAACGCGACGGGGGCTGGCGCTCGCACGTTCCGGGTTCGCCCTTCCTGCGTCCGCCTGCCATCGCTATAGGCCGCAGACCATGGACGAACAGATCCCACTCCACCCTGCTCTGCTGCCGGCCGGCTTGCGCGACCTGCTGCCGCCGGACGCGCAGACGGAAGCGGCTTCGGTGGAGGCGATGATGGATGTGTTCGCCGGCCACGGTTACACGCGGGTGAAGCCGCCTTTGATGGAGTTCGAGGAAAGTCTGCTGGCCGGCGCGGGCGCTGCATTGTCGGACCAGGTGTTTCGCATCATGGACCCGGACAGCCACAGGATGATGGCGCTGCGGGCGGACATGACGCCGCAGGTGGCCAGGATCGCGGCGACGCGGCTGGCGGGGGCGCCGCGGCCGTTGCGGCTGTCGTATGCCGGGCAGTGCATTCGGGTGCGGGCGCTGCGCGAGGCGGACCGGCAGGTGCCGCAGGTCGGCATCGAGCTGATCGGGGCGGACACTGCGCAGGCCGATGCGGAGGCGATGCTGGTGGCGGCCGAGGCGCTCTCGGCGATCGGGCTGCAGCGGTTGAGCCTGGATCTGACGCTGCCGACATTGGCGCCCGCGCTGCTCGAGGATGGTGGTATCCAGGGCGCCCAGCTTGCGGCGTTGGCGCGTGCGCTGGACCGCAAGGATTCTACCGCCGTGGCCGAGCATGGCGGTGCGCTGGCGCCGATGCTGGGGCGGTTGCTGCTGGCGGCCGGGCCGGCACGCGCGGCGCTGGATGCGCTGGAGGAAGCGCGGCTGCCGCCGGCGCAGCGCGTTCTGGCCGAGCGGCTCGGCGAGGTCGTGCGGATCTTGCGGGCACAGGCGCCGGACATGCGGCTGACGGTGGACCCGCTGGAGTTCCGCGGCTTGCGCTATCACACGGGCATTGCGGTGACGGTGTTCGCGCCGGGCCGGCATGAGGAGCTGGGGCGTGGTGGGCGGTACATGTCGGGCAACGGCGAGCCGGCGACGGGGGTGACGCTGTTTGCCGACGCGGTGTTGCGGGCGGCGCCGGCGCAGGAGGCGCGACCGAGGGTGCTGATCCCGGTCGGGACGCAGGCGGCGGTTGCCCGCGCGTTGCGTGCCGAGGGATATGCGACGGTTGCGGCGCTGGGCGAGACGGCGGATGTGGCAGAGGCGCGGCGGATGCTGTGCAGCCACGTGCTGCGCGGTGGTGTGGCAGTGCGGGCGGAGTAAGGGGCGGCGATGGCGAATGTGGCAGTGATCGGCGCCCAGTGGGGCGACGAGGGCAAGGGCAAGGTGGTCGACTGGCTGGCGAGCCGGGCGGATATCGTGGTGCGCTTTCAAGGTGGGCATAATGCCGGGCACACGCTGGTGGTGGGGGGCGAGACCTATAAGCTGAGCCTGCTGCCGTCGGGCCTGGTGCGCGGCAAGCTCGGGATCATCGGCGGCGGTGTGGTGGTGGACCCCTGGGCGTTGCTGGCCGAGATCGATCGGGTGCAGGCGCAAGGGCTGATCGTGACGCCGGAGACGCTGCGGATCGCCGAGAATGCGACGCTGATCCTGCCGGTGCACGGCGCGCTGGACCGCGCGCGCGAGGCGGCGCGTGGCGAGGCGAAGATCGGCACCACCGGGCGCGGCATCGGGCCGGCGTACGAGGACAAGGTGGGGCGGCGCGCCATACGGGCGTGCGACCTGGCCGAGCCTGCGACGCTCTCGGCCAAGCTGGACGAATTGCTGCTGCATCACAACGCGCTGTTGCGCGGGTTGGGGGCGGAAACGTTCGAGAAGCAGGCGCTGCTTGACGGGCTGCTGGCGATCGCGCCGCGCGTGCTGGGCTTTGTCGAGCCGGTGTGGGAGCGGCTGGATGCGGCGCGGCGTAGCGGCAAGCGCATCTTGTTCGAAGGCGCGCAGGCGGTGATGCTGGATGTGGACCATGGGACCTATCCGTTCGTGACCAGCAGTAACACGGTGGCGGCCACCGCGGCATCGGGCAGCGGCGTCGGGCCGTCGTCGGTGGGGTTCGTGCTGGGCATTGCAAAGGCCTACACGACGCGGGTGGGATCGGGCCCCTTCCCGACCGAGCTGGACGACGCGACGGGGCGTTTGCTGGGCGAGCGCGGGCATGAGTTCGGGACGGTGACCGGGCGGCCGCGCCGCTGCGGCTGGTTCGATGCGACGATGGTGCGCCAGGCGGTGAAGGTGGGCGGGATTCAGGGGCTCGCGCTGACCAAGCTGGATGTGCTGGACGGCATGGCGACGCTGCGGATCTGCACCGGCTATGAGCTGGAGGGACGCAGGGTCGGCTATCTGCCGGCGGCGCAGGGCGCGCAGGCGGCGGTGCGGCCGATCTACGAGGATATCGAGGGATGGAGCGGCTCGACGCGCGGGGCGCGGTCGTGGGCGGAGCTGCCGGCGCAGGCGATCAAGTATGTGCGGCGGATCGAGGAACTGGTGGATGCGCCGGTGACGCTGCTGAGCACCAGCCCGGAGCGCGACGATACGATCCTGGTGCGCGACCCGTTCGCCGGCTGAGGCGGGTTGGGAAATTGTTAGGGGTTTGGGCCGATGATGCGGACCCATGGCGGACGAACCTGGCCAGATCGCGACCTATTACCGGATTGACCCGACGCAGCCGCCGGTGGCGCTGCATGGCGGCCTGCGCGGCTTTGTCGTGGTGGACCGGCGCGATCCCAAGGCCCGGCTCATCGCGCTCGAAGCGCTGCCCGATCGGCCGTTCCGACCCAGGATAACACTTTCGCGCGGCGGCGCGCCGGTGCCGAATGCGGTGCTGCCGGTCGAGTATGGCGGCGGGCGGGACCTGGCGGGCAAGTCGGGCTGGTTCGTGGTGGGCGACGCACCGCCTGGCGAGACGCTGAGCATCGGCCAGCCCTGGCGGGAGCGCGACCTGATCGCCTCCGTGTTGATCCCGGCGGCCGCCGCCCTAGCCGGGCTGCATGCGCGGGGGCTGACCCATCGGGCCATCCACCCAGGCAATCTGTTTCGTGCCGGGCCGCGCGACCCGGTGACGCTTGGCCCGTTCTGGGCAGCGCCGCCGGCCAGCTTGCAGCCGGCGGTATATGAGCCGCCTTCCATGGCGCGTTGCCTGCCGAATGGGCGTGGCGAGGGATGCATCGCCGACGACGTGTATGCGCTGGGCGTCAGCATTCTGGCGCTGGCGACGGGGGCCGTGCCGATGGACGGCCAGGACGAGGCGGCGATCCTGCGCCGCAAACTCGAGCTGGGCAGTTTCGACGCGCTGACGGCCGGCGCGGTGCTGCCGCCGTTGATCGCCGATTTGCTGCGGGGCATGCTGGCGGAAGACCCGGACCACCGGCCGACGCCGGCGATGCTGACGATGCCGGAACAGGCCAGAGCGCGACGGGTGGCGGCAAGGCCGGCGCGGCGAGCGCAGGTGCCGATCGACGTGGGCGGGATGCGGGCCTGGTCGGCACGCGAGCTGGCGCTGGCTTTGGGGCTGTTTCCGGAGCGCGGCTACCGGCTTCTGAAGAGCGGCGAGGTCGAGCGATGGCTGCGCCGGTGCCTGGGCGATCCGCAGCTCGGCGTGCGCGTGGAGGATGTGACCCGGCGGGGCGAGGACCAGGGCACCGACGATGCGCGGACGGCGGGGCTGACGGTCATGCGCTGCGTGGCGGCGCTCGATCCGCTGGCGCCGCTGGTATGGCGCGGGATTGCGGTGCAGCCGGACGGGATCGGGGCGGCATTGGCCGGAGCTTCCAGCGACGTTCTGGCGGCCTTGCAGGAGCTCGTCTCGGCCGAGGCGGCGGGGCATTACTGCGCGGCGGGGCGACGACGACAGGATTGGTCGGCATTGGGCGAGGAGCAGCGCGTGTGGCGCGGCTGGCTTGCCGCGCGCGGGCCGGCGGGTGGAACCAAGCGCCTGACCTACGGGATGAATCCGCTGCTGGCCTGCGGCTCGCCGCTGTTGGGCGGGCGTTGCGTGGTGCGGGCGGCGGAATTGCTGCCGGCGCTGGACGAGGCGGCGGCGCAGGCAGACCGGGGGCGACCGCCGATAGACGCGCATATCGCGGCGTTTCTCGCGGCGCGGGTGGATACCGGGTTGGCGGGCGATATGGCTGGCCTGGTGAGTTTCGCCGGCCCGGAGGAGCGGATGGCGGTCATGCAGCTGTTCGGACGCTTGCAGTCGCGGCTGCATCCTGGGCCGCTGCCTGGGCTGGCGGGTTGGCTGCTCGCTTGCGGGATGGCGAGCGTGGAGGATTGGCGGAGCCTGCGGACGCGGGCGGCATTGCAGGACCGGCTGATGCAGGCGGCGGGCAGAGGGGCGATTTCCGGCATGGTGGAGATTTTGGACAATCAGGCGGCACGCGCGGCGGATCGAGCGGGGGCCGAGCAGGCCCGCGCGCGACTGGGCGCGCTGGGTGCCGCGCTGGCTGCAATTTCGCAGGACGCGCCCAAGCGTGACGAGGCGGCGCGGACGCTGGGCCATGAGGTGGTGACTGGCGCCGGGCTGGTGGTGAGCCTCGGAGCGGCGATCGCGATGGCGTTGCGCTGATGGCGCGCGCAACCGCCCGGGAAGCACCGCCACAGACGGCGCGCCTGAATCTGCCCTGGTTGCAGGGAGCGGCTTGCGGGCTGGTGCTGGCATTCGCGACGCCGACGGCGCTGATGCTGGCGGTGTTGCTGGCGCCGGCGCTTGCGTGCGCGGCGGCCGAGCAAGGCAAAAGCGAGACGATCCGGGCGGTGGCGCTGCTGTGCGCGGCAGGCTCGTTCAGCCCGCTCTGGCGCTTATGGCTGGGCGGCGACCGGATGGGCGACGCGATCGGGCTATTGTCCGATCCGCTGACATTCCTGGGGGCTTGGGGTGCGGGTGCCTGCGGCTGGGCGGCGTGCCAGGTGCTGCCGGTTCTGCTGCGCGCGTTGTGGAATGCGAAAGAGGCGGCGCGCGGCCGGGCGATCGTCGCCGAGATGGCACGCACGCGCGAGGAGTGGGATTTGGAAGACGCCCAGACATAGGCGTCCTCCCAATCGTTTCAGACTGCCCGGGCGTTGATCAGGCGAGCGCCATCCGGCGTTCGGCGACCTGGCTTCGCATCGCCTTCTGCAGCTTTTCGAAGGCGCGCACTTCGATCTGGCGGACGCGTTCGCGGCTGATGTTGTATTGCTGCGACAGCTCCTCCAGCGTCGTCGGGTTGTCCTTGAGACGACGCTCGATGAGGATGTGGCGCTCGCGGTCGTTCAGCGTGGTGAGCGCGCCGCCGAGAAGGGCCTTGCGGCCGGTGAGTTCCTCGCGTTCGGCGAGTTCGCTCTCCTGGCTTTCGCCTTCGTCGACCAGCCAATCCTGCCATTCGCCTTCGCTGTCCGCACGGACGGGGGCGTTGAGGCTGTGGTCGGGGGCTGCCAGGCGGCGGTTCATGCTGACCACGTCCTGCTCGGGCACGCCGAGGGTGGTGGCGATCTTGGCGACGTGTTCGGGGCGCAGGTCGCCGTCTTCGATCGCCTGCATCTGGCCCTTGAGGCGACGCAGGTTGAAGAACAGCTTCTTCTGGGCGGCGGTGGTGCCCATCTTCACGAGCGACCAGCTATGCAGGATGTATTCCTGGATGGCGGCGCGGATCCACCACATGGCGTAGGTTGCCAGGCGGAAGCCGCGATCGGGGTCGAAGCGTTTGACGGCCTGCATCATGCCGACATTGCCCTCGCTGATCAGCTCACCCACCGGCAGGCCGTAGCCGCGGTAGCCCATGGCGATTTTGGCCACGAGGCGGAGGTGGGAGGTGACGAGCTTGTGAGCGGCGGTCTGGTCTTCACGGTCGCGCCAGGCGTGGGAGAGCGACAGCTCCTCCTCGGGCGTGAGCATGGGAAATTTGCGGATTTCCTGCAGATAGCGGGAAAGGTTGCCCTCAGGGGCGACATTGACGAACGTAGCGGCCATAGGAACGGCTCCTTAAACCCCGGACGCGGTGCGGTTACTGCCCATTACGGCGCAGAGTGTCCCGCGGTTTCGGGGTGGACAGGGTGGAGCGCGAGGACGTTATCACGCCGGCCGTGGAAACCCTGATGAGGCGAGACCACGAGGCGATTGCCAAGGCGGCACGCCCGCCCCCTCAGCCTGTATGTTGATACAGGACCGGCGCGGTCCGGTCAAGGATTTCCAGCTGAAGGTAACGTGGCTCACTACGCTGTGAAGCGTAACGGATCGTTAATCTCGCGAGGCCTCAGGAGGGCGCTGGCGGACCGGCTGCCTTGGGGTGCGGCGGCCAGGGCCAGGGGTGGTCGGGGAACGTTTGGGTGTTTGCCGGATCGGGCGATGCCGGTTCGGGAGACGTCGGTTCGGGAGACGTCGGTTCGGGAGACGTCGGGCCGGCAGGCGATGAACAAGCCGGTGCTGATCCGGCAGAGGGGGCGCCGGCGGCCTGCTCCTTCGGCTTGGCGGCCGGCTTGGGCGGCAGGAGATTGAAGGTCGATTTGATGAAGCCGATCAGTTCGGCTTCCGGGATGGTGCCGAGCGGGTCGGCGGCGAGTTCGCGGTCGAGCACGTCGTCGGTGACGCGGCGCAGGACGCCGCGATCGGAGCGGCCTTCGGTGGCTTGCAGAAGGGCGTGGCGGACGGGCGCGCGGCGCGTGTCGTGGGCCAGCGATTGTGCGGTGGCACCCGGGAGGGAGGCGTGAGCGGTTGCGAAGCGGCTTTCGAGCAGCATCGTCTGGCGGACGCAGGTTGCCAGGCGGGTGAAGGCGAGAAAGGCGGTGGCGGGCGCGGGCCGGGTGGCGGCCGGATGCAGCTCGGCCGGTCCCTCGGGCGCCGCGTCGGGCGGGGGTGGCGCTTCGGCCAGCGCCTCCTCTGCCGCTGCCTCGGCCAGCGCCATGCCGAGTTCCGCCAGGCGCCGGCAGGTCCGCAGGTGGCGGGCGCGACGCTGTGCGTCGGTCTCGTCCGGAGAGATGGGCGGGCATGCGGACAGTCGTTCGGGCCTTTGCGGAAGCAGGATTGGAACGTATAGAGAACATGGATCGGGCGGGCTGGGCAAGGCGAAACTGCGAAACTGTTTGTTGGACCGGCCCGCCGGTATAGTCTGGCGATCATTGCGCAGCCGGAGAGTGAAGATGCATCGCGCTGTTCCTCACCGCACGGGCTTGCAGGAGCGGCGTTCACTGACCGAGCAGGACGATGGGCCGGCGCTGCCCGAGCAGCGCGCCGGCGCGAGGCGTGTTCTGTTGCAGATGCAAAACCGGATGAGTTCGGTCGAGCATTATTACCATTTCACGCTTGGCTTTCTGGTGCCTTTGGTGCTGCGGCATATCGAGGCGGAGGCAGAGACCTGCTTCCTGGTGCGCTCGTGCGGGCCGATGGACACGCATGTGCGCGCGCTTGGATTGGCAAATCTCGAGATCGTAACGAAAGCGGAATGGTTTGCCTTGCGGGCGACGCGAAGCTGCGGGCTGGAGCCGATTTCCGGCTATGACAGTCCGGAATTTTATGACGGGGCTGCGTTTGCGCATGTGCGTGACGCGATGTGGCGGACATTCGATGCCGCCGGCCCCCCGGACGCCGCAATCCTGATGATCGCGCGAGGCGCTTCGCCGGATTATTATCAGTCGGAGGCTGCAGAAGCGCGCACGTCGGCGAATTTGCGACGTACGGTGCCGAACCTGGCCGATGTGGCGCGGGCGCTTGCCGCGGCGAACCTGGATTGCCGTGTCGAGGAACTCGAGACCTGGCCGCTGGGCGCGCAAATCCGGCTGTTCGCACGCACGCGGACGCTGGTGGCACAGCATGGCGCGGCCCTGGTGAACATGATCTGGATGGCACCGGGTGCGACCGTCGTGGAGATCAATCCGAAATCCGCCGACGACGAGTTCGTGGATTTCTTCAGGCGGCTGGCCGAGGTTTGCGGACACGACTATGTCTGCCTGAAGCAGGCGCACAAGGATGCGGTGGTGGACCCGGCGGACGTGCTGGGCGTTTTCGTCTCGCTCGGGCGCGTGTCGCAGGTATCGGCGACGCAGGCGGTGGCTACGGCGCAGGCGGCTGCTGATACGCGGGCGGATGGGCGTTCGTGGCCGCCGGCGGCTCGGCCGGTTGCGCGTTACGATGTTGGCGGGTGGGAGAAATGGCTCGCGAAAATGCAATGGGCGATGGTTCAGCAGAAGGTGGACCTGGTGTGGGTTGGCGACAGCATCGCGCATCGGTTCGAGCGGAACGGGCCTGAGGACTGGAACCGCTACCGGCCGGTTTGGGAGCAGTATTACGCCCCGCGGAACGCGTTGAATTTGGGTTTCTCGGGCGACGATACGCGCCATGTGATCTGGCGGCTGATGTATGGCGGCATGGAGCGGATCAGGCCGAAGCTGACGATCGTGACTGTTGGCATCAACAATTTTTCCGAAAACCGGTTTCGCGTGGACGATACGGTATCGGGGATCGAGCGGGTGGTGGAATTGGTGCGCGAGCGGATGCCGACGAGCCACGTGCTCCTGCTGGGTGTGCTGCAGGGATTTCGCGGGCCCGCGGTGGCAGGGCGGATATTGAAGCTGAACCGGCTGTTGGCGGAGCGGTGGGCGGCGGTGGATCGGGTGACGTTCGTCAATGCGAACGCGTGTTTGCGGACGGATGGCAAGCTGGATGCCGCCATGTTCGCGGAGACGTATGACGGGCGTGGGGTGGCGTTGCATCCGACGCCGGCGGCGATGGCGCGGATAGCGGCGATGCTGGAGCCGCATGTTGAGCGGGTGTTTTCGCAAGGTTGAAAGACTTTCGTTCCGCTCGCGCGTAAGCTGCTACCCGATGGTTGAATGCTCGCACCGCGTGGGCGGGTTATGCTTCCCCTGCAGTAATGAACTGCCTATGGGAGGCTTCAATGCGATTGACAGGACTTGTTGTTTCGGCCGCTTCGCTCATCGCGAGTGGAAGCGCGTTCGCGGCGAATTTCGGCAATGTGGTGGTCAATGCCGCGGCGAACACGTCGTGCTCGGCGGTGGCACCACCGCTTCCCAAGCAGGGGACGTATTTTCCGATCGAGGTGACGTCGTTCACGACGCCATCGACGAGCAGCACGACGACATCGTATGTGCTTTCGATCCCTTCGCTGGTTCAGGGTTTTACCCAGCCGCAATACATCGTTGTCCGGCTGGATCAGGTCGGGAAGGCGACGAGCGGCAATGCTTTCGTGTTCAACAACAGTTTCCTGGGTGGCGTGATCGGGGGCACGTGGTCGGGCACTTTCAATGTGGACGGGTTTGCTGATTTCGTCATCAACTCGGTCACTTATACGGCGTCCAACGGGAGCTGCATTTTGACGTTCTCGAAGGGGCTGGCGGTGCTTGGGGGCACCTAGTCGAGCTTTGATCTCGTCGGCGATTTTCCGGTTTTGGGTGTTCTGGCGATTTGCCGCACGCGGGGCTTTGGGCCAGGGCACCCTTTTATAGTGCGTCGTTGCGGCGGGTGCTCAGCCTTTGATGGGGTGCCAGAGCGTGTCGGGGCCGTGGGCGGCGAGGTCGGCGGTGTCGGGTAACGACGGTGTCGCGGTGAAGGTGTGGCTGGATTGCAGGGTGGGGCAGTCGATGCTGCGGTAATAGTGGCGGCGGCGATGGGGTGGGGTGAAGGGTCCGGCGCCGCCGATTTCCTCGAGGTGGAGGCCGTGATGGGCAGCGGCGGTGGGCCAGAGGACTTCAGGGTGGCCGGTCCAGCCGCGGCGGCACACTTCGTCGATCAGGCGGAGGAGGCCGGCAGAGGCGCGGTGGATGGGGAGGAAGGCGCTGATCAGACCGATGGTCTGCGGCGGATCCTGGCCGGTGGAGAAGGATTGCCAGTGCGGCCAGGGGTTCTGCGGCGACTGGCGATAGATGCGGGTGCAGAGCAGGTCGGCGGGCGAGTGCGACAGCAGATCGAAGAGGTGGCGCCAGTTGCCGGTGTAGCGGACGTCGTATTCGATGACCCAGTAATGGTCGTAATCCGGGTAGTGCCGGAAAGCGTGCAGCAAGGCGAGATCGTTATTGCCGCGCAGGGTTTTCCATTTCGCGGTTTGCTGGCGCCCGGGATAGGGCAAGGCGCGCAGGTCGTCGCGGGTCGAGCAGACGATGCGGCGCTGCGGATGGCGCAGGGCGTCGAGTGTGGTCGGGTGTTCGCAGCAGCCGGTGACGGCGATGTCGTAGGTGCCGTCGAGCTCGGCGTGCAGGCGTGCGAGTTCGCGTGGGGTAGAGGGGTGGATGGCGTGTGTGTAGTGGACGATGAGGGTGCGGGGCACGGGGTGTGTCCGTAGAGGGGTGGCGCGCGGGTGCGGGCAACGTCAAGGGGTCTGGGGCCCCGGCCCCAGCGGGGTCGAGGGGCAGAGCCCCTCGCCTTCTTCTATTCAGCCGCGGCGGCGATGGCGCCGTAGCCGATTTCGGCTTTGGTTTCCAGGAATTCGCCGAATGCGAGGTCGCCCCATTCGCGGCCGTTGCCGCTCTGTTTGTAACCGCCGAAGGGGGCCATGATGTCCATTCCGGCGCCGTTTATGTTGACCTGGCCGGCGCGGAGGCGGCTGGCGACGTGGCGGAGTTGGGCGGGGTCGCGTCCCTGGACGTAGGCGGCCAGGCCGTAGGGGGTGTCGTTGGCGGTGGCGATGGCTTCGTCGACGGTGTCGTAGCCCAGGATGGCGAGGACGGGGCCGAAGATTTCCTCGCGGGCGATGGTCATGGTGTTGGTAACGTTGGCGAAAACGGTGGGTTTGACGTAGTAGCCGGTCTCGAGCCCTTCGGGGCGGCCGGGGCCGCCGGCGACGAGGGTGGCGCCTTCGTCGATGCCTTTCTGGATGAGGGCCTGGATTTTATTGAACTGGAGTTCGCTGACGACGGGGCCCATTTCGGCGTTGCCATTGGGGTCGCCGACGGTGGTGGATTCGGCCGCCGTGCGGGCGATGGAGATAACGTCGGCCATCAGCGTGTGGGGGGCGAGCATGCGGGTGGGGGCGTTGCAGGACTGGCCGCTGTTCTGCATGACGTGTTTGACGCCGGCGGTGACGGCGCGGGTGAGGTCGGCGTCGGGCAGGAGGATGTTGGGGGATTTGCCGCCGAGTTCCTGGTGGACGCGTTTGACGGTGGGGGCGGCGGCGCGTGCGACTTCGATGCCGGCGCGTGTGCTGCCGGTGAAGCTGACGAGGTCGATGTCGGGGTGGCTGGCGATGGCGGCGCCGACGGTCGGGCCGTCGCCGTTGACGAGGTTGAAGACGCCTGGGGGGACGCCGGCTTCGTGGAGGATTTCGGCCAGGAGATAGGCGCTGAAGGGGGCGATTTCGCTGGGTTTGAGCACCATGGTGCAGCCGGTGGCGAGTGCGGGTGCCACTTTGCAGGCGATCTGGTTGATGGGCCAGTTCCAGGGAGTGATGAAGCCGCAGACGCCGATGGGTTCGCGGGCGATGAGTGTGGTGCCGCGCATTTCCTCGAATTTGTAGTTTTGCAGGATGCCTTGGGCGGCCTGGAAGTGGCCGATGCCGATGGCCGCCTGGGCGTTTTGCGAGAGGCTGGCGGGGGCGCCCATTTCGTCGGTGATGGCCTTTGCCATGTCGGCATAGCGGGCTTTGTAGGCGTCGATGATGCGGCCGAGGAGGGCCAGGCGGTCTTCGCGGGAAGTGTGGGCGAAGGTCTGGAAAGCGCGTTTGGCGGCTTGCGTGGCGCGGTCGACGTCGGCGGCGGTGCCGAGGGTGATGCGGCCGTTGGGGCGTTCGGTGGCGGGGTTGATGACGTCGAGGGTTTGGGTGCCGGCGGGGGTGACCCAGGCGCCGTCGATGTAGAATTGGGTGTAGTCGCGCATTTTTGGTGTGCTCCCTGCGAAGTAAGAAAGTCGTCCTTTTTTGGAAAAAAAGGACCAAAAAACTTTTGGCACCTGGCGGGCGCCGGGTTGCGGCACACGCGATAGCGGACCAAAAGTCTTTTGCTTCTTTTCTTCAGAAAAGAAGGCCTTTCTTCAGGATAGGGCGAAGCGGGGGTTTTGGCGATGGACGTACGGGCAGCGGTGGCGTTCGAGGCGGGCAAGCCGTTGAGTATCGAGACGGTGCAGCTGGAAGGGCCGCGCGCGGGCGAGGTGCTGGTGGAGGTGCGCGCCACGGGGATTTGCCACACGGACAAATACACGCTGAGCGGGGCGGATTCGGAGGGGTTGTTTCCGAGCATTCTGGGGCATGAGGGGGCGGGGGTTGTCGTCGAGCTGGGCGCGGATGTGCGCGGGTTGCGCGTCGGCGACCATGTGATTCCGTTGTACACGCCGGAATGCCGGCAGTGTAAAAGTTGCCTGAGCCGCAAGACGAATTTGTGCACGGCGATACGCGCGACGCAGGGGCAGGGCGTGATGCCGGATGGCAGCAGCCGCTTCAGTTTTCAGGGCAAGAAGGTGATGCACTACATGGGGTGCAGCACGTTTGCGAATTACACGGTGCTGCCGGAGATTGCGCTGGCGAAGGTGCGCGAGGACGCGCCGTTCGAGAAGATCTGTTATATCGGCTGCGGTGTTACCACGGGGGTGGGCGCGGTGATCTGGACCGCGGGTGTGGCGCCTGGCGACAATGTGGTGGTGTTCGGCCTAGGCGGGATCGGGCTGAACGTCGTGCAGGGCGCGCGGCTGGCGGGCGCTGACATGATCGTGGGTGTCGACATCAATCCGGGGCGGCGGGCGTTGGCGGAGAAGTTCGGGATGACGCATTTCGTCAATCCGAAGGAGGTGGGCGGCGATGTGGTGGCGCATATCGTCGAGCTGACGAAAGGCGGGGCGGACCATAGTTTCGAGTGTGTGGGCAATACGGATCTGATGCGTCAGGCGCTGGAATGTTCGCATCGCGGATGGGGCAAGAGCACGATCATCGGGGTGGCGGCGAGCGGGCAGGAGATTTCGACGCGGCCATTCCAGCTGGTGACGGGGCGGGTATGGCAGGGCAGCGCGTTCGGGGGGGCGCGGGGGCGGACGGATGTGCCGAAGATCGTCGACTGGTATATGGAGGGGAAGATCAACATCGACGATCTGATTACGCATGTGTTGCCGCTGGAGCGGATCAACGAAGGGTTCGAGTTGATGGAGCGCGGCGAGAGTATCCGCAGCGTGGTGGTTTATTGAGGCGCCTCGCTCGTTCCAAGGCTGCGTAACCTTTCAGCCAGATCCGAGAGATTTACGTCGCCCTTGTTGAGGATCTGACTGGCGCCGCGCAGGCGGCGGCGATCGTCGGCGGAAAGGTCGAGCGCGGTGAGGACGACGACGGGGACCTGCTCGCAGCCGGGTATCTGGCGCAAGCTTGCCAGAAAACCGAAGCCGTCCATGACCGGCATGTTCAGGTCGAGCAGAATGACGCGAGGTATTTTCAGAACCACGCAATTGAGGCCTTGTCTTCCGTCTTCGGCTTCGACGACGGTCCAGCCGTTGCGTTCGAGGGCCTGGCGGGTGCGCGATCGTGCGTCGGGGTCGTCTTCGACGACGAGCACGTCGCCGTCGCGTTCTCGGAAACGTTCCATGACGGAGCGCAGACGTTCCCAATCGACGGGTTTGACGATGTAGTCCGCGGCGCCGAGCGATGTGGCAACGGCGCGTTCGTTGACGAAGGTGACCATGACGACGGGAATATTGGACAGTGCGGGATCGGCCTTGAGCGCGCCCAGCACGGACCAGCCATCCATGCCGGGCATGGTGACATCGAGGAGGATGGCGCGGGGGCGAAGGGTTTTTGCCAATTCGAGGCCCGCCGCACCATCGGGCGCCGTTTGCGCGCTGAAGCCGTTGCGGATGAGAAAGCGGCTCATCAAGTCGCGTTGCGTGGCATCGTCGTCGACCACCAGGATGACGTCGCGGTCGTTGGCCTGGGCGGCGGGCGGCGGTGCTGGTTCGGATGCGGGCTCGGTAGCGGCGCCATTCGCGGCAAGATGTGCCGGCACGCGCAAGGTGAAGATACTGCCGTGGCCAGGCTCGCTCGTGGCCGTGATGGTGCCGTCGAGCAAGGTCGCGAAAGCCTTTGTCAGCGCCAGGCCCAATCCGGTGCCACCGAACTGGCGGGTGGTAGAAGCGTCGGCCTGGTGGAAGCGCTGGAACAATTTGGCGAGTTGCGCCTGGCTCATGCCGATGCCCGTGTCGGCGACGGCGAAACTGATCCAATCCTGGCCCTTATTGTCGGTGGCACGTTCGACGGAAAGCGTGATCAGGCCGTGTTCGGTGAATTTCGCGGCGTTGCTGAGCAGGTTGAGGATGACCTGGCGGATGCGCGTGACGTCGGAATGCATCGTGCCGAGTGCGGGTGGCAGACGAAGCTCGAGACGGTTCGATTTCTTCTCCATCAGAGCCGAGACGGTCGCCGCGACATCGCGTGTGACGGAAGCGATGTCGAAGGTTTCTGCATAAGCCTCCATCTTGCCGCTTTCGACCTTGGAGAGGTCGAGCACATCGTTGATCAGGCCGAGCAGATGGCGTGCGTTGCTCTCGATCTTTCCCATGTCGCGCAGCAGCTCGGCGGCGGGCGGGGCACCGTCTTCGATTTCTTCGATCAGCATTTCGGAATAGCCGATGATGGCCGAGAGCGGCGTGCGCAGCTCGTGACTCATGTTGGCGATGAAGGTCGATTTGGCGCGGTTGGCATCCTCCGCCTCGTCGCGCGCGGCGGCGAGCTTCTGCTCGGTCTCGCGCATGGCAGTCACGTCGGTATTGGTGCCGAACCAGCCGACGATGCGGCCTTGCGGGCAGGCCTCTTCGGGATCGTCGCGGATCGGCATCGCGCGCGAGAGAAACCAGGCATAATCGCCAGCGCGCGATCGTAGCGGGAAAGTATCTTCCCAGACGGTGCCTGACGCGAAGCTTTCCCGGAGATGTTTCTCGACGCGCTCGACATGATCGGGGTGGTGAACCTTCTTCCAGCCCCAACCGCTCATCTCGGCGAGCGTGGTGCCGGTGTAGTCGTACCAGCGGTCGTTGTACCAGGTGATGCTGCCGGTCTCGTCGGTCATCCAGGCGAGTTGCGGGATGGCATTGGCGATGGTGCGGAAGCGCGCTTCGCTCTGTCGCAAGGCTGCCTGCTCGGCACGGCGCGCGGTGATTTCGCGCAGATGCGCGGTGAACAAAGGCTGCCGGCCGCGGGCGGTGCGCGTGATCGACAATTCGATCGGGAAACGTGTGCCGTCGGCACGGATGGCGTCCACTTCGACGCGGCGGCCGAGGAGCGTGTCGTCGCCGTCCAGTGCCGCGTGAAAGGCGCGCTGGTGCGCTTGCTGCGTGTCGGCCGGGAATATGACGTCGCTGAGATTGCGGCCGAGAATGTCGGCGACCGCGCGGCCGAAGATCGCTTCGGCGGCCGCGTTGAACTCGACGATTCGCTCGTGTGCGTCGAACGTGATGACGCCATCGGGTGCCGACGCCAGGATCGCCGCTTTCAGGTGCTCGCTTTCGCCGAGCCTGGCGGTGGTGACGCGGCGGGCGAGCGTCTGCCCGATCTGGTGGCCGAGTGTGGTGACGGCTTCGAGCAGGCTTTCGTCGGGTTCGATGACCGTGCGGCTGTAGAACTCGATGGCGCCCACGACATAGGTGGCGTCCATGATCGGGAAGGCGAAACCGCTGCGCAGGTTCGATCGCGCATCGCCTACGCCGCGCGATATCAGGATCGGCGATTCGACGCTCAGGTCGGCCACGTGGAGCGGCGCCTCCATCAGCCAGACATGGCCCGGCAGGCCGGCGCCGAGTTCGAGCGTCCGGCCGACGCTGAAATGCGCCGGTAGCGTGCCGGCATTGTTGGCGCTCCAGACGGCCATGCAGCGCAGCACGTCGTGGCCTTCGCTCTGCTCCACGCGGCGCCAGAACAGGCCGGCTTCCCAATCGAGGCCAGTGCCGATGGCCTCGAGCAGGCGCGCGGGTATGGCTTCTTCGGGCGCATCTCCGGCGAGCACCTGCGCGACCGCGTATTGCACGGCCAGGCGCTTCTGCGCGTCCTGCCGGACGGACGTGTCCGTGAAGGTGATGATGCTGCCGGCAACCGCGCCATCCTGCATAATCGGAAACGAGGAGTATTCGGCGAAGAACGGCGTGCCGTTGCGGCGGAACAGCATTTCGTTATTGAGCCGGACCGGGCGGCCACTGCTGGTGGTGTGCAGCAGCGGGCATTCTGCTTGCGGGAAGGGCGTGCCGTCCGGCCGGGTGTGGTGGATGGCCGCGTGCATGTTGCGGCCGATGAGCTCGTCGGCCGAGGCGTAACCGAGCAGGCGGAGGGCGGCGATGTTGATGAAGGTGCAGGCGCCCGTCCCATCTACGCCGTAGATGCCGTCGCCGAGCGCATCGAGGAATTGCCACTGTGCGCCGGCGGAGGTGGGCTGGTCGGTGTCGAGCGGCATGGGAGGGGAACGGCTGTCCCCAGTTTAAGTTTGAGAGAAGGAAGCCGTCCTTTTTTGAAAAAAGACCAAAAGACTTTTGCTCAGGGGCGTTTGCGACAGCGTTGCGGACGTGAGCTACCTGAGAACGATCTCCACCCGCCGGTTTTGCGGCTCGCGCACGCCTTGCGCCGTCTGCACGAGCGGATTGGTTTCGCCGTAGCCGTAGATCGCGATCTCGCGTTGGGGCACGCCGTCGCGGACGAGTTCGGATTGCACGCTTTCGGCGCGGCGGATGGAGAGGCGCCTGTTGTAGAGCGCGGTGCCGGAAAGGTCGGTGTAGCCGTCCACCTCGATGCGGGTGGTCTGCGTGCGGGCGGAGGCTTCGGCGGCCTGAGCCACGATCTGGCGGGCGCGGGTTGTGAGGTCGGCGCGATCCCAGTCGAAGAAGACGAGGTAGGTACGGGCGGGCGCGGGTTCGGGAGAATCATTCGAAGGACTGGCGATCGGCGGAGATGGCAAGCTGGCAGGCTTGCCGCCGAAGGCTACGAAGATGCGGGCGGTGTAGAGATTGGCCTGCTGATGGAAGTCGCGGGTGGCGTCTCCGTAGAGGATCGATTTCTGGTTATCGATGAAGTCGTGCTGGTAGAGCACTTCCCCCACCAGATGATTTCCCAGGATCGGAAATGCGAGACCGGCATAGGGGCTCAGGAAGCCGTTTGGCTCGATGGTGTAAGGGGAGACGAAGGCGAATCGGGAGTAGCTTTCGTTGCGGTCGTAGCGCACGGCCTGTTGGGCGTTGACGCCGGCATTGATGGCGATGCCGAACGGGAGAACGCGCAGTTGGCTTTGCACGCCGGCGGTGTAGGCGGCGTGCGGCGAAGCGCTGAAATCCTGCAAGCCGGCGGCGACGTTGCGGCGGCCCAGATAGCTGAAACCCGCATAGGCGCGCAGGGTGAGTATCCGCATCTCGCGCGAGACGGCGGCCTGCACTGTGCCCGATTGTCCGCCGGCGGCGATGCTGCCGGTTCGCCCGACAGCGGCTTCGCGTGCGCGGAAAATGTCGGGTGTGTAGGAACCGGTAAGGTCGATGTTGACGGGCGCGCGGGCCTGGTCGACGACGCGCCAGGTGGCGCCGAAGACCGGGTTTTGGGCACCGAGCGAATGGAAGTCGACGTGTGCCTGCGCGCGGACGAAGTGAAACGGGCGAAATGGCGGGAAAGAGAGATATCGGCCGAGTGGATTGACCGGATTGTAGGGTTGGCCGGCAGGCTTGTCGAAGACGAGTTTCTCGTAGGCGTAGGATTCCGAGGTGCGGTTGTTGGACCAGCCCAGATTGGCAAACACCGAGACGTCGTCGGTAATGCCGTAATGAAGCTCGGGGAGAAAGATGTTGGCGTCGCGCGTGTAGCTGCGGGGGAACAGCGGGTTGCGTTCGTTGATGAAGTCGTAGCGGTCGTTCTCGTAGGTGTAGGAGAAGACGCCTTCGACCTGCCCCGCGAGCGGCAGGAAGCTCGGGTCGGAGAGCAGGCGGACCGAGGAGAGGTCCCAGTCGCCGGCGAATGCAGGGCTGGCGGACGCCAGGAGGAGCAGGGCAGCGGCTGTTTGACGGAACACGGCGCGCATCACGAGTCACCAGGCGAGATTTGCGCGCTCGTTGCACGCAACCGTAACGTTGTCCAGCCGCAAAGTCGGCGGCTTTCGCTGCGCCGGAACTGCCTGCTGGCTAGAGCGGCTTGAACATCGCGAACATCTGTGATGCCTCGGCCAGACTGTTGAGCGGCACGTAGGTGCACACTTTCGCGTAACGTTCCCAAAGAGCGTGGATCGCGGGATGGGCGTGGGCGGCTTGCACGCCGCCGTCGCGCCATTCGAAAACTTCGACAATGGTGCCGTCGTCGGCGCGCATGGCGGTGGCCGGGTGGTCGGTGGCGAGGCCAAGCTCACGCAAATAGGGAACGTGGGCGGCGATGAGTTCGGCGAGGGCTGCTTCCTGGCCGGGGATCGGTTTGTAGGCGGCGATGACGAACGCGCCCATGCGTGCGGCTCCCTGGTGGCGGTGTGCGGCGCGGCGATAGAATGCGTGCGGCAGGACGGGGAGGCAAGCAGGGTGAGGCAGGCGGCGCGGCCGATGAACAGAAGCGAGTTGCTGATCCTGCTCGCCTTGTCGGTGCTGTGGGGCAGCTCGTTCTTTTTCTATAAAGTGTTGGGCGTGGCGCTGCCGCCGCTGACGGTGGCGTTGGGGCGGGTGGCGCTGGCGGCGGCGATGCTGAACCTGGTGCTGGCGGCGCGCAGGCAGAGCTTGGGCCGGCGCGCGCCGTGGGGGCGGCTGCTGGTTTTGGGTGTGCTGAACAGCGCGGTGCCGTTCACGCTGTTCGCGTGGGCGGAGATGCGGATTTCGAGCGGCATGGCGGCGATGCTGAATGCGACGACGCCGTTGTTCGCGGTGCTGCTGGCGCATGTGCTGAGCCGGACGGAGCGGCTGACCTGGGCGCGCGGCGCGGGGGTGGCGCTGGGCATGGCGGGCGTGGCGGTGCTCGTGGGGCCTGCCGCTTGGCAGGCGGGCGGGGCCGGGCGTTTGTGGGGAGATGCGGCCTGCGTGGCGGCCTCGTTGAGCTATGCGCTGGCCGGGCAGTTCAATCGCACGCTGCGTGGCCTGGCGCCGTTGCAGGTGGCCGCGGGACAGTTGACGACGGGTGCCGTGGTGTTGCTGCCGGTGGCCGCTTTGTGCGACCGGTTCTGGACTTTGCCGGCGCCGGCCGCTTCGGTGTGGGCGGCGCTGCTGGGCATGGCGCTGCTGTGCACGGCGCTGGCCTACATGTTGTTCTTCCGGCTGATGGCGACAGCGGGCGCGGTGAACGCGATGCTGGTGACGTTCCTGCTGCCGATTACTGCTTTGCTGCTGGGCTGGGCAGTGCTGGGAGAGCCTGTGCCGGCAAGGGCCGTGTTCGGGATGATATTGGTGGGAGCCGGGCTGTTGGCGATCGATGGGCGTTTGGGCGCAAGGGTTTCTGCCCTTGAGACGAAGCGAGACACGCTTGTCCGGTAGCCGCTTGCCTGCACGGCGCAGGCGTCCTGGCCTGCTGTCGAGTGGGCTTGCGGGCGCGCTTGTAGGCGCGCTTTTGGGCGTGGCGGGATGCGCGCACGACGACACCTGCCGCCTGGTGGCAATCGGCCACGCGCCGCTCTGGTCCGTGAGTGGGCGGCTGGCGGTTCCGGTTTTCGTCAACAGACAGCCGATCGCATTGATCCTGGACACCGGCAGTGTCGCGAGCCTGATATCTCCGCAGCACGCCGAAACGCTCCATCTGATAGCAGCAAAGGTGAAACCATCGGCCCCGGCGATGGCGATGCAAGGGTTGGGCGGCACGCAACCGGCGCGCGTCATGCAGGCCGAAACCGTCATGTTTGCGGACCTGTTCAGCGCATCGGTGCCCTTTCTGGTTCCAGACAGCGTCTCCGTGCGGTTGACCAACGATTATCCCGACCTGTTGGGAATGAGCTTCCTTGGCGGTCTGGACGCCGACATAGACGTAAGCAGACGGGTTCTGGCGCTCTACAAAGGGCATGGAACGTGTGTCGTGCCGCCCGTCGGCATGTCCGAGCCATTATATCACCTGCCGATCGTGGCCGAGCCAGATGACAATCGGCCCGTTGTGATGGTGACTGTCGGCGGCCAGCCGTTCAGGGCCTTGCTCGATACAGGTGCGCCGAGTTCGTTGCTGTTCGAGGGCGCTGCCCTGCGGCTCGGGCTGACGGGTGGCGTGATTTCGGCCGATCCGGCCGAGACGCTGTACGGTATCGGGAAGCGTGCGGTAAGTGCGCGGCGGCACATGGTGACATCGATCGTCGTCGGTGGGCTGACGATCTCGCCGCTGCGAATGGCGATCTCGCCGGAGAACGATACGCACATGGATATGGTGTTAGGAATGGATTTCCTGCGGACCGTCCATTTATGGATCTCGGGATCGACGCACAGCGTCGTGCTGCAGTATCCGTTGGGCGGGCGACGCAGGATGCACTGAATGCGGGCAACCCGTTGCTGTCGTCGCTGAATACACCCGCATGCCACGCCGCACCCGGCAATTCTGACGAGCATCGGACCAATCGCGGAATTTCTCGTAGGAATCTTTGTTTATTCGCGTGTGGCGTTTCCCCATGACGCCGGGTTGCCGCGCTGGTAGAAAGCGAGACTAAAGCGGATCGATAAGATGACGCGGCAATCATTACTGGCAAACACTCTCGCGTCTGAGGTCAGACCGGCAGCGATCCACACGCATGGATGGTAATGGCCCGATGACGGCACAACCGGGCGGACGATTGCCGGGCCGTTACTGGTTCGCAACGGCGTGTTTCGATCCCGCGGCCATGCGGCTGACGGTGGGCGGCGCGGAAGTGGCGCTCGAGCCGCGGCCGCTGGCGCTGCTGGCCATGCTGGTGGAGCGGCCGGGCGAGGTGGTGACCAAGGAGACCATTCTCGACACGCTATGGGCCGGGCGGACGGTGACCGAGAGCAGCCTGACGAAGTGCGTGGGACGGTTGCGCACCGCCTTGGGCGATGCGGACCATGCGCTGATCCGGACCGTGCATGGATATGGCTACCGGCTGGAAGCCGAGGTGCGGACGCGGCCGCCGGCCGAGGCGGTCGCCGCCGTGCCGGCGGACGCTGCGAGCGTGCCGCCCCCCCTGCCCCGCCGACGCTGGGCGGTGTGGCTGGCGGCCGGGATGGCCCTGTGTTTCGCGGTCGGGCTGAGCCGGCTGCGCCTGGCGGTCGCACCCCGGCCGCCGCCGCCTGCCGCCGAAGCGCTCTACACCAGGGGCAAGCTCGCCTGGTCGCAGCGCACGCCGGAGAGCCTCAGCCAGGCGGTGACCGACTATACCGAAGCGCTGCGGCTCGCGCCGGATTTCGCGCGCGCTTACGCGGGCCTGGCGGAATGCTACGATCTGCTGCCGGAATATGCCGGGATGACGACGGCACAGGCCTATCCGCTCGCGAAAAAGGCAGCCGAGCACGCAATCGCACTGTCGCCGGACCTGGCCGAAGCGCATTCTGCCTACGCCTTCGCGGTGTTCTGGGGTGACTGGGATTTCCGGCGTGCGCTGGACGAGTATCGGGTGGCGCTGCGCCTGGCGCCGAACGATGCGGGCGTGCATCATTGGTATGCGACCTCGCTGCTGGAACTGGGCGAGCGGGCGGCGGCGCTGGCGGAAATCGATCGGGCGGCGGCGCTGGACCCGCAATCGCGGGCGATCCAGGCGGACCGGGCGATCCTGCTGTTTTTCGGCGGTCATTCGCGCGAAGCGGAGGCGTTGCTGCGGGCGCAGACGGCGCGGATGCCGGAATTCACCTCGCCGCACAAATACCTGGCGACGATCGCGCATGTGGAGGGCGACGATGCGACCGCGCTCGAGCAAGGGCTGATCGCGGCGCGGCTGCAGCACGACATGCCGGTCGAGGCGGTGCTGCGCGCGGGCCAGGCGGGGCTCGCCTCAGGTGGCCATGCGGGGCGGATACGCGCGATGCTGGAGGCGCGGCTGGCGGGCTATGTATCGGGGACGATTTCGGCGGCCGATGTGGCTGCGAGCTACGCCGAAAGCGGCGATCTGACGAAAGCTGTGGCGTACCTTAGCCTGGCGATCGACCGGCATGACCAGGCGGGAATATTCGTACTGAACACGCCGGAATGGTGGCCTTATCTGAATGAGCCTGGCGTTGTGGGGTTGTTGGGGAAATTGGGACTCAAGAGATAAGAAAGCAGTCCTTTTTTGAAAAAAAGGACCAAAAGACTTTTGGAAATCTGAGCGCGCGACAGCGGAACAAAAGTCTTTTGCTTCTTTTCTTCAGAAAAGAGGGCCTTCCTTACTCTTCGTCAGTTACCACCTCGAAGTTCGCCAATCGCGCCGGCCCGAAATTCGTCGTCAGCGCCACATCCGTCGCATCGCGGCCACGCGCCATGAGGATGCGGCCGATGCGCGGAAAATTATGCCGTGCATCGAACGTGTGCCACACGCCGTCGAGATAGACGTCGAACCACGCAGAGAAATCCATCGGCAAATCGCTGAGCGGCACACCGATATCGCCGAGGTAGCCGGTGCAATAGCGCGCCGGGATGTTCATGCAGCGGCAGAAGGTGACGGCGAGATGGGCGAAGTCGCGGCACACGCCGCGACGTTCGGTGAAGGCTTCGAACGCCGTTTTGGTGGGGCGCGCGTAGGCGTAGCCGAAGGTGATGCGGTCATGCACATAGTCGCAGATCGCTTTCACGCGGCCCCAGCCGAGCGGTGAGTTGCCGAACAACTCCCAGGCGATGTTGCCGAGGCGGTCGGTTTCGCAATAGCGGCTGCCGAGGAGATAGACGAGCACGTCATCGGGCAGGTTTTCGACCGGGTGCGACATCGCGCCGGGCGACTGCACGTCGGGTTCGCCGCTGTCCTGCACACGGAATTCGGTGCGCATGGTGAGCAAGCCGGCCGGCGCGGTGACGCGTGTGACGCGGTTGCCGAAACCGTCGATATAGTCGTGCGCAGGCACCGGCGGGTCGAAGGTGATCTGGTGCGGTGTGAGAAGATCCGGCGTGCGCGACGGATGGACGCTGAGCATCAGCATCATCGGCGTGGGATTGGGACAGTCGTAGGCGATGTCGAAACCGGCTTTGATATGCATGTCAATAGGCCTGATCTAGGAAGTTGCAAAAGCTGAAGCGGGTGCAGAAGCGATGTCGGCCGCTTCCGGCGCGGATTCGGTCACCTGGACATCGACATCCATGCCGAGCGAATCCGCCGGGAAGCCCGACCAGGTGCCGCTCAGCGGAACGGCCTGCCCTGGATCGCGCGCGACGGCGACGCGTATGAGGTCGCGCGTGCCGATGATGCCGTTGGTGGGATCGTATTCGACCCAGCCGGCGCCTGGAAGATAGACGCGCACCCAGGCGTGGGTGGAGCCGCCGCCGACGCGGCGCTGGCCGCTGCGAGGTGAATGCAGGTAGCCGGAGACGAAATGGGCCGCCAGGCCCAGGGAGCGCAGCGCCTCCATCATCAGCAGCGCCAGGTCGCGGCAACTGCCGGTGCCCATGCGCAATGTGGCGACCGGGGTCTGGATGCCCTGTTCCTCACGCTTGACGTAGGTGAAACGGTCGCTGATGGCGCATGTCATGTCCGACAACAGGTTTTGGGTGCCGGTCGGGCCGTCGGTACGCAGGAAGCGGCGCGCCCAGTCGTCGATCTCGCGCTGCGGGTCGGGCGCGTGGCGTTCGATGGCGCGCAACAGATCGGGCATTTCGTCGAACCCGTAGGTGAACGGATAGTTCTGCGCGTAGTCGGCAAGTTCAAAGAACAATCCTGCATCGGGCAGATGTTCGACGCGTATGCGCGTGTCGAAATGCAGCTCGCGCGCACGTGCGTCGAACGTGAGGAGTGCGACGCAATTGCCGAACACATCGTGCAGCCAGCGCGTGGTGGCCGGCGCGGGTGTCACGTCGAGATGGGCTTCGATCAGGCGCTGGTCGTAGCTGTCGCGCGGACGGAACATGATGCGGTGCTCGCCGAAGGAGACGGCGTGACGGTAGCGGTAAGTGGTGAGGTGGCGGACGGAGAGGATCGGCATCGTCGCGCTCAGGCAGCCTGGATCAAGGGTTCGGGTTTCGTGTGGCCGAAGAAGCATTCGGACAGATCCCGCGTGACGGCCATCAGGCGCACCTGGATGAGATCGAGGAATTCATGCAGGCCCTGCAAAAGAATTTCCTGCGTGGTGATGGCGGCGAGCAGGCCGTGCAGGCTGTCGAGCTGTTCGGCGGCGACCGAGCTGCAGCGCAGGTCGAAGCGCGAGGTGAGTTCGCCGAGCAGCAATGCGATCTCGCGCACGCACACATAGGCCGAGCGCGGAAAACGCCGGTTGAGCAGCAGGAAACCCGTGACGCTGCCTGGCGAGATGCCGCGCGGATGGACGCGCCGGTAGGCGTGATAGCCGGCCGCCGAGCGCAGCAGCGTATTCCACTGGCTGATGTCGATCGCCGAGCCGACATCGGCCGGGGCGGGCAGCAGGAGATGGTATTTCATGTCGAGCAGGCGCGTGGTCTGGTCCGCGCGTTCGATCAGGCGGCCGATCTGGTAGAAATGCCAACCCTGGTCACGAAAGAACGTGCCTTCGACGATTCCGGTATGGGTCTGGCACGCGGTCTTGATGCGTTCGAGGATGGTGTTGAGCTGGCCGGGCGAGAGGTCGTCGGGGCGCAACGTCGACACCCAACTGTGAAAGATGTTGAGCTGCACCCACATTTCGGTGGAGATGAGCGGCCGCAGGGTGCGTGCGTTCTCGCGCGCGAAGCGGACGGCGTAGGCGATCGAGGTGGGGTTGTCGGCATCCGTGATGTAGAAATGCAGCACGTTGGCGGCGTGGATCTCCTGCCCCGTCGCCACGAACCGCTCGTGATCGGAATGCAAGTCGATGATGGAACGCCAGTTCTGCGCGCCCTTGCTGTCGCGCGAGAACGTCTCGTTGACATCGAGAATGCGCGCGAGGTTTTCCGCCCGCTCGATGTAGCGGGCCAGCCAGAACAGACAGTCGGCATAGCGCGCGAGAAGGACTTCGCTGCTCATTCGAGCACCCAGGTATCTTTCGAGCCACCGCCCTGCGACGAGTTCACCACCAGCGAGCCTTGTCGCAATGCCACCCGGGTGAGGCCGCCGGGGAGCACCCAGGTGCTGGCGCCGGTGACGGCGAACGGGCGCAGATCGACATGGCGCGGGCCGACCTTGCCATCGACGAGGGTGGGGCTGACGGAGAGATTGATGCAGGGCTGGCTGATATAGCGGGCGGGGTCGGCGATGAGCTCGGCGCGGCATGTCGCAAGTTCGGCCTGGGTCGCGCGCGGGCCGATGGTGATGCCGTAACCGCCGGCTTCGCCCACCGGCTTGACGACGAGGCGCTCGAGATTGGCCAGCGTGTAGGCCAATGCTTCGGGTTCGCGACAGATATGGGTCTCCACGTTGGGCAGGATCGCGTCCTCGCCCAGATAGTAGCGGATGATGCGCGGCATGTAGGCATAGACGGCCTTGTCGTCGGCCACGCCGGTGCCGATGGCGTTGGCGAGCATGACATTGCCTGCTTTGTAGGCACGCATGAGTCCGGGCACGCCGATCGTGCTGTCCGCGCGAAACACTTCGGGATCGAGGAAATCGTCGTTGATGCGGCGGTAGATCATGTGCACGGGCGCCAGGCCGCCGGTGGTGCGCATGAACACGCGGTCGTCTTCCACGACGAGGTCGCGGCCTTCGACGAGGGGCACGCCCATTTCGCGCGCCAGGAAGACGTGTTCGAAGAAGGCCGAGTTGTAGGTGCCGGGCGAGAGCAGCACGATCTGCGGGTCGGCGACGTCCGCGGGGGCCACTTCGCGCAAGGCGGCGCGGAGCTGCAGGCCGTAGCTGTCGATCGAGCGCAGGCCCACGCCTTCGAGCAGGTCGGGGAATGCGCGCATCATCAGGTGACGGTTCTCGACGACGTAGCTGACGCCTGACGGAATGCGGGCATTGTCCTCGAGCACCATGAAGCGGCCCTCACGGTCGCGCACCAGGTCGATGCCGCAGATATGGGCGTAGGTGCCGTGCGGCAGGTCCACGCCTTTCATGATCGGGCGGTAGTTCTCGTTGCCGAGGATCAGATCGGCGGGGATGACGCCATCGGCGAGGATGCGCGCCTCGTGGTAGATGTCGTGCAGGAGCCGGTTGATGGCGGTGACGCGCTGGCGGATGCCGGCTTCCAGCATGCGCCATTCGGCGGCGGAGATGATGCGCGGAATGGTGTCGAACGGCAGGATGCGGTCGACGGCTTCGTTGGTGGAATAGACGGTGAAGGTGATGCCGAGATTATAGAGTTCGGCCTCGGCCTGCTGGGCGCGGCGCTTGAGCTCGTCCATCGAGAAATGGGCGAGCCGGTCGGCGATGGCTGTGCCGCCTTGCGAGCTGCGCAGCTCGCAGAATTCGGCGCCGGGGTCGTAGGTGTCGAAGATCAATGGGGTTGGTCCTCCGGGAGGGGGAAGGCTGCAAGTTTTGGGCCGGGAAAGGAAGCAGCCCTTTTTCGAGAAAAGAGTTTGTCTCGTCGCTGTAGGCGCATCGAAACTCCAGACCGCCGCGTTCGCGGTATCAGCCAGGAGCAAAAGTTTTTTGGTCCTTTTTCAAAAAAGGACTGCTTCCTTCCTCCCCAGCAAATCAATCAACACCAACGCCACATTAAACTTGAACGCGTCCGTCTCCTCGAGCGTCCGTATCACCCGCTCCAAGGGCCAGAGCATGAATTCCGCCGCCTCGCCATCCTGCGGCACGGGAACGACACCGTCCGGCAGCCATAGATCGTAGCAATGCAGGTGGTCGCGGCGCAGGCCTTCGGGCCGTTGCGTCGTGTAGCTGACGATGCCAGCGGGCTCGGCCGTGCGCAGGATATCCGCGGGCAAGCCGGCTTCCTCGTGGCCTTCCTTGATGAGGGTTTCGGCGGGCGTGGAACCGGCCGCGATGCCGCCCGCGATGATGTGGTCAAGCTTGCCCGGGTCCATCAGGCGGCTGGCGGCGCGGCGCCCGACCCAGATATGCAGCCCGTCCGGGCGGGCGACGAGGCCGTTGACGTGCACGCCCTGCGCCTCGATGCCGAACCAGGGCAGCGCGCCGCGGTCGATGGTGGCCAGCGGCGGGGCGCAGGGCGTGGCGCGCACGTCGAACCTCTCGCCACGCCAGGCGAACAGGCCTTCGCCGGCGAGCGTGCGGGCAAGGGCTGGCAGCCCGGCGGGGTCGGGAAGGTCGACGCCCTGCGCGATGCGTCGGCAGCCATGGTCGAGCAGGGTGGTGGCGTCGGCATGTCGAACCCAGCCGACTTGCGTGCCGCCGAGATGGAACGCGGCGTAGTCGCCCGGCAGGCTGACGTTCCGGACCGCGTGCCAATGGTGCATCAGGCCGGCGATGATGCGACTCCTCGCACGCATGGCGGGCTTTGAAACAACCTGCTCTGACGCCACATGGGCCGCATGCGTGTGATGTCCTCCAACCGGCTGAACCTGCCGGGCCAAGCCCGTTCGACCGGGGCGACCGTTCGAGACCTTCTGACTTATTTGTGGCCGGCTGGCGACTGGGGCACGCGCTTGCGTGTGGTCGGCTCCATGTCGTTCCTGATTCTGGCCAAGGTTGCGACCGTGTTCGTGCCGATCTTCTATTCGCGCGCGGTGGACCGGCTTTCCCAGCATGGCGGTGCGGTGCGCATGCTGGCTGTGCCGGTGGGGCTTATCGTGGGCTATGGGCTGGTGCGGCTTGCCTCGGCTGGGTTCGGCGAATTGCGCGACGCGGTATTCGCCGCCGTGCAGCAGCGCACGGTGCGGCGGGTGGCGTTGCAGACGTTCCAGCACATGCACCGGCTGAGCCTGCGCTTTCATCTCGACCGGCAGACCGGCGGCGTGAGCCGGGCGATCGAGCGTGGCAGCGCGGGCATCGAGCAGGTGCTGCGGCTGGCGGTGTTCAACATCGTGCCGACGCTGATCGAGCTGGTGCTGGTGACGAGCATCATGTGGCGGATTTTCGACTGGCGGTTCGCGGCCGTGACCTTCGGCGCGGTAGCCACCTACATCGCGTTTACGCTGGCGTTCGCGAGCTGGCGCGTGCGGTTCCGCCGGTCGATGAACGAGAGCGACAGCGCGGCGCAGTCCAAGGCCGTCGACAGCCTGCTGAACTACGAGACGGTCAAGTATTTCGGCAACGAGGCGCACGAGGCGCGGCGGTTCGACGGCGCGCTGGCGAGCTACGAGCGCGCCGCGGTGAAAAGCCAGGTGACGCTCAACATGCTCAATATCGGCCAGGCGGCGATCATCGCGGTGGGGCTTGCGGTGATCATGCTGATGGCCGCGCAGGGCGTGGTGAGCGGGCACATGAGCGTGGGCAAGTTCGTGCTGGCCAACACGTATCTGGCGCAGCTGTATGTGCCGCTGAACTTTCTGGGCTTTGCCTACAACACCATCCAGCAGGGTCTGGTGGACATGGAGCAACTGTTCCGGCTGCTCGATGTGGACGAGGAAGTGCAGGACAGCGCCGGCGCGGTGCAGTTGGCGGGGCATCTGTCGGAGGGTGATCCGTGCTCGGTGACGTTCGAGGACGTGCAGTTCGGCTACACGCCGGCGCGCGAAATCCTCAAGGGCGTGAGCTTCCATGTGCCGGCCGGGCGCAAGGTGGCGATCGTCGGCCCGACCGGTGCCGGCAAATCCACCATCAGCCGTCTGCTGTTCCGCTTCTACGACGTGGTAGGCGGCGCGGTGCAGGTCGATGGCCGCGACATACGCGATTACACGCAAGGCAGCCTGCGTGCGGCGATCGGCGTGGTGCCGCAGGATACCGTGCTGTTCAACGACACGATTCGCTACAACATCGCTTATGGCCGGCCCGATGCGACGCAGGACGAGATCGAGCACGCCGCCCGCGTGGCGCAGGTGCACGATTTCGTGCTTCGCATGCCCGACGGCTACGACACGCGGGTTGGCGAGCGCGGGCTCAAGCTTTCGGGCGGCGAGAAGCAGCGGGTGGCGATTGCGCGCACGGTGCTGAAGGATCCGCGCATCCTGATCCTGGACGAGGCGACGAGCGCGCTCGACAGCCGCACCGAGCGCGATATCGACGCGGCCCTGCGCGCCGTCTCCGGGGGGCGGACGACGCTGGTGATCGCGCACCGGCTCTCGACCGTGGTCGATGCCGACGAGATCATCGTACTGGTGGACGGGCGAATTGCCGAGCGCGGCACACATCGCGAGCTGCTGTCGCTCGGCGGCGTGTTCGCGCGCATGTGGGAGCTGCAGGCACAGCAGGCCGAGCCGGAGTTGGCGGAGGCCGAGCTGGAGGACAAGCTCTCCGGCGGGTTCGAGCCGGCGCGGGTGATCTGATGCAGGATCATCCGGATGGCGCGCTGATGGGTGAGCTCACTCAGGCGGGCGAGGCAGTGGATCGCGCGATCGGCGGGATGTTGGAGCGTGGGGTGAGCCCGGTGGCGGCGGCTTCGGCTTTGCTGGGCGGGGCGTTGTGTTTGATGTCTCGGACGATGGGGGATGAGGCGGTGTTGCAGTTGTTGCAGAATGCGGCGGCGGGGGTTCGGGCGGGGGATCTTAGGAAGTAAGCAAGCAGTCCGTTTTGAAAAAAAGGACCAAAAAACTTTTGTCTGTTCGGGGCCGTTAATCGGGAAATGTGTGGAGTTGGTTATGTCGGATACGGTGACGGGGTCGGGGCAGGCGGGCGATGAAGTGGGGACATCGAGGCACGACGGGGCGCGGCAGGTTGCTGAAGCGGCAATGAATGCCGCGAAGTCGGGCGATACGGAACGGGCCGAGGACGAGTTGCGCGCGGCGATGCACACCGATCCGCAAGCGGTGGAGAACATGCTGAGCGAGAAAGGGCGGTCGCTGCCACAAGACCGAGGCACGGCCACCGATGAAGAGGTCGCCGCCATCAGCCGCGAAATCCAACCCAGGTCCGACGCCCCAAGCCGCTCCGGCATCACCGGCAGCGGCAGCGGCGCCGACACCTAACAAGCAAAAGTTTTTTGGTCCTTTTTTCAAAAAAGGACCATTTCTGTCCCTTACGCAGCCAACAATTCGAACGACCGCCGACGCGCCACCGGATCGTGCATCGCCGTCACAATGGCCACCTCGTCCACGCGATGCTGGTCGGCAATGACGTCCAGGCGAGCCCGAGCCCTATCAGGCGTGCCGTAAGCAGACTGCGCCCTGATCACGGCGTTTCGCGCGCGCTGGGAGTCGGTGAAGGGATAAGCGGCGGCTTCTTCCGGCGAGGGAAGCGGGAGGAACCGGCCGCGCTCGCGTTCGGCGCGCCAGACTTCGCGTGGGCCGAATTGCCAGTCCGCTTCGGCCTGGCTGTCAGCTGCCAGCGCAAAGACGGCGATCGCGCAGTAAGGATGCGGGTGCTCGGGGCTGGGCTTGTAGGTGTCGCGGTAGACGTCGAGCGCTTCCTGGGCGCCTTCGCCTTCGGTGAAGAAGTAGGCAAAGCAGTAGGGCAGGCCGAAATGGGCGGCCACCTGTGCGCCGAAATTGGAGCTGCCGAGAATCCATATTTGAGGCGCGCCGGCGCCTTTCGGCTGGGCGGTGACGGCGCGGAACGGATGGTTATCCGGCAGCATTCCGTCGCTGGTCCAGGCCATGATGTCGCGCACCTGGGCGGGGAAGAGATTGGCGGCTTCGGCGGCGTTCGGGTTGAGCGCGAAGGCGGTGCGGCCGTCCGAGCCGGGTGCGCGGCCGACGCCGAGGTCGATACGGCCGGGAGCGAGCGCTTCCAGCACGCGGAACTGCTCTGCGACGTGCAAGGCGCTGTAGTGAGGGAGCATGATGCCGGCGCTGCCGAGACGGATGCGCTCGGTGGACATGGCCAATGCGGCGAGCAGGACTTCTGGAGCACTGCCGGCGATGCTGTCGCTGCTGTGGTGCTCGGAGACCCAGAAGCGGTGATAGCCCAGGCGGTCGCAGAGGCGAGCCAGTTCTACGGTTTCGCGGATGGAGGCGTCCGGCGGGCGGCCGGTGACGATCATGGATTGGTCTAGGACGGAGAGGCGCATCGGGCGGATATAGGAAGGAAGCAGTCCTTTTTCGAAAAAAAGGACCAAAAAACTTTTGCAATCAGGCTGCGAGTGGATAGCGGATGGCGGGGTTGCCGATGAAATCGAAGCCGCCCGAGTGGACGAGGGGGCCTTGGGTGTCTAGCCAGATTTGGCCGCCGATATCGCGCCAGCGGCGGCAGAACGTGTAGTCCTCGCTGAGATAGTGGCGGGTTTCGGGTTCGATCATGCAGTCGAACAGCGCGTATTGGTGCGGACTGGGGTTCTCGGTCGCGCGGTCGTGGGCGGCGGCAAACCGCAATTCGGGGTAGGCCTGCATCATGCGGGTGAAGGCCGAGCGGCGGATCAGCATGAAGCCGGTGCCGGCATAGTCGGCGGTGACGAAGCCGCCGCGCTCCTCGCGCTCGCCGTCGGGGTGCGGCAGGCCGACATAGCGCAAGGCCGCGGTCTCCAGCCCCTCGCCCGCACGGACGCGGGCAATCGCCTCGGCCGACCAGTCGCGCAGTTTGAGCGGATACATGCCGGCAACCACGTCCTGGTCGAACTCGATCATGCGAAGCACGCGGGCCGGCTGGAAGGTGATGTCCGCATCGACGAACAGCAGGTGGGTGGCCAGTTCCTGGTCCATGAAATGGGCAACCAGGCTGTTGCGCGCACGCGTGATCAGCGAGTTGTTGGCCAGCAATTCCACCCGAACGCCAAAGCCGGACTGGATGCCGAGCAGCATCAGATTGGTGGTGGCGAGCATGTACCCGTGGGTGACAAGGCCGCCGTAACAGGGCGTGCAGATGACGATGTTGGCGCTGCTGGATTCGGTCATGGGTGCAAGATTAGGGATAAATCGTGAAGGAATTTGAAAAGAAGGAAGCAGTCCTTTTTTGAAAAAGAGGACCAAAAAACTTTTACTCCTGGCAGGCTCCTCCCTATATTCGCATCATGAACTACCGTCCTTATCAGAAGATCGACCGCCGGCGTTCGCGCCAGATCCATGTCGGCCGGGTGCCGGTGGGGGGCGATGCGCCGATAACGGTGCAGACGATGACCAACACGCTGACGTCGGATGCCGCGGCGACGATCGCGCAGATACGGCTGTCGGAGATCGCCGGCGTCGATATCGTGCGTGTGTCGTGCCCGGACGTGGAGAGCACGGCCGCGCTCGCCGAAATCGTGCGCGAAGTGAACGTGCCGATCGTGGCCGACATCCATTTCCACTATAAGCGCGCGATCGAGGCAGCGAAGGCGGGGGCTGCCTGTCTGCGCATCAATCCCGGCAATATCGGCAGCGCCGAGCGGGTGCGCGACGTCATCAAGGCGGCGCGCGACTATAATTGCTCGATGCGGATCGGGGTGAACGCGGGTTCGCTGGAACGGCATCTGCTGGAGAAATACGGCGAGCCGAACCCCGACGCCCTGGTGGAATCGGCGTTGGAACACGCGAAGATTTTGCAGGATCACGACTTTCACGAGTTCAAGATTTCGGTGAAGGCGTCCGACGTGTTCCTCGCGGTGGCCGCCTATCAGCAGCTCGCCGAAGTATGCGACCACCCCCTGCATATCGGCATCACCGAAGCAGGCGGTAAGCGCGCAGGCACGGTGAAGAGCTCGATCGGGCTCGGCAGCCTGCTGTGGGCCGGGATCGGCGACACTGTACGTGTCAGCCTGTCGGCGGAGCCCGCCGAAGAGGTGCATGTCGGCTGGGATATCCTCAAATCGCTCGGTCTGCGGCATCGCGGGGTGAAGATCATCTCGTGCCCGAGCTGTGCGCGGCAGGGTTTCGACGTGATCCGCACGGTGGCGACGCTGGAGGAGCGGCTGGCGCATATCGAAACGCCGGTGACGCTGTCGATCATCGGCTGCGTCGTGAACGGCCCCGGCGAGGCGCTGATGACCGACCTCGGCGTGACCGGCGGCGGCAATGGCCGCCACATGGTTTATGCCGCCGGCAAGCAGAACCACACCACCGAGGGTGCGAGCATGATCGACCACATCGTCGACCTCGTCGAACGCAAAGTCGAAGCCATCAAAGCCGAACCCAAACCCGAAATCCTGGTCGCAGCCGAATAGCAAGAGTTTTTTGGTCCTTTTTTCCCCACGAAAGGACTGCTTGCCTACTTTAGCAGCAATCGCTCCGTGACCGGATCACCGATCCCGTCGAAGAACGCTGCAAGCGCCTCCCCGAACGGCCCCTCCCCCGCCGCGTGGAACAGCGTCATGCAGGAGCGAAATTTCAGATCGTCCGGCGTGCCGAACAGGTCGAGCGCGGACCGGGCGTTGCCCGTGAGCGTGAGCTGCGTGCACTCGGTCAGGCGTGGCCCGAGCAGGTTGTGCGCGAGATAGGCCTGGGCTTCGGCGAGCGAGCCGACAGCATAGCGGCGCGCGGTGGCGCTGGTGCCGAGGCCGGCAAGTTGGGGGAAGACGAACCACATCCAGTGAGTCTGCTTGCGGCTGGCGCGCAGTTCGGCGAGCACCTGACTGTAGATGGGTGACTGGGCGCTTTCGAAGCGTGCGAGGTTGAACGGGTCGGATGTCATCACGCAATAACGCGTGGGTTGACGTCGCGTCGCGCCATAGCGCTCACGGTTATCTCAGCAGCCTGACCTGAACGTGAAGCGGCCTTTTCCCTGGTCAAACCGTCATCCACCCGAAAATGAGCTGCGCGTGTCGTCGACATACCATCGTACTCGGCATGCTCGATCCCTGGGAGGTTATCAACATGCCGGTTTCACGCATTGCCTATCTGACTACACTGCTGGCGAGCACGGCCCTGCCCGCACTGGCGCAAGCGCCTGCGGGAAGCTGGCTTTCCTCCGGCAACGGCCTGGCCAACAGCGCTTCGACGAAAACCGAGACGGCGCTCAGCCCGAGCACGGTTGGCGGCCTGGCGCCAATCTGGACGTTGAAGACGACGGGTGAGGTATCCGGCACGCCGACAGTGGATGGCGGGCGGATCTACGCCACCGACAGTGGCGGCTCGGTCTATTGCGTTGATGCGGCGACCGGCGCGGTGGTCTGGCATGTGATGATGCCGCAGGTGACGGGTGTGCCGATGTCGGCCTCGCGCAATGCGCCAGCGATCGGGCCGACGCAGATCGTGCTGGGCGACCAGGCGGCCGGCAATTTGTATGCGCTGAGCAAGACGGACGGCCACCTGCTGTGGACGGCCAAGCTGGACACACACACGGGCGCCATCATCACCTCGTCGCCGCTGATTTTCGGTGAACGCGTGCTCGTCGGCGTGTCGTCGATGCAGGAAGAGCTGGCGGCGACGACGAAGGGGTTCGTGCCGAGCTTCCGCGGTTCGGTGGCTGAGGTGAGCCTGCGCACAGGCGAGATCCTGTGGCAGACCTACACGGTGCCGCAGGGCTACACCGGCGGCGCGGTCTGGGGCAGCAATCTGGCGCTCGACGTGAAGCGCCGGGCGGTGTTCGCCGGCACGGGCGACAATTACTCGGTGCCGGCTTCGGTTGCGGCGTGCCAGGCGCAGGCGCCGGATGGCGCGGCCTTGGCGGCGTGCACGGCACCGAACGATTACTTCGAACTCGGTGATGTCGCTTGACCTGTTCACCGGCGCGATCAAGTGGGTGCAACGGTCCGAAGCGCTGGATACGTGGACCGTGTCCTGCCTGACGAGCTCGCAGCCGCCGGCCACGCCGTGCCCCGAACCGCATGGGCCGGACTACGATTTCGGCTCGGCGCCGAACCTGTTCAGTGCGAGTATCGGCGGCAAGCTCGTCGACCTGGTCGGCGCAGGGCAGAAGAGCGGCGTCTATTGGGCGTTCAATCGCGACAGCGGCGCGATCGTGTGGGGCACGCAGGTCAATCCGGGCGGCACGCGCGGCGGGATCGAGTGGGGCTCGGCGGTGGATAGCGGGCGCATCTTCGTGGCCGCGTCGAATGCCAACTACACCTACACCTCGGTGATGGGCCATGCGGAGACCGATGGCGGCTACTGGTCGGCGCTGGATGCGGCGACCGGGCGGCTGCTGTGGCAGACACCGACGACGGCCAGGCAGGCCAAGATCGCGACGGCCAGCAGCCGCACGCAGAAGCCGCCGTTCGGGGCAAAGGCACGTGCGGAAGGTGCGATCAGTGCCGCCAACGGCGTGATGTATGCGGCCGACGCGAGCGGCAATTTCGTGGCGCTGGACGAGCTGTCCGGCAAATTGCTGTGGACATACGCGGCCGGCGGCGCGGCGGTGGATGCACCATCGATCGTCAACGGCGTGCTTTTCTGGGGCGACGGCTACGGCAATATCGGGCCGACCAACCAGGCGATCTACGCGTTCGGCTTGAAGAAGTAAGGCAGCCCGACCTCATGCAGGCGCGGACGAGCGAGGCTGCGCGGGCCTGATGGGGCTGGCTGACGAGGCGGAGGCGCTCGCGATCAGCGAGGCGCTGGGAGTTGCGCGGCTGGAGAACGCGCCCGGCGACGGGCGCGCGATCCTGCTGGCGCACAGCGAGGCGCAGGCGACCCGGCTGGCAGCGGCGGCGCTTGCGTTGCGTCCGGAGCTTGGGGCGGTGGTCCTGCCCGGGTGGGATTGCCTGCCGTTCGACCGGGTGAGCCCGTCGCGTGCCGTCATGGGACGGCGGATGGCGGCGCTGCGGGCGATGGCGCTGGGCGCCACGCGTCTGGTGGTCGCTGGGCCGGAAGCCGTCGTGCAGAGACTGCCGCCGGCGTCCTTCTACCGCGAGATCACGGTCGAGGCGGGCGCGCCGATCTGTCCGGAGCCGTTTCGCGCGTCGCTGGAGCGGCTTGGCTACGCTTGCGAGGAGGAGGCCGACCGGCCGGGCGACATAGCCTGGCAGGGCGAAGTATTCGACGTGATACCGGCCGCCGGCGTCCTGGGGCTGCGCATCCGCATGACGGGCGCGGGACGCGAGCGCACGGTGGATGCGATCGACCGTTTCGACCCGGCGACGCAGCGCACCCTGGGGCCTGTGAGCCGCGCCCTGATCGGGCCGGCCAGCGAGCTGGTGTTTGCCGAGGGTGACGAAATGCCAGCCCGCGTGCCGGGGCTGGAGCATCGCCTGGCCGAGCTGTGCGGCCCGCTGGTGAGCGTGTTCGACCTGCTGCCTGGCGCGCATCTGTTGCTGGACGATCAGGTTGGCGAACGGCTGGAGATGTATTTCGCGGCCCTGCGCGATGCGCACGATACACGGACGGCGCTGGCGCGTGCCACCGGCCGGGGTCTGCCGGCCGAGGGGCTGTATGTGAGCCAGGCCGACTGGCAGGCGCGCGATGGCGAGGTGCTGGACTGGCCGTGCACGGCCAGCGTGCCGAGACTGCGGGCCGCGCGCGATCCGGTGGCGGCGGCACGAAAGCATGTCGGTGCGCTGCGGAAAGCAGGGATGCGCGTGGGCGTGTCGGGACCGCGTCTGGCGCGCGCGCTGCGGGTGGATTGCGCCGAAATCGACGGCTGGGCGGCGCTGCTGGCGTTACCGGCCGGCGGCATCGGCGTGTTGCCGCAGGGTGTGAGCACGGGGTTTGCGACGGCGGAGGCGTGCGTGCTCGCGGACGGCGACGTGCTGGAGCCGCGTGCGACGCGGCCGGGTCAGGCCGGGCTGTTCGACCATGCGTGGCGTATCGGCGATGCGGTCGTCCATCTGGATTACGGGCTGGCGCGGCTCGACGGGATCGAGACGGTGACGGCAGGAGCGCCGGAGGACCGGCTGGTGCTGCAGTTCGCGGGGGATGCGCGCAAGCTGGTCTCGTGCCGCGAGATGGGTCGCATCTGGCGTTATGGTGCCGGGACCGAGGGGCTGCATCTCGACCGCGCGGACGGCACGAGCTGGGGCAAGCGGCGCGACGCGGTGCTGCAGTCGCTGGAAGAGACGGCGCGGACATTGGTGGCGCAGGTGGCTGCTCGGGCGGATGTTCCGGCGCCGGCACTGCTGCCGCCGCGCAGGCCGATGGATCGGTTCGTCGCGGGGTTCGGGTTCACACCGACGCCGGATCAGGAGACCGCGTTCGCCGAGATCGCGGCCGACCTGGCGCGGCCGCACCCGATGGACCGGCTGCTGTGCGGCGATGTGGGGTTCGGCAAGACGGAGGCGGCGTTGCGTGCGGCGGCGGCGGCGGCACTGAGCGGGCGTCAGGTGGCGGTGATGGCGCCGACGACCGTGCTGGTCCGGCAGCATCTGGCGAGTTTCCGGCGGCGGTTCGCGCCGTTGGATATTGAAGTGGCCGGGCTGTCGCGGCTGACGCCGGCGGCGGAGCGGCGCCGGGTGCGTGCGCGTCTGGCCAGCGGCGAGCTGAGGGTGGTGGTCGGCACGCAGGCGCTGGCGAGCGGCGTGGAGTTCGCCGATCTGGCGCTGGCGATCATCGACGAGGAGCAGCGGTTCGGGGCGAAGGCGAAGGCTCAGTTGGCGCAGATGCGGCAGGGTATCCATGCATTGACGCTGAGTGCGACGCCCATTCCACGCACGCTGGAGGGCGCGTTGACCGGGCTGCAGGCGATCTCGGTTCTGGCGACACCGCCGGCCAGGCGCCAGCCGGTGCGCACGATGGTCGAAACGCTGGACGAGGCGGTGGTGAAGGCGGCGCTGCTGCGCGAGCATGCGCGTGGCGGGCAGAGTTTCTGCGTGTGCCCGCGGATCGAGGATCTGGACCGGCTGGCCGGCAGGATCGCGGCCTTGGCGCCTGACCTGTCGGTGGTGACGCTGCACGGGAAGATGAAGCCGGATGCGCTCGATGCGGCACTGGTGGGGTTTGCCGACGGGCATGGCGACGTGCTGCTGAGCACCGACATTATCGAAGCGGGGCTCGACATACCGCGGGCGAACACGATCCTGGTGTGGGATGCCGACCGGTTCGGGCTGGCGCAGCTGCACCAATTGCGCGGGCGGGTGGGGCGCGGGCAGGCACGCGGGATGGCGTGGCTGTTCACCGATCCGAGCCGCAAACCTACGCGGGGTGCGGCAAGGCGGCTGGCGGCGCTGGCGGCGCATGACGGGCTGGGTTCCGGCTTCGTGGTGGCGGCGAGCGACCTGGACCAGCGCGGCGCGGGCGATCTGCTGGGGGAGGCACAGGCGGGCCATGCCAAGCTGCTGGGCGTGGAGCTTGCCAGGCATTTGCTGAGCCAGGCGATGGCCAGGGCGCGTGGCGAGACGGTTCAGGATCGGGAGCCGGATCTGGTGGCGAGCGTGCCGGCGTATCTGCCGGCGCGCTACATTCCGGATGCGGCGATGCGCATCGCGCTGCACGCGCGGCTCAGCCGGGGCACGGAGCTGGAAGGATTGCGCGAGGAGCTGGAAGACCGTTTCGGGCCGCTGCCCGACGAGGTGGCGAGCCTGCTGGAACTGGCCGCTCAGCGCGCGGCTTGCCGCAGGCTTGGCGTGACGCGCCTGGAAGCCGGCCCCGCCGGCGCCGCCGCCGAAATGCAGGGCGACCTCCCCGACATCGACGGCCTGAAAAGACGAAAAAACCGACTGGTCCTGCCCGGCGGCACCGCAACCGATCTGCTGGACCGACTGAACAGCCAATAACAAAAGCTTTTTGGTCCTTTATTTCAAAAAAGGACTGCTTCCTTATCTATCTCAACCGAGGCAGCCACTTGAACCGGTCCCGCACATCCCGCATCCAGGCATCGATCTGATCGACGCTGCGGTAATTGGCCATGTCGAACACATCGGTACTGCCGATCTCGTGCCACTTCTTCTTCCAGCGCCGCAACGGCGGTTGCGGGGTGGCGCCGAACAGCATGATGTCGGTGATCGCCAGGTCGTCCGGCAAGGCGAGCAGCGCGCGCAGGTCGGCATGGAGCTCGTCCTGGCCCAGCACGCTGATCCACCAGGTCTGGAAGCCCAGGGCAGTGGCAGCGAGGTGGGCGGCCATGGTGGCGGCCGCCACGCTTTGCAGGATGATCCGTTCGGCGTGGGCGAGGTAGCGCTGGTCGAGCTCGGTGCCGTCCATCAGGCCCGGATAGGCCCAGGAGAGGCGGAAGTCGGTGGCGATGACCATGCAACCCGGCGCAGTGGCTACGCCGCGGTAGTCGTGCGGGGTGGAGACGGATTCGGCATGCGGCACGGCGGTGGCAGCGCGGCGTTCCTGGGCGGCGAGCAGGGCTTCGCAGATGGCCAGGCGCGTCGGCAGGTCCTGCACGGAGACGAACTGCCAGGGCTGGGCGTTGGCGCCGGAGGGCGAGAGGCGGACGGCTTCGAGGATGAGGCGGCAGGCTTCCGCCGTGACCGGGTGGGACGGGTCGAACAGGCGCGCGGTGCTGCGGCGTTGCATGATCTCGATGAGCGCGGCGTAGCGCCGGCGGCCCATCGGGGAGATGCCTGGGTGGGATGCTTCGGTGGCTGCGACGTTCATGGCCGGCCCGGACTGGTGGAATCCGCACTAGGCGCAGGCGCCGGCGAATCGTGTCCAGAACGAAATGGCGGACCGGTGGAAGGCCGGGTGCGACGGGCCGGTGCTGCTTGCAGCTATCTCCGGCTGCGCCAGCGTTGGTAGCGGAACGCACCGTAGGCGACGATGCCGGCGATGAAGGCGACCGGCAGGAGAAGCGAGGCGATCCACAGGAAAAGAGCGGCCAGTGTCACCGCCCCGGCAAGGGTGGCGATGATTGCGGCGGCGATGCCGATGCGCAGCGGCCAGTTGTTCGGCAGGAGAGACGGCCGGGCGCCGGTCTGGACGAACTCGCCGGCGGGCGTCATGTCGATCGTCTGTGGCACGCGTTCGCGCATGCGACAGACATGGCGCGCTTGGGTGCAAACCACAAGCATGCTGTGCGTGAGCGAGGGTGACGGCACTTCTGGGCGGCGGCAGAGTTGCGTATATCGGCCGGCATGACTGGGGTCGGGATCGGGATGATGCGAGCGGTGCGCCTATGGGTGGCAGGGGTAGCGGGCCTGGCCTGCATGGCGGCTTCGGGCGAGCCGGTTCCGCAGGATGTGCGCGACAAGGTGGAAGCGGCGTTTCACGCGCGCTTTCTCAGGCCGGAGACCAACATCTGGCGGTTCGACGCGATGCGGCCGTATCTGGGCAGCGACAAGGTCGTCTGCGGCTTCGTGAATTTTCAATCCGCCGCGCAGCGATATGTCGGATTTCATCAATTCTATGCCATCATTCATCAGGGGGAGGTGCAGCTCTCGCAGTTCGAGGATGTGCGGGAGGACAGTTCCGGCGCGCTTCTGATCAAGCTGAAGACGCTGTGCGACTGACGTTTTGCCCAGCGAAGTGGCCAGCGGAGTGCGCCGAGGTTGAACGGAGCGAGCTCGGCGACCGGATCCGGCGTCGGCGCTTGCCGGCGCGCCGCACTGCCGGATGGGGGCGTTGCTCGAAAGTTAAAAACTGATAAAGGGTCGCGCGACTGTGAAGCGCGCCGGCCACAAGGCACGCCATGGTCGCAGCCATGTGCGGGGTTACGGGTATTACGACGACGATTGCGACGCAGGATGCCCGTTTTGCGGCAACGCGCGCCTTTTCCCTTGTGCCGAGCGGATACGCCGACGTGCGCGCGTGTTCAGGCCTGGTTGCGGCGAGGGTCTCACGACCCGAGGCTCCGGCCCGGGCCGGTTTTTACGCGGCGCGGCTTTTGCAAAGAATGGTTGGAAGGCTTGAGGCAGGCGGGGAGTGCGTGCACGATCCTGTTCCGGTCCATGCATTGGGGAGACACGGTCGTATGAAGGAGAGCGCGGCATGAATTACGCCGAGCAGGGTAGAAACCCGACCCGCCATGTTGTGGGTCTGGTCGTGGTGGTGGCCCTGCATCTTGTCTTGATCTACGCGCTGGTGAACGGGCTGGGTTCGAACATCATCGAGAAGCTGAAGGCGCCGCTCGAGACGAAGATCGTGCAGGACAACAAGCCGCCGCCACCTCCGCCGCCACCGCCGCCGCCGCCGCCGCAACTGGCAGCGCCACCGCCGCCATTCATTCCGCCGCCAGAGATCAATGTGACGCCGCCGCCCAAGCCGCAGCAGACGATCACCGCGGTGAGCCATGCGGCAGCCCCGCAGGCGTATCACCCGACGGTTCAGGCGCCGGCGCCACAGGCGCGCCCGACCGCGACGTGAGCGAACGGTCAATCGCTGGCCCCCCGCTCGAATATCCGCCGCAGATGCAAGAAGAGGAACGCGAAGGTTCCGCTCGCGTGTCCTGTGAACGTGGGTCCCGGATGGCACGACGAGTAATTGCCAGCTCGATCACTCGTCCGGTGGGTCAATGCGTTCGGCTCCGCCGCACTGGCCTATGTGCAGCGACAGCACGCTATCACCCGCGAACACATAACGGCACGCCGCAGTCAGCCCGCCATCAGTGGAACATCGTCTTCAAGCTGATGGCGGCTAGAGGACGTTTACTACCCGTTCTTTCGAATATCGGCGGCGCCGGACGGCCTGCCTCAAAGGAGTGACGATGCAAAACACGACCCGCCTTCCCGCCCTCGCAGCGGCCCTGGCCTTCAGCGCCGCCAGCATGATGCCCGCCGTGGCTTTCGCGCAGGCGCCGGCACCTGCGCCGGCGCCGGCCACTGCCGCCGCTCCTGCGCCAGCCACGGCACCGGCACCCGGTGCGCCGGCCGACGCGACCGCCGCGGCACCTGCGGCCCCGGGCACCGCGGCAGCACCTGCACCCGGCACGCCGGATGCGGCGGCTCCTGGAGCCGCGACGACGGGCGCAGCACCTGGCACGCCTGCGCCGGACGCCAATGCGGCCGCGGCGGCTGCCGGCACCGATAACGGCAACGGCACCGAGACGGTCGAGAATCCCTACGGACTTTCGGCGCTGTGGAAGACCGGCGACGCGATCAGCAAGACGGTGCTGGTGCTGCTGGCGATCATGTCGCTGGGCACCTGGTATATCATGATCACGAAGTTCTTCGAGCAGGCCAACCTGTTCCGTGCAGGCAACGTCGCCACGCGTGACTTCTGGAAGACGTCGAGCGTGCGCGAGGGTGTGAACCGCCTCAAGCCCGCAAGCCCCTTCCGCTACATCGCCGAGAACGGCCTGAACGCGACCGAGCACCATGAAGGCGCGCTGACGGACGCGATCGACCTGCACACGTGGGTGACGATGAGCATCCAGCGTGCCCAGGAGACGATCAGTTCGCGTCTGCAAGGCGGCCTGGCGTTCCTCGCGACCGTGGGTTCGACCGCACCGTTCGTGGGCCTGTTCGGCACCGTGTGGGGTATCTATCACGCGCTGACGGCCATCGGCATCGCCGGCCAGGCGAGCATCGACAAGGTCGCGGGCCCGGTGGGCGAGGCGCTGATCATGACCGCCATCGGTCTGGCGACCGCGGTGCCGGCGGTGCTGGGCTACAACTTCCTCGTGCGCCGCAACAAGAGTGCAAACGAGCGCGTGCGCAACTTCAGCAGCGACCTGCATAGCGTGCTGCTCTCCGGCAAGCGCGTGGCCGTGGGCCCCGGTGGTGCCGCCAACACGACGGCGACGACGGCGCGGGTCGCCTGAACCATGTCGATGAACGTCGGCCCTTCAGAGGGCGAGGACGAGGTCGTCTCGGCGATCAACACCACGCCGCTGGTGGACGTGATGCTGGTGCTGCTGATCATCTTCCTGATCACCATCCCCGTCGTCACCCACACGGTGCCGGTGCAGTTGCCGAAAGACCGCAACGTTCCCACGCAGACCAAGCCGAAGAACATCATCATCGCCATCGACAAGGAAGGTGATTTCTTCTGGAACGAAAAGCAGGTGCCGGATGCGAACGCGATCTTCGACAGGCTGAAGGCGGTGGCGACGCAGATACCGCAGCCGGAAGTGCATATCCGTGCGGATCGTGATGGCCGCTACGAATATGTCGGCCGCGTGATGGTCGCCTTGCAGCGTGCGGGCATCTACAAGGTGGCGTTCATCAGCCAGCCCGACCCCGGGCATTGAGCGCCCGGGTCGTCAACATCCGGCATTGAGGAGATACGCGCATGGCCATGAGCATGCCGACGGGCGGTGACAGCGACGAGATGGACGTGGTGGTGGACATGAACACCACGCCGCTGATCGACGTGATGCTGGTGCTGCTGATCATGCTGATCATCACCATCCCGATCCAGACACATGCGGTGAAGCTGGATCTGCCGGCGGGCAACCCACCGCCGCCGCCGGTGCCGCCGGTGGTGGTGACGATCGATGTGGATTTCGACGGCACGACATCGTGGAATGGCGTCGTGCTGCCCGACGACGATGCGCTGGTGGCGCATCTGAAGGAAGCGGCCAAAGCCGATCCGCAGCCGGAGGTGCATCTCAACCCGAACAAACTGGCACCTTACAAGGACGTGATCCATGTGATGGCGGACGCGCAGCGGCTCGGTGTCGGCAAGCTTGGCATCGTCGGCAACGAGCAGTTCATAGGGCAGTGACGATGACGAGATTTGGCAACCGTGCGGCGGTGTTGACCGGCGCGGCCGCTTTTGCACTTTGCCTGGCAGCGCCGGGCGCCTCGCGGGCGCAGACGCTGCGTCCGGAAGTGGGCAAGCCGCTGCAGCGGGCCGAGGCGTTGATGCGCGCCGGCAACTATGCAGGTGCCAATGCCGCCGTGGCCGAAGCAGCACGCGCGCGCGGGCTGACGGCGGAGGAGAGCTTCACCATCCAGGAACTGCGCGGCTCGATCGCGCAGAGCTCGAAGAACCTGCCCGTCGCCAGCAAGATCTTCGCCGACATGCTCGCCTCCGGCCGGGTGCCGCCGGCCGAGCAGACCAAGCTGTATCTGGCCGAAGCCAGCATGGCATACCAGTTGAAGAATTACCCGGCGGTGATCTCCTGGAGCCAGAAATACACCGCGTCCGGCGGGCGCGACCCCGCGGTGCGGGCGCTGATCATCCAGGCCTATTACCTGAACCGCGATTTCGCCAATGCCGCGAAATTGCAGAAAGCACAGATCGACGCGGAAGTCGCCGCGCGGCAGAAGCCGAGCGAGCAGCAATTGCAATTGCTCGCGCGCTGCCAGCAGGAAATGGGCGACAAGCTCGGTTTCGGCAACACGATGGGGCTGCTGGTCACCTACTATCCCAAGCCGGATTACTGGCAGAATTTGATCCACGCGGCGCAGACCCGGCCGGGCTACAACTCGCGGCTCGATATCGATATCGACCGGTTCGAGCTGGCGACGGGGCTGGTGACGAAGCCGGCCGATCTGATGGATATGGTCGAGTTGCTGTTGCAGGTGCCCAACCCCGGCGAAGCGAAAGTGGTGGTGGACCAGGCGTTTGCCAGCGGCGTGCTGGGTACCGGCCCCGAGGCGCCCCGCCAGCAGCGTTTGCGCGATCTGGTGAACAAGAATTATGCGACTGAATTGAAGGCGCTGCCGTCGCGTGAGGCCGACGCGCAATCATCGCATGACGGCAATCTGGCGGCCTCGCTGGGCGACGAGTATGTGGGGTTCGGCCAGTTCGACAAGGGTATTGCGCTGATGCAGACAGGATTGAAGAAGGGTGGCTTGCGCCATCCCGACGATACGAAGCTGCATCTCGGGCTGGCTTACATGAAGGCTGGCAAGAAAGCGGCTGCGGTCCAGGTTCTGCGTGGCGTCGGCGGCAAGGAAGGCCAGGCGGAAATCGCCCGGCTTTGGATATTGCAGATTTCGAAAGCCTGATCGCACGCATCTTCCCTCGATTGGCTCAAAAAGCCCGGAGTGGCACTGCCCTCCGGGCTTTTTGCTGTCGCGAGCGCATAGACCGCGCACTGTTCGCGTGCTTGGTTCATCGACGGACTACTCGCTTTGCCGCTCATCTCCCGTGGCTTGCATGCGTGTCTCTGCTTCAACAACACATGAGAATTCACTGGCGCGGTCTTGATTTTTTCGATCTCGCGGCATGCATCTCTTGTTGTTGCATGTCAGTCACATGAGTATTTCGTTATCTTTTCAAGACCATTCTTTGTATTGTCTCATACGGGGCGTGCACCGCAGGATTAGCGATCATCTTCGCGCATATCGTCTATGCCGAAAGCATCGTCCTGGAGTTCGCAAGCATGGCCGTTTCGCAGTCTTACAAGCGCGCGTTGATGATGGCCGGGGCATGCGGTCTGGTTGCGAGTTTGGTTCCCAGCATGGGTGCGGATGCGGCAGATGCGTGGCAGTCGAATGTGCAATTGGCGCAGTTGAACAATGCGTCGAATGCCACGCCGCAGGCACAAACGCCGGCAACATCGGGCACACAGGGGCAAGCTCTGCCACCTGACGTCAGCCGTGGCGCGACGGAAGAGATTATCGTCAAAGCCAAGCGTCTCCTGCAGAAGGAAAAGGACTCGCCAAGTGCAGTCACCGAACTCGGCTCCAAGCAGATCGAGCAGACGGGTGTGGGTGGCAGTGTCGCGACGCTGTTGCGGCAGGCGCCGTCGGTGTTCGTCTATCAGCAGGGCATCGGCAACAACGAGCCGGTGCTGTCGATCCGCGGCGTGCGCGGGCTGGAAGTGGCGCAAACGCTTGACGACGTGCCGATGCAGGATCTGCTGAACGGCGGAACAGGCGCCTATCTCACCAACAACATCGGTGGACGCTTCAACCTCGACCAGATTAGCGGTGTGACGATTTATCCGGGCGTGGCTTATCCGGACAAGAACACGTTCGGCACGATCGGCGGCACGGTCGCCTATAACTCCAAGCGCCCAACAAACGATTATTATACTGACGTGTTTGGATCGGTGGGCTCGTTCCAGACGTACAACGAAGGCTTCACGTTCAACTCCGGCGCGATCGACGGGCCGCTCGGTTCTGGCGACAATGCGCCGAAGGTGCTGCTGCAGTATTCCAATCTGCAGACGGCCGGCTTCATCGACTATACGCCGGCGCGCTACAACAACGTCTATTTCGCTTTCGACAAGCCGTTCGATGACGGATTATCGAAAGTCCAGGGTACCATCCTGTACAATACCGGCAATGGCCTCATTCAGAGCGAGCCCACGCCGCTCCCCTACCTGAACAAGAACGGTCTGTTCAGCAATTACTCGCCTAATATCCTGTTCCAGCGCGAGACCAACGATTATTTGTCGATCCTGCTCAAGGGAGACAAATACATCAACGACACTTTCCAGGTTGGCGTGACCGCGTTCTACCTCAATTCTGATTCGCAACTGACCAGTTATGGCAGCCCTGCACTCTATAACCCGGACACGTCCGGCCGCTATATCACGGGCGGCGCCGCACCGTTCGTGCAGACCTTTGCCGGCTTCGGGTATTTCGACGATTTCTTCGGGCCGAATGGCGGCACGCAAGGCTTCGATGCGAGCTCACAGCATGGCGGCGGGCAATTCTATTTTCCTGGGCATTTTACCTACGATCCGTCTCGAACGGCGACAAACAGCAAGGCTTGTCCGGGGTCGACACTCTCTGGCGTGGGCGGCGGCGACCCGCTGCTGACAGCGTGCGGGCTGACGGGCCAGACGGCGCTCACGCACAACGATTCCTACGGAATCCAGCCGCGCATTTCGATCAGCCCGCCGGAGTTCTACGGCATCAATAACGCCATCCGCATCGGCGCCCTTATTGCCAAGGAGACGCAGCCGACAGGTCCTACGTATGCTGGCATTGGCCCCAACGTACCGACAGATGCAGGCCATCTCGTCTCGGGCTTCGATGGCGGTTCGTTCAGGGCAATCTTTCAGTTCTATGCGCAGGACAAGATCGAGCTGCTGGGCAACACGCTGCACATTACGCCAGGTTTCACGCTGGAAGGCACCACGTCAGGCAACAAGACGAGCGCTGCTTTCGTGAGCGCCGACCCGGCCTACCCGGGCGTGGTTGGTTACGAGCCGTTCAAGGCGAAGAAGTGGGATCGCGAGCTCCTGCCGTTCCTGCATTTTTCCTATGATTTCGACAAGATATTGCCGGCTTTGAAGGGAACGACGGTTTACGCCAGCACCGGCGAGTCTGCCCTGTTTGCGCCAGCGACTGACTTCACGCCGAACACGAGTGCGGGCACGCCGTATGCGTCGATCGTGCACCTGTACGAGGCCGGCATTCAGTACGACACGTCCAATATCGCGGCGCACATCGACTACTTCTATCAGAAGGTGGATCGCGACTTTGGCTTCTTCCAGGGACAGGCTGGACCGATTGCGGGACAGGCGGTTTATACAAACGATGGTCAGCGCGAGTTCAAGGGCATCGAGGCGGCCGGCGACTATCGAATTTCTCCTAATTGGGAAATCGGCGGGAACGTCTCTCACACACTCGCGAAGTATCTGAAGACATATCTGGCCTCGACGACCGTGTTTCAGGATCAGTTCGGGTTGGCGCAGCGTGGAACGCCGAACAGCGGCGTGCCGGACTGGCTCTCGACGTTTTACGTGGAATACGATCGCAAGAGCACATTCCGTGATGGCGACGCGATCGCGGCGCGTCTCGAGGGACAGTACACCGGGCAGCAATACACGACGTTCGACCTGACAGGCCTGGAGACGAACGTTCCGACACCCTCCGGCATTCCACTGAATGCCACCAACCCGAACACGAACGCACCCTATCCCGTCGGCTACATTCCCTACCTGTTCAAGGTCGGCGCCACGACCTACGACCCGAAAGGCCGCCTGCCGGCGTTCGCATTGTTCAACCTGGATCTCACTTACACGGTGCCGACGCCGATGCTGCCGGCGATCAAGCGGGTTAAATTCGATCTGAACGTACAGAACCTCTTCAACCAGCATTTCTTCCAGTATTTCTACAACCAGATTTCGCCCAGCAATTGCGGAAACTTCAAGACCGGCCCGTTCAAGGGTCTGCCGGAGAGCAACTACTCCTGCGGCGGCGCCTTCAACGACGGCCTGCCAGGCGAGCCCTTCGCAGTCACCTTCACCGTCACCGCGCGCTTCTGAGCAAAAGTTTTTTGGTTCTTTTTTTCAAAAAAGAACCGCTTCCTTCGCCTACGCCGGCACCAGATCGAACGCGATACTCAACCGTACTCCGTCGCTGCGAAACGGCACCGTGCCGTGCCACATATATGACGGAAACAGCACCAGCATCCCCGGCTGGGGTTGCACGAAATGCTCGGCCCCCAACGCGGGCGCGGTGGGCAATCCGGGCTCGCCGAATTTGATCCAGGCTTCCCTGCCCTCCCCGGGCGTGTCGGGGAGTGCGATGTAGCACGCGGACGAGAGCCAGCCTTCGGGGTGGATGTGGTCGGCGTGGAAGCCGCCGGGGCGCAGGCGGACGGACCAGGCGCCGTGGAAGCTTGTGCGGCCGGTGTTGCGGGCGCGCAGCGGGTCGGTGCCGGGGCCGAGGGCGGCCACGTGGCGCCGGATCGGGCCGTCGATCGCCTGGAAGAAGGCGCGAATGACCGGGTTGCCGGAGGCGAGCAGGTGGGTGGCCTGGCTGCCGTGGCGCACGGACTGGCCGAGCGGGTGGGTGCGATAGGGGTGCAGGCCGCCGAGCGCTTCGGTGAGGTCGGCGAGGTAGGCGGCGAGGTTCGGCCAGCCATCCGGCGTGTCCATCTGCCAGGCGCGCACGAGGTTCGGATAGTCGTAGAGGGCGGCGTAGCGCGGGTCGCCCAGCAGGCGCCAGGCGGTGGCCAGGTAGGCGTGGGCGCGTTGGTCGTTCGGATGGCGGGCGGCGAGGCCGGCGGCGATGGCGGCGGCGCGCGCGGGGTCGCCGCCGGCGAGGCACGCGGCGGCGAGGGCGGTCTGGGCGGCGTCATCGTTGCCCAACAGGGCGGCGGCACGTTCTGCGAGGGGGATGGAATGAGCCGTCTGGCCGGCGAGCGGGGCCAGCTGGGCGGCGGCGAGGTGCAGGACGGGCTCGTTGGGATGCAGGCCGATCGCCTGTTGCAGCGTGGTGTAGGCGGCTTCGGGGTGGCCGGCCGATTGCAGGATGTGGGCGCGCAGCCCGAACAGCGCGTGGTGCGGGTTGGCCTGGATGGCGGGGTCGAGCGTGGCGATGGCGGCGCGCGGGTCGGCGGTGCGCATCCAGACGAGCTGGGCCAGGTCGCGATGGGCGTCGAGGAAGTTGGGGGCGCGGCGGAGCGCTTCGCGGAAGGCGCGTTCGGATTCGTCGAGCTTGCCGGCGCCGAGCAGTGCGCGGGCATAGACCAGCCAGGTTTGCGGGGACTGGGCTTGCCCCGCGGCGGCCAGGGCGCGGGCGGCACTTTGTTCGGCGGCGGCGAACTGGCCGTGGTCGCCGAGATGGGCGGCGAGGTTGTGGTGGGCGACGGCACTTTCCGGGTAGAGCGCGGCGGCGCGCTGGTTGGTGGCCAGCGCGCGGTCCGGCAGGCTGAGGGCCTTGTAGGCGGCGGCCTGTTCGGCGAGCACGGCGTGGTCGGGGCGGGCGGCGCTGGCCAGGGTGGCGAGGGTGCGGATGGCGTCGGCGGATTGGCCGGCGGCGATCAGGCTGCGGGCGAGGCGCGTGGCGATGGATGGGTCGCGCCGGCGTGCCTCTAGGGCGGTGCGCAGCGTGCGGATGGCCTCGGCGGGGCGGCCGGTGGCGTCGAGCAGGTCGGCGAGCGTGATGGCGAGGCCAGGATGCCCGCGGTCGAGTTTGAGGCCGGCGCGGTAGGCGGCTTCGGCGGCGGGGAGGTTGCCGGATTGGTGGAGGTGCTGGCCGAGGCGGAGGCGTGCGTTGGGGTCGCGCGGGTGGGCGGCGATGTCGGCGAGGGGGCTATGTGGCATGATCAGTCCGGAAATTGGTTGGTCATAACCTGCGTGGCGGTGGTCGCTTGAAGGTCGACTGCGTTCCGATGGAGGTACTGAACGGTGTTTATCAACCGCAGGTCAAACGCGCATCAATCTTGACCGGAGTTGTGTCGTCTGGCGGTTCGACTACCGCAGGTCGCCGAAGACCGGGTTTCAACAATCGAAGAGATCGTCATGACCGGCTGCTTCCATAGCTATCTGACCGTTCGAGACTAGTTTGGCTAGATTGGCGTCTTGACCATGCCTGTTTTTGACCGTTGTTCGCTGCTGCGGGGTTCCGCGCTGGCGGCGACGGGGACGATTTCCATTTATGTTCGTAGTCCGCCCGGTCATTCCTCACTGAGGAGAGAACGTCGAACATCACTGGCCCTGACGCAGTTCTCAGTGGACCGGGCACCTTCACGGCAACCATCCAATCGGGAACTAAACAACCCGAGCGGCACGATCACTGCTGACATCAGCAAGAATGGTCACGATTATCATGTTTCAGTTCGTTCGTCACCAGCGTTGTGAACGGAGCGTGCAGTGTCTCGCTAACTAATCGACCGGGCGGCTACAAAGGCGCAGTTTGCACGGCCGCTCCAGGTAGCGTAACAAGAAAACCTGTGATTTCTCCGCAACTTTTAGGATACGCCTGGAAATCAGCTCCCCCCTCCACCACCGCCGTAAATTCTGGCCCGGACTAAGGCGCTCGCGAAAATCCGGCAGTTCTACCCGCTCCGTCGAACTCAGTTCTCTGGAGCGGGCGAGCTTAAAGATCGAAACTCGAAATGAGCGTCCATCAGCCCGCCTATGATGCACGATCTTCTGAGACAACTTACCGCAACCATGTGGCACTCACCAACTAGCGCCCCGGATGGCTTCGCTGAAGGTCTCATTTACCTTGGGGCTGGCGGTGGGCGGAATGTTCAAATTTCCAAACGGGAGATCATCGTGGCTGCCGCAGAGAAGGCTGCCGGTGAAACGCTCACATGGGACCGGCTTTCCAGCAGCGACTTTTTGCCCCGGCGGCGGAGCGCCCGCACAGGCTGCGAGCCCAAGGCAGACAAGAGCGGCAGTGACTGACAACATCACACGCATAGAACTCTCCTTGATGAAGCGTCGGTTTGATGGCGCGCGGATCTCGCCACTCGTCCACTACGCCGTCATACAATCAGAAGACTGTGCCATGACAAAACTTCGCGTGTTCAGCGAGCACCGGGAAAACCTGCTGGCGCGTTCGCATGGGGGCTTGACGCGCCCGGGCTATTAAGGCTGCCATAGGGCTGGTCGTCGCTGTTGCCACAAAACAGGCTGCCGGTGGAGCGTTCGCATTTTTTGTGCTTGGCGGCAGCCGCCTGGTCGCTTGCCGGAGGTGTTCCTGCGCAGGCGCTTAAGACAATAAGTCAGCCAGTTGATAGCAGAACAAACCGCCGCATTTGATGAAGCCCTCTAGTAAAAAACCGCCGGGGGTAGCCCCCCGGCGGTTTGCCTCGCCTTTATTGAAGCAAAAGCACGGGTTTAGAAGCGCAGCGTCGTCTTCAAATAAACGACACGCCCGAACATGTCATAGACGGCAGCATCGGTATTGGTAGCGGTATCGTAGACATAACGGCGGCTGCTTGTCGAAGCAGGTTCTGCACGCCGAAGTTCAATGTGAAGTTACGATAATCGTAGGAACTGTTGATGTCGTGGTAGAAGACGTTTGGTGTCGCAGCGAAGGCGTATTGCCCTTTCTCTTTACCTTGGACGAACGGCGCCGGGTATTGGTCGAAGTCCGTCCCTTCGATGAAGCGCATACGGTAACCGAACTGGAAGTCGCCGATCCGCCAATCGACGCTGACGTTGTCACGGTAGCGCGGATATGCCGGCAAGCTCGCTGCGGCAACTCCGATCGTATTCAGATAGCCGATAAACGGTCCATTGAGGACTGTTCTGCGCCTGGTATTTTAGAGTGAGCGTCAAGTCATTCTGGAACGACAAGGTGCCAACGGCCAGGAAGCGGATAGGCGTATGTCAGCCCGAGGTCGAGGGCTTCGGTGCGCGTAATCACCCAAATTCTCGTTGATTTGCGTGATCGTGTTGAGCTGCCCTGACCGGTTCGGCCTGAAACAAGGCGGCAGGGATCGGAAGGGTTCGTCGAGCCGGGATCGAATGTCGTTTGTGTATAGCAATTGTCCAAGATGAACTGGGCCGGCAGAATGCCGATCGAGCTGTTGATTTTGGTGCGGAAGAAGTCGGCAGTCAGCGCCAGACGCGGAATGAACGGCGGGTTGAGACGACACCGACCGTCTGGGTGCGCGCGGTTTCTGGATGCAATGCCGGATTGCCACCGACGATGGCCTGAACCTGGCTCCCTGCTTGGGAGAAGTTGCCGGATTGACGCCCTGGCTTGAGGCAGTTCGCCGTGACGTGCCAGTTCCTGGCACCGTAATTGCCTGCTGCAGCGCAAGGATCGTTTGCGCCGTTGAAGCTGATCGCTGACCGGTATAGAGGTCGTTGATGCTCGGCTGACGGAAGGCTACACCGTCGGATGCACGGAAGCGGATGCCGTTAATAGGCGTGTAGTTGCCCGCAACCTTCCAAGTCTCGCCCGAGCCGAAGGTGTTATAGTTGAAGAACCGGCCGCCCACGTCGATATGCAGGTCCTTGGCGAGGAAGATGTCTTTCAGGATCGGGATACGTGTTTCGCCGTAGAGCTCGGTCACGTTGAACGAGCCCTTGGTCGGCTTGGCCGTGCTGCCGAGGCCTTCACCCGTCAAGTCGAGCGAGTCGGGCGTGAACTCGCCGGTCTCCGTCCGATGCTCAACGCCGAGCGAGACGCCCACTGGACCGGCGGGAAGTTGGAACAGTTCGTTGTTCGTGACGCTGCCGCCATAGACCTTGAGCGTATAGCGGCTCTGCTGTGCTTCGGTATAGGTTGCGTATTTGATCTGCGCGGCTGTGTAATTCTTGCCCGAACGGATTGGCGATGCTGCAACCAGCGGACGCCACGCAAACGTTCGGATTATAGACGCCGAATGTCAAAGGATCGAAGGCACCGGTGTTTGCGATGATTGCGGCCTGTTGAGCAGCTGTCGCGGTGGTCTGCTGGAAGCCCACCTCCTTCTCGAGATGCAAGAAGTTGATGTTGTTGGTATTTGTTGTCTGGTCGTCATCTTCACCGTATTGGAAAAAGACTTCGTAGTTCCAGCCGGCCCCAATGTCACCCTTGAGTCCGGTGTTGATCTGGAACGTGTTGTCTACCTGCGTATACTGGCGGTTACCGAATTGGGTTCACGCCTGTAGAGGTCGACTGGCCCGAGCCCGGCACCGAGCAACGCTTCAAAACCAGGATTGCCCTCTGGCACCACGAATGCATCAGGCAGGCCGGATAGTGGAAGTGCGGACTGCACTGGCTGGGCGCGAGCTGTTCGCCAGTCTTCTTGTGGGTGAAGAACCCTTGCATATAGGCGCTGATGTGCTCGTTAAAGTCGTAGTTCGCGGTTGACGTAATGCTCTCTTTCTCGAGCGAGAGAGCAAGCTGCTGAAGCGCACCGAAATTGAAACGCTGGCTTTTCTTTCCGGTGTAACCGTCACCCAGGGTGCCGTTCGGATTGATAACGTTAAAAAGGTTGTTCAACTGATTGCCATTGAATTCAGAGTGTTTGTGTCGGATGTAAAACCAGGCCATTAGGGTTGAAAATCGACCCGACCGTTGGTGTTTTGCCAAGCGGCTTAAACGCCGGCTGAACAGGGTACTGCGCGAACGACCTATCGGCTTGAGCCACTGGCCCTTGGTTCAAGTAGTCGAGCCCGAGGGTGAAGTTGCCCTTGTCAAAGTTCGTGCCAGCCAAAACCGACAGCTCGCCGGACTTGTCGTCACCAGCCTCAGTGCCGATTGGCACCGTTTGCGTGGAATGTCACGCCCGAGAAGTTTTTCTTGAGAATGATGTTGACGACGCCCGCGATCGCATCCGCGCCGTAGGTGGTCGAGGCACCATCCTTCAGGATTTCGATCTGCTGAACTTCCTCAAGCGGGATGTTGTTGAGATCGACGCAGCTTGCATTGCCTTGGACGAACCGCTTGCCATCCACCAGCACGAGCGTCCGCTCGATGTCCAAGGTTACGAAGTTCGATACAAGAAACGCCGCCGCCACCATTGTTCGTCGTGTTGTAAATGCCGGACGAACCGATTTCCGGCAGCTTCGTCAACACGTCCTCAAGCGTCTGAGCCTGGCTATGTTCGATCTGAGCGGCGGTGACGACAACAACCGGCGCTTCGCTGGTGGCGTTCGTCGTCTTCAGGCGCGAGCCGGTGACGACGATGTTCTCCGTGCCCGCGCTTGGCGCTGCCGTAGCCGCATCCGCACCGGACGGCGCGGTGGCCGCGGTGCTTGTCGCAGGGTTGGGAGCAGACTGGGCGAGCAGCGGGCTGGCGGCGAATGCTTGCGACAGCGCCAGAATGGCGACCGAGCCTGCAAGCCTGTGTCGTAGTGTCAAAGGAAGTCCCCCTGTGAGAGCGGAAAAGGTTTCAAACGGCCGTTCAGGCGAGGCCGGGCCGCGACGTTGCGAGTTCCGTATGTATCGACTGTGGCCGCACGATAATCTTTCCGTGACGCGAGGGAACCCGAAAGCTTAACGCTGGGAAGGAAGCTGTCCGGCGTGTTGCAAAGAGGCAACGGGGCGCCAACCCGGCAGACACGTATGGAGGCCGCTTAATCCGCTTGCCCTGCCTTGCGTGATCCCTTAACGGTTTAGCGGCTAGAGTTAAGCTGAAGCCTCAGACGGTCACGAGATCGGCACCGAGGCACGCGTCAGGGTTGGGGCAAGCCGCCGCAACCGTCGGTTGAGGGGCTGGCGAATGACCATGAATGCGAACGGATCGGCGATGACGAGATGGCGGCTGGCCGTCCGAGGGATGGCCTGTCTGGCCGCCGCTTCCGCCCTCTCGGCCTGTGCCGGCAACTCCTCCGCTCCGATGACGGCCACGCAGGAAGCGGCCACCTATCAGGCGCGCGCCAAGACGAGCTACGCGCCACCCGGTTCGGCAAGCGACCCTTGGGGCCCTTATGTGGCCGAGGCTTCGCGCAAATACGACGTGCCGGAACGCTGGATCCGCGAAGTGATGCGCGTCGAATCGCACAACCACGAATTTACCGCCAGCGGTGCGCTGATCACCTCGCCGGTCGGTGCGATGGGCCTGATGCAATTGATGCCGCGGACGTATGACGAAGTGCGCGCGCGCTACGGTCTCGGCGACGATGCGTTTGACCCGCACAACAACATTCTTGCAGGCACAGCCTACATCCGCGAGATGTACAACTCGTTCGGCAGCCCCGGTTTTCTCGCCGCCTATAATGGCGGACCGGCGCGCCTCGAAGATTACCTGACGCATGGCCGCTCGTTGCCGACCGAGACCAGACGCTATGTCGCGTTGATCGCGCCTTATATACAGGGCGAATGGCCGGCGCAGAGATCGCCCGCGGAACAATACGCGGTCAACCAGTTGCCGATGGATATCCCGGCGGGTCCGCGCTATCCGCATCATTACAATGTGGCGGTCGCATCTCGTGGGCGGCGCGGCCACGAGCGTGCGGTCCGTTATGCGGCGGTCGATCGGCACCACAGCGCGCGTGGCAGCGTGGCGGCGGTTGAAGTGGCCGAAGCGCCCGAGCCGCGCGGCGCCCGCGTGCATTTCGCCACGGCAAGCGGATCGCACCATTACGGTGCGCACTATATCGGCTCAGCGTATGCGAGCCAGACGGTCCACCACGGCAGCCACAAGATCGTCCACAGCCGTTCGTCGCGCACCTAGAAGCAAAAGTTTTTGGTTCTTTCTTTTAAAAAAGAACTACTTGCTTTCCATCGCCGCAAGGACGACTCGCAGCCGTTGCCGCGTCGCATAAAGCTGGTCCAGCAAACTCAGTATCAGCGGCACCGTCGGCTCCTCCACCTCAAGCCGCGTGCGCAGCTCCAGGATCAGCCGTATCCGGGAGACGTCGATATCGTCGAATACCGGCTCGCCGCTGCGCAGGTCGGCCTGCACCCATTCCTGCTCGAGCCAGCTTCGCAACGTTGTCTCGCTGAGGCCGGGCAACGTTTCACAGACAGTATGTATGGTAATCATCCCGCCCTCCCTCATCCGGCCTGCATGTGGGCGCGCGGGTCCATCGGCTGGCGGCTGTAGAAGGCGGTCAATGCGTCTTCGAGCGCCTGGTCCGGCGTGCCGAGCACGATCTTGAGCGTGACGTAGAGGTCGCCGGCGGGGCGGCCGGCGTGGGCCGGGATACCGCGGCCGCGCAGGCGGAGCTGCTTGCCGCTGTCGGAATGGCGCGGGATTCCCATGGTGACGGGTCCGGCCGGCGTGGGCACGGCGATGCGCGCGCCGGAGGCGGCCTCGCCGGCGGTCACCGGCAGGTCGAGATGGATATCGTCGCCGTCACGTCTGAAGAACGGGTGGGAGGCAACCTCGACCTCGATCAGCGCATCGCCCGGCGGGCCGCCGTTCCAGCCAGCCGCACCTTGGCCGCGCAGCCGCAGCGTCTGGCCGGTGTCGATGCCGGGGGGGATGGTGACGTCGAGGGTCCGGCCGTCCGGCAGGGTCAGCCGTCGCGAGGCGCCGAGAGCGGCCTCGATGAAGGTGACACTGAGTTGATAATTCTGGTCCTGGCCGCGCATGGGCTGGTCCTTGGGTGGTGTGCCGCCGCCGCCGCGGGCGTTGGCGAACAGGTCGGCGAATATGTCGTGCAGGTCGCCATTCTGTCCGCCGAAGCCAAAGCTTCCGGTGCCGGGTTGGCCCGCGTGGTAGCGCGCGCCCTGCGCGTTGTCGGCAAAGCCGCGATAGGATTGGCGGTCGCGGGGACTGGGCCCTTGCGCCTGGCCGGCGGCGTCGATTTCACCCGAATCGAAGCGGGCGCGCTTGTCGGCATCGGACAACAGGTCGTGTGCGGCGTTGATGGATTTGAACCGCTCCTCGGCGCGGGCGTCGCCCGGGTTGAGGTCGGGGTGATGCTTCTTTGCCAGCTTCAGATAGGCGGATTTGATCTGTGCGGCCGTGGCGTCTGGCTTGACGCCGAGCGTGGTATAGGGGTTTGCGGGCATACTCGCGATGTGGGGGGGGCGTAATGAAGAAGGAAGGCGTTCTTTTTTGAAAAAAAGAACCAGACGACTTTTGCTCCTGGTGCTTGGGGGGGCAGCGTGAATTTTGTGGATCTGGGGGTGGTGCTCGTCCTTGCGGTCTCGGCGCTGCTGGGGCTGTCGCGCGGGATGGTGCGCGAGGCGCTGGGCGTGGTGAGCTGGGCGCTGGCGGCTTATGGTGCCTACCGGTTCGCGCCGCAGGTGGTGCCACTGGCCGAGGAGGCGCTTGGCAACTCGGACATGGCGACGCCGGCCGCCTATGTGGGCGTCTTCGTGCTGCTGCTGATCGTGTTGTCGCTGGGCTCCAATCTGGTGGGGCGCATGGTGCGCGTCTCGGCGCTGGGTGGGCTGGATCGCACGCTCGGGCTGGTGTTCGGCCTGGTGCGCGGGGCGGCGATCCTGGTCGCGGCTTACATACCGCTGGGGCTGGTTCTGCCGCCGGAGCGCTGGCCGCCGGTGGTGCTGCAGGCGCGCACGCTGCCGCTGATTTATGAGGGCGCGCTGTGGGCCGTCGCGCAGATGCCACCGCTTTATCGCCCGCGTGTGGCCGAGCCGCCGAGCGGGCCGCCAACCACCGAAGCTCAGCTTCTGCATGCCACCCCTGAAGGACGGGCGCTTGGCCCCGCCCCTGCCCGCCCCTAGCTAAAGCCGTGTGACAATCCGATGACGCAACTCCCCGATTAGGCTATGGGCAGTGCGCGGTGGAGTTTTCAGGCATGCAAGCGATCGCGTCCCAGGGCTTGGGTGAGCCGGCGTCCAGCGAAGACGATACGCTGCATGAGGAATGCGGCGTCTTCGGCATCTGGAACAGCGTGGACGCGGCCGCGGTCACGGCACTCGGGCTGCATGCGCTGCAGCACCGCGGGCAGGAAGCGACGGGCATCGTCAGCTATGACGGCCGGCGGTTCTATCAGCAGCGGGGATTGGGGCTGGTGGGCGACAATTTCGGCGATGCGCGGGTGATCGCGTCGCTACCCGGTGCGAGTGCGATCGGCCACAACCGCTACGCGACGACGGGCGAGACGATGCTGCGCAACGTGCAGCCGCTGTATGCCGATTTCGAGTTCGGCGGGTTCGCGGTGGGTCATAACGGCAACCTGACCAATGCGGTGAGCCTGCGCCGCATGCTGGTACGTCGCGGCTGCCTGTTTCAGAGCACGACGGACAGCGAGGTGTTCGTGCATCTGATCGCGATCAGCCTGTATTCGACCGTAGTCGATCGGCTGATCGACGCGCTCAAGCAGGTGGTGGGTGCGTATTCGCTGGTGGCGCTGTCCAACGAGGCGCTGATCGGGGTGCGCGACCCGTTCGGCGTGCGGCCGCTGATCTTGGGCCGGATTCCGCAGGCGCCCGGAACGCCGTATGCGGCGGGCGGCGGCTGGGTGCTGGCGAGCGAGACGTGCGCGCTCGACATCGTGGGCGCGGAGTTCGTGCGCGACATCGAGCCGGGCGAGATCGTGGTGATCAACGACGAAGGGGTGCGCAGCATCCGTCCGTTCGGCGCCCATCATGCGCGGTTCTGCGTGTTCGAATACGTGTATTTCGCCCGGCCGGATTCGGTGGTCGAGGGCATGCCGGTCTATGCGGCGCGCAAGAGGATCGGCGCGGAACTCGCGCGAGAGAGCCATGTGGAAGCCGATATCGTGGTGCCGGTCCCCGATTCCGGCGTGCCGTCGGCGATGGGTTATGCGAGCGAGAGCGGCGTGCCGTTCGAATTGGGCATCATCCGCAATCATTATGTCGGCCGCACGTTCATCGAGCCGACCGACCATATCCGCAACCTCGGCGTGAAGCTCAAGCATTCCGCCAATCGTGCGATGCTGGAGGGGCGACGCGTCATTCTGGTAGACGACAGCATCGTGCGTGGCACGACGAGCAAGAAGATCGTCGAGATGGTGCGGGCAGCGGGTGCAAGCGAAGTGCACATGCGGATTTCCTCGCCGCCGACCACGCATAGCTGTTTCTACGGCATCGACACGCCGGAGCGCAGCAAGTTGCTGGCTGCACGCCACGATGTGCGTGAGATGGCGGCGCTGATCGGCGCTGACAGTTTGGCGTTCATCTCGATCGACGGCTTGTATCGTGCGCTGGGCCAGCCGGGACGCGATTCGGCGCGGCCGCAATATTGCGATGCGTGCTTCAGTGGCGAGTACCCGGTGGCCTTGCCGGACATGGATGAACAGGCGAACAAGCAGTTGTCGCTGGCGATGAACTAGAAAACCAAAAAACCCGCTAGGGCGGTCAGGTAAATCTAGAAAGTTTTTTGCTTCTTTTTTTCAAAAAAGAAGACTCTTCCTTTGGATGTCCCAATGTCCAACCTATCCGGCCGCATCGCCCTCATCACCGGTGCCAGCCGCGGCATCGGCAAAGCCATCAGTCTCCTGCTGGCCGCCCAAGGCGCGCATGTCGTGCTGACGGCGCGTGCACAAGGCGCGCTGGAAGAGGCCGACGACGAGATACGCGCCGCCGGCGGGCAGGCGACGTTGCTGCCGCTTGATTTACGCCAGGCCGAGAGCATCGATCCGCTCGGACCATCGCTGCACGCGCGGTTCGGCCGGTTGGATATTCTTGTGCATTGTGCAGGCGCTTTGGGAAAGCTGACGCCGGCCGGACATATCGCGCCGAAGGATTTCGCCGAATGCGTGGCCGTCAATCTGGGCGCCACCTATCGGCTGATACGCACGTGCGCGCCGTTGTTGCTGGCTTCCGATGCGGGGCGTGCGGTGTTCGTGACGAGCAGTGTGGCACGCGCGCCGCGCGCATTCTGGGGTGCGTATGGCGCCACCAAGGCGGGCATGGAAAATTTGGTGCTGAGCTGGGCAGACGAGGTCGAGAACACGCCATTGCGGGTGAGCCTGTTCGACCCGGGGCGCACGGCGACGCGTATGCGTGCGCAGGCGTTTCCTGGGGAGGACCCGAACACGTTGCCGCAGCCTGGCGACGTGGCACAGCGGGCAATTGCGATGTGCATGCCGGATTGGGTGGCGCAGGGAACGCTGATCAGGGCTTGAGGAAGGCCTTCTTTTTTGAAAAGAGAGGCAAAAAAGTTTTGCTCCTTGCTGTGCAAACGGCAGTGCAGCCCTGGATGACGCGACTGTGTGCGCAGCCGGGAGCGGAAGTTTTCAAGATTGAACGCTTTCCTTCCTAGTTCGTCGATATCGACTGCACCTTCGCCAACGGCACCGATACCGACCCCATCTCCAACTGCAGCCCGGACGCCGTGTTGATCAGCCCCGTTGCCGTTCCCACCACGCTGAACGGCACCGAAGTCGGCTTTGCATTGCCACTGGCGGTTTCCACCGCGGCTCCGTAGGCGCCGTCCGGCAATTTGTTGCCGGCATTGTCGAGACCGTCCCAATGCCAGGTGTTGTTGCCGGACTGGCTGGTGAGATTGACATCACGCACGATCTGGCCGGCGCTGTTTGCAATCGCGATCTGCACCGGTTCGGCGCCCTGCGTCTGGAAGGTGAGTTCTCCCGCGCCGTTCTGTAGCGCGAGCTGAGAGGCGGACGTGGTGACGGTGTGGCCTACGACCTGCGTGGATTGCAGCACCTCGGAGCCTTGCTGAAGCTGGATCAGCTGGGAAAGATTGGTGTTTGTCGCAACCGATTGCTGAACACCGGTGAACGCCACGAGCTCTTGCGTGAACTGGTTGGTGTCCATCGGCGATGTGGGATCCTGGTTTTTCAACTGCGTGGTCAAAAGACTTAGAAACTGGTTGAAATTGGAGCCCAGCGTTTGCAGTGCATTGGCGCTGGTGGTGCTGGCGCCGCCCGATGGCGCGGCGGCGCTGCCGGCGGCGGCATTGGCCGCGCTGGCGGCAACTGCGGCTGCCTGATCGGCGGCCTGGCCGATTGAAATATTCCCGATGGATGTCATGGCGGTGTCCTGTTCAGAATCTGGGTTCAGGCGGTGATGTTGATGCCGGCGCGATGGCCGAAGGCGCGCTGCGCACCCGGCTGCGGCAGGATGAGGAAAGTGCCCGTGTCGCGCGCGCTCGAGGGCAAACCGGGACCGGACTGATGGGCCGCTTGTTGGTAGGCCGACTGGCTTCCCGGCTGACCACCTGATTGTTGACCGGACTGGCCAAAGGCGTTCGAGGGTGTGGCTGTATCCGGCGTGGGCTGCGGCGGCGCCAGTTGCAGTTCGACGCTGCGCTGGCCCGCCACGCCGGCACGGTCGAGCGCCAGATGCAAATGGGTCAGATCGGCTTGCAAGGCATGCAGCGTCTCGAGCTTCTCCACTGCGACACTGATGGTGGCGGCGCCATCGCGCGTCCGCGCGATCTGCACCTGGATATGGCCCAGCTCGGCTGGATCGAGGCGGATCGTGAGCTGGCTTGCACCGTCCGACCTGAGGTGAAGGGCAGCCACGGCATGCCCCAGCTGGGCAGCCGGGGCGACCGGGGCGGCCAGTTGGGGCGGAGTCGCGGGCGGCGTCGTCGATTGCGCACCGGCGCTGCCGGGCTGGGCACTTGCATTGTCCGGTGCGGCCGCCTGGGCGCGCAAGCCGTTGCCAGTGCCAGTCGGGGGCGCAGGCCCGGCCGTCGCAGCCGACTCAGCCGGCAGCGCATGCAGGTCGGGCCCCGGGGCTGCTGCGCCAGGCTGGCCGGCCACAACATGCGCGGCGGCGAGCTTGGCATGGCTGGGCTTGGCGCCGTCAGGTGCGCCTGCTTTCTGCGGCCGTGAAGATGCAGCATCGCGCGGCGATGCATCCGGCGACGCCCCCTCCGCGGCGGGCGCAGCCACGTCGGAGCCGATCGGCGTAGGCAGGTCCGGCAAAGCGGAATGTTGAAGTTGCGCGAACCGGTCGGCGCCGGAGGGCGCGCGCAGTTCTGGCTCAGCCACGAGCGGCGGACCAGGATCGTCGCTCGCGGGGTTTGCCGTCGCAGGGACCGCGTTGGCGGCCGGCGCAGAGGCTTTGGCGAGTGCCGGAAGCTGTGGCAGCGGCAGAACCGGCACGACCGGGCCCTGCGCCTGCCCGCCCTGGGCTTGCTGGCGTGCAGGCTCTTCGGCCGCCCCCGACGAGGTTTTGTGGGAAGCTGTTGCCTTGTGCGGGTGTGCCGTCCCTGCGGGCTCGGCAGCGGACCCACTCGCATGCGCCTGCAAATGCGGCTGCAACACGAGATCGAACGCGCCTGGCGCTTGCGTGGCGGTTGGCTGCACCGACGCATGCAACGGCGAGGCCGATATAGGCTGGGCGGGACGCGAGAGAGCCGGCGAGGTCGGGTTGGTTGGCAAGCGCATATCCTGGCATTGGTTCGGCATCGAACCCTGCGGGCTGTGAGAGCAAAAGGCGGGCCAGACCAAAACATGCCCGTGCAGTGCCAAAACGCACGCGCTCATTTCCAATGCTGCTCGGCAGAAACTGCAGCCCGGCAGAAATCGCCGGACGGCAGCGCACCGAGCGGTCGGCACATCGGCCTGCGTGGCGGGCGTTTTCACCCTTTCCGGCAGTGGCACGGTTTCTGCTGTGATACCGGCGCGGCATGTAGCGATCGGTTCGCAATGCCAACCCGATTGTAGTCATTTCAAAGGAGCGCCATCCCATGTCCCTGTTCGGTTCCATGAGCACCGCGATCAGCGGACTGAACGCGCAAGCCGCCGCTTTCAGCAACATCAGCGACAACATGGCAAACAGCCAGACCGTCGGCTATAAAGGCGTCACCACCAACTTTGCCGACTACCTGACGACGAGCACGGCCACGCTGAACGATTCAGGTACGGTGGTAGCCACGCCAGGCTACCAGAACGAGGTGCAGGGAACGTTACAGCAAAGCACCGACCCGCTGGCGCTGGCGATCAGCGGCCAGGGTTTCTTCAGCGTCTCCGAACAGAACGCGACCAGCACGATCGGCACGCCGCAATTCTCGACGCAGCAATACTACACCCGTGCCGGCGATTTCACGCCGGACAATAGCGGTTTCCTGGTCAACAGCGCAGGCGAATATCTCAATGGCTACGCCGTCAATCCGGCGACCGGCACCGTCGATACCAGCAAGCTCGTGCCCATCCAGGTGACGCAGACGCAATACGCGCCGGTTCCCACGTCCAACGTGACGCTCGTAGCCAATGTGGGCGCAACGCCAGGCCCGGGCAGCAATCTCTCCTCGGAGACGGAGATATTCGATGCCACCGGCACCGGTCATCAATTGCAGACCAGCTGGGCGCAGACCGCTCCCAACAACTGGACGGTCAGCTTCGCCTCTCCTGACAATATCACCGGCGGCTCTACCGCGATCGGCTCGGCCAACGTCGTGTTCAACCCGAACGGCACGCTCGCATCGCTGGGCGGAGCGACCGGCGCGCTGGCCGTGACCGGTTCGGCCACCGACGGCGCGGTGCAGATCTCGCCCAATTTCGGCAGCGGTGCGCAGCCGATCACCATCGATCTGGGTGCGTTCAACCAGGCCACCGGCGTGACGCAATTCGCCGGCAGCAGCTACGCGCTCACCAGCGCCGACCAGAACGGCGCCGCACCCGGCAGTTTCACCGGCATTTCCGCGCAAGCCGATGGAAACATCGTTGCCACCTACGACAACGGGCACAACGTTACCATCGCACAGGTGCCTCTGGTGACGTTCGCCAATGCGGACGCTTTGCAGCGCCAGAACGGTGAAGCCTACACGGCGACGCAGAGCTCCGGCGTGGCGCGCGTGGACGGGCTGAACACGAACGGTGCGGGATCGCTGGTGGTGGGTTCTACGGAAAGCTCGAATGTCGACATCGCGTCCCAGCTGTCGCAGCTGATCGTGGCGCAGCAGGCGTATGGCGCGAATGCCAAGGTCATCACGTCGGCCAATGAGTTGCTGACCACCACGCTGAACATGAAGCAGTAAGCGTGGCGGGGGAGTTCGCGCCATGAGCCTGAGCGGGGCGCTGGGTATCTCCACCGGGGGCCTGGCCAACGTGGCAGCGGGGCTTGCGGTCGTCTCGCAGAACGTCGCCAACGCCTCGACGCCGCAATATGCGGTGGAAAGTGCGACACAGACCAGCCTGTCGGTCGGCGGCCAGGAATTCGGCGTGCGCACGGGTATCGTCATCCGCGCGAGCGACCCGGGCCTGCAGGCAGAAGTGGCTGCCCAATCGGCGGAGAGCGCTGCGTCCAGCACCACGAGTGCCGCACTCTCGGTCATCGAGCCGGCTTTGGGCACGGTCGCCGGCGGCAACGACCTCGGCACCCAATTGACGGCCGTGCAGTCGGCGTTCAGCGCCCTGCTCGTCAATCCGGCGGACGGAACGCAGCAGGCCACCGTAGTGCAGTCGGCGAACACGCTGGCCCGCGGCATCAACACATTGTCGAATGCTTACGCGAGCGCACGGCAGACGGCCCAGAGCACGATCGTGGCGCAGGTCTCGCAGCTCAGTGCCGCGCTCTCCAGCATCGGCAAGCTGAATGCCCAGATCGTCGGCCAGCAGGCGCAGGGGCTGAGCACGGCCGATCTGCAGAACCAGCGCGACCAGGCGGAGAACGCCGTATCGCAGCTTGTCAGCGCACGTTTTCTCAGCCGGCCGGACGGCAGCGTCACAGTCCTGACGACCGCGGGCGCGCAACTGCCGACCGACGGTTCGGCGCTGCTGAGCACGCAAGGCGCCACCACCGGCGCCACTGCTTTCTATCCCGGTGGCGGCATCCCGGGCATTCTGCTCGGCGGCACCGACATTACCGCGCAGCTGACGGGCGGCTCGATCGGCGCCAACATCGTTCTGCGCGACACGACCTTGCCGACCTACCAGGCCAATCTGGACGAGTTCGCCGAAAATCTCGCCGGCCGTTTCGCAGGCCAGGGTCTCACCTTGTTCACCGACGGCGCCGGCCAGGTGCCCGCCAGCACAGGGCCCAGTGCGCAAAGCGGCTATGTCGGGTTTGCCGGCTCCATCCAGGTCAATCCGGTAGTGGCCGCAACACCGAGCCTGGTGCGCGACGGCACGCAGGCGGTCGCCGGCTCGCCCACCGGCGCCAGCGCGTTCACCCCCAATCCGGCCACCGGCCCGGCCGGTTTCGCCACACTGATCGGCCGGGTGCTGAATTTTGCGCTGGGCAGTCAGTCGCAGCCTGGCGTCGGCCAGCCGCCGATCGCGACCGCCGGCCTTGGCCCCACCGGCACATTGCAAGCGGGCTACACGACACCGGCCACGCTGTCGGACGCCGCCAACACGCTGTCGGCAGCGGTCGCGACCGACAGTTCGAATGCGACCGCCGCCTCCGCCGAAACGCAAAGTGTGCAAACCTCGCTGCAGGCCAAGCTGACGTCGGAGACCGGCGTGAGCATGGATACCGAGCTCGGCCGGATGGTGGTGCTGCAGAACGCCTACGGCGCAAATGCCAAGGTGATCAGCACGATCCAATCGTTGTTCCAGGAAGTATTGAACATGGTGGCCGCATGAACGGCGTGACGTATGCGACCAATTTCGGGACGATCAACAACGTTCTCCACAATGCGGCGCTGACCAATCAGTCGATCGCCAACCTGACGGCCCAGAGCTCGAGCGGCCTGATCTCCTCCGATTATGCCGGGCTTGGCGCCGGTGCCGCGCCGGCGCTGGATCTGACCACACAGCTGGCGGAAAACGCTGCCGGCCAGGCCAACGCCGCCAGCGCTGCCACCACGAGCCAGGTGGCGCAGACGGTGCTGGGCCAGTTGCAGACTTTGGTCTCGGGCATTGCCAGCCAGCTGCTCAGCGCCGCGCCCGGCTACCAGGCGGGGCTCTCGGTCCTGTCGGCCAACGCCCGGGCGGACCTCGTGCAAGTGGGCGAACTGCTGAACACCAAGGTCGGCAACACCTACGTGTTCGCAGGTCAGGACAGCCGCAACCCGCCGGTGCCCGACCCTGCCAATATCGGCACCTCCGCGTTTGCCACCGCGATACAGGCCGCGCTCGCGAACCTTCCGACCGGCACCGCCGCCACGGTGCAGGCGCAGTTGCTGGCGGCCGGTGCACCCGGCGCCACCTCCCCCTTCTCCGCCACGCTTGAGGCGACCAACGCCCTCGCCACGGCCGATCTCAGCGGCCAGACCGTGCAGCTAGGCTTGCTGGCCGATCGCAACAGCGATGGCGTCAGTGTCGGCACGGGCACCACCAGCACGGGCTCCTACACGCGTGACATCCTGGTGGGATTGGCGACGTTGGCCGGCCTGGGCACAGCCAGCCCGTCCGACCCGAACGTGCAGGCGCTGCTCGGGCTGACACACACGACGCTCAGCCAGGCAAACGACGCGCTGAACACCGATATCGGCGGGCTTGGCAGCCGCCAGCAGGTCATCACTGGTGCGCAAAGCGAGCTGACCGCGACGGCGACCGCACTGACGACGCAGCTTGGCAATGTGCAGGATGCCAATCCGGCACAGGTCGCGACGCAGCTTTCTCAGGCAGAGAACCAGTTGCAGGCTTCTTACAAGATCATTGCAGAGCTACAGCAGTTAACTTTGGCGAAATTCTTGTAGAAAGAAAGCAGTCCTTTTCTGAAAAAGGACCAGAAGACTCTTGCTTGGGCGTCGCTGCCTTGGTGATAGAGGGCTGGGGCTGCGTTAAGCGGGCGGTAGTGAAATGCTGCCAGACTTCCTTCATCGGCAAAATGCTGACGGAGGATGACATGTCGAATCTCGTGCTGGAATTACGTGCAGGGGACATGATGGTCGTCAACGGCGCGGCGATGCGGTTTCGCACCCGCACACGTGTCGAGCTGACCGCGCATGCACGTTTTTTGTTTGGTCGACAGATCATGTCGCCACAGGAGGCGGACTCGCCAGCCCGCCGCATCTATTTCGCATTGCAGACCGCCTATATCGGCGATGAGCAGGAACGCGCGCATGGCATCGATGATGCCGCCCAGCTGATCGAGGCGTTCAACGGCGCCACGACGTCGCAATCCGCGATAGCTTTGCTGAACGAAGCGCTGGCGTGCGCTCGGGCGGACAAATGCTACGTGGCGCTGCGCCTCGCGCGGCGCGTCGTGCGCCACGAAGACGCCGTTCTGGGCCGCGAACCGCGCCTTGCGACTGCGCCCGCTTGCCTGCCAACGCGGCGTCGCCTCCCCGCATCAAGCGAGAAGCGAGAGCACGCCGGAAGCGCCGCTCGTCCCGTCTGATGACGTCGAGGAGGCCGGGTTGAGAATGCTCAGCAATGCGTCGCCGCTGGTGTCCGAACCGTCGGAGAACAACGCGCTGACGCTTCCCGGCGGTGGCGCGCTTGCCGCGGTTGTTTGCTGCTGCACGAGATATTGCTCGGCAGAGCGCGTGACGTAGGCCGGCTTCTGCAGGTCTTCGATGTGCAGTTTCGATTTCAGCAGCGCCGTCTGCTGTTCGAACGAAAGCTGCTGGAAGTTCTGCAATGGCAGGCCGAGGCTGGTGACCACGACGGCCAGGATATTGGGGTCGGTCTGGACGGCGTTGATCGATTTCAACGAGGCAGCCTGTCGCGTAAAGGCTAGAGCGTTGGCCAGTCCCGTCGCCTGCTTGTCAGCCGATTTCTCGAAGAGGTTCGTACTGTACGAGGCGATGATCTGCGACACGGCCTGAGGCGTCGCAAATGGCGGCTTGCTCCAATCCGACAAGGCATGGGCGAAGGCCAGGAACTTTGCATTACCAATCGTCTGGGCGAGCGACGTTTTCGCAGTCGGATCTTGGGTAAGCAGCTTACGCAGGATAGCCGTCTGACTGATTTTGTCCTGCAAGCCGAACGCGCCCAGCACGACCGTCAACGCCTTGTAGTTCTTCAGCAAAGCGTCCGGCGACGTGATCGTGGGCGCCACTTTCTGGAAATACGCGGCCAGAGCCCCAGCTTGCGGATCGGTCTTCAGATCGCTGGCTGCACGCGCCGGCTCGTTCTTTGCATAGCTTATATAGAGATCGACTGGCGACGCTCCGATACTTCCACTCACCTCACAATCCTCCTTACCGTAATGTCCGACGCGATGCGCCGACGGATCCGCAAGCCTGCAGATCTTTTAGCCGACGCCGCATTATTTCAGGTTCCGCTAAACGAACCATTAAGCATTTGGGCGCAAGGTGCGCTTGTCGAAAACCTTATCGGGAAAAAACCCAATGTCGCTTTTTTCAGTCAACACCAACATCGGCGCGCTCGCCGCGCTGCAGGCCCTCAACACCAACCAGCAGAATGTCACCGAAGCGCAGAGCGAAGTCTCGACCGGTAAAAAGGTCGGTTCCGCTGCCGATAACCCGGCCATCTATTCAATTTCGAATACGATCAATGCCAACATCGCCGGCCTTTCCGCGGTTTCGGATTCGCTGAATTTCGGTGCGCAGATCGTCGCGACTGCCAGCAGCGGCATCGCAGCCGTCAACACCAGCCTTACGCAGCTTCAGCAGACAGTCACGTCCTCGGGCACGACCGGCATCGATCTGCCGACCTTGCAGAATGCCGTCACGGCGACACTCACCGCGATCAACCAGTATGCAGCGCAGGCGACGTTCAACGGCGTCAACCTGCTCAATCCCACGGTCACGGGCAACAACAGCGGTAACCTTAATGTCGTCCAGGGTCTCGACGGATCGGTCTACAGCGTCGCCAACCAGGGCAGCGCTGTCGGCGGCCCGGCGGCGACCACGCTCGGTCAGGCACTTGGCATCAGCAGCCTCGATGTGACCAAGCCGGGCTACACAGTGGCTTTCAGCAACACGTTAGCCCTGGGCAGCTTCACCTCTGCAGCCAGTGTCACTGGCGCACTTGCAGGTGGAGATGCCGCGTTCCAGGTCACAACCGGCACCGGTGCGACGGCGCAGAACTACTCCTTCGAGTTCGTGGACAAAAACAATACCGCTGTTACCTCGTTGCAGACCCAGGTCAGCCCGAACACACACGTCATCGCCGTCAACATCGACACATCCACGCAATCCACTAACCAGATCGTCGGCGCGTTGATCAATTCGGTGCGAAACCAGGGCTTCGGCGTCTCGCAGAACACTGACGGTTCATTGAGCTTGGCGGGGGCCGACCCCACCACCGGCAGTTCGATTGCCTCAGTCGGCTTCGGCAGCGTCACCGGCGGCGCCGCACTCGTCGGCGGCACGGCTACTTCGGCGACAACCTCGGCAGCCCCTGCCACCGATGCTGGTTTCTCGATCTATACATCCACGCAATCGGTGACCAACGTCCTCGTCAGCCAGGTGCAGGCGGCGATCACATCGGCCAACAAGATCGCGGCCAGCCTGGGTGCCGCGACCAAGCAGATCACCGGCATTCAGAACTTCACCACCTCGCTCAGCTCTGCGCTGACCGCCGGTGTGGGCGCGCTGACCGATGCTGACCTGGCCTCCGAGAGCGCACGCCTCACCTCGCTGCAGACAAAGCAGCAGCTGGCGACACAGTCTCTCTCGATTGCCAACAAGCAGCCGCAATCTCTGCTGACCTTGTTCCAAGGCCTCTAAGAGGTCGCTTCCGCACTGCCGCCGGCTCACTAGCCGGCGGCGGTGTTGGTAATTCCCGCCGTCATAGGAGGCTTCCATTCAGTACGCAGCGTCGCGATACAAGCAAGCAAGTGAGGCCGGGCTGTCGGGCCACGATACCGAATGCGCAGCATTCCGCCTCATCAATCGCGAGCTGACAAGCTGCACGAGCGGGCCGGCACGCATCCGTGCCATCGGCCGCAATCACTCGATGTGGTCCTTGCTCATCAAGGATCTTGCCATGGCAGACAACAGATTGCCCGACGGGATCAAGAGCGGCCTGATCGGCCTCGGACTCTGGTCAATGCGTTACAGCACGCAGGCTCTATTGCAGGAACTTCCCGTCGAGCCGTTAATCGAAGTCAACAACAACGTGCTGGAAGGCCTGCTCGCCCAGCCCAGCAGCAGCGGCGCGTGCCTGACGGGCGCGGTCAACGCCTGACGCCTCATGCCTGAAGTCTGAAGTCTGAAGTCTCTGACGCCTCTCGCCTCTCGCCTCTCGCCTCTCGCCTCTCGCCTCTCGCCTCCTCAAAGTCTGACGGCATTCGCTTGACGAACATATCGTCGCAACTGCGTGATGAACCGTTCAACAAAACGTCTAACATCGCCGACAAATTCGGCGCATTGCCTGAATGCCAGTTATCGCAAGCCAACTCTGCGGTTCGACAAAACGGCTTAAGTGCAAAATGCAGATCACTCAAGGTCGCTGCGGCGACACTCGCCGGTTTGCCGGTAGCTAGGATCTTACCGGGCCGGCAACGCGCGCCCCATCGAGAGCCTGCCGGCTGGCAGCACGCCGCGCTGCCAGCCAGACCTGATCTGAAGCCGCCAACCTAGACCAGCCCCCAATAACGCCCAGAAACTCAGACTTACGAGAGTTCGGGCCGAGCGTTAGTTTGTCAGGCGTGTGGCACTCCCAACCGCCTGGTTCAGCAAGGTCGTCAGACCCGTATTGATGTCGGCAGGCGAACTCGCCACGATGATGTCCTTTGGCGAGGATGCACAGGCGGTAAGCTCCGGGATCAGGTCATTCGCTGCATTGCCCGTAATGTACGGCACCAGGTTGATGTTGTTGAAGGGCAGATTGACCGGCGCAGACGAATACGTGGTGTAGAGCACATACACTGTGTACCCCTTCTTCTTCATGACGTCGCAGACCTTGGAATTGATCGGCCCCTCGGTCGACGGGATGGATTGCGGGTTCGTGTCGTCCTCAATCCCATCGGTCACGAGGATGACCGACTTGATTGGATCGCTCGTGGTGATACCTGTGCCGGAGTTGCTAACCGCTGCCGCCAGCGAGTTCATGGCGTTGGCAAAGTTCGAGTTCGGGATATCGGGCGTCACCGGTGTCACGATGGTTTTGACCGCAGTGATCGCCGCGTTTGCCCCGCTGCCGTTGCCGCCACATTTGCCGTCGCTATGCTCCTCGCCATTGGCGCTACAATTGCTGCCGGTGTCGATGGCGCCCTCGCTGAACACCGTGCGGAACTGCTTCGCCGGGTCACCGAAGGTATAGACGCCGACGCCGAGCGTTCCCGGCACCGCCTCGATGTTGACCATATCGGTAATGGCGCTCTGGACGGCGGTTTGCACGACGTCGTACCGTAGCTGGATTTTAAGACTGCGCGACAAGCCATAATAGTCGTTGGAATTTGCATCCCAATGGCATGCAAATGTGCAGGGTGTGGTTGCCAGGCCATTCGGCACGCTGGATTTGGGTGTAAAAGTCTGCGCGGCCGCGATCATCTTCGCAGCGTCCGCATCTGTGGCAGCAATCATCATCGAAGACGTATTGTCGATCAGGAAATCCACGGTCGCGAAAAGGTTGATCGAGCTCTTCGCGGAAGCGGTATTGGAGATTTCTGTGCCGCCCGCCCGGGTCCAATTGAACAATTTAGGCAATACGTCGGACACATTCGCGTTGTACGAAACGGTGGCCGAGAATATGCCGCCGGTTGCCGTCACGGTCACCGTCGGCGTGATCACGGTCCCACCCGACAGATTGGTGGCTTCCAGCACGTGCCCGGTTTCGGCCTTGAACCACTCGGTTCCGGCGGTCTGGCCGATGAGCGCGGCTTGCGTCGATGTCTGCTGTTGCGAGTAGGCGTCCACCGCCGTTCGAGCCGCGGCAATGGCCGCGCTGTCTGCCGCCAGATCCAACTGCGCTTTGGCCTGCGTCCACCAGGCAAAATCGAATGCAAGCGCTGCCAGCATCACCAAAGGCAGCGCCGTGGTCGCAAACAACACGCTGACCGCGCCCCGTCGGTTCGAGCAGAGGTCACGCCTGACGATCGCGGCATCGACGGCATCGGTGTAGTTAGGGGCGGTCATGGTGTGCGGACCTTCGAATGATCGTTGCATTTAGTTGAAACCTGGGCAGACATTGGCGTTCGCGGGTGTGTCGTAGGTAACATATGGCGAGATCGACGCGCGGTCCGATACGTAAGCGGATCGCTTGAACGGGATATTCTTGCCCGTGATGAAGACGCCGAAAATCGGCGTGAAATCATAGACGACATCGACCACAATCATCGATTGCAACGTCGTCATGCCCGAGGTGGGCACATTCGAGGTCGACGGCGTCGTGGCAGGCGTCACCTGATCGACCGGGCCGCAGGGACGGGTGATCTGCTGACCGCGCGCGAGCGGCACGCTCCAGGCAAGGTTCGCGTTGTATGTCGAGCAGTTGACGCCGGTGACGCACCCCTGGGGCGCCGTTCCGACGAATGCGACATTCGACACCGTGACGGCGTAAGTTGCATTGTTCGGCGACGAGGGTGTGTAGTTCACGAGGTTCGGGAACACGGAATAGATTTGCGACGAGCCCTGGTTGAGGGTGCTCACCGACAGAAACGATGTCTGATTCGGCTGTAGCGCCAGTTCCGTCAGGATCTCGGCAGTCTCCTGCGCGACGATGTTCACCTTGCGATACGCGATGATGGCCTGCGTGACATCGACCATCCCGAACAGCAACGTCGCCATGACCGGCGCCAGGAGAGCGAATTCGAGGGCTGCCACGCCGGAGCGCTCGCTGCCCAGCAAGGCCGCGTCGCGCCGCACGGCGATCCGGGACCGCACACGCGCCATCATTGTGTCCGCTCGTTGACAAAGCCGAAACTGGAGAAGGTGAGATGCACCAAGCCGGATGCGCCCGTCGGCGCAATCGCCGCGAAGCCGGGAATGAAGCCGCCGACGATGCTTGGCGAGACATACACAGCCTGGGCCAGCATCAGCTGGTCGGCTGTGCCCGTATTGAAGGTGAAACTGGTCGTATCCACCTTTCCGGCCGTGATCGGTATGCCCGGCGTCTGCGAATAATAGTCCGAGCCGGCCAGGATCGGCGTGAGATTGATCGTGATGTTGTTGCAGTTCAGGATCCCTGCGACAGCCGGGCACACATAGTTCGTCTTGAACGTCGCCGCGGTGGCCACCTGCCTCGACGTGCCGACCTGAACGCTGCGCGCAGCCGACTGCAGACCGTAATCCAAGGCTTCCTGGAGATAGAAATCCCAGCCTACCTCGAACAAACCTAACAGGAAGATCATGAACGGGACGGACAGGATGGCAAACTCAAGTGCGACGGCGCCGCAACTCTCGCGCAGCAACCTCCTTCGCCTCGCACCAGCCCTGATCGACATCGCGGCACCCTCGACAGCCCGCGATCTCAAAAACCGAACCTGCGCTACAATTCGAGCATCTTTGACCACGAGAAACTTAATAAACGAGATGATGCCGCTTGGCAACGAATTTCTGCCGTAATTGGACCAGTCAAGCCTTAACTGCCGGCTTTGACCCCGATGCCGAAGATTGCCCTCTCCGTCCATCTCCGTCTCATGGCCGCTACGCACATGCGCGCTCGTCTTGGGGCGCCGCCCCGGCCAATCGACCACGTGATACTCCAGGCTGCCGGCATACCGCTCGTCGATCGAACGGCCACGAACGGAAACGCCGGCCTGATGGACCGCTTCGGGGTCGCCACAAACGAGCTTGTGCCACCAGGCGAGCGGGCGTCCCTCCTTGATCCGGCGATAGGCGCAGGATGGCGGCAACCAGTCGATCTCGTCGAGTGCCTGCGGCGTAAGCTGTACGCAATCGGGCACGCGGCGGCGGCGGCGCGCATAGTCGCTGCATTGGCAGGTCTGCCCATCCAGCAGCCTGCAGGCGACATTGGTCCAGGCAATCTCGCCCGTATCGTCGTCGCGCAGCTTGTGCAGGCAGCAGCGCCCGCAGCCGTCGCAGAGCGACTCCCATTCCTCGGGCGTCATCTCGGCCAGCTTCTTCGTCTTCCAGAACGGGGCTGGTGCCATGGTATTCAGGCGATCTCGTATTGGATCGGCTTGAAGGCATAGTTGTTGGACTGCAGCGCCGAGCAGGCGGTCAGGCCGATGATCAGGTCCTCCTCGGCGACGAACACCACATGGTCGCCGGGCCGGCTCAGCGGCGGCTCCACGCGCAAAACGCCGGCCGGATCCACGGTCACGTTCATGAACACGTTGAAGGCCACCGGAATCCGGTCGGGCGAGATGCCGTAGGGCGCCAGCGCCTCGGCCAGGTTGCCGAAGCAGCCGCGATGCGGATTCGCCTCGTTATAGATGATGCGGAACGTGTCGGCCGAGCAGGGGGTGAGCAGAAAATCGTGGCGGCCCACCGTGTCCTCCTCGATGCGCAGCAGCACCCGGCTGCGGTTCGAATAGATCGGGTCGCCCTTGGTCAGGAACAGCTTGCTCGCGTAGTCCAGCGTGCGGCCGGACGAGATCACCTCGTCGGTGTCGGCGGCGTTGAAGGCAAGCAGGTCGGCCACCTGTTCGCCTTCCGGGTCGATGACGGTCAGCCGCTGGCCGCGGGCGAGGCGGAAGGCGACGCCGGAGCGTGGGGCGATCGTTTGCGGCACTGGTGGCGTTCCTTTGGCACTAAGGAAAGGACTTCTTTTCCGAAGAAAAGAAGCAAGAGACTTTTTCTCCGCTATCGCGGGTTCGCGATAGCGGAGAAAAAGGTTTCGGTGCTTTTTCTTGGAAAAGGACACCCAGGTTGCTCGCCTACGCCGCACCACATTAGAACAATCCGTCATGCCCCAACGCCCTACCCTCATCGCGCCCAGCCTGCTCGCCGCCGATTTCGCGCGCCTGGCCGAGGAAGTGGCAGCCATCGAGGCAGCCGGCGCCGACTGGCTGCATCTGGACGTGATGGACGGCCATTTCGTGCCCAACATCAGCTTCGGCCCGGTCGTGCTCAAGGCGCTCCGCGGCCGCACCAAGCTCCCGTTCGACGTCCATCTGATGATCGCGCCGGCCGACCCCTACCTTGCCGCCTTCGCCGATGCGGGCGCCGACCACATCCTGGTGCACGCCGAAGCGGGCCCCCATACCCATCGCTCATTGCAGGCGATCGCGGGGCTCGGCTGCAAGACGGGGCTGGTGCTGAACCCGGCCACCCCGGCCGCGCATGCCGCCTGCGTGCTCGATCTGGTAGATATCGTCCTCGTCATGTCGGTCAATCCCGGCTTTGGCGGGCAGAAATTCCTGCACAGCCAATTGGCGAAAATCGCCGAATTGCGCGGCATGATCGACGCCAACGGGCGCGACATCCGCCTGGAAGTCGATGGCGGCATCGACCGGACCACCGCGCCGCTCTGCATAGCCGCCGGGGCCGACACATTCGTCGCCGGCACGGCCATCTTCGGCACGCCCGACTATGCGGCCGCCATCGCCGGCCTGCGCGGTCCATCGCCTTCGTGAAACTATCCCGCTCGCTGCGCCATTTCCGGCTGGGTCTGGCGCGCCTGCCCAGCTTCCGCATGAGCGTGCCCGACGCGCCCGCGGTGCCGGTGCGCGACCCTTGGCCTGGCGACCCCGCACGCGGGGCACGCCTGCTGAAGGGCGAACTCGCGATCTCAGGCGCCATGCGCGTCCTCAAGCCGGGCGCCTGGATCGACCCGAACGGCCACCCGGTCATGCGCGCCCACGCCCACGGCTTTGCCTGGTTGCGCGACCTGCGGGTGATCGGCACGGATGCCGCGCGCATGCGGGCGCGGGCGCTCGTCGGCGACTGGATTGGCGGCGGCGATGCCGACCCGCTCGCGCAGCGCCCGGACGTGGCCGGCAGCCGGATCGCCGCCTGGCTTGGCCACTACGATTTCTTCGCCGCCTCCGCCGACGACGAATTCCGCGCCCGCATGATGTGGCGCCTGGTTGCCGACACGCGCGTGCTCTCGGCTGCCCTGCCCGCCGAGGAGCAGGACGGCCGCGCACTGACCGCCATCAAGGGATTGATCGCCGCCTCCATCGCGCTGCCGGAGCACACGCCGTTCCTGGCGCGCGCATTGCGCTTTCTGCCGCAGGAAATCGGCCGGCAGGTGCTGCCCGATGGCGGCCATATCGAGCGCAGCCCGGCTGCCCATCTGGTCGCGTTGCGCGACCTGATCGAGACGCGCGCGCTGCTCCATGTCGGCAGTGCCGACGCGCCGGCCGCCTTGGGCTCGGCGATCGACCGGTTGGCCACCGCGCTGCGCACGTTGCGGCATGGCGATGGCGGTCTCGCTCTGTTCAATGGCACCCGCGACGAGCAGGCGACCCTCATCGAGCTGGTACTGAGCCAGGCCGGACGGACCGGCCGCGCGCCGCTCGCCTTGCCCGACACCGGGTTCTACCGGCTGCAGGCAGGACGCACGGTGCTGATCGCCGATGGCGGCGCGCCGCCGGGCGCCGGGCAGGACCGCATGGCGCACGCCGGCACGCTCAGTTTCGAGCTGTCGATGGGTCGCGAGCGCCTGATCGTCAATTGCGGCGCGGCGCCGATCGGCGGCGCCGCGTGGACGGATGCCGCGCGTGCCACGGCCGCGCACTCCACGCTGATCATTGCCGACACCAGCAGTTCGGAGATCAAGCCGAACGGGCTTGGGCGGCGGCCGGACCGGGTGAGCGTGGAGCGCCAGGAAGCCAACGGCGCGCATTGGCTCGAGGCCAGCCACGACGGATACCGCAAGCCGTTCGGCGCGGTGCATCTGCGCCGGCTGTATCTGGCCGAAAGCGGCGAGGACATACGCGGCGAGGACGTGATCGAGGCAGCCACCCCGCAGCCTTATGCGATCCGCTTCCATCTGCATCCGGGCGTGATTGCCAGCCTGCAGCAGGACGGCGAGGCGGTGCTGTTGCGTCTGCCGAGCGGCGGGTGGCGGCTGCGCGCGGAGGGCGCGCGGGTGTCGCTGGAGGAGAGCGTTTATTTGGGCGGCAGCGAAATGCGGCGGAGCGAACAGGTGGTGCTGACGGCGGGGCCGGATGAGGCGCAGCATGTGAAGTGGGCGATTACGAAAGTAGGGTGAATCGTTCTTTTTTGAAAAAAAGAGCCAAAAGACTTTTGGTCCGCTGTCGCGTCGCTCATGTTCGGCATTTTTGATGCGGATTATCGAGGTTACCAACGTCGATTTTTCTTTGCGTCATTTCCTGCTGCCGCTGATGCGCGCGCTGCGCGAACGCGGGCACGACGTCATCGGCGTGTGCGCGGACGGGGCGCTGCTCGACGAGGTGCGCGCGGAAGGTTTTCGGATTGAAACACCTTGCCTGGCACGCAGCTTTTCGCCGGTCGCGCAGGTTCGCGCCTTTCTCGCTTTGTATCGGCTGTTCCGCGCCGAGCGGCCGGATCTGGTGCATGCGCATATGCCGATCAGCGGGTTTCTCGCCCGTCTTGCCGCACGCGCCGCCGGCGTGCCGCGCGTGGCCTATACCTGTCACGGTTTTCTGTTCAACCAGCCGGGGCCGTGGTGGCGCCGCGCGTTGTCGTTGACCATGGAACTGCTGGCCGGACGATTGACGGACGTATTGACCACCGTATCGACCGAGGAGGCAGCCGACGCGCGCCGCCTGCACATCCACCGCACACCGATCGCGATTGGCAACGGCCGCGATCCGGCAGTCTTCCGGCCCGATCCCGCGGCGCGCGCGCGCATGCGCGCCGAACTGGGCGTGGCCGACGATGCCGTCGTCATCACGGCTGTTTCGCGGCTCGTGCGTCACAAGGGGTATCCGGAACTGCTCGCCGCCATGCGCGACGTGCCCGCCGAGCTTTGGGTGGTCGGCGAGCGTCTGGCTTCCGACCATGGCGAGGACATGGAGCCGTATTTCGCGGCCTCTGGGCTCGGGCCGCGGCTGCGCCGGCTGCAGTATCGACGCGACGTGCAGGCTGTGCTCGCCGCGTCGGACATTTTCGTGCTGCCGAGCCATTTCGAAGGCCTGCCGATGAGCATCATCGAGGCGATGCTGTGCGGCTTGCCCGTGGTGGCCACGGACATTCGCGGACCGCGCGAGCAGGTCGTTCACGGAATGACCGGCTTGCTCGTGCCTTGCGCACAGGTCGCACCACTTGCGCAAGCCCTACGGCGACTTGCAGAAGATTCCGGGCTGCGGGCTCGGATGGGACAGGCGGGCTTGCAGCGGGCGCGGGAGCGCTACTCGCTCGATGAGGTAAATCGGCGGGTCGTGTCACTGTTGGAAGAAAGCAGCTCTTCTGAGTGAGTTCGCGACAGCCTAGCCAAAGTTCCTTGCTTCTTTCAAGAAAGAAGTCGTCCTTACTTCCGGGTTAATACATCAAACAGCCCGCCTTCATTCGATAGGCCGCAGATATGCGCGCGATGCCAAAGCGCATAAAACAGCAGCATCCAAGCCGCCATGCCCTGCTTCTTGCCCGCTGCAGCCTCGAACAAAGCCCCGACCCGCCCCGGCACGCATATCTCCGCAATGGCTGGCTGAGCCGCGACAAGGCGGCCCAGCCGGGCGCCATCCTGCGCGATCCAGGCACCGACCGGCACGGTAAAACCCTGTTTCGGCGCGAACGGGCGGGCTGCCGGCAGCGCTGTCTGCAGCCAACGGCGCAGCAGGTATTTGCCTTGGCCGTTTCGCACTTTCAGGTGGTCGGGCAGGCGATATCCGGCCGCGGTTACCGCCGGGTCGAGGAACGGCGTGCGGCCCTCGACGGCGTGCGCCATCAGGCAACGGTCCAGCTTGAGCAGCAGATCGTTCGGCAGCCACTCGGCGATGTCGGCCGCTTGGGCTGCCTGCAGCCGGGTGCGCCCACCGCTTGCGGCTGAGTTTTCGGCCGCCCGCAGGCCGGCGCGCCAGTCCGCGTGCGGCGTGCGCAGGATGCCGAGGCCATCGAACGTGCCATGCCGGCGCATCGCGCGGCCGCCTTGCCACCAGGGGCGCATGGCGCTGCGATAGCGGCCGTAACCGCCGAATATCTCGTCGCCGCCTTCGCCTGAGAGCACCACTTTCACGTCCTGCCGGGCGCGTTGGGCGAGAAACCAGGTGGGGATGATGGCGTAATCGGCGGCCGGGTCGTCCATGCAGGCGACGATGCGCGGCAGGTTCTGCCAAACCATGTCGCGCGTGATGGCCAGCGTCTCATGGTGCGCGCCCACCGCGCGCGCCATCTCGGCGGCGGCTTCGCGCTCGTCGGCCGCACCGGGCACATCGAAGCCCGCGGTGAAGGCCATTACCGGGCGGGTGTTCAGGCGCGCCATCGTCGCCAGGATGGCCGCGCTGTCGATGCCGCCGGAGAGGAACAGGCCATAGGGCACGTCGCTGCGCTGATGCAGCTCGACGCTCTCCATCAGCGCACGATCCAGCCGCGCCAAGGCGGCATCTTCGCCGATCGTCTCCGGCGGGCCTGGCGGAAGCGCGGCAATGCGCGTGCATGCGCCGGCGATGCCGTCGGACATCGTGAGCGTCTCGCCAGGCAGCAGGCGGAACACGCCGGGGAAGATGGTTTCGGCGCCGGTGGTGAACTGGCATTGCAGCAGTTCGGCGCGGGCTTGCGGGCGTAGCTCGCGCGCCGCCAATCCGGCGGCGAGCAGCGCCTGCGGTTCGGAGGCGAACGCGGTGCCGGTCGAAAGGCCTACGTAATAGAGCGGCTTGATGCCGAACGGGTCGCGCGTGAGCGTCAGCGTCCGTCGCCCGGCATCGTCGATGGCGATGGCGAACATGCCGCGCAGCGTGGCCGCATAGGTGGTGGGGTTGGCCGCGTACAAATGCAGCGGCGGTTCGCAGTCGCTGGCGGACGCGAACGGCGCGCCCGGCATGGAATCGCGCAGCTCGCGGTAATTGTAGATCTCGCCGTTGGCGACCAGTGCCGCGTCCCCCAGCACGAAGGGCTGCGCGCCGCCGGGAAGGTCGATGATCGCCAGCCGGTTGTGCACGAGCGCGTTTTGGCCGCGCACGAACCGCCCCTCGCCATCCGGCCCGCGATGGGCGATGGAAGCGGCCAGCGCGACGAGCACGGCCGGATCGGGCGGTGGCGCGCCGGGCACGAGAGCCAGGCCGGCGATGCCGCACATCAGCGCGCCGGGCGAACGCTGGCCAGGAAGTCGCGCCAGCGTGCGACCACCGGCGCTTCGGCGAAATCGGCCTCGTAGCGGGCGCGGGCGGCTTCGGCCATGGCGGCCGCTTGGGCTGGGCGCTGCAGCACGCTCTCGATGCCCGCGGCGAGCGCGATGGCACTGTCGCCGGCGACCAGCACGCCGGTGCGCCCGCTCTCGATCAGCGCACGCGGCCCCTCGGCGATGCTGGCGACCACGGGACGACCCGCGGAAAACGCGTCCAGCACCACATTGCCCAGCGGCTCGCTGCGGCTGGGGCAGGCGAGCAGCGTGCTGGCAGCCAGCAGGCCGGCGGTGTCGGCGCGCCAGCCGAGGAAGTGCACGCGCCCGGCCACGCCCGCATGGGCAGCCAGCCGTTCCAGCGGAACCCGTTCCGGCCCCTCCCCCGCGATCACCGCATGCACGCCGGGAAGGCGCGAGATGGCGGCCAGCAGGATGTCGAACCCCTTGTTGCGGTGCAGCCGGCCCATGGCGAGCACCACCGGCGCGCCTTGCGGCACCGGCAGCACGGACGGTGCTGCGCCCGCCAGATCGGGGCAGAAATTCCCCAGCAGATGCACACGGGCGGGCGGGAAGCCTTGCCCGACGATCCAGTCCACCATCGCCTGCGTGTTACCGACCAGATGGTCGCAATGGGCAAAGCGCCGCAAATCGTAATAGCCGCCCAGCCGGCCGACCAGCGTCCAGGAGCCCGCCGGCGTATGGCGGGCCGCGCGGCCCATCCACGCGATCGCCACTTCGGGTGCAAAACGTTGCAGCACACGGCGCGCGCGCCAGCCGGTCCAGACATCCGCCACGCCACCGAACCCGAGTTGCACCGGCGCCAGCCCCGCCTGCACCAACCGTGCCGCACGGGCAGGATCGCGCCGGATTACCGGCAGCACCTCGTCGCCTGCGCGTGCCAGGGCCGCGCAGAAACGCTCGAAGAACAGTTCCGCTCCGCCGGTTGCGGCGCCGGCCATGAGTTGGGCGACTTTCACGCGGCCACCCGCGACCGAGCAAGCAACGTTCGCGCCGCCGACAGCGCGTCTTCGACCGGCAGGGCGTCCATCGGCGCCGCACCGGCCGGCCCGCGCGCCGCCACGAACGCGGTGCACCGACCGGCGGGCGCGTATTCGCTGGCGGGCGTCGGGCCGAACAGGCCGAGCGTCGGCGCGCCGGCGCTGGCGGCCAGATGCATCAGCCCCGAATCGTTGCCGACGAACAGCGTGCAGCGTGCCAGGCAGGCGGCCGCCTCGGGCAGGCTGAGCGCGCCCACCAGGTCGACCGCGCCGGGCAGTCCCGCCAGCACGTGGGCGGCGGCCGACCGTTCTGCCTCACCGGGGCCGCCGAAAACGGCGATACGCGCGTCGGGAAACGTGCCGCGCAATTGTTCGGCCAGTTCGATGAACCGCGCGGCGGGCCACATCTTCGCCGGCCAGTTTGCGGTGGGGCCAAGCCCGATGATCGGGGTGCCGGGCGGCAGGCGGGCTTCTGCCACGGCGCGGTCCGAGGCGTCGGTCCATGCGACCGGAAGCGGTGGTTCGGCCAGGCCGAGCGCGCCGGCGATGTGGGTCAGCCGGTGCCCGGGCCGGCGGCCGCCGCGCATGATGGCGCGATGGCGGGCCAGCAACGCCAGGCTCAGCGCCGAGCCGCGCAGGTCGATCACCGTGTCCCAGACGCGGCCCACCACCTGACGCCACAAGGCGAACCAATGCCGGTCGAACGAGAGCTTATCGACCACGATCAGCCGCTCGAGCCCCGGCAGGCGCGCGAACACGCCTTGCGCCACCGGGCCGCAAGCCACCGTGAAGCGCGCGGCGGGATGGGTGCGCGCGAGATGGTCGAGCACGCCGGTGGACAGCACGGCGTCGCCCAACCGGGTGGCGGTGATGAACAGGATGCGCGGGCCGGCTTGCGTGGGCTGCGTCGTCAGGCGAACCGTGCCAGCCGGACCGCGGTGTGGCCGCGGCTGGGGCGCAGGCTGGGCATCACCAGCAGGCAATCGTCGTGCGGGGTGCGGATTTCGGTCGGCCCGTCCATGGCGATCAGCGTATGCCGGCGCGGCACCACGTGGCCGCCGCGGAACGGCTCGATGAAGCTGAACCCGCCCGATGCGGCGGTGACAGCCATCGTCACCTCGGCGAACCGGCTTGCCGACGGCGCATGGGTGGGAGGGGCGGACAGGCCTGTGGCGGCCAGCAGGCCGTCGACGGAGGCGCACATCGTCTCGACCGTCACCCGCTGCCAATGCGGCCCGGCTTCGACGAGCACGGCCACCGCCGCCTGGTCCGGACCGGCAAACCGCGCATAGTCGATCAGCCGGCGGCCGCTCGCATGGCCATGGTCGGCCACGACCAGGCCCGGCACGCCGATCGCACAGGCCAGCGCGCGGCCCCGCGGCGTGGGTCCGCACAGGATCAGCGGGTCGGACGGCCACAGCATCGAATGCAGGTCGAGCACGATGTCGGCCGAGTCCACGATCGGGCGTATCGCCCGGGCGCGCACCAATTCGAGCGTCTGGCGCGGCCCTTCCAGCAGGGATGGCTCCCACAGCCGGTTCATGTCTTCCTCGCAGTAGCGCGACGCCGTCGGGTGGGCGGGGTCGAAGCGCGCGTAGGCGTCCAGATTGACCAGGCCGAGCGTGAGGCGGCCGCGCAGCAAAGCGGGTGGCGCGTGCAGAATACGATCGAGCGCCACCGCGCCGGCAATCTCGTTGCCGTGCACGAGCGCGGTCACCACCACGTGCGGGCCTGGCTGCGGTCCGTCGAAGTGCCAGAAGCCGGGCACGCCGGTGTTGCCTTCGCGCCAGCACGCCAGGTCGGGCGCCGCGAATTCGATTTCGAACGGCGGCAATGCGTCGGCGGGCGAGGATTGGATCGTCTGCTGCATCGCGCCCGTCGCCTCCCGCCATTGGTTGCGCAAGCACGATATAGGGGGTGGGCCCCGCTGCAAAATCGGCCGAAGCTGCGCCGCCGCTTGCCCTGCCGTCGATGTGCGTTACAGGGTGCGTCGACATGGCTCGCCTCCATCCTTTGCACCTTGCGTGGCGGGCGCTGCCGGCCGGTCCGCGCCGGGCGGCATTGGCGCGCGCTACGGCGCTGGCCGCCCCGCGCCCCGACCGCCAACCGGCACCCGGGCATGGCGGCGTCGCGGTTGCCGGCGAGTTGGGGCGTGCTTCGGGGCTGGGCGAAGGCGCGCGGTTGATGCTGGACGCGTTGTCGCAGGCTGGCGTGGCGACCTTCCCGATTTCTTGCGACTTGCTGCACGGCGACGCGCGCACCCAGGCTCTGCCACCGCCCGGGGTGCCGCTCGTTCTGCACGTAAACGCGCCTGTCCTGCCCGCTGCCCTGCTGGCCTTGCCGCGGCGATTGCTGCGTGGCCGCACGGTGGTCGGCTACTGGGCATGGGAACTGGGCGTTGTGCCCCGATCCTGGCGCTTTGGCGCGGACTTCGTGCACGAAGTCTGGGCACCCTCGCGCTTTACGGCCGCAGCCCTCGAACCTCTCGCGCCGGGCCGGGTGCGGGTGGTGCCGCATCCGGTGGCGGCCAGCCCGCCGGCCCCGTCCGCGTTGGGCCGGGCGGATTTCGGGCTGCCGGAGCGATGCGTCATCGTGCTGGTCTCGTTCAGCCTGGCCTCGAGCTTCGCGCGCAAGAACCCGCTCGCATCCATCGAGGCTTTCCGCCGCGCGTTCGCGGACCGGGCGGATCGGCTGCTGGTGCTCAAGGTGGCCCATGCCGATCATGCGCCGGACGATCTGGCGCGGCTGGAGACGGCCATCGGCGGGACCGCCAATATCCGGCTGGAGACCCGCATCTTCCCGCGTGCCGACAATCACGCGCTGACGGAATGCGCCGATATCGTGCTCAGCCTGCATCGCAGCGAAGGTTTCGGGCTGGTGCCCGCCGAAGCCATGCTGTTGGGCCGGGCGGTTGTCGCCACCGACTATTCCGGCACCACCGATTTCGTCGATGCAAGCTGCGGCGTGCCGGTGCCTTACCGGCTGATCCCGGCCGTGGACCCCCGCCATGTGTTCGAAGCGCCCGGCGCCGTGTGGGCCGAGGCCGATGTCGGCTTTGCAGCCGATGCGCTGGTGCGGCTGGCCGACGATGCGGAATGGCGGGTCCGGCTAGGTGACGCGGGGCGAGCGGCGGCGCGGGCGAAATTGGGCGCGGCGCCGCTGCTGGAGGCCGTGCGCGCGTTGGGGCCGGCATGAGAATTCTCGTCTGGCAATGGGGACGGTTCGGCGCGGGGCCGCGGGTGGCGGCCGATTTCGCCGCCTTGTTCAACACGCTGCCCGGCACGGATGCGGCACTCTCGCTGGCCGCGCGGGCGGAAATTCTGGCCAGCCCGCAGCGGCCGCGCTGCGAACTGCCGGTGCCCACTTACGGCAGCATCCCCGGCTATTGCGCGCGGGTGGCCAGCACGCCGTTGTTCGTGCCGTGGCTCGCCCGCCAGGTACGCGCGCTGCAGCCCACCGTGGCGCTGTGTGCGATGCCCGGGCCGCTCGATCTTGCCATGCATGCGGCGCTGCGGCGTGTGGGCGTGCCGACGGCGGTGGTGGCGCACGATGCCGACCTGCATCCGGGCGACGGCTACCCGATGCAGATGCGGCTGCAGCGGATGCTGTTGCGGCGTGCCGACGCGATTGTTGTGCTCTCCGACCATGTGCATCACCGGCTGGACGAACTCGGGCTGACGCAGGGCAAGCCGGTGCTCAAAACCAGTCTGCCGCCGCATACACGCACTGACGCGCTGCCGCCGCCCGGCACGCATGGCGGCAAGCTGCGCCTGCTCTGCTTCGGCCGTCTGCTGCCTTACAAAGGTCTCGATCTGCTGGCCGATGCGCTGGCGCTGCTGCTGCCGCGCCAGGACCTCGAAGTGCGTGTGGTTGGCCAGGGGCCTGAAAGCGATGCGCTGACCGCGTTGCGTGGTCTGCCTGGGGTGAGCGTGGAAAACCGTTGGGTGCCGGAGGATGAGGTGGGCACGCTGATCGCCTGGTCGGACGCGGTGGTGCTGACCCATCGCGAGGCCAGCCAAAGCGGGGTCGCGGCGAGTGCGCTTGCCGCGGGGCGATGGATCGTCTCGACGCGCGTCGGCGGATTGGCCGAGCAGTTGGACGGGCATGGCAGCGCTGTGCTGTGCGACGTGTCGGCCGAGGCGATTGCGAATGCGTTGAGGTCGCTGCTTGAGGCGCCGCCGAGTGAGCTTGGGGCGGCGCCGGATTGGCGGGCGGATGCGGCGCTGCTGGCGGAGAATTTAGAGAAGAAAGTGGTCCTTTTTTGAAACAAAGGATCAAAAAACTCTCGCCAGGCTGTCGCTTGCTCGTCGTGAGCATCGCGACAGCGGAACTGAACTCTTTTGCTTCTTTTCTTCAGAAAAGAAGGCCTTTCTTCCGTCAAGCCTGCACCCACTCGGAATAGAACGCAGGAAGCGCAGAAGCGGCAGAACTGAAGGTTGGCTCTCGCTTTTCCAGAAACGCGCGCACGCCTTCGCGTCCGTCGGCACGGCTCGCGTAGAACATCGCGAGCGAGTCGATGCGATGTGCTTCGACCGGATGTGGCTGGGCGGCGTTGCGCCATAGCATTTGCCGCGTCATTGCCAAAGCGGCCGGCGAGCGGTTTGCGATCAGTTTGGCGGCCAACGCCTGGGCTGCCGGCAGCAGATCGTCGGGCGCGTGCACCGAGCGTAACAGGCCGCCGCGCAACCCCTCGGCCGCGTCGAAAATCTCCGCCGAATAGCACCATTCCAGCGCCTGCTGCAGGCCGACGAGACGGGGCAGGAACCAGCTCGAACAGGCTTCGGGCACGATGCCCAGTTTGGCGAACACGAAGCCGATGCGGGCTTTTTCGCTGGCCATGCGGAAGTCGGCAGCCAGCGTCATCGTGGCACCAATGCCGACCGCGGCGCCGTTGATCGCGGCGATGACCGGCTTGCGGCAGTCGTAGATGGCCAGGGTGACACGCCCGCCGGTGTCGCGCACGCCGGCAATGATCTCGGCCTCGTCCAGACGGTCCTGCATGTCGGTCAGCGTGGGGGAGAGATGTTCGTCGAGACCGAAGGGATTGTCCGCGTCGCGCGCGGTGAGATCCATGCCGGCGCAGAAGGCACGGCCGGCGCCGGTGAGCACGATGGCGCCGACGCCGTCATCGAGGCTGGCGTGCTGGAAGAGGGCTTCGAGTTCGTTGGCCATCTCGACGGTGAAAGCGTTCATCTTGTCGGGGCGGTTGAGCGTGATGGTGAGCACGCGGCCGGCGAGCGAGGTGGTGAGGGTGGTGGTTTCCATGGACGTGCTCCGAGAAGGAAGACTTCTTTTCTGAAGACAAGAAGCAGAAGACTTTTGTTCCGCTGTCGCGAAGCTCCGGAGGGCAAAAGTTTTCTGGTCCTTTTTCAAAAAAGGACTGCTTGCTTAAGCTTTTGTATAATCGCCAATGACGGTATCGAGAACATCCAAAGGCAAGCTCCCCGACAACAACCCCGCATCATGGAACTTCTTGATGTCAAACTTCGCACCCATCGCCGTGCGTGCGCGATCCCGCAGGCGCAGCCAGGTCAGTTTCCCGATCATGTAGCTGCACGCCTGGCCCGGCCATACGCAGTAGCGCTCCACTTCGGTGATCGCGGCGCTGCGCTTGTCGCCTAGCGTATCGACGTAATAATCGACGGCATGCTCGCGGCTCCAGTTCTGGGCGTGCAGGCCGGAATCGACAACCAGACGCACGGCGCGGAAGAGTGCCGCCTGCAATTGGCCGATATGGCCGAGCGGATCGTTGTCGTACATGCCCATCTCGACGGCGAGTTGCTCGGAGTAGAGCGCCCAGCCTTCCGCATAGCCGGAGAAGCCGCCCATCTTGCGGATGAGCGGTAACCCGGGTGTCTCCTGCGCCAGCGAGATTTGGAGATGATGGCCGGGGATCGCTTCGTGATAGGTGAGCGTGGGCAGAGTCCAGCGCGGCCACTCCGCGGTGTCGCGCAGATTGATGTAGTAGGCGCCGGGGCGCGAGCCATCCAGCGCACCGCTCTGGTAGTAGCCGCCGGGTGCGCCGGCTTCGATCGCCTTTGGAACGCGCCTGATCTGCACGGTCACTTTCGGCAGCGTGTCGAACCGCTCGGGCAACCGCGCCTGCATCTTGGCCACCAGCCCGTTGAGGTCGGCGATGAGCTGTTCCTTGGCCTCGTCGGTGTTGTCGTAGAGATGTTTCTTGTCGGCGGCGAGCGCGGCCAGGCGGGTGCCGACGCTGCCCTCCTTCATGCCCTGCTTGATCAGCGCGGCATCGATTTCGGCCGACAGGCTGGCCACGAGATCGAGGCCGGTCTTGTGGATGTCGGCAGGCGAGATTGTCGCTGTCGTGTAAGTCTTAAGGCCGAGCCGGTAGAAATCCTCACCCTTCGGCAGGCGCGCGGCGCCGGCATCGTGCACCGCGGTTTTGCGTGCGGCGGTCAGCGCGTCGGCCTGGCGCTGCAGCGACGGCACTATGTGTTGCGTGTAGAGCTCGGCTGCACGTTTGGCGTAGTCCGGATCGAGCTTGGCTTTATCGGCACGACGCGCGAGCGAGGTGACGAGCGTTGCCTTTTCTGCCGGCGTGGTCAGGAACAATTTCATCTGGACGAGCGACTTGTCGAGGATGAAATCGGGCGGCACGACGCCCAGGGCGGTATCGTGGTGGAAGACTTCGAGTTCCTGATCGAGCAGCCGCACGAAGGCCTGCATGCGCGCGAGATAATCTTCCGCGTCCTGCGCGGTGTGGATCGGGTGTTGCGTGTCGAGAAAATCCGGCACGGATTGATAGGCCCCGGTGAGCTGGCTGAGCACGTAAGGCGAGCGCGCGCCGCCGGCGCCGTAGTCGAACAGTCTGTTCGCCTCGTCGTTGACCTGCAGGCTGAACAGGACAGTTTCGTAGTTTGCCGATTGCAGGCCCGAAAGCCCGTTCGAGCCGAGTGCAGTTAGTTGCGCGAGGCGGCGTGCATTGTCGCGCTTGTCCTGCGCGATGGCTGCCAGCGACGCCTCGTGCAGTTTGCCGCGCAACGGCGCGAGATGGCCGACATCGAGGCCCAGGCTCGTCGCGCGCTCGGGCACGCGTTGCAGCATCTCGTCGGCGAATTGGGTGAACAGCGCGTCGAGCGGCGAGGCCGAAATTGGCACTTGTGCGCTAGATCTGCGTGCGGCCAGCAACACGGCGAAGGCAGATGCGCTTGCGGCCGTTTTGGCCAAATCTCGACGTGTCAGCATGTTGGTCTCTCCCACCGGCAATGTTTGGCGCCAGCGTGGAGGCAGATGGCTTGGCCGGAAAGCCCCGAGGGGCCATCCGGCCAACACACAACCGCGACCGGCCCGGGCGATGCCCGAACCGGTGCGATTTGGTCGAGTGGTCAGGCGTACGCGCGCTTGCCCGCGGCGACGAGGTCGTAGCGGTCGGCCTCCATCACCTTGGTCCAGGCGGCGATGAAGTCCGCCACGAACACGTCGTTCGAGTCGGCGCACGCATAGGCTTCGGCGGCGGCGCGGATCTGCGAGTTCGACCCGAACAGCAGGTCCACGCGGGTGCCGGTGTATTTGGCAGCACCTGTCGCACGGTCGCGGCCCTCGTAGGTGTTGTTCGACGAGGGCGACGGATGCCAGGTAGTCGCCATGCTGAGCAGGTTGACGAAGAAGGCATTGCTCAGCGCTTCCGGCTTGCCGGCGAACATGCCGGCATCCGACGTCAGCACGCGCATGCCGCCGACGAGGGCTGTCATTTCCGGCACGGTCAGACGCATGAGCTGCGCGCGATCGACCAGCAGTTCCTCGGCCGACTGGTCGTGCTCGCCGCGCAGGTAGTTGCGGAAGCCGTCGGACGTCGGCTCGAGCACCGCGAAGGCATGCACGTCCGTCTGCTCCTGCGCCGCATCGGTGCGGCCGGGCGTGAACGGCACCACGATCTCGGTGCCGGCTGCCTTGGCCGCCGCCTCGATGCCGGCGCTGCCGCCGAGCACGATCAGGTCGGCGATGGAGACCTTCTTGCCGCCAGATTGGGCAGCGTTGAACCCGGACTGCACCTGCTCGAGCTTGGCCAGTATCTGGGCCAGCTCCTCGGGCTTGTTCACCTCCCAATCCTTCTGCGGTGCCAGGCGGATACGCGCGCCATTGGCGCCGCCCCGCTTGTCCGACCCGCGGAACGTGGCGGCCGAGGCCCAGGCGGTGGTGACGAGCTGCTTGATGGACAGGCCGGACGCCAGGAGCTTGGCCTTCAGGTCGGTCGCGTCCTGCTCGGTGATCAGCTCGTGATCCACATCCGGCACCGGGTCCTGCCAGAGCAGCACTTCGGCGGGGACGAGCTTGCCGAGATAGCGCTGACGGGGCCCCATATCGCGGTGCGTCAGCTTGTACCAGGCGCGGGCGAACGCGTCGGCAAACTGGTCCGGGTTTTCGTGGAAGCGCTTGGAGATTTCGGCGTAGGACGGGTCGACCTTCAGAGCGATGTCGGTGGTGGCCATCATCGGCGGATGGCGCAGCGACGGGTCGTGCGCGTCGGGCACCTGGTCGGCTGCTGCCTGGTTCTTCGGCGTCCACTGGTAAGCGCCGGCGGGGCTCTTGGTCAGCTCCCAGTCGAAGCCGAACAGATTGTCGAAGTAGCCGTTGTCCCACTTGGTGGGCTCGGCGGTCCAGGCGCCTTCCAGGCCGCTGGTGATGGTGTGCAAGCCGCGGCCGCTGCCAAAGCTGTTGCGCCAGCCCAGGCCCTGCTCCTCAACGTCGGCACTTTCCGGCTGCAGGCCGACATATTGGCCGGGCTCGGCGGCGCCATGGGTTTTGCCGAAGGTGTGGCCGCCGGCGATGAGAGCGACGGTTTCCTCGTCGTTCATCGCCATGCGGGCGAATGTCTCGCGAATGTCGTGCGCGGAGGCGGCCGGGTCCGGCTTGCCGTTCGGGCCTTCGGGGTTGACGTAGATCAGGCCCATCTGCACGGCGGCCAGCGGCTGCTCGAGCACGCGCTCGTTCTTGTAGCGCTCGTCGCCGAGCCAGGTGCCTTCGCGGCCCCAATAGATGTCCTCGTTCGGCTCCCACACGTCCTCGCGGCCGCCGGCGAAACCGAACGTCTTGAAGCCCATGGACTCGAGGGCGACGTTGCCGGTCAGCACCATCAGGTCGGCCCAGGAGAGCTTGCGGCCGTATTTCTGCTTGATCGGCCACAGCAGGCGGCGTGCCTTGTCCAGGCTCGCATTGTCAGGCCAGCTGTTGAGCGGGGCGAAACGCTGTGTGCCGGCGCCGGCGCCGCCACGGCCGTCATAGATTCGGTAAGTGCCGGCGCTGTGCCAGGCCATGCGGATGAAGAGCGGGCCGTAATGGCCCCAGTCGGCCGGCCACCAATCCTGCGAATCGGTCATCAGCGCGGTCAGGTCGGCGACGACGGCGTCGAGGTCGAGGGTCTTGAACTCCTCGGCGTAGTTGAAGGTCGGGCCGTATGGGTTGGCTGCCGGCGGATTCTGATACAGCACGTGCAGGTTCAGGTGGTTCGGCCACCAGTCGCGGTTCATGCGTGCGAGACGGGTCGCGTGGCCTGTGCGGCCGTGCGGTACCGGGCATTCGCCCTCGGGTATGACGTTCGTATCCATGGTCGTGCTTCCTTCGCCTGTCGCTCGGCTCCATATGGACCCTCGATGCGACACGCTCCAATGAATAAAGTTCGGGCTTTTCATCGAGGTTCTCGATGACTCCCCTGCCCAGCCCGCAGCAGCTCCGCTACCTGGTGGCGCTGGCCGAACACGGCCATTTCGGGCGCGCGGCGGACGCGTGCTCGGTCACGCAGTCGACGCTTTCGGCCGGGCTGCTGGCGCTCGAACGTCAGCTCGACGCGGCCATTCTCGACCGCGGCGCCGGCAAGCATGTGGTGTTCACCGCGTTGGGCGAGGACATCGTGGCGCATGCACGACGCGTGCTGGGTGCGCTGGAAGCGCTGGCCGAGGCCGCCGGTGCCGCACGCGCGCCATTGAGCGGACCTCTGCGGCTGGGCGTGATCCCCACCATCGGGCCGTTTCTGCTGCCGCGGCTGATGCCGGTTCTGCGTGGCGCGTTTCCCAACCTGCGCATTTTCGTGCGCGAGGATACGACGAAGGCGCTGGTGGAGCGGCTGGCGCGCAACCGGCTGGATCTGCTGCTCGTGGCGCTGCCGTACGATTGCGGGGACGCGGAAACGCTGGCCATTGCGCGCGACGAGTTCGTGGTGGCGCTGCCGAAAGGCCACCGCCTGGCCGCCCGCACACGGGTGGCCGCCGCCGAGCTGGAGGGCGAGCGCCTGCTCTTGCTGGAGGACGGCCACTGCTTGCGCGACCAGGCCCTTTCGGTGTGCGGCATTCCGCGCGGCAACAAGGCGGGCGAGCAGGAGGAGTTTGCCGCCACCAGCCTGCATACGCTGGCGCAGATGGTGGCCGGCGGGCTTGGGGTGACGCTGCTGCCGCAGATGGCGGTGGATGCAGGGGTGGCGGCGTGGGCGGATGTGGAGCTGCGGCCGCTGAGCGGCGGGTCGGCTTGCCGGACGATCGGGCTGGCCTGGCGGGCCGGTTCGCCTCGGGCACATGAATATCGCGCTTTGGCCCCGCTGATCGCAGGGTGAAACACGCCAGATTTCAAAAGTTTTTTAGTCTTTTTTTCAAAAAAGGACTGCTTGCCTCACTTCCGCTACACTTTCCGGGGGCAAGCTAAGTCACGCGCTTGACCAAGCAGAAACCCCCAGCCAGCTTCGATAATGTTGCAACAAGGGAGCTCAATCATGGCCTGGAAGACACCGGTCGTCGTCGAAATCGCACTGGGCGCGGAAATCAACAGCTACGCCTGCGCTGAAGCCAAGAAGTAGCCTGCAGCGTGGCCAGGCCCTGTCATTGGGGCTTGGCCGTCAGGCGCGGGCGGCACCGGCGCGGCGCAATTTGCGATGCAGCGTGGCGCGGCTGATCCCCAGCGTTTTCGCGGCCGCCGACACGTTTCCGTCGCAACGGGCGAGTGCGCGCTGAAGCACGCCACGTTCGGCACGGTCGAAATCTTCCGGATTGTCCTGCTGCGGCGCGAGCACATGCTGGGCCGGCATGCCGCGTTCGATCATCGCGTCTGTGATGCCGCAGACCTGGCGCGCCGCATGGGTTGCACCGAGCACGAAATCGTCTTCCCCGATGGCGAGCATGGCACCGGCCGCCACATCGCTGTCGGTGGCGAGCACGATGCGCGCGCCGGGGAAGGCGTGGGCGAAATGGCGTGCCTCGATCTTGCGGGCGGCATCGAGCACGGCCGAGCCGATCAGCCGCGCCAGGTCCTCGGTCAGGTCGTCGCGGCAGGAGGATACATCGAGTGCGGCCGCGAGCTGGCCGCGGTGATCGTAGATCGGAGCGACCGCGCAGGTCAGCCCGACGTTGCGGGAGTGGAAATGCTGCTCGCGATAGATCGTCAGCGGACGCGATTCGGCGAGGCACGTGCCGATGCCGTTGGTGCCTTCGCTTTCCTCGCTCCAGACCGCACCGGGCCACAGGCCCCAATTGCGGAATTCCTTGTCGTTGCCGCAGGCGCCGCGCCGGTCGACGGTGACGCCATGACGGTCGGTGAACAGCACGCAGCAGCCGCTTCCGCCGACCGCGGCAAACAGCCTGTCCAGCGTCGTGACACCGGCGCGCAGCAACGGCTCGACGCGAGCGCGCGCCTCCTGGAACTCCCGTTCAGTCAGCCTGCGGGTGGGCTCGCGGTCCAGCGGGTCGAGCTTGTAGCGCGTCAGCGATCGCGCCCAGGAAGCGAAAAGGGCTGAGCGGGCGGACGCCGATGGGTCGCCTGCGACGGCACGTACGCGGTCAGCGTGGTGCAAAATCTCCTCCGAACTTTTCCGACCGGTCTTTGCCGGTCTGTGCGGGTAACATATAGGATAGTTTCCGAAGATTGACAGAATATTGCGACCCATCTGTCGGCTGTGTCGCAGTGTTGCGACATACTTGCGGATCCGATGGCTTGTCGCAGAACTGCGACACATAAGCGCAGGCGTGGCAGGGTTGCCATTGCGCGGGGGCATTCAAATGGGCGCCTATGCAGGCAACCAGGCTGCCGACAGGGCAGGCGCCAACCCAAGAGGCCTGGCAAGGATGCGGAAACACCAAGGAGGAACGAAGTGAACATTCGCTCGACACACGCCACAAACGGCCCGCGCCGCCGCCTGGGCCTGGCTCTCGGCGCCGCTCTCGGTGCGCTGGCAGCCCTGCCCACGGCCGCCGAGACGTTGGCCGGCCAGCCCACCTACGCGCCGGTGACCGATGCGCGTCTGCTGGCGGCCGCCAGCGATCCGGGTTGGCTGATGTATCGCCATGACTACACCAGCAGCGGCTATTCGCTGCTCGACAAGATTACCGGCACGAACGTGAGCATGCTCAAGCCGGCGTGGAATTATAAAAGCAGTTTTCAGCAGGGCCACGAATTGCCGCCGCTGATCAATGGCGACTACATGTTCGTCACCACGCCGAAGGATGAGGTGCATGCCTTTCAGGCCAGCACCGGCAAGGAATTGTGGACGTACAAGCATGATTTGAGCGCCGTCGGCCTCAAAACAGTTTGCTGCGACGTGGTCAACCGCGGCGTGGCGCTCTACGGCGAGAACGTGTTCATCGCGACACTGGACAATTATGTCGTCGCGCTGAACGGCAAAACTGGTGCGGTGGCTTGGAAGAAACAGTTGGCGCCTGCCGACCTCGGTGCCGCGATGACGCTGGCGCCCTTGGTGGTGAAGGGGAAAGTCATCGTCGGCATGTCCGGCGGTGAATATGGCGCACGCGGCTCGGTGGTGGCACTCGACGCCACTACCGGCACGCAAGTCTGGCAGCGCTACACCATTCCCGCACCGAATGAAAAAGGCGGCGATACCTGGCCGAAGGGCGCGTATAAAACAGGCGGCGGCGGCGCGTGGCTGACCGGCACCTACGATGCCGCTACCGACACATTGTTCTGGGGCGTGGGCAATCCCGGCCCGTGGCTGGCGACTTTGCGGCCCGGAACGAACCTCTACACTGACAGCGTCATCGCGATGGACCCGGCTTCCGGCAACATCAAGTGGTCGTATCAATATACGCCGCACGACACGTGGGATTACGACGGCACCAATGAGACGGTGCTGACCGACATCACCTACAACGGCACCGCGCACAAAGCGCTGGTTTCCGCCAGTCGCAACGGATGGTTTTATGCGATCGACCGGATCAGCGGCAAGCTGATCTATGCGCAGAAATTCGCGACTGCGACGAGCGTGAGCGGCGTCAAGAACGGGCAGATGGTGACCGACGACAAGATGCGGCCCGACGTGGGTAAGCAGGTCTTCACCTGCCCGAGTTTCCTGGGCGGCAAGAACTGGTGGCCGATCGCCGTCGATCCGCAGACCAAGATGGCCTACGTGCCGACGATGCATACCTGCATGACAATCAAGGGCACTGCCGGCGGCGCTTACAAGGCCGGGCTGCCTTTCCTCGATGAGGGCTTCAAGGTTCTGCGCGATCCTGCTTTCCCCAACGAATGGGGCGAGGTGCAGGCGATCAATCTGAATACCGGCAAGCAGGCCTGGCGGTTCGGCAGCAAGTTGCCATGGAATGACGGCATGCTGGCCACTGCTGGCGGCCTTGTATTTTCCGGCTCGGCCGACGGTTTCCTCTATGCGTTCGACGCCAAGACCGGTGCCGTCAAATGGAAGAGCCCGCAAATGAGCAGCGGCATCATTGGCGTGCCGAGCACGTGGAAAGTGGGCGACAAGCAGTTTGTCGGCGTGTGGGCAGGCTGGGGTGGTGCAACCCCGCTCTGGGGCGGCGACATGGCCAAGGATCCTGCCGTGAGCGCAATTCCGGTCGGTGGGCATCTCTATGTGTTCAGCCTGTAAGACGCGGTCCGCGATGGGTGCGGGTTCGTTGAGGCGGGGTGCTTTGCACCCCGCCGGCATGGCGTGGTGGGTGTTGGCTTCGGTGGCGCTGGCGCCGTTTTCGGTGTCGCATGCAGCGGATTTGCGCGTTTGCGTTGATCGCGCGAGCGCGACGGCCGATCGCGACCGTGCCATTGCGGGTCGGGTGGCGAGCCAGGCCGAGCTCACGCTCGACATCGTCGATTTCAACAGCGACAATGGCGACGACGCGTTTCCGCTACGACGCTTCCGGGAGCTGCTGACCAGCAAATGCGCGCTGGTGATGGGTTTTCCCGTCGATACGAACGGCGGCGACGTGCCGCCGGGTTTGTTGGCTACGAAAGCCTATGCGCAGACCGGTTTCGCACTTGTCGAACAGGCGGGAATGAATGCCAGGACTTTGGCCGATCTTCCCGCTGGCACGGAGGTCGCGGTCACGCTCGAGACGGCACCTAATTTGTATTTCGCCGGTCACCCGAACATCACTTCGGACGTGCACCCCACGGAAGCAGAGACGATGCAGGCGATCGTCGGCGGCCGAGCGAAAGCGGCGATGATCTGGCAGCCGACCGTGGAGCAATACGAACGCACGCCAGATGCGGTGAAGCTTGCCGTCTATCCGCTCGCCGAGCCACATGCGCGTTACGATGTCGTGGCCCTATACCTGCCGCAAAGCGCGCACGACGCCCAGGTTTTCAACGCGACGAAGATCGCGGTCACGACAGCGCTGCCCGACTCTGGTGCCGCATCGCCCGCATTGCCCGCGCTCTACACGAAAACACAGGCCGCGACAGGCTTTGCGAAATTTCTCGGCAACTGCGCCATGTGCCATGGCGTGCATCTGGAAGGGCGCTCCGCACCCGCCTTACGGGGGCCGAATTGGGCAAATGCCAAAGCGGACTACACGGTCGGCGAAGTTTTTACCGTAGTTTCGCAGCAGATGCCGGCAACCGATCCTGGAAACCTGCAGAAGGCCGAGTATGAGGCTATCATGGCTTACATCCTGCAGCAGAACGGATATCCCGCAGGCCCCAAGCCGCTTGATTTCGACCACGCTGCCAAGTCGACCGTAGAGCTTCGCTGGCATGGCAATTCGAAGTAGGCTCGCCAGGCTGGAAGGCATCCAAACACCGACGAACAAACGGGAGAGACAGAAATGGTAAGCAAGATTCTCAAGGACGTGGCGCAGCACATCGCGATACGCCCGCAGTATGACAATTTCATCGGCGGCAAATGGGTAGCCCCGGTGCATGGCCGCTACTTTGACAATATATCGCCGGTGGACGGTCAGGTCGTCTGCACCGTGGCGCGTTCCAGCGCCGAGGACGTGGAACTGGCGCTGGATGCCGCGCACGCTGCACGCGAATCATGGGGCCGCGCGTCGCCTACGGAGCGTTCGCGTGTTCTGCTCAAGATCGCCGACAGGATGGAAGAGAAACTCGACCTGCTCGCCATGGTCGAGACAATCGACAACGGCAAGCCGATCCGTGAGACGACGATGGCTGACCTGCCCTTGGCTGTCGATCATTTCCGGTATTTTGCCGGCTGCATCCGTGCGCAGGAAGGCGGCATCAGCGAAATCGACCACGACACCGTCGCCTATCATTTCCATGAGCCGCTGGGCGTTGTCGGTCAGATCATTCCGTGGAATTTCCCGCTGCTGATGGCGGTGTGGAAGCTGGCGCCGGCGCTGGCCGCCGGCAATTGCGTGGTGCTCAAGCCGGCCGAACAGACACCGATGGGCGTGATGGTGCTGATGGACGTGCTGAGCGACATCGTGCCGCCTGGCGTGATCAATGTGGTCAACGGTTTCGGGCTCGAATGCGGCAAGCCGCTTGCACAGAGCAAGCGCATCGCCAAGATCGCCTTCACCGGTGAGACATCGACCGGCCGGCTGATCATGTCGTACGCTTCGGAGAATATCATCCCTGTCACGCTGGAGTTGGGCGGCAAGTCGCCGAATATCTTCTTCGCCGACGTGGCGCGCGAGGATGACGATTTCTTCGACAAGTGTCTCGAGGGCTTTTCGATGTTTGCGCTCAACCAGGGCGAGGTGTGCACCTGCCCGTCGCGCGCGCTCGTTCATGAGAGCATCTACGACCGCTTCGTCGAAGCGGCCATCAAGCGCGTCCAATCCATCAAGATGGGCAATCCCCTCGACATGAGCACGATGGTTGGTGCTCAGGCTTCCAAGGAACAGACCGACAAGATCATGTCCTACATGGACATCGGCCGCAACGAAGGTGCACGCGTGCTCACCGGTGGCAACCGCGCGCAACTGCCCGGCGATCTCGGCTCGGGGTTCTACGTGGAGCCCACGGTGTTCGAAGGTGAAAACCACATGCGGATCTTCCAGGAGGAGATCTTCGGGCCTGTTCTCTCGCTCACCAAATTCAAGGATGACGAGGAAGCCATGCGCCTGGCCAACGACACGCCGTATGGGCTGGGCGCGGGTATCTGGACGCGCGACATGAACCGCGCCTATCGCTTCGGCCGCGGCATCCAGGCTGGCCGGGTCTGGACGAATTGCTATCATCACTATCCGGCGCATGCGGCGTTTGGCGGCTACAAGCAGTCCGGGATAGGTCGCGAGAACCATAAGATGATGCTGGATCACTATCAGCAGACCAAGAATATGCTCGTCAGTTACTCGACAAAGGCGATGGGGTTCTTTTGAGGTAAGCAAGCACTTCTTTTTTGAAAAAAAGAAGCAAAAAACTTTTGCTCTTTCGCATTTGACGCGTTGATTCAAATGCGAGGGAGCGGAAGTTTTTGCTTCTTTTTTCAAGACAGAAGTGCCTGCTTTCTGCCTGTCGCAGAACTGCGACACATCCGACGCCGCGACAATACGGTGTCGTTGCAAACATAGTCCCGACATAGAAATATACCTCCCACGCGAATACAAACGCGGGGGAAACAATGAAAAACATCGCATTCAGCCTGTTTGCATCGGCATCCATTCTAGCAATGAGCGCCTCGTTCGCGCACGCTGACGACTATACTGACCTACTCGACATTCTCCATGCGCGCGGGAGCCTTTCGCAAAACGAATATTCGTCGCTCATGCGCAAGCATCAGCACGGCACCAGGCCCGCCTTGCATGGCCGGCACGTGGCACTGCAACCTGTGACCACGCCAGACGACGACCCTTATGCGCGCGCGAACAAGGAAGCGCTTAGCGCGGCGGCCAGTGCGGCGTCGGCCCAGGCGGCGGCCGACAAGATGGCGTCGATGGAAAAGGAGATGTCGAACAACCCCGACTTCGTGCATGTGCAGCCTTACAAGCCGGGTGCTGGCGTCACGCTCCGCGTGGGCGCGGTGGATTTGAACTTCTCCGGTATCGTCAACGGATTTTATACATACTCCAGTGCAGACAGTGCCGGGCACACGCCGGCGGGCGGGTTGGCCGATGGCAGCGGGTTCGATTCGTCGGCCGTGCGTAACGGCCTGCTGCCTGGGGCGTTCATCGCGAGCGTTGCCACCAAGCAGGAAGGCATCGACATCACCGCGACATTCGGTGTCTATCCCGGCATCAATTCTGCCAATGCGGGTGTTCTGGGCGCCAATTCGGGCGGCAACTCGACGGCGCTTGGCACGGCCGGCGGCGATTTCCGTAAGACGTTCCTGACCGTCGGCACGCCCCGCTTCGGCACCTTCAAAGCAGGACGCGATATCGCGATTTTTGGTTCCGACGCGATTCTTAACGATGCGACGTTGCTGAGCGTGGGTGCCACTGGCAGCAATGCGGACCCTGCCAATACTTCGCTGGGCCGCATCGGATTTGGTTATATCTATACCGATTTTCTGCCGCAGATCAGCTATCTGAGCCCGGTTTTTGCGGGTTTTCAGGCGCAGGTAGGTGTATTCCAGCCGCTCAACGAGTTCAGCCTCACGGGTCTGTCGGCGACGGCTGCACAACACAGTGCGCCGGAGTTCGAAGGCAAGCTCACGTATGATTACAAAGGCGGCGCGTTCACCGCGCATGCGTGGGCTGGTTTCATGGCGCAAAATCAGCAGGGCATCACGCCGCTGACCGGCACGGCGCATGGAAACTCCAGCAAGACGGCGGCGGCGGGCGAGGCCGGTGCTGCATTTACGTTCGGACCGGTCGGGCTCACGGCTTATGTGTATCGCGGATCTGGCGTGGGCACGACGGCGAAGTTTTTCGACGGTTTGTCCGCCGCGGGCGATTTGCGTGGTTCGGACGGCGGCTACATTCAGGGTAGCTACAAGATTACGCCGAAGTTCAAGCTGGTTGGCAGTTACGGCGAGAGTTCGCTTTATCGGGCGGCGGGCGACATTGATCCGAACCTTGTTCGTCGTAACGAGGCGGAGATCGGGGCGCTATATTACAACCTGACCGATTGGGTCACGTTGGTTGGCGAATACGCGCATCAGCAATCGAAATCGCACGGGCCGCTCGAGGTTACCTCGAACGCTGTGTCGGCCGGCGCGATCTTGTTTTACTGAGCCGTGCTCAACGGTCGTCTCCGCTGGCCCGGCCGGGCAGACGTTATCGTGGGGTGAGCGGGCGGCTTGCGGCTATGCGCTTGGGCGATCGGGGGAGGCTGTGGGGCTGCTTGCGGCCTATCCTGAGGGTCCGTGCGCCTGGCTCATGATGGTGTCCCACAGGAGCGGCGGGGATGGCGGCTCGACGGGGGCGCAGTATTGTTTCAGACCGTGGGTTAGCCAAGACTCCGTCAGGGGGCTGGCGACAGCCTGATAAAAGTCTTTTGCTTCTTTTCTTCAGAAAAGAAGGCCTTCCTGCCTTCATCTCACCTGAATGTTGTCAGCCCGCGCGTTTCTGCTTTTTTGCGCGCTTTTCCTTGGCGGCCGCCTGCGACGGTGCCGCAATGCGGGTGCGGTCCAGGACGAAGCGGGCGTAGTCGTCCATGTCGCCGTTGAAGGGGGTGATGGTGTTGTCGGTGGCGAGCCACAGGCGGTCGGCGACTAGTTCCATCAGCGAGCGGTCGTGGGTGATGAGGATGACGGCGCCCTCGTAGTCGTTCAGCGCGTCCAGGAGGGCGCGGCGGCTGTCGATGTCGAGGTGGTTGGTGGGTTCGTCGAGGATGAGGAGGTGGGGGGCGGCCATGGCGACAAGGTTGAGGAGGAGGCGGGCGCGTTCGCCGCCGGAGAGGGATTGGGTGGTGGTGTTTTGCTTGTCGAAGCCGATGCCGAAGGTGGCCAGGCGCGAGCGGTGGGATTGGTCGCTGTCTTGCGGGCGGGCGTCGCGCATGATGTCGAGCGGGGTTTGGGCGGGGTCGAGGGCTTCGATCTGGTGTTGGTGGAACCAGCCGACCGACATGCGCGACGAGCGGGTGACGTGGCCGGTGCGGGCCATGAGTGCGCCGGCGGCGAGTTTGGCGAAGGTGGATTTGCCGGCGCCGTTGACGCCGAGCAGGCCGATTCGGTCGTCGAGGTCGAGGCGGAGGTCGAGGCCGCGGAGCACGGCGGGGTCGTCGCCGTAGGCGATTTCGACGCCTTCGAGGCGCATGAGCGGGGGCGGCAGGGGGCGGGCTGGCGAGGGGAGGATGAAGGGGGCGACGCGTTCCTCGATGGTGGTGGCGACGGGCTCCATTTTTGCCAGTCGTTTCATGCGGCTTTGGGCTTGGGCGGCTTTGGAGGCTTTGGCTTTGAAGCGGTCGACGAAGGATTGCAGATGGGCGCGTTCGGCTTCCTGCTTGGCGCGGGAGGCCGATTGCAGGCGGAGTTTCTCGGCGCGTTGGCGCTCGAAGCTGTCGTAGCCGCCGGTGTAGAGGTCGAGCTTGCGTTCGGAGACGTGCAGGATGAAGTCGCAGGAATTGTTGAGCAGTTCGCGGTCGTGGGAGATGATGAGGGCGGAGTGCGGGTAGCGGGCGAGGCGGGCTTCGAGCCAGAGCGCGCCTTCGAGGTCGAGATAGTTGGTGGGCTCGTCGAGCAGAAGGAGGTCGGGGGCGGAGAAGAGGGCCGCGGCGAGGGCCACGCGCATGCGCCAGCCGCCGGAGAATTCGGCCATGGGGCGGGCGAGGTCTTCGGTGGAGAAGCCGAGGCCACTGAGGATTTCGGCAGCGCGGGCGGCCGCCGTGTCGGCGTCGATATCCATCAGGCGGGCCCAGATGTCGCCCATGGCTTCGGGGGGGGCGGTTTCGAGGGCGGCCATGAGGTGGGCGCGTTCGGTGTCGGCGGCGAGGATGGTGTCGAGCAGGCTGGTGGCGGTGGCGGGATGTTCCTGGTCGACGGTGGCCATGCGGGCGGTTTTGGGGATGGAGATCTCGCCGGTGTCGGGGGTCAGGTCGCCCTTGATGAGTTTGAAGAGGGTGGATTTGCCGATGCCGTTGCGGCCGACGAGGCCGACGCGGGAGGGGTTGGGCAGGGACGCGGAGGCCTGCTCGAAAAAGCGGCGGCCGTAAGCGTTGAGGGTGAGGTTGTCGATTTTGAGCACGGGCGGGTTGTAGGGCACGTGACGCATGGGAGGAAATGTCGGCCGGCAACCAACACAACCACGTGTGGCGGGAGACGCATGCGGGCCGCGACGTGTGGGTAGTATGCAAAGGTGCGACACCGGCATTTCCGGGCCAGCGCGGCTTTGTCGGTGGCATGGGTGGCGATGCGGTGAGGCGGTGACCTGGACGAAAGCCCGATGGCGCATCGCCGCTTGCCGGAAGTGTTGGCGCGCAACGATCCATGCCCTTGCTTCTCAGGCAGGAAATTTCCATCGAGGAAAGCCAAGGTGGCGCCCGGCTGAAAAGCTGCTGCTACGCTGTCCGGCCGCATTGGCGCTGCCATGGGTGAGACAGCGTCACGAACCCGCCCCGATGAACCTGCACTCTCTTTTGCACGGCGCCCATCTTTCTCCGCCCGTCATCCGCGCAATCGACGATCTCGTATCGCGAAACGCCGAAAGCGGCGAGCGGATACGACAGGTCGCCTCGCCGTGCTGGATGGTTTTCTGGACGGTGTCCTGTCCGGCACGCAATCTGCCGTCCGGCGGCATGACACGTCGGATTTGCCTGCGGCGGCCGATGCACTGTTCGGGTCGATCGTGCTGCGGGCGCCTGAAGCCTGGCCGGGTGCGTCGCGTTTCAGGCCCGCAAGCCCCGACCCGCTGCCTTCAGGCCCTGAGCCGTGTGGCTTTCAGGTTCATACCGGCTAAATCGCCGCACCCACCTCCCCGCCGGGCAGCCGGTGGCGTAAAGCTATCGGGTCATCGCGGGGCGGCAAATGCGGCGCTTGTTCGGTCTGTTCGCCGCCCTCCTGGTCACCTGTCCGGCGCTCGCGCAGACCGGCGTGCCAGCGGCCACGCTCGATAAGGACACCCTGCCCGCTTCTGCCGACGGCAGCACGCTGCTGCACGTGACGGCGGCGGGGCGTTTGGCCATCATTGCGAAAAGTGCGACCGGGACGGCGCTGGACCTGGTGGATATGATCACCGGCCCGACGACGCTGGCGGGTGAAGCTGGCAGCAAGGACGGCCGGCTGGACCTGCTGCTCGATGTGGGTACCTACAAGCTGCGCACCCATCCGGCGCCGCACGCCACTGGCACGGTTCACCTGCAGGTCGCGGGCTTTACGCAGGCCGGCTCCACTGAGACCGCGTTGCAGGATAGCGGGCACGATGCGACGCTCGGCGACCTGCAGCAACGCTCCTTTTGGCTGACGGTCACGGAGCACCAGAAGCTGCGGCTCGAAGCCGCCGGCCGGGCACTGGCCGATCTGCGCCTGTGGCGTAACGGGCGCGACTTGGTGGCGGCCACACCCGAGCAGAGCGAAATCGAGCCCAGCCCTGGCCATAAGCTGCGAGATTTCCTGTTCACAGACACTCTGCCGCCCGGTGTCTATCTGGTCACCGCCTATGGCGGGCCGCCGATCCCATGGCCGGATGGCGACCGAGCAACCCCGTTTCATCTGCGCACCGGCGCAAGCCAGGCGTTGCGCCCGGGCTGGGCGGGCGGCCATGTCGGGCCGTTCGGCAGCGAAGTGTTCGCCACCGCCGGGTCGGACGACCTGGTGCGACTATCGATGGAAGGTCCGGCCCTGCTGACGGTGGATGGAGCGGAAGGTGACATCGACAAGAAGGCCCGCGTTGCGCAGGCAGAGGTGCAGGCGGCGCAGACCAAGCAGGATCATGTTGTCATCGTCACCGGGGCTGAAGGCGCCGCGTTCCGGCTGCGCAGCCAGGAGATCGGCCAGTCGGCCTCGCTGTTCGAGCCCGGCGATTGGTGGGTCAGCGCACGCTGCAGCGGTTTCGGCGGTGACGACGTGCCGGCGACTTTCATCCTCGCCAAGCGCAAGCTTCTCGGGCCGCTGGACGTGGTGGGGTCCAATGCGCCGCAGATCGGTGCGGGTGCTGGATGGCGGCAGCGCTTCAATCTGCGCGGGCGGGTGGATGTGCTGTTCCACGCCACTTCAGGCGGCAAAGTCGCGCTCACCGTCACCGGGGTGCCGATCGCGACGCCGCTTCTCGTGGCGCTGGATGCCGAGACGGACGTGCCCACGGCGGGCCAGCCCGGCGTGTGGGACCTGCCGGCGGGGTGGTACAAGCTTTCCGTGTGGCCGCAAGGCCGCGCGGCCGGGGTGGCCGACATGACGATCGGCGCGCCGGGGGCGGCCGTGAAGCTTGGCCCGCCGGCGCCGGCCTCGCCGTCGCTGACGTTCGGCTTGCAGCATCTGGACCGGCAGGAACAGCTCACGCTGTTCGGCAATGCGGCGCCGGATGCGCGTTTCGGCCTGGACTGGACGGCGACACCGCTGGACAGCGCGGTGGCCCCGGTGCGGATCGGCCAGCCTGCCGGAGGTATGACCGACGTGAAGCTGCGCGCCGGGCAGGGAACACTGACCGCGCTGGAGCTGGGTGCCGGCCCCGTGCCGGTGAGCTACGATCCGGTGGAGGGTCTGGCGCACCTGCCGGCCAGCGATCATGCGCGCGAGGTGTCGCTGTTCTGGCAGGCGCCGCAAGCCGCCGCCGAGACGCCCACGCCCGAGCCGGAGGGCGAGCAGCCGGTGCTGCATGACGGGCAGGCGCGATATTTCGATTTCGAAGAGGACACCGCGCGCAGCTTCACGCTCGACGTGGCCCAGGGCGGCCTGTTCCGGGTGGAGACGCTGGGCCGGCTGCATACGCGTGGCGCCATCGGCAGCCATTTCGTGCCGGAACTGCAGACGGCAGAAGCCAATGGCGCGGGCCAGAACGTGCTGCTGCAGGGCTGGCTGCGTGCCGGCACCTACCATCTGGATGTCGCGGCCAAGCAGTCCTTCGGGCATGCCGGCGTGGTTGCCCGGCCGGCGAGGCTGGCGAGCCTGCCGCCACTGGAGCCCGGCCGTGTGCTGCGGGCCACGATGGAAGCGGGATCGGGTCTGCTGGTGCCGATCGACGTCAGGCAGGCGGGCTCCTACCGGCTGGAGTTGCTGGGCCTGGAGCGCGTGTTCGAGGCGCGGCTGGAGGATGCCGACGGCTGGCCGCTGGCGGTGAGCGCGCCGTTGCAGGACACGACGCAGGATCTGCCGGCCGGGCGCACCCGGCTGCTGGTGATGCCGCAGGCCACCGACGCGCGGGCGGTGATCCGGCTCACGCAGATCGTGCCGGCGCCCAAGCTCGCCGGCCATGGGCCGCATGCGCTGCCGTTCGGCACGCCGCAGGATTTTACGTGGCGCGAACCGGCGGGACGGGCCGATCCGCGCACGCCGGACGACTGGCGGTTCACGCTGGCCGCACCGGCGGACGTCACCTTGTCGGTCAGCGACGGCATGGATGCGACGCTTTCCGGTGCGGACGGGCGGCAGGCGGCGCACATTGCCGGTGGCACGCCGTTCAAGGGATTGCTGGAAGCGGGTGCCTGGCGGCTGGAAGCGCGCAGCCAGGGACGCAACGACAGGCTGGACTATAAGCTCGACCTGCAAGCCGCCCAGTTGCAGCCCGGCATACCAGCCAGCGTGGACCTGCCGGGCCAGGTCCGTTTCAACGTGGCCGAACCGCGTGTCGCCAGCCTGACGAGCTTCGGCGGCGTGCCGGTGCGCGCTGTGCTGCGCGATCAGGCGGGGCGCGTGCTCGGCCGTTATGGCGCACGCGCGGACGACTGGAACGTGGCGATCTCAACCCTGCTGCAACCCGGCGCTTACACGCTGGACCTCGACAGCGCCGTGCCTCCCAACCAGACGCCGACGCCGCGCAACGCCGGCGACCAGGCGGGCAACGCACCGCAACCCGATCCGTCGGCCGAGAACGAGGATGCCGCCAGCGGCGACGCACCTGGCCCGGATGCCATGCAGGCCCCGGCGGGTGGCAGCGACGCGCAGCCGGATCAGCAGGAAGATCATGGGTCCGCCGGGCCGGCCGGCAGCGCGACGAGTGTGACCCTGTCGCTGCCGCAGGAGGCGCCGCCGGAAACCCTGGGCGACGTGCCGCTCCAGCTGGCGGGCGGGCTGCTGCACCATCTCGCGCTGCAACAGCCGGCAGCGGGACAGTTGGTGGTGGCGGGTGCGGCCTCGCCGTCACCGCTGGCGGTCTCGCTCGAGCGGCAGGATGCCAGGGGTGCCTGGCGCAGCCTGGCCAATGCACAAGGGCGCGCTCCCGTCGTGGCAGTGCCGGCCGACAACCAGGCCGGGGTGTGGCGGCTGTCCGTCTGGCCGCTGGATGAGGGCCACGCGCCCATGCAGGTCGCGGTGCGGCTGGCCAGCCTGCCGCCCGCGTCCGGGCCACCGCGCTTCTCGCCCTTGGCACTCGCCGGCATTGCCGACCACCTGGCGGTGGCGAACGTCGCGGTCGCGTCGCCTTCCGTGCTCCGCCTCGGTGGAGATGCCGGGGTTGAGGTCGGCGCCTGGCCCGGTCATGCCGCTTTTGTGCCGGAGGGGGCGTTGATCGCGCCGCAGACAGCGAATGTCTGGCTCCTCGCCAGCAAGCCGGCGCGGATCAGCCTGGCGCCGGGTCCTGCCTTGAGCCCGGTCACCCTCACGCTCGCGCAGGGCGAGGTGGCGGGGCTGCCTCACGAGATGGGTGCGCTCACGGCCTGGGTTGCCGAGGCGCAAGGCCAGCCGGGGTTCGCGCCAGGTCCGGCCAGCGGCATCTCCGACGATGGCGCGATCGCCATCGTCTCGGACGATGCGGCGAGCCTGCGGGTGGCGGACGATGCCGACAGACTGCGCGTGACGGCGCGCCCGGTGGCGCTGGTGCAAGCGCCGGGCGCCAAGCTGGACGGAAGCCTGGACGCGATGCTGCCGGCTGGCAGTGCCACCCTGCTGGCGCTCGACCCGGCGCTGCACGCGCTGCGTGTGGTCCTGCTACCCGGCACCGCGGCGGTCGCCGGCTGGCCCGGAAAGGATGCGGTTACCGTCTGGGCCGGGCAGGCGCCGGTCAGCCGCACGCTGGAGGGGCGCTGGCCAGGTCTGCTTCTGGTCAACACGAACCAGGCGCCAGCCTCCGTGTCGGTGGCGCAGGATGCGTCGCCGCGCGAGGACCTGATCGGCCCCGCGCGCCTGTTCCGGCGCTTCTTTGGTGCGGCAGGTTCGCTGGACTTGCCGGTTTCGGCCGATGCGGGGCAGATGCTGGTGGTGACCGGAGACGCAAGCGGCGTCTTTGTGTCGCAGGATGGGCGGGTGCAGCGTGGCACCAGGCTGAAGATTGGCGGGCCGGGACGCCTGACGCTGGAACATAAAGCGGGCTTGGCGGCCGTGTGGCTGGAGGGGCCGGGCGCGTCGCCCTGGCCTGAACCGGCGACGACCCGGCTGGCACTGCCGGGCAGCGTGGCGTTGGCAGGCGAGGCCATGCGCCTGTCGGTCACCCAAGCCGGGCCGGCGTTGCTGCGCGTGCGCACCACCGCCCCCGTGCTGCTCGGGGTTGCTGGCGAGACCCCTGCCCTGTTCCCCGCTGGCGCCGTGTTCAGCCGCTACGTGCCTGCCGGCGCGACGGATCTGCTGGTGATCCCCGCCCAGGACGGTCCGTTGTCCGGGAGGCTGGAGGCGAGCGCCGCGCCGGTTCACCCGGCCCGTGACGGCCTGGGCGATGCGGTTGCCGCCTCGCCTGGCGACAGCGTGTTGTTCGGCTTCACCCTGGCAGCGCCCAAACGCATCGGCATCGGCGTGCAGGCGCAGCCGGACCACGTTTCGCTGACCCTTCTGGACGCCACCGGGCGCGAGGTGGCCAGGGGCGCCGCGATGCTGAAGGACCTGCCGGCGGGAGCCTACGTGCTGCAAGCGAGCGTGCCGCCAGACGGTCCCGCTACCCTGATCAAACCAGCCATCGTCGGCCTGGCACCCAGGCCCGACGCTCCGCCCCCCGATGTGGTGCAATATTACCGCTCGCTCGCCGGCCTGACCGCCCCCGGACAAAAGCCATGAACCAAAAAGCGAATGCCCAAACCAAAGCGCCCCAGAAAGCAAAGGTTTTTTGGTCCTTCTTTTCAAAAAAGGACTGCCTGCTTGCTCTCCTCCTCCTAATCGCCACCCAAACCGCAGCAGCCCAGGACCACCCCGCCCGCGCCGACGGCACACGCATCATCCCCGACCATTTCCTGCGCGAATGGGACCCTGTCACCGTTTTCTTCACCGCCGACACCGGCCCTGCCGCCGGCGGCCCGGAGGACCAGCCGCAGCATTACGTCACGCTGCAACCGGCCACGCCCGGCGCCTGGCAATGGCTCGGCCGGCGCGTGTTGCAGTTCCGTCCCGCCGAGCCGTGGCAGGCGCTGCGCAGGGTGCGGGTGGCCGTGGGCACGCATGCGACGGTGCTGGTGCCGCTGTTGCCGGTGCCGGTGGCGACCGGCCCGTCCGACACCGGTGCGGGGGTGGTCGATCTGGACCGGATCGCGCTCACGTTTCCCGGCCCGGTGGATACGGACGCGCTTGCACGCCTGCTGACCATCGAGCTTCGGCCTGCGCCCGGCATCACCGCGGCGGGCGCGACGCTGTTGACCGCGCAGGATTTCGATCTCTCTCCCGGCGAGCGCGCGGCGCGGGGTGACAAGCAGGTGGTGGTCGTGGTGCTGCACCGGCCGGTGGCGGACGGCCAGGTGGCCCTGTTGCGATTGCGCCTGTCGGACGTGCCGGGGCTGGACGCGCCGGTGTTCGAGACGCGGCTGCACAGCGCCGCGCCGTTTGTCTTCATGGCCGCCTCGTGCGCGTCCGGCTTCGGCCGCTCCACCGTGGACGCCGCGGACGGGGTGCGTACTTGCGCGCCCGAGCAGGACGGCTCGGCCAGCCCGGCGGCAAGCCCTGCAAGGGGCATCGACCTGGTGTTCACCGCGGCGCCCGAAACGCTGGATGTGGTCCGCGCGCGGGACGTGCTGCGAATCTCGCCGCATGTGGACGGCCTGACGGCGGCATCGGACGGGAACACGCTGCATGTCGGCGGCGCGTTCAAGCCGGCGACGGTCTATGCGCTTTCGGTGCAGCCCGGCAGCCTGCACGACACGCGCGGCCGGGCGTTGGCGGCGATGGCGGACCAGAGTTTCGCGTTCGCAGCACCGCCGCCGGACCTGCGCTGGGATGCCGCGCAGGGGATCATCGAGCGGTACGGGCCGCAGATGGTGCCGTTGCGCGGCCAGGGTTACGCCAAGGCGGACCTGCGGATTCATCCGATCGACCCGTTGTCACGCGATTTCTGGCCATTTCCGGCGGCCGGGCTGGTGACCAGCGACGCGACGGCCCCGCCATTGCCTGGCCGCGAGCCTGCGCCGTGGGACCAGCCCGGCCCCATCGGCGCCGGCGACATGGCGATGCGGATCGGCGCGATGGGTTCGCCGTCGGTCTCCACACTGGCGGACCTGCCGGCCACGCCGGGCGGGCTGGAGCAGAAATTCGGGCTGGACGCAGCGCCTTTCCTGGCCGGGATCGCCGGCGCGCGCCAGCCGGGCACCTATCTGTTCGGCCTGCGCCAGGTCGATGCAAGGCAGCGGCATTGGCTGCGCGTGCAGGTGACCGATCTCAGCCTGACCACCATCGAGGAAGACCGGCGGGTGCGCTTTGCGGTCACGTCGCTGGCGACCGCGCGGCCGGTCTCCGGCGTGGACATCGAGCTGCAGGAGACGCAGCAGGATGGCAGCATGGCCAGCCTGGCCCGCGGCCATACCGACGCGCATGGCGACTTCACCTGGACCGTGCCCGAGCACGAGCCCGGCCAGGCGACGCATGCGCTCAGCCGCGTGGTGGTCAGCAAGGGCGCCGATACGCTGGTGTTCGACCCGCTTCATGGCCCGCCCGCCTACACGCAGGGCGGCTGGGGCCGTGGCGCCGGAAGCTGGCTCGGCTGGGCGGCCTCCGGCAACACGCGCAATCGCGGGGAACAGAAGAAGCTGCTGTGCCACGTGTTCACCGAGCGCCCGATCTACCGCCCGGAAGAGCACCCGATGATTGCCGGCATGATACGCGACTGGCAGGCCGGCGCGCTGTCGTATGCCAGCGGCCAAGGCACGGTGATCGTCACCGGGCCGGACAACCAGCAATGGAAGCTGCCGGCCACCCTCGACGATGTCGGCGGTTTCCATGTGGCGTTCGACGCCAAGACGGACGCGACCGGCGATTACAGCGTGGTGTTCCAGCCGGACCGCGACCGCGCCACCTGCGGGGCGATGAGCTTCAAGAAAGAGGCCTATCGCCTGCCGACCTTCGAAGTGCTGCTGACGGGCAAGCAGACCGTGCCGCTGGACCGCCCGTTCGGCGTGGATTTGCTGGCGCGCTGGTTCGCCGGCGGGCTGGTCTCGGACCGCCCGGTGGCCTGGACCGTCACGCAGTTCCCTCATGTATGGTCGCCGCCGGGCCAGGACGGCTTTGCCTTCTCGTCGGACAGCCGGTTTTCCGGCGACACCGATTTCCGCTCCACCCCGGTGCTGACACGCGCGGTGAAGACCGATGCGGGCGGTTCGGCGCAGTTGGTGCTCGACCCGACGATCGAGCCGACCGCCCAGCCGCGCGAATATGTGGTGGAAGCCACCGTGACCGGCGACGACGATATCCAGGTGCGCAGCGTGCAGCACGTGGTCGCCCTGCCGCCTTTCGTGCTGGGCGTGAAGCTGGCCCGTTATATCGACCATGCCGGCGAGATCGCGCCGGAGGTGGTGGCGCTGGACGGCGAAGGCCATCCGTCGGCCGGGCTGAAGATGACGGCGCGGCTGATACGGCGCGGCTGGAACGCGGTGCTGCAGGCCAGCGACTTCGCTTCGGGGGCGGCGAAATACGACACCCAGGTGATCGACCGGACGATCGTGGAACGCCAGATCACCAGCGGGACGGCGGCCAGCACGCTGCATTTCGATGCCAAAGAATCGGGCGTGTATATCGTGGAGCTGACCGCGTCCGACCAGGCCGGGCGGGCGCAGACGGTGCGGGTGGACAGTTTCGTGGCGGGCGAGACGCCTGTCACCTGGGCCCAGCCGCCGGCACAGACGATGACGCTGACGCCCGACAAGGCCGCCTATGCGCCGGGAGAGACGGCGACACTGGTGGTGCAGAGCCCGTTCCAGACGGCGCGCGCCCTGGTGGTGACCGAGGAGCCGGAGGGCCCGTTCAGCTATCAGTGGATCGACGTGACGCATGGCTACGGCCGCGTGCGGGTGCCGATCCGCAAGCCGCAAATGCCGAAGCTGGCGGTGCACGTGCTGCTGATGCGTGGCCGCCTGCAGGGCCCGGGCCCCGCGGCGGGCGCGCCGTTCGACCAGGGCAAGCCCACGACGGTGGCGTCCACGGCATGGCTGACGGTGGCGCCGGTCGAGAACCAGGTACGCGTGACGTTCGAGGCGCCGGCCAGCGCGCGGCCGGCGCAGGAGGTGGATTTGACGCTGCATCTGGCGGATGCGGCCGGCCACCCGATCGCCGGCGAAGCCACGGTGTGGATGGTCGATCAGGCGGTGTTGTCGCTTGCCAAGGAACAGCGGCTCGATCCGCTGCCGGACTTCATCGTCCAGCGGCCGAGCCGCATGGTGGCGCGCGATTCGCGCAACATGGCGTTCGGCATCATCCCGCTCAGCGAGGCGACGGGCGGCGGCGCAGGCGGGGACCGCGGCACGGAGAACATCTCCGTACGGCGCAATTTCACCCCGGTGCCGCTGTATGTGCCGCGTGTGCATGTGGGTGCGGACGGCACCGCGCGCATCCACGTCAAGCTGCCCGACACGCTCACCGTTTACATGCTGCGGGCCAAGGCGATCAGCGGACCGGACCGCTTCGGCGCCGGCACCGGGAGCATGCGGATACGCCTGCCGCTGATCGCGCAGCCGGTGCTGCCGCGCTTCGTCCGACCGGGTGACGCGTTCACCGCGACCGTCATCGGCCGGCTGGTGGAAGGTGCTGGCGGCCCCGGCACGGCGATCGCGTGGTTCAGAGGCCTGCAAGCGATCGGACCGGCCCGCCAGCCGTTCGCGTGGGATGCCGGGCACCCGGCCCGCCTCGGCTTCGGCGTGAGCGTGCCGCGGGACGCCGCCGGCGAGACCGTTTTGCGGTTCACGCTGAAGCGCGATGGCGATGGCGCGGGCGACGCGGCCGAGCTGAGCCTGCCGGTACGCCCCGACCGCCCGGTGCTGCACGAGCGCGCCACCTCCCTCTTGGCCGCGCACGCCACCCGGACGATTCCGGCGCTGACCGACACCGCCCGCCCCGGCACCTACCAGCGCAGCGTGACCGTTGCCGCCGACCCGCTGCTGGTCCGCATCGTCGCCGGCCTGCATTATCTGCTGGAATACCCGTTCGGCTGCACCGAACAGCGCATCGCGCTGGCAGGGTCCGAGCTGGCGCTGAGACCGTATCTGCCGATTTTGAACGCAGTCGGCGCGGGTGACCGCGTCGGCACCGACGTGGCTTCCACCCTGGCCGAGATCGCGGCCAACACCGATGCGGACGGGCTGGTGGCCTATTGGCCGCATACGACCGGCTCGGTATTGCTGACCGCCTGGGCGCTGGACTTCGCGGTGCAGGCCGAGCAGGCGGGTTTGCCGGTGGACCACGCGATGCGCGGCCGGCTGCAGCACGTGCTGGAGCAGGCGCTGCGCTCGGACTATCCGCATCTGTTCGCGCGCGAGGCGGTCCGTGAACGTGCGGCCTCGCTCTGGGCGCTTGCCGAGGCCGGCGACCTGCAGCCGGCTTATGCCAGCGAGCTTGCGCGCCGTGCCGTGGTGCTGGCGAGCGAGTTGCTGGCCGAGGTGATCGTGGCGTTGGACAAGCTGCCGACGGCTGACCACGCCGTGCTGCCCGGGCTGCAGGAGGAGATGTGGCAGCGGGTGCAGACACGGCTGCGCGACGGTCAGGTGGTGTATGGCGGCCTGACCGACGAACCGGCGGATCCGCTGATCCTGCCCTCCGAAGCGCGTGGCCTGGCCGACGTGACGCGCGCGGTGGCGATCGTGAGCCCGCACGAGAAGCGGCTCGGCCTGCTGCGCGACGGTCTGCTGCGGATTGCCGACTCCGACGGCTGGGGCAGCACAAATGCCACGGCCAGCGCCTTGCGCGCGCTCGCCGCCAGCTGGCAGCGTCCTGGTGCGGACATTCCGGTCAGCTTCACCTTGCCCGGCCAGCCGGCGCCGCACAGCGGCACGATTTCGGCGAGCACGCCGCTGCAACAGGCGGCCACGCGCGCACCCGGCCCGATCACGGTGAGCACGGCCGGGGGCGACAGTGCGTTGTCCGTGTTGACGGACACCACCTACGTGCCGACCGGCCTGGGCAGCGAGGCGCAGGCGGCCGCGCATGGTTTCGTGGCCGGCCGCCGGCTGTTCCTGGTGCCGGCCACCGGCCCGATGCGGCTGCTGGAGCCGGGTACGGACGGCGCGATCCATGTGGCCAGGGGCGACGTGGTGGAGGAGGCCGACGAGATGGTGAACCCCGAAGCGCGCACCAACGTGGCGCTGCGCCTGCCGCTGCCTGCGGGGATGGAGCCGCTCAACCCCAATCTGGCGACGTCGCCGGCCGACGCGGCACCCTCGGCGGCACCCAGCGAAATGCCGGATTACGCAGCGTATGGCGATGACGAAGTGCTGGCGGTGTATCAGACCTTGTCGGCTGGCACTTTGACGTTCCGGACGCGCATGCGCGCGACGGTCGCCGGCAGCTTCACGCAGCCGCCGGCGCGGATCGAGACGATGTATCAGGAGGGGGTTTACGGGAGCAGCGATGGCTTGCGTGTCGTTGTCGGACAGTGAGGAAGGAAGGCCTGCTTTTTTGAAAAGAAGAACTGCTTGCTTCCTTACTGTCGTTATCTGCGCTTTCTACATCTTCAATGTCGTGCAACGCGCGCATCTGGACGGCTTGACCGCAACCCCGATCCTGACCGATCGCCACGGCGCATTCCTCGCGCAGTTCGGCAATGTGCAAGACGGGCGAACGGATTACGGCTACTGGGCACTGCCGGCGGTGCCCGATCGTGTTGCGCGTGCGACGCTGGCGCTGGAGGACAGGCGGTTTGCGGAGCATCCGGGCGTGGACGCGCGCGCCGTGCTGCGGGCGATATTGCAGCATCTGCATCGCGAACGTTCCGGCGCGTCGACGATTGCGATGCAGGTGGCGCGCATGCAGCATCCCGAGGCGCGCACGCTGTGGAACAAGGCGGTCGAGGCCGGCACCGCGTTGGCGCTGACATGGCGGTACGGGCGCGATGCGGTGCTGATCCAGTATCTGCGCCTGGTGCCCTATGCGAATGGCAGCCACGGCATCGGCCATGCTGCACGCTGGTATTTTGGCAAACCCGTGGCGGATTTGAGCTGGGCGGAGATCGCGCTGTTATCGGCCGTGCCACACGCGCCTGGCCGGCTCAATCCGTTGCATTCCGCCGGGCTTGCGGCGTCGCGGCAGCGTGCAGGGCGCATTCTGGGCGTGCTTTCGGCACAGGGCGTCATACCATCGGACGAGCTGCAGACGGCGCGGGCGCAACTCGCGGCGTTGCAGATCGCCTCGGCGCCGTCGCGGCCGATGGTGGCCATGCACGCGCTGTTGCACATGCGGCGCCTGCTCGCCGGCCGCAGCAGCCCCGGTGCGGACCCGATCGTCAGATGCGAGATGGATCTCGATCTGCAAGGCGAACTCGCCAGAATGGCAGGCGAACGTCTGGCACAATGGCGTAACGATGGTGCGCAGCAGGTGGCGTTGATGGTCGTCAGCCGGCACGATCGGCGGGTGCTTGCGTCGATCGGGTCTGCGGGATTCGACAGTCTGCCGGCCGGGCGGATCGATTTCACCCAAGCCGAGCGCTCGCCGGGCAGCACGCTCAAGCCGTTCATCTATGCGCTGGCACTGCAGCGTGGCGTGCTCTCGCCGGCGCAGGTGATACAGGATTTGCCGGATATCAGCGCCGGCATCGGCAATGCGGACGGCGTGTTCCTCGGTGACATTCTGCCCAGGCAGGCGCTGGCGAATTCGCGGAACGTGCCGGCGGTGACGCTGCTGCGCCGCGTCGGCCTGCAACGCATGTTCGACAATCTGCGTGCGCTCGGCCTGACCGACCTGGACGGCAGCGCGGACCGGTTCGGGTTGTCGCTGGCGATCGGCTCGCTGCCCACGAGCCTGGACCGGCTGATGCGCGCCTACGCCACATTGGCGGAGGACGGGCAGGATGCGGAACTCGCCTGGTACGAGGGCCAGGCACGCGCGGCACCCCGCCTGCTCATCGCACAGGATGCGGCGCGGCAGATCGGGCTGTTCCTGTCCGATCCGATGGCCAGGCTACCGAGCTTCCAGCGTTATGGCTCGGTCGAATACCCGTTCGAGGTGGCGCTGAAAACGGGCACGTCGCAGGGCTACCGCGACGCGTGGGTGGTCGCCTGGTCGCAGGAATACGAGGTGGGCGTCTGGGTCGGGCGTGCGGATGCCGGCCCGATGACCAGGCTAGGCGGCGCGCAATCGGCTGCCGACCTGGCGCAGGCGGTGCTGCTGCACCTGCACCGCACAACGCGCGGGGACCTTACCGCCGGCGGCTTCGCGGCGCCGGCGCACCAGGGCCCGGTCGAGTTGTGCACCACCGGTGCGGCAGGCGCGTGTGCGTCCCGCCTGACGGAGTCGCTGCCGCTCGTTCCCGCCGTCGCACGGGCGGCGCAGGACGGGCCATCGCTGTCCGTGATTGCTCCAGCGCCCGACACGCGCGTTTGGCTCAACCCCGAAGTACCGCCGGAGATGAACCGCCTGGCGCTCCGCGCGCGGGTGGCGCCGGGTGTGACGCAGATCGTGTGGCAGGTGGACGGTCAGGATTACGCGGTAGCCGATCCTGCTTCGCCGCTCTATTGGCCGTTGGTGCGGGGCATGCACCGATTTCGCGTGCGTCTGCCGCTGCAGCAGGGAGCTTCCGCCGCGGTGCGTATCCTGGTGTCCCAATGACGGCGGAACCGGCGGCCCGGAACACGCTTTGCCGTCACTTGGGTCCGACAAGGATTCTCCGATCGACATCCCTTACGTCGCGAAGCCCGCAGAGCGCCATGGTCGTGTCCAGCTCGCGGCGGATGATGTCGAGCGAGAGTGTGACGCCCTGCTCGCCCAAGGCGCCAAGACCGTAGAGAAACGCCCGGCCGATGAAGACCCCGTGTGCGCCAAGGGCGAGCGCCTTGATGACGTCCTGGCCGGAGCGGATGCCGCCGTCCATGAGCACTTCTATTCTCGATCCGACGGCCTCGACTATCTCCGGAAGTGCGGTGATTGAGGAGATCGCACCGTCGAGCTGGCGGCCACCATGATTGGAGACGATGATCGCATCCGCGCCGGTCCGCGCCGCGCTCTCCGCGTCCTCGGCGTCGAGTATTCCTTTCAGAATAAGCTTGCCGCGCCAGCGGTCCTGAAAACGTTTCACGTCGTCCCAGCTGAGCTTCGGGTCGAATTGCGTCGCGGTCCAGGAGGACAGCGAACTCATATCCGCAACCCCCTCGACGTGACCGTGAATGTTTCCGAAAGAGCGGCGTTTCGTGTGCAACATGTTCCAGCACCAGCGCGGCTTGGTGGCAAGGTTGATCATGTTGGCCAGCGTGGGCTTCGGCGGCGTGCTGAGGCCGTTGCGGATATCCTTGTGACGCTGGCCCAGTATCTGCAGGTCGAGTGTGAGCACGAGAGCCGAGCATTCTGCAGCCTTCGCACGGTCGATCAGCCGGTCGATGAAGGCGCGATCCTGCATCACGTAAAGCTGGAACCAGAACGGCCGATCGGTGTGGCGTGCCACGTCTTCGATGGAGCAGATGCTCATTGTCGACAGGGTGAAAGGCACGCCCGCCTTGGCCGCCGCCCGCGCAGCGAGTATCTCGCCATCGGCATGTTGCATGCCGGTCAGGCCCGTGGGCGCCAGAGCCACTGGCATGGAAACGGGCTGCCCGACCATGGTGCTGGCAAGGGTGCGATTTGTCATGTCTATCGCGACGCGTTGCCGCAGCTTGATTTTCTGAAAGTCGTCGCTGTTCGCCCGATAGGTGCTTTCCGTCCACGATCCGCTGTCGGCATAGTCGTAGAACATGCGGGGCACGCGGCGTTTGGCGAGGCGTTGCAGATCCGCGACGCACGTGACTACCCGGCTCATAGGCCCATCTTCGTTGCCGCCTCCCGCCCACCGTGACTTCTATGCCAAGCCGGAAGCTCGCCACAATGGGAGGGTTGGTTCCCGCATGTCAGACGACAGGCGTCACGGCTCAGCGCCGTCACAGCCCTCAGGCAAGCTGCAGATCATGGGCACTCCAGGAGCAGCGATCATGGCCATTCCAACGACACCGATGCGCGCACCCGGGGCGACATCGCCCCGCGCCTGACCGCAAGCGCTACGCACCGGCGCAGTTGGCGATGGTCGGCCGCGACGCACCCCCGCCGGTGCAAACGCACGAGCTTTCCGGGAGCCCACGGGTGCGAGCATGCCATCACGACGTCGGCCCCGGTCTCAATGACCGCCCTGCCATCCGATCACCCAACGTAGCGGATCGGCGTCGATCGGAAGGCAGGCCCCGCTCTCGATCGCCGTAAAGCCCGCGCGTTCGAGATAGGTGGCCACCAGCGCGCTGTGGCCCTCGCCGTCGAGAGCACGCCAGATCGCCACCGCCTTGGTCGGGAAACAGCGGTTGCTGAAGGTCACCAGGACTGGACCACCCTTCCGCACAACCCGCGCCAATTCGGTGAATACGGAAACCGGCCGCTGCAGATATTGAACGCCGACGCACACACAAGCGGCATCGACCGACCCCGTCTCCAGCGGCAGCACGGGATCGGCATTGAAATCCTGAACGAACCAGCGCTCGAGGCGGGGATTGGCCGCGAGCTCAGCCGAATTCATCCCGTGGCCGATGACCTCGCCGTATCGCACGTCATCGGGAAGATGGCTGATCCAACTGCCCATAAGATCGAGGATGCAGCCGCCTGCCGGCAGGAACCGCCGATACAGGCCGGTCACGGCCGATACGGCCTGCTCGTCGATGTGCGTGACGAAGCGCGGCTGCACATAGAAATCGGGATCGGGCGATCGATCCACCTTCTCGAGTGCGCGCTGAGGAAGGCCGGGGATCATGTCCATGGCCATCAGATAGGGCGAGGCACCGGTCTGTCAGCGCGGCTTCCGCTCCCTGCGGATTGAAGGGGCATGCCCGAAGCGGCTTGCGGGGCCGTTGGCTGGGGGACTTGGACCCCCACCCGAAAAAAAAATCAGGCCCTTGATCCGCCTCGACTCCAGCCGACTGATTTCGCTCTGTGGCACGGTCCGCGGTCCCAGCACCTCCCCGAACATCGCCGTGGGCTCGCGGACAGTCTGGCTCGATCGTTGATCGCGACAGTGCATGGGCATTGCGATTACGCCATGTCGGGCGCGTTCGCGTTGATGGGGGAGGCGGAGCCGATCGCATTGGCGAAATGCCGCGTGCGCGATGCGGTCGGGCATTAGCGTGTGCGCCGGATCCGTTTCTGTGCAGCGACATCGCAGTGATTGATGGGCACCAGGCTAGAATGATCGACGCATCGGCTTAAACGCGGTTTGGTCTTGGCTGGCACCCTTGCGCGATTTTGATGAAGCGATTGCGTCGACTCAATCGCGGATCATTGGGTCGAACCACCTGCGGCCGTGGCCTGTTACACGCTGGCGCTGGACGTGTCGGGATCGATGTCGATGGGTCGGGTCGCCGGTTTGTCGCTGACCCCACGCGAGGCGTCGGCGGCGATGGCGCTGATGACGGCTGCGACAGAGGCGAACACGCTATCGTCGGCTTTGCCGGCGAGCTGGTGCCGTTGCCTCTGTCGCCATCGATGCGGCTGGATGACGCGGTGCATGCCGTGTCGGGCCTGCCGTTCGGCGGCACGGATTGCGCACAGCCGCGGAAAGCCAGCTGGGCACGGTAGGATCGGGCAACCACTACGTGGACCTGATGCGCGACGAGGACGGCTTCGTGTGGATCGGCGTGCATTTCGGCAGCCGCGGCCTGGGGCATACCAGACCGCGCGAATATTCGACGAGATTTAGTCATGACTTTGTTATGCCAAAATGACCTTCTGCCGGCGGAAGGCGTTTGGCGAAGCGCCATCTCGGACCCTGAAAAATCTGGAAAAATAGGCAGGATCCGTGAAACCAAGCGAAAAGCCGACATCGGCGATTGAAAGTGTCGTGTAGAGTAGCGTCCGTCGCGCCTCCAGCATTGTTCGCTGGTCCAGGATTGCGGCCGGTGATAAACCCGCGATGGTGGCGCAAGCAGCGCGGAGACGCGTTTGGCTTATACCGAGCGCCTCCGCGTGCGCCGCGACGCCTTCTCGCATTCTAAACCGGTCCTCAACGCGCGCACGATAACGGGCCACCAAAGCTTTGGATGACCGCGACGATCGGTAGGCGCTGCTCGCCTCGGGTTGAAACTTCCGCAAAGTGGTGACCAGCAGGCCAAGTAACGCTGCTTCAACCGCCGCGCGCTGGCCAGGCGCTGACCAGCCGAGCTCACACAGCAAAGTTGCCATGGCAGCATCCACGGTCCCGGCCAAGGCAGGATCCACCTCCATCAGGCGGAAGGCGTCGAACAGAGGCGTCACACCCAGCCCGCGTCGGTTCAGCTCATCATTATACGCGCAGGACAGGGTCAGGACTGCGCCCTCCGACTCGCGGTGCCAGGCAAACCCATGGACTACGGTTGCCGGAACCACCATCAGGGCTGGCGCCACGAAAGCGAGCGGTTTGTCCTCGATCCGTAGTGCCCCGCCACCCTTGGTAACCAGGAACACTTGGTGCAGATCGGCGTGGGCGTGGGCAACAATAGTCCATTCGTTCGGGCGCGAACGGTCGTCCAGCCGCTCGACATGGATGAACCCGTGGTCTACGGCGCGCTTCGGCTCGCCATACAGGTAGAAATTGGGAACGGCGCCAACCATGCCCGTGATCCTAGGCAAATGTGTTGGATTATCCAAGTCTTTGAGCGGCTCAGCCATGGCCATGTTCTGCCAGCCTTGCGAGCATGCTGATCAAGTAAGATCACGGTCGGGAGGCGAGCGCGCTTGAGAACACAGGTCGCCATCATCGGCGCGGGTCCCGCCGGCGTTTTTCTGGCTCACCGACTTAAACAGGCTGGGATCGACACCGTCATCATCGAACGCCGCGACCGCGCCTATGTGGAAGCGCGCGTGCGGGCAGGTGTCCTTGAGCAGATCACTGTGGACTTCATGCGCGCGCTGGATCTTTCTGATCGGCTTGACTGCGAAGGCCTCGTCCACACCGGCACCAACCTGTCTCTTGATGGCGGCCAATTCAGGATTGACCTGGCGGGCCTCACGGGTGGACGCACCGTCACGGTCTATGGCCAGCAGGAAGTGATGCGCGATCTGTTCGATGCCGCCGCACAGCGAGGCATCGACATAAGATGGAACGCAAGCGACGTCCGAATTGCGGATCTTGACAGCACGGGCACTGCGTCGGTCGCCTGGATACAGGACGGCGCCGGGCATCTGCTGGAATGCGATTATGTTGTCGGGTGCGACGGCTTTCACGGCGTGTCGCGCAGCACGGTACCCGGCGAAGTCTTGCGGGTGTTCGAGCGCGTGTATCCCTTTGCATGGCTAGGCGTGCTGGCCGATGTGCCGCCTGCAGATCATGAGCTGATCTATGCGAACCACGAACGCGGCTTTGCGCTGGCGTCCATGCGCTCCGCCACGCGCAGCCGCTACTATCTGCAGTGCGCGGCGGACGAGAACCTTGCCGACTGGCCGGATGAGCGGTTCTGGGATGAATTATGTATTCGCCTGGGTACGGAGACGGCGCTGAAGGTGAACCGTGGCATATCGTTTGAAAAATCGATTGCTCCCCTTCGCTCGTTCGTTGCCGAGCCCATGCGGTGGGGCCGCCTCTTCCTCGCCGGCGATGCTGCGCACATCGTGCCGCCCACCGGGGCCAAGGGCATGAACCTGGCAGTATCGGATGTGGCGGTGCTTGGAGAGGCGCTGTCCGACTTCTACGCCACCGGCTCCGTGGCGGGGATCGATGGCTACTCGGCCCGTGCGCTTGCCCGCGTTTGGAAAGCAGAGCGGTTCTCCTGGTGGTTTACGTCGCTGACGCACCGCTTTCCTGACATGGATCCGTTTGCCCGGCGGATGCAGATGGCCGAGCTTGAATATCTGCGAACCTCCGAGGCGGCGCAGCGTGTGCTGGCCGAAAACTACGTGGGATTGCCAATCTAGCGGGAATAGCAGGGCAAGCGCTGCTTTTGAGGAAAAGAAGCAAAAAGCTCCTTTATCTATGCTGGAGACATTTGGATGGTGGCACGATCGACCGGACGCTGCGCCAGTTTTGTTTTCCAGATATCATTCTGAGAACGGTAGAGACTTCATGAAAACCGTTGATTTCCCCTATGCGCCCGAAGATGCGGGCGCCCCACCATCCCTGTTCGCGGATTATCGCTCCACGATGCGGCGCAGCCCGCGCCACGACCTGATCCGAATTCCGCAGACCTTGACGGAGACGACCGGTCCGGACGCCGAGAGTTGGCCACGCCTGATGGGAACAGCGCTGGCGGATCTGACGGCGCAGCACAAGGCGGACCCGATCGGCCAGCGGATCATCATTTCCGGCCAGGTGCTCGATGAAAATCGGCGGCCGGTGCCGAACACCATCCTGGAGATCTGGCAGGCGAACGCCGCAGGGCGCTACATCCACGTAAAGGACAGTTGGAACGCGCCACTGGATCCGAATTTTACCGGGGCAGGCAGGGTGGTGTCGGATCAGCAGGGTCGTTACAGTTTCATCAGCATACGCCCCGGTGCGTATCCCTGGGGCAACCACCACAATGCCTGGCGGCCGGCTCATATCCACCTGTCGCTTCTCGGCCCGGCCTTCGCGACACGCCTGGTCACGCAACTCTATTTCCCGGATGATCCGCTGCTGGAGATCGATCCGATCGCGAACGCCGTGCCGATGCCATTTCGCAATCGTCTGATCTGCCGTTTCGACCTCGCCACCACGGAGCCTTCCCGGGCCCTGGGATACCGGTTCGACATTGTCCTGAAAGGCCGTGCGCAGACCCCCTTCGAAGGCGGCGATCATGGACACTAACCTCACCGAGCTGGAAGCGCGCAGCCCGGCGCCACGGCTGGACAATCTCGATCCATCCCTGTTTGGCCAAACACCCTCGCAAACGGTGGGACCGTTCTTCCATTACGGGCTGCCGTGGAAGGGCGGCGCGGACCTGGTGGGGCAATCTGATCTTGGAGCGCGTGCCGATCTGTTCGACGCATCGCACTACATGCTCAATGTGTCCGCACTGACGGGCACGCCTGCCGGCGAGATCATCGAGGTGACGGGCACGATTCTTGATTCGGAGGGTGATCCCGTCCCTGACGCCATGGTCGAGATCTGGCAGGCCAACGCCGCCGGGCGCTACCGCAGCGCCGGCGACGCACGCGAGGAGGTGCCGTTGGATCCGCACTTCATCGGCTTTGGACGGGCGGCAACCTGCGCCGGCGGCACCTACCGCTTCCGCACCATCCGCCCTGGTCAGGTGCCCGGGCCGGCCGACAAGCGGCAGGCTGCGCACCTTGCGATATCGGTCTTCGGCCGGGGCTTGCTGAAACGTTTGGCGACGCGGCTTTACTTCGCGGGGGATGCGGGTTTGGCCGCCGACCCGATCCTCAACCTGGTGCCTGTAGATAGACGCGCGACCCTCATGGCGACTGAGATGTCGGCGGGCACCTGGAACCTCGACATCCGGTTGGGCGGGGCGCACGAGACGGTGTTCTTCGAGCTGTGAGCCACGAATTGCTGACCCTGTCGTGCTCAACGGCGGCGATGCTGGACGTGTTCTCCGACCAAACTGTCCTTCGGCTTGCGTTGGCGTTTGAAGTCGCACTGGCGCGCGCGCAGGCGAATGAGGAGCTGATCACACACGCCGCAGCTGATGCCATCGCGGCCGCGGCGACAACGCTCAAGATCGACCTGGAAGCATTTCCTGGCCGGGTTGGCCACGCCGGCACGCTCGCCATTCCGCTGGTCGAAAGCCTTCGCGCCGCCTGCCCTGCGCCGTATCGCTCGGATCTCCACAAGGGTGCGACCAGCCAGGACCTCGCAGATACCGTATTGATGCAGCAGGCCGTGTTGGCGAGCGCCATGCTGACGGCGGACATGGATCGGATCACCTCAGCGCTTGACAGCCTTGCCCGCTGCTATGCGTGGCATCCAACCATGGGACGAACGCTTCTGCAGGATGCCCGGCCAATCACCATCGGGCTGCGCCTGGCGCAGTGGGCACGCGGGATTTCGGATGCACGGCGTCGCCTGGCTACCGAAATCTCCACCGGTGCACGGGTTCAGCTTGGCGGCGCCGCGGGCACGCGTGCTGGGATGCAGGGCAAGGGGCGGTTGGTGACCGCGCGGCTGGCCACGAGCCTTGGTCTTGCGGCTTCGGAGCCCTGGCATGCGCGGCGCGACAACGTTGCCGGTATCGCGGCGGCCCTGGGGATTGCGATTGGCATGTTGGGGAAGATGGCGCGGGATATCAGCCTGCTGGCACAGAATGCCACCGGCGAAGTGCGGGAGCCGGCAATTCCTGGACGAGGCGGGTCATCGGCGATGGCGCATAAGCGCAATCCAACCGGAAGCCAGGTGGCGCTTGCTGCCGCTCATCGCGCGCCAGGCCTTGTCGCCGGCATCCTGTTCGGGCTGCCGGCGGAATTGGAGCGCGGCATTGGCGGCTGGCAGGCGGAGGCGCCCGCGATCGCGGAGCTGTTCCTTCTAGCAGCCGGCAGTGCCGCCGCGTTGGCCAATGTTGCCGAGGGCCTGGAAATTGACGGGTCAGCGTCCGCTCGCAATTTCGGCATGCCGCCCACGGAGGGCGATGCCGGTGAAAGTGCTGCCATTGCGCTGGCCTTGCTGGACCTTGGCCGGCCGACGGAGGATTGATCTTGCCATTCGCCACCAACAACAATGCCCGGATCTACTGGAAACTCGATGGCGACCGATCGAAACCGGTGCTGGTCCTGCTCAATTCGCTCGGCACGGATCTCAGCGTCTGGGATGCGTGTGCTCCGTTTCTGCTGCCTGCGTTTCGGCTGCTGCGGATGGACACGCGCGGCCATGGCGCTTCAGACGCGCCCGCGGGCGATTACAGTCTGACCCTGCTGGCCGAGGACGTTTCCTGCGTGATGCGAGCAGCGGGAATTGACCGCGCGTGGATCGCTGGCGTCTCCTTGGGCGGCATGATCGCGATGCAATTGGCGCTGGACCATTCCGCCAGTGTCGAGGGCCTGTTTCTGGTGTGCACCTCCGCTGTGATGGACGAAGCACTCTGGACCGAACGCGTGGCTCAGGTGCGCGCCGGCGGTACGGCAACTGTCGCCGAGGGCGCGATAGCACGGTTTTTCTCGCCATCCTTTCGCAAGGCTCATCCAGCCACGGTGGACACGGTCCTGGAAGGACTTCTGGCGACCTCAGCGCAAGGCTATGCTGGGTCGGCCGCCGCCATCCGCGACATGGACCTGCTGCCCCGTCTCGGCCGCCTGCACGTCCCTACCCTCGTCGTCACCGGAAGCCTGGACGTGTCCACTCCCCTTGAGCCGCATGGCCGGGCGCTGCTGGACGCCATTCCCGGGGCCACGCATACCGCCCTTGATACCGCGCACCTGGCGCCGATCGAGGCGCCGGCAGTGCTGGCGGCGGCCTTGATAAGTTTCCACATGCGCGATCCGAGACGGCAATCCGCCGCTGACGTGTTGTACGAAGCCGGGCTCGTCAACCGCCGCCGCATCCTGGGCGATGCATGGGTGGATCGCTCCCTTGCCGGACGAACACCGTTTACGGCGGATTTCCAGGCCATGATCACCCGCATCGCCTGGCATGAGGTTTGGGGACGGCCGGGCTTGGACGACCGCACAAGGCGGCTGCTGGTGGTGGCAATCACCGCTTCACTCGGCAGATGGGAGGAATTCAATCTCCACGTGCGCAGCGGCCTTGCAGGAATGGGCTTTACCCAGGACGCGCTGAAGGAAGTGCTGATGCAGACGGCGATCTATGCCGGCGTGCCGGCCGCAAACACGGCATTTGCGGAAGCGGCCAAGATCATCGCCGATCTGGCAGAAATCCAGCCGGTTTCCTGAACCAAACTTAGCCGGGCGGCACCGTTTTCGGATCGCGCGCCGCCCGAGGCAACCGCCCCTGCAGGAAGAGGTTGGTGGCATAAGCAATGTGACGGTCGATATCTTCCGGGCGCCAGGCTTCCTGCACCCGATACAATTTGCGGCTGACCGCACCGGAGATTGCCAGATCCAGGAAACACACGGCATCGCGCCGGGGATCGGTGCTCATTAGAACGGATGTAGCCTGCCAGCCGGCGAACCGGTCGGCCAATAGCGCCTCGATTGGATCGACGGCTAATGTCCGGTACATCGAGGCGACTTCCGGGAACGCCCATCCTTCAGAGATGGCCATCCGGCCAACAAAAATGCTTTCGTCCGTCAGTATCCAACTGAGTATGCGCGCGCCAAAAATGTGCAGCCACACCGCGGGGTCGGTGCTGTCGATGTGCTGCCAATCGGTTTGGCTGGACCATCGCGCGGCGATACGCGCAACGACAGCACCAAACAGCGCGCGTTTGGTGGGGAAATGGCGAAACATCGTCGGTTTGGAACCGCCGAACATTTCCAGCATGCGGTTGGTGTTGGCCCCGGCATAGCCGGCCGCCATGAATTCAGCCTGGGCAGCGTCCAGAATACGCGCCTTCACCTGCTCCGGATCACGACTGCGCCGGACTTTCAATGGGCTGATCGTCATGGTAAAGAAACCCGTGGGTTTAGTTGTGTTCAAAGGGCGTGGCGATGACAGACTATGCGCGAAATCTTTGGTACATGGCTGCTTGGGAAGAGGAAGTGGCGGGCGATGCCAGGCTTGCCCGCACCCTGCTTGATGAGCCATGGATCATCTACCGGCGGGAGGATGCAAGCGGCTACGCCATGCTAGCCGATCGTTGCCCGCATCGCTTTGCCCCGTTGAGCCGCGGCACGCGCAGTGGAGATAGCGTCGCCTGTCCGTATCACGGGTTGACCTTCAACATGGACGGCCAGTGCACGCATAATCCTTTTTCGGACATCGTGCCGCGGAGTGCCCGGGTTGCCACCTGCCCTGCCGTCGCGCGTCATGGTGCGATCTGGTTCTGGCCGGGCGATCCGGACTTGGCGGATCCCGCATCGATCCCGGACTTCGCGATCCTGGATGACCCAAAACCGATGGTGCGCGGCAAAACGCTGTTCAACGCCAATTACGAGTTGATAACCGACAACCTGATGGATCTCAGCCACGCGGAATTCCTGCATGTTGAGACTTTCCGCACGGAAGGCAAGATCTTCGCCGGCGCCCACGCTGTTCGCGAAGAGGGAGACGCCATCTGGTCAAACTGGTCCATGACAGGCACTAAACCGCCGCCTTTTCTGCCCGGTCTGGCCGAAGGGACAAGGCTGGACGAATGGCTCGACATGCGCTGGCACCCGCCTGCGTCCATGCTGCTCCATATCGGGTTCACCCTGGCTGGCACGCCACGCGACACGACGCCGTTTCCGGGCATGGTCAACCCCCACATCATCACCCCGGAAACACAGAAGAGCTCGCACTATTTCTTCACCCGCGAACCAGGCGAGGAAAGCCGTGCCATGGCTTCGAAAGTTTTCGACGAGGAGGACCGCCCGATGCTTGAGGCCATACAGGCTGCGATGGGTGACACGGATTTCTGGGATCTGGATCCGGTGATCCTCAACATCGACGCCGCCGGTATACGCGCGCGGCGGCGGCTGGTTCAGATGCGCCGGGCGGAAAAGGCACTGCGCGAGCAGCGTACGGCGCCGGTTTAGATCGCGATCAAGGGCGCGCAACCACGATCTGATCCGTGGCGCCGAAAACCGATGACCCGTCCGGCAGGAGGCATTCCAACCGGACGCGGTCACCATTTTTCAGATATGGGGTTTGCGGTTTGCCGTTGTGCAGGAGTTCCAGCGCCCGCCGCTCAGCGATGCAGCATGACCCGACCGCTTCCGGATTGATGTTGGATACCGTGCCTGAGCCGATGATGGTGCCGGCACAAAGATCGCGCGTTCGCGCGGCGTGGGCTACCAGCTCACCAAACGAGAATTGCATGGCCGTGCCATCCGGACAGCCAAATTGGGCGCCATTCAGGTGAACAAGCAAAGGCAGGGCGACGCGCCCGTCCCGCCAATGCGGTCCGAGCTCGTCCGGCGTGACTGCCACAGGCGCCATGCTGCACGCGGGCTTGGCCTGCACCCAGCCGAAGCCGGTTTTCATTTCGATAGGCGCGATTTGGCGCAATGACCAGTCGTTGATCAGCACGATGAGCCGGATGCGCGACGCGGCCTCTTCCACGGTGGCACCCATCCTGGTCTCATCGACGATGACGCCGAACTCGCCTTCGAAGTCGATGCCGTCGGCTTCGCTCGGGAAGGGCACGTCCTGGCGTGGCGCGAGAAAGCGGTGGGACATGCCCTGATACATCAATGGCCGGTCCTGTGGCAGCGGCTCCAGCTTGAACACCTTCTGCATCAGCGCGCCATGGCTTGCAAAGGCTGATGCGTCGAGCCATTGCCAGGCTCTTGGCAGAGGCGATATCGCATGAGCCGGATCGAACTCTCGCGAGGCCGCCGCTTGTCCGTTTTCAAGGCCCTCCGCGAGTGATTGCGCTTTTGGCGCCGCGACATCCCAGGCATCAAGCAGTTCCTGCATCGTGCTGACGATCCCGTCGGCCACGACGATGCGACTCAGGTCGCGGGAGACGACCGCCACTTGGCCGTCCTTGCCGGCGGTGTTCAGCGAGACGAGTTTCATGGCGTGGTTCCTGAGGGAGCAAGGAAGGCCTTCTTTTCTGAAGAAAAGAAGCAAACGACTTTTTCTTTATGCGGCGTTGGATTTTGATAGCGTGCGTGATTGGCCGGGCCGCACAGGGCAAAGTTTTCTGGCCGTCTTAGAAGAAGGTTTGCTCTTACTTTAGTCGTCGAAAATCGCCACGGCGCGAGTCCAACCTGCAGAGGCGCCCCGAATCTTGCAGGGAAAGCAGCTCACCATGAAGCCGGAGGGCGGCAATTGATCAAGGTTGGCAAGCTTTTCCAGGTGACAGAAGCCGATGTGGCGGCCACTCTTATGACCTTCCCAGATCAGCGATGTATCGCCGTTCTTGCGGACCCGCTCGGCTGTGTTGCGGAACGGTGCGTCCCACGACCAGGCGTCCGTGCCGGTAACGCGGATGCCGCGCGAGGTGAGATAGAGCGTTGCTTCCGCACCGAAACCACAACCGCTGTTGATGAAGTCCGGATCGCCGAACATGCGGCCTGCGCCGGTGTTGGCCAAGACGATTTCCAACGGAGAGAGCGTATGGCCGATGCGCGAAAGCTCGTCGGCGACGTCTTCGGCGGAAAGCAGGTGACCGTCCGGACGATCCCGGAAATCCAGCTTCACGCCTGGCCGGAAACACCAATCGAGAGGGATTTCATCGATCGTTGACGCGCGTTCACCATCGTTCATGGTGGGGTGGTAGTGCCATGGTGCGTCCAGATGCGTGCCGTTATGCGTGGTGAGCGTGATGCGCTCGGACGCGGCGAAACCCTGCCCGCCTGGCATTTCCTCCGCCGTGATGCCCGGGAAGAAGTGCTGCAGTTCGGCCATGGTGCCGGCATGGTCCTGATAGCTTATCGTGGGCCGCATGAACGGTGGATCCGCGATTGTTTCGTTGTCGAGCGTGATGGAGAGATCGACGATCCGCCGTGCCATGTGCCTGTCCCTGCCTGCTTCTCGCGCCGCCCTGCACCAGGATCAACCCGTATGGCCGCCGAGCGTCTCGGAAAACCAGTCCGCGATATAGTCGCGCCCAAACGACATGTTGTCCGCGCCGACATGTTCAACGCCGCCTTCACGCGCCGTAAAGATCTTCAACTCGCGTTGCGGCGACTGCGTCAACCCATCATAGCTGCGCTGCGCGTAATCGAGGGCAATCTGCCGATCGGCCGCGCCATGCGTTATCAGGAAAGGCACGCGGATACGATCCAGGATGCCGTCTAGCGTCATGCCGCTTGCACGTTTCTCGAAATCTTCAAGGTTTGACGCGCCAAAGGCCCATTGCACATGGGCCCAGTAGTGCGGCACCGGATTCTCGCCTTCGCGCCGCCGGCGCTTCTGCTGCACTTCGGCCCAATCATGGTTGGCGCCCCAAACCGCGCCGGCGGCAAAGCGCGGCTCGAACGCCACGGCCCGGGGTGCGAAATAGCCGCCCAGCGAAATACCCGTCATGCCGATCCTGTCGGCGGCCACGTCTGGCCTGGCTATCAGCCAATCCACGCAGGCGCTGGCCCAGGTTTCGCTTTCATGTGTCGCCGGCAAGCCGCTCAGGCGGAGCGCTTCGCCTGCGCCTGGCTGGTCGATACACAAGCTGGCGATGCCGCGTTTGCGCAACGCGGTTGGCAACCACGAGAACCAGAGGAGTTCCTTCGTGCTGTCCAATCCGTTGCAGTAAACCACCGCCGGCGCCGGTTTCTCAGTATCGGCAGGTGTCCACAAGGCCGCGAGCGTCGTGTCACCGAAAGGCACGTCGACGCGCTGCACCGGATCCTTCGCCATTTTGGTGCCACGCGCGAAGGCCGATAGGGCTTTAGCGTACATTTCCGCGCGCCCGGGGTGGCCGTGCCCCTGCATGCGTTCCGCCGTCTGGTAATAAACCGCGGCCCGTTTGAGTTTGTCGCCGGCTGAGAACAGGCGGCCACGTGCCTCGTCCTCGCCGGCCAGTTCGGCCAATTTATCCGCCATGGCCGCCCAGGCTGCCATGAACTTCTGCGTACCGGCATCCTCGCCGCGTTCGGCAGCCGCGCGCAACGGCGCGCACATGTCCACGATCTCACCGATCTTGCCACCGCTCTCCAACGCGATGGCGACCGAAAGATTCCAAACGTAATTCGGGAAGTATTCGAACAGCGCCAAGGATCAGGCGCCGGCCGCTTGGAACAGGCCACGATCCGGTTCCGGCTTCGGCATGTTCGTGGGCCCGCCGATTCCGATACCCCATTGATCCATTGTCGTGGGTCCAGGCGGATGCACCTTTGCCGCATGATGCTCGAAATCCACCCGCTCTAGCTCTGATGTGTATTCAACAGCAAAGCCGTTTGGCGTCACAAAGTAGCTGAACGTGTTGTTGCCGGCTGTGTGCCGGCCGGGGCCCCATTTCAGATCGACCTCGTTGTGCTTCAGCCGTGCAATGCCGCGCATCATGTCATCAACGGACGGCATGTCGTAGGCGACATGATTGAGGCAGGGCGGGCCCGGCAGGAAGGCGATGCGGTGATGCCACTCGTTGCATCGCAGGAAGCTCATGAAGTCGCCCAACCAGTCGGAGAGGCGGAAGCCCAGGACGTCGATGAAAAACTGGGTCGCGGCTTTATGGTCGGGTGAATGAAAAACGATATGGCTGATCTTGACAGGCAAAGCTTCCCAATGTTGCAGCGTGCGGGCCGAGCCGCGCTCTACCTCTGCCGAAATTTCGAATGGCATGCCGTCCGGCGAGAAGAAGCGGAACCCGTAGCCGCCCCCCAAACCCGCGAGCGCCTTTGGCGCGAAGACGATCCGGCAGCCTGCGGCGACAACCTTCGCATGCAGCGCATCCACATCGCCGCGCGATTCCGCTGCGAACGCCACGATATCGATGTGCTTCGTCTCAGCGCCGCGAAGACGTACACAATACAGTTCGTCGCTGCCGGGGGCGGCGAAATACGCCATGCCGTCCGGGCTCGCCAATTCGGTCAGCCCCCAGCTTTTCACGTAAAAATCCCGCTCCGCCTGGAGGTCGGGAACGGCATAGCCAACATAGCGGATCTCGGTCACTCGGCTCATCTGGTTCTTCCTCAAATCGGCTGGGAGACGGTCTGGAACATGCCGCGGGATGCGGCGCCGTAATCAAAGGCCGGGCCGGTTCCGAGCTGGGACCGGCAGACGGCAAGGGACATGTCCACAATGGTGCGGCAACGTTCGTATCGGCGGGCGCGGTAGGCTTCAAAGGCCTGTTCGGGTGTTGACGCACGGCTGAGTTCCTCGGCCAGCACAATGGCATCCTCGACAGCCATGCCCGCTCCTTGGCCGAGATGTGGCGTGGTGGCGTGTACGGCATCGCCGAGGAGCACCACGCGCCCGAGATGCCACGGGCCTTCCAGGAAGATTGTCTCCAGCGGACGATAAACCACGGCAGCATCGTCCACGATCTGGCCGGAAAGCTCGACCAGGCGCGGCGCAAGCCCCGCCATGCGCGTGCGCATGGCGGCGGCCATGCCCTCCACCGGCATGTGGTGGTCCGGCGGCTCTGGTGTTGTCAGGAAGAAATACATTGTCGTGGTGGAGAGCGGCACGAGTCCGGCGCCGATCGGTCCCTCGTAGGCTTGCAGCGCATCAACGTCCTCGGTTCTGGCGAAATTGTGCCGCCACACTGATTGGCCGGCGCGTGCAGGCTTTGGCGCATCTGGGAACAGCATCGGCCGCGTGGCCGAGTGCAACCCGTCCGCTCCCACGGCAAGGTCATACTCGCCGTGCGAGCCATCGGAAAAAGTGACGTGAAGACTGGTTTCCGTCTCTTGCATGGAAGAGACGGTGATCCCCAACCGGATGACGGCGCCGCGCGCCTGGGCGGCGTCGCCCAGCACCTTGTGCAACGCGGGGCGGCCAATGCCCAAATTGGCTGGCCGGCCCTCCACCAGCCGCGGCGCGGGAATCCGCGCGGCCCGGTTGCCGTTCGGCAGGTAGATCTCAACGGCATCAAAGCCGAAACCGGCGTCCACATAGGTATCGAGCAGCCCAAGATGCGCGAACGCCCGGATGACATTGGCCTGCTGGATGATCCCCACGCCGTACACCGACCAGGCCGGATCGCGCTCGATCAGATCTACCGAGAAGCCGGCATCGCATAGCGCGATAGCGGCTGTCAGGCCGCCGATGCCGCCGCCGATCACCAGGATGCGTCCACTTTTCATCTTGATCTCTCGCAACCGTCCCAAAGCCGCAGAATTGGTTCTGCCGTTCTCGTTTATCGTTGTTCTCTATGCGCTCTGGCCACCATCCGCGCCCGCACGGGCAGCCTTATCAGAATGGCCACTCTGGTTCAACCGATGAGAACGCTTCATTTAGAACGATGATTTCGGTATGAAGTCTGCGTCCGGAGATCCATCGAGTTGCCCCATTCCTCTGCCGCCGTCCTTGCCGTTGCCGACTACAGCCCCAGACGGCGCAAAATCGCAGTGACTGTGCTGGCTGGGGTCATTGCGCTTGATGTGTTGGACGGGACGGTGGTGAACATTGCCATCCCCGCCATCCAGCGCGGCTTGCACGCGAGCGATATCGCGGTGCAGTGGATTGTTGCGGGTTACGCGCTGGCCTTCTCGCTGCTGCTGATTACGTCAGGCCGGCTTGGTGACAGTTGGGGCTACCGGCGCATGTTCGTGCTTGGCGTTGCGGGCTTTACATTAGCCTCCGCGCTGTGCGGCCTGGCGACGTCGCCCGCGATGCTTGTGTCGGCCCGCATCCTGCAGGGTGCGATGGCCGCGATGATGGCGCCGCAATGCAGCGCGCTGGTGCAAGTGCTTTATCTGCCGCACGAGCGCGGAACGGTAATGGGGGTGTTCGGCGCGGTGGGCGGCGCGGCTGCCGTTCTTGGGCCGCTTGTCGGCGGCGTGCTGATGAAGGCGGACCTGTTCGGCCTTGGCTGGCGGCCGATCTTTCTGTTGAACCTGCCTATTGGCCTCGCCGCCATGGTGGGCGGGCTGCTGCTTTTGCCGGCAGGGCGCTCTTCCCATCCACTTCGCCCTGACCTGCGTGGCACAGCAATTATCCTGATGGCGCTGTTTCTGCTCTCGTTCCCATTGATCGAGGGACGATCGTTGCGATGGCCGGCCTGGCTCATCGGCATGGCCATTGCAGCTTTGCCGACCTTTGCGTTGTTCGGCTGGCACGTGGTGCGACGCGACAAGGTGGATGGTGCAGCGCTGGTGCAGCCGGCACTGTTCGCCCACCGCACGTTTGTGCTGGGGCTGGGAATATCCCTGCTTTTTCAGCTTTGCCTGGGTGGCTACCTGCTGACGCTGACCCTGCTGCTGCAGGACGGGCTGGGCTACTCCCCGCTGCACACGGCGCTGACAACGGTGCCGTTCGCAGCGGCGGTAGGTGGCGGCATCAGCTTCGTCAGCCGCCGGATATCCCGGCGCCTGGGGTCGCGGCTGATCAGCCTGGGCACGGCGACCATGGCAGCGGGCCTTTGCGCCATGCTGGTGGTGGTGCAACTGCGCCTGACCGGGCCCGCCGCACCGCCTGCCGCCTTGTCGTGGATACTGGCACCCTGGTTGGCCATGACCGGGCTTGGCATGGGCATGATCATCGGTCCCCTGGCGCCTGTCGTGCTGAGCAACGTGGATGTCCGCTATGCAGGTTCGGCCTCCGGCGTGCTGAGTTCGGTGCAGCAGTTGGGCATGGCGGCAGGTGCCGCGGGCGTCAGCACAGTGTTCTTCGCGAGCCTCGGCGCCGGGAGTTCGGCCGATTACGGTCACGCGTTTTCCCGCGCGCTCGCGGTAGCTATCATGCTTCTGCTCGCCGCCTGTGCGGCAAGTTTCCTGTTGCCGAAACGAGGCTCCTTTACCGGCCCGGTGGGACGCTGAGCCCGCCAGATGGTGGCTTGACAGCGAGTTAGAACAGACGTTCTGTTTTTCGCAAAAGAAAATGCTCCTGGGAAGGATCGTTCGGATGCAGGTTTCGGGTGACGGTGCGCGGTTACGCGGAGAGAGGCTCTTGATGCCTGCAAGCCGGATGACGCGCCGGCGGCTCCTCGTCGGGACGGCAGCCGGCCTGTCAGCCGCGGCGCTTGGGGTGCGTCCGGCGTTCTCCAGCGCTGACCCAATGCAAGCGCTGGTGTCCCGGCTGTGCGACATCGTGATGCCGGATACCGATACGCCGGGTGCGCGCGCCGCCGGTGTGCCGGCGTTTCTGCCCCTCGCCCTTTCCCACGGCTTGTTTGGAGGCGATGCAGACACACTCGCCAATCTGATGAGGCAGCTTGATGCAAGTGCGGGCGGCGGCTTCCTTCTGGCACATACGGCAACACAGCTTGCCATTGTGACCGCGCTGGATCATGCCACCTTCTCCCGCGATCCATCGCCTGCAGCCCCGCTGCCGGCCCAGGGCACCACCGTGGCGAGTGACGTGAGGCCAGCGCAGCCGGACACCCAAACCCAGAACTCTGTGGCGGATTGTGAAATCCGGCATCATCACGAGCTTCTATACCAGCGAGAGTGGCGGATCCCGCACCCTGGCCTACGACCTGGTTCCCGGCCGCTATGATTCAGACATCGCGCTGAGCACTGATCCGTATTTGTCAAACGCCTGGATCGAGAACATCTTCTGATGGACACGCAATTCGATGCAATCGTGGTGGGATCCGGGATCACGGGCGGCTGGGCGGCGAAGGAGCTGACAGAACGCGGCCTGAAAGTGCTGATGATCGAGCGTGGCCGGATGATTGAACATCAAGCAGGCTACACCAAGGAGACCGTGGCACCGTGGGAGTTACCTTTCCATGGTCAGGGAGATGCGGCGCAATTCGCGCGTGACTACCCGGTGCAAAGCCAGCAGAAACTGTTCTTCAACGAGTGGACCCAGGATCATTGGGTCAATGACCGTGAACACCCCTACCAGGTTGCCCCGGGTGAAGCCTTCACCTGGCTTCGCGGTTATCAGCTCGGTGGCAAGTCCCTTATTTGGGGCCGGCAATGCTACCGCTGGTCCGATATCGACTTCAGCGCCAACAAGAAAGATGGCCACGGCGTAGATTGGCCAATTCGATACCGGGATGTCGCGCCCTGGTATGACCATGTCGAGAATTTCATTGGCGTGTCCGGGTCCGCCGAGGGACTCGAGGTGTTGCCCGACGGCAAGTTCCTGCCGCCAATGGCGCTGAACGCGGCGGAAAAACACATCAAGGCGAAGCTGGAAAGTGATTTTCCCGGTCGTAGGCTGATCATCGGCCGCTCGGCCAATATCACCCAGCAGGTCGGTGACCGCTCACCCTGCCAATATCGCGGTATTTGCGCGCGTGGCTGCTCCTACGGCGCGTATTTTTCCACCCAATCCTCCACGCTGCCGGCGGCGCAAGCGACCGGCCGATTGACGTTGCTGACAGACAGCATCGTGGAACAGGTGATCACCGATCCCGCCACCGGCAAGGCCACAGGGGTGACGACCAGAGGCACGAAGGACAATTCGCGGCAGAGCTTCACCGGCAAGATCGTGTTCCTGAATGCAGGGACCATCAACACGGTCGCTTTGCTGCTGCGGTCAAGATCCGATCATGCGCCAGCCGGGCTGGCTAACGCCTCCGGGACCGTCGGCCAGTATCTGATGGATCACGGTCAGGCCAGTTCGGCGCTCGGGTTAGTGCACGGTGTCGACGACAGGACCTATTGGGGAAATCGGCCCAACGGCATCGTTGTTCCGCGGTTTCGCAATGTCGAGAAACAGGAAACCGACTTTGTGCGCGGTTACTCCTATCAAGGCGGTGCGTTGCGGCGCGGCTGGAAGCGGGGTGGCGACACCGAAGGCCTAGGCGTCGCGCTGAAGCAAGAGCTGAAAGGGCCTGGTGAGTGGCTGGTGACGCTGGGCGCTTTCGCCGAGTGCCTTCCAGAAGCCCGCAACCGCATTACGCTGCATCCGACAGCGGTTGACGCGCTCGGCATGCCTCAGGTGGAAATTGCCTTCAGGCACGGTGAAAACACTCAGCGTGCCCTGCGGGACGCCGCCATTGAAGCCAAGCGCATGCTGCAATCCGCCGGCGTGACAATCCTGTCCAGTTCGGATGACATGCAGCCAGGAGGCACTGCCATCCACGAGATGGGCGGCGCGCGCATGGGCGATGACCCATCGCAATCCGTGGTGAACGGGTGGAACCAGGCGCATGATGTGCCGAATCTGTTTGTCACCGATGGCGCCTGCATGTCTTCCACCGCCTGCCAAAATCCGTCGCTCACATATATGGCGTTGACGGCGCGGGCGTGTGATTACGCAGTGGCGCGGCTAAAGGTTGGAGCGATATAGGCGGCATCGACTTGGGCTGGTCAGCGTTGGCGCATCCACAGCGTAACGGCGAGGATTTTGTTTTTCTTCTAAGAAAGGCAGGCCTTCTTTTTTACTTTCCTACGTTGAAATGACAAAGCGATTGTGAAAACTGTCCTTATCACCGGCTGCTCGTCGGGCTTTGGCTTCGAGACGGCACGCCTCTTCCTCCAGCGCGGCTGGCTTGTTGTCGCGTCCATGCGGACACCTCGCCATGACCTGCTGCCCGCGTCTGAACGGTTGCGCGTCATCAGGCTGGATGTGACGAACGAGGAAAGCATTTGCCGGGCAGTGGATGAAGCGGGACCAATCGACGTGCTCGTGAACAACGCGGGCATTGGGTTGATGAACGCCCTCGAAGGCGTATCGATGCGGGAGGTACGCGAGGTGTTCGCGACAAACACCTTTGCCGCGATGGCGATGATCCAGGCCGTTCTGCCACAATTTCGTCTGCGCGGCGCGGGCGTAATCGTAAACGTCACGTCCAGCGTGACACTGAAGCCTCTGCCTTTATTAGCCGTCTACACGGCCAGCAAGGCGGCGATCAATGCTTTCAGCGAATCTCTCGCCCTGGAATTGGAGCCCTTCGGCATCCGGGTGCGTTTGGTGATACCGGGGCTGGCACCTTCGACACGGTTCGGCGAAAACGCCAAGCGCCGCACCCAGAGTCACATGCCCGAGGCTTACGTTGATTTCGCGAAAACCGCCTTCAGTGCCCTGTCCGAGACACCCCGCCTGACGGAGGCGGGCGACGTGGCGGAGGCAGTATGGATGGCGGCAACGAATCCGAAATGTCCGATGCATGTGCCGGCTGGGGCGGACGCGGTGGCAACGGCCGAACAGCGCGGCTGAGGCCCTGCGCCTGCGTCCGTCCACCGGCCACGTCTGAACGGCAGGTGGATGGAGGCAGAACGCAATTATGCAGCCTGGAGCAAAAGCTCCTTGCTTATGCTGGTGGTTGGCACGAATGGCAAATAGGAGATGCGCATGCGCTCCGCCAGGTGAACTGTGTGGTTGCCTGGAGCTAGTCCACCCGGGCGCAGCACGGTCACCTCGGCCTTTTCACCGAAGTTCCAGCGGTCACCATACTCGGTTTCCATCTCGTCCAAGGTCCAGCTCCGCCCTCGAACGGAAAAGCGAATGGCCTCGCGGGGGATTTTCTCACCATCCACTGTCAAGGCGAGGTCCTCGATCATGGATAGTCCGAGGCCGCGGTAATACGGCAAGCGCGCCAAGAGTGCGAAGCCGATGACGGAGCCGTTCTCCTCGACGTTGCGGAAGCCCTCGTCGCAGATGATGTGGTGATCGAACATGCTATCCTCCCTTAAGCGGCCAAAGCGTGTGCGGGATCGTCAATCAGCGTCGTGAGCATGCGTTGCTGCCGCCGCACCTGTTCCACAGATTGTACCTCTTCCGCGTCCTCGACCCAACGGTTACCTTCATATTCCGAGCATATGTAGCCGGTATAGCCGCCTTTCTTCAGGACGCGCACGATCTCGTCGTAGGGTATTGAATATTCATGCGTGTCATCAGCCATCTCATAGAACTTGCCGTGGATGTTATGAATTCGCGGCATATAGTCCAACATGCGGCGGGGTTCGAAAGCCGCATTGTGCCGCGTCGTCTCTGCCATCGCGATCGCAGCGCCTGTTCCGCCCATCAGTTGCACGTTCAGGATGATGTATTCGCTGAGCATGCGATCCTCGTAGGCTTTCTCGACATAATCGGCGATGTTCCGCGGGCATCCGTTGCGGATGAACCGCTCCTTCCAAACGCGTGGGAAGCGGAACACGAACATGCCCATGTCCGGCAGGAAGCCCAATGCGTCAGAACCGGACTTTTCATAGGCTTCGGCGTGGCGGATGATCCAGGGGTGGTCAAAATGCAGCGGTGCATGAACCTCTAGCAGGATCTTGATGCCCTTCTCCTCGGCATACGGCGCGGCCGCCACAAGCACTTCCGGGGCGACGGATACGAGCGAGCGGATATACTTCATCCCAAGCCGCGCGCCGAAGTCGATGTCCTTCTTGACGCTGTCAACCTGCTCTTCGAAGGGCATCATCCGACCCTTGTAACGCTTGTAATCCACCATGAAGTCGTGGCTGACCGGTACTGCATCATATTGCTTGATGATGCGATGCCAATCATCGACGGCCGCCTGATCGACACCGACTTCCGGCCAGCCCCAGAACGTTTGTTCTCCGACAATCTCAATTCCGTGAGCGCCCAATTCCACCGAGGTCCGAACGCAATCCTCCAGAGTCATTTTGCCGAGAAAGGTCTCGTTCTGATAACTATAGAGGCTAACTCCCCGCTTAATCGTTTCTGCTGGCATCACACTCTCCCCTTGTTGCGGCGCGGCATTTTATAATGGACGCTACCGCAAAAGCGGATGCGTCCTGCCCAGTTGATCACCTGTGGACGCAAGCACCCGGCAGGTCTAGAATGCCCGCTCTAGTTACCGCGGTTCGGCATGGTCGTCAATCATCGAGCGGGTGGCAAAGTCAGGTGCGGCCCGATGCGGCAGGCAGGAGTTTAGACATGAAGATGACTGTTTTAATGAGCGTATGCCTGGCATTTGGCACTACGTCGCAGGCGTTTGGCGGGACCGAGGGTCTATCTGTAGCGGGAGATGCTGTGCTGCTTGCCAACTTCGCCGATGCGCTGCTCGTTCAGCGCCTGCCCCGCTACGCGTTCGAAACCTACGCAGCGCAAGATCTGATACAACATAATCCTGCCGCGTTGGACGGACGTGAGGCTGCAATCAAGCTGTTCTCACCCATCATCGGCAGCCCAGGCGCGCACTTTGCCATCTCTGCCCTGATCGCGGACGGTGGATATGGTTTCATCCATTTCCGCGGCACGCTGGGGGGACCAGGCCAAGGAGCTGCTGTTGCGGAGCTTTACCGCATACAGGCTGGCAAGTTAGTGGAACACTGGGACGCATTCCAGCCCATTTCCGAAAAATCAGTTAGCGCGCATCCCATGTTCGGCGAGCTCACCAGCACGGCTCCAGCACCCTGCACCGCTGCGTCGGTCGCCGATCGGGCGCTCATAACAGGCTTCGCGGATCTGCTCTATCGACAAAGACAGGTCCAGGCGGCGTTTGAGCGCTATGCTGCACCAGACATGATCCAGCACGACCCGGGACTGCCGGATGGCTCGTCGGCCGCCGTGGCGGAACTTACCCCGATCTTGTCCCGCCCTGCCACGCACATCACGATCGCGCACATACTCGCGTGCCGCAATATGGGCGTCATCCACCTTCGATCACAGTACGGATCGGCGCCAGGACATGTGATCTTTGACATCATGCGGATTGCGCATGGAAAAATTGTTGAACATTGGGATGTGTTTCAGCCTGTGTCGGCCAACCCAGTCAATACACGGCCGCCGCTTTGATCGGCAGCCGGCCAGGTTTCAATGTAGTGCGGCGACGGTTCGCGGTGGGACGGCGATCATTGCGGGATAGAAGCGGATGCACAGGATCTGCGCCAAGATCGTCAGGCAAGCCGGCCCGTAATACAGCATGCGCATCATCTGCACAGCCACGGTCGAGACGGCGTGTGCATCATAAGCTACCGCTGCAAGGCCAAAAGCCGTCACCGCCCCGCCAAATGCGATGCCCAGCTTGGTCGATAGGCTGATCCCGGCGGAAAGAAGCCCCTCATTGCGAACACCATACAGGACTTGATGGTAGTCCACTGTTTCCGCCGCCATGGCGAAGATCGATGTCATGGTCAAGCTCAAGAGCAAGGAAGCAATGATATAGACGACAACGAATGCGGCCGGCGCTGACTCACAAAACGGCAGCATCGCATAGAATACCAACGCGCCAAGCAGCGCGAACGTGTTGCCGGCGCGCATGCCCAGCCAGCGCAGATAGGGCAGCGCGATCAGCGATCCGACCAACAATGTCCCCGATACTGCCGGCAACAGCACGGAGATCAGCTCCGGCCTGTGCAGCACATTGACCGCGAAATACGGGATTATCGAGAGGACAGCTCCGAAGCGCACGAAGTTCAATGCGGCAAACAGGAACACGACCACCCAGGCCCGGTTACGCAGCATCTGTCCGATCGCCGGCCAAACCGTTGCTGTTTCAGCTTTCAATTCCGTATGCAGCTGCTCCCTGCAATTGACGAACAAATTGAACAGCAACAGCGTGGCAGCGCCGCCAAAGACTGCCGCGGTGCAAGCAAACCCGAATGCGCGATCTCCAGCGCCAAACCAGCCGACCATCGGCATGGTCAACGCAGTCGCCACGATCACGGATAGGGACGTGAAGGCCGAACGGAAACTGCCCATTTGCAGGCGCTCCCGTGGATCCTCCGTCATCATGGGCAGAAGCGCATTGTACGGAATGGCGACGATGGAGAACATCACGCCAAAAAGCAGAAAGGATACCGCGGCCCAGGCGAGCCTGAGGCTGGCGCCCCAAGGCGGCACCCAGAAAATGGCAAGGCAAAGCAACCCATAGGGTATGGCGCCGAACAGGAAGTAAGGTCGCGCCCGTCCCCAGCGCGACCGTGTGCGATCCACCAAAAGCCCGACCGCGAAATCAAACCCGGCATCCAGCAAACGGGAAACAAGGAAGATGACGCCGATTGTGCCCGCGGGCAGCAATGCGACATCGGTGTAAAAGAACAGCAGGAACGCAGCGGCAGCGTTCCAGCTCAGGCTGAGCGCAAGATCCCCCAGGCCAAAGCTTACCTTTCCGCGTAGCCCAACCGGCGATGCTGGCGCATAGGCGGACATGTCCATCGGTTCTTGCTAAAGGAAGCCCAAGGCCGCGCGCGTTCGCTCCAGCGTCTCCATCGTGGGGCCGCTTGGCCGATACTCGAGGCCGACCGAACCGTCATAGCCGAGCGCCCTTAAGGCTGCCACCCGCGCCGCCCAGTCAAGCGCGCCGCTGCCCGGTTCCGAGCGGCCGGGATGGTCGGCCACCTGCACATGGCCCACCAGGTGAACCCGGCCGCCCAGCACCTCGCCAGGCTGCTCGTCCATCACGGCGGAATGATAGGCATCGTAGAGAAGGCGTAAATTCGGGCTACCGACTTCCTCGATGATATCAAGCCCCTCCGCGGTAGAGTCGAGATACATCCCAGGGTGGTCCACGCGTGTGTTCAGCGGCTCAAGCAACAGCAGGATGCCCGCTTCCTCCGCCAACCTCGCAGCCTGGCGCAATATCCCCACGGCTTCTTCGTGCTGGACCTGCCGAGAAACATCAGGCCTTGTGAACCCTGAGGCGACGACCAGGCATCGTGCACCAGCTTCCTGAGCCGCCTGTAGGGACTCCCGGACGGCTTGGAGGAACTCCGCATGCTGAGCCGGATCGACAAGACTTCTGCGCGGCTCAACAACGAAGCTCAACAGCTCAACTCCAGTCTCCCGAAGCGCGTCTGCGATTTCAGCGAGCGGCTTGTCTCGCCACAGATGGAATTCCACCGCCTTCAATCCGGCCGCGTGGGCGGCGCGAATACGATCAGGTAGAGTGGCGTGTTCGCGCGCGAACAGCCACTCTATGCACGGCACGGCGTACATCGTGTTATTGGAAGCGTTCATGTGGCCAGAGCCTTTGAGACTTGCGGAGCATCGGGCGCCCGCTTGAAATGGGGCATGACATCCTTGGCGAGCAAGCTGGTGGTTTGATTTGACAGGGCAAGGCGACGTTCCGTGAGTGGGCCGGTCATCGTGCCGCAAAGAACGTTGCCGATCCCCAGTGCGGCGTATGGCTCGAGCTTTTCGCGAACGGTCCTGGCACTTCCCGACAAAGTCCAAGTGCCGATCCAATCTTCGGTCAACGCATTTGGCGTGTTGTCGGTTTTTCGATTGGCCTGATCGCTTTCCGCCCGCGCGTTGAACTCCGCTTCCCGCTCGACCGCCTGCTGGTAGGCCGTGAGTATTTCGTGCAATTCATCGCGCGCCTGATCATCACTCTCGGCCACGTGTACGCATTGATATGTGTGCGTCGACCACGATAGCGCCTCTGTAACCACGCCTTCAGGATGCCCGGCCGCCTCCAAAGCTGCCCGATACGCGTTGAAATACTTGCTCACATGCTTCATCGGCTCCGTTCCGCCAATTTGCGGCGGCGTGAAGGCGGGAATGAAGGCAGGCCACCCATTCTCGGCAGCCCGGCGCATGCTGGCTTCCTTCATGGCAACTGGCATCAACCGCGGACGCGGACGCGTGTAGGGCGTAGGCGCGATACGCTGCAGCACCCGCCCGCGGTAGAAGCCATTGTCAAACGCGACGGGCGCATCGTACGGACTTTTGGCCCACAAAGCATCCGCGATGGCAAGATTGGCCTCCGCGACGGCACCTGCTTCCTTGTAGGTCACACCAAACCCGATCATCTCCTCGGGAGTCGTGCCGCTGCCGATCCCGACCAGCAAACGTCCTTCTGTGAGCTGGTCGAGAATATTCACCCGCTCAACAAAGCGGACGGGGCTGTGCAGAGGCACGGAGGTAACCGAAAAACCCAGATAAATCCCGGGAAGACGTCCCAGCAAATAGGCGGCGAAAATCATCGGATCACTCGCAACCGGCATATAGCCGGTGAAATGGTGATCCGGCATGAACAACGCCTCGAACCCATGAGCAACGGCCTGCTCAGCGTGCGAAACAGTCATTCGGATGAAGTCTCGGTCGTCGTCCGGCCCGAGCGATCGCCCGTTCAGGAATATGGAAAATCTCACGGAACGCCCCTCTTCCGCGGACCTGCTTCAGATGGCGGTCCGTAATAGAACTGTTGTTCGAATTCTTAAGGGTGTAGGGGGCTGTTGTCAATCTTCTTGGGCATGCTCTCCCATGCATTTCGAGTGGCCAAAGATCGGCTTTTTTGCTACATCGTTCGATGAAACTAGCGGTAGATCGGGCACTTGTGCCGAACAGATGAGAGAGTGTGAAAAATGCAGGTGGTGGCAATCTCCGGAAGCCCGTCAATCAACTCAAAAACCGCGATGCTCACTGACCTGATACTGCAGCGGCTTGAAACCGAAGGCCTCGGCGTTGTCCATCGGCGTGTTGCTGCCATCCCGCCTGATGCGCTTCTGCATGGCACGACCGAGGATCCCATCCTGGCTGAGATGATCCGCGCCGTGGAGGAAGCCGATGGCGTCCTCATCGCGACGCCGATCTACAAGGCATCCTTCTCCGGCATGTTGAAATGCTTCCTCGATATCCTTCCGCAATTCGCTTTGGCGGGCAAAGCGGTCCTGCCGATCGGCACCGGGGGAAGTCTTGCCCATGTGTTGGCGCTGGATTATGCGCTACGTCCGGTACTGCAGTCGATGGGCGCCCGCTACATCGTGCAAAGTCATTTCATGGCCGAAGCCAGCATGCTTGTGACGGGCCAACACATGGCCATTGTGGAGGGAGCGGCCTCTCCACTATGGGCGGCTATCGCGCATTTCGGCCACGCTTTGTCGGACAACCCGCAAAGTCGTCACTTCGGGCACCCGCGGCCGGCTGAGATTGCAATAAGGGCTTAAAAGTTTTGAGGTGCACACACGCGCCTTCGCGCGGACCTAGACAAAGCGGTTGACCAGGTTCTCCAGCCGCTCCTGCCCGCCAGATCGGGGCTTCGGGTCTAGAACTCTCTTCCACAGCAAGGTTCGCGATCCCTGCCAGATCGAGGTCTGCCAGCGATTGTGCGAACGTGCAGCTCCAACCGGCGTAACGCTGCGCGCGGTTGTCCTCCAGCCGACCGTCATCCTGGATTGCGGCCGCTGCAAGCAGGGCGCGGGCAAGCACGTCGATTGCGCCAATATGGCCATGAAACAAGTCCGCGGGATCCAGGCTTTGGCGGCGAACCTTGGCGTCGAAATTGAATCCGCCGGTCGTGAAGCCGCCGCCTCGCAAGATCTCAACTATGGCCAGGGTCATATCGGGCACCGAGTTTGGGAATTGGTCAGTGTCCCAGCCGTTCTGCGGATCGCCCCGATTTGCGTCGATCGAGCCGAACACGCCCAGCGCATTGGCCAAGGCAATTTCGTGTTCAAAGCTATGCCCGGCCAGCGTTGCGTGATTGGCCTCGATATTCAGCTTCACCTCGCCTTCCAGCCCGTAACGACGCAAAAATCCATGTACGGACGCCACATCGCGATCGTATTGGTGCTTGGTGGGTTCACACGGCTTGGGTTCAATAAGGATGGTGCCGGCAAAACCTATCCTGTGCTTATGTTCCACGACCAGGTTCAGAAAACGGCCGAGCTGATCCAACTCACGCGCAATATCGGTGTTCAGCAGGGTATCGTATCCTTCGCGGCCGCCCCATAGCACGTAATTGGCGCCGCCGAGCCGATGGGTGGCCTCCAGCGCGTCGCGCACCTGCACCGCGGCGAAAGCAAACACCTCCGGATCGGGATTTGTGGCGGCTCCGGCCGCATAGCGAGGATGCGAGAACAGATTGGCGGTGCCCCAGAGCAGCCGCCGGCCAGTGTCGGCTTGCAGCCGTGCGAGATCTTCCACTGCCTCGGCGAATAGGCGGCGATGTGCGGCCAGCCCATCGGCCTCAGCCATCACATCAACGTCGTGGAAGCAGTAGAACGGCACATCCAGCTTGCTAAAAAACTCGAAGGCGGCAGCCCGCTTCATGGCGGCAGCCACGCTGTCGTTGGCGCCGTGCAGCCAGGGCCGATCGAACATTGCTGAGCCGAACATGTCCGCGCCAGGCCAGCAGAAGCCATGCCAGAAACACGCAGCAAGCCGCAAATGATCTTCCATCCGCTTGCCGGCGACGATCCGGCCCTTGTCGTAAAAGCGGTATGCAAAATCATCTTGTGTGGCAGGGCCCTTGAACATCACCTTAGGAAGTTGCTCAAAATACGTGCTCATGGTTGCGCGCCTTTCAACGATGAAATAGCTGGATAGGCACGGTTGAAAACCGCCCGCTTCTCAGCCAGCTGGCGAATGATGATTCGATCGGGCTCTAAGGTGTAGGCAATGGCGGGACGGCGGCATATGTCGGCGGGGCTGCCGCCATCCACCGCGAGCTGCGCCAGACGCGCCGCACCCAGCGCCGGGCCCACCTCGCCCCCATCAACATAATCCAGCTCCCGTTCAAGGGCGGCAGCGATGAGGGTGCCCCAATACTTGCTGCGGCCGCCGCCGCCGATCACGCTCAGCCGATCCACCTGCGTTCCGGCCGCGGTCAAAGACTGCAGCCCGCTGGCTAGAGCGAAAGCGACGCCTTCAAGCACCGCTTGCGCCAGCCGCGCGCCGTCCGTCTCGTGGTCCAGCCCCAGGAAAGCGCCGCGCACGGCGGCATCGTTGTGCGGCGTGCGCTCGCCGGCCAGATAGGGCAGGAAAACTTCCCGGCCGGCGCCCGGCCCAATCGCCTCAGCCCGCGCAACCAACGCGGCGGCATCACCCGCGCCCGTCAGGCGCACCGCCCATTCCAGGCAGCTCGCGGCACTCAGATGCACGGACATCTGGTGCCACAGCCCTGGCACACAGTGGCAGAACGCATGCACGCCACCCGCCGGGTATGGGCGGAAGGCAGCGTTGGCCACAAAGATCACGCCGGAGGTGCCCAGGCTCAGCAAAGCGTCGCCATCGCGCACCACGCCGATGCCCGCGGCGCCGGCGGCATTATCACCGCCGCCGCCGGCCACGGGCACGGCTGGCACGCCCCACGCGGCCGCGACGTGTCCCAGCAAGCGGCCAGCCTGTTGCGTGCCTTCCACCAGCGCGGGCATTGCCCGCCTGTCCAGCCCGGTCGCGGCCAAAAGCGCGTCGCTCCAATCACGCGCACCCACATCAAGCCAAAGCGTTCCCGCCGCATCCGACATGTCGGAGATTGCCTCCCCGGTGAGAAGCAGACGCAGATAATCCTTCGGCAACAGCACGCGGCGTGTGGCAGCAAAGATGTCCGGCTCGTGGTGCCGCACCCACAGCAGCTTGGGTGCGGTGAAGCCCGGCATCGCGCGATTGCCGGAGATGCGCGGCAGCGCCGGTTCAGCCGCTTCCAAAGCCGCGCATTCCGCCTGGCTGCGGCCATCGTTCCACAGGATCGCCGGCCGCAGCGGCCGATCATCGGCACCCAACAGCACGGCGCCGTGCATCTGACCGGTTAGCCCCACCCCCCGAACAGCCGCGCGCAAGCCGGGATCCAGGGCCTGAACTGCATCGCCGGCAGCCTGCCACCAGGCATCAGGCTGCTGCTCCGACCAGCCTATTTGAGGGCGGCTGACCGTGAGCGGCACAGTTGACTGCCCGAGTACACCACATTCGGTGCTGACAATGACCGCCTTGACGCCGGACGTGCCCAAATCAATCCCAAGGAACAATCCGGCCTCCCGCACGTCGGAGAACACGAAGGAAATGCCGGCCAAGACTTTGCGCCGCGTTGCAACGGCACATGCCCCGTGATTTTATGGTTATGATTGATTTGCTGTCCAAGACGGCGGATCGAGCCGACGGGACATGTTTGGGGGCTGCTTGCAACGTCATATCGCCGCACTTCCGCCACTTTCGGAGGAACGCCAACCTCTGCAGAGCCGCAGCCGCGCTTCGCTCAAACGCATGCTGATGGCAGCGCGGCGCCTCTTGATCGAGCGCGGGTCCGATGATTTCGCGCTGTCCGACGTCAGCCGGGTTGGCCGCGTCTCCATCGGCTCGATCTATCATCGATTTCAGAGTAAGGAGGAATTGCTTCGCGCGGTCCATCGCCAGTTGATGGAGGACCTGCATGCCGAACAAACTGCAATCGTAGGCGCCGCTCGCGTCACCGCACAAGATTTGCCGGGTATGCTGGCCATGCTCATCGAAGCCATTGCGGAATTCCTCAAACGCAATGCCGGCGCGCTGCGGCCAATGATGGCCTGTGCGAACAAGGACAATGCCATCGCCGCCGCCGGCAAAGCCTCGCATTCGGAATTGCGGACGCTGTTCATTGCGGCGCTGATAACTCATCGCGCCGCGATCCGCCACGCTGACCCGGAAGCCGCGGCGGACACTTGCTTCAAGATGATCTACGCCGCCATTGCGCGAGATTTGGGCTTCGAAGCGGCTCATATTGCGGCGGACCAGGCCGAGTGGGAAGATCTCAAGACAAACCTTTTCTCGATGTGCACGGCGTTTTTGGTGTCGCCGCCTGCAACATCGTTTGCGCGGGCGTTGCAATCCCGTCCGGCGGCGCCGCGGCGCCGGATTGCCAAGCGACAGCCAGCGGCAACGGTGCAGCAGGCCACCAGATGACGGAGAGAGGGCAGCGCGGGTAGGGCTTCCTTGTTACGATGAGAAAACGGACGTATTGCGCCAACAAGGTTTGAAGGTGTTGAGATCTGTGCGCTCACATCGCACCGGCGGCGGCCTGTGGCAATGCGTCATGGAGAGGAGTTCTCCGGCCCATGTGTCTAGAATAGAATGCCGTCTCAGCTTCAGCTTTCATCGGTGCAAAGCAACCCAGATATTCCCGGTCCGGCTGGATTGCACGCACGCATCCACAAAGGCCAGCGACAGCACGCCATCCTCAACACCGGGTGGCATTGCGCCTGCGGCACCCAAACCCGCACGTCGCGCGCGGATAAGTTGCGCGGCATCAGTGTAGATGGTTGCAAAAGCCTCTAGGAAACCTTCCGGATGGCCCCCAGGCAGACGGGTCACTCGGGCCGCGTCCGCGCCGACTCCTGCGCCGCCCGGCACGATGCGCTGGCGCGGCTGGTCCAGGCGGTCCACCCATAATTCGTTCGGCTGCTCCTGCGACCAATCCAGGCTGCCCAACTCACCAAACACGCGCAGGCGCAATCCGTTTAGGCAGCCGATTGCGATCTGGCTTGCCCAAATTGCGCCGCGCGCGCCGTCCGCATAGCGCAGCAGAACACAGGCATTGTCGTCCAGCGGACGGCCTTCCACCAGCGCAGCTACATCGGCGAGCACCGATTGCGGAGTTTGGCCCGTCACGAAGCCCGCCAGCTGGAAAGCGTGCGTGCCAATATCGCCCAACGCTCCGCCTGCCCCCGCCTCTGCCGGGTCCGTGCGCCACTCCGCTTGCTTGTTGGTGCCGCTCGCTTCTACCCGTGTTGCCAACCAGCCTTGCGGGTACTCCACTTGCACCATGCGAAGCCGACCAATCTGACCGGAAGCAACCCGCGCGCGGGCTTCCCGCACCATTGGATAACCGGAATAGTTATGCGTGACCACGAAGACGCAGCCGCTTCGCACCACAGCGTCCCGCAGCAATCGGGCTTGCGCGAGATCGGCAGTCATTGGCTTCTCGCAAATCACATCGATCCCGGCATCAAGGAACGCCAGGGCAATCTGAAGGTGAGTGCGGTTCGTGGTTACAATGCTAACCGCCTCAATGCCATCGGGACGGGCCGCCTCCTGCGCCGCCATCGTCGCGAAGTCACGGTAGCACCGATCTGCTTGCAGTCCCAACACGCGGCCCGCCGCTTCGGAGCGCTCCGGGTCGGACGCGAACGCACCAGCGACAAGCTGAAATTGACCGTCCATTGCCGCGGCTATGCGGTGCACCGGGCCGATGAAGGCACCGGGGCCGCCTCCCACCATGCCCAGGCGCAGCTTGGCCATCAGGGCAACAGGCCCAGGATGCGTCGATTGGTGGTTTCGTCAATTGTGCTGCGTGCAAAGTCATCAAACGCTTTATCGGTAACGTGAATGATATGTTGCGCAATGAACGGGGCGCCTTCGCGTGCGCCATCCTGCGGATGCTTCAGCGCACATTCCCACTCCAAGACTGCCCAGCCGGTGTAGCCATATTGCGCAAGCTTGGAGAAGATCGCGCCAAAATTCACCTGCCCATCACCGAGCGAGCGGAACCGCCCCGGTCGATCCACCCACGCCTGGTAGCCGCCATAAACCCCGCTTCGCCCGGTCGGGTTCAGTTCCGCATCCTTTACGTGAAACGCCTTGATGCGCGCGTGATAAATGTCGATGAACGCGAGATAATCGAGCGCTTGCAGTACGAAATGCGAAGGATCGTAGAGGATGGCGGCGCTCTCATGCTGATCGACTGCATCCAGAAACCGTTCGAAGGTGGCGCCGTCATGCAGATCCTCACCAGGATGCAGTTCGAACGCGCAAGCAACGCCGTTCTCCGCGAAGCAATCCAGGATCGGGCGCCAGCGACGGCCGAGTTCGGCAAAAGCCCCCTCGATCAGTCCCGCCGGCCGCTGTGGCCAAGGGTAGATGTAAGGCCAAGCCAGAGCACCGGAGAACGCCGCGACCGCATCGAGCCCGAGCCGACGGGCGGCCTGGGCCGTGAGCTTCATCTGCGCGCTAGCCCAGTCCTGCCGTTCGCTGGCGCTGCCGCTTCGTAGTGCCTCCGGGCAGAACCGCTCGAACAACGTCTCGTATGCTGGGTGCACGGCCACAAGCTGGCCCTGCAGATGCGCCGCAAGCTCGGTCACGGCCACGCCCGCGTTTTGCAGCCGCGCCGCTAGGTCATCGCAATAGGCTTGAGATTCAGCGGCCGTTGCAAGGTCAAACAAGCCCGAATTGACCGGGATTTGGACACCTTTGTAGCCCAGCCCGGCCGCCCAGCCAGCCATGCCGTCCAGGGTGTCGAACGGCGCTTGGTCCGACTGAAATTGTGCAAGGAAGATCGCCGGACCTTTGAGTGTCTTCATGGTTGTCTTTCCAAGATCCACATTCTCCCCGCTACCACACCCGTTTGGCAGAGGGTCAGACTAAAATCTTGCGGTTGCCAACACACCTGCGGTCAACGGCGCACCAAATCCGAAGTTGTAAATGTTTACCGGTGGGCCGCCCGTGAAGCCGCTAAAGACGAGCGGCCGATAATTTTCCAAATTGTGCGCAAAGCCCTGTATGCTGTACTTTCCGTTTGCTGTCGTGTAGGTCAACGAAACGTCTGTGGCAGTATATCCACTTTGGTGATCAGACGCCCAGTTGAACGCCGTTAGATAGAAGCTCGACCGGTAGCGGGTGAAGACGGATGCCAGAAGACTGCCATAGTCATGCAAGTCGAAGGTGTGGTCGAAACCCGCCGTCACTGTCCATTTAGAGGCGAGTGGCGGCGCAAAGCCCGCGAGATTGACAGGCACGGGCTGACCATTGATGCCAGTCTCGACGGTGTTGAACTGATCAAACCGGGCATCAAGATAATTGGTTGTGATGGTTAGGCGGTCACTATCCGTAATTGCCGCAATTCCGTCAAACTCTATACCGTTATAGGTCGCCCGGCCTGCGTTGGTTGTGTAATTGCCAACGGCCGTATTAAGAAAGGTGCCGACTTGCAGGTTGGAGTAATCGTACCGGAAGAGATCAAGATTAAGCTGCAGACGGCTGTCCAGGAACGTGTTCTTGGAACCAATCTCATAAGAGATGATCTTCTCGGGTGCAAAGTCCGGAATGATCACGCCGGCTGAGTTCGCTCCCGTTGCGTTATCAAAACCGCCCGAACGGTATGCCGTTGATGCCTTGAAATATAGAAGGTGGTTAGGTGCTGGCGTGTATTCCAGACCGGCAAGCCAATTCACCTGATCCTGCGAATAGCAATGATTGATGACATAGTACTGCGGGGCCGTTTGCGGATCCGGTGTAGGAGTTTTGAGTTCCTGATTGCAACCTGATGGCGTGCCGCCAACCGCGTGGGAGATGCTTCGCACGGTGGGCTGGTAAAGGCCGAATTTGGGATCAATGAAGCCAAACCCGCTTGTGGAATACAAACCCTGCTTATCGTCGTTTGAATACCGCACGCCGGCCGTGATCTTCAGGTCTGGCAGGATCGGGTAGTCGCCCTGAGCGTAAAAGGCGTAGGAATTGACTTTGACGTCAGGAAAATAGAAGTAATTGACGTAAGCGCGCTGCGTGCCAGGTGGGCCAAATGGTGGATGATCGATTTGAATCGACGTTTCTACGTTCTGATTCTCATGGAAGTAGAACGCGCCAACCTGAGCAAACAGGCCACTTGGCGCGCGATAGCTTAAATGCAGATCATTACTGATGTCCTGCGAGTCGAGATGCGGATCTCTCGAGACAAATTGCAAGTAGTTCGGGTCGCCGCTCAGAGGAATCGAAGTGGCAGTGTGGTTCGAGTAGAAGCCGCCGATATACTCCGCGGAGAGGCCGTTACCAAAGTCATATGAAAATCTATCGCGAAGATGATACTGCTCGCTCCGGAAGAAACCGAGATTGAGCAGGGGGAAATTGCCGTCTCGTGGCAGGGGCTGCTGAAGATTTCCAGATGGCACAAGGTCAGTGATCGTGTTGCCGAGCTGATTGACGCCGCTAATCTGATGCAACCCCGGCGAACCCGGCGTTATGGGAAACCCATACTGCGGTGGCGGCGCCGTTGTATGGACGTTGATATACTCTGCGGAGACATAGGCGGTAAATGCGTCATGATTATACTGCAGGGATGCACGCGCACCGGTCTGATTGCTGTCGCCGCCATGCCCCGCCTTGCCGTTGTCGTCATAGCCGCCGTGCTGCGAATGGAAGGCCGCCACCCGCAATGCCAAGTCAGGGGTAAGCGGAATGTTCACCGCCCCCTCGATATTCGTGGCTCCGTAGGTGCCGGCACCCACGTTCAGATAGCCTTCGTATTTCTGAACCGGCTTGGCCGTTATTATGTTGATGGCGCCGGCCGTTGCGTTACGGCCGTACAACGTTCCTTGGGGACCTTTCAGCACTTCTATGCGCGACAGATCGAAGAAGGCAGCGTTCAAGGCAACGGGTCTGTTGATGTATTCGCCGTCGATATCCACGGTCAACGCGGCGTCCGACCCCTCCGCAAAGGTCTGCGCGGACACGCCACGGATCGACAACTGGCTGTACACGGTGTTCTGGATAACGCTTAAGTCAGGCGCAACACGGGTCAAGTTCTGAATATCAGTAACCTGCTGCGCCTGCAGCGTCCGGCCGGAGATCACGCGCATGGCGATCGGCGTGCGCTGCGCCGCCTGTGACCGCTTCTGTGCTGTAACGACCACTTCCTCTATCTTGCTGCTGGGTTTCGAACCGGTCGTCACCGTTCCAGGCGTACCGTTCCCTGGAACATTCGGCGAGACACCCGCCGGCTGCTGAGCCTTCAGCAAACCCGGCAGGATCGCAGCACTTGCCATTAAAGACAGCAACAGACGTTTGTTCCGCATCTACTCCCCCGGATTTTATGCCGGAGCGCTGTGCACGCCGGACTATTCCGTCGGTTCTAAAACGGCTATTCTGTTACGTCAAGTCCATTGCGACCAAGGCTTCAATCGGCTCTTGAGACACAACTGTGCCAGCGGACGCAGCGGAACACGGCAACGCAAGCGAGCGCTCCAATAATGAGTAAGTTCTGCGCGCCGGAGATTGCGATCTCGCCGCGCAGCGCGTGGGAAATCACAGCGACCATCTGGTTCACAAACAGCGCCCACGCCGCCATACCGGACCACCAGAACGCGCCGCGCCAGCACAATCCGAGAATCATTGTTGCAGCGCACAATAGTTCGCTGATGCCGACGAGCCGCGCAACCGCCACCGGCAAGCTCGCGACCCATGCATGATGCAGTTGCAGCATTGCCATCGGCGCGGCCGTCTTCATGCCGCCCACGAACAGGAAGAACAGCGCAAGCAGCAATTGCAGAACGAAAACCGTAATTTGTGCAGTGCGGTAAGCCAAGATGCTCGAACCTCCGGCGACGGATCGCTAATTCCCGGCGTTGACACTGCCAGACAGGCCGCTTACGAACAAGAACGGAAGTTCTATTTTGTCGGCGCAGAACCGGCATGTGCGGGAGAGCTCGGAATGCTGAGGCGGCTTTGGCCCTACGGGCCGCTCACCCATGTACCGCAAGGAATCACCGTCGTCCTCATCGGCTTCCTGCCGATCTTCGCCATCGTTTCCATGTTCCCCGCAGTACCCTCCTTGATCGGGCATTTTGCGGGAAACCCGAATGCGATGTGGGAGGTCCCGCTCATGGTCTCCGCGCCCGGGTTGAGCATCGCCCTGCTTTCCCCCTTTGCGGGCGTTCTAGCCGATAAGGTTGGACGGCGCACCTCATTGATCTGGGCGACCCTGGCCTATGGCGTGCTTGGCACTGCTCCGGTGTTCCTTCATGGGCTGAGCATCATCTTCGCCAGCCGCCTCGCGCTTGGCGTGTCCGAAGCCTTCATCCTGACCAGCGTCAACACACTTATTGCGGACTACTGGAACGACCGCGAACGCCGGGCCTGGCTGTCCATCCAGGGTATCATCGGACCGTTCCTCTCAATTCTTGTTATTCTTGCGTCCGGCTCCATTACCAAGCTGATGTGGAACGGTGCCTTCCTCATCTACGTGGTGGGCTTCCCGGTTTTTCTTGCCTCCCGCACTCTGCTCTATGAACCGAAGAAGGACGGCGCCACTGCGGCCGAGCTTTCCCGCCGCAGCACCGTGCCGCCGTTCCCATGGCCGGCTGTGGCACTCACTGGTTCCGTCACCTTCCTGATGGCCACGCTCTACTATGTTTTTATCATAAATGGCGGGCTGTTGTTCAAGGAAGCCGGTATCGTCTCCTCCGACACGCTCAGCCAGCTCACAGCGCTGCCCACGCTCTTCGTCGTCGTCGGCGCCTATATCTTCTGGATGTTGCGCAACACCGCCAATGCGCGCCAGCTCGCTTTGTCGTTCTTCCTGCTCGGGGCCGGGCTGGCGCTGATGGGCGCGTTGTCGGACTACCGTCCCACGCTCGCCGTGCTCACCATCCAGCAAACCGGTGCCGGCATGGCCGTCCCCGCGCTCATCGCCTGGACGCAGACGAAATATCCGTTCGAGCATCGCGGCCGCGGAATGGGCGCCTGGAGCACCTGCTTCTTCCTCGGCCAGTTCGCCAGCCCGCTGATCGTCCATCAGCTCAGCACGCTCACCGGATCAATGCACGGCGCCTTCCTGTGCGCCGGGGTGGGCGGCCTGGCTGCCGCCGCCGTCGCTTTCGTCGCCGCCGACCGCAGTCGCGCCAAGCACCTCTCCACCACCTGATCGCGCGCCGCGAACCGCGCCCATCTGCAAGGCACCCAGCATGCGCGACCCCACGCCCGACGAGCAGGCCACACTCACCGCAGGCGCGGCGATGTGGCGCACCGCCGCCATCCAGGAGTCCGGGGTTCCTGCCTGCACCATGGCGGACGGCCCCATGGGCGTCGCCAGCGGCCGTGTGGACGAGCGTGACGTGTCCCTGCTCACCCCCTGCCCCACAGCGCTGGGCGCCTCCTGGGACGTCGCCCTTGTGGCACGCATCGGGGCCCTTGTTGGCGGCGACGCCGTGCGGCGCGGCGTCGACCTTATACTCGCCCCCAACATCAACCTGGCGCGCAGCCCGCTCGCCGGCCGTGCCTTCGAGTATTTTTCAGAAGACCCCTGGCTCACCGGCCTGCTCGGCGCAGCGTGGATACGCGGCTTGCAGTCCACCGGCACGGGGGCGGTCGCCAAACATCTCGTCTGCAACGATAGCGAAACGGACCGCGACCGGATGAACGCAGTGGTGGACGAGCGGACGCTGCGCGAAGTCTATTTGCTGCCATTTGAGCTCGCCGCCCAAGCCGGCTGCGCCGGCCTGCTTACCGCCTATAACCGCATCAACGGTGACTGGTGCGCAGAAAGCCGCCACGTGATCACCGACATCTGCAAGCAGGAATGGGGCTTCCCCGGCGCGTTCATCAGCGACTGGTTCGGCACGCACTCCACGATCGGCTCGCTCGCCGGCGGCCTGGACCTGGAAATGCCAGGCCCCGCCAGGTTCCTTGGCGCAAAAGCCGCCGGGGCGGTCGCCTCCGGCGCGGTCGAGCCCGCGCGCTTGCGCGATGCCGCCTCACGCGTTGCCGCCACGGCAAGGCGCTTCACCGGCGCCAAAACGCCACCGCCAAGTGCGGCTGAAGCCGACCGACTTCTGCTGGAAGCGAGCGCAGCCGGCTTCACGCTCCTGAAAAACGACGACAAGCTGTTGCCGCTCGTTCCCGGGCGCTACCAAACCATAGCCGTCATCGGCCCGAACGCCGCATCGCCCTGCTACCAGGGCGGCACCTTCGCAAAAATTGCCGCCAAATCCGATGTGGTTTCGCCGATCGACGCCATCCGCGCCCGCTACGGCGGCCACGCCACCATCCTCTTCGAGCCAGGCGTGGACCCGCAGCCGCGGCTTCCCGACATGCCTGTCGAACCCGGCCGTGACATCGGCGATGGCGCCGTCCGCGGCATGACAATCGACTATTTCGATACGCAAGACATGGTCGGCGCACCCCAAAGCAGCGAGACGCGCGATACGAACTCCCTCGTCTGGTTCGTTGGGGTGCACGACCAGGGCCAGTTCACCAAACCTGCCGCCATACGGGCGAGCGGGCTTTATACACCCGCTCAATCCGGCCTGCACCGTGTCTATCTTGGTGGCACCGGCGCCGTTCGCATGACCATCGGCGGCGCCGAAATTCTCCGGCGCGACGAGGAAGTCGCGGCGACCGACACAATGGGCAAGCTGAAACGCGGCGACGCGGACGAAGCAGAAATCTTTCTCACAGCAAACCAGACTGTGCCGATCGTAATCGAATTCCGCTACGCGCCGGCCCGCGTGCAAGGCCTGTGGTATGGCCTGCGCGGTCCGGACTCTGCCAAGGCAATGCTGTCACGCGCCATAGACGCCGCGCGAAAAGCCGATGCCGTCATCCTCGTTGTAGGAGAAACATCCGACTCCAGCGTGGAAAGCAAGGACCGGACGGACACGCACCTGGCCGCCGAGCAGATCCGCCTGATCGAGGCGATAACCGACGCCAACCCGCGCACCGCAATTATCGCCAATGTCGGACACGCTTTTGATACGAGCTGGGACGATCGCGCGCCTGCGCTCATGCTGACGTGGTATCCCGGGCAGGAGTTTGGCCCGGCGCTTGCCGCGGTAATCGCAGGTGACCTGGAGCCGGGTGGCCGTTTGCCCGTGACGATTGCCGCGCGAGAGGACGATTACCCAGCCTTCAGGCTGCAACCGGATGCGAACGGCGACCTGCACTATAGTGAAGCCACACTCATCGGATATCGCGGCCTGTCCGCCAGGAACATCACCCCGCGTCACGCCTTCGGCGCAGGTTTCGGTTACGCAAGCTTCGCGGTTTCCGAGGCCACGCTTACCGGGTCCGTCTCCGACGGCGCTACCGTTTCGGTGAATATCCGGAATACCTCCGAAGTGGCGGGCAGTGAAGTCGTGCAAGTCTACCGGGAAGCACCGGAACTTGCGCTCATCGGCTTCGCGAAGATCGCTCTACAGCCGGGCGAATCTGGCTCCATTGCGGTTGACCTCCCGAAGCGCGCCTTCGAGATATGGCAGGATGGATGGCAGATGATCGAGCCGCCACCACCCGTGTTCATCCGCACATCCGCGATCAGCCGGCAAATTCCAGCGGGAAGCTTGAACCCATAACGCTGCCTGTGTTTTCCTCGCAGAAGCCATTCTTGTTGCTTGACTTGCAAGCCTTATGGCTCATTAATATCCGAGTATAGAATGGCCGTTCTAATGGTGCCTGATCGATACCTGACCTTGGCCCCCAAAAAGTATCATTTGAGATCGGAAACAACCAAAGATGTCCCGCCTCGCCACACCGATCATTGTCCTGATACTCGCAACATCTGCCGCTTTCGCGCAGAAGATCGTCCATCCGGACTACCGGCCGCCGGAGACGGTGCAACGGGTCGCCATACCAGTTGATCCGTCGGAGAAGCGCCTCAAGGTGCTCATCATCAGCGGCTGGAACAGCTATGAGCACGATTGGACCGGCGTGGACGAAACGATCCGGCGCATTTTCCAGGACAGCAAACGATTTGACGTGCGCGTGATTGAGGACTTCGATCACGGCAACCTTGCGACATTGAAGGACTTCAACGTGGTTCTTCTCAATTATTCGAGCCGCTGGGTGTATGACGACGCGAACGAGCACAGGTGGTCTCCGGAGGCCGAGAAGGCGCTGTTCGACTACGTGCATGGTGGCGGCGGGCTCGTCGTGTATCACGCCTCCTTCACCTTCGGTTATAACTGGCCCGAATATCGCCGTCTGGTGGGGGGCGTCATGGAACCGGCCACAAGCCGCCGTTCGCCGCCCGGCGCGTTTCCGCTCCATATCATCGACCACAACGATCCAATCACGCGCGGCATGCGGGATTATATCTGGACCTATAACGACGACATGTATTCGAACATGTCTTTTGATGCGAAGGCGAATATCCATGTCCTCGCAACCACGCATGACTCCTCGGCAAGCTACGCACCCGCGCTCGCCGGACCGAAATACCCTGCGTCCGCTTACACACCGGAAAAGCTCAAGAAGATGAAGGGGATGGATGCGGACCAGCCGGCAATCTGGACCGTCACCTACGGGGCCGGCCGAGTCTTCGCCTTCACCATCGGGCATGACGAGATTTCGCTTGGCTTTGCAGGCGTGGATGCCTTGCTGTTACGCGGAACGGAATGGGCGGCGACCGGCGACGTGACGATCCCATTGCCAACCGACGCAAAAGCCTTTCCGCTCAACTAGATCATTTGCCCAGGAGCTCCCGATATGAAACTTCTCGATATATGCCGAGCGCTAGCTGCCGTTCCGGTTGCAGTTCTCCTCAGCCAACCCGGTTGTGCGTTGGCAGCCAACACCGGAGACACAGGCTCTGCGCCTATCACGCAAGCGCAACTGCAAACCCTGCTCGACCACGTAACAAGGCTTGAGGACCGTGGCGCGGTCGAGAACCTTTTCAGTCGCTACATGTATCTGCATAGCGCGTTCGAGGACCGCCAGATACCGGCGCTTTGGGTTAAGCAGGGCACGCCAGGCATACACTCGCAATACAGCAACAACGGCGTCTATAACACCTGGCAAAGTGTCATGGTCTACCACCAGGACCGTCCCCATCCACCAGGCAAGTTGGTATTTCACTATTCCGCCAACCCGATGATCGAAGTGGCGGAAGATGGCAAAACCGCTAAGGGTCTTTGGGTTGTCGCTGGCGTGGAGTCCGGCCTTGCGACGCCAGAGTCAGTGGCTCATACGCCGCCGTTCATGTACACGAACAGCATCGTGAACGGCAAAAAGGTTTGGGCTCACACGATTCAACTGAAATACGGCATCGATTTCCTCAAACAAGACGGACAGTGGAAGATATGGCACTTCCACTGCTTTGAGGTCAGCCGTTCGCCTTACGGCATGGACTGGATCACCTTCGCCTCAAAGTCGCAGGATAAGCCGTTCTCGAACGACCTGATGTATTTCGGTGAGGACGGCAAACCAGTGTTCATGCCGAAGCCGGACGCGCCCGCCACCGTGCTGAACAACCCCTACCGGACCGACAAGAGCCAGAGCCTGGATGCGGTGCCCCCGCAGCCCTACCACACCTTCGCGGAAACTTTCGAATATTGATGCACAAACGCCAGTGACGAAGCCTTCCCGCCGGGCGCTCCTGCCCGGCGGCTTCAGTAGGTGGAGCGGCCGCCCGTGCAGTCAAACACGTTAGCGGTGGAAAAGCTCGCTTCCCGGCTGCCAATCCAGCAGATCAGGGCAGCCACTTCTTCCACGCTGCCAAAACGTCCCATCGGGATCTTTGACAGCATGAAATCAATATGGGCTTGCGTCATCTGTTCGAACAGCGGTGTGCGGACGGCTGCCGGCGTCACGGCGTTCACTGTGATTGGTGTATTTGCCAGCTCCTTGCCGAGCGACTTCGTCAGCGCGATGACACCGGCTTTCGAGGCGGAATAGGCCGAAGCGTTAGGATTGCCCTCCTTGCCTGCCACGGAGGCCACGTTGACAATCCGCCCGTAGCCCTGTTGCTGCATGAACGGGATGACCGCTTTGTTGCAATGAAACGTTCCGTTCAGGTTGATCTCAATGACACGCCGCCACGCCTCATCCGGGTAATCCGCAACAGACACATTCGGACCAGTGATGCCAGCGCTGACAACAAGGATGTCGAGGCGTCCGAGTTGATCCACCACGTCCCGGGCGGCGGCAATGGTGGCCGCGGCATCAGACTGATCTACGGTGGCAATGTGTGCCGCAAAGCCCGCTTGACGCGCAACCGCCTCGTCAATGTCCCAGATGCTGACCTTTGCGCCCTCCTCCGCCATGCGTTTGGCGGTGGCAAGCCCGATGCCGCTGGCGCCTCCGGTGACAACGGCAACCTGGCCCGCAAACCTGGCTGAGTTCATCGCAGTGAAGCTCTGACCGATTGGGTCTGTACACCAAGTCCCTCGATCCCGACGCGCATCAGATCACCTGGCTTGAGAAAGATCGGCGGCTTCATTCCCATCCCAACACCTGGCGGGGTGCCGGTGGTGATGATATCACCGGGCTCCAGAGTCATGAATTCGCTTAGATAGCTGATGATTTTGGCCACGCCAAAAATCATCGTCCGTGTGTTGCCATCCTGAACGCGACGGCCGTTCAGTTCCAGCCAGAGATTGAGGTTTTGCGGATCAGCCACCTCGTCGGCGGTAACCAGCCAAGGTCCTACCGGGCCGAACGTGTCACAGCCTTTGCCTTTGTCCCAAGTGCCGCCGCGTTCCAGTTGGTATGACCGCTCGCTCACATCGTTCACCACCATGTAGCCGGCAACATGATCAATGGCGCGTGCTTCAGTCACGTAGCTGGCCGAAGTGCCTATCACGATGCCAAGCTCCACCTCCCAATCGCTCTTTTCCGATCCGCGCGGCAGCACCACATCGTCATTCGCTCCCTGTAGACAGGAAATCCATTTGTTGAAGACGATCGGCTCGCTCGGTATCGGCAAATTGGACTCAGCAGCGTGGTCGGCGTAATTCAAACCGATGGCAACAAACTTGCGCGTGCCTGCAATGGGTACGCCCAAGCGGGGCGTGGCATTGACCGGCGCGAGGCTCGTCGGATCGATCGCGCCCAAGCGGCGCAACCCATCCTGGGAGATGATTGCGGCGTCGATATCGGCAACATGCGGTGACAGATCCCGCACCACACCCTGCCGGTCCATCAGGCCTGGCTTTTCCTGACCCTTGGGTCCATAGCGAAGCAGCTTCATCTTGTTATCCTTGACGGTGTTGGGCGCATCGGCACACGCGCCGCGACGCTCGGCAGACCAGGCACATCGGCCTCAAAAACGAATAAGCCTCCAGCAAAGGACGGTTCGCCGAGATTGCAGTCAGTTACCAGTGGTTGTGCAGTTGTGACGAAAGCGGTTGTCATGTTCGGGCCGCCAAGAGCCATCTTGGTCACGTGCGCGCACGGAAGCGCAACGCTCTCCAGCAATTCGCCGGCCGGGCTGTAACGGCGCACGCATGAACCACCGTATAACGCTGTCCAAAGGCAGCCCTCCGCATCGACGATGGTGCCATCTGGCACGCCGGATGCTGCCTCGATCTTGATGAATGGCTGCTTGTTATAGATCGCGCCATCAGCCGTCACGTCGTATTGGTAGATCGTCTGGCCGATGGAGTCCGTGTGATAGAACCTGGAGCCATCCGGAGCGTGCGCCGGTCCGTTTGAAATTATGAAGCCGCTATCGAGTAAGACCGGGTTGCCGTCGCCGTCCCAGCGATACAAGACACCGCTGGCTTGCGACGCCGCATCATCCATCGACCCAAACCAGAGCCGTCCGGCCACATCAACCGTTGCATCATTTAGCCGGTTGCCGGCGGGCTCATCCGTCAAGGAAACGAGAGGCTCGAAGGCACCGGTTGACGGCGTAAAGCGCGCAAGGCGGCCTGGCAAACCCGCAACCATGCCGCCGTCGTCCAGCGGCAGCACGAACCCCACCTGATCCGGCGCGTGCCAACTGCTCTGCTGTCCGGTCGCGGGATCAAACCGGTGAATGCTTGGGCCTTTGATGTCGACGAACCACAATGCCCGCTCAGGCCCCACCCAAACTGGCCCTTCGCCCAGGCAAGCACCGACCGGCCAGGCACAGCGGACCTCTCGCATTCTCAACCTCGCTTGTCGTCACGCAACCGCTTTGCCCACCCAAGCGGTCGCTCGCGCCTAATGATTGTCGCGTGGCAACCCTGCCGTCTGTGAAATCCTCTGGAACTTCTCGGCACCTTCCAGAATGGCGCCACTGTCGAACTGCCCCACCAAGCCGCGCTGGATGGCCTGCCACGGAGTTTGCGAAGCCGGGTAGGCGTAGCCGCCATCAGCCGCCAGCGCGTTCCGCCTGCGCTCCAACTCCTCATCGGAAACCAGGATATCAGCCCGGCCGCGGCCGAGGTCGATGCGCAGGCGGTCGCCGGTCACAACCAAAGCAAGCCCGCCGCCCATCGCCGCTTCCGGGGCGGCATTGACGATGGAAGCAGAGCCACTCGTGCCTGACTGCCGGCCATCACCAATACATGGCAAGGCGTGCACGCCCTCGCGAATCAAGTATGCGGGTGGCCGCATGTTCACCACCTCAGCCCCGCCCGGATAGCCGATCGGCCCAGTGCCACGCATGATCAGCAAGGTGCGTCGCGTAATTCCCAGCGCGGGATCGTCGATACGGCGATGATAATCCTCGGGCCCGTCGAATACCAAAGCGGTTCCTTCAAACGCATCAGGATCGTTCGGATCCGAGAGATATTCCGCGCGGAACGCCGCATCAATGACGCACGTCTTCATGATGGCAGACTCAAAGAGATTGCCGCGCAGCACGATGAATCCGGCGTCAGGCATCAGCGGGTTTTCGAACGGCCGGATCACGTCGCTATCTTCGATGGCGGCACCATGGCAGTTCTCGCCGATGGTGCGGCCGTTGACGGTGATTGCTGTCTCGTCGATCAAGCCATGGCGCATCAGTTCGGCTACCACGGCCGGTACGCCGCCGGCCCGGTAGAAATCCTCCCCAAGATAGCTGCCCGCCGGCTGAAGATTGACCAGCAGCGGCACCTTGTGGCCGTGGGCCTGCCAATCATCAATGCATAGTTCCACCCCGGCGTGGCGGGCGATGGCGGCCAGATGGATTGGCGCATTTGTAGAACCGCCAAGCGCAGAGTTCACGACGATGGCATTCAGAAGCGATGCCCGCGTCAGGATGTCAGACGGTTTGAGATCCTCGTCCACCATCCCGACGATCCGCTTGCCGGTGTGATAGGCAATTTCCTGCCGGTCACGGTAAGGCGCCGGAATGGCGGCCGAGCCGGGAAGCTGCATGCCCATCGCCTCAGCCAGCGCGTTCATTGTGGTGGCCGTTCCCATCGTGTTGCAATAACCGGTGGAGGGCGCGGAAGAAGCCACCAGCGCCACGAAACCGGCCTGGTCAATTTCGCCTTTTGCCAGCATCTCGCGCGCCTTCCACACGATCGTGCCGGATCCGGTGCGTTGGCCCTTGTGCCACCCGTTCAGCATTGGGCCAACTGATAGGGCTATTGCGGGGATGTTCACGGTGGCGGCGGCCATCAGGCAGGCCGGCGTCGTCTTGTCGCACCCGATGGTCAGCACAACACCGTCCAGCGGATAACCGTAAAGCACTTCAACAAGTCCAAGATAGGCAAGATTGCGGTCCAGTGCCGCGGTCGGCCGCTTGCCGGTCTCCTGGATCGGATGCACTGGGAACTCCAACGCAATCCCGCCCGCTTCGCGGATGCCGTCACGCACGCGTTCCGCAAGCACCAGATGGTGGCGGTTGCAGGGGGACAGATCCGAGCCGGTTTGGGCGATACCAATGATCGGTTTGCCGCAACGCAATTCCTCAAGGCTGAGGCCGAAATTCAGGTATCGCTCAAGATAGAGCGCCGTCATGTCGATGTTGGCCGGGTTGTCGAACCAGGCGCGTGACCGCAGCTTGGCCGTGCCGGAGGTGGATCGCGTCTGCGTCATGGGTGCTTCCGGAACCAGGGCGGCATGGCTGGCATGTCAGACGGGTCTGACCAACAACCAGCTCTCTGCACGAATATACTCAGACAAATGCGTGTGAAACAAGCTCCAGGCTGCGGGAAGTCACTCGCTGGTTCTGCATCACCCCGGTGCATCTTCAGCCTCCAGAGCCAAGCTCGTGTCCTTGAATGCCAAATCGACCAGCCTTGCCATGGCGCGGCTTGCCCCGGCTGGGTCCGCGGCGGAAATCGCCTGGTAAACCCGGCGATGGTCTGGCACCGGATCGCGTGGCAAGGCGCGCCCATGCTGTTTCAAAAGAGTGGTCCAGCCGACCGCCGCGCCGATGCTCGAGGTGAGCACGGCCAGCGCGTCATTGCCGGTGGCGCGCAGGATGGCGGCATGGAAGTGACGGTCCGCGGCGCGGCCGGCTTCGGTCGCCAGGGTATGTTTTGTCATCCCAGCCAAGGCCGCCCGCAACTGCGCCAGATCCGCTTGGGTTCGCCGCTGCGCGGCGAGTGCCGCGGCTGCGGGCTCCACGATGCTCCGCATTTCGAAAAGATTACGGATGAACACCAGGTCGGGCTCACCCTCGAATGCCCAGCCCAACACATCGGGATCAAGCAGGTTCCACCGCTCGCGCGGCAACACCCGGGTGCCCGTCTTGGGCCGGCTTTCAACCAGCCCCTTGGCAGCCAGCACCTGCAACGCCTCGCGATAGGCGCTCCGCGACACATCCAGCAGCGTGGACGCCTCGATTTCACCCGACAGAACCGTGCCAGGTGGATATTTGCCCGACAGGATAGACACACCAAGCCGACGCGCGACGGCGCCGCGCAAGCGCCGGCCGGTGCTTCGCGCCGCCGGCGGCGCTTCGTCGTGCGCATCCTTGTTCTGCCGATCGTCGGCCACGCCGCGTCTCCTCCGAGTGCCATCCAAAGGTTGCAAGCTTGGGTCGCCAACCACGCCGTTGCCACCCCCGGCATGAACCAATATGTCTGAGTAAATGATGCGGAGGTAAGTCATGGCAGCCTTAGATCCGTGCAAGCAGGCCATCAAGCCGATACGCGCTGCCTTGATCGGCCTCGGCAAGATCGCCCGCGACCAACATTTGCCCGCAATCGCCGCCGACGCAGATTTCACGCTTGCGGCGACAGTCGGACCAATCGTCGAAGGGATCGCCGGCACGCCGCATTTCAAAACGCTGGGCGCACTGTTTGCCGACGGGCTGGAGATCGATGCGGCCATCCTCTGCACACCGCCCCAAGCCCGTTACGATCTAGCGTGCCAATGTCTTGAGAAATGCCTGCATGTTTTGCTCGAAAAGCCACCCGGCATCACCGTCGGCGAAGTGCAGGCTTTGCGAGACAGGGCGGCACTCGACGGTACCACGTTGCTCGCCGGTTGGCACTCGCGTTTTGCAGCCGGCGTGGAACCTGCACGCCTGTGGCTTGCACCGCGCGCCATCCATCGCGTGTCGGTCATCTGGCGGGAGGACGTTCGCGTCTGGCATCCAAACCAGGATTGGATTTGGGAGCCGGGCGGTCTTGGCGTGTTTGATCCGGGGATCAACGCACTTTCGATCCTCACGCATATCCTGCCCCGTCCGTTCCACGTGATGCGCGCGCAACTCGCCTTCCCTGTTAACCGGGCCGCTCCGATCGCCGCCGAACTGGACTTTCTTGACAGTAGCGGCACGAACATCACGATGAATCTGGATTGGCGGGAGGCCGGCGAGCAGATATGGCGCATTGACGTCGAAACGGATGCCGGCAGGCTCGCGCTGGTCGATGGTGGAGCCAACATGTCTTGCCCCGACGGCGACACGACACCCGACGCGGAAGAGTATGCACGGATGTACGAACACTTCGCCAGGTTGATCCGAGACGGGGCTAGCGATGCCGATGTCAGACCTCTGTGCTTGGTCGCTGATGCTTTTCTATCGGGAGAGAGACTGTTTGTTAAAGCTTTTTAGGGACGTATTCATTTGCGGAAGCGCAAAGGACCACTAGCGGCCGGGGAACGTCCGCAGTAACCATTAATCCGAAACGCTCGCTACCTTAAGTCCTTTTGAAAAGCCGTCCTAAACCGAGCGGCGCGCAGCGTGTCGGGCCTTGGGTCCGCTTGACGGATGACCCATCACGATCAAAGACAGCATCTCGACTGCCAGGCATATCACTCCTTTCGGTTTTCGCCGTTCACCGACCATGTTCATGCGATACGGGAACCTGGCTGAAACCGTGCCTAGCAAAAACAACAGGAGTCACATGTCATGAAGCGGCGCCAAGCCCTGGGGCTTGCTGGCGGGGCGGCGGCCTCGGTTTTCGTGGCATCCGGAAGCCGCACATCTGCCGCACATTTTCCTCCTGGTGAGACCGGCGAACAAGCCTCTATCATCGACGGTAACCTGGTAGCGCCGATTGATCCGGCGACGAAGCTCGACGCAGCAACATCGGCACAAATTCGATCCGCGCGCCTGACCGCCTTCAAGCTGACACTGGGCGGCAGCGGCAACCGAACCAAGGCCGAAACTGATTCAGATATCGCGGATCTTGCAAAGGCAATCGCGATCAATCCTGACTTGTTCATGAAGGTTACAACGATAGACGATCTGGCTGCGGCAAACCGAAAGAGGCTCACCGGTATCATCTATTCCTTTGAGGCCGGCGAGATGCTGGAAGGGCGGATCGACAATATCGATCACTTCCGTTCCGCCGGCGTGGTTGTCATGGGACTTAGCTACAACCGCTCGACGCCGTTCGCCTCCGGCGTGCTGGCACCGCGTTCAACAGGTCTCACCGAGCTCGGGCGCCAGGCAGTGCAGCGCATGAACGCTGTCGGCGTCACCGTCGACGTAAGCCACTCGGATGAACTGAGCAGCAGTGACGCTATAGCGGCTTCGAGCAAACCCATAACAATAACGCATGCCGGCTGTGCTGCGATACATTCCCATCCTCGCAACAAGTCCGATTTCCTGTTGCGCGCGCTCGCACTAAAAGGTGGCGTCGTGGGTATCTACGAGTTGAGCTTCCTGGCGCCGCCGCCTGCGCAACCGACGCTCAACGACTATCTTTCCCACCTTGTCCACGCGCTGAACGTCTGCGGTGAAGATCATGTGGGCATCGGAACCGACAGTACGATCACGCCGTTCGACACATCTCCCGAAAGCATGAAAGACTGGAATGCGACGGTCGAGCGGCGCAAGAAATCTGGCATTGGCGCACCTGGCGAGGGACCGCCGCCATTCGTAATCGGGCTCAATCGACCGGACCGATACGCCATCATATCCGCAGCACTGAGGCAGCGCGGCTACTCCAGCCGGATCGCTGACAAAGTGCTCGGGCAGAATTTCGAACGCGTTTTCAAGGCAACCTGGCGCACGGCCTGATAAACAAGTACCATCGAATGTTTGTCTCTGTTCATGCCGGCCTTTCGCCGACGAACAGAAGGCCAAGCTGGAGGTCGGCCGGGGTGCGATGCTCTACGTGCTTCACGACATCGCGGACATAAACCTCGATCCGGCCGCCGCGGGATTCCAGGCCGTCATCTTCGGGCACTCCCACAAACCCGGTTTCCGGTGGAAGGACGGCGTCCTCTATATCAATCCGGGGAGTGCAGGGCCCCGGCGGTTTTCGTGGCCGTTCTCCGTAGGGCGTCTGATCGCAAACGGGCGCACTCTCTCCGTTGCCCTACTCGAAATCCAGGTGAAGTCACCGTAGCGGGCCCAGTCCGGGGAACCGCGGCTGCGGGGTGCAGGTTCTGGCCTCGAACCGGCTTGGATGAACGAAATGCTCCCTTCCTTCCTTATGGGCCTTGTCGGCGGCCAGCGCGCCATGACGCCGCTGGCCGCGGTCTCTGTTGCTGCTGCACGCGGCGGCTTACCCGCCGACAGCGGCGCGCCCCGAATCCTTGCCTCTCCTCTCGTCGCCATGGCCATGGTGCTCCTCGCGGCAGCGGAATTGGGAGGCGACAAGATGAGGACAGCGCCTGACCGCACCGTTCCGGTGGGACTCGCGGCTCGCTTTGTGACGTCGGCGGTCGCGGGCGCAGCGCTGACATCGAAGCGGCAGCGTTGGCTCGGCGCCGCCGTCGGAGCCTCCACTGCAGTAGCTGCCTCGTATGTCGGCTGGCGCCTGCGCATGGTCTCTATGCACCGCTTCAGCCAAACCCGGACCGGCCTTGTCGAGGACGCCATCGTTGTGACGGCCGCCCTGGCTATCCTTGGCGCTCAGAGCAAGCCAAGGGCCCGGGCACGGCCACCGCGGTTTGCTGCCCGGCCTGCTTGCTAGCCCACTCCCGTGCTTTGAGGCGCCTCACCTTCGCCTGCATCACGGCCGCTCACCTGCCGTGCGTGCCACGCCCCATAAGGCGTGTTCGCCACCATGCGACGATTGTAGTCGGGCTCACCGTCGTTCCACCAAACGGGGCCGCGTTCCCCGAGCGCTCGCTTCGCGATGTCCACCCGCGAACGGGCCGCGGACAACGTCTCGGGATCGCCGCGGGCATCGCGCACGGCACGGCGCGCCGCCATCAGTTCCCGCACGAGCGCGTCGTGGACGTCCGGCGGAAGCGCGGGGTTCGCCAGGCGCCAGAGCCGACCGCGGACGACAAAGTATCGGCCATCCGGCGTGCGTAGGTGACCGTCAGACAAGCAAGGGTAGCCGGGCTGGAGGTGGGTCCTCCTTCGCCCCGCGCGCCACGATCCGGAGCGCGCCGTCCGGCAAGGGCTTCTGCAAGCCCCGTGCGTCCGACCACGGCGCCGCCAGCCAGGTATCGAGCTCGTCCGGCGTCGTCAGGATGACCGGCATGGCCTTCGGGTGAACGGCGCCGACCTCCTGGTTAGGTTCGGTCGTCAGGAACGCGAACAGCTCGCAAGCGACCTCGCCTTCGGCAATCTTCCGGGTGCACGTCCACCCAGTCCAGATGCCAGCGAAGAACGCCAGTGGGCGACTGTCTTCCAAGGCGAACCAGACCGGCTCGGACTTTCCATCCTGGCGGCGAGCGCTTTCGCTGAAGGAGGTGAACGGCACGAGGCACCGGGAAGCCGGACCGAGCCACCGACGCCAGTGCGGACTTTCGGTGTTCCGCACGTTGGTTACACCCCGGTCCACCGTTCGGCCAGCCAGAACGAACGCGGGGGACGGCATGCCCCAGCGTGCCCGAGCGAGCTCACGGACTCCGTCCGGCCCAGTGCGCACCACAGGGGCGGGTTGATCCGGGAAGATGCCTGGCAAAGCGGGCAAGTTGCCAGCGGTGTCGCGCATCGCGCGAGCCAAGTCCAGAATGGCTTGCTGGTTCGTGGTCATCGAATACAAGTTGCACATCGTGTCGGAGCCTACCACGAGGTAACCCTCGGGCTGATGTCGAGAGGGACGGCTTCTGCTTAGGCTCGGGCGATGTCGGAGCCGACGCCGAGCTCGGCCCATGCTCCCGGTGCGCTTACGGAACTATCTATTACACCGAGCAGGTTTGGGATGCCGTAAATCGACGCCACTACCCTCACAATAGAACACGGAACTGCAACTACTGCAGGGCAATCGGTGTCGCTGACCTTTGCCTAATTTGCAACGGCACTCAGTCAGTAAGGTGTATGCGATGCGCTGGACGCGGCACAGTAGAATGCGAGACCTGCGGCCGAAAGCTGTCGCGAGCCTTCCCGAGACGTGGCGGACGCGGCTGAGGCCGTCATCAGCACGATCATACGCAACAGGAAGGCCAAGAACGATGCAGCGTAACGTCTTCGCCCAGGGCAAGCTCTCCGCCTGCTCCCACCCTGCGACCGTCAACAGCACCGGGCGCCCCGTCCCGCTCGTCGCCACGACGTTCACCGTTCGCATCGTCGGCGGCCTCGCGGTTGTGACGACGGAGCGCACTTTCCGAAACGTGGAGGAGCAGAGCATCGAGGCGACGATGTCCTTCGGCCGCGCAAACGAAGGAAGTTATAACCCTGGCCGCCGCAATTGGCGCCAGCGCGATTTAGGTAGCGGTGGCGTTGCTCGCCAAGCGAGACGGAGCTTCGGACAGGACGGCCGCTCGGGTAGCCCGCGGCGTGTTTGCGTTGAAGGCGAGCGATCTGATCGCCGCCGCAGAGCGTGCGCTGGGACTCTAAGCAGGGTGGAAGACTACTGAATTTAGTATGCGGGTTACGAATGCTCTTTGGTCGGATCAGGGCTAATGCAGGCGTGCGAGATCCAGTCCAGGTAATCCGGTAATCCGCCGATAACTGGAAGTATCACCACGCAGGGGCACTCATACGGGTGCTCCGAGACAATCCGCGCCTGCAGAGCCACCGTCAGATCCGCCCTGCTTTTCAAGATCATCACGGCCTCATTTCCATCCTCGATCCGTCCGCGCCAGTGATAGACGGTCCTCATCCCAGACAGGACATTGGCACAGGCGGCCAGACCTTCCTCGACCAGCCGCCGTCCAAGCGCCAGGGCAGCGTCGGCATCAGGATGGGTCACGTAAACGAAGACGATGTCAGGCATGGCGCCGGTTCCCTAAAGATCATCGGACATGGTTTGAAGATGACGGCTGATCTTGGTCTTCAGCAGCCGGATGAGTTCGGGCGCCATGAAGGCGTAGTCATGCACGGGTCGTCCGCATCCGGGCTGAGTCCGGCCGAGGCGACTTCCAGGTCGAGACGGCCTTCGAAGACCTGCTCGGCTGTCGCGCTACGGAGACGGGTGCGCTCGCCATCGTCGAGCACGCGCCTGAACACGTCATCCAGCACGCGTGCCATCTCCTCGCGGGTCGGGGCAACGCCATTCGACACCAGCCGCATCACGGCCAGATCGAAATATGCCGAACAAGCGCGGGCGCGGCGACGCGCTATGTCGGGGTTTGCGGTGTCCAGCGATCGGGAGATGCAGTGGTCCGGCTGCAAGGCCAGCGCGTGTGGCAAACGTCGGCGCCAACGGTAGACAGAACCAGGCCGTTGCAGGTGATCAACCCCGGTTTGCATGCCCGCTCCGCGCTCGGAGCGCCGTGCTGGGGGTCCGCCGGTCACACCCGTGTGTGACACCCCCAGCAAAGCGCCGGTGACGCCGACGGAATGCATGCAGGATCAAAGGCTTGGATATGTGTTGGCTGGGGGACCTGGACTCCCACCAAGAAAACCAGGCACCTGATCCGCCCCAACTCCTGCCAAACGATGTTTGCTGTGTGGCACGGTCGGCCGTGACGCGACAAGGCGACATGACGTCGAAGTTGACGCCTGCATGAGGTCTGCTAGCATCTACTAGCAAATAGAGACCCAGGACGGCATATGGCCAGCGTGCTCATCCGCAATGTCGATGAAGCTCTTCACCGCCGTTTAAAAGAGCGGGCAGCTTCGCACCGACGCTCTCTGGAAGAGGAGGCGCGTGAGTTGCTGCGGGTGGGCGTGGCAGCACAGATCGCCCCCGGACGCGAGAATTTGGCCGACATCGCGAGCCGCCTGTTCGGTGACGCGCATGGTGCGGAACTCGACCTGCCCCAGCGTGGCAGCGCGCCACGGCGCGCCCCAATCGATCTTGGAGACGGTTTTGGAGACGGCGGAGACGGCGCGTGATCCTGCTGGACACCAACGTCATCTCCGAACTGGTCCGGCCAGTGCCCGATCCAGCGGTATTGGCCTATGTTCGCGCCTTGGCACCCGAAACGGCCTTCACCGCAGCCGTCTGCGAGGCAGAAATCAGCTACGGCCTGGCGAGGCTCCCGGCAGGCCGACGGCGCGAGGACCTTGTTTCCCGGATCGCTACCCTGTTCGCCAGCGGGTTCCAGAAACAGGTCCTGCCGTTCGACAGCCTGTGCGCGAGCCACTACGGCGCAATACGAGCCACTCGCGAAGCGGCAGGCCGGCCGATCACCGTAGAGGACGCCATGATTGCCGCCACCGCCTGCGCCCACGGCGCCACGGTGGCGACGCGCAACGTGGACGACTTTCAGGGATGCGGCGCAGAGATCGTCGATCCGTGGCTTGCGGCATGACATTTGGACGGCCACCCGCCCGCGGCGACCATTAAATGGGCGACCGTGGCGCTGCTAGCCCGATTGTAGTCTTCCACCAACAACGCGGAACACCGCTTCTTGCCCTCGTTTTCAACCTCGATACGGATCTCGACCTTACGCAAATCAGAGTGCGGCCGCAGCACCGGCCTACGATCTTACTTTTGCGCACACTACTGGCGCGTCGGATGAGACGCCGCCAACCTTCGGAGCGTCAGGCGTGATCGATGGCGGACTTCTCCTAACCAACCATGCTGCTCGAGATTGATGCCGCCGCGGCCTTCGCGCGGACCATGGCGCGTGCGGCAACGCTCTCGACACGTGAGCGGATCGTTCACCATCAGGGGCGTCAATCGGCGCGGCTGATGGAAGCCACACGCAAAGCAATCCCGTTCTACCAGGGCAGAAAAGCCGTTTTCGAAGATCTGCCGATCATCGACAAGGCGATCCAACAATCCCGGTTTGCTGAGTTCAACACGCTAGGCGTCACCGTTGCGGAGATCGTTGCGGCTCTGGACTCTGGCAGCGAGACGGTGCGCGACCACTTCGTGGGCCAGAGCACGGGGACAAGCGGCAATCGGAGTCGCTTCGTCATTTCGCCGAGGGAACGGCTTACTTGGCTGGGAACGATCGTGGCCAAGGCGTTGCCGGACGCGCTGTTCCGACGGCGGCGGGTAGCACTGGCATTGCCGGGGCTGTCTGCGCTGTACAGGTCGGCGGCCAGTGCCAGCCGTATCCAGCTTGCGTTTTATGACCTTGCGCACGGCGTGCACGCCTGGCGGGACAAGCTGATCCGCTTCGCGCCGGAGGTGCTCGTGGCACCGCCAAAGGTGCTGCGGCTGCTGGCGGAGAGCGGGGCACTCGCCGGCGTGCAAGCATTCAGCGGCGCCGAAGTGCTCGATCCGCTTGATCGTGGCGCGATCGAACGCGCGACAGGGCAGACGGTGCGCGAAATCTACATGGCGACGGAGGGCCTGTTCGGCGTTGCCTGCCGCCACGGCACGCTGCACCTGGCGGAAGATGTGGTGCGGTTCGAATGGGAACCCGTGCCCGGAGGCACCCTGGTGACGCCGATCGTCACCGATCTCGTGCGCCGCGTGCAGCCGATGATCCGCTACCGGATGAACGATCTTCTGGAATTGTCGGATCGGCCATGCCCCTGCCGATCTGCGTTTCAAGCAGTGGCGCGGGTGCATGGACGAATGGATGATGTGTTCGAGTTCGAGGGGCCCGCGGGCTCTCTCATCACCACGCCGGACATCCTGCGCAACGCGGTGGTCGATACCGATCCGCGCATCCTGGATTTCAGGGTGACGCAGAAGCTTGATGGACACATCATCGTCAGTCTGGATGCGGCGCTGCCGCTGGACGTGCACGAGGCGGCGCGGGCATCGGTCGAACGCGTGCTGCGCAAGCTCGGCGCGGTGCCCGTCGTGCAGAGTGTGTGCGGGATTCCCCCGCTTGTGGACCGCAAGCTTCGGCGGGTGGAACGCGAGAGATTATAGTTCGACCTCGACCGTCCGTTCGCTCTCCGCCTCGGCTTGGCCGTTGGCGATCCGCCAGATCGTCGGCCCCATGAAGTCGAGCGGTCCGGTGGCGTAAGGGGGCGGCGCGGCCCCCCGCCAAGCCTGCTGAAGCGCCAAGATAAGCCGGTCCTGCGACAGGATCGGCCAGTGAAGTGCCTTCAGCACGAGCCGCTTGGCCCAGCCCGGTGCGCGGCCCCTCGCGGTGGCGAAATGCGCCCAAGGTCGGGTCATGCCCGTGTCCTCGGGCGTGAAAACGACGGCTACGGAGAAAGCGAGCCCGCTTGCGTTTTCGAACGCGACTTCGGCGATCGTCGGCGGGAAGTATCGGCCGAAACTGGTAAGCCTTGCGCGCCCCAGCAAGCGTGGCAGCAGCCCGGATGGCGTGCCGTGGTCATGGTAGACTGCTTCGGCTCCCCACGGGCCGGTCCGCATATGCACCTTGGTAGGGCGTCGCCGATCGGGCGCGCGCACCATCCACGGATGGACATGATGCGGATGGGCGGGATCCAGGTGGTTTTCGATTGCATCCAGCAAGCCCGCCTTCGATGCGGCGAGCGGCCACCAGAAGCGATCCAGCTTCGGTTCCTCGATGGCGGCGGGCAACCTGGGAAACGGGCCAGGCGCATCGGCCAGGCTGACCCAGATCAGACCGGCGCGTTCGACGCTGGCATAGGCGCGGGCCTGCGTGCCGGGCAGCTTGGTGCCCGGCACGGACAGGCACACGCCGCCGCGGCCGAACTGCCAGCCGTGGTAAGGGCAGGTGATGGTGCCGTGAGCCATGCGGCCGTGCGACAGCGGCGCGCCGCGGTGGGGACAGCGGTCGTCCAGCACATAGGCGCCCTGCGCATCGCTCAACACGATCAGAGGCCGGCCCATCAGCCGCGCCGCGACCGGACGGCCGTTGGCAAGCTGGCGGGTGAACGCGACCGGGTGCCATCCCACAGCCACGGCATCGGGCCAGGTCTCTACCATCCGTTCGCTATCATCATCGGGACGGCAATACGGGTCAGCGATCGGGCCAACGCCTCGATGGCGAAGCGGCGAAACCGGGACAAATGCCGGGCATGGTAGGCGTTCCACTCGATGACGCCGCGCGCGCCGCGCTGGCGCTTGAAGTGGGCGGCGCCGGCGGATGCATGCAGGCGCCAGCCGGCCGCCAGTGCGCGTTCCATGAACATCCAGGTGGCGACGCGATACAGGCCCTCGGATCGTGGCTGGGCGGTGTCGTAGCCGACGACGGGCGGCGTCATGATGCCGTGGCACGCCCACAGTCCGGCGACGGCCATGATGGTGCCGTGCGGGTCGCGGGCTGCACGATAGGTGATCATGCCGGTGCGGGCTGAAGTCTGGATGAAGGCTGGTGTCAGGATGGGGTTCAGCGGCGAGTAGCGGCCGATATAGAGCTGTGCATACAGCGCGGCGATCCGGGTGGCGTCTTCGGCGGAAACGGTTGGCAGATCGGTGACGCGGAGCGGTGAGCGGCCGATCAGGCGGCGGTCGTTGCCGAAATTGTGGCGGGGGAGCCAGTCCCGGCGGAGATCGTCCGAAACCCAGATCTGACGGCTGGGGACCAGGATCCAGCCGTCAGACAGAAGCGCGTGGCGCAGACCGGGGGAGGACCAGTCGTCGATCGAGCGGACACCGAGGACGTGGTTTGAATAGGTTTCTGCCAACGCTGTGCGGGCTGCGGCGATGCCTTCGCCGCGCCAGGCGCCGTGCAGGTTGGTCGACAGCATCCAGTTGCCGATGTGGATGATGCGGTTGATGCGCGCGCGGCGCAGCAGGATGTCCAGCCCCGTGATGGCGGCGCGGGCGGGTTTGGCGAGCCGGCCGGCATCGATCAGCCGCAACTCCTCGCGGGCGTAGAGCACGTAGGCGCTGTGAGGGCTGCAAACGTAGCTATTGCCGAGCGCGCCGTCGTTGCGGGTCAGCGGAAGGGTGTGGCCCGCGATCTCGATGCGCGAGAGGGTGGTGGCGGCATTGGCCACCATGTTTTGGGCACCGCTTGCGATCATGCTGTCGAGCATTGCACCCGTCATGCGATGGGCTCGCCGTTCCATTCGATATCGTCGGTGCTCTGGCCGGCGGCAGTGTGGCGGCCGGAGACGCCAAGAAGCGCGAAACGCGCGGCATCGAGCAGGGCACCGGCGGCAGGAAGGCGGTCAGCGGGGCGGGTGAGGCAATCCTGGCCGCCGCGCCAAATTTGCAGCAGGCGGCGCGGAGAACCCGTGGCCACCGCCAAGGGCAGGCCGAGCAGCGCCATGGCTGGCGACAGATACCGGATGGTGCCAGGCGGCGGCGATGCAAGCGGCCGGCCTTCCAGAATGGCATAAGAGAGGCCGGGTGCGGCGCCGAACAGGTGCAGGCCGCTGACGCTGCGCGGGTTGCATTCGAGCGGGGCGACGCGGCCCTGGGGGGTGACGATCACGTCGAAAGAGAGTTGGCCGGCGCCTTCGATCCTGGCTGCGATCTGAGCGGCCATGGCGGTGATCTCCGGGCGATCGACCGCCTCGAAGGCGTAGGACGCCGAGCGCTTGTGCCGCAGGACAGGGCGATAGACGGCACAGGCAATCAGCCGGCGATCGCGCACGATGGAGAATGTGCAAAATTCGTCGCCTTCTATCCGCTCCTGCGCCACCCAGCGATGCTCCGGTGTGGGCTGGATTGCGCGCAGCGCGGCGGGCTGGGGCGCGATCAGGGTTCGCGTACCGAAACGGCCAAACTCCGGCTTGGCGACGAGGTCTGGCCAGGCAAGGCCAGCAAGGTCCGTGGCGGCAGCCAATGTCAACGTGGCGGGTGCATCGACACCGGCTGCGTGCGCCAGAGCGGCGAAATCCGCCTTGGAGTGGAGGCTCCGCAGAACCTCCAGGCTTGGCGCAAAGAGGCGCGCAGTCCAGCCGTCGCGTGCTGCTGCTGCGGCCAGCCAGAAGACTTCCTCGCAGGTGGGCACAAGGAGGTCGATGTCCGCCATCAGCTCGCGCAGTCGGGTGCGAAAGGCGCCGAAGGCAAAGCGCGGCGGCGGCAGACGATGGATGGGAAAGCGCGGGCGGGAGAATGCAGCGGCAAAGGGCCAAACGGAATCCGCCAGCGCCACCGCGCAACCGGCCGCGCGGAAGGCGCGGGCCATGTCCAGCGCCACCGGGGCACGGGCGCCGGTGATCAGCACGCGGGTCATTGGGCGATATCGGCGGCGCGCTCGGCACAATGCGAGGGGGTCAGGATCAGTTCGGCGTTGCGTCGGCGCAGCGCGTGGAGCTGCGCCAACGTGTTGCGTCCGGACCTTGTGTCCCCCAGCAGGGCGCTGGTGATGCGCGGAGGCGGACGGTTCTCGCGGATGGCGCGGGATGACCAAGCCGCATCGGCCACCAGGAAGTGTAGGCCGCGTGCCTCTTTCAGCAGCACGCCCCAATGGCCGGCGCAATGGCCTGGCAGGGGCACTGCCAGGATCGAGCCGTCGCCAAGCACGTCGGCCCCGGTCTCGAACGGAGCCAGGTCGGCTGGCAACGGCAGCCTTGTCTGATCCTCGAAAAAAGCGCAGCGCGCCGGCAGATCGGGCGGCAGCAGGCCAACGGGGGTTCCGGCGGCCAGCGCGCGCAAGCGGCCGCGCTGCCACACGGCGCGCAGCCCGGCGCGCGCGCAATGGATTTTCGCATTCGGGAAACGGCGCAGGCCGGAGGCATGGTCGCCGTGAAAATGCGACAGGACGATGTGGCGGATGGTGGCAGGCGCAATCCCTCTCGCGGCGAGCGTGGCCGCCACGGGCGATGTGATCGCCGGCGGCGTCAGCCAGCGATACAGGCGCTCCGGGAAGGTCTCGGTGGCTTCGGCGAACAGGCTGTCATAGCCGGTATCGAAGAGGATCGTGCCTTCTTCGGGATGAGTGATCACGCCGACCAAGGACGGGAAGATCGCCGTGCGCCAGGAGCCGCGCTGGATGGTGGCGATCTCCGGGTGCCGACAGGCGCCGGTCTCCAGCAAACTGAGGCCGACGTGCTTCATGATGGCAGCGCGTGCGCAAGGGCCTCGGCGGCACCGAAAGCCGGGCGCCAGTCGAGCAGGGCGGCGGCGTCCGACAGGTCGAACGTGCGCGACCAGGAGAGCGTGGCCACCGTGTAGCGGGTCAGCGGCGGCTCCCGGCCAGTGGCGAGGCCCCAGAGCTCCGCCGTGGCGGCAAGCGCGTGCAACAGCGGTTCGGGCACATGCTTGATACGGACGGGTAGATGCAGGCGGGCTGCCAGCGCGTGCGCCATGTCGATGACCCGGACGGGCTCTCGCCCCGCTATGTTGGCGACGCCCTCGGCCGAGCCAAAAACGCCCGCCGCGAACGCGGCCGCCGCATCGCGCACATCCGTCGGATGGAACAGGGCCGTGCCGTGGTTTCCCAAGGGGAGCGTTCCACGCGACAGCACGCGCAGCAACCGCGGCAGAATGGCGCGGTCATCCGGGCCAATCACCGCGGACGGACGAAAGACGAGCGTGGCCAAGCGCCGGTCCCGCAGGATCAATCGCTCGGCGGCCAGCTTGGTGCGCGCATAGGCATTGACCGGCTGGAGGGCGGGCTGCGCATCGCCGCGCAGATCCAGACGGTGACGCCGCTCCGCAAAGATCGTCGGCGTGGACGCGTAGACCAAGCGCTGCACCCCGGCCGCCGCGGCCGCATCCAGAAGGCGGGAGGTCGCGTGCACATTATCCGCCTGGAACGCCGGCCCCGCCCCCCAGGGCGAGGATCGCGCCGCCAGATGCACGATGCAGGACACGCCGCGCACCAGCCCGTGCAAATCGTCGCAGCCCAGATCGGCCGGCTGGAACCTCACGCCTGTCCCCTCGAGCGCCTGCCCGATCACGGCGTTGCGCCCGCTGGCAACCACCTCTGCACCCCGCGCCGCCAGAACTGGCACCAAAGTGCGGCCGATCCCGCCAGTCGCACCCGTCACCAGCACCCTCACCAGCGTATCACCGCGCCGCCGAGCGAGACGCCGGCCGAGGAACCGACGAGCAGGGAGGCCGAACCATGCCGCAGCCGCCCTTCCTGCCGGGCAACGGCCAGCGCATGCGGCATGCTGGACGCCACGCGGTTGCCGAGCTTTGCAAACACATTGACCATGCGCGCGGGGTCGCCGCCCAGATGGCGGGCGAGATGGGCCAGCGCGCCGGCCGAGGCCTGATGAGGGATGATGCTGCCAAGCGCGTCCGCTGTGATCCCCGCCTCGCCCAGCAGCCGCGCGAGGAAGGCCGGAAAGCGCCGCGCCGTCGCCCGGAACAGCGCAAACCCCTGCATGCGAAAATGGCTCCCCGCCGCAAAGGCCTCCGGATCTTCCAACGGTCGCAGCCGGGTGCCGCCGGCTTCCAGGCGGCACAGATCGGCGTCGTCGCCATACGTCTCGAGCCGGGAGGCGAGCAGTCGCGAGGAGCCGCCCGCCTCGAGCGCCACGGCAGCCGCGCCATCCCCGAAAATGGCGGAGCTTTCGGCATCCGTGTGGTCCAGCGCAGCGGAGGCGATGTCCGCGGCAAAGATCACGACCCGGCGCCAGCGGCCCAGCGCCATACCAGCCAACGCATGGTCCAGCGCCGGCAGAAAGGAGAGACAGGTGGCGTTCACGTCGAACGCCGGCGTTCCGCTGCCACCCTGTCCCAGCCGCCGCTGCACCAGCGGCGCCGTGCCTGGTATCGCCTGCTCCATCACCCCGCAGGCGCCGATCAGCGCGTCGATATCGCTTACCTGCCATCCTGCGTCGCCGATCGCCGCGCGCGCGGCCTCGGCGCCCATGAAACTGCTGGTCTCGTCAGGCGCGGCATAACGGCGCTCCGCGATGCCGAGTGCGGCGGACGTGCCGGCGGGCCGGCCATGCCGCGCATCCAGTTCATCCGACGTCATCACCATCCGCGGCAGGTAGATGCCAGCACCAGCCAGCGTGAAGCCCAGGTTCAGCGGTGGTGGGGCAATGTCCATGAGGCTGGTTAGCAAGCAATTGAGCACCGTTCAATAGGCAATTTACCACTGCTCAATTGGCGTGCTACACGCACCCATGGCCCGCCGCTATGATCACCCGCCCGAAGACCTCCGCCAGATGATCCTGGATGCCGGTCACGCATTGCTGGCCGAGAGCGGCTTCGCCCGCTTCTCCGCGCGCGAAGTCGCCCGCCGCGTCGGCTATTCCGTTGGCACGATCTACCATATCTTCGGAACCCTGGATCGGCTGCTGTTCGAGATCAACACCATCACCTTCCGCCAATGGGCCGACCTACTTGAACGCCGCCTGGCCGAAGCCCCCGGCCACCGTCTCGATGCCCTGGTTGAAGCCTATTTCGAGTTCGCCGCCACCCACCGCACCCTCTGGCAAGCCATCTGGGCCCACCACATGCCCGCCGATGCCCCGCTGCCTGAACAGGCTGCGCGGGATCGGTCCCGCCTCACCGGCATCGTCATCGCAGAAATCACCCAGCACCTCCCCGAACATCGCCGTGGGCTCGCGGACAGTCTGGCGCGATCGTTGATCGCGACAGTGCATGGGCATTGCGATTACGCCATGTCGGGCGCGTTCGCGTTGATGGGGGAGGCGGAGCCGATCGCATTGGCGAAATGCCGCGTGCGCGATGCGGTCGGGCATTAGCGTGTGGGCCGGATTCGTTTCCTTGCAGTGACATCGCAGAGATTGATGGGAACCAGGCTAGAATGATCGACGCATCGGCTTAAACACGTTTTGGTCTTCGCCAGCAGCCTCGCGGTTTCGATGAACCGATTGCGTTGACTCAATTGCGGGTCCTTGGGTCGGACCACCTGCGGCCGTAGCCTGTCACACGCGCGCAAAACACACCCCGATGCCCTCGCTTTCAGCAAAGATAAACTCTACCCCGCCGCTCTCCAGCGCCGCGCGGATGGCAGCCAACGTACTGTCGCGGGGACGCACGCTTTCGTTCTCGATCATGTTCAGGGTAACCGTGGAGAGTGCAGCGCGGTGAGCCAGAGTGGCCTGAGTCCATCTCAGCAGACCACGGGCCGCGCGTATCTGTGCGGTGTTGATCATGCGTCACGCTCTACCACAAAGCTTATAAAAAATAAAGTTTGCGGTTGACGGAGCGGAACGAAGCTGGGCATAACCGACGCGTCGGGCCGGATCGGTCTGGGTTATCCTGTGAAGATCAACCCCAGTCCGGGACTTACACGCCCGACACTTCTACAGAATACGGCGCGGGCCGGAGTTCGACGGTTATCTACACTGGAGGTCGTGGGCCTGACGCCCACCGGTGCCTTGCGGCATCGTAGCTCAGTCAAAGAGCGCCAGTCTTCATCGTCGGACGACAACATGACCGCGTTGCAGCGTGCGTAAGGCCCGGGCGGGCCGAAGTCTGACGATTATCGTGTCGCGGGTTCGACTCCCGTCGGGACCATGAGGCCCCGGAGCTCAGTCGGGTAGAGCGGTATCGTTGGGCAATCCCATGACCGCCCCGCCTTGGAGTGTGAGACTTGAAACGCGAGACTTGGAACAGAGAGACGAAAGGAGGCCAATGTGAAACGATTTCTACGAAGACAGCATGCGATTTGCGCGCAGATACATGGCCTTCGACCAGTCATGTTCCGGCAGCGAAATCCGTTGAGCTACGCATGATCACCACACTTCACACTTCTCCGGCGGGCCGGAGGCCGAGGGTTATCGTTCATCCGGTGTCGAAACCGGAGGCGCCGTCAAAAGCGCCATAACCCCTCGCCAACACCATGCCCGCCGGACCACTTCCACCATGGCGGGCCACAATGACTTACCTGAACATATTCTCCCGTACCACCACGCCGGCCACCCCCCAGGCGTTGCCGGTCGCAGGCACAGCTGCAAACTCTGCGGGCGGATACAGCTTCCCTGTCGATGACTGGGCGCGGCTGGAGCGTTTCCTGATCCTCGGCTCCGAAGGCGGCAGCTACTACGCAGGCGAACGCGAGCTCACGCACGATAACGCCCAGGCGGTGCTGCGTGCAATTGCCGCGGACGGAGCGCGTGCGGTCAGCCGCATTGTTGCCGTCAGCGAAAGCGGTCGGGCGCCGAAGAACGATCCGGCGCTGTTCGCGCTGGCGTTGGCCGCGTCCGCCAGCGACCTGGCGACGCGCCGTGCTGCCTTGGGCGCATTGCCGCGCGTGGCACGCACGGGGACGCATCTGTTCCAGTTCGCAGGCTTCATCGAGGGCTCGCGTGGCTGGGGCCGCGCGCTGCGCCGCGCGATCGCCACGTGGTACACGGCGCAGCCGGTGGAAAGTTGGCTTATCAGCTGGTCAAGTATCGGCAGCGTGGCGGCTGGTCGCATCGCGACCTGCTGCGCCTCGCGCATCCGGAGACGGCAGAGCCGGCACGTGCCGCGTTGCTCGATTGGGTATGCCGCGGCACTGACGGCGCCGCATTGCCGGCGCTGGTCCGCGCGGCGGACGAGCTTGCGCGAGCAGAGACGGGTGATATGGCCGCGACCCTGATCCGTGCGGCAAACCTGCCGCGCGAGGCGGTGCCGACGGCCCTGCTGAACGATCCGGCGGTGTGGGAAGCACTGCTGGACCAGATGCCGCTTGCCGCACTTGTGCGGTCCCTGGCCAAGCTGACAGCCGTCGGCGTGCTCAAGCCGCTGGGTGATTACGTGCCGGTGGTATTGTCCGCGCTCGGCGATGCCGAACGCATTGCCAAGGCGCGGCTGCATCCGCTGGCGATCCTGTTGGCGCTGCGCACCTACGCGCAGGGCCACGGGGAGCGCGGCGGCTTGCAGTGGGAACCGGTGCAGGCGGTGGTCGATGGCTTGAACGCGGCCTTCTACACCGCCTTCAAGGCCGTGGAGCCCACTGGCAAGCGGCTTTTGCTGGCGCTGGACGTGTCGGGATCGATGTCGATGGGCCGGGTCGCCGGTTCATCGCTGACGCCGCGCGAGGCGTCGGCGGCGATGGCGCTGATGACGGCAGCAACAGAGCCTAACACGCATATCGTCGGCTTTGCCGGCGAGCTGGTGCCGTTGCCGCTGTCGCCATCGATGCGGCTGGATGACGCGGTGCATGCCGTATCGGGCCTGCCGTTCGGACGCACGGATTGCGCGCAGCCGATGCTCTATGCCCTGAAGCGGGGGCTGAAGGTGGATGCCTTCGTTGTCTACACGGACAGCGAGACATGGGCCGGCAGCATCCATCCGGTCCAGGCGCTGCGGCAGTATCGTGCGCAGACCGGCATCGCCGCCAAGCTGGTGGTGGTGGGCATGGTATCAAACGGGTTCAGCATCGCTGACCCGGACGATGCCGGCATGCTGGATGTGGTGGGCTTCGACACGGCGACACCCGCCGTGATCGCCGACTTCATCCGGCAGGACTGAACGAAACTCCGGCGGCCGAGGCAGGCCGCTGGAGACACCTACAATACGCAAACAGAAGGAAGACGGCGATGCGCCGTTCAGACGCTTACGAGACCCGCGCCCGAGAACTTGCCTTGTTGGCAGGCCATGATGCCGATGCGCGCTTGGCAGGACCAGGCGGCAAGATGATGCCGGCCTGGTGCACATTCCGCGATGCGGCGCGTGCGGAACATTTAGCGGCGGAGGCCGCGGCACTCGTGCTGCCGCCGCAGGCGCCGGCGTTCCAGAACGCGCCGTTGCAGGTGTTTGGCCAGCATGACGAGGCGACCCTCGCACAGATGCGCAACTGCATGGGCGTGGGCAACGTGGTCGCCGGCGTGGTGTGCGCCGACGGGCATCTCGGCTACGCGCAGCCGGTGGGCGGCGTGATCGCCTACGAGAAGCAGATCAGCATCTCCGGTGTCGGGTTCGACATCGGCTGCGGCAACATGGCCGTGCGGCTGGACACGCCGTTTGCCGATATCGAGGACCGGGTCAGCGAGATCCTTGGTGACGTGCGCCGGGTGATCTCCTTCGGCGTGGGCCGCGCCAACGCGGTTCGCGCGGAGCATGCGCTGTTCGACGATGCCGATGCCTGGCGCGAGTCCGACATGGGCACCTACCGCCAGAAGGCGGAAAGCCAGTTGGGCACGGTTGGATCGGGCAACCACTACGTGGACCTGATGCGCGATGAGGACGGTTTCGTGTGGATCGGGGTGCATTTTGGCAGCCGTGGCCTGGGTCATACCAGCGCCACGCGCTACCTGAAGGCGGCCGGCGGGCAGGACGGCATGAACGTGCCGCCGGCCGTCGTGGACGAGGACAGCGAGATCGGCCGCCGCTACATCGCGGCGATGCAGCTCGCCGGCCGCTATTCCTATGCCGGGCGCGAATGGGTGGTGGAGCGTGTGCGCCAGATCATCGGCGGCACGGTGACCGACATGGTGCACAACCACCACAACTACGCGTGGCGGGAGACTCATGGTGGGCGCGATCTGTGGGTGGTGCGCAAGGGGGCGACCCCGGCCTTTCCTGGCCAGCGCGGCTTCGTGGGCGGCTCCATGGGTGACGATGCGGTGATCATCGAAGGTGTGGACAGCGCCGAAGCACGTGCTTCGCTGTATTCCACCGTGCACGGCGCCGGTCGGCTGTTCGGACGAAAGGAGGCCAAGCGCCGCTTCTCGCGCGAGCAGATGGATGCGTGGCTGCGCGACCGTGGCGTGCAGCTGGCCGGCGGCGACCTGGACGAAAGCCCGATGGCGTATCGCCGGCTGCCGGAAGTGCTGGCGCATCACGCAGGCAGCATACGCGTGCTGCACACGCTGCGGCCGTTCGCCGTGGCGATGGCGGGCGAAGGCGAGTTCGATCCCTTCAAGGATTGAACCCGATGTATTGCAACAGGAAAGGAGTGCGTATCATGAAAACGAACTATGATAAGACGATGAGCAAGCGCCGGAGGGGCTTTCAACTCTGAAACACACGTGAAGCGCGGCGTGCGTATCGTGCATGGCGAGAAGGAATTGGTCGAGAAGCTGGGGCGGCGCGACCTATGCCCGTGCGGCTCGGGAAGGAAATTTCAATGCATGCTGCATAACGTCGAACCGGTTTCATCGACCGGGCCCATTACGAACGCTGACGTGCAGGATCGATTATGACAACGAGCGAGACGATTATCCTCTATCGCCCGGTTGGATCTGCGGAACTCGATCTGCTACGGCAGAGCGGGTTCCGCGCGTTCCCGCCACGTCTGCCGGAGCAGCCCGTCTTCTATCCGGTCCTGACCAAGGCATACGCCGTGAAGATCGCACGGGACTGGAATGTGCCCGCATCGGGCGCGGGTTATGTGACGCAATTTGCGGTGCTGCGATCCTTTCTGGACGCATATGATGTGCAGAATGCAGGCGGCCGAGAGCATCAGGAGTATTGGATTCCCGCGGAACATCTGCCGGCCTTCAACGCCGCCATAGTCGGCGATATCGAGGTGATCGCATCCTTCGATGCCAAGAGCGCTATCTGATGGAGATGATCGTGGAAATGCGCTTCGGCTCGCATCTCTATGGGACCGCCACACCGCGATCCGACATCGACATCAAGGCGGTGTATATTCCGCAAGCGCGGGATATTTTGCTGCAGCGTGTTGAGGCAACCATTGCGCGTGGTCCATCAAAGGACCCGGGCGAAAAGAATGTAGCCGGTGACGAGGATCATGAGATCCTTAGTTTGCAACGTTATCTCGAGTTGCTGGCAGAGGGCCAGACGATGGCGCTCGACATGTTGTTCGCGCCTGATACGGCTATGACCCGGCCGCCCGCCCCTCTCTGGCGCACCATTCAGGATGCCGCACCGCGCCTTGTTTCACGCCGGGCCTCAGCCTTCCTGCGCTACTGCCAGCAGCAGGCCAACAAATACGGCATCAAGGGATCAAGGGTTTCGGCCGCACGTCACGTCCACGCACTGCTCGTGGCGGCGGAGGCAGCCTATGGCCCGGCTGCGAAGCTGGTCAGTGCCGGAGCGGAAGTATCCGCCTTCGTAGGATCGTGTGAACAAGCCCGGTTCGTAGATCTGCCGAGCCCAGGTGGACAGCTTCTGCGGCACCTGGAGGTCTGCGGCAAGAAAATGCCGTTCAACAGCTCCATCAAGGCAGCGCGGGAGATGGCGCAGAAACTGGTGGCCGATTACGGCCAGCGCGCATTGCAGGCCGAACGAAACGAGGGCGTCGATTGGAAATCGCTCTCCCATGCGGTCCGCGTCGGACGAGAGGCGCTCGAGCTGCTGCAGACTGGCCGGATCACATTCCCGCTGCCTTACGCGGCTCATATATTGTCGGTCAAGCAGGGCGAGCTCCCTTATGCGGCAGTTGCCGGCGAGATCGAGGAACTGTTTCACAAGATCGAGGCAGCGGCGATAAACTCGCTTCTGCCAAACGCACCCGACATCGCCTTCATCGACGAGTTAGTCGCAAGCGCCTATCGGACACAGGTGGAGTGCGCATCGTGACGCACTGCCCTGAAGACAATGTCGCTGCCATTATGCGAACGGGTATCGAAACCGAGCTGCTGCGGGTCGAGCATGCCGAAGGGGTGAAAATCCTTCTCGCTGTCGAGTCAGGCAGCCGCGCCTGGGGTTTTCCGTCCCGAGACAGCGACTATGATGTTCGGCTCATCTATCAGCGGCCAATCCAGGATTACCTGTCCGTCGTCCCGCGACGCGACGTGATCGAGATGCCGATAGACGCCATCCTGGACATCAGCGGCTGGGATTTACGCAAAGCGCTGACCCTGTCCCTCAAATCCAACGCCATTCTCCTGGAGTGGCTGGCATCTCCCATCCGATACCGCGATACCGGTGACGTCCCCGATAGGATCGCAGTCTTCGCACATGAGGCCGCGAATCCGGCAACGCTTGCCTATCACTACGATCATCAAGCCAGGCGCAGTCTCGCCGAGATTCAGGAGAGCCCAAGTGGCGCCAAGCTGAAAAGCTATTGCTACGCCGTTCGGGCAGCGCTGGCCTTGCGGTGGCTTAAAGAGCGCGACGACCCAGCCCCGATAAATCTGCACGCGCTGATGTCCGGCACAAGGCGCTCCGGATCGATCGACGATGCAATCGAACGCCTTGTCTCAAGAAGGTCCACGAGCTCTGAACAGGATGCGACCGATCGCCTTCCCATACTGGACACGTTCCTGGTTGAAGTTCTCTTAGGCGGAGTGTCTTCTGACTTGAAGCCTGGCAGGTCGACTTTGCATGAGCAAGCCAACGCGCTTTTTGGATCGATCATCCTGGGCGCGCGTGAAACGGCGTCCGCCGCGATCGCCCTTGGGTAAGACGCGGAAGGATACGACGCAACCTCCAGCGGCGCGCAGCAGCGCGGCGTATCCGGCGTGAAAAGAAGCGGCCTTTGCATCTCGGATTTGGGCGCTCGCCTGTCTTTTGTCGAAGAGTATATCATCGGCGCGGCTAGCAACCTGGACGCGGTTCCGGCCGCATCAGAGCGCATTTTGTGGTCCAGCTATCCTCGCTGCTACGCCATCCAAGTCAATCAAT
>CAWKCV010000002.1:0-270701 GCA_963848205.1 uncultured Alphaproteobacteria bacterium | reverse complement strand
CACCGGCAGTCGCCAAACCTCGGCCCGAAGTGTACGATGCAGGTATGATTTCTCCTAACAACCTGATCCGAAACCTGCACTTTGGTGTTGACGGACGGACGGAGCCGTATCGGGTTGAAGGCTGGTCGCACAGCGAGCGCGAGCACGCCTGGTCCTTGGTTCCAGGCTGCAGGCTGTCCATCCCCTTGGACCAGCCGACTAGGAACCTGGCCGTACTCCTGGACATCTCGCCAGCAATCTCGCCTCCTGATCGCCCGTTTCGCAGGCTCGAAGTGATGGTAAATGGACAAAAAAGGTTACATGCGGAGATCGACAAACGAGTAGTGCTGTTTGTTACTGTCGGCAAATTGCCTGATCGCGCGCCGATTGAACTGCAGTTCGAATTTGATGAGCAGGTCGAAGGAATTGGGAAGGAGACTAGGCCATTAGCATTCGCATTCTACAGCGTGAAGGTAATTGACCGCGACCCTGAGCCCATCTACGAACCCGTAAGCTACGCAAACGAAATGCCCGGTGCGTCTGTAGCGGAGTTGACCCAGCAAATCGAGACGATGTGCGATGCGCCCATATCCGATTTCCTGACACGTTTCGAGAGTCTCGGGCATAGCTGTGACTTTGGAATATTTCAGAGGCAACTCGGAGCCGAACCTCTTGGCCTCCTACGCTTTGCCGGTATCTCGACTCACCGACTTATAGCGGGCCTGTTTGAAAGGTTTGAGGCCTTAGCAAAGCGGGGTACAATCGAGGCGATCGTCATGCCTGAGTGGAACAACGAGTATATGATGTTCGATCACTCCTATGGCATAACGTCTCATTCGTTTCTGACCCCAGCACAGGCTGCGCCGGAGCAGCTGATCGCGAGGGAGGAAAGACGCCTCCCATTTCTGAGGCGACTTTTCCTGGAAACCTTGGACGCGGGTGAAAAGATATTTGTGATCCGACGCCCGGACGAAATTCATCTGTCGGAAGTCGAAGCGGTTGCAGCAGTTCTCCGTTTGACGTCTGACAGCATACTGCTTTGGGCCGTACAGGAACAAGGTAGTCAACCAGGTTCCGTCGATATCCTGACCCCCTACCTTTTTCGGGGGCACCTCGATGTTACACACGGACGAGGCAGCGCTTCCGTTGAAGCATGGCTCAGTCTCTGCGCGCTTGCGTTCAAGGCGGCCCGATTGAAGCGCTGTGAAGCGGCAGCGCGGCTAGTTTAGCGCGTGATAATCCAGTTTATCACGTGCTGAAAGGATGCTTCTTTCTACGGCTGCACATTGCGCTTTGGGCGCTTGCGCAAGTCGAGCGCCTTAGCATTTGTTGTGCCTTGCTCATAGGTAATACTATCCACAAAGCACTCAAGTTTTATAAGAACACCTACCTCTTCGGCCCATTTCTTTAGAGCGGATGCACAACATAGATCCCAGGAGATCACCTCAATCTCCCAGCCTTTTTGATGCATTCTTTCTAAGTCGGCATGGAATCCCACACCATCGCGGTAACCGTGTCCGTCTCCTGTTAGAAGAACGGCAATTTGTGGTTCTGGCTCATCACTCAGCGCGCGAAGCATTTGCACTTGATGGGCTTGATTCACCGCTTGTTCTCGTCCCGATTCAGCGCCCCGCTCGAACAACTCTGGCCTGATGCGCGTTTCTTTCTCAAGCTGCTTCCAGACTTCCTTAAGGTCAGGCGGTATTGACCCAACGCAGTGAGCCCCTGCTATCTGCCGACCAGCGGCCGCCACCTTGAGCAGATTCTTGAAGGAAATCCGGGTTGCACTCGGTGAGTAGTGACGCTGCAGCAAAACAGCTTGCGCGCCGATAAAGATGTTCGAGTTATCCCAAAATACATGCACCCGCTTCATCTGCACCATTCTCCCCGCAACAACACTGCGGAGCAAAACCTAAGTTGCTGTTACACCAGCTATGAACGCCCATTATCGAAAGTCAAGACTTCCGGATCATCCGAAGGCAATTGATTAGGCGGCACAATTTCTTTCCGTAAGTCTAATTTGAAACCCCTATCGCGACAGCACGGCCAAGTTACAGTATCGCGCATGATAACGTCCTTTATCATGCGGGGAAGCCGTCCACGGCGAAACTAACTCGATGCGCGGCCTCAGAAAGGCTAGAGCGGACGGCCGGACTGACCGGCATATCCACGCCGATTGTTGTAATCTCCATGGTGGACGGCTCCTTCTGCCCGTTGCCTCAACAGCTACGAGCTTGGCACATCGATGCCGCTCAGGAGCCGTCCACCGCATCAGTTTTGGACAAATCGTGCGGCGACGCCTATACCCTCCAGCAGGCCGTAGGGTAACAGGGTCTCGTTGGTCTCGGCAAAGCCGAACCTGCTGTCGGCGCCGCCCCGGCCGGCGCCGGAAATGCCGGTCTTGGCGTCAACCACGATCGTGCCAGGCTCGATCAGCTTGTCGGCCAGCAGCGGCGCCACCGCGATCAGCGTCGCGGCGGGAAAGCAGCCAGGGTTGGCAATGCGGGTCCGGCCCTCGATCTTGGCTGCCTACAACAGGCCCTTAGTCAGCACGCCTTCCACGATATCCTCTATGTCGGTGCCTGTCGTCTTCTCCGCGATCGGTCCAAGGCGCCCGTCAATCAACAGCATTGCCAGGCCGTGCGCCAATGACCAGCGGGCCGTCACGGTTGTCAGGTGTGCTACGCTGATCTGGGCGGATGGTGCTTGGCCTTCCTCCTCGACCAGCAGCGCGAACGCTCCGGCGCTTGCGGCCGCCAATGCTGGGCGCGACCAGTCCAGCAGGCCGGAACGAAACATCAGTTGAAACAGCTGGGGGCTGTCGCGTGCGAACCTAATGTAGCCGCGGCAAAGACCGAGAACGCGGCATCGTGGATGAGGGCCAGCGCCCGCCTGCTCGGCTCGCAGCCGTTCATGGAAGCGGACGAAGCCGCTTGCTGCAAGCTCACTCAACAGCCCTTGCAGGTCGCCGAAATGGTGAGCGGGTGAGCCATGCGTCACGCCGGCCTCCCGCGCCGCGCCGCGCAAGGTCAGGGCTTCAACGCCATCACGCTCCAGGATGACTTCCGTTGCTGCGAGCAGGGCTTCACGCAGCGCACCGTGGTGGTATGGCCGCTTCATACTGTTACTCTTACACCGGCAGGATTTCGCTTGACCAGAAACGCGCGATCGCCGAAGTCTAATCCAGACGACGTAAGAATGCGAGGCTGAGGGCGGTCGATGGGCGACGTGTTTCTTTCCTGGCTCGGATATTGGTCGCCTCAGCACGCCACGGGCGCGCGCTAGGTCATGGCCGTATCTACGCGCTCCTCACCTCTTCGCATTGCTATACTTGGGGCGGGGAAAATTGGCAGCGCTTTCGCGTTTCAGTTAGCCCACGTCGGAGGTCACGATGTTACAGCCATCGCGAGGCCAGGTTCCGTAAGGCTTCAGCAGCTGCAACGCGACAGCGGGATCATCGACGTCAAGGGCGTGCAAGCAAGCGTCCGAGTGATCGATGAGCTGGACGAGGAGACCTCCTATGACCTCTTGATCGTCACTCTGCTGGCTCACCAGACGGATGCGCTGCTTCCGGCCTTGCAGCGCAGCGCGACCAGATCCATTCAGTTCATGTTCAACACCTTTCATCCCGAGCGCCTGCAAGCCGCGGTCGGCGCCGAGCGCTGCGCGTTCGGAATGCCATTTGTGAGAGCCACGTTGGACGGCGAAGGCAGGCTCAAGGCGACCATCGACGGTGCCGGCCAGACGACCATCATGAGTGAGCAACGCTGGGTGGACATGTTCATTGCTGCCGGCCTGCCTGCCGCCCTTGAACCTGACATGCCGCTTTGGCTTCGCTGCCACGTTCCACTATGCATCGCGTTCGAGAGCGTGGCGGTCGCCGCAGAACGGCGCGGCGGCGGAGCGTCATGGGGCGAGGCGATGGTCCTGGCGCGCGGCGTCCACGCAAGCTTCGATCTCATCAAGGGGCTTGGCTATCAGATCTACCCAAGTGCCAAGAAGCTGATGGACGGCAGCCCGATATCGGTTATGGCGGCGACCTTGTGGTCGATGTCGCGTGTCGCCGGGTTCCGCGAGGTGTTGGCGACCGGAAAAGCCGAATGCCAGGTTCTGGTGGATGTACTGGTGGCGGCAGCACCGCTGTCAAAGCGTCCTGTTGATGTATCGCGCATCCAAGCAATGAAACCACAGTGACTTCGTTGTGAATCAGCGCAGATCATCAGCTTGCGCCGTCTTGGCTTTCAGCACCTTCAGCGCGAGCGCGAGCTTGGCTTGCGTGTCCGGTCCGGCCGCGAAGCCGATGCAGCTCAGGACCGTGTCGTAGTCGCCGAACAACTCGGCCAGCACCGCTTTTAATGACAACGTTGCATCGGACAGGGTGGCCAGCCGTCGTGTTCATCTACGAGCCCGACCGCAAGGCCATGCGCCCGGCCGAGCACCTCAAGGCGTTTCGCGGCATCCTGCACGTCAATCCGCTATGCCCTTGGCCTTTGGACTGCCCTGAGCCGGTTCCTCGACGACGGCCGCATCGATCTCGACACCAAACCGGTCGAGCGTGCCATTCGGCCGGTGAGTCTCGGGCGGAAGAACTCGCTGTTTGCTGGCAGCGATGGTGGGGCTGACAGATGGGCCATCGTCGCATCGCTGATCGAGACAGAGAAGCTGAACTTTATCAAACCATACACCCACCTCGAGACGTGCTGGAAAGAATGGTCAGCGGTCATCCGGCAACTCGACTTCCCGAACTTCTGCCCTGGAACATCGGGGAAGGGTAATTCCCTGGTCAGCGAAGTATGGAGTTGCACATGCCGGTTAAGAGAGATCGAGGACGGCCGCGATACGACGACACGTTGACTGCCGCCGAATGGCGTGTAGTCGAGGCGATTCGCCACGGAATGACAAGTCGTGCAATTGCAACGCGACGGAAGATCAGCGTTGACGCAGTCAAGTATCACGTCGCCAACGCACTCCAGAAAGTCGGCCTTGACAACCGTGCTCAGCTTCAACTCTGGAACGGGATCGCACGAACATCTCATCTCTATTTGAAGGAGGCATCCATGGACAATCAACCCCACTTGGATCGATCGGCCAAATTTCCCCTACGGTTAAGAACGTTGTGGCGGCGACCAAGTGGTATAAGGAGGTTCTGGGACTGAAGTATCTCTACTCGTTCGGCGATCTCGCCTTCTTCGACTGCTCAGGCATACGACTGTTCCTGAGCCAAGGCGAAAACGAAGGTCACCATGAATCCATAATATACTTCAAAGTCGAGGATATTCGGGCGAGTCACGAGGCGCTACGCGTGCGAGGTGCCACCTTTGTCAACGCACCGCACATGATCCATCGCCACGAAGACGGGACCGAGGAATGGATGGCCTTCGTTGAGGACAACGAAGGTCGGCCGCTCGCGATTATGTCTCAGGTGCAGGCTCCCGCCGACCAAATCGCTTTAACGCCATAGACGACCTGGTGCGAGATCCGAACGCTTACGGCCGTAGTGAGATGGCGCCCTCGTTTGTGAAGGCATAGTACCTGGTCCTTCATCTGCTGCAGGGAATGCGGAGAAGACTGCTCGGCGAACCGCTGGATGGGCGCAATTGCCGCTGCGGCCTGGTGCCGGTACGGCTCCGTTGCTGCCTCAACCGTTCTTCCCACCCCGCCGGCAATGCTGTCCGCTCGGCTAGCTTCGTTGCCAGGCTGGTCGCTCCTGGTCATCTGCAGGTGCCGGCAACACCCGGTCCACCTGCAGCGCGTGCCGATTGCGGCCGACCGCGATGCACGAACGATGCTGAAACCGTGCTGGAACGGATGCGGTGTCTAGCACTGCGGCGAACGTCCGGCGCGGGTGGACGGGATACAGGGCGATCCCTTTGGCGGCAGGACGTGGCGTGTCGAGCTGCGACCCTAAAGCCTTGATTAATCCTCAGAGCGACAGGCGCCGAATGGACCGACTATCCGGCTTCGACGAGTTCGCGAACGTGCTTCACGACATGATCCGGGTGATAGGGCTTAGGCAGGAAGCGGCTGCCGACAGGCATTGCGTCGGGAGACGGCCGGAAATTTCCGGACGCGACAAGCAGCGCAATCCAAGGCCATCGGCGTCGCACGTGATGAGCCAACTCCAGCCAAGCCTCGCACTCCTCGGGCGTGGTCAGGATGACGGGCATGGCCTTGGGATGGACCGGCGCCACTACAGCGTTCGGCTCGCAGGTCAGGAAGGCGAACAGCTCGTGCGCACCATGAGCCGGGTCCGCCTTGGTGCCGCGCACTCCAGTCCAGGGCCGCCAAAGACCGGCGAAGACGAAAAGCGGCCGGTCCTCGCCGAGCGCGAACCAATGCGGCACGGCGGGCTTGCCCGGCGCGTATTCGCAGAAGCTAGTTGCGGGAACGAGGCACCGGTTCTCCGGCTTCATCCAGGCGCGCCAATAGCTCGACGCCGTGTTGCGGATGTTGGTGACCGCGCGATTGCCGGGCACCGAGGGCGAGCAAGGAAAGCCCCAGCGCTCTTTCAGCGCCAGGGATGCTGCTCGCTGAGCATATGCGGGCCAATTCCTTCAGCCAAGCAGGCCTGAAATGTGGATCGACGGTTCGGAACTGGGTTGACCTTCCCATCATGGGAAGGTGCATGTGATTGGGCTGACTGACAGGCTAACCAACCATGTTCCACATGATGAGGGCGGTGCCGAGGCGTGCTGATCCGACGGATGTTCCGCCGATCTAGTCTGGATGTTCGATAGGCGAGGCCGCGCGCGCTTCAGGCGTCTCGGCCAAGATGATCCGCTATTACGAGACGATCGGCATGGTGCGGCCCGTTGCGCGCTCGGCCGCGAACTATCGCAGCTACGATGCGGTCGCCATTCAAACTCTGCGCTTCATTGGACGCTCTCGGGCGCTCGGCTTCTCTATAAACATGATTGGGCGCCTGCTCGCCCTATGGCAGGACAAGGAGCGCAGTAGTGCCGATGTGAAGGCGCTTGCCCTCCAGCATACGGCCGAACTGAATGAGCGGATTGCGGCGCTTCAGGCCATGAAGGCTGCAATCGAGCACGCGGCCGAGCAATGCCACGGCGATCATCGCCCAGACTGCCCGATCCTGGATGAACTGACTGGGACATCTCCTGTCCCTCGAAGGAGAGCGGCCATGACTGACCTGCTGCATCGCGTCGGCGAGGCGCTCCTGATGGCTTTCGGCATGTTCTGGCAGGTGGGCTGGAGCTTGGTGCTAGGCTTTGCCATTTCCGCCGTACTGCAGGCTGTGGTGTCGAAGGAGACGATGAGCCGCGCGCTCGGGCGGGCAGGCCCGCGCGAAATCGCGCTGGCGACGGCCGCGGGAGCCGCAAGTTCAAGCTGCTCCTACGCCTCGGCATCCGTCAGCCGCACGCTGTTCAAGAAGGGCGCGGCGCTGATCCCCAGTCTCGCCTTCATCTTCGCGTCCACCAACCTGGTCGCAGAGCTGGGCATCGTCCTCTATCTGCTGATGGGCTGGCAGTTCATGGCAGGCGAGTGGATCGGCGGCGTGGTCCTCGTGATCATCCTGTCCGTCGTGGTCCGGCTGACCTACCCCGCCCGCCTGGTGGAGGAAGCCCGTCACCACCCCGAGCCCGGCGGCGGGCATGACCATGGCGACACGGCAGAAGCCGGCGGCACAGTCATGGAGAAGCTGTCCCGCCGCGAGACCTGGGTGCGCGTGGCCCAGAGCTTCGTCATGGACTGGTCCATGCTGTGGAAGGACCTGGTGCTCGGCTTCCTGATTGCCGGCGCTCTCTCCGTGCTCGTGCCGAATGGCGTTTGGCAGGCCCTGTTCGTCAAAGGCGCCAGCCCATGGATACAGGTTCCGGCCAACGCGCTTCTGGGGCCGCTGGTCGCCGTGTTCTCGTTTGTCTGCTCGATTGGCAACGTGCCGATGGCCGCCGTTTTGTGGGGCGCCGGCGTCAGCTTCGGGGGCGTGCTGGCCTTCCTTTATGCCGACCTGATCGTGCTGCCGCTGCTGGACGTCTATCGGCGCTACTACGGCTGGAAGATGGCCGCCTACATCGCCGGCGTGTTCTACGCGACGATGGTGATCTCGGCGCTGATCATGGATGCGGTTTTCAATGCATTGGGCTGGATTCCGCGGCAGCGGCCGAACATGCACGCCGAAATGGTGCATTTTTCGCTGAACTACACGTTCTGGCTCAACGTTGCGTTCGCCATCCTAACTTCCGGCCTGTTCATGCTGTCACGCAAGCAACCCATGGCGACCGTGCACTGCGAACACCACGCGCACCGTGGCGAGGGGCAAGGTATCGCCTTCCGCCTCGACCGCCTGGCGCATGCCGTCGGCGACGCGCCGGTCCGGCACCATGTCGAGCAGGATGGCGCCGGTATCTTGGACCAGCCCGTAGGACCAGCTCGCAATCACGCAGGCGCCGACAACGCCGGCCAGTGGGTCCATCCATAGCCAGCCGAAGGCACGCGCGAGTAGCAGCCCGATGATCACCAGAACGGAGACAGCGGGAAAGGCACGCCGGCTCTGGCAATCGACTTCGCGCTGGCAGCCGGTGTGCTGCTGGGTGGCCCGGTCAGCAGCGGCGTGGGCAACCCGGTGCGCGCGCTCGGACCGAGGGGGCATGGCGGCAGGCCTCGGGTCGAATGGTCCCGCGTTGGCGTCCCATCATCCTAGAAGACATGAAGGACGTCGAGCTCACGCGTGCCCGGCCGGGAGGCTTGCGGATCCGCCAATCGGCGATCATCCTACCTCCTGTCGAAGTCGCGGACTTGCAGGCGCCGCTCGCCAGGTAGCTTCATGAGCGGTTCGACATGAGGTGACAGGCGTCGGGATGGATCGACGGCTCACGGTCCTTCGACGGCGGAACCTGGGCCTGCTACGTCAATTCGGCCGTTTACGGGAGCGATTGATCCCGCTTCTGGAGCCGGAAGTTGCCTGCGGCACGGGTGGGCTCACGAGCCGCGCCAAATCATCGCCCCAAGCACGTAGGGCGGCCCGCTTCTCCTCGAGATACTCCCACTTGTCGTAGACCCGGTCGGTCACGCCCTTTGCGGCGTGGTTGAGCACCCGGCCGATGATGAAGCTGCCGACACGCAAGCGGCCCATGCCGGTGCCGCAAGTCCGGCGGAGGTCGTGGAGCCGCCACGGCGGGATCGGGTCTGATCCGGATTGCTTGAGGGCCTCGGCAATCGAGAGGTCGAGCGCCTTCTTGAATTTCGAGAAGCCGCTGATCGGGCGCGTCCCGTCCGTCGTGAACACGAAGGGGCTGGGCCGTGTCTTGCCGTCCACGACGATCGATTTGCGCGGAATGTTATCTAGTATCGCCGACACCTGAGGCGAGAGCGGGACCATGTGCTCGCGCTTGCTCTTGGTCCGGTCTGCGGGGATCGCCCAATCGCGCGTCGCCTTGTCGATCTCGTCCCACCTCATGCCGGCCACCTCCGTCCGGCGCTGACCAGTCAGCAATAGCACCTGCAGGTAGCTCCCGAACGGGTATGCGGCCGCGACCAGCGCGCACCAGACCGCCACGATCTCCTCGGCCGAAAGCGTCCGCTCGCGCTCCGTTTCCTGGCCCGGCGGCTCGACCAACGCGCAGGGGTTCGCCTGGACGAGGTCCCGCCGGATCGCCCAATTGAAGGTGGAGCGCAAGGCGGCCAGCACGCGGTTCGCGGCGATCGGGCCTCCCTTTTGCCGGCCATTGGGCGGGGGTGGGTCCTGGGGATCGGAGACCTCGGCAACGCGATCGAGGAGGGCGATCACGTCGCGTCGCGTTATGGCGTCGAGTGGTCGTTCGCGCCACGCTGGTAGCGCGTGGTTTTCGATGTTGCGGCGGGTCTCCTCCACGTAGCGGGCCGCCAGCGGCCGCCCCTTCCGTCCTTTCATGCCGCCCGAGAGGTAGGCCTCCGCCACGTCTCCGAAGGTCGGCTTCGCCTGCGCCTCGACCACGGCTTCCTTGACCGGTGCCGCGCCCGGGTCGATCCCCCTGGAGACCAGTTCGAATGCCGCCGCGGCCTGCCGGCGCGCGTCGGCCAGCGCCAGCTTGGGGTAGGGCTTCGGCAGCGTGAGGCGCTTCTGCACGCCCTCATGGCGGTAGAAGATCACCCAGGTCTTGCGCACCTCGGAGGTCCGCTTCGTCGGTCCCGCGACCCTCAGCGCGAAGCCAGGCAGCAGGATGTCGAAATATTCCACGCGCACGCCCGGACCGGCCTTGTACTTCTGCACGGCCGCATCGGTGAGCTTGACCTTCGGCACCGGGGGGCTCTCCGTGGGTAACACTGGGGTAACGGATTGCCCTGTTATGGCATGTTATGGTCTGTGACGCACAATCCATAACGTTGCAGGATGGGGCTTGCATCTTTCCTAGAATCGGGGCAGTCCTGGTGACGATGGTTATGCCCGGTTATGGCCGATCTCACGACTACGAATCTGGGGGTTGGAAGTTCGAGTCTTTCCGGGTGCGCCAGCTATCTACAACGCTTTCGCGGGCAGAGCGATGTCGCCCTGCCGGAAAAGGCTTCTCCAACCGTCGGCCGCACGGCGGGTCGGGTTCGAGGCTTGGTCTCAAGGCGCGGCAATCTGTTCCGCGGCGCGCATCACGCGCAGGAAGTTTCCACTCCAAAGTGCCGCTATCTCCGAGTGGCCGTAGCCGCGCCGGACGAGTTCTTCCGTCACGTTGCCGCTCTCGGCCGCGTCCTTCCAGCCGGTGATGGCGCCGCCGCCGTCGAAATCCGAGCTGATGCCGCAATGCGCCAGCCCCACCCGCCGCACGACGTAGTCGATGTGGTCGCACAGGTCGCTCACGCCGGTGTCGTCCGCACGCCCGCGCGGCCGCAGGAACGGCGGCATTGCGGTAATCTGCACCAGACCGCTGGTATCGCGCAGCGCGTCGAGCTGGGTATCGTCCAGATTGCGGGGGTGCGGGCAAAGGGAGGCCACGCAGGAGTGGGTGGCCACCACCGGGCTGCGTGACAATTGCACGCATTGCAGCATTGACCGGCGCGATAGATGGGAGACGTCCACCAGGATGCCCAGGCGGTTCATTTCCGCCACCGCCTCGCGGCCAAGCTGTGAGAGCCCCCCATGCAGGCTTTCCTGATCGCCCAGGTCGCGCCGCGGATTGGCGCTGTCAGCCAGTAGATTGTGCCCGTTATGGGTGAGCGTGATATAGATCGCACCAAGGTCGCGCAGTTTGGCCAGGCGGGAGAGGTCGCCGCCCACCGCATGGCCGTTCTCCACGGCCGGCACCACCGCCAGCGCGCCGGCCTGATGCGCCTGCTCGATCGCGTCGGCCGAGCTGCAGACGCGTGCGGTGATGCCACCACGCGTGTCACCCATGGTCCGGATCGCGCGCAGCATGGCAGTCGCACGCAGCCAGGCTTCGTCGCCCTGGGCCGCCGTCCGCCCCGACTGCGGCACGAACGCGACGAAGCAGCCGGCATCCAGCCCGCCCGCCCGCATCTTCGGCAAATCCACGTGCCGGCTGGTCTGGGTGAACGGGTCCGGCGTATGCGGCCAGGGAATGTCGATGTGGCTGTCCAGTGTCAGGGTGGCGCGATGCAGCGCCGCGGCGTCGATCATTGATGGCCTTGCTTTTCTTGCTGTTCCGGAGATGGGGCGTCACCAGCAGGTTGCACATGGCGCCCCAGCACGCAAAAATGGCTTGACCGCCAGAGGCTGACGCGACGCGCGGTTTGCGCTATGCACCGGGCCATAGGTCTCCGTAGCTCAGCCGGATAGAGCACCAGATTCCTAATCTGGGGGCCGTGGGTTCGAATCCCGCCGGGGACATGCCCCCATCGAGGCGTAGGGTCGCAACTGGCCCAATTCGCCACGACCAACCTGCCGCTTCGTCTCCAGGGCAATCAACGGCTCATCTCATGCCGCGATACAGTGGCGGGGCAAACGCGGTCGCCGAGCCGGTCCGGCATGCGTGGGCCGAGTTTCGCACTGCAACACCGACCTTTGGGATGCTGCGAGAACGCTTTTTATCGAAGTCTAAAAGACGCGGTCACGTCAATTGACAGCGCTATCAATTGGTCGTAATGTTACTGTGGTGTTGCAGATAACTGCTGCCCGATGAGACCGTCTCGAAGCGTGGGGTTTCGGAAAACTCGTTTTCTGGACACCACACACCCGATGCGGGTGCGACCGACGCTCAGCAAGAGCGCGTAAGAAACAAATTCCTCCGGGAGGGTGTGATGCAAGTCCACACGTTTAGGCAACGCGCGGTGTTGTTGGCAGGCTGCTCATTGACGGCTTTCGCCATGTCCACCACGCCTTCGGCTGCGCAAATCCTGCAAACTCAACCGGCTGCAGCGAGTGCTGCGCCCGCTTCGGCTGCCGGCCCGGCCGTATCAGGTGCTACGGTGTCCTCCAAGGCCACGCGCGTGCATGCTGCCAGGAAGCGGCACGTCAGCGCCAAGCCGCGACCGGCCAGCCAGCCTACCAAAGTGGCGCAATTGAGCACGCCGGCCAAGGCTGCGGGCGAAACGCAAGGCCCAGCCACCGACATTACCGACAAGCAGCCGACCGCCGAGCCCGAAACGGTCATCGTCCAAGGCTACCGGAAGTCGCTTGAATCCGCACTGAACCGCAAGCGCAATTCCAATCTCCAGATTGAGTCCGTCGCACCCGAAGATATTGGCAAACTGCCCGACACCAACGTGGCCGAGGCACTGCAGCGTCTGCCCGGCGTGCAGATCGACCGCGGGCCGGCAGGCGAGGGCACCGCCGTGCTGATCGACGGCCTGCGTTATAACCTCACCACATTGAACGGCGATGTGTTTGCCACCGGCCGAGAGTTCTATTCATCGGGCGAGGCGGCCGGCAACGGCGCCGGCAGCAACGTGCAGTTCAACTCGCTGCAAGGCATACCGAGCGAGGAGATCGGCGGCATCGACGTCTATAAGTCGCCGAAAGCCTCGATCACCGAAGGTGGTCTCGGCGGCACGATCGATCTGAAAACACGCGATCCGCTCGACCAGACGACCGGCCTCAATCTCGGCGGCAATTTCCGTGAATCCACGACCGACAATACCGGCAATTGGACTCCGAACGGCACGATCGTCGGCGGCTACAAGTTCAACGATCGTCTGGCTGTCACTGCCAGTTTCTCCTACGAGGATTTGCATACGCACACGAACGAAGTGCAGGACTACAATCGTTCCGGCTGGAACCTGACCAACTCGGCGCAGATACTTACCGGCGGCCCGCTCACCGCCTCGCAATACACCACCATCGGCCGCCGGTATCTCGAGCCGCAATTGCAGTATTTCACCGACATCGACGATACCCGGAAGGACCTCGGCGCCTCGTTCGGCGTGGCCTACAAGGTGACCGATGACATCAAGATATATGGCAATTGGTTCTACTCGCACGAGGACGAGACCAATGTGCAGTATGCAAACAAGCTGTATTGGAACGGTGGCGCGAACAATCCGCCGACCGGCATCGACCCGACCAAGCCTTACCAGATCGACCAGAACGGTGTGGTTCAGAACGGCACGTTCACGGCTACCGGTGCCGAAACCGCGTCGCTCTATCAGGGTACCACGACGGAGGCCAACAACTTCCAGCTCAAGACGGTGTTCAACAATGGCGGCCCATGGCGCGGCAGCATAGACGGTGCCTACGCCTACGCGACCTACGATTCGCAATCCGCATCCGCCGACACCGAGCACGGCCTTTATCTCTACAATAACGGCACCCAACCCACGCAGCCGACCGCGCCGGGCTGCAACAACGGTGGCGGCACCTGCGGCTCCGGCCTCGGCAATCCACCCTACCAGTTCCACTATACCAACGGTGGTGACTCAGGACTGCCGAATTACAGCTACCTGGGCGCGCTGAAGGACATATTGAGCAACCCGAACTACACCACGTTCAAGTCCAACTTCGCCTTCGCCGACCATAACGTGGCGCGCGATTTCTCGCTGCGTGCGGATGCCGAGCGCGACCTTACCTTCATCAAGGATGTGGACGCCACGGCATCGTTTGGCTTTCGCTATGGCAGCCGTGCCGAAGAGGTCAATCACGGCAAATACCTGATCGACGGTCTCGAGAGCAATGGCCTCGTTGCGGGTGGCACCAACAACCCGAATAGCGGCACCTACGTCTATTACCAGGATCCCGGCTACTGCGCAGGCGGCGGGCCGAATGGCGGCTGCGGGCAGGGCACCACCTACATTCCGTACTCGACGGCGACCAGCAATCCAGGTCTGGTCAAGAAGGTTATCGGCTTCAATGGCCAGCCTTTCCTCGTCAAGGACGGCAACGCGTTGTCCAACCCTGCCACCTTCCTAAATTCGGTGTGGGCAGGCGCCGGCGTGCCGAACAACACCGAGCGTCTGTTCAACGATAGCCTGAGCTCGTTCGGCATCACCGAAAAGACGACGGCCGGTTATCTGATGGCCGATATCGGCGCGCCCGTGAATCGCTTTCACCTCAATTTCGGCGTGCGCTTCGTCAATACGGAATTGACGGTCAATGGTGCGGCGGCCGCCGAAGTGCCGACATTCTATGGCGCGGAACCTTGGAACGGTGTCAACTCCAACAACATCCCGTTCAGCAGAAACCGCAGCTATCAGGATATCCTGCCGACACTGAATTTCGTGCTGGATGTCTCCGAGGATCAGAAGCTGCGTATCTCGGCCGCACGCGTCGTCTCGCCCGCCGATCTGACCGCGCTCGGCCTTGGCCAATCCTACAACTTTACGCGCGGCACTGCGCAGCCCACCTCGGTGAGAAAAACAACGGCGTCGGGTTCGACGACCGGCTTCTATTTCGACGGCGGCTCGTCCGGCAACGCGAACCTCGATCCCTACCGCGCCACCCAGGCCAATGTCTCATACGAGAACTACTTCGCCCGCGGCTCGATCGCCAGCGTCGCCGGTTTCTACAAGCAGGTGGACAGCTTCGAGATATACAAGAACATCCCCACGCAGATCGCCGACGATTTTGGCGGCACAACTGCCAATATCTCCACCCCCGTCAATGCCGGGCATGGCCAGATCGCCGGCATCGAACTCGGCCTGCAATATATCTTCGACGGTCGCATACAGCCTTGGATGCAGGGATTGGGATTTGCCGGCAACTACACCTATGCCGACTCGCTCTCCGATCAGAAATCGAGCTTTTCGGATCAAACCCCGATCCCCGGCGTCTCGCGCAACGCGGTCACGGCCACACTGTTCTACGAGCGCTTCGGCTTCAACGCGCGCGCTTCGTATTCCTGGCGCAGCAAGGCGATCAACGACGGGATCGGCGGTTCCACATTCACCTTCGGCGGTAAAACCTACGAAGTGTTTCAGGCGCCGTATGGCCAGTTGGACCTGCAGTTGGGCTACGACCTCAATCGCAAGCTGGGCTTGGTCTTCTCGGCACAGAACGTGACCGATGCCGCCCAGCACACCTATCTGCAATATCCCAACGAGCCATTTACCTACGACGACAGCGGACGCCGATTCTTCCTCGGTGTGAAATTCAAGCTGTAGAAGAAGGCGGCGCGTATGAGCGACCATACCACGATGGATGATCTCGCGATCAAGCGTGTGGTCGTGTTGGGCGGCGGCACGGCAGGCTGGATTGCCGCGGCTGCCCTCTCGCGGGTGTTCCGGCGCAGGCTGGACATAACCGTCGTCGAATCACCTGACGTGCCGATCGTGGGCGTGGGCGAGGCGACCATACCGGCGATCCTGAATTTCCTGCGGTTTCTCGGCGCCGACGAGCAGGAATTCGTGGCGGCCACCCAGGCGACGTGTAAGCTGGGCATCGTGTTCCAGGACTGGTCGGCGCCGGGCGACCGCTACTGGCATCCGTTCGGCAGTTTTGGCGCGGAGATCAACAACCGGCCGTTCCACCATTACTGGCAGCGCGCGAAGCAGGAGGGGCGGAACGGCAGGATCGCCGACTACAGCCTGGCGGCTTCGCTGGGGCAAGCAGGGCGCGTGCTCGGCGCACGACCGTCTGCCAACACACTGACCGCCGGTTACCGCCACGCGCTGCATTTCGACGCGGCTTTGGTCGGCCAGGCTCTGCGCCGCATGGCCGAGCAGGCGGGGGTCGCACGTCTTGAAGGCACGGTGACCGGGGCCACGCGCCAGACGAACGGCCATCTGCAGGCACTCATGTTGGCCGACGGGCGTTCGGTAGCCGCCGACCTGTTCATCGATTGCTCCGGCTTCCGCGGCGCTCTCATCGGCGGCGAGCTGGGCGTGGCCTATCAGGATTGGCGTCACTGGCTGCCCTGCGACCGGGCGCTGGCGGCCCCCAGTGCGCCGCTGGAACATCGCCCGCCCTACACGCTTTCGGCCGCCCATGGCGCGGGCTGGCGCTGGCAGATCCCGCTCCAGCACCGCACCGGCAACGGCGTGGTTTATAGCAGCCGCTGGATGACGGATGCGCAGGCCGAAGCGGTGCTGCTTGAAGGCATCGGTAGCGCACCGCAGCAAGCGCCACGCCAGTTACGTTTCACCACCGGCCGGCGCGAGGCTTTCTGGGTGGGCAATTGCGTGTCGCTGGGCTTGGCGTCGGGGTTTCTCGAGCCGCTCGAATTGACGAGCATCCATCTCGTCGTCAGCGGCATTCTCAAGCTCATCGACCATTTCCCGGACCGTAGATTCGGCGCGCGCAACATCGACGCCTACAACAGGTTCATGACGGGCGAATTCGACGAGGTCCGCGATTTCATCATCCTGCACTATTGCCTCGCCGGCCGGCGCGATACGCCGTTCTGGCAGTATTGCGCGACCATGAGCCTGCCGGACTCGCTCCTGTCGCGCATCGACTTGTATCGCGAGACCGGGCGCATCCTGCCTAAGCCGTTCGAGATTTTCAGCGATCTGAGCTGGTTCTACGTCTTCGAAGGCCTTGGCGTCGAACCCGCCGCGTCCGATCCGATCGCAGACCTGCCGTCGAGGCGGGACCTGTTCGGCGTGATGGACCAGATCAAGCAGGGTGTGGCGCAGATCACCGCTGCTTCTCCCGGCCATCATAGCTTCTTCGCCCGTTCGCTGCGGGCCGCCGGCTGATTGCCGCCAGTACCTGGAGTTTCGCACGTCGTGAGCAAAAATCAGGACCGAACGGCAACGCGCCGGAATGTCGCGGTGTCTGCGGCCGTAACATTGGCGGCGTGTTCGGTGGGGTTTGTCGCATCCGCCCAACAGCCACCTTCATCGATTGCCAATCCTTCGGCGTGGGAAGCACTGCCGCGAATACAACTCCTGTCGCCGGAATCCGAATTGTATGTGAACGGGCTGCTTGCGCGCATGAGCCTGGAGGACAAAGTCGGCCAGATGGTGCAGGCCGATATCAGCACCATCACACCGGACGATCTGCGGCACTACAGGTTGGGCGCCGTGCTCGCCGGTGGATTGAGTGCGCCGGGCGCGAACATTCATGCCTCGCCCGAAGCCTGGTTGAAGCTGGTGTCCGATTATCGCCAGGCAGCGCGCGATGGCAGTACCGGCGCGCATCCCGCCATCCCGATTCTCTTCGGCATCGATGCGGTGCATGGCAACGCGAAAATACCCGGCGCGACGATATTCCCGCATAATGTGGGGCTGGGTGCCACGCACGATGCCGCACTGATCGAGCGCATCGGCAAGGCCACCGCCGAGGAAGTCTCGGCCATCGGCATCGACTGGGCGTTCGCACCCACCGTGGCCGTCGCGCGTGATCCGCGCTGGGGCCGCGCATATGAAAGCTACAGCAGCGATCCCGCTTTGGTCGCCGCCTACGCCTCTGCGATGGTGACGGGCTTGCAAGGCAAATTCGGCACGCCGGACTATTTCGGCGCAGGACACGTGCTCTCTTCGGCCAAGCATTTCATCGGTGATGGCGGCACGCAGGACGGGCGCGATCAGGGCGATACGAAAGTGGCGGAGGACGTGCTGCGCCGTGTGCATGGTGCGGGCTATCGCGCGGCCATCGAAGCCGGCGTGGGCACCGTCATGGCCTCCTACAATTCGTGGCGCGGCGAAAAGATGCATGCCAACGCCAGCCTGCTGGACGGTGTGCTGAAGCAGCGCTGGCAGTTCGGCGGTTTCGTCATCGGCGACTGGAACGCGCAGGAGGAAATCCCGGGCTGCACGAAATTCTCTTGTTCGCAGGCTATCAATGCGGGAATCGACATGGTGATGGCGCCGGATAGCTGGAAGCAGATGTATGGCAATCTGCTGGATCAGGCGCGTGCCGGTACCATTCCAGCGTCACGCATCGACGACGCAGTGCGGCGCATCCTGCGCGTGAAGACGGCATCCGGATTGATCGGCCCGGGCGCCCACGCGCCGCAAGGCGGCAATTTCGCGTTGCTGGGATCGCCTGCCCACCGCGCGCTCGCGCGCCAGGCGGTGCGCGAATCCCTCGTCCTGCTTAAGAACCAATCCAAATTGCTTCCGATCATTCCGGGCCGGCACGTGTTGGTCGTAGGTGCGGCTGCCGACGGCGTCGGCGAGCAATGCGGCGGCTGGACGATCGACTGGCAAGGTGCGCATAACAGCAATGCCGATATCCTGGGTGCAACCTCCATCCTGGCCGGCATCAAGGCCGCAGCCGAACAAAGCGGCGGCACGGTCGCCTACAGCCCGGATGGCACATTCACGCAAAAGCCCGATGTGGCCATTGTCGTTTATGGCGAGCATCCTTACGCGGAGTTCGAGGGCGACCGCGACGATTTGCGACTGCCCGAGGCCGAGCATGTGCGCGCGATGCTGCGTCGCCTGCGCGCGCAGCACATCCAAGTGGTCAGTGTGCTGCTCTCGGGGCGGCCGCTGTGGGTCAATCCCGAGATCAACCTGTCGGACGCGTTCGTCGTTGCCTGGCTGCCCGGCAGCGAAGGCGAGGGCGTGGCCGACCTGCTGTTCCGCGCGCCGCCGAATGCCCCGGCGCGCGACTTCACCGGCCGGCTGAGCTTTCCCTGGCCCGCCACCGCCCTGCCGGTGAGCTACGAGGCCGACGGGCCCGTCTCCGGGGCGCTCTTTGCCAATGGCTATGGCTTGGACTTCGCCCATCCTGCCGCCGTGCCGCATCTTTCGGAGTATCCCGGGTCATCCGTGGCGCGAGATCCGGCGCAGACCTTCTATGCGGGCGGTCACGTGATCGCGCCGTGGTCCATCTACGTCACAGATGGCGCGGCGCAGGTCCGCCTGACCGGCCTGCAACAGAGCTCGCCGGGCGGCGCCGTGCAGGCAACGCCGCAGGACAATGCCATCGCGGCATCCTGGTCCGGCAGCGCAGCCGCCACCTTGTGGATCGGCGATACGCAGACGGACCTGTCCGCGCAGGCCAACTCCCGCGCGGCCCTTCGCCTGACCTACCGGACGACCCAGGCGCCCACCCAACCAATTCTGCTCGGCATGCAATGCGGCGACGGTTGTGCGGGCTGGCTGGACGTGACGGCAAAACTCGCGCCGCCAGGTGCGGATTGGAAAACCTTGCAGATCGCTCTTGCATGTTTCGCATCCTCTGGCGCCGACATGCGGCGGATCAGCGTGCCGTTCGCGCTGCGGACAGCCGGCCGTGCCGGTTTGGCGATACGCGACGTCTCGCTGGTGGAAGGGCCGGTTCAGGCGGGCTGCAATGTCCCAATCACCGGTTCCGCAGGCGCAGTATCAGCACGGCCCCCAGCAGCGCGGCACCTGCCCCGCACAGAAAGAGGGCGCGAAACGAGAGTCCCGACTGTCCCAGCAATGCCAGAGCGATGAGCGGCGCCATCGCTTGCGGCAGGGTGTTGGACAGGTTGACGATGCCGAGGTCGCGTCCGGCATTCTGCAAGGAGGGCAGGACCTGCACGACCAGGGCCAGGTCCACGGCGTAGAACAGCCCGGCGCCGCATCCATAGACCAGGCTGCCCGCCTGAAGGCCGCGCCATCCCTCCGCACCGGCCAGGATCGCGATGCCCGCAGCCATAACCACGCCGGCGGCCAGCACGAACCAGCCCCGCCGCCCTGCCCGGTCGGACGCCGCGCCGCCGATCAGGGCGCAGACGATGTTGGCGCCGGTGGCGATTGCCGCGAGGTTGGCAAACGCCGCCTCGGGCCGCGCGGCACCGATCACGCCGTTCGACGTCAGTTGCTGCAAATCGAGCAGCAGGTAACCTTGTACGATGCTGAACGCAGTGACGATCAGCACGCGGCTGGCGAGCGCGTAGGAAAAGTCCTTGTGCCGGAATGGATTTAACAGCAGCACCGCGCGCCAGCCTGGTCCGTGCGCTTCCACGGGTGCCACTGGACGGAGCAGGCAGGCGAACGGCACGATGCAAGCCGAGACGATCAGCGCCAGCACGCCAAAGCGGGCGGCTTGCCCCACCAGTGCGTTGCCGATCAGTTGGGTGCCGATCAGGTTGCCGAGCGGGTAGCCCAGGCCCAGCAGGGAGGAGACGAAACCGCGCCGGCCCTCGGCAATGTTGTCGGCCAGAACCGCGCCGAGCGGCGCGAACATGGCGTTGAATGCTACCTGGAACAGGATCACGGACCAGAGCAGGCCGGAAGGCGACGCGGCGCGTTCGATCAGCGCGTAGGAGACGCACATGCCGGCCAGGCCGCCGAGCACCCAGCGGCGGCGGCCGCCCGTGCGGCGCAAGGTTCTATCGCTCAGCATGCCGGAGGCGATGTTGCCCAGGCTGGCCGCCACTGCGCCGGCAAACGCCACACGGCTCAGCAGCAAAGCAGGGTCTGCTACGGCAATGGCAGCGGCGCGCAACGGCACGAGTATCTGCAGCAGCGGAATGAACGCGATGAAGGCGCCGAGGTTGGCCACCGCGTAGAGTGCGGTGAACAGCCAGCCGCCGGTGTAAGTTCTGCCGGCAAGCGGCGGCGTGCTGCCACTGCTGGCCTTGCTGGGCAAGTTGCGATCTCTGATATTGGCGCCCAAGGACAGGACGTATCTAACGACGTTGGATGTCTGGCCGGGCGGCGTCAAGCCGGCACGAGGGGATGATTGGTTGGCCACGATTTACGACGTAGCGGACCGGGCCGGTGTCTCGATCAAGACCGTATCGCGCGTGATGAATGCCGAACCGAACGTACGCGCTGCGATGCGCGCGCGTGTGCAGGAAGCCGCGGCCGCCTTGCAGTACCACCCGGACCGTTCGGCACGAAGCCTGGCGGGCGCTCGATCTTCCCTGATCGTGGCATTCGTCGATGCAAGCCTGACGCTGCAGCATTGGCGCAACGAGCGCGGCACCGATTATCTCGCGCGCATACAATTGGGTGCCACGCTGCCGTGCCGGCGCGCGGGGTTCCACCTGCTGATCGAGCTGGTGGACAACGAAGCGGCCTCCATGCGGCACGACGTGCAGAAGCTGCTGGCGGCACTCAAGCCGGACGGCGCGATCCTCACCCCGCCGAGCTCGGACGACGAGACATTGCTTGCGGTGCTGCGCGAGGCAGGCACGCCTTACGTCCGGCTCGGCCCCGAACGCCCCAGCGGCGGCGGGCTACGCCTCTCGCTCGACGACCACGCCGCCGCCTGCGGCATGACGGATTACCTGCTCAATCTGGGCCATCGCAGAATTGGCTTCATCGAAGGCGATCCGCGCTACGGCGCCAGCCGGGCGCGCCGGGCGGGTTTCCAGCAGGCAATGCAGGCGCGCGGTCTCGTCACGCCCTGGATCGCGGAAGGGGACTTCACCTACGCTGCCGGCGTGCAGGCCGGCCACGCGCTGCTCTCGCGCCCCACGCGGCCCACGGCAATCTTCGCCAGCAACGACGACATGGCGCTCGGCTGCATGGCCGTCGCCGCCGAACTCGGTCTGCGCGTGCCGCACGACCTCTCGGTGGCAGGCTTCGACGACAGCACCGGGTCGCGCTTCAGCCGCCCGCGCCTGACGACGTTGCGTCAGCCAATCGTGGAAATGGCGGCACTGGCGGCGGAGCGGCTCACCGGCACGGATGTGAGCGCGGAATGCGATGAGGATGGCGGGGCGGATCTGCCGCCGTTTACGTTGATGCCGGGGCTTTCTACGGGCGTGCTTTCAAGTAGGTAGGCAAACCTTCTTTTTTGAAGAGAAGAAGCCAGAAAACTCTATCTAGCGGTTGCGTACTCGTCCCGCCGCCTCTCCTGCCGCGCGCAGAACAACCCGAAGAACCCCACCCAACCGTAACAGATCACCGGCACCAGCAGCGCCCGCCCCAGCCCCACATGATCTGCCGCGATGCCGGTCAGAAGCGGCACTACGGCGCCGCCGACGATCGACAGGCAAAGCACGCCGGAAGCCTCGGCCGCATCCTCGCCGAGCGTGGCAATGGAAAGCGCGAAGATCGTGGGGAACATGATCGAGTTGAACAGCCCGATCGCCAGGATGAAACCCGCCGCTTCGTAACCCGCGGAGGCGCCGCTGCAGATGGCCAGGCCGGCGGCGCAGCAGGCGCAAACTGCAAGCACCTTGCCTGGCGCGACCAAGCGCAAAATGGCGGTGCCGCAGAAACGGCCAACCATCGCGAGTCCCCAATAGACGCTCACCAACTGGCCTGCGGTCTGCGCCTGCAGGTCGAGCACGTCGGGTTGCATGAGGTAGTTGGCGATACTGCTCCCGATCGAGACTTCGGCGCCCACATATGCGAACAATCCAATCGCCCCGAATACCAGCCGGCGGTTCGCCAGCAGCCGGCCGAAGGCGCCGCTTGCGTTTGGCGGCATCGGCGCGGCCCAACCGCGAAACCGCCAGCACAGACCAGCCAATGCCAGCAGGATCGCCGCAATGGCGAGGAATGGCACCTGGACCACGCTTGCCTCGTGCTGGCGCAGGCCCGCCAGCACGGCGGGCGCGGTGCGCGCGGCATCCGGCATGGCCGACATGTGGGACAGGATGAGGGCCGAGCCGACGATGGGCCCGATCATGGTGGCCAGCGAGTTGAACGCCTGTGCCAGCGTGAGCCTGCTTGGCGCCTGCTCGGGCGCGCCCAGCGAGGCAGTCAGCGGGTTGGCCGCGACCTGCACGATGGTCACGCCGCTTGCCAGGATGAACAAGGCGGCCAGAAAGCCCGGGTAAAGGCCGAGACGCGCCGCCGGCGTGAACATCAGCGCCCCGGTCGCCATCACCACCAGGCCCGTCGTCATGCCCCGTAGATATCCGATGCGGTTCATCAGCCAGCCGGCAGGCGCGGAGATGACAAAATAGGCGCCGAAGAAGCAGAACTGCGTCAGCATTGCCTCGGCATAGTTCAGCGCGAACATTGCACGCAGCTTCGGAATCAACGTGTCGACCAGAACGGTGCAGAAGCCGAACGCAAAGAACATCGACATCATCAGCGCGAGAAGCCTGTTCTGATGCACTGCAATATCGCTGGCCTGAGTGGAAGACGTATCGGACTGCATGGCCACCCTCGATCGATTCTGCCCACACCTGAAAGCATGAGACAGCGCTGTCAACAGTCTGAAAATGCTGTGGCGCAGCGCACAAGCCTACTTTCCGTCTGCCCGTCCGATTGCTCCATACAGCTCAGGCCGCCGATCGCGGAAGATGCCCCAGCTGTCTCGTTGCTGGCGGATTGCAGCCAGGTCGAAGCTTTGCACCAGAACGGCGTCGCCGTCGCGCCCGGCTTCCTGCAACTTGTCGCCTACGGGCCCGGCAATGAATGACGAGCCATAGTATGTGGCGGAACAGGTGGCACCCTGCTCGAAGCCCACGCGGTTGGAGGCGACGAGCGGCATCAGGTTGGCGCCTGCGTGGCCGCGCATGACGATCTGCCAATGCTCCTTGCTATCCAATGTGGCGTCCTGCGGTTCGCTGCCGATGGCGGTGGGATAGAACAGCATCTCTGCGCCCATCAGCGCCATGCAGCGGGCCGACTCGGGAAACCATTGGTCCCAGCAGATGCCTACGCCGATGGTGCCGAAAACCGTTTGCCACACGCGAAACCCGGTATCGCCACCGCGGAAATAGAATTTCTCCTGGTAGCCTGGACCATCCGGTATGTGGGACTTGCGGTAATGGCCGAGCATCTTGCCATCGGCATCGATGATGGCGATCGAGTTGTAGTAAGCCAGATTCGCGCGTTCGAAAAAGCTGACGGGTAGAACGACACCGAGCTCGCGCGCCAATGCGGCGAACCGCGCGAGTGTAGGGTGGCTGCCGATTTCGCCGGCTTCGGCAAACCATCTCGGATCCTGGTCCTTGCACCAGTAAGGCAACTCGAACAGCTCCGGCAGCAGAATGATCTGCGCGCCTGCCGCGGCCGCCTGGCGCACGATCTCTTCGGCATGCGCGATGTTGGCTGCGCGATCGGGCGACATCGCAAATTGTGTGGCGGCCACTGTGACCGTGCTCATGATGCAATCTCCGGCGCCGGCGTGCCGGCGGGCTGCTGCTGCGTGATGCAATGGATGGAACCGCCGCCGGCGATGATCGGCAGGCTCTGAACCACGACGATCTCGCGGTCCGGGAACGTCGTGCCCAGGATGGCGGCGGCGACATCGTCATTCGGATCGTCGAAGCCCGGCATGATGACGGCGCCGTTCGCGAGATAGAAATTGACGTAGCTGGACGCGAGCCGACCCACATTTTCCACGTGCCGATAAGCGGGCATTGGCAGTTCGATGACCTCCAGGGCGCGGCCTTGTGCATCGCGCGCCGCACGCAGGCGTCGAAGATTGTCGGTGAGCGGAGCGTGATTGCGGTCGGCAGGATCGTTGCAGCTTGCGGCGAGAACGACGCCGGGTCGTGCGAAACAGGCAATATCGTCGACATGCCCGTCCGTCTCGTCGTTTTCCAATCCTTCGCCGAGCCAGACGATAGTGGAGACACCGAGAAACGCGCGCAGCCGATCCTCGATTTCGCTGCGCGTGAGCGACGGATTGCGATTTTCATTCAGAAGGCATTGCTCGGTGGTCAGCAACGTCCCTTCGCCGTCGGTGTGGAAGGAACCGCCTTCGAGAATCATGTCCGTGCCGAAGCGCCGCATGCCGAGTTGCGCCAGCACGCGGCCCGCGACCATTGCGTCCTGGTCCCAAGGCGGGAATTTGCCGCCCCAGGCGTTGAAGCCCCAATCGACGCCGGCAACCTGATTGTGCGCGTCGATGACGAAAGTGGGCCCGCTGTCACGTAGCCAGGAATTGTCGAGGTTCATGACAACAATTTCGATATCGGGACCAAGCATGCGGGCGGCGTCGCCGGAATCCTGCGGCCGCGCCAGCATGGTCAGCTTCTCAAAGCGGGCAATCGCACGCGCCACATCGGCAAAACTGTTGCGCGCGGCTTCGAGCCCGGCACCCCATAATGTGTCGCGACACGGCCATCCCATCCAGGTGCGCGCATGCACACACCATTCTGCCGGCATCGCAAAACCTGCTTGCACCGGCGTCGCATCGGTGTGCGTGTTCATGCCGCGGCGGTTTCGTTGACCATCGCAATCCATTCCTCTTCACTCATCGTCCGCACCCCGAGCTCGGACGCACGCTTTGCCTTCGACCCTGCCTCCGCACCGAGTATGACAAGGTCGGTTTTCTTCGAGACGCTATCGGTGACGCGCGCACCCAGAGCCTCAGCCCGCGCCTTTGCTTCCGGCCGCGTCATCGTCTGCAATGATCCCGTAAAGACCACGATCTTGCCGGCTATCGAGCTCTCGGACGCCGCGATCGTTGCCGCATCCTCGATCGTGAGCAGGCCGGCCAGTTCGTCCAGCACCGCGCGGTTGCGTTCCTCGACGAAGAACTCCATCAGCTCCACGGCGATCGCTTCGCCCACACCGATGATGCTGCCAAGCGAGGAGCGCGCCTCCGATCCTGCGGTGGTGGCCTCCGTCATCTGCGCGCGCCAGTTCGCAAAACTCCCATAGTGCCGGGCGAGCCGTTTTGCATTTGTCTCGCCGATACGCCTGATGCCGAGGGCAAAAATAAAGCGCGCAAGCGGGATGCGGCGTCGTGCCTCGATCCCGGCGATCAGGCGGGCGGCGGAGAGCGCGCCCCAGCCTTCGCGCGCTGCGATCGAGGATTCATGCTGATTTAAGCGGAAGATGTCGGCAGGGCCTGCAATAAGCCCATCGCGATGAAACTCGATGACCGTTTTCTCGCCCATGCCATCAATGTCGAACGCGCGTCTGCTGCAGAAATGAATAAGCCGCTCTACCGTTTGCGCAGGGCAGATAAGCCCGCCGGTGCAGCGGCGCACGACTTGCCCAGGTGGGCGAAGAGCCAGGCTTCCACACGCCGGACAATGCGCGGGCGGCACGTAACGTTGGGCCTCCGCCGGACGCTTTTCGGCAACGACGGACACGATCTGCGGGATGACGTCGCCTGCGCGTTGCAGCACCACCGTGTCACCCACCCGCGCATCCAGCCGCGCAATCTCGTCTTCATTGTGTAACGTTGCGCGTGTTACCAGCACGCCGCCGACATTGATCGGCTGCAACCACGCCACCGGCGTGAGCGCGCCGGTGCGCCCGACTTGCACGCGTATGTCTTCGAGAATCGTGCTCGCCCGTTCGGCGGCAAATTTCCAGGCGATCGCCCAGCGGGGTTCGCGGCCGGCAAATCCTAGCCGCCGTTGTAGCGCCAGATCATCGATCTTGAAGACCACGCCATCGATGTCGTAGGGCAGGGACGCACGCTGGTCGCCGATCCGCGCATAGAAATCTTCGGCCGATTGCTGATCGGTCAGATGTTCGCTGAGCGGGTTGACCGTGAAACCCCAGTCGCGCAAGCGTTGCAGATAATGCCAATGCGTATCGGCCACCTGCTCGGAGGCTTCTCCCATCGCGTAGGCGAACAGAGAGAGCGGTCGGGTCGCGGTGATGCTGACATCGAGCTGGCGCAGGCTGCCGGCCGCCGCATTCCGTGGATTGGCGAATTGCCGTTCGCCTGCTGCTTCCTGCGCGGCGTTCAGCGCGAGGAAGTCGGCTTTGGACAAGAATACCTCGCCCCGTATTTCGATCAACGCCGGCGCTGCTCCCCGCAAGTTCGCAGGCACCGCTTTCATCGTCCGCAGGTTCGCCGTCACGTCCTCGCCCTGCGCGCCATCTCCGCGCGTAGCACCGTGCACGAACACGCCATGTTCGTAGGTGAGCGATATCGAGAGCCCGTCGATCTTTGGCTCGCCGACCATGGCGAGTCTCGTGTCGCCCGAAAGTCCAAGAAAGCGCCTGACGCGCGCGCAGAATTCGGTGAAATCCTCAGCGCCGAATGCGTTGTCGAGCGACAGCATCGGCACCCGATGCGCCACCTTGCCGAACGCGCTGGACGGCGGGCTGCCAACCCGGTTGCTTGGCTCCGCGGAAGATTGTGCTTCCAGCGCGGCGTAGCGGCGGCGTAACGCGTCGTATTCCGCGTCGGTGATTTCGGGTGCGTCCAGCTCGTGGTAGGCGCGGTCGAGGCGCGCCAGTTCTTCCGCTAGGCGGATGAGTTCTGTAGTCAAAGCAAGCAGTCCGTTTTTGAAAAAAAGGACCAGAAAACTTTCGAATGCGCTGGCGCATGCTTATTCACCAGCGCGCGACAGCGGAGCAAAAGTTTCTTGCTTCCTTTTTTCAAAAAAGAAGGCCTTCCCTACCCAAGCAACGCCTCCGCCGCTGCCCGAGCCGCCGGCGTAATCGTCTCACCTGCCAACATACGCGCAATCTCCTCACGTCGTTCCTCAGCGCCGAGACTCTGCACCTTGGTCTCCGTCCGTCCGTCCGACACGGCCTTGCTCACGCGCAGATGTGCTGCCCCGCGCGCGGCGACCTGCGGCGAATGCGTCACCACGAGCACTTGCACATCAGACGCCACGCGCGCCACGCGCTCGCCGACGGCGGCCGCCGTCGCACCGCCGATGCCGCTATCGACCTCGTCGAATACCAAGGTACCGACCGGCGAGCCGGCCACCAACACCACTTTCAGCGCCAGCATCAGCCGTGAAAGCTCGCCGCCGGAGGCCACGCGGCCGAGCGGACCAGGCGGCTGGCCCGGATTGGTCGCGATCAGGAAGCGCACCGTATCGGCACCGGCGGCACCCCAGGCTTCCTCGTCGAGGCGCGTGATGGCGGCGAAAAAACGCGCACGTTCCAGGCGCAACGGCGGCAATTCTGCATTGGCCGCTGCCTCCAGCCGTTCGGCTGCGTCGTGTCGCACGGCAGAAAGCCGCTCGGCGGCCTCCACATACCGCGCCCGCGCCTGGGCGCTCTCGACCGTGAGTGCCGCCACGGAGGCATCGCCCTGGTCGAGCGCCTTCAGCCGATCACGCAAGCTGGCTAGCAATGCCGGCAATTCCACAACGGGGACGCCATGCTTGCGCGCCGCGCCGCGCAGCGCGAACAGCCGCTCCTCTGCCTGTTCGAGGGCGCGCGGATCGTCGTCGGATTCAGCCGCGAGCCGGCTGAGCAGCGTCTCGCCCTCGGCCAGAGCTTCTTCAGCCCGTTCGAGGGCTATCAGCGCTGCATGAGCGGGATTGTCGGCGTCCGATCCGGCCGGCACCAATCGTTGCAGGGTGCGCGCGGCCGAGCGCAGGCTGGCGGCTGGCCCGCTGTTGCGCCGGTCGCGCGGTGCGAGGTCGGCAAGCGCGCTGGCGATCGCTTCGGCGCGTTTCTCACCTTGTTGCAAGCGGTGGCGCAAGGCGGCCAACTCATCCTCTTCGCCGGTGCGCGGCGCCAGCCGGTCGAGCTCGCCGGCCGCGTGCCGCAGGAACTCCTCCTCGCGCTTGGCATCCAGGATCGCCGCCTGCGCCGCCTGCAGGCGCTCCACCGCCGCACGCCAGGCGCGATGGCGGGCGGCAACTTCGGCGCGCAGGTCGGCAGAGACACCGTAAGCGTCGAGCAGGCGGAGATGCATTGCCGGATCGGCAAGGCCCATCTGGTCGTGCTGGCCTTGCACCTCCACCAGAAAAGCCGCGACGCGCTTCAGCGTGGCGGCACCCACCGGCGCATCGTTCACCCAGGCGCGCGAACGGCCGTCGCGTGCCACCGCGCGGCGCAACACCAGTTCGTCCTCGTCCGGTAGCCCCAATTCATCGAGCAGAGCGTGGATCGGATGACCGACGGGAGGCGCGAAACTGGCGGCTACGCTGGCCTGTTCGGCGCCGGCGCGTATCAGCCCGGCATCGGACCGTGCACCCAGCGCCAGACCCAGACTGTCGAGCAGGATCGATTTGCCGGCACCGGTCTCGCCGGTCAGCACAGTCAGGCCGGCGCCGAACGACAGATCAAGCCGCTCGATGAGGACCACATCGCGTATGGCAAGCGACCTCAGCACGGTGGAGGCAGGCCGCTTCTCGTCACGCCACTCAGAAGATCCAGCCGAAGGTGCGGGTGAAAAAACCTGGCCGGTCGGGCGTGTTGTTCGTCACTTGCGTGCCGCTGACCGCGCCGACCTGCACCATGTCGTTCCAGCTATTCTCGTACCAGTGGCTGCCGGGATAGTTGAAGGCCAGCACCGAGGCTGTCTTCTTGGCTTCGCCCACCAGACCGAGCTTGAGATAGACTTCAGTCAGGCGTGAGAGCGCTTCCGGCGTGTGATTGGTGGTCTGGAAATCGTCGATCACGCGCTGGTAGCGGCCGATAGCGGCGGCGTAGAGATGCTGCTTCTCGTAATAGCGACCGATTTCCATCTCTTTGCCGGCCAGATGATCGCGGCAAAGGTCGATCTTCAGCCTAGCATCACGTGCATAGGCGCTGTCGGGGAAGCGGTTGACCACCTCCTGCAAGGCGGCCATCGCTTCCTGCGTACCTTTCTGGTCGCGGGAGATGTCGGCGATCTGCTCGTAGTAACATAGCGCGCGCAGGTAATAGACGTAGGCGACATCCTTGTTCGCCGGATGCAGCGCAATGAAACGGTCGAGTTGGGAGACCGACTCGGTGTAGTTGTCGCGCCGATACTCGGTGTAGCCTTCCATCAGCTGTGCGTTGGTGCCCCAGCTAGAGTAGGGGTAGTTCTGCTGGATAGCATCGAAATGCTTCACGGCTGTCGTGTAGTTGCCATGCTGAAGCGCGTCGACGCCGTTGCTGTAGAGCTGGTCCGGCGGCTCGTCGGCCAGATTGACCTTCGGCGTGTCGTCTTCCGCGGTGAAGGGCAGCACCTTGTGAATGGTCGCGCAGCCGCCCAGGGCGGCGACGAGTAGCAGAGGTGCAAAAAGGCGCATGACGATCATCAGGCCTGCTTACACCAAACCGCCAGCCAAACGCGAGTAGCAGCCAAGTCGCAAAAGTTTTTGGTCCCTTTTCGCAAAAAGGACTGCTTGCTTTCTAGGCCGCCTGCGCTCCACGCAAGTAGGTGGCTTGCGACCACCCAGCCTGCTCCAAACTTACCATCCGCCAGGCCCGCTCGTCGGCCAGCAACGCCCGGACCAGCTTGTTGTTGAGCGCGTGCCCGCCGCGGCTGGCGATGAAACGCCCGTGGATTGCCGCGCCGGCCATCCCGAGGTCGCCCACCGCGTCCAGCATCTTGTGACGCACGAATTCGTCGTGGGCGCGAAGCCCGCCGGGGTTGAGGATGCGTGCGCCATCGACGACGACCGCGTTCTCGAGGCTGCCGCCGCGGGCAAGACCGGAAGCTTGCAACGCTTCGATTTCAGCCAGCATGGCGAATGTGCGGGCGGAGGCGAGGACCTGGCGGAACCCTTGTTCGGTCAGCGATAGCGAGAGTGCCTGGCGGCCAATGGCGGTCGCCTTGAAATCGATGGTCATCGACATGTCGAGGCGAGCGGCCCCCGGTCGCAGCTCGGCCGTCGCTTCGCCCAGACTGACGGAAACTGGGCGCAGCACTTCGATCACCTGGCGTGATGCGGGCTGAACCTGTCGCCCGGCGCAGTCGATCAGGAACACGAAAGGCGCCGAGGATCCGTCCAGGACGGGCACTTCCGGCCCGTCGAGCGCCACTACCACGTTGTCGATTCCGAGGCCGCAGAGCGCTGCCATCACATGCTCGACTGTGCGCACGCAGGCTTCTGGATGGTCCGGGTGGCTGATTTGCGTGCAGAGCCTTGTGTCGGACACAAGCAAGGCCGAGGCCTTGATGTCGATGCCCAGGTCGGTTCGCCGGAACACGATGCCGGTGTCAACCGGCGCCGGCAGCAACGAGAGATGCACACGCTGGCCGCTGTGCAAGCCTACGCCGACACAGGAGATAGCGGACTTCAATGTCTGCTGTTGGGTTGCGAGATCGTCGATCGCGATGTCCGTCATGCCATCCATCGGGTGCGTCGCGAACCTTCTACTTTGTCCAGGTGCAATTTCGGCCGGGTCGGAGCCGAAGGTCACGCGGGCGAAACGCGCACTCTGGAAGCATAAAGACCGAGTGGAGGGGTAGCGCACCCCCACTCGGTCTTCCAGTCAATCATTATTGCCGCATGTTACGCTATAAGACGTTGGTTTTACGGCATCTTGTGCGTCGCTCAAAGAGCAGCCGCAGTAGCCGATACGCGTTCGTTATGAAGATTGCCGGCGTAAGAAGGCGGGTATGTCGAGACCGCCTTGTTCAGCTTCGCTCAAGGAAGCACGCACTTGCGGCGCGGGTTCCTTGACCGAGGCCGCCTGACGAGGCTCCGCCCGACGCAGGTCCGGCTGCTCCTCGGTCCCCAGCGGAGCCGGCGTCGCGCCACGCTTGAATGCGCCGGTCACCTTGCCGAACAGGCTGGCGCGCTGCGCGGGCGTGTCGATGGTGGGGCCGGTGAAAAGCGGGTGAGAAACCGCAACGGCGCGTGGCTGCGGTGGGGATACAGGTGCCGCTGCCTGCACCAGCGATGTCGCCTGTGCCACCGCAGCCTGCGCGTCGGGCTGCTCTTCGTCGGGCACGTAGACCACGGCGGTTGCCTGGTTGCCGACCGGCACGCGGGGCGGGATCAGGCTGCCGACAGTATGCACCGGATTCTGCGAGGGCGGAGCGCGCTCCGGACGTCCGGGATTGCCGCCGACGGCTACCAGCCGTGGTCCGATCGCTGCTGTATCGATGGTGTGCGATTGAACGGTGTCGATGCCGGTGGCCACGACGGAGACGCGGATGCGCCCGGCAAGTTCGTCATCGACAGCACTGCCGAAGATGATGTTCGCGTCTTCGGCCACTTCCTCGCGAATGCGGTTGGCAGCCTGGTCGACTTCGAACAGCGTCATGTCTTCGCCGCCGGTGATGTTGATCAGCAGGCCACGCGCACCGGCCATGCTGGTGTCTTCGAGCAGCGGATTGCTGATGGCCGCTTCGGCGGCGCGGATGGCGCGGTTCTCGCCTTCGGCTTCGCCTGTGCCCATCATTGCTTTTCCCATTTCCGCCATGACCGTGCGGATGTCGGCAAAGTCGAGATTGACCAAGCCCGGCGCCATCATAAGGTCGGTCACCCCACGCACGCCCATATAGAGCACGTGATCGGCCATCTTGAAGGCTTCTTTCCAACCGGTTTTCTCGTTGGCCAGTCGAAAGAGATTCTGATTTGGGATGACGATCAGCGTGTCGACATATTGCTGCAACTCGGCAATGCCCTGGTCCGCCGCGCGTGCGCGCCGCATGCCCTCGAATGTGAAGGGCTTGGTGACGACACCGACGGTGAGAATGCCGCGCTCGCGTGCCATGCGTGCGATAACCGGCGCCGCACCCGTACCGGTCCCGCCACCCATGCCCGCGGTGATGAACACCATGTGCGCGCCATCCATATGACGCGCCAGTTCGTCACCGGCTTCTTCGGCCGCGGCGCGCCCGATTTCCGGCTTGGCACCGGCACCGAGCCCTTGCGTGAGATGCGGGCCCAACTGGATCCGGCGGTCGGACTTGCTGTGCATCAATTGCTGCGCGTCGGTATTGGCGACGACGAAATCCACACCCTGCAGGTTCAGCTGGATCATGTTGTCAACGGCATTCGTTCCACCGCCGCCTACGCCGATGACCGTGATGCGCGGCGTAAAATCGGTATGCAGTGTTTGTGGAATCGTGAGGTTCAGGGTCATCTTCGGGTCCCTTTCGGATCGGCTTTAGCAGCCAGGGTTTGGTGTTGACGGCGGTGAGTTAGGTTCCTACGCGACGCGCTCAGATTCGCTCGCGTAAAAAATCGACGATGCGCTGCAGAAATCCACCCCTGCGCTGGGTTTCCAAACCGATATCGTGCAAGGAGCGGCCCTCGCCTGCAGCCCAATTCAGCAGGCCGATGGCGGTCGCAAAGGCAGGTCCGGCCGCAGCCTCCGGCAGTCCCCGCATGCCGCCTGGTCGCCCGAGTCGCACAGGACGGTTGAGCACGGCGGCAGCAAGGTCGCGCACGCCGACCAATTGGCTGGCGCCGCCTGTCAATACAACGCGCACGCCTGCCGCCCGGCCAAGGCCCGCGCCGTCAAGCCTGTCGCGCACCATCTCGAAGGTTTCCTCAAGCCGCGGCTTGATGATTCCCACGACCATGCTGCGCGGTATTTTGGCGAAATGGTGATCCTCCTCACCAATCTGCTGGACAGCAAGAATCTCACGCTCATCGTCGGGGCTTGCATGCGCGTTGCCATAGAGTGTTTTCAGCCGCTCGGCATTGTCGATGGGTGTGCTGAGCACGCCTGCGATATCGCGCGTTACGTGTTGGCCGCCAATCGGCAATTGAGCGGTGTGCAGCAACTGGCCTTCGCCGAACACCGCCAAGCCTGTGGTGCCGCCGCCCATGTCGATCACTGTGGCACCCAGCTCGCGCTCGTCCTCGACCAGGCAAGACAGTCCGGACGCGAAAGGCGCCGATACGACCTCGCTGATCTCCAAATCGCACCGCCCGACCGCGGCGCCCAGATTTCGCAGCGCCATCGAGAGTGCATCGACAACGTGTAAGCGGGCGGAAAGCTGATCGCAATGGTGGCCACGCGGATCCGCCACGCCTTGCGTCTCGTCGACGGCGAAACTTACCGGCAGTGAATGGATTGTCTCGCGCCCGTCGGTGACGGCACGCGCACGACCTTCACTGATGACACGGCGTACATCGGCTTCACTCACCTGACGGCCGCCGACAGGCCACTGAACATTGAACAGTCGACTTTCCGGATGTCCGCAAGATAGATTGACGGTGACGGAACGCAGGCGCTGATCGGCCATCTCTTCGGCCAGCGCTACGGCCGCGCGTATGGCACGCTCGGCCTCGTCGAGGTCAGTGATGCCGCCGCCACGCACGCCACGTGAACGGGTAAAACCGCTGCCCAGCGCGCGTAATGTTCCATCCGATTCGATCCGGCCGATCAGACACGCAATTTTCGTGCTGCCGATATCGAGCACGCCGAACGGACCCGTTCGCAGACTGCGCGGCCGCGAGGTTGCAGGACCGTCCGGTATTTGCGGTGGGAGCTGCGGATGACCGCGTCGGGAGAGATCGTTCAAGTCGCTCTCCTGTCGGGTTGATCGTGCGCGGGCTCTGCCGGTTTGCTGTTTACAGGCCTGGGCGGGTTGACCTTCGCGTCCGCCGGTTTGGCATCGGGCCCGCCGGGTGCCGCAGTCTTCGCACGCACAGCCAGTCGATCGGGCAGACGCATGTCGATGAACACCAACGGACGATCCAGGATTTGCTGTTTTGACTGCATGTCCACGAGCCGCGTCAATGCTGCCATTTCGTGACCCTCCGGCAGCATCACGGTCATGTTGTTTTTGAGCTGCAAATTCCAGCGCCGCTCCCCGACACGTACAATGGCTGCAACACGCTGCTTGATGTCGGGCGAATGCTCCAGGGCATTCAGCATGTCGGACGCGTGCGCCGGCGCGCCTAGCCCCACCACCAACGGCAGATCGGTAAACTCCGCCACATCCTCATTAGTGACAACTTCTCCGCCGCGATCGATGAGCTGGAATTTCCCCTGATACTGCCATATCGCGAACGGGCGCCGTTCCGTCACGTCGACATAGATCGTGCCCGGCAAACGTCGTTCGACGGCGACATGTTCCACCCACGACAGGCTCTCTATCCGGGCCCGCGCGCCTTCCACGGAGAACCCCAATATGGGATCTCCGACATTGACGCCGAGCGCCGTGCGCAGCAGCTTTTCCGGCGTGTTGGACCGACCGTCGATCCGGATGTCCTTGACGCGCAGATCGATCTCGCGGCCGAAGCGTTGCTCCAGGCCGGCAACGGCGCCGCCGGTTCGCGCAGAATGAGCAAGGCTGACGCCAGCGAGCACAATTGCAAAACCGCTCAACGCGAAGGCGCCCAACCGCAGATTTCGTCTCTGCCGCCGCACCAGTAGCTTGATGCGGCTAGGCCGTGCGATTTCACGTCTCACGCGCGGCATGCTGCCTGCTCCACCATCCAGGTGCAAAGTTCGGGAAACGCGATCCCGCAATAGGCAGCCTGCTCAGGCAACAACGACGTTGGCGTCAGACCAGGCTGTGTGTTGACTTCGAGCAGAACCAGTCGTCCAGGCTCTCCCGCTGTATCATCATAGCGAAAATCGGTGCGTGTGGCGCCTCGGCAGCCTAAAGCACGGTGTGCAGCCAGGGCCAGATCCATCGCTCGCAGATGCGCCTCAGGATGGATGCGAGCCGGCAATTCATGCGCAGAGCCGCCGGCCGCGTATTTGCTGTCGTAGTCATAGAAAGCGTGCGCCGCCGCAATTTCGGTAACTGTCAATGCGCGGTCGCCCATCACGCCGACGGTCAGCTCACGGCCGGGAATGAACTCTTCTACCAGAGCCTGCCGACCAAACCGCCAATCGCGGGCAATTTCTTCCCGCCGGTTGTCACCATCCTGCAGGATCGACACACCAACCGAGGAACCTTCGTTCAGTGGCTTAATGACATACGGACGAGGCAGCGGATCGCCTCGTCCGAACTCCTCGATGTCGATCACGCGCCCTTGTGCAATGGGTAGATTGGCTGCCGCAAAAACGGTGCGACTGGCCGCTTTGTCCATCGCGAGCGCAGACGCGCGCACGCCGGAATGCGTGTAGGGAATTCCCAGCCAGTCGAGTGCGCCCTGGATGACGCCATCTTCGCCGAAACGCCCGTGCAGCGCGTTGAAGACTGCATCTGGCTTGGGCGAAAGTGCCGCGAGAACACCCGCAAGATCGTGCCCTACCTCAATGGGAACGACGTTAAATCCGGCGCCGCGCAGTGCGCCGATCACTTCGGCACCACTCGACATGCTTACGTCGCGCTCAGCCGAAATGCCACCGAACAAGACTGCGACGCGCATCATGCCAACACGCCCGGACGCGATCCAGGCACACCGATCCGCTTGATTTCCCATTCCAGCGTGAGACTGCTCATTGCATGCACACGACGACGGACCTCTTCGCCCAAACCTTCGAGGTCAGCGGCAGATGCGTGACCGGTGTTCAGAAGAAAATTGCAGTGTTTCTCGGAGACCTGCGCGCCACCGCGGGTAAGCCCACGACAGCCGGCCGCGTCGATCAACTCCCAAGCCTTCATACCTTCGGGATTGCGGAACGTGGACCCGCCAGTTCGAGCGCGCACGGGTTGAGTGGCCTCTCGGCTCGTACGTATCTCGGCCATGCGGGCGGCAATCCTGGTGCGCTCGCCGGGGCGTGCCGTAAATCGTGCGCGCACCACGACACACTCGGGCGGCAGCCCTGAATGGCGATAGGAAAAACCGATTTCGCCTGCCGAGAGCCGCAGCAAAGCACCTTGTCGCGTCACGATCTCCGCCCATTCGAGCGTATTTGCGATGTCACCGCCGTAGGCACCGGCATTCATCGCCACGGCACCCCCGATTGTGCCGGGAATGCCCGACAGATATTCCAGACCGGTAAGTCCTGCCTCGGCCGCGTACTCAGCAACTGTCGCATCCAATGCAGCGCCTCCTGCGACGACACCACCGTCCTTGATATCGACTTCGCCAAAACCACGCGCCAGCCGGATGACGATCCCTGCCAGGCCGCCATCGCGCACGATGAGATTGGAGGCGGCACCGATGATAGTGACAGGCAGGTCCATCGGCATGGCAGCGAGAAAACCTTGCAGGTCGCCAATGTTGGCTGGGCGAAACAGGATCTCCGCTGTGCCGCCGACACGAAACCAGGTATTGGCGGCCAAACTGGCGTTCGCCTGAATACGACCTGCCACCGGTGGCAGAATGTCGAGAAGATCGGTGGTCGCCGGTTCAGCCATCACGGTATGGCACCTGCGCGACGAGAGCGCGAGGATACGCCTTGCAGCTCGGTCAGTTGGCCCGGCAAGGCATGCGCCCAAGTTGTAATGTTGCCGGCGCCCAGGCAGACCACGAAATCGCCCGACTTCGCGATAGCATTGATCATTTCAGGCAGATGCTCCGGCGTTTCCAATGGAACAACACTGCGATGACCGCTCGCGCGAAGCCCATCCACCAACGCATCGCGGTTGCAGCCGGCGATCGGCGCCTCACCGGCTGCATAAACGTCGGCAACAATTACCGTGCCGGCATCGTTCATGCAGGTGCAAAATTCCGTAAATAGCGAAGCTAGGCGGGAGTAGCGATGTGGCTGCACAACCGCGATAACGTCGCGCGCGCCAGCCTGGCGTGCAGCTTTCAGCACGGCGGCAATCTCCACGGGATGATGGCCGTAATCGTCGATGACCGTTACCCCGCCAACTTCCCCTGTCTTGCTGAATCTGCGCTTGACGCCGCGAAAACTCGCGAATGCACTGCGCAGAGTTTGATCGTCGATCTCCATCTCGAACCCGACCGCCACAGCAGCCAAAGCATTCTGTACATTGTGTTGGCCGAGCATGCTCAAGCGAAATGGTCCCATGCGGCGACCACGACCGCGGAACCGGTCGGTTACCGCAACATCAAACGTGGCGCCGAGTTTGTCTGCCCGCAGATTCTCGCCACGTATGTCGGCTTGCGGCGAGAAGCCATAAGTCACGATCCGGCGGTCGATTCGTGGTATCATCGCCTGCACCGCAGGGTGATCAATGCACAACACGGCAAACCCATAGAAGGGGATGTTGCTGACGAACTGGTCGTAGCCAGCTGTCATCGCCTCGGCCGTTCCCCAATGATCGAGATGCTCCGGATCCATGTTGGTGACGACAGCCACGGTCGCAGGCAGGCGAAGAAAGCTTCCGTCGCTTTCATCGGCTTCGACCACCATCCAGTCGCCGGCGCCCAGCCGCGTATTGCTGCCATACGCTTCGATGATGCCGCCGTTGATAACGGTGGGATCGAGGCGTGCGGCTTCCAGAACGGCCGCAACTAGGCTGGTCGTCGTCGTCTTACCGTGGGTGCCACCGACCGCTATTGCCCATCGCAAGCGCATCAACTCGGCCAGCATCTCAGCGCGCCGAACGACTGGAATAAGCTGCTGCCGGGCGTGGACAACTTCCGGGTTGTCCGCGCGCACAGCCGTAGAAACAACCACAACCTGGGCATCGCGCAAATTAGCTGCATCATGGCCGATTGCCACATGCATTCCCTGCTCTCGCAACCGCTTCACGTTTGCGTTGTCGGAGATGTCGCTACCCTGCACTTGGTAGCCTAAGGTGTGCAGCACTTCAGCGATGCCGGACATGCCGATACCGCCGATACCGACAAAATGGATTTTCCCAATGTTGAGCGGCAGAGCTCTCATTTTAGCGTCTCCGCGCAGGTGATCAGCTGCTCTACCCGATCGGCAAGATCGTCAGCTGCCTGGGGGTGCCCACAATTGTGCACAAGGCGAGCTGCTCGCTCGATGCTGCCAGGGTCTGAAAGCATTTTCTCGAGCAACGCTGCAAGATTGGCCGGTGTGAAATCAGTCTGCGCGATGATGGTCGCGCCGGAAAGGGCTCGTGCGTTGGCGGTTTGATGGTCGTCGATAGCGGTGGGTAACGGCACGAGAATAGCAGCACGACCAGCGACCGCGATCTCAGCGCAGGTAGATGCGCCTGCACGAGAAATAATCAGCGTTGCAGTTCTCAGCCGGTCAGCAATGTCGGTGAAGAATGTCGCGAGATCGACGGCGACCGTCGCATTCTGGTAAGCTGCGGAAACGCGTGCCATGTCTTCTGGCCGACATTGCTGTATGACTTCGATGCGCGCGCGCAACTCATGCGGAAGGGTTGCCAAAGCTTCGGGCACCACATCGCTGAATATGCGCGCGCCCAGCGAGCCACCCAGCACGAGCAAAGTAAATTTCTGTGTCGCTACGGCAGGCGCATCTGTCGCGAGCGCCTGTATAGCGGGCCGAACTGGATTGCCAACTATCGCAAAAGGCGTGTTGGAGGGTACTCGCGCAGTTTCAGCAAAACCCAAAGCCAGTAAATCAGAGCCACGCGCAAGAAAGCGGTTGGCGCGGCCGAGTACCGCATTCTGCTCGTGAAGCACCACTATCGGCTGCGGCGACAGCGTTCGCGCAGCCAAAACAGGAGCGATGCAGGGATAGCCGCCAAATCCGACAATTGCAGCAGGACGCAAGTGCGTGAGCGCCTGTCGGGCCTGAAAAACGCCGACGGCAAGCGAGAAGACCGCTTTCGTTGCTCGGACTGCACCGCGCCCGGCAAGCCCCGCGCCGCGCAGAACAAATTGCTCATGCCCACTGAAGACATCGCTTTTCAAAGCACTCGCGCGCGCGTCGGTCATCAGAACCACGCGCTGACCACGGGCAATTAACGTCGCCGCCAGTGCTTCGGCCGGATAGAAATGCCCACCGGTTCCACCCGCCGCAATGACGATAGGGCGTGCGCTCGGCCCCCTCACGACGGGTCTCCATGTGTACGGCGTCGCGTGAGCGCCAACAACATGCCCATGCCAAGCGCCACCGACAAAGCTGAACTACCGCCGTAAGAAATGAACGGCAACGTCATTCCTTTTGTCGGAATGAGATGAAGAGCAGACGCCATGTTGACGAACGCCTGCAAACCGAATCCCGTTACCAATCCGGAGGCTGCTAAAATGACGAACTCATCGGTTTCCTGTACTAACCGAAGCAGCCCGCGTAGCACGATGAACGCGAATACGCTGAGGATCATAAGGCAGACAATCAGGCCAAACTCCTCACCTGCCACGGCGAAGACGAAATCCGCGTGTGCGTCGGGCAGCAGATCTTTGACGCGACCTTCGCCCGGTCCGCGGCCGAGCAATCCGCCATTGCCGAACGCTTGCAAGGCAGTGTCCACCTGATAATGGTCACCACTTTCCGGGTGTATAAATCTTGTGACCCGGCTGCGCACGTGCGGAAACAGGACGTAGGCACCAATCGCTGCACCAGCCATGCTGAGCGCGCCCACGCCTACCATGGCCATGTTCATGCCGTCGATAAATAGCTGAGCAAAGAACACTGCGGTGATTACCGATAACATACCGATGTCCGGTTGCGATTTCAGCAACATCAGGATCATGCCAAAAACGATAAAGGCGAGCAGACGTCCAGGAAATCCGCGTGTCCTACGACCTTCTGTCAGCAGCCAGGCGGTAACGACCGCGAAGCAGGGCTTGAGGAATTCGCTCGGTTGAATCGACATCCCTGGCAGAGCAATCCAGCGGCGGGCGCCTTTGATCTCGATACCGTGCACAAGCGTAAGGGCAGTAAGCCCTATGGCAATAAAGCAACCAGCCAAGGCCACGCGCCGGATGTTCCTTGGCGTAAGGAGCGACACACCGACAATCGTGACGCCAGCCAGGCCAAGAAAAACAACCTGCTTAGCAATGAACACATCGCGCGATTGATGAATTCGCTCGGCCACGGCCGGACTCGCGGCCAACACCAACACATAGCCAAAGCCGATGAGCGAGATGATGCAGAACAGTGTCCAGCGATCGACTGTCCACCACCAACGCCCGAGTACCTGATTGATCCGCTCGCGAGAAAGTCGCCATCAGCCACTACCCTCTAGCGCACGTGCCAGTTTGGAGAAATGCTTTCCGCGCGCTTCGAAACCTGGATATTGGTCAAAGCTGGCGCAGGCCGGGGAGAGGAGCACTGTGTCGACGTTATGATCAGCCGCGGCCTTCCAGGCAGCTGGCACGGCATTCTCCAAATTTCCCACGACGCGATGTGTGACACCATACTGTGCAAGTGTCACAGCAAACATGTCCGCATCTCGACCGATCAGCAAAGCTTCTTCTACACGAGGGAAGAGAGGTGCAAGGGAATCGATCCCACCAACTTTTGCGATGCCTCCGGCGATCCAAATCACACGCTGGTAGCAGCCAAGCGCACGCGCTGCGGCATCTGCGTTGGTGGCCTTGCTATCATCGACAAAACGTATGCCGGCTACACTTGCGACCATCTCCTGCCGATGCGCAAGTCCGGCGAAAGTCTCGATGCCGCTTGCAATATCAGCACGCGCAATGCCGAGAGCCACTGCCATCCCGCACGCAGCGGCGGCGTTTTGCGCGTTATGACTGCCCGGCAAGGCATGCGCAACACGAAGATCAACAATCGGTCCTTGCGCATCCCTGAGTACATGGTCCTCGCTCCAAAAATCGGCGCGACTTTCACCAGAAATACGAGTAGCATGCGGCATGGAACGTGCGAGCGCGCGGCCGTCATCGTCGTCAATCCCGAGTATGGCGGAGTCCAGGGCGGTCTGACGTGCGAAAATCTGCTGTTTGGCTCGTAGATAACCGGCCATATCACCATGTCGATCAAGATGATCAGGACTGAGATTAAGCAGACAAGCGACGTCGAAACGCAATGAGACAAGGCGCTCAAGCATGTAAGACGACATTTCCAGTATATACACGCCCTCGTCCGATAGCCGCGGGAGACTCAATGCCGCAGGTCCGAGATTGGCGCCTGCTGCTATCGATACACCTGCTCTCTCGAGAATATGGGCCAGGAGCGCCGTCGTGGTCGATTTGCCGTTCGTACCGGTTATCCCCACAAATCTCGCACGGCTACCCGAGCCACGGACAGCCTGGTAAAGCAACTCCGCGTCCGTCAGGATCGGCTTTCCGGCGGCTCGCGCCGCAGACGCAATGCGGTGGGGCACAGGCAGGTCGTGTGGAATGCCTGGTGAGAGCACCAACGCATCGAAATCGCCGATGTCGGATGTGGGGTCGGCAATCACGAAACCGTCGCGTTGCCCGGTCTCGCGGGCAAACGGGGCATCGTCCCAGCCAATTGCGCTTGCGCCCATTGCGGTCAATGCGCGCATCGCGGCCAAACCTGCGCGCCCAAGTCCTACGACCGCATACCGTCGGCCGGAGAATATATTTGCGGGAAATTCGCTCACCGGATCTTCAACGTCGCGAGACTTATGAGCGCCAAAATCATCGAGACAATCCAGAACCGGATAACGATCGTCGGTTCTGCCCATCCTTTTTTCTCGAAATGGTGATGCAGCGGCGCCATCAGAAAAACGCGTCGCCCAGTCCGTTTGTACCAGAACACTTGCACAATGACGCTCACGGTTTCGACGACAAACAGTCCGCCGGCAATCATCAGCACGATTTCATGTTTCGTTGCGACCGCGACGCCGCCGAGTGCGCCACCTAGAGCAAGGCTGCCGGTATCTCCCATGAAGACGGCCGCAGGTGGCGCGTTGAACCATAGAAAGCCCATACCGGCACCGACGATTGCGGCGCAAAAAACGGCAAGTTCGCCCACATTGGGAATGTGGTTAAGCTGCAAGTAGTCGGCGAACACCCGATTGCCAACGAGATACGCGATCAACGCGAATACGCTCGCGACAATAATGGTCGGCACCGTCGCCAAACCATCCAATCCGTCCGTAAGGTTGACGGCATTGCTGCTGCTGACCAGCACGAACATACCAAAAAGCGGAAAAGACAGGCCAAGCTGCAGCAACACGCCCTTAAATACCGGTATGGCGACGGATGTGCCGAGCGTGCCGCCGGTCAGGTATGCGATCCACCCAGCGGTAATCAGCCCGATGCCTAACTGCGCAACGAGTTTGCTGCGCGCGGAGACACCTTTGGTATTTCGCCGCGAAAGTTTCAGGTAATCGTCGAAAAAGCCGATTGTCCCGTAACCAAGCGTGCAGAACAGGACAGCCCACACATAGCCGCTACGCAAATCTGCCCATAAGAGCGTCGAGGTTGTAAGTGCCGCCAGGATCAGCACGCCGCCCATCGTCGGCGTGCCTTTCTTTTCGATCAGATGTCGTTCCGGTCCATCCAGACGTATCGGCTGGCCGCCGCGCTGGACTGATTTCAACCAGCGTATGACCCGTGGACCCAGCCAAAACGAGATTACAAGTGCCGTCAAACAGGCCGCGCCGGACCGAAATGTCTGATAACGAAACAGATTGAAAAACGAGAATCGATCCGCAAACACATGCAACGTGTAGAGCATCTAGGAGCTCTCCATCGCTGTCAGCGCAGCGACGACCACGTTCATGCGGCTGCCTAGGCTCCCTTTCACCAGCACGGTATCGCCTTCGCGTAGTCCACCGCGAACGAGTGGCGCAAGTTTCGTACTGTGTTCGGCGTAGGCGCCGCGTTGGCCGGCAGGCAGCGCATCATACATAAACTTCATCGAGGAGCCACACGCATAAACCACGTCCGCCGATTCGCTCACCCAATCGACAAGACCCTCGTGCTCTGCGCGACTGAAATCGCCCAGCTCCAGCATATCACCCAAAACCGCAATTCGCCGTTGCGCCGGCAATAACGCCAAAACTGATAGGGCAGCCTTCACCGAAGCACTGGAGGCGTTATAACTTTCGTCGAGTAGCGTTGCCCTGCCATCCAGGATGGGGCGAATCGTGCCGCGCCCGCCCACCGGCGCAAAATTTGCCAGCGCGTGCGCGCCTGCTTGGACGTCCCCGCCGAGTGCGTGCACCGCGGTCAGGGCGGCGATCGCGTTTGCCGCCATATGTCGGCCAGGAATAGCCAACCGTATGGACACAGGTGCGCCGGCGATCGAACCGGTGAAGTGCGTGCCTCGTGCGTCTTCCGTCAGCACGTCGAACTCGCGCATGCTGAAGGAGAGAACCCGCTTATCGCCGGCCAGTGTGGCCATGCGCCGATAGAAAGGACTGTCTCCAGGAAGCACCACGGCGCCGCCTTGCAGGACACCTTGTGCGATGGTCGCCTTCTCATCAGCAATCGCGTCGAGACTGCCCATGTGGCCGACATGCGCCGTCGAAATTGCCGTAATCACCGCAACATCCGGCCCGGCCAGCATCGCCAATGGCGCGATTTCGCCTGGATGGTTCATGCCGATTTCTATGACCGCGAAATCATCGTCCGGTGGCATGCGCGCAAGTGTCAGCGGCACGCCCCAATGATTGTTGTAGCTGGCAACGCTCGCGTTCGTGCGTCCTTGGGCTCCCAGCGCCAGCCGCAGCATTTCTTTTGTCGTCGTCTTACCGACGCTGCCGGTCACGGCCACAACTGCGCCGGTAAAACGTGCGCGTGCGTAGGCTCCAAGTGCCTGCAAGCCCGCCAGCGTATCGCCCACTACAATGAGCTTCGCGTCATCCGGCATGTCGTGTTGACGATGCACCATCGCCCCTGCAGCGCCACGTGCGAGTGCGGCGGCGACATGCGCGTGTCCGTCACCCGTCGCAGTCTGCAGTGCAACAAACAGATCGCCGGGTTGCAGTGTGCGCGTGTCGATGGACACACCTGTTGCGTGAAATGGCGACGTCATTATCCCGCCCACGGCGTGAGTCAGATCGTCGCTGACGAAAAGCGCCGTCATGCGGCATGCGCCAACCGTCGTATCACGGCAGCATCGTCGAACGGCATCGTGGTATTGCCGACAGTCTGGCCCTGCTCATGGCCTTTGCCGGCCACGACGAGCACATCGCCCGGGCGCAGTTCGGCCAGACCCGCCGCGATTGCCGCCTCACGGTCTCCGATTTCGATGGCATGAGGGCACGCGGCCAGGATGGCAGCACGTATCCGCGCCGGGTCTTCGTGGCGAGGATTGTCGTCGGTTACGATCGGCACGTCGGCAAGTTCGGCGACTTGCCGTCCCATCAACGCACGTTTGCCAGCGTCGCGATCGCCGCCGGCGCCGAACACGCACACGAGCCGATGTGCACCGGCATGCGGCCGCAGCGAGGACAACACGCGTTGCAAAGCATCCGGTGTGTGCGCGTAATCAACGTAGGCCGCGGCGTGATTAGGCAGGGTTGCCGCCAATTCCATCCGGCCGCGCACGCCTGTCATATGCTCCAGACCGGCGAGCGCATGTTGTGCCCCCGTCGCCTGGGCGAGTGCTGCGGCCATGAGCAGATTGTCGGCCTGGAAGCGGCCAGGAAGTGCGACGGCGATCTCGTGTCTTGTGCCGTCTTGCTCTATCGTCAACGCCTGACCGTTCGGCAGAGGCGCGGCCGCGATCAGTCGAAGTGTCGTTCCTTTCTCACCCACGCTGCGCAAATCCAAACGTCGCGACGCGGCAATGCCTTCAAGCGCCTCCAACGTGTCGGCGTCCATGTCCGCATTGACCACGGCCACACCGCGGGCGGGCAGCAGCTCTTCAAACAGCCGCAGCTTCGCTGAGCGATAGGCCGCCAGACTGCCGTGGTAATCCAGGTGATCGCGGGTCAAGTTGCTGAACCCTGCGGCTGCGAGCCTCACGCCATCCAGTCGATATTGATGCAGGCCATGGCTGGATGCTTCCAACGCGATGTGACGCACACCCTCGTTCGACAGGCCAGCAAGCAGCTCGGACATCGCAACCGGATCGGGTGTGGTAAGTCCGCCGCTGCCCGTGTGCCCAGGTGCGATCAATCCAAGGGTGCCCAGGCTTGCTGCGCGCAAACCAGCCAGCGTCCAAAGCTGACGCAGGAAATCGACCGTGCTCGTCTTCCCGTTCGTGCCTGTCACGGCGGCAATCTTTTCGACCGTACGCCCGGCAAGTTGCGCTGCTATCCGTGCCAGCATGCGGCGGGGCTCTTCGCAATGCAGAAAAGGCCTTGCTGCTAAATCATGCGGCCAGGCTACGCCGTCGCGAGCCAGAACTGCCGCGGCGCCGCGCTTGACGGCATCGGCGATGAAACGCGCGCCATCGACCTGCGAGCCTGACACAGCGACGAACAACGTGCCCGGCACGACGCGACGGCTATCGGCGGTAACCGACGTGATCGCCAGGGCACGATACCAGGGGTCGATCCCGCGCATTCCTGCAGCGACGGCAAGATCAGCGAGCGAATGCATTTCCACCCTCCACTGGCACGCTCATGCGCAACGAGGCTTCGTGCCGCAACGCCAGCATATCGCGGCGCGTGGGAGGGGGGGCGGGCAGGGAGACGGTCGCGGCAGGCGTGGGCGCGGGTGTTGGCGGCTCCAAAGGCGAACCTGTACCTGTCGGCTCCCCGCTGCCGCGCGCCGGTTGCATCGGGATGGCCAGCGTCGCCTGCGTCGCTGCTTCATTCTGGATTTGCGGAAACAGGCCGAGCATCGGGGCGATCCTGGCGATCACACGCCCTGCACCCGGGGCACTCACCGCGCCGGCGGTTGCATAGCCGCCGGTTTCCTTGTTGCCCACCGGCTCGTCGAGCATGAAATATACTGCGTAACGCGGCGCGTTCATCGGGAACACGCTCATGAACGCACTGACGTTGGCGTGCTTCTTGTAGCCGTGCGCACCAACTTTCTCGGCGGTGCCGGTTTTGCCGCCGACAAAATAACCTTCGATGTCGGCCGGCTTGCCGTAGCCGTCGGTCACCACCAGGCGCATCATCTTGCGTATCGTGTTACTGGTAGAGGCGTTCATGATACGCCGACCTTCCGGTAGAGGATCTGCGGGATCGTGCGAAAGAATGGTCGGCTGCAGAACAATCCCGCCATTGGCGAGCGCCGCCGTGCCGCGCACCACATGCAGCGGCGATACGGCGATGCCGTGGCCGAAGCCCACCGTCATCGTGGTTGCTTCTTTCCAATTGCTCCTCGGCGGAACAATGGGAAAGCCCGCTTCGGGCAACTCGATTCCAACTTTGCGGAACATGCCCATCGCCTGCAGCCATGTCTGCTGGCGCAGCGGCCCCACTCCAAGTGCCACGTGAGCCGCACCAAGGTTGGAGGAGTATGCAAGCACTTCCGGCAGATAGAGGAACCGGTGCTTGCCCTTGTAGTCGGTGATGGTGAAACGGCCGATGCGTATGTTGTGCGCTGCGTCGAACTGGTCCCAGATGTGCGCGGTGCCGAAATCCATCGCCATCGCGGCCGTTTGCAATTTGAATGTGCTGCCCGGCTCGAACATGCCGGTCACCGCGCGATTGAACCGGTCGTCCGGCGGTGTCTCGCCGAATTGGTTCGCGTCGTAGTCGGGCAGGCTGACCATGGCGATCACTTCGCCGGTGCGTACATCCATGACGATGCCGCATGCGCCGATCGCGTGGAACTCTTCCTTGGATTTCTCCAGCTCGTCACGCATCACGCCTTGCACGCGCACATCGACAGACAGCCGCAGCGGTTCCTGAACCGTCTCCAGCCGGTGCTCAAACGCACGCTCCACGCCAGCCACGCCGTGGCTGTCCACATCCACACCGCCCAGCACCTGCGCGGCCGTGCGCCCCAATGGATAATGCCGTTTCTCGCCTGGCTGGAAATACACGCCGGGAATGCCGAGCGCGTTGATCGCCAATTCCTCGTTCGGCGTAATCTGTCGCTCGAGATAGACGAACTGCTTCGCACTCGCCAGGCGGGCGGCTGCCTGCGCTTCGTCCATCCGTGGCAGCACCTGCTTGAGCTTGTGCGCGGCCTCCGCAGTGTCGATCATCTCCTTCGGGTTTGCAAACAATGCAGCTGTCGGCAGGGAAATTGCCAATATCTCGCCATTGCGATCGAGGATCGTCGCGCGCGTATGTGGTGCGCCGGCGGCCATCGGCACCGTGTCCGGCGTCTCCGGCGGCGGCTCGTCGGGCACCAGCGGCCGCATCTCTGCTTTACTCGGCGCCATCGGAAACAGCACAGTGGCACTCGTCAACTTGCCTGCAACGGCGCCGAACAGCAGGAAAAATCCGCCGGCCGCGAACACTAGCCGCGAGCGTGTGCGGTCCAGCGCCGCACGCCGCGCGAGGTCGGGCGCGGTAATCCGCACCGTCTCCATCCGCGGCATCGCAGCCCCCGTCTCCGGCGTGCCACGCATGCGCGCGGCTTCCGTGCCACGACGCCGCGCAGGCGGCGGCGCGTCCGGCGACGGTGCCTCGGTGGAAGGGGGGCGCCCGCTCATCGCCCGTAGGGCACGGGTGGCGGCAAGCTGCCCGCACCGCCAAGGGACGACGTGACGGCCGGCGCGAAACTCGGCACAGCCGAGACGAGGCGAGTCGGCAGCGGGCGGCCCATCGGCCGCGCCATCGCACTGTAAACCCGCGCGCCCACCGGTTGCGGTGCAGCCAACGGCAACGGCGTGCCCATCGGGCGCAGACCATCATGCAGCGGCGTATCCTGCCGGTCGGCCAGCGCTACGTGATGCGGCGCATGGTGCGGCTCGGCATGGGCCAGCAGCTTCACCGCGTGCGAATTGGCATCGGTCTTCAGCGGCGGCTGCATCGGATGATGCGAGGGGAAAGCGGCTTGCTCGATCGGGCTCGGCGTGGCCGCGGCAACTGCGACAACCGGCGCGGTCGACGCTGCCGTCGCGTCCGGCGCATCGTCGTCAGCTACCACCGTCGTATCCGGCGCGGGCAGGTGCGTCGCCAGATCGCTGAGCTGGATGAATTGCGTGGGCGCCATCGGATGCAGCGCGAGATAGCGCCCCGACATATCCTGTAGCCGCCCCGGCTCGTTAAGCAGAGCCCACTCTGCGCGCAGCATGCCCGTGCGGGCATGGGCTGCTTCGGTCGCGTGGATCAGCCGCCCGATATCGCGGTCCAGCAGCGCGGTGCGGTGCTTTTCGGAATACAAATAAAGTCCTGAGCCCAAGGAAGCGAGCAGGCAAAGGCAAGTGACAGGGCGGATCATGCGTAAGCCTCGTGACTTGGGGACAGTTTCTGCAAAGCGCGCAGCCGTGCACTACGGGCGCGCGGGTTGCGCGCCGTCTCGTCCGGCGCTGGCCGCACGGCGCGCGGGGTCAGCAGCCGAAAATGCGCCGCCATCTGAGGTGCAAGTCCACGAGGATCATGGCGTGAGGGTGCCGGATTGCGGCCTGCGGCGCTTGTAAAGAAGCGTTTCACCAGACGGTCTTCCAACGAGTGAAACGACACCACGACCAGCCGGCCGCCAGGCGCCAGCAAGGAAGATGCAGCGTGCAGCGCGCGCTCAATTTCACCCAGTTCGTCGTTCACGCGGATGCGCAGCGCCTGAAAACTGCGGGTGGCAGGATGGATTCCGTCGCGCGCCGGCGGCGTCACGCCGCGGATGATAGCGGCGAGCCGACCGGTCGTGGTGATCGGTTCGGCCTCGCGCGCGGCCACGATCGCGCGTGCAATCCTGCGCGACAGGCGCTCCTCGCCATATTGATAGAGCGTATCGGCCAACTCCGCTTCGGGCAGGCTGGCAACGAGGTCGGCGGCCGTCGTGCCGCTCTGGCTCATGCGCATGTCCAGCGGGCCATCGCCACGAAAGCTGAAGCCGCGCGCCGCATCGTCGATCTGAAAGCTGGAGACGCCCAGATCGAGCACCACGCCGTCGAGCGCCTCCACACCGGCGTCCTGCAACAGGTCGAGCATCTGGCCGAAACTGCCTTCGATCAGATGCAGCCGGCCGGGATAGGCGGCGCTCAAAGCAGCGCCGCGCGCGATCGCGTCCGGGTCTCGATCGATCGCCCACAAGGTGCAGGAAGCGCGATCCAGAATTGCACGCGCATAGCCGCCGCCGCCGAATGTCGCGTCCAGCATCCGCTCGCCGTCGGCGGGAGAGAGAGCGTCGAGCACTTCCTCGAGCATGACAGGGATATGGCTCATGGCAGCGTGGCCGATCGCGACAAGGCCGGCGCGACACCCGGCAACGTCAGGCGACGTGCGCGGGCGCGTTCGCGCGCTTCGGCACGCCGGCGCTCGGCTGCCTGTGGCTCCCATATCTGGAATGTCCGGCCGAGCCCCATGAAGATAACCGTGTCTGAAATGCCTGCGTGCTGCACCAACACGTCCGGCAGCATAATGCGTCCTTCCTTGTCCGATTCGACAGGGTAGGCGTCGGAATACAGCACCTGTGCGAGGTCCTCGTGATCCTCGCCGAACATGTCGAGCTGATTCAACGGTGTGGCCAGTTCCTCGAACGTGACGCTCGGCCATCCTTCGACGCAGGCATGCGCGTGAGACTGGCGCAGCACCAACGGCGCCGCACCCTCGACCGACAGCGCACGCAGCGCTGCCCGGAACGGCGCAGGTATGGAAACCCGCCCTTTCGCGTCGATCCTGTTCAGGTGCGTGCCCAGGAACTGCCCCATCCCAACCGCTTATCACCCCCCCGCCCGACGCAAGCCCTCCGCTGTGGATGACCGAAGCGCCTTGGGATGACATGGGATAGCATGGGCAACCATGGGCGTCAAAGGGATTACGCGCCTTTTACGTACGCTTTCAGATCAACATATCAATGAAAACAATGGTTTAGAAATGTGATGGCCCAGCCCTTCCACAGACTTTCGATACGCAAAAGTATTCATGATCTGTTCTTGTGGATAACTCTGTGGGTTAAATCGTCAGCCAAATCCGTCAGGCCTGCCGCCAACGTGGCTGGATGGGTCAGCTGGCGTGCGTTTTCGAGAAACGGACCGGAGCGGGCTCAATGCACGTGACGACCGTATCGCAGAAAATGCGCGTCAGATGGCCCATCCAGGCGCGTTTCACGGTAGGCATGCCAGACGGCCTGTAAGCCGGGTTCTGTCCCGCCCTTCGGCATGGACGACCATTCCTCTGCGACGCGCGTTGCCGCGCGCCTGACGCGACCAACCCGGGCGACGAGGCGAGAATGCCCCTGACGACGCTTGCACGCCGCCGGCCGCCCCTATTCGGTCTTGCTCCCGGTGGGGTTTACCCTGCCGCCCCTGTCACCAGGCGCGCGGTGCGCTCTTACCGCACCGTTTCACCCTTGCCCTCGGCCCATGGTCGCCCATGCACGTCCGGCGGTTTGTTTTCTGTGGCACTTTCCCTGGGGTCGCCCCCGCCGGCCGTTAGCCGGCACCGTATTCCCGTGGAGCCCGGACTTTCCTCTGCTCTCGCAGCGGTCGTCCAGCCGTCTGGCATCCGCTGTTTCGCAAGGAAGCAAGACATAGGCAAGCAGGCAGTCCTCTCTTGAAAAAACGGACCAAGAAACTTCTGCAATCTGGCGGCGGTTTCTTTGGCCCGAACCGGCGTGGCGGGCGCAGCCGGCCAGCGAAACTTCACAGGCGGGCGGACCGTTAGAAGGCCTCAAGCAATATTAACGGGAGCGCACCCAATGAAACGCCTCATGCTGGGCACAGCATCGTCCATTCTCGCTATCGGCTTAGCGTTCGCTCAGACAGCAGCGCCGCCTGCCGCCAGCACACCTCCTCCGCCGGCCAGCACGATGGCACCGGCCGGCAGCACCATGGGTGCGCCCGCTACGCCGAACAGCATGGGCACGCCGGCCGGCAAGGCAGCAGCCTCCGGCAACGACAACCAGGCCGTGGTGACCACCAAAACCAATGCCGACCAGCCGGCCAAGGGTGCCAACAGCTTCACGCGCCACCAGGCAATGAGCCGCATCGCCGCCAAGGGCTACAGCCAGGTCAAGAGCCTCAAGAAGGACCATGACGGTGTGTGGCGCGGCATGGGCATGAAGGACGGCCAGTCGGTGGGCGTATGGCTCGACTACAAGGGCAATGTCGGCCAGCAAGCCTCGTAAAAAACAAAAAAAGGAACCGCCATATGACTGACCGCACACTCACTCGCATGTTCGACAATCATGACGACGCCGTCGCTGTCGTGCGCGATCTCGAAGCTGCCGGCTTCGGCCACGATCATATCTCGATCGTTGCCAACAATGCCGGCACGTCGATGAACGAAACCCGCTATCGCACGACCGACACCGTGGCCGCCGACGCAGAAGAAGCCGGAGGCGCCGGCGCCGGTGCCACCGCTGGCACCATCTTCGGCGGCGGGCTCGGCCTACTGGCCGGCATCGGCTCGCTCGCCATTCCGGGCGTGGGCCCGGTCGTCGCAGCCGGTTGGCTGGTCGCGACACTCACCGGTGCCGGCGTCGGTGCCGCAGTAGGTGCGGCCGGCGGCGGCCTCGTGGGCTCGCTCACGCATGCCGGCGTGCCGGAACAAGACGCCCACGTATACGCCGAAGGCGTTCGTCGTGGCGGGTCGCTGGTCACGGCGCGTGTCGATGAGCTGCGCGCCACCGAAGCCGAGCGCATTCTCGACGGCCGTGGCCACGTCGATCCCGTCGTCCGCCGCGGCGAATACGAGCAGGCTGGCTGGAAGAGCTTCGACGACAAGCAGCCGCCTTACGTCACCTCGACAACCAACACGTCGGCGACAGCCATCTAGCAACCTATCGGCCGGGCAGCAGCCCGGCCGATTCTTTCCGCCGGCGGTTCAGGCCGGCAAAGCTCGTTGTTCCAGTGTGAAATCGCTCAATGCCGGTGCACGCATCTGCCGCCAGTATTGCGTGGTCGAGCCCGACCAATTGGCAGTGATACGCCCGCCCTGGCCATACCAATTACCGCAGCCTGTCGACCAGACCGTGCCCGCCAGGGATGCGTGCAACTTCGCATTGTAGGCGTCGCATACAGCCTGCCGCACATCCATCGCACCGGCGTCGGACGCGGCCAGCTTCTCTATGCATTGCCTGATATAGCCGAACTGGCACTCCAGCATGAAGATGATCGAGCTGTGGCCCAGATTTGTATTCGGGCCGTACAGCAGGAACATGTTGGGAAAGGCCGGCACGGTAACGCCGAGATAGGCGTGCGGCCCGTCGCGCCAGGTGTCCGATAATGAGGTGCCATCGCGCCCAGTGATCTTGACGGGTGCCAAGCTGTTGCGCACGTCGAATCCGGTGGCGAACACGACGGTATCGAAGGCACGCTCCTGCCCGTCCAATGTGCGGATGCCGGTTGGTGTGAACCGCTCGATGGTTTCGGTCACCAGCTCGACGTTCGGACGGCTGAAGCTGGGCAGATAATCGTCGCTTACCAGCAGCCGTTTGCAGCCAAGCGTGTAGCCGGGCGTGAGCCTGGCGCGCAGATCCGGGTCGGCGACCTGCGCCGCCAGATGTTTGCGCGCCATGCCTGTCACCCAGCGATTGCGGCGCGAGCCGGTGCGGAATGCGCCGAACAGGCTTTCCTGATAGCTGTAGATGAAACTGCGCAAAGCACGCCGCGCGATCGGCAGCTTCTTGAACAAACCCTGGGTGAACGTGCCGAACGCATGGTTGCCGCGCGGAATGATCCAGTTCGGCGATCGCTGAAACACGCTGAGCTTGCCGCACGTCTTTGCAAGTTCGGGAACGATCTGGACCGCGCTTGCCGCCGACCCCACGATCGCGACATGCGCGTTTTCCAGCTTGGCTGACGCGTCCCACCGCGACGCGTGGAAATGCCGGCCCTGGAAATCCGACAAGCCGGCAAACGCCGGGATCGACGGCACGCTCAACTGCCCGACCGCCGGAATGAGTATGTCGAATACCTGTTCGGTGCCGTCCGACAATGTCAGGCGCCATTCCTGTGTGGATTGCGCGTAGGTGGCAGCGTGCACGGCCGTCCCGAGCCTGATGCTGTCACGCACGCCGAACCGGTCGGCGACATCCTCGATGTAAGCGAGGATATCTGCTTGTCGGGAGAATTTATGCGCCCAGTCGTGCTTCGGCGCGAAGGAGAAGGAATACAGATGCGACGGCACATCGCATGCGGCGCCAGGATAGGCATTATCCCGCCAGGTGCCGCCGACGCGATCGCCACGCTCGAACACCACCAGGTCGGTAAACCCGGCACGCCGCAAGACCACCGCCATGCCAACGCCGGCGAAACCCGCGCCCACGATAGCGATCCTCAAACCAGCGCTCCTAGCAAACGTTTTTTGGTCATTCTTCCAGAAAAGGACTGTTTTCCTACCTACCGGGGCGGCGGCAAATCCTGCTGCTGCACCGGCCCACGCGGCCCCGCCCCATACCCCACCTGCGGCGAATCCTGGTAACCCCCGCCGACCGCCACCGGTGGCGGCAGCGCAGGTGCCAACTGTCCGCCACTGCCATATCGCATCAGCACCCCACGCAACGGATCGGCCGCCGGGTTATTCGCCCGCATCGCCATCACGACATCCACGGTGCCGACCGGCTGGTTATAATAGAGCTGGTCGCCCTGGCTGTCGGCCGACATCACGCTGCCTTCGATCGAGAAGCCCGCGAAGAACCCCCGCGGCCGCTCGAAGGCAACGATATCGGCGTTCAGGTTCGTCGTCGTGGCACCCTGCACGCCGCCGCCGATATTGACGAACGCAACAGAGGCATTGCCGCCCAGCTTGAACTGGCTGTCGAGCACCGAGCGCAGCCCGTTGTCGGTCAGGATCATCATCAGCACTTCGGCATCCTGCACACCGATCTGCAAGCCGACGCTGCCGCTGCCGATGCTGTAGAACGCCGGCGACGACCAGGTGCCTTGCCCACCGCGCGCCAGCAGCACGCAGCCGCCGCCTTCGCCGGCGATCAGGAAGCCGGCCCGGAATACCCGCGGGCATACCATCACGGCGCGCGCCCGCGGCAGCAGCGCCCTGGGGTCGTTGCCTTCCTTGCCGGACATGATCTCCTGCACGGCCAGCGTCGCGCGATCGACGAGCTGCTGCTGGCCTTCGGCGGTCTCGGCGTGCGCGGCCAGCGGCGCCAGTAGGCAAAGCGACGCCAGGATCGTTCGCATGGTGGGGCGCTCCTCAGTTTCTCGCTGAATCTTATTGGCACATGATGGCGTTATCTAGGCAAGCTCACAGATCACTTTATGCCGCTGGCTTGCTGGCGGTCGGCATTTAGCAAGGCGTTCTTTTCTGAAGAAAAGAACCAAAAGACTTCTGCAAGCGCTGTCGCGGACCTATCGACGGACATTCGCGGGGCCGCTGTGTCGGATGGCCGTCCAAAACCTGGAGCAAAAGTCCTTTGCTTCTTTTCTTCAGAAAAGAAGGCCTTCTCCCTCAGGGCGAAACGTCAGCGCCTTCGTTGACGACCACCACGCGCCACCCGGCGGCAAACCGCTCGATGACGGTCAGCGACAGGTTCTGCACGGACAAGTGGAGGGCAGCCTGCGCGTCCACGCCGAGCGCGTGGGCGACCGCGGCGCGTATGGTGCCACCATGGCTGACGCACACGATATCCTGCCCGGCATGCCGCTCGGCCAGCCGCTCCAGCGTCTCGCCGACGCGCGCCAGCACAGTCGCCATGCTCTCACCGGCCGGCGGCACTTCATGCGCGCCCAACGGCCAGAAGGGATGGGCGGGGTCGGTCAGTTTGGCCGGCAGATCGGCATGCTTGAGCCCCTGCCAGTCGCCCAGATCCTGCTCGGTAAATCCTGGCTCCACACAAGGCACGCGATGCTCGGCACTGGCCCGCAGGATGGCATCCGCCGTGCGCTGTGTGCGCTGCAACGGCGAGACCAGCCACACCGCGTCGCGCGGCAGTCTCTCGGCCAGGCTGCGATAAATGGCGGTCTGTGCCGCCAGGCTGTCGGCCGCGATCGGCACGTCCATCCGGCCGTACAGCACGGCGCGGCTCTGCGCATCCACGATCGCGTGGCGGATCAGCCAGAACCGCGTGCAGTCGGCCAACGCGCTATTCGCCGATATTCATCAGCGCGCCATTCTGCCTGGCCGCATGGAATTGCTGCATGAAGAGCGCCATCGCCGCCGTCAGCCACACCACGTTCAGCCCAGCGGCCCACGCCAGATGGTCCCAGCGGATCACGCCCTGGCTGATGGCGGCGCGCAAACCCTCGAACACATGCGCCGCCGGCAACGCGTAGGCGATCGGATGCAGCCACCAGGGCAGCACCGCCACCGGGTAATAAACGGCGGCAATCGGCGCCAGCCCGACCAGCATCGACCACACCAGGCTTTCCGCCCCGCCGCCCTGGCTCAGGATCAGCGAAATGCAGCCGAGCGCGATCCACCAGCCCATCACCATGAGGTTGAGCGCGAACAGCACCAGCACCGGGCCGACGCTCAGAATGCTGAAATGATAGAGGAAGTAAGCCAGCACCATGGCCGGTATCACACCGAGCACCATGCGGATGAAGCTCATCCCCAACAGCGCGGCCAGCAGCTCCCACGGCCGCAACGGGCTGACGAAGATATGGCCGAGATTGCGGCTCCAGATCTCCTCCATGAAGGTGACGGCAAAGCCCAGATGGCTGCGCAACGCGGTCTCCCATAGCAGCACCCCGCCCAGCAGCATGCCGACCGTGACCATGCCGTGGTCGCCCAGCCGGGAGGTGAAGAAGCGCGAGGTGAAGCCCCAGATCGTCATCTGCAGCACCGGCCAATAAGCGAGGTCGAGCAGCCGCGGCCAACTGCGCCGGAACAGCGCCAGGTGCCGGTACATCAGTCCCCAGACTCTGCGTGGCGCGCTCATCGCTCGGCCAACGCGGCGTGCGCCTCGGCCGCGCCCAGCTCAGGTTCAGGCCCCTCGGCGCGGCGGGATCGCGCGATGTCGAGGAACACCTCCTCCAGATCGTCGCGATTGTAGCGCACCAGCAATTCCGCCGGCGTGCCGCGATCGACGATACGACCCTGCCGCATCATCAGCACCGTGCCGCACAGGCGCGCCACCTCGTCCATATTGTGCGAGGCGAGCAGAATCGTGCAGCCACTTTCGGTCCGGTAACGCTCCAGCCAGCTTCGCACGAGATCGCCGGTGTCCGGATCCAGGCTGGCCGTCGGCTCGTCGAGCAGGAGCAATTCCGGCCGGTTGATCAGCGATTTGGCCAGTGCCACCCGCGTTTTCTGCCCGGCGCTGAGTTGGCCGGCCGGGCGCTGCATGAAAGCGTGCAGGTCGAGCTCCTCGGCCAACTCCGCAATCCTGCGCTCCACGCCATGAACGTTATAGAGATGACCATAGACGCGCAGGTTTTCGGCAACCGTCAGCCGATGCGGCAGCGCCACGTAAGGCGAGGAGAAATTCACCCGTGCCAGCGCGGCAAAGCGATCATTGCGCATGTTGTGGCCGAGCACGTGGATGTCGCCCTGTGTGGGGACCAGCAGGCCAAGCAGCATCGCGATCGTCGTGGTTTTTCCCGCGCCATTGCCGCCGAGCAAACCGATTGTCTCACCGCGTGGCACAGTGAAACTAATATCGTCGACAGCGAGGGCCGCTTTGTAGCGCTTTGTCAGGTGCGTGACGTCGATCGCGTTCATGGGGTGCGTGCTAGCGCTACTGGGGCGAGAGAGGAAGGAAAGAAAGCAGTCCTTTTTTGGAAAAAAGGACCAGAAAACTTTTGGAAATTGGCTATCTTGTGGCCAGGGCGAAGACGGAGAGGCCGGCGAGGCGGTTTACGCCCAAAAAGGGCTGTTCTAGTTTTGTGAGACCCAACAACGCGGCGTTGACGAGTTTTCCGTGCGGACGCATGTCCGAACCGGGGTTCTCTGTGTAGAGCGGGTTCAGCCGCCTCCCGATGCGCAGGGTCGCAGCCAGCGGCAGCGCCAATCCGAAATAATAGAAGCTGCGCAACCGCGTCAAACCGGCCCTGGCGATCAGCGCATCCACCTCGCGCACGGTGTAGCGCCGGTAATGCTCGAGGAACACGTCATGCCCGCTCCACATCCACATATGTGCGGGCACCGTGATCAGCACGCGCGCACCTGGCTTGAGATGGGCCGCATATTCCGTGAGCAACGCGGTATCGTCCGGCACGTGTTCGAGCACGTCCATCATCAGCACGAGATCGCCGTCGAAATCGTGCACCCGCCGCACGAAGCGGATCGGCTTGCCGTTCTGAGTCTCGTCGTGCTCGTCCGGATAGTTCGGATCAACGCAGGTCGCGCGTGCGGCGCCCGTATGGTCGAGCAGATAGCGCGAGAAAAACCCCGAGCCGGCGCCCACATCGAGAATATTCGTGGGCGCGGTAGCGAGTGTGGCCAGCATGGCGGCCGACTTCGCCCGGTAATACCAATGGCGGTCGGCCTGCTCGCCCAGTATCTCCTGTTCTTTGAGGTCCATCGGTAGTCCTAATCCGCCGCGCGCCCATCGGCGCCGTAAATGCCCTCGAGCAGATAAATCGGCCGCTGCTTCGTCTCCACAAACAACCGGCCGACATATTCGCCGATCATGCCAAGCGAGATCAGGTTGGCCGCCGTGCTGAACAGCAACACGATAATCAGCGACGCATAGCCCGGCACATCGACGCCCATCAGCAGACGATGCAGCAGGATGAACGCGGCATAAAAAACCGCGCCCAGCGCCAGCACGACCCCGAAATATGTCCAGATCCGCAGCGGGGCCGTCGAGAAACTCACGATCCCCTCGATCGCGAAATTCCACAGCTTCCAGTAATTCCATTTCGTCGTGCCGTGCAGGCGCGCCGGCCGCACATACGGCACCGCGATCGAGGGGAAGCCGACCCAGGCGAACAGCCCCTTCATGAAACGCCCGCGCTCCGGCAGTTGCCGGATAGCATGCACCACACGCGCGTCGATCAGCCGGAAATCGCCCACATTGTGCGGAATGGGCGTCGCCGACATGCGGTTGAACACCCGGTAGAACAGCCCAGCCGTCATCGCCTTCAGCCGCCCGTCCGCCTGCCGGCTTTCCCGCAGGCCGTAAACCACGTCGTAGCCCTCGCGCCAAAGCGCCACGAACCGGGTCAGCAGCTCGGGCGGGTCCTGCAGATCCACATCGATCAGCACGACGGCATCGCCTTGCGCCACATCGAGCCCCGCGGTCATAGCGGCTTCCTTGCCGAAATTGCGCGACAAGTTCACCACACGCAGGTCCGGCGCCGACTGCGCGCGCGCCATCAGCATCGCCAGCGTCGCATCCTTCGATCCGTCATTGACGAAGATGATCTCCGTGCGGGCGCCGCAGCGTGCGAGCTCGGGCGCTATCTGCGCCAGGAAGGCATCCACCGCATCGGCCTCGTTATAGACCGGCACGATGATCGAGATCAGCGGATCGGCCGGGCGGGGGCGAGGCTGCAAGGGGAGCATTAAGCCGCTTGTAGAGGCGGGGGAGGGCTAAAGGAAGGAAGCAGTCCTTTTTCACGGAAAAGGACCAAAAAACTTTTACCTGATCAGGCCGGTCAATGGACTGCTTGGGTCGGCGCCCATGCGGCGGGGCATGCGGCCGGCGAGGTAGGCGTCCCTGCCGGCTTGCACGGCGGCGCGCATGGCGTGCGCCATAAGGATCGGGTTGCTGGCGTGGGCGATCGCCGAATTCAGCAGAACCGCGTCGCAGCCCAACTCCATCGCGATACACGCGTCCGACGCCGTGCCCACGCCGGCATCGACCAGCACCGGCACTCCGGCTTGCTCCTTCAGAATCGAAATCATCGCCGGGTTTTGCAGCCCCAGGCCGGACCCGATCGGGGCGCCGAGCGGCATGATGGCCACGCAGCCCATCTCCTCCAGCCGGCGCGCGGCCACCGGGTCGTCGGCGCAATACACCATCACCTCGAACCCGTCATCGATCAGCGCGCGCGCCGCCTCGAACGTCGCCGGCATGTCCGGATACAGGAACGGCGGCGGGCCGAGCACCTCCAGCTTCACCAAATTCCAACCGCCCGCCTCGCGTGCCAGGCGCAGTGTGCGCACCGCATCGCTCGCGGTGAAACAGCCGGCAGTGTTGGGCAGATAGGTGATGCGCGCGGGATCGAGGAAATCCTGCAGCATCGGTGCCGCCGGATCCGACAAATTCACCCGCCGCACGGCCACCGTCACGATCTCGGCGCCGGATGCGGCCACCGCGGCCGCGGTCTCGGCCAGATCCTTGTATTTGCCGGTGCCCACGATCAGGCGGGAGGTGAAACGCCGCCCGGCGACCACCCAGCAATCGTCGAGCCCAGTCGCAATGCTGTCCATGGTTCAGCCACCCCCGATGAAATGCACGATCTCGATCTGGTCCGCCGCGCACAGTTGCGTCTGCCCATAGAGCGATCGCGGCACGATCGCCTGGTTGCGCTCCACGGCCACCTTGCGCACGTCCAGCCCTAGTTCATCGAGCAGCCCGGCCACCGACAGGCCGCCGCTCACACGGCGCGCCTCGCCGTTCACGCTGATCGCCAGCAAACTTGCATCCAGTGTTTCGGCCGTCATCCCCGTCCCTCCGCCGGCATGACCCGGATCAGGTGAGCGAACGGCCAAGCCGCCCGCCAGAAAAGGGTCATCGCTACCGCGAACTCTCAGCCCCACGCAGGGCTCCCCTCGGTCCCAGCAAGATTGGGCTCCGTGACGGGCGAGTCAATCGGGATGTCAGATTGCCAGCTTGGCTGGTGCATTCTCTCCCGCCAGCCACCCTTCGCAACATGCCTTCGCCAGCACACGCACCCGCCCGATATAGCTCGCCCGCTCCGACACGCTGATCACGCCGCGCGCATCCAGCAGATTGAATAGATGGCTCGCCTTGATGCACTGGTCATAAGCCGGCAACGGCAGCGCCCGACCGATCAGCGCCGTGCACTCCGCCTCCGCATCGGCAAAATGCCGCGCGAGCATCGCCGTATCGGCCGCCTCGAAATTATATGCGCTGTATTCCCGCTCTCCCCGCAGGAACACGTCGCCGTATGTCACACCCCGCCCGTTGAAATCCAGGTCGTAGACGCTCTCCACGCCCTGCACATACATCGCCAGCCGCTCGAGCCCATACGTGAACTCGGCCGAGGGAGTGACCACCGCAATGCCGCCCACCTGCTGGAAATAGGTGAACTGCGTCACCTCCATCCCGTCGCACCACACCTCCCATCCGAGCCCCCAGGCGCCCAGAGTCGGGCTCTCCCAATCGTCCTCGACGAAGCGGAAATCATGCAGCGACATGTCGATGCCAATCGCCCCGTAACTCTCCAGCACCAGCGCCTGCGCATCCGCCGGGCTCGGCTTCATGATCACCTGATACTGGTAGTAATGCTGCAGGCGGTTCGGATTCTCGCCATACCGCCCGTCGCTCGGCCTGCGGCACGGCTGCACATAGGCCGCCCGCCACGGGTTCGGCCCCAGCGCGCGCAGCGTGGTCGCCGGATGGAACGTGCCCGCGCCCATCTCGACGTCGTAGGGCTGCAGGATCACGCAGCCCTGCGCCGCCCAGTAGGCATGCAGGCGGAGGATGATATCCTGGAAGCTCGGGGCGGGCATTGGAGGGCGCGAATCCTTGAACGAGGCTGGACGGACCTAGACAGCGACGAAGGTTAGCGCAAGGAAGCGGTTCTTTTTTGAAAAAAGAACCAAAAATTTTGATCCTTAGGGCAAAGTCTATGCGGCGGAGAGACGTCATCGGATTGGCAGCGGCGGTAAGCACGGCAACTGTGCTGATCGTCTATCGGCTCGAAATCATCGAACCCCGCGAGTGGGGCGCCGCCTGTGTGCAGGCAGTTCGGCCCATGGCATGTGTCCCGCGCTCAGGGCTGATCTGGCTGCAGGGGCGATACCTCCTTGGCAGCCTGCCGCTCGCCTTCGGGCTGTGGGGCTTCGCCTGGCGCGGCGGCTTTCCCGCCCAACTCGCCGCCGTGCTCATCGGCATCGCCGGCATCGAAAACTACAACGCCACCTGGGCCGCCGCCGGCCTGGCCCTTGGCGCCTGGGGCTGGCTGCGACGCGAAGGCTGGCAGGCCCGTCAGGTTGTCCGATAGGACCCTCGGCTTTCAGAATCGTATAGCTGGACCGGAGCCGATCACCGGCTGAGTATCATCAGACCATGATGCAGGCCGAATGAAGTATTATCCTGGGCGAACTCACGGCTGAACACGCCGCCTTGGCTACTTACAGACGACGAAACGCTGCCCAGCTTTGCGTTGGTGCCGATAAAATCGGGGAAGAAAGCAATCGATTCGACCGTTTGCAGGCCCTGCTCATCGGTGGCGGTAATGGTCAGCGTGTCCGCGACACTGGCGTTGGGTGCCGTGGGTGGGACCGCAATGTTGGCGTTGTAGGTCGTGCCCGTCTTCGAAATGCCTGCAATGAAATAAGGCTTCGCGCCGGAATTGATCGTCTCGTTTGAGATTGCTATCTGCAAAGCCAGTCCGTGCGGGTCCGTCGCGGTGACGTGGATATTGCCATCGACAATCTTGCCACCGGCCATATGAGCCGTCGTACCAACAATCGTCATGATAGGCGGCGACGCGTCCGTGACTGACACGGCGAGCGTCTCGGCATGTGTGTGAGCCCCGTTGGTGACCAGGACGCGCATGACAGTGCGATTGGTTGTGCCCGGCTGCCAGGTGTCCTGACCATTGAGATAGATGCGGCCGGTGTTGCTGATCGAGTAGAGTGGCTGACCGCCGATAATCGGATCGCCCGACACGATGTTGAACGAGAATTGGTCGTTGTTCGCGTGCGTGACAGGTATTTGGCCGAACCCGGTCAGGACCGCATAACCGTCGCCTTCAGGAATGCTGAATGACAAGGCGGCCGGTATCGAAAAGTCGAGATGCTCATGGGCTACGTTGACTACGACATTATCGGACGAACTCGCCTCGCCGACCGCTTGAAACGAGTTGGCGTTGATTTGAATCGTCCCGGTGCCCGATCCGTAGCCATCGACCACCAGCCGCAATGTATCGTGGCCGTTTGCACCTGTAACAAGGGTCGGGTGCAGCCAGGGCGACGTCGTGCCCAGTGTGCTGACGCTGACGATGGGCAAAGCGTTGGGATCGGTTGCGCTGAACGGGATGGAGATGGTCCGGGCGGTCGATAGCTCGAAATAGTTCGCCACGGCAGGTGCCGTGATCACCGGCCGAACCGCTACTTCGTGCACGGTGACCGGGATGACGAGAGAGCCTGTGCTGTGACCGTCGGATGCGGTCAGCGTGACATTGGTCGAACCGAACTGACCCGCCTCGGATTCGAGATTCAGGGCAAAATTGCCGGCACCTTCATTCGCCAGTTTGATGTCGTGGCTATTGATCAGGGCGGTATTCGACGACGTTGCAACGAGCGTGCAATCGCCAGCGTCGCTGATTCCGCTCGAGGTGATGTCGTCGATGTAGACGCCATCCGAAAAGGAAAGCGTGCCGTTTGCTGCGGAATCATAATTTTCGTTGAAGCTCAATGTGCCGATCTGCGCCTGGACGTAGGGCGAAGGATCTACAGTCGTGATGTTCGCCGAAAAGATCTGCGTCGGTGAAGCATTTCCGAGTATTGTCGTCGCGGTCAGGCTGATCGCGACGGATCCTTGCTGGAACTGCCCAGGTTCGTAGGTGACAGTCGCGACGCCTTCATACACGTCGTTCGGCAGCATCGTGATCGGCCCGACATTGAGGTATCGGGCCCCGGCAGCGGTAGCAGTGATTTGCAGTGAGCTCGCGTCTTCTCCGAGTGTAGGATCGGCGACGTCGACCTGGAACGTGAGCGCTTGCGGCACGTCGATATACTCGTTCACGGCTCCGCTCGGCATGCCCACGATGCTCAACGAGATGCCGCTATCGAGCCGATGAGGCACGATCGCCGCGGCCATCATGGGCGCCACTGCCAAGCCTGAGCCACTCGCATTCAGCCAAGCAGGGTCAGATTGCCCAATCGAAAGCGGATCAAAGTTCGAACCGGCCTGTCTAGCCCCGATGAAGCGAATTTGGTGTACCCCCCCCAAAACATCGAACGCAGACGGAACATTTCATGGAGTTGTGACCAAGGCAATCGTATTCACGCCTCCGACTGACTCGGCAATGTCCATTGTGTCGGCGCGCGGTCGAACTGCATCATAGGCATCAGCCCGTGGCCGGACGCTCCGCTATGTCATGGTCCCGTCGCTTCGACCCGCCGGACCGGACGGCTGGGTGTGGGCAACCCGGCTCCTTCTCCGCCCTCTGCGTTCAACGCCCCCAACAACGCCTCGCGCAGTCCCGCCAGCTTGCGCTCATTCTCCACTTTCAGTCCGAACACATCTTTCACATAGAACACGTCCACCGCGCGGACGCCGTAGGTCGTCACGTGCGCCGAGCCTATCTGCAAACCCTGTTCGCTGATCGCCGATGTCACGTCGTGCAGCAGCCCGGGCCGGTCGCGACCGTTGACTTCCAGCACGGTAAAATTGTTCGACGCGCGGTTATCGACCACGACGCGTGGCGGCACGTGGATGGCGCGCATCCGGCGCCCTACCAGAGCGTGCGCGAGTTTCGGAATCTCGTTTTCCATGCGCAGATGTCCGCTCAGCGCCTGCTCGACCAGCACCGCGAGTTTGGCGATCCGGTGCGGCTGGTCGAAGGCGCCGCCGGCGGCGTCCTGCACCCAGAACGTGTCGAGCGCGCAGCCGTTTGTCATCGTGTGGATGCGCGCGTCCACGATGGAGGCGCCGGCGACTGCGAGCGCGCCGGCAATCTTGCTGAATAATCCAGGATGATCGGTGGCATACACGGTGATCTCGGTCACCGCGCGCGCCGGGCTGGGCTCGGTCACCACCGTCAGCGGCGCGCCCCGGCCTTCGGAGTCGCGCACGAGACGCGCATGGCGGGCATGCGTTTCAGGATCGAACGACAGCCAGTAGCCGGGATAGCCGAGCGCCAGGTAGGCGCCGCGATCCTCCTCGCTCCAGCCGCTGCGACCCAATATCTCGTCGGCTGCATCACGTGCGCGCTTGACCCGCACGTCGCGTTCCGTCGTCGAGAGCCCGCCGGCCAGTACTTCGGCAACGCGCGCATACAACTCGCGTAGCAACGTCGCCTTCCAGCCGTTCCACACCCGCGGCGAGACAGCGCGCATGTCGGCCACCGTCAACACCAGCAGCAGTTTCAACCGCTCGGGCGATTGTATCGCCTCGGCGACATCGAAGATCGTCTTCGGATCGTCGATATCGCGTTTGAACGCCGTCTGGCTCAGCAGCAGATGATGCAGCACAAGCCAGGAAACTGTCTCGGTCTCCTCTGCCGACAAACCGAAACTCGGCCCCACCTGGCCGGCAATTTCCGCGCCCAGAATAGAATGGTCGCCGCCGCGGCCTTTGGCAATATCGTGCAGCAGCATCGCCATATACAGCGCACGCCGCGATTGCAGGTCCTCGATGATGCCGCTGGCGACGGGGGCGACATCGATCAGCTTGCCAGCTTCGAGGCTGTTGAGAATGCGCACCGCCTCGATCGTGTGCTCGTCGACGGTGAAGATATGATACGTGTCGAACTGCATCTGGCCCACCACACGCGCCCAATCCGGCAGCATGCGGCCGATGATGCCGCTCTCGTTCAGAATGGACAGCCAACGCGCGCCATCCGGCTTGCCGTCGGGCGTCTGGCCGCAGAGCAGATCGAGAAATATCTCGCCCGCTTCTGCATTGCCGCGCAACGCGACCGCGCCGCGCTCGTGCCTTATCAACGCGCGGATCGCCAGCGGATGCAGTTTCAGCCGGCGTACACGTGCCAGCCGCAGCATCCGCAACATGCGGATCGGCTCGTGCGCGAAATCGTCCGGCCGCCCGGGCATGAGCTGCCCGTCAGCCAGCACGAAACCGGCTTCCAGCAGCGCGCGGTCCGGCTCGGTCTGCACCGCGGGCTCGCCTTGCGCGTGGCGGACCACCACCGGTTCCAATACCAGCATCATGCGCGTCACGTCGCGCGCGGTGAGAAAGTAGTGGCGCATGAAGCGCTCCACGCCGTCCTGCACGCCATGGCGCGTGTAGCCCATGCGCGCGCCCACGACCGGCTGCAGGTCGAACGTCAGCCGGTCTTCCGCACGGCCGCTGATGTAATGCATGTGAAAACGCACGGTCCACAGAAAGTCCCACGCGCGACGCAGCCTGCGCAGTTCCTGCGGTTCGAGCAGCCCGAGGCCGCCATGCACCAGTTCGTTCGGCGTGTAAGTGCCATACGCCGCGCGCACCATCCAGTATTGCGTCTGCAGATCGCGCAGGCCGCCGCGGCCTTCCTTGATGTTCGGCTCGACGAGGAAAGCGCTTTCACCGAAGCGCCGGTGGCGCGCCTGGCGCTCGGCCTGCTTGCCGGTGACGAACGAGGTCGCGCCCGCCACGTCGTTCATCTGTGCGAAAGCCACGCCGAATTCGGCAAACAAGGCAGCGTCGCCGGCCAGATAGCGCGCATCCAGCAGGCTGGTGCGTATCGTCAGGTCGTCCTGCGCGGAGGCCGTACATTGCGCGATGCTGCGCGTCGCGTGGCCCACCTTGAGGCCGAGATCCCACATGAAATACAGCATGTATTCGATCGTGCGCAGCGTGGCCGGCTCCGGCTCGTCGGAGGCAAGGAACAGCAGATCGATATCGCTGAACGGCGCCAGCATGAACCGGCCATACCCGCCGGTCGCCGCGATGCAGATCGGCTCGGGCAGGCCCGCCTGGCCCGCCACTTCGCGCGCAGCATGGTCGAACAGCACGCGCACGACGCCATCGGTCAGCGCGGACAGCCGTTGCGCGGCTTCCACGCCCGCCATGCGATATGTCTCGAACTCGTCGCGCACATGTTGCTGGATTCGAGCCAGATGGCGCCGGAATGTGCTCAGCGCCGCCTCCCGCGTGCGTACGCCGCGTGCGTCGCCAAGCTCCTCGAGTGCCTGGGAGAGCACGCTGGCCACGTCTTCCGGCGCCGTCGTAAGCGGAATGTTGAGCATTGTGGTCAGTCTAGTATCAGCTTTCACGCTCCGACACCCGGACTTGCGATGACATTACGCAGGCCTCTCCTCTGTGTCATGCATGCAAGGCTCGGCGAGCGATCTCAGCTCGTAGATCAGCGCCAGCGCGTCGCGTGCGCTCATCTGGTCAGGGTCGATACCTGCAAGGCGCTCGCGCAGCGCATCTCGCGCGGCCGGCTCCGGCAGGCCGGCGAACAGCGGCAGGTCGGCCACGAGCGGTGCACGCTCACGCTCGAGCCCGGCGAGCAGGCTGGCCGCGCGGCGCACCACCGCGGCCGGCACACCGGCGAGCCGGGCGACATGCACGCCCCAACTTCGGCCGGCCGCGCCCTCGGCCACCTCGTGCAGGAACACCACATCGCCGCGCCATTCGCGCACCGTCATCCGGTGCGGACGCAGGCGCGGCAGCGTCTCGGTCAACCGCGCCAGCTCGTGAAAGTGCGTGGCAAAGATCGTGCGGCAGCGCAGCTGGCTGTGCAGCGCTTCGAGCACCGACCAGGCTATCGCCAGCCCGTCCAGCGTCGAGGTGCCGCGGCCGATCTCGTCCACGATCACCAGGCTGCGCGGCCCCGCCTGATGCAGGATGGCCGCCGTCTCGATCATCTCGACCATAAAGGTCGAGCGACCGCGTGCCAGCTCGTCGGCCGCGCCCACCCGGCTGAACAGCCGGTCCACGATGCCGATGCGCGCGGCGGCCGCCGGCACCGGCAGACCGGCCTGGGCAAGGATCGCAATCAGCGCGTTCTGCCGCAAATACGTGGATTTGCCGGCCATGTTGGGGCCCGTCAGCAATAAAAGCCGACGGTCGGGCGAGAGGTCGCAATCGTTTGGCACGAAGGCGGCGCCCCGGATGGCGCCCTGGACCACGGGATGGCGGCCGGCGGTGATGCAGAACGCGTCCGTCTCGCTTATCTCGGGCCGACACCAGTCGCCGCCTTCCGCCAGGCGCGCGCAGGATTGCAGCACGTCGATCTCGGCCAATGCGCTGGCCGCCGCGTCGATCGCCTCGGTGTTTGCCACGATGGCGGCGACCAGGGTCGCGAACAGCGCCCGCTCGCGTGCCTCGGCGCGCCCGGCGGCTTCGGTGATCCGCCGGTCGAGCTCGGAGAGTTCGGGGTAGGTGAAGCGCGCCCCGTTCGCCATGCCTTGGCGCAGCGTGAGGTCGGGATGCGCGCGAAGGGCCTCCACGGCGGTGGCCGGCGCCTCGATGACGTAGCCGAGCTGGGCGTGATGGCGGATTTTCAGGCTCGCGACGCCGAAGCGTTGCGCATAGTCGAGCTGGCGCGCGCCGACGACGCGGCGGCTGTCGTCACGCAGCGTGCGTTCTGCATCGAGCTCGCCGTCATAGCCGGGCGCGATGATGCCGCCATCGTCGAGCCGCGCGGGCACCGGATCGGACAGGGCGCGTGCCAGCAGGGCGGAGAGAGCAGGCGCGCCTTCCAGCGACGTGCGGGCGGCGGCGACGATGGCCGGGCAGGGGCCTTCGAGGATGGCAGCGCAGGCGGCGGCCGCGTTCAGGCCGAGGCGGATGGCGGCGAGATCGCGCGGCATGGCGCGGCCCAGGCTGGCGCGGCCCAACGCTCGTGCCATGTCCGGTGCGCCGCGAATGGCCTGGCGCAACGCGGCCAGGCGCGCGGGCTCGGCGGCCAGAAACGACCAGCCGTCCTGGCGTGCGGCGATGGCGGTGGGCTCCGTCAGCGGGCAGGCGATCCAGGCGGCGAGCAGGCGTGCGCCCGGTGCGCTGAGCGTGCGTGAGACGCTGGCGAGCAGCGTGAGGTCGGTGCCGCCGTCACGCGCGCGCAGCAGTTCCAGGCTGGCGCGGGTCGCCGCATCCATCGCCATCGCGCGCGTCTCACCCGTTGGCACCGGGCGCGAGAGGCGGGGCATGCGGCCGGCCTGGGTGAGTTTGACGTAGTCCAGCGCCAGTGCGGCGGCGGTCGCTTCGGCGTCGGAGAAGCTGCCGAATGCGTCGAGGCTGGCGACGGCGAAGGTTTCGGCCACACGCTGGCGGGCTGCTTTGGCGGCGGGTGATGCCATCGCCGGCGCGCGTCGGCTGGACCAGTCGGCGAGGTCGATCGCGTCGGCGGCGAGGATTTCGGCCGGATCCAGGCGGCCGAGCAACGCCGGCAAACCTGCTGCGCTCAGCTCGCAAGTTTCGAACAGGCCGGTCGAGACGTCGAGCCAGGCCGCACCCAGCGCGCCGCCAGCCTCGGTCAGCGCCAGCAGCAGGTTCGGGCGGCCGGGTTCGAGCAGCGTGTCTTCCGTGAGTGTGCCGGGAGTGATCAGCCGCACGATGGCGCGTTTGAGCGGGCCCTTGGTGGTGCGCGCGCTGGCGGCCTCCATCTGCTCGGCGATGGCGACGCGGAAGCCCCGGCGGATCAGGCGGGCGAGGTACAGGTCGGAATTGACCACCGGCACGCCGCACATCGGGATCGGCGCGCCGGCATGTTCGCCGCGTTGGGTGAGCGCGATGTCGAGTGCGGAGGCCGCCGCCTGCGCATCGTCGAAGAACATTTCGAAGAAGTCGCCCATGCGGAAGAATAGCAGCGCGTCGGGGTGCTCGGCCTTCAGCGCAAACCATTGCGCCATCGCGGGCGACGGGGCGGGCGAGGGGGCGTCGGCGGCTTTCATCGTCGTAGGCTTGCCGGTTTTGCCCCTGCGATGACAAGCCCGTAGGCTGGCCGCTCGTCAGGGGAGACGCCGGGACATGTCAGACAGCGAGGCCGCATCTGCGCGGATTACCGCCGAGGAAGCGCTGGCGCTGCATGCGAGTGGGCGGCCGGGCAAGCTCGAGACGCGGATCACCAAGCCGATCACCACGGCGCGCGATCTGAGCCTGGCCTATTCGCCGGGCGTAGCCGAGCCGTGCCTGCGCATCGCACGCGACCCGGCGCTCGCCTACGAATATACGACGCGCGGCAATATGGTCGCCGTGATATCCAACGGCACCGCAGTGCTGGGGTTGGGCAATCTCGGTGCGCTGGCGAGCAAGCCGGTGATGGAAGGCAAGGTCGCCCTGTTCAAGCGATTTGCCGATGTGGACGGCATCGATCTCGAAGTCGACACCGAGGATACCGAAGCGTTCATCAACTGCGTGCGCTATCTCGCACCCAGTTTCGGCGGCATCAATCTGGAGGATATACGCGCGCCGGAATGCTTCATCATAGAGCAGCGCTTACGCGAACTCATGGATATTCCGGTGTTCCACGACGACCAGCATGGCACCGCGATCGTGGCGGCCGCCGGGTTGATCAATGCTTGCCACCTGACCGATCGCGATTTGGCCGATACGCGCCTGGTTGTGAACGGCGCAGGAGCGGCCGCGATCGCGTGCGTGGAGCTGCTGAAGGCGATGGGTGCGCGCGGCACCAACATCGTGCTGTGCGATACCAAGGGCGTTGTGCATCGTGGCCGCACGGACCTCAATCAATGGAAATCGGCCCACGCGTCGGACACGCCGGCGCGCACGCTGGCCGAGGCGCTGGAAGGTGCCCATGCGGTGTTCGGCCTGTCGGTGAAGGGCGCGATCACCCAGGACATGGTGCGCGCAATGGCGGAGCGGCCGGTAATTTTCGCTATGGCCAACCCCGACCCGGAGATTACGCCGGAAGAGGCGCGCGCGGCCAGCCCGCACGCGATCATCGCCACCGGCCGCAGCGACTATCCAAATCAGGTCAACAACGTTCTTGGCTTTCCCTATATTTTCCGCGGGGCGCTCGATGTGCGCGCGAGCACGATCAATGAAGCCATGAAGATCGCCGCTGCCCAAGCGCTCGCCGCACTGGCGCGCGAGGACGTGCCCGACGAAGTGCATGCTGCCAGCGCGCGCCAGTTGCGTTTCGGGCCGGACTACATCATTCCCAATGCATTCGACCCACGGCTGATCTTTCGCATTCCGCCGGCGGTCGCGCGCGCGGCGATGGATAGCGGCGTCGCGCGCAAGCCGATGGCTGATCTGCGGCGCTACACGCGCGACCTTTCCGGGCGTCTCGATCCGACGGCCAACGCGCTCGACATGATCATGGAAAGCGTGCGCTCGGCGCCGCAGAAGATCGTGTTCGCGGAAGGCGAGGAAGAAAAGGTGGTGCGCGCCGCCATCGATTACACGCGCCGCGGGTTCGGCAGCGCAGTGCTGATCGGGCGGGAAGACCGCGTGCACGCCACGTTGGCAAAACTCGGTTTGGCTTTGCCCGAGGAAATCGAAATCCACAATGCGCGCGTCTCGACCCACACAGCCCGTTACACCGATCTGCTCTACGCACGCCTGCAGCGGCGCGGCTATCTGCATCGCGACGTGCAGCGGATGGTCAATCAGGACCGTAACGTGTTTGCCGCCGCCATGCTCGCCGCGGGCGATGCGGACGCGATGCTCACCGGCCTCACGCGTGCACGGTCCGTGTGCCTGGACGCGATCAATCTCGCCATCGATCCAGCACCAGGTTGCACCGCGTTCGGACTGACGATGATGCTCGGCACGCGCGAGACATTGTTCATTGCCGACACGCTGATGCATGAGCGGCCATCGCCAACCTTGCTGGCCGACATTGCACAAGGTGCGGCCGACCACGCACGCCGCCTGGGCGCGCACCCAAGGGTGGCGCTGCTGTCGCATTCCACGTTCGGCCAGCCGATGCACACGACCGTGCACGGCATACGCGAGGCGGTCGCGATCCTGGAACAGCGCGGCGTCGATTTCGAGTTCGACGGCGACATGTCTCCCGATGTGGCGCTGGAGCCTGCCGTGCGCGCGCTCTATCCGTTCTGCCGGTTGACGGGCAATGCAAATGTCTTGGTAATGCCAGGATTGCACTCGGCCCATATCGTCAGCCGGCTGGCGCCGCGCCTTGGTGGCGGGAGTGCCCTGGGGCCGCTTTTGTTGGGTATGTCGTACGCCGTGCAACTCGTATCAATGAGCGCTTCGGTGAGTACCGTGGTGGACATGGCCGTTCTGGCAGCGCATCAGGCGTCGGACAGGAAAAATGCTCTTCTCTGAAAAGAGCCGCCGGGCTACCGGCTGTCAGGAATCCGACATCAGCATCTTGGATGGCCGTGCGAGGTAGTTTCGTGAATGCGGGGCACGAGGAAGAGTGCAAACGCAACCGCGAATACGACGAGACCACCCACGCTTTCCAGCGGATGAGACATACACCAACTCAGTGCAGTGTCGAACATACCGGCGCCCCTCAGCTACTGGGCAAACGCTATCCAATGTCAATACGAAAGTCGAGCATTTTTTGCCTCAAAACGCGTCAGCGTCTTGGCATCATTCGCCCGGGCAAACCGCCAGGCTGGCTAGGTCCGGGCTGCGTGCGGCACAAAACTCTCGCCAGGGGTGTTTCTGCTGCACCCGGAAGCTGCTGATGGCGACGCGATCTAGGCCGGAAGAAGCTCCCCCGCAATACGGACGAACTCGGGTAAATCACGCGCAACACAAACCGCGCCTTCCTCCATCCCCGGCCGGCCATAACCCCAACCTGCAAAGACTGCTCGCATGCCGCAACCGGTAGCGGCCCGAACGTCATTACTGTGATCGCCGACCATGAGAGCACGCGCGGGTGTGCCGCCTGCAGCTTGTATCGTCCCAAGAAGATGCCGCGGGTCCGGTTTGCAAGCAGCAAAGCTGTCGCCACCGCCAACTGCCGCAAATTTATCGGCGACGCCCAGCGCGGACAGCAACAAACGAGCGGCGTTCTCGGGTTTGTTGGTACAGACGGCAAGGGTCCAACCATCCGCGATCAGTGTCTCGAGGGCTGCTTCTACCCCTGGATACAGCTTCGTATGGACAGCAACCTGACCCTCGTAATCGTGGAGATAGTCGATGCCGGCTTGCGCATCAGGAACTGCCCCAACAGCGGCGAAGGCGCGATCGATCAGCGGCTGCAGACCATCGCCCACCATGGCGGCAACATCGGCGGTGGCCACGCTCGGCAATCCCCGTGTAGCAAGCGTCCGGTTTACCGAAGCCGCGATGTCGGGGACGGAGTTCGTCAGAGTACCGTCCAGGTCGAAAGCTAAAGTGCGCATATTACGCCGCGCGTTGTGCAGGACGAGCGTAGCGCGAGGCCATCATCTCCAGAGGAACTGGCTTGATCTTGTCGGCGTGACCGGCGGACCCGAACTCCTCAAAGCGCGCCTGACACAGATCGCGCGCGGCAATCACGGCGGCGGCCAGGAACTTGCGTGGATCGAACTCCTCCGGCTTCTGCCCCATCAAGCGCCTCATCGCCCCCGTCATCGACAGACGAATGTCGGTATCGATGTTGATCTTGCGCACGCCATGACGGATGCCCTCTTTGATTTCCTCGACCGGCACGCCGAACGTTTCCTTGATGGCGCCGCCATGCTCGCGGATGATCGCCAACCATTCCTGCGGAACCGAGGACGACCCGTGCATGACGAGATGCGTATTGGGGAGTTTTGCGTGTATCGCGGCAATCCGGTCGATCGCCAGAATGTCCCCGGTAGGCTTGCGCGAGAACTTATAAGCGCCGTGGCTCGTGCCGATCGCGATCGCCAAAGCGTCAACGCCCGTTCTCGCGACGAAATCGGCGGCCTGATCCGGATCCGTCAGCATCTGATCGTGCGTGAGTTTGCCTTCAGCTCCAGATCCGTCTTCCTCCCCAGCTTCGCCGCTTTCCAGCGAACCCAGGCAGCCCAACTCACCCTCTACGGTCACCCCGACATCGTGGGCCATGCCAACAACATATTTGGTGACGTCGCAATTATACTCGTAGCTCGCTGGCGTTTTCATGTCTTCCATCAGCGAACCATCCATCATCACGCTGGTGAAACCCGACCGGATGGCCCGCAAGCAAACCGCGGCGCTCGCCCCATGATCCTGGTGCATCGCGATCGGAATATGCGGCCAGGTCTCCACCGCAGCAGCCACAAGGTGCCGCAAGAACGCTTCTCCCGCATATTTGCGAGCGCCGGCTGAACCTTGAAGTATTACCGCGGAATTTGCCCCATCCGCCGCCTGCATGATCGCTTGTATCTGCTCCATATTGTTTACGTTGAATGCAGGTATGCCGTAACTGTTCTCAGCTGCATGATCCAGAAGCTGCCGCATTGCCACTAAAGCCATTTTGGTCTCTCCGCTTCGATTGCCGGATAATAATTATCGTCGATTTAGAAGGCGCGTTTCTTACGGTCCATCAACTGCCAGATCATCGGCGTGAAGATGAGCTGCATTGCCAAAGTCATTTTGCCACCGGGGCAGACGATCGTGTTTGCACGTGACATGAAACCGTCCTTCAGCATCGACAGGAGATACGGAAAATCGATTCCCTTCGGATCGCGGAAGCGAATGACGAGCATGCTCTCGTCCGCGTTCGGGATATCGCGTGCAACGAACGGATTAGAGGTGTCGACCGTAGGCACACGCTGAAAGTTGACGTGAGTTTCCGAAAATTGTGGGCAGATGTAGTTCACATAATCGGGCATACGGCGAAGTATCGTATCGACCACAGCCTCGTGGCTGTGACCACGTGAGCGCTTGTCGCGATGAAGTTTCTGGATCCACTCCAGGTTGACGGTTGGCGCCACGCCAATCAGAAGATCGACTTCGCCGGCAATGTTGAATTTCTCAGTCTTCACACCGCCATGCAGGCCTTCATAGAAAAGCACGTCGGTACCCTCGCCCAAATCGGTCCAGGGCGTGAATGTTCCGGGCGGCTGGCCGAAGGGTGCCGCCTCTTCGGAGTCATGCAGATATTTCCGCGTGCGACCGATCCCGGTCTTTCCATAGTCGCGGAACAAAGCCTCCAATTCGGCAAACAGGTTGCTCTCAGGCCCGAAATGACTGAAATGCTCGTTTCCCGCCTTCGTCTCGTCGGCCATGCGTGCGCGCATTTCCTGCCGGTCGAAACGATGGAACGCGTCTCCTTCGACAATTGCCGGTATGACGCCTTCTCGCCTGAAAATCTGCTGAAAGGTCCACATGACGGTCGTGGTCCCAGCGCCAGACGACCCGGTGATGGCAACAATCGGATGTTTGACGGACATACTCAGGCAGTCCTAAAAATGCTGCGTTGCCGGAACAATGGTGCTTCAAACACCATCGATTCACCTCGGTCATACGCATGGTGGTAACTCTGCAATCTCTCAACATCTCGCCGTGTGCCGAGAATCAGCGGCATTTCCTGCAAAAGATGCGAGGGAATGACGTCGAGAACAGGCATGCGGCCAGTACTCGCCGCACCACCCGCCTGTTCGATCAGCATGGCAATCGGGTTCGCTTCGGTGAGCACGCGAACATGACCCGGCCTGCTCGTGTCGCGGGTATCACGCGGATGCAGGAAAACACCGCCCCTGAGCAGAATGCGGTGCACTTCGGCCACGAGGCTATCGATCCAACGGATCGTGCAGCTTCGTCCTCCCTCGGGGGCACCGCGGCTGGTGTATTCCTGGACAAACCGCTTTATGGGCGTCTCCCAATGGGGCTCCAGCGCTGCATCGATAGCGAGCTCGCGTCCGTCTTCCGGAATGCGCATGTTCGGATGAGTGAGTGTATAAGCGCCTGCCTCGCGGTCCAGGGTAAAGCCGTGCACACCGGCTCCCAGTGTAATGACCATCATACCGACCGGCCCAAACAGCACGTAACCAGCAGCCACTTGCGTGCGACCCGCTTGCAAATAATCGTCGGGCGTTGGGTTTGTCACACCCTCCGGCGCGCGCAGCACCGAAAATATCGTGCCAACAGTGAGGTCGACGTCCATGTTCGCCGCGCCGTCAAGCGGTGAGAACACGAGCATGTAACGGCCGCGCGGATATTGCTCAGGTATGTCATGCGGCGTCTCTGCCGCTGCCGACAGCATCCCACAGAGCTGCCCCCCCCATTCGCACGCGCTCAGCATGATGAGATTGGCGACTTCGGCCAGCTTTTTTGGCGGACTGGCAGAGGCAGTTCCGCTTGTTGTTACAACGCTGCCAGTGCCATCCAACGCGCCGCGCGCGACCGCCGCCCCGATGAGCTTGCCCGCTCTCTGCAAATCGTTCAGCAAAGCCGCCAATTCCGGATCGTGGCCGCCGCCACGGCGGAGATCCTCGATGACGAACTTACTGAACGTGGTCCGGCGATACGGCATGGCTTGGTCCCTCGCATGCGACTTTACACCCGCTCCTCTTAATTCGGGAGCGTTACTTCCTACAACCTGTCAAGTCGCCTCGTTCGAGCACCCAGCTCGCGACGATATCTAAATTACTGTTCGTCTTCAACGCTCTCAGCTGAGCGGAGTGCCGAATCTGCTGAACAAGCTATTTTGTGCACCCACTCCACCGATAGCGGAGTAGCAATATCGAGATCGACAGTCGCGCCTTCAACAACAATTTCGTTCATTTTAAGCCGCCCGGCGTCGCTGCGTCGCAACAGAATTCAACTCACGACGCAAGGCACCGATCACTTCGCGATAGTATCCATCCTGGTCGGGCGCACCGAAGATGGCCGAGCCCGCCACGAATGTGTCGATTCCAGCTTCGGCAATCATCCCGATATTATCGGTTTTGACACCGCCATCGATCTCAAGCCAGATTTGTCGGCCCCCTGCGGCCACATGTGCGTCGATCAAGCTACGGACACTACGCGCCTTCCGAAGAGTTTCGGGGATGAACGACTGCCCACCGAAACCAGGATTGACCGACATCAACAAGATCAGATCAAGCCGGTCTATCACATGATCAAGAACCGAAAGCGGAGTAGCGGGATTTAAAACCAATCCCGCTTTGCAGCCTCTGTCCCGAATGAGCGACAAAGACCGGTCCACGTGATCGGACGCTTCCGGATGGAACGATATAATGTCTGCGCCGGCATCCGCAAACAGGCCGATCAACGCATCGACCGGCTTTACCATGAGATGAACGTCGATCGGCGCCTTCACCAGCGGCCGCAAAGCACGGCACACCAGGGGGCCGAATGTCAGATTGGGGACGTAATGCATGTCCATGACATCGACATGGACGATATCTGCGCCTGATTCGATCACGCGCGTGACCTCTTCCCCCAAACGGGCAAAATTCGCCGAAAGAATAGAGGGGGCGATGCGCAGCGCGGGCAACAATTCGGCTTGCATGGTCATACCGTCTTTTCAGGAACAGGCGACCGACTATCCCAGTACCTCATAGGCCGACCGGCCAGATCACCGGAGCGATGACGCTCCTTCATGTCGGCGATGTTTTTTTGGGCGGCCTGGTCGTCCAACAGCAATCTCCCGTCCGCCCATTCCTTGGCGTTCCAGACAGCTAAGCGGATGGACATCGACTAGGGAAACAAATAATTCTGGCGACTATGCTAAGGGATCCCTTGATGGTCAGCCTTGTTTAACATCACCGTCCGGCAATTGCAGATGTTCGTGTCGGCCTCCGACCTGCAGTCTTTTGCCCGGGCGTCGGAGGCTCTCCATGTCTCGCCGGCGGCAGTCTCGTTCCAGATCAAGCAAATCGAAGATGCAACTGGATTTGTATTGTTCGAGCGCGTTGGCCGCAACGTCATCCTGACCGACGCCGGCCACACGCTTCTGGTTTTCGCCAAAGCTGTACTCCAGGCCCTCGAAGATGCCGGCCAAGCGCTCTCGTCGTTGCGCGGCGTCGGCGGGCGGGTCCGCTTGGGGGCCGTCTCCACTGCCAAATACATCGTCCCCCACGTTCTCGCCCGCTTCCAGAGTGTATATCCTGGTGTCTCCATCAACTTCAGGTTTGGCAATCGCCAGCAGATCGCCGATGCCGTGGCCCAGGGCGACATCGATCTCGCAATCATGGGGCGACCGGGAACAGAGTCCGACCTTTCAGCATCTGCCTTTGCCAGCCATCCCTCCGTCGTCATCTCCGCAACCGATCACGTTCTCGCAAAAGCCCAAACGCTCGCAATTCACGAACTGGCCGATGAAAAACTCATAACGCGCGAGGAAGGATCGGGCACCCGCATGCTCATGCAGCAGGTTTTCCTGGCTGCCGGTGTCACGCCAAATATCGGCATGACAACCGACAGTAACGAAACCATCAAGCAGGCCGTCATGGCGGGTATGGGAATAGCCGTCATTTCGCGGCATACCATAGGCCTCGAACTGGCGCTCCGCTTCATCCATCTGCTGCCAGTCGACGGTTTTCCCGTTCAGCGGTCGTGGTATATCGTGCGCCGACGCTCGATGCCGATGATGCCGGCCCATGCACATCTATTGTCGTTCATCGAAGAGAACGGGCAGAGGGTGATCGACGCACTCGAAAGCGGATATCGTGCCGCCGCAGACCGCAAAAGACGGGGCAGGTGACGAGCAAAAGCCGATAATGCGTGCAGGAGGATGCATGCACGCGGGCCGTGTATGATATTACCCGTTCCGCCCGCGTGCTCCATGCACGGCATGCAGTGCGATAATCTCGCGCAAACCGAAGGGTCCGTCTGCATCGCCGCCGGCGCGGTCCAGATCGTCAACGACTGCAAGCGCGTCGGTATAGCCGTCGCGCTCGCCATACACGCTCCTGGTGACCAGGCACGGCAGCCCCGCTTCCGTGGCGCTGCGATACCCATTCAATGTATCTTCGATGGCGACGCACGACTTGGCATCCAAACCCAAACGTTGCAGCGCCAGCACATAGACGTCCGGTGCCGGCTTCTTGGCGGAAACATCGTCGCCCGCCGCAATCACCTCGAACGGATCGTAGCCTAAGGTTGCGTCCAGCAATGCAGTGACATTCTGCCGCGTCGTCGTCGTGGCTACGGCAAGTCGAACGCCAGCCTCGCGCGCTTCGGTCAGCAGTCGTTTCACGCCTGGCCGCAATTCGACACCACCGTTGGCGACGTGCGCCGCAAACCGCGCCGTCTTGTCGCGATGCAGCGAGGCGATCGACGCCTGGTCAAGCACCGGTTCGGCGCCTGCGCTCGCGATATAATGCGCAATCCGTTCCTTGCCGCCGGTCACCTTGAGCAGCCGCACATACAGCGATCTGTCCCAAACCCAACTCAGGCCGGCAGCAGCAAATGTCTCGTTAAATGCTTGGCGGTGATATTCCTCGGTCTCGGCCAGCGTCCCATCCACGTCGAAAATCAACGCTTTGACCGAAGCGTCCGTCATTCGCAGCAAGCGCGTATAAAGAACCTCATCCGGCTACGGGCGCAAAGCCGTATGAACACGTCCAAACAAGCCGCCGCTCGCCAAGCCATAGCCTCAAGGAGAAGAGGCAACGGCCGGCGCAAGGGCCGCCTGCTTCGATGCCGGATGCCCCGGATTGCGGAACCGCAACTCGCAGCACGCCTGGCCCTCCGTCTCGTCCGGCCCCAACAGCTCGAGCCGGCATGCACACGTGACCGCCACCACTGACCGAGCCTCCGGCCGTGTCATGAAATGCCGCGCCTCGCCCTCCAGCCGCAACTGCGTACGCAACGCCTGCCACTCGAGCCGGTCGGTATCTTCGAGGAACATCGCGAGAATACCAGGGCGGCTGCCAGTCAAGCGCTTTGGTGCGACCTCCGCCATATGCCGGTGCACCGCACCCGCCACCTCGTCCTGCCGCCCCGCACGCGCGGCCATCACGAACAAGCCGGCAGACGCGGAGGTCACGCCGAGATGCGCCTCGATGCCGAATTCCTGCCGAAGTTTCGGCATCAACCCACCCTGTGCGCCGGAGTTGTCGCCCATCTGAGCTGCCGCCAACATCAGCGGATCCAGCCGAAGCACAGCCGCCTCGTCGTGGTCGGCACGCTTCTGCTGCATCAGCATCCGGGTAATCCGGCTATGCAGCTCGCACAGTTTGGGGGCGCCCTCTTCGCAGGCACTCAATCCCTGCGGCAGCGTCATCTTCAGCAGATACCGACCAGGATGCGCCGCCAGCCAGCTCTGCAAGTCGGGGTCCACGCGATCCATCAACTGCGACCAGGCACGCCGGTGCAGGTCGCGGCCCGCCTCGGCCGAAATCACCTCGCAAGCGACTTCGGCCTCCAAACCCTGCCGGTTCAACAACAGATCGAATGGTGCCGCTTCGTCCAGGCCCGCATAACCAACATCGAAGCCGCGGCCACGCTGCAATGCCGCCGTCCGGATGAGATGAAAAAGCGGCACAAGCGTGCCATTCCCGCGCACTACCTGGCCAAGCATCGCATCCAAACGCACGCGCCCCGCCTGCGTAAGCTGATCGGCGAGCCTGGCAAGCTGTCCAGCCAGAGACACGATCCTACGCTCAAGTTCGCTGAGCGGTGCATTTCGGCCCGGGCGACGCAGACGCTCGATCGTCAATTCGAGCGCATGTAACTGGCTCAAAGCCCGACCCGCATGCGTGGGCGTGCAACCACGTTTCAGCTCCGCCATGCGCGCTTGCCAAACGCCACGGCCGATCCGCTCGACCAGGGCATTCAGGAGATCCGCAGAATCGTCGCTGACCATCATGTCCATCGTTTTAACAATGGCGAAGCGTGGGTCAGACATCAAACGCAAACTTGCGTGAGCTCAATGTTTTGCGAGTTATTCCGTCGGCGGCCCTATCCCACTTGCCCACGATGGCGCAGCTTATGGTCAGCCAGCACACACGCCATCATGGCTTCACCCACCGGCACGGCGCGAATTCCCACACACGGGTCGTGCCGCCCACGCGTGGTAACCTCGACGGCGTCTCCTCGGGAGTCCACGCTCTTTTGCGGGATCAGTATCGAACTCGTCGGCTTGACCGCGAACCGCGCAACGATTGGCTGCCCCGTGGCGATGCCGCCAAGTATGCCGCCCGCATGATTGCTGCCGAAACGGACCGTGCCGTCCTGGGTCCGCATTTCGTCGGCATTCTCCTCGCCGCGCAGCCCCGCCGCCGCAAAACCGTCGCCGATCTCCACGCCTTTCACCGCGTTGATGCTCATCAGCGCCGCCGCCAGATCTGCATCCAGCTTGCCGTACAGCGGTGCCCCCCAGCCGGGCTCCACGTGATCGGCCACAATTTCGATGACCGCCCCGATGGATGATCCGTCGCGCCGGATAGCCATCAGCTCGCGCTCCCAGGCCGCGGCGGCATCGGCGTCGGGGCAAAAAAACGGGTTTCGCAGCGTCTCCGCCCAATCGAATTTCTGCCGGTCGATACCGTTCCGGCCCATCTGCACCAGCGCCCCGCGTATCTGAACGGCCTCGCCCAGCACCAGTCGCGCAATCGCGCCGGCCGCCACCCGGCATGCGGTCTCCCGCGCGGAACTGCGGCCGCCGCCACGATAATCCCGCACGCCATATTTGCGGTCGTAGGTAAAATCCGCATGTCCTGGCCGATATTGCTGGGCGATGGCCCCATAATCGCGCGACCGCTGGTCCACATTCTCGATCTGCAGCGCGATCGGCGTGCCGGTGGTGCGGCCCTCGAACACGCCGGAGAGTATCCGTACGGTGTCGGGCTCCTGCCGTTGTGTGGTGAAGCTGGATTGGCCCGGCCGTCGCCGGTCGAGCCAGGGCTGGATATCGGTTTCGCCGAGGGCGATCCCGGGCGGGCATCCATCGACGACGCAGCCGATCGCGGGGCCGTGGCTTTCGCCCCAGGTGGTGACGCGGAAGAGGTGGCCGAAGGTGTTGTGGCTCATGGTAGAAAGCAGTCCTTTTTTGCAAAAAAGGACCAAAAAACTTCTGTTCCGCTGTCGCGATGCTCGCGACGAGCTGGCAACAGCGTTGGCAAAGCTTTGTTCCGTTTTTCCAAAAAAGGACTGCTTACTCGTCCGTCACAGCCGCGATATCCGGCGCCTTCGGATTCTTCATCCCAATTATATGGTAGCCGCAATCCACATGATGCACCTCGCCCGTCACCGCAGTCGACAAATCCGACAATAGATAGAGTCCAGCGCCCCCCACCTCATCCACGCCGACATTGCGCTCCATCGGGCTGTTGAGCTGGTTCCACCGTAGAATGTACCGGAAGTCGCCGATGCCGCTCGCCGCCAGCGTCTTCACCGGCCCGGCGCTGATCGCGTTCACCCGGATGCCCGCGCTGCCCAGATCCATTGCCAGATACCGTACGGACGCCTCGAGCGCTGCCTTGGCCACACCCATCACGTTGTAATGCGGCACCACGCGCTCGGCACCCAGGTAACTCAGCGTCAGCAACGACCCGCCAGGCTGCATCATCGCCGCCGCACGCTGGCATACCGAGGTGAACGAGAAGCAGGAAATGTCCATCGCCTGCAAAAACGCCTCCCGCGGCGTGTCCACATACCGCCCGCGCAGGAACTGCTTGTCGGCAAAGCCGATCGCGTGAACCAGGAAGTCGATCGTGCCCCATTCGTCGCGCAGCGTCCGGAAGACGGTATCGATGCTCTGCTCGTCCGTCACGTCGCACGGCATCACATGGCCGGCGCCGACGCTCGCTGCCAACGGCCGCACGCGCTTGCCCAGCGCATCGCCCTGATAGGTGAACGCGATTTCGCCACCCTGGGCCGCCACCGCGGCCGCAATCCCCCAAGCCAGCGATCGCTCGTTGGCCACACCCATGACCACGCCCCGCTTGCCGGCCATCAGCGTTCCGCGCCTGGGCAGGGTCTGGGTCGAATCGGGCATAAACGTCCTCGGGGCCAAAGGGGGGCTGTCGTCCTGGCGGCTGGTGGTGGCACAGCGGGTGCGCGCTGCGCAAGGCGGCCGGCGTGACTTACGGTGGCCCACCGGCGCTGGCCGGGCCTGGCGCCCAGGGGTAAGAACCGCCCATGCAGCACGACCCGACCGCGACTACCGACCCATTCACCCTGTTCGAGACATGGATGGAGGCTGCGCGCGCAAACGAGCCGAACGACCCCAACGCCATGACGCTTGCCAGCGTCGGGCACGACGGCCGGCCCAGCGCACGCGTCGTCCTGCTCAAAGGCCACGACCGCGACGGCTTCGTGTTCTACACCAACACGCAGAGCCGAAAGGGAGGCGAGCTGTCCGCCAACCCGAACGTGGCCCTGCTCTTCCACTGGAAATCGCTGCTGCGCCAGATCCGGATCGAGGGCGCCGCCTCGCCTGTCTCGCCCGCTGAAGCCGATGCCTATTATGCCTCGCGCGCCCGCATCTCCCGCCTAGGCGCCTGGGCGTCCGACCAGTCGCGCGTGCTGCCCGACCGGAGCGTGCTGGAAAGCCGCGTCGCCGAGCTGGAGCGTCTGTATCCCGGCGACGACATCCCCCGCCCGCCGCACTGGTCCGGCTACCGGGTGCGGCCGGAGCGCTTCGAGTTCTGGCAGGACATGCCGTATCGGCTGCATGACAGGAACATCTACACGCGCGCCGAGAATGCGTGGCAGCGGAAACGGCTGTTTCCGTAAACTGCAGGCACAAACCTGCCCCTTTACCGGCAGGAAGTCCTTTTCCTGAAGAAAAGAAGCAAAAGACCTTTGTCGCTGCTGTCGCGGACCCCGGGATGGGCGCGCGACGCCGGATGCCTCACATCTTCAATAGCCCGCGTTCCATACTTGCCGATGGGCGTTGTCGCCATGCCGGCCTTTCGCCGGAGGGAGATGATGAATGATCAAATGGACCGCACTATCGCCAGCCATTCTGTTCGCTTCGGCAAGCCTGGCCAACGCAGCCAGCACGCTGTCGGCGACCGACAAGGCATTCCTGACCCACGACGCCCAGGGCAGCTCATACGAGATGCAGCTTTCGCAATTGGCCGTGCAGAAAAGCGCCAACGCCGCAGTCCAATCCTTCGCCAAGCAGGACGTCGCCGACCACACGAACCTGAACAAGATGGCCGAGCAGATTGCACAGGCGAGCGGCATGACATTGCCGACGGCGCCCACGTCCGACGACCAGCAGAAACTGGATAAAATCAGCAAGCTTTCAGGCGCCTCGTTCGATACCGCCTACGTGAAGGCGATGAAGTCGATCAACGCCGAGGACAAAAGCGATTTCGCCAAGGAAGCCGGTGTCACCGCTAATCCCCAGGTGAAAAGCTTCGTCGAGCAGGCACAGGCCACCGACCAGAAGCATGCCCGCATGGTGGATAGCCTGTCGGCGAACCTCTAAACCTCACGCGGCCTCGAGCCAGGAAAGCGCGGCGCGCAAGTCACTCACCAGGCCCGCGTACTCGCGTTCCTTGCTTTCCACGTCGGGCAATCTCAGCAGATACGACGGATGAACCGTTACCATCGCCTGGCCACCGGCCAGCGCGATGGGGCGTCCGCGCTCGCGCGAAATGGTGACGGCGCGACCCAGCACCGCCCGCGCCGCTGACGCGCCCAGCAATATCGTCACCACAGGTTTTACCAAAGCGCGTTCCTGGTCCAGCCAGAAACGGCAAACCTCGATTTCACTGCGATCGGGCGTCGCATGAATCCGACGCTTTCCACGCGGCTCGAATTTGAAGTGCTTGACCGCGTTGGTCACGTAAACTCCGGTCCGGTCGATCCCGGCATCGGCCAACGCACGGTCCAGCATCTGTCCCGCTGGCCCCACGAACGGCCGCCCCGCCAGATCTTCCTGATCACCAGGCTGCTCGCCCACCAGCATCAGCCGGGCGGTGAGAGGGCCCTCGCCAAACACCGTCTGCGTCGCGTGTTTGTAGAGTTCGCAGCGCTGGCAAGCGGCCGCCTCGACCGACAGCGATGGCGCCACGCCGGCCGCATCGCCTGTTTCCTGCGCCGGCGCACGACGCGGCGCGCGTTCCGGTGAAACCTTCGGCGTCTCGATCATGGTCGCCGTTCTCTCCCGTGCATCCCGTATCAAGCCTGGAATAGCCGCCGCCTCGGGCAAGTTGCGCCAATATTTCTTCGGCATCTCCGAGGTCATTGCCGACACCTTCAACCGCGCCGGGTTGAAAATGCTCGCGAAATACGCCCGCCAATACGCTTCCAGCCGATCATCGTCCGGCACGTCCGAGGGTTGCGCGCCGGCTCCCAGCCGCAAGGTATCGCCATCCCAATGAGCGCTGCGGTACGGCGTGAGAATGCTCCACGTCATCGTTGCAAACCGCCGCACGAAGAACGGCGCGTTGGCTTCCACTATGTAGTGGTCTGGCTCGAACCACGCCACGTATCGCGTCGCATCGTCCTCGGTCACTTCGCGAAACCGCACGAATGCCCGCATCTTGTGGCTATCGCGCCGCACGGACTGCGCCAGCCGCGTCACACGCTGCACCAGCGGGTCGGCCACATCCTCCAGCAAATGTTTCTCGCCGCGATGCGCGCGCCAAACCAGCGCGTAAAGCAACGCAAACCGCTCGGGATCGCTCGCCTGTATCGCCGTCTCCGCCATATCCACCAAGGCACGCGATACGGAAAATGTGCCGGTGGCAGGTGCCGCGATGTCCGGCTCGGCAAACAGGTCGCGCGCTTCGTGAACTGACCATATCGTCTGCTCGGGCGGGATGCCGGCAAGTGCGAGCCGGCGGGCGTTGCTGCGCCAGGTGGTGAAATCGACGACGTGGGAGAGGATGATGGATTGCATGAAGTAAGAAAGCAGTCCTATTTGACAAAAGGACCAAAAAACTTCTGCTCCCCGCAGCGTCGGCCGCCGTGGCCTCCACGAGCAAAAGTTTTGGTCCCTTTTTCAAAAAAGGACGGCTTGCCTTTCCTCCTTCCTCTTCCCCAACCGCAGACTATCCAAAGTCGCCCCAGGATGATGATCCGCCGCTGCCACAAACGGCATCAGCTTGGCCACCGGCAGCCGCAGCCGCGCCAAATCGTCCATCCTGATTCGCCGATGCCGCCGAACCTGCAGCAGCCGGTTCACCGTCTTGACGCCAAGTCCAGGCACACGCAGCAACATCTCTTTCGGCGCAGTATTCACATCGACCGGAAACAGCGCGCGATGCTCCAACGCCCACGCCATCTTCGGATCGATCTCCAGGCTCATATTCCCAGCCTGATCTGTCGCCAGCTCGCCCACCGTGAACCCATAGAATCGCAGCAGCCAATCCGCCTGATACAGCCGATGCTCGCGCACTAGCGGCGCCGCTTTCGGCGGCAACACCGCCGAGGAGTCCGGTATCGGGCTGAAGGCGGAGTAGTACACGCGCTTCAACCCGTATGATCCGTAAAGGTCCGTGCTCATCTGCATGATCGAGCGGTCCGAACTGTCGTCCGCCCCCACGATCACCTGAGTGCTCTGTCCCGCCGGCGCGAACCGCGGCGCTTTCTTCTCGGCGCGCGCTTCGTCGATCCGCAACCGCATCCGCCCCATGGAGCGCTTGATGTTGCCGATGCTCTTCTCGGGCGCCAACGCGCCCAGGCTGCTCTCCGTCGGCAGCTCGATATTGATGCTCAGCCGATCGGCATATCTGCCGGCTTCGGCCAGCAGAAGCGGGTCGGCATCGGGGATTGTCTTGAGATGGATATAGCCGCGGAACCCGTGCACCTCGCGCAACGTGCGTGCCACGCCCACCACCTGCTCCATCGTGTAATCCGGCGTGTTGATGATGCCGGAGCTCAGGAACAGCCCTTCGATGCAATTGCGCCGATAGAACCCGAGCGTCAGCGTCACCACTTCATCGACGGTGAAGCGGGCGCGCTGCACATTGGAGGACCGACGGTTGATGCAGTAGATGCAATCATAGACACACGAGTTGGTCAGCAGGATCTTCAGCAGCGAAATACAACGGCCATCGGGCGCATAGGCATGGCAAATCCCCATCCCCTCCGTGCTGCCAATGCCGCTCGTCTCCCCCTTCGAGCTGCGCTTGACCGTCCCCGACGACGCACAAGACGCATCGTATTTCGCCGCGTCCGCAAGTATCTCCAGTTTCCGTAAAAGGTCCATCACTCCCCCAACGCGAACCCAGCCAAAACTTCCAAAAGTTTTTGGTTCTTTTCTTCAAAAAAGAACGCTTGCTTGTTCCTGCTCCGTTCTAGCGCCTTATTCGCTCAAGGAAAACCATTTGCCCGGATTCGACCAAATAGCAGCCGCCGGTGCCGCCTTCCTCGCAGCCTTCGTGGAGTGCGTCGAAGCCCTGACCGTCATTCTCGCTTTGGGTGTATCCCGCGGCTGGCGCGCGCCACTGGCCGGCGCCGCGGCATCGCTGGCGGCACTCGGCCTGGCAGTGGCCGTCTTCGGCCCTGCCTTGCGCCAGATCGACGTGCCAATCTTCCGCCTCGTCGTCGGCGGCCTGGTGCTCGCATTCGGCCTGCGTTGGCTGCGCAAAGCGATCCTGCGCGCATCCGGCCGACTGCGGCTGCGCGACGAGGATGCGGCGTTCACCCGAACGGTCGCGCGCTACCAGACCGGGGAAGCAAGCCGACCGACCAGAAGCATGTGGGATTGGACCGGCTTCACCGGCGCGTTCCAGGTGACCCTGGTCGAAGGCGTGGAGGTCGCCTTCATCGTGCTCGCCTTGGGCAGCGGGCGAATCGGTCTCGCCGCGCCCGCCGCCGGTGCATTGGCCGCCACCCTCGCCGTCGTCGGCCTGGGCATCGCCCTGCATCGCCCGCTCTCCCGTATCCCCGAGAATACCGGCAAGCTGCTTGCGAGCCTGATGCTGGTCTCGTTCGGAACATTCTGGCTCGGCGAAGGTGCGGGGCTCACATGGCCAGCAGGCGATTTCAGCCTGGCGTGCCTCACCTTGCTCTGGTCAGCGGCAAGCTTCACACTCATTCGTGTGCTACGCTCACGAGGCAATACTCCACTACAAGGCCTCACGCCACGATCGACGGATTAGACGCAGCGGAATGGAGCGCTTGCTGAGACTGCTCGGATCGCGCCGTCCGCGCGCAAAACGCTTGCAGCGATGACGCTTCTGCCCCGTGCCGAGCGCCGGCTTCGCCGATTGCAGGCGCGCGTGGTGCGCGCGTTCGCGCCGCCGATCGAGAAACTCGCCTTCCTGCATGTCCCCAAGTCGGCCGGCACGGCAATCTCCTACGCCATCCAGGCCGCTCTGTTGCCCGGCCGCATCGTCACCGGATTCGACAGGTCGACTTTCGGCGACTTCGCCGATTTCGACACGATGGCGCGGCGCACACGTGCGCAGCTCTATCTCTCGCCGGACGATATCTCGGGCGATACCGAGTTTCTCACCGGCCATTTTGCCCGCTCCACGGTCGACCAGGCGCTACCGGGCGCGCGGCAGATCATGCTGCTGCGCGAGCCCTCGGCGCGTGTGCTGTCCCAATGGGCCTACTGGCGTGCCCTTCCGCCGTTCAAGCATCGCGAGTGGGGCGCTTGGTTCGACCGGATCAGGCTCGCGCAGCAACCGCTGGCCAGCTTTCTCGCTGCACCCGAGGTCGCCTGCCAGACCGACAACGCCTATGTCCGCGCCCTGCTCTGGCCCCACGCGTTGATCCCCGACGCTGGGTTCATCGCACCTTCGTCGGACGCGTCTCTGCTGGCTGAGGCCCATGCGGCAATGGCGGGCCTGTCCTTCTCTTCCATCCTGGAGAACCCGCGTCTGACCGAAGGACTCGGCCGGTATCTCGGCTGCGCCCTGCGGATCAGATCAGTCAACGTCACCGATGCGATGCCACGCGTGCTGCAAACATCGATGCCCGACGAGATGACCGCGCAGGCCAGCGAGTTGGTGTCCGAACGGTCCAGGCTCGACCGGGAGCTGTGGCAAAGTTTGGCCGAGCGGCTGATGTCGCCGCTCGCCGCGCGATCGCTGCAAGCGGCTACTTTCGAGCGGATCCAGGCACGTTACGCCGACCTCATGCGCTGAACCGGCAGAACTGCCTTTGACCGGCGCGAAAAAACGTCTTCATACTCTCTGGATAACAAAAAAAGTCTGAGGAGACGTTCCGATGCTTCGTTCATTCAAGCCCTGGCAGCGCATGGCGCTCTGCCTGGCAGGCACCGCACTGTCCAGCGTGGTGGCGACTCTGCCCGCCTACGCGGCACCCAGTCCCGCGTCGCCCTGTGCTTCGCTCAACAGCTCGGCCGGATCCGGTGCAGCCGCCACCCTTTCGCAGGCCATCGGCTATACCGGCCCTGGCACGCCGCTTGTGCTCGGCATCCAGGCGACGGACGTGCCAGCCAACATGCTGGCCAGCGGCATCGCCACGCCCGCCGTGTGCCAGGTCGGCGTCATCATCTCGTCGAACGGCAACCCCGCACAATCGCAGATCACCGTGGCACTCCTCCTGCCCGAGGGCAGCGTGGGCACGAACAGCACCAGCACCTGGAACGGCCGCTTCCTGGGCACCGGCAACGGCGGGTTCGCCGGCGCAATCGCAGCCAGCACGCTCCTCATCGGCCTGGCGCCGAGCTACGCCGTGTCCGGCCAAACCTACGCCGTTGCCAATACCGACCTGGGCGACGGCAACCTCGAACATTGCAACACGCTTTATTGCGGCAGCAAGGAGGGTGTCGCCACCGGTGCGAAGGCCGGCGGGCTCTACGGCAATCCGGCAGGCATCGCCGATTTCGGCTACGAAGCCACCCATCTGATGACCGTCGCCGGCAAGTCGCTGGTCAGCATGTTCTATGGCCACGCGGCGAACTACAGCTACTTCCACGGCTGCTCCACCGGCGGCCAGCAGGCGCTGATGGAAGCGCAGCGTTTCCCAAACGACTATAACGGCATCCTTGCCGGCTCGCCGGCCTACAACCGCACGCACCTGCATATCGGCTCGGCATCGTTCTACGAAACGCTGCATGCGCCGGCCGACGGCAGCGGCCTGCTGTCCGCCCCGGCGCTCAGCCTCGCCCACGCCGCCGTGCTGGCACAATGTGCCGGCACAGACGGCGGCTATGCCGGCGACAACTTCCTCACCCTGCCGGCCAGCTGCAAATTCGATGCGTCCAGCCTGCTCTGCAACGCCACCAACGACAGCGCGCCCTGCACAGACCCCGCCGCTGCCAGCTGCACCTGCCTGGTGCCGAACCAGGTCACCTCGCTGAACGGCGCCTATCGCGGCGCGCTGGATAATTTCGGCAAGGTTCTCTACCCGGGCTATGAGCGCGGCGTGGAAGACCCGAACACGATGGTGATCGGCGAGCAGGAAGCGCTCAGCGAGCCGCTATTCGACAGTCTCGACTACTGGGGTTTCGGCCCGAATTTCGACTGGCACAGCCTGTTCGCCAATACGGCCAAGCAGGGCGAGGGCATGTTGGCCGCCCAGATCAAGGCGTTCGATGACACGGTGGAAGGTGGCAGCACCCTCGCCGGCCTGCTCAATGCCAACAACGCCAACCTGGGCAACAGCGGTTTCGTGGCCGCTGGCGGCAAGCTGATCATGTATGCGGGCTACGAAGACCCGCTGATCCCCTCGGCCAGCACAATCGACTATTACAACCGTGTCTCCAGCGACCACGTCCACAGTGGCGGCGCAGCCCCGAGCAGCTTCCTGCGTCTCTACATGGCGCCGGGCCTGTTGCACTGTAACGGCGGCCCAGGTGCCAATGCGTTCGGCAACCTCGGCCCGCAGCTACCACCCATCCCGGGCATCGCCACATTCGACGTTCTGGGCGCACTCACCGCCTGGGTGGAAAACGGCCAGGCACCCGGCAGCGTCATCGCGACGAAATACAACAACGACAACCAGGCCCAGGGCGTCGCCTTCCAGCGGCCGCTCTGCCCCTACCCAGCAACCGCGATCTACAACACCAGCAAGCCCTGGCAGCTTGCCAGCAGCTGGACATGCAAGCAGGCAAAACTCGTTGAGAACCAGTCGTTCTCGCCCGGCTACGGCCCGCAATAACAGACGAGTGTTCTGAACAGCTGGAGAAAAAAACTTTTGCCGCTCGGCGTAAGCCGGTCGAGAGCTAGCGACAGCCAGACAAAAGTTTTTTCTTCTTTTAAAAAAGAAGTCTTCCTTCCGTCCGTCTCAGATGACGTAATCCAGCGCCGGCATGCTCTGGTCCATCGTCAAAGCCGGCAGATGCGTATGGCGTAATCCCACCGGACGCGCCGGGTTGCCGACGACGGTGGTGAAGGGCGCCACGTTGTCGAGCACGATGCTGCCGGCGCCGATCTTCGCACCTTCACCCACCGTGATGCCGCCCAGGATCGTCGCACCCGCCCCGATCAGCACGCCGCGGCGTATTTTCGGATGCCGGTCGCCGCACGTTTTGCCGGTACCGCCGAGCGTCACCGCTTGCAGCATCGACACGTCGTCGTCGATCACCGCCGTCTCTCCCACCACCAGCCCGGTGCCATGGTCGAGCAGCAACCCACGCCCAAGCCGCGCCGCCGGATGGACATCGACCGCGAATACTTCCGCGCATCGGCTCTGCAGATGCCGCGCCAGATGCGTGCGCCCGCGCTTCCACAGCCAGTTGCCGAACCGGTAGCCCTGCAACGCCTGGTAACCTTTGAAAAACAGGAACGGCGTCAGGAGGTCGGGGCAGGCGGGGTCACGGTCGCGCACGGCCGCCAGATCCGCCAGCGCCGCCTCCTCTATCCCGGGATCGGCCGAGAGCGCCTCGCACAGCATGCCCTCCAGCGTGTCGATGGTGATCGCATAGTCGCACAATTTGCGCGCCAGCCGGTGCGCCAGCGCGTCGGCGAAGTTCTCGTGCTGCAACACCGTGTCGCGTATGCCGTCCGCCATCACGCGGTCATGCTCGATCGCGGCCACTGCCTCCTCGCGCACCGACTGCCAGATCTGGCGGGAATAGTCGGTCGCAATCCGTTCGCCGCACAACCCGAGTTCCCTCATCACGCTTGCCTCCCGGCGGCCATGGACAGGAAGTAAGGCGTTACGTTCTGAAAAAAAGGCTCGCTTGCTTTCAGCCTATGCCCATCGCCTGCCGCATGAACGCGCGCTTGAGCCGCGGCATGCGATGCACGGCGGCAATGCCCAGATCGCGCGCCGCCCGTACGAGAGGATTGTCCGTGCTGAACAGCCGGTCCAGCCCATCCGTCGCCAGCAACATCGACAGATTGTCCGCCCGCCGGGCACGCTGGTAGCGCGCCAGCAACGCGGCGCCGCCAATATCCTCGCCGGCTTCATGCGCGGCGATGAGCAACCCGCTCAGCGCGATCGCATCGCGCAGGCCGAGATTAAGCCCCTGGCCCGCGATGGGATGGATGCCGTGCGCCGCATCACCCACCACCGCCAGGCGCTCGGCCACCACGCGATGCACATACATCGCGCTCAGTTTGTAGATCCACCGCCGCCCGACGGGCCGGAACGCGCCCAGATGGTCGCCCAGCCGCGCGCCTATTTCGGCCCCGAACGTCGCATCGTCCAGCGCCATCAACCGCGGCGCGGTGTGCGCCCGCTCGGTCCACACGATCGCCGAAATGTTCGGCCCGGCTTCGGATGCCGCCATCGGCAACTGCGCGAACGGTCCAGCCGGCAGGAAATGCTCGAGCGCTGTATTATGGTGCGGCCGGTCGTGCGCGATTGCGCAGACCAGACCCATCTGCGGATAGGCCCAGCGCTGCGCCGTCAGTCCAGCCTGCCGCCGCAAGGGCGAGTCCCGCCCCTCGGCTGCCACCACCAACCGCGCCTGTAGCACCTCGCCGCTGTCGAGCGTGATCGTGGCGCCGTCGGCGCGGCGCTCGACACGCGCTTCGGCCGGGGCGTGCACGGTCAGGTTGGCCGTATCGTGCAGGCACCGGTTCAGCGCCACCCGCATGCTGCGCGCTTCCACCATCCAGCCGAGTGCGCCGCCGCTCCCGGCGGCGCCATCCAGCTCCCGCGAATTGAAATGCAGGAACAGCGGCGAAGCCGGCCGGCCCGGCTTGCCATCCGAGACGCGTATCTGCTCGATCGGTCCGGTCGGCAGCGGCAGCGCTTCCCAAATGCCCGCCTGCTCCAGCAAGGCGCGCGAGCCCGCGGCGATGGCATAAGCCCGCCCGTCGAAGTCCGGATTCTCCATCGGCGGCAGGCAAGCGCGATCGACCACCGCGACCGTCATCCCCGCACGCGCCAGCCTGCAGGCCAGCGCCCCGCCCACTGGCCCCGCACCCACCACGCAAACATCGAACATAGTTCCGTCCTTTTCGACCAGCCGCACAAAATATAGGCACGCATGCTGCGCCGCCCACAAAACCACCAGGAAACAAAAGCTTTCTGGTCCTTTTTTCTCAGAAAACGACTGCTTTCTCTCTCACCCGCGCCCGGCACAGTTCTTGAAAGGCAACGACCGGATTGCGGCCGCGCATAGTGCCAGGCCGCCCAGAGGGCGTGTGGATGAAGTTGGTCATCGCCATCGTCAAACCCTTCAAGCTCGATGACGTGCGAGAAGCCCTGACGCCGCTAGGCGTGCAGGGGCTCACCGTCACCGAGGTGAAGGGATTTGGCCGTCAGAAGGGACAGACGGAAATCTATCGTGGTGCCGAATACCACGTGAGTTTCCTGCCGAAGGTCAAGATCGAGGTCGCCGTGCCGGCCAACCTGGCGGACCAGGTGGTGGAGGCGATCATGCGATCCGCCCACACCGGCAAGATCGGTGACGGCAAAATCTTCGTGCTCGATATCGAACGCGCCGTGCGGATACGCACCGGCGAGCTCGATGCAGCCGCCCTTTAAGGAGACATCGACATGCGCATCTCCGCCCTGAACTCCCGACTCGCCCGATTGGCGGCCGCTATCATGCTGGCCGCGCCCATCCTGCTGAGCGGCGCGGCACTCGCCCAGGCGCCCGCACCCGCTCCCGCCACGGCGCCAGCCGCGTCGGCGCCGCCAAGTGCAGCTGCCCAGGCGCCAGCGGGCGCTGCAACAACGCCCCCCGCGGCTGCCGCGCCCGCCGCTGCGGCTCCTGCCGCCCCCGCCGGCCCGGTCAAGGCACCCGCCTACGACCATGGCGACACCGCCTGGATGCTCACCAGCACCGCGCTCGTGCTGATGATGACCATCCCGGGCCTGGCGCTGTTCTACGCCGGCATGGTCCGCCGCAAGAACATCCTGGCCACCGTGATGCAGAGCTTCGCCATCTGCTGCCTCATCACCATCGTCTGGACCGTGTGCGGCTACTCGATCGCGTTCACCAACGGGCCAGCCACCGGCGCCATCGCCGGCTTCCCGTACTACGCCCTGTTCGGCGACGCATCGCGCTTCATGCTGCACGGCATCGAATCGGCCTTCACCAAGCAGGACGACACCGGCTTCGTGCTCGGCAACGGCGTGGCCGGCATCACACCCGCGCCCTACGCCATCCCCGAATCCGTCTACATGATGTTCCAGATGACGTTTGCGATCATCACGCCGGCACTGATCGCCGGCGCCTTCGCCGAACGGATGAAGTTCTCCGCCATGTGCATCTTCATGGTCGGCTGGTCCATCTTCTCCTACAGCCTGATCGCGCATTGGGTGTGGGCGCCCACCGGCTGGCTCTCCACCATGGGCACGTTGGACTATGCAGGCGGCACCGTGGTGCATATCAACGCCGGCATCGCGGGCCTCATGTGCTGCCTGGTCATGGGCAAACGCCGCGGCTACGGCCACGACAACATGCAGCCGCATAACCTCACCTACGCGGTCATCGGCGCCTCGCTCCTCTGGGTCGGCTGGTTCGGCTTCAACGCGGGCTCCGCCGTGGGTGCGACCGGCCGCGCCGGCATGGCAATGGCTGTCACGCAGATCGCGACCGCGGCGGCCGCCCTCGCCTGGATGTTCGCCGAGTGGGTGCTGAAGGGCAAACCCAGCGTGCTCGGCATCATCTCCGGCGCGGTGGCGGGCCTCGTCGCCATCACGCCCGCCTCGGGCTTCGTGCTGCCGGGCGGCGCCATCGTCATCGGTGTCGCCGCCGGCGTCATCTGCTTCCTCTCGGCGGCCTACCTCAAACACGCGCTCGGCTATGACGACAGCCTCGACACGTTCGGCGTGCACGGCATCGGCGGCATCGTCGGCGCCTTGCTCACCGGCGTTTTCGCATCCGCCACCATCGGCGGCACGGACGGCTCGCTCGCGCAATTCATCATCCAGTGCAAGGCCGTGGCCGTGACGCTGGTATGGAGCAGCGTGGTCTCGCTGGTTCTGTTGTTCGCCCTGAAGTTCACCATCGGGCTGACGGTGGATGCGGAAGAGGAGCAGGAGGGATTGGACATTTCCCTGCACGGAGAGACGGCCGCTTAAGAAAGCAGTCCTTTTTTGGAAAAAAGGACCAAAAAACTTTTGGAACGCTGTCGCGATGCTCACGACGAGCACGCGACAGCGGCTGCTTTTCTTCAGAAAAGAAGACCTGGCCTTGATCCCGCGCCTAAGTTCCCCGTTACGTGAGGAACCAAACCGCAGGGCAACATGGGTATCACCAAAAAACGGGTCCTCGTGACCGGCGGCGCCGGCTTCCTCGGCAGCCATCTCTGCCAGCGGCTGCTCGCCGACGGCAACAGCGTCCTCTGCGTCGACAACTACTTCACCGGCTCGAAAGACAATATCGGCCACCTGCTTGGTGACCCGAACTTCGAGGCGATGCGGCACGACATCACCTTCCCGCTCTACGTCGAAGTCGACGAGATCTACAACCTGGCTTGCCCCGCAAGCCCCATCCACTACCAGTTCGATCCGGTGCAGACGACGAAAACCTCCGTCGTCGGCGCCATCAACATGCTGGGCCTGGCCAAACGCACGCGCGCCAAAGTGTTCCAGGCCAGCACAAGCGAAGTCTATGGCGACCCGACCGTCAGCCCGCAGCCGGAGACCTATCGGGGCAACGTCAATCCACTAGGTCCGCGCGCTTGCTACGACGAAGGCAAACGCTGCGCGGAGACGCTGTTTTTCGATTATCATCGCCAGCACCGCACGCGTGTCAAAGTCGTGCGGATCTTCAACACATATGGCCCGCGCATGCACCCGCAGGACGGCCGGGTCGTCAGCAACTTCATCATTCAGGCGCTCACCGGGCAGGATATCACGCTCTACGGTGACGGCTTGCAGACACGCGCCTTCTGCTACGTGGACGATCTGATCGAAGGCTTCGTCCGCATGATGGCAACCCCGGACGAGATCACCGGGCCCGTCAATCTAGGCAATCCGCACGAGATCACCGTTCGCGAGCTCGCCGAGCGCGTACTCGCGTTGACCGGCGCTTCATCACGCCTGGTATTCGCTCCGTTGCCGCAGGACGATCCGATGCAGCGCTGCCCCGATATCGGCCTCGCGCGTGCGACATTGGGTTGGACGCCCAACGTGGCATTGGAACAGGGGCTCACGCGGACGATCGCGTATTTCGAGCGCTTGTTGGCGTTGCAGGGGGTGGAGAGGAAGGAAGAAGTTCTTTCCTGAAAGAAAGAACCAAACAAGTTTCGTTCCTGCGCATCTGGAGCACCGGCCTCGCCGCCCCAAATGCGCGGAAACAGAAAATTTTCGGTCCTTCTTTCAAAAAGAACTGCTTGCTTCTCTTACGCCGCCCTCAACCACCGTTGGAGCAGAACGCGATCGACTCGCCCTGGAACGTCGATCGTCCCGCCAACGTCGTGCTGGTCGGCGCGCCAAAATACGGCAATGTCACCAGATCCTGCAAATGCCACGTCACGCCGCCTACCGTGTAATTGTAGGTGCCGAAATTGGCATTTCCCTCAAGTGGGTCACCGTTTTCCAAAACGGCACCGGACCCGCAGGCGGCCGGTACAGCGTTGTTGGTATTCGGATCGTCGATCCACTCGCCGATTTCATGGCTCAGTGCCGAGACGTCTTCCGCGAAGTTGCCGGTCTGCGTGATGTAGGTCGACATGCCATAGGGCTGTCCGGCGGAAGTCACGCTGTGATAGCCGCCGATGCAGCAGCCGCTCGAGTAGCTGCCTTGGTAGAGATACGAATTGACGGTCACGAAGATCGGGAACGCGTTGCTTGGAATACCCAACGACGAAATGAGCGTGTTGATCTTTGCATCAATCGTGTTGATGTTGGCAGCAATCACGCTTTGGCCATAGGGCGCCTTCACCGATCCCTGCCGGCTGGTGAGGTTAAGTGTCTGCACCGGCTCGATCGTCGGCTTGCCCAGCAGCACGTGATAGCCGCTATTGCTGCCGCCCACGCCCCACAAATTCATCTTCTGGAATGCATCGAGATATTGGGTTGTCCCGATGTTCGTGCCGGCTTCGCTGTAATCGACCGTGCTCGACACGACAGGTGAATTCAGCACGTTCTGGATGATGCTGACGCCATTCTGCGTGGTCGCTGTCGGATCCTCGACCGTTCCGCTGCTCGTCACCAGCTTGAGTGGAATGATATAGATCGGCACCGTGGTGGATGCCCCGCCGGCTGGATTAGTCCCGATGAACGTCTCGTTGAATCGCGTTCCGCCGTTGGTGTAGCTGAACACCCAGGTCGGCGGCACCACGCGCGCGCTGCGCGGATCGTGAATGTTGCTCTGCAAGCGCTGGATCACTGCAAACTTCGGTGCGAAAGCTCCGGCACTCGCGTGCGCCGTTTGCACCACCACCCGGCTCGGTGTGGCAGCACTTGCAGCGGTGAGACATATTACGCTTGCGACAGAGCCAAGGAATGCAGTTTTCGAACTCATCAGGCGATCTCCGCGTTGGCAAACACCGAACAATTCGGATGTAAAACCGTCAGCCGCGGGGCGTTCGCGGTCAACCTTTATTGGCTGCAGAACATTGGCCAAAGCTGACGACACCACGCACTACAACCATAGCGCGAACAGCATCGAGCAATATTGCTACAAACAGAGATAAATAAGGGTAATAATAAGCCGTTTTCGCTTCATATGACGACAGAAACTAACAAATCCAGAGCCGGTTGACATACGATAATATTTCCGTGAGGTGGATTGCTCATCGGCTTCCCTGTCACAAGCGGCATGACGACCTGCTTTCACCCATGAGCTCGCTCGGTCTCTGGCAATACGGAGTTCGTGACTATAGATGCGCGGGTGAGACGTTCGTGCAGCGCAATGCATGCCCCACACACCCAGCGACACTCTCCCAATCGAGCTGCGTCGTCTGACGAAACAGGCGCGCCGTCGGATACCAAAAGGTGCGTTCGCCTTCGCGCAGCCAGCGCCATTCCGCATTGAACGGCAGCATCACCCACACCGGTTGCCCCAGCGCACCTGCCACATGCGCCGGCGCGCTATCCACGCTGATCACCAGGTCCATGCACGCGCTCAGCGCCGCCGCATCGCCAAAATCCGCAATGTCGTCGGCATGCAGTCCAATCCCAAGTTCCGCGGCGATGGCAGCGTCCGCAGCGCGAACATCCTTCTGCACACAGACATAGTCGAATTCAGGCAGAAGCAGCCCGCGCCAGCTCTGCAGCTTTGCCGAACGGAACGCATCGTTCGTCAGCGCGCTGCTGCCCGACCAGGCAAGCCCGATGCGCGGCTTGCGGCTGCCACCGAGCCGTTCGCGCCATGCGGCCACACGCGCCGGATCGGCCGCAAGATATGGCCCCGCCCACGGTATGCTGCCCGACTCGGTGCCGAACGCCAGCGGCAGCGACATCAGCGGGCAATGAAAGTGAAAGTCCGGCAACGCCTCGCCGCGTGCCAGCAATCCGCTCACGCCATCGAGCGTCCGCATGAGCGGAATGAGCGGGCGCGGCACCTCCAGCACAACACGCGCGCCCCGCGCCGCCAGCAGCGGCGCATACCTGCAGAACTGGATACTGTCGCCGAACCCCTGCTCGCCATGCAGCAAGATCGTCGCACCTCGCACATCCTCCTGGCCCAGCCACAAAGGCTGCGCGAACCCACGCGCATGTGCCGCCGAGTCCGGCTTGCGCCATCTCCATTCGTAATCGCGCCAGCCGCGTGCGTAGTCGCCCACCGAAAGCCGCAGGCAGGCGGCATTGAAACGCGCCAGTGCATTCTCAAGGTCCTCCTCGATCGCACGATCGATCGCCACCAAAGCTTCGTCGATTCGCCCGGTCACGCTCAGCGCATAGGCCTTGTTCAAATACGCAACCGACGCGTTTTCCGCACTCGCCGACGCCGCTTCGAATTCCGCCACCGCCTCTGCCGGCCGTTCCAGCGCCAGCAGCGCTTCGCCACGCGTCTCGCGCGCTGCCGCATTGCCAGGCAGCAGCGCCACCAGCCGGTCGCTGCTCGCCAGCGCGGCCTCGCTCAACCCCAGCCGTATCTCCACGATCGACCGGTTTTGCCACGCCTGCGACATGCCGGGCGATAATTCCAGCGCGCGCCCGAACGCGGCCAGCGCATCCTCGTTACGCCGCAGCGCCATCAGCGTATTGCCACTGTTATAGTGCAGCACTGCATCGTTCGGCGCTACCGCCAGCGCACGGTCGAGGCTCGCGAGCGCCTCTTCCGGCCGGCTCAACGCATTCAACGCCGTCGCATGATTGTTATGAAGCTGCGAAGGCAAATTCCGACCGCGCAGCGCGCGTTCGAAAAACCCCAGCGCCCGCGCCGGCTGTCTCAATTGTAGCTGCACGATGCCCAGCATATGCAGCGCGTCCGTATCGTCCGGCGCGCCCCGCAGCGCTTTGCGGCAGAACCGCTCCGCATCCGCCAGCCGCCCATTTTGCAACGCCAGCACGCCCGCCCGCAAACTCGCCGCGTCAGCCGCCATAGACGACCGTGTTTTCCATCACGCGCTCGACGTAATTGCGCGTCTCGCCGAACGGCAGCCCCTCGATCCAGTCGATTGTCGCCTCGCCCGGAGCCGGTGTGCCAATCGCGGCAATCCAACCATGCACCCGGTGGGGCCCCGCATTATACGCCGCAATCGCGCACGCCTCGCACGCCGGAAATTGCGCCAGCAGGTCACCCAGATACGCGCTGCCCAGACGCATGTTGACATCCGGATCGGTGAGCGGCCCCGCCGGCGCGCTCAGCGCGCGGGCAAGCTGGCCGGCCGTCGCCGGCATCAACTGCATCAGGCCATGCGCGCCGGCCGAACTCGCAGCCTTGGGATCGAAGCTGCTCTCCTGCCGCATCACCCCCAGCACCAACGCCGGCCGCACGGCGGCGGACGGCGGCACAAACGGTTTCGGCCAGCCCTCCTGCGCGAGCACAAAGCCATCGCGCCCGGCCAGCCTGGCCGCCGCCACGGCCACATCCGGCAATCCCAGCCGCAACGCCAGCCGCGCCGCCGCAACGCGCGTGCCCAGGCTGGCCGGCTTCTGTATCGCCGCACTCAGAAAATCGGCGCCGCGACGCTCATCTTCCCAGGCCGCCAGAATGCTCGCCGCCCGCGCCGGCTCCGAGCGCGCAAACGCCGCCGCCTCGCCCTCCGGCACCGCCGGGTCTTGCTGGGCAGCGATACGCGTGGCCAATGCGGGGCCGTCCAACCCCAGCGCGCGCGCCGCCAACTGCCCATAAAACGTGAGCGGCCAGCCGGAGGCGCGCATGTAGGCAGCCTGCCGTGCCGCACCGCCGCTTGCACGGCCGAGCCAGTAATACGCTCGCGCCTGGGTGATCGCCGAATGCGACATGTCAGCCAGCGCCGTGAACTTCGCCACGGCCCGCGCAGGATCGTGCAGCCGTTGCAGCGTGATCCAGCCGACCAGGAACACCGAATCCACCGCCTGGTCCGGGGCGAGGTTCGCATCGTCCGCCAGCAGTGCAGCGTCCGCTGCACGCCCGTCGGCCAGCAGGTCGCGCGCCAGCGCATCGCGCTCGGCCCAGAACGCGGCACGGCCTGCCTGCGGTGTCGCGGCCTCCGCTTGCGGCAGTGCGGCGCGCCACAAAGCCAGCGCCGCCTCGTCGGCATGGCTGCGACGCAGGTAGCGCGCCTCGGCCAGCAGCAGATCGGGCGACGCGCGCAAGCTTGCCGGCACCGCGGCCAGCGTCGCCATCGCCTCCGCATCGCCCGTGCGAAACGCCAGCCTGGCCGTCGCGAGCGCCGCCGCTTCAGCGCCCATCCGCCCGATCTGCCGCCGCGCGCTTGCTGGATCGGCGCGCTCCAGCATGTCGAAACGGGTCTGCTGGTCGGCTGGGCTTGCCACGCCAGGCCAGCGGGCGAGGAAATCCGCCTCCTGCTCCGGCGTGGCCAGGCCCGAGACCCAAGCCGCGCGCGCCCACCGCGCGGCCGAAATTTTGTCGCCTTCCAACGCGGCACCCTGCGCACACTGGGCCAGCGCAGGCGCCCACACCGGCACATGCTGCCGGCAGAGCTGCCCCACCAGCTTCATCGCCGGCTCGTCGGCCAGCGCCTCGCCATATCGCCGTTCCAGCGCCGGGCGGTCGGGCCAGTCGGGATGCGCCGCCATGAAAGCCGCCAACGCGCCGGCACGCGCCTGGCCGGGGTTCAGCAGACGGATGAAATCCACCAGCGTGGTCGCCAATGGGTCGTCCTGCGCCGAGGCGAGCGCCCGGGCAGCCTCCCATTGCTGGGCGCGCAGGGCCAGCAGGATGGGCGTCTGCGCGGCGGCGGGGCAGGCGAGACAGAGGAAGATGAGGAGGGCGCGCATCGCCAGGGAAGATAAGGCAAGGCGTTCTTTTTTGAAAAAAGAGCGCTCCCTTCCTTCCCCAAGCCATACCCCCTAAGTTCCGCCCCCTTTCGGAGCGTCCCACATGTTCAAGGGGTCCATCGTCGCCCTGATCACCCCGATGCGCGCAGATGGCAGCCTCGACGAGGCCGCCTACGGCGACTTTGTCGAATGGCAGATCGCGGAGGGCACGCAAGGGGTGGTCCCCGCCGGCACCACCGGCGAGAGCCCGACGCTCAGCCATGCCGAACACCAGCGCACGATCGAGATCGCCGTGCGCGCCGCCGCCGGCCGCGTGCCGGTCATTGCCGGCGCCGGCTCCAACAGCACCGAGGAAGCCATCTCACTTGCCCGGCACGCGCAGGCGGCCGGGGCGGACGCGGTCATGGCCGTCACGCCGTATTACAACAAGCCGTCGCAGGAAGGCCTGTTCCTGCACTACACCGCAATCGCGGACGCCACCGACTTGCCCGTGCTGATCTACAACGTTCCGCCGCGCAGCGTCGTCGACATGAGCGTGGAGACGATGGCGCGCCTGGCTCGCCATCCCCGCATCGTCGGGGTGAAGGACGCGACCGCCAACCTTACCCGCCCGCTGCATACGCGCCTCGCCTGCGGCCCCGATTTCTGCCAGCTCTCCGGCGAGGACCACACCGTGCTCGCCTTTCTCGCCGCCGGCGGGCATGGCTGCATTTCGGTCACCGCCAACGTCGCCCCACGCGCCTGCGCCGCCATCCACGCAGCCTGGCAGGCGGGCGACGTCGCCGAGGCGATTGCCATGCAGGACCGATTGGTGCCTTTGCACGACGCGATGTTCTGCGAGAGCAATCCCGGGCCGGTGAAATATGCGGCCAGTTTGCTGGGCAAAACCACTGCCCATGTGCGCCTGCCGCTTGCGCCGTTGTCCGAGGCGGCGCGTGCGCGGGTGCGGGAGGCGGTGGAGAAGATTCTTCTTTTCTGAAGAAAAGAAGCAAAAGACTTTTTACTCCGCTGTCGCGAACCTCCGGGACAGGCACACGTCAACTTAGAGAGTCCCAAGCGTGGCCGAAAAGAAGAAATCCACCCTGATCAGCCACGGCCTGGCGGCACAAAACCGCAAGGCGCGGTTCGACTACACGATCAAGGAAACCGTCGAAGCCGGCATCGTGCTCCGCGGGCCGGAAGTCAAATCGCTCCGCCACGGCCGCGCCACCATCACCGAAGCCTGGGCCGGCGAGCGAGATGGCGAACTTTATCTGTTCAACTGCTATATCCCGGAATACCAGGCCGGCGTGCTGTCGCGCTTCGAACCGCGTGCGCCCCGCAAATTGCTGCTGCACAAAAAACAAATCGGCAATCTCATCGCGCAGACCACACGAAACGGCTTTACCCTCGTGCCGCTCGACATTCATTTCAACGACAAGGGAATGGCAAAGGTCGTGCTCGGCGTAGGACAGGGGCGTAACAAAGCCGATAAGCGGCATGCCATTGCGGACCGGGATTGGAAACGCGACAAGGCGCGCATCATGCGGGACAAAGGCTAGCAGTCCGGCCTTTTGGGCAGAAACGACCACCAACTTTCCGTCGGCCGGCGCCCGGCCAGCGCTCAGTCGCCGGTCGGCAGCATGCGTTTGGAGAGTGCGCAAAGCAGGTCGGCCGCGAGGAACGGCTTGGCGCAGGCCACCCAGCCAGGGTGAGCCGCGGGGATCGCATCGCCCCCATAGCCCGACAGCAGCAGGAACGGTATGCCGCGGGCCTCCAGCGCCTCGGCAACCGGATACACCCGTTCGCCGTGCAGGTTCACGTCCAGCACCGCAAGCTGCAGGTCGGCATCGCGCGCGGCCATCAATGCCGCATCCACCGTCGAGAACGGGCCGACCACGTGACATCCCTGGTCGATCAGCAGATCCTCGATCAGCATGCTCACCAGGCTTTCGTCTTCGACCACCATCACCCGCCGGCCGCACAAAGCGGCACGCCATTCCTGCCGGGTCGTGGCTTGGAGCACCGTTTCAGTCACCGGCAAGCGCAGCGTTCGGACGGTAGGCGGCGCGCGCCAGGTCGGCGCGCAATGTCGCGCACACGCCGTCCGGGTCGAAATCAATGTCGGCGCCGCCGCCGAGTTCATAGGAAAGGCCGCGCTGAATAAGCATGGACCCGAACCCCACGCGTTCGGGTTTCGTGACCTTCGGCCCGCCGCGCTCGCGCCATTGCAGCCTCAACTCGGGCTGCGCCTCGCCGCAATCCTCGATGCTCCAGGACACGGACACCGCACCCTCGGGCCGAGACAGCGCACCATATTTCGCAGCGTTCGTGGCGAGTTCGTGAATTGCCATGCCGAGTGCAAGCGCTGCCGAGGGCAGCAGTTGCACACCCGGCCCATCACACCTCACTCTGGAACCATCTCGCAAGGTGAATGGCCTGACTTCCTCCTCGATGACATCGCGCAGGTCGATGCTCTTCCAGTTCTCCCGGCTCAGCAGCGTGTAAGATGCCGAAAGAGCGTGAACGCGGCCCAGGAAAGCCTCGCTGAATGTCTCCAGATCGTCGGACCGGCGCAATGTCTGCGAAGCCAGCGAAATGACCACCGTCAGCATGTTCTTCACGCGGTGGTTCAGCTCGTCGACCAGCAATCGTTGATGCTGTTCCGCACGCACCACGCTGGTCACTTCAAGGAACGTGACAAGTGTGCCGCTTACCGTACTATCCGATCCGCGATACGGCAGGATGCGCAGAATATAATGCGCCTGCCCATCCAGGCTGGAGACCTGGCGTTCGAACGGGCGGAGCGTCGCGAGCACCGCTTCCACGTCCTCGCGAAGCGTGTCGTATTTCAGGCGGCTGATGATGTCGGTCAGCGGGCGCCCGGTATCGCTCGGAATGAGATTGTAAATCCCGCTGATCGCCGGCGTGAAACCGCGCACGATGATGAAGCGGTCAAGGAACACGGTCGCGATCTGCGTGCTGTCGAACAGGTTACGCAGATCGCTGTTCACGCGGTCGAGCTCGTCCACCTTCTCCTGCAACTGTGCATTGACCGCATGCAGTTCCTCGTTGACGCTCTGTATCTCCTCTTTGGAAGTCTCCAGCTCCTCGTTGGTCGACTGCAATTCCTCGTTGACGGAATGCAGCTCTTCGTTGGCACTGCGAAGCTCTTCGACGACGGTCTCGTGCTCTTCGCGAACCGACTGCAACTCATTCGCAGGTACTGCGCAATTCGGCTTCGATTTGTGTCTGGCTGATGTCGCGAAACGCGCCTCCACTCAGCAGGCTGCCGAGTGCCGCCTCTGCACGGCGCGCGATGAGGCGCCACGTGTCGGACGGCGAGGAGGGAGGCGGCGCTGCCTTCGGCATGGTTCCATAAGATGAGAGGGGCGGAGCGTCCGTCCGGTCGGGCACGGCTTTGCGATCGGCGGAAGGCAGGCGGCGCACGATCCGCCCGTTCACCTCGATAGGAGGGCTGCGTACATCTCGCCGCTGAAATATGCGCGCACTCCTCTCGATGGGCACGAACAGATTTTCGTGACGTGAGGCGCTCTCGGAAATTCCCAGGATCAACAAGCCGCCGGGGCTGAGCGCATAGTGAAACGCCGGAATAACCTTGGCCTGCAATTCGGCGTCCATGTAGATCAGCAGATTGCGGCACGAAACCAGATCGATTTGCGAGAACGGCGGATCGCGTACAAGACTATGCGTGGAGAATGTGCAGAGGTCGCGTATTTCCTTGGCCACAACGAAGCCGGAATCGGATTGCGTGAAGAAGCGCGCCTTCCGCTCGGCTGAAATGCCCTCAAGCAAGGCCGCCGGGTAGCGGCCCAGCCGGGCGGTGGCAATCGCCGGGTCGTCGATGTCGGTCGCGAAAATCTGCACGCGCGGGGCGCCGCGCAGCTTGTCCATATGCTCGCGCAGCAGAATTGCCAGCGAATACGCTTCCTCGCCCGTGCTGCAGCCAGCGACCCAGATCCGGACGGTGTTTTCCGCGCTCCGGCCGGCGAACAGGCGTGGCATCACGAGCTGCTCGATTGCATCGAACGCTTCGTTGTCGCGGAAGAAGGCCGTCACACGAATGAGCAGATCGCGAAACAGCAGCATCGGCTCCAGGTCGCTTGCGTCGAGATGGTCGCCATAGGCGGTCAACGTCGGGATAGCCAGAACCTGCATTCTGCGGGCAACCCGCCTCATGAACGTCTTGGTTTTGTAATTGCCGAAATCGTGCCCCATCCTGGCACGCAGTATCGCGCAGATACGCAGCCGCTCCGCCTCGATCTCGGTTTCCAACAGCGCTGCGGGGAGCAGATCCAGCCGGTCCGCCCGCAGCCGCATCAGCTGCGCCGGCATCTCCTCGACCGGCAGTATCAGCTCGACGGCGCCGATCGCGATCGCGCTCGCCGGCATGTCGTTGTAATGATGCGTCGCCTCGTCCGCCCGCAGCTCGACAAACGCCTGCGCGATCGTCAGCCCGCCGCCGGTGCGTATGGCTTTGAGCCCCAGCGCCCCGTCGCTGCCCGTGCCCGACAGCACGATGCCCACCGCCCGCTCGCCCAGGCTGCTCGCCAGGCTGCCGAACAGCCCGTCGATCGGCCGGAATTCGCGCGGGCCGCCGGGCGCCGGCACACTGATGCGGAGCATACCGTCGCTGAGCACGGTGCTCGCGTGAGGCGGCGGCACATAGACGATGTTGGGCTCGAGCGGCGTGTTATCGGCCACTTCGCGCACCGTCATCGTCGTCCAGCGGCTGAGGATCTCGGCAAGCAGACTGCGCCGGTTGGCCGGCAGATGCAGAACCACCACGAACGCCATGCCGCTGTCGCCGGGCATCTTGGAGAAAAATCCGTGAAAGGCTTCGAGCCCGCCAGCAGAAGCGCCAATGCCGACAACGACGAGGCCATCGCTCGACGGGATTGCGTTCTCCAGTGTCATTGCAGCAGTCTCATCCTCCCTCGCCGATATCGCTCGACGCCGCCATGCCGGAAGTCAAGCGCGTGTGTGCCGCCGCCTCTCCGGGTGGCCAGTGACAATACGTCATTCGCGGCGGCCTTGACCTCGCCCGAGCCTGTCGCCTCTATCCGTCGGTGTCCGCCTCCCCGACCTCCATTTCCACCCAAGCGCGGCGCTCCGCTTCGCCGGGCCCCCTGCCATCCGCGTCCAGCCTGGTCAAAACCAATCGCGACCTGCGCATCGACTTCTTCCGCGGCCTGTCGCTGTGGTGGATCTTCACCGACCACGTTCCCGCCGACATTCTCGGCGTGTTCTCCATTCGCAACTTTGCGTTATGCGACGCGACCGAGATATTCGTGCTGCTTGCGGGCTACGCCGGCGGCATCGCCTATGGTGGCACCATGCGCGAACGCGGCTGGCTGTTCGCCGCGGCTGACGTCGTTCGCCGCGCCTGGACGCTCTACATCGCGCACATCTTCCTGTTCGTGGTGTTCGCAGCCCAGGTCGGCATGTCTGCCACCAAGCTGGACCGCGCGGACTTCCTCGACGAAATCCACCTCAACGTTCTGGGAGAGGCGCCCTACCGCGCGTTGTTCGAAGCGCTGACGCTGCATTTCCAGCCGGCCTACCTCAACATCCTGCCGCTTTATGTGGCAATCCTGTTGATGTTCGCGCTGGCGCTGCCGCTGCTGCGCCGGCCGCAGGCATTGGCCGCACTCTCGCTCGCGATGTACGTCGCCGCCCGCCTGTTCTCCATCAACCTGCCGAGCTGGACCGGGGGCGGCTGGTTCTTCAACCCGTTCGCCTGGCAATTGCTGTTCATGATGGGCGCCATCCTGTCCTATGCGCCCGGCGAGGCGCCGACGCGTCACCGGCGCTCGTTCGACGTTCTTTCCGTGATCGTCGTGCTGTTCGGCCTGTTCATGCAGTGGGTCGCCTGGCCGCACGGCAAGACCATCGCCTGGCTGCCAGCCCCGATCGTGCACCAGCTCGACTCCGTGGACAAAGCCGGGCTGCACCCGTTCCGCCTCATCTCCATCCTGGCGCTGACCTGGCTCACCGTCCGCCTGATCCGGCGCGATGCCGGCTGGCTGCGCTCCTGGGCCGCTTCCCCCTTCGTCATCGCCGGGCAGCATTCGTTGCCCGTGTTCTGCGCGGGCATCTTCCTGGCGTTCCTCGGGCGGCTGGCGACCGAGGCGCGGCCGGGAGTGCCGATGCAGATCGGGGTCAACCTGTTGGGCGCGATGGCTTTGTGGGGGGTGGGGGCGATTGCGGCTTGGTATTCGAGCCAGGGAAAAGCGCGGCGGCGTGCCAAACCTGAAAGCCCGGAACAGCCTCCTTAGGGAGAAAGCAGTCCTTTTTTGAAGAAAAGGACCAAAAACCTTTGCTTAGTGGACCAGGGAGGGGATCATTTCGTGTTGGCGGATGGCAGCGAAGGCCAGGTCTTCGGCTCCAGCGACGGCCATGGGGGTGCCGTCGGCGCCGTGGATGGCGAAAGCACGGGTGCCGTTCACCATGACTGGTTTTACGTAGGCCAGGTGCGAGACGCCGAGCGCGCCGAGTTGTTCGGCCGTCAGATGGCGGATGTCGAACGCATTCATGGCGGTCAGGCGCGGGGCATCCTGGGCGTCGTCGTCGATGTCGGTGTTCATGATACGGGTACTCCGAAGCCGGCTGGCCGGACGAGTGCAAATCTAAGCAAGTATTGCGCCGAAGAGGTTAATCGCGGCCTGCCGTCTCGACCGGCGCGCATTCAACGATTTTGGTCTGCCGCGGTTTGTCGGGCCGGCCGATCGCGATGTGCCTCACCTTCGGCTCCGGCTGCGGGCGTGCCAGTTCGATGTGCAGCAGGCCGCTATCCAGCCAGGCGCCGCCAACCTCTATCCCTTCCGCAAGCACGAAAGCGCGCTGGAACTGCCGCGCCGCGATGCCGCGATGCAGGAACACGCGCCCCTGACTGTCGTCAGCCTGGCGGCCGCGGATGACAAGCTGGTTGTCCTCCTGCGTGATCTGCAGGTCGTCCATCGTGAAACCGGCGACAGCCAGCGTGATCCGCAGCGCAGTCGCGGCAATCTGCTCGATATTATAGGGTGGATACCCGTCCGACGACGTCTTGGCGGCCCGTTCGAGCATCTGCTCGAGATGGTCGAAACCGAGAAACAGCGGCGAGGCAAACATGCGTGTGCTCAAAGCCCGAACCTCCTCCAATGAGCGAGACGGAAACCGCCAGGGCCCAATGGGCACCCTGACTGCGTGGATTTCGGGAGGGGGCGGATGATTTGCAAGGAACGAAAGCGGTCCTTTCTCAAAAAAAGGACTGCTTCCTACCCCATCAGTCGCCGAACATGCAGCGCCGTGCTCTCCGCCAGGGCATTCAAATCGTAGCCGCCCTCCAGCACGCTCACCAGCCGCCCGTCGGCCACGGCCAGCAATTCGTCGGTGATCCAGCCGAAATCCTCGGTCGCCAGCTCAAGTTGCGCCAGTGGGTCGGCCAGATGCGCGTCGAATCCGGCCGATATGATGAGCAGTTCGGGCGCGAATGCACGCAAGGCAGGCAGGCCGCGATCCGTCCAGGCCGCCCGGAACGCAGCACTGCCTGCGCCGGGCGGCAGCGGCAGGTTGACGATATTATCGGCAACTCCGGTCTCGCTCGGGGCGCCGGTGCCCGGGTAGCACGGCATCTGGTGGCTGCTCGCGTAGAACAGGTCGGGGTCGGCGGCGAACATGTGCTGCGTGCCGTTGCCATGGTGCACGTCGAAATCCACCACCGCGATGCGCCGCTTGCCCCAGCTCGATCGTGCATGGTGCGCGGCGATGACGACGTTGCCGAACAGGCAGAAGCCCATCGCCTGGCTGGCTTCCGCGTGGTGGCCAGGCGGACGCACCGCGGCGAACGCCACATCCGCCCCGCCTTGCAAGACAGCGTCCACCGCGGCGATCGCGCCGCCCGCGGCACGCTGCGCGGCCGCCACGCTCCCGGCACTCACGAACGTGTCGGCGTCCAGGCCGATGATCTCGTCGGCGTCCGGCTGCAGGGCCAGGATGCTGTCGACGTAGGCTTCGGGATGGGCGAGCAGCAATTGTGCGCGTGTCGCCAACGGCGCCTCGTGGCGGTCCAGACTGGCGAAATCGGCATGGTCCAACGCCGCCATCACCGCGCGCAGCCGGTCCGGCCGTTCGGGGTGGCCGCCGCCGGGGTTGTGCAGCAGGCAATCGGGGTGGGTGAACAGGGCGACGCGCCTCATGGGGGCGCGTCCGCCGCGATCTCGTCGGGCCGGTAGGGGCGCCGCCGGATGGTGAAGCTGAGCGTGCCCGCCTCCTCGCTGAACGCGAGCAGATCGTGACCCGTCTCGCGGCAGAACGAGCGGAAATCGCCGATGGCGGCGCGGTCGGTGGCAAGTACGCGCAATTTCTCGCCGGGTGCCAGCGAGCGCAGCGCCCGGTTGGCGCGCAGCACCGGCAGCGGGCAGTTCAGCCCTTTCACGTCAAGCAATGTTTCAGCCATGCCGCATGATGCAAGCGCCCGCGCCCGAACCGCAATACCGGGCCTGGCCTGCTGGCCCGGCGGACTCAACGACATTGCGACGGTGCCTTGTTGCGCGCGAAATATCGCCCGGGCCGCATCGCTCGTGGTGGCCACGACCGCACTCTCCGCCACGGCCATGGCGACGACCGCTCCCTCTGCAGGCGAACTCCGGCGGCCCTTACGAAATCCGCGTCAACGTGACGCCGTAACCGGCTGCAGCCAGGGGCGCGCCGTGCGCTCCTCGCACAATCCCGGATGGCATGCTGGAGTGCGGCCATGCCGAACGTCACCTCCGCCACCCCCATCCTCATCGTGCCGGACATCGCGCCGAGCCTGCCGTTCTGGCAGGCGCTCGGGTTTGCGCTCTCCATGTCTGTGCCCGAGGCGCCGCCGTTCGCGTTTGCCATCCTGCATCGCGGCAGCATTGAAATCATGCTTCAAACCCGCGCGTCGGTGGCCGAGGACACGCCTGCGGTCGCCCAACACGTGCAGGCCAGCGTTCTCTATCTCGGCGTGGAGTTGCTCGAACCGATCCTGGCTGCCTTTCCGGACGCGCCGGTGGCTGTCGCGCGGCGGACGACGTTCTATGGCGCCGACGAGATCTTCCTGCACGATCCGGCAGGCAACATCGTCGGGTTCGCGGCGCCGTCGGCACCTAAGCCGGCTTGACCACGCCTTCGGCCAGCAGGCTGCGCGCGGTGGCAAGGATCGACTCCTCGTTGCTGCGCGGCGACCAGCCGAGTTCGCGTTTGGCCTTGTCCGCCGACGCATTTCGTTCCTTGCCCAGCTCGAACAGCCGGCCGCGCACCACCGGGTCCAGCATGGCGGAGACGCGCACCAGCCAATCCGGCAGCGTCAGTTTCGGCACGCGTCTGGCGATGTCCGGCATGTCGGTGCGCAGCACGCGGGCGACGTCGCTCATCCAGAAGAACGGACCCGCGCCGATATAGCGCTGGCCAGATGCGGCCGGCGTGCGGAGCGCGCGCAGATGCAGGTCGGCGATGTCGCGAACATCGACCAGCGGCCAGCCGAAGCGCGGCAGGCCAGGGACCGAGCCGTCGATCAGTTTCTTGACGATGTCGATCGAGGCGGAATAGTCGCGCCCCAGCACCGGCCCCAGCACCGCGCCGGGATTGACCATGGCCAGTTCGAGCGCGCCGCCTTCGCGCTTGTGCCAGTCCCAGGCGGCGCGTTCGGCGATTGTTTTCGATCGTTCGTAGGCGCTGTTGTCGGCCAGATTGGTGTCGTCGGACCAGTCGGCTTCGGTGAAAGGCTGCGTGCGGCCGCCATGCCCGTAGCAGATCGCGGCGCAGGACGATGTCATGACCACGCGGCGCACGCCGGCGTCGCGGGCGGCGGCCAGCACGCGCAGCGCGCCGTCGCGGGCCGGCCGTATCAGCTCTTGGTCGTCTTTGGGGTTGTTGCTGGGCAGCGGGGAGGCGACGTGGAGCACGCCGTCGCATCCGGCGACCGCTGCTTCCCACCCCGCGTCGATGTTGAGGTCGGCGGTCACGACTTCGAGCTGATCGCCGAGCGGGACGAGCTTGGCGATCGTCGCCCGCAGCTCCGCCTCGCGGTTCAGGCTGCGCACGGTCGTGCGAACCCGGGCGCCCTCCAGGATCAACTGCGCAATACAAAAGCCGGCAATATACCCCGACCCTCCCGTCACCAGAACTTTCTTAAAACTCTCCATCACTCACCTCCAACTCCTCCACCAACTCCGGCTCCGCCCGAGCCTCCTCCATCCAGGCCAGCATATCCGGCCGGCTCATCATCCAGGCCCGATAGCCCTCGCTCGCCGCGTCCAGACTGACGTCATATGTCGTGAACCGCGTGCAGACGGGCGCGAACATCGCGTCCGCCATCGTCATGCGTGCGCCGAACAGGAACGGGCCGCCATAGTCGGCCAGGCATTCGCGCCAGATTTCGGTGATGCGCGCGATATCGGCCCGCACGCCGGTCCAGAGCGGAAAATTCGGCCGAAGCGCATTCAGGTTCACCGGCAATCCGGCGCGCAGCACGGTGAAGCCGCTATGCATTTCGCCGCTGATCGAGCGGCAGCGGGCCCTTGCCTGGGGATCGGACGGCAGCAGGCCGGCATCGGGGCGAATTTCGGCCAGATATTCGGCGATCGCCAGCACACCCCAGATCTGCAGGCCGGCATGGCTGAGCGAGGGGATGCGGATGGAGCTGGTCTGTTGCAGAAGTTCCGCGCGGGCGACCGCGTCGTCGTTGGAGACGCGCTCCACCCGGAAGGCAAGGCCGGACAGGCGCAGCAGCAACCAGCCGCGTAACGACCAGGAGGAGTAATTGCGGCTGCTGATGGTGAGCACGGCTTCGGCCGGGTGGTGCGCGCGTGCGGCACTCTTTGTCGTTTCGCTCATCCGGAACCCCTTCTGGCCTCATAAAATTAGGCGGCAAGCAACCCATATGCCGTATAGACGCTGCAATGGCTCCACCTCAGGCTCTTTCGCAACTGCGAAGGAACGTTCAAGCTACGGATCATGCTCTATCAGTTGTATCAGGCTCAGTCCGACTTTTTAGCCCCCGCACGCGCTGCGGCTAGCTTGTGGCTCGACGCGATCGACCAGGCGCCGCGCTTGCGCGACCTGCCGGGCGTGCGGCTGATAGCGGCTGGTGCCGACCTGTTCACCACGGCGGTAGTGACCCACACCCGCCGGCCGTTCGGAATCAGCTCGGTGCAGATGGACAACCGCCATGTGGCGATTACCGAACGGGTGGTTGCGAGCACGCCGTTCTGCAGCCTGCTGCGCTTCGAGAAGGATACGCTCACGCCGCAGCCGAGGGTGCTGCTGGTGGCGCCGATGTCGGGCCATTACGCGACACTCCTGCGCCCGACCGTGCAGACGATGCTGGCCGATTTCGACGTGTATATCACCGACTGGCACAATGCGCGTGACGTTCCGCAGTCCGCCGGCCGCTTCGGGCTCGATGAATATGCCGACCACATCATTCAGTTCCTCGAGGAGCTGGGCCCGGACACGCATCTGCTGGCCGTCTGCCAGCCCGCAGTGCCGGCGCTGATCGCCACCGCCGTGATGGCGCAGGCCAAGAACCCTGCCCAGCCGCGCACCCTCACGCTGATGGCCGGGCCGATCGACACGCGGAACAGCCCCACGCGCGTCAATACGATGGCGAAGAAGCAGACGATCGCCGAATACGAGCGCAAGGCCATAAGCCGTGTACCTGCGCGCTACGCAGGCGCCGGCCGGTCCGTCTATCCCGGCTTCTACCAGCTCGCCTCGTTCATGGCGATGAACGCCGACCGGCACATCAACGCGCAAATCTCGCAGCTCCGCCGCCTGTTCTCTGGCGACGCCGAGGGGGCCAACGCGCATCGCCGCTTCTACGACGAGTATTTCGCGGTGGCCGACCTGCCGGCCGAGTTCTACCTCGAAACCGTCGCCCAGGTGTTCCAGGATCATCTCCTGGCGAAAGGCGAGATGACCCATCACGGCAAGCCGGTCGACCCGGGCGCCATCCGGCGCACGTCGCTGCTCGTGGTGGAAGGCGAGCGCGACGATATCTGCGGCGTCGGCCAGACGATGGCGGCGCTTGATTTGTGCCACAACATTCCGAACGCTCAGAAAAGCTATCATCTGCAGACAGGTGCCGGGCACTATGGCGTGTTCAGCGGGCGGGCCTGGTCGGGAACGATCTACCCAAAAGTAAGGGCCATGATTCAGGAAGCGGCCTGATGTCCGTCCGTTAGAGTCGTTCTGGCGGTCAACTGGCGGCGATTTTCTGTGCCCAGTGCTCGAAAATCGCCGCAAACTGACTCGCCGTAACGACTTTCCGAACGAACACCGAAGCGCCTTCTTTCCTGGAAGACAAAAGCAAAGAACGTCGCTCCGGCGCATTTGCAGCATTCACCAAGGTATCGGAATGCCGGCGTAATCCAGAAACGTTCCGCTTTCCGCGGCATCGTTCATCGCAGCAATCAGACGGGCAGCAGCCTCCGGTGGCAGCATGCCCTGGTCTGGCGACGTGAATTTCGCCGACAAATCCGTTCGAACCGTGCCGGGATGCAGCGCCAGCAGCACTGCGTCCGGGCGCTTGCGGGCTACCTCGATGGCGGCCGTGCGGACGATCTGATTGAGCGCGGCCTTCGACGCCCGGTAGGAATACCACCCGCCGAGGCGGTTATCGCCGATGCTGCCCACACGCGCCGAGAGCAACGCCATCACGCACCGCCCTTCCGTTGGCAGAAGCGGCGCAAGATGCTTGATCAACAACGCCGGCCCGATCGCGTTAATCGCGAACGCGCGCGCCATCGCCACGGCATTTAGATCGTCGAGCCGCTTCTCCGGGCCGCGACCGTCGATGGTGAGCGCGCCCGTCGCCACCACGATCCGGCTGAACGGACCCTGCGGCCGCAGCAACCTCGCCGCCTCTGCGACGCTCGCCTCCTCGGTCAAATCCAGCTTCGGATGCGACGCGCGGCTGAGGCCGACCGCATTCTCGTCCCGCAACGCCGCCAGTAACGCGCTGCCTATGCCGCCGCTCGCGCCGACGACCAGAGCACGGGGCGAGGCCATCCTCTCAGAAATCCGTGCAGCGGCCCTTTACTTCCCAATCGCCGTAGCGTGTGGGCTCGGGGCCTTTCGGGCCGCCAATCTCCTTGGGCTTGGGCTGTTCGGCCTGAGCCGGCTTCGGCGTGTCTTCTTCCATGTGCTGAATGTCGGGCGGGCGGGGGGAAAAGGAAGCGGTTTTTTTGAAAAAAAGAACCAGAAAACGTTTGCTATTTGGCTTCGGTCAGGCGGCGTTGGGCGTCGGGGCGCCAGGGGGCGTCGGCGGGCGCTTCGGCCAGGGCGCGTTTGAAGAGGGTGGCGGCTTCTTGTGTCACGTGGCCTTCGGATTCGGTGATCGCCTCCGCGGTAATGGCGCCGAGTTGCGGGTCGAAGCGGGTCGCCAGGGCAATGCGCCAGGCGCGGGCGGCGTCTGGCAGGCGGCCAAGCTCGAGCTCGGCATTGCCGAGCATCACGTAGCCCTTGCGCGTCGTCTCGGAATGCGGGTCCAGCTTGGCGAGACTGGCTTGAAGGCGGGCGACCATCTGCTCGTCCTCCGCCTGTTTGGCGGCCACCGCGCCGGTCTGGGCCGGCTCGGTGACCGAAGCGGCGACCTGGCGGTAATCCGGCATGCCGCCATCCTCGAGATAGATGAGCAGGGCGATCGCCGGCACGCAGGCGCCGATCGCGGCCAGGACCCAGGGGCTGGAGGCACGCGTGTCGCTGTCCGGCCGGTCGGCCTCGGCCAGCAGGCGGCGCTGCACTTCCAGGCGCGCGGCAGTATGTTCCTCGGGCAGCAGTCGATGTTCCGCGAGGTCGCGGTTGAGCTCCTCGAGTTGACCGCGATGCAGCGACAACGCGCCTTCCCGACGGCCGCGCACGCGCGCCACACTGAATAGCGAGAGGGCGAGCGGTGCGAGCGCCAGCAACGCCACTGCGGCTAGACCAAGCCAAATCAACACAGGCTCATGCCGTCCTGGTCAGATCATCCAGCCGGTGTTGCTCGGCCATGGTGAGCGGGGCAGGGGACGCGGTCAGGCGGCGCCGGCCGAGTGCTGCGGCCACGGCACCCGTCAGCAACGCCAGGAACGGGGTTCCCCACAGCAGCACGGTGCCGGCCGAGAGTGGCGGCTTGAGGCGGACGAAACTGCCGTAGCGTGCCACCATCCAGGCCATGATCTGGCTGTCGGACTGGCCGGCGACCACCTGCCGGCGCACCACGGCACGCAGATCGCGCGCCAGGTCGGCGTCGCTGTCCTCGATCGACTCGTTCTGGCAGACCAGGCATCGCAACTGACTACCGATATGCTCCGCGCGACTCTCCTGCTGCGGATTTGCCAGCATCTCCCGAGGGTCCGAAACCGCGAACGCCGGCGACGAAACCAGCAGCCAAAGTAGCAGAAGTTTTTTTGTTCTTTTTTTCAAAAAAGAACGCCTTTCTTAACGCCATCCGCAGAGACCGGCCCTGCCATATGCCAGGCAATCAGCCCCTTATCATCAATCACAAAACTTTCCGGTACCCCGAACAGCCCGAAATCGATGAAAGTCGCCCCCGTCATATCGGCAGCCAGCCGCGCATAGGGATTGCCATACTTGTCGAGAAACCCCCGCGTCTTGTCCGGTGCATCCTTGTAGGCAATACCCCAGATCTGCGCGCCCTGAGCCTGGAGCTGGGCGAGGCTTTCGGCTTCGGACGCGCAGGGAATGCACCAGGACGCGAAGAAGTTGATCAGGATCGGCTTGGTTTTGGCGGCTGCACGCACGTCGGCGGAGGAGAAGCCGTGCGCGTCGCCGACGCCGGCGAGGTCGAAATCCGGCATCGGCTTGCCGAGCATCGGGTTGCCGATGTCGTGCGGGTCGAACCGGCCGGTCTGCATGCGCGAAAGCATGGCCCAGAACGCCGCGCCGCCGCCGAGCACCAGGCCGAGCGGGGCGAGCAGCAGCAGCCGCCGGCGCGCGATCGACTGGTCGATCATGCGGGAAGGGCGGTGGCGCGGACGCGCGACGGGGCGCCCACGCGGAGTCGCCGATCAGCCAGCGAGAGGCCGCCACCGATCGCCATCACCACGCCGCCGAGCCATATCCAGGGGGCGAGCGGGTTGACGTGCAGACGCAGCACGGCCGAGCCAGCGCGTTCCTCGCCGAGCACCACGTAGAGGTCGCGCATCAGGTTGGTGCGTATGGCGACGTCGGTGGTGGTCTGTTTGGGCGAGATGAAGGTGCGGCGCGAGGGGTGGACGATCGCGATCGGAGTTCCGTTCTGCGAGATGGCGATGGAGGCGACGCGCGAGGTGTAGTTCGAGCCCTCGCCGGGATCGATCGACAGGAGGGCGAAATCGTAGCCGCCGACGTGGAACCGGTCGCCGGCTTTTGCCTCGACGATCTTGTTGCTCGACAGCGACATGCCGGCGATGCCTGCGACGGTGACGCCCATGCCGGCGTGGGCGATGGCGGCTCCGAGCACGGCGACCGGCAGCCCACGGGCACGGCGCACGCTGTTGGCCATCGGTGCGCGGAACAGCAGGGTACGCTCCACCACTTCGGCGAACGAGCCGAGGATGATCCAGGCTGCCGCACCGAAAGCCAGCGCCGGCAGGATGCGCATGCCGATGGCGCAGGTGGCGGCGACAATGGCGGCGATGACGGCCGCCCACCAGGCGTGCACCACGAGCGGCCATAGCCGGCCGCGTTTCCAGGGTAGCAGAGGGCCCACGGCCATGGCGGCGAAGAGGGGAATGGCCAGCGGCAGGACGGTCGCGTTGAAGAACGGGGCGCCGACGCTGATCTTTTGGCCGAGCAGCAGGTCGGCGAACGGCGGATACATGGTGCCGACGACGACCACGGAGCACACCGAGCAGAGCAGGATGTTGTTGAGCACCAGCGCGCCCTCCCGCGAGACGGGCGCGAAGATGCCGCCCGAGCGCAGCAGCGGCGCGCGCAGGGCGAACAGCAGCAGCGAGCCGCCGATGACGAGGCCGAGCAGGCCGAGGATGAACACGCCGCGCGCCGGGTCCTGTGCGAAGGCGTGCACGGAGTTGAGGATGCCGGAGCGGACGAGGAAGGTGCCCGACAGCGACAGGCTGAAGGTGCCGATGGCGAGAAGCACGGTCCAGATTTTCAGGCTCTCGCGCTTTTCGACGACGATGGCCGAGTGCACCAGCGCGGTGCCGGTGAGCCACGGCATGAGCGAGGCATTCTCGACCGGGTCCCAGAACCAGTAGCCGCCCCAGCCGAGTTCGTAATAGGCCCACCAGGAGCCCATCGCGATACCGCAGGTGAGAAAGCACCAGGAGACGAGCGCCCACGGCCGCACCCAGCGGCCCCAGGCGGCGTCGATGCGGCCTTCGAGGAGGGCGGCGACGGCGAAGGCGAACGGCACCGCAAAACCGACATAGCCCATGTACAGAATGGGCGGGTGAAAGGCCAAGCCGGGATCCTGCAGAAGCGGGTTCATGCCCTGGCCGTCGGGCGGCGCGGGGAATTCACGCAGGAACGGGTTCGACGTGAGCAGGCAGAAGAGCAGGAAGCCGGCCGATGTGCCGCCGAGCACGCCCAGCACGCGGGCGCGCAAGGCGGATGGCAGGTTGCGGCCGAAGCCTGCGACGAGTGCGCCGCAGATGCCCAGTATCAGGCCCCAGAGCAGGATGGAGCCCTCGTGGTTTCCCCATACCCCGGTGATCTTGTAGAGCAGCGGCTTGGCGATGGCGCTGTTGTCACGGATGTTGACGACGGAGAAATCGTCATGCGCGGCGGCCAGCACCAGGGCCAGGCCGGCGCCGGCGAGGGCGAGGAACTGCCCGACGGCGATGTTGGCGGTGGCCGACATCAGCCTGCTGTCGCGCCGATGGGCGCCCCACAGGCCGACGATGGCTTGCATGAAGGCAAGGGCGCAGCCGATGGCGAGCGCGAAATGGCCGAGTTCGGGGATCATGGTCGGTCGTATTTCCAGTTGGGCACGACGTTGCAGTCCATTTTCGTAAGATAGAAGTGCCCGCCCATATGCCTACGGGCGATGTAGCAGTTCGCCTCACCATCTTCTTCGCTGTCGCCGGCGGTGGCATCCTGCGGATAGTTCGGGCTGACATCAAAGCCGAGCCCGCCATCCCAACGCCAAAACATCCCGGCGCGAGCATCGACCGGTTTGGCTGCGACGGCACGTTCGTAATACGGGCGCATCGCAAGGTCAGCCGACACGGTCGTTCGCCGACGTCTGCTTCACTAAACCCTGCAACGCGAGAACGACTGAGGTCTCGATCTGGCGCTCGGAAATTGTCCAATAGCGGCGCAAAAGGTCTGCCGTCGGGGCCTGCCCGACGTTTTGGAAGCCATGGCGTTCGTAGAAGGCGATGGCCCAAGTCGCGGCCGCCCAGGTGCCGACGAGAATGGGTGTTGCAACCTGGCGCTTGAACGCGACCAGAAGCTGCGTTCCGAGCCCATGTCCCTGATAGTCGGGCATGACGTAAGCGTGCCGGATGAGGCTCACATCCTGCACCGGCTGCAAGCCCATCACGGCTACCAGCCTTCCGTCCATGTCGATGCCCTGGAACACCACGCCGGCGGCGATCTCCGCTTCCAGCTTGTCGGGCGGCATGTAGGGCTCGTGCCAGCAATCGTCGGAGATGACACCGTGATAGATTTGGGCGGCGACGTTGATGATGTCGCCGATCCGGCCCGCTTCGTCCGGCCGGCAGGCGCGGATGGTGCGCTCTGCCAGCCGCGTTTCAGCTCCCACGGGCGGACGCCGTGACGGTGGGCCAAGTGCTGGCGGGGGGGGCGGACCCCTTGGCCGGATTCCAGTGGCCGGAGCGTTTGAGGGCGTCGGCCACGTCTTTCGGCATGTAGGTCTCGTCGTGCTTGGCGAGGACTTCCTGGGCGCGGAAGCTGTGGTCCGGCTGCAGGCTGCCCAGGGTGACGACGCCCTGGCCTTCGCGGAACAGGTCGGGGAGGATGCCGGTGTAGCTGACGGGGATGGTGGAATGGCCGTCGGTGACGGTGAACTGGGCGGTGGGTTCGCCGTCGATTTTGACCAGATGCAGCGAGCCGGCCTGGACGAGGCCGCCGAGGCGGATGGTTCGGCCGATGTCGGGCGCTTTGGTGGCGATGTCGCCTGGCGACATGAAGAACACCATGTTGTCGCCGAATGCGTTGAGCGCGAGGGCGCTGGCGCTGCCCAAGCCCAGGCCGCAAGCCAGGATGATCACCATCCGGCGCCCCTTGCGGGTCATGGCGCACGCTCACGCGGGTCAGCGGCGCGAAGCCGGCGCGCCACACGCGCCAGGCGCAGCTGCGCGGTGACGGCAATATAGGCAACCGTCGCCCCGAACAGCGCATAAGCCGTGGCGATGTAGCCAACATGACTGAACCGAAGCGGATCGTTCAAACCAGAAACTCCCATCGTCCCGCAGCCACAAGCAAAAGTCTTTCGGTTCTTTCTTTCAAAAAAGAACGCCTTCCTTCTCCACCCGAGCCATCAAAACCCCCCGCAACCGCCGCTCCATTACCGCCGCCCGCAACCGTGCCACGACCAGCGCCGCGAACCCCCATGTGGCCCCAAGCGCGCAAACCGCCAGCGGCCAGAGATATGCGGCCGTCCATCGTGGAGGAGCCGGTCAGCCCGATACTGTTACCCTGATGCAACGTATTCCACCACTGCACGCTGTAATGGATGATCGGCAAATTCACCACGCCCACCAGTGCGAGGATGGCGCCGGCGCGGTAGCCGCGCTCCTGGTCGTCGAAGGCGCGGATGATCAGGATGTGGCCGCAATAGAGGAAGAACAGCACCAGCACGCTCGTGAGCCGCGCGTCCCACACCCACCAGGCGCCCCACATCGGCTTGCCCCACAGCGAACCGGTGACCAGGCAGAGTGCGGTGGCCGCGGCACCCACGGGGCCGATTTCGGCGGCCGCCATGTCGGCCAGCGGATGGCGCCAGACCAGCGCCATGAACGAGGCGGCGGCCAGCCCGGTGTAGCCGGCGGTGGAAAGCCACGCGCAGGGCACATGGATATACATGATGCGCACCGCGTCGCCCTGCTGGTAGTCGGCGGGCGAGACGAACAGGCCCCAGAACAGGCCGGCGCCCATCAGCAGCAAGGCGGGCCAGGTCAGGAACGGCTGCGCGCGCGCGGCGATGCGCAGGAAGCGCCCGGGGTTGGCGAAGCGGTGCAGGCTGCGCCGCGCGGGGCGCGGGGAGGTGGTGATTGCGTCCAAGATGATCCGTTCTAGCAGGGCTGGCCTTGCCTTTGAAGCGGCACCGCTGCCAGCTTGAGCGGCCTTTGCAGAAAGTTTCGTCCATGTTGTTCGCGTTGATCTGCACCGACAAGCCGGGGAGCCTCGATGTGCGCCTCGCCGCCCGGACACAGCATCTGGCCTATTTGCAGACCTATGAAAGCCACATCGTGCAGGCGGGGCCTTTGCTGGACATCGACGACCGGCCCTGCGGCAGCCTGCTTATCGTGGATGTGGCCGATCGCGCGGCGGCTGCGGGCTTTGCCGAGGCCGACCCGTACAACAGAACCGGGCTGTTCGAATCCGTGCTGATACGGCCGTATCGGCAGGTGTTCCGCGACGGGGATCTGGTGGGTTGAACCATTGGTTGGTGAAGACCGAGCCGGACTCGTTCTCGTGGGACATGCAGGTCGAGCATGACGTGGAGCCCTGGACGGGCGTGCGCAGCCACCAGGCAAAGAACAACCTCAAGGCGATGGCGGTCGGCGATCGGGTTTTCTTCTATCATTCCAACATCGGCAAGGAGATCGTCGGCATCGTCGAAGTGGTGCGCGCCGCCTATCCCGACCCGACGGCTGACAAGGGCGATTGGGTGTGCGTCGACATGAAGGCCGTGCGGCCGTTCAAGCGCGCGGTGAGCCTGGCCGAGATGAAGGCCGATCCGGCGCTCGACGGTTTCGGCCTGCTGCGGCTGTCGCGCCTCTCCGTCGTCGATGTCTCGCCCGCGCATTGGAAGCACATCTGCAAGCTTGGGGGGGCGCGCGCGACGTGAGTATTCCGGACGACATCCTGACGCGGCTGGCGCCCGTGCCGTATGACGAGGTGCGCGGACAGGTGCGCGACGGCGACATCATGCTGTGTTCGGCGTGGGACCCGATGTCGCGCCTGATACGCTGGGCGACGAAATCGCCGTGGAGCCATATCGGCATGGTGCTGCGGGTGGACCATGTGGATCGCGTTCTGATCCTGGAATGTGTGGCCAAGCTGGGCACGCGCGCGGTGGCGCTGAGCGATTTCATTGCGCGCACGAGCAGCGGCGTGCATCCTTATCCCGGCCGGATATTGCTCGCGCGGCATGATGCGTTGCGTGATCCCGCGCCGGAGACGCTGAAACTGCTGTGCACATACGCGATGGACCGGCTAGGCACGCCGTTCTCCAATGCGGAGACGGCCAAGATCGGTGCCCGGATTGCGGCGGGGCGCCTGAACATGAAGATGCCCGGGCGTCTGATGCCGAAGGACGAGTTCATCTGCTCGGAATACGTGGCGCGTTGCTTCGGCCATGCGGGGCTGGAAATCCCGTGGGACGGGTTGGGGTTCGTGGCGCCGGCGGATTTTGCAGCCGATCCCGCGATAAAGGCGGTGGCGCAGGTGCGCACGGAGTGACGCAAGGCTGCGCCGGTCTTGGGCGCGGTGTTTGGCCGATGGCTTGTGTGTGACGCGGAAAGCAAGCAGTCCTTTGTCGTAAAAGGACCAAAAGACTTTTGATCGTTAGGCGCGCGAAAGCGGAGCAAAAGTTTTTTGCTTCTTTTTTTCGAAAAAGACGCCTTGCTTAGAAAAAACTCGGGAACCGCCCAATGACCGAACACCAGGTTTTCCACATTCCGCCGCACGTCGCGGCCAGCGCCGGCGTCAATGCCGCAACCTTGCGCGTGATGAGCAACCACGCAGCGCGCGACCCGGACGGGTTCTGGTCCGAGCAGGCCAAGCGGCTCGCGTGGATGCGTTTCCCGCAGACGATCAAGAATACCAGCTTCGAAGGCGACGTGCGCATACGCTGGTTCGAGGACGGGTCGCTGAACGCGTCCGCCGTATGCCTCGACCGGCATTTGGCCGAACGTGGCGATCAGGTGGCGATCATCTGGGAAGGCGACGATCCCGGGCAGTCGCAAAGGATCACCTATAGCGACCTGCATGAGCGCGTGTGCCGGCTGGCTAATGCGATGAAGGCGCTGGGTGCCAAAAAAGGCGACCGTATCACGATCTATCTGCCGATGGTGCCCGAAGCGGCGGTGGCGATGCTGGCCTGCGCGCGCATCGGCGCGATCCATTCGGTGGTGTTCGGCGGGTTTTCGCCTGACAGCCTGGCCAACCGCATCCAGGATTGCGGGTCCACGATGCTGATCACCGCCGATGAGAGCCGGCGCGGCGGGCGAACCGTGCCGTTGAAGACCAATGCAGATGCGGCACTCGCGCAAAGCCCGAGCGTAGAACACGTGATTGTCGTCGGCGTGACCGGCGCCGCGGTGCCGATGCACGCGACACGCGATCATGTTTACGCGGAGATCGTGGCGGCCGCTTCGCCCGACTGTGCGCCCGAGGAAATGGGTGCCGAGGATCCGCTGTTCATACTTTACACAAGCGGCAGCACGGGAAAACCGAAAGGCGCGCTGCACAGCACAGGCGGCTACATGGTGTGGGCGAGCTTCACGCATGAGCTGGTGTTCGACTATCGCGCGGGCGAGGTGTTCTGGTGCACCGCCGATGTGGGCTGGGTGACGGGGCACACTTACATCGTGTATGGCCCGCTCGCCAATGGTGCGACGACGCTGATGTTCGAGGGTGTGCCGACCTATCCGACAAGTTCGCGTTTCTGGCAGGTGATCGACAAGCACAATGTGAACATATTCTACACGGCGCCGACCGCGATCCGCGCGCTGATGCGTGAGGGCGATGCGCCGGTGACATCGACGTCGCGCTCGTCGTTGCGCCTGCTTGGTAGCGTGGGCGAGCCGATCAATCCCGAAGCCTGGCTTTGGTATCATCGCGTTGTAGGCGAGAGCCGATGCCAGATCGTCGATACGTGGTGGCAGACGGAGACGGGTGGCATCCTGATCAGCCCCGTCTCCGGCGCACATGCGTTGAAGCCGGGTTCGGCGATGGCGGCGCTGCCTGGTGTGAACCCGATATTGGTGGATGCAGAAGGCGTGGAGCTCGAAGGCGCGGCGGAAGGTAATCTTTGCATCACCGATAGCTGGCCTGGCCAGATGCGTACCGTGTTCGGCGACCATGAGCGGTTCGTGCAGACATATTTCACCACCTATCCCGGCCGGTATTTCACCGGCGACGGCGCGCGGCGCGACGAGGACGGGCATTGGTGGATCACCGGGCGCGTGGACGACGTGATCAATGTCAGCGGGCATCGCATGGGCACGGCGGAAGTGGAAAGTGCGCTCGTCAGCAACACGCATGTGGCCGAAGCGGCCGTCGTCGGTTTTCCGCACGATGTGAAGGGGCAGGGGATTTATGCCTACGTGACGTTGAAGGACGGTGTGGCGCCGAGCGAGGAATTGCGGCGTGAACTGGTGGCCTGGGTACGTCGCGAGATCGGCCCGATTGCGGCCCCCGATGCGATACAATGGGCGCCCGGTCTGCCGAAAACGCGGAGCGGGAAGATCATGCGGCGTATTCTGCGCAAGATCGCGGCCAACGAGACGGACGGGCTGGGCGATACATCCACGCTGGCCGATCCTGCCGTCGTGGACGACCTGATTGCAAACCGTGTGGGTGCGCGCTGATCGCGTCAGCGCGCGTGTGATGGCGTAGTTGCCCGATCGGCGTAGGGCGCTATGCCCAGCTTCGGGTGAACCGTTCCTCCCAGACGCGCTCCGTCCCGCGGCAATAATGCGCGAGGTCGCGCCGCTGGCGATGCAGGCGTGACGCACGGTCCGGCTCGTCGCAGATGCGCAGCATGGCCTGCGTGATGGAGGGAATGCCGCACGGGTCCGCGTGCGCGTAATCGCCGATCCATGGCACTTCGTTGGAGACGACGACGGCAACGTTGGCGGCGACCGCGTCGGCCGCCACGATGTTGAACGTTTCCGAAAAACTGACTTGCGAGACGATGTCCATGCCGGCGACCAGCTTGCAGAAGGCCGAGTGCGGCAGCCAATCGTGCTCGACCAGGCGGTGGCGCGGCAAGGCTGCGAACATCTGCCTCAGGTTTTTCAGGATCGGATCGCCGTTGCCTTCCAGCCGCGTGACGTTGACGTGGAACTCCAGGCAACGCCGCCGCGCCTGCGCCGCGGCGATTGCGGCAAGCGCTTGCGCCATGGTGTTTTTCAGCGGCCGGATTGCGCCGAAGCAGCCGACGACCAAGGTGTCCGGGTCGCATGCGTTCGTCGTGATGGCATCGCGCTGGCAGGGAAGCGGGTAGGAATTCGGTCCGAATGTCACCAACCGGTCCGAGGTGCCGTAAGCCTGGGCCACGGCGCGCAGGTCGGCCAGGGCGCGTGGCGCGTTGCACATGATCTCGACGCCGCGCTGGAGATAGCCGGCAATCCAGCCGAACGCGATTCCCTCGTTGGCCAGAAACGGGATTTCGGAATGATTGCGGACGATCCAGCTTACGCCGGGATGCAACGGCAATAGTTCGTCGAACTTTTCCGGCACTACCCAAAACGCTTCGATGATGACGTGCGTCGGTCGCCACGCTGTGACCGCAGCGTCGATGGCGTTGTTGTCATCAACCTCGACCATGGCGGCCTCGATGCCGATGGATGCGAGCATGGTGAGCACGAATTCGACCGAGTTGCGCAGCCCGGACGACAGGCTTCCACTATAGGCGCCGGCATAAGTCTCGCGCTGTTTGAGAATGAACAATAGCCGATCGTGCATGCAACCCCCGCCTATACCGCAGCAGAGCTTGTATTATTTCCTACGTCAGCTAGGCAAAAGGTTTCTATACCTATCGCTGAGCTGAGGCCGAATTGGAAGGGTTTTTTGGTTTTTTTCGAAAAAGAACGCCTTGCTTTCCCCTTTCCTCAAGCTAGGGTCGCCCCATGCGCAAGCTCACCATTGCCCTGCTAGCCCTCGCCACTCCCGCCTGGGCGCAATATCCGCCCCATCCCACCACGACGCCCGACATCAACGCCCGTGATCTCGCCGCGCGCGACAAGGCGATTGCCGACGATGCGTTCCAGGGCCGTGGCCCCGGCACCCGTGCCGGCGAGGATGCAGCCGCCTGGATTGCCGACGAGATGAAGCGCATCGGCCTGGCGCCGGGCAATCACGGCAGCTATTTCCAGCCGGTGCCGAGCGTCAGCATCACGCTCGATCCGGCCAAGTCGCATCTGTCGTTCGCGACCGGCCAGGGGACGCTCACGCCGGCATTTCCGTCCGACGTTGTGTATTGGACGCCACAATTCAAATCCGACAACGTCGCCATCAGCAACACGCCGATGGTGTTCGTGGGCTACGGCGTCGTCGCGCCCGAATATCACTGGAACGACTATGCGGGTATCGACGTGCACGGCAAGACCGTCGTGCTGCTGATCAACGATCCCGGCAACCAGGATGCAAATCCCGACCCGAAATTCTTCAAGGGCCGGGCGATGACGTATTACGGCCGCTGGACTTACAAGTTCGAGGAAGCGGCACGGCACGGTGCGGCCGCGGTGATGATCGTGCACGAGACGGCGCCGGCTGCCTATGGCTGGCAGGTGGTGCGCAATTCGAACTCGGGCGCCAAATCGTGGCTCGACGAAGCCGATGGCAACAGCTCCAAGGTGCCGGTGCAAGGCTGGATCACGCTCGATACGGCGCGCGACCTGTTCCATCGCGCCGGCCTGGATTACGACGCGGAAAAGAAGGCCGCCAACACGCCAGGCTTCAAGCCGATCCCGATGAAGGGCGAGACGCTTTCCGCCGAACTGCACTCCAGCGTTTCGCACCTGATGACGCGCAACGTGGTCGGCATGGTGACTGGCGCGTCGCATCCCGACGACGTCGTTCTCTACACCGCACATTGGGATCATCTCGGCATCAAGCCCGACGTTCCCGGCCCGCATAAAATCTATAACGGCGCGATCGACAATGGCATGGGTGATTCCAGCATTCTGGAAATCGCCGAAGCGTTCGCGCACCAGCGCCCCGCGCCGGCGCGCAGCGTGGCTTTCATCTGCTGGACGCTCGAAGAACAGGGCCTGCTCGGATCGGCGTATTTCGCACAGCATCCGGTATGGCCACCTGCGCACATTGTCGGCGGCGTCAACATCGATGCAAACCTGCCGGTTGGCCCCGCGCACGATCTGGTGTTGATCGGCAACGGCGCATCGCAACTGGAAGATTTGCTGGCCGCGCAGCTGAAAAAGCAGAACCGGGTCATCTCGCCGGATCCCGAGCCTGAGAAGGGCGAGTTCTACCGCTCCGACCACATCAGCCTTGCCAAGATCGGCATACCAATGCTCGATCCGCTCGGCGGTTTCGACCTGTTGCAAGGTGGCACCACGGCAGGCCGGGCGGCAATGGACGATTACACCGCCCACCATTATCATCAGCCGACCGACATCTACGATCCGAAATGGGACCTCTCGGGCCCGACGTCCGATCTGAAAGTGCTGTATGCGTTCGGCGAGGCACTCGCCAACTCTACAGCTTGGCCCGACTGGTATGCCGGAAACGAATTCCGTGCGGTGCGCGACAAAAGCCGCGCCGGCGGATAAGCCGGTGAAGCGCGTGCGCATCGCCGTCGCGAGTCTGCTCGCCGCGTGGTGCATCGTCCCAGCCGCTCGCGCGTCCCAGCCTTACGTGACGCAGGGCATCTGCGGCGGGTTCCCCCGCGTATCGTTGCAGACCAAGCCAGGGTTTTGCGTGGGGCTGGTGGCCGAGCATCTCGGTTTTGCGCGCGGCGTGGCGGTCATCGGCCACGCAATCTATGTGGTCGACATGGGTGGCTGGCGCAAAGGCCATGGCCGGCTGTTGCGTCTCGATCACGATGGTCACGATGCGCCGCAGATTGTGCTGCAGGGTCTCGACGAGCCGAGCGCATTGCTGCCAGCCCCTGCCGGCGGCTTGTATCTGGGCCTGCTCGATCGCGTGGTGCGCATCGCATCACCAGGCGGGCCATCGCCGGCGATGCAGGACGTGCTGACGGGATTGCCGGCCACCGGTCGGCACCCGCTGGCGGCACTCGCGCAGGCGCCCGACGGTAGCCTCTATGTCAATATCGGCTCCGGCACCGATCATTGCGAGAGCCCGAATGGCGCAACACCGGTGGCGGGCCAGCCATGCCGAGAAATTGCCGGCAACCCGAAACGGGCGGAGATCGTGCGCGTGGAACCGGGCCATGCAACGAGCTGGCGGCAGGCCGAAACCCTGGCCACCGGGCTGCGCAACAGTATGGGCCTGGCGGTGATGCCGGGCGGCGCGGTGCTGGCCGCCGTCAACGAGCGCGATGCTGTCGGCGAGGCCGACCACGCGTTATCGGACGCTGCACTGCCGAACGATGTGTTCGACGTGGTCGCGAAAGATGCCGATTACGGCTGGCCTTATTGCTTCGACGGAACGCGCGCGAACCCCGAATATAAAGGCCATGATTGTAGCAGATATCGCCGGCCGACTTTGCTGCTGCCGCCGCATGCGGCACCGCTTGGCATGCTGCTCGCACAGTCCGCTTCACTCGGCTTGAAGGGCCAGGTGATCATGACCTACCACGGCTATCGTCCGGCCGGGCACCGGCTCGTCGGTCTGTCGCTGCACGCCGATGGTCAGCCAAATGGCGCGCCGGAAAACCTGGTCTGGGATTGGACGCGCACCACAGCGCATCCGCAAGGCGCACCGGTGGGCGTGGCCGAAGATGCAGATGGCAGCGTGCTGATTACCGAGGACCACAACTCCACCCTGCTCCGGCTCGCCCGGGAGTAGCTCGCGCTGTCCCGTTCAGCCCAGCGCGCTGTAATCGGTAAAGGCGCTATCCATGCCAAGGCCGCGGCGCTCTGACGTGGGCGGCGCACGACGATCCACTGTGAACTCGGTATCCTCGCCGCCGTCCGCAGAAGCGGCGACCTGCACTATCGGGCGCGCGTTCCGTTCGTGATTCGCGCGTGCCTTTTCTGCGCGAAAGAGCAGTTGCCGCAGGATGTCGATCAGCGCGTCGTGCGCTTCCACCGTCATCCGGTCCAGACTTTGTCCGCTGGCAGGAACGCTCACTTCGAGATCGGCCACCGGAAGCATGGAGTTGGTGACGGCAAAACTGAATGTGGCGCCGCCGTGCGTCGGCAATTCCATGCGCGCGAGAACGACATTGTAGTTGTTCAGCCCGTCGCATGGGCTTAGCCGATCCTCGCCTGCCGCCATCGCCCACCCGCTTGCTTAAATGTTGTCGAAGCGTATCCGTTTCCGCCAGGCCAGGAAAGGTCGAACGCATTTTAATTTGCGAGCCGAAGCAGCATCTTCAGGCAAGCGGCGGATAGGTGACTCCCGTCAGTTCTTCCGACACCGTCCAAAGCCGCTCCCAGGTTGCACGATCCAACCCTTGCGGCGCGATTTTGGCCAGCACAGGCTTGCCGCGTGCTTCGAGCAGCCCGTCGGGGCCCCAATACTGCCCGCCGACAATCTCTGGCGCGGTGGCCGCGTGCACGCCGGGCTGCGCGCCTTGGACGGCGTTGTTGAACGCCAGCCCGATGGCGAGATTGCCGAGCGAGACGAGCGGCCCGGGCATGCCGGTGGCTGCCATGAAGCCGGTTGTGGCGACGCCCGGGTGAGCCGCCACCGAAATCAGGCGCGAGCCGGCCAGGCGCGCGCGCCGGTCCAGTTCCAGCGCGAACATCAGGTTGGCGAGCTTGGATTGGCCATACGCCTTGCGCCCGCTGTAGGGCCGCACGGTTTGCAGATCGTTGAAGTCGATGGCGCCGCGTTTGTGCGCGATGCTGGCGATGGTGACGACGCGCGGCGCGTTGGCGGCGAGCAGCGTCGGCATCAGCAGCCCCGTGAGTGCGAAATGTCCTAGGTGATTGGTGCCGAACATGCGTTCGAATCCGTCGACCGTCACGCCGCGTTTAGCCTGCAGGCCGAGGCCCGCGTTGTTGAGCAGAATATCGATACGCGGCAGGGAATTGTTGGTGCGCGCAGCAAAGTCGCGGATCGAGGCGAGGCTGGCGAGATCGACTGCACTGACGGAAACGCGCGCCTGGCTGTGCACGGCGCGTATCTGCCTCGCGCAGGCCTCGCCGCGAACGGTGTCGCGGACGGCCAGGACAATGTCGATGTTTTTCGCGGCGAGGGCGAGGGCGGCTTCGTAGCCGATGCCGCTTGTGCTGCCGGTGATGATAGCGGTTTGTTGCATGGGGGGGGCTCCGAAGAAAGGCGTTCTTTTTTGAAAAAGAACCAAAAAACTTTTGGTCCCTCGCATCTGCAGCGAACGCTTAGGGCAACAAGCGAGACAGCAAAAGTTTTTTGGTTCTTTTTTTCAAAAAACAGCGCTTGCTTCCTAAAACCTCACCAAGCGCCCCTTCGGCGGCCCGAGCACCTCCCCGTCCCGCATCACAACCTGCCCACGCACGATCGTCGCCACCGGCCACCCCGTGCAGCGCATCCCGGCAAACGGCGTCCACCCCGCCGGCGTGGCGATCCAGTCATTCTCGATCGTCCGCGTGCGTTTGAGGTCCACCAGCGTGAAATCCGCATCGTAGCCTGCGGCGATGCGGCCCTTGGTGGGTGCGCCATACACGCGCGCCGGCCCGGCCGCCATAAGATCCACCAGGCGCTGCAGGCTAAGACGGCCCTCGGCCACGTGGGTGAGCATGACGGGCAGGGCGGTCTGCACGCCGGTGAGGCCGGCGGCGGTGTCCGGCCAGGGGCGTGCCTTGGCGGCGTGGGAATGCGGCGCGTGGTCGGAGCCAATCGTGTCCACCCGGCCGTCGCGCACGGCTTGCCACGCGGCATCGTAATGGCGGCGGTCGCGGATCGGCGGGTTCATCACCGCGTAGGCGCCGAGCTGGTCGTAGCAATCGGGGCCGATCTGGGTGAGGTGGTTCACCAGCACTTCGGCAGTGGCGATATCGCGGTGGTCGCGCAGGAACTCGAATTCTTCCGCGGTGGAGACGTGCACGATGTGGGCAGGGCGTTTTGTTTTATGCGCGAGTGCGATGATGCGTCGCGTGCCGAGGAAGGCGCATTCCTCGTCGCGCCATTCCATGTGTCTGCGATACGCATCGCCGGTGTTGAACAGTTTTCGTCGTGCTTGCAGGCGGTATTCGTCTTCGGAGTGGAACGCGATACGGCGGGTGCCGGAGCGCATGACGGCTTCGATGCCGGCGTCGTCCTCGATCATCAGGTCGCCGGTCGAACTGCCGGCGAAAAGTTTCAATGCGCACACACCATGTTCGCGTTCGAGCGTGGCGAGATCGGGCGTGTTGGCGCGTGTGGCGCCGACATAGATGCCGAAATCGCAATAGCTGTTATGCGGGACGTAGGCCTGTTTCCAGGCGAGCGTTTCGGCGTTGGTGATTGCGGGCGCGGTGTTCGGCATGTCGAACACCGTGGCGATCCCGCCGAGGATGGCGGCGCGTGTTCCGGTGGGGATGCTTTCGACGGAGGCGTCGCCGGGGTCGCGGAGGTGGACGTGCGGGTCGATGAGGCCGGGGAGGACGTGGAGGTTGGTGGCGTCGACGATGTGGTCGGAGGTGTCGTTGGGGGACGTGCCGATTGCGACAATTCGGCCGTTTGTCACGCCGATATCGCAACCGGCCACGCCCCATGGCAGCACACATTGGCCGCCGCGAACGACGAGGTCGTAATGATGCGACATGGCTAACGCTCTCTAACGCTCTCTAACGCTCTTTAACGCTCTTTAACGCGCGCGCGATGGCCGGGAAGAAAGCGAACCGCAGATGTCGCAGATGAACGCAGATCGCTTGGAGCCGTGACTCGGAGAGAATGTCATGCCATCAGGCAATCATTCTCGCCTGCGCTATCTGCGTGATCTGCGGTTCCCCTTTCTTCCTCGCTCATGCGGATGAACAGGCGTCCGACTTACCGCTCCACACACATCGCCACACCCATCCCCCCGCCGATGCACAACGTTGCCAGGCCCTTTTTCGCATCCCGCTTGCCCATCTCATGCAACAACGTCACCAGCACCCGCGCGCCCGACGCGCCGATCGGATGACCCAACGCAATCGCGCCGCCATTCACGTTCACCCGCTCCGTATCCCAGCCCAAATCCTTATTGACCGCACACGCCTGCGCCGCAAACGCTTCGTTCGCCTCGATCAGATCGAGATCGCCCACGCCCCATCCCGCACGCTCCAGCGCGCGACGTGACGCCGGTATCGGCCCCGTTCCCATCATCGCCGGATCCACACCAGCCGTCGCGAAACTCGCGATGCGCGCCAATGGCGCCAGCCCGCGACGCTGCGCTTCCGCGCCGCTCATCACCAGCAACACCGCCGCGCCATCGTTGATGCCGCTCGCATTTCCCGCAGTCACCGTCCCCTCTTTGTTGAAAGCGGGCTTCAGCTTGCCCATCGCCGCCATGTCGCTGTCGTGACGGATATACTCGTCGGTATCGACAACCGTGTCGCCCTTGCGCCCCTTCACCGCAAACGGCGCAATCTCGTCGCGGAAACGCCCCGATTTGCTCGCCGCCGACGCCTTGTTCTGCGAACCCACCGCAAACTCGTCCTGCGCCTCGCGCGTGATCTGGTATTTCTGCGCCACGTTCTCCGCCGTGATGCCCATGTGGTAGCCGTGGAACGCGTCCCACAGCCCGTCCTTGAGCATCGTATCGGTCATCTCCAGCGCGCCCATCTTCACGCCGCTGCGCAGATACGCCGCATGCGCGGACTGGCTCATGCTCTCCATGCCGCCCGCGGCCACGATTGCACTCTCGCCGGTGCGCACCTGCTGGGCCGCCAGTGCCACCGCCCGCAGCCCGCTGCCGCATACCTGGTTGATCCCGAACGCCGTCTTCTCATCCGGCACGCCAGCATGCCGTGCCGCCTGGCGGGCGGGGTTCTGCCCCTGCGCGGCGGCCAGCACATGCCCCAGGATCACCTCGTCCACCTGGCCCGGCTCCAATCCCGCACGCTCGATCGCCACCCGCAACGCCGTGGTGCCAAGCTCGACCGCAGATACGCCGGCGAACGCGCCGTTGAAGCTGCCGACGGGTGTGCGGACAGCCGATACGATGACGACGTCTTCCATGGGATTTCCTCCAGAACTCTTTAGCAGATAGGTAGGCAGGAGCTGACGAAGTAAGGCAAGCAGTCCTTTTTCGAAAAAAAGGACCAAACTTTTTGATTTTGGCGGGGTTGCGATGTTGGACGGGCTGGATGCGACTGGGCAGGCGGAGCTGGTCGCCAAGGGCGAGATCAGCGCTGGCGAGCTTCTCGCCGAAGCCATCCGCAGAACCGACGCTTCCGAGGCCACGCTCAACGCCGTGCCGATCCGTTTCGACAACGCAGCGCGCGCGCAGATCGAGGCAGGGCAGCTTTCCGGCCCCTTCGCCGGCGTGCCGTTCCTGCTGAAGGATATCGGCCAGGAATATGCCGGCCAGCCGCATACCGCCGGCACCGCCGCTCACCGCCAGCGCATTCCCACCGAGCACAGCGCCTACACCCGCCGCTGCCTCGCCGCCGGCCTGGTGATCTTCGGCCGCACCGCCACGCCCGAATTCGGCCTGCGCGCCGTCACCGAATCCAAGCTCTGGGGGCCCAGCCGCAACCCCATCGACACTACCCGCACCCCCGGCGGCTCGTCCGGCGGATCGGCCGCCGCCGTCGCCGCCGGCATCGTGCCCATGGCCGGCGCCAACGATGGTGGCGGCTCCATCCGCATTCCCGCCAGCTTCTGCGGCCTGTTCGGCCTCAAACCCGGCACCGGCCGCATAAGCTGGGCGCCCGGCGGTGGCCAGGTCTGGGAAGGCGCCTCCGCCAACGGCGTGCTCACCCGCTCCGTGCGCGACACCGCCCGCATGCTCGACGTGCTGGCCGGCCCCGAACCCGGCGACCAATACGTGCTCGCCCCGCCCGAGCGCCCCTACGCCGCCGAGGCCGACATCGCCCCGGGCCGCCTGCGCATCGGCTTCTCCACCGCGTCGCCCATCGGCACGCCGGTCGACCAGGCCTGCATCGACGCCGTCCACAACGCCGCCCGCCTGCTCGAATCCCTCGGTCACCATGTCGAGGAAGCAGCACCCGCGATCGACGGCGCGGCGGTCGCCGATTGCTACCTCAAACTCTATCTCGGCCAGGTTGCCGCCGAAGTGGCCGCCACCGGCCGGCTCGATGCTGCCTTCGAGCCCGAAACCGCCATGCTCGCCTTGCTCGGCCGCCTGTTCTCCGCCGGCGACTACGTCACCGCGCATCTTAAATGGAACGGCTTCGCCCGCGCGCTCGGCCATTTCCACCAGACCTACGATATGTGGATGACACCCACTGTCGCCGCGCCGCCCGCGCTGATCGGCGAGCTCGACACGCCAAAAAGCCAGCTCCGCCTGATCTCCGCCGTGCGTGCGCTGCGCGGCGGCAAGCTGATGCTGAAAATGGGCCTGCTCGACCGCATGGCCAAGGAAAGCCTGGCCCGCACGCCCTTCACCCAGCTCGCCAACCTCACCCACTCGCCCGCCATGTCCGTCCCGCTACACCGCGCCCCCGCCGTCCCCGGCGGCCCGTCGCTGCCGGTCGGCGTGCAATTCGTGGGTGCCGCGAACGCAGAAGGCCTGCTCATCCGGCTCGCCGCGCAACTCGAGCAGGCAGCGCCCTGGGTGGAAACCTGACAAACGCCAATCCCAAGGTCCGCGACAGCCAACCGAAGTCTCTTGCTTCTTCTTTCAAAAAAGAAGGCCTTGCCTTGCCTCCGGTTCCATCCCCAAAACCCACGCCGACCCAAAGGAACAACCCATCGATGACCGACCTGAACGCCGTCACCACCCTGCAAACGCAAGACGGCGTCGCCGTGCTCACCGTCAACTCCCCCCCAGTCAACGCACTGTCGGCCGCCGTCCGTGAAGGCATCGCGAAGGGCATCGAAGCCGCCAACGCCGACGCCAGCGCCCACGCCATAGTTCTGGCCTGCGCCGGCCGCACCTTCATCGCCGGCGCCGACATCACCGAGTTCGGCAAGCCGATGACCGGCCCTTCTCTGCACGACGTCATCCGCGCCATCGAGGCCTCGCCCAAGCCGGTCGTCGCCGCCATCCACGGCACCGCACTCGGCGGCGGGCTGGAGACGGCACTCGGCTGCCATTATCGCGTCGCGGTGCCGAGCGCGAAACTCGGCCTACCGGAAGTCAAGCTCGGCCTGCTCCCCGGCGCCGGCGGCACGCAGCGTCTGCCGCGCGTGGTGGGCGTCGAACAGGCGCTCGACATGGTCACTTCAGGCACGCCGATCGGCGCCAAGCAGGCGCTCGACAAGGGCTTGGTCGACGCACTCGCGCCGGAAGACGGCCTGCTCGCCTTTGCCGTAAATTACGGCAGGCAAGTGGTTGCCGAGCACAAGCCGCTGCGCAAAATCCGTGACCTTTCGGTGCAGGCCGATCCGGCCGTGTTCGACGCCTTCCGCCGCGCCAACGCAAAAAAGTTCCGCAATTTCGAGGCGCCCGAAGCCAACATCAAATGCATCGAAGCGGCCGCCACGCAGCCTTTCGACGAAGGCGAGCAGACGGAACGCCGCCTGTTCATGGAGCTGATGAACGGCACCCAATCGGCCGCACAACGCTATCTGTTCTTCGCTGAGCGTGAGGCGCAGAAAATCCCCGGCCTGCCGAAAGGCACCGCGGTGCGTCCCATCAAAAAGGTCGGCGTCATCGGTGCCGGCACCATGGGCGGCGGCATTTCGATGAACTTCCTCTCCGCAGGCTACGCGGTGACCATCGTCGAAGCCAACGAGAAAGCGCTTGAGCGTGGCGTCGGAATCATGCGCGGCAATTACGAGAACACTGCAAAGAAGGGCCGCCTCACCCAGGAGCAGGTCGAGCGCAACATGGGCCTGCTGACCGCCAGCATGAGCCTCGACGAACTCGCCGATTGCGACCTGGTCATCGAAGCCGTGTTCGAAAACATGGATGTCAAGAAAGAGATCTTCGGCAAGCTCGACCGCATCGTCAAACAAGGTGCCATCCTGGCCAGCAACACATCCTATCTCAATATCGACGATATCGCTGCCTCGACGCAGCGCCCGCAAGACGTATGCGGCATGCATTTCTTCTCGCCCGCCAACGTCATGCGCCTGCTCGAAGTGGTCAACGGCGAGCACACCGCGCCCGACGTGCTCGAAACCGTCATGCAGCTCAGCCGGAAGATCGGCAAAGTCGCAGTCGTGGCCGGCGTCTGTCACGGCTTCATCGGCAACCGCATGCTCGAGCCGCGTCAGCGCGAAGCCAACAAGCTCATCATGGAAGGTGCCATGCCGTGGGATGTGGATCGCGTGATCTACAATTTCGGCTTCCCGATGGGCCCGTTCCAGATGGCCGACCTTGCCGGGCTCGACATCGGCTGGTCCGCCGAGACCTCACGCGGCGTCACGCTGCGCGACCAGCTTTGCGAGCGCGACCGCCGCGGCCAGAAAACCAGATCCGGTTTCTACGACTACAACGACAAGCGCGAGCACACGCCAAGCCCGATCGTCGAAGACCTCATCCTGCGCCAATCCGCCGAACGCCAGATCACTCGCCGGAAAATCGACGACCAGGAAATTCTCGAACGCTGCATCTACACCATGATCAACGAAGGCGCTCGCATTCTCGAGGAAGGCAAAGCCTACCGCGCATCCGACATCGATATGGTCTGGCTTACCGGCTACGGCTTCCCTGCCTATCGCGGTGGCCCGATGTTCTACGGCGATACTGTCGGTCTGAAGCATGTGCTGGAACGGCTGCGTTCGTATCAGCAGATGTCCACGCAGGACTTCGCGCCTTCGGATCTGCTCGTGAAGCTTGCCGAGGAAGGCAGGGGTTTTACGAAAGCGTAAGGCAAGCACTTCTTTTTTGAAAAAAAGAAGCAAAAGACTTTTGCTTCCTCGCTGGGGCAACGACCGCGCTGATCGCCCGGCAATCACTCGGGGCAGGCGAGGAGCAGAAATTTTTTGGTCCTTTTTTTCAAAAAAGGACTTCTTCCTTCATCCCCGCGGCACCACCCGCACCCCCGGCGCCGACCCCGCCCGCCTTCCCATCGGCCTCGACCTCCGCGCGCTCAGCATCGTCGAAGGCGTCCGCGCCGGCCTCGCCGCAGCCCTCCCGGTCGCCGCCAGCGTCTGGCTCGACCAACCCATCCTCTCGCTCGCCGCCCTCGGCGCGCTCCTCACCTGCATCTGCGACCCCGGCGGCCCGCTCCGCCGGCGCCTGCCGCTGCTCATCGGCTTCGTCACCATCGGCGCCCTCCTCCTCGGCGGTTTCGGCCTCGTCCGCAGCGCCGGCATCGCGCTCACCCTCGCCGCTGCCGCCCCCGCACTCTTCGGCGCCGGCTTCCTGCGCATCTGGGGCGCCCCCGCCGCTGCCCTGGGCAACCTTCTCGCCGTCGTTCTCCTCCTCGGCACCGACGCGCCGCTCGACCTCCCCACCGCCGCCATCACCGCCGCGCTGTTCGCCGCCGGCGGCATCTGGGCGCTGCTCCTCACCCTGCTATTCTGGCAGCTCCACCCCTACGGCCCCGCCCGACGCGCCGTCGCCGACGTGTGGGACGCGCTCGCCGCCTTCACCCGCATGCTGCTCCGCCTCGTCGAAGCCGAAGCGGCCGGCCGCCCGCGCGACACCACCGCCTGGGAAATCCAGGCCCGCGCCGGCCGCGGCGCCGTCCGCAACGCCATCGAAAACGCCCGCGCCGTGCTCCAAGGCACCGTGGACACACGCGGCTCCGCAAGCGGCCCCGCCACGCAAAACCTGCTGCGCCTTGAAGCCGCCGACCAGCTCTTCGCCGTCCTCGTCGCCCTCTCCGACCTGCTGGAATACGCAGCCCCCGAAGCGCACGCGCCATCCGCCATCCTGCTCCGCCGCCTGCGCCCACTGCTGCGCGTGATCGCGACCGCCACCGAACGCGAGCGCGCCGACCGCCTGCCGCGCCTCGAACGCGCCATCGCAACCATGCGCCAGTCCGCTTCCAGCACCCCGGCGCTCGTCCCCATCGCCCGCACCATCGCCGACCGGCTGCTCGTCGCCACCAAACTCATCGACCCCGCGCAATATCTCCCGGGCAGCGGCGCGCAAGGCGACTCCGGCCTATCGCTCCGCCAGCGCATCGCCGCACCCATCGCCGCAAACCTGAGCTGGCGCAGCGCCACGCTCCGCCACGCCGCCCGCATCTGCGTCGTCGTCACAGCCGCACTCGCCTTCACGCTGCTGCGCCACGGCCCCTACACGCACTGGCTCACCATCACGCTCGTGCTGGTCATGCAGCCCTTTTTCGCCACCACCTGGCAGCGCACGCTCGAACGCGTCGGCGGCACCCTGCTCGGCGGCACCGTGGCCGCCGCCCTCTCGGCCATGGTCCACACACGCATGCACCTCGCCGGGCTGCTCCCCGTCCTCGGCGCACTCGCTTTGGCCGTCCGCCAGGTCAGCTACGGCGTCTACATCGCCGTCTACACGCCGGTCGTCATCCTGCTCGTCGAACAGATCCGCCCGCTCGAAGACCAGACGCAGATCGCGCTGGCCCGCGCCGGCTATACCATCCTCGGCGGCCTGCTCGCAGTCGCCGCCAACGCCGTCCTCTGGCCGTCCTGGCAAAAGCCGCAGGTGGACGCAGACCTCGCCACCGCACTGCGCGCCCACGCCGATTACGCCCGCACGGTGCTGCTGACCACCACCGACCCCGCCCGTGCCCGCCGCCTGGCCGGCCTCACCAGCAACAACCTCGAAGCCACCCTGCAACGCGCCATGCACGAACCCCGCCGCGGCCAGCGCGACCGCCTGCAAGCCGTGCTGGTTGCCGACACCGCGCTGCGCCGCATCGCCGGCCGCCTCACCGCCCTCTCGCTGGAACCCGCCCGCGCCCGCTCGGCAGACAACGAAGCACTACGTTGCTGGGTGCCCGAAGCCTTGGCGGCGTGCGCGGGGCAGGGGACCCGGCCGGCCGCACCCGCGATCGGGTCGGGTTCGGACTCGCTGGATCGCCTGGCGCGGCAGGTGGAGCTGCTGGAGACGACGTTGGGGAAGGAAGGTCTTCTTTCTTGAAAGGAAGAAGCAAAGCACTTCCACAACGCTGTCGCGAGGCTCGCGCTCTGTGACCGGGACATGTTTTCGCCGATGCCCGTTGTTGTAGAACAACGTGCCGCGTATCCCCATTGATTCTGTTTGCATCAGGGTCGCAGACCTGAAAACCCGTTCCGCCCAGCAGACTCCGTCGCGAAGTCCGCGACAGCACAAGCAAAAGTCTTTTGCTTCTTTTCTCCAGAAAAGAAGTTTTGCCTTGCCTTCCTCCAACCCACGAAACCTAAGAAACAACCGCCCTGTTCAACCGCCGGCTCATCGCGAAAATCGCCGCCGACGTCGCCACCGCAATCCCCGCGATCATCGCAAAAAATACCGCCTTCCCCATCCCGCTCCAGAAACTCGCCAGATAACCCGACACATAACTCCCGACCGCCAACGACAGATAATTCACCGCCATCATCACCGACGCGAGCTTGGCCGGCGCCGCGCGGCTGAACAGCGACAACCCCACCGGCGACACGTACAACTCACCCATCGTCTGCAAAAGTAACGCCCCCACCAGCCACAATACGCTCACATGCTGCCCATGGTCGATGGCCGACGCAGGCACGATCAGCAGCGCGAAACACGCGCCCGTCGCCGCACACCCCATCGCCATCTTCGTCACCGGCGCCGGCTCCCGCCCACGCTTCGCCTGCCAGGCCCACAGCGCAATCACCAGCGGCGTCAAGGTGAAGATGAAAAACGGATTGATCGACTGCACATCTTCCGGATGAAAGCTGATCGGCCCGAGCGATAAGTCCGTATTGCTCTCGGCCATCAGCGCAATCGTGCTGTATTGCTGAAAATAGCAGGCCCAGAAGAACAGATTGAAGAACGAAACCAGGAACAGCGCCACCACCGTCCGCCGTTCCGCGCTCGTCAGCCGCATCGGCGTGCGCGCCCCTCCAGCCTGCATCCGCGCCACTTCCGCCGCCCGCCGGCGCGCCCGCACGTCCGGCGGCAAGAACCGCAGCCCCGCCAGGAACACGCCCAGGCCCACCAGCATCCCCACACCGGCCGCGGCAAACCCATGCGCCCAGATCGGCGGCTGCCCCGGCGCCGCGTGGCCCAACCGCCCGCAGATGATCGGCGCGATCAACGCACCCAGATTGATGCCGACGTAAAAGATGGAGTATGCCCGGTCGATGCGCGAATCGCCCGGCTCATAAAGCCCGCCCACCTGCGTCGCCACGTTCGGCTTCAGCAGCCCCACGCCAAGAACGAACACCAGCAGCCCCAGCGAAGAACAGATGCTGGTCCATCAACATGAACTCGCCGGCCGCCATCGTCAGCGCGCCCGCAATCACCGCCCGGCTCTGCCCCAGATACCGGTCGGCGATCGTCCCGCCCGCAAGCCCCATCAGGTAATTCGCCGCCCCGAAAATACCGTAGATCAGTGCCGCCAGCGGCTGCGGGCCGAGTGGTCCGTACACGCTTTGCAGCAACGAGCGTATCGTCTCGTAGCCCAGCACATGCGCCGGCCGGTCGCCCAGAAACAGGAAATCGACCATGTAATAGGTCAGCAGCGCGTTGTTGCCGTAGTAGCAGAAGCGCTCCCCCATCTCGGTGCCGAAGAGAACCGAGAGGCCGATTGGGTGGCCCAGGAAGCGTCTTTGCATCTGGGCAAGGAAGCAGCCTTCTTTTCTGAAGAAAAGAAGCAAAAGACTTTTTCTCCGCTGTCGCGAACCTTCGGGACGAGCCGCGCGAAACGTCACAAAGGTTTTTTGGTCTTTTTTTGAAAAAGGACTTCTTGCTTTCTTAACCTCTCTCCCCCATTATTGTGCAGCGCGGCATCAACGCGACCGTTCGCCTTACCTAAAGCCTGGCCGGTTTCCGTTTTTCTGACTATCGCGCCGGCTTGCGGTCCTGCCGACCGCTTTTCCGTGCCCACCCGGCACGGTTCTGAAGGCACACACTCTACTCATGACCGAATTTTCCGAACTCGGCCTAGCAGCCCCGCTGCTGAAGGCACTCATCACCTCTGGCTACACCACCCCCACCCCCATCCAGCTCCAAGCCATCCCGCACGTGCTTCAAGGCCTCGACCTGCTGGGCATCGCGCAAACCGGCACCGGCAAAACCGCGGCCTTCGCGCTGCCCATCCTGCACCGCCTGATGGGCGCTCCGCGCCCGTACGAGCGCAAGACCACCCGCTGCCTGGTCCTCGCCCCCACCCGCGAGCTCGCCGCGCAGATCGCGGAAAGCTTCCGCACCTACGGCCGCCAGACCAACGCACGCGTCGCCCTCATCTTCGGCGGCGTCCCCAAAGGCCGCCAGATCACCTCGGTCGCCAACGGCGTGGACGTCATCGTCGCCACCCCCGGCCGCCTGCTCGACTTGCACGGCGAAGGCCATATTCGCCTCGACCGCACCGAAATCCTGGTGCTCGACGAAGCCGACCACATGCTCGACCTCGGCTTCGTCATCCCCATCAAGCGCATCGCCCGCGAGCTCCCGCAGCAGCGCCAGACCCTGTTCTTCTCGGCCACCATGCCCAAGGAAATCGCGGGCCTGGCCGACCAGATGCTCAAAAACCCGGTGCGCGTCTCCGTCACACCGATAGCGACCACCGCCGAGCGCATCGAACAGAGCGTCGTCTTCGTCAACCAGTCCGAAAAGCGCACGGTGCTTACACGCATGTTGCGCAACCCCGAAATGGGCCGCACCCTCGTCTTCGCCCGCACCAAGCACGGCGCTGACCGCATCGTCCAACACCTCGTCGCCGCCGGCCTGCCCGCCAGCGCCATCCACGGCAACAAAAGCCAGGGCCAACGCGAACGCGCACTCGCCGACTTCAAGCGCGGCTCAGTCCCCGTCCTGATCGCCACCGACATCGCCGCCCGCGGCATCGACGTCGACGGCGTCACCCACGTCATCAACTTCGACCTCCCCGATGTCCCCGAAGCCTACGTCCACCGCATCGGCCGCACCGCCCGCGCCGGTGCTGCAGGCCGCGCGATCAGTTTGTGTGACGACGCCGAACGTGGGCAGTTGAAGGGAATAGAGAAGCTTATCAGGGCACGTTTGCCCATTGCAGCCTAGATAAGGCAGGTCTTCTTTTCTGAAGAAAAGAAGCAAAAGACCTTCGCTCCGCTGTCGCAAGGCTCGCGATAGCGGAGCAACATTCTGGGTTTGTTTAGACCGATTTCTTCCCTACCACTGCGTCCACGTCTTCATATCGAAATTGTGGTGCGCCTCGATATACCGCACCGTCCCGCTCTTGCTCCGCATCACGATCGAATGCGTCACCGCACCCGTCCCCGACCGCCGAACACCCGCGCAACATCGCGCCCGACGTCACTCCCGTCCCCGCAAACATCACGTCGCCACGCGCCATCTCCTCGATCCGGTAGATCCGCTTCGGGTCCGTGATGCCCATGCCGCGTGAACGCTCGATCTGCGCGTCATCCTCGAACATCAATCGCGCCTGCATCTGCCCGCCCGAACAGCGCAGCGCCGCCGCCGCGATCACCCCCTCCGGCGCCCCGCCGATGCCCCAGAAGATATCGATGTCGTTGTCCGGCAGCGCCGCCGCGATCACGCCCGCCACGTCGCCGTCCGGAATGAGCATGATCCGCGTGCCCAGTTCGCGCGCCTTGGCGATGATCTCCGCGTGCCGGTCCCGGTCCAGCGTGCACAGCACCAGGTCGGACACATCGCACTTCTTGGCGCGCGCCAGATTGCGCAAATTCTCCTCGATCCCGCCATCGAGCCCCACCACATCGGGCGGCAGCCCGCCGCCCACCGCGATCTTGTCCATGTAGCAGTCCGGCGCATGCAGGAAGTTGCCGCGCTCGGCCATCGCGATCACCGTCAGCGCGTTCGGCCCGCCTTTCGCCGTCAGCGAGGTCCCTTCCAGCGGATCGACCGCAATATCCATCGCCGGCCCGCCCGAACCCACCTTTTCGCCGATGAACAGCATCGGCGCCTCGTCCATCTCGCCCTCGCCGATCACCACCGTCCCGTCGATCGACACCGTATCGAACGCCCGCCGCATCGCCTCCGTCGCCGCGCCGTCGGCCGCAATCTTGTCGCCGCGCCCCATCCAGCGGCTCGCCGCCAGCGCCGCCGCTTCGGTGACGCGGACGAGATCAAGTGCGAGGTTACGATCGCGCGCCTGGTAGGCCAGGTCGGTCTTCTCGGACATTTTTGTTCCTCCGTTTTCAAGAAAAGCCTTCTTTCCTGAAAGAAAGAAGCAAAGAACTTTTGATCCGCTGTCGCAAGGCTCGCGCTGGGCACACGCGGGGACGCAAACGCCTAGATTTCGATCCTTATCAGGGATGGCCGTTCGACCACGCTCTCCAGCCGCTCGATCCTGTCCAACGCGCCACGCATGCTCGCCTCGCGCGTCTCATGCGTCACCAGCACAATCGGCACCGCCTCGCCCGGCGAGCGCCCATGCTGCAACATGCTCTCCAGCGACACGCCCGCATCGCGCAGCGCACACGTCACGTCCGCAATCACCCCAGGCCGGTCCACCACCATCAACCGCAGATAATAGGCACCCGTATAAGCAGAAATCGGCACGATCGGCGCGACCGAGAGATGCGCCGCACCCGCACCCCAAACCGGCACCGCCCGCCCGCGCGCAATGTCGATCAGATCGGCCACCACAGCACTCGCCGTCGGCCCCGCGCCGGCACCACGCCCCTCCAGCATCAGCCGCCCGGCAAAATCGCACTCCACCAGCACGGCGTTATACACCCCGTCCACCCGCGCCAGCGGCGCGCCCTCCGGAACCAGGCAAGGATGCACCCGCGCATCGATCCCCGCTTCGGTCTGCCGCGCAATGCCTAGCAGCTTGATCCGGTAGCCCAGCTCACGCGCGAAACTCATGTCCAGCGCCGAAATCGCGCGGATGCCCTCCACGTGCACGCGCGCGAAATCCACCGGCCCGCCAAACGCCAGCGCCGCTAAGATCGCCAGCTTGTGCGCCGCATCCACGCCATCCACGTCGAAACCCGGGTCCGCCTCGGCATATCCCAACCGCTGCGCATCGCCGAGCACATCGGCAAAATCGCGCCCCCGCTCGCGCATCTGCGTCAGTATATAGTTGCAGGTCCCGTTCAGAATGCCGGTCACCCGCCGGATCCGGTTGCCCGCCAGCCCCTCACGCACCGCCTTGATCACCGGAATGCCGCCGGCCACCGCTGCCTCGAACGCCAGCACCGCGCCACCCGCATCGGCCGCCGCCGCCAGCTCGCCGCCATGCAGCGCCACCAGCGCCTTGTTAGCCGTCACCACATCGCGCCCGGCCCGCAACGCCGCCAGCACCAACCCGCGCGCCGGATCGCCCGAGCCGCCGATCAGCTCGGCGACCACATCCACATCCGGGTCCGCCGCCAGGCCGAGCGCATCGTCGTGCCAGCGCAAGCCTGAAACGTCCTCGCCCCGCGCCCGCGCCCGTTCGCGCGCGCTCACCGCCACCACCGCAATCGGCCGCCCGGCCCGCGCGGCAATCACATCCGCATTCTCGCGCAGCAGCCGCAACACGCCGCCGCCCACCGTCCCCAGCCCCGCCACGCCCACGCGCAACGGCGAGCCCACCTCTGGACTCAAGACGCGACAGCCATCGGCTTCTGCGCGGGCGCCACGTTGCTGTCCGCCTGCAAGAATCCACGAATGTTGCGGATCGCCTGGCGCAGCCGCTGCGTATTCTCCACCAGCCCGATCCGGACATGCCCGTCGCCATGCTCGCCGAACCCCAAGCCCGGCGCCACCGCCACCTGCGCCCGCTGCAACAGCAGCTTGGAGAATTCCACGCTGCCCAGATGCGCATAGCGCGGCGGGATCGGCGCCCACGCGAACATGCTCCCCTCGGGGCTCGGAATGGCCCACCCCGCCTGCTCCAGCCCGCGGATCAGCACATCGCGCCGGTCGCGATACAGCGTCCGCATCTCGGCCACGCAATCCTGTGGCCCGTTCAGCGCCGCCGTCGCGGCCACCTGAATGGGCGTGAAAGCCCCGTAATCGAGATACGACTTCATCCGCGCCAGCGCCGAGACCAGCCGCGGATTGCCCGCCGCAAACCCGATCCGCCACCCCGGCATCGAATATGTCTTCGACATCGAGGTGAACTCCACGGCAATGTCCTTCGCCCCCGGCACCTGCAAGATCGACGGCGGCGGCACATCGCCGAAATATATTTCCGCATAGGCCAGGTCGGACAATATCCACACCTCGTGCCGCCGTGCGAACGCCACGAGCTCGGTGTAGAAATCCAGATCCGCCAGATACGCCGTCGGGTTGGACGGGAAATTCACGATCAGCGCCGTCGGTTTCGGCACCGAATGCCTCACCCCCACATCCAGCGCCCGCAACATCGCCTCGCCTGGTTGCGCGGGAATGCTGCGCACCGAAGCGCCGGCAATGATAAACCCGAACTGATGTATCGGATAACTCGGGTTCGGCACCAAAATCGTGTCGCCCGGGCTGGTGATCGCCGAGGCCAGGTTCGCCAGCCCTTCCTTGCTGCCGAGCGTGGCGATTACCTCGCTCTCGGCGTCCAGCTTCACCCCGAACCGCCGGCCGTAATACCCCGCCAGCGCCCGCCGCAGCCCCGGTATTCCCCGGCTCGTCGAATAACGATGCGTGCGCGGGTCGGCCACCGTCTCGACCAGCTTGGCGACGATATGCGGCGGCGTCGGGCTGTCCGGATTGCCCATGCCGAGATCAATGATGTCCTGCCCCGCCGCCCGTGCCCGCGCCTTGGCCGAATTCACCTCGGCGAACACGTAAGGCGGCAAGCGTCGTATGCGGTGAAACTCTTCGTTCATTTCAGGCCCCGGTGGCGACACGATTAGAATGACAGTTGTAGCACCGCGCCGCTACCGAACGCCCGCGCCTGCAGCCGAATGGCCTCCGGCGGCACATGCAGCCCGGCCAAAGTCTGGGCCACCGCCTGCCCACGCTTCAGCCCCAGCGCAATCGCCGCCGCCTGCCCGTCCGGCGTGTCCGACACGGCACCCCCCAACCCGATCACCACGATCGACTGGTGCCGCCGATGCGTCAGGAAATCCTTCAACGCCTGAATCTGGTTTGGCGGCAAAACCGCGCTGCCATCGGCAAAGAACACTTGCGTTCCCGCCGGCGCCCCACCCAGCCCGGCTGGCAGAATACGCGCGCTCGGCGCCGGCTCCACCGCCACACCTTCAAACGTCGCCGGCGGAGGCGGCATAGCCGGCAAATCCGGCGCGCCCGACACGTCCTCAGCGCCTCCCAGCACGCGCAGCTTCGTCCCAGGCGCCGGGCCGATCGCTTGCTCCTGCGGCGTCAACGCCGGTGCGGTCCTGCGCTCCAGCGTCGGCTTAGGCGGCGGCGCGTCCGCCGTATCGAGTGTCGCCGCCGCCACACTCGGCTGCGTCGGCACCGGATCCAGTCCATCCGGAGACGGCCCAGCCGGCGGCCCAGGCGGTGGTGCCACCGGCAGCGCCGGCGGTGGCGGCGGCACTAACGGCATCACCGGCGAGTCGGCGGCCACCCGCTCCGTCCGGTCGCGCTCGGCCGCCAACTGCGCCTGCAAGCCATTTCGAAAGGCGGGGTCGGGCAGTGTCGGCTTGGCCGGCGTTGTGCCCAGCAGCGGATAGGGCAGTCCGGCACCCGGCGGCGGCGGCCGCTGCGCCGCAATCTCGCCGCCCTCCAGGTTATGGTAGAGGTCGACCGGCCCACCCAGCGGATCGCGGCAGCCGGCCAGCGCCGCGCCCGCCGCCAGCAGCAGCGCGGCACCGCGCGCCGCACCACGCCCAGCCTCACGCTCAGCCTGGCGCTTCGCTTGAAGTGCCGCCGCGCACCGCCTACCCTTAAACCAATCACCAGGCATCAAGCCGCAGCCTCCGACCAACGCGCCGATCTAGCGTCCCGCGCGTTGCCCGGACAAGGATAGACCAGGAAATGCCAGACACACGCACGCCCGAGCCGGGCCGGACGAACGAGGCGCCGCAAGCGACCAAATCCGCCGATTTCAAGCTGCCCGACCCGCAGGTCATCGGCCGCACCATGGCCGACGTCGCCGAGCGCAGCCAACGCATCGTCGGCGACTGGCTCGACCGCCAATCCCGCACCACCCCCACCGCGGACCCGCTCAACATCGGCCGCGCGTTCCTGGAAATGACCGCCAAGCTCGTCGCCAACCCCGCCCATTTGATGCAGGCGCAGATCGGCTTCTGGCAGGACTACGTCACCCTCTGGCAGAACACCACGCGACGCATGATGGGCATGGACGCCACCCCCGTCATCGAGCCCGACGCAAAGGACAAGCGCTTCCGCGACGAATCCTGGCGCCAAGGCGAAGTGTTCGACTTCATCAAGCAAAGCTACCTGCTCAGCGCCCGCTATGTGAACGACGTCGTGGGCCACGTCGAAGGCCTCGACCCGAAAACCGCCAAGAAAGTCGATTTCTACGCCCGCCAGTTCATGGACGCGATGAGCCCGTCCAATTTCCTCCTCACCAACCCCGAAGTGCTCCGCCGCACCCAGGAAACCGGCGGCGAAAACCTGTTGCGCGGCCTGAACAACCTGCTCACCGACCTCGAACGCGGCCGCGGCAAGCTCAGCGTGCGCATGACCGACCCCGACGCCTTCAAGCTCGGCGAAAACATCGGCGTCTCCCCGGGCAAAGTCGTCTTCCAGAACGAGCTCATGCAGCTCATTCAATACAACCCCACAACACCCGACGTACTTAAAACACCGCTGCTGATCCTGCCGCCCTGGATAAACAAATTCTACATCCTCGACCTGCGCCCGAAAAACTCGCTGGTCCGCTACTGCGTCAGCCAGGGCCACACCGTCTTCATGGTGAGCTGGGTCAACCCCGACGAACGCCTGGCCGATGCCGGCTTCGAAGACTACATGCACAAAGGCATCTTCGCAGCTTTGGACGCCATCGAAGCCGCCACCGGCGAACGCCACGTCAACGCCATCGGCTATTGCCTCGGCGGCACGCTGCTCGGCTCCACCCTTGCCTGGATGGCCAAACGCAACATCGACCGCATCCGCTCGGCCACCTTCTTCGTCTGCCTTCTCGACTTCGAGGAAGCCGGCGAGCTCGGCGTCTTCATCGACGAGGAACAGCTCCAGCAACTCGAACAACGCATGCAGCAGAAAGGCTATCTAGAAGGCGGCGAAATGGCCGCCACCTTCAACATGCTGCGTTCCAACGACCTCATCTGGTCGTTCGTCGTCAACAACTACTTGCTCGGCAACGATCCTTTCCCCTTTGACCTGCTCTACTGGAATTCCGACGCGACCCGCATGCCCGCGCGCATGCACAGCTTCTATCTACGCCAGATGTATCAACAAAACCTTCTCTCCAAACCCGACGGCATCACGCTCGACGGCGAACAGCTTGACCTCGGCCGCATCACCACCCCTGCCTACTTCCTCTCCACCCGCGAAGACCACATCGCCCCCTGGCGCAGCACCTACCGCGGCACGCAATTGCTCGGCGGTGAAAAACGCTTCGTGCTCGCCGCCTCCGGCCACATCGCCGGCGTCGTCAACCCGCCCGACGGCGGCAAATACAATCACTGGGTCAACGACGAACTCCCGGCCGACCCGAAAGACTGGCTCGAAGGCGCTGCCGAACTCTCCGGCTCCTGGTGGCCGGACTGGAACCGCTGGGTCACCGCCCGCACGCCCGACCACGTGCCCGCACGCGTGCCGGGGGAGGGGGGCTTGGCAATCATCGAGGATGCGCCCGGATCGTATGTTCGGGTGAAATCGGAAGGGTAGGAAGAATTTTCTTTTCTGAAGAAAAGAAGCAAAAGACTTTGGCTCTTGAAGAGCGTGTGCGGTTTGCGGCTGGCGCGATGTTGGTCAGTTTCGCGCTTATTCTGCTGGCACAGGAGCTTGTCTGGCTTGCCCCAGGCTCGGCAATCGGCGCCTGGCCCGACAACATCATTTTGCACCAAACCCATTTCGTCGACCGCTTCTTCGCGTTCGACGCAAACTGGTATGCAAAAATCGCCCAACACGGCTATGCCTGGGACCCCGCCCAGCCTGGCCGCGAACAATCCATCGCCTTCTACCCGCTCTGGATCCTGCTCACCCGCCTCGCCTCCACCCTCGCCGCCACGCTCACCACCCAACGCTGGCTCATGGTCGCCTGTGCCGCTGCATCCGCGCTCGCATCCGCAGTCGTCTTCGCCGACCTCGCCCGCGAAGTGCTCCCGACACGCGCCGTAAAAACCGCGATCCTCTTCTACGTCCTCTTCCCCGGCGCCAGCTTCCTGCTGCTCGCCTACCCCACAGGCCTCATCAACCTCCTCACGCTCCTCGCCCTGCGCGCCTCACTCCGCCACCGGGACTGGCACGCCGCCGCCTACGCAGGCTTGGCCACCGCCGCCGCCCCCCTCAGCATCGCTACCTCGATCACCATCTTCGCGGCCGCCACGCTCGCCCGCCGTCCCTGGCGCCACCCCAAAACGCTCCCCGCAGTCATCGCCCTTGGCACACTCAGCATCGCCGGCCTGCTCGGCTTCATCGCCTTCCAGACAATCCGCTTCCACGCACCTTTCGCATTCCTGCAAGCCCAAACCGCCTGGTCCTACATGCCGGCGTTCCCGCAACGCCTGCACAAAGCCGCCCTCCAACTCGCCATAGTCCCAGACTTTACCGACGCCGCCTGGTATCTCCGCGAACTCTTCCATCCCACCGAGAAATTCTACTGGCAGCTCCAAGCCAACCGCTCGCTCAACGCCGCCAGCCTCGGCTTCGCCCTCATCCTCGCCGCCATCGGCTGCCGAATCCTCCCCTGGCGCCTGGCACTCCACACCGCGCTCACGCTGCTGCTCTTTATCTGGTTCTACAACACCAGCCCCTACGCCTACGCCCTCTTCCGCCTCATCTACGCCGCCGCCGGCCTGTTCCTCACCCTCGCACTGCTTACCCAACAACGCCCACGCGCAGCCGCCGCGCTGCTAACTGCGTCGGCTTTTCTGCTGGCAGGCGCAGCCTTCATGACGGCTGCCGGTTATATCGTGATCTAGGTTAACAAAACTCTTCTTTTCTGAAGAAAAGAAGCAAGGACTTTTGTTCCGCTATCGCTAAGCACGCGACAGCAATGCAAAAGTTTTTTGGTCCTTTTTTTCAAAAAAGGACTGCTTACTTCCGTTCCTTCATGCAAACCTACCCCATCTTTCTCAAACTCGAAGGCCGCCGCGTCGCCATCCTGGGCCACGACGAAGCCGCCAACCGCCGCGCCGAAACCTTCACCAACCTAGGCGCCCTCGTAGAGCGCCCCGCCACTGCCGCCGAAGCCCAAATCCCAGGCTGCGCCCTCGCCATCGCCTCCGGCGCCCCCGAAGCCGAACTCGCCGCCTTCTCCGCCGCCGCCCAGGCCGCCGGCGTGCCCGTCAACGTCGTCGACCGCCCCGACCTCTGCAGCTTCATCACCCCCGCGATCGTCGACCGCGACCCGCTCACCATCGCCATCTCCAGCAATGGCGCCGCCCCCGTCCTCGCCCGCCTGCTGCGCGGCCGCATCGAGACCTGGGTCGCCCCCGGCTGGGGCCGCCTCGCAGCCCTGGCCGACCGCTTCAAGGCCGAAACCCGCCGCCGCCTGCCGGACGTCATCGCCCGCCGCCGCATGCTGGAGCGCGTCTTCGCCGGCCGCGTCGCCGACCTGGTCCTCGCCGGACAGGACGACCAGGCCGAGACCGCCTACCGCGCCGAACTGGACGCAGCCGTTCACGGTGCCGCACCGCGCACCCTCGGCATGGTCCATCTCGTCGGCGCCGGCCCCGGTGCCGCCGACCTCGTCAGTCTGCGCGGCCTGCGCCTCCTCGGCGAAGCCGACGTCATCGTCCACGACCGCCTCGGCACCGCCGACGTGCTCGACCTTGCCCGCCGAGACGCCGAGCGCATCGATGTCGGCAAAAGCCAGGGCCACCACACCATGCCGCAGGCCGAAATCAACGCCCTGCTCATCCACCTCGCACGCGAAGGCCGCCGCGTCGTCCGCCTCAAAGGCGGCGACCCATTCATCTTCGGCCGAGGCGGGGAGGAAATCGAAGCCCTCCAGGCCGCCGGCATCCCGCACGACATCGTGCCCGGCATCACCGCCGCGCTCGCCTGCGCCGCGTCCGCCGGCATCCCGCTCACCCATCGCGAAGCCGCCCACGCCGTCACCTTCGTCACCGCCCACCGCCGCCGCGCCGACCTCGGCATCGACTACGCCGGCCTTATCCGCCCCGGCGTGACGCTCGCGATCTACATGGGCCTGGCCACCCTGGGCCGCCTGCGCGACGAGATGGAAGCTGCCGGCCTGCCCACCTCCATGCCCGCCATCCTCATCGAAAGCGGCGGCACATCACGCGCGCGTACATTGCACGGCACGGTTGCGGAACTCGCCGAAACCGCAGACGCTTGGGCCGGGGACGGACCGGTCCTCATACTTCTCGGCGGCACCGCCTCCCGTTCAAAGCAACCTCTTCAGCCTCGGTTAACTTTGTTGGCCGATGCAGCCGCACCACACGACCAAACGCCCGCCAAACTTGGGCTCTAGAATGAGAGCGATGCAGACCTCCAAGATCATCGAAGCCGACGGCGTCTTCATCGGCGCGGCAATGGAGCTTCCCTCCAGAGAAGGCTGGCGCTTCGTCGCCGCACATCCGCGCGCAAGTTCAGCCGATGGCTCCGTCTTCGCAACGTTCGAGGATGTGCGCGCCCGGGCCAAGCATGTATTTTTGCTGGCGCCTGCTGATGGACTGGCAAGAAAAGCCTTCTTTTCCGAGGAAAAGAAGCAAAAGACTTTTATCTGATCGGCCCGAGCGGCCTCCCTTTAAGGCTTTTAAACATCTCGACGGTAAGCTTGGCAGCCATAGCAACGAGTGTCGCTCCATGGTTCGCCCGGTTCTCGCCGCCATTTTCTGCCTGCTTCTGCTGCCCTGCCTCGCGCATGCGCAAACCGATAGCGCACCCGCCGACATCGCCGCACTCAAATCTCAATTCCGCCGGCCGGACAGCATTCCCTTTCCACCCGGCAACCCCTACACGCCGGAAGCATCTCTGCTCGGCCGCACGCTTTTCTTCGACGCGCGCCTGTCTGGTTCAGGCTCGCTCGCCTGCGCAAATTGCCACAATCCCTCGTTCGGCTGGGAGGACGGCCTCCCGCTCGGCCACGGCGAGGGTCTGCGCAATCTCGGCCGTCACACGCCGTCCATCCTCAATGTCGCCTGGGGCAAGCACATGTTCTGGGACGGCCGCGCTCCTTCGTTGGAAGCGCAAGCGTCAGGCCCGATCGGCAACCCGAAAGAAATGAATCAGGACACGACCCGGCTTGCCGCCAAACTCAGCGCCATCCCAGGTTATGCCCCCTTGTTCCAACGCGCCTTTCCCGGCCAGGGCATTTCGCTCGCCACCATCACCAAGGCGATCGCCGTTTTCGAACGCACCGTCTCCAGCAGCCCCGCGCCGTTCGACCGCTGGGTCGATGGCGACGAGACGGCCATCTCTGAATCCGCCAAACGCGGTTTCGCAATCTTCACCGGCGTCGGCCGCTGCAATCAGTGCCACTCAGGCTGGGCATTCACCGACCATGCCTTCCACGACATCGGCCTTCCAGGGACCGATCGTGGGCGGGTGATGATCGCACCCGCCGAACCAGCCGCCGACCACGCCTTCAAGACACCCACTCTGCGCAACGTCGCCCGCCGCGCACCCTACATGCATGATGGCTCGCTCCCCGACCTCGACCGCGTGTTGGCCCACTACGTGTCAGGCGGCGTGCCACGGGCCACCCGTGCCATCATCCCGGTATCCTTGTCGTCCGATCAGCTTGGCGATTTGTACGCGTTTCTCTCGAGCCTTTCCGAGCCAGCCCACAGTTTCCCCACGCCCACACTCCCCCGCTGAGAGCCGAGGTCAAATGCAAGTCCGTGCTCTCCTGCTTCTGACAAACCTGGTCGTCATCGCCGGCCTGGTCGTCATCCTTTTCGTCGGCAACGCGGCTCTCCAGAATACCGCGTCACGCTCAGCGCTCATCGGCGACAATGCCGTCCGCGCCGTCGATGGTGCGCGCACCGCGCAGACCGCGTTCATCCTGTCCGACCTGGCTCTCAACGAAGTGCGAAACGCGGCCACCTTGGCGGATGCCGATGCCGCATCAGTCCGGTTCAACACCTATTTCACCCGTTTCCAGACCGCCTGGTCGTTCATGGCCACCACCTTGGATTCTGCAGCACTGCGGAAACAGGCCTCGGACACGCTTGAAAACGCCCACGCCTGGCACAACGCGGCCAAGGATGCGTTGCCCGGCGAAGGTCACGGCACCACCGATCTTCTGCAGCCCGACAGGCTCGAAGTCAAAACGAACGCTGTGTCCACGAGCATCGATACATTTGTCAGCAGCCTAACTGCCGGGCTCGATCGCCTGCGCGTCGAAACGTCACACAAGGCGGCACACGACGCCAAGATCTTCGACGGGCTCGCCGGCGCCGCAATCCTCGTCATACTCGTCGGCATGGGCTGGGTCTTCGTCGCAATCGCCGGCGGCCTGAAAGCGGCCCGTTCTCGCGCCGAGAAAATCAGCAACGGCGATCTCGGTGTCTCGAAAATGTCGTCTCGCCGCGACGAGTTCGGTCATCTGCTCAAAGCGCTCGAGACCATGCGCGCCCAGCTTCTCGCCCGAGAAGACAAGGCGGCCGCCGAAGCAACCAAGCGCGAAGAAGCCCACCAGGAAGCAGCAGCAAAACGGGATCGGCTCTATGCGCTGTCCGTCGGGTTCGACGCCGCCTCCCAGGCAAGTGTAGCCAATCTGCGCGAGGCTGCGTCGGTCTTCCACCGCAACGCCGTCGAAATGTCCTCCATCGCCACGCGCACGAACCACCAGGCTGGCACCGTCTCCGCAGCCGCCGGCGATGCAGGCCAAAGCGTGCAGAACGTCGCCGCCTCTGCCGAAGGGCTCGCCTCGTCGATCACCCAAATCAGCCGCCAGGTCTGCCAATCGTCCGAGATGACAGGCAAGGCCGTCGAGGACGTGCGTCGCGCCGATGCCGCCATCCGCGACCTCGCCGAAAGCGCCCGCCAAATCGGCAATGTCGTCGAACTGATCACCACCATCGCCGGCCGCACGCAACTGCTCGCCCTCAATGCAACCATCGAGGCCGCACGGGCCGGCGAATCAGGTCGCGGGTTCGCGGTCGTCGCAACCGAAGTCAAAGATCTCGCCCAGCAAACAGCAAAAGCAACCGAAGCCATCGGCGCCCAGATCGCGCAAATTCAGCATGCCACCGGCAGCGCCGTGCAAGCCGTCCAGACAATTGGCACAACCATGGTCGATGTCAGCGCAATCGCCACATCCATCCTGTCGGCCGTCGAACAGCAAAACGCAGCCACTTCGGAAATCGCACGCGACATCGAAACCACAACGTCGCGAACCCGGGACGTCACCACCCACATCGTTGATGTGTCGCAAGCCGCCCAGGATACCGACGTGGCAGCGCGACACATTCTCGGCGCGGCAGAGGGTGTGCTGCGTCAGATCGAGAAGTTGGGGGCGGACGTCAACGGGTTTATCTCGGGCGTTCGGGCGGCTTGAAGGAAGGAAGCAGCCCTTTTTCGAAAAAACGACCAAAAAACTTGTGCTTACTTGCTGCCCGGCATTTTGATCACCTGCCGCACGGCTAATCCGTCCGCTAAGCGATCGAATCCCTCGTTTATGTCGTCCAGCGTCAACACATGCGTCAGCAATCGATCCACCGGCAGCTTGCCGGCCCGAAACATCGCAACAAATCTTGGCAAATCCCGACGCGGCACCGCCGAGCCCATGTAACTTCCACGCACGGTGCGCTCCTCTGCCACCAGGCTCACCGCCGGCACCGCGAACTGGCGCGACGGGTGCGGCAAACCAGTCGCCACCGTCGTGCCGCCACGTCGCGTCGCCGCATAAGCCTGCCCAAGCACCGCCTCATGCCCGACTGATTCGAACACGAAACGCGCACCCCCCTCCGTTGCCTCGCGAACAGCGGCCACGACATCCTCCCCGGAATCGAACGCATGCGTCGCCCCCAGCGACAACGCCAGCGCCCGCTTGTCCGCCACCGGATCCACCACCACGATCGGGTAGGCGCCCGAAGCCACCGCCCCCAAAACACACGCCAGCCCCACCCCGCCCAACCCGAACACCGCCACACTCGCTCCCGGCGGCACACGCGCCGTGTTCACCACCGCCCCCACGCCCGTCATCACCGCACAACCGAATAACGCCGCAATCGTCATCTCCACATCCGGATCGATCCGCACCGCCGACCGCGCGCTGGTCACGATATGCTCGGCAAACCCCGACACCCCCAAATGGTGATTGACCGGCCCGGCATCCTCGCACCAGCGCCGCCCCCCACCCAGCAAAACACCCGCCGTGTTGGCCGCCGCCCCCGGTTCGCACAAAGCCGGCCGCCCTTCCGCACACGGCAAACACGCCCCGCAACTCGGCACGAACGCAAACACCACATGATCGCCAGGCGAAAACCCCTCCACTCCCGGCCCGCACGCCTCCACCACGCCCGCCGCCTCATGCCCCAACACCATCGGCATCGGCCGCGGCCGCGTCCCATCGATCACCGACAAATCGGAATGGCACAGCCCCGCCGCCCCCACCCGCACCAGCAACTCGCCCGCCCCCGGCGGCGCCAACTCGATCTCACGCACCCGCAAAGGACGCGACACCGCATACGGCCTCGCCAACCCAAGCTCATGCAAAACCGCCGCTCTTGTCCTCATGTGATCTCAACGCTCCCCATCAAGTCAGGTCTTCTTTTCTGAAGAAAAGAAGCAAAACTTCTACCCCGCTGTCGCGATGCTCACGACCAGCAGGCAACAGCAGAACAAAGTCGTTTGGTCCTATTTTCCAAAAAGGGACTGCTTGCTGACTTCCTCTCAAATCAATGCAGCCAAAGCCGCCCGCAAATCCGCAGAAATCGGCTCCGGCCGCCGCGTCTCGCGCCCCACAAACACATGCACAAACCAACCCTCCGCCGCCGCCCTCTCACCCCCCTCGGCAAACAGTCCGATCCCATAACGAACACTCGAAACGCCCAGCGTCTCCACCCGCAACCCGGCTTCCACCGTGCCCGGAAACGCCAACGGCGCCATGAACCGGCAATGTGACTCCACGCAAAGCCCAAGCTGCCCGCCCGCGTGAATGTCCAACCCGCCATGCACGATCAGATAGTGGTTGATCACCGTATCGAAATAACTGTAGAAAACCACATTGTTCACGTGCCCATAAACGTCGTTGTCCATCCAGCGCGTCGCGATCGCGTGGCTGAACCGATACCCCGCTCGCATCGCAGTCAGCCAAGCCCCGCAAACAACGCCGTCGACAGATACCGCTCGGCAAAACTCGGCACGATGCCCACGATCATCCGCCCGGCATTCTCCTCACGCCGCGCCACCCCGATCGCCGCATGCAGCATCGCGCCCGACGATATCCCGATCGGCAACCCCTCCAGCCGCGCACACCGCCGCGCCATCGCAATCGCATCCCGCTCGGAGACCGCAATCACCTCGCCGATCTCGCTCATATCCAGCACCAACGGCGCAAACCCCGGCCCAATCCCCTGAATCCCATGCGGCCCCGCCTCGTCGCCCGACAGCACCGCGCTCTCCGCCGGCTCCACCGCCACCATCCGCAACCCAGGCCGCCGCGGCCGCAGCGCCCGCCCGATCCCGGTCAGCGTGCCGCCCGTCCCCGCACCGGCCACCACCACATCCACCTTCCCCTCCGTATCGGTCCAAATCTCCTCGGCGGTCGTCGCCGCATGGATCGCCGGATTGGCTGGATTATCGAACTGCCGCGGCATCCAGGCATGCGGTGTCGCCGTCAAAATCTGGTTCGCCCGCTCGATCGCGCCCGCCATCCCCAGCTTCTGCGGCGTCAGCACCACCTCCGCATCCATCAACCGCAACATCCGCCGCCGCTCGATCGACGCACTCTCCGGCATCGTCACGATCAGCCGATAACCCCGCGCCGCCGCCACGAACGCCAGCGCAATCCCCGTATTGCCGCTCGTCGGCTCCACCAGCACCGACACGCCCGGCGTAATCTCGCCCGCCGCCTCCGCCGCGTCGACCATCGCCAGCCCGATCCGGTCCTTCACCGACCCCAGCGGATTGAAGAACTCCAGCTTCAGCAGCAGCCTCGCCGCCAGCCCCTCCTCGGCCGAAAGCCGCGGCACCCCCACCAGCGGCGTCGCCCCCACCGTATCGAGAACGCTGCCGTAAATCCTTCCCCGCGCCGGCGCGGGTCTTGTCTCAAGGGGCGCACAAGCGGGATTTGTGTTGGACATCGCCGGGCCGCGCGGAGGATGATGCGTCATTGCGATCAGATGTGTCGGATTTGGGCGAGCGGAGCAATTCAGGGGTGATCGTACGCAGGGACCGCTTCATGCTGGCCGTCCTCATCATGCTCGACGTCGCCTTCCACGCCGGCCGCACCAGCACCGTCAGCGCCGCCGACATCGCCGAGCGGGCAGGGCTCGCCCGCCGCGGCATCGAGCCCACGCTGCAGGCACTCTCCCGCTCCGGCCTGCTGGAAAGCGTGCGCGGCCCAAAAGGCGGCTACCGCCTCGGCCGCCCGAAACGCGACATCGCTCTCGACGAAATCGTCCGCGCCGCCCATTGCGACGAACCCACCGCCGAGGACGGCCCCCAAGGCGCCCTGCAAACCCGCGTCATCGACCCGCTCTGGGCCGAGCTCGAAACCACACTCGCCGACCGCCTTTCCGGCCTCTCCCTAGACCAGCTAGTCCGCCGCGCCACCGCCACCGGCCTCAAACGCCCGCAAACCGACCCCATCACCTTCTCGATCTAACCAGCCGCAAAGCCAGCCAGGAGGCGCGCGACAGCCGTATAAAAGTTTTCTGGTCCTTCTTTTCAAAAAAGGACTGCTTACTTCCCTTCAATGCCAGCCAAACTCTCCGCCGTAGAAACCCTCAAAACCGAAAGCCACGCCCTCCGCGGCACCCTGGCCGAGGAACTCGCAGCCGGCGGTATCCAGGTCAGCGAGGATGCCTACCAGCTCCTCAAATTCCACGGCAGCTACGAACAGTTCGACCGCGACACCGCCACCGAGCGCAAGCAGCACGGCCAGGAAAAGGAATACAGCTTCATGCTGCGCTGCCGGATGCCCGGCGGCCACATGACCGCCGCCCAATATCTCTATTTCGACCAGCTCGCCGACCGCCGCGCCAACGGCTCCATCCGCATCACCGTCCGCCAGGGCATCCAGTTCCACGGCATCCTCAAAGGCGACCTCAAACCCGCCATCGCCGAAATCAACACCACCCTGCTCACCACCATGTCCGCCTGCGGCGACGTCGTGCGCAACGTCATGGCCAGCCCCACCCCGATACGGAACGCCCAGCAGGCCCGCATCGAAGCCGATTCGCGCATGCTCTCCGAACATCTCAAGCCGAAAACCCGGGCCTACTACGAGATCTTTCTCGACGAAGCCCCACGCGGCGAAGACGAGGAAGAGCCCCTCTACGGCCCCACCTACCTGCCACGCAAATTCAAGGTCGGCATCACCCACGCCGCCGACAACACCATCGACGTGCTCACCAACGACCTCGGCATCGTCGCCATCTTCGACGGCGACACCCTGCTCGGCTACAACATCGCCGTCGGCGGCGGCCTGGGCATGACGCACAACAACGCGCGCACCTACCCGCGCCTGGCCACCCCCGTCGCCTTCGTCGGCCCGAACGACCTCATCCGCATGGTCGAGGCCGTCATCCGCCTGCAGCGCGACCATGGCGACCGCACCAACCGCCGCCGCGCCCGCCTCAAATACGTCGTGGACGACATGGGCCTGCCCTGGATACGCGAGACCCTCGCCGGCTACTACGGCACGCCGTTCGAAGATGCGCGCCCGATGCACCTCGAAGTGCCCGACCTCCTCGGCTGGCACGAGCAGGGCGACGGGCATTTGTGGCTCGGCGTGCCCGTCGCCGCCGGCCGCATCATCGACGGCCAAACCTGCCGCCTGCGCAGCGCACTCCGCACCGTCGGCGAACGCTTCGCCCCCAATTACATCATGACCCCCCAACAGGACGTCCTGCTCACCGACATCTCCCCCGCCAACCGCCCCGCCATCGACGCCATCCTGCGCGAACACGGCGTCACCCCGGCCGAAGCCATGTCCCCCATGGCACAATACGCGCTGTCCTGCCCCGCACTGCCCACCTGCGGCCTCGCCCTCACCGAAGCCGAACGCATGCACGAGGAAATCGTCAGCGGCTTCGACGCCCAACTCGCCCGCGTAGGACTGCAGGACCGCCGAATCAGCATCCGCATCACCGGCTGCCCCAACGGCTGCGCCCGCACCTACGCCGGCGACATCGGCATCGTCGGCCGCATGCCCGGCTACTACGCAATCTATGCAGGCGGCGACTTCGAAGGCACCCGCCTCAGCTTCAAACTACGCGAAAAAGTCCCCCACGCCGAAGTCATCACCATGTTCGCCCCTTTGTTCGCGGCCTGGTCTCGGAGCGACATCTATGGTTTCGGCGATTTCTGCCACGCTGCGGGGCTTGAGCATCTGACGGAACTGATGGCCGAGCAGAAAGAGGCAGTTCTACTATAGAGAGACAGGAAAGCCTTCTTTCCTGAAGAAAAGAAGCAAAAGACTTCTGCTCCGCTGTCGCGATGCTCACGACGAGCGGGCGAAGCGGAGCAGGCTCGATTTAGCTTTGCGTTGTGGGCGAGCTTCACGCGAAATTGGTTGCGGCCAACAAACGACATCGCTAAGAGGCTGTTTCTGACCGAGTTCAGAACGGTGTCAGGTTAGGTATTTGGTCGTTCCAGCAATAGGGTTTGCCATCCAGTTTCGGCTTTGCGCATCAAAAACCAGAACGGCTTCCATCTTTAATTCGTCGCCCATGTATATGACGACTTCTGGTCCTCGAAAAGCTGGTCAGCTAACGGTTCAATATCCTTCAGAGCACCCGGAATCCCAAGATCGTAGCGACCGTGCTGGTCGCCCTCATTGGTATCGAAGTAAATTCGTGCACGGGGCTGGCTTCCGCAGAAACGGGTTGGGTAGTCACGGCAAGACATGATTCCCACGGATTGTCGAGACCGAGTTGGATGAGCACGCTGATGCTTTCGATCCATCGTGTCCAAAAGGACCGTCCCTCACTGAATAAACGGATTACCCCGCCGCTCCGCCCCAATCGTCGAATTACCCCCATGCCCACAAACAAACGCCATGTCATCGCCCAACGGCAGCAGCTTCGTCTTGATCGCGTCGATCAAAGCCGCGTGGTCGCCATACGGAAAATCCGTGCGCCCGACGGAGCCGGCAAACAGCACGTCGCCCACCTGCGCAAAACGCGCCGCCTTGTTGACGAACACGATATGTCCAGGCGTGTGGCCCGGACAATGCAAGACGTCGAACACATGCGGCCCGACGCTGACCGTCTCGCCCTCGGTCAAATACCGGTCCGGCGTGCAATCGCGAAACCCGGACAACCCATACATCTGCCCCTGCTTGACGATCGAGTGCAGCAAAGCCTCGTCGCGCCGGTCGGGTCCGATGATCTGCACACTGAGCCGTTCCGCCAACTCGGCCGCACCGCCCGCATGGTCGAGATGCCCATGCGTCAGCCAGATCGCGGTCACAGTGAGCTGCTCCGCGCGCAATGCTTCTAGAATGCGATCCACATCGCCGCCAGGATCGACCACGACAGTCTGCCCCGTATCGACGTCGGTGATGAGCGTGCAATTCTGCTGAATGGGCGTCACCGGAACAACGGTGACCTTGAGTCCTGGCATCGCACGCTCCCACCGGAAAACAGCCTGTCATGGCCACGCCGGCGCCAGGAAATCCGCATTCCATAACGCCGGCCGGATCGGCCGACCGAGCGTGTAGCCCGATCGCCGACCCGCTGCCAACAAGCCGCCGCGGAAGCTAGACGGCCTTCTTCAGGTTCGGGCTCGCCTTGAAACGCACCGTCTTGCCGGCCTTCACCTTCACCGGCTCGCCGGTGCGCGGGTTCATCGCCTTGCGCGCCTTGGTCTTGCGAACCGTGAACGTGCCGAATGAGGGCAGGGTGAAGCCGCCCTCCTTCTTGAGCTGCTTGACGATGGCGTCGATCAGCGTGCCGGCCGCCTCGTTGGCGGCAACGCCGGTGCAATCCGTGCTCTGCTGAATGATGCCCGCAATGAAAGCCTTGCTCATGGTGGTGCTCTGGTCCTTCTGTCAGAAAATACGCCGATGGGCGCACCAAGGGATCGATCGAGACAATTATCCGCCAATCACGCCTAACAGGCAATGAACAGATTTTCGCAGTCCCCCCGAAAACCTGCCCGCCCACAACGCACGATTCTAGAAAACCGAACCTTTCGAACCTGCAATAGCCAGTTTGCTTTCCACACGCAACACAAACCCGTCCGGAAAACCACAGTCCCACGCTGCGTCCTGACCGCCGATTCGGCAAGCCTCCGCCGCAGCTTGCGTCGATCCCGACACGCCGCGCGCACCAAACCGTGCAGCCGCCCGCCCGATTGCGCCAGACCGAAGTTCAACCCGCAAAAGTTGCGCCAGCTTCATCCGCACACACTAAAACTCGTGTCACACCTAAGCCGCTCCCCACACTGCCCCACGCACGTCTCAGGTTGCGCAACACGCCGCTTGGGGCCATGACAACCCAGGGAACGCCCCTAGATAGAGGCCGGTCACGACAGGATCCCCGCAAGTATGCCCGCCTTTCCGCCTATCGCGTCGCTCGGCCCGCAATCGGTCAATCCTCTGGTAACGCTGACTTTCTCAAGTGTGCTCGCATGACCCGCCGCATCGCCATCATCGGCGCCGGTCCCGGCGGGCTGGCATCCGCCATGCTGCTCGCGCGCGCTGGCGCGGACGTGACCGTCTATGAGCGCGCCCAGCGCGTCGGCGGCCGCTCGGCCGCCATGGACGTCCAGGCGCCCGGCATGGCAGGGCAGGGGGGTCATGGCCGCTTCCGCTTCGACACCGGCCCCACCTTCTTTCTCTACCCCCGCGTGCTCGACGACATCTTCACCGCCTGCGGCCGCGAGATGAACCGCGAAATCGACCTCATCCGCCTCGACCCGCAATACGATCTCATCTTCGAAGCCGGCGGCCACATCCGCGCCACCGGCGACCTGCCGCGCATGCAGCGCGAAGTCGCCAAGCTCTCCCCGGCCGACGCCGCCCAATTGCCGCGCTTCATGGCCGACAACCGCGCCAAGCTCGCCGCCTTCCGTCCCGTGCTCGAATCCGCCTTCCACAACATGCGCGACCTGGTCCGCCCGCACATGCTCAAATCCCTGCCGCTGATGCGCCCTTTGCGCACCGTCGACAGTGACCTCGCCACCTATTTCCGCGACGAGCGCGTGCGCCTGGCCTTCAGCTTCCAGAGCAAATATCTCGGCATGTCGCCGTATCGCTGCCCCAGCCTGTTCACCATCCTCTCGTTCATGGAATACGAGTTCGGCGTCTATCACCCGCGCGGCGGCTGCGGCGCGGTGATGGATAGCCTGGCCCGCGTCGCCGGCGACCTCGGCGCCAATTTCCGCATGGGCGAACCGGTCGAGGAAATCCTCTTCACCGGCCGCCGCGCCACCGGCGTGCGCACCCAGGCCGGCACCGAGATGTTCGACGCCGTCGTCGTCAATGCCGATTTCGCCCACGCCATGCAGCATCTGGTGCCCGACCGCCTGCGCCGCCGCTGGACCGACCGCAAGATCGCCGGCAAGAAATTCTCCTGCTCCACCTTCATGCTTTACCTCGGCCTCGAGGGCATCGACGAAGAACTCGCCCACCATACGATCTATCTGAGCGCCGATTACCGCCGCAACATCGCCGAAATCGAAGCCGGCCGCGCGCCCCCCACCGAGCCGTCCTTCTACGTGCAGAACGCCTGCGTCACCGACCCCGAGCTCGCCCCGCCAGGCCACTCCACGATGTATGTCCTGCTCCCCGTCGGCAACCGCACCGGCGCCGGTATCGACTGGGCGGCCGAAGCCCCCCGCCTGCGCGCCACCGCGCTGGAGCGCCTCAAACGCATCGGCGTGCGCGACGTGGAACGCCGCATCCGCTTTGAAAAGATGCTGACCCCGCATGACTGGGAACAGCAGCTTTCCATCCATCGCGGCGCCACCTTCAACCTCGCCCACTCGCTCGACCAGATGCTCTGCTTCCGTCCCAGAAACCGCTTCGAAGACCTGGACGGCATGTATCTCGTCGGCGGCGGCACCCACCCCGGCAGCGGCCTGCCGGTGATTTTCGAGTCTGCCCGCATAACCTCCCGCCTCATCGCCGAAGACCTCGGCCTGACGGGCCACTGGTCCGCCGAAAGCGAAATGGCCGCCCCCGATTACACGCCGGTATTAGCGGAAGCCTTATAGCAAAAGTTTTTTGGTCCTTTTTCCAAAAAGGGCTACTTTCTTCCTTACGAGGACAAAATGCCCGACGGCCAAAACCTCCCCCCGCCCAGCCCCCACCCCATCGCCGTCATCGGCGCCGGCCTGGCCGGCCTGTCCGCCGCCTGCACGCTCGCCGCGAGAGGCCACAAAGTCGTCCTGTTCGAGAAAAACGACTGGCTGGGCGGAAAAGCCGCCGAATGGAGCCAGGACGGCTACCGGTTCGACATGGGCCCCACCATCCTCACCGTCCCGCGTGTTCTCGCCAGGGTCTTCGCCGAAGCCGGCCGCGACATGAACGACGCGCTCGACCTCCGCCGTCTCGATCCGCAATGGCGCTGCTTCTTCGAAGACGGCTCCGTCCTCGATCTCCGCCAGGACATGGCGGAGATGAAGGCCGTGCTCGCCGCCTACGCCCCCGGCACCGAAGACGGCTACGAGAAGTTCATCGGCCTGTCCGCCAAACTCCACGAAGTCAGCGAAAAGTTCTTCTTCTGGCGCTCCGTCGAAGACGTGTTCGACACGATGGACCTCAAGAAAAACGCCGACCTCGAAACGCTGAAGGACGTGATGTCCCTGCGCATGGGCACCACGGTCGCCGGCCAGATCCGCAAGCGCGTCAAGGACAAGCGCGTCGCCCAGATGCTCGACCATTTCGTCCAGTACGTCGGCAGCTCCCCCTACGGCTCCCCCGCCGTCCTGTGCAGCATCGCCCACATGCAAACCAACGACGGCGTCTGGTACCCGATGGGCGGCACCCGCGCCGTCCCGCTCGCGCTTGAAAAGCTCGCCCGCGACCTCGGCGTGGACATCCGCCTCTCCACCGGCATCGCCCACATCCACGCCGAGCACGGCCGCGTCGCCTCGGTCGAAACCGACGCCGGCGAAATCCTCCAGGTCTCGTCCGCCGTCTCCAACATGGACGCCGTCCGCACCTACCGCGAACTCGTCGGCGGCACCCCCGCCAAAACCTTCGCGCGTCGCTGGAAGCGCGAGCCCGCCTGCTCCGGCGTCGTCCTCTATCTCGGCCTGGATCGCGCCTACGAGCATCTCGCCCACCACGATTTCGTCTTCTCCCGCGACCCCGAGGAGGAGTTCGACTACATCTACAACAAGGGCGAGCCAGCGCCGGATCCCACCTGCTACATCGCAGCCCCCAGCCGCACCGAACCCGGCGTCGCCCCCCCGGGCGGCGAGTCGCTCTACATCCTCGTCCACACCCCCTACCTCCGCCCGCACCACGACTGGTCGAAGATGCTCCCCGCCTACCGCCAGGTCATTTTCGACAAGCTCGCCCGCACCGCCGGCCTGACCGACTTGCAATCCCGCATCAAGGTCGAGCGCATCCTCACCCCGCAGGACATCCACGAGCGCTACAGCGTGCTCAACGGCGCCATCTACGGCCTGGCCAGCCACGGCCGCATGTTCGGCGCCTTCAAACCCGGCAACCGCTCGCGCGATCTGCCCGGCCTCTACCTCGCCGGCGGCGCTGCCCACCCGGGCCCCGGCATGCCCATGGTCCTGATGTCCGGCTGGATCGCCGCCGACACGCTCGACCGCGACATGGCGGCGACAGCCCTTGCCGCCACCGCCTGACCTGGCTTTCGCCGAACCGCCAGCGGCCGAACCGCCCGTAGAGGCCGAACCGCGCGGTGCGGCCGAAAAGCTGGCCTTCACGGCACCAGACCTGCCGGCATCAGACCTGCCACCCCCAGCGCAGGTCGAGCCTCACCCGCTCGACCTGCGCTCCCCCGTCCGTCTCGCCGCCTTCCGACTCTATCTCCGCTTCTTCTTCTGGCGCCGCTTCCACGCCGTCCGCATCGCCGCCGGCACCGCGCCCGCGCCCCACACCGGCCGCCCGCTCATCCTCTATTGCAACCACCCGTCCTGGTGGGACCCGGCCCTCCTCCTCCTCGCCGTCCCGCATCTCCTGCCCAACCGCGTGGGCTTCGGCCCGATGGACGCCGCCGAACTCGACCGCTACGCCCTGTTCCGCCGCATGGGCATGTTCGGCATCGACCCCGCCACCCCCCGTGGCGCCGCCGCCTTCCTGCGTACCGCCCGCGCCGGCCTCGCACGGCCGAACGCCATGCTCGCCATCACCGCCGAAGGCACCTTCACCGACCCCCGCACACGCCCCGTCCGCCTGCGCGCCGGCCTCGCCCACCTCGCCCGCGCCTGTCCGCACGCCGTCATCCTGCCGATCGCGCTGGAATACAGCTTCTGGAACGAAAGCAAGCCCGAAGCGCTCCTGAGCTTCGGCGCCCCCGTGCGCCCGAAGCCGGGCAGGGAGGCCAACGTGGCAGCATGGCAAACCGCCCTCGAAGCAGGGCTCACCGACACGATGGACGCGCTCTCCGCCGCATCGGCCACCCGCGACCCCGCAAACTTCACCCAGCTCCTCGGCGGCACCGCGGGCATCGGCGGCATCTACGACCTCTACCGCCGCGCCCGCTTCGCCCTGCGCGGCCAGGCCCTCGACACCCACCACGAACCCCGCCCACGCTGATGCACATGCTCGCCTGGCTCGCCCTCGCCCTCACCCTCCTGCCGCTGCTCCTGCTCGCCGACAATCTCCGCCGCTTCCGCCGTCCCGATCTCTCCCCCGGAACCCCGTCCATCTCCGTCCTCATTCCCGCCCGCAACGAAGCCGCCAACATCGCGGCCGCCACCGCCGCCATCCTCGCCAGCACCGGCGTCACACTCGAACTCGTCGTGCTCGACGACGGCTCCACCGACGCCACCCCCGAAATCCTCGCCGCCATCCCCGACCCCCGCCTGCGCATCGCCACCGGCACGCCCCTCCAGCCCGGCTGGTCCGGCAAACAGCACGCCTGCGCCGCCCTCGCGCGCCTGGCCACTCACGACCTCATGGTCTTCGTCGACGCCGACGTCCGCCTCACCCCGGACGCCCTCAGCCGCATGGCCCACTTCATGGCCACCACCAATGTCGGCCTGGCCAGCGGCTTTCCCCGCCAGATCACAAAAACCTGGTCCGAAATCCTCCTCCTCCCGCTGATCCACTTCCTCCTCCTCTGCTACCTCCCCATCATCCGGATGCAGCGCTCCCCAGCCCCCTCCCTCGGCGCCGGCTGCGGACAGCTCTTCATCGCCCGACGCTCGGCCTATCTCCAGGCCGGCGGCCACACCGCCATCCGCGCCTCGCTGCACGATGGTCTCACCCTCCCACGCGCCTTCCGCCGCGCCGGCCTCATGACCGGCCTGTTCGACGCCACCTCCTTCGCCACCTGCCGCATGTACACCTCCGCGCCGCAAGTCTGGGAAGGCCTGACCAAAAACGCCACCGAAGGCATGGCCAAACCCGCCGCCCTGCCAATCTGGACCGCCATCCTCGCCGGAAACGCCATCCTCCCCACCGCCCTCATCCTCGTCGCCCCCTCAACCCCAGCCGCCGCCGCCTGCCTCTGCTGGCTCGCCACCCGACTCGTCCTCGCCACCCGCTTCCGCCAACCCATAGTGAGCGCCATCTTGCACCCCATCGGCATCGCCAGCCTCCTCGCCCTCCAATGGGCCGCCCTCATCCGTGCCGCCCGTGGCCAACCCGCCACCTGGCGCGGCCGCGCCTACCCGGCCCAAACCTGATGCGCACCCTCCTCCTCGCCGCCACCCTCTGCGCCATCACGACCGCAGCCCAATCCGCCACCATCGACGTCACCGTCCAAGGCGTCCGCAACAATCACGGCCGAATCCTCGTCGCCCTCTGCACCAAAGCCGAATTCCTCCACCCCCACTGCGCCTGGCGCGGCCACACCGCGGCCACCCCGGGCGACGTCCACGTCACCATCGCCAACGTCCCCCCCGGCACCTACGCCGCCCAAGCCTTCCACGACGAAAACAACAACGGCATCCTCGACCGGTCCATCCTCGGCCTGCCCCGCGAAGCCATGGGCTTCTCCAACAACGCCCCCATGCGCATGGGCCCACCGCGCTTCGAAATCGCCGCCTTCCCGGTCACCGCCCCGGTCACTGCCATCACCTTCAAACTCCGATACTTCTGAGCAAGGCCTTCTACCTGCATAAACGAAGCAATAGACTTCTGCTCCGCTTCGTCTACCCACTAAAGCCACACGGCCTCGTAGGGTGGGCTTCAGCCCACCAAGACAGCTTCCCCACCAAGACAGCTTCCCCACCAAGACAGCTTCCCCACCAAGACAGCTTCCCCATCAAGCGCACCCAAGGCCTTCTTTTCTGAAGAAAAGAAGCAAAAGATTTCTGCACCGCTATCGCCAGCTCCACAGGAAAGCTGCGCTTTCGTGAAACCAGGAACATCCGGGGCCGCAATGGCGCGCTGCCCCCAAACAACTTGCCCAGTTCCCCCCTCCCATGTTCCTATTCCGTTCCACACCGCCCCGGACCCCACCCACCCCCGTGCCCGACAGCTTCCTCCCCGACCCGAACGACGCTCAGGCGGCCCAGCGCGCCGCCCGCAACCTCGCGCATTGCGAACAGATCATCGAACTCGGCATGCAGGCCCTCCGCGACACCGCGCAAGATATGCGCGAAGCACGCGATCCCCCGCCCGAAACACCCGCCAGAACCGCGCAAGGCCCCGACCTCGCCGCACGCTTCGCAACGCTCGCACGCTGCGTCCGCCAAACCATGCTCCTCGAAGCACACATCGCCGACGAACGCCGAACCATCGTCACCAAAACACTCGAAATCGAAAAAAACCGCGCCTTTGCCGCCACCTTCAACCAAAACCGCGTTCCCCAGCCAACCGTCGAACGCACCGAACCGCTGCAGCGCGAACACTTCCCCCTGCCGCAATCCAGCGCGGAAATCCCCTCCCTCATTGCCTGCATCAGCAAGGAAATGGGCGTCGATCTCGAGAACAAGACCGTCCTCGACAATGTCCGCGGCTTCAGGCCAGTGCTCGTCAAGGAGCCCGCGCCGGACTGAAAAAAAGCAAGCAGTCCTTTTTTGAAAAAAAGGACCAAAAAACTTTTCTCACTCAGCATGCGACCGCATTTCGAAAGTCTTCTGCTTCTTTCCCTCAGAAAAGAAGATTTTTCCGTCTCCCCGTCGCACCCCGCGTGCGCACGGGCCCTACCGCTTGGCCACCGGCTCAAACCGATACGGCGAATCACTCTCCAGATTCGGATCCAGCGCCAGCCGGTGCTCCAACGGCGGGAACGCCCGGCTCCTGCAATTCTGCCGGTCGCACAACCGGCACGAAAGCCCAATCCCCACCGCCGCATGCTCCAAACTCAGCCCGTCGCCGTAAACAACCTCGCCCGCATGCGCCACATCGCACCCCATCGCGATCACATGCGTCGGCGCCGGCTCCCCCCACGCCGCCGCCGGCCCCTCGATGCACCGCGCAAAACACAAGAACGCAGCCCCGTCCGGCAACTGTGCCACCTGCACCCGCAACGTCCCCGGCGTCGCAAACGCCGCGTGCACCACCCAACGCGGGCAGCTTCCGCCATACCGCGCAAACGGAAACCCGCCCGCCGAAAACCGCTTGCTCACATTCCCCGCAGGATCCACCCGCAGGAAAAAGAACGGCACCCCCCGCGCCCCCGCCTTCTGCAACGTACTGATCCGATGACACGCCTGCTCGAAACTCACCCCGAACCGCGCCGCCAGCGCATCCACGTCATGCCGCAACACCCGCGTCGCATCCAGAAACGCCGTATATGGCATCAGCAACGCCGCCGCCGCGTAATTCAGCAACCCGATCCGTATCAAACTGGCCGCTTCCGGCGAACTCGGCGCAATCCTGGACAGCAACGCCTCCACCATGTCGCGTGCCTCCAGCAGGATCAATTGAAACGCCATCTGAAACCCGCGGCTCTCCCGCGGCAACTGCTCCGACAATGTCAACGTCTTCGTCTCCGGCTCATACCGCCGCAGCGCATCCTCCATCGGCCCCACCCGCACGCTCACCCCATGCACCCGACGCAGCCGCTCCGCGATTGCATGATTGGTCTCCGCCGGCGTCGCATTCAGCGACCGTGCCACCCCCTCCGCCGCACTCTCCAATTCGGCAAAGTAGTTGCCCCGCTCATGAAAAACGTCGCGCGCCTCTTCATTCGGCAACAAAATCCGCCGTCCCGACGGCAACGCCAACCCGCTCGCATCCTCCCGCGCCACCCGCCACGCCCGATACAGCGCCAATACCCCCCGCGCCGCATTCGGATTGCTCGCCACGTTCTCCAGTTCCGCGTCCGGAATGGCCTCGGTTCCCAGCAGCGGGTCCGAAAACACCTCCCGCAACCCCACCTCCAGCTCACGCTCCTGCGCGCCCGACAACGCCGCAAGATCCACCCGCAACATCTCCGCCAGCTTGATCACCAGGCTGGCCGTCACGTTGCGCTGGTCATGCTCGATCAGGTTCAGGTAGCTCGGCGAAATCCCCAGCTTCTGCGCCAGCGCCTGCTGCGACAGCCCCTGCTCGGTCCGCAGCCTGCGAACCGTCCGCCCGATCAATGGTCTGGCCATCACCGCCCTTTACCGAATTTACAACTTTACAGGCTACCCTGTCTGCGCCGCGACAATATAATCCGCCGCCAACCCCGCACAGCCTAGCGTCCATCCCGCGCCGGGCCGATACCCTGCCTCAGTTACGCCCCGCCAAGTCCGCCAGCCGAAGGATTGCCCACGATGTCGCGCCCGCAGCCCACCCACGCCCCCGAAGGTCTCGCCGGAGCCGTCTCCGCCATCCTCCACCCGCATCACACCGCCTACCAGGCCCACACCGCCGAGGCCGCCGACCTGATCGAGGCGCGCGGCAACCCCTGGTCCGGCATCAGCGCCGAATCCGTCGCCCGCATGCGCCTGCAGAACCGCTTCCGCACCGGCCTGGACATCGCCAAATATACTGCCGGCATCATGCGCGCCGACATGGAAGCCTACGACGCTGATTCCTCGCTCTACACGCAGAGCCTCGGCGCCTGGCACGGCTTCATCGCCCAGCAGCAGATGATCGCCATCAAGAAGCATTTCGGCACCACCAAGCGCCGCTACATCTACCTCTCCGGCTGGATGGTCGCCGCCCTGCGCAGCGAATTCGGCCCGCTGCCCGACCAGAGCATGCACGAGAAAACCTCGGTCCCGAAACTCATCGAGGAAATCTACGCCTTCCTTCGCCAGGCCGACGCCCGCGAGCTCGGCGGTCTCTTCCGCGAACTCGACTCCGCCCGCAATGCGAACGACGCCGCGCGTGAAGCCCACCTCCTCGCGCAGATCGAAAACCACGAAACCCACGTCGTTCCCATCATCGCCGATATCGACGCCGGTTTCGGCAACGCCGAAGCCACCTACCTGCTCGCCAAGAAGATGATCGAAGCCGGCGCCTGCGCCCTGCAGATCGAAAACCAGGTCAGCGACGAAAAGCAGTGCGGCCACCAGGACGGCAAAGTCACCGTCCCGCACGAGGACTTCATCGCCAAGGTCCGCGCCTGCCGCTACGCCTTCCTCGAACTCGGCATCGATGACGGCATCATCGTCACCCGTACCGATTCACTCGGCGCCGGCCTCACCAAACAGATCGCCGTCAGCCACACCCCCGGCGATCTCGGCGACCAGTACAACAGCTTCCTCGATTGCGAAGAAGTCGCCCCCGGCGAAGCGCGCAACGGCGACGTCATCATCAACCGCAACGGCAAGCTCCTCCGCCCCAAGCGCCTGCCCAGCAACCTCTACCAGTTCCGCGCCGGCACCGGCCAGGACCGCTGCGTGCTCGATAGCATCACCAGCCTGCAGAACGGCGCCGACCTGCTCTGGATCGAAACCGAAAAGCCGCACGTCGAGCAGATCGCCGGCATGATGGACCGCATCCGCGCCGTCATCCCGAACGCCAAACTCGCCTACAACAACTCCCCCAGCTTCAACTGGACCCTCAACTTCCGCCAGCAGGTCTACGATGCGTGGAAGGCCGCGGGCCAGGACGTCACCGCCTACGACCGCGCCAGGCTCATGAGCGTCGACTACGACACCACCGCACTCGCCATCGAAGCCGACGAACGCATCCGCACCTTCCAGGCCGATGCCGCCAAACGCGCCGGCATCTTCCACCACCTCATCACCCTGCCAACTTACCATACGGCCGCCCTCTCGACCGACAATCTCTCGCGCGACTATTTTGGCGCCCAAGGCATGCTCGGCTACGTCCTCGGCGTGCAGCGCCAGGAGATCCGCCAGGGCATCGCCTGCGTCAAACACCAGAACATGGCCGGCTCCGATCTCGGCGACGACCACAAGGAGTATTTCGCCGGCGAAGCCGCCCTCAAAGCCAGCGGCGCCCACAACACGATGAACCAGTTCGGCTGAGCCAAACCTCCGCCCAGGCGACAGAGGATCGGCGCAAGCCGATCCTCTGTCGCAACCGGCGCGTCACCCGCATTGGTCGAACGGCCACATATCCAAAGCCAGCCAGTGCAGCCGGCTCTCCGCCTGCAATTTCTGCCCGTGCAGCCCGAGCAGCACCACTGCCGACACACCCACCAGCCAGCCGCCACGAACCCGCGCCGGCCGCTCGCCCGCCAGCCGCCAGATCGCCAGCGCCCCCGCCACCCCCACCGGACCGCCCACCAGAACGTCGGCCAGCGTATGCATGTGCAGCGCCAGCCGCGTCGCCCCGATCGCCACGGCAAACCCCGCGGCCGTCCCAGCCGTCCACCAGCCTCTCGCCCGCCCGGGCCCCGCCAGCAACGCCACCAACCCGCCATACACCACCGCCGCACAAGCCGTGTGCCCGCTTGGGCTCCCCACCCCTGCGGCCTCCAGATGCCGCACGCACGCCATCGCCAGCAGCTTGAGCACCAGCATCGTCCCCAACACGCCACCCACGCCCACCGCCCACGCAAGCGCGCCCCTTCGCCACCCCGTCACCAGCAACGCAGCCAGCACGCCGGCCGCCATCGGCAGCACCACCGCCTGATCGGCGAAATCCGTCACGAACATCATCGCGCGCCACACCCCCGCCTCTGTTGCCGCATCGCCCGCGATACCGCAGGGTAGCCACAACAGAGTGCCGCGAAGAACGGAGACGTCCGGTGAGTGCCGAACAGAGTTATGGCTACGACTACCCCCTGATCATCAAGCAGCTTCTCATCACCCCGCTGCGCCAATACCCCAACCAGGAAATCGTCTATCGCGACCTGCGCCGGCTCACCTATCGCGAAATGGGCCAGCGCATCGCCCGCCTCGGCTCCGCACTCGCAACACTCGGCGTCAAACACGGCGATGTCGTCGCCGTCATGGATTGGGACAGCCACCGCTACCTCGAATGCTTCTTCGCCATCCCGATGACCGGCGCCGTGCTGATGACGGTCAACATCCGCCTCTCGCACGAGCAGATCCTCTACACCCTCAATCACGCCCGCGCGTCCGTCATCCTCTGCAACGCCGAATTCCTGCCGATCCTGCAAGCGCTCCTGCCATCACTCACCACGGCCAAAACCTTCATCTGCCTTACCGACGACGCCGAACCCGCTCCGGCCAATGTCGAACCCGACTGGCACTGGCACGGTGAATACGAACAGCTCCTCAGCCAGGGCGACCCCGCCCACATCTTCCCGGACTTCGACGAACGCACCAAAGCCACCACCTTCTACACCACCGGCACCACCGGAAATCCCAAAGGCGTCTACTACTCGCACCGCCAGATCGTGCTGCACACGCTCTCCGGCCTCGGCACGCTGAACTTCCGCCCGAACGAAGTCTACATGCCCATCACCCCGATGTTTCATGTCCACGCCTGGGGAAATCCGTTCAACGCCACCGTGCGCGGCCTCAAGCAGGTCTACCCCGGCCGCTATTCGCCCGAACTCCTCGTCCGCCTGTTCGTGCAGGAACGCGTCACCTTCTCGCATTGCGTGCCCACCATCATGCAGATGTTCCTCACCGCCGCGAAGGACGTCGACCTGCGCGGCTGGCGTCTCATCATCGGCGGCTCAGCCCTGCCGCGCGCCCTCGCACAACAAGCCATCGACCGCGGTGTGGACGTCTTCTCCGGCTACGGCATGTCGGAAACCGGCCCGATGTCCACCATCGCCATCGTCCCCGCCGAACTCGCCGACGGCGGCGAGACCGAACTCACCTATCGCTGCCGTGCCGGCCGCCCCGTGCCTCTCTGCGACATCCGCATCGTCGACCCGCAGATGCGCGACCTCCCGCATGACGGCGTCTCCACCGGCGAAGTCGTCATGCGCTCCCCCTGGCTCACCGCCGGCTATGTCGACAATCCCGAAGCCAGCCGCGCCCTCTGGGAAGGCGGCTGGCTCCACACCGGAGACATCGGCACCATCGACGAACACGGCTTCCTCACCATCACCGATCGCATCAAGGACGTCGTCAAAACCGGTGGCGAATGGGTCAGCAGCCTGCAGCTCGAAGACATCATCTCGCAACTTCCCTGTGTTGCCGAGGTCGCCGTCATCGGCGTAAAAGACGAACGCTGGGGCGAACGCCCGATGGCCATCGTCGTCCGCCGCCCGGGAACAGATAGCAGCGCTGATATTTTACGGTCTCACGTCATGCAACATGTCGAGCAGGGCGTGATTTCGAAATTCGCCGTGCCGGACAGGGTGGCGTTTGTGGATACCATCGCCAAGACGAGTGTCGGAAAGCTGGATAAAAAGGCTTTGCGGTCGGAGTTTTCGAAGTAAGCGTTCTTTTTTGAAAAAAGGAATCAAAAAACTTTTGTCATTCGGCCTACGCCGGTTTGAAGAGACGCTTGCAAAAGCAAAAGTTTTTTGTTTCTTTCCTTCAAGAAAGTAAGCCTTCCTTCCTACAAGAAACCCACAATCCGCTCCGCCTCACGCACAATCGGTTCCGCAATCTCCCTTGCCCGCCCCGCGCCATCCCGCAATACACCCTCCAGAAACCCGCCATCGGCCAACAGCCGAACCGTCTCCCCGCCAATCGGCGCCAGCCGCGCCACCAGCACATCGGCCAACGCACTTTTGAACGCGCCAAACCCCTGCCCACCATGCGCACGCAACACATCGTCCGTGCCCACGCCCGACATCACCGCGAAAATCTCCACCAGATTGCGCGCTTCCGGCCGTTCCGCCAAACCCGCGGCCTCGCTTGGCAACGGCTCCGGATCGGTCTTCGCCCGGCGTATCTTCAGCGCGATCGTATCGGCATCGTCGGTCAGATTGATCCTGCTCTGATCGGAAGGATCGGACTTGCTCATCTTGCGCGTCCCATCCCGCAAGCTCATCACCCGCGCCGCCTGGCCCAGTATGATCGGCTCGATCCGCGGAAAGAAATCCACCCCGTAATCATGGTTGAACTTCTCCGAAATGTCGTTTGCCAACTCCAGATGCTGCCGCTGATCGTCGCCCACCGGCACCCGCGTCGCGTGATACGCCCCGATATCGGCGGCCATCAAATTCGGATACACATACAACCCGGCCGAGGCCGCCTCGCGATCCTTGCCAGCCTTGTCCTTGAACTGCGTCATCCGGTTCAGCCAGCCCAGCCGCGCCACGCAATTGAATATCCACGCAAGCCGCACATGCGCACTCACCGCAGACTGCGCAAACAGAACGCTGCGCGCCGGATCGATGCCGCACGCCAGCAACGTCGCCGCCATCTCCAGCGTGTTGGCCCGCAAGCGCGCCGGCTCCTGAAACTCGGTGATCGCATGCAGATCGACGACGCAGAACAGGCATTCATGAGTATCCTGCAACGCCACCCAGTTGCGTATCGCCCCCAGGTAATTGCCGAGTGTGGGAATGCCGGAAGGCTGAATGCCGGAGAGAACGCGATGCATGGCGGCGTCAATGCGGCGGCGGGGCAGGGATGGCAAGCCGCCCCCACCCAAAAAGAAACGCTGCGTTGAAGCCCGCCGAGTTCCGCCTCATCGAGCTTTTCGAACCGCTCGCCGCCCCCGGTGCCCTCCACCTCGCCGACGACGCCGCCATCTTCACGCCCCCGCCCGGCCGCGAACTCGTCGTCTCCACGGACGCAATCGTCCAGGGCGTCCACTTCCTGCCAAACGACCCGCCCGGCCTCGTCGCCCGCAAACTTCTGCGCGTGAACCTCTCCGACCTCGCCGCCATGGGCGCCGTCCCGCTGCACTACCTCCTCACCGTGTCCGTGCCGCGCGGCACCGGCGCCGCCTGGTTCGCCGCCTTCGCCGCCGGCCTCGCCACCGACCAGGCCCGCTTCGGCCTGTCGCTGCTCGGCGGCGACACCACCAGCACGCCCGGCCCCATCAGCCTTTCGGCCACCATCATCGGCCATGTCGCCCCCGGCTGCGCGCTGCGCCGCACCGGCGCCCGCCCCGGGGACGGACTCTGGGTCACCGGCACCATCGGCGACGGCGCCCTCGGCCTGCTCGCCCTGCGCGGCCAACTCGCCGACCCGGAGGGCACGCTCGCCAACCGCTATCACCTGCCGCAACCACGACTCGGCCTGCCGCTGCACGGCATCGTCTCCGCCGCCATGGACGTCTCCGACGGCCTCTTACAAGACGCGGGCCACCTGGCCCGCGCCGCCGCCTGCGCCGTACAGATCGAGCCCGCGCTCGTCCCCCTGTCCGCCTCCGCCCGCGCAGCCAACCGTCTGCCCGACTGCCTCACCGGCGGCGACGACTACGAACTCCTCCTCGCCGTCCCCGACACCAACGCCGAAAACCTGCTCGCCACCTGCCAGGCCGGCGGCGTCCCGGTCACCAGGATCGGCCGCTTCCTGCCCGGCCCGCCCGGCGACGTGACCCTTGATCCGCCCACGTTTGAGGCCACGAAAGCCGGCGGCTGGAGTCACTTCTGATGACCGGATCCAATCTTCGGATAGCCATGCCCCAGCTATGCCCGACCCCGCGCACACCCAAGCCATTCCCCTGCATTCTCCGGTATTCACAATCCCGAAAGTTGAGAACCCGGGCGGGCACGCTCCGTTGGCTCGCCGGGGCGGGATTTTAACGGAGAGTATTTCATGGATCGCCGTACGACTTTGATTGCACTGGGTAGTTCGATACCGCTGCTGATGACTGCAGGACGCCTGCGCGCCGAGACTGCCTCGCCGGAGACCGCTACATCCAGCGCCGCACCGATCACCCCGGCTACCGCCACGGCCGAAACGCTGCGCTGGGGCCAGGTGGCCCGCATCACCAGCAACATCGCCCAGGAAAAGAGCGGAAACACCCTCGTCAAGGATTTCGCCCGCGGCGAGGTCATCGAGCAGGTCGCCATCGCCCAGGCGCTCACCAGCATGGCCAACCCGCCGCCGGTGGAACTGACCTACAAGCAGAAGCAGATCATCTACACCGTCGAAAACGCGTCGCCCTCGAACTTCGACATGGTCTATGTCGGCGTGCAGATCCAGGGCCACCACATCCTGCTCTCGATCCAGGAAAACCTGCTCGCCTCCAACCTGCCCTACACCGACGACGCGGTGCACATCGCGCTCATCGGCCAGGCTTTCATCAAGAACCACCTGATCGCGCTGAACCTTCTGCAGGCCAGCCTGTCCGGCGGCACCACCCCGTAGCTCGGGCGCGGGCGGCGGGCGCGCAACGTCCGCCGCCGCTTCGCGTTGTAGCTCCACCGGAAGCCGGCACGCGCTTCCACGGAGAAACCGTCCATGCTGCGCTACGCTTTGCTTTTCGCCCTCATCTCCATCGTCGCCGGCGTGCTCGGCTTCAGCGGCATCTCGGCGGCCACCGCCGGCATCGCCAAAATCTTCTTCTTCATCGCCATCGCCATCTTCCTGCTGTTCGTGATCCTGGCGATCACCGGCATCAACCTCCTCAGTTGAGGCACCCCCCGGCAGGCCATCCCGGCGCCCGCGGCAGCCGCACATGAATGAAATCACCAAAACGCCGTCGATCGTAGGCCGCAACATCGATCGTGTGTTGCGGTTGGAGAAGAGCGCCCTCAATCGCCGCAGCTCGTCCGAAGTCCTGGCCGATGGCGTCGCGCACTTCGCCGGCACGCTCGCCTTCGTGCTCATCCATGTCGCCCTCATCGCCGCCTGGGTTCTGCTCAACAGCGGCGCTTTCCAGTCGGTCCATCCGTTTGACCGCTACCCCTACAATTTCCTCTCCACCATCGTCTCGTGCGAGGCCGTCTTCCTGGCCGCCTTCGTTCTGATGAAGCAGAACCGCGAATCCAAGCTGGCCGACCGCCGCGACCATCTCGACCTGCAGGTCAACCTGGTCGCCGAGCGCGAATCCTCGCTCGTCATCCAGATGCTCGACCAGATCAGCCGAAAGTTGGACATCCCCGCGCAGCCGGGCCAGGAGGAAGCGCTGGCGCTCAGCCGCACGGCCACGCTGGAGCGCCTCGTGGAGGAGCTGCATGCCCGTTTTCCCGACACCGACGATGAATTGCCGCCTTAGCGCCCTCTGCCTCGCCGGCCTGCTCACCGCCTGCGCCGGTACCAGCGGCGTGCTGCCGATCGGCCCGAACGCCTACACCCTCTCCGAAATGCGCGCCCCGGTCGTCGGCGGCGGCGAGGCCGCCAAAGCAGCCGTCCTGCGCGACAGCGCCGCCTTCTGCACCCGACAGGGCAGGGCGTTCGTCCTCCTGGACGCCCATCCAGACGGCGACCCCTATACCCCGTACTACCCCACCGCGTACGACGCCACTTTCCGCTGCGACAGCAAAAGCTAAAGTTTTTTGGTCCTTTTGCTCAGAAAAGGACTACTTCCTTCCTCCCCTGACGCCACTTACCGGACATGAAAGTCTCCCCAAGACGCCTGACGGTCGCAGCCTTCACCGCAGTCCTCGCGGTCATGATCGGCATCACCTCTTACTCCGTCACCCTCTACCGCCTGTTCTGCCAGGCGACCGGCGCGGGTGGCACCACCCAGCGCGTGGCCGTCGGCAGCACCACGCAAACCGCCCGCACCGTCACCGTCTTCTTCGACACTTCGGTCGCCCCGAACCTGCCCTGGCGCTTCCAGCCGCTACAGCGCTCCGTCCACGTGCATCTCGGCCAGGACGCCATGGCGTTCTTCGAAGCCACCAACAAGTCCGACCACGACATCGTCGGCCACGCCACCTTCAACGTGACACCGGAAAAAGTCGGCCCCTACTTCAAGAAAATCCAATGCTTCTGCTTCAACGAGGAACGCCTGCATCCCGGCGAGCGCGAGCAGATGCCCGTCACCTTCTTCGTCGACCCCAAGATGGCCGACGACCCCGACACCGCGGACGTGCACGAAATCACCCTCAGCTACACGTTCTTCCAATCCAAGCGCCCGGAAGACGCGCTCGAACTCGCGCGGTTCGCGCATAAATCTTGACCACCATCTATGTCGACGCCGACGCCTGCCCCGTGCGCGACGAAATCTACCGCGTCGCCGGCCGCCTCGGCGTCCCGGTCATCGTCGTCAGCAACGGCTCGCGTCCCATCCGCCCCCCAGGCTACGACTTCGTGCGCATGGTCGTGGTACCCGACGGCCCTGACATAGCCGACGACTGGATCGCCGAACGCATCCAAGCCGCCGACGTCTGCGTCACCTCCGACATCCCGCTCGCATCGCGCTGCCTCGCCCGCGGCGCCGACGCCATCGCCTCCAATGGCCGCGTCTGGAGCGACGACAACATCGGCACCGCACTCGCCAGCCGCGCGATCAGCGCGCACCGGCGCGAGATGGGGCAGATGACCGGCGGGCCGCCACCGATGGCGGGGGCGGACCGGTCGCGGTTCCTGGGGGCGTTGGACTTGGCCGTGAAGAGGAAGCAAGCCCTTATTTCTTGAAAAGAGGCAGCAGAAAACTTTTGCTTTCTGGCTTCCGCGGCCTGCAATAGACGAATTCGCGGGGCAATGTTTCTTGGACGAATGGCTACTTGCCGACGGACGTGGCGGCTTCGCCAGCGGCACCGCATCGGGCGAACGCACGCGGCGCTATCACGCGCTGCTCCTCACCGCGACACCAGCCGGCCGCTTCGTCCTGGTCAACGGTCTCGAAGCCTGGCTCCTCACCCCCACCCGGAAAACGCCCCTCTCCACCCAGCGCTACCTGCCCGACACCATCTACCCCGCCCTCCCGACCGGCCAACTGACATTCACCGCCGAACCCCAGCCAAGCTGGATACACACCCTGCCGGACGGCACCCTCATCGCCCACGACCTGGCCATCGACCCCGAGGCGGCCACCACCCACCTGCGCTGGGAGCGTCTCTCCGGCACCGGCGACTGCACCCTGCAAATCCGCCTGCTCCTGAGCGGCCGCGACTACCACAGCCTGCACCACGAAAACCCGAACTTCTGCTTCACCCCGCACGCAACCGACGGCGCCATCACCTGGCAGCCCTATCCCGGCCTGCCCTCCGTCACCGCCTCCACCCAAGGCACCTACACCCACGCCCCCATCTGGTACCGCCAGTTCCTCTACACCGACGAACAAGCCCGCGGCCTGGATTGCAGCGAAGACCTGGCCTCCCCCGGCCTGCACACCTTCAACCTCGCGCAAGGCCCCGCATCGCTCGTCCTGCGCGCCGACCCAACCGCCCATCCGCCAGCACCCCCCCTCGAACCACCACCCGCCAGCCGCCTCCAACGCGCGGCCCAAGCCTACCGCATCGCCGGCCCACGCGGCCCCACCCTCATCGCCGGCTATCCCTGGTTCACCGACTGGGGCCGCGACACCTTCATCGCCATGCGCGGGCTCCTGCTCGCAACCGGCAAGCTCGAAGCCGCACGCGCCATCCTGTCCGGCTGGGCCGGCGCGGTCAGCGAAGGCATGCTGCCCAACCGCTTCCCCGACCGAGGCGAAGCCGCCGAATACAACGCCGTCGACGCGTCGCTCTGGTTCATCGTCGCCGTCCACGACTGCCTCTCCACCGCCGGCACAAGCCGCGACCTGACAACCCACTTATGCGCCGCCTGCGAAGCGATCCTGCGCGGCTACAGCCAAGGCACCCGCTTCGGCATCGCCATGGACACCGACGGCCTGCTCCGCGCCGGCGTCCCCGGCGTGCAACTCACCTGGATGGACGCCAAAACCGGCGACCACGTCGTCACTCCGCGCATCGGCAAACCGGTCGAAATCCAGGCGCTATGGATCAACGCGCTGCGTGCCGTCTCCACCTGGGCACCCGAATGGGCGCCAGCCGCCGAGCGCGCCCAGGCGGCTTTCCTGCCCGCCTTCGCCAACCCGGATGGCGGCCTGTTCGACGTCATCGACGCGGACGGCACCCAAGGCGTGCGCGACGCCTCCATCCGCCCCAACCAGATCTTCGCCTGCGGCGGACTGCCGTTCCCGGTGCTCACCGGCGAACCCGCCCGAAGCGTGGTCGACCAGGTGGAGCGCCATCTCCTCACCCCGCTCGGCCTGCGCACCCTCTCACCCGGCGATCCCGCCTATATCGGCTGCTATCGCGGCGGCCCGGCCGAACGCGACGGCGCCTACCACCAGGGCACCGCCTGGCCATGGCTGCTCGGGCCGTTCGTCGACGCCTGGCTCGCCGTCCGGGGCCGCACGCCGGCCGCCATCGCCGAAGCCACCCAGCGCTTCCTGCTCCCACTGATGGCCCATCTCGACGAAGCGGGCCTGGGCCACGTCTCGGAAATCGTCGACGGCGACGCGCCCCACACCCCCGGCGGCTGCCCGTTCCAGGCATGGTCGCTGGGCGAACTGATCCGAATGCGCCACATGCTGGGCCTGGAGAGCTGACCCAGGAGAGCGCGATGCCCACCCAAGCCCCGCATGCCTTGCTCGAAACGGCGGAGGGGCGCCGCCTGCGCGCGGTGGACGAGGAGGGCTGGCAACGCTGGGGCCCTTACCTCAGCGAACGCCAGTGGGGCACCGTGCGCGAGGATTACAGCGCCACCGGCGAAGCATGGGACTACTTCCCGCACGACCATGCCCGCGCCCGCGCCTACCGCTGGGGCGAAGACGGCCTGGCCGGCTTCTGCGGCGACCGCCAACTCATGTGCCTCTCCCTCGCGCTATGGAACGAGCGCGATCCCATCATCAAGGAACGCCTGTTCGGGCTGAACAACAACGAAGGCAATCACGGCGAGGATGCCAAGGAGCTTTGGTATTACCTCGATGGCACACCCACCCATTCCTACATGCGGATGCTCTACAAATACCCGCAGGCGCCGTTCCCCTACGCAGCTTTGGTCGCCGAGAACGCCCGCCGCCGCGGCCACAACCTGCCCGAATTCGAACTGGTCGATACCGGCGTGTTTGCCGAGAACCGCTATTTCGATGTAATGGTGGATTACGCCAAAGCATCGCCGCGCGACATTCTGATGCGCGTGACGGTCACCAACCGCGGCCCCGATGCCGCGCCGATCCACGTGATGCCGCAATTCTGGGGGCGCAACACCTGGTCGTGGCAGGAAAATACACCGCGTCCGCTGCTGCGTTTAGGTGCACACGGCGCGGTGGATGCCCGCCGCCCGGGCGGCATCCCCACCCGTTTCGCCGCGTTGCAGCCTGCCGACTTCCTGTTCTGCGACAACGAAACCAACGTGCGTCGTCTCTACGGTGTCGACCAGGCCGGCCACTTCAAGGACGCCTTCCACGAATACATCGTCCACGACAACCACACCGCCACCAACCCGTTGCGCGAGGGCACCAAATGCGCGGCCCACGACCGCCGCGTGCTCGCCGCCGGCGAAACCGCCGTGTGGCTCTACCGCGTCTGCCCGGCCGCCTATCCCGAAATGGACGCAGCCGAAGCCGGCGCACTCTTCCAGACGCGCATCGCCGAAGCCGACGAGTTCTACGCAGTCCTGCAAAAGGACATCACCGACCCCGATGCCCGCCTGGTGCAGCGCCAGGCGCTCGCCGGCATGCTGTGGTCCAAGCAATATTTCCACTACGACGTGCGTCGCTGGCTGCAAGGCGACCCCGCGCAGCCCACCCCGCCCGCTTCCCGCCGCACCGGCCGCAACAGCGACTGGCAACATCTCAACAACGCCGACATCGTCTCGATGCCCGACACCTGGGAATACCCCTGGTATGCAGCCTGGGACCTTGCCTTTCATTGCGTGACCTTCGCGCTCATCGATCCCGCCTTCGCCAAAGGCCAACTCATCCTGCTGACCCGCGAATGGTACATGCATCCGAACGGCCAGCTTCCCGCCTACGAATGGGCGTTCGGCGACGTCAACCCGCCCGTGCACGCCTGGGCCGCCTGGCGGGTCTACGAAATGGACCGCGCGCTCACCGGCACGCCCGACCGCGGCTTCCTGGTGCGCGTCTTCCACAAGCTGATGATCAACTTCACCTGGTGGGTGAACCGCAAAGATCTCGACGGCCGCAACATCTTTCAGGGCGGCTTCCTCGGCCTGGACAATATCGGCGTGTTCGACCGCTCCAAGCCGCTCCCCACCGGCGGCACCATCAGCCAGGCGGACGGCACCGCATGGATGGCGATGTACACGCTGAACCTGCTGCGCATCGCCCTCGAACTTGCCGAGAAAGACGACGCCTACGAGGACATCGCCACCAAGTTCTTCGAGCATTTCCTCTACATCGCCCAGGCAATGACCGACATGGGAGACAGCCAGGGCGCTGCCCCCATGGGCCTGTGGGACGAGCAGGACCAGTTCTACTACGACATCCTCACCACGCCCGACGGCGTCCGCACCCCGATGCGCGTCCGCTCCCTCGTCGGCCTCATCCCGCTCTGCGCCGTCGAAGTGCTCGACCGTGACGTATTCACGCGCTTTCCGGCCTTCGCCGCACGCACACAATGGATGCTCTCGCACCGCCCCGACCTCGCCGGCCAGGTCTCGCGCTGGGGCGAGCAGGGGCGCGGCGGCAGCATCATGCTCTCCCTGCTGCGCCGCCACCGCATGACCGCGCTCCTCGCCCGCATGCTCGACGAGACGGAGTTCCTCTCCGACCACGGCATACGTTCGGTATCCAAGGCGCACGCAGCAGCACCTTTCGTGTTCGACGCGAACGGCACCCAGCTCAGCGTCGATTACGAACCGGCCGAGTCGACCACCCAGCTCTTCGGCGGCAATTCGAACTGGCGCGGCCCGATCTGGATGCCGATCAACTACATGCTGGTCGAAGCCCTGCGCGAATTCGCCAAATTCTACGACCCGGACTTCACCGTCGAATGTCCCGCCAATTCAGGAACCCACCTGTCCCTGCCGCAGATCGCCGCCGAACTCGCTCGCCGCCTCACGATGCTCTTCCTGCGCGGCGCAGACGGAAAGCGTGCCGTGCTCGGCGAAAATATGCTATTCCAGACCGACCCCGATTTCCGCGACCACGTGCCGTTCCACGAATATTTCGACGGCGACACCGGCAAGGGCCTGGGCGCCGCGCACCAGACCGGGTGGACGGGGCTGGTCGCGTTGCTGCTGCAGCAAGCCAGGTAAGTGTCCAGCGAAGCAAGCAGTCCTTTTTTGAAAAAAGGGCCAAAAAACTTCTATCAAGCTGTCGCGTGCCCATCCCCCGAGTCCGCGACAGCCAGATCAAAGTTTTTTGCTTCTTTTTTCAAAAAAGAAGGCTTTCTATTCTGCCCGCCTCACTGCCTCGTCTCAAACTCCCGAGGCCGCAGCACATGCGCCAGCGCATCCATCAGTCCGTTCGCCATCTTCGGCTCGTCGCCATGAAAGAACCCGTGCGCCACATCCATATATTCGTTGATCACCACCGCCACCGGCGGCCCGTCCCGCATGACCAGTTCCGCCCCCGCCGCCCGCAGCAGCGCGCGCAACACCGGGTCCAGCCGGCCCAGCGGCCAATCCGCCGGCAGTGCCCCCACCAGCAGCTTGTCGATTTCGTCCTGCTTCTCCACCGCCTGGCGCACGATCCGCCCGAACAGCTTCACATGCGCGTCCGGCACCCGGCCTTCCTCGAACCCGCCGGTTCCCGGCAACTCGCCCAGCCGATGGCGCACGAACTGGTCGATCACCGTCTCCGGGCTCTCGCCCGCCTGTTCGGCCTGGAACAGCGCCTGCACCGCGCCCACCCGCGCCGCCGTCCGCGGCCGCGTCACTGCCGGCGCCTTGCTCATCGCGCTGCTCCCAACCGGCGCACGGCCGCAATCTGCAACAGGCACGCCGCCGCCGCTTCCGCCCCTTTGTTGTGCCCATCCGCCCCGCTGCGCGCCACCGCCTGCTCGATCGAATGCACCGTCAGCACCCCCGAACCCAGCGCGATGCCGGAGTGCAGCGCCACGTTCATCAATCCCGCCATCGTCTCCCGGCAGATATAATCGTAATGGTCGGTCCCGCCACGAACGATGCAGCCCAGCGCCACGAACCCGTCGAATACCTGCCCGCCGCGCAGCGCGATGCAGATCGCCTGCGGCAACTCGAACGCGCCCGCCACATCCAGAACTTCGTGCGCAGCACCGGCATCCTGCAAAATGCGTAACGCACCCGCCGTCATCCCGTCGATCACCTCGCGATAATACGGCGCCCGCACCACCAGCACATGCGGCGCCGCGCCCGGCACCACCGGCGCCGCCGGCAGCTTTGCATCGGCCGTGCTCATGCGCCCACCCCGATCGAGCGCCGTCCCACCACGTTCAGTCCGTAACCTTCCAGTGCCACGATGGTGCGTTCGGTGTTGGACAGCAGCACCATCTCCCGCACGCCCAGATCGGCCAGTATCTGTGCGCCAATCCCGTAATCGCGCAAAGCCCGCTCCGCACGCGCACCACGATTATGCCGTCCCGTCACGAACTCCATCAGCCCGCCGGCATGCCAATCATGCAGCACCACCATCACGCCGCGGCCTTCCGCCTCGATCGTGCGCATCGCCTCATGCATCAGAACGTTCGTCTTCCCGCCCGGCAAGATCTGGATCGGATCGATCGCCTGCATGCGCACCAGCACCGGTCCCGGCGACGAGATATCGCCCTTGACCATCACCACATGCTCGGCCTGGCTCAGCGTGCTGGTATAGATCATTACCTGCCACGGCCCGGTATCGAGATTGTCGATCCGGTCCTCATGCACACGTCGGATGAACCGCTCCGACCCGCGCCGATACGCGATCAGATCGGCGATCGTCCCCAGCTTCAGCCCATGCAACTGCGAATACGCCACCAGGTCCGGCAACCGCGCCATCGTGCCGTCCGCATTCATGATCTCGCAGATCACGCCCGCCGGTATCAGCCCCGCCATCTCGGCGATATCGACCGACGCCTCGGTATGCCCCGCCCGCACCAGCGTGCCGCCCGCGCGCGCCGCCAGCGGAAACACATGGCCCGGCGAGACCAGGTCCCGCTTGCCGCTCGCCGGATCGATCGCCACCGCAATCGTGCGCGCCCGGTCGCGCGCCGTCACCCCATGCGTGATCCCCTCGCGCGCCTCGATGCTCACCGTGAACGCCGTCTGATGCCGCTGCTGGTTTGCCGTCGCCATCATCGGCAGCTCCAGCCGTGCGACCTGCGCCGGCGGCAACGCCAGGCAGATCAGCCCCCGCGCATGCTTCATCATGAACGCCAACGCCTGCGGCGTCGCGAACTGCGCCGGTATCACCAGGTCGCCCTCGTTCTCCCGGTCCTCGTCGTCCACCAGGATCACCATCCGCCCCGCACGCGCCTCGGCGAGCAGTTCCTCGGTCGGGCTGATCGCGTCGTGCAGACTATGCCGGGTCAGCGTGTCCAAACTCATACAGTCTCCGTCAGCCGCGCCACGTAGCGCGCCAGCATGTCGATCTCGATGTGGACCGCATCCCCCGGGCGCCGCAACCCGAGCGTGGTATGCTCCGCCGTGTGCGGAATGACGTTGACACCGAACACATGCGCGCCCGCATCAGCCCCCGTATCAGCGACCGCATTGACCGTCAGCGACACCCCATCCACCGCCACCGACCCCTTCGCCGCGATATAGCGGTGCAACGGCGCCGGCACGCTCACCTCGATCCGCACCGACCCCTGCTCGCTGGCCACGCTCACCACGCGCCCGACCCCGTCCACATGGCCGGACACGATATGCCCGCCCAACTCGTCGCCCAGCCGCATCGCGCGCTCCAGGTTGATCCGCGTGCCTTCCGCCCATGCTCCCAACGCCGTCTTGCCGACGCTCTCGGCCGACACATCCACCGCAAACCAGTCCGCACCCTGCTCCACCACCGTCAGGCAGCAGCCCGAACATGCGATCGAAGCCCCCAGCGCCGTCCCGCCCTGTGCCGCCAGGAAAGCCGCCGGCGTGCGTATCACCGCGCGCATGTCGCAAGCCGCCCCCGCCTGCGTCACGCTGGCCACCTCGCCCAACGCCGTGATGATTCCGGTAAACATCTAAACCCTCGCCAGAACGCTCATCATGTCCGCCCCAAACAGCCTTGGCGGCGCCATGCGCGCAAATCTGGGCATCGCCGCCAGCGTGTCCACGTCCAATCCGGTCAGGGCCGGTATGCCGTCCGATCCCAGCACCGCCGGCGCATGGAACCACACGATCCTGTCCACCAGACCAGCCCGCAACAGCGCGCCCCCCAGCCGCGCGCCCCCTTCCACCAGCACCCGCGTCAACCCACGCGTCCCCAGCGCCTGCAATGCCGCAGCCGGATCGATCCCCGCCGTGCCCGCCGGCACCAGCACGCAGCGCGCCCCCGCCTCGGCCAGCAACTGCGCGCGCGATGGCGCAATCTCGCCCGCCGGCGCCGCCACCGCCCCCTCCGGCAAACTGTCCGTGTGATACAACAGCCAGGCCGGCGCCTCGTGCGCGGTCGCCACGATCCGCGCCGTAACCTTCGTCCGCAACCGGCTGTCGGCCACGATCCGCACTGTCGGCCGATGCGCATACCCCTCTATCCGGCACCGCAAATCCGGATCGTCCGCCGCCAGCGTGTCCGCCCCCACCATCACCGCATCATGCTGCCCCCGCAGGGCATGCACCGCTCGCCGCGCCGCGGGCCCGGTAATCCAGCGGCTCTCTCCGCCACCCGTCGCAATCCGCCCATCCAACGTCGTCGCCAGCTTCAGTGTCACCAACGGCCGCCCCAGCCGCACCCGCGCAAAAAAACCCGCCAACGTCTCCTCCGCCTCGGCGGCCATGAACCCGTCCTGCACCGCCACCCCTGCCGCGCGCAGCCTCGCCAGCCCAGCCCCATTCACCCGCGGGTCCGGGTCGCCCGCCGCCACCACAACCCGCGCGACACCAGCCGCCACCAACGCATCCGCACAAGGCGGCGTGTGCCCATGATGGCTGCACGGCTCCAATGTCACATAAGCCGTAGCCCCTCTCGCCCGCTCGCCCGCCATGGCCAACGCCTGCGTCTCCGCATGCGGCCGGCCCCGCAAGCCGGTGCGCCCGCGTCCTACGACCACTCCATGCTGCACGATCACGCAGCCTACGGAGGGGTTGGGCCAGGTGGCGCCTTGGCCGCGGGCTCCCAGGGCCAGGGCGGCTTGCATGCATTGCTCGTCTGTCAGCAAGGCAAGGCGTTCTTTTTTGAAAAAAAGAACCAATCAACTCTTGATCCGCCGTCGCGTAATTTCACCGGGTGGGCTCCTCGAGCGAACCTAGGAAGTTTTCGAAATCCTTGGCCTCGCGGAAGTCGCGATACACGCTGGCGAAGCGCACGTAAGCCACCTCGTCCACGTCCTTCAGCGTATCCATCACTAGCTCGCCGATTTGCGTGCTCGCGATGTCCGTATCCCCGCTCGCCTCCAACTGCCGCACGATCGAACTCACCACCCGCTCGATTCGGTCCGCCTCGATCGGCCGCTTGCGCAACGCAATGCTGATCGACCGACCCAATTTCTCCCGGTCGAACGGCACCCGCCGCCCATCGCTCTTCACCACGAACAGCTCGCGCAACTGCACCCGCTCCACCGTCGTGAACCGCTGCGCACAATTCGGACAAGACCGCCGCCTTCGGATAGCCGCCCCATCCTCCGCCGGCCGGCTATCCTTCACCTGTGTATCGTCATGGCCGCAAAAGGGGCACCGCATCCGCCAGAGCTACCCCATTCGCCACTGCTCGCAAAACGCACGCGGCATGGATACCTTCCGCCCACCCGGCTTATCGACGATCTTGCTCCCGGAGGTGCACATGCCGGCAACCCATTCTCAAGGCGCATACGTCCAGGGTCTGTCCTGCATCGTCTGGCTGCTGGCCGCAGTGCCTGCCCATGCCAGCACCCAGTGGGTGTCGATCAAGACATTGTCGGACTTCGCCGATGCAGCGTCCCAATTGCAGGCGCTGATCGACGCGAAAGGCCACACAGTCGAAAACAAGCTGTGCGTCATCGGCCAGAAAGACGGCCGCTACCAGCAGGCCTACGTCTACTGGCCGTCGGAAAACAAGCTCATCCTCTGGACGCCGGACGTCACCGACCCCGAAACCTTAGTACATTCCCGGCGCTATCTCGACCTCACCCGGGACGTTGTGAAAGGCAGCGACGTCCATGGCAGCACGTATCTGCTTACTCAAACATTCGTCGACGAGACGTTGAGGGCCTGCGCCACGAAGGGTGACCATTACACGATCACCAAAACGCCAAGCCACGCTGCGACACATGGCTAAGCTGCCTCAGTCAGCGCCTTCCAAGAAGGCCACGCTCGATCCGCCGAACACCGATGCGGGCGCGATGGAACGCCTGTTCCTCCTCGAAGCCTACACGCCGGGCGTGCGCGGGAGCTTCGTCGCATCGGACAACCTCGCAGCCATGCGGCTGATGCGGCAGACGATCGAGAACCGGCTTAGATCTCCGGGAGAGTACGGCGCAGCAAGTGCTACTTCGGAGACTGACATCATCGAATTGGGCAATCAGTTCGCAGGCTTCGGAGATTACCCCACACTGGACGCATCGATGACTGCGACGCTCGCCGCGACACTCGCGATCGCCAATAATCCACGCCACCCTCTCCAGGCGGCCTATGCGCAGTTCGTCGATGACGCGATCACGGCGGCGACAGAAAACGTCGTGCCGGCGGTCGCTAAATATCCCGATGTCACGGCTTGGCGCACACACGGTTCGGGGTCTCCCGGCCCACGGTTCAAGACGCTCGAGACTTTGAGCGGCAACACCTTCTATTCGACCAGCCCGGTTCCGCCGATGCCCAGGAAACATGCCAAGCACAAGGCCCCGAAAACCGTCCGGTGAGAGATCACGGAAAAGGTGTGAGAGGCCGGAGATAGACGGTGGATTGGTTTTCGACATCCAGGTCGTCGGCGGCTGCATCGTCTGGAACGCTGGTGAATGCGAGCAGGCAATCGCCAGCGTGTAGTCGTGTCGGCAGCGGTGCGATGATACGCGCGAATGCGACGGCTTGTGCGGTCTGCGTCGTTTGACCAACGACTGGTATATCGAGGACGTCGGCCGCACCGCTTGGACGTCTTATCGGTGCAGGGTGCGGCAGCCGAACGACGGAATAATCGTGGCCGCCAGCGTGGGTGGCCAGGTTGGAAGCATTGCAGGCCGGCGCAGTCAGATAGAGGAAATTCGTGGTCACGCGCCAGGTCCCCCGCGCTTGCATCCCAGGGCCCGGACCAGCGCTGATGCTGGCGGCAATTGCGTCGACGGCGAGTGGCCGCAGCGCCTGGATGCCCACGTAGTTTGCTGTGCCAGGCGCGAACCTGAATTCACCGCCCATGCCGAATGTCAGTATCGGGCCAGCCGCGACGCGGGAGGTGGCGACGGCCAGCTCGACCGAGGTCCGAGTGTAGAGTGCTCGGTCGCGGCGCAGGATCGGGTAGCCGGCGCTGACGACGGTGACGAGGCAGGTGCCTTCGCGCGTGGACGGCGGCACGGCGTTCGGGAGTGTGAACGCAACTGGCACGCTGACCGGATTTGCATCGTTGCTTTTAAGGATGCCGGCCCAAAGGCGCGCAAGACCAGGGATTGTCTCGACCGCATGATGATTGCCGCGGGCGCAGGTCTCGCGGTCGTCCCGTGTGGTGCCGAGCAAGACGAGCGCTTCGCTGAAGCCGGGAGCGTTGCCGGCCAGCGCGATGCGGCCGCTGAGACCCGCAAACCCCTCGCCGGCCGGCAGCCAGGTCGTGAAAACCCGATTGCGTATCCCCGCGTCCGCACCCGCCTGCGCAACAGTGACCGAGACCTCCGCAGCATTGACCCGCCCGCCCAGCAAAGCGCCCAAAAGCAGAAGTTTTCTGGTCCTTTTTTTCAAAAAGGACTGCTTTCCTTACCGATAAATCGGGAAGCGGGCGCAAAGCTCCAAAACCCGCGCGCCCACCGCCGCCTCAACCCGCGCATTCGTGCCATCGTTACTAGCCGCCAGCCCGTCCACCAGTTCGGCGATCATCAACCCCACCGCGCGGAACTCCGCAGTGCCGAACCCGCGCGTAGTGCAAGCCGGGCTGCCGAGCCGGATGCCGCTGGTCACCGCGGGCTTTGCCGGGTCGAACGGGATGGCGTTCTTGTTCGCCGTGATATGGGCGCGCTGCAGGCTGTCGTCGGCAGCCTTGCCGGTGACGCCCTTGGGCCGCAGATCGACCAGCAGCAGATGGCTGTCGGTGCCGCCGGTGACGATATCCAGGCCGCTTTCCACCAACGTCGCGGCCAATGTGCGCGCATTGTCGATCACCGCGCGCTGGTAGGCGCGGAACTCCGGCCGCAGCGCCTCGCCGAACGCCACTGCCTTGGCCGCGATCACGTGCATCAGCGGGCCGCCCTGCAGCCCAGGAAACACCGCCGAATTGAATTTCTTGCCCAGTTCGGCGTCGCGGCTGAGGATCATGCCGCCGCGCGGGCCGCGCAGCGTCTTGTGCGTGGTGGTCGTGACCACGTGGGCGTGGGGCAGGGGGCTCGGATACAGTCCGGCGGCCACCAGGCCGGCAAAATGCGCCATGTCCACCATGAACAGCGCGCCTACCTCGTCGGCCACCGCGCGGATGCGGGCGAAGTCGATCACCCGCGCATAGGCGCTGCCGCCGGCGATGATCAGCTTCGGCCGCTCGGCGCGCGCCAGCCGTTCCAGCTCCTCGTAATCCAGCAGTCCATCGTCCTGCCGCACACCGTATTGCACCGCATGGAACCACTTGCCGGACTGGTTGGGCGCCGCGCCATGAGTCAGGTGCCCGCCAGCCGCCAGTGACATGCCCAGGATGGTATCGCCCGGCTGCACCAGCGCCAGGAACACGGCCTGGTTGGCCTGCGCGCCGGAATGGGGCTGCACATTGGCGTAGGCGCACCCGAACAGTTCGCAGGCGCGCGAGATGGCCAGCGACTCGGCCACGTCCACTTCCTGGCACCCGCCATAATAGCGGCGCCCCGGATAGCCTTCCGCGTATTTGTTGGTCAGCACGCTGCCCTGCGCCTGCATCACTGCGGCCGAGACGATGTTTTCCGACGCGATCAGCTCGATCCCGTCCTGCTGTCGCGCCAGTTCGGCGGCCAGCACCGCGGCGATCGCCGGATCGGTCTCGGCCAGGCTGGCATTAAAGAAGCGGGCGTGGCTCTGGGCGATCGTCTGGTCGTTCACGTCTTGCACTCCGCTGTCAGGCACTTGGGCGCTCGGCGCGTCCGGGCAAGATTTGCACATACCGCGCCAAGCGGGCAGCTTTACCATTCACAGGCGCGTGGGGGGAACCCAGGGCTCGCGCATGGTTGGCATCACCAGTTCAAGGACCGCAATGAGCCTCACCCTCGGCAACCCGCTATTCGCCAAAAAACCGATCAAGGCCGCCGATGACGGCGGCGAACATGGCTTCAAACGCACCCTCGGCCCGTGGAGCCTGGTCGCCCTCGGCATTGGCGCCATCATCGGCGCCGGCATCTTCTCGCTCACCGGCATCGCGGCGGCCGACAATGCCGGCCCGGCCGTGGTCCTCAGTTTCCTGCTCGCAGCTCTGGGCTGCGGCCTGGCCGGACTCTGCTACAGCGAACTCGCCGGCATGATCCCCGCCGCCGGCAGCGCCTATTCCTATGCCTACGCGTCGCTGGGCGAGCTCGTCGCCTGGATCATCGGCTGGGCGCTCACGCTCGAATACGCGGTCGGTGCCGCCACCGTCTCGGTCTCCTGGTCCGGCTACGTGGTCAGCTTCCTGGCCAAGTTCGGCCTGGCCCTCCCGCACGCGCTCACCGCCTCGCCGTTCGACACGGATGCCACCGGCCACGCAGCCCCCGGCCTGGTCAACCTGCCGGCAATGATCATCGTCGTGCTCGTCTCGCTCATCCTGATCCGCGGCATCAGCGAATCGGCCAAGGTGAACTCCGCCATCGTGGTGCTCAAGCTGGTCGTCGTCGCCGCGGTCATCGGGTTCGGCGCGTTCTACGTCAAACCCGCCAACTGGCACCCGTTCATCCCGCCCAACACCGGCGAGTTCGGCCATTTCGGCATCAGCGGCATCTTCCGCGGCGCCGCCACCGTGTTCTTCGCCTATATCGGCTTCGACGCGGTCAGCACCGCCGCACAGGAAGCGCGCAACCCCGAACGCGACATGCCCATCGGCATCCTCGGCTCGCTCGCCATCTGCACCTTTCTCTATGTGCTCGTCTGCCTGGTGCTCACCGGCCTGCTCAGCTACACGCACCTCCACGTCTCCGCACCCGTCTCGGCCGCCATCGGCCAGACTCCGCTGCCGTTCCTCAAAGTCGCCGTCGACATCGGCGCCATCGCCGGCCTCACCTCGGTCATCCTGGTGATGCTCCTGGGCCAAAGCCGTGTGTTCTATTCGATGGCCTGTGACGGCCTGCTGCCGCGTGTCTTCTCCAACGTCCACCCGCGTTTCCGCACGCCCTACCTCTCGAACCTCCTGTTCATGGTGTTCACCGGCCTGGCCGGCGGTTTCACGCCGATCGAGAAGCTCGGCCACATGACCTCGTTCGGCACGCTGCTCGCATTCATCATCGTCTGCGTCGGCGTGATGGTGCTCCGCCGCACCGACCCCGGCCGCCGCCGCGCGTTCCGCACGCCGTTCTCGCCCGCCGTGCCGATTGCCGGCATCATCGTGTGCGGAGCGCTGATGGCGTCGCTGCCGCTGGAGACGTGGATGCTGGCGTTTGCCTGGCTGCTGATCGGGCTGGGGGTGTTCTTCACGTATAGTCAGAATCACAGCCGGTTGCGGGGGCATCGGTAAGGAAGCAGTCCTTTTTTGAAAAAAAGGACCAAAAAACTTCTATCCAGCTGTCGCAAGCTCCGGGACGAGCTCGCGACAGCTGGGTAAAAGTTTTTTGCTTCTTTTTTTCAAAAAAGAAGGCCTTTCTTCCTCCATGCGATTCGCCCCGTTCCCCGCCGGCCGCCCCCGCCGCCTGCGCCACACACCCTGGCTCCGCCGCCTCGTCGCCGAAAACCACCTTACCGTCGACGACCTGATCTGGCCCATCTTCCTCATCGAAGGCGAAGCGCAGACCATCCCTGTCGCCAGCATGCCCGGCGTCAATCGCGTTACGCTCGACCGGCTCGAAGGCCACGTGGCCGAAGCCGCCCGCCTCGGCATTCCGGCCGTAGCCCTGTTTCCCGCCACGCCCGCCGACGCCAAAAACGGGGAAGGGACCGAAGCGCTCAACCCGGACAACCTGATGTGCCGCGCCGCACGGCTGCTCAAGCGCGCCTACCCCGACCTTGGCCTGATCGGCGACGTGGCGCTCGACCCCTATACCGATCACGGCCATGACGGCGTGCTGCGTGGCGGCTACGTGGCCAATGACGAAACGCTGGCGATCCTCACGCGGCAGGCGGTGCAGCAGGCGCAGGCGGGCATCGACGTGATCGCGCCGTCCGACATGATGGACGGCCGCGTCGCCGCCATCCGCGCGTCCCTCGACGAAGCGGGGCTGATCCACACCAGCATCATGAGCTACGCGGCCAAATACGCGAGCGCCTTCTACGGCCCGTTCCGCGACGCGCTGGGCTCGGCCAAATCGCTGCAGGGCGGCGACAAGAAAACCTACCAGATGGATCCGGCCAACACCGACGAGGCGATGCGCGAGGTAGAGACCGACCTGCGCGAAGGCGCCGACATGGTGATGGTCAAGCCCGGCATGCCGTATCTGGATATCGTCCAGCGCGTGGCCGAGCGGTTCGAGGTGCCCACCTTCGCCTACCAGGTGTCCGGCGAGTACGCGATGATCATGGCGGCGGTCGAGCGCGGCTGGATGGATCGTGACCGGACGATGCTGGAGAGCCTGCTGGCGTTCAAGCGTGCCGGTGCCTCGGGTATTCTGAGTTACTTTGCGGTCGATGCGGCGAAAGCAGTCCTTTTTTGAAAAAAAGGACCGAAAAACTTCTGCTTCCGCTGTCGCGTGCGTGTCCCGGAGCTCGCGGCGGAATGTAAAAGTTTCGAAAAAGGACTATTTGCTTCCTTCATGCTAGCCCACGCCCCCAGCTACTACGCCGCCACCGCCAACCCGTCTCCCGACCGTCCCTCGATGACCGGCGACGTCCGAGCGGACGTCTGCATCATCGGCGCCGGCTTCACCGGCATCTCCGCCGCCCTCGAACTCGCCGAACGCGGCGTGAGCGTGGTGGTGCTCGAAGCCGCCCAGGTCGGCTGGGGTGCCTCGGGCCGCAACGGCGGGCAGATCGTCAACGGCTACTCGCGCGGCCTGGACGTGATCGGCCGACGCTACGGCCAAGCCGCGGCCGAGGCGCTGGGCGGCATGGCGCTCGAAGGCGGCCAGATCATTCGCGACCGGGTGGCCAGATACGCGATCGACTGCGCGCTGGTGCCGGGCGGCGTGATGACCGCGTTCACCCAGCGCCAGATGCGCGGGTTGGAGCACGAACGGCAGGTCTGGGCGAAACACGCCCACACGGACATGTATGTGGTCGACCGCGCCGGCCTGGCGCCGATCGTGGCCAGCGACCGGTATGTCGGCGGCTTGGTCGATCCGCTGGGCGGCCACATCCACCCGCTGAACCTGGTGCTGGGCCAGGCGGCGGCGCTGGAGGCGCTGGGCGGCCGGATTTATGAACATAGCCGCGTCATTGCGGTCGATAGCGGCGCGGCGCCGAGCGTGCGCACCCAAGCGGGCCAGGTGCGCGCGTCGCATGTGCTGGTGTGCGGCAACGCGTATCTCGGCGGGCTGCTGCAGCGCGAGATCGGCGGCAAGATCATGCCGGTGAGCAGCCAGGTGATGGCGACCGAACCGATGGACCCGGCCAGGCTGGAAGCACTGCTGCCGGCGAACTACTGCATCGAGGATGCCAACTATTTCCTCGATTATTTCCGCCGCACGCCGGACCACCGGCTGCTGTATGGCGGCGGCACCGTCTATGGCGGCGCCGACCCCGCCAGCATCGAGGGCAAGCTGCGCCCGTTGATGCTCAAGACGTTCCCCAGCCTGGCGGACGTGCGCACCGACTATGCCTGGAGCGGCAATTTTGCCCTCACTTTGCCCCGGGTCCCGCACGTCGGCCGCATCTCGCCCACGGTGCTGTTCAGCCACGGCGACAGCGGCCACGGCGTCACCACCACCCACTTGCTAGGCCGTCTGCTCGGCGAAGCGGTCTGCGGCCAGGCGACCAGGTTCGACGCCTTCGCCCGCCTACCCTACATCCCCTTCCCAGGCGGCCGTACCCTCCGCGTTCCCCTGACCGTCCTAGGTTCCTGGTACTACCGTGCCCTGGACCTGGTAGGCTAAGAACCAAACAGCGATACTTCTTCAAAAAAGGCCTGCTTCCTTACTTCTCTCCCAGCTAGGACCATCGCCAAATGTTCTCCTGGCTCACCCCCAAAAAACCAAACCCACCGGTCATCGCACCCCCGGCAGACGAAGCTGGCACCGTAGGCTTCTCCGACCTGTTCGGCGCCAGGGCCGCCACCGCTCCGCCGAAGAAAGCCTCTCCCGTCTCGCTCGACATCGCCCCCGAGGAGCCGCCCGCGCCCAAAACGGAGCCCGCGCCGGCCGAACCCGCCACGCACCCTGCGCGCGTCGAGCTGGAAGCGCTGCTGGCTGCCAAGCGCATCGACGACGCGGCCCGCGTGCATGCGCAGTTGCCCGAGACTCTGGCCGACCAGGAATGGCACGCCGCCATCGGTCTTCACGTGGCGCAGCAACGCAACGAGCGGGAGCGCGCGCTTGGGTTCGCGCGCCGCCTGATCGCCATCTCGCCTGCCAACCCGACCGGCTATGTCGCGAGCGCGTTCACCCTGCGCCTGCTTGGCCGGCCGGCCGAGGCCGAAGCGGTCGCCGTGCAAGGGTTGGCGGCCGCGCCCTCGCCGCGGGTGGTGCTCGAATCCGCGCTGACGGCCGAGGCGATCGGCGACCACGATCTGGCGCTGGCACGGTGGGCGGAGCTGCGCGCCCGCTTGCCGGACAACCCGGCGGGTTTTCAGGGTGCTCTGAAACTCGCCTCGAAATTGCAGCTCCTGGCGCCGATGGCCCAGCTCACACAGGAAGGTCTGGCGCGTTTCCCGAACGATCCGGCCCTGCTCGGCCAAGCGGCCCGCGACGCCGCGCGCAGCCAGATGTGGGACGAGGCCGAGCAGCTCTGGACCAGGTTGCTGGCCGTGCAGCCGGATGATCCAGCGCTGGCGTTGGAGGCGGCGACCTCGCTGATGGGCCCGCGTGCCGGCCGGCTGCAGCGTCTGCCGCATGCCATGCCGTATCTGGAGCGGATGCGCGCCCGCTTCCCCGACTACACGCCGGCCTGGGCCGCGCACGTGACGGCGCTGCGCGAGGCGGGCGAGCTCGACGAGGCAGCGACGCTCGGCGGGACGCTGCTGGCACTCCAACCGGGCGACGCGGCGTTGGCCATCGCCTGCGCCAGCGTAGCCGAGGAGGGCGATCAGCTCGACCGGTCCGTCGCAATTCTGGAGGCTGCGCGCGCCGGCCGGAACCCCGACCTGCAGATCGAAGTGCCCTATATCCGCGCGCTGAGCCTCGCCGGCCGGCACGTGGATGCGGAACGCGCGTGCGAGGCGGCGTTCGTGCACTTCCCGGGCCATATGCGGCTGATCGAGCAGCATGTGGCGCTCGCCACCCGCCAGGGCGAATTCGAAGCCGCGGCCCGGCGCGCCGAGCATTGGCGGGCGCAGTCCCCGAACCATGACGGCATCGCGCGCCTCGCCAGCCGGATGGCGGCCCTGCACGACAGCCAGGACCCGGCGCACCAGGCGGCCGTCAGCGACGGCAGCGCCACCGCCCGCCTGTTCGCACGGTTCGAGAGCCTGGGTGCCACCGCGGTCGGCTGCGAGTTCGGCATCGTGCAGCGCAAGTTCGGCGCCGACCCGATCGGGCTGCTGCGCTGGGGCAACATGCGCGTGCAGGGCCTGACACGCGCGCTGCTCGACCGGTTCGACGGCTTCGGCGACGAAGCGCACACGACGATGAAGGTGCAGCAGGCCGGCACCGGCGACCCGGAATACTTCATCTACGACGACCGTTATCACTACTACGCGCACACCTGGATCAGGGCCGACGAGGCGCCGCAGGAGCAGGTGTATCGGCAGACGCTGCGGCGCATCCATTTCCTGCGCGACAAGCTGATCGAGGATCTGCACCTCGCCGAGAAGATCTTCGTCTTCAAGGTGCATCAGTTTACCGGGCTCGCCCCGCTGGAACGGCTGTTCGACGCGTTGCGGACCTACGGGCCATGCACCCTGCTGTGCATGACGCTGGCCGACGAGGAACACGAGGGCGGCACGGTCGAGATGGTCCGCCCCGGCCTGTTCGTCGGCCGCGTCTCGATGTTCGGCAATGCCGGGCTGACGGCAGCGCGCGGGATCGACACGCACGCCTGGCTGCGCGTGTGCGAGACGGTGGCCGCGTGGCATGACGGCGCGCTTGCGGCCCGCTCGCTTCCGGCGCCCGCGACCGCGGAGCCCTGAGCGCGGCGATGCTGCCGCCGCCGGATGCCCGGGCGCGGTTGGAGGCGCTGGTCGCCGGCGGGCAGCACCGGGCGGCCGACACGCTGGCCGACGAAATGGAGCCCACGGCGGGCGGGCAGGACTGGTTCGTCCGCCTGCGGATGACGGTCGCGCAGACGTCAGGCGAGCAGGACAGGCTTCTGGCGCTGGCCGCCCGCCTGCGCGTGCTGCGCGCGGACAACCCGGCCAGCTACTCCATGGCGTGCGCGGTGCTGCGCCAACGCGGCCTGCTGGCGGAGGCCGAAGCACTGGCAAGCGAAGGGCTGCTGGCGGCCTCCGACGTCACCCAGATCCTGATCGAGGCGGCCTCCATCGCCGCGTCCGCCGGGCAGAACGAGCTGGCCTTCGCGCGCTGGTCGAAAGTGCGGGCACGCGCGCCGGAGGCGCCGATCGGCTTCAATGGACCCATCGCCCTGGCCACGCGGCTGCGCGAAACCGCTTTGGCCGCGCGGCTGATCGGGGAGGGGCTCGCAGCCTTTCCGCACGACCGCACCCTGCTGGTTGCCGCCGCGCAGGAAGCCGCCCGCAACCTGCAATGGGGCGAGGCCGAGCGCCATTGGGCAAGCCTGTTCGCTCTGCACCCGACGGACGCCAACCTGGTGCTGGACGCGGTGCGCAGCTTGCAGGGGCGCCGCGGCGACCGGGCGACGCGCCGGCCCGTCATGCTGCGGTTCCTGCACGAAGCGCAGTCGCGCCTGCCCGACCGGGTGGCGCTGTTCGCCCGTGAGCTCGACCTGTGGCGCGACGCCGGCGAGCTGGCACGTGCGGCTGCGCTCGGCCAGGAGACCCTGGCGCGCTTTCCCGGCAGCGTGGATATCGGGGTGCTATGTGCGGACATGCTGGGCGAACAGCGCCGGCCGGATGATGCGGTTCGTCTGCTCGAGGAGATGCGCCCGCGCTGCCAGCCGAATGCTGCGTTCGAGGCGGCCTGCGTCCGGCTGCTCTGCCAGGCTGGCCGGGTCGGCGAGGCCGAAAGCGTGTGCGAAGCGGCCTTGGCCAGGTTCGCGGGCGAGGCCAAGCTGGTCGAACAGCATATCGCCATGGCCGCCCGGCGCGGCGATTTCGAAGAGGCGGCCCGTCGCGCGGCGCATTGGCGGGCGGCCTTTCCGCATAGCGCCGACATCCTGGCCGTGGCGCGCCGGATGGAGATGCTGGGCGACGGCACCACCGAAGCGGCGCGCGCCCACGCACCCGACCCCGGCGGCATGTCCCGCCTGTTCGGCCGTTTCGAGAGCCTGGGCGCGGACGCATTCGGCTGCGAATTCGGCATGGTGCAGCGCGGCTTCGGCGCCGAGCCGATCGGGCTGCTGCGCTGGGCCAACATCCCGATGGACGGCCTGGCCCACGCCGTCGAGACGCGCTTCGCGGGGTTCGGCGCGCCCGACCACACACTCATCGAGACCAAGATGGCCGAGGCCGGCGAGCGGGAATATTTCATAAGCGACGCCCGCACCGGCTATTTCGCCCACACCTTCATACGCGCGAGCGAGGCGCCGCAGGACCGCATCGCCCTGCAATCGCAGCGCCGGCTGCGCTTTCTCGCCGCCAAGCTGGCCGAGGACATGTCGGCCGGGCAGAAGATGTTCGTCTACAAGTCGCAGCAGGCGGTGGATCCGGCACTGCTGCACCGCCTGTTCGATGCATGCCGCCTGCACGGCCCGGCGACCCTGCTGTGCGCCGCGTTCGAGATCGAAGGCCAGACCAGCGGAGAGCTGCGCATGCTCAGGCCGGGCCTGTTCCTCGGCTGCCTTTCCATCCTCTCCGGCCAGGCAACCGCACCCGTCCGCGCCATCGACACGCCAGGTTGGCGTCGGATGTGCCAGGAAGTTGCGCGATGGCAGGACGCAACGACGCCGTCGTCAGCTTATCGTTAACGCATGGATTGTAGTGTTCGGGAGCGCGCGTCTGTATATACCGGCGCCTGGGTGGATCGCGGTGCCGGCTGGCAGGCTGCCCCAGCTTCGATAGGTGATTGATATGGCGTGGCTCCGCCGGCCGAACCGCACGACAGCACGCAGCGCCGCCCAGGCGAACGCGGCCGAACCGGGCGGCGGCGGCCAGCCTGCGTCCGAGTTGCCAGGCGATGCGGAGGACGCCGAGCCTGCAGTGGAACTGGCCGAGCCCGATCCCGCAGAGCCGGCGCACAATGTCCTCGCGCCCCAGCAGGCTGAAATCGAAGCACTGCTTGCCAGCGGGCAGGCCGGCGAGGCCGACCGGCTGTTCGCGGCACTGCCCGCCGCACTTGCCGGCGAGGAGTGGGTGGCGACCCTCGGGCTGAAGATCGCAATGCGCCTGGGCGACGATACGCGCGCGATGCGGCATGCCTTGCAGCTTCGGCAGAATTGCCCGGGCAACCCGCGCGGCTATGCTTCGGGATCGTTCCTGATGCGGCGCCAGGGCCATCTCGAAGAAGCCGAGGCGATCGTGAAAGTGGGCCTGGAGCACTGCCCCAATGCGCTGGGATTGCTGCGGGAAGCCGCCGAGCTGGCGGTTGCGGCGGGCGCTCACGAGCTGGCCGAGGCACGCTACGAACGGATGCGGGAGTGTGCGCCGCGCCATTCCATCGGTTACACCGGCGCCATCCGCGTCAGCATGCGCCAGCACAAACCCAAGCTCACCAAGCGGCTGCTGGCCGAGGGTCTGGCAAAATTCCCCGACGACCGCGAGATGCTGCAGATCGCGGCGCGCGAGGCGTCGCGGGCCTTGTTATGGGAGGAAGCCGGCCGCCTCTGGGAACGCCTGCTCGCCCTCTGCCCGGACGATCCTCATGTCGCACTCGACGCCGCCATCGCCTTCATCGGTCCGCGTGGCGGCCGCAAGAAGCGGCTACCCGGCGTGCTCCGCCAGCTCGAACGCGTGCACGAGAAATTCCCCGATTTCGTCCCCGCGTATGGCGAGCACATCCGCACGCTGCGCGAGGCTGGCAGGATCGACGAAGCCGAGACGATGGCCGACGCCGCCTGCGCGCGTTTCCCCGCCGACCACGCCTTGGCGATGGCCGCCGCACGGGTGGCGGAAGACCGCGGCCACCACGATCTGGCGCTCGCCCGGCTCGAACAGGCCCGCGGCGCCACGGCACCGGGCGCGCGTCTCGAAGCGGAATATGCCCGCGCGCTCAGCCTTGCCGGCCGTATGGACGAGGCGGACCGGGTGTGCGCCGCGGCGATGGCGCTGTTTCCCGGCAATTTCAAACTGGTGGAGCAATATGTGGCGCTGGCCACGCGGAAAGGCGATTTCACCCTGGCGGCACAGCGTGCCGATGCCGCGCTGCGGCGCGCGCCCGGCAACCCGCAACTCCGACGTTTCGCCGGCCGGGTGCGCGCGCTCGGCGAGGAAGGCGTCGACGACACGATCGACGAGCCGGCCAATGCCCAGACGGACGAGGCGGCCAAGGCATTTTTCCTGCGTTTCGAGAGCCTGGGCGCGACCGTCGCCGGTTGCGAGTTCGGGCTTGTGCAACGTCAGTTCGGCGCCGAGCCGCTCGGACTGCTGCGCTGGGGCAACATGCCGATCGAAGGACTGACCGACGCAATCGAAAACCGTTTCGAAGGCCTCGGCAGCCCGGAGAGCACGCGCATCGTCGTGCAGCGCGCCTCGGTGAACCACCACGAATATTATCTGTTCGACGACCGCTATCGCTACTGGGCGCACACGTTCATCAAGGCCGACGATGCGCCGCAAGACCGCGTGCTGACCCAAAGCCTTCGCCGGCTGACCTTCCTGCGAAACAAGCTGATCGAGGACATCGAGCAGGCGACCAAGATTTTCGTCTTCAAGATGACCGAGGAGGTCGAGCCGGAAGCGCTCGACGCTTTGTTCGACGCGCTGCGCCGCCAGGGCGATGTGGTGCTGCTGGGCGTGACGCTGGCCAGCGAGGCGCATCCGGCGGGTTCGCTGGTGATGCTGCGGCCGGGCCTGTTCCTTGGCCGGGTCGGCATGTTCATGGGCCATAACGGTGCCGATGGTGCGGGCATCGACCTGCCGCTGTGGCGCCGGTTCTGCGAGGATGTCGCCCGGTGGCGGGACCAGCAGGGCGCCGCGAGCCTGGAAGCGGCAGACTGAGTGCGGCAGGCCGGACGCATGCGCCGGACCCCGGGCGGACCTCGTCCAACTGAGGGTGAGTGACTGTTAGGGTTTGTATGTCTATAGGCCGGCGCGGCGTTGTTTGAGGGCATGATGTTTTCTTGGCTTTTTGGCCGCCGGTCCGCCCGGCCCGGCGCGGCCCACCCGGCGCAAGCACCCGCCACGACGCTCGACGACACATCCGAGCGCCCTGCGCCGCTTCCGCCGGACGAGCCCATGGCGGCCCCGGAGCAGGCGTCCGTTCTGGCCGCGCAGCCTGCGCCCGAACCCGAGCGCTCTCCTGAGACGGCGCCAATCGCACCACCTGAGCTCGATGCCGCCGAGCCCGCCATCGATGCATCCGCGCTGGTGGAACGCGCTCTGGCGGAAGGCGAGGCTTCCGATGCGGTGCGTGGCCAGATGCAGGCGCGCTGGCGGGAAATCGAGGCCAGGCAGCAAAGCCGGCCGCTCGATGAGCCGGCCTGGATCGGCTTCATCGGCGATCTGCGCCGTCGCCGGTTGCGTGAGACGGCTTTCATCTTGACCGGGCTGCTCGACGAGGCGCTACCGAAAGCCGCCTGGCCCTCCGTCGAGCGGGCCGGCCTGTGCGGACCGCAGACGCCGCCGGCCACCATGCTGGCGATCGGCGAGCGGGCGTTCGCGATGGCGCCCGAGCTTCCCGCGGGTCCGCGCCTCATGGCGCACGCCTTGCGCCTGCTGGGCCGCCCCGACGACGCGGCCGCTCTTCTCGCGCGGTTGCCCGAGACGTATGCCAGCCAGGATTGGTATCTCATCACCGCTCTCCATCTGGCGGCCGCCAAGGGCGACCATGCGCGCGTGATCGACCTTGCCGCCCGTTTGCGCGCCGTGGCACCCGGTCGCTCGATGGGATTCACCATGGGCTCGACCGCGCACCGCCAACGAAACGAGTTCGCCGAGGCGGAGGCGATCGTGCAGCAGGCGATGACGGCGCTGCCGGGCATGATGGATGTGTGGAACGAGGCCGCGCGCGTGGCGCAGGCGCGGGAAGCCCATGACGAGGCGTTCGAGCGGTGGGGCGAGATGCGCCGCCGTTTTCCGCAATCCCCGGCGGGCTATCTCGGCGCGATCCAGTTGAGCCAGCGCGTGGGCCAGGCCGAGGAGACCGACCTGCTGATCGCGGAAGCGCTCGCCGCCCATCCGGACGACCGCGACGTGCGCATGCACGCCGCGCGCGGTGCGTTGCAGACCGAGGATGTGGCCGCCGCCGAGCTTCACTGGCAGGCGGCGATCGACGCCGCGCCGCACGATGCGGCACTCGCTTTGCGTGCGGCGCTCTCGCTGCTGGGCAACGGCGCCACCAGGAAAGCGCGGATCAAACCGACCGTGGAGCGCCTGGCCGAGCTCAGCCGGCAATTCCCCGATCACGTGCCGATCGGCATCGCGCATCTGCGACTGCTGCGCTATCTCGGCCGGCTGGACGAGGCCAAACAGGTCGCCGCCGATTGGGCGGAGCGCTTCCCGGACTACCCGAAGCTGGCGATCGCGCGCGCGCGGCTGGCCGAGAGCGCCGGCGACAGCGCAGGCGCCATCCGCACGCTCGAGGAACTGCGCGACCGCGCGCCACCGAGCGGCCAGACCGAAGCCGCCTATGTGCGCGTGCTGAGCGTGGCCGGCCAGCATGAGCGGGCAGAGGCGGTGTGCGAAGCCGCACTCCAGGCCTATCCCACCGACCGCGACGTGCTGTGCGAATACTCCGCCATCGCCATGCGCGCGGGCGACTGGGCGCTGGCACTGCGCCGCGCCCATGCCGGCCTGGCCGCACGGCCCGGCGACGGTGCGCTCAAATCCGTCATCCAGCGCGCCCGCCTGCAAGTGGTGCCGGGCGACGAGGACGCGGCCGATGAGGCAAGCGCGCTGCTGGAGGATGCGCCGTCCGAAACCGCCGAAAGCAAGTTGCTGAGCCGCTTCGAAAGCCTGGGCGCCACCGCCGCCGGTTGCGAGTTCGGCCTGGTGCAGCGCCGCTTCGGCTGCGAACCGCTGGGCCTGCTGCGCTGGGCCAAGATCGACCTCGATGGGCTGGTCGGCGCTCTCGGCGACGAGTTCGCCGGCATCGGCACGGCCGAGAACACGCAATTGCTGATCCGCGCCGAAGACGAGGACCATCAGGAATATTACGTGGAGGATCGACGGCTAGGCTACTCCACCCACACCTTCGTCAAGGTGGAGGACACCAGCTTTGACCGCATGCTCGCCCAGAGCCTGCGCCGGCTCACCTTCCTGCGCGCCAAGCTGATCGAGGATCTGCGGGCCGGCGAGAAGGTGTTCGTCTATAAGCTCGGCGCAAAGTTTTCCGACGAGAGCGGCATGCGCCGGCTGTTCGACGCGGTCCGCGCCTATGGCGACAACGTTCTGCTCTGCGTGACGATGGCCGACGACGCCCATCCGGTGGGCACGCTCCGCATGCTCGAACCCGGCCTGTTCGCCGGCTATGTCGGCACCTTCATGGGCGTGGGACGTGCGGGCGCCGCGGGTATCGACATGCAACGCTGGCGCAGCTTCTGCGAGCAGGTCGTCGCCTGGCGCGACACGGTCAAGCAGGCGGCCTGAGTCCTCCCCGAGAGTGGCTGCCCGTCAGACCTCGACCGCCTCGTCGAGAGCAGGCGCCAACGTATCGGGCTTGGCCGGCCGGCGAAGTTGGCCGGCTTGCGGCATCTGCCGTTTGAGCGCCAGGGCGCCGGGATGGGTGGGAGCCACCCTGAGCGCCACGCCGAGACTGACCCGCGCGCCCGCCACATCGCCGCTTTCGAACAGCAGCCGCGCCATCTCCACCCGCGGGGTCGGCGCTTCGCCGTTGCAGCGCACCGCCTGGACGAGCGCGTGCTTGCGCGCCTTCTGATCGCCCGCGCGCTCGGCCAGATGGGCTTTTTCGACCAGCAGGCGCTGCTCGCGTTCGATTCCCTGGATCGTCGTGTGCATCAGGGCCGCCTGAGCGACCCGCAAGGCTTCCTCGAGCGGGACGGGCACCTCGGTTTCCGGCAGTGCGCTCATGTCGTCGGAGAACACGCGCTCGCGCTCGGGGAACCAGCGGGCGCGCAGCGCCTCGTTGCTGGCCGCGTAACGCTGCATGAACGCGGCCGCCTGCGCGCGGGTCGGCTCCCAGCCACGCCCCGGTGCGATGGCCGTGATGTTCGCGCAGATGCGGTTCCACGCCGTGCCGCCGGAGACGCGCTTGCCGGTCTGCACCTGCATCAACGGGCCGAGCGCGATCAGCAATTGCTGGCCGGCACGGTTCATCGACACGTTGCGGTCCTCGGCCGGGCCTTCGCCCTTCAGCGTCGCGTCCAGCCCGCACAATTCGAAGAAGTCCTGCACCACGTCGAAGCTTTTGCCGGCGGTGCGTTCGAAGATGCGCGGGCGCACGTTCGCCTCGCCGAATGCTGCGGCCCAGCGGCCGACGAAGGATGCATAGTCGTAATTGTGGTGGAAGACGCGCAGGCGCGTCATGTCGGGTTCGTGCACGTCGCCGAACCGCAGGAACTCGGAATAGACGCTGGCAAAATGCGAATCCTGGCGCCGCAGATAGACGACGATCGTCATCTTACTGAAAAACGGGGCCAGGAAGTCGCGCAGCCGGGCGATGTCGGCGGGCTTGCGCACATACATGCTGAATTGTTCGGCCGAGAGGATCACGCGCTTTATGCCGGCTGGCAGGGCGTTCATCTCCGCCGTGAATTGCGCGAGGTAGGTCGACAGTTTGGCGGTCGGCGCCTCGCCTTCCCAGCGCGTGTTCTCCGCGTCGTCGGTCATCGAATTGTAGGAGGTAAACGCGGTGGCCAGCATGATGTGGCGGCCCTTGTCGGACGGGGTGGCGGCAAAATAGGCGCCCTGGGCTGGCAGATTGCGCTTCTGCGCCACCAGCCGATGCTGGATGGACGTGGACCCGGTCTTCGTCGTGCCGATATGCATGATCAGCTCGGGCCGCCCCGGCGTGGTGCTTGTCGGTTTCGCCGCTTCCGGCTTGGGCCGGGCGTGAGGTTTCTTGGCAACCAACGGGCTCTCCGGAGGATAAGGGGTGGACCGACGCTGATTTCAGCAATGAACCGCCCGGTTGCCAAACTCAAGCCCGAAAACGGCCCGTGTGCTCGCCGCCGGCTGCGCGCCCGCGGAAGGCAGCGTTGGCGCCTCATGGCAGCATGCGCTATGACGCGCCCGGGATGAGGGAGTTGTAGGCCCAAAATGGCAGCTGTGCAGCCCGAGCCGGTCAGGCTGGTGATCTGGGACCTCGATGAGACATTCTGGGGCGGCACGCTCACGGAAGGCGGCATCCGATATAATCGTCAGAACCACGACCTGGTCATCGAACTTGCACGGCGTGGGATCGTCAGCTCGATCTGCTCAAAGAACGACATGGCGGCTGTGCGGCCGATCTTGGAACGCGAAGGCATCTGGGACTATTTCGTGTTCCCCAGCGTGAACTGGGACTCAAAGGGGCCGCGGCTTGCAGCGCTGGTGGACGCGGTGCAGCTTCGGCCGCCCACCATCATGTTCATCGACGACAACCCGCAAAATCTAGGCGAAGCGCAGCATTTCGTGCCCGGCATGCAGGTGGCCGACGAGACGTTCATTCCCGGCCTGCTCGCGCATCCGCTCTTCTCCGGCAAGGACGACCGCAAGCTGTCCCGGCTGAAGCAATATCAGTTGCTGGCTGTGCGGCAGGCCGAGGAAAAAAGCTTCGGCCACGACAATACCGAATTCCTGCGGGCGAGCGGTCTGACTGTCACCATCGAGCACGATATGGAGCAGCATATCGATCGCGCGATCGAACTGATCAACCGCACCAATCAGCTCAATTTCACCAAGGCCCGCCTGCCGGAAGATATCGAGCAGGCGCGCGCCGCTTTCCGCAAGCTGGTCAGCGGCTACACGACGCAGGCGGGCATCATCCGCGTGCGCGACCGGTATGGTGATTACGGCTATTGCGGCCTGTATGTGATGTCGACCGGCGGCGGCTGGAGCCGTCTGCACCATTTCTGCTTCTCGTGCCGCATCCTCAACATGGGTGTTGAAAGCTGGCTTTTTCAGCGATTGGGGCGCCCGCAGCTGAAGGTCGTGGGCGACGTTCTGACCAATGTTCACGCCGACAAGCGCACGATCGACTGGATTAGTGTCGACGTGCCCGAGGCGCGGGCGGAGGGTGCGGAGGCGCCGCCGAAACTCGATTATTTCTATGCGCGCGGCGGATGCGACCTGCTGGCGGTCTCGCATTATTTTACCATCATGGTACGCGAGGTGCACGGCGAGTATAATACTGTCCGCGGCGGGGCCAATCTTCGGCTGGACCACAGTATGTTCGCACGTTACGGCCTGGACGGGATCAGCGTGGAGGCTCGGCGGGCGCTCGAATTGTTCGGCAATCGCGAAGCCGATTTCGTCAGCGTGATACCCGAGTTGCCCAAGGAAGGCACCGGCGTGTGGCTGCTGAGTTTCTGGGCCGACGTGGACAATGCGCTGTATCGCCATCGTGCAACCGGGGCGACTGCGCCGCTGACCATTCCAGGCGTGCCCACGAACATGCGGAACTTGATGGACGTGCCTGACGAGGAAAGCGGTGTCGATCTGGATTTCATGTCCCAGCTGCGCGAAGAGTTCGACTATCTCGGCTGCATCTCGGAGCCGGAGTTCAAGAAAAACGCACGTCTGATCCTGTCCAATGCACCCGCCGGCGCGCGCGTGTTCATCCTGCAGGCCAACGAATGGTTCACAAGGCCGGACGGCACGAAAGCCAATGCGCGCAACAAGAAGATGCTCAATAACTGGCTGGCCGATATCGCGGCCGAGTTTCCCCGCGTGCAACTGATCGCCATACGCGATTTCGTGCGTAGCGAGAGCGAAGTGCTGACGCTCAATCATTTCGACAGGATGGTCTATTTCCGCGTGTTCCAGCACATCGTTTCGCAATTAGCCGATACGCCCGAGCCTGCAACACCTGCGCGCCCCATAAGCGTGGGCGCCGCCGGCGTCGGCGCCTGAGCACGGAGTTCTGTCGATGGAACAACTGCGTTGGTTGCCCGAAATTGCCGACTGGCGCACGCGCGTCCGCTCGCTTGGCACGCAGGCCGAGCCGTGGGACGCCGCAGTGGTGCTGGCCAATGCGCGGATCGATTTCACCCGCACGAATGCGCTCGACGAGATGGTGCGACGCAAATACGCCGACATGCCGCCCGCAGGCGCCGGCACCAGACCCGTGCGGCTCGCGGTACTCGGCTCGTCGACACTCGCGCATCTGCTGCCCGCGATCCGCGTCGCCGGGTTAAGGCGCAACATTCATGTCAGTACTTACGAAAACAATTATGGCCAGTATCTGCAGGAGCTGATGGACGACGGTTCCGATTTGCATCGGTTCAAGCCCACGACTGTGTTGTTCGCGTTTGATGCCTATCACCTGACGCAGGGGCTGCACGCTGCCCTGTCGCAAGCCGATGCAGACGCGGCACTGGCGGACGCGATGGCGCGCATCGAACAATGCTGGACACTGGCCAGCCGCGCTTTCGGTTGCCCGATCCTGCAACAGGCGGCACTCGATGTATTCGCGCCGCTGCTGGGCAACAACGAGCATCGCCTGCCCGGCTCGCGCCACCGCTTCATCGGACGGCTGAACGAGGCGCTGCGTCGTTCGGCCGATGCGCACGGCGTGGACATCGTGGCGCTCGACGACGCGGCACTGCGCGACGGGGTGAACACCTGGCACGACCCGGCGTTGTGGCATCGTTCGAAACAGGAAGTGACGCCCGCGCTGGCGCCCACCTATGGCGACATGGTTGGGCGCCTGATCGCCGCGCGTCAGGGCAGGTCCTACAAATGTCTCGTGCTGGACTTGGACAATACGTTGTGGGGCGGGGTGATAGGTGATGACGGGCTTGACGGTATCGTGCTCGGCCAGGGCAGCCCGATGGGGGAAGGTTTTTCCTCGGTGCAGGAATACGCGAAAGAACTCGCGCGCCGCGGTGTGATCCTGGCCGTGAGCTCCAAGAATGACGAAGCCAATGCACTCGAGCCGTTCGAGAAGCATCCTGAAATGGTCTTGCGGCGCCCGGACATCGCGAGTTTCCGTGCCAACTGGCAGAACAAGGCCGACAATATCCGTGCGATCGCCGCCGACCTCAATATCGGGCTCGATTCCCTGGTGTTTCTCGACGACAATCCTTTCGAGCGCAACCTGGTGCGTGAAGAACTGCCGATGGTGGCGGTGCCGGAGGTGCCCGACGACGATCCTTCCCGTGTGGCTTCGGTGTTGGCGGATGCCGGCTATTTCGAAAGTCTCGTGCTGACACCGGAGGATCTGGAGCGCACGGCGCAATACCAGGAGAACCGTGCGCGCGACGAGCTGCGCGCGGGTGCGACCGACATGGAGAGCTATCTGCGTGCGCTCGACATGCGGATGATCTGGAACCGCTTCGACCGCGTGGGCCTGCAACGCGTCGTGCAGCTCATCAACAAGACAAACCAGTTCAATCTTACCACGCGGCGGCACACCGAGAGCGATGTGGAAGCCATCATGGCGGACGCACATAGTTTCGGCTTGCAGATCAGGTTGCTCGACCGGTTCGGCGATAACGGCATCATCGCCATCGTCATCGGCCGCACGACCGCACCCGGCGTGGTTGGCATCGACACCTGGCTGATGAGCTGTCGCGTGTTGGGCCGCGGCGTCGAGCGCACGACCCTCAATCTCGTCGCCGAGCAGGCCAGACTGATTGGCGCACACACGCTGCAAGGCGATTACATCCCGACCAAGAAGAACGGCATGGTGCGCGAGCATTACACCAAACTCGGCTTTACGCAGAGTCAGCTCCATGACGACGGAAGCAGCATTGCTGTGCTTGATCTGCGAAGCTTCGTTCCCGAGCCTACTTTTATCCACGTCAGCGAAGGCCACGCCCAATGACCGACCAGACCCAGATCTACGCCGCACTCACGGAAATCTTCAACGACGTCTTCATGGTGGATGACATGAAGCTGACGCCGGAGCTCTCCGCCAAGGACGTAGCCGGCTGGGACAGTTTCAAGCAGATCGAGATCATGGTCTCCGTCGAAGAGCGCTTCGGTATCAAGCTGAACACGCGCGAGATCGACGGTCTCCGCAATGTGGGTGATCTGGCCGAGGTGATTGCGAAAAAGGCAGCCTGACAGAAGGGGTCGGTCATGCCACCCGCACCGGCCGCCGATCTCCTCCGCAGCATCCGGTCCCATGCTGTCGAGACGCCAGATCAGGCCGCCTTTCTGTTCGAGGGTGAGACGGTCACATATGCCGCTTTCGACGCGTGCACCGATCGGATCGCAGCGGCGATGGTGGCGAGCAACATCGCCGCTGGTGAGCGCATTGCTTACGTCGGAAAGAACACGCTTGCATACTTCCTGCTGCTTTATGGCGCGATGAAAGCGGGCGCTGTCGTCGTGCCGGTGAACTGGCGGCTCGCACCGCCTGAGATCACGGCCATACTGAACGATTCGCGCGCGCGCCTGGTGTTGTTCGGCCGGGAATTCACCTTCTTCCCCGAATTGGCCGACTTGCAGGAAAATGGCAGGATCCTGCTGGCCGCCGAGGAAGCGCCTTGCGGGTTGCGATCATTTTCTGACTGGTATGGACAGCATGCGCCCTATGCCGGCCCGTTGCATCGTGCGCCAGGCGACATAGCGATCCAGCTATATACGTCGGGCACAACAGGACTGCCGAAAGGCGTCATGCTGACCCACGCCAATCTCACCAATAGCCTGGTGCAGAGCGGGCATCACGATCTCGGCTGGAATATTTGGAGTGCGGCCGACCGCGCGCTTGTCGCGATGCCGGTCTCCCATATCAGCGGCTCCGGCTATGCGATGATCGCGTTGCATCACGGTGCCACCTGTCATTTGCAGCGGCAGTTCGATATCGAACTCACGTTCGATGCACTTGCGCAGCACCGGCTGACGCGCATGTTCCTGGTGCCCGCCGCATTGCAGATGCTGGTGCGTCATCCACGTGCGGGCGCGGCCGATTTCTCCAGCCTCAAACAGGTAGGTTACGGCGCCAGCCCGATGCCGCTTGCATTGCTGCGCGAGTGCATCGAGACGATGCAAGTGGGTTTCGTGCAGTTCTACGGCATGACGGAGACGGCCGGCACTGTCGTCGCACTTTCACCGGAGGATCACGCGGCTGCATTGCATACGCCGCAAGCAGCACACCGCTTGCGCGCGGCGGGCCGTGCGCTGCCTTGGGTTGAGTTGCGTGTGGTCGATGCCACCGGGCGCGATGTGCGTGTCGGCACGGTTGGCGAGATCGTGATACGTTCTGCATCCAACATGGCGGGCTATTGGCAGCGCGACGACGAGACAGCGCGCACGATCGATGCCGATGGATGGTTGCACACAGGCGATGCCGCGACGTTGGATTCGGATGGCTACGTGTTCATCCACGACCGTGTGAAAGACATGATTATCTCCGGCGGTGAGAATGTGTATCCGGCCGAAGTGGAAAGTGCGTTGGCCGATCACCCTTCCATTGCCGAAGTGGCCGTCATCGGCGTGCCCGATCCCAAGTGGGGCGAAGCCGTCAAAGCAATTGTCGTGCTCCGGCCCGGAGCCATCTTGATCGAGAGCGAACTGATAGGCTGGTGCCGTACACGCCTGGCCGGCTTCAAGTCGCCCAGCAGCGTCGATTTCGCCGAAAGCCTGCCGCGCAATGCGTCCGGCAAACTGCTTAAGCGCACGCTGCGCGCGCCCTACTGGGCCAAACTGAGCCGCCAGGTGAACTGATCTGCGCACGCTGGTTTTCTCCACGGCGTATGCGCAAACGCCGATGCTGTGGCAGCGACGTTACCGCCGCTGGGTCGACGCGGTGCTGGCGGGTGGCCTGGGCCAGGCGCAGATCGTGATTGTCGACGATGGATCGGTGGTGTTGCCGGGCTGGCCGGATACCGATGTGGTGACAGTGCGTTCGCCGGAGGATGTGGAGAATGTGCAAAGCCGGGCTGCGATTCTGCTCCTGCGCTTCGCCGATCGGCTCGGCCGAAATGCAAATTACGATTTCCCGGGTTGGCATCGCAGTTTTGCGGCCGGCGTCCGCTATGCAGCCAGTCATGGGTTCGAGCGGGCCATTCATCTGGAGTCCGATGCCTACATCCTCTCGGACCGCCTACGCGCATGGATAGCCGATCGCTCTTCGGGGTGGGCGGCGATGTGGAGCGAGCGCTACCAATTTCCTGAAATCGCAATGCAGGTGATTTGCGCTGATGAGTTGGCCAATGCCGGCCATTTCCTGCGTCGCCCTTATAGCGCGCTGATAGGCGTCACGCACGAGACCGCACTTCCGCTCACGCACGTGGAGAAGGGGTTTGTCGGCGAGCGCTACGGCGAAGATGATTGCGATGTGCCGCGGCAAGCCGATTGGGCCACGCAAATTCCCGCCCAGCGCGAACCGTCCTATTACTGGTGGCTGGACGACGTGGCTCGTGTGGACAACAAGCAGGAGCGGCTCGACTTCACCTTCGCGCATGAACAGTCCGGCACGGCTTTGCTCGCCGATGGATGGGCAAGGCCGGAACCGAAAGGCACCTGGATGACGCATGCCTACAGCGTGCTGAACCTGCCGGTTCTGCCGACTTGCGGCGGTGTGACCATGGTGTTCGCGGCCGCACCGCATGTCAGTTCCGAACGTTTGCCGGTGCAGCGGCTTTCCGTGCAGGTCAACACGCACATGGCTGGGCATTTCGATTTCCCGAACGCGCAGATCGTCGGTTGCGACATTCCGGGTTCGGCACTTCGTCGTAACGGCACCGACAAGGTGCGCTTCTTCCATCCTGATGGTGCTACGCCGGCGCGTCCAGGTGTGGATGAGCGACGCAACCTGGCGCTGATGCTTCTGCGCCTTTCGTTGCGCTGTACATCGACAGAGCCACGACCGTGATCCGCGCCCCGACGAATCTGCGCGAAACGACGCTGCTGTTGGGTCGGCTGGCGCCCAGGCAGGATGTCGCTGACCTGTTCGCCCAGGTGGATTGGTCCGGTGTGTCTCGCCGGCAGTTGATCCATGCTTTTCTCGACCGGCCGCCGGCAACAGGCGAAGAAGCCGAGGAGCCAGCCGGCTTCGATCCTGGCAGCACAGCGCAGGAGCTCTTCGCATCGACTGCATTTCGTGCCGGTCTGGCCACGCGGCTGTTGCAGCATTTTCCTGCCCGCCGCCGTATCCTGTTCGTGCATGTTCCAAAAGCCGCGGGCACGGATTTCATGGCTGCGATGCGGTCGGCCTATCCCTGGCTAACCGAGGATTTCTCGCAACCGGACTTGTTCACGCCGGCCTTGCTGGCTGATCGGCTCAGCCGCTTCGCACGCGCCATTCCCAAAGCGGACAGCATTTTTCTGGGCGGTCACGTCAAGCTGGCGCGCTACCTCGATGACGGAATCTTTCGATTTCAGGACAGGTTGTTTGCTGTGGTGCGCGAGCCGCGGGAGATTTGCCTGTCGTTCGCCAATTACGTGATGAAGCGGTTCGCCGCCTGTCCCGATCTGTCGGCGCCGGACGTGCGTTCATGGGCCGGTGTGCTACGGATGAACGCACAGGAGATCGCCGCCATCGAGCCGCATACGTTGGCGCTGGCAATGGCAACTCGGCGGGGCATCCAGCCGATCAATCCGATATGCCAGTTGTTAGGCGATGGCACTGCGCGCGGCACGTTCGCCACCTTGCAGCGGGCGCCTATCGAGATAACCAGCATGGCGAATTTCGGCGAGTGGCTGAAACAGGAATGGGGCATCGAGCGAGATGAGCGTGTCAATGTCTCGCCAAAGCTGATTGGCTGGACCGACCTGTCGGCCTGGCAGCGCGAGCAGATCGAGGCGGGATGCGTGGCAGACCGGCTCGTTTACGATACGATCGTATCCTGCCTCGCGCGGAGTGGAAGGCTAAGCGTCACGGGTCCGGAGATTGCAAACGCGCCGAGGTGCTGACGTAATCAACCAAAAGGCACACGCCAGACGACAAAAGTCTTCTCGTCCTCTTTTTCAAAAAAGGACTGCTTTCTTCTTACCAGTCAATCGCCCCCACACGAACATGTCCATTCAACGTCGTAGGATGACTATTCAGCCGATCATCCGTGCTGAACCACGAAAACACGAGCTGCTTGCTGGTGCTCAATTCCGGATGGCCGATCACCGCGTAGCACCCCGAACCCAAGGTGCAATCATCGGGCGTAGCGCCCGACAGCAACAAATGAAACGGCCCTGCCGGCGAGGCCGCCTCGAATGCCGAAAAACGTGTCTGCTGGCCGGGCTGGCCATAGCTCGTTTGCGTCAGGGCGACGAAGCGGTGCGGCGAGACGCTTGAGTAGTCCGCCGTATGCACGCTCACCGGCCCCAAGCCCGCAGGAAATGTGATTGCCGGCCGGGCCCTTGCTTCCGTTGTCCAACCTGGCTGGCCGTTCGATGTCATGCCCCACCACTGGAAGTTGGCACCCGAACTCCAGCCGCCGGGGCTGGCCGGCGCGCGGGTGGTGTAGATGGCGTTCGGGTAGAGCACGGTGCCGCGGCAGCCGGGCAGGGCGGTGCACTGGTTTGTCGAGGAATACAGATAGACGTAGCCGTCGTTGCCGAACACCGGCGAGGACAGCAGCTCCAGCGGGCGAAGCCCGGCTGTCAGCGGTGCGGCCGCGAACGGAACGTTGTCGCTGAGAAAACTGTTCGAGGCCGGGTCGTACACGGCGAGATGTATCTGCTCGGCCACGGCAGTTGCGGAAGCGGTGACGCACACCGCGGCATAGGCCAGCAGAACATGTGTGCTGTTCGCGATGGCGGCCGCGCCGAGTGGCCAGGCGGCAGCGTAATGCGCACTGCCGAACTGCATGTTCACATAGGTATAGGCTGCATTCTGCGAAATGTTGACGCTGTACAGCGCCGTCTGGCCATTGCCGGACAGGAACTTCGTGATCATCGTCCCCGGCGCGACCCCGAGGCCGTATACGTTCTGGCCGACTGCGATTGTGCCCGATGCGGGAACCAGCGCGGTCAGCGTCGTGCCTGAGATGGCAGCCGATGTGTTGACCGGAACGCACGAGACGGGCGCGCCATTGAAGTTGAATTGCACGGCTTGCGGCGTTGGAAAGAACGGTCGCGGCTGCGACGGTCCGTTCGCCGGAGCCACCCCTGGCGTGGGTACCTCCATCAGGCTCGTCGGTGCCTGGCCTGGCGTGGAAGGCCCGGCCGCCGCCGTGCCGCCACCGACGAAATAGCAGAATCCGGTCTGCGCGTTCGTGCAGCCGAAGCCGGTATCGCCGAACAGCCACAAGGCCCGGCCCGCGGTGCCGTCGAGTGCCACGCTGTAGCCGCCGTCGCGGCCGACGGCGCTGCCCGTCAGCACCGCCGTGCTGTAGTCGGCCGCATCGTCGGATGCCAGCACGCGGCCCAGATCGACGGTCGCGTTGGTGGGGAAAACGGCGCCGGGTTGCGCCGTCAGAAAGCTGCTGAACGCGCTCAAATTGCCCGTGGCGAACGGACTGCCAGGGCTGGTAGGCAGCACCGGCGGCGTGGCACCTGGGGCGCTGACGGCATTGCCGCCGACCTGGCCCGCGCACAGGCCGGGTGGCGAGATGTTGCCGTCGCCGAAACCGCAGAACTGGTATCGATAAAGTGTCGCGGGCTGCAGCCCGGAGAGCGCCTGTTGGATGGTGGCGTTGCTGAACGCGCTGTTCCAAACCTGGCGCGCCGTGGCAATCGGTTGCGCGGTCCCTTCTGCCCAATATTGGAACCACGCCGTGCATGGATTGCCGGTCGTGGTCGCGGCGCACGAGGCATCTGCCGTCAGTGTCGCCGCAGTATCGGTCACGCCGGTCGCCTGGGTCGTATCGCCCGAACAGGCGCCAACGATGCAGACGAGCACGCATGCCGGCAGCCAAGATCGCTGCCATGAAATGCGAGGTAGCGGCGGAAACGAAATCATGGTTGCGAACCGAAGTGACTACCTCACTTATGCGTGATGCATACAGAAGCAGTCAACCATAACGTTTAACTCAGTCGAGATCGGCAATCTCGCGTCTGCACGCTTCCAGCACCCCATGAGCGACCCGATGTTCAGCAATTCAGCGAGCGCGCCCGCCCTGCCGTGCTTTGCCGAACTGCTTGCCCGGCCCGCGTTGCCGGCGCGCGCCATCGCGCATCACGCCCCGTTGGCCATCGTGCCGGCGGTGCCGGGCATCGTGGTGTTTCACGCGCTCTGGCAAGCCACTGCGAGCGCCTGATCCGCCCCCCAGCCCGCGCAGGAGAAACAGAGCCGCACCCTGGCTTGAGCCGGCGTTCGGCAACCTGTCCCGCGGCATCGCGTTGGCATCGTCCAGTCTGGACGGATTCGAATGGCGCGCGTCCGTAGGACTTGGCGGTTTTGGTTTGGGTGGGTTTTCGCGGCGGTTCCACTTGCTCGCGCGCTGGCGGCCGATCCGGTTGCCTACTCGGTGGCGTTCCAGAAAACCGGCAATCCGGCGCTCGATGCGGCCATCGCCGGCACTTCGCAATTGCAGGCGTTGCGGAAGGTGGCGCCTGCCGGCCCCTTCGCGCTCGTCGCCCGTGCCCGCCAGGACCGCGGCCGGATCGATACTGCCTTGCAAAGCTTCGGCTATTACCGCGCGCATGTCGGGATCGCGATCGACGGCCACGATCTGGACGACCCTGGCCTGCCGGACGCCTTGACGGCGCGCGCGGCTTCGCCCCCGGCCGGCGTGTCGGTCACGATCGACCATGGCAAGCTGTTCCACCTTCGCCATGTCGTGCTGACAGGCGCTGTGCCGCAAGCCGCCGCGCGTGCGTTCACCCTTCAACCCGGCATGCCGGCTTCGGCCAGCGACGTGTTGGCGGCCGGTGCCCAGGTGCAGGCCGCCTTGCAGGAGGATGGCTACGCGCTGGCCCATGTCGCGTCACCGGTGGTGACCGAAGTGGCCGGCGAGCCGGCGCTGGATGTGAGCTTCGCCGTCGATGCCGGCCCGCGCGTCGATCTCGGCCCGATCGCGGTCACCGGCCTGCAACGCATGGACGAGCGCTTCGTCCGCCGCCGCCTGCTGATCCACCAGGGACAGCTCTATAAGCCGACGAAGATCGAAGCCGCGCGCGAGGATCTGGCCGCTTTGGGCGTGTTCTCCGGGGTGAAGATCAGCGCGTCGCCGGCACTCGACCCGAACGGTCAGTTGCCGCTCCGCGTGGACGTGACCGAGCGCAAGCTGCACGCGGTCACCTTCAATGTGGGATTTTCCACCGATCTCGGCGGCAGCGCGGGCGTGACCTGGGCGCACCGCGACCTGTTCGGCCATGCCGAGCAGCTTAACCTGACCGCGGACGTGACCGGGCTGGGCGGCAGCGCCAACAAGGGCATCGGCTATGAGGCGAAGGCGCAGTTCCTCAAGCCGGACTATTACCGGCGCGACCAGACGCTGGAGCTCGACCTGACAGCACTCAAGCAGGACCTGATCAGCTACAACCAGCGGGCCGAGATTGCCGGCGCGTCGCTTACCCGCAAGCTCTCCGATCTGTGGACCGCAAGCGTGGGTGTCACGGCCACCGAGGAGACGATCCTGCAGGAGCACGTCTCGCGCAGTTACACGCTGCTGGCCGTGCCTGTGACGGGCAAGTTCGACAACACGCGCGTCGCCAGCCCGCTCGACGACCCGATCCATGGCGTGCGTGCGACGCTGATCGCCACGCCGACGGAGTCGCTCTCCGGCCGCAATTCCACGTTCGTCGTCCTGCAAGGCACAGCGTCCACCTACTTCGATCTGCACAGCATCGGCTTCGGCAAACCCGGCCAGAGCGTGCTCGCCCTGCGCGGCCTGGTCGGTTCCGCCCAGGGTGCCGGCGAGTTCGACCTGCCGCCCGACCAGCGTTTCTACGCCGGCGGGTCGGCGACCGTGCGCGGCTACCGCTACCAGTCTATCGGGCCCGCCTTTGCGGACACCACGCCGCAAGGTGGCGTCGCGATCGATACCGCGACCATCGAGCTGCGGCAACGCGTGTGGCACAACATCGGCGCCGTGGTGTTCGCCGATGCCGGCCAGGTGGCGACCACCAGCGCGCCGTTCGGCGGCCGGCTGCAGGAGGGAGCGGGCGTGGGCGCACGGTATTACACGCCGATCGGGCCAGTGCGGGTCGACGTCGCCGTGCCGCTGAACAAGCAGCGCAACGGCGACAGTTTCGAGCTGTATCTCGGCCTGGGGCAGGCGTTTTGAGCGCAACCGCGCGCCCCAGCCAGCCACCTCGGCAGCACCGCGTCCGGCGCGTGCTGCTTTGGTTGGCTTCTATCGTCGTATTGCTGCCGGTCGTGTTTGTCGTCTCCGTACTTGCTTTGGCCAATACCGGTATCGGCCACGGCTTCATCGAGCGGCAAGCTGCCAGCCTGTCGGGCGGCATGGTCACGCTGCACGGCCTGTCCGGCCGCATCCCGGATGGGCTGCGCGTGGCGCACCTGGACGTGCACGATACAAAGGGCGTCTGGCTGACGCTGGACGGCGTGTCGCTGGACTGGTCGCCCTCCGCGCTGCTCGGCCGTGTGGCCCGGATCGACCGCCTCTCCGCCGACCGGATTTCCGTCGTTCGATTGCCGATCAGCGCGCCGCCGAAGCAGCCGGCGCCGCCGTCGCAGCCACTCAACCTGCCGGTCAGGGTCGATCTGCGCGCGCTGGCCGTGGCACGTGCCGATCTGGCGCCAGCCGTGGCGGGGACAGCCGCATCGCTGCGCATCGCCGGGAGCGGCAGCCTCAAATCGCTCGACGATGCCGCGGTCAAGCTGGCGATCGACCGGCTGGACGGGCCTGGCAGCTACCATTTGGACGGTGCACTCACCGCGGCCGCCATTCACGCCCAACTCGCCGCCCAGGAGCCGTCGGGCGGCCTGGTCGCCGGACTGGCCAAGCTGCCCGCATTGGGCGCGCTGGACGTGCATGCCACGCTGGCCGGCCCCCGCAGTGCCGAGCAGGTGCAGGCGTCACTCGGCGCCGGCCCGCTCACCGCCGGCGTGCACGGCACGATCGATCTCGCGGGCAGTGCCGCGTCCCTCGACCTCGTCGCCCATGCGCCGGCCATGCAGCCGCGGCCGGATGTATCTTGGCATATGGTCGATCTGGACGCGCATGTGCATGGCCCGTTCACCGCACCCGAGGTGAGCGGCCATGCGAATTTGGCCGGCCTGCATGCCGGCGGCGCGGTCGTGGCGAGCGTATCCATGCAGGCCAGCGGCAGCCGTGGCGCTGTCGACGCGCATACGGTGCTGACCGGGCTGGTGCTGCCGCCGCCGCAACCGGACCTGTTTGCCCAGGCGCCGCTGGACCTGACCGTGCATGCGCGGCTGGATCAGCCATCGCTGCCCATCACCTTCGCCCTGCACAACAAGCTGATCGCCGCCGACGGCACAGTGCAGGCGCGCGGCGATCTGGGCGCACGCATCCACACCGTCATCCCCGATCTCGCGCCGTTCGCTTCCATCGGCCATGTCGATATCCAGGGCTCGACCGAAGCGGTGGCCATCCTGGCGCGCCACGGCGAGGCGAGCGACGTGAGTGTCGACGGCACCGCGCATTTCACCGGCGGCCTGCCGCAACTGCCGGCCGTACTGGGCGCCACTCGCTTTGGCGCCACCGCCCGGCTGGACGGGCCGAACTTCACCATCAGCCGCGCCATCGTGGACGGGCGTGCCGCGCACCTGGACGCGACCGGCACCGATACGGACGGCAAACTGGCCATTGCCTGGCATGTGATGCTCAGCGATCTCGCCGCCCTGGCACCGCAGATCGCGGGCCGACTGGAGGCGACCGGCCGTGCCGATAGCGCGCAGGACGGCCTTTCGGCCAATGCCGATCTGCGCGGCGATGTCGGCACGCAGGCTATTCCGCGCGGCCCGATGACTGCCCGCATTCTCGCGACCGGCCTGCCGGCCAATCCGCAGGCCAGCGTTCAGGCAAACGGCCGCTTCGACGGCGCGCCGGTGACGCTCGACGCCCAACTGGCCAAGCTGGCCGATGGCGGGTTCCACGCCCTGCTGAAACGCGCGGACTGGCGCAGCCTGTCGGCCAGTGCGGACATGGTGCTGGCGCACGGGCAGAGCCTGCCGACCGGCACGCTGCGCGCCCGCGTCGCGAACCTGGCCGATTTCGCCAAGCTCGCCGGCCAGCCCTTGGCAGGCAGCGTGCGCGCCGGCGTTACCACGTCGCAGCCGGGCGGCCATCCCGACGCGAATATCGACGTGCAGGGCGAGCGCGTGGCGGTCGGCCAGAACCGGCTCGCCCAATTGTCGCTGACCGGCCATGTGCGCGACCCGGCGACCGACCCGACGGTGGCACTGGTGCTGCAGGCGAGCGGCATTGCGGCCTCCGGCATCACCGGCCAGGCGCATGTCCGGCTGGACGGGCCGCAGACCGCGCTGCTGATCCGGGCGGACACGCAGCTTGCCGTCCAGGGATCGCCCGCCACGGCCAGCACCACCGCCCAGCTCGACGCCAAGGCGCATCGCCTCACCCTGACGAGCCTTGCCGCCGATTACCGAAGCGAGACGCTGCGCTTGCGGACACCGGCCCGCATCAGTTTCGGCACGGCGACCGCGGTCGACCGGCTGTTGCTTGCGGCGGGACCGGCGGGGATCACGCCGGCTACGCTGGACCTGTCGGGCCGCGTCGCGCCCACGCTTGCGCTGACCGCGTCCTTGCGTGGCGTGACCCCCGCGCTCGCCCGGCCGTTCGCGCCCGACCTGCATGCGGCGGGCACGCTCACCGCCGACGCGCGGCTGTCCGGCACCACGGCCGCGCCTTCTGGCACGATTCATGTGCAAGGCACCGCGCTCAGCATGAAGACGGCGCCATTCTCCTTCCTGGCACCCGGCCATGTGACGGCCGATGTCCGGCTCGACGGCCGCCTGGCGCGCGTGAACGCGCAGGCGGGGGCCGGCCCGAAGCTGCAGGCCACCGCCTTCGGTAGCGTGCCGTTACAGCCCGATGGTCCGCTCGCGATGCGGGTAACGGCAAATACCGACATCAGCCTGTTCAACCCGATCCTCGAGGCGGCCGGCCGGCGTGCCGCGGGTCAGGTGACGCTCGATGCAACGCTGGGCGGCACTGGCAGCCATCCGCGCGTGGACGGCTCGGCCACGCTGCGCCACGGCGAGGTGCAGGATTACGTTCAGGGCCTGCACGTCACCGCCATCCAGGCGCGACTCGCCGCTGCCGGCGATACGCTGCGCATCGAGCAGTTCACCGGCCGCGCCGGGCAGGGAACGCTGGGGGCCACCGGCAGCATCGGCGTGCTGGCGCCGGGCCTGCCGGTCGATATCCATGTCACCGCCGACCATGCCCGCCCGCTCTCCAGCGACTTGCTGACCGCCATCCTGGATGCGGATGTGACCGTGCACGGCCAAGCCAGCGGCACGCTGGATGCGGGTGGCCGCGTGCTTGTCCGTTCAGCCAACATCAACATTCCCAACGCGCTGCCGCCCAGCATCGCCGTGCTGCACGTGCACCGGGTGGGCGAGAAGAAGCTGCCACCTGCGCCACCGCCGGCGGCCGCTTCCAACATCCGCCTGGCGCTGGAACTCGATGCGCCGTCGCAGATTTTCGTGCGCGGCCATGGGCTCGACAGCGAGTTGGGCGGCAAGCTCACGATCGGCGGCACCAGTGCCGCGCCGCAAGTGTCCGGCGGGTTCCAGATGCGTCGCGGTGCGATCAGCGTGGCCGGCACCACGCTCACCTTCAGCCATGGCGAGGTCGGCTTCGACGGCACCAGCGTCACCAACAAGATCGACCCGACGCTGAACTTCGTGGCCGACAGCATCTCCGGCGGGGTGACCGCCACGCTGACCGTCGGCGGCTATGCGGACTCGCCCACCATCAAGCTCTCCAGCGTGCCCGACCTGCCGCAGGACGAAGTGCTCGCCCACTTGCTGTTCGGCACCGGCGTGAAGGACCTCTCGGCCATCCAGATCGCCGAAATCGCGTCGGCGCTGGCACAGCTCACCGGTGCGACCAGCGGGGGCGATCCGCTGGCCGCCGTGCGGCGCGGGCTGGGGCTGGACCGGCTGTCTGTCGGCGGCGGCACCGGTTCGGGCACCGGCGCCACGATCGAGGCGGGGCGCTATGTGGCGCGCGGCGTGTTCGTGGGTGCCAAGCAGGCGACGTCCGGCGGGGGCACGGCGGCGGAGGTGCAGATCGACATCACCAAGCGGCTGAAGGCGACGGCGCAGTTGGCGACGGGCGGGGGGACGGTGCAGGGGGCGACGCCGGATAACGATCCTGGGTCGACAGTGGGGTTGTCTTACGGGTTTGAGTATTGAGAAAAGCCTTCTTTTCTGAAGAAAAGAAGCAAAAGACTTCTGGTCCTCGCCGATACGAGGGCGTGGCTCGCCCGTTGCCTTGCAAGCTGGTACAGCGCAGTCGGAAAAGTTTTTCGACCTTTTTTCAAAAAAAGGACTGCTTCCTTCCTCCTAGGTGACCCCAGTGCTGACCCACATCATCTCCGCCGTAGGCGCCTTCTGCGTCCACGTCATCTCCGCCGGCGGCTATGCCGGCATCGCTGCCCTCATGGCGCTGGAATCCGCCTGCACGCCGCTCCCCTCCGAGCTGGTGATGCCGTTCGCCGGCTATCTGGTCACCACCGGCCGGTTCAATCTGTGGCTGGTCGCCACCGCCGGCGCGCTCGGCTGCAATATCGGCTCCACGGTGGCGTACGCGATCGGCGCGTGGGGTGGGCGGCCGTTCGTCGAGCGGTGGGGCCGATACCTGCTGCTCGATCCCGGATCGGTGGACAAGGCGCAGGCTTTTTTCGCGCGCCATGGCAGTGCGGCGGTGTTCTTCGGCCGGCTGCTGCCTGTCATCCGCACGTTCATCGCATTGCCCGCGGGGATCGCGCGGATGCCCATGCTGCCGTTCCAGCTCTACACGTTTGCCGGCTCGTGGCCGTGGTGCCTGGGCTTGGCTTACATCGGCGAGCGGCTGGGGCGTGCGTGGGACAGCGATCCGCGGCTGCGTACGTTCATGCACAGCTTCGACCTGGTGGTGGCCGCCGCCATCCTGCTGGGCGTGGGCTGGTTCGTGTGGACCCATTTGCGGCTCCGCACGGCGTGAGCGCGGTCGCCTGAACTCTTGGAGCCTGCTGCCGTTCAGCGGGCTCAACCCAATGAGAGGAACGGCACATGCCGGATACGTTGAAGGGTCGCAAGATCGCCATTCTGGCCACCAATGGCGTGGAGCAGGTGGAGCTGACCGACCCGCAGAAGGCGCTGCGCGATGCGGGCGCCGAAGTGGTCGTGGTGTCGCTGAAGGCCGGCAGCATCCAGGGCATGAACCACGACCAGAAGGGCGACAGCATCCCGGTCGACAAGACGCTGGCCGATGTGAAGCCCGACCAGTTCGACGGCCTGCTGCTGCCGGGCGGCGTCGCCAATCCTGACTATCTGCGCGCCGACAAGGATGCCGTCGCGTTCGTCAAAGCGTTCGCGACTGCCGGCAAGCCGATCGCGGCGATCTGCCATGGTCCGTGGACGCTGATCGAGGCGGAAGCGGTGCGCGGCAAGAAGATGACGAGCTGGCCGAGCCTGCAGACGGATCTGCGCAATGCAGGTGCGACGTGGACCGACGAGAAAATGGTGCGCGACGGCAAGCTGGTGACGTCTCGCAAGCCTGACGATCTGCCGGCGTTTAACGAGGCGGTGATCGCCATGTTTGGAGAAGCGGCGTAAGTAAGCACGCAGTCCTTTTTTGAAAAAAAGGACCAACGAACTTTTGCTCTGAGCGGCAGCGACAGAGCAAAGGTTTTTGGTTCTTTTTTGCCAAAGAGAACTGCTTTCTTCCTGAGGGTCCGCACATGTCCGAAGATCTCGTCTTCTACACCAACCCGATGTCGCGCGGCCGTATGGCACGCTGGATGCTCGAGGAAGTAGGCGTCCCATATCGGACCGAGGTAATGGACTACGCCTCCACCATGAAGGCGCCCGCCTACCTGGCGATCAACCCGATGGGCAAGGTGCCGGCGCTCAAGCATGGCGAGGTGGTCGTGACCGAAGTCGCCGCAATTTGCGCCTATCTGGCCGACGCCTTCCCCGAGGCAGGTCTGGCCCCCCCGGTCGGCAGCCCTGCGCGTGGCCCGTATTACCGCTGGCTGTTCTACGGTGCCGGCGTCATGGAGCCGGCGATCGTCAACACCGCGCTCAAGGTCGAGGTGCCGCCGGAGCGGCGTGCGATGGCGGGTTACGGCTCGATGGCGCAGGTGCTCGATACGCTGGAAAATCTGTGTGCCAGGCATGAGTATCTCGCGGGCGACAAGTTCAGCGCGGCTGACCTCTATATCGGCGCCGAACTCGGCTGGGGCATGATGTTCGGCATGCTCGAGAAGCGCCCTGCGATGGAGGCCTATGCCAATCGGATGGCCGCACGCCCGGCGGCACAGCGCGCACGCGAGATCGACGACAAGCTGATTGCCGACGCGAAGGCCGCCACCGCCTAGCGCCGAAACGAACGCCCGCCGGTCTGAAGCGTTGGCGCGGCAGGAGGATATAAACCCATGTCCATGCTGTTTCCCGCCGTTGGCGCCAGTGTCGCACTCGCCGGCAGCGACAAACTCGCCGGCGACCGCGCTTACATGAAACTGTTCCAGCATCTGGGCTGGTCGCGTGGCGACATGCAGGTCGCGGCCGGCGCCGAAGTGCTGGGCGGCCTGATGATGACGATGCGGCCGACGCGTCGTCTCGGCGGCGCGCTGGTGGCTGCAGCTTCGGCTTGCGTGCTCTACAGCGAAATCCGCCATGGCGACAGCAAGCTGGCCACCTCGCGCGGCCTTGTGCTGCTCGCTGCCTTGTCCGCCATGTAACGCCCGCACAGAAAAAATACTATCGCCTGCAACTTGCAGGTGCAAATCTGGTGCGTATTCGTTATGAACGAGTATGCACCATTTCTTTCGACTTGCACTTCTGGCCGCTCTTACCGGCTTTTCCAGCCTCGCTCATGGCCAGGCGCCGCCTGACACGCAGGCAGTCGACATCGGCATCAATGTCGGCGGCGTCAACGACTTCGCCGTGCAGTCCTTCTTCGTGGATGCGATGAGGCAGTCCCGCCATTGGGGCAGCGCTGGCACACCATGGGACGAGGCGGCCGCGGTCGACGCACAAGGCTGGCCCATCCAGGATGCCGGCAGCGTCATTTCATGTTGTATCGGCGACGCAGCTGGCCACAGCATCATTGCCGGCACCTATCATTTATCGTTCCAGGGCCGTGCCGACGTTGCATTCACCGTCGCAGGCAGCGGCTCGGTCGCGGGGATGAGGTATGCGGCGGCGACGAACACCAGCACCGCACAGGTGACTCTTGCCGACAATGGCGGTGGCTCGTCGATCATCCTGTCGTTCACCAACACGCAACGGACCGCCGGTTCGCCGCCGGGGAGCGGTGTGACCGGCGTGAGTTTGTTGCGCCCGAGGACGGCACCGGACGGCCAGGTCTGGTGGACCGCGCCGGGCCAGGTATTCACCACGCCATATTTGAAGCTGCTGCAACGTTTCAGCACGTTGCGGTTCATGGATTTCACCGGCACGAACGGCGTGACACTGACGAGCTGGGACCAGCGCACGACGCCGCAGATGGCGACTCAGCAATCGACACAAGGTGCCGCCTGGGAATATGCCATCCTGCTCGCCAACACGCTGCACAAGGATATGTGGGTCAACATCCCCGACCAGGCGGATGCGGATTACGTGACGCAGCTTGCGACGTTGCTGCACGCGAGCCTGGCACCCTCGCTGCACGTTTGGATCGAATACAGCAACGAAGTCTGGAACTACTCGTTCAGCCAGGCAGGACGCAACCAGGCGGCCGCGGAGGCAGAAGTCGCCGCCAATCCGGGCTCGCCGCTGGCGATCGGCTGTTCGGACTATGCGAGCTGCCGCTACGAATGGGGCGCCCGCCGCGTAGGGCTTCAGGTCGTGCAGGACGGGCAGATATTCAGGGCGGTGTTCGGCAAGAACGCGTCGCAGGTGCGCCCGGTCTATGCCACGCAATTGGGGCAGACCTCTTACGTGTCTCTCGTGTTATCGATGATCCAGGCGAGCATGGGCACGCCTTCCAACTATCTCTACGCCATCGCGCAGGCGCCTTACTGGACCGGCGACAATTCGGTTGACGGGATGACGAGCCTGCAGGAGCTGGCAGGTGCCGCCACGAATTTGGCCGCCGTCGCGCAGCCGGAACACGATTTTGCTGTGTGGGCCACGGATTTCGGCTTGCATAACGTCACCTATGAGGGTGGGCCGGGCATGTCCGGCACAGCGAGCCTGGCCGGCAAGATCGCGGCAAATCGCACTCCCGCGATGGGCAGGCTCGTCGCGCAATCGCTGCGACAGGCGTTTTCCAACGGGATCGGCCTGTATATGTATTACGACGATGCAGGCCAGTACGGGCAGTATGGCATGTGGGGTGCGACGGAGAATGTGCTCGATCTCGCGACGCCCAAGCTCGAGGCGATGAGCGCTGTCCGCCGCGACAGGGCGGAAATGCTGTCCGCAGGCCATGCCGTGCCGGGCGCGATCGATGCAGCCTCGCCGGACAGATGCTCTGGCGGCCATTTCACCCAGCCGAGCTATGTGTATCTGAGTGCGGGTGCGGCCTGCGGTTATCTGGTGAACGTGCCGGCCAACGGCAGCTATCATGTGCGGCTGAACGTCGGCAATTACTACGCGGCAACGACGGGCGGTTTGCTGATCGACCAGATCCCGTCAGGAGGTTTTGCCGTTCCATCGTCGCCGGGTGGCGACTTTGCGAACTTCACCACGACGGCGCCGGTGACAGTGACATTGACCGCCGGCTTGCATGTGCTGTCGGTTCAGGCACCGCAAGCCGATTTCGGCGTAAACAATATCGCTATCGGCTCGAACTAGCGCGGCGCAGACTGCGCAAACCGACAAAAGTTCTTGATCCTTTTTTCACAAAAGGACTGCTGCCTTTCTACCTCTCGCCCGCCGCACTCGGCATCCACCCCGTCACCTCCTCCGAATTGCCGGATTTGTAAATCGCCCCAGCCTTCATCACGAAAGCCACACGCTCCAGTTGCGTCACGTCCTGCGTCGGGTCGCCGGCAACCGCGATCAAATCCGCCGACTTGCCAGGCGCGATGCTTCCCGCATCTTTTGAAATGCCGAGAAGATCGGCCGCGTTCACCGTCGCCGCCTCGATGGCTTCCGTCGGCGTCAGGCCGTTTTTTACCATCAATGCAAACTCGCGCGCATTCCAGCCATGCGGGCTGACCGCGCTGTCGGTGCCGAACGCGATCTTCACGCCGGCCGCATGCGCGCGCCGCAGATGCGGGCCCATGATGGCGCCGACGGCCAACGCTTTTGCGCGCACTGCCGGCGGAAAATAGCCTGGCGTCTTCGCAAGTTCGACCACTTCCTGGCCCGCGACCAGGGTGGGCACCAGATATGTGCCGTGCTGCGCCATCAGATGTGCGGTGTCGTCGTCCAGATATGTGCCGTGCTCGATGGAATCCACGCCGGCCAGCACAGCCGCGCGTATGCCCTTCAACCCATGTGCGTGGGCCGCCACCTTGCGGCCCAGCGAATGCGCGGTCTGCATGATCGCGCGCAACTCGTCATCGGTGAATTGCTGGTCGGTGCCTGCGGCACTGTCGTCGAGCACGCCGCCGGTCGCCATGATCTTGATCAGGTCGACGCGGTATTTCACCTCCGTGCGCACCGCCTTTTTGCATTCGTCCGCGCTGTCGCAAATGCCCACGCCCTGGGCGATCACGCCCGGCGCATAGCCATTTCCCGGATCGGCATGCCCGCCCGTGGACGATAACGGCTCGCCGGCCGAGATCACGCGCGGTCCCTTGATCTTTCCTGCAGCAATGCCGTCGCGCAGCGCCAGAACGGCGGCGAGTTTGCCGCCGCAATCGCGCACACTGGTAAATCCCGCTTCCAACGTGCGCGCCGCATACAGCACGCCGTTGGCCACATCGGTCTCCTCGGTTTGCGTCACCTCTTCCAGCTTGGCATCCTTGCTGCTCTGGCCAGTCAGATGCACATGCGCGTCGATCAGGCCGGGCAGCACATAAGCCTGGCGCAGATCGACCACGCGCACATGATCCGACGTGGCGGCACCCACATCGCCGGCGCCGGCAAATCCATCTCTTATGTCGGCGATACGTCCGTCGCGCACCACCACCGTCGCGTTATGGCGTGGGGCGCTGCCTGGCACGGCCATCAATGTGCCAGCTTGGATCAACTCTATGTCGGCGGCGTGCGCTAGCGGGGCGATCAGGACGAGAACTGTCGACAAAAGCAATACGCGCATCAGGAAATCCCCAGGCAAAGGAAGGAAGCGGTCCTTTTTTGTAAAAAAGGACCAAAAAACATTTGTCATGCCGTCGCGGACTCCGGGATGAGCGGGCGACAGCGGAGTTCTTTCAGTGTTTGTTTGAAAACTCGCCTGGCGAGTCGGTTGGCGGTGATTTTTGCGAGCACCGGCGCGCAACAAATCGCCGTCAAATGGCCGCCGCCATAACGACGCTGCGGACAGACACTCAAGAAAGAAGGCGTCGCTTCCCCTACGCAGCCGGCAGCCAAACATTGAACGTCGCCCCATGTCCCGCCTCACTCTCGATCAACAGAACCCCACGATGCCGGTTGATGATGTGCTTCACAATCGCCAGCCCCAGCCCGGTTCCGCCCAGGGCGCGCGAACGGCCGTTATCCACACGATAGAACCGCTCGGTCAGGCGCGGCAGATGCTGGCGCGCAATGCCGGGCCCGTCGTCGCACACCGACAGCACGACGCCCGATCGCGCAGGCCATTTGCCGCCTGACGACGCATGATTGACGGAGATGCGCACCAGCCCGTTCGGACGGCCGTATTTCAGTGCATTGTCCAGCAGGTTCTGCGCCACTTGTTCCAACTGGTCCGTGTCGCCCAGCACGCGCGGCAGATTGTCCGCAGCCTCCCAGCGCAGCGTCACACCGCGCTTGCGGACGCTGATCTCCAGGCTGGCGACGATGCGCTCCACCACGCCTTCGATATCGACCAGCTCCGCCGGCGGCTGGTGCTCGGTGATCTCGATGCGCGAAAGGCTCAGCAGATCATCGATCAGCCGGTTCATCCGCTCGGCCTGCTCTGCCATGATCTCCAGGAAACGCGCCTGCGCCGGCGGATCGTCGGCTGCCGGGCCACGCAGCGTCTCGATGAAGCCGATCAGGCTGGCCAGCGGTGTGCGCAGCTCATGGCTTGAATTGGCGACGAAATCGGCGCGCATCCGCTCCACCGCGCGCTCGCGTGTGCGGTCGGAGAGCACCGTCAGCACGCCGCGCCCGCCGGCCAGGGGCGAGTCCAGCATCACCACCATCGCCTGCACCTCGCGCGGCACCGGCACGGGCAGACGCAGATCGGCCAATTGCGGGGAAGCGGCGGGGCCGGCGACGATCGCCCGGTCGATCGCGGTGCGAAGTTCCGGATGGCGCAGCACCGCCTGCAGATCGTCGCCGAAAGCCGCGCGCGAGGCGGCGTTGGTGCGCCGCACCGTTCGATCCAGCCCCAGCACGATCAGCGGGTCGGGCAGCCGCTCGACAATGGACTCCTCCACGCGCAATAGCCGGTCCACCAGCGCGCTCTGCTCGCCCAAGGTCGCCGAAATCTGCTGCACCTCGCCCAACACCTCCTGGCCGAGCGAAATCGGCCGGGTCGAGGGTCGCGTCTCACCCGTGCCGGCGAGGTGCAGCAGCGAGGTCAGCGCGCGCAGATCGTTCGTCCACACGAAGGCGAGGCCGATCGCCGAGACGATACCGGCCGCCGCCGCGATGAACGCCGGCCCGGGCGGTGCCTGATGCAAGCCGACAAGCACCACGAGCGCCACTGTCGGCACCCCCGCAATCGCCAGAGCCACCCGCACAAATGTCAAGTACACGACGCACCAGGAGCAAAAGTTCTGTGGTTCTTTCTTGCAAGAAAGAACACGCTTGCTTTCCTACGACCCCGGCGAAGACAGATCGGCAGGCGCCGCGCTCACCACGGAGGCACGACCCGCCCCATCGATCTGATAGATCGCCAGTGCCCGCCGCACATGCCCGTCGCCCAACAGCACCAGCGCGCCGTCCACGCCGGAAAACCCGTCCGGCTTGGTGAGCGCGGAGGGCGAGAAATCGTTGTCCTGTGCCAGCGAACGGCCGATCAGCGTGGCGTCGAACGCGATGTCGGCGATCGGCGGCGGCGCGACACCGTATTTGCCCTGGTAGGCGGCCGAGAAGCCGCTGCGCTGGCTGGGGTCGGGCACCGCATACCAGGCGCCGGACAACTGGCGGATGTGGCTGGTGCCCGAAGCCCAGAACGCCGGGCCGAGGATGCGCACCTGCGGACCGATTACGTCGTAGCCGGGCAGCTTGGCCGCGAGATGCCGTAGCGCCTCGCCGCGGGCGGCCAGCACCAGCGTATCGAAGGGCGGCGGGGCGGCGGGTTGGGCGGCAAGGACCGCGGCCTGCTGGCGTGACTCCGGGTCGGTGCTTTCGCGCATGGCGCGGATGCGGTCCTCCACCTCGCCGCGCCTGCTGTCGGCATTGGTCAGGGTTTTCAGCGCGATATCGGTGCTGGCCGTATCGCCCCCACCCCGCTGGATGGCGGGCGGCTCGAAGCCGGCCTGGCTGGCGGCCTCCACCAGGGCAGCCTGCAATGCGTCGCCGAACGCACCGTCCGGCAGCAGGGCGGCGAGATGCTGGCGTCCTTCCGCGTGGGCGGCGGCTACCAACCGGCGCATCTGCTGGTCGGGTGTCAGGCCCAGCACCCACACGCCGGGCGAGGCCACGCTCGGGTCGCTGCTGAAGGAGAGCACGGGAATGCGGGCGGGCGTGGCCACGCCAGCCACGGCCTGCGTCTCCTCGGCAGTGAGCGGGCCCAGGATCGCCAAGTCGCCGGCCGCGATGGCCGCCTGGGCCGCCGCCGCCGCACGCTGGGGATCGCCGCCGGTGTCGCGCACATCCAGCGGCGGCGAGTTCGGCGCGGAGGCGGCCAGCCGCGCCGCCTGCTGCATGACGATGGCCACAGCGGCGTTCGGACCGCTGAGCGGCAGCAGAAGCGCCAGGCGCCGCGGCCCTTGCGGCTGTTCCGAGGGCGGTGCCACAAACCCCTGCTGGGGCGGTGGCGCGCCCGGTCCCGCCTGGACGCAGGCAGACAACAGCCACGTGGATGCGATCAGCCCCAATGCCGGACGAAACATGCGAACCCTCCCCTGACGGCGATGCCCCGGGCGCGCATGCCGAGACCGTTCCGGACACCGATAACGCAGCAGAACGGTCCGAGTATGCCGAAGCGGGCCTTGTGCTGGTTTCCACCCCTATCGGCAACCTTGGTGACATGACATTGCGCGCCATCGCGGCGCTGCGCGGGGCCGAGCTGATCCTGTGCGAGGACACGCGCACCACCGCACGACTGCTCAGCCACCACGACATCCACACGCGGTGCGCACCGCTGCACGAGCATAACGAGGATCAGCGCACGCCCGATATCCTGCGGCGCCTGGCGGAAGGCGCGTGCATTGCCCTGGTGTCGGATGCCGGCACCCCGCTGGTGTCCGACCCCGGCTATCGGCTGGTACGTGCGGCCATCGCCGCCGGCCACGCGGTGCACTCCATGCCGGGGGCGAACGCGGCCGTCACCGCGCTCGTGCTATCCGGCCTGCCGCCGCATCCGTTCCTGTTCCTCGGCTTCGCGCCGCCGCGCCAAGCCGCACGCCGGGCGCATTTCGCGGGCCTGCGCGCCGCCGAACGCGCTGGATTGCGGGCCACGCTGATCTGGTACGAAGCGCCGCACCGCCTGGCAGAAGCGCTGGCCGACATGGCGGAGACGTTCGCGGACCGCCCCGCTGCGGTCGCGCGCGAGCTGACCAAGCGGTTCGAGGAGGTGCGCCGCGGCACGGTCCAGGAGCTTGCCGCCCACTACGCGCAACATGCGGCACGCGGAGAAATCACCCTGTTGGTAGGCCCCGCCGCCGAGGAGACAGTCGGCGCGGACGATCTGGATGCGCTGCTGTCGACGGCTTTGCTGACCCAGAGCGTGCGCGAGGCGGCCGCAGGAGTGGCCGAAGCGACGGGCCTGCCGCGCAAGCTTGTGTATGCCCGGGCGCTGGCGATGCGAATTGACGATTGATCAACTAATAATTGCCAAGACTACCCCGACAGGCGTATCACAGTTTCGTGAGCGCGGGAGGGGAGTGAGCCTGATGGGACTAACGATCGCGTGGCTGGTGGCGCCAGTCGCACCGCTTTTGGGGGCAAAAGTGGCTGTCGTAGGCGCTCTGCTGTTTGTCGCGATCGAACGTCTCAAGGCCGGAGGGGAAGGAGACCGGTCCCTGTAAGGGATCGGTTTTCTTCCCCGTCCATCAATCCCGACCGCCGGGCGATACTACGCCGGCGAGCGCAATCTAGGCGAGAACCGACTAGGCGAGAGCCTTGGCGAATTCGGTCACCCGCGCCGCGTTGCCGCTCCAGGTGTAATTGCGGTGTTCCAGTTCCGCGCGTGCCGCTGCGCCAAGCCGACGCCGCAACGCCGGCTCGCCGATCAACCGCTCGAGTGCCGCCCACATCCCGCCGGGCTGGAACAGCAGCGCCGTCTGCTCATGCGCGAGGATTTCGGCAATGTTGGGCTGATCGGGTGCCACGATGGCGCAGCCTGCCGCCATGTAATCGAATATCTTCAGCGGCGACGCGTAGGGCGTGGCACTCGGTTGCAGCGCGATGTCGAAGCCGGTCACGATTGCCGGCACATCCGCCGGCTGGACCAGGCCGGTGAATGTCACGCGCGCGGCCAGGCCCAGCCGGACGGCCAAGGCGGTCAGGTCAGCAATCACCGGCCCATCGCCGACCACGATCAGCCGCGTCTGCGCCGATCCGCGGGCCATGCCTTCGATCACGCCGTCCAGCCCGTGCCAGGCGCGCACGAAACCGACGAAGCCCAGCGTGATGGGTGCATCGTCGGGCGACGCGGCCCGCGGCGGAAATCGCGCGAGGTCGATCCCGTTCGGCACGACGGAGATGCGGGCGCGGTCGACGCCGCCGGCAACCAGGCTGTCAGCCAGAACGTGGGTGACGGGCAACACGCGTGCGGCGCTGCGCCAGGTCCAATGTTCGAGCGCGCGTGCCAGCCAGGCCAGCCGCAGGCCGCCATGCTTCTCGCGCTCGTCGGCCAGCGGCGAGTTTACTTCCAGCAGCAGCCTGGCGCCATGCCGGCGTGCCAGCCAGGCGCCGGCCAGGAAATACAGGTTGCAGCGTTCGTAGATCACGTCCGGCCGCATCTCCCGCCAGGCCGCATGCAGGCGTCGTGTGGCTGGAATGTTGTAAGCCAGCTCAGCCAGCTCGCCGAGAAAGCCCGGCAGCAGCCGGCGCACGCGCGCCACCAGCTTGCTCTCCCCGCCAAATCCTGCGGCATCGTAGAAGCTCGGCCCCACCACGCGCACCTCATGCCCCGCCTCTCGCAAGGCACGCACCAGCTCCTCGATATGCACGCCTTGCCCGTCATGGGACTGGATACGGTGACTATAAAGAATACGCATACGCCGTCCCCTCCCACGCCCGTCGCATTCGTCCGCAACAGCCAGACAAAAGTCTCTTGCTTCGTTTCTTCAGAAACGAAGGCCTTCCTTACGCTTTCCACCCCCCCAACGCCCGCAATGTCCCCTCATCGGCCACCCCATCCACCCTGCCCTGAACCCAGTGGCGCTGAAACGCCACCAAGTCAGCCTCATTGCCGAACTCGTAGCCGATCGCCCGCAGCGCCGCTGCCACATCCTCAGCCGGCTGAGCCCCGTCCGCAGGCCAGATGCCGATCCCGTCGGCGGCCAGCCCCCGCCAGTCGAACAGCTCGCCCGGGTCCTGCTTTCGCGTCGGTGCGATATCGCTATGCGCGACCACGTTGCACGCCGGAATAGTCCAGCGCGACAGAATGCCCAGGCACAGCTCTCGCACTACCGCCATCTGCGCGGCCGGAAACGGCCGGTAGCCCCATTCATGCCCCGGATTGACGATCTCGATCCCGATCGACGGATCGTTCAGCACCCTGCGCCCGCGCCAGTAGGAGATGCCCGCATGGAACGCGCGCCGCGCCTCGGGCACCAGGCGATAAACCGTACCGTCCTCGTCCACCACGTAATGCGACGAGACTTTCGCCGCTGGATCGCAGAGGCGTTCCACCGCCGCTTTGCAGCTTTGCATGCCCGTGTAGTGGAGTACGAGCATGTCGATGGGGCAGGGGCGGTCATCCTGATTGGGGCTGGGGGTTTCCGGCACTTCATTTCCTTAAGAAAGTCCGGGGCTCCGTTGTTGTCTGGATTCCGAATTCAGAGGCCTCGTTCGCGTTTTACGCGGTCCCAGGCGGCGTTGATGCCGGCGACTTTTTCGGTGGCGCGGGCGATGAATTCCGGCGGCACGCCGCGTGCGGCCAGGCCGTCCGGGTGGTTTTCGCGCATCAACTGCTTCCAGGCCGCACGCAGCTCCTCGTCGGTGGCCGACTTGGACACGCCAAGGATCGCATACGCATCCGGCTCGCTGCCCGAAGCGGCGCGCGCAGTGCCGCCGCGTGCACGCTCCCACGCTCGGCCATCGAGCCCGAAACCGCGCGCGCATTTCGCCAGGAAATCCAGTTCCGCCGCATTCACCGGCGCATCGGCACGCGCAATGCCGAACAAACCCGCCAGCACATCCTCCAGCACGCCGCGGCTATCGGCAAAACTTTCGCCGAGCTGCTTGGCGTATCCTTCAAACCCGTCGGATGTATCGCGCGCCTGATCGAACAGCCGGCCCACCTCGCGCATGTTGTCCTGTGGCACCCGGAAATGGCGCTTGAACCCGTCCACCTCCGCCCGGTTCACCGGCCCGTCGCACTTGGCGAGCTTGGCCGAGAGCGCCACCACACCCATGGCAAAGACCTGCTCGCGCGGCACGAACAGCGCCGTCAGCCGCGCAGGGTGCAGCCTCGTCTTGTCGAACCATTTGGGCAGGCCAGGCGCGCCGCCGCGGTCGGCCGCATGCCCCAAAGCAGCACCCATGATCGCACCTGGAGGGCCGCCCATGGCGAACCCGGCGACACTGCCCAGAACTTTGCCCCAGTAGCTCATGCACTCTGCCTTACGTTCATGAGAATAACGGGGAAAGGCGAAAGAAGCGGTTCTTTTTTTAAAAAAAAGCCAAAGAACTTTCGCTCATTGGCTGGGACCCGCGCGGGAGCAAAGGTTTTTTTGCTTCTTTCTTTCCAAAGGCACCTGTTTCCTTACTTGCTCAAACTATCGTTCTGCCGCGCACGCATCCGCTCCACCTCCGCCTGATACGGCTCCATCAGCCCAGGCGTTCCCGAATGATAAAGCCCCGAAGCCGCCGCCCACCCGCGCTCCGCCCCGCGCTTGCCCGTGCGCAACGAAACCAGCAGCCGTGCCGCGTAGTCGGCATTGGCGTGCGGGTTGAACGCGTCCTGCAAGGTCGGGAAAGCGTCGCGATGTTCGCGCAGATCGACCTGCATGCAGCCGATATCGACGAAGCGCGCGCCTTGGGCGAGCATGCGCTGGGTCTGTGCCACCGCTTGCGCACGCGTATCGAAAAACAGCGACGCACCGTCGGCATTCACCGCCCATGGCCAGGGCTGGCGGTCGCCGGTGACAGGCAACGGCCGGCCGGTCTCCACCCGCGCCACAGCGCCCAGCAAGCCGGGCGGCAGGCGGTAGCGCGAGGTCGCGTCGGCGATCGCGACGAGGCATAGCGCGGACTGCCGAGCCATCCAGGCGCGTCGTGCCGCCGGCAGCACGTTCGGCGGCAGCACGCTCTCGCCCAATGTCGCGCGGCCTTCGGCCGACCGGTTCGTCGTTGATTTGGCAGGCGTCTGCGACCCGGCCGAAACCCAGCCCGGCAAGGCGCAGGCGATGACGCAGAGCCGTGCCAGCCAGCTATGTCGGAAACGTTCAGGCGTGCGCCGGCTTCTCGTCATAAACGGCATAAGCCAGGCGCAGCAGGCGTGCTGCAGGGCGATGCAAGCCGGCGCGCTGCGCATCCTGCGCCAGCGACAGCAGCCGGTCGCCCAACATCAGCGGGCTCACCATCGCCGCACCGGACAGTTCGTTTGTCGTATTGCCAATCTGGATCATCTTGATCGTCTCCGCTCTTTGAGCCCGTTCTCGGGTGAGCGGATTTTGCCGTCATGACCGTTGCAAAACGGTTAACGACACGGCTGGTTTGTTACGGATTGCGAAAGAGCGTGCAGCCGCAACGCCGAGGCCAGCGACTGGCCTGCCGCACGCTCCGCATCCACATGCGCGATCAGCTTCAACAGGCTTTGCCCCGCTCGTTCGGCGGCCCGCTCCAAAGCCGCCCAGAATGGCGCCTCCAGAGCGACGCTGGTGCGATGCCCGACGAGGGTGAAGCTGCGTTTCTCCAGCATCACGCAGGCAGACGGCTGGCAGCCCAGCGCGCGGCTTCGGCCACCACCGGATCGGCGTCCGCTACCAAAGCCTGCACCGCCGGCCGCAGCGAGGAATCGCCGGAATTGCCGATTGCTACAGCCACGTTGCGCACCAGCCGCCCACGTCCGGCACGTTTGATCGGCGAGCCGGAGAACAGCGCCCGGAACCCCGCATCGTCCAGCCGCGCCAACGCCGAGAGTCGCGGCGCCACCAGATCGTCGCGCGCGTGGAGCTTATGCTCCCGCCCCGCATGGGCAAATTTGTTCCAGGGGCAGACCGCAAGGCAGTCGTCGCAGCCATAGATTCGGTTGCCCATCAGCGGCCGCAGCGCAAGCGGAATGGGCCCGGCATGCTCGATCGTGAGATAGGACACGCAGCGCGTGGCGTCGATCTGGTAGGGGGCGGGAAACGCGTCGGTGGGGCACACGCGCAGGCAGCGCTCGCAATTGCCGCACCCGCCGGCGCTCGCCTTGCCGGGCGGCAGATTTAATGTGGTGAAAATCTCGCCCAGGAACAGCCAGGATCCGTGCGTACGCGAGACCAGGTTGGTGTGCTTGCCCTGCCAGCCGAGCCCGGCCGCCTCGGCCAGCGGCTTCTCCATCACCGGCGCGGTGTCCACGAACACCTTCACCTCACCGCCGAAACGGCTGACGATGAACTGTGCCAAATGCTTCAGCTTGCCGCGCAGCACGTCGTGATAGTCGCGATGGCGGGCATAGACGCTGATGTTGCCACGGTCGGGGAGGGACAACGTCGCCAGCGCATCGCCCGGCGGCGCGTAGCACAGGCCGAGTGCGACCACGGTGCAGGCTTCGGGCCACAGTGCCGTCGGTTGGCTGCGCTGCTCGGTGCGTTCGGCGAGCCAGCCCATCTCGCCATGGCGGCCGGCAGCGAGGAAGTCCGAAAGGCGGGCGCGTGCCTCGGGTGCGAGCCACGCGGGCGCGAACCCCACGGCGTCGAACCCCAGCCCCAGCGCGTGTTCGCGTATGCGTGCCGCGATCCCGGCAGGGTCAGCCGCGGCCGCGATAGCCTGCAACACCCTGGTCCGGGATCCACGCACCGTCCGGCGGCGTGCCGGTCTGCCAGAACACGTCGATCGGGATGCCGCCGCGCGGATACCAATAGGCGCCGATACGCAGCCAGACGGGATCGAGCAGCTCGATCAGGCGCGTCGCCACCATCATCGTGCACGCCTCATGGAACGCGCCGTGATTGCGGAAACTGCCCAGGAACAGCTTGAGCGACTTGCTCTCCACCAGCCATTCGCGCGGGATGTAGTCGATCACCAGATGCGCGAAATCCGGCTGGCCGGTGATCGGGCACACCGAGGTGAATTCGGGGGCGGCGAAGCGGACGACGTAGAGCTTGCCGGGCTCCGGCGCCGGCACGCGCTCGAGCCGCGCCTCCTCGGGTGTCTGCGGCCAGACAGACGGCTGGCCGAGCTGGGTGAGAACGGGCGTATCGGGCATCGCGCTAGTGCAGGTGCGAGACCGCGTAGACGGCCAGAGCGAGCATGGCCGAGGCGACGGTCGCGCCGGCGCCGAACGCGGCGGCCATCGCCTTCCAAGGCTCCCACTGGGTCTGCACGCGCTTCAACGCGATATCTGCCCTGATCTGGTCCATTTCCAGCTCCTCGCGTGAAGGCGGTGCCCAATCGCTGATGTCACTCATATAGCATCTCCCGCCACAGGTTCAGCATCCACCGGCGGGCTCGCCACCCATGCTGCCCGCACGCCGGCCGCGTGTTCGGCCAGGCGCCGGGCCAGGATGGCCTCGCGCATGCCGCGCATCAGCGACTGGTAGTAGGCGAGGTTGTGCCAGGTGAGCAGGATCGGCCCCAGCATCTCCTCGCAGCGGAACAGATGGTGCAGGTAGCCGCGGCTATGGCGCGTGCAGGCCGGGCAGGCGCAGTCCGGATCGATCGGGCCGGCATCCTCGGCATGGCGGGCGTTGCGCATGTTGAGCACGCCGCGCGACGTGTAGGCGCGCCCGGTGCGGCCCGCGCGCGTGGGCATCACGCAGTCGAACATGTCCACGCCGCGCTGCACCGCGCCCACCAGGTCGTCCGGCGTGCCCACCCCCATCAGATAGCGCGCGCTGCCCGCCGCCAGATGCGGCACGGTGGCCTCCAGCGTGTCAAACATCGCCGCCTGGCCTTCGCCTACCGCCAGCCCGCCGATCGCGTAGCCGTCGAACCCGATCGCCTGCAGCGCCTCGGCCGAGCGTTGCCGCAAATCGTGAAACACGCCGCCCTGCACGATGCCGAACAGCCCGTAGCCGTCGCGCCTCACGAACGCGGCCCGGCAGCGCGCCGCCCAGCGCATGGAAAGCTCCATGCTCGCCTCGGCCTGTGCGTGGGTGGCCGGAAAAGCCGTGCATTCGTCGAGCACCATGGTGATCGTGGCATCCAGCAGATGCTGGATGTCCATCGCGCGCTCCGGCGTCAGGCGATGCTTCGAGCCGTCCAGGTGCGAGCGGAACGTCACCCCGTCCGCATCCAGCGTGCGGAGCTTGTCGAGCGACATGATCTGGAAGCCGCCGGAATCGGTCAGGATCGGCCCGGGCCAGTCCATCATCCGGTGCAGCCCGCCGAGCTTGGCCACACGCTCCGCACCCGGCCGCAGCATCAGATGATAGGTGTTGCCGAGCACGACGCTCGCACCGGTGCTGCGAACCGCATCCGCCGTCATCGCTTTCACCGTCGCCGCGGTGCCGACCGGCATGAACACCGGGGTTGCGACATCGCCATGCGCGGTGTGAAGCACGCCGGCGCGCGCGGTGCCGTCGGTGGCGACCGGGCTCCAGCCGAACGCGCTCACGGTGCGGCCAGGCTCAGCAGGGTGGCGTCGCCATACGAGAAGAAGCGGTAGCCGGCGGCGATGGCGTGGGCATAGGCAGCGCGCATCCGCCCGGTGCCGGCGAACGCGCAGACCAGCATGAACAAAGTCGAGCGCGGCAGGTGAAAATTGGTCAGCAACATGTCCGCGCCACGGATTGTGCGGCCGGGATGGATGAAGATGTCCGTCTCGCCTTCGAACGGATGCGTCTGGCCGTCGCTATCGGTCGCCGTCTCCAGCAGCCGCAGGCTGGTGGTGCCGACCGCGACCACCCGCCCGCCGGCGCGTCGCGTCTCGTTCACCTCGTCGGCCACGCGCGCCGGCAGCACGCCGCGTTCAGGGTGCATGCGATGGCCGTCTGTCGTCTCGGCGCGCACCGGCAGGAAGGTGCCGGCACCCACATGCAGGGTCAGCAGCGTGCGTCGCACACCGCGCGCTTGCAGCCGTTCGAGCAAGGCAGGGGTGAAATGCAGCCCGGCGGTGGGCGCGGCAACCGCACCTTCGTGCGCGGCGAACACCGTTTGATAGTCCACCTCGTCCTGCTCGGTCGGCCCGTGCGGGCGGTCGATATAGGGTGGCAAGGCAAGTGCGCCGGCACGACGCAGCGCGCCGGCAAACGCCTCGCCATCGCAATCGAACCGCAGCCGCACCGCGCCATCGCCTTCGAGCGCAGTCACGAGCGCCGCGAGATCGCCACCGTCGAACGCCAGCCGGTCGCCCTCGTGCAGCCGTCGGGCATTGCGCGCCAGCGCGTGCCAGGTGCCGTCGCCCAATGGCCGGTCCAGCGTGATGCCGATCCGCGCCTCCCCGCGCCGCGCCGTGAGCTGGGCCGGGATGACCCGCGTGTCGTTGGCGACCAGCAGATCGCCAGGACGCAGCAGGTCGGGCAGGTCGGCCACGTGGCGGTCTTGCAGGGTAGCGTCCACGCAGAGCAGGCGCGCGGCTTCGCGTGGCACGGCTGGGTGTTGGGCGATCAGGGCTGGGGGGAGATCAAAATCGAAATCTTCGGTACGCAGGGTGAGAGCCTAAGAAAGATATTCTTTTCCGTAGAGAAGAAGCAAAAGACTTTCGCTTATTCCAGGTAGCTGGCTATTTCCACCAGATTGCCGTCGGGGTCGCGGCAATACACCGAGCTGATTTCGCCGAGCGCGCCGTCTTTTTTGGTGGGGCCGGCCTCGATGGCGACGCCGCAGGAATGCAGGTGGGCCACCACGTCCTGCGGGCCGACCGCGGTGACGAAGCAGAGGTCCTGGCTGCCGGGCACGGCCTCGCGTCCGCTCACCCATTTCACGTCGTCGGCGGGGCGCACGTTGATCTTCTGGCCGCCGAACTTGAGCGCGCAACGCCGCTCCGGCCCGAAATCCTCGCGCTCCATCCCCAGCACGCGCTGATACCACGCGGCCGTAATCTCCACCTCGTGGCATGTGATCACCAGGTGATCCAGCCGATCCACACCAAACCGCATACCCAACCCTCGCCAAAACGCCCCGCTTCTATGGCACAACCACCAGGAGCAAAAGTTTTTTGGTTCTGTTTTTCAAAAAAGAACCGCTTGCCTGACTTCCTGTATCACAAGCTCCAACGCGACCTCATCCAGCCGCCCCGCCCGCACCACCCGCGCCGCGCCGACCGGCGCGGCCAAAGCCGGGTCGCTGAACGCGGAGAAGAGTGCGACCACCGGGCAGCCCATCATCGCCGCCAGATGCACCGGCCCGGTGTCGCCGCCGACGGCCAGGCGTGCGCGAGAGGCGAGCCCTGCCAGATCCTGCAGGCTCGTGTGTCCGGTGAAGTCCAGGGCGGAGGGGCAGGCGTCGAGAATGCGCCGTGCGTCGGCACCCTCATGTGCGGCGCCGACGATCACCGGCCGCAACCCGGCCTCCGCCATCCAGGCCGCCAGCCCGGCGAAGCGCTCCACCGGCCAGCGTTTGGCGCCGCCCTGGGACGCCGACGTGCCCGGAATGATGAGCGCGTAGTCGCCATCCAGCCTTGGACCGCGGTCGGCGAGCCAGCGTAGATCGGGCGCGCTGGCAGGCACGCCGGCGGACTGCAATTGACCACGCTGGCGGGCGAGGGTGTGCAGCAGGTCGCGCCCAGGGTCCGCGTCGGGGTGCGAACAGCCGGCGGCGATGCCCGACCATTGCGGCCACCCGGCCAGCCAGAAATAGCGGCCCGATCGCCCGGAGGTCTGCAGATCATAGACGAAATCGTGGCCGCGCAACTGTCGGCGCAGGCGCGCCAGGCCGCGCAGGTCGGTCCAGCCCGGCCGCGCGTCCACTTCCACATGGTCGAACCAGGGCGAGTCCGCGGCGAGGCTGGCGAACGGCGCCGTCGTCAGCAGACTTACGCGATCGGCCTTATGGTGGGCGCGTATGGCGGCAAAGGCCGGAAACGACAGGACGAAATCGCCCAGCGCGCCGAGCCGGATGACGAGGATGTCGGCCATCAGGCGCGGCCGGTGCCGCCCAGCAGCTCGGCATACACGTCCAGCGTCGCCTGCTGCATGGCGGCCGTGGTGAAGCCGGCCAGCACCGCAGTGCGGGCGCGCCAGCCCAGTTCGGCGCGGGCTTCCTCGTCGAGGTCCAGCGCTTGGCCGATCCGCGCGGCGAGTGCCCGCACGTCGCCGGGCGGCACCAGGCCGCCGGTCTCGCCATCGGCAATCGTCTCGGCGGCGCCGCCATGATCGAACGCGACCACCGTGCGGCCCATCGCCTGCGCCTCAATGACCGCGCGGCCGAACGGTTCGGGCTTGAGGCTGGCGCTGACCACAACGTCGGCCAACATCAGCGCTGCCGGCATGTCGTCGCAATGGCCGGCCAAGCGCAGTCGCGCGCCCATGCCGAGCGAGGCCGCGCGGGCTTCCAGCGCGCGGGCGTAAGCAGCGCGGCCCTGATCGGCGCCCACCAGCACGCAATAGGCGTCTGGCCGGTCGAGCACCGCCACCGCATCGAGCAGCGCCTCCGCCCCTTTCCAACGCGTCAGCCGCGCCGGCAGCATCACCACGCGCGCGCCGGTCGGCAGCCGCCAGGCCTGCGCGAGGCGATGCACCCGCTCGCCCACCACCAGGCCGGGATCGAACTGCTCGGTATCGACGCCGCGCGGGATCACCCTCAGCCGCTCGGGTCCCACGCCGTAGCGCGCGCCCATCCGCTCGGCGACGTAGCGGCTGATCGCGATCACCCGGTCCCCCTTCGCCATCACACTATTATAGAGGTGCTTGCCGGGCAGCTCCTCGCCATACACGCCGTGCCAGGTGGTGACGAACCGCACGCCAGCGCGCCGCGCGGCCAGCAGCGCCGACCAGGCCGGCGCGCGCGAGCGTGCATGCACCAGTCCGATCCCTTCCTCGCGGATCAGCCGGGCCAGGCGGCCGGCATTGAGGTAGATGTTGAGCGGATCCTTGGTCATCAGGTTCAGCCGGACATGACGGCCGCGCGCACGCTCGATCTGGGCGACCATGCGGCCGCCGGCACTGGCGACGAGCGCAGTGCCGCCGGAGCGGACGATGGCTTGGGTCATCTCGAGTGTGCCGCGCTCCACGCCGCCGGTTTCCAAGGCGGGGAGAACTTGCAGAATGGTGTTGGGCAGTGGCACACCGAAAAAAGGAAGCGGTTCCTTTTTGAAAAAGAACCGAAAATCTCTTGCGCCTCCGCTCGTTGCCTAGGCAAGCGCCAGGACACAAAAATAGTGGTGTTCCCTCCGGCCAGGATCGCGCTAGCGTAGCGCCAGGCCATTCAGCAAGGGGGCTGATCCCATGTTCGCGCAATCCAGCCTGGCCTACCCGTTCCTCGGCCTTACGGTCGGCATCATCGTCGGGCTGACCGGTGTCGGCGGCGGCTCGCTGATGACACCGCTCCTCGTGCTGCTGTTCCATATCCACCCGACGCAGGCGGTCGGCACCGATCTGCTCTACGCCGCGGCCACCAAAAGCGTCGGCACGGTCGTGCACAACGCCAGCTCCACCGTGAACTGGCGCATCGTGCGGCGCCTGGCCTCTGGCTCGGTGCCGGCGACGATCGTGACGCTGCTGCTACTCTGGCGGTTCGGGCCGGAAAGCCCGCGCGTCGCCCATGCGATCACCTTCAGCCTCGGCATCGCGCTGCTGCTCACCGCCGTCTGCATCCTCTTCCGCGGGCAGATCGTGCGCGTGCTCAGCCGCTACGTTGGCCGGTCCGACGACCGGCGGGCCGCCGCGCTCACCATCGCGACCGGCATTGTGCTCGGCGCCCTTGTCTCCATCTCGTCGGTCGGCGCCGGCGCGCTGGGTGTCACCGCGCTCATCGTCCTCTACCCGGAGATCAAGCTGGCCAGCATCGTCGGCTCCGACATCGCCCACGCCGTGCCGCTGACGCTGCTCGCCGGGCTGGGCCACTGGCAGATGGGCGACGTGAACATGGTCCTGCTGGGCCAACTGCTGATCGGCTCGATCCCGGGCATATTGATAGGCAGCTATCTTGCTCCGCGCATGCCCGAAGGCGGGTTGCGTCCGCTGCTGGCCGCCGTGCTGATCCTGGTGGGCGGCAAGCTGGTCTTCTAGTTGGCCGAGGACGAGCCTTCCGCCGCCGAGCTGATCGCCGCGCGCCCTGCCTTGCGCGCCCATGCGATCGACGGGCTGCTGTTCGAGGGCGTGGCATTGGCCGAAATCGCCCACGCGCACGGCACGCCGTGCTGGGTCACCGGGGCCGCGACCGTAAGGCACCGTTATCGCCGGCTGCACGCGGCGATGGGCGACGTCGCGATCCACTTCGCCATCAAGGCCAACGATCAGTTGAGCATGCTGTCGGTGCTGGCGGCGGAGGGCGCGGGTGCGGACGCCGTCAGCATCGGCGAATGCCGGCGCGCGCTGCGTGCCGGCATTGCCGCCGCACGGATCGTGTTTTCGGGCGTCGGCAAAACGGCCGCCGAGCTGCGCGAGGCTTTGGCGCTCGGCATCGGCCAGTTGAATGTGGAGAGCGAGGAGGAGCTGCACGAACTGTCCGCGCTGGCGCAGGCGGCTGGCCGGGTCGCAACGGTGGCATTGCGCGTCAACCCCGATGTCGATGCCGGCACGCTGGACGGCATCACCACCGGGCGCGCCGGCGACAAGTTCGGCGTGCCCTACGGCGATGCCGCCCGGCTCTACGCGGCCGCCCTGACCCTGCCGGGCCTGTCGGTTGCCGGCCTGGCCGTGCATATCGGCAGCCAGGTGACCAGCATGGCGGCGTTCGCGCACGCCTACGCCCGCATGGGCGCGCTGGTGCGTCTGCTGCGTGCGCAGGGGCTGCCGGTCGGGCACATGGATTGCGGGGGCGGGCTGGCGATCGCCTATCGCGACGAGCCCTCGATCGTGCCGGAAGCCTGGGCGGGCTGCATCCGCCAGGCGTTCGCCGGGCTCGATTTGCGGCTTGCCATCGAGCCGGGGCGCTGGCTGGCCGGGCCAGCCGGCCTGCTGCTGGCCAGCGTGGTGCGGATGCGGCGGTCCGGCCTGAACCGCCCGCTCGTCATCCTCGATGCGGGCATGAACGACCTTGCCCGCCCGGCGATGTATGGCGCCTGGCACGCGATCCTGCCTGTCGGCGCCGGTGCGCTGCATGGCGCGCCGGAACGCTGCGACGTCGCGGGGCCGGTGTGCGAAAGCAGCGACATGTTTGCACGCAATCGTCTGCTATCGCCGCTTCAAGCGGGTGAATTGGTGGCGATCCTCGATTGCGGTGCGTATGGTTCCACCATGAGCTCCACCTACAACGCCCGCCCCCTGGCCGCCTGCGTGATGACCGGCCTGGGCGGGATGGGCCGGTTCACGCTCACCCGCCAACGCGCGCACGACGCCAGCCTGTGGGCAGGCGAGACGATGCCGGCATGATGCAACGCCGCCTGCAGGTTCTGCGCGCCGTCGCCCGCCTGGCGCTGCTGTGGGAGACCGCTGCCGCCGCTTTTTGGCCGGTTCTGGCTTGCCTGGCCGCCTGGTCTGCGCTGGTTCTGCTGGGTGTTGCGGCGTGGCTGCCGGCCTGGCTGCAACTCGCGGCCACGCTGGCGATGCTGGCCGGGCTGGCATGGCTCGCCCGGCGCGGCGCACTGGGCATGCATCTGCCGGATTGGCACGCCGCCGAACGCCGGCTCGAGCGCGATTCCGGCCTGCCGCACCGCCCGTTCGCCGTCCTGCGCGACATGCCGTCGGACGTGGCCCGGGCAGACGGTCTCTGGCAGGCGCACCAGGCACGCGCATCGGCCTCGCTCGCCCACCTGAGGCTCGCCGCACCCGACGCGCAGCTCGCCCGCCACGATCCGCTCGCGCTGCGCACCGCCGCCGCGTTGCTGCTGGTCTCGGCCATCGTCGTCGCCGGGCCGCAGGGCTGGACCCGGCTGGGCGCCGGCCTGCTGCCAGCGTGGCCCGCCGCCTCGGGCGGCGCCGGCCCTTCGGTGCAGGCCTGGATATTGCCGCCGTCCTATACCGGACAGCCGCCGGTGTTCCTGAAGCTGGCGGGCGGCGAGGTGACGGCGCCGGTCGGCTCGCGCCTGACGGTCAGCGTGTCCGGCACGAGCGGGACGCCGAGCATCGAGCTGGGTGGCGTGAAGCTGAAAGCCGAGAGACTGGCGGAGGGCAGTTTCCAGTCCGTCGCCGTGCTGTCGAGCCCCGGCACGCTCGATGTGGGCGGCCGTTTCAGCAGCCTCGCGCAGTGGACAATCCATCTTCTGCCGAACGAAGCGCCGCAGGTCGGCTGGACCAAGCTGCCAGGCCGCGCCGGCACGTCGCTGGCCACCTCGCTTCCCTGGCAGGCCGCGCAGCGCTGGGGTGTGGCCAGGCTGCAGGCCGAATTGCGCCCGCGTGGCCGCGCGGACCTGCCGCCGCTGGTGGTCGCGCTGCCATTGCCGGGCGCACCCCGGCAGGCGAGTGGGGAAGCCAAGCCGGACCTCTCCGCCGACCCTTATGCGGGCCTGACCGTGAGTGGCCGGCTGATCGGGCGTGATGTGTCCGGCCAAAGCGGCACGGGGGCGCCGGCTGACTTCGTGCTGCCCGCCCGCACGTTCCACCACCCGCTCGCGCGCGCCATCGCCGATCTGCGCCGCCGCCTGGCGCTGCACCCCGACCAGAAGGCGGACATCGCAGCCGAACTCTCCTCACTCGCCGAGGCACCGTTGGCGCCGCCGGTGCCGGGATTGTCCGCGACCGGCGTCACGCTCAACCTGGCGGCCTCCGCCAGCCTGCTCGGAACGCCGTCTCTACCCGCCGCGCAGACCGCGCAGGTGCAGGCACGCCTATGGACGCTGGCGCTGGCGCTCGACGGTGCGCTGGGCGATGCGGCTTCCGCGGCCCTCGACCAGGCGCGCGAGGAGCTGCGGCGCGGCCTGGAGGACCACGCGAAAGGCAAGCTGTCGGACCGCGCGCTGCACGACAAACTGCAAGCACTGCGACAGGCGCTGGACAAGCGGCTGGAGTCGCTGGCGCGGCAGGCGATGAAGCAGGGCGCGCTCAAGAATTTCGATCCGCGCACCCAGCATCTCTCGTCGAACGCGATCGACCGGGCAATGGACAGGCTGGAAAAAGCCCTGCGCGAGGGCCGCATGCAGGACGCCACCCAGGCCTTGGCGCAGCTTAATCAAATGATGGACCAGCTCAAGAACGCGCACATCATGAGCCAGGAAGAAGCGCAGGCGCAGGCGCAGCAGGCGAAGAAGGGCCGCCAGCAGCAGGGCGCGGTGTCCGACATGGTGCAGCGCGAGACAGGGCTGCTCGATCATGCGCAGGCACGCGCGCCGCATGACGAGCGGGCGCCGATATTGCAGCCGATGCCTGGCGGGTTGTTCAACCAGCAGGAGATGCAGGCGCTCGAAGGTCTGCCGCCCGGCACACAGGACCCGGGCGAGCCGTCCGCCGCCGTGCCGCCTGCCGCGTCGGCTTCCCCGCCGCCGGCTGCTTCCGCACAGAACGCGCACCCCGCACCTTCGCAGCCGGCGGACGCGCGCACCCAGCGTGCCCTGCATCGCGCCCTCGAAGCGCTGCAGCAGGGTATCGCTCAATCCGGGCAGAAGCCGCCGGCCGCGTTCGATGAGGCCGGGCGCGCGATGACCGAGGCCGCGGGCGCGCTCGCCCACCATGACGACCCGACGGCGCGTGATGCGGTGGGGCGCGCGATCGCCGCTCTTCAGAAGGGCGGCCAGTCACTGTCGCGCAGCCAGCAGGGGGGCGCGGGATCGGGCGGCATGCAGCTCAGCCTGCAGCCCGGCGGCGCCGACCAGTCCGGCCAGGGCGAGGAGCCGGGCGGCGACGAGTTCGGCGACAGCAACTCCGGGACCAAACGCGACCCGTTCGGCCGCCCGGTGGACGGCAATGGCGCGGCCGCCGACGACCCGCAGCTTCGGGTGCCGGAGGAGATGGAGCAGGCACGCAGCCGCGCGATCCAGGAAGAGCTGCGCCGGCGGGGCGCTGACCGGGGACGCGCGAAGAGCGAGCTGGACTACATCGACCGGTTGCTGAAGCCATTTTGAAGATGGCTGGTTCGGCTCAACCAAAATGTCGCAGCCACCCGCTACTTGCAAAGATTCTGAGAAGTTCCCCTCACGATTAGTTTATCTCTCCGGATAGGTCCGCTATGGTGTTCGAACGCGGTTTCAGGAGGCCCCCAAGGGCGATGCTGGCCAGATTATTCGAACGGACCAGCCGAGCTGCCCTGATCGCCTATGGCGGATGGGCGCTTCTCACGCTGCTTCTCGTGGCCGGCACGCTCACCTCGTTGAGCCGCGCCGAACGGGCCGGCACGCAGGCCGTGTTGGCGCAGGCCGAAGCGGGCGCGGTGGCACTCGAGCAGACGATGCTACGCGTGTTCCAGTCGGCGCAGATCCTGCAAACCCTGGCGCAGACGCGCCTGCGCCTGGTCGATGCCGGCAACATCGCCGGCGTGGCGGCCATGGATGAGCAATTGGCGGACACGGTGGCCGGCAGCCGTCTGGGCAGCATCACCGGCATCGATATCTATCGCCATGGCAGGCTCGATTGGACGAGCGATCCGCGCGGCCTGACCGGCCCGCCGCCCGAGGCGGACGCGCCTGCCCAATCCTCCGTCGCGAGCGGCGTGTGGATCGGGCCGCCTGCGCCGAGCCAACACGGCCAGCAATGGCTGTTCCGCACGCGCTGGCCGTTGCACAACATGGCGGGCGCCGTGGCCGGCGAGGCTGTCGTGTGGCTCGAACTCGGTTGCCCTGTCGCAGCTCATCGCCAGCCAGACGACGGGTACGGGCGCCGTCAGCACCGTGCAGCGTCGCGAGGATGCGCGTTTCCTGGCACGCAGCGAGCACCCCTACCGCGCCATGCTGGAACATCCGTCGCTGGCCGATCCGGCCTTCGCGCTCGCCGCCGAACGGGGCGACGGGCAGCTCGAGGACCCGAACGGCCGTGGCCGGCTGATCGGCTTCCGCAGCCCCGCCAGCCTGCCGATCGTCATCAGCCAGTCGTTCGGCACCCGCGTGGCGCTGGCCGACTTCTTCAATCTGCGCCGCATCGTGCTCAGCGTGGTGCTGGCCCTGGCGGCAGGCACGTTCGTGGCCACCCGCCTGATCCTGGCGAACTACCTGCTGCGCGAACGGCTGGGCGCGCAGGCGATGCTCGACCCGCTGACCGGCCTGTGCAATCGCCGCTACTTCACCGACACGATGTCGCGCCGCTTCGAGGCAGCACGCCGGATGGGGCAATCGGCGGCGGTTCTGCTGATCGATCTGGACGGGTTCAAGCAGGTCAACGACACGCGTGGGCATCCCGTGGGCGACGCGCTGCTGCGCCAGGTGGCCGCCCGCCTGCGCCAATGCGTGGGCGAGGACGACAAGATCATGCGGCTCGGCGGCGACGAGTTCGCCATTGTGCGCCTGTCGCGCCAGCAACGGCGCGACGCGAGCTCGCTGGCGCGCTTCATCGTCAGCGAATTGTCCAAGGTGTACGAGGTGGACGGCTACCACATACGCATCAGCGCCAGTGTCGGCGTCGCACTCTATCCCACCGGCGGCGAGCATCTGACCGACCTGCTGCGCAGCGCCGATATCGCGCTGTATTTCGTCAAGGCCGAGGGCGGCGACGCCTACCGCATCTTCGACCCCGCGATGGAGGAGACGGTCCGTACACGGCGCGACTTGGAGCTGGATCTGCGCGAAGCGTTGGCGCGCGACGAGCTGGAGGTCTATTTCCAGCCGCTGGTGCAGCTCGACCCACGCCGCGTCAGCGGTTTTGAAGCGCTGCTGCGCTGGCATCATCCGCAACTCGGCATGGTGATGCCCGGGCGGTTCATCCCCATCGCCGAGGAGACCGGCCTGATTGCGCCGATCGGCGAGTGGGTGCTTCGGAAAGCGTGCCAGGAGGCGATGCGCTGGCCGGCCGATACGCGTATCGCCGTCAATCTTTCGCCCGTGCAGTTCGAGCGCTCCGACATCGTCGATGTCGTCTCCACCGCGCTGCGCGACTCCCGTCTGGCGCCCGAGCGGCTGGAGCTCGAGATCACCGAAGGCGTGGTGATGCGCGATGCGGGCGACGTGCTGGCCACGATGCGCCGGCTGCAGGAATTGGGCGTGCGGCTGGCGCTGGACGATTTCGGCACCGGCTACTCGTCGCTCAGCTATCTGCGCAGCTTCCCGTTCGACAAGGTGAAGATAGACGCCAGCTTCCTGGCCGATTTGCAGGGCGATGGGGGCACGATCATCCGTGCCGTGCTGGGCCTATGCGGCCATCTCGGGCTCGATACCCTCGTCGAGGGTGTGGAGACACAGGAACAGCTTCAATGGTTGCGCCGGGAAGGTTGCACGGAAGTGCAGGGCCATCTGTTCAGCCCGCCACGGCCGGCCAACGGCCTGGCCGAGATCATCGGCAATGTGGCGGCTTACGTGCCTGCAGCCCTCGGGCGCAGCCTGGCCAGCCTCACGACCGCCGGTTACTGAGCGAGGTTCGCGCCAGCCCTTAGTGCGATGCGCCGCGGCCGCCCTTGCCGGTTTTCGTCGCGAGATCAGCGCTCCAGGCCCGCGGGCGGCGCTGACGCTTCCAGCGCGCGATATCGCGCCGGAGATACCAGTAATTGGCGAAGATCCAGGTGAATGCCGCAGTCGCGGCCAATGGAATGGCCCGGTGGGCCGACAGCCAAATCAGGAAGTGGCTGATCATGAGGGCGCTCCTTGGTGGGCGGGTCAAAGCCTCGCGTCGGTCCGTGTCCATATAGCATCGCAAGTCCCTTCGCACGCATGAACGCGGGATCGTTGCGGGGAGCTGGGCAAGCGGTTAGCATCGGGACCGTGCGGCAAGCCGGGCCCCCGGGTGCATGCCTTCGTTTAATGAAACGCAGCCCCGCCACGTCCCTCAATCCCGGCGCCGCCAGGGAGGCGACGCATGACGACCGGAACAGTGAAATGGTTCAATCCGACCAAGGGCTACGGCTTCATTGAGCCGGAAACCGGGGGAAAGGATATTTTCGTTCATATCAGCGCGGTGCAGAAGGCCGGGCTCCGGCACCTCAATGAGGGGCAGCGGGTTGGGTTCGAGGTGGAGCAGCAGCAGAATGGGCGGGCGGCGGCGGTAAATTTGGCGCCGCAGGCGTAAGCGAAGGAAAAGAACTTTCGTGATCTAGCCAATTTCAAAAGTTTTTTGGTCCTTTTTTTCAAAAAAGGACTGCTTCCTTCCTTCTATCGCCGCCCGCAACCGCCCCAAAGCCTCGTTCAGCTCACCCTCTTCCACCCCCTCCACCGGCCGTGGCGGAACTGCCGCTCTGGTGGCCTTCGGTGCGCGCACGGTCAGGATGTCCTGCACGAAGCGCAGCCGGTCCACGAGCGTACGCCCTGCGTGGGTGTTGATGCGTTCAATCAGCACGCCGGAGAGATGCTGCAGTTCCATCGCCACGGGCCCTGCGCAGGCGATCGTCAGTTGCAGTCCGGTCAGCCGGCGCGGTTCGGTTTGCAGCGCCAGGCGCGGCCCCACGATCTGCGACCATTCCGACATCAGCAGTGCGCCCGCCGGGCTGCGCCGGCGGTAGGCGGGGCGGGTCAGCAACGGCACCAGCTCGGCCAGGCCGCGCGACGTGTAGGCGCGGCGTGAATCGTCGGCTAACGCAGCCTTGCGCTGGTTGTCAGGCGTCGGATTTTTGGCCATGCACACTGCCTCCATGCCGGCTCCCGACCCCGCCCGATTGCTCGACTGGTACGACCGGCATCGCCGCAGCATGCCGTGGCGCGCGCGGCCTGGCGAGATGGCCGATCCGTATCGCGTGTGGTTGAGCGAAATCATGCTGCAACAGACGACGGTCGCGGCGGTGATCCCTTATTTCGAGCGGTTCATGGCGGCGTTCCCGGATGTGCACGCCCTGGCCGATGCGCCCGACGAGGCGGTGATGCAGGCCTGGGCAGGGCTCGGCTACTACGCCCGCGCACGCAACCTGCATGCCTGCGCCAAGGCGGTCTCGGCCGCGGGCGGCGTGTTTCCGCCCGACGTGGAGGCGCTGCTCGCCTTGCCCGGTGTCGGCCCCTACACCGCGCGGGCGGTGGCGGCGATCGCGTTCGGCATTCCGGTGGTGCCGGTGGACGGCAACGTGGAGCGGGTGACAGCGCGGCTGTTCGCGGTCACGGCGCCGATGCCAGCCGCCAAACCGGCCATTGCCGCCGCCGCCGCGCGGTTCGGCGACCACCCGGCCGCCCGCGCGCGCGCCAGCGATTTCGCGCAAAGCCTGTTCGATCTCGGCGCCACCATCTGCACCCAGCGTCCCGCCTGCGTGCTGTGCCCGCTGGCGCCGGGTTGTGCGGGCCGTGCTTCCGGCGCCCCAGAGACGCTGCCGCGCCGGGCGGAGAAGAAGCTGCGGCCGCATCGTCATGGCGCGCTGTTCTGGCTGGCGGACCAGAACGACCATGTGCTGCTGCGCCGTCGTGCGCCAAGCGGCCTGCTTGGCGGCATGACCGAGCTGCCGGGAACGGCGTGGACGACCGGCACATGGCCGCGTGAAGCGGCGTTGCTGGCCGGGCCGATGGCGGCCGAGTGGCGCCACGCCGGAACCGTGCGTCACGTGTTTACGCATTTCGAGCTGCATTTGGATGTGTTTGCCGCACGCGTGCAGCGGATCGAAGCGGAGGGTTTTCTGCGGCCGGCCGGCGCGCTCGCCGGTGAGGCGCTGCCGAGCCTGATGCGCAAGGCTGTAGTGTTGGGTCAGGCGATGCCGGCGTGATGAGACTCTATGTTCTGGTGGCGGCGGGCGGTGCGATCGGCAGCGTGGCGCGATTCTGGCTGGCGGGCGTAGTGGGGCGGCTGGCGGGGACCGGCTTTCCCTGGGGCACCATCCTGATCAACATCGTGGGCTCGGCGGCTATCGGCGCGCTTGCTTCTGTCACAACACGCGGCGTGCACGCGCCGGCGTGGCAGGCTTTCGCGATGGTCGGGCTGTGCGGCGGGTTCACCACGTTCTCGGCGTTCAGCCTGCAGACGCTGGATCTGTTGCGGGAAGGCCGGGCAGGGGCGGCGGCCGCGAACGTCGGGGCTTCGGTTGCGCTATGCTTGGCAGGCGCGGCCTTGGGACGGCAAGCCGCCCTTTATTGAACGGCCGGACGACGGACGTCTTGGTTTCAGACATGCAACGGCGCGGCATTTCGGGGAGAGGCACATGGACCACACAGTTCCGCAGGATTGGGCCAGCTATAGCGAAGAGGAGCACGACATCTGGCGCACTCTGTATCGCCGTCAGGCCGCGATGTTGCCGAACCTTGCCTGCGACGCGTTTCTCGACGGGTTGGAAAAACTCAGCCTCGCCGACGGTATTCCCGATTTCGAGAACCTCTCGGAGAGGCTGAGCGCGCTCACCGGCTGGAGCGTGGTCGCCGTGCCCGGGCTGGTGCCCGACGACGTTTTTTTCGAGCATCTGGCCAACCGGCGCTTTCCGGCCGGGCGGTTCATCCGCGGCCAGCATCAGCTCGATTATCTGCAGGAGCCGGACGTGTTCCACGACGTGTTCGGTCACGTGCCGATGCTGACCGATCCGGTGTTCGCCGACTACATGCAGGCCTACGGGCAGGGCGGCCTGCGCGCGCATGGCATGGGCAATCTGCACAACCTCGCCCGCCTGTACCTGGTACACGGTGGAGTTCGGGCTGCTGCAGACCGGGCAGGGTTTGCGGATTTACGGCGCAGGCATTCTCTCCTCGGCCACCGAAAGCGTCTATGCATTGCGCGACCCTTCGCCGCACCGGCTGGCGTTCGATTTGCCGCGTGTGATGCGCACGCCGTACAAGATCGACGATGTGCAGGCGGTCTATTTCGTCATCCCGTCGTTGCAGAGTTTGCTGGATGCGACTGTGGAGACGGATTTTGCGCCGTTATATAGGCAGCTCGCGGGCGAGCGGGATTTGCGGATCGACGAAGTATTGGAGAAGGAAGAACTTCTTTTTTGAAAACAGAAGCAGAAAACTTTTGCCTCGCTGTCGCGTGCCTGTCCCGGAGCTCGCGACAGCGGACTAGAAGTCTTTTGCTTCTTTTCTTCAGAAAAGAAGGTCTTCCTTATCGTAGCATTCACCATCGCCAGGGCTCATGTCGCTCTCCGCCTTGCCCACGCTCCTGATCGTTCCACCCCTGAATTTACTTATCGCAGCGTGCGCAGGCGCCCTGCTCTGGCGCCGGCGTGTCGGGCGGTGGCTGCTCCGGGCAGGGCTGCTCGGCCTTGTGCTGCTGAGCCTGCCTTATGTGTCCGGCAACCTGATTGCTTCGCTTGAACGCGACCTGCCGACCATGGTCGATGCAGGCGATCCGCCCGGCGCGATCGTCGTGCTCTCGGCCAACAGCGAACTCGTGCTCACTCCGCAGGGCCCGGGTGTCACCGTCGGGCGGCTGACGCTGGAGCGCGAACGGCAGGGCGCTTCCCTTGCGCGTGCCTCCGGATTGCCGATCCTGGTCTCCGGCGGCCAACTCGGGCCCGGCGAGCCGAGCATCGCGTCGCTGATGGCAGCCAGCCTGCAGGTCGATTTCGGCATCCACGCGCAGTGGCAGGAGGCAAGCTCGCTGGACACATGGCAGAATGCAGCGTTCTCGGCCGGCATCCTGCGCGCGGCGGATGTTGGCACCGTCTATGTCGTCACCCACGCCTGGCACATGCGGCGGGCCTTGATCGCGTTCCGCGCCGCCGGCCTGCATGCGGTCGCCTACCCCGTGTGGCGCGAGGCGCCGCCACGCCTGCAATGGATCGAATTTCTGCCGCGGGTGGCCGCCTGGGAGCAGAGCTATTACGCGATTCACGAATGGATCGGCTGCGCCTGGTATGGGCTGCGTGCCTAGCCTTCCGGTCGAGGAACGCGCGTTCGCCGACTTGCCGGAGGACGCGCTGGCGCTGTTCGGAGCGGACGCGTTCTCCACGCGCGCCTGGTATGCAAGCACTGTCGCGGCCGCCCTGGCGCAGGATGAAGTCGCGTCGTTCCAGCTTGTGCGTCATGGCGAGCGCACCGCCGCCATCTTCCCGATGCTGCGCGCCGGCCGCCGGCTGAGCGCGCTCACGACGCCCTACACGTGCCTTTGGCAGCCATTGCTGGTGCCGGACGCGGACTTGATGGCAATCGGCACGACGCTGGCCCCGATCTGGCGCCGGAGCGGGGTGGTCCGGCTCGATTGCCTGCCGGCGGAGGCCGCCTGGCTGCCAGGCCTGGTACGCGGTCTGGCCAGCGGCGGCCTGCATGCGCTGCCGTTCGAGCATTTCGGCAATTGGCACGTGCGCGTGGCCGACCTCGACTGGCCTGCTTACGTGGACGGCCGGCCCGGCCAGCTCCGGTCGGCGATCAACCGGCAGGTCAGGCGGCTGATGAAGCAGGGTGCCACGTTCACCCTCACGCACGATGAAGGCGGGCTTGAGGATGCGATCGCGGCCTACGAAACCGTCTATGCGGCGAGCTGGAAGGAGAAGGAGCCGTATCCGGCGTTCAATGCGACGCTGATGCGGGCCACAGCCGCCGATGGCACGGCGCGCGTCGGCGTGCTCCGGCTCGGCGGCGCGCCGATCGCCGCGCAGTTCTGGCTGCGTCATGGCGGATGGGCTGCGGTGCTCAAGCTGGCCTACGACGAGACGCACCGCGCACTGGCGCCCGGCAACGTGCTGACTGCACTGATGATCCGGCAACTGATGGAACAGGAGCGCGTGACGGAGCTGGATTTCGGCCGCGGCGACGATGCCTACAAGCAGGCCTGGACCGGCCAGCGCCGCAGCAGGATCGGCGTGCTGGTTGCGGCGCCCACCACCCAAGCGGGCGCCCTGGCCATCGCCAGGCACCAGGCCGGCCGCCTCATGAAAAAAGCGGCTGCCACAAGGGCAGCCGCCAAACCGCTGGCAAACGTTTTTGGGTACTCTTCCTCGAAAAAGGACCGCTTGCTTCCTTAACGCGGAACGACAGTCCCGCCGCTCGTCACTGCCGCATCGGTCGAAGCTGCATTGGCGGCGTGGTTGGCGGCGGCGGCCTTGCGATAATGACCATGGCGGGCGGCGCGATGGGCGACCTTGCGGTCGTGATGCGCGATCGCCGCGTTCGTCTCGGGAGCAGCCGCGGTGCCGGCGGGCGGCACCACGTCCTGCGCGAGGGCCGGCAGGGCGAAGGAGGTGGCGAGCAGGGCGGAGAGGAGAAGCTTCTTCATGGTATGTGTCCTATGGCTGATTGAACGATGGGCAGGATCGGCGTGCAGGAAGGCCAATTCAGGGCAAAGTTGTGACGCAATATGACCGTTCTGGATAGGGGTCGTTTCGAGATCATTCGCCGACCACGTGCCACAGCACGCCGGACGGGTCGAACAGGTAGCCAACTTTCATGCCCCAGGGTTGAATGGCGGGCGGGCGCGGTTCGGCGGCTCCGAACGTGGCGGCGTGGTGTTCGGGCTGCGTCTGCCGCCACCATCCGTCGAGATCGGCCACCACCAGCTGCATCATGCAGTTGGCCGCCCAATCCGCCTGGAAGTAGTTCTGCAGGAGAAACCCGGCCTGCTCCCAGGCAAAGACGCAGATCGTCTCGTCCTGGTGCAGCGTGCGGCCGCCGAGTGCGGTGTAGTAGCGTCGCGACAGGCCGAAATCGCGGGCCGGCAGAAACGGGCGGATTGCCACGATCTCTGCCATCGCGCGGGTTACTGGACGCCGAGCAGCTCGACGTCGAACATCAGGGTCGCGTTGGGCGGAATGACGCCGCCGGCGCCGCGTTCGCCATAGGCCTGTGCGGGCGGGATGATCAGCGTGCGCTTGCCGCCGACATGCATGGTGGCCACACCGCTGTCCCAGCCCGCGATGACCTGCCCCTGGCCGATGACAAAGGTGAACGGCTCGTTGCGATCGCGCGAGCTGTCGAACTTGGCGCCTTTCTTGCCGTCTTCGTATAGCCAGCCGGTATATTGGACTTTCACGTTCTGGCCGGGCTTCGGCTCCGGGCCGGTGCCAACGACTTCGTCGTGATACTGCACGCCGGAGGCCATGGGCACGAAGGTATCGGCCGCTTGGGCGGTGGTCATGAATACGGCTCCTAGTAGGGCGGATAGGGTTAGTTTGCGCATGTGGACCTCTGAAAAAAGCAGTCCTTTTTTGGAAAGAAGGACCAGAAAACTCTTGTTCCCTCGCTGGTGGAAAATCTGAGCACGACATAAGCAGGCAAGTCCGGCCGAGCCAGAGAGCAGAAGTTTTCTGGTCCTTTTTTCAAAAAAGGACGGCTTTCTTCACCCCGCCGCCGCCGCCGCCGCCGCCCGATCCTCTGAATTGACCCCCAACTGCTTCAGCTTGCGATGCAGCGCGCTCCGCTCCATCCCCACGAACCCCGCGGTCCGCGAAATGTTGCCGCCGAACCGCAGCAACTGCGCCTGCAGATACTGCGTCTCGAACATGTCGCGCGCCTCGCGCAGCGGCAGCGCCATCACGTCGGCCGTCGGATCGAAATTCAGCAACGCGGGCGCGCCCTGGCCGATTTCCGGCGGCAGCATTTCCGCGCGGATCGCTTCGGCGGCACCGCCCGGCGCCATGATGAGCAGCCAGTCCATCAGGTTGCGGAGCTGGCGCACGTTGCCGGGCCAATCGTAGGCCTGCAGCGCGGTCACCGCGTCGGCCGACAGCTCGCGGCCCGGCAGGCCGGCGGTCTCCGCCGCGCGCGCCAGGAAATGCCGCGCCAGTTCGGGTATGTCCTCCCGCCGTTCGCGCAGGCCGGGCAGCCGCATCGGCACCACGGCCAGGCGATAGTATAGATCCTCGCGGAATCGGCCGGCGGCGATCTCGGCCTGCAGGTCGCGATTGGTGGTGGCCAACACGCGCACATCGACCTTCACGCGGCTGGAGCCGCCGATGCGTTCGAATGTCTGGTCCTGCAGGGCGCGGACGATCTTGCCCTGGGTTTCGAGCGGCATGTCGCTCACCTCGTCGAGCAGCAGCGTGCCGCCATGGGCACGTTCGAGCACGCCGGCGCGGCGGGGCAGGGCACCCGGATCGTTGCCGGCTTCGACGCCGAACAGCTCCTCCTCGAACCGCGCAGGATTCAGCGTGGCGCAGTTCAGCGCCACGAACGGGCCTTCCGCACGGCGGGAGCGGGCATGGATGGTGCGGGCGACGATTTCCTTGCCGCTGCCCGCAGAGCCGGAAATCAGCACGCGCGATCCGGTGGGTGCGACACGCTCTATCTGGCTGCGCACCGCATTGATGGCGGGGCTGGCGCCGGTGATGCTGGCTTCCTGGCCGGCGCGCAGGCGCAGCTCGGCATTCTCAGCGGCCAGGCGTGCGGCTTCCAGCGCGCGCCGGATGACTAGCAGCAGCCGGTCGGACTGGAACGGTTTTTCAATGAAATCGTAGGCGCCGTGCTGAATGGCGGTAACCGCAGTCTCGATATTGCCATGACCGCTGATCATCACCGCGGGCACGGCCGGCTCCTCGCGATGCAGTGCCTTGAGAATGCCGAGGCCGTCGAGCTTGGAGCCTTGCAGCCAGACGTCGAGCAGGATCAGCGAGGGGCGGCGCGCGCGGAAGGCGGCAATCGCCGCGTCCGAATCCCCGGCTTGCCGTGTCTCGTAACCCTCGTCGCGCAGCAGCCCGTCGATGAGCAGCCGGATATCCGGTTCGTCGTCGACGATCAGGATTTCATGCGCCATCGCCTTCCTTCCCTTCCAGAGCCATTCCATCGCTCTCCAGCGTCACCGGACCCGGCACGCGATCGGGCGCGTCGGCCGAAGCCGGTGGTGTTTCCGGCAACACTAACGCAGCGACTGCGCCCATCGTGTCGTCGCCTGTGCCTTGCCGGTCATCCAGTGTGACCGATCCGCCATGGTCCTCCATGATCTTCTTCACAATGGCAAGCCCCAGGCCCGTGCCTTTCGGCTTGTGCGTCACGTAAGGCTCGGTCAGGCGCGCGCGATCGCCCTCTGGCAGGCCGATCCCGTCGTCCTCAACGGCGATGCGGACCATGCCTTCGTGCGCTTGCACACTCACGCGAATGTGCCCGTGCTCGCCGGCGGCACGCGGTCGCATGGCAACCGAGTTGGCCGCGTTCACCAGCAGATTGGTCAATGCCTGGCCGAGCTGCCGGCGGTCGCAGGGGGCCACCGGCCCGCGTTCGGGGATGTCGGTCACCCAGTCGATCTCCGGCCGGGCGCTGCGCTGGAGCACCATCGATTCGCGGACTACGCGGCCGATATCCTCCGGTCGGATCACCGGCACCGGCATGCGGGCGAAGGCGGAGAACTCGTCCACCATGCGGCCGATATCGCCGACGTGGCGCACGATGGTGTCGGCACATTGGATGAATGTTTCCGGGTCGGAGGTGATCTCGCGTGCGAAGCGGCGCTTGAGGCGTTCGGCGGCGAGCTGGATCGGGGTGAGCGGGTTCTTGATCTCGTGGGCGATGCGGCGTGCTACGTCCGCCCAGGCTGCCTTGCGTTGGGCGGATTGCAGTTCGGTGATGTCGTCGAAGGTGACGACGAAGCCGTGCGCGCGGCCCAATTTCATCTCGGGCGCGATGCGCACCAGCAGAGTGCGCCGCCGCTGGCCGCCGGCCTGGATTTCGCCGGTGACCGCCCGGCCTGGCCCGGCCATGCACTGGGTGAGCAAAGGTTCCATTTCGGGCACGTGCTGACACAGGGTCTGGCCCGCGATCTGCTGCAGATCGAGCCCCAGCAGGGCGCTGGCGGCGCGGTTCGGCAGTTCCACGCGGCCTTGGCCGTCCAGCCCGATCACGCCGGCCGAGACGCCGGAGAGCACGGTTTCGGTAAAGCGGCGGCGCTCGTCGATCTGGCTATAGGCGCTCATCAGTTCGGCGCGCTGACCGCTCAACTGGTTGGTCATGCGGTTGAAGGCGCGGCTGAGGCTGGCGAGCTCGTCCTCGCTGCCAACCTCGGGCACGCGCACCCCCAGATCGCCGCCGCGAACGCGCTCGGCCGCCTGCATCAGCCAGCCGACGGGGCGCGCGATCTGGTTGGCCATCAGCAGCCCGATCGAGACGGCGGCGGTGAGCACCAGCAGTGCGACGAGCGCGAAGATGGCGGCGAACGTCACCTGCAGGTTGGCGCGGTTCTGGTCCAGCCGCTCGTATTGCGCCACCGCGTCTTCGGTCGCGTGCATGTGGGCGAGGATGGTGGGGTCGACCGGGCGTTCGATGACCATCAGCAGCGGCGGCGTGCTGCCGAGCTGGACGAGTGCCCGCACCTCGGTGTCGGTGCCGTTGCTCAGCACGGGCACCTCGCCGTTCACGGCGGCTTCCTCGGCACCCGGCGGCAGCTTGCCAGGGCCCGAGGCGGCCAGCAGCCCGGCGCTGACCAGCACGTGGCCGTTGCTGGGCTCGAAGATCACCGCCTCGTCCAGCCCGCGCTGCAGGGTCTGGTTTTCCAGCACCTCGCGGAAGGCGGCAGGCTGGTCGAACATGACGCGGCCGGCATCCTCCAGCTCGGATTTCATCGCCAGCGCGTCGGTCTTGATCGTGTCGCGGTGCTCGGCGAGGTAGCCCTGGCTCGCGTCCAGCCCTTGCTGCAGGGCGGTGCGGATGCGGTCGTTGAACCAGAACTGGATGCCGAGCGAGAACAGTGCGGTCGCCCCCACGCCGACCAGGATGGTCGGGATGACGGCGACCACGCTGAACAGCAGCACCAGGCGCACATGCAGCCGCGAGCCTGCCGAGCCGCGCCGGCGCGCGACCCACACACGGGTGATGCGGCCGGCAAGCGAGACCGCCAGCACCATCAGCACCGACAGGTTGGAGACGACGAGGGCGGTGACGAGGTTGGGCCGGATTGCCAGCGGTGCGCCGCTGGACATCAGGACGAAGCTGCCGATCCCGAGGGCTGCCGCGATGGCGACGAGAGCAAGCGTGACACGCAGGCCGAGCAGCACGTCGCCGATATGGCGTGCGCGCGAGCGTTCTGTGGTGAGGGCATCCATGCCCCACCGTAGAGCGAATTGCCCCGAATAGAGAAAACAAGTCGTGAGGTACGCGCCAGCGGAGCAGAAGTTTTTGCTTACTCTTCCAAAAAGAAGTCGCTTTTGCCTTTTTTGCTGAACGGTTAACAACCGCCTGACGACATCGATGCGGCGGACAAGTAAACAAACAGTTTAATACTTACCGCATGGCAGAGTTGACGACTCTCCGTTGGGTAATTCCCGTTTCGTTCCGGTATAACATTCTTGCGGGTTCGGTTTGATAACTAGCCGGAACGCTTTTGGTCCACGAGAGCACAATCCCCGGCGTCTTCACGCGCCCACCCAGTCACGACGCATGTCACGAAAGGACACGCTCAATGTCAACTTCCACCACCAGCACCATCGCGATGAACGGCAGGTCGACTGCCTATGGTATGAGTACCGGCAACGAGGTTTTCAATCTCAACGGTTACGACAACACAGTGCTGATGGGCGGCGCTGCCGATACCGTCAACATTCTCGGCGGGCAGTTCGACTGTATCGACCTCAACACGACCGGTTTCACCGGCGCCACCGCCGATGTCATCAATCTTGGCGCATCTGCTTTCGACCAGGTCATCAGCTCGCAGGCGCTCTATAACTCGAATGTGTCCATTACTGCTTCCGGAGGTCCCGAGACCGTTTCGATGGTCAACCATGGCGGCCAGACCAATGTCACGCTCGGCAATGTAGGCGATACGAACTTGCAGGGCCGTGCCTACGGCAACATCGTCAAACTGAATGGCGACGCGACCAACTCCGTCGATCTGACCAGCGGCGGCAATGCGTTCGTCACGATCGGTGCGGCGGGCGACGCGATGACCGGCTACAGCTCATCGGTCAGCGTCGTGGGCGTGCAGAACACGATCCAGGGCGGCGATGAGTCCTTCAATTTGCAGAACGCCACGTCGATCGAGAACACGATCACGCTCGGCAACGGCAGTGACCATGTCAGCATCGCCGGAGCGCGCAACACGATCGCTCTGGGCAATGGTGCGGACACGCTCGCAGTTTCGGGCAGCGGCAATGTGGCCACGCTGGGCAGCGGCGCCGATGTCGTATCCGTCGGCGGCGGCAGTGCCACCCTCACCTTTGCAGCCGGCAACGCAGGCGTTGCCGATCGCGTCACGATGAGCAACAGCTACGCCCAGATCCACGGCGGCAATGAGAACTTCACCATCACCTCGGCAACGCATAAGGCTTTCCTGGGCGCCAGCCTGGGTGACGGCAACAACACGATCGATCTCGCTTACGGCAACGCGCGCCTGATCGTCGGCACGGATGTCGGCAACACCGGCCATAACAGCGTAACGCTCGCCCATGGCGGTGCGACCGCAACGTTCAACGGCGGCGTGGACACAATCACTCTGGGCGGCAGCCACGCCGTGGGCGCCGACCATGTGACGCTGAACGCCACGCTTCTCGGAACTTCGCTGAACACGTCCGGCATGTTCAACAACGTCAACCTGACCCAGGATGCCAATGCTGCCATCACCGATACGGGCGTGAACGCCGGCCTGCTGATCACGCTGAACGCGGACAGCACTGGCGGCTTCGGCAACATCTCGATCGATGGCCTGGCACATGACGATCTGGCGCAGATCCAGCTCGTCTCGGCCAGCGCGTATTCGGTGACGGCGGATAACACGGCGGCAGGCGGCGTGACGCTGCATTTCGATCATGGCTCGATCGATCTGGTTGGGCTGCAGTCGGTGCCGACGCACCTGTTTGGGGGGTAGGAAGAAAGCACTCCTTTTCTGAAAGGGTTCAGAGACGCTATGCCGTCTTGCCCGGGCTTGACCCGGGTATCCACGCGATGGTCACGAAGTTTAACTCTTCGCTTAGCGAGGAGTGCTCATGCAGCAAAGCCGCTTCGCTCGTCCGCGTAGATACCCAGGTCAAGCCCGGACCCTGGCGTAAACGCCCGTTCTTTGGTTCTGTTATTCGAAAAAGAACCGCTTTCTTCACCAGACATGCCCAAGCGACGCCACCACGATCACTGCCGCGCCCAACGCCAAATTGGCCGTAATCAACAACCGGATGCGGTCGAGCAACTCCGGCGCCGGCCGTATCGCGCGTCGCAGCCGGCGATAGGGTGCAAAGAAGACGTAGAGAAACAAACCGGCCATCACGAGGCCGAGCAACTGCATCACGTTCACATACCAGGGCAGATGGCCCATGTTCCAGCCGGCCGCCACGATCATGCCCCAGCCGGAGAGCAGCATGATCGGCATCGCGTGCCAGACCACCAGGAAAAAGCGTTTCAGCGTCAGCATGTGGATTTGCAACCGCGGCGTCGCGTCGAGCACGGAGAGGGCCGGGCGCAATACGATCAGCGCATAGGCCATGCCGCCGACCCAGGCGCTGGCCGCCAACAGGTGCAATGCCAGCAGCACGTTCGGCAAAAGCAGTTGGCCGGAATTCATCGGGCGATCTCCAGGAGTGCGTCCGCGAGGGCGGACATTTCGGTCGCCGCGACGGAGCGTGGCTGGGATTCGATGACGCCCATACCGCGCGCGAACGATGTCGCATAGGCGCGGCGGTCGCCCAGCGCCTGCGGGAGCAATTGCAGCCCGGTCTGCGCGAACGAAGCCTCCACCGCGCTACGCAGCGCGGACTTGGCCGGCGCCCGGTTCAGCACGGCGACGACGCGCCGGCGTTCGGCGGCCACCAGTTTCAGCGTGCCGGCGCTGGCCCACAGATCCGGCATGCTGGGCTGCACGGGGATGACCACCAGGTGAGCCGCACGGATGGCGCGCGATGCATCGCTGTCGATCTGCGGCGGCGTGTCGACGATCAGGATGTCCGCCGCGGCCGAAAGCCGGTCGAGCTCACCCTTCACGCGCCAGCCGGATGCGTCGGAGAAGCCCAAGGCCGCCACGCCCGCCAGTCCGCTGCGCAGCGTCTGCCATTGCGAGAGGCTGTGCTGCGGGTCGATGTCGAGGATACCGACGCGGTGGGTCATGGACCAGCAGGCGGCGAGGTTGGCGGCCAGCATGGTCTTGCCGGCGCCGCCCTTTTGCTGGGCGATGGTGATGATGAGGGGCATTGAGGAAGGTAAGCGTTCTTTTTTGAAAAAAAGAACCAAAAAACTTTCGCTCCCGAAGCTGCTTCGCCCGAACGCACTTGGCCAGAAGCAGAAGTCTTTTGGTTCTTTTTTTCAAAAAAGAACGCTTCCTTCTATACTCTCTCCAATGAGCACCACCACCGCCACCCGCCCCGACCTCAACCTGGACGCCCTGCACCAGATCGAGCGCAAGCTGCTCTGGCTGTCCGCCTGGATGGTGCACAACGCCAACCATATCCGCCCCAGCCGCGACGGGCTGAAGGTGGGCGGCCACCAGGCCAGTTGCGCCAGCGTGATTTCCATCATGACGGCGCTGTACTTCGCCAGATTGCGTCCGCAGGACCGCGTCGCCGTCAAGCCGCACGCCTCGCCGGTGTTCCACGCCGCCAATTACCTGCTCGGCCGCCAGGTGGTCGAGAAGATGGAGGGTCTGCGCCGGTTCGGGGGCGTGCAGGCCTACCCGTCGCGGGTGAAGGACGGGGCGGAGGTGGATTTCTCTACCGGCTCGGTGGGTCTCGGAGTCGCCGCCACCAGTTTTGCATCGCTGATCCAGGACTATGTGCGCCTGCACGGCCTGCTGCCCGACGATGTGCCGCCCGGCCGGCATATCGCCATCGCCGGCGACGCGGAACTCGACGAGGGCAACATCTACGAGGCGCTGCTCGAAGGCTGGAAGCACGACGTCCGCAATGTGTGGTGGATCGTCGACTACAACCGCCAGAGCCTGGATTCGGTGGTGCAGGACCGGCTGTTCGGCCGCTTCGAGGGGCTGTTCGGCGACATGGGCTGGAACGTCGTGCGCATCAAGCATGGACGGCTGCAGGAAGCGGCCTTCGCGCGCCCCGGCGGCCAGGCGCTGCGGGAGTGGATCGACGATTGCCCGAACAGTCTCTACGCCTCGCTCACTTTCCAGGGCGGGGCCGCCTGGCGCACGGCGTTGCTGGCCGATCTCGGCCGCAGCCAGGACCTGCGCGCCATCGTCGACCCGATGAGCGACGCGGATCTGGCCGCTCTCATGACCAATCTCGGCGGCCACGACATCGAGGCGATCCTGGACGCGCTGACCGAGGCCGATGCCGAGGGCGACCGGCCCACCTGCTTCATCGCCTACACCATCAAGGGCATGGGCCTGCCGTTCGCCGGTCATAAGGACAACCATTCCGGCCTGATGACCGAGGAGCAGATGGACGGCTTCCGGCGTGAAATGGGCATCCGCCCTGGCCACGAGTGGGATTTGGCCGAGGGGCTGGAATTCTCCGCGGACGATCTGCGCGCGTTCATCGCCAGCGTGCCGTTTGCCACCCCGCTGTCGCCCGCCGGCCGCGTGTTCTCGCCCGCGCCGGTGCCGATTCCCGCCGCCATGCCGCACGGCAAGCTCGCCGGCCGCACACTTTCCACGCAAACCGGCTTCGGCGAGATGCTGGGCGAAATCGGCCGCGCCGAGGGGCCATGGAAGGAGGCAGCCGCGCGCATCGTTACCACCAGCCCGGACGTGACGGTTTCCACCAGTCTTGGCCCGTGGGTGAACCGCCGCGGCCTGTTCGACCGCCATACGCGGAACGACGTTTTCCGCGACACCAAGGTCGCCAGCATGCAGCGCTGGGGCATGAGCCCGTCCGGCCAGCATATCGAGCTGGGTATCGCCGAGCAGAATCTGTTCCTGCTGCTGGGGGCGGCCGGCCTCAGCCATGCCACCAACGGGGCGCGGCTGCTGCCGATCGGGACGGTGTATGATCCGTTCGTCAACCGCGGCCTCGATGCGCTGATCTACGCCTGCTACCAGGATGCGCGCTTCCTGCTCGTCTCCACGCCGAGCGGCATCAGCCTCGCACCCGAGGGCGGCCAGCATCAATCGGTGAACACGCCGCTGCTTGGCATGGCGGCCGACCGGCTGGCCTCCTACGAGCCGGCGTATGTCGATGAGCTGGCGATCATGCTGCGCTGGGCGCTCGAGCACATGCAGAAGCCGGAGGGTTCGGCGGTATGGCTGCGCCTGTCCACGCGCGCGCTGCCGCATCGCGCCCGCACGCTGGATGCGGACGCCGTGATCGCCGGCGCGCATTGGGCGGTGCCGCCTGGGCAAGGCGCGTCGCTCGCGCTCGCCTACCAGGGACCGCTCGCGCCGGAAGCCGAAGCCGCATTCGAGAAGCTGCGCGAGGACGTGCCCGATGCCGGCCTGCTCGCCATCACCAGCCCGGACCGGCTGCACGCCGGCTGGCTTGCAGCGGCGCGCGAACGTCGGGCCGGCAAGGCCGCGACCAGCCATATCGAGCGCATCCTGGCGCCGATGGCCGCGGGCAGCGCGATTGTCACGATTCTGGACGGGCATCCGGCGGCCCTTGCCTGGCTGGGTGGCGTGCGCGGGCAGCGTGTGGTGCCGCTGGGCGTGGATCGGTTCGGGCAGTCGGGGGATCTGGTGGATCTGTATCGCGAGTATGGGCTGGACGAGGATACGATACTGAACGCTTGCGCGCAGGCTTTGCTGGGGTAAGGAAGCAGGAGTCATCTTTTCTGAAGAAAAGACGCAAAAGACTCCTATCAAGCTGTCGCGGACCTCGGGACCGGCGCACGCCAAATTTCAAAAGTTTTTTGGTCCTTTTTTTCAAAAAGGGACGGCCTGCCTTCGCCTTTCTAGGAGCGTTCGTCTTGCGTGCTGCTGTCTTCCTATGCGTGGCGATCGCAACACAAGCGCAAGCGGCGACCCTGGCACCGGCGGAGTGGCTCACCGAAGGCCACGTGGAATTCACCACACGCGAGGGTTTCCCTCACGGCATCATGAAGATTCTCGGCGACGACGGCAGCGCTATGTTGGCGGACGGGCATTTTGCCGACGGCACCATCTCCTTCGATGTGAAGCTGATGGGTGACGGCATTCCCGGCGTGCGCTTCCGCCGTCACGGCAGCCGATCGGCGGAAGTATTCTATCTGCGCTCCGACCCCGATTGCCGCGCCGCCAACGATTGCATCCAATACGCGCCCATCGTGCATGGCGTGATGCCGTGGGACATGTATCCGCAATATCAAAGTGCCGCGCCGGTCTTCCCGAACGAGTGGAATCACATTCGCCTCGTCGTCTCCGGTCACCGGATGAATGTGTTCGTCAACAATTTGCCGTCGCCCACGCTCTCCGTCGGCCGGCTTGCCGGCGACACGATGGACGGCGGCATCGTATTCACCGGGCCGGCCGCCTATGCCAATGTGAGCATCCTGCCAGGCGTGACCGACGGTCTCTCGCCCACGCCGGCGCCCGACCCCACCGCCGGCGACCCGAAAATCGTGCGTTCGTGGCAGGCGTCGCTGCCGGCCACACTCGCCTACGGCGTGGCGCCCAAGCTGGCAGCGTTGCAAGCCGTCACCGACTGGGAGACGGTGCCGACGGAGGCTCAAGGCCTGGTCAATGTCAGCCGGCTTTACGGATCGCCATCGGACCGCACGACGGGTTCCGTGGTGTGGTTACGTACCCATATCGTCTCCGATCGCGCACAAACCAGGCATGTGTCGCTCGCCTTCCTGCGCGAAGTCTGGGTGTTCGCCAACAACAAGCCGGTATTCGCGAAAGAGAACGTATATTACCCCGAGCAGGCCAGGCTCGATCCCGACGGACGGCTGTCGCTGGCCAACGGGTCGTTCGATCTCGAATTGCAGAAGGGCGACAACGAGATCGACATAGCCCTGAACAACATACTCGCGGTGGGGCATCTGCATTGGGGCTGGGGATTGGAGATGCGGCTCGATAACGTGAGCGGCGTGACGATGCCGGCGATCAGGGGAGGCAGGTGATGCTGTTCCCGGAGCCCGGGACAGCCAAGTAAGGCCGTCTTTTTTGAAAAAAAGAAGCGAAGAACTTTTGCTCCGCTGTCGCCGACGTCGAAAGAAGCGAGCGCCAGACGAGCAAAAGTTTTTTGGTCCTTTTCAAAAAAGGACTGCTTACTTTCCTTTCTTTAGTCCCTCCATCACCCGCTCAAACATCTCCGTCGTCAATCGCCGCGTCGACGTATTATAGCGCGACACATGATAGCTATCCGAAAGCACCAGCCCGCTCGGCAAAGCATGCTGCGCGCCATGGGAAAACTTGAACTGGCTCAGCCGGAGCCCGAGCGCGCGCAGCACGGCATCGTGCGCCAAAGTGCCCAATGCCAGCACGGCACGCAGGTTGGGCAGGCCGGTCAGTTCGGCGGCAAGGAATTGGTTGCACGTGCGTGTTTCGGCCGGCGTGGGCAGATTGGCGGGCGGCACGCAGCGGACGGCATTGGCGATGCGGCAGTTGTGCAGAGTGAGGCCGTCGGCGGGATCGGCGGCGTAGATGCCTTGCGCGAACCCGTATTTCAGCAGCGTGTTATACAGCAGTATGCCGGCATGGTCGCCGGTGAATGGGCGGCCGGTGCGGTTGGCGCCGCGCACGCCGGGCGCCATGCCAACGACGAGCAGCCAGGCGTCTTCGGGCCCGAAACTCGGCACCGGCGCATTAAACCAGGCAGGATCGGTCGTCTGGTTGTCGCGCCTGTATGCCGCAAGCCGAGGGCAAAGCGCACAATCCGCCGCCGGAGCTAACAACGAAGCAAAAGCTTTTTGGTCCCGTTTTTCAGAAAAAGGACTGCTTGCCTACCGTACCGGCTCATGCTCATGCGGTTCGACGAACGCATCGCTCCGCACCAGCCGCGGCCGAGGCTCCATCTGCCGGCGCGTAAACTCCGGTGCGATCTCGGCCAACTCAAGAAACTGATCGGCCTGCCGCCGCAATTCGTCGGCCACCATCGGCGGCGTGGTGCGGATGGAGCTGACGACGGAGACGCGCACGCCGCGTCGTTGCACGGCTTCGATCAGCCGGCGGAAATCGCTATCGCCGCTGAACAGCACGGCATGATCCATTTTGTCGGCGAGTTCGAGCATGTCGATGGCGAGCTCGATATCCATGTTGCCTTTGATGCGGCGGCGGCCGGCGGCATCGGTGAACTCGCGTGCCGGTTTGGTCACCAGCGTGTAGCCGTTATAGGCCAGCCAGTCGGTGAGTGGCTTGAGCGGCGAGTATTCCTCGGTCTCCAGCACGGCGGAATAATAGTATGCACGCAGGACGTGGCATTGGCGCCGGAAGAACTCGAGCAGGTTGCGGTAATCCACGTCGAAGCCGAGATTGCGCGAGGCGGAGTAGAGATTGGCGCCGTCGATAAACAGGCAGACGCGCTCGTTCTGGCGAAAATGCATGAGGGCCTCACAATACGCTCTGAGGTCCGGCTAAGCGGATTGCCGGGCAGAGCGGCTTCAATATGACGGGTCGATGACCGTCGGACAAGAAAGATGCGCACGTTTTCGTGATTATTGCTATAGGCGCGAACTTGCCGGGCAGGGATGAGGCGAGCCCGCGCCAGACTTGCGAGCGCGCAGTGCAGGCGCTGGCTGCTTTGCCCGGTGTGACGGGCGTCGTGCGATCGCGATGGTATTCGAGTGCGCCCTTTCCACCGTCCGACCAGCCGCGTTACGTGAACGGCGTTGTGCGGGCACGCACATCCCTCTCGCCATACGACCTGCTCGTTCGCATGCAGGCGATCGAGCAGCAATTCGGGCGGGTGCGCGGTGCTGCGAATGCGGCGCGCACGCTGGACCTGGATATCATCGATGTGGATGGGCTGGTTGTGCAAACGGCTTCGCTCACGCTGCCGCATCCGCGCGCGCATCTGCGCCGTTTCGTGCTGATGCCGCTGCGCGACGTCGCACCTGGCTGGCGGCATCCGGTGAGCGGATCGTCGGTTCACGACCAACTGGCTGGACTGCCGGTCGATGATCTTATCGACATTTGAAGAAAGCAGTCCTTTCTCAAGACAAGGGACCAAAAAACTTTCAGCTGGTTGTCGCGTGCTGGTCCCGGTGTCCGCGACAGCCTGGTGGAATTTTTGCTTCTTTCTTCAAGAAAGAAGGCCTTTCCTACCTACCGGCGCGCCACCAACTCGCCCGCTATCTCGCCCAGAGCGGCCGCCATCACCCCATGATGCGGCGAAAGCTCACAGGCCGGATCGGTCGCGTTCACATCGCCCAGCAAGGCGAACGCCTGGCAGCGGCAGCCGCCCCAATCCACCTCGCGCCGGTCGCAACTGCGGCACGGCTCGGCCATCCAGCCAGTGCCGCGAAAGCGCAAGAACGCGTCCGACCGATGCCAGATGTCGGCCAGCGAGGTGTCGCGGACATTGGGAAACGCAAAGCCCGGCAGGGTTTCGGCCGCATGGCACGGCATGGCGCGGCCCGCCGGCGAGATGTTGATGAACCGCCGCGCCCAGCCGCCCATGCAGGCTTTCGGCCGGGCGGCATGGTAGTCGGGCACCACGTAGTCGATCACCATGCGGCCGCTGAGCCGCACGCGGGCCGCGTTCACAGCGTCGGTTGCCGCATGAAGCTGGCCTAGTGTGGGCAGCAAGGCCGCACGGTTGAGCAGGCCCCAGCCGTAATACTGCACGTGGGCGATCTCGGTGCGGTCCGCCTGCAATGCCTCGGCAAGCGCGATCATGTCCGGCACGCGATGCGCATTGGCGCGATGGATGACGAAATTCACCGTCAGCGGCAGGCCGGCCGCACGAATGCGGGCGGCGGCGGCCTGCTTCTTGGCAAACGAGCCGGGGCTGCCGCCCAGCGCGTCGTTCTGCGTGGCGTCGGAGTCTTGGAAGCTGAGCTGGATATGGTCCACGCCCGCTTGCATCAGCGCCGCCATCGCCCTGTCGTCCAGCGTCACGCCGGAGGTGATGATGTTGCTGTAAAGGCCGCGCTGGCTTGCACGTGCGACCAACGCGGTCAGGTCCCGCCGGGCCAGCGGCTCGCCACCGGTGAAGTGCACCTGAAGCACACCAATCTCGGCTGCCTCATCGAGCACGCGCAACCAGGAGACCGTGTCGAGTTCGGCCGAGGCACGCTCCAGCTCCAGCGGATTGGAGCAGTATGGGCACTTCAGCGGGCAGCGATGCGTCAGCTCGGCAATCAGGCCGAGCGGCGGCGGAAAGCCAGGGGAGGGCGCCTCGTTCACAGGCGAATCGCGCCGCGGGCGGAGAGGTCGGCCAGCATGGCATCCACGTCGGCGCGGATTTCGCTCGGCTGCGCGGTGAAGCGAGCGGCAAGGTCGGCGACGATGGCATCCACGTCGCGCATGCCGTCGATCAGCCCGAGCACGGCGGCCGCATGTTCGTCCGGCACGAACAGCCGTTCAGGGCCAAGCAGCACCCATTCGTGGCGCACCGCGTCGAACCGGAACTTGTGGCCGGGCGCCAGGCGCGGCGTGACGCTCATCCGGCGTGCGGCACGAAAGCGCCGGGCGGCGGGGTCGCGGGCGCCACATAGGCGTGATGGAGTGCGTCGAGCTGCGCCCATAGCACGTCGCACTTGAATCGCAGCGCGGCCAGCACGGATTGCTGCTGCGCCGGCGTGCGCGCGTGCTCCTGCACATAGGCCAGGGCGAAATCGGAATCCTGCGGCGCCTGAGTCAATCGCGGGGTGAAGTAGGCGAGCGTTTCCTGGGTGATCCAGTCGTAGTGGGCCAGCATGCCGGAGACGCGTTCGGCGATGATCCTTGGCGAGAAAAGCTCGGTGAGTGAGGAGGCGACCGCTTCGAGCACTGACCGGTCGCGCACGAACGCCACGTAGGCATCCACCGCGAAACGCGTGGCCGGCAGGATGCCGTCCCCCGCCTGAACGCGTGTGGTGTCCAGGCCCACGCCTTCGGCCAGCTTCAGCCAGCGCGCGACGCCGCCGGTGCCGGGCGCATCGCCGTCATGATCCACCAGACGCCGCCGCCACTCCCGACGCAGATCGGCGGTGGGCAGGCGCGCCAGCAAGGTGGCGTCCTTCACCGGGATGCTCGCCTGATAATAATAGCGGTTCAGCGCCCAAGCCTGCACCTGCCCGCGCGAAAGCCGGCCATCGTGCAGGAGGCGGTGGAACGGATGATGAATGTGGTAGCGCTCGTCGCCGATGGTGCGCAGAGCATCGGCCAAGCCGTCTGGCGACAGCGTCTCGTGCGAGCGCATCGGCGCGGAGGCTGGATTGGAAGGCGCAGCGCCGGTCGGCACCACGCCCACCGGCTTACTTGCGGGCTTCGGCGCAGGCGTAGCTGTTGATCTCGGCGCCCAGCGCGATTTCGACAATCTTCGGGGTCTTCCAGCTCATCGTCATGGCTCCAATCAGGTTCGGTCACCGCCAAACTGGTGCGGATATCCACTTTGGTCAACGCCACCGTGTGCCGGTGGACGCAACACACGTCGAGTAGAGACGAACAACTTTGCCGCTGGCGCCGCTTTTCCCCCTCGCCTATAAGGCGCCCGCCACACGCGCTGGAGAGGTGCCAGAGTGGCCGATCGGGGCGGTCTCGAAAACCGTTGTGCGCGCGAGCGTACCGTGGGTTC
>CAWKCV010000001.1:0-368991 GCA_963848205.1 uncultured Alphaproteobacteria bacterium | reverse complement strand
CGGTTAGTAAGTCCGCGACAGCGGAACAAAAGTCTTGTGCTTCTTTTCTTCAGAAAAGAAGGCTTTTTCTACTGCGTCCCCCCCGCCCGAAGCTCACGCGCGCGCGCCAATATCTTGCCCTCGATCTCGGTCGCCGTCACCGGGTTGACAGTGGAATCCTGCCACGCGCCACCTTCCGACGTCTGGCGGAACACGGTCACGTGCACCCCATCGGCGCGCAACTGCCGGCCGAGCACGAGAGCGGTCAGCTTGAAGCGTTCGCCGCTGGTGCCGGGCGGCGAATACCAGTCCGTCGCAATCACGCCGCCAAACGGGTCGGCCGAGGCGAGCGGTGCGAAATCCAGCGTTTCCAGCGCACCGCGCCAAAGGTATTTGTTCACCTGCAGGCCGGCATCGGCCTCCTGCTGGCTGTTCGCCTTGGACTGGCCCGGCACGATCGGGGGTGGCAGCCCGTTCGGGTCGGTCGCGTCCGCGATCGGCCGGGCCGAGCCGTGATTGTTGCCGCCGCAGCCGGCGAGCGCGCCCGCGAGCAGCAGGCCGAGCGACAGGCAACGGGGAGAGAACGAGGCGAAAGCGGAGAGACGGGACATGATTTCCTGGAGCGCGCGCCGCTCGGCGCGATCGCCGGGACAGGCCTGTGTAACGTCTGCCATCTGGCCCGCCAAGCCGGGCCCGGCCGTTTTCGTCCTCAGGCCTGTTCCACGGCCAGCTCGCGCAACCGGCGGGCCAGCTCTTCGCGCCGGTAAGGCTTGCTGAGCAGGTCGGGAGGGCGGTCGGACCCGTCCATGCCCGCGATCTCGCCCATGAAGCCGGACGTGAGAAGAACGCGCAGGCCGGGGCGCCGCTTTCGGGCCTCGCTGGCCAACTGCATGCCGTTCATGCCGCCCGGCATCACGACGTCGGAAAACATGATGTCGATGTCGCAGGCCGGCTGCTCGATATGCGCGAGCGCCTCCTGCGCGTTGCCGGCGACGATGACGCGGTAACGCAGCTCGCGCAGGCTCTCGACCGCCATCACCCGGACCTGCTCGTCATCTTCCACCAGCAGGACCGTCTGGCCCGGCTCCGGTTCGGCCACCGTCGCCGACGCGGGCTGCATGTGTCTTTCTTCGGATGGACGCTCCGCCGAGCGCGGGAAATACAGGCTGACGGTGGTGCCGCGACCCGGCTGCGAGGCGATGGCCAGATCGCCGCCCGCGCTGCGGGTGAAGCCGTACACCTGGCTGAGGCCCAGCCCGGAGCCTTTGCCCACTTCCTTCGTGGTGAAAAACGGCTCGCACACGCGCGCCAGGGTGGCCGCATCGATGCCGCTGCCGGTGTCGGAGACGGTGATCCGCACGCATGCGCCGGGCGGCAGGTGCAGCCCGGCTATTTCGTCGCTGCCGGCGGCGAGGTTGCGGCTGCTGATCGTCACCACGCCGCCATCGGGCATCGCGTCACGCGCGTTGACCACCAGGTTGAGCACGGCCGATTCGAACTGGGCGGGGTCGATCAGGATCGCACCCGCATCAGGTGCCAGATCGAAGCGGAGCGTCACCGCTTCGCCCACCGCACGCTGTGCCAGCGCATCGACCTCGCGCAGCAGATGATTGGGGTCCGATATCTGCGGCCGGAGCATCTGACGCCGGGAGAACGACAGGAGCTGCTGGGTGAGCTGTTCGCCACGGCGCGCGGCCGTCATCGCCGCATCCGCCAGCCGCGCCGCGCGGGGGGGCAACGACGGCATGCGCGCGATCAGCTCGGTCGCCCCGATGACCACGGTGAGCAGGTTGTTGAAATCGTGCGCCACGCCGCCGGTGAGCTGGCCGATCGCCTCCATCTTCTGCGCCTGGTGCAGCGCCTCGTCCGCATAGCGCCGATCCGTATTGTCCATCGCGAGGCCGGCCATGCGCACGGGCACGCCTGCCTCGTCGTAGCCGGTGCGGCCTTTGACGGCGATCCAGCGTAACGCCCCGTCGCTGCGCCGTATCCTGCATTCATGGTCGAGGACGCCGCTGACCATCGCATCGATGAAGGCGCGCGCGGTGGCCCTGCGGTCCTCCTCGACCACGTGTTCGAGGAAAATCTCCGGGCTCCAATCCGTGCGCAAGGCGGAATAGCCGAAGATCCGGTCGTGCGCGGACGTGCGACGGCTGACGCCGGTTCTGAAATCGATGTCCCACGACCCCAGGCCGGCCGATTGCAGCGCGAAGGCGAGCGTCTCATGCGCCTGGTCGAGCGCCTGGGTGCGCTCCTGCACACGCTGCTCCAGATGGTCGTTCAGCGCGCGCAGTTCCTGCCCGCGCTGTTCGCGCTCCGTCAGCAACGTGCGTGTCTGGTGCTGCCGCGCGCGCATGCGCGCCGCCGAGCGGGCGGCGCTGGTCAAGGTCTCCGAATTGACCGGCCGTTCCAGCAGCACGACGTTGCCGAGGCGGTCGAGTATGCCGCTGGCACGTGCGGAACGGTGGCCCGACTGGCGCACTGCCATGACGATGATCGGCAGGTCCGACCAGGAAGGCTGCGCCTCGCACCAGCGCAACAAGGGTTCCAGATCGGGGCCGGCGAGCGCTTCCTCGGTGACGATGACCCCGCTGGCACCCTCCTCGATGGCCGAACGCAATGCGGCAAGGTCGGAGGTGCAGACACCGGCAATGCCCGTCTGCAGCAGCACGTTCTGGATCACCGAGGCATCCCGCCCGCGCGGCGCGTGGATCAGAATACGGTCGAGCATGGCGCCTAGTCCGGATTTCCGCCGGCCGAGGCGGCATCGAGCAGGGTGACGCCACCTTTGTAGGATGGCAGGCCGCTCAGCACGCCCTCGAAATCGCTCAGCGCTTCGCCGACCTGAATGCCGCCCGAGGAGAGCCGCAGCTCGCGGATGGTGCGTTCGTGCGCCGTCGTGCGGCTTTTCACGACCGAAATGGCGCTGCGCACCGCGCCTTGGGCCTCGAAAAAGCGGAACAGCACGATGGTGTCGCTGAGATAGCTCAGGTCCATGTCGGACCGCATGTCGCCCACGAACCCATGTTGGCCGAGCACGAGAAAACTAATCACGCCTTGCTGGTTGAGATAGCTGAGCATTTCGTGGAGCTGCAGCATCAGGAAATTGTCGCCCGGCATCGCCTGCATGTAGGCGTTGAGGCTATCGACCGCGAGAAAGCTGCAGCCGCGCACTTCCACCGCATCGCGGACGCTGCAGGCGAACTCGCCGGGCGACATCTCGGCGGGGTCGATCTGCTGCAGGAGCAACTGGCCGCTGTCCAGATACGGGCCAGGGTCCATGCCGAACGCCCGGGCACGCGCCAGGAACGTGCCCAACCCTTCGTCGAACAGGTAATAGGCGGCGCGCTCGCCACGCGCGAGTGCCGCCAGCATGCAGCGCACCACCGTGGTCGATTTGCCGACGCCGGAAGGCCCGCTGAGCAGCGTGCTGGTTCCCGGCGAGATGCCGCCGCCCAGCAGCGCATCGAGCGCCAGATTGCCGGTCGATACCGGCGCCATCGAGAAATTGGCGTGATGTTCGGCTGCCACCAGGCGGGGAAACACCGTCAGCCCGCCGGTCTCCAGCGTGAGATCATGGTAGCCGCCGCGGAACTTGATGCCGCGCATCTTCACCACGCGCAGTCGGCGGCGCTCGGCGCCGAAACTGCGCGGCGCCTGATCCAGCGTAATCACGCCGTGTGCGATGCTGTGCAATTGCAGGTCGGTAGGGTCCGACGTGCGGTCGTCCAGCATCAGGACCGTGCATTGCCGGCTGGAGAAGAACTGCTTGAGCGCCAGGATCTGACGGCGGTAGCGCAGCGGGTTCTGCGCCAGCAGCCGCATCTCGGAGAGGCTGTCGAACACCACGCGTCGCGGCTGCAGGGCTTCCACGCGCGCCATTACCTCGCGCGTGGTCTCGCCCAGCTCCAGCTCGGAGGGGTGCAGCACCGTCTGTTCGGCGTCGGGGTCGAGCGCCGCGTCGCTGACCAGCTCGAAAATCGTCAGCCCGTCGAGCGACCAGCCATGACTGGCCGCCACCGCGCGCAGCTCGTCCGCCGTCTCCGACAGCGTCACGTACAGCCCGGTCTCGCCCGCGCGCTCGCCTTGCAGCAGGAATTGCAGCGAGAGCGTGGTCTTGCCAGTGCCTGGCGTGCCCTCCACCAGATACAGACGGTCGCGCGTGAGGCCACCGCGCAACACGTCGTCCAGTCCTTGCACGCCGGTGGACGCACGGCCCGCTGGCTTTTCGGCTTCGGCTACGCTCACGCCATGCTCCTTGCGGCAATTGGGTAACGCGGTCGGGTAACGAACGTTAGGTGCTCAGATAGAGATTAAATCGACAATGCCGCCCGTTCGCGGGCCTTTGTCGCCAGACCGTCCACACGGTCGTTCATCACATCGCCGGAATGCCCGCGCACCCACAGCCATTCGATCTGGTGCGGCTTGGCGGCGTCGAGAAGGCGGCGCCACAAATCCATGTTGGCGACCGGGTCGCCGGCGGCATTGCGCCAATTCCGGCGCACCCATCCGGTATGCCAGCGGGTGATGCCGTTACGGACATATTCGCTGTCGGTGCGCAATATCACGCTGCACGGGCGGGTGAGCGTTTCCAACGCCGCGGCGGCGGCGGTCAGCTCCATGCGGTTGTTTGTGGTCGCGGGTTCGGCGCCGGACAGCTCACGCTCATGGCCGCGGAACACCAGCACGGCAGCCCACCCGCCGGGACCAGGGTTGGGCTTGCAGCCGCCGTCGGTCCAGATCTGCACGGCTTCGGCGGCGGGGGCAGCGTCAGAGACCGTAGGCATGGGCATCCCTGGCGCCGAGGTGGAAGCGCAAACGGCGCAGATATTCGATCGGGCTCTTGGGCGTTACCATGGCACCCGGCGGCGTGTTCAGCCAGTCGAACAGTCGGGTGAGCAGGAAGCGCAAGGCGGCGCCCTGGCACAACACCGGCAGTGACGCGGACTCCTCGGGCGTGAGCGGCCGTATTTCGCCGTAAGCGCGCAGCAGGGCGCGGGCTCGCGTGATGTTGAAGGTGAAGTCCGGCTCGAAACACCAGGCGTTAAGGCAGACGGCGATGTCGTAGGCGAGGATGTCGGTGCAGGCGAAGTAGAAGTCGATCAGGCCGGAGAGCTCGCCGCCGAGGAAGAACACGTTGTCGGGGAACAGGTCGGCATGGATCTGGCCGGTGGGCAGGCCCTGGGGCCAGGCTGCCAGGATGGCGTGCGAAGCGCGGTCGAGTTCGGCGGCGAGGTCGGGCTGCACCTCGTCGGCGCGGTCCCGGCAGCGGTCGAGCAGCGTGGGCCACGCGTCCGGCCCCAACGCGTTGCGGCGCGTGGGGGCGAAACCCGCGCCTGCTACGTGCAGATGGGCGAGCGCCTTGCCGAGCGGCGCGCAATGCGCCTGCTGCACCCGGCGCGGCCAGACGCCGGGCAGGAATGTGGTGATGGCGGCATGGCGGCCGCACAGCATGCGTAAAGGTTCGCCATCGCGGCCGGCGACCGGCAGCGGGCACGACAGCCCGGCGCCGGCGAGGTGGCGCATCAGGCCGAGAAACCAGGGCAGGTCGGCCGGCTCCACACGTCGTTCGTAGAGGGTGAGGATGAAATCGCCCGTGGTGGTGCGGACGGAGAAGTTGCTGTTCTCCACGCCCTCGGCGATGCCGCGAAACGCAACGAGAGCGCCAATGTCGTAGGCGGCAAGGAAGTCGGTCAGCGCGTGGTCGGAGACGTCGGTATAGACGGCCATTGAAAGTACTCTGAAGGTCGCAAGCAAGCGAAGCGGAGCAAAAGTTTTTTGCTTCTTTTTTTCAAAAAAGAAGCCTTCCTTACGCACGTTGATCCGGTTCCCCAACCTCCCCCAAGTCCTAGGCCGCTGGGACATCGCCGCCCTGACAATCAACAGCACCGTGGGCGCCGGCATTCTCGGCCTGCCCGGCCCGCTCTATGCCCTGCTCGGCCCCTACAGCGTGCTCGCCTGCCTCGCCGGCGGCGTGCTGATGGGCATGGTCGCATGCTGCCATGCCGAAGCTGCGAGCCGGATAGGCGGCACCGGCGGGTCAATTCTGTATGCCAGCGCCGCTTTCGGGCCGTCTGCCGGCTTTGCGGCGGGCTGGCTGGCGATTGCGGCCCGACTGCTGTCGTTCGCCAGCATCGCCAATCTTGCCACCAGCTACGCGTCGGCCGCCTGGGCGCCGCTTGGCGAGCCGGGCGGGCGGATCGCTGTCATCACTGCCCTGGCCTGGGGCCTGGGCGGGGTGATCGCAGCCGGCGTGCGGCTGTCAGGCCGGGTGAACGGCGCATTCACCTTGGCGAAACTTGGCCTGCTGATCGGCTTCGTGGCGCTGGCAGGGTGGGCGGCGTGGCCGTTTCATCCAGCCGCCTGGCCGCCCGTGCCGGCCGCCTCGCAATGGGCGCCAGGCCTGGTGCTGATGCTGTTCGCGCTCGTGGGGATGGATTCGGCCGTGGTGAATGGAGGCGAGATGCGCGACCCGCGTCGCGCGGTCCCGTTTGGCCTGGGCGTCGGCATGGGCGTGGTGGTCGCGCTGTATGCCGCCATCCTGCTTGCCTGTGCCGCAGTCGTACCGGGGCTGGCAGCCTCTCACCGGCCGGTGTTCGATGGCGCGGCCGCGATGCTGGGGGCCAGCGCCGGGCGGGCGGTGGCGCTCGCCGCCGCGCTGATCATGTGCGGCACGCTGTTCAGCCTGCTGTTCACCGGCTCGCGCCTCGTGCTGGCGCTGGCCGATGCGCGTATGCTGCCGCCCGCGCTGGCTCGCCTGGATGCGCGCGCCGCAAGCCCGCGTGCGGCCGTGCTGGCGATCACGGCCCTGGCGTGGCTGCTCGCTCTGGGCACAAGTTTCCTGGGCAGCCTGGCTGCGAGCACAGTCGTGCGGCTGCTTCTCTACGCGCTCACCTCGGCCAGCCTCGTGCGGCTGCGCGCGCGTGGCATATCGCACGTGTCGACCCCGCTGCTCCTGCCGGGCGGCCTGGCAATGGCGGTCGCTGCGACGCTGATCTGCCTGTGGCTGACGACGCAGGAGAGCCGCGCCGCCTGGGCGATGGCCGCAGGCTGCCTTGCCGTCGGCGGCCTCGTCCTGGCCGTGCGGCGGCAGGCCTAGGCTAGCGGGGCCTAGGCCAGCGGATAGGGCAGCTTGAAGATCACGTCCTCCTGCGTCACCTGGCGCTCCTCGATGGCCAGCGTGTAGCGGCGGCCGAGTTCGAGCAGCACTTCCTGCACCAGGCTTTCGGGAGCCGAGGCGCCCGCGGTGATGCCGACGGTGTTGACGCCTTCCAGCAGGGTGAAATCCATGTCCGACACCTTGGGCACCAGGATCGCCCGGCCGGCGCCGGCCCGCTCGGCCACTTCGCGCAGGCGCTGGCTGTTGCTGCTGTTGGGGCTGCCGATGACGATCAGCAGGTCGCACCCCTTGGCGATCGCCTTGACCGCGGCCTGGCGGTTGGTGGTGGCGTAGCAGATATCCTCGCGCTTGGGCCCCTCGATGAGGGGGAAGCGGTGGCGCAGGATCTCGACGATCTCGGCGGTATCGTCCACCGACAGCGTGGTCTGGGTGATGAAAGCGAGGTTCTGCTGGTCGGCCGGATCGACGGCTGAAGCTTCGGCGGCATTCTGCACGAGCGTGACGGCACCGGGCGGGAGTTGGCCCATGGTGCCGACAACTTCAGGGTGGCCGGCATGGCCGATCATCAGGATATGGCGCTGTTCGGAGAAGTGGCGCTCGGCCTCGCGATGCACCTTGCTGACCAGCGGGCAGGTGGCGTCGAGGAAATCGAGATGACGGCGCTGCGCTTCCTCGGGCACCGATTTCGGCACGCCGTGGGCTGAGAACACCACGTGAGCGTTCTCCGGCACCTCGTCGAGCTCCTCGACGAAAATCGCACCCTGTGCCTCCAGCGTCTCGACGACGGTGCGATTATGCACGATCTCGTGGCGCACATAGACCGGGCGGCCGTAGCGGCGCAGCGCCTCTTCGACGACGCGTATGGCGCGGTCCACGCCGGCGCAGAAGCCGCGCGGGCCGGCCAGCACCACGCGCAGCGGGCGCAGGCTGGTGGCAGTGTCGAGCGGGCGGGTGATCAGGTCGGTCGGGCTGTCTGGCATCGGCGATAGGTTCCGTTTGTGGTGTCCTGCGCCCTCATGTGGCGACGCGTCCTATGCCCTATATGGCGACGCGGGGGTTCTGGTGCAAAGCCGTAAAGCTGTGGCAAAGCATCGCGCTTGCCGCCAGGGCACCGATTCTGTCCGGCCTGTCGTGGAGTTGCCATGCGTCTGTATCAAGCCCCGGTCATGCGGCTGGCCGCTTCCTTGCTCGCGACCGGCCTTTCCGCCTGCCACGCGGACCCCAACGAAGAAGCCGTCGCTTGCGTTCAGCCCTACGCTTTGCCGGACGCATCGCGCCTCAGCCGGTATAATGGGCGCGGAACTGACATCACCGATCTGGTGCTGACGGCCCGCATCACCGACGTTCAGGGCGCGTGCTCGGGCCAGCTCGGCGCCCGTGCCGAAAAAGCGCATGCTCACGTGGTGATGGTCGTCACGCGCGGGCCGGCCTCGACATCGGCCGAAGCCGACGTGCCCTACAAGGTCGTCGTCGTGCGCGCCGGCGAGCCGATCGATGCCAAGGAGTTCACCCAGCACGTGGTGTTTCCGCCCAACGTGACCACGCTGCAGGTGACGGGCGAGGAAGTGCCGATGCTGCTGCCACTCGGCAAGACGATCACCGGGCCGAGCTACCATCTGTATTTCATGCTCAAATTGTCGCCCGCCGAACTCGTGGCCAACCGCCGCAATCCGGCGCCCTGAGATGGCGCTGCCCCATCATCTCCAGCGCGCCTACCGGCGCAGCCGCTACCGGGTTGCAGGGCTGGAACTCACCATCGGGCGGCGGTCCGGCGCGCTGGACGGGATACTTGCCGGACTTGGCGTGCGCGACGCGATGCTGATGACGGCGTGGAACCCCGCCAGCCGGCTTCGGCCGCGCCAGTGGAACGACCGGATGATGGCCGCCTTGCGACGTCGGCTCGGCGACACGCCGGCGCTGCCGGCCAGCGGCGACTGGCACGGCTGGTGCGAGGAGCATCTACTGGTGGCCGGCGACCCGCGCCGCCTCGCCGTGCTTGCGCGCCTGTTCGGCCAGTCGGCCATCGTCGGCGCGCGCCGCGGGCGCGGGTTGCGGCTACATACCCTGGTGTGAGTCCGCCTGGCCCGATCCGCCTGGCGTGCATCACCGCTCCCATGCTGCACGACCTGTTGTCGCAGGCCGACAGCGCGACCGCTGTGCTCGACCGCCTGTGCGGCCGGCCGGTGTTCATCCGCCGGCTAGCGACGATTTGCCCGCCGGCGCCCACGCAGCTCGCACACACGCCGATCCTGCACCGCCGGGTCGAACTGGTGTGCGGGGAGACGGCTTTGTCGCAAGCCGATCTTTGGTATCGGCCCGCGCTGCTGACGGCCGACATGGTGGATGCGCTTGCCGCGACGGAGACTCCGTTCGGCCGCGTGGTGGGGGCGCTAGGCTTGCGGCGTCAGGTTCTGCAGGCCCGTGTCTGCGCGCCGGGGGAGGCGCACGCGCTGGAACATCGTGCCTTGCTGGTGTCGCGTTCGGGCGAGCCGGTCGCCGAAGTGCACGAGCGTTATAGCTGGGCGCTGGTCGGTGCGGGCGGGAGCTGAGCCGACGGCGTGCCGGCGGGTTCGGACGCGGCCGCATCGAGCTTGGTTTCCGTCAGGCGCTGGATCGCGCGTTCGACCGTGCGCACCATCACCTCGCCAGCCCGTTTGACCGGGGCCTCGCCATGGCTGAGCAGACGGTCCGACACCAGCATTGCGGGTGAAAGGATGCCGCGGATGTCGTGACGCAGACCTTTGAGTTGGCCGCGGAGATTATCGAGTTCCACCGTCGCTTCGGCGGCGCGGGCCAGCTCGCTTTTCAGGGCGGCGCTCACGAAGCGCGCTTCCGTCAGCCGGCTTTGCCAGAGCAACGTCGCCGCGCCGGCTCCCAGGGCGAATGCCACGATGGCGGTCAAGGCGAGGGTCACCATCGGATGTGCGCGGTCTGCATGGGGGTTACATAAACCGTTTCGTGCGGATCGCGATCACGATATCAGTGGTCGTCCAGGCTATTTGACGTGCGGTTCGGGGTGAACCTATAAGCCGCGCTCCGGCGAGCGTCGCTCGCCCCTGCCGTCTCCCGAGCGCGCCGCTGCGCGCCGTCGCCGTTTGGAGTGCCCGTCGTGAAGCGTACGTATCAACCATCCAAGCTCGTCCGCAAGCGCAGGCACGGTTTTCGCACGCGCATGGAGACGGTTGGTGGCCGCAAGGTGATCGCCAACCGGCGCGCCAAGGGCCGGAAGAAGCTTTCGGCGTAACCACGATGGCGGCACGGGGGGCGAAGTCGCCGCACCTCAAGCGCCGCGCCGAATTTCTACGCGTGGCTTCGAAGGGCCGTCGCGCGTCCACGCACGGGCTCGTGCTGCAGGCGATGCAGCGGAGCGACGAGGAGCCTGTGCGGCTGGGTTTCACGGTGACCAAGAAGGTGGGCAACTCGGTGGTGCGCAACCGGACCAGGCGTCGCCTGCGCGAGGCGGCCCGCTTGCTGCTCGCCGAGACGCCGGCGGTCGGCGCCGACCTGGTCCTGGTCGGCCGCGACACCACCCGCGCCCGCCCCTTCCTCCTGCTCATCGACGACCTGCGCCGATCCCTGCTGAAACTTGGGATCCGATTCCAATGAGTGTTCCAACCCGAGAGCAGAAGTTTTTTGGTTCTTCTTTTCAGAAAAGAACCGCTTCCTTCCTTATCCTTATCGTCCGCGCCTACCAGCTCATGATCCGCCCCCTGTTGCCCCCCGCCTGCCGCTTCGAGCCAAGCTGCAGCGCCTACGCCATCGAAGCACTGCGCCGGCATGGCCCGGTTCGCGGCGCCATGCTGGCGGCCTGGCGGGTCGCCAGATGTAACCCGTGGGGCGGCTGCGGCTGCGACCCGGTTCCACCCACCTTCAAGGCAAGCTGATGGACCAGAAACGCCTGCCGCTGTTCATCGCGATCTCGATCGCGATCCTGCTGCTGTTCCAGTATCTCTCGCCGCCGAAGAACCATGCGGAGATGGCGCAGCAGGCGGCGTCGGTGACCAAGAACACGCCGTCGTCGCAGACGCCGTCACCGTCGCATGACGTGGCACCTCCCGGCAGCCAGCCGGTGCACGTGCCGCCGCCGGCCGATGTGCCGCGTGTGCATATCGACGCGCCGCGCGTGCTGGGCAGCATCAGCCTGCTCGGCGCACGGCTCGATGATTTGCGCCTGCGCGACTACCACGAGACAGTGGCGAAGACGTCGCCGCTGGTGCGTGTGCTGGAGCCGCTGTCCGACCCGCAGCCGTCCTACGTGCAGTTCGGCTGGAGCAGCACCGACAAGGTGCGCCTGCCCGACGACAACACCGTGTGGACGAGCAGCGGCGGCGACGTGACAGCCAGCCACCCGGTTACCTTGAGCTGGGATAATGGCGCCGGCCTGATGTTCCACGTGACGCTCGCGGTGGACGACAATTACGTCTTCACCGTGCGCCAGAGCGTTCATAATAGCGGCACGACCCCGGTGCAGATCTGGCCATGGGAGCGCGTGCGGCGCGATTACCAGCCGCCCACCGCCGGCTACAACGTGCTGTTCGAAGGTCTGCTCGGCGTGGCCGACGCACAGCTTCACACGCTTACCTACAGCGCCACCAAGACCGCGGCCGACAAAGCGGCCAACCTCGCCTACGACCATTCCGGCGCAGGCGGCTGGGCCGGCTTTACCGACAAATACTGGCTGACCGCGCTGATCCCCAACCAGGCAGTGCCCACCCACAACGAATTCCGCCATTGGCTGGAAGACGGCGCCGACCGCTACGAAGTGAACTACCTGGCCGACGACGCGCTCCACGCAGCCCCCGGCGGCGACGCGGACGCGGACAGCCGCGTGTTCGTCGGCGCCAAGGAAGTGCACCTGCTCGACCGTTACGAAACACGCGACCACATCCCGCTGCTTAGCTACGCGGTCGATTGGGGCCATTTGTTCTTCCTGACCAAGCCGTTCTTCTACGCGATCGACTTCCTGTATTCCGTCGTCGGCAATTTCGGCGTGGCCATCCTGCTGTTCACGCTGCTGGTCAAAGGCCTGTTCTACCCGATCGCCGCACGCTCGTTCCGCCAGATGGGCAAAATGCGCCTGCTCGGCCCGAAAATCACCGAAGTGCGCGAGAAATACAAAGACGATCCGGCGAAGATCCAATCCGAAATGATGGCGGTGTATAAAGCGGAAAACGTCAGCCCGGTGAGCGGCTGCGCGCCGATGCTGCTGCAAATTCCGGTGTTCTTCTCGCTCTACAAAGTCATCCTCGTTACCATCGAAATGCGCCACGCGCCGTTCTTCGGCTGGATCCAGGACCTCTCGGCGACCGACCCCACCAACGTGTTCAACCTGTTCGGTCTGATCCCCTTCGACCCCAGCACCATCTCGCCGATGCTGCACCTGGGCGTGTGGCCGCTGATGATGGGTGCGAGCATGTTCTTCATGCAGAAACTCAATCCGCCCGCCGCCGACCCCGCCCAACAACGCATGATGCAATTCATGCCGCTGATTTTCATCTTCAGCATGGGCCGCTTCCCGGCCGGCCTGGTGATCTACTGGACGTGGAACAACCTGCTGACAATGGCCCAGCAATGGTACATCCAGCGCCAGGCCAAACTCACCTCCAAGTCGAGCATTGTGCGCGCGTGATGAGTGAGAAAGGCCGGGGGCTCTGCTCCTGGACCCCGCTGGGGCCAGTGGCCCCAGACTCCCGGACATGCAGGTCCAGGGCGGCTCGCCCTGGCGGGGGTCCAGGGGGCAGAGCCCGCCGGCCTTCCCACTCATGACGCCCGAAGAATACGCGGCCAGGGTTGAGGCGGGGCGGTTGTTGTTTGCGGCGGAGTGTCGGTTCTTTTATGCGGCGCAGCGGATCGATCAGTTGCCGGAGGCTGGGATGCCGGAGGTGGCCTTTGCGGGGCGGTCCAACGTGGGCAAGTCGTCGTTGGTGAATGCGTTGACGGGGACGCGTGCGTTGGCGCGGGTATCGAGCGAGCCGGGGCGGACGAAGCAGTTGAATTTCTTCGATTTAGGTCGGCGGCTGGTTTTGGTGGACATGCCTGGCTATGGGTATGCGCAGGCGGCGAAGGCGGTGAAGGAGGACTGGCAGGGGTTGATGTTCGACTTCTTGCGCGGCCGGGTGCCGTTGCGTCGGGTGATTTTGTTGTTGGATGCGCGGATCGAGTTGAAGGCGTCCGATCTGGCGGTGATGGATTTGTTCGATCGTGCGGCGGTGGCATTTCAGTTGGTATTGACGAAGATCGACGGGGTGAAGCCGGACCGGCTGGCGCGGAAGGTGGCCGAGGTCGAGGCGGCGGCGGCCAAACATGCCGCGGCGTTCCCGGAGGTGTTGACGTCGAGCAGCCGCACGGGGGCGGGGATCGAGGCGTTGCGTGCGGAGTTGGCGGGTTTGGCTGCGCCGGGGGCGTCGCTCTTGTCATAATTTGCGGGCGGGCGCAGCGTCGTTGCACAATCGGTGTGTTGCGATGGAGAACAGGATGCGTGTGGTGTTCCGCGTCTGTCTTTTAGGTGCTGTTTTGCCGTTGGCGGGGTGCCCGGCGCCATTGCCGGCGCCGCAGATTGCGTCGTCGTTGCGCGCGGCACTGGACCCGAACTGGACTTTGCTGCCCGAGCCTGATTCGCGGATGGTTCCGGGTGCCATTGTCGAGATCATCCCGCCTGCGCCGGGTGCAGCGGCGAGCAAGCTCGATTTGCGTTATGAGGGCTCGCTGGCTTTGTGCGGCTGGCCGGACTTCGCCAAGTCCGTCGAGGAGGGTGCGACGCCGGCGATCAGTGCAGGCACGACGGTGGGGTTCGATGCGTCGCTGGGCGCCAAGCTGGCGGGTGTGGGCGGGCAGATCGGCGTGAACAGTTCGTCTCAGGCGGCGCTGACGATCGGCAAGGCGACGTTCGACACGTTGCCGAAGATCGCGCTGCAGAACTGGACGCAGGACCCGGCAAATGCGGCGATCTACAAGCAGAAATGCGGCGCATATTTCTCGCAGCCCGGATATTATGTCGTCTCGGACGCGTTCGTGATTTCGAGCGGCAGTTATACGTTCCTCAACAGCACGGGCGGTTCGATCAGTGTCACGCCGCCGCCCACGGTGCCGGTGACGGCGAGTGCGGACGTGAAGGTGGGCGACAACGGTTCGGTAACGATTACGCAGCCGGTCGTGTTCGCGCTGCATCTGCTGCAGCCGTTGCCGATGGGTGCGTTCGCCGATGCCGCGCCGCCGGCGGCTACGGCGGCGCATGTCGCCGCGCATCGTGCGGCCCGGCATGCGCTCATCGCGCCGCCGCCGCCGGCTCCGCCTCCTGGGCCGCTGGTGTTGACGGGGCGGACGATCGGCAGCGTGCAGAACCTGCCGGCGCGCGCGCCGTAGGGCGGCCGGCTTTCCGCAGGGCGGCGTAAGCGGCTACACGCTGGGCGCATGCCGCCCGACCCATTGCGTGAAGCCGCCCAGCATCTGCAAGCCGGCCAGCCGGAGCGGGCGATTGCCTTTCTGCGCCAGGCCGCATTGCGCGATCCGTTCGACCCGCGCGTCGCCCACGATCTGGGGCTGGCGTATCTGGAAACCGGCCGGCTGGCGGAAGCGGTCGACAGCTTGCGGCATGCCGCTTCGCTCAACCCGGCTTACACGGATGCGCATTTCCGGCTGGGCATCGCGCTGGAGAAGTCGGGCGACCTGACGGCGGCCGTGCGGGCATACGACAGGGCGACGGAGCTGCTGCCCGGGCACACCGAGGCGTGGTTCCGCGCCGGTGCGCTGGTGTTCCAGCTCGGCCACCGGGCAGAGGCGATCGGCTGTTTCCGTCGTGCGGCGGCGACCGGGCCCAAGACGAGGTTCGGCCGGCTTGGCGCCGCGCGCGCCCTGCTGGCGGAGGAGAAGGACGCGGACGCGGAAAAGGCGCTGCGTCAGGCGCTGGCGTTGTTTCCGGATCTGGCGCTGGCGATCGAAATGTTGGGCCATGTGCTGGCTGAATCCGGCCGGTTCGAGGAAGCGCGAGACTGTTTCGCGCGTGCGATCGCACAGGCGCCGCTGCTTGCCGGCAGCTACTACGACCTGGTGCGTTGCCGGCCGTTGACCGCGGCGGATGGCGACCTGCCGGCGCGGATGCAGGCGGCGTCGGCCACGCTGGGACTGGATGGGCCGCAACGGCTGAGCGTGCATCTCGCCTTGGGCAAGGCGCACGACGATCTGGGCGACCCCGAAGCGGCGATGCGCGCGTGGGACGCGGCCTATGCCGAGCGCCGTCGCATTGCGCCGTTCGACAGCGCCGGTTTCGAGCGGCAGGTCGACCGGCTGATCGAGCGGTTCAGCGCGCGCAGGTTGGCGGAGGCGTCACCTGCGCGCACCGACGCATTGCCGGTGTTGATCGTGGGATTGCCGCGCTCGGGCACCACGTTGGTCGAGCAGATCGTCTCGTCGCATCCGGGCGTGGCGGGTGGCGGGGAGCTGAACTTCTGGAACGAGCGCGCGCCTGGCTGTATCGACGAGGCCGATCTGCGCGGGCCGGCGGACGATTACCTGGCGCTGCTGCGCAGCATCGGGCCGCGAGCCGAACGGGTGACCGACAAGATGCCGTTCAATTTCCTCTGGGCTGGCCTGGTCCATCTGGCGTTGCCCGGTGCGACCATCGTGCATTGCCGGCGCGCGGCCATCGACACCGCTTTGTCCATCCACCAGACGCATTTCAACCCGACGCTCGCCTTTCCGACCGGCGGAGCGGAGCTGGTCGCGTATATTCGCGCGTATGAGAAGCTGATGGCGCATTGGCGGCGGGCGCTGCCGCCCGCGCGGTTCCATGAGCTGGCGTATGACGAGCTGACGCAATCGCCGGAGCCGGTCATCCGCCGGCTGGTCGAGGCGTGCGGGCTGGACTGGGACCCCGCTTGCCTGCGGCCGGAGCGCAATCCGCGCGTGGTGCGGACGGCGAGCAAGTGGCAGGCGCGTCAGCCGATTACCCCGCGGCCGATGGAAAGCTGGCGCCGGTTCTCACCATGGCTGGGGGAACTGGAAGGGCTGCTGCGCCAGGAGGTCGCGAGCTCCGCGACAGAGTGACACACGTCTGTTTCGTCAGAAAAGAAGACTTCGCTTCTGCAAAACCACACGGACGTGTGAACCGCCAGCACCAACCTTAACCAAGCTGTCATGGTTATGCGTGCGCCAGCCCTTCGATGCACCTCTAAACAGCGTCCCACGGAAGTCGTTGATATCACACGCTTTCGTCAGCTTGCTGTCAGGTTCGTCAGGGAGAAACCTTCATGTCGCGTCTCAATTGTCTCAGGCCGTTGGCCGGCTTGCTTGCCGTGGGCCTCGCCTCGCCCGCGCTCGCCGCCCCTTCCACGCAGAACCCAACCTACACGACCGGCCTGCAGCCGAACGGCACTTACGTCGTCTCCAGCGGCCAGGTGATCTCGCCGTCGGGCATCCAGGTCAATCTCGGTATTCGCGTCCGCGCCAAGGCGGTTGCGGTGAACCCGAACGCGAGCCTGCATATCGCTGCGGTGCTGACGATGGGTGCGGCTGCACCGGTGATCGTGTTCAACACGCTGACTGGCGAAGTGATGCAGAACTACCTGCCGTTCCAGGACAGCCAGGGCACGTACGGCGGCATCACCTTCTCGGCGGACGGCAAATATCTGATGTTCAGCCAGGACAGCAGCTACGTGACGGTGGCCGCCGTCGGCCCGACCGGCTTGTTGACCGATTACGCGCATGTTTCCGTGCCGCCGAACACCACGCAGATCGCCTGTTTCCCCAATAGCCCGCTCGGTGTGTACAACCGCCCGTGCGGCACGCTCTACACGCCGTCCACCTCGTATCCGGGTGGCGTGGCCATCTCGCAGGACGGCAAGACCGGCTATGCGCTGCTGAACCAGAACAACACGCTGGCCACGATCGACCTGACGCAGAGCCCGCCGGTGCTGGGTGCACAGGTTCGCGTCGGCAACGCGCCGCATAGCATCGTGATGGAGGCCAACCTCGCCTACATCACCAACGAAGGCGGCCGCGCGGCCACCAAGAACGACTTTACCGTGCTCTCCTCGGGCACACCGATCGTTGCCAATACGCAGAACGGCTCGGCGGTTACCGGCACGGTGTCGGTCTATAACACGGTGAACAAGACGGTGGTCGCGACCATTCCGGTCGGCCTGCACCCGACCGGGCTCGCGATCTATGGGTTCAACCTGCTGGTCGCCAACACGTATAGCGACACGCTTTCGGTGATCAATCGCGTCAGCCGCACCGTCTCGCGCACCATCAAGCTCGGCCTGCCGATTTCGGTGCCCGGCCAGAATGCGCCGGCTTACGGCGCCGCCCCGGTCGGCATCGCCATCGATACGGCCAACAACATCGCCTATGTCTCGCTCTACAACGCAAACGCGATCGCTGTTGTCGATCTCTCGACGAGTGCGACGCAGCCGGTGATGGGCCTCATCCCGGTCGCCTATGCGCCTGGTTCGGTGCAATTCGACAAGGCGCATGGGCAGTTGATCGTGGCCAACGACAAGGGCGTCGGCACGCTGGCCTCCTTCGAGACCGATTATGGCGTCACCGGCTACAACACGCACCAGGACACCGGCACAGTCAGCATCGTCAGGATTCCGACGAGCGCCGCGCTCGCGTCGCTGACCAAGAAAGTCTATCAGAATAACCATTGGGATCTGACGGCGAACATCGTCTCGGCCGGCAGCGGCTCGTCGGCCACGGCGCCGGTCGCCATCCCCGCCCATATCGGCGACCCGTCGCTGATCAAGCACATCTTCCTGATCATTCGCGAAAACCGCACCTATGATCAGGTTCTGGGCGATGTGGCAGCCGGCAGCGGAGACGCGCAGTTGGCCGTGTTCGGCGGCAAGGATACGCCGAACATGCACAATGCGATCACGCGCTTTCCGCTGCTCGACAATTTCTACGACCCGAGCCGCCAGTCGGCTGACGGTCACCAGTGGATCACCGAAGCCATGGCGCCCTACCAGGACGATATCCAGGCGCCAGACTGGGTACGCAGCTATCCGGGCGGCAACGCCGGCGACGCGCTCGCCTACCTGCCCAAGGGTTTCCTGTTCCAGGCAACGGTGAACGCGGGTCTCTCGACCAAGCTGTATGGCGAGTATTCCGAGCAGGAATTCTGGCCGACGCCGCTTGGCCATCCGACCTGGTCGCAGCTGTATGCAAACTCGCAGGCGTTCGAATCCGGCCAGGAAACCACGCTGAAATATCAGAACGCGCAGGTCGCCATGTCGTCGGTGCCGGTGGTGCAGAACCACCTGGTGAAGAACTTCCCGATGTTCGACCTGAACATTCCCGACCAGTGGCGCGTGGACCTCTGGCTGCAGGATTTCAACAAGGACGTGGCCGCCGGCACGGTTCCGGCGCTGAGCGTGCTGTGGATCATGGACGACCATACCGGTGGCCCGCCGACGCCGGATGCCGAACAGGCCGATAACGACCTCGCCGTCGGCCGCATCATCGATTATGTCAGCCACAGTAAGGTCTGGGGCAGCTCGGCCCTCTTCATCGAAGAAGACGATGCACAGAACGGCGTTGATCACATCGACGGCCATCGCAGCCCTGGCTACATCGTCAGCCCCTATGCGGTGCAGAACGGCCCGACCGACCACACCTACTACACGCAGGTGAACATGACCCGCACGATGGAACAGATTCTCGGCCTGCCGCCGATGAACCAGTTCGACCTCGTGGCCTCGCCAATGTTCACCGACTTCACCAACACGCCCAACCTGGCGCCGTTCAACCATCTGCCGAACCAGGTGCCGCTCGATCAGGGTGTCACGACGCCCACGGTCGCGCACACAGCCATCGAGCAGGGCTGGATGGCGAAGAAAGCCTCGATGTTCGCGGGCAAGATGAACAAGCCGGACTCGGAGGACTCCGAGACGCTGAACCACCTGACCTGGTATGAGGCGACCGGCTTTACGCGGCCTTATCCTGGTGAGGCAGCGGTGCGGCCGGCTTCGGATTTCCCCGACCGCGCCGTGGCGGGTGATCGCGACTAGGAAGGAAGCAGTCCTTTTCTTGAAAAAAGGGACCAAAAGACTTTTGTTTCGCTGTCGCGAGCTCGCGATGGCGGAACATCTTTTTCACAGAAGCAGGCCTTGCTTCTCCGGTTTTCCGCGGCGTCCTTCGGCGACTACCCGCGCCTCGCCATCCGCAAACCGCAGCCGTAGCGACGAAGCTGGCGCCACATCGGCCGCACTGGTCACCGCGTGGCCACGCGCATCGCGCACAAGCGCAAACCCTCGCGCCAGAACCTTTTCATAGGACGCACCTTCCAGCCGCGCGGACAGCACGTCTAGCTGTCCGCGCCGGGAGCGCAGGCGCTCGGCGATGGGCGCCAAAGTCAGGCGCGGCGACAGCGCGGCCGCCTGGTCGCGATGCCGCTGCACGCCCGCTTTCAGCGCGCCGAGCAGGCGCAGCCCGGCCATGTCCGTGCTGGCGCGGCGGGACGCGATGAGCGCGTGCGGGTCGGGGATGTGTCGTTCGGCGCGGGCCAGGGCCGCGGCACGTGCGGCCAGCAAATTGGGCGTGGCGAGATGCAGGCGCTGGCCGCGATCGTCCAGGCGGAGGCGCGCCTGGCCGACAATCCCCGGCAGATCTGGGATTTTGGCGATCGACGCGGCCAGGCGCGACCGGCTGGCTGACGCTGTGCGGTCCAGCGCACCGGCCAGGCGCGCGGCTTTCTGCGCCAGGTCTGCCAGCAGTTCGGTGCGCGACGGTACGGCGAGTTCGGCGGCCGCGGTGGGCGTCGGCGCGCGGCGGTCGCTGACGAAATCGACGAGTGTGGTGTCGGTCTCGTGGCCGACGGCACTGATCAGCGGAATGCGGCAGGTGGCCACCGCGCGCAGCACCACCTCCTCGTTGAAGGCCATCAGGTCCTCAAGGCTGCCGCCGCCGCGCGCCAGGATCAGCACGTCCGGGCGGGCGATGCCCACGGCGGGCAGGCGGTCCATGCCGGCAATGGCGGCGGCGATCCGAGCGGCGGCACCTTCGCCCTGCACGGGGACGGGCCAGAGCAGGATGGGGCGCGAGAAGCGGCGCGCGATGGTGGTCATGATGTCGTGCAGCACCGCGCCGCTGGCCGAGGTGATGACGCCGACCATCGCGGGCAGCATCGGCAACGGCTTTTTGAGCGCCGCGTCGAACAGGCCTTCGGCGGCCAGGCGCTGCCGCAGCATCTCGATGCGGGCGAGCAGCGCGCCGGCGCCGGCGTATTCCAGCCGGTCGATGACGAGCTGGTATTCGGAGCGGTCGCCATAAGCGCTGATTTTACCGGTGGCGATGACTTCGACGCCGTTTTCCGGGCGTAGCGAGAGGCGTGGCAGCGTGGTTTTCCAGATGACCGCGCGGATTTTGCCGCCTTCGTCCTTCAGGCTGAGATAGGCGTGGCCGCTGGAATAGAGTTTGAACTCGGTGATTTCGCCGCGCACCCGCACCCGGCCGAACGCGCCTTCCAACGTGCGCTTGATGGCGCCGGACAACTCGCCGACGGTGTATTCGGGAATGTTGCTGGCGGCGGTGGCGGCAAGGCCGGAGGCGAGGGGGGCGGCTTCGTCCATCGGGTCAGCCTATGCTAGGGGCACCGCTTCGGGTAGGCGGAGCGTCGCATGAAGGTTCTGATCGTAGGGTCCGGCGGGCGGGAACACGCGCTCGCCTGGGCAGTATCCGGCAGCAAGCTGCTCTCCAAACTTTATATCGCACCCGGCAATCCCGGCACCGCACTGCTGGGCGAGAATGTCGCCATGGGCGCGGTGGATGTGCCGGCGCTGGTCGAATTCGCCCTCTCCCGGCAGGTCGACCTGGTGATCCCCGGCCCGGAAGCGCCGCTCGTGGCGGGGCTGGCGGACGCGCTGGCGGTGCACGGCATACGCTGCTGCGGCCCGACGCGTGCAGCCGCGCAACTGGAAGGCAGCAAGGCGTTCGCCAAGGAGATCTGCGAGGCCGCCGGCATCCCCACCGCGCGCTGGGAGCGCTTCGAGGAGGTGCATGCCGCCCGCGATTTCGTCGCGCGGCGGGGTGCGCCGATCGTGGTCAAGGCGGACGGGCTGGCGGCCGGAAAGGGCGTGGTGGTGGCGCAGACCGAGGCCGAGGCGAACCAGGCGATCGACGACATGCTCGGCGCGCGCTCGTTGGGCGAGGCCGGCGCCAGCGTGATCATCGAGGAATGCCTGGTTGGCGGCGAGGTCAGCCTGTTCGCGCTCTGCGATGGCACGGACGCGGTGCTGCTGGGCGCGGCCCAGGACCACAAGCGCATTTTCGACGGCGACCAGGGCCCCAACACCGGCGGCATGGGCGCCGTCTCCCCGCCGGCGCACTTCCCGCTCGAAGCCCAGCACGCGGCGCTCGACAGCTTCATCCGTCCGGCCCTGCGCGAAATGGCGGCACGCGGCACGCCGTTCCGCGGCATCCTGTTCGCCGGCCTGATGCTGACCGAAGACGGTCCGTTCCTCATCGAATACAATGTCCGATTGGGCGACCCGGAGGCGCAGGCGCTGCTGCCGCGGCTGCAATCGGATTTGCTCACCGCATTGCTGGCCGCCTGCGATGGCGGGCTCTCGCACGTGTCGCTGCAATGGCTCGATGTGGCCTGCGTTTCGGTGGTTCTGGCGGCGGGCGGCTACCCTGGCGCGACCACGCCGGGTGCGCCGGTGACCGGGCTGGAACAGGCGGCGCAGGTGCCGCACGCGGCGATTTTCCAAGCTGGTACCGACGTGCGGGGTGGGCATGTGGTGGCGACCGGCGGGCGCGTGCTGAGCGTGTGCGGGACGGGGACGACGGTGGAAGGGGCGCGTGCGGCGGCCTATGCGGCAATTGCCGAGATCGGGCTCCCCGGCGGGCAGTTTCGAACGGATATTGGAAAGAAAGCAGTTCTTTTCTGAAAAAACGAACCAGAAAATTTTGCTCCGCTGCGCACGGCCCGTCGTGAGCATCGCGACAGCGGAACAAAAGTCTTTTGCTACTTTTTTTCAAAAAAGCGGTCCTTGCCTGGAGTCTCCATGAGCACAAACCCCATAACAACCCGCGACCTGCGCCGCCTCAAAGGCACCCCGCAAGTCTGGCTCACCGCCTACACAACCCCCATGGCCCAACGCCTCGACCCGCATTGCGACGCACTGCTGGTCGGCGACTCGCTCGGCATGGTGCTCTACGGCCTGCCCAGCACGCTCGCCGTGACGCTCGACATGATGATCGCGCATGGCGCGGCCGTCATGCGCGGGGCCAGGCGCGCCTGCATCGTGGTGGACCTGCCGTTCGGCAGCTACCAGCAATCGCCCCAGCAGGCCTTCTGCAACGCCGCCCGCGTATTGGCCGAAACCGGGGCGGCCGCCGTGAAGCTCGAAGGCGGGGTGGAAATGGCCGAGACCATCGCGTTCCTCACCGCGCGCGGCGTGCCGGTGTGCGGCCATGTGGGGTTGATGCCGCAATCGGTGAACGTGGCCGGCGGCTTCCGCGCGACCGGACGCACGCACGACGAAGCGGCCAAGGTCACCGCCGACGCGCATGCGGTGGCCGATGCGGGAGCATTCGCCGTCGTGCTGGAAGGCACGCTGGAACCGGTGGCGGCCGCCATCACGCGCGAGATCGCCATTCCCACAATCGGCATCGGGGCGAGTGCGGAGTGCGACGGGCAGGTCCTGGTGATCGACGATCTGATCGGCACGTTCAATGATTTCACGCCTCGGTTTGTGAAACGTTATGCGGAACTGGGCGAGGAAATCTCGCGTGCGGCGGCGGATTATGCGGCGGACGTGCGGGCGCGGGCGTTTCCGGCGCCGGAGCATACGTTTCGCAAGTCAAGGTAAGGAAGCGGTTCTTTTTTGAAAAAACGAACCAAGAAACTTTTGCTCTTGTCGGCTTCTGGCGGCGACGGCCGACATCAGCGCGATCAGGATGATCGGGGCGATCGGGAGCCCGGTGCCTAGGCTGGCGGGGCGCAGGAGCAGCGGCAGGAAGAGGGCTCCGATCATCACCGGGCGCTCGAAACGCCTGAATTGCGTGCGGACGCCCTGCTGCAGCAGCCAGGCGAGCGGGATGGCGAGGCAGGCCAGGTCGTAGTCGAACAGATACGGCGTGATGAGCAGGCCGGCAGCCACCATCATTGCGACAGCGCTGCCCGCCGACCCGCGTCGGGCGCGCACGCACATCACCAAGGCCAAGGCAGCGGAGACGACCTGCCAGGCGTAGGCCCAGCCAACGCTGGCACCCAGCAACCGCGCCGCACCGAACATGCTTGCCATGCGCGCCGGATTTTCTCGCGAGACCTCGATGACGGCACGTGCCGCCGGCGCCGCATGAAGGAACGCCGCCCAAACAGGGGTGCCGAACGCCAGCAAGCCGGCGCCGCACAGCAGCGCGCCACCCAAACAGAAGCCGGCCAACGCCGACCAGCGTCGCTGCAGGACCAGCATCGGCGGCACCGCGACGGCCAGATGCGGCTTGCAGAGCAGCACGCTCAACGCTGCCCCCGCCAGAACAGGCCGGGTTTCGAGCCAGATGAGCCCGGCCGCGAACCACGCGGCGCTGAACATGCCGTTCTGCCCGGCTTCCACATTGATGAGCAAGCCGGGAAAGGCGAGCACCGCGACGCTGCGCCACAACCGTGTGGGTGCCGGGATGACGCGCGACAGCCAGCCGACGAGCAAGGAAGCGGAGCCGCCGACGAACGCGCCATAGCCGAGCGCGTACGGCAGCAAAGCGAAAGGCAGGATCAGCAGCGTATAGAATGGCGGAAAATTGTAAGGGTAGTAGCCGGCGTTCTCGATCCAGGCCTGGCTGCGCTCCAAGCTCTCCATCGGTGCGCGCGAATAGGTCAGCGGCGCCTGGCCCTGCCGTGCCAGCGTGGCGGCCGCGGTGAATGCCACATAATCCACGCCATCCGGCAAGCGCGCGGGACCATGGGGCCGAACGATCTGGGCCGCGCTGAACAGCGACGCCCCGCTGAAACCAATAGCTAGAATGAGCGCATAAGCCCGCGCGCGTGTGCCGGTCAGCCAGGCCCAGCCCACTCTTCAACAGACCTTGATCGGCGAAGGCGCAAACGGCCGACGAGCGTTACAGATGTCAGAAACAACGCAATGGAGGTCCCGATGGGGCTGTTTTCGAAGCCGATCAAGACGATGGATGACCTGTTCGTGCACACGCTGCAGGACATTTATTATGCCGAAAATCAGATCGTGAAGAACCTTCCGACGATGATCGAGAAGGCGCAGAGCCCGGAGCTCAAGCAGGCGTTCCAGTCGCATCTGGCCGAGACGCACAATCAGATCCAACGCCTCGAGCAGGTGTTCGCGAACAACAAGCTGGATGTAAAGGGCGTGACGTGCGCCGCCATGGACGGCATTCTGGCTGAAGCCAAGGAAATCATCAGCGATTGCGACGACGCGCATGTGCGCGATGCGGCGATGCTGTCGTCTGCGCAGGCGATCGAACATTATGAGATGACGCGTTACGGCACGCTCATTGCGTTTGCGCAAACCCTGGGCAAGACGAAGTGCGCGGCACTGTTGCAACAGACCCTCGACGAGGAGAAGGCGGCGGACAAGAAGCTCTCCATGATCGCCGGTAGCCGCGTCAACAAGATGGCTGCCTAGTCCTTTTGCCTCCGCGCATTCCGGTCTCGACGGCTCGCTTGATGCCCGGGATGCGCGGAGACGAACAGGTGGTGTCGGCTCGTCCGCAAGAGAGGAACGCCGGTTTGTTCGTTCACCTCGCGCAATGATGCGGCACGGCGTGATCCGGGCTGTCATTTGCGATCTGGACGGCACTCTGGCCGATACCGAAACGCTTTATCGCATGGCGTTCCACCGCGCCTTGATGGAGTTTGGCGTTCTACTTCAAGCAAGTGATTACGAGCAGCTCGTGGGTCGCTCGACACCGGCGCGACGCGCTATCCTGTCGGACATGCTGGGACGTTCGTTTCCGGTGGATAAATTTCTTTTACGCTACTACAATCTTCGCGACGTAGATGCGGCAGTCGCAAAGCCAGGCGTTGAGGCATTGCTGACAGAGTTGGATCGGCTTGCTCTGCCCCGTGCCATTGCCACCTCGGCAAGCAGCGCCACAGCGCATCGCCACCTTGCAAGATTGGGCTTGGCGCGCCGGTTCGATGCCGTGGTGACCCGCGATCACGTCAGGCACGGCAAGCCGGCGCCGGACAGTTTTCAACAAGCCGCCAATCTGCTCGGCATTTCGACCGCTCATTGCCTGGCCATCGAGGATTCGACGCCGGGCGTGCAGGCGGCCGTGGCAAGCGGAATGATGGTGGTCGTTGTGCCGGACACGCTCACACCGACGTACGCCATGCGATACGGTTGTGTGGCCATTGCAGCTGATCTCGCCGAGGTTGCGTCGCTCATAGCCGACTCAGCGATGCAACCGACATGTGTCGATGTTCGTTCCCGATCTCGTGTGTAGCGCTGATGTCCTCCGTCTGATGTGGTTGCCGACATGCGGCTGGTAGTGTTCGGGCTATCGGTAAGCTCCTCATGGGGTAACGGGCACGCGACGTTATGGCGCGGCTTGATTGCCGAACTCGACGCGGCCGGGCACGATGTGACGTTCTTCGAACGGGATACGCCCTATTATGCAAGTCACCGCGACCTGACTGATCTTGGTGGGAACGCGCGGTTGGTGCTCTACTCCGACTGGGATGCAGTTCGCGTTCAAGCCGAGCGGGCAGTCAAGAATGCCGACGCTACGATCGTGACTAGCTTCTGCCCGGACGCTATTGCAGCGACGGAGCTTGCGTGTGGCAGCCCTTCGCGCGTCAGTTGCTTCTATGATCTGGATACACCAGTGACGCTGGCGGCGTTCGCGGCTGACAAGAGTGTCGCATATCTTGGCCCAAATGGGTTGGCGGCATTCGACCTGGTGTTGAGTTACACTGGCGGATCCGCACTGGGAGCGCTCCAGGCGCGGTTGGGTGCACGACGTGCCGTGGCACTATATGGCTGGGCAGACCCGAACATCTACCAGCCGGTGCCGCCGCAGCCTCAATATCGATCGGATCTCTCTTATCTCGGAACGTATGCGGCCGACCGCCAACCCGGGTTGCAAGCCCTTTTCGTCGCAGCCGCAATTGCACGGCCGAAACAGCGATTCTTGATTGGCGGCGCGCAATATCCACAGGATTTCCCGTGGGCGGACAATATCTATTTCGTCCGTCATTTGCCGCCGCCGGAACACCCGGCATTCTACAGTTCATCGCGTCTGACACTGAACGTCACACGTGCGGCCATGGCGAAGTCGGGATGGTGTCCATCCGGACGGCTGTTTGAGGCGGCTGCTTGCGGCACGCCGATATTGAGCGACCATTGGCCGGGGCTCGCGGAATTCTTCGAGCCTGGACGCGAGATCATGATAGCTGGCACCACAGAAGAGGCCATTGCCGCACTCGACTATTCACCCGAAGCGCTGGCGAGCATCGCCCGACACGCACGGGCGCGCATGCTGGACCAACACACCGCTGCGCATCGTGCGCGCGCGTTGATCGGGTTGCTCGAAGGCGCGACAGTCGGTGTGGAGGCCTGAGCGCCATGTGGGGCATCATTCCAGCTGCGGGCAATGGCACACGGATCCAACCTCTCGCGTTCTCGAAAGAGCTTCTTCCGGTCGGCAGCAGAGTGGATGCGAACGGCGTCGAACGGCCGCGTGCGGTCAGCGAGTATCTAGTCGAACGCATGGCCCGCGCGGGTGTCGAGAAACTCTGCTTCGTCATCTCTGCCACCAAGTCCGACATCCTCGGTTACTATGGCGGTGCGATTGGGGAGATGACTGTCGCTTACGTGGTGCAAGACCGCGCATGCGGATTATGCGACGCGATCTTCCGCGCGCTTCCGCTCATTCCCCGAGACGAGATGGTCGTGGTCGGCTTGCCGGATACAATCTGGCATCCCGCCGATGCGCTAAGCCGACTTCCGGAGGGGCAGTTCAGCTTTCTGCTGTTCCCGGTCGAGCAACCTCAGCTTTTCGATGTCGTGGAGATCGATGAGACGGGCCGTGTAATGCGGATTGCGGTGAAATCGCCCCACGCAGGAAGTAATTGGATCTGGGGTGCCTTCGCGCTGCCGGGCCGTACGCTACATGCGCTACACCGTCTTTGGCAGGAGCGAGATTGCATCGACGAATATGTCGGGACATTGGTCAATGCGTGGATCGAGGCCGGCGGTCTGGCTTGGGGCGTGCAAGCCGGTTCTCGGTATGTGGATGTGGGGACTTTGCATGGCTATCGGCAAGCCGTGCACCTGTTGGAAGGCGAACTGACCGAATGATCCGGAAAGCAATGCACCGTCGAGGAGTAATTTGCTCGGCAGCGTCAGAAAGTTTGCTTCCATGACGCCGGACGATATCCGCGAGCGCGCGACGGCACTCGGGCCCTGGTTCCATAACCTGAACCTGGGAGGTGTGCAGACAGCGCCGCAGCACTTTCTTGGCGATTTCCCCAACGTGAAATGGCAGAGCTTTGCGTCCGAGGTGCCGGCGGACTTGTCCGGAAAATCGGTTCTGGATATTGGATGCAACGGCGGTTTTTATTCGATGGAAATGAAACGCCGCGGCGCTGACCGCGTGCTGGGTATAGACTTCGACGCTGATTACCTCGCTCAGGCCCGCTTTGCCGCAGAAGTGGAAGGTCTCGACATCGAGTTTCGCGAAATGTCGGTTTATGATGTAGGTGCGTTGGGCGAGCGCTTCGACGTCGTTTTCTTCATCGGCGTGTTCTATCATCTACGGCACCCCCTGCTGGCGCTCGACTTGATACACGAGCATGTCGTACGCGACCTGCTCATCTTTCAGTCAATGCAGCGAGGCAGCAATGCGGTAGCCGAAGTCGAAGCGGATTACGACTTCACCCAGGCTGCGCACTTCAATGATCCAGGTTATCCCAAAATGCATTTCATCGAGCATGACTATGCGCATGATTGCACGAATTGGTGGGCGCCCAACCGCGCCTGCTCGGCTGCGATGCTCCGAAGCGCAGGCTTCACGATCATCAGCCACCCGGAGGAAGAGATGTTTATCTGCCGCCGCGCAGAACGGCCAAGCGTCCATTACGGCCCGGTTTACCCATCCGGTCCACGTTCCAAGTGAGCCAAAGAACGGATAAGATTTGAGAGTGCGAAAATGATCGAAGCCGCCATGCTCTGGAACGAGCCGAACAACAAAAGTCACTGGGATTTGGAGCAGGACCCAGGCTGGCGGATATTCTCCGAAATGATGAGCCAAGCTGGCGCGGCGATTGCGGCCGAAGCGCCAGGTCTCGTCCGGGTTTTAGGAGGCATGTCGCCGATCGATCCAAGCTTTCTGCGCGTGCTGGAGTCACAAGGCGTGCTCGGGCATCTCGATGCGGTTGCCGTCCACGGATTTCCACTCGATTGGAACCACTGGATGCTCGATGAGTGGCCAGAAAAGCTAGCGAGCATTCAGTCGTGCACAAAACTTCCTGTATGGGTCAGCGAAGTTGGCATATCGACCTTTGGGGCGGAAGAAGTACAGGATTGGGGTCTGAAGCGCACAGCGGAATTGCTGATTGGCCGCGCCCCACGAATTCACTGGTATAGCCTCTACGATCTGCCAGCCGCATGGCCCGCGACGACTCGGCATCGTGAGGCGGAAGGTAGTTCGTATTACCGTCACTTCCACATGGGATTGCTTGACGAGCATGGCCGTCCAAAGCTGGCGGCGCGACAATTTGCCGACTACACGCCGGCGCTCGGGATCTGCCAATGGTTCCACTATCAGGACCATCGGCTGGATGATGCAGTCCGCACGATGCGGGATATGGGCGTGACGTATGTGCGAACAGGGCTGAGTTGGGCTGATTTCTATCGGCCAGATGCGCTCACTTGGTTCGACAGGCAAATGCAAGCGCTGGAAGGTTTTCAGGTAACCGTCACGTTCTGCTTCACACCGGAAGATCGCGGGCTATGGGCCCATCACACATCGCCACCACGCGAGCCTGCGGAGTTTGCCGATTTCTGTGCTGCCATGATCCGGCGCTACGCACCGGGGCGGCAGGAATCGGTGCAAGCTTTGGAGCTTGTGGAGCCGGCAAGATGACGGCTGCGGCTGAATTACTGAAACATCTTCGCTGCCGCCGGCGTATAGCTCAGCCGGTCGTGATGGTTGTTGCGCATCTACGGCCCGTTCCTCTGTGCGACTATACGCAACCGCCAAATCCCGGCGTGCTGGACGACGAGCGCTCCAGCTGGGGCATGGACGGCTCTAGCTGGCGAAGCCAGGCAATGTCGGCCGCGGAGCCTGCCTTATGCCGCGATTGACGATTTTAAGCATCGCCTATGCATTGGCGCCGGTCGGACCCGACGCGGTTGGTGGCGCCGAGCAGATATTGGCTACTTTGGACGCTGCACTCACCCACGCAGGCCATAGATCGATCGTGATTGCCTGTCGCGGGAGCCGTGTTGCCGGAAAGCTGGTCTGCACCGACGTTGCGGCCGGCGACGCCTCAGACGAAGCAGCCCGCGAACGCGCCGAAAGTGCTGCTCGCCAAGCCGCAGAGCAAGTGCTGAGCCAGCAATCCGTCGACATCATACATATGCACGGGCTCGACTTTCAACAAACGATACCGAAATCTCTTTCGCCAAAACTAGTGACACTGCACTTACCGCCAGCCTGGTACGGCTGCATTGCAAAACGACCTAACCTTCACCTGCATGCAGTATCAACGACGCACCACCATGCTTGCGTCGCCAGCAGAGAGCTTGCAGCCCACGCGTTATTGCCACCGATCGAGAATGGCGTGGCGGTCGACCGGCTTGCTACCGGCCGACACGCAAAACGCAACTTCGCTCTCATGCTCGGGCGTGTGTGCCGGGAGAAGGGCCAACACACCGCGTTGCAGGCGGCGCATGACGCGTCCATTCCGCTCGTCCTCGCGGGCGAGGTTTTCGCATATCCTGACCATCGTGCCTATTTCGAAACACAGGTCCTGCCGTTGCTTGATCGGACTCGCGTCTTTGTGGGCGCCGTGAGATTCGAACGCAAACGCCGCCTACTTTCTGCTGCACGTTGCGTGTTGGTTCCCAGTACGGCCGACGAAACCAGTTCGCTGGTTGCGATGGAGGCGCTCGCATGCGGCACACCCGTCATTGCTTTCCCAGCGGGCGCATTACCGGAAATAGTCGAACATAACCGGACTGGTTTCATTGTTGAAAATTCGGCTGAGATGGCACAGGCGATCAGACGGGCCGATCAGATAGATCCCGAAGCTTGCCGCGAAGTAGCGCATGCGCGTTTTCAGTCGTCTCGAATGACAGATGCCTACCTTGAGCGTTATCGTCAACTTTGCACCGGCGACCACCGTTGCGCAGCGGCGTGACGACTCGCGCAACACGCATCATAACGACAAAGGCCGAGATATATGCGCTCGCGCCGGCCTGGCAGGATTTGTGGCTGCGTTGTCCATCGGCAACGCCGTTCCAAAGCCCCGCATGGCAACTCGCCTGGTGGCGTCAGTTCGGAACAGACGGCCCTGTGATAGCTCTAGTGCAAGATGGGAGTCAAATTCAGGGTCTCTTGGCAACTTACATTCTTGATGATCCTGACTGCCCTAAACTCCTACCGATCGGGGCAGGGATCAGCGATACACTCGATGCACTCGTCTCGCCCGATGCGCCACCAGATACACACGAAAGCCTGCTCGCGGCTTGCTTGTCGCGTGCACCGGGACAGGCTGATTTTGTGGAACTCCCGCCAAATTCTTCACTTCGATCAGTTGATGTCCCGTGCGGGTGGCGAGCTGATCAGCATTCGGGAGAGCCATGCCCTGTTGTACTCCTCAGTAGCACTTTGGCGGGAAGTGTGCCCGCCAAGGCGATGCGCAAGCTTCGCATGAACCGAAATCGTGCAGCGCGCGCGGGCGGGACATCAGTGCGACTATCAACAGCCAAAGACGCGTCCGAAATGCTCGACGAGTTGTTCGGACTACATTCAGCCTGCTGGGACGAGCGCGGACAGAACGGGGGTGTGCTTGCGGACGATCGCATACGCGCGACCTTGCGAGATGCCGTGCCGGCCCTGATCGCGGATGGCGCTGCTCGGATTGCAGCGCTGGACATCGGCGGCCGATGTGCATCAGCCTGCCTTTCGTTCCTCGCCTCTGATCGAGTGCTGCTTTATCTGAGCGGCTTCGACACGGAATTTGCATTCTATAGCCCTGGATCTCTTCTGCTGGGCGAGTTGTTCGAACTGGCTATAGAAGAGAGTTATACCGAGATACACTTTCTGCGTGGAGACGAGACCTATAAATACGCATGGGGCGGGATAGATCGATTTAACATGACGCGGTCATTTGTGCGAGATTGATGTCCCCAGCAAGCAAGCGGCTAAACGTCGAACATGGCAATCGAGATCCGCATTGTTCCGCACGGGCCGAGCTGGCTTGCCTCGTCCTCAGCGGCATGTCGTTAGGCGAGATCGGGGCGGTGTTACCGATCGAACTCGGTGATTGCGGAGGTTTACGCATCCTGCCGCGCGGACATCGAACGTATGATAAGCATGGTTGCCATGGCTCGCGTGAATCACACGAGTCCTGCAGATCCTGAAACGATTGGCCACATGTTTGATCGCGCAGTCATGGAGGCACCCGATGCAAGTGTAGCGGCCTATAGTCTCGGCGACGCTGACATTCTGGCCAAGGCAACAGAAGAGATCGTCACCTGGCTTCAACGCCAAGGTTTTGTTCATGCACATGCAGACGTGCTGGATTTTGGCTGCGGTACTGGCCGGGTTGCGGCCTGTCTCTCGAAGTCCGTCGCGAGCGTCGTCGGGCTGGACGTGTCGAGCAACATGATCCGTGTAGCGCAGATGCGACATGGGTCGATCGAGAATTTGCGGTTCGAGCACACTGACGGCAGACTTCCAGCCGATTTGCAGCCTAGATCGTTTGATTTAGTGATCGCCGCAGACAGCTTTCCGTATCTTGTGCAGTCGGGTATCGCGCTGGAAGTCGCATCAGGCTTGGCCGATCTGATCAGAAGTGAGGGATATCTCGTTATCCTGAACCTTTCCTATTCAGACGATGCGCATTCATTGGCCCACGAGATCGAAGCGAAAAGTGGTCTTGTCCTGTTGGTGAACGGCAGCCGGCCATTCTCCTTGTGGGACGGCTCGGCATACGTTTTTTCCAAACCAGCTTGACTCCCAGTGTAATTACTTGTGGCGTCGACCATAGATTGGAACTACCTTGCACCAACCTTTATCAGCACACATGCGCCTGCCAGAGCTGAAGCCAGAGACGCGCAGAATATCGCAAGCTTTGCGCCGTCGAATATTGGCGAGGCTCGGAACGCGAGATCGCCGATGAAAAAACTCATCGTGAAACCGATGCCGCAGAGAAGAGCAGCACCGTATAATTGCCCGGCACCCATTCCAGTCGGGAGCTTGATCAGCCCGATGCGGCCGCCGAGCATCGCAGCACCGAAAACGCCAATTTGTTTGCCGAAGAATAATCCCAGCAAAACACCCAACGGAGCTGGCGCGAGTATTGCGCTTGCGCTGACATGGGTGAAGTCCAGCCCAGCGTTGGCTAAGCCAAATATCGGAAGAATGGCAAACGCGACCGGTCCCGCCAGTATTTTCTCAAGTTTTTCGGCAACGGCTTGCGGCGCCAGAAACGCAAGTGCCACACCCGATAACGTCGCATGCACGCCGCTGTTGAGAACGAGTTGCCACAAAGTGCAACCGCCGAGCAGATAGGGCCAGACGCTTACAATCCGCGCTCGACGCATGACGGCCATTGCGGCACATATAGCCGCTGCTGCGGCGACGTAAGTCCAGCTCAAGCCATGATTATAAAAGAGCGCAATGACGATGATCGCTCCCAAGTCATCGATAATCGCCAGTGCGGTGAGAAATACGCGCAGGGACAGGCTTGCGCGATTGCCAAGCATACGGAGCACGGCGAGTGAAAACGCGATATCTGTCGCGACCGGTATGGCCCAACCACGCATGGCGTCATGATGGCCGTGTGTGATCGCCAAAAAGATTATGGCGGGGACTAGCATTCCGCCGAGAGCGGACAGCCCTGGTGCGGCAATGCCACGTAGGCTGGCCAGCCTTCCATGGGTCATCTCACGTCGTATCTCGAGCGATGCAAGCAGAAAAAAGATGGCCATCAGTCCATCGTTGATCGCGGCATGCAGGCTCAAGCCGACACCCCATGGGCGCCAGGCAAGCGCCTGGATATAAGCGGGTGCCCATACCGAGTTGGACCAGATGAGCGCCGCAGCGGATGCCAGAATTAGGAGGGCACCGCCGGCCGCCTCGCTTCTGAGAAAGTTCAGCAGCAACGCCGCCATCCAGATCTACGTTGTTGCCTTACGACCATGAATGGGAGTTTGACAGGACAGGCGATGCCAGACCACCCATGGGAACAAACAGATTCGGGAGCATCGTGGGTGCACGCCATGCGCCGGGGCGATTTTGCGCTCGCCTGGGCAATCAGTGACGCCGTGCTGGCGTCACGTGAACCGGCAGACAACGATGATCCCTCCCGGCCGTATCACGAACGCTGGATTTGGACCGGAACGCCGCCAGATGGATTGAACGTGCTGGTCCGCTGCTATCATGGTCTGGGCGACACGCTGCAGTTTGTCCGTTTTCTGCCTGCATTACGGGCCCGAGCGGCGCGTGTGACATTGGAGGTGCAGCCAGAGCTTGCGGCATTGCTGCAGGGACATGCAGGAACCGATTGTATTGTACCGTTCGATGCAGCCAATCCGCTGCCGAAGGCGGCATGCACAATGGAAATCATGGAACTCGCACATGTGCTTCGGGCGAATGTTGCCGATATTGTCGGTCCGCGCGCTTATCTGAATGCGCGCGCTCCCATACAGGGTTGGGCAGCCAAGCGGATCGGCCTCTGCTGGAGGGCGGGCGACTGGGATCCGGATCGTTCTCTGCCATTATCCGAAATGCGCGCGCGTGTGCGTGGCGAGGAGCGCTTTATCAGCCTGCAACGCGGTCCTGCTTCTCTCGAAGCAAGCGAGGAGTTTTTCGTCAATGCCCAGGATCAAGATGTCGATGTCAGTCGTACGGCGGCGCTGATCGCGGCTTGTCGATCGGTCTTGACGGTCGACACGATGGTTGCGCATTTGGCCGGAGCGCTAGGCGCCTCGGGTACTGTTCTGCTTAAATCGGAACCGGATTGGCGTTGGGCAGAACGCGATGGATGCTCGCTATGGTATCCGACTTTGCGATTGGCTGACTTGCGCCCGGATGTTCCCACATTCATCGAGCCATCGGGCTCACTGGTCACGTGATCTGTTGCATATCAGCTTCCGTAAGCCGCAAAATGCGGGTTGCGATACTCTGGCTTGCCGTAGGTGAAAGCACCGCCGTCCACCGTCTCCACGCGGCCGCCAGCCGCGCGCAACACGGCGTGACCTGCCGCAATGTCCCATTCCATCGTCGTGCCCAAGCGTGGATAGAGATCCGCCTCTCCGCGCGCAATCAGGCACAATTTGAGCGAACTGCCGGCTGCGCGAAAATGAGCTACCTTTCTGCCTCCTAAAAAGGCTTCCATCGCGGCGGCGTCGCCATGACTACGCGAGCCAACCACAGTTAAACCGGCCTGCGGCACGGCGCGCACGCTGATTTTCTGCTCGCCAGATTCATCCGCAAGAACCGCCGAACCAGGCGACGAACCTGCGTATGTTTCGCCGCGTGCGGGGACGACCACCACACCCAGCACCGGCACACCATCTTCGATCAGCGCGATATTGACAGTGAACTCTCCGTTTCCGCTCAGAAACTCCTTGGTTCCGTCCAGCGGATCGACCAGCCAGAATCGCCGGCCTGTCACATCGGGGGAAAGACCTTTGGATGCTTCCTCTTCCGAAACGACAGGGATGTCTGGCGTCAGATGGCGCAACGCCGGCAGGATGATATCTTCTGCCGCCTGGTCGGCTGCCGTGACAGGGCTGCCGTCGGCTTTCGCCATCGAGTTGGTCAGGCCGTAGAAGCGCATGGTTGCGCGGCCGGCCTCCTCCGCGATAGGCCGCACGGATGCAAGCAGACTTGGCAAGTCGAGCAACGCGCTCATGGCGACGGGCTCACCAGTAGGCCGCGTTCTTCGAGTTTTGCTACGATCAGCTCGGCTGCCTCTTCCGCGGAGAGCTTGGTGGTGTCGATATGCAACTCCGGCTCTTCGGGCGCTTCATACGGGCTGGAGATGCCGGTGAAATGCTTGATCTCCCCGCGACGCGCCTTCTTATAAAGTCCTTTCACATCGCGCCGTTCTGCCTCGGCGAGCGGTGTGTCGATGAACACTTCGAGGAACTCCCCTTCCGGCATCAGCAGCCGTGCCATCTGACGCTCGCTTCGGAAGGGAGAAATGAAGCTTACCAGCACGATCAGTCCGGCATCCACCATCAATCGCGATACCTCGCCGACGCGCCTGATATTCTCCACCCGATCGGTGTCGGAGAAGCCAAGATCACGGTTTAGCCCGTGCCGCACGTTGTCGCCGTCCAGCAATGTCGTATGCCGCCCGAGCGCGAACAATCTCTTTTCCACCAGGTTGGCAATGGTCGATTTGCCCGCGCCGGATAGGCCGGTGAACCACAGGACGCAGGCATGCTGCCCTTTCTGCCCCGCGCGTGCGACACGGCTGACGTCGACTGCCTGCCAGTGAATGTTCTGCGCCCGGCGTAGCGCGAAGTGAATCATGCCAGCAGCAACAGTTTCGTTCGTCATCCTGTCGATCAGGATGAAGCCGCCAGTGTCGCGATTGTCGGCATAAGAATCAAACGCCACCGGACGGTCGAGACTGATATTGCACAGGCCGATTTCGTTCAGCTCCAGCTGGCGGGCCGCCATTTCCTCGAGCGTGTTGACGTTCACCTTATGCTTCAATGTCGTAATCGACGCGCTGACTGTCGAAGTACCAAGCTTCATCAGATACGAGCGGCCAGGCAACATGGCAACATCGTTCATCCATACGATCGTCGTCTCGAATTGGTCGGACGTCTCGGCCGGACGCTCAGATTCGCAGATGACATCGCCACGCGAACAGTCGATCTCGTCTTCCAGCGTAATCGTGATCGACTGGCCGGCCGTCGCATACGGCATGTCTCCATCGATCAGAACGCGCGCTACCCGGCTTTGTTTGGCGGACGGCATTACCTTCACCAAATCGCCCGGATGCACCGTGCCGCTGGAAACCAGCCCGGAGAACCCGCGAAAATCCAGGTTCGGGCGGTTCACCCACTGTACCGGCATGCGGAAAGCCGCCGCGCGCGAGGCGCCGGCTACTTCCACGTTCTCGAGATGCCCCATCAGCGTCGGTCCGTGGTACCAGGGCGTGTTGCCGCTCTTCTCGGTAATGTTGTCGCCTGCCAAAGCGGAAATCGGAATGGGCACGATTTTGTCGATTGAAAGCTGCGACGCGAACGCCGTGTAGTCGCCGAGAATCCGGTCGAACACCTCATGGCTGTAATTCACCAGATCCATCTTGTTGATCGCCAAGATCACCTGCTTGATGCCGATCAGGCTCACCAGATATGAATGCCGCCGCGTCTGCGTCAGCACGCCGCGACGCGCATCGATCAGGATGATCGCGAGATCGGCGGTAGACGCGCCGGTGATCATGTTGCGTGTGTATTGCTCGTGGCCTGGCGTGTCGGCGACGATGAACTTGCGTTTTTCCGTCGAAAAGAACCGGTAGGCTACATCGATCGTGATCCCCTGCTCGCGTTCTGCCGCCAGCCCGTCCACGAGTAACGCGAAATCGATGTTCTGACCTTGTGTGCCCATCTTCTTCGAGTCGGCTTCGAGGGCTGCGAGCTGATCCTCGAAAATCATCTTGCTGTCGTATAGCAGGCGCCCGATCAGCGTGGATTTGCCATCGTCCACGCTGCCGCAGGTGATGAAGCGCAGCAGCGACTTGGTTTCGTGCTGCTTGAGGTAGGCGCCGATATCGGTTGCAATCAGGTCGCTGACGTGGGCCATGCTGGGACTCCAAGGAAGAAGTTCTTTTTTGCAAAACAGAACCAAAAAACTTTTGCTCTCTGGCAGTCGCACCGCAGTATTAGAAAGCGTTCACGGCGAAGCGGGACAGAAGTTCTTTGTCTTTTCCTTTCAAGGAAAAAGATGTTATCCCTAGAAATACCCCTCCTGCTTCTTCTTCTCCATACTCGCCGCCGCGTCGTGATCAATCGCCCGACCCTGCCGCTCGCTCGTCGTGGTCAGCAGCATCTCCTGAATTATCTTCGGCAACGTGGTCGCGTCGCTCTCCACCGCCCCCGTCAGTGGATAGCATCCCAGTGTGCGGAACCGGATATTCTTTACCACCGGCACCTCGCCTTCGGGGATGCGCATCCGGTCGTCATCCACCATGATCGTCATGCCGTTATACTGCACCGTCGGCCGCGGCGCGGAGAAGTAGAGCGGCACGATCGGAATATTCTCCAGATGGATGTATTGCCAGATATCCAGCTCGGTCCAGTTGCTCAGCGGGAATGCCCGAATGCTCTCGTTGCGGCTTTTCCGCGCATTATACAAATGCCACAATTCCGGCCGCTGCTTTTTCGGGTCCCAGCGATGCTGCGCCGAACGGAACGAGAAAATACGCTCTTTCGAACGGCTTTTTTCCTCATCACGACGCGCGCCGCCGAACGCCACGTCGAACCCGTAATGGTCGAGGGCGGCCTTTAACGCTTCGGTCTTCATTACGTCGGTATAGTGGCCGTGATCGAACGGATTGATCCCACGCTCTATGCCGTCCTTGTTGATCCACTCCAGCAGCTCCAGCCCAAGCTCGCGCATGCGTTGGTCGCGAAAGGCGATCATGCCGGCGAACTTCCACGTCGTGTTGACGTGCAGCATCGGAAACGGCGGCTTGCCGGGCGCGAATGCTTTCATCGCGAGATGCAGCATTACTGCGCTGTCCTTGCCTACGGAATACAGCATCACCGGCCGCTCCGCTTCGGCCGCCACTTCGCGCATGATGTGGATGCTCTCGGCTTCCAGCCGTTGCAGGTGGGTAAGGTCCGGTGCGGTCTGCGCAGGGTCGGCGTTGAGCATTCTTGTCTCCCAAAGATCGGGCCGGAGGCGATGGCGCGCGATGCCGGTCACCTCCTCCACACGCAAAACCAGGTCCGCAGGTATATCGCGCTCGCCGCTTACCCATTGGCTAATCGCGCCCTCGCTGCGGCCGACGGCCTCGGCAACGTCACGCTGCCGGACTTTGGCTAGCTTGAACAACTGCTTCAAATCAGGCATAACCAATCTTTAGCAAAACTAAAGTCGAACTGACAACACTTTTTGGGTGACGCACGCAACGCGCGGCTAAGCCAGGCTTTCACTTTATGCGGTTGCAGCGTAAGTTGCTTGTTGCTCCGCGGCCTTCCTTGCCGCTTTCGAGCGAGCCGCCCTGTCCAGCGATTGTCGAATGCAGGCGCTGCGGACCTCATCGAACAAACTGTAAAAGGTGCCACGAATGACAGACGAGACAGCTTCCACCCTTTCGTCACCCTCTGCTGCGTCGTCCGACGAGACGAACACCGACCGCTTCGCCGCCCAGCTCAAACAGGACGTGCGTTCCTGGACCGCCCGCGACAACGATGCGACCGATCGCGCTGCCGATGCGACGCTCGTCCAAGCTGCCCGCGCGGCCAAGGCGGCCACCGTTCGCAAGCGCGCCAAGCCGGCCGAGAAACCCGTCGCGGCGCCGGAAAGCACCAAAGGCCGGCCGTTTTCAATGAGCTATGAGGGTGTGACCAACGCCCAATATATTGCCAGCCGGATCGCCCGCGGCGCGCGCTAGCACGCCGCCCCCCGGCTCCGCTCGCCTGCGCGGACGATGAACGCCGTTCCGCCCGCCGCCCTGTCGTCTGTCGCAGTGTCGTCTGCCGCCGTGTCCCCCGCCTTCCTTGCGGGCGCGGCCCAGCACGCCGCCTCCGACCCGTTCGCCTCCGCGTTCGTCTCGGCCCATGCCGGCACCGGCAAAACGAAGCTGCTGATCGACCGGCTACTGCGCCTCATGCTCGCGGGCGCAGACCCCGCACGCATCCTCTGCCTCACCTATACAAAGGCAGCCGCTGCGGAAATGGCGATCCGACTGCAGGCGCGCCTGGGCGACTGGGTGGCAATGCCCGACGAGCGGCTGGACGAAAAGCTGGCCGAGCTGGAAGTGGCGCGCAATGCCGCCAACAGGCAGGCGGCACGGGCCCTGTTCGCGCGCGTGCTGGATCTGCCGGGCGGCATGCGGATCGGCACCATCCACGCTTTCTGCCAGTCGCTTCTGCGGCGTTTTCCACTGGAAGCCGCCATCTCTCCGCATTTCCAGCTCGTCGAGCCGGCTGAGGCGCGCGCGGAACTGGAACGCGCGCGCGAGACCGCCCTGCCGCTGGCGGACACCGAAGCGCTTGCAACCTTGGCTGGCCTGGTCAGCGCGGACGGGTTTGCCGGCCTCATAGCCGCACTCGAAAAGCAGCGTCACCGCCTGGAGCCAGTGTTGCGCCTGGCGCCGGAGGCCTTGCTGGGCGCGATGCGCCGTGCCGCCGGCGTCACCCATCGCAGTGAGGCAGCCCTCCTGGCCGCCTCCGTCGCCTGGCCGGACGAGGAGCCGCTCCGGGCGCAGATCCAGCTTTCCGCGCGGCACGGCAGCCCGGGCGTGAAGACCAAGGCGCAGCGCATTCTGGCCTGGCTGGACCTGCCCGGCGAGCTGCGGCTTGAACATTGGCAGGAGTGGGTCGGTGAATTCCAGACGACGGAAGGCAAGCCACGCGGCCTGACGGTGTTCGCCAACGAAAAACTCTCGGCCATCTACCCGGACATCATCCCCGCCTGCGAGGCGGAGCAGGCCCGCATCGACGCGGTGCAGGACGAGCAGCGCGCCTGGCGTGTGGCCGAAGCCTCGGCCGCCTTGCTGCGTCTGGCCGCACCCATCCTCGGGCTTTACGCCACGGCCAAAGAGCGGCGGGCCCTGGTCGACTACGACGATCTGATCGGCCTGTACGCGCAGCCTGCTCGAAAATCCAGGCGCCGAATGGGTGCTGTTCAAACTCGATGGCGGGCTCGACCATTTGCTGCTGGACGAAGTGCAGGACACCGCCGGCGTGCAGTGGGAGATTGCCGACCGGCTGACCGGCGACTTCTTCACCGGCGAGGGCGCCCGCGAACCGTCCCGCCTCGCACGCTCCATGTTCGCCGTCGGCGACCGCAAGCAGTCCATCTACTCATTCCAGGGCGCCGATCCGGAGGAGTTCGACCGTTGGCGCGACATCTACGCAAAGCGCGTCACCGAAGCCGGCCTGGACTGGCGCCCGACGGTGCTGGACGTGTCGTTCCGGTCCACCGCGCCGGTGCTGGCGCTCGTCGATGCCGTGGCCGCTTCCACCGGCGAGATGGGCGGCGTGCTCGAGCCCGGCACAGCGCTGCGCCACATCGCGTATCGGACCGGCCAGGCGGGGCGGGTGACACTCTGGCCATTGACGCCGCGGCCCGAGCCGGTCGCGCACACACCTTGGACAATCCCGGAGCGCAACCAGGCGCAAAGCTCGGCGCCGCAAACCCTGGTGGGCGAACTTGCCCGCTGGATCGCGGCCCAGGTCGCGTCCGGCCGCCACGCGGGCGACATATTGGTGCTGGTGCGCCGCCGCGGCGAGTTCGACCGCGCGTTGGTCCGGGCACTCAAGGCGGCCGACGTTCCGGTTGCGGGGCTCGACCGCATGGTGCTGACAGACCAGCCCGCGGTGCAGGACTTGCTCTCACTCTGCGGCGCGCTGCTTTTGCCGCAGGACGACCTTTCCTTCGCCGAATTCCTGACCAGCCCGCTCGGCAACCTTTCGGACGAGAGCCTGATGGACCTCGCCGCCACGCGGGAAGGCACGCTGTGGGAGGCGCTGCGCCAACGTGCCGCAGAGCGGGCGGAATGGCAGGCCGCCGACCGGTTCTTTGCCACCCTGCTCGCACGCGTGGATTACGCGCAGCCATACGCGCTGCTGAGCGAAGCGCTGGGCCCGCTCGGCGGCCGTGCCCGACTGTTTGCACGGCTGGGACCGCAGGCGGCCGAGCCGGTGGACGAGCTGCTGGCCGCCGCCTTGCTGCACGCCGCCAGCCATCCACCCTCGCTGCAAGGCTTTCTGCACTGGCTCACGCTCTCGGCGGCCGAGGTGAAGCGCGAAGCCGATGCGGCCGGCGATGCAGTGCGGGTGATGACGGTGCATGGCGCCAAGGGATTGGAGGCCAAACTCGTCATCCTGCCGGACTCGTCGAGCCTGCCGCCGGAAGAGCGTGGCCTGGTCTGGGTCACTGACCCGGGGTCGGGTCAGGAGCTGCCGTTGTGGCAGCCGCATGCCGATTGGCGCTGCCGGGCGGTGGCCGACATACGCGCGCAGAAGCGTGCCGCCGCGTTGCGCGAATATAACCGTCTGCTCTACGTCGCCCTGACGCGCGCGCGCGACGAGCTGCTGATCTGCGGCTGGGCGACGCACACTGCGCAACCGGGCTGCTGGCATGAGCTTGCCACGACGGCGATGCAGGCGATCGGGGCGAAAGCGGCACCAATGGATGCATGGGCGGGCGAGATGCTGCAGCTCGAAACGGCGCAGACCGCGCCGGCCGAACCAGTGCCGGCGCGACCTGTGGAGGCGACGGAAACAGTGCCTGACTGGGCTGGCTGCGCGCCGGATTGGCGGCCGGAGGCGCTGGCGCCCGAGCCGGCGCTGCCCAGTCCGCTGGCGCCGAGCCGTCCGGAAGGCATCGATCTCGGACCGGTGCCGCCGGCCCGCTCGCCCTTGGCCGCGGCCGGTCAACGCGGGCGTTTTGGGCGTGGGCTGGCGATCCACACGCTGCTGCAGCATCTGCCGGACTTGCCCGAAGCCGCACGCGCGGAGGCAGCAAACGCCTACGCGCGCAATCCCGCCCATCGGCTCGACGAGCCGGAGCAGGCGGCCGCCGAGGCGTTGGCCGTGCTCGCGCATCCGCAACTGGCCGGGCTGTTCGGCCCCGGCAGCCGCGCCGAACAGCCGATCACCGGCGTGGTCGGCCAACGCGTCGTCACCGGCCAGGTGGACCGTCTGGCCATCCTGCCCGACCGTATCCTGCTGGCCGACTACAAGACCAACCGCGACCCGCCCGCCGATCCGGCCGATGTGCCGGTGCGCTATCTGCGCCAGATGGCCGCCTACCGCGCGATCCTCTCTGCAATGTATCCTGCCCGCCCAGTCATCTGTCTGCTGATCTGGACGGACGGGCCGGCCCTCATGCCGCTCCCACCAGCATTGCTGGACGCGCATGCCCCCCAGGCCGAGGCCGCTTGATACAAAGGCACGCGCGCGCCACCTGAGTGGACCAGTAAACCAGGAGACGAGACCATGAGCGCCAATACCGTCGCCGCGACCGACAACGATTTCGAAGCCCAGGTGCTGAAGGCCGATGGCCCTGTGCTGGTCGATTTTTGGGCGGAATGGTGCGGTCCCTGCAAGATGATCGCGCCCGCGCTTGAAGAGATCGGCGCCGAGTATGCCGGCCGGGTGCGTGTGGTGAAGGTCAATATCGATGAGAATCCGCAGACGCCGAATACGTATGGCGTGCGTGGGATACCGACTTTGATCATGTTCAAGGACGGCAAGCCGGCGGAGACGAAGGTCGGTGCGTTGCCGAAAAGCCAGTTGAAGGCTTGGGTGGCTTCCGCGGTGGCGTAAAGGAAGCCGTTCTTTTTTGAAAAGGACGAAAAAACCTTTGGTCCGCTGTCGCGATGCTCACGACGAGCACGCGACAGCGGAGTAGACGTTTTTTGCTACTTTTTTTCCAGAAAGTAGTTCTTTCTTCCGCTTGTGCCGAACCTCCTTTCCCGCTTAGGCCCCGGCCTCATCACCGGCGCCTCGGACGACGACCCGAGCGGCATCGCCACCTACTCCCAAGCCGGCGCGCAATTCGGCTACCAGCTTTGCTGGGTCATGCTGTTCTGCTTTCCGCTGATGGCGGCCATTCAGGAAATCAGCGCGCGGATCGGCCGCGTCACCGGCCACGGCATCGCCGGCAACATACGCGCGCACTACCCGCGCTGGCTGCTCTACACGATCGTGGGGCTGCTGCTCATCGCCAACATCATCAATCTCGGCGCCGACCTCGGTGCCATGGCCGCCGCACTCAAGCTCGTCACCGGCGGGCCACTCGGCATCTTCATCGCCGGGTTCGCAATTTTCTGCACCTGGCTGCAGGTCATGACGAAATACAGCCGCTACGTCGCCATCCTGAAATGGACGAGCTTCGTGCTGCTCGCTTATGTTGTCGTCGCCCTCGTCGTGCATGTACCATGGGCACACGTGGCGTTCCGCCTGTTCATACCGCATCTGTCGCTGCAGTCGGATTACGTCGTCACTGTCGTCGCCGTGCTCGGCACCACCATCACGCCCTACTGCTTCTTCTGGCAATCCTCGGAAGAAGCAGAAGACGAACGGATCGATACCGCCGCGCACGCATTGCTCGACGCGCCCGGCGAAGCGCCGGCACAGCTCGCCCGTATCCGGTTCGATACCTATATCGGCATGGCCTATTCCAACGTCATCTCGCTCGCCATCATCGTCAGCACCGCGGCCACGCTCAACGCGCACGGCATCACCAACATCGAAACTTCCGCGCAGGCCGCCGAAGCGCTGCGGCCGATCGCGGGTGAGTTCACCTTCGCATTGTTCGCCGCCGGCATCATCGGAATCGGCCTGCTCGCAGTGCCGGTGCTCGCCGGCTCTGGCGCGTATGCGCTCGGCGAGGCGATGGGGTGGCCCACCGGCCTCGATTACCAGCCCCGCCAGGCGCGCGGCTTCTACATCACCATCGCTATTTCCACGATCGTCGGCGCGCTCATCAATTTCGTCGGTCTCGATCCGATCAAGGCGCTGTTCTATGCCGCAGTCATCAATGGGGTCGTCGCCGTGCCGCTCATGGCGATGATCATGCTGATGGGCGGACGGCGGGATGTCATGGGCGAATTTACGTTGCCGAGGACGCTGTCGACCGTTGGTTGGGTTTGCACGGGGACCATGGCATTCGCGGTCGTGATTATGGGCCTGGAAAGCAGAAGCCTTCTTTTCTGAAGCAAAAGACTTTCGCTCAGCTGTCGCGTGCTCGTCGTGAGCATCGCGTCAGCGGAGCAGAGATTTTCTTTAGTCCTTTTTTTTAAGGGACTGCTTGCCTACGCATGTACCGCAATTGCCTCCGCCTCGAACACCGCCCGATCCGAAACCGGCGCCCACCCAAGGGCCTGCTTCACATCGCTCGTATCGAACCGGCTCAGCATCCCACGCGACAAGAAATCGCGCAGCTCAGGCGCGGCCGACGCGCGGCCGGATACCCGCTTGATCGCGAACTTGCCCATGTCTTCGAGCCACAATTGACGCGCCGACTGCGGATGAAACCGCAACGGCCGCCCCATAGTCGCGGCCAAGGCTGCGATATACTCGCGCGCGGTCAGCCGAACGTCGCCCACCAGGTTGAACGCGCGCCCGTCGATGCCAGCCGCATCGCCGGCCAGCAGGATGGCGCCCGCGGTGTCGCCGGCGAGCACGAAGGGGAGCGGGTTGGTGCCGTCGTTCCAGCCCATGCAATGCTGCTCGTTGTTGAAGAACCCGAGCCCGCTATGGAACGGCGAGGAGAACTCGCCCACGACGACGCCCGGGCGCAGCAGCACCAGCCTCAATCCCTGTTCGGCATGCATCGCGAGCAGGCGCCGGTCGGCGACCGCCTTGGCGCGCGCATAGTCGCCACGTCGCTCGCTCTGCGGATCGGGCGGAGTCTCGCCGGTGATCACCGCATCCTTGTCGCCCAGATAGAGCGAGGCGATGGAGCCGATATGCAGCAGCCGGCGCGTGCCGGCGGCCAGGCAAGCGTGCGCCACGATCTCCGCGCCGCCCACCATCGCCCGCTCGATGGCCGCATAATTCGCACCGCCGCCGCCATGGGCGAGGTTGACCACAACCGGCACGTCGCGGATCGCAGCCGCGACCGCTTCCGAATTGCCGATACTGGCTGAGACGAGCTCGATGTTCGGCTTGTCGAACAGCGAGGACAGGTTGCGCATCGAGCGTGCGACCACACGCACCTGCCGCCCGTCGCTCGACAACAGGCGCGTGGTATGCGCGCCCACGAAACCGGTGCCGCCGAGCAGCACCACATCCGGCCGCGCTTGCGTATGCACCGCCGGCTTGGCCGGCGCTTCCGACGGTTTTGGAAAGCATTGTTCGCGTATCGTCTCGCACAGCCGCACGAGGCCGCCGCCGAACGCGCCATCCAGCACTGGCGGCCGCCCCTCGTCCACCGCCGTGTGGAACGCGCCGATGCTGCCCTGCATGCTGAGGAAGAACGCATCGCGCCGTTTGCCCAGGCCCGCCTGGCTGCTGGCATATTCGACCAGGTTCATCGCCGCGCGCCCGGCCAGCGACGCACCCGTCGCGACACCTGCCACCGCAGCATCCACCGCTTCGAGCAAGCCGGTCCGCGTGGTGCTGAAAGCGCGGTTGGCCAGCATGTCGGCCACCACCACGCCATCCTCGCAGGCGATGGTGAGCTGCCAGAACGGAAACGGCTCGCCGACCGACTGGCGGAACTGCGCCACGATATCGGCGCAGCGCAACGTGGCGGTGACTTCCTTGACGAATGGCAATGTATCGGTGATCGCCATCGGCGGCCCGGCCATCGCCTGCACTTCGGTCGGCAAGCCAGCCAGCGCCACGATCTGCGAAAGCGGATGCACCGCCTGTTCGAGCAGGATGTTGCCCGGCTCGTGGAACATCCAATGGCCGAACTGGCGCGCGGCCAACTGGCGGAGCGGCACATGATAGATGCAGGAGATGAACCGCACACGGCCCACACGGCCGCTATCGACGATCCCGCGGGCGCGCACGAAGGCCGGGTGGTGCACGAAATTCTGGTTCACGCCCAGCGGCGCCCGGTGGTCGGCGGCGATCTCGATCAGCCGGTCGCAATCGGACGCGCTGGTCGCCAGCGGCTTTTCCACGAACGCCGCGCGGCCGGCGCGCAGCAGCGTCTCGGCCAGCGGCGCATGCAGGTCGGGGGGGGAGAGCACGTGCGCGCGGTCGAATCCGCCGGCGGCAATCGCCGCTTCCAGCGTGCGGTAGGTCGCCACACCCTCGCCTGCCAGCGCGGCGGCCGCAGCTTCGTTCGGGTCGATGACCGCGCTCACGGTGTGGCCAAGCGAGCGCAGCGCGTCCGCATGGATACGGGCGATCGAGCCCGCGCCGATCAGAGCAACCTCAGCCATACGCGAAAACACCCCAACCAGCCGCCCGTACAGGCGCATTCCGCATAGTCCATCGCACCTATGGCGACAATGCGGCGTGGCTTCGAACGATTTGCGCGATTCGCCGGCACAGTTAGACTAGGCTGAGAGTCCCGCTGGCGTTGGCGTGGGCACCGGGGATCTAGACGATGAAGCTCAAGGCCGATCGCGCCACGCTGATGAAGGCGCTGGCGCACATCCAGAGCGTGGCCGAAAAGCGCAACACCATTCCGATCCTGGCGAATGTTCTGATCGCGGTGCGCGAGGGGCGGCTGAGCTTCACCGCAACCGACATGGAAATCGCCATCGTCGAGGAAGTGGCCGCCACCACCACGCGCAACGGTGCGACCACCGCACCTGCCGCCACCCTGTATGACATCGTGCGCAAACTGCCCGACGGCGCCGAGGTCGAGCTCGACCATCCCGGCGGCGACGCGCAGCTCGCCCTCCGCGCCGGCCGGTTCGCCACCTCGCTGCTGGTTTTGCCCGTCGAGGATTTCCCGGCGATGACCGCGGGCCAGCTCCCGCATCGTTTCCACCTACCCTCGCTCGTGCTGCGCGGCCTGATCGACCGCACCCGTTTCGCCATCAGCACCGAGGAGACCAGGTATTACCTGAACGGCATCTATCTGCACGCCGTCGATAGCGGTGGCCATCGTCGCCTGCGCGCGGTGGCCACCGACGGCCATCGCCTGGCGCGCGTCGAAGAAGATCTGCCGGAAGGTGCCGGCTCGATGCCCGGCGTGATCGTGCCGCGCAAGACGGTGGCCGAACTGCGCAAGCTCATCGACGAGGAAAGCGGCAGCATCGAGGTGGCTCTGTCCGACACGCGCATCCAGTTCACCGCCGGCACCATCACGCTTACCAGCAAGCTGATCGACGGCACCTTCCCCGAATACGACCGCGTCATCCCGCGCGACAACGACAAGATCATGCGCGTCGGCAAACGCGACTTCTCCGACGCCGTCGCCCGCGTCGCCGCCATCAGCAGCGAGCGCTCACGTCCGGTGAAGCTCGCTCTACAGAAAGACGTGCTCACCCTTTCTGCCGCGAGCCCCGACCAGGGCACCGCGGTGGAAGAGCTGGACGGCGATCGTGTACAGTATAGTGCCGGCCCGCTCGAAATCGGCTTCCAGGCCCGGTACTTGAACGACATCACCGACCAGATCACCGACCAGGTGGAGTTCCGTTTCGCCGACGGCTCGGCGCCCACCATCGTCTGCGATGCGGCCGACGAGTCGGCGCTGTATGTGCTGATGCCGATGCGCGTGTAGGGACTACCTGCCGACGAACGTTGCTTTTCCGGTATCCGCCAGGAGCACGCCAGTTGATGCCTTGGCCAAAGCAGCTCGTAGCGCCTGATGATAACAGGCGTGAAAACGTCTGACGTCACCCGAGAAGCCGGAAGCGGGATTCTGACATACGAACATGGCGGCCGCCCGGCTTTGGCTGGCGATCGAAGCGGGGTCGTTCGTGCGCGGCAGATCGAAGCCCGGAACGGCTGCGCTGCTTGGCGGAGTGAGCGAGCGCACCTGCGCGCTCGCCGGCAATGAAGCCGCATTCATCAAGATGAGCGTCGCGCCGGCCCCGATCGCCAGGTGGCGGAGGGTCGACCAAAGGCGGCGAGAATGGAACATCTGTGCGATCTCCTCGGGAATAGCTGGTTCAGGCCGCGAGCGACGTCGCAGCCGGATAGACGGCGGCGGCGAACAAAGCGGCGGTGATGAAGGACGCTGCGGCCAGGCGGCCCAGGACGGCGACGATGCTGTGCGTGTTGCGGTCGAACATGGAAAATCTCCGTAAATACGAGGGCGAAAAGTGAGGGGGCGCCGTGTTCAGGCGGCCGGCCTGATCCGGTGATGGCGCCGGTCTGCCGGTCATCCGACAGCGTCGGGGCGACGGCGGCCACGAGCACTAGGCTCGAGATCACGGCGGCCAGAACCAGGCCGGCGAGGCGGGCGGCGAGGCTTTTCGTTTCGGTGTCGTACATGGGATGCTCCTGCGATTGGGTCGGTTTCGTTCGCCGCCTGAACCGGTGATGCCCTGCGGCTTCTGCCGGGGAGCACCGCCCGGTTCGGGGCGACAACCAATCGATAGGGGCGGGATCGGGGTTGAGGGAACTCAATTGGAATGAAATGGAGCTAAGCAGGTTTAATCAATGTTTACAGTTTGTTAGCCGTTTCATTTATCGAGTTTTGGCTGGGGGAGGCGTGGCCGGCAGTCGCTTTGCCGGTGTCACCGTCGCTCGGCACCCCAGCCTGTCGCGTCTCGCAGGGTAGGCTGCCGAAACAGATGCAGGCGGTGGCCGTTCAGCCCGGCGGTCGCGACCAGGGCGGGACCGGCACCTGAGCGCGCACCACACCGGGTCCAGCCCCGCACAAACGCAAAAAAGGCCCGGAGGAGGAATCCCCGGACCTTTTCGTGACGGTCGCAGCAAGCGTTCTGCTATTTTTCCGCGGAGGCGACCACCGAAGTCTTTGCCGCCAAGGCAATCGCCGCATTGGCCTGCCGGTGCGCGAAATACATGGCCGACTGGACGCATTCCTCATAGCCGGACGCACTCTCGGAAACCGATGAAGCAGGTTTCCGGCAGACCTGGCGAGCGGCCACTGCCAGTCGCCGCATCAGGACCGCCTGGTCGTGCGAACGGGTGAGGTCGAGGCCCGCGGTGCTGACCAGGCGGGTCTGAACCGTCATGTCGTCCGGCGTGCCGGCAGTTGCCGGCATGACCGCGGCGCCAAGGCATACGGCGGAGAACATGGCAGCCAAGGTCAGGCGGCCGAGTGTGGCGGCAACGTTGCGGGTTGTGTTGTTCATGGTGGGATTCCTTTTCGATCGTTGTTGAGCCGCCGCTTTTGACCGGGCAGGTCCCCTGGGCCATCTGGCTCAGGATCGCTGCCCGGTCCGGGGCGACAACCAATCGATAGGAGCGGCATCGGGCCGCCTGGAACTCAATTGGAATAAATAGGCGCTAAGCCGAATTAACTAGTTGGATGAATGCGTTACGCCGCAGTTTATCGTGGGCGACCGGCATTCAGAACTGTCGCATACGCGCCGGCCGATGACTCAGGAGCGCAACGAGGCCACAATGACGCATCGTTCATTGCAGGGCGGAGCAGGCTGGGGCGAATGCAGGCGCTATTCGAGACAGCGATCTTTGGCCATTTCAAGCTGGACTGGCGGCGGCGGCTGCTATCGGCGAACGGCCGCCCGGTCGAGTTGGACGACAAGACGTTGGACCTGCTGGCTTACCTGATCGAGAATCGTGCCAGCGCGGTCAGCCACGACGACACGCTCGCCGCCGTGTGGCCCGACCGGATCGTCTCTGAGAACAACCTTTCCGTTCAGCTCTCCAAATTGCGCAAGGCGCTGGTCAAGGCGGACTGTTCCGAAACGCTGATCCTCACCTTGCCTGGTCGCCGCTACCAGTTCGTGGGGGATGTCCGCATCGACGAGAAGCCGCCGATGCGCGCGCCTGAAGCGGCCGAAGCGGCGGATAGCGCCACAACGAGCCTCGAACAAGCGGCCCCACAGCCCTCGCCGACTTCGCCCTTGGACAGACCTGCGCCGGCACCTCCTGCATTGCGCGGCCACACCTGGCCGTTGTTCGCCGGCATCTCGGCCGCGTGCGGCGTGGCCGCGCTGGCGATAGCCTGGTTCGCCTGGCCCGCCCACCCCGAACCGCCGCGCCTGTCCACCGTCGTACTGCCATTCCGCAACGCGAGTGCTGACCGCAGTGCGGACTATCTGGCCGACGCGGTGACCGACGACCTGACGGCCGACCTCTCGCATCTGCCGGCCAGCACCGTCATCGCGCGCGAGAGTGCGCAGGCCGTCCAGCACGAGACGCCGCAGCAGATCGGCCGCGACCTCGGCGTGCGCTACATCGTAACCGGGAGCGTCGCCCCCGAGGAAGGCCATTTCCATATTCTCGCCTCGCTGATCGACACGGCAACCGGCCGCCAGCTCTGGACCACCCAGTTCGACCCGGCACGCGACCAGATCAGCCAGGTGCGCCCCACGATCGTCCGCCGCATCGCGCTGCCGCTCGGCGTGGAATTCAACCAATTGGAGAGCGCGCGCTCGTTGCGCGACAGGCCGGATGACCCGGACGCGCTGGGATTGTTTTTTCGGGCGCGGTCGTTGCTGGATACAAGCGAGACACGCGCTGACTTTGCGCAGGCGCACGAGCTGCTGCAGCGCGCTATCGCCAAGCAGCCCGACTTTGTCGATGCCAAGGCGGAACTGGGCTGGGCCTTGCTGCGCGAAGTGACTACGGTCACCGATCCGGACGAAATCGCTGATCGTGAGGAAGCGCGACGCGCCATACACGAAGCGCTTGCGGCATCTCCGCAGAACACCACCGCCATCGCGGCGCGCGCGCTCGACCTCTACGTTATGGATGACTGCAACGCGGCAGAACAGGCAGCGTCGGACGCGCTTGTTTTGGACCCGAGCAGCGTCAATGCCAGAAGCGTGCTGGCCGGCTGCGCACAAAGCAAGATGCAGTTCGACAGGGCGGTCACCGACTACGACTTCATCCTGCAACTCAATCCTGCGAGCGCCCATACGCGCGTGATCCACCTGATCATTGGCACTTTGGACCTGATGCGCGACAAAGTTGGCGATGCAGTCAGAGAACTCGGCCTCGCACAGCACCCGGATGCGCCATCGACCGGCGACATGGAGCCGGCCGAACAGGCGCAGCTTCTGTTGGTCGCCGCGCTCGAACTCAGCGGCGACCACGCGCGCGCGCACGCCGATTTTGCCGACTACGAGCGGCGGTACCCCGGTCGCAGCGTCTGGCGGGTCAGCGGCTATTTCGACGCCGGCTGGCGGCAGACGTCTGGGCTACAACGTGCGTTGCACGCACTCGCCGATGCGGGGCTGCCGGCGTTTTCAGACGAGGCGGAACCGGGGCTCGGTGATGCCCTGACCTGCACGCAAGGCGCATTCGCCGCCACGCCTTCGGCCGCGCCGGTGGGCAGCACGCTCGTCACCACCGCGCGATTCGCGGCGGCTCTGGCCATGTCTCCACCGCCTGTCGTGATCGATCTCGGTCGTGGCGTCGCCGCCGAACAGAGTTGGCACGTCCTCGACCCATTGGTGCGCGACGAGACCGGACTGGCCTTCGCCCGCCGCATCGCGGACGAACAGGCCGGCGCCGACAAGTCGGCGGTCCTGATCGTGCTCGGCGACGGCGTTCGCGGCTGCGATGCGTTCGACGCCGTCGGCGCCTTGGTGGCTGCCGGCTACCGGCATGTTCAATGGTATCGAGGCGGCGAGGAGGCCTGGGCACGAACGAGGCGGCCCGCATCGACGACGACCGGGAAAACAGCTTCGAAATGAACCCGGCGTTGCTGTAGGACTCCTGTTCTGTTACTTGATCGATTGAGGGCAACATGGAGAGCGGTATGGCCGAGCCATCCACGAGGCTGACACGGCGTATCGTCGGAGTTGGTCTGCTCTTGGCAGTCGCCGTGCTCGCCTATCTTGTCGGCCGCACGAATTCGCGCGCGCTTGTCGGACCCGGGCCATATCCTTTCGGATCGACGGAAACCGATACGATCGCTTTCAACTTTCCCATGCAATCGCCTTGCCCAACCGGAACCGGAACTGCGGTAGATAACAGCTATCAGAAGCGCGGCTTTCTCGAAATCTACGAAAACGGACCAACCCCGGCACCGGGTTCCTACGCGCGCATACCGCCGGTAATTCCGCAAACATTGCCGTCGTCTCCGCCCACCGGGGCCCCCCCGGCGGATGTGATGAGGGCAATGGAGGATTACGCTGAGGCTCGTCACCTGATCACGCTGGTCAAGCAGATGTACCAGCACCCGCCAAGCAGTATGTACAATTGCGAATTCACGACCAGCGTGACAGTTCCAAGGGGATTCGCAGGTAGAGAGATTAAGCGCTTAAGTCCCGACACATCATCCGGCTGCTTGCTCGACGGTCTCTCGCCGCAGACAACTGTCTGCCTGTCGGTTCCATACTGGATGGCAAACAAAATAGCCGGCGCAAAGGTCGATGCAGCCATCACTTGGGCGTCGGATGCTGTGCGGATTGCCGAAAAATACTATCTGGCCCAAGTACCGTAAGGAGCTGCCATGCGCACCGCCATCATCGGCCAAACTCTTCCGGTTCTGGAAATCGAACTGAATCCCGGCGAAATGCTCGTGGCCGAAACCGGGCAGCTGAGCTGGATGACCGCGGGCATCGAGCTGAAGACCACCACCAACACAGCCGGCAACACGGGATTTTTCGGCGCTGTCGGCCGTGCGCTCTCCGGCGGCGGCCTGTTCATGACCGAATATACCGCGCCCTATCAGCAGGGCGTGGTCGCCTTCGCCGCGAAGATCCCCGGCCATATCAGCGAAATCAAAGTGCGTCCCGGGCAGACCTACATGGTGCACAAGCATGGCTTCCTGTGCGCCACGCAGGGCGTGCAGCTCACCACCGGCTTCCAGCAATCCCTCGGCTCGGGACTGTTCGGCGGCAATGGTTTCCTGCTGCAGCGGCTTGCGGGCGACTGCACTGCCTGGATCGAGCTGGGTGGCGAGGTGATCGAGAGGGAGCTGGCGCCGGGCGAGGTAATCCGCGTTCATCCCGGCCATATCGGCATGTTCGAGGAGCGGGTGCGTTTCGGCATCACGACCATGCGCGGCATCAGCAACATCTTCTTCGGCGGCGACGGCCTGTTCCTCGCCGAACTCACCGGACCGGGCAAGATCTGGCTGCAGACACTCACGCTGCCGAACCTCGCGCACGCGCTCGCCCCGTATCTCTCGGGCGAGAGCCAGCCGTCGATCGAACAATCCGCCGAGCTGGGTGTCGCCGGCGCCGTGCTGAAGAGCTTCTTTTCACGTTGATGCCATGCCGCGCGCGGCGGTCGTCATCGGATTCATCACCGCCGTATGCATCTGGTGCGTCTTGGCATCGGCGCAAATCGCCTCGCCGGCCGATCAAGGCTTCATCCATTTCTTCAAATGCCCGTCCGACAGCGACACCACGCGGATCGGTGATACACAGACAGCGGCCGCCTGCCTGCGCGTATGCCAATCGCAAGCCCATGCAGCCGGCTGTTGGTGGCTGGACGGCACAGGCGGGTTCCCGCGCGAATGCCGCGTGTGCCGCACGCGTCAGCCGCAGAAAGACATTTGGAACAACGACTGGGCCATGCCAATCGACACCGTCGTAGCAACACTCGCGACGCAAACGGCACCCGACTGACGCAGATGCAAGAGAGCAAAAGTCGTTTGCTTCTTTTCTACAAAACAGAAGGCCGTCCTGTTTCTCCCTAGGGATTGGACAAGTTCAACGACATAGGCTCGACCGCCTTACGATCCCGCCGCAGATGCCAAGCCTCCATGAATTGCAACACCGTCGCCGCCGTCTCCTCGATCGAGCGGCGCGTCACATCCACCACCGGCCAGCCCCGGCGCGTGCACAGCCGTCGCGCCCATAGCAGCTCGGCCTTTACCGCTTCCAGATCGACATATTCGTTGTTGCCCTGCTTGATGTGCACGGCGTTCTGCCCCGTCGCGATGAGCTTGAGACGGTGGCGCCGTATTTCGATCAGCGACTGCGCATCCAAGGTCAGCCCAATCACCGGGCAGTGCGGGTCCTCCAGGCCTGGCGGATCGGCCGTGCCGGGGACCAGCGGCACGTTGGCGGCCTTCACGCCGCGGTTGGCCAGATAGAAGCTGGTGGGTGTTTTCGAACTTCGCGAGACGCCCACGAGGATCACGTCGGCTTCCATGATTCCCGCCTGGGCTTGGCCGTCATCGTGGGCGAGCACGAAATGGATGGCATCGATCCGGCGGAAGTAATCCGCGTCGAGCACATATTGCTTGCCTGGCCGCGCGGTCGCCTGAGCGCCGATCTGGTCGGTCAGCACCGCCAATACCGGCTCGAGCACATTGACGACCGGCACGCCGAGCCGTGCGCAGGTGCTCTCCAGATCGTTGCGCAAGGCCTTGTCAACGACAGTGGAGAGCACGGGGCCTGGTTCGGCTTCGATACCTTCCAGCACGCGATGGAGCTGGAAGCGCGTCCGGATGAGGCTCCAGCGATGGTAGATGATGCTGACCTGCTCGAACTGGGAGACGGTGGCGCGCGCGATGGAGTTGAGTGTCTCGCCGGTGGCGTCGGAGACCAGGTGCAGGTTGATGCGGTCGGTGCTCATGGGGTGGGAGTGTAAGGCAAGCAGTTCATTTTTGAAAAAAGAACCAAAAAACTTTTGCTCTCTGGCGTACGCCGGCAGCGAGCCAGCGACAGCACGATCAAAAGCTTTTTGGTCCTTTTTTCAAAAAGGACTACTTCCTTCCTTCTCCAACAATAGCGGGGATAACCAGCCCCCAACTCCGCATCCCCAGCGCCGCAAAAGAATCCTGGGGAGCAACAGCCGTGTCACGCAAACGCGAGGAACTCGGATCGCGTTTGCCCCACACCTGTGCACGGCGACAAAACGCACAAGAACGCGAGCAACTTACCGGACAGGTGTGATGTGGATGGATGTGCGGTGCGCGGTGGAATGACCGGGTACCCCGTTATCCACAGCCCCATCTGTCACCTCTCTCTATAAGAAAGTCTTAACAAGGCTTAGGAAGGGCGCGCGAACGATCAGGGACACCATGACCGACAAGCCGATCCTCCAAGTTCTTGCGGGTAACGACGTATGGCCGCCGCCGGTTTGGCTGATGCGCCAGGCCGGCCGTTATTTGCCGGAATACCGGGCCATAAAGGACAGTTCTGGCGGCTTCATCGCCCGCTGCACGAATCCCGACCTGGCCACCGAGATTACGCTCCAGCCGATTCGCCGGTTCGCGATGGATGCGGCCATTCTGTTCAGCGACATCCTGATCCTGCCTTGGGCGCTGGGGCAGGATGTGGCGTTCACCGACGGCGTGGGACCGGTGCTGGCGCCCATCCGCAACGCAGCTGGCTTGGATGCGCTGAGCGAAGCCCGCGTGGCCGAAATGACCGCGCCGGTGCTGGAGACGATCCGTCGCCTGCGCACCGAACTTCCGCCGGCCTGCACGCTGATCGGCTTCTGCGGCGCGCCGTTCACGGTGGCCTGCTACATGGTGGAAGGCGGCGGCTCGCGCGATTTCGCGACCACCCGTGCCATGGCCTATGGCGAGCCGGCCTTGTTCGCCAGGTTGATGGATCTCCTTGTCCGCTCCACCACCGACTATCTATCGGCACAGATCGAGGCGGGCGCCGAGGCGGTCATGCTGTTCGACACCTGGGCCGGCATGCTGGCGCCCAGCCAGTTCCTGCGTCATGTCATCGAGCCGGCGGCGCGCATCGTCGATGCGCTGAACCGCAAGCATCCCGGCATTCCGGTCATCGGCTTTCCGCGCCTGGCGGGCATGTATGCGGGTAAATACGCCGAGCGCACGGGCGTCGATTGCGTGGCGCTCGACACCGGCACCGACCCCGGCCGCGCGGCCGCGATGGTGCCGGACAGTGTGGCGGTGCAAGGCAACCTCGACCCGATCGCCTTGCTCGCCGGTGGGCAGGCGATGCGGTCGGAAATCTCCGGCATCGTGGATGCGCTTCGCGGCCGGCCGCATATCTTCAATCTGGGTCACGGCATCCTGCCGCAGACGAACCCGGATCATGTGGCGGAGTTGGTGGCATTTCTGCGCAATCGATAGAGCCGACGGTGAGCCCTGCGCGGCGCAGGCTGGCGGTAGTGCTGTTCAACCTCGGTGGCCCCGACAGCCCCGAGGCGATACGGCCATTCCTGCTGAACCTGTTCCGCGACCCGGCGATCCTGCGGGTGCCGCCGTTCATCCGGCCGTTCCTGGCCAGGCTGATCGCGGCCCGACGGGTCAAGCCAGCCACCGAGAACTACGCTATTCTCGGCGGGCGGTCGCCGCTGCTGGAATTGACGCAAGGCCAGGCACGCGCGCTCGAGGCCTCGCTCAGCGACGCGGCGACCGAGGTGCGCTGCTTCATCGCCATGCGCTACTGGCATCCGTTCAGCAGCCAAACGGTCGCCGACGTCAAAGCATGGTGCGCCGACGAGGTGTTCCTCCTGCCGCTGTATCCGCAGTTCTCCACCACGACGACCGGCAGTTCGCTGGCCGACTGGCGCGAGCAGGCGGCAAAGCAGGGCTTGGCCAAACCTGTCACCACGCTGTGCTGTTGGTTCGCCGATAGCGGCTACGTCGCCGCCACGGCCGAGATCGTCCGCAACAGCCTGGCCGAGGCGGTGGCCGCCAGCACCGCGCCGGTGAGGGTCTTGTTCTCGGCGCACGGATTGCCGCAGGTCATCGTCGATCGTGGCGATCCGTACCAGTATCAGATCGAGACCACGGCCCAGGCGGTCGCCGACCGGATGGGTATCGAGGGTCTGGATTGGCAGGTCTGCTATCAGTCGCGGGCGACGCCGCAGAAATGGCTCGACCCGTCGATCGAGACCGCGATCGAGCAAGCCGCGCGCGACAAGGTGGCCGTGCTTGTCGTGCCGATTGCCTTCGTATCCGATCATTCGGAAACGCTGGTGGAGCTCGACGTCGAATATCGCGAAGTGGCCGAGCACATGGGCGTGCCGGGCTATTTCCGCGCGCCGGCGCAGAACAGCGAGGCCGGGTTCATTGCGGCGGTTGCCGAAACCATCCGTGGCGCCCGTTCGCGTGGCGCCGGCATGTGCAGCGCCGCGGGCGGCCGGCTGTGCCCGGCGCGCCACACCGATTGCCAGATGAGGCTGGCCGCTTGACCGTTCGACGCGTGCCGCTCCGCCTGGTGATCTTCGATTGCGACGGCGTGCTGATCGACAGCGAACCCGTCTCCCGCCACCTGCTGGCCGAAGAGGCGCGTGCGCTCGGCTGGCCGATGCAGGCTGACGAGGCGCGCCGGTTTACCGGGCTTACCTGGACGGCCATCCAGCCGCATTACGAGGCGGCGATCGGCCGGGCGTTGCCGCTTGACTGGCCGGCAAGCCTGCAGAGCCGGCTGATCGAGCGGCTGGGGCAGGGTGTGCCGGCGATGCAGGGTGCAGGCTCGGTGCTGGAAGCGACCCTGGCGATGGGGCTGAAAGTCCGTATCGCGTCGAACTCCTCGCATGAGGAAATGGCGCACAAGTTTGCCGCCAACGGCATGACGCACCTGGTCGAAGGCCGGGTGCACAGCGCACGCGACGTGGCGCGCGGCAAGCCGGCGCCCGACCTGTTTCTGGCCGCTGCTTCTGCCGAAGGCGTGGAGCCGGCGGCGTGCCTGGTGGTCGAGGACAGCGTCCCCGGGCTGACTGCGGCGCGCGCGGCCGGCATGCGCGTGGTAGCAATGGCGCCTGAGGGGTTGCCGGATGGCCTGACGTTCCGCCCCGAACAGGTGATCGCGCGGCTCGACGAGCTGCCGCCGCTGTTCGCCAGCGCGATGATGGAGCAGGCGGCCTGATGGTGCCGGCCTTCGCCTATCTCTACCCTTGGAGCCTGGCCCTTCACGTCGTGAGCTTCATCGCCTGGATGGCCGGGCTGCTCTATCTGCCGCGTTTGTTCGTCTATCACTGCGACGCCCGCCCCGGCAGCGAGACGAGCGAGCTGTTCAAGGTGATGGAGCTGCGCCTCTACAAATACATCATGACGCCGGCAATGCTGGCGACCTTTACCTTCGGCATCATCCTGGCCCTCACGCCCGGCCTGGTCGATTGGCATGAGGGCTGGTTCTACGTGAAGCTCGTCTGCGTGCTCGGCCTGGGTGGCGCCCAAGGTGCCATGGGCAAATGGCGGAAAGACTTCCTGGCCGACCGGAACCGCCGCCCCCAGCGTTTTTTCCGCATCGCCAACGAGGTCCCCACGCTGCTCATGCTGGTCGCAGTCATCATGGTCGTGGTCCAACCCTTCTAAGCCCCAAGCGCGCGCGGCGGAGCAAAAGTTTTTTGGTTCTTTCTTTCAAAAAAGAACGCCTCCCTTCCTTCCCCCCTTGAACAACACCCCCCCCACATGCTTATCACTCCTCAAGCGCCGCTCGTGCGCTCCGGTGGCAAGCTGGCGCGCACCCCGCGCCGTGGCACCCCCAACCCAAACTCCGCCATTCCCCTCGCGGCCGCTCGCCTGCAGGGACCATCTCCTTCCGTATTCGAGGCGTATTCATGCATCTCGCCGAACTCAAGGCCAAGTCACCGGCCGACCTGCTGAGCTTCGCCGAATCCCTTCAGATCGAGAACGCATCCAGCTTGCGCAAGCAGGACATGATGTTCGCCATCCTGAAAAACCTGGCCGAGAGCGACCAGGCCATCCAAGGCGACGGCACGCTGGAAATACTGCCGGACGGATTCGGCTTCCTGCGCAGCCCCGAATCGAATTATCTGCCAGGGCCTGACGACATCTATGTCAGCCCAAACCAGGTACGCCGCTATGGCCTGCGCAACGGCGATACGGTGGATGGCCAGATACGCGCCCCCCGCGATGGCGAGCGCTACTTCGCGCTGCTCAAGCCGGATAACGTCAATTTCGAAAATCCCGAGGCCGTGCGCCACCGGATCAATTTCGACAATTTGACGCCGCTCTACCCCGATCGCCGTCTGAAGATGGAGATGGATACGCCGATCAGCACCGTCAAAGGTGCGCAGCGCGACAATACGCCGCGAGTGATCGACCTCGTGGCACCGATCGGCATGGGCCAGCGCGCGCTCATCGTCGCACCGCCACGCACCGGCAAAACCGTCATGCTGCAAAGCATCGCGACGGCCATCTCCACCAACCACCCCGAAGTATTCCTCATCGTCCTGCTCATCGACGAGCGGCCGGAGGAAGTCACCGACATGGCGCGCACCGTGAAGGGCGAAGTGGTCGCCAGCACGTTCGACGAAATGGCCACCCGCCACGTGCAGGTGACCGAAATGGTGCTGGAAAAAGCCAAGCGCCTGGTCGAGCACAAACGCGACGTGGTGATCCTGCTCGACAGCATCACGCGACTTGCACGCGCCTACAACACCGTGGTGCCCTCCTCCGGCAAGGTTCTGACAGGCGGCGTGGACGCCAACGCATTGCAACGGCCGAAGCGCTTCTTTGGCGCCGCCCGCAACATCGAGGAAGGCGGCTCGCTGACCATCATCGCGACGGCCCTGATCGACACCGGCAGCCGCATGGACGAGGTGATTTTCGAGGAATTCAAAGGCACCGGCAATTCCGAAATCATCCTCGACCGCAAGCTCTCCGACAAACGCACCTTCCCGGCCATCGACATCACCAAGAGCGGCACCCGCAAGGAAGAGCTGCTGGTGGACAAGGGAACGTTGTCGAAGATGTGGGTATTGCGGCGGATCCTCAATCCGATGGGCGCTTCCGACGGGATGGATTTCTTGTTGGACAAGCTCAAGTATAGCAAGTCCAATCAGGATTTCTTTGACGCTATGAATACCTAGGAGTGCTTGGGGCTCCGCCCCTGGACCCCGTTGGGGTTCGGAACCTCACACCCCCTTTTCTGCTACGCTTGATTTGGTTTGCGGTTTTCACTTAGCGTTTTGGGATGGAAATACCCTCGCCAGAGAGCCCCATCACCTCATTGCGGTCATTTGTGACGCATATGCTGACAGTCACGTGCGGCATTCTGATCGCGCTCGGGCTGGAGCAGCTCGTGGTGATGCATCGCAACTCGGTGCTCGTCGCCCACGCCCGCGCTGACTTCCTGGCTGAGATACAAGCCAATGTCGCACGAGTTAAAACCGAGCAGGCCAGCGACAAGGCGGCAGAGCCGGAGTTGCTGAAGCTAATTACCTACGCAGAAGCGCTCCTGAAACATCCGCCAGCAAAACCCGCCAGCCCGACCGTCGAGTTCACCCGAAGTTTCACGCGTTTGCCCGACAGCGCCTGGGCTTCGGCACTGGCGACGCAATCGGTGATCCTGTTGCGCTTTCCGGAAGCGCAGGCCGTGTCGTACGCTTATAATCGGCAGGCTACGCTGAAGGAATTCGGCGAAGAAGCCCGCATCCAATGGCTCGCACTCGCCGGCGTCGATGTTGACGACAACGAAGCCGATCCAGAAGTTCGCTCTACACTGCATCAGCTACGCACAGCTTATGCCTACACGCATTCACTGCAGGCAATCGAGCAGCAACTTCTCGATGCCTACGCAAAAGCACAGCATGAAATCACGGCATCTCAGTAACAGTCCGCACCAGTCATGCAGGAGATGATGACGACACGGCCGACAGTCGAAATTAGACTGGCCGACACAGAAGATGCGGCCTCGCTCGCCCTGTTGGGAAGTGCTACATTTCTCGAGACCTATGCAGACAAAGTCGCAGGTCCGGATATCGTTTCGCATTGCATGCAACGTCACGCAATCGCCGTCTATCTTCAATGGCTGGCGGACCCGCTCACCCATATCTGGATTGCCGAACTCCCCACAAACACCGCAATCGGTTATCTCGTCCTGACGCCCGCAACACTACCCGCCGACGACCCGCATCCGCTCGATCTCGAAATACAACGCATCTACGTATTGTCGCGCTTTCATCGGACCGGCACCGGCCATCGGCTCATCCAAGCCGCTGTTGAAGCCGCGCAACAGGCGCGTGCCCGTCGGATCGTGCTCGGTGTTCTGCAGAAAAACGAAAGAGCAATCGCATTCTACGCGCGCCAAGGCTTTCGTCAGACTGGCACGCGAATGTTCAAGGTGGGCCAAGCCATATTCGATGACTTCATCTTTGGTCGTGATCTTTGAAGAATATCGGTTCGAATGGATGAATTGTCGAATCGGCTCCATTGCCGCGGTGGCCTGCACCGAATTATAGCCACAGAGTTGCCGCGTGGCGCAGCCAAACGTACGTGTATCATCGAGCGGAGGTGAGAAAATCTTAACCCGTCCAGACCGCCTGCATGGCTAGACCGGTCGGCGTTTTAGGCTAACGTCCGCCGGGCCCAAGGATAAGGATGTTCGGTCGTGAAGCTCTCCCGCCTGAGTGCCGCCCTGCTTTCCACAGCCTGCCTCGGCGCACTCGCATTGCCTGCCGCCGCCGCCATCCCGCGCTTCCCACAGCCCTTTGCGGATCGCATCGTCTTCGTGGCCGACGGCAACATCTGGTCTGTGCCGCGCGCCGGCGGCGCTGCGTTGCGGCTGACCAGCGCACCCGGTCAGGACATGTTCCCCCGCGTCTCGCCCGACGGTAAATGGATCGCCTACACTGAGGCGAGCAACGCCGGCACCGATGTATGGGTCATTCCCGCGGTAGGCGGCCCCACGCGCCGCCTCACATACCATCCGACAACAGAAGCCGGCACCGGTGGCCGCCACGCGCCTGACAACATGGTCGTCACGTGGACGCCCGATTCCAGATCCGTCGTCGTCCTGTCGAAAGCCAAGCAGTGGAACAGTTGGATCGACGAGGCGGTCGCCGTGCCGGTGGCAGGCGGCGCGCCGGTGCCCATGCCGATCGACAGCGCGGTGGGCTTGATGACATTCGGCCCAGATGGCCACACGATCGCCTACAACCGGATATTGCGGAACTTCCGCACATGGAAGCGCTATAACGGCGGCCTCGCGCAGCAAATCTACACCTACGACCTCAACTCGAAACAACTGAATCAGATCACCGACTGGTCGGGCACCAACACATCGCCGATGTGGGTCGGCGACAAGATATATTATCTGTCCGACCAGGATCAGAACCGGCGCGCCAACATCTGGTGCTATGATCGCGCCACCAAAAAAACGCGCGAAGTCACGCATTTCACTGACTACGATATCGACTTTCCCGCTTACGGGGCAAACGCGATCGCGTTCCAGCAAGCCGGCAAGCTGTTTGTCCTCGACCTGCGAACCGAACAGGTCACCGAAGTCGCACTCGCGATACCCGACGACAATACCCGCACGCGTCCACACGCGGCTGACGTGCACGACATGATCCGCGAGAAGGACATGTCGCAGAACGTGGATTACGCTCTCTCGCCAAACGGCAAGCGCATCCTGTTTTCGGCACGCGGCGATATCTTCAGCGTGCCCACCGAGCACGGTGCCACACGCGATCTCACGGCAACCGAGACCGCCGACGAGGACCATCCCGCCTGGTCGCCGGACGGCAAGACCATCGCCTACACGACCGACAGCAATTCCAACCAGCAGATTGCCACGCGGCCGACCGAGGGCGGGCCTGAAAAGCTGCTCACCGGGTTCAAGGACGGCTATCTCTACGCACCTGTCTGGTCGCCGGACGGCAAGACACTCGCGTTTTCCGATAGTGCGCATCGTTTATGGACGGTAGGTGCCGGAGGCGATGGCGCAAAGCTCATAGCACAGGACAAAGGCTCGGAAATCCACGACCAGGCCTTCTCGCCGGATAGCCGCTTCATCGCGTTCAGCATGAGCGCCGTCGAAAGCCCACGCCGACGCGACCTTTACATTTATGAACTGGCGACGGGCCACACCAACAGGTTGGGCGCCGGCAGTAGCGCCGATAGCAACCCAGTCTGGTCACCCGACGGCAAATATCTGTATTTCCAGTCCAGCCGCCACGAAAACACGGTTCTGTCGGATACGGAGTTCGATTTCGCAGTGCTGAAATCGACCGGCATTTACGCATTGCCGCTGGCAGCCGATACCGCTTCTCCCCTGGCACCGCGGTCCGACGAAGCCGCTGCACCGGGCGAAGACGATGCCAAACAGGAAAGCGACGCCAAGCACGCCACCGGCAAGCCAGCAGACGTCAAAGGCACGCACGCCAAGGCCGCCATCGCGCCGGTCCGCATCGACTTCAATCACCTGCTGGACCGCGCGATCGAAGTGCCCGTCGACCCCGCCAACATCGCGCAGATGGACGCATCGGGCCAGAAGATATTCTACCTCACCCAGCCGATCTCGCTCATCGAGGGCAATCTGACCGGCGAGAAATCTGCCCTGCACGTCTATGACTTTGCGACACGCAAGGACGAGACGGTTGCCGAAGATGTCGACAGCTACAGCCTCGCCGCCGACGGCCAACATGTGCTCATCAAGCATGACAAGGACTACACGGTTTACGCCGCCAAGCCGGATGCGGCCAAGGATCACGACGAGACGCACAAGCTCGACCTCGGCAACATGCGCATGGTCGTCGACCCGCGTGCCGAATGGACGGAGATGTTCAACAACGCGTGGCGCCTGGAACGCGACCTGTTCTACTCGCCCGTCATGAACGGCCAGAACTGGCAAGCCGTACACGACACTTATGCCAAATTGGTCCCGCTGCTCGGCTCACGGGAGGACCTCAACTATCTCATCGGCCAGGTGAACGGCGAGATCGGCAATTCGCACACCTATGTCGGCGGCGGCGACGATGGCGATACTACGCCGAAAATGCATCCCGGCCTGCTCGGCGTCGACTGGGCGCTCGATCGCGCCTCCGGCCGCTACAAGCTCGCGGCCATCTACGGTGGCGACAACAGCCGCGACGAATATCGCAGCCCGCTCGGCGCCCCTGGCCTGAACGTTCACGCCGGCGACTACGTCCTTGCCATCAACGGCCAGGATCTACGCGCGCCGGCCGACCCCGACAGCTTGTTGCAGCTTACCGATGCCAAGCAGAGCGTGGATCTCGCCATCGCCGAGCAGCCGACGGCCACACCGCGCCATGTCACCGTGCAGCCGGTCGCCAAGGAAATCAGTCTGCGTGAACAGGCCTGGATCAACGGCAATCGCGCAATCGTCGATCGTCTCTCCGGCGGCCGGGTCGGCTACGTGTATATGTCGGACATGGAGCAGCTCGGCCTGCAGCAGTTCGTCCGGCAGTTCTATTCTCAACTCGGCAAACAGGCTCTCATCATGGATGACCGCTGGAATGGCGGCGGTTTCGTCGCTCCCATGGCGCTCGAACGTTTGCGCCGGATGATCGCCGCACTCGGCGTCAATCGCGAAGGTGCGGTCACCAGCGAGCCCGGCGAGCTCATTCCCGGTCCGAAGATCACCTTGCTGAATCACTGGTCCGCGTCCGACGGCGACATCTTTCCTTATCTGTTCAAGCTTTATCATCTCGGCCCGCTGCTCGGCACACGTTCCTGGGGCGGTGTACGCGGCATACGCGGCAACTGGAACATGCTCGATGGCGGCTACGTCACCATTCCCGAAAGCGCGATGTTCCAGACCGACAGCACCTGGTCGGTCGAAAATCACGGCGTCGATCCCGACATCACCCTGGAGAACGAGCCCGCCGATCTTCTAGCTGGGCACGACAAGCAATTGGAAACCGCCGTGCAGATGATGGTCAAAGCCATCGGCAACAAACCATCCGGCTTGCCCGCGCCACCCCACCTCCTACCGCCCTACCCGCAATCCGGCATGGTCAAGCCGCAACCCTGAGCGCGCGACAGCGGAACAAAAGTCTTGTGGTTCTTTCTTTCAAAAAAGAACCGCTTTCTTCCTCTCACTCTCCGTCTTCAACTGCCCGCAAGCCGCGAGAATATCCTGCCCCCGCGGCGTCCGTATCGGCGAGGCAAATCCCGCCTCCATCACGATCCGTGCAAACCGGTGCAGCGCATTGCCACTGCTCGCCTCGAATGTGCTGCCCGGCCAAGGATTGAACGGAATCAAATTCACCTTCGCCGGAATACCCGCAATCAGCCGCACCAGCTCACGCGCATCCGCCTCGCTGTCGTTCACCCCGCGCAGCATGACGTATTCGAACGTAATCCGCCGCGCGTTGGTCGCCCCCGGATAACGCCTGCAGGCATCGAGCAACTCGGCAATCGGATATTTCCGGTTCAGCGGCACGAGCTCGTCGCGCAGATCGTCGCGCACCGCATGCAGCGACACCGCCAGATTCACCCCCAATTCGGCGCCCGCGCGGTCCATCATCGGCACCACACCGCTCGTGGAGAGCGTGATGCGCCGGCGCGACAACCCGATGCCCTCGCCGTCCATCACGATCCGCATTGCTTTGGCCACATTCTCGTAATTATACAACGGCTCGCCCATGCCCATCAGCACGATGGTGGAGAGCAGCCGCGGCGTCTCGCCTTGCGGGCTCGGCCACTCGCCGTAGCTGTCGCGCGCGCCCATGAACTGGCCCACGATCTCCGGCGCACCCAAATTGCGCACCAATTTCTGTGTGCCCGTATGGCAGAAACGGCAGGACAATGTGCAGCCGACCTGGCTGCTGATGCACACCGCACCGCGATCCTGCTGCTGGTCCGGAATGTACACCGTCTCCGCCTCCTGCCCATCGCGGAAGCGGAACAGGAACTTGCGTGTGTCGTCCACGCTCGTCTGCACCACGGCGGCTTCCGGGCGCCCGATCACGAAGCGCTCCGACAATTTCGCCTGCAGCGGCCGGGCGATGGAGCTCATCGCCGCAAAGTCGGTCACCCCCTGATGGTATATCCAATGCCAAAGCTGCTTGACCCTGAAAGCAGCCTCGCCGATCGCGCGCACTTCGAGGGCCAGTTCCTCGCGGCTCAACCCTACGATGTCGCGCCGGCCATCCGGCAAAGTATAAGGCGGCGGATTGAACAGTGCGGACTTGGCCAGCACGCGCGCACGCTCGGCCTCGGTCAGCGACGCGACCTCCGGCGAAATCGCATTCATCGCGCACACGCCTTCCGCATGGCGTCGAGCGCCGCGGAAAATCCCGCCAGGCTGAACCGCTCGGTGGCCGCCACGCCATGCGGCCCCGGCAGCCACGCCATCACGCTGCTCTCATGCGCAAAAATGGCAATGGCGGCGGCATTGTCGCGCGCAAACGCGTTCCGGTTGGCGATGTAGAACAACATGCGCGTGTCGCCGGCGCGCAATTGCGCATCCTCGCGCCCGCTCAGCATGAACCCTGCACTGACGGCGACCACATCGTGGCTGCGCGGCCGGCGCGTCACGCTGAGCACCGCATTGCCCCGCCCCGCCCCATGCTGTGCGCCCGCTTCCGGCCTGGTGAACGCAAAACAGGTAATCCCGTCGGGCTCCGGGCGCAGGGCCGCCTGCCATTCGCCGAATTTGCCGATCGAACGCGGCGCACCAGGCGTGGATTGCCCAAAGGCCGGCAGCGCAAAACAGAGGGCAAGAACAAGGGAAGCGCGCATCGCGGAGAGATACGGCCTAGCCCCCCGCCAAACAAGCAAGCCGCATCAGCACGCGAAGCAAAGCAAAAGTCTTTTGGTCCTTTTTTCCAACAAACGACTACTTGCTTTCTACCCTCTTCCAATCCGGCAAAACCCGCCGGAACCGCGGCTCCCCATGCGCCACCACCCCGGGCGCCTCCCCGCCATCCCCCGCCGCCACCGGCCGGTCCGCAAACCGCCCATGCTGCATCAGCCGGTCGTATAGCACCAATGCGCCGGCCACCGACACATTGAGCGCGAACCGCGTCGGAATACGCACTACATAACGGCATCGCGCCAGCATCTCCGCCGACAATCCCGCCCGCTCCGGACCCAGCACATAAGCCGCGTTCAAAGGGTGCCGGAAACTCGGCAGATCCGCCGCATCCTCCAACAGTTCCACGCCGACCAGCGCGCAGCCACCCGGCAGCACCATCTCGTCGAGCGAGCCGAACCGGTAGAACGGCACATGCGCCGGCGTATCCGCGGTGTCGGACTGCCGGCCGGCCCGCGCATCCCACCCCGCCCCCACCGAAAAGCAGAAGGCCGCCCCGAACGCATGCCCCGTGCGCAGCAGCGCGCCGATATTGGCCGATTTCGACACCCCTTCCGCCCCGATGCCGAAATACCCGCGCGATTGTGCCTGCCGCATGCCGCGCTATTACGCCCATCATGCCCGATCCGACAGACGACCTGCTCGCCGCCCAATACGAGGCGATGCCTTACCCGGCCCGCGACCCGCGCGAGGAGACCAAGCATCTCTGGATCGGCAGCCCCAGCCACTTACGCGAAATCGACCACTGGCTGTTCGGCGACGCGCGACCCTTGCGCGCCCTGTTCGCCGGCGGTGGCACCGGGGATGGCGCCATCATGCTCGCCCAGCAACTCCAAACCGCCAACCGCGCCGGCCACGTCACCTGGCTCGACCGCAGCCTTGCCGCCCGCCGCATCGCCGAAGGCCGCGCGCAAGCCCGCAGCCTCCTCAATATCGGCTTCGAAACCCGCTCCATCCTCGACCTGCCCACCTCCGGCCTCGGCCCGTTTGACTACATCGATTGCTGCGGCGTCCTGCACCATCTGCCCGACCCCGCGGCCGGCCTGCGCGCGCTGCTGAGCGTGCTCGCCCCCGGCGGCGGCCTCGGCCTGATGGTGTATGCCCCGCACGGCCGCACCGGCGTCTATATGGTCCAGGATGCGCTCGCCCGCCTCGCCCCGCCCGCCGAGCCCGCCGCCGCCCGGCTCGACACCGCCCGGCGCGTGCTGCGCCACCTGCCCGCCACCAACTGGCTCGCCGCCAACCCCAACTTCTCCGACCATCGCAGCGGCGGCGATGCCGGCCTCTACGACCTGCTGCTCAACCCACGCGACCGCGCCTACACGATCGACGCCTTCGCCGCCCTGCTGCACGAAGCCGGCCTGCACATCGCCTGTCTCGTCGAGCCCGCCGCCTACGACCCGTCGCTCCTCCTGCCCGACGCGCGCCTGCGTGCCCGCATCGCCGCCCTCGATCCGATCGCCCGCGCGGCCTTGGCCGAATTGCTCGCCGGCAACATGCCCACCCACGTCGCCTACTGCCTGCGTGCGGACACACCACTCCCCGCCCGCGATTTCCGCGACCCGGCCTGTATCCCCGTGGCGCGCGAGACTTCGATGGAAACGTTTGCCGCGCGCATCCGTCCGGACGGCACACTGCCCGCGCAATTCGGCGCACTTACCGTCAACCTGCCTCTGCCGGGTCTGGCAAAGCCGATCCTGCGTCGGATCGACGGGCGGCGGACGTTGGGGGAGATTGCCGAACCGTTTGCGGCGAGAGCCTTCGACCAAGCTTGGAACGAGCTCTACCCGGCGATCGAGTTGATCAACCGGCTGCTTTTAGCAAAGTAGGCAAGCAGTCCTTTTTTGAAAAAAAGGACCAAAAAACCTTTACCGTTCGGGTTCGTCGCCGTCGGGTTCTACTTCGAGGTCGCTGGCGATGGCGTCGTCATCGTCGTCCAGGTCGGACGTGTCTTCCAGCACACCGTCTTCCGCCTCTTCGGCATCCGCCTCGGTTTCAGGGTCGGCCTCGGCGTCGGCTTCCTCCACCACGGCCGCCTTCTTCGGCTTGCGCAGATCCACCACGTTGCCGCCGCGCTTGGGCCGCGGCTGGTCCGCCGGCTGCTCGGTGCCGCATTTCGGGCATATCGCCGGCTGCTTGGTCAAATCGTAGAAGCGTGTCGCGCACGAGACGCACACGCGTTTAGTTCCGAGTTCTGCCTTCGGCATGCGCACCCTTATCGCCCCTGAGGGCAAACCGTCTTTCAAAGGGCGCGGGCCTTGCCATGCGCCCACCGCCTTGTCAAACGACGCTCGATCTCTGTCTCTCTTTTGACGCAGACAGGCGCAAATACGCAAAAATGTCATAAAATCGTACGTGACTTGCCGGGACCGAAACGGTAACACATTCGTGAAGGAAGGGTTAACGCGGCGAGGCTCCGGGCCGTGCTCGTGCGCCATCCATCGTTGTCCAGCCGTTTCAGACCTGAAGGCGTCGAAATGACAAATATCGTATGGACGGGGAAGAGCGACAGCTGGGGCAACGCCGCGGACTGGGGTCCCAACGGGCTGCCGACCGACCTCGATGCCGTCACCATTTCCGTGCCCGGCATCACCGTCTCCGTCGGCGCCGGCATCAACGCGGCCGCCTATACGCTCTACACCCAAGGTTCGCAGTTCAACATCAACGGCGGCAATCTTTTCACCGTCCACAACGCCACGTTCAACGGCGGCTTCTCGCAATCGGCCGGCACCTACACCGTCAGCGGCCAGGGTGCGACATTCAACAGCAGCTTCGCTCTTACCGGCGGCACCATCCGCGCGCTCTCCGGCAAGCTGACACTCGTCGATGGCGGCTCCCTCGCCGGCACGCTCGCCGGTGGCGGCACGCTCGAACTGAGCGGTGCGAACGGCGCCACCGTCTATGTCCAGCAAGGCTTCAACTGCCAGCTGAGCACCATCCTGCTCGATAACGGCGCCAAGCTCGGGTTCCTGACCAACTACGCGCTCGCGCACAATCTCACAGCCAACAACGCCATCGTCGATTTGTTCGGCCATTCGCTGGCGCTGAACGCGACGGCGGTGCTCTCCGGCGTCATCGGCAACGGCGTCATCAACGTCAACAACACGCTCACGCTCGGCACTGCCGCCTCATCGACCACGCTGGACAACGGCCTGATCGTCAACGTTCTCAAAAGCGCCGTGCAGGCCAACAATCTTTCCCTGGGCATCACGGATTCCGGCGCGAAAATCAACGTCGGCAAACTCGGTCATTATGCCATCAACGGCAATTGGGGCATCACCGACCCCTCGAATGTCGGCAGCATCACGAACTCCGGCGTGTTCGCCAAGACCGGCGGCGGCAAGCTGTCGCAAATCGATGCCTCGCTGACCAGCACAGGAACATTGCAAGCCAATATCGGCGAGCTGCGGTTGAACGGCCTGGTCAATTCCGTGGGCGGCGCGGTCAGCGGCGCAGGCACGCTGGGCCTGCAAGGCGGGCAGACGACATTCGGCGGCAAGCTCGCGCTCAGCGTCGCCACCGTGCATCAGGAAGGTGGCGTGGTCGTGCTGAACGGCCCGCTTTCCTATGCCGGCGCATGGGACATCTCCGGCGGCGTGCTGAACCTCAATTCGCATAGCGCGGTTCTCACACTGTCCGGACACGCCGATTTCGATGGCGGCCGCGTCACCAGTTACGGCGGCACGCTCGACATCGTCGGTCAGGCCGAGATGAACAACGTCAATATCGGCGGCCCGACCACGATCAACGTGACCGGCGCCGTCGACCAGACCGGCGGCATCTATTTCGGCACGTCGTCCAACCCGGTCATCAACGTCGCCGCCAATGCCAGCTGGACGGACGAGGGCGATGGCAACATCACCGGCCAGTTCGGCAATTTCAACAATAGCGGCCTGTTCATCGACCCGAACGGCACCGGCAACGCGGTCGTCCAGACGAATTTCACAAGTACCGGAACGATCGTCTCCAACAGCACATTGACGCTGACGGGCGGCAACGTCCTCGGCGGCACGCTCGCCGGCAATGGGCTGATCGACCTCAACGGCAACACCTCCAGCAGCGTGCTCGAAACCGGGCTGGTGATCACCGTCGCCGCACTCGGCGTCTCGTCCAACGTGTCCCTGCAAGCCAATCTGTCGGATGCAAATTCGTTCTCCGAATTCACCGGCGGCGTGCTCGATCTCCAGGGTCACACATTCGCGCTTTCCGGCCCGACCAGCCTCGACCTCAGCAACGTCACCGATGGCGGAACCCTGGCCACGACAGGCCAGCTCACGGTCAGCACATACCTGGTCGAAGGCGGCGCCGAGCTGCTCGTGGCGGGCCATGCCGACCAGATCGCCAACCTCTCGCTGAGCGGCGCGGCGGGCGACGGAACGCTGGCGATCGCCTCGGGCGCCATCTACAGCGTGCTCGACGACAACTACAACGTCATCAGCGGCGGCACGATCAGCCTCGCCGGCACGCTCGCCGAGAATGATCTGAGCAATCCGCTGATCCTGAGCGACGTGATCGAGACCGCATCGGGCAACATCCTGGCCAACGCACCGCTCCTCAGCCTGCTCGGCGGCGGCTCGCTGCAGGGCACCTTGTCGGGCCCGGGCCACATCACGCTGGGTGCCGGCACCTTCACGCTCGGCTCCGGCCTGGCACTCCAATCGGGCGGCCTGGCGTTCGGCGGATCGGCAACGGTCGCGCTCGCCGCCAACCAGACCTATGCCGGCGACTTCACCGCATCCGGCACGCTCGCGCTCGGCTCCAGCACGTTCGCGTCGTCGGGCCCGGCCACACTGGGCGAACCCCAGGCGCTCACCCTGCTCGGCAACGGCACCCTTTCCGTAGCCGGTGCGACCGCCCTCGGCGGCGTCAATGTCGAGGGCAACGCCACCCTCACCATCGCCGGCCAGGCCCTCCAGTCCAACCTCATCCAGGTCGGCGACCCGCAAGGCGGCGCCAGCAACGCCACCCTGCTCATCGCCCACGGCGCCTCCGATACGTTCCTGGCCCAGTCCAGCATCACCGGCGACGGCATACTGTCGGTCGCGGGATCGCTGCTGGCCAACGGCAATCAGACCAGCCTGATCAATACCAGTATCGTCGATACCGGCACGATCGCCGCCAATCTCGGCCATCTGCAGATCGGCGGCACCGTCAGCGCCGGCAGCACTGGCAGCTTTGCCATCGCCGGCGGCGGGATGATCGAATTTCTCAACACCTCGGCGGTGGGTTCGGCCACCCAGCTGAATTTCGCCGGCGCGGGCACGCTGCGGATCGACGAGCTGAAAGGCTTCAACGCGACCATCGAGAATTTCGGCAGCCCAGATGCCATCCAGCTCAGCCTGCTCAACGCGTCCTCGCTCAGCGGCACCTACGGCAGCTCGCACAACCAGATCGTGGTCAGCGACGGCCAGAACGCGCTCACGCTCAACTTCTCCACTGCCCAAACCCTGAGCTCGTTCACCTTCGGCGCCGGCAGCGGCGGCATCGCAACGATTACCCACACCTGAGACCGGCCATGCCTCTGGACCAGGGCCACGCCGAACTACGGCGGCCGCTCGCCAGGGGTGCCAAGCAACGATTGCAGAGGACACGACAATGGCTTCGGTAAGCTGGACGAACACCCTGAGCGGATTATGGTCCAACACCTCCAGCTGGAGCGTGGCGACCGGCCCGCTGACCGGCGACGACGTGTTCATCGTCGGGAGCCAAGGCCCGATCGCGGTGACCTACACCACCGGCACCCTCGTGCTCGACGCGCTCAACACCCAGAATGCCGCCCTCTCGGTGACCGGCGGCGCGCTCTCCGTCGCCAACCAGACGGCCATCTCGGGCGGCCTGTCCGTCTCGGCTGGCCAGCTCAGCCTTGCCAGCGCCGGCAACAATACCAGCGTCGCGGGCCCGGTGGCACTCGCCGGCGGCACGCTCTCTTTGCTCGGCGGTGCCAGCTTTGCCGCCAGCACCGCCGGCAACAGCTTCACCCAAGGTGCCGCCAGCACGCTCCAGATCAATCGCGGCGCCCTGACGGACACCGAGAACTTCACCACGCTCGCCGGCACCGTCACCGGTAATGGCGCGCTCGTTCTCAACAGCAGCGCGGTCACGCTCGCGAGCGGCTTCACCGACACGTCCAATTTTCTGCAGTTGGCAGGCGGCACGGTCTATCTCAACGAAAACCTCACCTACAGCCACAATTTCCGGCTGGACGCGCCCAGCACGCTGAACCTGGGCGGCTACACGCTCAACCTCTCGGGCGTCGCATCGCTGAACGGCGCGATCGCCAACTCCACCACCAACCTGACCGGCACCGGCCACTTCAACGGCCTCTCGCTGGAAAGCGGCACCACCCTCAATGTAGCAGGCACCGCCACGCAGATCGGCCTGGTCAATCTGGGCGTGGTCGGCGGCGGCACCCTCAGCGTCGCCTCCACCGGCACGCTGCGTCTCGCCGGCGAAGCCTCGATCACCAATCAGAACTCGGCCGGCGAAATCCTCAATGCCGGGCTGCTCATCAAGTCGGGCGGCAATCCGTTCACCGGCACCAGCACCATCTTCGCGCCCATCTTCAACACCGGCATCATCGACGTGGCAGCCGGCATGCTGCTGTTCCAGGGCCCGAGCAACAACGGCGTCACCAGCACGCTCAACGGCACCCTCGAAGGTGCGGGCACCGCTGCGTTCTCCACCGGCAACTTCGCGATATCGAGCTCGAACTTCAATCTCACCGTCGCGCGCACCGTGCTCGAACAGAGCGCCAACATCACGCTCACCAGCAACAGCCTCAGCTATGGCGGCGTCTTCGAGCAGACCGGCGGCGCGCTCGTCGTCGGCACCGGTTCGAACGGCCCGACAGGCGGCAGCACCCTGTCGCTGCTCGGCCAGGTGGCACTCGATGGCGGCCTGCTCGAAGGCACCGGCACGGTGCTCAACAGCGGCATGGTCAATCTCGGCGGCAACGTGGCGCTCGAAGGCAACCTCACCTTCGATTTCGGCAACACCATCCTCAGCGGCAGCAACGCCGGCACCGGCACGTCGGTCGTCAGCCAGACCGGCGTGATCCAGGTCGGCAACGAGCCAGACGCCATCGACAGCGTAAACGTCGAAGCCGGCGAGAGCTGGTTTCTGAAAGGCCCGGCCGCGTCGATCACCGGCACGCACGGCACCATCAACAACTACGGCCTGTTCGAAAAACACAATGGCAGCGGCAACAGCGTCGTTCAGAACAACTTCAACAATTACGGCACTCTGGTCGTCGCCACCGGCATGCTCACGCTCAGCGGCAACGGCGGCGGCTCCATCGGCGGCGCTCAGTTCGGCGTGCTCGGCGGCGTCGTCACCGGGGCCGGCGCGCTCGACATCACCGGCAACGTCGCGTTTGCCGGCGGCCTCCTGCTCAGCGTCGGCGAGGTGATCCTCGATGCCGGCCAGATCGCGCTGCAAGGCGGCGTCGCCTACGCGCACGACTGGTCGCAGGCGGGCGGCACCCTCTCGCTGGCCGGCAATACCCTCACCCTCTCCGGTGTCACGTCGCTGGAGTATGGCGTCATCCAGGGCCCAGGCACCGTTGTCGTCAAAGGCGCGGCCACCATCGGCCAGGGCCCGGTGATCAATCCGCAATCGATCGCCCTGCTCGGCTCCCAGCTCGTCTTCGAAGGTGCGACCGAACAATCCAGCACCGTCGCACTCACCGGCGGCGGCAGCGTGGCCTCCACGATCACGGTCGGCGCCGGCGCGACCTACACGCTGGATGCCGGCGCCTCGATCGGCAATTCGCCCAACAACGTCCAGGGCGCACTGGTCGTCAACGGCACGCTGCTCGCCTCAGGCGCTGGCACCGCCACACTCAGCGTGGCGACCGTCGATAACGGCGCGATCAAGATCTCCAACGGCGAGCTCAACTTCCTCGGCCCGCTCACCGGCACCGGCAGCGTCAACATCTCGGCCGGCGGCACCCTCGTGCTGAACGACACATCGTCGGAAAAAACCCCGATCGGCTTCGGCACGGGCGGCGGGCTGCTCAGCCTGGTGCACCCCGCGTCCTTCGGCAGCGTGATCTCCGGCTTCGCGGCCGGCGACGGCGTCGAGCTGCAAGGCTTCGCCTTCGCCAACATCACCCCCACGGTCACCACCAGCGTCAGCAATGGTGTGACCACCAGCATGGTCTCGATCGCCGAAGCAGGACAGCCGACGATCACGCTGGATTTCGCGGGCTCGGTGTCGGGGTCGTTGCTGACGATCGGGGAAGGGCCTGGCGGGGGGCTGACGCTGTTCCATACGTGAGGAAGCAAGCAATCCTTTTTTGAAGAAAAGGACCAAGAAACTTCTCTTCCCCGCTCGTGCACGAGCGCGGAGCAGAAGTTTTTTGCTTCTTTTTTTCAAAAAAGAAGTGCTTGCCTTTCTCCCCACCCCCACCCGTGCTAGCCCCCCCGCTTCATGCCAATCCCCATGATCGCCGTCCTCAACGGCCCCAATCTCAACCTGCTCGGCTCACGCGAACCCACCCTCTACGGGGCGGCGACGCTCGACGACCTCGAAGCGCTGTGTGCGGAAACCGCCGAAGCGCTCGACCTGTCGATCGATTTCCGCCAAACCAACCACGAAGGCGAGCTGATCACCTGGGTGCAGGAATGCCGCAGCCGGGCGCGCGGCATCGTCATCAACCCGGGCGGCTACAGCCACACCTCCATCGCCCTGATGGACGCGCTGCTTGCCGTCGAGCTCCCCACCGTCGAGGTTCATCTGACCAATATCCATGCGCGCGAGGAATTCCGCCGCCACTCGCTCATCTCCCGCGCGGTCCAGGGCGTCATCTGCGGCCTCGGCATACGAGGCTACGGCCTGGCACTGACGGCGCTGGCCGAAATGCTGCTGGACGAAGAAGCGTGAGCAAGCTGCCGGTCGATGCCGACGCCATCCGCGTGCTCGCCGAAATCCTGCTCGACACCGGCCTCACCGAAATCGAAATTTCCGAAGGCGACAGCCGCATCCGCGTGGTGCGCGCGCCCGCCATCATGCAAGCCGCCGTCGCCGCACCCGCCTTGGCCGCTTCCCCCGTCGCGGCCCCCATCGCCGAAAGTGCCCAGGCAAGCTCCGACGATCTCGGCAAGCATCCCGGCGCGGTGAAAAGCCCGATGGTCGGCGTCGCCTATCTCGCTCCCGAACCGGGGGCCGCCAATTTCGTCACCCTCGGCCAGCAAGTCGCCGCCGGCCAGACGCTTCTGCTCATCGAGGCGATGAAAACCTTCAACCAGATCAAGGCGCCGCGCGCCGGCACGCTCAGCCGCGTGTGCATCACACCAGGCGTGCCGGTCGAATATGGCGAAGTGCTCATGGTCATCGACTGACCATGCCGGCACCCCTGTTCACCAAGATCCTGATCGCCAACCGCGGCGAGATCGCGCTGCGCGTCCAGCGCGCCTGCCGCGAACTCGGCATCCCCTCCGTCGCCGTCCACTCCACCGCGGATTCCACCGCGATGCATGTCCGCCTGGCCGACGAGAGCGTCTGCATCGGGCCGCCGTCGGCGCGCGAAAGCTACCTCAACATGGCCGCCATCCTCTCGGCCGCCATCGTCACCGGGGCCGACGCCATCCATCCCGGCTACGGCTTCCTCAGCGAAAACGCTGCCTTCGCCGAAATGGTCGAAGCGCACGGCCTCACCTTCATCGGCCCCTCCAGCGACCACATCCGCATGATGGGTGACAAGATCACCGCCCGCACCGCCATGGCCGGCCTCGGCGTCCCGCTGGTCCCCGGCTCGGACGGCGCGCTGCCCGACCTGGAAACCGCCCGCATCGTCGCCGCCACGGTCGGCTACCCGATCCTCATCAAGGCCACCGCCGGCGGTGGCGGCCGCGGCATGAAGGTCGCCCACGCCGAGGACGAGCTGGAGGAAGCCTGGCGGGTCGCCCGCACCGAAGCCCGCGCCGCCTTCGGCAACGACGAAGTCTACCTCGAGAAATACCTCGACCGCCCACGCCATATCGAGCTGCAGATCATGGCCGATGCGCACGGCAACGTCGTCCATTTCGGCGAACGCGACTGCAGCCTGCAACGCCGCCACCAGAAGCTGCTCGAAGAAGCCGGCTCCCCCGTCCTCACCGCCGCCGAACGCGACGCCATCGGCGCCACCGCCACCGCCGCACTCGCAAAGCTCGGCTACCGCAACGCCGGCACGCTCGAATTCCTCTACCAGGACGGCCAGTTCGCCTTCATCGAGATGAACACCCGCCTGCAGGTCGAGCACCCGGTCACCGAAATGGTCTGCAACGTCGATCTGGTGCGCGAGCAGATCCGCATCGCCGCCGGCGAACCCCTCGGCTACACCCAGGCCGATGTGCGCTTCTCGGGCCACGCCATCGAATGCCGCGTCAACGCCGAAGACCCCGAAACCTTCTCGCCCACGCCCGGCAAGGTCGTCGCCTTCCACGCCCCCGGCGGCCTCGGTGTGCGCGTCGACTCGGCACTCTACGCCGGCTACGTCGTCCCGCCTTATTACGACAGCCTGGTCGCCAAGCTGATCGTGCACGCGCCGACCCGCCCGGAAGCCATCGCCCGGCTAAGGCGTGCGCTGGACGAGTTCGCGGTGCTGGGGATCAAGACCACGCTGCCGTTACACCAGCGCATTGTCGAAGAACCCGAATTCCAGGCGGGCGACTACACAATCCACTGGCTTGAGCAGTTTGTGGAGAAAGGCAAGTAGTCCTTTTTTGAAAAAGGACCAAAAAAGTTTGCTATTTTGGTCGCTTCATGTCGAAGCGGTCCGTCGGCCCAATTTCCGCGTAGGCGCTTGGCCCGCCCGCCCGCAGGATGATCGCGGCGCCGAACGTGTCGAACACGCCGCCCGGCAGCAGCGCCTGATCGATATGCACGCCCACCACTTCGCCCAGCACCAGCCAGGCCTCGGCCAGGTTGCCTTGCCAGCCTTTCAACTGGACGATGTCGGACACGCGGCATTCGAAATGCACCGGGCTTTCAGCCACCAGCGGCACGTCGATCAGCCGCGCCGGCGCCTGCGTCAGCCGGGCCAGCGCGAACTCGTCGGTGCCGTAGGGGACGCTGGCGCAACTCGCATTCATCTGTTCGGCCAAAGCGCGCGTGGCCAAATTCCAGCCGAACACCCCGGTCTCACGCGCATTCCGCAGCGAATCTTTCGCCTGCACGCTGGCAAACCCGATGATCGGCGGATGATAGTTGAACGCGTTGAAAAAGCTGTAGGGCGCAAGATTGACCGAACGGTCCGCACCGCGTGTCGAAATCCACCCGATCGGCCTTGGCCCGATGATGGCGTTGAACGGGTCGTGCGGCAGCCCATGGCCGCGGGCGGGCTCGTAGAAATGTCGATCTGTCATGCTGCGTCGTAGAATGGGCTAGTCGTAAGCGAGCGCAAAATCGACCCACACCAGCAGTCCATGCACATGCGGCCCCAGAGGCGGTGCCGGACGCGGCAGCGCAGCCCGCCGCACGGCCTGCATCGCCGCGCCGTCCAGCGATGCCGACTGGCTCGATACCACAATGGCCTCGTCGCTCACCGTGCCGTCGTCGTAATCGAAACGGAGCTGCGTCCGCCCCTGCCTGTGCTGCAATCGTGCGGCAGCGGGGTAGGAGGCGACCTGCTGCACGGCGCGATGCACCCCTTCGGCAAAGCCGGCCAAAGCTGCCTGCGTCGAGAGCGTGGACGGCGGGAACGTCAGGGCAGCCTGCTTCTCCACCGGAGGTGCCGACGACGGAGCGGCGCGCGCGTGCTGCAAGGCCGCCGCCGGCATCGTCGGCTCAACCCGCCGAACGGCCGCTCTGGGCTGAAGCTTCGGCGCAGATGCGTGGCCAGGCACGACCATCGGGGTCGGCGGCAAAAGCGGCACTGCCTCGAACGACCTGGCAGCCGGCAGCATGGACGCCGAGAGAACCGAGTTCTCAACCGCCGGCGCATCGTCAGCCGGCAGAAATATGACCGGAACGCCGATCTCCTGCGACGCCTGCCGCAGAGGTGCCAGCCGGGCTATCGTGCCCAGCAGCACGAGTGCCGCCACATGCAACGCGACCGATGCCGCGACGACAGACTTCGTCCGCCGCGGCGCCATCGGCGGGCGGGCAGGGCCGGGTGGCAGGATGATCGCGCGATCGACCAGGCAATCCATGCCGGCACTATCGCGCGAAACTCAGTCGAAATCGACTGTCAGGCTGGTGTCAGGCGGAAATGTCCTCGGAATGTCATCGAAACTTGCTCAGTAGCGGCGCAGCAACCCGATCAGCCGGCCCTGCACCCGCACCCGATCCGGCGGCAGCAGACGTGTCTCGTAGCGCGCATTGGCAGGCTCCAGCGCGATCGAGGCGCCACGCCGGCGGATGCGCTTCAGCGTCACCTCCGTGCCGTCGATCAACGCCACGATGATCTGCCCCGTCTCCGCCACTTCGCCCTTGCGGATGATCGCCGTGTCGCCGTCGAGTATCCCGGCCTCGATCATCGAGTCGCCGGCCACTTCGAGCGCGAAATGCTCGCCCTGGCCGAGCATCGCCATCGGCACCTCGATATGCGCGCCCTCGTCGCGCAGCGCCTCGATCGCCTGCCCCGCGGCAATGCGCCCATACATCGGCAACTGCACGGCCGCGGCTTCCTGCGCCGCACGCACGCCCGGCAGGCGGCCCGAGAAATCGCCCTTGATCACATTCGGCGCAAATCCGCCCGAAGCCGGCACGGAGCCCGGCTTGCCGGCCGCGCGCTTCACCGGAAGAGCCAAATGCGACATGTTTTCCGGCAGCCGCACCACTTCCAGCGCCCGCGCCCGGTGGTGGTGCCGGTTGAGGAACCCGCGTTCCTCGAGCGCCGAGATCAGCCGGTGAATGCCCGACTTGGACCGGAGGGACAGCGCTTCCTTCATTTCCTCGAAACTGGGCGACACCCCCGTCTCCTTCAGGTGCGCGTCGATAAAACTCAGCAATTCGTGCTGCTTGCGTGTCAACATCAGCGTGCCTCGATCCCTGCTCCGCGCAACGCGGATTATCAGATGGGAGTGAACAAATCGGCAACTCCACGATCGTTCTAATTTGGTTCCTCAAACTCCGTCAATAACCCAATGGAAAATATTGCGTTGTCCCGGCGCCCGCTTACAGGCCGTGCCCATCCAGCCGGATGATCTGCACCGGGGCGCCGGCCTCCAGCGCCGGCGCGTGGGGCGCGCGCAGCACCAGCGCGTCGGACCGCGCAAGCACGCTCAGCATCGCCAAATCCTGCCGCTCGAACGGCGTCGCCACCAGCCTGCCGTCCGCGTCACGTGCCAGGGTCGCGCGCAGATGGTCGGCCCGCCTGTCATTGGCCCGCACCGGCGCGCCGAGCACGGCCCGCGCGCGCGGCAGCATCGGCTCGGCCAATCCGGCCAGCCGCCCCAGCGCCGGCAGCATGAACAGCACGCCGCACACGAACGCGCTCACCGGATTGCCGGGCAGCCCGAGCACCGGCATCGCGCCCAGCCGACCGAAAATCATCGGCTTGCCGGGCCGCATGGCGATTTTCCAGAAATCCAGCTCGAAGCCCTGCGCGCCCAACCCGGCCTGCACCAGGTCGTGCTCGCCCACACTGGCCCCGCCCGTCGTTACCAGCAGGTCGGCGCCGGCCGCACCCACCGCCGCACGGCCGATGGCGGCCGCGTCGTCTTCCGCCACCGGCAGCACCAGCGCCTCGCAGCCGGCCGCCCGGATCATCGCCGCCAGAGCATGCGCGTTGGAGCTGACGATTCCGCCAGCCGGCAAAGGCTCGCCCGGCCAGCCGATTTCGTCACCGGTGGACAGGATCGTCACGCGCGGCCGGCGATGCACCGTCAGCCATGGATGATTGGCCGCCGCGGCCAGCCCGACATCGCGTGCTCCGAGCCGCCGGCCCGCCACCAGCACCACGTCGCCGGCGCCGAAATCCTGCCCTTGCCGGCGGATATGCTGGCCCGGCGAGGGCGCCTCCTGCACCAGCACGCCATCAGCCTCGGCCACTGCATCTTCCTGCAGCAGCACGCAATCGGCGCCGGCCGGGATGAAGCTGCCGGTGAACAGCCGCACCGCTTCGCCCCATTTCAGCACGCCATCGAACGGCCGCCCCGCTGGTGCCGCACCCACCACCCGCAGCCGCGCGCCCGCCGCCCCATCCGCAGCCCGCAGCGCATAGCCGTCCATCGCCGAGATGTCGGCCGGCGGCTGCGTCAGCCGTGCGGTGGCGGGCATTGCCAGCACGCGCCCATGTGCCTCCGACAACCCCACAATCTCGGCCGACACCGGCGTCAAACCCGCCAACACCCGATCCAACGCGTCGCCGACTGAGAGAAGCTCGCCCAAACCCGTATCCTGTGTCGTCCGGCACCCCAAATGCCCCGTCCGAGCCAGGAACAAAAGTTTTTTGGTCCTTTTTGTCAAAAAGGACTACGTCCCTGCTTCCTTCACACAAGCTGCGGCCATGCCCCCAGAATCCCTGTCCCACCTGAAAATCCTGGACCTGAGCCGCGTCCTGGCCGGCCCCTGGGCCAGCCAACTCCTGGGCGACCTGGGCGCCGACATCATCAAGGTAGAGCGCCCCGGCGTGGGCGACGACACAAGAGGCTGGGGCCCGCCCAACCTGCCCGGCACGGATGACGCCGCCTACTTCCTGTGCGCCAACCGCAACAAGCGCTCAGTGGAAATCGACTTCACCCAGCCCGAAGGCCAGGCCCACGTGCGCCGCCTCGCCGCCGACAGCGACGTGGTGATCGAGAATTTCAAGGTCGGCGGCCTCGCGCAATACGGCCTCGACCACGCCAGCCTGTCGGCCGACCACCCGGGCCTGATCACCTGCTCCATCACCGGCTTCGGCCAGACCGGCCCGTATGCGCAGCGCGCCGGCTACGATTTCCTGATGCAGGGCATGGGCGGCCTGATGAGCGTCACCGGCCGGCCGGACGGCGAGCCCGGCGGCGGCCCGCAGAAGGTGGGCGTGGCCCTGACCGACGTGCTGACCGGCCTCTACGCGACCACTGCCATCCTCGCCGCCCTCATCCATCGCGACCGCACCGGCCAGGGCCAGCATATCGACCTCGCCTTGCTCGACGTGCAGGTCGCGTGCCTCGCCAACCAGACGATGAACTACCTCGTCTCCGGCCAGGCCCCGCGGCGCATGGGCAACGCGCATCCCAACATCGTCCCCTACCAGGATTTCCCCACGCTCGACGGCCACATGATCATCGCCGTCGGCAACGACCGGCAATTCGCCAGCCTTGCCGCCACCCTCGGCGAACCCGCCTGGGCCAGCGATCCACGCTTCGCCACCAATGCCGGCCGGGTCGAACATCGCGCGACATTGGTGAGCGCGCTCTCCGACCACACGCGCCAGCGCTCCACCGCCGATTGGGTGGCGCTGCTCGAGACCGCCGGCGTGCCGTGCGGGCCGATCAACGACTTGGCCGACGTGTTCGCCAACGAGCAGGTGCAGGCGCGCGGCATGCGTTTCGGGATGACGCATTCTGGCGGCGCGGCGCTGGATCTGGTGGCCAACCCGATCCGCATGTCGGCGACGCCGGTGAGTTACCGGCGACCGCCGCCGCGGTTGGGGGAGCATTCGGAGGAGATACTCAACACCGTAAGGAAGTAGTCCTTTTTTGAAAAAAGGACCAAAAAACTTTTGCTCTTTAGGGCTTCGATACGATCGTCAGGCGCGCTTCCTGTTCGCCGGTTGGCGAGATTGTGGCTACTGGGACATCTAGCTTTTCGCGGACGACCTGCGTGATGTCGCCGACGCGGACCATCTGACCGTGGGACTCGACCCGCGTATCGGCAACTGACTGCATGTCGTCCGTCTGCAGCTTGAGCAGGCCAGCGCGGCTCCCTGCCGCGTCCACCTTCAAGGCAGCCGCAAGCTGTGCGCCGGACAGGCCGGCTGCACGCAGGCGGCTCTCATCGTAGCGCACGCTCAGCGCCTGCTGGCGCAAGCCGTCCACCCGCACATCGACCACGCCAGGGCGGGCGAGCATCTCGGCGCGCATCGCTTCCGCACGATCGCGCAGGGCAGTGGGCGTGGACGCATGAACGACGACGATCTGCGGCACCGCTGCCGTCTGCACGCGCGCCTGATGCTGCGGCAGGGCGGCAACCGAGGCGGCGAAGGCCACGGCGCCGGCAATCGCCAGCAGACGGCGGCCGATCAGGCCAGGTTCAGCGCCCAGCAGCGATGCATGGCCGCCAAACGAAGCGTTGTGTCCGGAGCAAACTGTCTGTGACTGAAACATGATGGGCCTCGGGGGTGGAGTGTTTCGACATCCCCGATATACGTTACCAGCGTTCAGTTAACAAGGTTCATCTAGGCGGGCGGTGAAGATTTTTCCCGCGTTCGCCCCACCAGGCCGAATTCCACCAGGTCGAGCGTCGCCTCTATCAGGCACTCGTGCGCCGTCTCCAGGTTTTCCGCCTGATCCAGCAGGAGCGACGTGATGCCATGCAGCGTCGCCCACACGGCTTCGGCGATCCGGATCGGCTCGCCGGCCTGGATCAGGCCGGCCTGCATCAGGTCGCTCAACCGGTCGCGCAGCACGGCGAACGACCGGTCCGCCATTTCCACCGCGCAGCCTTCCGGATCGTCGCGCTTGATGAGGCGGCTCATGAAGGTCAGCCGGTATTCATCGGGCCGTTCGAGGCCGAACTGGATGTAGGTGCGCAGGCCGGCCCGGAAGGCGGCCATCGGCGAGAGCTCCGGCCGTTTGCTGTGCTCCAGCCGGGCGAGCAGTTCGGTGAACGTGTCCTGCGCGATGGATGCGAGCAGCGCGTCCTTGTCGGCGAAGTGCATGTAGAGCGCTGTGGGCGACACGCCGACGGCCGCGCCGATCCGCCGCATGGTGACGTGGTTGACGCCTTCCTCGGCAAACAGATGTTTCGCCGCCGCAAGTATCTCCCCCCGCCGCGACGCCCCTTGCCCGCGCGGCTTCCGGCCCCGAAGCACGGCCACATCTGTCAACTGGTCCATAACCCACACATCCAGCGTAACCCCCGTGAAATCAAGCTAACCAACAATGCCTTAACGAATAAAAGTTTTTTGGTCCTTTTTTTCAAAAAAGGACTGCTTGCTCGACTCTCCATCGGAAAGCACTTCTCCCAACCTCTGCAAGCACCCGTCCCGATCAGCCAAACACCCCGTCTCCAGCCACCAATCCCGCACCAACCGCAACGCCTCGCCCACCCCCGGGCCAGGTAATGCCCCCAACGCCAACACATGCCGCCCTTCAAGCGGAAACACCGGCCGAACCATGCCCGCCAGCCGCGCCTGCAAAGCCGCGCCGGTGCCCGCCAGCCACGCGCGCCCCTGCACGATCGCGGGCTCCGTCTCGGCCAAAGCGCGACGCAGACGGGCATCGTCCCAGTCCGCCTCGGGCGCCGCGCCGGACGACAAAGCGGCCAGCGTGTCGCGCTCAGCCACCGAAAGGCGCAGGCGGCGCGCGACGCCGGCAGCGTCGCCGGTCAGCAAAGCCGCCAGCCGCAGCAGCGGGTCGGCCGGCGCGCCTTCGGCGAGCAGGCGCTGCAGCCGTCCGATGTCGCCCGCATCCGGCAGCACCGCGTCGAGCACGCCAAGCCGTTCCATCAGCGCCACCGCCTCGCCGGGCGCGGGTGCGGCCAGAATGCGCCGCAGCTCGCTCCACACACGCTCCGCCGAGAGCGCCGCCAATCCGCCGATGCCGCCCACGATGGCGCCCACCGCCGCCGCGTCCGGCGCGCCGCGCGCATAACGGGCATGGAAGCGGAAGAAGCGCAGGATGCGCAGGTAATCCTCCGCCACCCGCTTCGCCGCCTCGCCCACGAAGCGGACCAGCCCTGCCGCCAGATCCGCTTGCCCGCCGAAATAGTCGTGCAGAACGCCCGCGCGATCGACCGACATCGCGTTGATGGTGAAATCCCGCCGCGCCGCGTCCTCCGCGAAACTGTCCGTCCAGCTCACCCGCGCATGCCGACCATCGGTCTCGTCGTCGCGGCGCAGCGTGGTCAGCTCGAAGCTCTGCCCGCCGCTCACCACCGTCAGCGTGCCATGCGCGAGCCCGGTCGGGATCACCCGCAAGCCAGCCGCCTCGAGCCGAGCCGCCGCCGCGTCCGGCGTGTCCGGATGGGCCAGGTCCACATCGGCCACCGTCAGCCCGGCCAGCGTATCGCGCACGCAGCCCCCCACCAGCCGCGCGCGCGGCAGCACGTCCAGCAACTTCGCCAACGAAGCATCCTGCAACAGCGCGTCGAACGCACTCATCCGGGGTGGCCCGGCATCACTTCGCCATCGTGCAGCCGCGCCGGCTGGTAATGGCCAACGAAGCCGCGGTCGTGGCCCATCCACACCAGCGTGGCGCCGATGGCCGCCAGCAATCCGAGCGCCAGGACGGTGCCACGGGGAGAGAGGCCGCGCACGCCGCTGAACCAGGCGATCAGCAGGGCGACGGGGATGAGGGTCAGGGCGATGTCGGCGTAGCGCATCAGGCATATAAGGGAAGGAAGCAGTCCCTTTTTGAAAGAAAGGACCAAAAACTTTTCCTAGGGGGCTAGGCGCTCGGCTTCAACCGGTTGGCCGTCCACCAACCCCATCACATGCACGACCGCGTCGGTCGCGCGGTCGTCCCAGCGCAGCATCAGCGCGCCGGTATGCCCGGGCGCTTCGAACGACACATCGCCTCGTATCCGGCCGTCGAGCTGATCCCAGTCGACCGTCCCGGTCACCGCCAGATCCTGAGTCCAGCGCAGATGATCCAGGTGCAGCTTATAGCCCAGCGCGGTCTGGCTGAGATGAAAGCGGCCGCCGCGCAAGCCCAGCACTCCCCCGCTCGTGGTTACGCCGTAGCGCGCCACCGCGTCGCCCACCGTCTCGGCCACCGCCGAGGCCAGGCTCAGCGCCTGCGGGCTCGCCGACTGTCCCATCGCCGGCACCGCAGGGGGCACAGCCTCCCAGCGCAACGCGAAATCCGGCACCGTGCGGATCGGCCGCACATGCAGCGCACACGACGTATCGCCCGGATTGCCGCCACTCGCGATGAACGCCAGCACGATCGGGCCCGCACAACCAGCAAGGTCGGCGCCGTTCGGCGGCACGAACACGCCACCATCGCCGACCGCCGTCTCGTGGCCGGTGTTGCGCACGACCACGAACCAGGCCTCCGGAAACAGTGCCGTCGTCTGCGCGGCCTCACGCGGCGAGGTCACCGTATCCAGCTCGCCCGCCAGCACCAGCACCGGCACATGCGGAAAACCGGCATTGGCCCCGACCGGCATGCCAGGCATCGCCCACGCCGGCGCCGCAGGCCAGGTCAGGCAGCTGTCCAGCGCCTCCGGATTGCCGGGTGCCGCCAACGCATCGGCCAAAGTGAACGGCGCGTACACGCCCGGATCGCGCGCCTGCTTGTCGGCAATCGCCCGTGCGAACTGCCGCCGCCGCTCGCCCTCCGGCGCACGCATGTCAAACAGCGTGCGGTAATCCTGGCACATCACCGCGGTCGCCAGCCCGTCGCTGAACGCATGCGCGTCGCGGCCGGTCGATTGCGTGTCGGCCGCCTCGGCCACCAGGCGCAGCAACGGCTGCGCGTCGCCATGCTCCAGATACGCGCGCCCGGCGGCATCGATGTCGCGGAACGCCAGCAGATTGTAGCCGGCGTTGTAGAACACCAGGAACAGCCCCGCCGGGCTTGCCTCGACCGCACGCATCTCGCCGTTCGCACCCGGCGCCACACCGCGCACCGGGTTCGCCCGCAGCACATCCAGCAAATGGGACAGCCGCTCCGTCACACTCGACGGCACCGACCGGCACGCCGACGAATGCGCACACACCCGCGCCAGTGCCACCGGCGCGTTCTCCAGCTCCGTCGGGAAATACGGCGCTCCGCCGAATACCGGATACGCGCTGTCGAGCACGATCGTGCGCACCAGCTCCGGGTGCCGCACCGCAAACACCTCGCCGAAGAACGTGCCGTAACTGTCGCCGTAATAATCGACCGGGCCGGTCTGCAACGCAGCCAGCACGGCCGCCACATCGTCGGCAGCCGCATCCGACCCATACGCCCACGCCCGATCGCCCAGCTGCGCCCCGCACGCGCCGATCGCCACCAGCGGATTGCCGCGCCCATCCTGCAGCTGCTTGCAGTCGATCGCCCCCGACCGCCCGGTGCCGCGCTTGTCGATCAGCACGATGTCGCGCCGCCCCCGCAATGGGGTGAACAGCCGCACATAGCCGTCACGCGAGCCGGTGGTCGAATACCCAGGCCCACCCTCCTGCGCCACGATCGCACCTAGGGCGGGCTGCGTCCCGTCCGTATGCGGATAGAACTCGAAGCCGATATCAATCGTGCCACGGCCCAGCGGTCGGACGATGCTGCCGCAATACCCGCCATACTGGGCATTGCAGGGGTGCAGGTTGAGTTGGCCGACCGGGAGGGCTTGAGCTGAAGAAATGAAGAAGAAAGGAAGCAGTCCTGTTTTGAAAAAAAGGACCAAAAAACTTCTGAAAATGGCTGGGGGCCGCGGCATGCTTTGGTTTAGCGTTCCATAAGGCCGGCTTGCAATCACGTCATGCGCGCGTCATGTGCGCCAACATGCAAGCCCCGGTCACCATTCTCTATTTCGCCTGGCTGCGCGAGCGCATCGGCACGGCCGAGGAAACGCTGATCCTGCCAGCGGAAACCTCCAATCTGTCCGACCTGGTCGGCTTGCTCCGCGCCCGCGGCGAGACCTACGCGGCCGCGCTCGCCGACACCAGCCGCGTCCGCGCCGCCATCAACCAGGTGTTCGCCCAGCCGAACGCCGCGATTGCACCCGGCGACGAAATCGCCTTCTTCCCCCCCGTCACCGGCGGCTGACCCGTGCTCACCGTCCGCGTGCAGGCCGAACCCTTCGACCTCGCCGCCGAAAGCGCCGCCCTGCAACACGCCTGCCCCGAAGCCGGCGCCCTCGCCAGCTTCGTCGGCATCGTCCGCACCACGCCCACACACCCCATCGCCGCCCTCACGCTCGAACATTACCCGCGCATGACCGAACGCGCGATGTCGGATATTGCCAGCCGAGCCTTGCAACGTTTCGAACTGCTCGGCTGCACCGCCATCCACCGCATCGGCCGCCTGCAACCCGGCGACCCAATCGTCCTCGTGCTCACCGCCTCGCACCACCGCCGCGCCGCCCTGGACGCCACGGCATTCCTGATCGACTGGCTGAAAACCTCCGCCCCGTTCTGGAAAAAAGAAACGTCGTTGGACGGCAACGAAACCTGGGTCGAACCGCGTGCCGAAGACGAAGCCGCCGCCCTCTTGTGGAAAAGCTGATCGCGGAGTCCGCGACAGCATCAGGCGCGCCGCCATCTGCGCGTATCTGCGGCTGCCCCCTCCTTGCCTTAACAAGCAAAAGTCTTTTGCTTCTTTTCTTCAGAAAAGAAGGCCTTCCTCCCTTTCCTTCTCCAGGAACGAAGCCGTCTCCCGAACCGCCTCCGCCAACCCGACCCGACGCACCTCCACCCCCGGCGGAAACGCACTCAACAACCGCGAAGGCGTCCGACGGTCCAACAGCACGAACACCCCCCGGTCGCTCGCCGTGCGGATCAGGCGCCCGAACGCCTGGCGCAACCGCAACCGCGCAATCCTGTCGTCGTAACCGGTGGTATTGCCCAGCGAGAGATGGATGCGCCGTTCGCGGTGCAGAATGTCCGGCCGCGGCCAGGGCGTGCGCTCGAACACCACCAGGCGCAGCGCGCGGCCGGGAATGTCCAGCCCGTCGCGCATCGCGTCCGTGCCCAGCAGGCAGGAATCCTCTTCGGTGCGGAACACGTCCACCAGCGTGTTGTTGTCCATCGCGTCGATATGCTGGGCGAACAGCGGAATGCCGGCCTCCTCAAGCTCGGGCGCGATGCGGGCGTGCACGGCGCGCAGGCGGGAGATCGCCGTGAACAAGCCGAGCCCGCCACCGCCGGCGGCCAGGAACAGCGCGCGATAGGCACTGGCGAGCTGGCCGATATCGGCCGCCACATCGGTCACCACGAAGGCGCGTGTCTGGCGCGCGTAGTCGAACGGGCTGGCGACGGCCGCGCGCATCGCCGGCCGCGGCAGGTGGCTGGCGCCGACGCGGGAGAGCGCTTCCTCCCAATCGGCCTCGGCGTCCTGCCCGCTGGTGTCGCGCAGCGTGGCCGAGGTCACCAGCAGCCCATGCGCCTGCGCCATCAGCGTGGTGGCAAACGGCGCCGTCGGGTCGAGATAATGGCGGCAGAACGCGGTATCGCGGTCGAACCCGTCGCGCCGGTCCAGCCGCAGGAAGTAAATATGCGCCGGCCGCTCGCCGGGTTCGGGCCGCGGCTCGCCGATCGCCTCCAGCATCGCGATCCAGCCGCTCACCCGATCGAGCACACGCCTGCGCAGCGTGCGCACCGCCGCCTCGATGCGCCCGCGCGTCGCACTGTCCAGCTCGTCGGCCGCCTCTTCCAGCCGGTCCTCAAGCCGCGTCAGCAGCACGCGCGCCGGCTCGCCGATGCGCCCCAGCGCGCGCGCCAATGCGGGTGCGGCATCCTGCACCGCGTGCGTGGGCGGGAACATGTCGCATTCCAGCGTGCGGCTGCCGGCATCCTCCGGCCCGGGCAGGCGCGCCAGAATCTGCGCGCGCGCGGCGGCCAGAAACGCCTCGAACGGATTGGCCGCCCCCGCCTGCAATCCCGCCAGCTCCGGCCTCACTTCGGCCAGCCGCAGCGACCAGCCCGGCCCCGGCAGCGCGCGCGCCGCATGCAGCAGCGCGTCCAGCGGCGTCTCCAGCAGCGCATGCCCCACCACCAGCTCGTCGATCCGCCGTTTCAGCCCGCGCGCGCGCGACGCCCCGCCTTCCGCCCCCAGCAGCCAGCGCCGCAATTCGGCGCCCTCAACGCCGGAAATCTCGGCCGAAAACGCCGCATCCGCCGCCTCGAACACGTGGTGCCCCTCGTCGAACACGTAGCGCGTCGGCACCGTATCGTCGTCCAGTCCCTGCCAGGCCGCCTGCGTCATCACCAGGGCATGGTTGGCGACCACCAGGTCGGCGGTACGGGCGCGCCGGATGGTGTGCTCGACGAAGCAGCGCTTGTAATGCCCGCACGCGCCGTGAATGCACTCGCCGCGCCGGTCCGCCAGGCTTGGCGCCACCATCGCGCCGAACAACTCGCCGAACCAGCCGGGCAGGTCGCCGCCGGTGATGTCGCCATCCGCCGTCGCCTGCACCCAGCGCACGATCAGCCCCAGCGGGATCAGCCGCGCGTCGCGATCGTTGGCGATCGACTGCGTCACGCTGTCTTCGAGGTTGAGCAGACACAGGTAATTCTCGCGCCCCTTGCGCACCACCACCCGCCGCCGCCGCTCGGCCGCGTCCGGATGCAAGCGGGCGAGCTCCGCGTCGATCTGCCGCTGCAACAATCTCGTGTAGGTGCTGATCCACACGGCCGCCCCGTTGCGTTCGGCCCACAGGCTGGCCGGCGCGATATAGCCCAGCGTCTTGCCGGTGCCGGTGCCCGCCTCGGCCAGCACCATGAGCGGGTCGCCCGCCGACTCTCGGGGCGCGAACGCGCTGGCCGCCGCATGCGCGTAATCCGCCTGCCCCGGCCGCTGTTCGGCGTGCGGCCCGAGCAGGCTGGCCAGCCGCGCGCGTGCTTCGGCGGGCGCCACCGCATGGCTCGCGGCCGGCGGTGGCGGCGCCTGCTCCTCCCATTCCGCGAGCCGCCGCCACGGCCGCCAGCCATCGTTGCCCACCGCCACCGTGCCCAGCGCCTGCAGCACGGCGGGCGCCCACAGCCAGCCGCACCGCCCCATGCGGGTCGCGATATCGGCGGCGAACGCGTGCATCGGCAGGTCGCGCCCGGCATGCAGCCGGTGCAGCAGCGTGTCCGCCATGGCAGGTAGCATCGCGGCCGCATCCTCCAGGGTGCGCGGCGGCTCCATGTCGAGCGCCAGCGCCAGCCCGCGCGGCGTGGGCGCCACGGTGCGCGCCGGCAGCACGAAGGCGAACAGTTCCAGCAGATCAAGCGCCGGCGCCGGCCGCACCCCCAGCCGGCGGAAATTTGCCGGCGCATGCACCAGCAGCGCGGGCTTCATCGCCCGCAGCGCCGCCGCCGCCTCCTCGGCCGGCAAAGTCAGCAACTCCCCGTCCGGCGTCAGCAGCGCCGCCCGCCCGGTCCCGGTGGCCAAAGCAGGCGAACTGGTCATAACCGTGATATGTAGCCCTACGCCCGCCCGACGCAAAAAAAGCCCGCAAGCAAGAGTTTTTTGGTCCTTTTTTTCAGAAAAGGACTGCTTTAAATCGCTCCAGCAAAGCGAAGGCTGAACAATGGACCAGTCCGTCTCCCAAACTTCCCTGGACCGGACCGACTTCGAGGAATCCGTCTACCTCGCCCGCTACCCCGACATCGCCGCCGCCGTCGAGCGCGGGGACGTGCCCGACGGCTGGACCCACTACGTCGCCCACGGCCGCGCCGAAGGCCGCAGCGGCAGCGCCGTCGACACCGCGTTCTATCTCCGAAGCTACCCGCTCGCCGCCAGCGAAATCGCCGCTTGCCTGGCCACCGACGCACGCGACCATTACCGCCGTTTCGGCCGTGGCCGCGGCTATCTTCCCCGCCCGCAAGCCGACCGCCCGCCGGACGCCGCCCGCATGCCCGAATTCGGCGGCTGCTGGCCCGACCGCCCCGATGCGCTCGACGCAGTCGCCGGCCGCCTGGAAACCGGCCGCATCACCCAGGCCGAAGCCGACCAGCTCACCTTCTGGATCGAGCGCGGCTATATCATCCTGCCCGGCGCCATCGCCCCCGCCCTGGCCGACGCCGCCGCCGCCGAGCTCGACCGCGCCTATCGCGGCGACGTGCGCGGCCTGCTGTTCGAATGCGGCGCACTCCAGCGCGGCCACATGGGCTGGATGCCGGAAATGAACAGCCTGCCCGCCAAAGCGCTCGACCTGCACTGCTTTTCCGAGACGATCCGCCAGACGATGTTCGCCCCCGCCGTCACCGCCTTCCTCGAGCTCATCTTCGAAAGCCGCGTCTTCGCGAGCCAAAGCCTCACCTTCCTGCGCGGCTCAGCCCAGGAACCGCACCAGGATTCCGCCTACGTCGCCTACACCATCCCCCGCCAGTTCGCCGCCTCCTGGATCGCGCTGGAGGACGTCACCATCGGCGCCGGCGAGCTGTTCTACTACGACGGCAGCCACCGCTTCCCCGACTTCCTCTACGGCGGCGACTACAAAAGCGTCTCCGAAGCCGAACGCTGCGGCGCCACCGACGACCTCCCCATCGAAATCAACGCCCACGTGAACGGCCTCAGCCGCCAAGCCGCCGAACACGGGTTATCGAAAAGCGTCTTCGCCGCCAAAAAGGGCGACGCCCTCATCTGGCACGCCGACCTGGTCCACGGCGGCAACCCGATCTCCACGTCCGCCACCCGCAAAAGCCTGGTGACGCATTACTGCCCGAAGCGCCTGGCGCCGCTATTCGCGGAGCGTGCGGAGACGAAGCTGGGGGAGTTTGGCGGGCATTTCTATACGACGAGTCACGAGGGGTATGGGGAGGCTGGGGGGAGGAAGAAGCGGAGGTAGGGGAAGCATCACCGAACCGTCCGCAGACGGCCGGGTTGGAGTTAGCCATCCGCGCTTGGCGGTTTCTGTCTCATCGGAAAGCATCGGTTCGCCGCCCGGTCCTACCGCTTGAATCTTTCCGCGTTTCAAATATCCGCGGTTACAATCAAGGCAGTCATCCACCCCTACGCCGCCGCCAGCCCAACCCCCCGCCCAACATACCCCCGCGGCGAACACCCCATCACCCGCTTGAACGCCGTGCTGAACGCACTCTCGGACTCATACCCCAGCGATCGCGCAATCGCCGCCACCTGATCCCCCGAATTCTCCAGCCGGTCCGCCGCCAACATCATCCGCCAGCGCGTCAGATACTCCATCGGCGTCGCCCCCACCGTCTCGCGGAACCGCTGCGCAAATGTCGAGCGCGACATCCCCGCGCAGACCGCCAACTCCTGCAACACCCAGCCGCGCGCCGGCTCCGCGTGCATCGCCGCAATCGCCGCGCCGATCTGCCGGTCGGCCAGCGCGAACAGCCAGCCCACCCCGCCGCGCTCGCCCTCCGCCATATGCAGCCGCAGCGCCTGCACCAGCATCATCGTCGCCAACTGCTCGGCCACCAGAAAACCGCCCGGCTGCGGGTCGCGCAGCTCGTGGCGCATCCGCTCCATGCACCACCGCATCGCCGCCCGGTCCGCCTCGCGACGGATATGCACGATCGGCGGCAGCACACCCAGCAGCGTCGGCGCCTGCGCCCCGCTCAGCTTGAAATGGCTGCCCACCAGGCTGAACCCGCCACCGCCGTTCACCACGGCAATGCCCTCCGTCATCGGCAGCGCCACGTAGGCGCTGAAATGCCGCGGCGTCAGCGCCAGGTCGCTCGCCAGCCGGAACGGCCAGCCGCGCGGCAGCAGCAGGCAGTCGCCCGCCTCCAGGCGCACCGGCGCCGCCACGCCGTCCACCGCCAGCCAGCACCCGCCATGCGCCACTGCGTAGCACTTGATTCCGTCATGCCGGTCGAACCCGATGGAGAAGTCGCCGCCCATGTCGAACCCGCCCACCAGGTAACTGCGCGGCTTGAGCAGAGCGAGCACGTCGGAAAGCGGATCGAGGGCCATTCCTGGACGATCGCGAAGATAACCCGGATTTTCAAGTATGGGCCGTCCCCACCCCCGCCCCAAATCTCCGCCACCAGCAATCAAGGAGATCGACCATGCGTGTTTTCGTAACAGGCGCCACCGGCTTCGTGGGCTCCGCCGTCGTGGCCGACCTGCTCGCCGCCGGCCACCAGGTGCTCGGCCTCGTCCGCTCCGATGCCAGCGCCGCCGCACTCGCCAAAACCGGCGCCGAGCCGCTCCGCGGCGACCTCGAAAACCTCGACAGCCTGCGCCAGGGGGCGGCCACCACCGACGGCGTCATCCACACCGGCTTCATCCACGACTTCGCCAACATGGCCCATAGCTGCACGGTCGACCGCATCGCCATCGAAACACTTGGCGAGGCACTCGCCGGCACGAACAAGCCGCTCATCGTCTCCTCCGGCACTGCCCTGCTGCCCGCCGGCAGCGTCGTCACCGAGAACACGCCACAGCCCGGCCTGGAGAGCGGCCTGCCGCGCGTCTCCGAACAGACCGCACTGGCCACCGTCGCCCAGAGCGTGCGCGGCATGGCCGTCCGCCTGCCACCCACCGTCCACGGCGCCGGCGACCACGGCTTCATCCCCATCCTCATCGGCATCGCCCGCGAAAAAGGCGTCTCGGCCTACGTGAACGACGGCCAGAACCACTGGCCCGCCGTGCACCGGCCCGACGCCGCCCGCCTCTATCGCCTCGCTTTCGAGCACGGCCGCGCCGGCGCCATCTATCACGCCATCGCCGAACAGGGCGTGCCCTTCAAGCTGATCGCCGAAACGATTGGGAGCGGCCTCGGCGTGCCCGTCGTCAGCCAGACACAGGAGGAAGCCGCCGCCCATTTCGGCTGGTTCGGCCACTTCGTCGGCGTCGACAACCGGGTCTCCAGCGCCAAGACGCAGGCTGAGCTGGGGTGGCGGCCGACCGGGGCCACGCTGATTGATGATCTGACGAGCGCGGGGTATTTCCAGAAGTAAGAAAGCAGTCCTTTTTTGAAAAAAAGGACCAAAAAACTTTTGAAATCTCAGGGAGCAAAAGTTTTTTGGTTCTTTTCTTCAGAGAAGAATACCTTGCCGTGGCCTTCGCCCGCCGGCTCCGCAGGCCGGGTCAGCGACGACCGAGCAGCAAAGCTCTCATTCTCGGATCGCGCAGATAAAGCCCGGTCCAGGCAGCGACGGCGATGAGTATGTTGACGATTTCGGGCCAGATCACCTGCAGTGTCACACGCACATGGTCGGCTATCGCTCCTCCCGCAAAACCCGTGATGACGATCGCGCCAATGAAAGCGGTCCGCGGAATCGCGTAGAGCAGACCGCCAGTCAGTGCCGCCATAGCGATCGGGAACACTGTTTCGGGTGGCCAGCCATCGCCAGCCATCGCGCTGACGATCGACTGCGGCGAAACCAGACCAGTCATTCCGTCGGCAATCATGATCGATGCTGTGAGGGCACTGATCGAACGCCCCAGCCATTTCGCCCAGTTTCGCATGTGCCGCGTGCCCCCGGGTGAGCGAACCATGCGCCGACCGTCGCCGCAACGGAGGCTCTGCCATCATGACTGGCACACACAGCCGGGAGACGTTCGCATTGTTTCGCGCCGCTGGCCGTGAGGATCCCGACGGCGGCGTGAAACTCCTCTGGTTCTTTTCTTCAGAAAAGAACGCCTCGCCTTCCCCTTTCCACGCAACCCGCTAGCTTGCGCCCGATGACCGAGACCCCCCTCCCCAAAGCCTGGCCATTCGAGGAAGCGCAGAAGATCGCGCTGCGTGCCGAGGACATGGGCAAACGCGAAATGCTGTTCGAAACCGGCTACGGCCCCAGCGGCCTGCCGCATATCGGCACGTTCGGCGAAGTCGCGCGCACCAGCTGGGTCCGCCATGCCTACGCCGTGCTCACCGGCAAACCTTCCCGCCTGCTGGCCTTCTCCGACGACATGGACGGCCTGCGCAAAGTGCCGGACAACGTGCCCGACCGCGACATGCTGCGCGCCCATCTCGGCCGCCCGCTCACCCGTATCCCCGACCCGTTCGGCACCCATGAAAGCTTCGGCCACCATAACAACGCCATGCTGCGCGGCTTCCTCGACCGGTTCGGCTTCGATTACGAATTCGCCTCCGCGTCCGACTATTACGCGCGCGGCGTGTTCGACGCCGCGTTGCGCCGCGTGCTCGAAGCCTTCGACGAGGTGGTCGCCGTCGTCCTGCCCACGCTCGGGCCGGAGCGCCGCGAGACCTACTCGCCCATCATGCCGCTCCATCCCGAAACCGGCGTGGTCGAGCAGGTGCGCATCGACCAGGTCGACGCCGCGGCCGCCACCGTCTTCTGGACGGACGCGAACGGCCGCCGGTTCGAAACCTCGGTGCTCGGCGGCGGCGCCAAATGCCAATGGAAAGCCGATTGGGCGATGCGCTGGTTCGCCCTCGGCGTCGATTACGAGATGAGCGGCAAGGACCTCATCGACAGCGTCAAGCTCTCCGGCCAGGTATGCCGCGTCCTCGGCGGAAAGCCGCCGATCGGCTATACCTACGAACTGTTCCTCGACGAACGCGGCCAGAAGATCAGCAAGAGCAAGGGAAACGGCCTCAGCGTCGAGGAATGGCTGCGTTACGCGCCGCCCGAAAGCCTCAGCCAGTTCATGTTCAACCAGCCGCACCGCGCGAAAAAGCTGCATTTCGACGTCATCCCGCGCGCCACCGACGAGTACATCGCCAACGTGGAACGCGCCAAGCTGGAAGCCGAAAGCGAGGACGCCTCCGCCTCGCTGCCCGCCAACCCGGCCTGGCACGCGCATTTGGGCGAGATACCCGACCGCGCCGGCAGCCCGATCAGCTTCGGCATGCTGCTCAACCTGGCCAGCGTCATCAACGCCGAGAGCGCCGAAATGCTGTGGGGCTTCATCGCCCGCTACTTGCCGCACGCCTCACCCGAGGCCGAGCCGTTCCTGGCCCGCCTGGTGGACCACGCGGTGGTGTACTACGCCGATTTCGTGCGCCCGAAGAAGCGCTTCCGCGCGCCCGACGAGACCGAACGCGCCGGCCTCGAAGACCTCGCGCGCACGCTGGCCGCACTGCCCGCCGGCGCCACCCCCGAAGCGATCCAGGACGAGGTCTATGCCGTCGGCAAGCGCCACCCCTTCCCCAGCCTGAAAGCCTGGTTCATGTGCCTCTACCAGGTGCTGCTCGGCCAGGAGGAAGGTCCGCGTTTTGGCGGCTTCGTCGCCCTCTACGGCATCGCCGAAACCGTGGCGCTGATCGAGCGTCGTCTGGCGCATGCACCGCAACAGGCGCTGGCCTGAGATGAAGCGCCTGAGATGAAGCGCCTGACATGAAGCGTCCGACATGAAGCGCCTGGCATGATCATGCTGAAACGATTGCTGCGCCACGTGCCGGCCGTGCTCGGCGTGCTGCTGCTGTTCGGCGCGATCTACGTCGTCCAACGCGAATTCCGCCACCTCAACGTGCGCGACGTGGGTCACGCGCTGCACGCCATCCCCACCCGCGCCGTATGGGAAGCGGCCGTGCTGACGGTGCTCAGCTACGGCCTGCTCACCTTCTACGACAAGCTGGCCACCATCTATGCCGGCCACCCGCTCGGCTTCGCCCGCACCGCCTTCGCCAGCTTCTGCGCCTACGCGCTCGCCCACAATCTCGGCTTCGCGGCCGTCTCGGGCGCCGCCGTGCGCTACCGCCTCTATGCCCATTGGGGCCTGACCACGCTGCAGATCGGCAAGGTTGTCGCCTTCAGCAGCCTCACGTTCGGCCTCGGCGGCATGAGCCTGGGTGGCATCATCCTGTTCACCGAACCCCGCGCGGTGCCCTATTTCGGCGAGGTGCTGCCGCACTGGGCGCTGTATCTGGCCGGCGCCGCCATGTGGGCCGTGGTCGCCATCTACGTCGTGCTGGCCAGCATGTTCCCCATCATCCACGTGCGCGGCCGCGAAATCGAACTGCCCGGCTGGCGCATGGCGCTGGCCCAGGTCGCACTCGCCACCGCGGATGTCTCGCTCACCGCCTCTATCTTCTACGTGCTCCTGCCGCACGGCCTCGGCCTGAGCTGGGTGCACTTCCTCGCCGTCTATCTCGGCTCCTACGCCGCGGGTCTGGTCTCCAACGTGCCCGGCGGCCTCGGCGTGTTCGACACCGCCATGCTGCTGGGCCTCAAGGAAGCCCATATCGCCGCCCCTACCGTGCTGGGCGCCATCGCCGTCTTCCGGCTGTTCTACTACGTCATCCCGCTGTTCATCGCCGGCGCCATGTTCGCCGGCAACGAAGTGCTGGTCAGCCGCAAGCGCCTGATGGACGGCCCGGCCGTGCCGGGCCAGGCACGCTGGAGCGAGCCCGACCTCGCGGTGGCCGCCAGCACCGGCGGCGTCGCCATCTGCGGCGCCATGCTGCTCTCCATCGGCGTGCTCGACACCCATCCGGACTATTCCTGGATCGACCCCGAGTTCGCCTCCTTCGCGTCCAGCGCCGGTCAATACGTGCCCTCGCTCATCGGCACGGCGCTGATCATGCTGGCCGTCGGCCTCTCGCAACGCGTGACACTCGCCTGGGGCGCCACCATCGCAGCACTGCTCGCCGGCGCCAGCGTCACCGCACTCCAGCGCGAACCGGCCTTCGTGCCGGCCATCCTCACGCTCGCCGCCCTCTCCATCGCGCCGTTCCGCGACGCCTATTACCGGGCCGCCCGGCTGTTCAGCCATCCGCTGCGCACCGGCACCGTGGTGCCCGTCCTGGCGCTGCTGTTCAGCGTGGTGTGGCTGGCGAGCTTCGAGCCGCACGTGCGCAACCTCGCGCAGAGCAGCTGGTGGGCCGTCGTCCTCTCCCGCGAGGCGCCGGCACCCATCCGCCTCGCCGTTGGCCTGGCCGTTCTGCTCGCACTCACCGCCTTGTGGGGGGTCATCCGCCCCGGCCGTGTGCGCGCCGAGCCATGGAATGCCGAAACCCGCCTGCGCTACGCCGCCCTGGGCGCGCTGCCGCCGCCCGAAGCCGATGGCCTGGTCATGGGCGAGGCCGCTAAATCCGGCATCCCGTTCCGCCGCGTCGGCCGCGTGCTCCTGGGCCTGGGCGACCCCGCCGGTGTGGAAAGCGACCGCGTCTCCGCCATCTGGCGCCTGCGCGACCTGGCCCAGCAGGAAGGCTGCGACGCCGCCGTCTGGCGCGCCGGCGAGGCGTTCCTGAAAGTCTATCAGGATCTGGGGCTGACGGCCGTGCCGCTCGGGCCGGACGGGTTGCCGCGGCTGGACGAGTCTGCGCATGCAGGCGGCGGGTATTTATGCTGCGTGGCGGAGCGGGATCTGGGGGTGTTGCTGCCGATGCTGCCCGCGTTGGGGCGGCGGCGGGTGCGGACGGTGGCTTGAAGTAAGCCTTCTTTTCTGAAGAAAAGAAGCAAACAACTTTTGCATGGCTGTCGCGGTCAGGCGTTTTCCAGCACGCCGGTGACTAGGCCGGCTGTGCCGCCGATGACTGAGCGTAGGACTGCGCCTACCAGGTCGAACAGGCTTCTTACGATGCCGGGCTGTTCGGCCGGCGCGTTGGCGACCTGCAACTGCGTCTGGCCAAGCGCTCTGCCCCAGCTCCCGATAAATGCCGGCATCGCCTCGTCCGGCGTGGCCGAGCCGTCCAGTCCGGCCACGCGCAGCCCGCCTTTGTCGGGGATGAACATCAGAAGATACGGGCCGCGTCCGGTAAAAGCGCCGAAACCCGGGCGAATGCTCGCGGTCAGGCGCGCGGCGCGGGCGTAGTCGTATGTGCCGGTCAGGAAATCGCAATCCGCGGCGCGCGCCGGCGGAATGTCGGCAATCTGCACCAGCCAGCGTGTGCGGATGATGTTCGGCGCGACCACGCTGGCAGCTTCGGCCTGCTGCACCGTCGGCAGCACGAGTGCGGCGTGGCAGAAAGCGCGGTTGCGCGCCATGTTGTCCGGCCGCAGCAGCACGACCGCGGTGGGCAGCGGCGGCAGATAGGTGTCCGGCCCCGCCAGTTCCGACGCGAAACTGGCAATTCGCGGCGAGGATGCGGCCACTCCCGGGGTAGCGACCCCCGGCAAGGCAGCCTCTGGATTTTGGAACGAGGCATTTTGGCAACCCGCCAAAAGGCCTAGGCCGAGTGCTGCGACCGGCAGCGCTCGGACTGGCTGCCGTTCGCATGCGCGCATCAGACGATCTTCAAATTGGTCGCCGCCGCCTTGCCGCGCTCCATCACCACCTCGTACGTCACCGCCTGACCGTCGTTGAGCCCACGAAGGCCCGCCGCCTGCACCGCGGTGATGTGCACGAATACGTCCTTGCCGCCGTCGCTCGGCATGATGAAGCCGAAACCCTTGGTGGTGTTGAACCATTTGACAGTGCCGTTGGCCATGCGCGCGTTCCTTCCCGGGCCGCTCCATGAGTAGGCGGCACTTTGCCAACCAAGGCGTCAGGCGACTTTGGAGGCGACCGGCAGGCGCGCGCAGCAAGGCAAGCCAAGGCGTCGAGTTAACACGCCGATTGGGGCCAGAAACCGGCGACACTGTCAAACGCCCCGTAAAGCCAGACAAAAGTCTTTTGCTTCTTTTCTTCAGAAAAGAAGACGCTTCCTTGCTACCACTCCTCCCGCATGCCCCCAGACCCCAAGCCGAAAGACCCCGCCCCACGTCACCGAGCCAGATGGGTGTCCCCGCTCACCTGGCGCGTGCTGCTGGTCAATTTCGTCCCGCTCGCCCTCCTGCTCGGCGCACTCCTCTATTTGGACCAGTATCAGGATGGATTGCTGGAAGCCGAAGTGGCCGCCCTGCGCGAGCAGGCGCGCATCTATGCGGGCGCGCTGGGCGAGTCCGCCGTGCGTGTGTCCGACCCCAACAACCCGGTGCTGGTGCCCGACCTCGCGCGCCCGCTGCTGCGCCGCCTGACCGACCCCACGCCCAACGCCGGCGCCAAGATCTACGGGCCCGACGGCAGCCTGATCGCCGATAGCCGCGTGCGCACCGGGGCAGGGGGCGCGGTGCGCACCGAACCGCTGCCGTCGGCCGCACCGCGCAGCCCGGTGATGAGCCTGGTCAGTCGTGTGTATGACGATGTGCTCGCCTGGCTGCCGCACACACGCGTCGCCAACGCCACCCTCTCGCTCAACGCGCCACGCGCGCAAGGTGCCGCCGGCGTGGAATGGCAGCCCGACGTGCGCGAGGAGCTGCGGCTGACCAGCAACGACGACAGCCACGAAATGCCGCCGCTGATCCGCCGCACGCGCGAGAACCAGCTGCTCGTCACCGTCGCCGAACCCGTCGAGCGCGACCGCCATACCGTGGGCATCGTCCAGCTCACCCGCGACGCGGTCGAGGTGGACAGCAGCCTGTTCGCCATCCGCATCTCGATCCTTGGCCTGTTTTTCGGCGCTCTGATCCTGACGGTGCTGCTCTCCTGGTATCTCTCGCTCACGCTGGCCCGCCCGATCCTGCTGCTGGCCGACGCGGCACGCGACATGCGCGAGGGCCACGGCCGCACCGGCGCCGTGCCAGCACCGCTGCTGCGCCGGCGCGACGAAATCGGCGTGCTCGGCCAGGCGCTCTCGGCCTCGGCCACCGAACTATGGGGCCGGATGGACGCGATCGAGCGGTTCGCCGCCGACGTGGCGCACGAGATCAAGAACCCGCTCAGCTCCATCCGCAGCGCCATCGAGACGCTCAAGCGCGTGCGCGAGCCGCTGCCGCAGGCGCGCCTGCTCGCCATCATCCAGGAGGACGTGGTCCGGCTCGACCGGCTGATCACCGACATCAGCGACGCGAGCCGGCTCGACGCCGAGCTGAGCCGCACCGCCACCGAGCCCGTCGATGTCGTGCCGATCATGCACGCGCTGGGCGAGATCGCGGACGCGACCCGGGCAGAGGCGGACCCCCATTTGCGCGTGGATGTGCCGGCCGCACCGCTCGTGGTCCAGGGTGTCGAAGGCCGCCTGGTACAGGTGCTGCGCAACCTGATCGGCAACGCGCACAGCTTCTCGCCCGCCAGCGGCACCATTACCCTGCGCGGCCGCGAGACCGGCGGCATGGTCGAGCTTTCGGTGGAGGACGAAGGTCCTGGCATCCCCGACAGCAACCTGGAGCACGTGTTCGGCCGGTTTTATTCCGAACGGCCGGAAGGCGAGACGTTCGGCCGGCATTCGGGCCTTGGCCTGTCGATCAGCCGGCAGATCGTCGAAGCGCTGCACGGGCGGATCAGCGCGGAAAACCGGCGTGGGGCGGATGGGCATGTGCTGGGGGCGAGGTTTGTGGTGCGGTTGCCGAAGGCGTAAGGAAGGCCTTCTTTTCCGAAACAAAGCAAAAAACCTTCGCTTCGATGTCGGTCGCTCGTTTGAAACGATGTCTTCGAACGACAGACGAGAGCAAAGGTTTTTTGGTCCTTTTCTCCAAAAGGACTGCTTGCTTTCGCTCAACAACGGAGCCCCCGCATGAAGATCCCCGTCGCCCTAGCCGCCGCAGTGCTCATCCTGCCCGCCTGCACGCAGATCCTGATGGCGGCCGCGCCGCCCGTCACGCACGATCCGGCGCGCGTCAAGCCTGGAACCTACGCCGTCGAACCTGGGCACACGCAGGTGCTCTTCAGCGTCAACCATCTCGGCTTCACGGTTTTCTACGGCAATTTCTCCCGCGCCTCGGGCACACTTTCCGTTGTGGCGAACAAGCCGCAGGCGATGACGGTCAGCATCAGCGTGCCTGTGGACAGCGTGTCGACGACCAGCGCCAAGCTCGACGATGAGCTGAAGAGCGCCGACTGGCTGAATGCCGGAAAATATCCCGCGATGACCTTCCGCTCGACGTCTGTCACGTCCACCGGTGCCGGCAGTGCCGACGTGGCCGGTCTGCTGACGCTGCACGGCGTGACCAAGCCGCTGACGCTGCATGCCAAGTTCGTGGGCGCAGGTGTGAACCTGCTGGATCGCAAGGAAACGGTCGGGTTTTCGCTGACCGGCGCGCTCAAGCGCAGCGACTACGGGGTCACGAAATATGTGCCCCTGGTCAGCGACGACGTTCAGCTGATGATCTCGGCAGCATTCGAAAAGTAAGAAACTAAAAGTTTTCTGGTCCTTTTTTCAAAAAAGGACTGCTTCCTTCCTACCCGTTCCCGGCCACAGCTTCCTGTGCCAGAGCGCGCGCCATCTGGCTCAGCGCTTCCTGGTGCTTGAGATTGTCGATCAGCGCGAAATTGCGCGCCAGTTCCAGGCACATGCGCTGGCGTGGGCTCATCTCCACGCTGGCCGTCTCGGCGGCCATGCCTTCGAAGAACCACGAGATGGGAACGCTCAGCACGCTGGCGATATCGTAGAGGCGCCCGGCCGAAATACGGTTCAGACCGCGCTCGTACTTGTGGGCCTGCTGGTAGGTCACGCCGATCATCAGCGCGAGTTGCTGTTGCGAGAGGCCCAGCATGATACGGCGTTCGCGTATGCGTGCGCCCACGTGACGATCTGCGTTGTTTGCGCGTGGACTTGGCTTGCCGACCACCTCGGGCGCGTCTTGTTCCGCGTCTGGCCTATCGAGCATCTCGATGTCGGTCATCTCCCCGCCTCCAAACAATCAGGCCGCGCCGGGTGCGGCATTGGCCGGCACTCCGCCTACTCAGGGATGTGCCTCCATGAAGCTTTTCCCGTCGAAGTTGCAACATCTTTACTCTGCCACGAACAAATCCCTGCGACCACACAAATTAGGTTACCATTCGGAAATTGAAGCGACACAACCGCATCCGGAACGGACCGCCTTCAACACAATCTGTGCTTGTATCAGGTGTCTGAACTGCCCGGCTTGCGGGCGGCAGGTTCGGCGGGCTCGCCCGGCGAGGTGCGTGCAAGCTGCTGGCCGGCAAGCAAAAGCCGAAGCTGGCCGATCTCCTGTTCCAATGCGGCTATCTTGGCTTGGGCGTGATGGTCGTCAGGAGCAGCCGCCTCGACCGTCGGTGGCGCGTCCTCCCCCTGCGCACCGGGTGCCCGATAGAATGGCGTGAACAGGCTCATCGCCCGCTCCATCATCGCCACGTTCTGGCGCCGCATTTCCTCGAGGCCCGGCGGCAGCAGATTGCCGATCGTCTGCTGCATCGCCTCGCGCATCTGTTCCTGCTGGCGGGCGATGGTGGTCATCGTATGCTCGAGATAACGCGGCACGATCCCGCCGAGGCTGTCGCCGTAGAAGCCGATCAGCTGGCGCAGGAACGCGGTGGGCAGCAGCGCGCGGCCCTTGCTCTCCTCCTCGACGATGATCTGGGTGAGCACGCCACGCGTGATGTCGTCGCCGCTGCGCGCGTCATAGACGATAAAATCCCGTCCCTCGCGCACCATGTCGGCCAGGTTGTCCAACGTGATGTAGCTGGAGCTTTCGGTGTTGTAGAGGCGGCGGTTGGCGTATTTCTTCACCACAACGGGCGGTCGTGCGGGTGCCGCTTCGCCGATCGGGGTTGGGTCGTCGATCTGCGTCATGCCAGTTCTCCGGCGGTGCGGTGCCCTGAAGGCCGATGGAGGAGGCTAGCATGCGTGCGGCACTGCACCAAACCCCTGATCGGCAGAGTTCCGGCCGCTTGTTTCCGCGCAAGCCCGCGTCTCTCTATACCCGCATCGTGGAGACGGTGGGACATGCGCGGTGACGGGCGAGGAGCCAGGCAAGCATCAGCAGATGCAGGTGGACTGGCAGGATATTCTGCGCAGCGAGCAGGCTGCCTGGTCGGGCGATCGCGAGACGGCCGAGCTCTGGGCAGCGTGGCTGGGGCTGTGGGTCGCCGGCCTGCAAACCGCCGCTGCGTTTCTGCCGCCACCGCCGCCGGCTGATGGACGGCGGCCGGCACACACCAGGACCGAACCGGCGGCGCGGCCCGCGGCCGCTGTGGCTGCATCTGCTGATGGCAAGCCGGCCGGCGGCGATGGCGCAGATGCCGCCCGGCTCGAACGACTGGCCAGGCGCGTGGACGAGCTCGAACGACGGCTTGCCGAACTGGGCGGCGGCTGAAGGGCCGGACGCGGCGCTGCTGAGCGGCATCGCCGCCTATCGTCGCCACCCCTACTGCCGCGCCGTGCCCGAACCGCCGGTCATCTGGGCGGAGGGCGAGACACGCCTGCTCGATTACGGCGGCGAGGGGCCGAGTGTGCTTTTTGTGCCCAGCCTGGTCAACCGCGCCTATGTGCTCGACCTCCAACTGGAGCATTCCATGCTGCGCTTTCTCGCGGCGGGGGGCGTGCGGCCGTTGCTACTTGATTGGGGCTGGCCGGACACGGCCGCCCGCGCATTCACGCTCACCGATTATATCGCCGGGCGGCTGGAGCGCTCGATGGGTGCCGTCGGCGAGCGTCTGACGCTGGCCGGCTACTGCATGGGCGGGCTGATGGCGATCGCGGCCGCAGCGCGCCGGCCCGACCTGGTGCAGCGCCTCGTTCTGCTGGCGACGCCGTGGGATTTCTGGGCCGATGAACCGGATACGGCACGCCGGCTCGCCGGGGTGCTGCCGCTGTTGGAGCCGGCGCTCGCACTCGGCACGCTGCCGGTGGATGCGTTGCAGGCGCTGTTCAGCCTGCTCGAGCCGGGCAGCGTAGCCGCCAAATACCGCGCGTTCGGCGCCCAGGCGCAGCAGAGCCCGCGGGCCGAGCAGTTCGTCGCCCTCGAAGATTGGCTCAACGACGGCGTGCCGCTGGCCGCACCCGTCGCGCGCGAGGTGATTGGCGGCTGGTATGCCGCCAACGCGCCCGCCGCCGGCACCTGGCGCGTCGCCGGCCTGCCGGTGCAGGTGCCCAACCTTGCGAGCTTTGTCGCTATCCCGACGCGCGACCGGATCGTGCCGCCGGGCAGTGCGCTCGCCCTCGCCGCGTTGCTGCCCGGCGCGCACGTCGTGCGCCCGCCCGCCGGCCATGTCGGCATGGTGGCGGGATCGGGCGCGCGCGCCGGACTGTGGGAGGAGCTGCTCGCCTGGCTGCGCGCCGCTTAGCGCGCGCCGGCCGATGCCCTCCGCCTAGGCCGGCTGCACAGGACCTTCGCCCGCGCCGCTCGTGGAGATGGCCGACGCGATCTCGGCCATGTCTTCGGCAGACAATCGCAGGGTCGCCGCATCCATCCAGCCGGACACTTGCGCTGGGCTGCGCGCGCCGACGATGGCGCCCGTCACGCCAGGAAACGCGAGGGTCCAGGCGACCGCCACCGCGGCCGTTGTGGTGTGGTGGCGTTCGGCGATCGGGCGCAAGGCGGCGGCGAGCGCCAGGTTGCGACGAAGCCCGTCGCCGGTGAACTCGGAACTGCGGACACGCCAGTCGTTCTGCGGCAGGTTGCGCGCACGCTCTTCCGTGAACCCGCCGGTCAGCAGGCCGGACTGCATCGGGCTATAGACGATCACGCCTGTCTCATGGGCCACGCACCAGGGAAGCTGACTGGCGGCAAACTGACGCTTGATGGCGGAGAACGGCGGCTGCAGCGTATCGACATGGCCCAGCGCCTCGGCCGTCTCCAATTGTTCGGTGCTGTGGTTGGACAGGCCGACGGCGCGGAGTTTGCCCTCGTGCTTCAGGTCAAGCAGCGTCTGCCAGTAATCCTCGAGGCCCACGTCAGCCGCCGGCCAGTGCATCTGATACAGGTCGATCCGCTCGACCTTCAGGCGGCGCAGCGAATCCTCCACCTCGCGCCTGAGGCTGTCATGCGCACCCACGCGCACCGGCGGCGTCTGTGGATTGACGGGATCGCTGACCAGGCCGCCTTTGGTGAACACGTAGGGCCGCGCACTGGAGGCGATGCCGTCCAGCGCACGCGCGACGACCTCTTCGCTGTGGCCGATGCCGTAGGCCGCCGCGGTGTCGATCCAGTTCACGCCGGCATCGAGCGCCGCGTGGATGGCGGCGATGCTGGCGTCGTCCTCCTGCCGGCCCCAGCCGAACGACCAGTCGCCGCCGCCGATGGCCCACGCGCCGAAACCGACGCGGGTGATGTCCATGTCGGTCGTGCCGAGACGATGGGTGGGAAGGGTGCGGGAGATTGTGTCCATGGGGGGACTACGCGCCCGGGCGCGCCGGGTTGGGGCAGAACTGCTTTTTGAAGAGGACTGGGACGGCTTTCGCTACGTCAGCAGTTCGACCGCCATCGCGGTGGCCTCCCCGCCGCCGATGCAGAGCGAGGCCACGCCCCGCTTGCCGCCGCTGGCGCGCAACGCCGCGAGCAGGGTCACCAGGATGCGCGCGCCCGAGGCGCCGATCGGGTGGCCGAGCGCGCAGGCGCCGCCGTTTATGTTGACGCGGTCGTCCGGCAGGTCGAGCTCGCGCATCGCCGCCATCGCCACGACCGCAAACGCTTCGTTGATTTCGTAGAGATCGACCTCGTCCTTCGACCAGCCGGTGCGCTCGAAAAGCTTCCGCATGGCACCGATCGGCGCGGTGGTGAACCAGGCCGGCGCCTGGGCGTGCGTCGCCTGGCCGCGGATGGCGGCGAGCGGCTGGATGCCGCGCCGTTCGGCCTCCGACAGGCGCATCAACACGAGGGCGGCCGCACCGTCGGAGATCGAGCTGGAATTGGCCGCCGTCACCGTGCCGTCCGGCCGGAACGCGGGCTTGAGGGTGGGAATCTTCTCGGGCCGTGCCTTCGCCGGCGTCTCGTCGTCGGCAAGCGCGGTCTTGCCGGGGACAGCGACGATCTCGGAGTGGAAGGCGCCGCTGGCGGTGGCGGCGCGGGCGCGTTCCAGCGAGCGCAGCGCGAACGCGTCCTGGGAAGCGCGCGTCATCTGCAGGCTTTCGGCGGTGTCCTCGGCGAACGTGCCCATCAGGCGGCCGCGGTCGTAGGCGTCTTCCAGCCCGTCGAGGAACATGTGGTCGAGCACGCGGCCGTGGCCGAGCCGGTAGCCGTCGCGCGCGCGGTCGAGCAGGTAGGGCGCGCGGCTCATGCTCTCCATGCCGCCGGCGACCATGATGGTCGCGTCGCCGGCGAGGATCTGGTCGTGCGCGAGCATGACGGCCTTCATGCCGGAGCCGCACATCTTGTTGATGGTGGTCGCCGGCGTTGCCTCGGTCAGCCCGCCGGCAAACGCCGCCTGCCGCGCCGGCGCCTGGCCGAGCCCCGCCGGGAGCACGCAGCCCATGATGACTTCGGAAATGTCGGCGGCTGCGATGTTCGCGTGGCTGAGCGCGGCCCCGATGGCCAGCCCGCCCAGCGCCGGCGACGCATGCTGCGCCAGCGCGCCCTGAAACGCGCCCATCGGCGTCCGCTTCGCCGCCACAATCACCACAGGATCGGTATTCATCGTGAGCCCTTCAGGAACAAAAGTTCTTTGCCTCTTTCTTTCAAGAAAGAAGATTCCTACTTGAAGACAACGCCCCGCACGATGTCCCCCGGAGAGATCTCGAGCTTTGCCGTCAGCCCCCCCTGAAGCTCCAGAGTCGCGCGCACCGGCCCGCCCGACGAAATATGAGCCAGGCTCTCCGGCACCGTATTCTCCGCGATATGGGTGATGGTCCCATCGTCGCCGATGAACACCATGTCCTCGGGAATGGGGCAGTGTTCCATCCACATGTCCATCTGGCGTGGCGTGCCCCAGTCGAAGAACATGCCCTCGTTGGCGGGAATGTCGGTGCGATACATCTCGCCCACTTCCTGCTCGCGCGCCGTGGTGGCGACTTCGACGGTGAATTCGTGGCGCGCGCCGTTCTTCGAGACGATGGTAAGTTTCTGGGTGGGGAGTTTGGGCTGCGCATGCTCGATCGGCTCCTGCGCCGCGGCGGGGCCGGCGAGCAAGGCGAGGATGGCGCCTGCGAAGAAGTTCGGGAGATTGGTCATGCGTCCTCCAGCGATCGGGCGGCCAGCGCCAGGATTTCGGGCCGCACCATTCCTTCGCGCGGGGTATCGCGCAAGGTGGTGAACCAATGGGCCGGCGGGTTACGCCCGGCGGCCCGGTTGTAGCGCAGCGTGCGGAGCAGCGCTTCGGCCTCGGGCGGGAGCGTGGCCGGGATCGGCAGTCCGCCCAGCGTGGCCCACACGCCGGCCCAGCAGCGCGCCACGCTCCACGGGTTGTAGCCGCCGCCTCCGGTCACGATGAGCCGAGACGCGCGGCCGAGCAGCGCGTGCACCACCTGCCAGTGGGCGTTGTTGGAGAGGGCGAGGCGGGCGAGCGGATCTTCTTCCAGCGCATCGGCGCCGCATTGCAGGAAGATCGCCTGCGGCCGGTGCGCGTCGATGAGGGGCAGCGCGGCCTGCTCGATCAAATGGCGCATTTCGGTGTCGTTGAGGCCGGCGGGCACCGGCAGGTTGCGCGCGTGGCCGCCAGCGCGGTCGGTGGCGGCCCCGGTGCGTGGCCAGCGGTTCTGCTCGTGGATGCTGATGGTGAGCACGCGCGGGTCGTCGGCGAACGCGTCCTGCACACCGTCGCCGTGATGGGCGTCGATATCGAGATAGGCGACCCGCGTGAGGCCCTGGTCGAGCCAGGCGAGGATGCCGAGCACCGGGTCGTTGAGGTAGCAGAAGCCGCTGGCGCGGTCGGGCCGGCCGTGATGGGTGCCGCCGCCCGGGCAGAAGATGGTGCCGCCCTCGGCGGTGAGGCGGGCGGCGAGCAGGATGCCGCCGGCGGAGGTCATCGGGCGGCGGTAGATTTCGGGATAGACCGGATTACCCTCGGCGCCGATGCGATGGCGCGCGCGGTCGGCCTCGTTGACCTGCTGGCTCGCCTCGGCACGCTGCAAGGCGGCGATGTAGGCGGGCGTATGGAAGCGGCAAACCTGCTCTGGTGTGGCCATCGGGGCGGCGCGGAACTGCGCGTCCGGCAGCCAGCCCATGGCGCGGCAGAGATCGGTGGTGGTGGAGACACGCGGCACGGCAAGCGGATGGGAGGCGCCGTAGGTGGAGAAGCGGTAGATCTCGCTGCCGATATAGAGCGGGGACGTCACCGGCCCGATATGTGGCGGCAGGCGCCGGGTGCAAAGCGGGCCAGACACCAGGTGGGATGGGGCGATGACGGACGAGGTAGTTCAGGGTCTGGCGGTGCTGGCCGACTTGGTGTTCGGGCAGGAGGGCACGAGCGGGCCCAATCTGCTGGAGGGATGGGCGGACCCGGAGGCGGGATTCACCTGGTCCACTGGAGCGGGCAGCCGGCTGGAACTGCCGATGCCGTCCGCGCCGTTCGCGGGCGAATTGTGGCTGGAGATTGCCCTCAACCCTTTCACCGTGGCCGGCCGGCTGCCGTCGCAGCATCTGAGCGTATGGGTTGGCGAAGCGCTGGTTGGCGAGGACCGGCTCGAAGGCGAAGGGACGGTCGCCTACCGTGTGCCGGCGCGCGCGATGGGAGCCGACGGATGGCTGATGATCTCGCTGCGCCACGCGCAGGCAGCGCGGCCCGCCGATCTGGGCGCGGGCGGCGACACCCGCCGGCTCGGCTTCATGGTGCGCCGGCTGCGCGTGCTGGAGGCGCCCGCGCCGCCGCCCGTCGCGGTCAGCGTGCTGCCGCCGCTGGCGCTGGAAGCGTCCGAAGCGGCGCGGGTGGTGGCGATCGAACGCGCCGTCGGCCTCACGCCGGAGGCGCTGGCAATGTGCTTCGAGGGGCTCGGGCATAATTGCGAGTTCGGCATCCTGCAGCGGCGCGTCGGCGCCGAACCGCTGGGGCTGCTGCGGTTCGCCGGCATCACGCTGGACGGGTTGCTGCACGGGCTGGAATGCCGTTTCGAAGGTCTCGGCACGGCGATCAGCGTGCATGCGGAGCCGGCCGACGGCGGCGGCCTGGAATATATCGTGCGCGACGAGACCTACGATATCGGCCTGCACAGCTTTCTGCTGACCGACCAGACCACGATCGCGCGCGTGCAGGCCGAATTCGGGCTGCGTCTCCGCTTCATGCGCGACCATTTCATCGGCCAGCTGCAGGGCGGCGACCGCATGTTCGTGTTCCAGCGGCCCGGCCAGATCACCCGCTCGCAGGCAGCGCCGCTGCTGACCAGACTGCGGGCGTACGGTCCAAACGCGCTGCTGTATGTGGACCAGAGCCCCGGCCTGCCCCCTGGTGCTGTCGAGCAGCTCGAGCACGGCCTGTTCCACGGCACGCTGGACCGCATGGCGCCGGCGCGCGATCTGGGCCAGCTCAACCTGCCGGCGTGGCTGAGCCTGTGCGCGAACGCCTGGCGATTGTGGGGGCTGCGTCACGCATCCTGAAAGTTACGTCGCGGTTCGTGAGACATGATCGGCGTAGTTAAGCTAGCCTGCGAGTTGAGATGACCGTCGCTCAACCCTTGCCCCACCCGCGCGCACTTATCCGGCTCCTGCCGGAAGGGCTGGTGAACCGTATCGCGGCCGGCGAGGTGATCGAGCGGCCGGCTGCCGCGGTCAAGGAGCTGGTGGAGAACGCGCTCGATTCCGGCGCGTCGCGGATCGCGGTGTCGCTCACCGGCGGCGGCATCGAGCGCATCGAGGTGAGCGACGACGGGTGCGGTATGTCGCCCGCCTGCCTGGCGCTCGCGGTGCAGCGCCACTGCACGTCGAAATTGCCGGACGGCGACCTGGTGCGGATCGCCACACTCGGCTTTCGCGGCGAGGCACTGCCCAGCATCGGGGCGGCGGCTCGGCTGACGATTGTTTCACGTGAAGCAGAGGCGCCGTATGCCAGCCGAATTGCGGTCGCCGGGGGCGTGGTCGCACCGGTCGCACCGGCAGCGGGTGCGGCGGGCACACGGGTGACCGTGGAAGATCTGTTCTACGCCACCCCGGCACGGCGCAAATTCCTCAAATCGCCGCGGGTGGAAGGCGAGCATGCCGAAGCATGTGTGACGCGGCTGGCGCTGGCCTCGCCGGCCGCCGCTTTCCGGCTGACGATCGACGGGCGGGTGGCGTTCGATCTGCCTGCGCAGGACCGGCGCGCACGGGTGGCCGCTCTGCTTGGAGCAGACGCATCGACATCACTCCTGGCGGTGGCCGAGTCGCGCGACGGCATGGTGCTCGAAGGCTTCGCCTGTGCGCCGAGCGTGAGCCGAGCCACCGCTTCCGGCCAATCGCTGGTGGTGAACGGGCGGCCGGTGACCGACCCGGTGCTGCGCGTCGCCGTGCGCGTGGCCTATCGCGATGTAATCGCCGCCGGGCGGCACGGCGTGGTCGCCCTGTGGCTCAGCGTGCCGCCGGACGAGCTGGACGTGAACGTGCACCCGGCGAAGACGGAGCTGCGGTTCCGCCACGCCGAGGCGGTGCGCGGCCTGGTCATCGGCGCCCTGCGACGTGCGCTGGGCGGCGGTGCCGGCGTGGCCGCGCCACACATGTCCTGGCGTCCCGCCTTGCGGTTGGTCGGCAGTGCACACGCGCAGATGCCGCCGGGCATGGCGGAGGCGTCGCTGGGGTTCGGCGATGCCGGGCCAGCCGCACGCAGCTTTGCCGAGCCGCCGCGCGCCCTGCCCGATGCCGAACGCTATCCGCTGGGCGCAGCGGTGGCCCAGGTGCTCGACACCTATATCGTGGCGGCCACGGCGGACGAGGCGGTGGTGCTGGTGGACCAGCATGCCGCCCATGAGCGGCTGACGCATGAGGCGCTGCGCACGCAATTGCTGGCAGGCGGGGTGCGCAGCCAGCCGTTGCTGCTGCCCGCGGTCGTCGATCTGCCGCCGGCCCAGGCAGGGGCACTCGCGGCAGAGGTCGTCAATCTGGCCCGGCTGGGGCTGGAACTGGAAGGTTTCGGCGCCGGCGCTGTGCTGGTGCGCGCGCTCCCGGCAGCCCTGGGCGCGGCCGACTGCCAGGCGCTGATACGCGACATCGCCGACGAACTGGCCGAAACCGGCGAGAGCGTCAGCCTCGACGAGCGGCTCGACGCGGTCATTGCGCGCATGGCCTGTCACGGGAGCATCCGCGCCGGCCGCCGAATGCTGCCCGCCGAAATGGACGCCCTTCTCCGCCAGATGGAAGCCGTCCCGCGCTCGGCCACCTGCAGCCACGGCCGGCCGACTTTCATCAAACTGACCAAGGCCGAAATCGAGCGCCTGTTCGGGCGGCGTTAGCGCGGCTGGCGGAGATTTGACCTCAGATGTCGCAGATGAAAGCGGATGTCTTGGCAGGTCAGGATAGCGCGAAGCGCCCTGAGCGACAAAAAGCAAGGTTCGATACGCCTCGCGCGACGCCTTCATCTGCGCTCAACCGCGATAAACCTTGCCTTGATCCCACCGAAACACCTAGCCAGCTTCCCCGCCCGGCACCCAAAGCACATCGCCGCCAGGGTTCAACCGGCGGCTCAGGATGAACAGCAGATCGCTCATCCGGTTGAGCGCGCGCAGCACCTCGGGATTGACCGGCTCGCCATGGGAAAGCTCCACCACGCAACGTTCGGCACGCCGCACCACCGTGCGGGCGAGATGGGCGTGTGCCGCCGCCGGCGTGCCGCCGGGCAGCACGAAGCTGGTCAGCGGCGGCAGGTCGGCGTTGGCCGCCTCCACGTCGGCCTCGAGCCGGAGCACCATGTCGGCCGACACGCGCAGCCGGTCGCCGGCCTGGCCCGGCACGCACAGATCGGCACCGATGTCGAACAAATCGTTCTGCATGCGCGCCAGTATCGCGTCCGTCGCCGCATCCTGCGCGGTGTGCAGCCGCAGCAGGCCGATGGCGGCGTTGGCCTCGTCTACCGTGCCGTAAGCCGTCACCCGCACATGGTCCTTGGCCACCCGCGCGCCGTCGCCGAGCGACGTCTGCCCGCCATCGCCGCCACGCGTCACCACCCGATCGATACGCACCACCATCACACGCCGTCCCTGCTTCGTTGCGGCATCAGCAATCGCGCCCGGCCATCGGTGCCCGCGCGCATGCCGAACGCGCGCGCTGCCTGATCCAGCACACCGGACGGCGGGCCGTCTGCCACGATCCGCCCATCGGCCAGTATCAACATGCGTGTGGCATATTCCACCGCAAGCTCGACCGCGTGCAAAACGGCAATCACGCAGCGTCCGGACCGCGCAAGGCCGGCCAGCAGCGCCATGATCTCGTGGGCGGCACGCGGGTCGAGGTCGGCCACTGGCTCGTCGAGCAGCAGCGTGGGCGCCCTGGTGGCCAGCGCGCGCGCCAGCATCACCCGCCGTGCCTGCCCGCCGGAAAGCCGGTCCACCCTCTGCCCGGCCAACGACGCGATGCCGCAAGCGAGCAGGGCGGCGTCGATGGCCGCGCGGTCGGCGTCACGCCACGGAATGCGGCCGAGCGATACCGCGTCCGAAGCGGTGAGCGGCCAGGCGCAGCGCGCACCCTGCTCGACATAGGCGACGCCGTGCGGGTCGGTGGCGCCACCCGGCAGCAGCCCGGCGAGCGCGCGCAGCAGGGTGGTCTTGCCGGCGCCGTTCGGGCCGCAAATGGCGACGAACTCGCCCGGCCCGGCGCTGAAGCCGATGTCGTGCAGCACGGCCACGCCGCCGAGCGCCACGGTGCCCGCTTGCAGCTTCATCACCCGGCCTGCCTGCGCGCGATGGCGACCAGAAACGGTGCCCCCAGCACTGCCGTCAATACGCCCAGCCGCGGTTCGGCCTGCAACGGCAGCAGCAGCGGCAACAGGCGCGCCAGCACGTCCGCCCCCAGCAGCAACCCGGCGCCGGCGAGCAGGCTCGGGGCCAGCAACGCGCCAGGCCGCGCGCCGAACCAGGGACGCAGCAGGTGCGGCACGACCAGGCCGACAAAACCGATGCCGCCCGCCACTGCAGCACCGCCGCCCACCGCCAGGCTCACCCCGATGGCCGCTTGCCGCAACGTGGGCCCGACCGGCACGCCGAGGCTGGCCGCCGTATCCTCACCCAGGCTCAACCCGTCCAGCCGCCAGCCGAGCCGTAGCAGCAGCGCACATCCGGCGACGATCGGCGGTGCCGCCATCGCCACATGGCCTTGCGTGCGATCCTCCAGCCCGCCCATCAGCCAGAAGGTGATCTCCGTCAGCGCGAACGGGTTCGGTGCCAGCGACAGTGCCAACGCAAGAAAAGCGGCCGCAAAGGCGGAGAGCGCCACCCCGCCCAGAATGGTGCTCGCGGCCGAAACATGGCGGCCAAGGGCAGCCAGCAAAGCCGCGCACCCCAACCCCGCACCCAGCAAAGCGCCGATCGGCAACGCCGGCGGCCACACGGACGCGAGCCCCCAATAGAACGCCAGCACCGCGCCGAACGCAGCGCAGCCGCCGATGCCGAGCAACCCCGGATCGGCCAGCTTATTGCGCAATGCCCCCTGCAATACCGCGCCCGAAAGGCCCAACCCGCCGCCCACCAGCAACGCCAGCACGGTGCGCGGCAGCCGTATCTGCCACAGCACCACCGCGTCCGGCACGCCAAGCCCGGTGCCGCCAACCAGCAGCGACACGCCAGCCAGCAGCAGCACGGCCAACAGCAACCATCTCATCGCGCCAGCTCTTCGACCGCAGCCACGCTGAACGGGCCGGCGCAGGCCAGCAAAGACGGCTCGATCGCACGGCGCGGCAAGCCGGCCAGCGCCGGATGGTGCGCCAAATCCGTGGCCATCGACGGGAAACGCGCGCTCGTCTCGACAGCCAGCAGGTCGGGCCTGCGGGCCAACAGCGCCTCCAATCCCATGCGCCCGCCCGTGCCGAGATTCCGGAAGCCGGCCGCACGCAGCACCGCATCCTCGAAACTGCCCGGGCCGGCGCTCCAGCCGCCCGCCTCCCACAACACCGCCGTGCCGCCATGCGGATGGATCGCATCCAGGCGAGTCTGCATCGCCCGTGCCACGGCCGCGCCACGCGCCGGCTGGCCAAGCAGCTTCGCCAGCCATATCAGCTGCGCGCGGACGGCCGCAAAATCGGTCGGCTGCTCAACCTGCACCACGCGCACACCCCGCGCCCGCAACAGGGCCAGCGTCGTCTGCGCGCCATAGGCGCCGGCCAGCACCAGGTCGGGATGCAGCGCCAGCACCGCCTCGGCATCCGCCCGCACCGTGGGAATGTGCGCCGCCTGCCGCCAGACGAACGACAGGGCCGGGTCGCGGGCTAGGCTTTCCAGCGCGGTTGCCTGCTCGGGGGCGAGAAGGACGAGGAGCTGGTCGGTGCAGAGGTTGAGGGAGACTACACTGGCGGCTTGCGTGCCGTGGGAAAACAACAGCAAGGCAAGCAGTTCTTTTTTGAAACAAAGAACCAAAAAACTTCTGACTGTTTTTGCCGCTCTGCCCTGAAGGGTCTGGTTATCAGAGCGCAACGGCGCCGATCCGCTTTGCTTTGTCGGCTGGTTCCACGTGGATGTTGACGACGAGATGCTCCATGTCGTGCCGCAATGCACCCTCGATCCGGTCGCAGATCGCGTGCGCCTCGTCGACGCGCATCTCGCCCGGCACCACGAGATGGAACTGCACGAAAATGGCGCGCCCGGCCTGGCGCGCCCGGATATCATGTGCCTCGATGGCGCCGGCCGCATGGCCGCGCAACACGCCCTCGATCCGCGCAACCGTGTCGTCGGCCGGCGCCATGTCCATCAGCCCGCCCATCGATTGGCTGATCAGGTTCACCCCGGACCATAACACATAGCCGGCCGTCGCGGCGCAGACGACCGCATCGAGCCGCAAGATGCCGGTGACGAGCACCAGCGCCACGCCGCAAACCACGCCCAGCGAGGTCACCACATCGCCCATCAGATGGCGTGCATCGCCGCTGAGCGCCGGCGAACGGGCCCGTCTGGCCGCCCCGAACAGCACCCACGCCCAGCCGGCGTTCGCCGCGGTGGCCGCCAGGTTCAGCGCGACACCCACGGCAGGCGCACCCAAGATGCGCGGATGGCGCCAGGCCTCCCAGGCGTGCTGCAGGATACTCACCGCGGCCACCACGATCAGCACGCCTTCGACGACAGCGGCCACGAACTCCGCCTTGTCGTGCCCGTACGGATGGTTGTCGTCCGCCGGCATCGCCGCAAACCGCAATGCCACCAGGGCAATGCTGGATGCGGCCACGTTGACCACCGTCTCCAGTGCGTCGGAATAGAAAGCCGCACTACCGGTTGCCAGCCAGGCAGCCGTCTTCAACGCCAGTACGCCAAGCCCCACGCCGATGCTGGCGGCGGCGATCCGTAGAACCCTGTCGGCCAACTGGCACGCCCTCGTTCGGCTTCAGTCGGCTTGTAAGGCGTATGCCCGGGTTTGTTGATGGGCAATGCGCGCTTGTGGTGCCGCGCGGGCGACTATCTCGGGCTGGCGTCGTCCGGCTGCATCACCTGCGCGGCGATTGCATCGGCGCCGGTCTCCGGCTGGCCGGCCAACGTGTGGTAGGCGGTGCCAGCGTAGGACGGCGACACGGGGGCGTCGATGCGCGCCGGTATGCCCAATATCGGAAAGCCAGGCTGGGTGTTGACGACCGTCACGCGCGTTTGGCCAGACGCGGGCGGCGTCTGCGCGGCGGGTAATGCGGCAGGCCGCTCTGGCCCCGCCCCCTGCGCCCAGCACGCGCCGCCGTGCGACAAAGCCGCACCCACGATCATCCAACCGATCAAGCGCTGCATTCCAACCTCCCGCTATGCAGCAACAACGCTACCAAAAGCTTTTCGTCATGCCCTGCCGGCCCGCGCGGTGAAGATTTTTCGGTGGCCGATCGACGCCCGTCATGCCGCCAAAGGTTGCGAGGCGAGCGACTCAAGCGCGGCGACCAGATCCGCCATGGCGAATGGCTTGCTCAGGAAGCGGATGTCTGCCGCCTGCAACGCGTCGCGCAAACCCGCGTCGGCATAGCCGGACATCAGGATGGCCGGCAGGTCGGGCCTGGCCTGGCGCAGCGCGCGCACTAAAGCAGGCCCGTCCAGACCGGGCATGACGACGTCGGAGATGACGCAGCCCAGCGCCGGCGCGAGGTCGCCTGCTTCGACGAGCTCAAGCGCATCCTCGCCGCAAGCCGCGGCCACGACCTGCCAGCCGGCGCGCGTCAGCACGCGTTCGGCGAGTTTGCGCACCGGCGCCTCGTCATCCACCAGCAGCAGCGTGCGGCCGACAGCGTGGCGGGCGACCGGCGGCGTCGGCGCGACGATGCTGACTGGCGCAGTTTGCCACTGTGCCTCCTCATGACGCGGGAGCAGGATCTCGAAACGCGTGCCCTGGCCGATGACGCTGTCGACCGACATGTAGCCGCCCGACTGGCGGACGATCCCATGCACCGTGGACAAACCCAATCCGGTGCCGCCCGCTCCGCGTCGGGTGGTGAAGAACGGCTCGAAGATACGCGGCAGGATGTCGGGGGGAATGCCGGCGCCGGTATCCTGCACCATCAGCGTCGCGTAGCGGCCGGGCGGTATCGCCTGCCCGCCCACGGTTTGGGCACGCAGGCGAAGTTCGTGGCCGGTGGAGATGCAGAGCCGGCCACCATTTGGCATGGCGTGGCTGGCGTTGATGGCCAGGTTGAGCAGGACCTGATCGAGCTGGGTGGGGTCGATCCGAACCATGCGGCCAGGTTCCTCGAGCGTGAGCTCGAGCACGACGGAGGCTGGCAGCAGCCGGTGCAACAAACCGAATGTGGCGCGTACCTGGTCGTTCAACGCCAGGATGTGTGGTTGCAAAGTTTGCTGCTGCCCAAAGGCGAGAAGCTGACGAACCAGGCCGGCGCCACGTTCGGCGCCATGTTGGATGACGTCCAGTTCCTCCAGGTCCTGCGGGCGAGCTGCCGCGCGGGTGCGCAGATCCTCAGTGGCGCCCAGGATGGCAGTCAGCAGATTGTTGAAATCGTGCGCAATGCCGCCGGCCAGCTCGCCGACAGCCTGCAGGCGTTGTGCCTGGCCAAGCTGGTCTTCCACGAGCTGTTCGTGGGTGCGGTCGGCAACCCTGAGCAACGCGCCCCGGTCCGCCTTTGGCAGCAATGTCAGCCTGAGCGAGAGCGGCGCGGGATCGCCCGCTTTGGTGGCGGCAAGATTGGCGGGTTGTTTCGCGCGCAATGCCTGTGCGAGCGCATCGGCTTGCCGGGGCAGGTATCGCCACGCCGGTGTGCCGGGCACGGTGCCCATCAGCGAGGTGAAGCGTGCGTTGCAACGCACGACCGTCCCTGCCTCGTCGAGCAGCGCCACGCCGTCCGCAGTGTCGGCGAACAGCGCATCGGCGATCGCCTCGCTCCGACGCGGCAATCTGAGCCGATCCAGCATCGGAGTCTGGCCCGCCGGCCGTTCGCCGTGCATCAAAGCCTGGGTTTCCTTCCACGTAGCCGCCAAACGAACGCAATCACCTCGGCCACGGCCCGGAAATGCTCCGCCGGTATCTCTGTATCGAGTTCAATGCGGAAGAGTGCACGTGCAAGTGGCGGGTTGGCAACGATCGGCACGCGATGCTGGCGTGCAAGTTCACGAATGCGCGCAGCAACCTCGTCGGCGCCTTTGGCAACGATACGGGGCGCGCCCTGCCCGCCACGCTCATAGGCCAAAGCCACGGCATAGTGCGTGGGGTTGGTGATGACGACCGAGGCGGTCGGAACTGCTGCCATCATCCGGCGCTTGGCGCGCGCGCGGGCCAACTGTCGCAGCCGGCCCTTGATCTGCGGATTGCCCTCGCTTTCCTTATGCTCGTCCTTCACCTCCTGAAGGCTCATCCGCAGCTGCTTGTTGAGGTGAATGCGTTCCCAGGCGAAATCCGCGCCGGCGATGAGCATCTGGGCGCCGAGAAGCAGAAAGACGATGCCGCGCGTGGCTGCTTCTATGCGGCCGATTAGCAGGCCCGGCGGCAGGTTTGGTGCAGCCGGCAGCAGCGGCAATGCGCGTTTGATCGCAAGCGTGAGGCACGCGCCGAGAACGGCGAGTTTGGCCAGCGATTTGAGGAGCTGCACCAGGCTCTGAACTGCGAACAAGCGCTTGAGGCCGGACAACGGGCTGATACGAGAGATATCGGGTTTCAGCGCAGCTGCATGCAGGAGAAAACCGTTCTGCAGCATCGTGGCGGCAATGGCGCCACCAGCGGCCGCAAGGCCGACCGGCAGCACGGCCCAGCCGATCGAGCGCGCCGCCCACACAGCGGACTGCGCCGGCTCGAACGTCTGGCGCTGCAGTGCCACGGCAAACCAATGCGCAATGTCGGGTGGACGGATTTGCGATGCGAGAGCGGTAAGCCCCGCGCACAAGCCGGCCAGCATGGTCATCTCGCGCGAGACGGCAACGCGCCCGTCGTCGCGTGCTTTTTCCAGCCTGCGTTGACTGGGGGCTTCTGTTTTCTCCTCCGACATCGCCTAGCCTCCCGGCAGCAAGGCGTAGCCTTCCTGCATGGCGGCAAGCCAGGCGCGCAGGACCGGAGCGGCCAGAAGTGCCACCAGCAGCAAACCGCCGAGCACCTGACCAGGAAGGGCCGTAAAATAGACCTGGATTTGCGGGACAAGCCTGGCAAGCAAGCCAAGAGAAACCTGCCAAAGCAGGGAGAGCAGAATAAACGGTGACACCAGACGCAGGGCCAGGCCAAAACTCGTCGCTACCGCGCGGACCGCCACCTCGGCCAGATCGCTGGCAGGCAATATTCCTCCAGCCGGGAATACGGCATAGCTGCGGGCCAGAGCAGAGAGTGGCAAGGCGTACAGCCCGGTCGACAAAATGAGGACGGGTGCGGCCATGCCAAGCAGCTTGCCGATCGCTGCGGACTGCGCACCGAATGTCGCATCAGGCAGCAGCACACTGGATAAGCCGGTGAGAAGCGAGATGATCTGCCCTGCCGCAGGCAGCGCAAGCGCGAGCAGGCGGGCGAGCCAGCCCAACAATCCGCCGGCGAGTAGCTCGACCATGACCATCCAAGCGAGCCGCAGAAAGCTCTCCGGCACGCGTGGCATGTCCGGCGCGAGGCTGGGCACAAGAAGCGCTGCCAGAGCCAGGGCCAAACCGACGCGAACGACAGCGGGCGCGTCCTCTTCGCCCACTCCGGGCAACAGCATGACGGCCGCGCCGCAGCGACATAGGATCAGCACGAACGAGAACGCGAATCCGGCAAGCTCTGCCGATGAGACGGGAGTGGCTGGCATCGGGCCGGATCAATCCCCGCCTACGGCCACGATACGGTCCGCCATCTGGTGGGTGAAGTCGGCCAGCACGTGATACATGAACGGGCCCGCAAGCCAGCAGGCAAGGCCCGTGGCCACCAGTTTGGGCAGGAACGAAACAGTGCTGTCATTGATCTGCGTGACGGCCTGGACGATCGCAATTGCCAAGCCGGCGACGAGCGTTGCGAGCAGAACCGGCGCGCACATTTTCAAGGTGGCGATCATGCATCCATGCAGGATGGCCGCGATGTCGAGTTCCTGCATTGGCCGCTCCTGACGCGTGAAAAACGGAAAGGGTGATTGGGCGAACGACGTCAGATCGGCATCTTGATAATGTCCTGGTAGGCCTGCAGCACACGGTCACGCACGGCGACGGTTGTCTGAAGTGCCAGCTCGGCGCGGCTGACGGCGGTGACGACCTGGGTAAGTCCGCCGCCGCTCAATACGGCCGAGGTGGCCTGGGCTTCCGCCTGTTGCCCGGTCTGCACCGCGGTGCCGAGCGACTGCGTCAACAAGTTCGCAAAATCGCTGCCTCCGGAGGCAGAAACCGGAGCAGCTCCGCTATCGACGCTCTGATAAGCGGACACGGCCTGCGCTGCGCGCGCGAGCGGAAGAGCATTCATTTCAACAGGTCGATGACGCGGGTCAACATCGAGCGTGATGCCTGCATGACATTGAGGTTGGCACTGTAGGATCGCTCGGCTTCACGCATGTCCATCATCTCCACGAAACTGTTCACGTTTGGCATGCGCACATAACCTTGCGCGTTTGCAGCAGGGTTGGACGGGTCGTATTTCTGCGGAAATGCCGAGCGGTCCGGTTCGATGTCGGCAACGTGCACGGTTCGAAGTCCGCTGACCTGATCGAGAGTGTTGGCGAAGATCGTTGTTTTCCGCTGATAGGGTGTGGCGCCCGGAAACGATCCCGTGCTGTCCTGGTTGGCGAGGTTTTCGGCAATCACCCGCAGACGCTTCGTTTGTGCGTCCATGCCGGCGGCAGAGATCGCCAGGGCTTGTGTCAGGTCCATGACTTTATGGAACTCCGCTGAGACGGATCGGACAGCCTGGCTCAGCCATGACCCAGCGCCGTCATGAACATGCCCATGTAGCTTTTCCAGAGATTGCCTGTCAGCGCCTGAGTGTTTTCGTCGTCGGCAATTTTAGTGAGTTGATCTTCGAGGCCCACGGCGTTGCCATCGGGCGCGTGTTCGCCGCGCCGCGCACGCCCAGCTTCGCCCGCCTCGTGGAGAGCTGCCAAATGCAGCGGATTTGTCCGCGTAGGTTCTATCGTGAACTCACGAAGCGCGTCGCTAAACGGGGCCACATCTTTCGCAACGTAAGCCGGGGTATCGATGTTGGCGATATTCTGTGCGAGCACGCGTTGACGAGCATCTACCCAGCCGAGCTTTGACTCCAAAAGGTCGAACAATGGCGGTGAGGAGAGCGTGCCGCTCATGGCGCAAGCCTTTCTGGGAAACAACCTGATTGCCAGAATGCAGGCAAAAAGCTTCGAATGTCTTAATGGCGGTCTTTACGTTCCTCTAACCATGATCAGGCAATCTGCACGTGATGATGCAGCCAATGCCCTCTCTGTCTGTGCCGCCGGAGCTCGCGCCAGTCGTGAACTCGACCGGACAACTCATAACGTTCTCAGAACGGCTTGGACGGACTCTGGGCCTTGCTCGCGCTCTGGCTCAAAACGATCGCAGAGTGGATTTAAGCGGCATCGAGGACGGAATAGGACTGTTGTGCGCACAGACGATGGATCTTCCGCGTGAGGAAGGTCGGGCGATGCTGCCATATTTGTTCGAGTTGCTGGGACAACTCGACTCTCTGAGAAGCGTGCTCAGCGCGATGCCACCCAACCGCTTGCCGCCGACATGATCGACGGGCTGACTGCACAAGCCGTTCTGGCAGCGACGTGTCTAGCCGTCGTCTTGCTGTTGATCTTAGGTGCTGCCAGGGCAGCAAAACACTTCTCCGCCGGCCAACGACCTGCGATTGCGGGTCTTCCGGTTGCGATACTCGGCACGATCGCGCTCGACCGCACTCACCGTCTGCATGTCGTCGAGCTCAGCGGCCAACGGACGCTGGTGCTTACGGGCGGTGCCGGTGCACTTCTTGCGCTAGCGCCTGCAAAGTGAAAGCGCAGCTAAAGTGAAACGCCGCCACATCATTGCTGCTTTTCTCTTGCCGCTACTGCTTCCTGGCATGGCGCTCGCGCAGTCGGTGGCGATCGATTTGGGTCATGCCGGCGACAGTGGAGCCACAGGCCGGCTAGTCCAGATTACCGCCCTGTTCACCGTGTTGTCGCTCGCTCCAAGTCTGCTGGTGATGGTGACGGCGTTCACGCGTATCGTCGTCGTACTCTCGTTGCTCCGCGGTGCGCTTGGTGCGCAGGGCACGCCGCCCAATGTTGTCCTGATCGGGCTGGCGCTGTTCCTGACGTTGTTTGTCATGCAGCCGACACTGGATTTGGCGTGGGTACACGCACTCAAACCCATGCAGGACGGAGCGCTTGGGCCTATGGAAGGTCTGACCTTGGCTGCAGAGCCGTTTCGCCACTTTATGGCCCTCAATCTCCGGCCGCCGGATTTGGCCCTGTTCGAGCAGATCGGCCATCTTGCCCCCGCTGCCGACGCTGACCACGCATCGTGGCGTGCACTTGTTCCAGCTTTTCTCGTCGGCGAATTGCGGCGAGCTTTTGAGATGGGTTTTCTGCTCTACTTGCCGTTCACCATCATCGATCTCGTGGTGTCGAGTGTGTTGATGTCTCTTGGCATGATGATGCTGCCGCCGAGCGGCGTTTCGTTACCTTTTAAACTCATCTTTTTCGTAATGGTCGATGGTTGGCGACTTGTGGCTGGCAGCCTCACGCAAAGCTTCGTGCCAGGATGATCAACCAGCGCTCTTCTTCTGCGTTCAAGGACAAGAGCAATGGAGATGGACTGATGAAGCAGCCTCATTCTGAAGACGCATTGAAACATACAGATGGCCAGCAGGACACCGGCAATCATCGAGCGGACGGTATGCCCGGCAAGACTCCAGGAGGAAGCCGGGTAGGAGCTGAGAATGTCGAGCCGGTGAAGACCAACATCGAATCCGGCACAGATGTGGACAAGGTCGCAAGTCTCGACGACGCGCTGGACAACTCGGTTAGCGTGAATGGCCCAACTGAGCGCACCGCAGAACGCGACGAGCGCGGCAGGATTTAAGTTGTTATGAATGCGGCCGAGAAGACTCGAACTTCCACGAGGTTGCCCCCACAAGCACCTCAAGCTTGCGCGTCTACCATTCCGCCACGGCCGCATCGGTAGAAAGCTGCGTATAGAGGATCATGGTCGCGGACTCAACAGCACCAGAGTGGAGAATATCGCGCGAGCCTGTGTCATATCACGACGCGCTTCGGGTGATGGAGGAACGAGCAACGTCCATCAGGGCTGATTCCACACGTGAGCTCATCTGGCTGCTGCAACATCCACCTTTGTACACGGCGGGCACGTCGGCTCGAGAAACCGATCTGCTCAACGCAGAGAATTTTCCAACATTCAAGGCGGGCCGTGGTGGTGAGTGGACATATCACGGTCCAGGCCAGCAAATTGCCTACGTAATGCTTGATCTTTCTCGCCCACATGGGCTCGTTCCAGCGCGTGATGTACATGCGTATGTGGCTGGACTAGAGGCATGGCTGATCAACACGCTGACCTGTTTCGGCGTAAGCGGAGTACGCCGGCCAGGTCGGGTAGGCGTGTGGACAGAAAACTCCAAGACGGGACGAGAGGCGAAAATTGGCGCAATCGGGGTTCGAGTAACCCGCTGGGTGACCTGGCATGGTGTGTCACTAAACGTCGCGCCTAATTTGGCGCACTACGAAGGCATTGTTCCCTGTGGTCTGCGAGACTTTCAGACAACAAGCCTAGCCGCTTTAGGCGTTGAAGCTGACATGGCCGACGTGAGTGCAGCGATGCGCTCAACGTGGGCGGAAACGTTTAGCTGAAACTGAACAGAAGCCTGGTCGGCTAACACACCGGATTGACGTGCAGGACGCCTGGGCAGATCAGGTGTCGGGTGTACTAGGCCGATAACAGCGCGAGCAAACCATCAAGTTGATCAAGGCTTTTGTATTTCAGAGATAAAACGCCACCTTTTCCGTCGAACGCGACAGTGACGGCAACTCCCAAACGCTCCGCTAAATCGCGCTGAAGCGCCTCTATCTCAGGATCGACCGCGAGTTCGGCTGGTTGGGCGGTAGGGGCTGGGCGAACTGATGAGAGCGCCTCCGTTTGTCTGACATTCAGGCCACGCGACAGAACAAGCCGCGACGCCGCTTCAGGATCGGGGTGTGAGAGTAGCGCGCGTGCATGGCCCGCGGTCAACGCGCCGCTTTGGACATGTTCGCGAACGCTAGGCGGCAGGTTCAACAACCGTAGAATATTGGCAACGTGGCTTCGCGATTTGCCGACTGCCGCCCCGAGTTGCTCTTGAGAGAGGCTGAACTCCTCCGCCAGACGACGAAAACCTTCTGCTTCTTCGATCGGGTTCAAGTCCTGCCGTTGCAGATTCTCAACCAAGGAGGCGGCCATCGAGTCAGCGTCGGACAGATCTCGCAAAAGGACCGGAACTTCGTGCAACCCAGCCTGCTGAGCCGCTCGCCAGCGTCGCTCTCCTGCGATGATTTGATACTGCCCAGCATTCTGCGGATGAGGCCGGGCGAGAAGCGGCTGCAGTATTCCTTGCGCGCGAATCGAGTCGACCAGTTCCGCGAGAGTTTCAGCGGAGAAATGCGTTCGCGGCTGAAAAGGTCCTGGCGTCAGGTTTCCAACAGGCAAATTTCTGATAGGCGGAGGCACGCCATCAGTATGCACAGCCGCATCGGGACGATCGCCAAGCAATGCGGCCAGCCCTCGTCCGAGACGCGGGTTGCTGCTCATGCCAATTTGGCGCGTTCACGCCCAAGCAACTCCGCCGCAAGCTTGATGTAAGCGAGAGCGCCTGCCGACGTTTTGTCATATACGACAACCGGTTTGCCGTGACTTGGAGCTTCGGAAACGCGAACATTGCGCGGTATCATCGTCTCATACACCCGATTTCCAAAGAAGCTCCTGACGTCCGAAGCTACGAGGTCCGAAAGATTGTTCCGTCGGTCAAACATTGTCAAAACAATCCCCTGCAGCTCAAGCTTGGGATTAAGGCTGCGCTTCACCAGGTCGATCGTTTGCACTAGTTGACTGATTCCTTCGAGTGCAAAGAACTCGCATTGCAGTGGCACGACCACAGCGTCAGCTGCAACCAGTCCGTTAAGCGTTAATAGGCTTAAGCTTGGAGGACAGTCGATGATGATATGCGTGTAACCGCTCAGCGTCGCGAGCGCTTCACGGAGACGAAATTCCCGTCTGTCCATCCCGACAAGCTCAATCTCTGCTCCGGCCAGGTCAGGATCTGCCGAAATGATGTCGAGCGAGTCGACTAACGTGCTCTGTACAAGCTGTTGCGGCGTTCGCTCGCCCAAAAGCATGGCGTAGGTGCCCGCGCCTCGCCGGCGCCTGTCGATCCCCAAACCTGTTGAAGCGTTCCCCTGTGGGTCCAAGTCCACCAGTAGAACGGTCTGACCAACTTGTGCCAGGGCAGTCGCCAAGTTGATTGCGGTTGTCGTCTTCCCAACGCCACCCTTTTGGTTTGCAACCGCGATAATGCTGCCCGTCGTTGGCTGAGCCGCGTCAGGCATGTGTAATTCCACTAATGCGCAAGACGACGCTATCCTGCTGGCTTGCGTTGATAAACTTCTCGACGTTGATCTTCCACCTCCGTGCAGCCTCTTCTATCTCACGCTCAGCCTGTGCACCCTTTGGCAGGATCATCATCCCGTCGGGCGTCAGCAAGGGTGCGCCATATCGGAGAAGTGTTTCCAGCGAGGCAAGCGCTCTGGCGGTAATCAACCGAAACGGCTCAATCACGAGCGACTCCACGCGTGCACGTATGACAATCGCCGGCGCTTCGGTTAGCCGCGCAGCCTCGCGCAGGAAAGCGCACTTTCGAGCGTCGGCTTCCACAAGCGTGAATTCAATGTTTGTAGCGATCGCAAGTACAAGGCCAGGAAAGCCACCGCCGCTTCCCATGTCTAACGCACGATTAACCCCCGGCGGAATGATAGACGCGAGCCGCAGCGCGTCCGCGACGTGACGGGACGCGATGTGCGCCACGTCTCCTCGCCCGATCAGATTAATCGTGGGCGTCCATCGGCGAAGCAGATCGACAAACACATCTAACCGCTCAGCTGTTTCACGTGAAACAGCCCAGGCTTCATGTTCCACGTGAAACAGTGCCGGCTGGCTGCGCTTTGACATAGGCCATAATGCGGAAAGCCGCGGCGGGTGTGACGCCCGGAACCCGCTGCAGCTCTCCCAGTGTCGCCGGCTGCGCTCGCGTCAGACGCTCTACTGCCTCAGTTCCCAGCCCGCTGACATCGCTAAACGGAATATTCGTCGGTAAGCGCAGTCCTTCAACCGCTCTGTATTTCCGAATTTCAGCTTCCTGCCGGTCAGCATAACCAGCATACAAAACATCGGCCATAATCTGTTGTCGTGCGCGCGGCTCCAACTCCAGGAGCCATGGAAACATCAGTTCTAACTGTTTATTCGTCGCCCTCGCCAGCACGGCGTCACGCAACGTTTTTGCCTCGCCATCCTGTCGCACACCGATGCCAGCCGCCTGCAATTCCTTCCCAGTCTTCTCGAACGCTACGGATGCGCACTCCGCTTCGCTTACCTGTCGAGCGTAGTGCGCGAACGCAGCCGCCCTGTCCGGGCCGACGCAACCTAAATCTATTCCCATCTGCGTCAGCCTCCGATCTGCGTTGTCACATCGCAGCGTCAGGCGGTATTCCGACCTCGACGTGAACATACGGTAAGGCTCGCTCACCCCCTCGCGCGTGAGGTCGTCGACCATGACGCCGATGTAGCTACGCCCGCGGTCAAGCGATGCGGCTGGATGGTGCATGGCCTTGCGTGCCGCGTTAATTCCCGCGAGCAATCCCTGCGCGGCAGCTTCTTCATAGCCAGTTGTCCCGTTGATCTGACCAGCAAGGAAGACACCCGGCGCCGCTCGCAATTCAAGGCTCGGCTTCAGCGATGTCGGCTGGATGAAATCATACTCCACCGCATAACCAGGTTGGATCATCCGAGCGCTTTCCAGCCCAGGGATCGTCGCCAGGATCTCGGCCTGAACCTCATGCGGGAGGCTCGTCGAAATGCCGTTCGGATAGACGACATCACCATCGTCTGTTCCGGGCAAACCTTCGGGCTCCAAGAAAATCTGGTGACCGTTCCTATCAGCAAACCGCACCACCTTGTCTTCGATGGACGGACAATAGCGGGGCCCCCGCCCCGAGATCGCTCCTCCATACATGGCCGAGCGGAACAGATTGGCGCGAATGAGTTCGTGTGTCGCGGGCGTTGTCGATGTGATGCGGCATTCGATCTGCGGCTGAGCCACAGCCATGTTCATGAAGCTGAATAATTCTGGTGTCTCATCCCCGCGGTCGGGCGTCAGCGCGTTCCAATCGATGCTGTCGCGTGCAAGTCGCGGAGGCGTTCCGGTTTTAAGGCGGCCGAGCGTCACGCCGAGGCGGACAAAGGTGGCCGCCAACCCATGCGTGGCGTCCTCCCCGATGCGCCCAGCCGATGTTTGCTGGTCGCCGATATGGATCACCCCGCGAAGAAAAGTCCCGGTCGTTATCACCACGGTCCGGCTCGTCAGCGTTTCCCCATTCGCCAGCGCGAGGCCGACAACCCTCCCTGCGCGATCGAAAAGCAAATCCTCGACGCTGGACGCCTTCGTCTCCACCCCACACTCGCGCAACAAACGCTGCACGGCAGCGCGGTAGAGCCGCCGGTCCATCTGCGCCCGAGGGCCTCGCACAGCCGGCCCTTTGCTGCGGTTGAGCAACTTGAAATGAATGCCGGCCTCATCCGCGGCACGCCCCATGATCCCATCGAGCGCGTCAATTTCGCGCACCAAATGACCTTTGCCGATGCCCCCGATCGAGGGATTGCATGAAAGCTCGCCGATCTTGTCGGTCCGTTGCGTGACGAGGAGCGTGCGAACGCCCATGCGCGCCGCGGCCGCGGCCGCTTCCGCGCCCGCGTGACCGCCGCCCACCACAATGACGTCATATGTAGAAGACATGTGCCTTACTTGCCGATGCAGAAACTCGAAAATACCACGTCCAGCACAGCCTCGGTATCCACCCGTCCCGCAAGGCGACCAAGACTGTTGGCCGCCATGCGTAATTCCTCCGCGCGCAGCTCCGACAGCAAGTGCAATTGCGCGGCGGCTGTAAGGCTTGCGTGTGTCTCGCCCAAAGCGGCGACCTGGCGTGCATTCGACAATATGGGATCGCGATCGGCGGAAATCAGCGAGCGAGCACGCTCCGTCAACGTTGCTCTCAGTATGTCCATTCCGGCGAAAGTAGTCGCGCTGACGGCCAAGGCGTTCGCGCCGGCAGGCACGATGTCGCATTTGCTTGCCACGGTGATCACACGGTCATCTGGATCGTAAGCTAATCGTGCCTCGCCGCATTGGAGGTCGAGAACGATGTCGGCCGCCAACGCGCGCGCGCGCGCGCGCCGCACGCCCTCTGCTTCCACCGGGTCGGCCGTATCGCGCACGCCGGCGGTATCTATCAAGGTGACGGCTATGCCGCCCAGGTCGAGCGCCGCTTCGAGAACATCGCGCGTCGTGCCGGGCTGCTCCGAGACAATCGCCGCCTCTCGCCCAACCAGGGCGTTGAATAATGTCGACTTCCCGACATTCGGCGGGCCAGAGATAGCGATGACGATACCGCTTCTGCGACGCTCACCAAAGACCGCCTGGTCGAGATGCTGCGCGATTTCAGCCGCCAACTCTCGGATGTCAGTCAGCTGGCGCAAAACCAGGCGATCTGCACCGGTCTCGTCAGGAAAATCGATCAGCGCTTCTTCTGTCGCCAGCAAGCGCAGCAGCCGATCCGACCACGCATGTATCTCGCGTGACGCGCTGCCCAACAGAGCGGACATGGCCAGGCTGCGTTGCGCTTCAGTCTCCGCCCGCGCGAGCTCGCCGATCGCCTCGGCCTCAAACACATCCATCTTGCCGCCGAGCACGGCACGGCGCGTAAACTCGCCGGCGTCCGCAGGCCGAGCGCCGCATGCCGTCAGTGCAGCACATACCGCTGCGCGTATCGCAGCGCCGCCATGCAGGTGGAGTTCGGCAGTATCCTCGCCCGTGTAACTGCCCGGTCCAGGCATCCATAAAACAAGCCCGCGATCGAGCACCCGTCCGCCGGACCGCACACTGCGAACGCTTGCCTTGCGCGGCTGCGGAAGGCGGCCGGTCAGTTCCTGCAGGATGGCCGATGTCCTGTCGCCGGACACGCGCACTACGGTAATTGCACTCTGCGCTGTACCGCTGGCGACAGCGTAAATCGTATCCAGCGGGCTGCCCCCCGCAAGCGGCCGGCTCAACGGTCGAGCATCAATTCGCCCGCTCGGGCACGATCGCCAACATGCCGCATCAGCAGCCGATCGACGTCAGCTTCGTCGCGAACGTGATACCAAATGCCTTCCGGATATACGACAACGCAGGGCCCCTGCTCGCACCGGTCCAGGCATCCCGCCGTGTTCACGCGTATGCCGCCGATGCCGAGCTCCTTCGCGCGCACTTTCATGTAGTCGCGCAGATGCTCTGCCCCGCGCGCGGCACAGCTCCCCCTTGCATGCCCGTCCGGACGTCGATTGGTGCACACGAAGATATGGAACTCGAAGAAGAAAGGCGGGTCGTCCGGAAGGCGAATACTCATGAATCTATCGTCCAGGCCGATGCATCATTTGTGCTCCCCACCATCTCAGCGCAAGCAGCGTATTGAAGCCGCCTCAGGCTCTGGTGTTTGCTTTCATGCAGGCGTAGTGAACCGGTCATGCCGCAGCTTTCGTTCCACACGCCAGTCGGCGCGTTGACTTTATCTGAAGAAGACGGCGCCATCGTTGCCCTGGATTGGGGCTTCGGACGGGATCAAACCCAAACGCCACTCCTACAGCGCGGCCGAGATCAGCTGCATGCTTATTTCGATGGCGAACTGACCGCGTTCGACCTTCCTCTGGCGCCACGAGGTAGCCCCTATCGGCAGCGTGTGTGGCAGGCTTTGCGCGACATTGCCTTCGGCCAAACGGCCAGCTACGCCGCAATCGCCGCACGGGTAGGCGGATCCGCCCGCTCGGTCGGTGGCGCCAACGGAGCCAACCCCATTCCGATACTCATCCCCTGCCATCGCGTAGTCGGCACAAACGGGCCAGGCGGCTACTCCGGCGGAGATGGCTTGGAAACCAAGCAACAGCTCCTGGCGCTCGAGCGTCGCGGTCTCGCACCAGAGCAGTTCGGCCTGGCCCGCCCGGAGGCAAGATGACCAAGGCCGTCCGCATACACGCCTATGGTGGACCCGACGTTCTTCGCTGGGAAGACGTGCCTCTGCCCGAACCCGGCCCGGGGGAAGCCCTGATCCGGCAAGAGGCCATTGGCCTGAATTACATCGACGTCTATTTCCGTACCGGCCTCTATAAGGTCCCCGGATTTCCCGCAGTGATCGGCCAGGAAGGTGCCGGCGTCGTCACCGCCGTCGGCGCCGGCGTCACCGCGGTCGCGCCCGGCGACCGCGTTGGCTATGCCGGCCCGCTCGGCGCCTATGCCGCGAACCGCGTCGTTCAGGCCGACAGGCTGGTGCGGCTCCCCGACACGATCGACTCACCCACGGCGGCGTCGATCATGCTGCAGGGCCTCACCGCCCAATACCTGCTCCACCGCACACACAAGCTGCAACATGGCGAGACGATCGTCGTGCATGCCGCGGCCGGCGGCGTCGGCCTGCTCCTGTGCCAATGGGCGCACCATCTGGGCGCGACCGTCATCGGTGTGGTCTCGACGGAGCACAAAGCCGAGCTGGCCCGCGAAAACGGCGCCGCCCATGTGGTCGTCGGTCATCAGAACCTCGCGGCCGAAGTGAAGCGCATCACGGCCGGCGCCATGGTGCGTGTCGTGTACGACAGCGTAGGAAAGGACACGTTCCACGCCAGCCTGGACTGCCTCGCCCCGCTCGGTCTCATGGTCAGCTATGGGTCGGCATCCGGCCCCGTGCCGCCCGTCGAGCCCAACATGCTGGCCGCCAAAGGCAGCCTGTTTCTCACCCGGCCGTCACTGGCCACCTACACGGCCAAACGCGCCGACCTCGAACACATGGCAGCCAGCCTGTTCGAAGTCGTCGCCAGCGGCGCTGTGCATGCGGGCGTCCACCAGACCTTCGCGTTGAAGGACGCCGCTGCCGCCCACACGGCGCTCGAAGCGCGCACCACCACCGGCAGCACCGTGCTCGTTCCCTGACGCTTTAACCGTAGGCGCGCACGAACAGCCCCACGGTCAGCAGCACGCCGATCGCCACCACGCCCATGCGCAGGCGTCGTTCATCGACGCGCATCATCATCCATGCCCCGATCTGCCCACCCACGATGGCGGCCACCGCCGCTACGACTGCCGCATACCACTGCACGTCGTGGGAAAACGCAAAAATCGCTACCGCGGACGCGTTCATCACGCCCGCCAGCACGTTCTTCGAAGCGCCCGCCTGGCGAACGGACAAACCTGCAAGCGTCAAGGCGGCCAGCATCAGCATGCCAATGCCTCCGCCGAAATAGCCGCCGTAAATCGCAATCGCGAACTGCGCCATTGCCGCCCAGTGCGCCGGCACATGCCGTCCCTCTGTCGGCCGGCGGAAGAAGCTGCCCCAGGCAAAGATTGCAGTGGCGAACAGCACCAGGAACGGTACGAGACGCTCGAAAAAGCTCGCCGGCGTCGCCAGCAACAGCCACGCACCAAGCGCGCCACCAACCAGGCTGATGGCCACCAGCGTGCGGAAGCTCAGCCCCTCGGCGCCGGAGACGAGCTTGCGGCCTGTCCAGCCGGTCGCAAGCTGGCCTGGGAACAGTGCTACCGTCGAGGTGATGTTGGCGGCACGTGCGTCCATGCCGAACAGCAGCAACGCGGGGAACGTGATGAACGAGCCGCCGCCGGCCAGGGCGTTTTGCAGGCCGGCCAGGAAGGCGGCAGCCGCTAGCAACAGAAAGGCGTCGACGTGGGTCACGCTGGGCTCCGGGAGTAAGGACGCAAGCAGTCCTTTTTAGGGAAAAAAGGACCAAAAAACTTTTGCGACTTTGGGGATCGCGTTTAGAACGGCGGTCATTCCGGATATGGCGGGCTTATGTCAGATACGAGCGCTAACGCTGAAACACCCGATCAGGCGCTGAACCGTGCGCTCGGGGCGGCGAAGCTTCGGCGGATCCACGAGGCGATGGGCATTTGCCGCGACCTGCTGGCGCGCCAGCCGGACCTGCCCGGCGCGCTCGGCCTGCTCGGCGGCATCCTTGGCCAGGAAGGCCGCGCCGACGAGGCGATCGAGTATCTGCGCGCGGCCCTCGCCAGACAGCCGAATGTCGGCAACTGGCACCTCAATCTGTGCGCCCTCTATCGCGGCAAGAACATGCTCGACGAAGCTTTGGCTTCCGGGCTCGAGGCCATTCGCACCAGCCCCGATACGGCCGCCCATCGCGTCGAACTCGCACTGACGCATCTCACGCGCGGCGAGCGCGATCTGGCCTCGCTGCGTTACCGCGAAGCGCTCGGGCGGGAGCCGGAAAGCCCGGCTGCCCATATGGGGCTGGGCGAGCTGCTGCTCTCGCTCGGCGAATACACCCCAGGCTGGATGGAATATGCCTGGCGCAACAAGCTCGACCAGGCGCGCGGCACGCTGCCGAAGATGACGACCGCGCAGTGGAACGGCATGTCGCTCCCCGGTGGCACGCTGCTGCTGGTGGCCGACCAGGGCTTCGGTGACATGATCCAGTTCGCCCGCTATATCCCGCTCGTCAAACACCGCGTCCCGAAACTCGCCATCGGCTGGGGTCCGGAAGTGACCGCCCTGCTCGGCCGCCATCCTGACGTCGATATCTGTTTCGACACCTGGAAAGATGCGCCGCCGCACGATGCCTATGTTCTGCTGTCCAGCCTGCCGCAGATCTTCGGCACCGAGCTCAACACGATTCCCACGCCCATTCCTTATATCTCCGCCAACCCGCAGCGCGTGGCGCACTGGTCGCACCGGCTCGACGAACTGCGTCCTGCAGGCGCCGAGGGCAAACGCAAGCTGCGCGTCGGGCTGGCCTGGTCGGGACGGCCCACCCACCCCAACAATCTGCGCCGCTCTATCCGCATGGCAGGCCTGGCCTCGATCCTCGCCGTCGAGGGCGTGGATTTCTTCGGCCTGCAGAAGCCGATGCCGGAGGAGGATCGCGCCTTCGCCGCCGCCCATCCGCAGTTCATCGACCTCTCGCCGGAGCTGACCGACTTCGCCGAAACCGGCGCGGTGATGCAGAACCTCGATCTGATGATTGCCGTCGATACCGCCGTGGTCCACCTGGCCGGCGCACTCGGCCGCCCCGCCTGGGTGCTGGTACCCGAACCCGCCGACTGGCGCTGGCTGCTCGGCCGCTCGGACAGCCCCTGGTATCCCACGCTGCGCCTGTTCCGTCAGTCCCGCGCGGCCGACTGGGCACCCGTCATGCAGGAAGTGGCGCGGGCGTTGCAGAGCGTTGTGGCAGCGCAGACGCCGGCTCTGGCGCCGGCTTCGGCTTGAGCCGGTTGCGCAGGCGGGTCATCGGCACCTCGATGATCACGTAGGACAGCCAGCCAAGCGCCACCGACCCGCCCACCACGCTGACGATCCGCCAGGCAAGCGCATGCACCGGCTGATGGATCAGCACCAGCACCGCCATGTGGCTGAGATAGATGCCGTAGGTGAGATTGCCGAGCAGCCTGTCCCAGCGAACGGAAGGCGCATGGGAAGCCGCCCAGAACAGCGCGTAGGTCGGCAGCATGCCGAACAGCAGCTCGCGGTTCAGGCCCAGGCCAAGATGGCCGGTGGCCCATACCAGCACCAGATCGGCCTGGAAGCCGAGAACGATCACCCACTGCATCAGCCGGTCGTGCCGCCACACCGCCCGGCCGAGCATGATATAGGGGAACGTGCCGGGTAGCAGGCGGTAGGTGAACACCTCCGGCGAGAGCACATTCATGCTGCCAAGCGCGAACACGCATAGCCCGCCGAGCGCACACGCCCACCCCAGCCATTGCCAACGGGCGAGCGCAGGAAACAGGGTATAGAAAAACAGTTCGGTGCTGAGCGACCAGGCCTGCGGCAGGATGAACAGCGCGAACAGGCTCGGAATATACATGAAGAAACTGACCGGGAAGACAGTCAGATTGCAGAGTATGTTGACGAAGTCCGGCTTGCCGGCGTGGAAAAGCCAATGCTTGTGCAGCACCAGCACGAGAAAGGCTGTCACCAGCAGCCAGAAGTAATATTGCGGATAAATCCGCAAGACCCGGTCCTGCCAGAACAGCCAGTTCGCATGCCTCACTGCAACGACGCGACCATCCGCTTCCCGGAAGAAGCGCTCGCCAAGCGCCGAGACGCCATGTCCTGAAATCATCAGGAACGCCATCACGCAAGGAATGCCGACCTTGTAGCTGGACGGCCACCAGCCCGCGTGATGCGCCCCGACGATGAGCGCCATGCCAAAGCGATAATATCCCAGCACGTCTGTCCGGCGCCCTCCCCGATCTGCGATACTCAGACCGACGCGCCAGCATCCTCCAAGCCGCGTATCGCCTCAAGGCCAGCCGATCTATGGTTGGTTTGCCTGGAACAGCCTGGAACGCCCGTAATGGCAGATGCACCCGCGAAGCTTGCCTCCCCGGTGCATACCCAGTCGCCAGGCCGCCTGACCACCCGGGCGTTCCGGGGAAGCCTGGACGGGCCGAAACACGTGCTGACGCGGGAGTTCGGCGCGATGGTCGAGGGTTGGGCGCTCGCCATGACGGAGCCGATCGACAGGATCGTGGTGCACGCAAACGGCCAGCCGATCGGCACGGCGGAGTATGGCCGGTCGCGCACCGACGTCGCGCAGAACAACTCCGACCACCCGCAAGCGCTCACGTCCGGCTTCCGGTTTGCCTGGCGTCATATTCCAGCTGCCATGCCCGAGACGCTCAGCCTTGCCATTGAGATCGTCACCGCGACGGAGACGGCGTTCCTGCCGCCAGCGACCGTGCGGCTCTACGATACGCTGGCACATGCAGCGGCGGCGCTCGACGCCAATCATTCGGGCGAATGGCAGGCCTGGCTCGAAGTCGCGCGTTTCTACCAGAACGCGGGCGATGAACTGCAGACGGACGCCGTGTTGCGACGCGCCCTCGATCGCTGGCCGGAGGTGGCCCGCGTCGCGATCCGCTATGCCGAAATTGCCTGCCGACGCCAGCACTACAGCCAAGCTCGCGCGGCCCTGCAACACTGCCTGCCAAAGGCGGCTGCGTCGGACGCCAAGCTCATCCGGGCCCGCCTCGCCCGCGTCGATCAGGAGGCCCAGTTCGACGGTGCCGCGATAGCCACGCCGCCCGAAGCCGCGCCATCGGCCGATACGTCCGACGATATGCGCGTGATGGCTTCCTTCGAATCGCTCGGCTTCAATTGCGAGTTCGGCATCGCGCAGCGCCGCTTCAACGTGGAGCCCCTCGGTCTGCTGCGCTTCGGCTACATCCCGCTGCATCTGCTCGTCCGCGGCCTTGCCGAGCGCTTCGAGGGTGTCGGTGCACCCCAGAACACCAAGCTGGAGCCGGTGTGGCGCACCGAATACGGCGTTTCCGACACCCGCTACAATCTGCGCACGCACACCGAAATCCACACGACGAGCGGTGCCGATTTCGACCAGCTCTTCGCCAGGCAATGCCAGCGGATGCGGTTTCTCGCCCGCAAACTGCTGGAGGATTTGCAGGCCGGCGAGCGCATTTTCCTGTTCCAGCGCTACGAGCGGCTGAGCGACGACGAGATACTCATCCTTGCCGACCGGCTGGCCGCCTATAATCCAGCAAACCGGCTGCTGTGTGTGCGCCTGGCCGATGACGCGCATCCGGCGTGCAGCATCGAATGGCTCGGGACGCGGGTGGCGGTGGGCTACATTGGGCAATTTTCGAGCTGGCAGAATGTCGGACAGCATGTCTCGCCGGGTGCCTGGCTGGCGTTGTGCAGGGCGGCGCTGACGGGGTTCGAAGGCCGTCTTTTCTGAAAAAAAGCAAAAGACCGCTGCCCCGCTTCGCGTGTGCCTGCAGCCGGCACATGTCAGGAGATAAAAGTTTTCTGGTCCTTTTTTTCAAAAAAGGACTGCTTTCTTCCTTGTTGGCCACCAGCCTCATCGGCCCCATGTTTCACCAATGAGCCAAGTCACCATGGCGCGTCCCGCGCCCGTCGCCTTCATACCGCAGCGCCAGCCCGTCAAGCCGGCCACCAACCGGTTTCGTGTCGCCTCCGCCTATGAGCCGGCGGGCGACCAGCCGACCGCCATCCGCGAGCTGGTGGCGGGCATGATCGCCTCCGAGCGCGACCAGGTGCTGCTGGGCGTGACCGGCAGCGGCAAGACGTTCACCATGGCCAAGGTGATCGAGGCGGTGCAGCGCCCCGCGCTTGTGCTGGCGCCGAACAAGACGTTGGCGGCACAGCTTTATGCCGAGATGAAGGGGTTTTTCCCCGATAACGCGGTGGAGTATTTCGTCAGCTACTACGACTACTACCAGCCCGAAGCCTATGTGCCGCGTACCGACACCTATATCGAAAAAGACAGCCAGATCAACGAACAGATCGATCGCATGCGCCATGCGGCGACGCAGTCGTTGCTGGAACGCAATGATGTTATCATCGTCGCATCGGTGTCGTGCATTTACGGCATCGGCTCGGTCGAGACGTATTCGCGCATGGTCGTCAAGCTGCAGGTCGGCGGGAAGATCGAGCGCGATACGCTGGCCAAGGCGCTGGTGGAGCTGCAATACCGACGCAACGATGCGGCATTCCAGCGTGGCACGTTCAGGCTGCGCGGCGAGAACGTGGACGTGCATCCCGCGCAATTCGAGGACCGTGCCTGGCGCGTGGTGCTGTTCGGCGACGAGATCGAGCGGCTGGAGGAGTTCGATCCGCTCACCGGCGAGCGTACCGGCACGCTCAACGAGATCGCCATCTATGCCAACAGCCATTACGTGACGCCGCGGCCGACGCTGAACCAGGCGGTGATCGGCATCAAGGAAGAGCTGAAAGCCCGCCTCGACGAACTGGTTGCCAATGGCCGGCTGCTGGAGGCCGAGCGGTTGCAGCAGCGCTGCACGTTCGACCTGGAGATGATGGAGACCACCGGCTCCTGCAAAAGCATCGAGAATTACTCTCGATATCTGTCGGGCCGCAAACCTGGTGAGCCGCCGCCGACCTTGTTCGAATATCTGCCGGAAAATGCGTTGCTGATCGTCGATGAGAGCCATGTGACGGTGCCGCAGATCGGCGGCATGGAACGCGGCGACTTCGCGCGCAAATCCATCCTCTCCGAATTCGGTTTCCGTCTGCCGAGCTGCATCGACAACCGGCCGCTGAAATTCGCCGAATGGGAAAGCTTCCGGCCGCAGACCGTGTTTGTCAGCGCCACCCCCGGCCCGTGGGAGATGGAGCGCACCGGCGGCACCTTTGCCGAACAGGTCATCCGCCCCACCGGACTGATCGACCCGGTGTGCGAAATCCGCCCCGTCGAGCGGCAGGTGGACGATCTGCTGGCAGAAATCCGCATCACCGTGCAGCGCGGCGCGCGCGTGCTCGTCACCACGCTCACCAAGCGCATGGCCGAGGACTTGACCGAATACCTCACCGAGAACGGCGTCAAAGTGCGCTATCTGCACTCCGACGTGGACACGCTCGAGCGCATCGAGATCATTCGCGACCTGCGCCTCGGCGTCTATGACGTGCTCGTCGGTATCAATCTCCTGCGTGAGGGCCTCGACATTCCCGAATGCGCGCTCGTCGCCATTCTCGACGCCGACAAGGAAGGCTTTCTCCGTTCCAAGACGTCGCTCGTGCAGACGATCGGCCGCGCCGCGCGCAACGTGGAAGGCCGCGTCATCCTCTATGCCGATGTGATGACGCAATCCCTGCGCTATGCCATCGAGGAAACCGAACGGCGCCGCGCCAAGCAGAGCGCGTGGAACGAAGCGCACGGCATCACGCCGCAATCGGTGAAGAGCCATATCGGCGAAGCGCTCAGCTCGGTGTTCGAGCAAGACTACGTGACCGTCGCACCGATCAAGGACAGCAGCGTTACCGACATGGTCGGGCGCGATCTGAAGTCGTCGATCACCGAACTTGAGAAACGCATGCGCGCGGCGGCGGCCGATCTGGAATTCGAGGAGGCGGGACGGCTGCGCGACGAGATCAAGCGGTTGGAGGCTTTGGACCTCGGGCTGCCACCGCCTCCGCCGGCTGCCGGCGGGTTTCGGGCCAAGCGGGACCGGACGCCCGAGCCTTTGGGGCCTGGGGGTGGGGGTTATGATCCGTCCAAGATGCGACGGGGGCGGGGAAGGAAGTAAGGAAGGCGTTCTTTTCTGAAGAAAAGAACCAGAGGACTTTTGTTTATGGAGGCTGCTGTGAAAATACGCTTGATACTGCTGGGCCTTACCTTGGCACTGCCGGCCTTTGCGGCGCCGGCGCAGGATCCCAAGACAACGTGTCTGTATGTGCCGAATATCGAGCAGACGGAGATACTCGACAACAGCACCGTGCTGTATCACATGCGCGGCCATGAGGTGTATCGGGTGAAAATGCTGACGCCGTGCTTCGGGCTGAAGGACGAGTCGGACGGTTTCACCTATGTGCAGGATAGTCTCAGCACGGAAAACCTGTGCGCCAATCAGGCGACTATCCGGCTGAATAGCCTGCACAGCATCTGTCAGCTCGGCGATTTCACCCGGGTGAAATAGGCTCGATCGTCCAGCGTCGGCCCGGGGTGCACCGCAGCGGAACACCGTTGTCGGTGCGCACCATGGCCGACAGGCCCATCGCTGCGCGCACCGAACGGAACAGCGAGCCATGTGCCACGATCAGCACCAATCCAGGGGGCTGAAGAGCCCGGTTGACAGCGCCCAGCGCACGCACCTGCAGGTCGGCGAAGCGTTCGCCGCCTTCCGGCGTGTGGTGGCCGGCGACCCAGCCGTCATACCAGTCGCCCATAGCAGTGCCTTCGTGGATGCCGAAACTTGCCTCCCGCAAGTCGGCGTCGGTTCGTACCTCGAGTTTAAGCACATCGGCCACGATCGTGGCCGTTTGCTGCGCACGCACGAGCGTCGAACTGACGATCCGTTTTATGCCAGCCGCCATCAACAGACTTGCTGCGGCACGTGCCTGCTCCACACCCGTCTCGTTCAGCGCGATATCGCTGCGTCCCTGGCTCAGTCCGCGCCGGTTCCACTCCGTCTCGCCATGCCGCAGGAATATGAACGAACGCCCGATCAGCATGCCGCACCACCGCGGGACGCAGCGGGAACAGCGGAATGCGTTTCGAGAAAAGACATGCTCACCTCAGTCGAACAACGAGCTCACCGAGCTCTCATCGGAAATCCGGCGCATCGCTTCGGCCAGCAGCGGTGCGATCGGCGCCTGCCGCAAATTCGGCGCCTGCATCACCGCGTCCGTCGCGAGAATACTGTCGGTGATCGTCATCATTTCGATCGGGGATGCCGTGATGCGTGCGACGGCGCCGCCGGAGAGCACGCCGTGGGTGACATACACGCCCACGGAACTCGCACCTTCCTGGATCAGCGCGTCGGCCGCGTTGCAGAGGGTGCCGCCGGAATCGCAGATATCGTCGAGCAGGATGCAATCGCGCCCCGCGACATCGCCGATCACGTTCATCACTTCGGACATGCCGGCGCGTTCGCGTCGCTTGTCGATGATCGCCAGGTCGCTGTTCAGCCGGGTCGCCAATGCACGCGCTCGCACCACGCCGCCGACGTCCGGCGAGACGATCATGATGTCGCGGTCTTTGTAACGCTCGCGTATGTCGGCGATGAACAGCGGCGCGGCATACAGATTGTCGAGCGGGATGTCGAAGAAGCCCTGTATCTGGCCGGCGTGCAGATCGAGCGTCAGCACACGGTTGGCACCTGCCTCGGTGATGAGGTTGGCGACGAGTTTCGCGCTGATCGGCGTGCGTGCCGCCGATTTCCGGTCCTGCCGCGCATAGCCGAAATAGGGAATGACCGCGGTCACGCGGCGCGCGGAGCTGCGACGCAGCGCGTCGAGCATGATGAGCAGCTCCATCAGGTGGTCGTTGGCCGGGAAGCTGGTGCTCTGGATGACGAATACGTCCTCGCCACGCACGTTTTCCTGGATTTCGACGAAAATCTCGTTGTCGGCGAAGCGGCGCACGGAGGCGCGTGTCAGCGGCAGGTCCAGACGCTTCGCCACCGCCTCGGCCAAAGGCCGGTTGCTGTTACAGGCGACGATCTTCATCTCGGAATCCCCTGGGGTGCTTGCCGGGGCGCCTGGAGTGGCCGGCGCGGTGGGTGTCTAACAACGTGTCTTGCGTCTGTCACGCAACCGGCGGGCTTGCCCGGCCGCGCTCCCCAGGCGAGACAGCACGCATGAAGTGCATCGTGCTCGGCTCGGCCGCAGGCGGCGGGTTCCCTCAATGGAATTGCGGCTGCCTTGGCTGCACGCTGGCGCGTGCAGGCGACCCCAGGGCTGCGCCGCGCACCCAGATGGGCATGGCGGTGAGTGCGGACGGTGCGCAGTGGGCGCTGGTGGGCGCCTCACCCGATCTGCGGCAGCAGATTCTGCAGACGCGGCGCTTTGGCGCCGCGCGGCCCTCGCCACTCGCCGATCGTGTGCGTTGTGCTGCTGAACGCCGATGTGGATGGCCTGGCCGGGCTGCTGGTGCTGCGCGAGCAGCAGCGCCTGCGGATTTACGCGGCACCGGCGATATTGCGTGTTTTGCGTGCCAACCCGATCTTCGCCTCGCTCGATCCCGCGCTGGTGGACCAGGTGATGCTGGAGACCGACGTTCTGACGGATATCGGCGTGGGTCTGTCGCTCACCTTGCTGGAGATGCCGGGCAAGATACCGTTGTATCAGGAAGACCGGGCGGCTGCGGCGGCACAGCCTGCCGTCACGTATGCAGCGCGCTTGCAGGCCGGCGACGAGGTGGTGGTGATCGCGCCGGCTTGTGCGGAGATCACGCAAGCGGTGCTGGACCGCCTGCAAGATGCGGACAAGGTGTTTTTCGATGGCACGCTGTTTACCGACGACGAGATGATTGCAGCCGGGCTCAGCCATAAATCGAGCCGGCGCATGGGCCACGTGCCCGTCAGCGGTCCCGGCGGATCGCTGGAGAAACTGGCGGGACTGTCGGCAAGGTGCATCTATTTGCACATCAATAATTCCAACCCGATGTTGATCGAGGGATCGCCAGAACGCAAAGCGGTAGAAGCGGCCGGCCTGAGAGTCGCCCACGACGGCATGTCTATCTAGCCGCTAGGCTGCAAATGCGCGGGAGCAAAGTTCTTTTGCTTCTTTTCTGCGGAAAGGAAGATTCTTCCTCTCCTTCCTAAGGCCGCCCCGCCCGATGATAAGGATGCCCGCCCAGGATACATTGCGCCCGATAAATCTGCTCCACCAGCATCACCCGCACCAGCATGTGCGGCCAGGTGAATGATCCGAGCGACAGCGTGGATTGCGCACGTTCCAGCACCGGCCGCGCCAGCCCCTCTGCGCCGCCGATCAGAAAGGTCACGTTGCGGCCTGCATCGTTCCATTCCTGCAGGCGCGCGGCGAAGGTTTCGCTGGACAGCATCGGGCCACCCAGATCGAGCGCCACGACGAGTGAGTCGCCCGGCAATGCGGCCAGCAGCGCCTCGCTTTCGCGCCGCTTGATTTCGGCTGGTGCACCGTGCCCGTCGGGCAGTTCGCTGACCGACAATCTGGGGCGCAGGCGCGTCGCGTATCGCTCGAACAGGTCTGCTTCCGGCCCGGCCCGCAGCCGCCCGATCGCGATCAGCCGCACAGCGCTGTCGCACCCTCCAGCATGCCGAACACGGCGTGGTTCATGATGCGGCCCGGCACGAGGGTGAATGCGCCGGCGATGATCAGGGCGGACCGTGGCGCAGCGTATGGATACCGAACGAGGGCGGCCCGTGCCAGGAACGCGTGGAACTGGAATATGGCCGGTGTCTGGAGAAGCGGGGTCAACGACATCTAGGAAGGAGGGAGGCCGGGTGGGTCAGACATTCTGGGCGGCCGCATCGTCGAAATCGGCGCCCCACATTTTTTCCAGCGCGTAGAGGGCACGCGCGTCCGGCTTGAACAGGTGGATGACGATGTCGCCGGCATCGATCAGCACCCAGTCCGAGCCGCCCGCACCTTCGACGCGCACGCGTTTGACGCCGGCTTCGCCGAGCCTGTCTTCCAGATGCGTGGCCATCGCACTGATCTGGCGGTCGGCGAGCCCGGTCGCGATGACCATGCGGTCGGCGAACGAGGCGCGGCCGGCGAGGTCGATGGCGACCACCTCCTCCGCCTTGTCGGCTTCCAGGCTCTCGACGATCACCGCCTGCAGTTTGGCCAGCATCGCGCCGTCGGCCGGCTCCTCGCGTTTGCCGCGCGGGCCGGCTGCGACCGCCTTCTTGCGTGCCGTGCCAGGGGTTTTCGCGGCCTCCTTCAGCGCGGCGGGCGCGGTGGGGGCGCGGCGCTTGGTTTCCTTGGCGCCATGAGCGGTGCCGGGGGCGGCGGGTGGCGCTGGCTTTCTGGCGATCGGTTCTCTCCTGCGGCTGCCCGTCTCAGGGCCGTGGCCGATAATGCATTCTCTCGCACGGCCAGACAGATCCAGGCCGGTGCCGCTTGTTGCGCCAACACATGCGCCGTTTGCAACGCGCGCCTGGCCGGAGCCAGCCGCACCGCCGCGCGGGACGCCAATGCCGCCCGAGTGTATGTTGGCCGCGGCAGGACCGCAAAGGGAACGGTGCGCGCGATCTCCATCCATCGTCGCCAGCGCGGAAACTGTGTCAGATTATCCGCACCCATCAGCCATACGAAATGCACGCGCGGAAACCGCCGTTTCAGTGCGCGCAGCGTATCGAGCGTGTAGCGCGTATGCAGGAAACGCTCGATGCCGGTGACGAGGATTCGCCTGGGATCGGCGTGTGCCTGGGCGAGCAGCGCGCTGGCCTGGGCGAGACGTTGCGCGATCGGCGCGAGTCCGGCGGCATCCTTGAGCGGATTGCCGGGCGAGACGAGAAGCCAGACCTGGTCCAGCCGCAGCCGGTGCAGGGCCGTGCGCGCGATGTGCAGGTGCCCCGCATGCGCCGGATTGAAGCTGCCGCCGAGCAGCCCGATGCGCGTGCGCCGCCGGTCGCCGAAGCGTGGGAGTGCCGCCTGGTAGGCGGCGTGGGAGCGCGTTGGCATGGGGCGCCAGTGTAGCTAGTTTCGCGCCGATGAAACGCCCCTTGATCCTGCATATCGGATTGTCCAAGACGGGCAGCAGTTCGATCCAGCGCGTCATGGCCGAGCAACGCGCCGCTTTGCTTGCTCAGGGCGTGTATTTTCCAACCAGCCCCGGCTGGGCAAACCATGCGCTGCTGCCGGCTGCCTGCGTGACGGACCCGAAAATCCTGTGGGGCTACCACCCTGGAACCTGGGAGGGGCTGGCGCCGGCCGCGCGCATCGCCCGCTTCGACGATGAGTTCGCGGCCGAAATGGCCGCGCTGCCGGCAGATGCGCAACGCGTGGTGATGACCGCCGAGCAGCTCGGCGGCGTGCTGCGCCAACCGGACGAGGTGGCGCGGCTGGGCGAGATGCTCGCGCCGTTTTTCGCGCCGATCCAGGTGGTCGTCTATCTGCGCCGGCAGGATGAGCATGCGACCAGCGCGTATAGCGAGATTTTGCGCGGCGGCGTGATGCGCGAACCTGGCTTGCCGGATGGCGGGATCGAGCGCCATCCGGAATATGATTATGGCGGCCTGCTCGACCGCTGGGCGGCCGTGTTCGGGGATGACGCGATCGTTGCGCGCGTCTTCTCCCGCGATCGCCTGCGCGACGGCGACGTGGTGGCGGATTTTCTGGCACTGACCGGGATGCGGCTTGCGTCGCTGGACGAGAACGCCAAGCGGCAAAGCAATCCGAGCGTGAACCTGGGCGGCCAGGCGCTTCTGCTCGCTGCCGGCCGACGCTTTGCCAGCCGCGCGCCCGACGATCTCTGGCGCGACACGCCCGCCTGGCGCCGGCTGGCCCAGACGATCACCGAAGCGATGCCTGGCCGCGGATGGCGCCCCACCCAGGCGGAGGCACGCGCGTTTCTCGCGCGCTTTGCCGAGACCAACGAACGTGCCCGCGCCCGTTTCTTTCCTCAGTCGATACGGCTGTTCGAGGAGAGGTTCGACGATCTGCCCAGCACGCCGCCGGCGCCGCCGCCCGACCTGGCGCTGGACGCGGCGGTGGACGCGCTGCTGCACGAAGTGGAAGCCGGCGCGCAGCGCGAAGCCGCCTCCGCCATGGCGCAGTTTCGCCTGAACCGTAAGCTTAACGACCGGGCCGCCATGCGCGCCTGCCTTATCCGCGCGGTGAAATACGCACCTGACCTGCTCAGCACGCGATTGCGGCTGGCCGAACTGTTCCTCGAGGACGGCGACCTGCGCCAGGCTCGCCAACACGCCGAAGCCGCGCTGCGCATTGCGCCGACCGACCCTGCCTCGCAACGCATCGGCCGCCGGACGCGGCCGAAAGCCGGGGCGGTGGTTGGAGGATAGGCCGTAAGTCTAGCGACTGGCGCGCCGGTGGCGGCGTGGCGAGTCCGCGCTGTCGGTGTCCTACATATGGTCGGCGGGCAGAAGGCTTTTGGTGAAGAGCGAGTCGGAGCCGGCGAAAACCTTCGACATATGCGGCCCGAATAACAGCGCCCGGAATGCCAAGGCCGAGCTGGACAATTTCTTGTCGCTGCGATGCAAGATGAACCAGCGGCGGATGATTGGAAATCCGGCGACCGGCAGAATCACCAGGCGGCGCGTCAGGAGTTCCAATTCGATCGTCTGAGCGGGCACGATACCGATACCGAGGCCAGCCTGCACCGCCTGCTTGATCGCCTCGTTCGTGCTCAGTTCGCAACCGGCTTGGTAGTTGATGCCTGAGTCGGTGAAAAACCGTTCCATCGCGGCTCTCGTGCCCGATCCAGGCTCGCGGACGACCAGTGTCTCGTCTTCGAGCATGCAAAGATCGATGTGATCGTGTGTGGAGAGGAGATGATGGGGAGAAGCGATGGCGACGAGCGGGTTATCCATGAAATATTGGGCGACGATTTCGGTCGCCTCGGGTGGCTGGCCGGTGATTGCGAAATCCGCTTCCTTGTTTCGCACCGCAGCGAGAACGGCCTCGCGGTTGGCTACCGTCAAGCTGACCCGGACGCCCGGAAATGTCTCGCTGAAATTTGCGATGAGCGGCGGCAGGAAGTAGTTTGCACTTGAAACGACCGCGATGCGCAGGATGCCTCGTTCCAGTTCGCGAAACTGGTCCATCGCCGCCAGCATGTCATCGATCTGTTTTCCGATCCTGGTGGCGTGGAAGCATAATTCCTGGCCAGCGTCCGTGAGCACGAACCTGTTATTGACACGATGGATGACGACGAGACCGAGCTGGTCTTCCATCTGCTTTATCTGCATGGATACGGCGGGTTGCGTCAGGCTCAGTTCGTGTGCGGCCCGCGACAGGGAGCCGTGCCGGGCGACCGCCTCGAAGATGCGTAGCTGACGCAAGGTTACCTGCATTCCGATCACTCCGGCATCCGCTCGTGAGACGCGCATTTGCAATCTAGGCCAATCCGGATAGTCAAGCTACAGTAGGTCGTTCCCTTGTCGCGGAGGTCGCCATGTAGAGTTGGTGCATTGCAACATCAGAAGATCTTATGTCGGCATAAAAAGAACTGAATAGGCTTTCGTGTTTGCTGCGCCTAAGCGTGCTGCGGACGCAGGAAGAGCAGGAGGACGGCGTGGCAGAGAAAACATACACCGCAGGTGTCAAGGACTACCGCTCAACCTATTGGACGCCGGATTATGTGCCGCTGGACAGCGACTTGCTCGCCGTCTTCAAAATTGTCGCGCAGGCTGGGGTGCCGCACGAGGAAGCCGCCGCCGCGGTCGCCGCCGAAAGCTCGACCGGCACCTGGACGACGGTGTGGACCGACCTGCTGACCGACCTGGACTACTATAAGGGCCGCGCCTACCGGATCGAGCCGGTGCCGGGCGATCCGAGCGCGTTCTATGCCTTCATCGCCTACCCGCTCGACCTGTTCGAGGAAGGGTCTGTCGTCAACGTGCTGACCTCGCTGGTCGGCAACGTGTTCGGCTTCAAGGCCGTCCGCAGCCTGCGGCTCGAGGACGTCCGTTTCCCGCTGGCTTATGTCAAGACATGCGGCGGGCCGCCGAACGGCATCCAGCTCGAACGCGACCGCCTGAACAAATATGGCCGGCCCTTCCTGGGCTGCACGATCAAGCCGAAGCTGGGGTTGTCGGCGAAGAATTATGGCCGCGCCGTTTATGAGTGTCTGCGCGGCGGACTCGACTTCACCAAGGACGACGAGAACATCAACAGCCAGCCCTTCATGCGCTGGCAGCACCGGTTCGAGTTCGTCATGGAAGCCGTGCAGAAAGCCGAGCAGGAAACCGGCGAACGCAAGGGCCACTATCTCAACTGCACCGCGCCCACGCCGGAAGAGATGTACAAGCGTGCGGAGTTCGCCAAGTCGCTTGGCGCGCCGATCATCATGCACGACTTCCTCACGGCCGGCTTCACCGCCAATACCGGTCTGGCGAACTGGTGCCGTGAAAACGGCATGCTGCTGCATATCCATCGCGCGATGCATGCGGTGCTCGACCGCAACCCGATGCACGGCATCCATTTCCGCGTGCTGACCAAGTGCCTGCGGCTTTCGGGCGGCGACCATCTGCATTCGGGCACTGTCGTGGGCAAGCTGGAAGGCGACCGTGAAGCCACCATCGGCTGGGTCGATCTGATGCGCGAGCCGTTCATTCCCGAGAACCGCGCCCGCGGCATCTTCTTCGACCAGGATTGGGGTCCGATGCCCGGCGTGATGCCGGTCGCGTCCGGCGGCATTCACGTGTGGCACATGCCTGCGCTGACCGCGATCTTCGGCGACGATGCCTGCTTCCAGTTCGGCGGCGGCACGCTCGGCCATCCCTGGGGAAACGCTGCCGGCGCGCATGCCAACCGCGTGGCACTGGAAGCCTGCGTCGAGGCACGCAACCAGGGTCGCCAGGTGGAGCGCGAGGGCCGCGAGATTCTGGCCGAAGCGGCACAGCATTCGCCCGAGCTGCGTATCGCCATGGAAACATGGAAGGAGATCAAGTTCGAGTTCGACACGGTCGACAAGCTCGATACGGCCGGCTCCTCGCTGCGCGCTGCTTAAGCCAACCCGACACGGAGACCCACGATGTCCGAAACAATGGCCTACAAGCCGACCGAGCGGCACAGCGAGACTTTTTCGTATCTGCCGCCGATGACGCCGGACCGTCTGCGCAAGCAGATCGCCTATCTCATCAACCAGGGCTGGAGCCCGGCGATCGAATATACCGAGCCGGAGAAGGCGTTCTCGAGCTTCTGGTATCTGTGGAAGCTGCCGTTCTTCGGCGAGCGTTCCATCGACAAGATCCTCTCCGAGCTGGAGGCGTGCCACCGCGCCAACCCGGGGCAGCACGTTCGGCTGCTCGGCTATGACAATTACAGTCAGAGCCAGGGCATCGCCTTCGTCGTCTATCGCGCCGGCGCGCGCTAAAGGGGTCGAGCTGTGGCAACGATCGACGCACAATCGGGCCGGGCAGCCGCCATCGCGCGGCGGCAGGCCATGTCGGCGGGCAAAGCGGCGCTGCCGCCGGCGGCTGAGCGCACGCGCGACGGGCAGCGCACCGCCAGCCAGCCGCAGGTTGCCAGTCCTTCAGCGGCCAGTCCTTCAGCGGCCAGTCTTCAGGGCCAGTGCTTCGAAGGCTGCTGCCTCGCAGGCTGTCGTTTCGCGGCCGGTTGCTGCATCTCCGCCGCCTGCCACGCCAGCTGCCAAGCCATCCCGGTTGGCTGCTTCCGGCCTGAGCGGGCGCAACGCGTCCATCGAACGTCGCCGCCTGTTGTCCGCCGGCAAGGGTGCGGTGGGCACCACGCCACAGCCGCCGATGTCCGACCTCTCCGCGATGGCCGCCAGCGTATCGGGGCGCGACGTCAGCCGGGCGCGCCGTGCGGCACTCAGCCAGCTCAGCCGCCCCTCCGGCGAACCCGCTGCCCCGAGCGGCGGCGCGATGGTCACGAGGGCGATCGACTCGGCAGCGTCCGGCAGTCAGCGCGTGACCAGCTCGCGCGTCGGCGGCAGCCAGATGGTCACCGGTATCGACCGCGGCACGGTCCAGCCGGTCTCGGGAACGCAACACGTCGTCATCGGCGCAACCGCGTCCTCGCGCGGCGCCGGGCCCAAGGTCGGGTTTGCGAAGACCGCTTCCGGGCTGACTGTGTCCGGCACGATGGTGCGCAGTTCGGTGGCGATCACCGGCGACGAGGCTGGCAATGCAGCCGTTACCGGCCGCGTCGATCAGTCGCCTTCCGATGACCTGACGACCCGCCGGCAAGGCGGCGCCGTGTCCACGCAATTTTCACGGCCGACCGGCAATCGCGGCGTCGCCTTGGCCGTCTCCGGCTCGACGGGCTCCCGGGAGCGCTCGCGCGTCCGCCTGGCCGAGGCGACGGAGAGCGGTGTCGCCATTACCGGCACGCCGTTCGGCCAGAGTTCGAAAGTGACGGGCGACCAGGACGGCGCCAGCCGCAACATGACCGGCAACCGATTCATGGCGCCGGCCCGCCGGGAGGCCGGGAATGGCCCGACGGTGATGCAGCCGGTGCCGCAGGCCGCCGCGCCGGAAAGCGGACGCCGCGTCAGCGTGGCGCAGAGCTGGGGCGGGCAGAACGTGTCCGGCCTGAACGTGGAGCAGAGCAAGTGGGTGACCGGCGATCAGGCGGGTTCCGGCGCCGCGCTGACCGGCAGCCAGTATCAGGCGCCAGCCACGACGGGCGCGGATAAGGGCACCACGGGCGCCGAGACCGCGACCAGCCGGCGCATGCAGGCCCGGACGAGCAAGCCGGTCACCGGTAACACGGCACGGCACGCCGAGGGCGTGACCGGCACCGCACGCGGCGCCGGCCGCGATGTGACCGGCACCGCCTACTACCGCACCGAGGACGGCCCCGCGGCGGCTTCCGCCAACCCGGTGGCCGAGCTGGACAGCAGGTTCTCCATCCGCACGCCGCAGCGTTCGGCGCAGCTCGCCGCGCCACGCGGTACAGGTGATGACCGGATTACCGGCTCTTGCGCCGCCGGCAATGCCAAATTGACCGGGAACCTTGAGTTTCAGGCGCGTCGCCGCGTCGTCGAGGCTGACAGGTCCGGAGGACGTTCGCAGATCAGCGGCGAGGGCAGCACGCAGGGAACCGCCATCACCGGGAACGCCTGGTCGAACAAGGGCCGTGTCACGGGGGCCGGCGGCACACTGGCAGCTCCACGCAACCCGACCGAGCGCGGCGAGCCGGCCAGGTCGTTCTCCGGCGCCGTCACCTTCAAGGCGAAGGCGCGCACGGAGGAGACGAGCCAGCTGGTGACCGGATCGTTCTCGAAAACCGGCGCTCGCGTCACGTTGTCCGGCGGGGCGCAGACATGAAGCCCCGCAACCCGATGACCGCGCCGCGCCGCGCCACCCCGCCGGTGATCGCCTGGCAGCGCCTGGCCGCGCAGGCGCCGCTTCACAGCCCGCCATCTTTTGCCTCGGCGCCCTCTGCGCCGGCGCAGTCCTGGAGTGCTGCACCAGAGCCGCAGAGCCCGTTTGCGGCGCGCGGCGTATATAAATCGTCCGGCGGGCAATCGTCCGGCGGGCAATCGTCAGGCGGGCACCCATTTGCCGAGGCGGGCATCAGCGATGCGCTGCGTCAGCGGACGCAGGCTGCCGAGGCGGCGTTCGACCGGATAGGGCCGACCCTGCTGCGCCTGGCGCCGCGCCATTACGACGAGGATTTCCCGCAAGTCGCCGTGCGCGAGCTGCGCGACATCGGCATCGAGATTTCGCCCGACCTGTTCGCCGCCCACGTAATGGCGCCGCTGAACATGCGGTTCCTGCATGCACGCTGCGTCATCGGCACGTTCTGCCGCCTGATACGCGAGGGTGGCGCGCGCCTGGCCGAGCAACGCAGCGATGGCGAGGATGCGGCCACGCTGGTGCGTCAGTGGGGTTTTCACGCGATCGATGTGACGCCCTGCGCGGATGGCCGCCTGTCCGGCCTGCTCGATCACATCCTGCGTGTGCCACCCTCGATCGTTGCCTACCGTGAGTCCTACGCCGGCGCGCTGTTCAACCTCACTGAAGGGCTGCGCCATTGGGAGGCGGTGGAGCTGCATCGTTGGCGTGACGGCCGGCCCAACGCGGCGAGCGAGCCGACGAAATTCCTCAAAATCGGTGTGTATCATTTCTCCAGCGTCGATCCGTGGCACCAGGGCTGTGCGGCGCATGGCAGCGACACCGGGCGTGCCGCCGGCGCGCTGCTGGAGCGTTTGGACCAGTTTGCCCAATCCATTCGCAACGTGCACGGCGCGCAGGCCGGCGTGGCCACGTTGCTGGTGGGCGTGGATACCGATACCGACAGCATACGTGTCCACGTGCCGGATTCGTCGGGCCGCATGGCGGTCGACCGTTACGTCGACAGCCTGAAGTTGTATGGCCAGACTGGCACGATGTCGCGCGAGGCCGCGAAGGACGCGGTGCGGATCGCGGTGGCGGACTGCGCCGGCGTGGGCGCGTCGGACAATGCGACCGAAGGCATGCGCTGGTTCTGCGGCTATCTGGTGAAGAACAACATCGCCCAGGTCGATGTGGTGCAACGCGCGATGGGCGGCCGCCACAAGGAAGCGGGACATACCGAGCGGCTGATCGTGGTCGGCGATGCGGTGGACGACGTGCAGCTTCGCAATCTCGCGTTCCAGGCGCAGATGGAAACGGTGGAGGAAGGTGCTGCCGATCTGGATATCGGCGTCTCCGTCCTGCGCCATACGCACGAGGGTCCGGGCCTGGCCATTCCGGTGCTGGTCTATTTCGAACACGATCCGCGCCTGCCGGGATCGGCGGCGCGCGCCGAATACAAGGCGCGACGGATGATGACGGCGGTGATCGCGCGATATGCGTCGCTGGCGTCACGAAAGAAGCTGTTCGTGCAGGCAGCTTTGCGTGCCGCCGGCAGCCGCGACATCCGCATCATCGATCCGACGCGCGACGCGCTGGAAAGCGTGGAGGATGTCGCGTGACGATCGGTCGGGTGGAACGCCCGCTGCAAGAGACACGCACGATGGAGGTGCACGGATGAAGATCTGCCAGGTGGAGGGCACGCTGGTGGCAACCGCACGCATTGCGGGGTTGCAGAACCGCAGGTTGCTGATCGTGAAAGAGCGTGGCGCCAGCGGCAAGCAGGTGGCTGTCGATCCAATCGGCTGCAAGCCGGGCGATTGGGTGATCGCGGTCGGCAGTTCGGCCGCGCGCGATGCGGCAGGATCGAAGGATTACCCCAGCGATCTCACCATCGTCGGGATCATCGATTACTGGGACGATCAGGTCGGTCGCGCCAGTGGTCGTTCGCTGGAGACAGAAAATGCAGATTAGTCGCGTCGTCTGCGATCTCGTCACCACGAAACGCAATGTCTGGCTCGCAGCCAAGCCTTTGCGCGTGGTCGAAGACATGCGCGGCAATTACGATGTTTGCGTGGACCCGATTGGCACAAAGCCCGGGGACTTCGTCATCACCATCGGCTACTCGGCGGCACGCACGGCCGCGGGAAACCCGAACATCACCACCGATCTGACCATCGGCGGGATCATCGATCACTGGGACGAGGAGCTTTGGCGCAACTGAACAGTCATCAAGCGCCCGGCTGGGTCCGGTGAGGCAATATTGAACTAGGAGAGGCATAAAAGTGGCAAACGAAAAAATGGGCATCGCGCTGGGCATGATCGAGACACGCGGCCTGGTGCCCGCGATCGAAGCGGCTGACGCAATGACAAAGGCTTCCGAAGTGCGGCTGATCGGGCGTCAGTTCGTGGGCGGCGGATACGTCACCATTCTGGTGCGCGGCGAGACGGGCGCGGTGAACGCGGCGGTGCGTGCAGGCGCGGACGCGTGCGAGCGGGTTGGCGACGGACTTGCCGCGGCGCACATCATTGCGCGTCCGCATCAGGAAGTCGAACGGATACTTCCCGTCCCCGAGCAGACCCGGTTGATGGAGAGTTCTCCGACCAACGCCCGCATCACCTCGGCCTGACCGACAGGCAGGTGAAAAAGTCCTCTGTTCGAGGGCTGACTTTTCTCAAAACCGCTTAGACCAGAATTGGACAAAACAAATGGCAAGTGAACGTTTCGGAATCGCGCTGGGCATGATCGAGACCCGCGGCCTGGTTCCCGCCATCGAGGCGGCCGATGCGATGACCAAGGCTTCTGAGGTGCGCCTGGTCGGCCGCCAGTTCGTGGGCGGCGGCTATGTCACCGTGCTCGTCCGCGGCGAGACCGGCGCGGTCAACGCGGCCGTGCGCGCCGGAGCCGACGCGTGCGAGCGCGTTGGCGACGGCCTTGCCGCCGCGCACATCATTGCGCGTCCGCACCAGGAAGTGGAGCAGATCCTGCCCCGCTATATCGACGGCGACATGCTGCCCTCCGAAGTGGCCGCACAATAAACAATAAACGACACAGAACCCCGCGGCGCGCGGGGGATGGGATGAGGAATTCAGGTCATGTCCGACACGATGCCGCTGCCAACAGGATGGAAGCCGGTTCCACATCCTCCGTCTCTGTTCTGCCGTTATGAATTCGAGAGCTACGCGCGCACGCGCGAGTTTCTCGATGGGTTGATGTTGCTGTCGGAAGAGACGGGAATTTTCCCGGACCTGGGCTTCGGCAAAACCCATGTCAATGTCACGATCCACGGGCAGAATGGCGAGATGCCCTCCCACCCGCAGATAGAGTTCGCGACGCGCGCTGCCAGCTTGGCCGTGGCGGGGCTACCTTGATGGCGCGGCCGCAGAAGACCCCGCAGGCGGCGGGGCAGGAGACTGATCCTCCCAGCTTGCAGGTTGTAGACAAGGCCCCGCCGGCCCGGCCGGCGGCCCAAGCGCCAGCCGAGTCGAAGGAGATTTCGGACGACAAGGCGTCATCCGATCACGAGGAAGCGGCTCACCGGAGATTGCACCCTCCGCGCGTCTGGCCCGATTAGGTCGGCCTCCATGCGCGGGCAAGTGCTCGATGTGGCGGTCTGTGTCGTGCAATCGCCGGACGGGCGCGTGTTGCTGGCCGAACGGACGGCGCGCCAGGTCGCTGCCGGCTTCTGGGAGCTGCCCGGCGGCAAGGTTGATCCGGGGGAGACTGCGGCGCAGGCCGCAGCAAGGGAGCTTCGCGAAGAAACCGGGCTCAATCCGGTCTCCCTCGAAAGCTGGATGACTTACGAGCATCAATTCCCCACCAGACGCTTGCGGCTGCATTTCTTTCGCGCACGAAGGTGGGAAGGCACGGCTCTTGGACGCGAAGGGCAGCGTCTGGCGTGGGCGGACCCGGGTGCGCCCCATGTCGGACCGATACTGTCAAGCAATGACCGTGCATTGTTCTCGCTCGCGATGCCGCCGGTCTGTCTCATGGCCGAGCTGCCCGCGCATGGCAGTTCCGAGGACTTCCTGCGCCGGTTGCACGAGGAATTGTCCGGCGGTGCGCGGTTGATCTCCGTTCGCCTGCCCTCGCTCGCACCGGGACAACGCTCGGCGTTACTGGCACGTGTGGCCTTGCTGGCGGACGCGTTTCCGCAAGCCACCATCCTCACCGGCTCCGCCATGGATTCGAGCCGGGCCGGACTGGCAGGTGTGCATTCCTGCAGCCGGGAACTGCATCGCCTTGCAACGCGCCCATCTTCCCGTGTCTGGGCCGCGACCTGCCACGACGAGCCCGACATGTCGCGTGCAGTTTCCATGGGCGCGGATTTCATCGTTCTCTCGCCGGTTTTGGCTGGCCCCGAAGCATCGGAGCGGAGGCCTCTGGGATGGGAGGGCGTGCGCCGGTTTGCGGCCGCCTGCCCGATTGCTGTCTTCGCCGAGGGCGGCGTGTCGCTGGCAGATCTTCCGGCAGCCAAACAAGCGGGGGCGGCTGGTGTCGTCGTCGGCATCGCTGGCGGGCAAGCCGGCAATCGCCATGCCCGCGCGCCTCACATGATGGCAAATTGAGGGCTTCAACCGTAGCACACATAATTTCTGTTTCTTGTCGGATACGCCTAGAGCACTTGGCTGCATCATCCGTTTCGCGTTTCAGGGTCATCAGTGCCCACGGAAGGCGTCTCACAAAACGATAATCCTCGTGCAGGGAGGGAACATACATGCAAACCGCATTCGTGCCGTTCGTCGCTCCGCTCGCGCTGCTGGTTTGCGCCGCGTTCGGCTTTCGAAATCCCGGCCTGCGTCCTGGCAAGTTGCCGCGTTTCGCGGAAGTCGCGGCGCTGATCGCGTTCGTGGTCGCTCTGCTCTCGTTATATCTTCTGGTGAAACACGGAGCGCAGACCAGCCCGCTGGTCGGCATCGTCGGGCTGGGCTGTTCCATCCGTCTCGATATCGTGAGCGCCACGATGCTGCTGCTCGTATCGTTCATCGGCTGGATCGTGATCCGGTATTCGGCGACGTATCTGGATGGCGAGCCACGTCAGGGCAGCTTCACCGGATGGCTTTGCATGACATTGGCGACGGTAATGTTGCTGGTAACTGCAGGCAATCTTTCGCAGCTCTTGGTGGCTTGGGTGGGCACCAGCGTGTTCCTGCAACGGCTGCTGCTGTTCTACCCCGACCGCGTGGAGGCACAGCGGGCAGCCAAAAAGAAGTTCATCGCCTCTCGCCTCGGCGATGCTGCGCTGTTCGTGGCCGTGCTTTTGCTGGTCCGGGTTTACGGCACCACGGACATTGCAACGATCCTGGCGGAGTTGCGCGTTGCCGGGGATGGTCATCTCGTCATTGCCGCGGCTTCGATGATCGCCTTGGCGGGAGCGCTCAAATCGGCGCAATTCCCGACCCATGGCTGGCTGATCGAAGTGATGGAGGCACCCACACCGGTATCGGCGACGCTGCATGCCGGCGTCATCAACGCCGGCGGATTTCTCGTCATCCGGTTCGCCGATGTGATGGTGCAGGCGCCGGGCGTCTTATCCGGCCTGGCGGTGGTGGGCGGCTTCACGGCGGCTTTCGGCGGTCTGGTGATGCTGACGCAGCCATCGGTGAAGACGTCGTTGGCCTGGTCCACCGTGGGGCAGATGGGCTTCATGATGCTGGAATGCGGTCTCGGACTCTTCCCGCTGGCGCTGCTGCATATCGTCGCGCACTCGTTGTACAAGGCGCATTCGTTCCTGATTTCCGGAAGTGCCGTGGAATACGTGGCCTCGATGCGCCGCCCGGGCGTGGCCGCCATCCCGGATGCCGCATCCGTCGGGCAGGCTTTCGGTGTTGCCCTGTGCATTTACGCGATCATCGGATTTGCGTTCGGGTTCGCGCATAAATCGCCGCAGGCAATCGCACTTGGTGCGATCCTCGTGTTCGGCGTGGCCTACCTGATCGCTCAGGCGCTTGCAGACGGGGCGCCGGCAGCGCTGACGCGGCGTATCGCAATCCTGGCGGTGCTGGCGTCAGCGAGCTATTTCGGGCTGCAGGCGACTGCGGTGATGCTGACTGCCGATATACTGCCCCCGGCTCCCGTTCCGGGGCCGCTGGAATGGGCCGTCATCGGCCTGGCGGTCATCAGTTTCGGTGCGATGGGCGTCGTGCAGGCGATGTTTCCGCTCTGGGCGTATCACCCGGCCGCGGCTGGCTTGCGCGTGCATCTCTCGAACGGGCTCTACGTGAATGCGATTTTTGATCGCGCTTCCGGCGGCTGGTCGGTTGCGAAATCCGCTTGAACGATCTCTCAAGGGTGGCGAACATGGCGGCGCTTGAAACGACTTTGCCAGATCGCACCGCCATGGAACGTGCGACGGACGCCGCCATCGCCGCCATTCCGCCGCTCTGGCCGCTCACGTCCAGCGTGGCCGTCAATCCATTCCTGGGCCAGGCGGGCGAGTCACTGGCGCAGGCGGGAGCGCGCCTGGCGCGGGTTGCGGGAATACCGGTCACCATGCCGCGCGCCTGGTTCATGGAGCGTATCGATTCCGGCGCGATCAGTGCCGACGATCTGGCCGCGTCATTGGCCGACGCACCCGCGCGGTTGCGGCCGGCTGACATGGCCGGACTGTTGGCAGAAGCAAGGAAACCCTCGCCGCCGATCGTGGCACTCCCGACGGTGGCCGACCTCGCGGCCAAACTATCCGGTATCGACTGGCCGGCCGTCATCGCGGAGCGTCTGGGTGCGTGGGCTGCCGGCTATTTCGACGAGGGCCAGGCTTCCTGGGCGGCGCCGCGGGGACGCAGCGCGTATTCCGCCTGGCGGGCCATTGCCACCCACGATCTGACACCGGAGATCATCGGGCTGCGGGGTTTCGCCCGCCATGTCGCCAACGCCCCCCGCGTGAACCTCGACGCGATCTCCAGCATCGGCGGGCGCCTTGGATTGGACGAACAGTCGGCAGAGACCTATTTCCACCAGCTTCTTCTGTCGCTCGGCGGCTTTGCACAATATTCCCGCTATCTTCGCTGGCAGGCCGAATTGGCGGGTGGTTCGGACGACACGATCACCGGATTGCTCGCAATTCGTCTGGTATGGGAGGAAGCGCTGTTCCTGCGCTACCGGGAACAGATAGAACCGCTGTGGTCAGACGCGCGCGCCGGGCATGCCAGGCCGGTCGGCGCGGATCGTGACCAGATTGTCGATGTGATTTTGCTGGAGGCAGCCGAACGCGCCGGACAGCGCGGTCTGGCGAAGATGCTGGCGCTCCCGCCGGCGCAAGCGACCGGCGCCCGGCCTGTGCTGCAGGCAGCTTTCTGCATCGACGTGCGATCCGAAGTCTTCCGGCGCGCACTGGAAGCGATACATCCAGACATTCAGACCATCGGTTTCGCCGGGTTTTTCGGCATATTCGCGTCGCACCGGCGCTTCGCGTCCGATGTGGTCGAACTGCGCCTGCCGGTTCTGCTCAACCCCACTGTGATGACCTGCTCCGGCGGGCCGGACGACGCCGCCTACGCCGAGGCATCGCGTTACAAGGCCCGGGCCAAGCGGGCCTGGGGCAGGTTCAAACTCGCGGCGGTTTCCTGCTTTGCCTTCGTGGAGGCGAGCGGCCCGCTTTATGCTGTCAAGCTGGTGCGTGACGGGCTTGGCCTGCATGCCGAACCCGCGCCGAACGACCCCGCGCCACGCATCGATCCGCCACTCGATCTCGCGGCGCGCGTGAAGACGGCCGAAACCATTTTGCGCGGCATGTCGATGACGCGTCAGTTCGCCAGAGTGGTCCTGCTGGCCGGCCATGGTGCGAACGTCACGAACAACCCGCATGCCAGCGCGCTGCATTGCGGTGCATGCGGCGGTTATTCCGGCGAAGTGAATGCACGCATTCTCGCTGGCCTGCTGAACGACCCGGAGGTGCGGGCCGGCGTGGCGCTGAACGGAATCGATATTCCGTCCGACACGCTGTTTGTCGGCGCACTGCACGACACGACGACGGACGCAATGACACTTTATGCGTCCGATCATCCCTCGGCGCTGCACAAGGACGATCTGGTGCAGGTGAAAAACTGGCTCGAGACCGCCGCCCAGGTAACGCGCGGCGAGCGCGCCCTGCGCCTGCCCCGGGCCGCTGGAAAGGCCAGTATCGTGCGCCGAAGCCGCGATTGGGCCGAGGTGCGGCCGGAATGGGCGTTGGCGGGATGCAACACCTTCATCGCGGCGCCGCGCCATCGAACGGCCGCCAAAAATCTCGCCGGGCGGGCTTTTCTCCACGACTACACCTGGCAGGACGACAAGGGTTTCGGTGTGCTCGAATTGATCATGACGGCGCCTGTCGTAGTCGCAAGCTGGATCAGTCTGCAATATTACGGGTCAACGGTGGCACCCACGGTTTTCGGCGGAGGCAACAAGCTGCTGCACAACGTGACGGGCGGGATTGGCGTCATTGAAGGCAATGGCGGCATGCTTCGGCCCGGGCTGCCCTGGCAGTCGGTTCACGATGGGCAGGCCTATGCACACGAGCCGTTGCGGCTTTCCGTGTGCATCGAAGCCCCGGTCGAGGCGATGACCGACATATTGCGCCGCCATGCCGGCGTGCGCGCCCTGTTCGACAATCGTTGGCTGCATCTTCTGGCCATCGACGACGGCGGCCGCCTGGCCTGGCGCTATAATGGCGAGCTCGATTGGGTACGGTTCGACGAGCGGCACGACCCGCCGCCGGTGCTTCATCCGGCAGGCGAACGCAGGGAAATGGCGGAGTCCAAGAGCCTTTCGTGAGAATCACGGCTTTGGATGTCGGCCGAAGCGGTGCCGCCGCGGCGTCATTCTGACGGAAACGGCGCCTCCAAGCTTCACCATCAGCCCCAGCTCTCCGTCTCGCCGGCGCGGACGGCGGCGCGTTGCGGGACCGGCAGCTCGGTAGGGCGGCCGAACAGCCAGCCTTGGCCGTACTGCACACCCAGCTTTTTCAGGGTCGCGGCTTCGTCTTCCGTCTCGATGCGTTCGGCAATGACATCGGCACCGACGGCCCTGGCAATTTCGACCATGCCGGCGATGAAGGCGCGTTCGCGGCCCGCTGTTGCGATGCCGGGGATGTAGGAACCGTCCAGTTTGACGACATTTGGTGTCAGTGCGCGGAGCAGCCGCATGTCGGCGGTGCCTGCGCCGAAATCGTCGAGGCAGAACGGCACGCCGATGCGGCGCAAGGCGTGGGCGGTTTCGAGCGCCGCTTCCACATCGTCGATTTCCGCGGTTTCTGTCATCTCCACCGTCACCAGACCGTCCCGGCAGGCGGGGTGTTTCTCAAGGGATTCGATCAGGCGTTGCCGGAAATGCTGATTTTGAACCGACTGGCCTGACACGTTGAAGCTTACCGCTGTTCCGGCTGCCGCGGCGCGGTCGCAAGCCAGGCCTGCGATGCGCAAATCCAGCTCGTCCGCCAAACCGAGGGCTTCCACCAGCATGACGAATTCCTGCGGACCAGCGAGCGGCAGCTCGGGGATCGTTTTGGGCCGGATCAGCGCCTCGTAATGGTGCAACTGGCGATCGGCCAATGCGACGATCGGCTGGAAACTGAGCGAGAACCGGCCGTCGCGCAGCACACGCCGCAGGATGTCGGCCTTGCGTCCGGCGCGCTGCATGTAGCCTGAGAGTTCATGGCCCAACCCTGCATCGTTCAGGCCCCGTGTGCCGTCGCGGGTGAATGCATTCAGCGCGTGGCGGAGCGCACGTGCGGCCTGTGGCGGTGTGAGTCCCTTGGCATTCAGGCTCAGGCGGGTGGCAACCACGCCGACTTCGAGGCCTTGCAGGCGCAACGCTGTCTCAAGCGCGCCCTGCGTGATCAGCGTGTCGAGATTGTCGTCGTCCTCGCCCAGCACGCCGTATCGCCCGGGGGCGAGCTCGTTGGCCTGGCTGTTGGGTGCGAGCGAATACAGCGCCTGGCCGAACGTCGCGCCATCGGCCACGCGCTTGCCGCCGGTATCGGCGACTTCGAGCAGGAACATTTCGCTGCAGCTGCCGGCGCGCAGCCGCGCCTCGGCGCTGCGTGCGAAGCCCGAAGCGCCCGCCGGCCGGAGCAAGGCGGCCGTGGGTTCGGGGGGCCGCGCGAACGTCAGGCACAGACGTGGCGCGCGGCCCTGGCCGGGCAGAACGATACCCGCAAGTGCCAGCGGCGTACGTGGCGGGTCGGACAGGCGAACGAGCATCGGCATCAGGCGTCCGCGCTGGCGGAGCAGCGTGAGTGCCATATCGACCGCGTCCTGATCGGCTTGTGCGATCAGCGCGCTGATCTTCTCGCCGGCGAACGCTTCTCCCGCTTTGCCGAATTTGCTGCGGAACGCGCCGGTCGCATAGGTGATCGTGCCGTCCGGCTCGGTTTCCACCATCATGTCCGCACCGGCGAAGGCGAACGCGACAAATCGTTCGTTGGTATCGGAACGACGCAGATGCACCGGTTCGAGCGGCGGCAACGCATACATGAAAAGGCGCCCTGCAATGTGCTCCGTCATTATCGGACAGCAATGCTTTACCGCCGGTAACTCGCCACGGTGGAAACGCTCATTCGCGTATTTGGCCGGTGCCGGTCACCTCGTAGCGGAAACAGGTGAGCTGTTCGGGGCCGACGGGGCCGCGCGCGTGGATGCGGCCGGTGGCGATGCCGATTTCGGCGCCGAAGCCGAATTCGCCGCCATCGCAGAACTGGGTCGAGGCGTTCCACATCGCGACCGCGCTGTCGGTGCCGGCCAGGAAAGCCTGCGCCGCGGCCGCGTCCTGCGTCACGATTGCGTCGGTATGCGCGCTGCCGAACCTTGCGATATGGGCCAGCGCGCCGTCGAGCCCGTCCACCACGCCGACCGAGAGGACGCCGTCGAGCCATTCGGTGGCGAAATCGTCGTCGGTAGCCGCGGGCAGGCCCGGCACCAACGCACGTGCGCGGGCGTCGGCGCGGAAGACGCAGCCCAGGGCGGCCAGGTCGTCCAGCAGCAGCTTCAGCAGGCCGGGTGCGATCGAATTGTCGATCAGCAGCGTCTCGGTAGCGCCGCAGATGCCGGTGCGGCGCATTTTCGCGTTGGCCAGGATGCGACGTGCCATGTCCGGGTCGGCGGCGGCGTGGATGTAGGTGTGGCAAAGCCCGTCCGCGTGGGCCAGCACCGGCATGCGCGCCTCCGCCTGCACGCGCAGCACGAGCGCGCGGCCGCCGCGGGGGATCAGCAGGTCGATCAGGCCCGAGGCGGCCAGCATGTCGGCGACGAACGCCCGGCCGGTGTCGGGTGCGAGCTGCACGCAGGCGGTCGGCAGGCCCGCCTGCGCCAGGCCGTGCGCCATGGCCGCCCCGATGGCGCGCGCGCTGCGGAAACTCTCCGAGCCGCCACGCAGGATGACGGCGTTGCCGGATTTGAGGCAGATGCCGGCGGCGTCCGCACCCACGTTGGGCCGGCTTTCGTAGATCATCCCGATAACCCCGATCGGCACGGCGACGCGGCGGATGCGCAACCCGTTCGGCCGCGTCCATTCGGCCAGCGTGCGCCCCAGCGGGTCCTCCAGATCGGCGATGCGTTCGAGGCCGGCGGCCATCGCCTCGATCCGCGCCGGCGTGAGCCTCAGCCGGTCGAGGAAGGCGTCGTTGCCCGTGCAGCCCGCGATATCTGCTTCGTTGGCGCTGATGATGGGTGCGGCCTGTTGCCGGATTGCCTGAGCCGCCGCGCGCAACGCGCCGTCGCGTTGCTCGGCCGGCGCCTGCGCCAGCGTCCGCGCCGCGAGCCGTGCCTGCCCGCCGATAACCGCGAAGCCGGAAGGTCCACTCAGATGGTTCATCACCCAACCTAGAACCCGGCGAAAGCCGATCCAAAAAGTTTTTTGCTTCTTTTTTTCAAAAAAGAAGGCCTTGTCCCCAAAATCCCAGAGGCACCCCACCCGTGAACGACAAACCCGCCGACCAGGACGCCATCGAGAACGAAACCAAGCAGGCGCAGGACGTGATCCGCAGGACCGAGTTCCACGTGCGCGACGTGACGCTCGTCATTCTCACCGGCCTGGCCATCCTCTACACACTCTATTTTGCTGCCGACATTATCCTGCCGTTCGTGTTCGCCCTCGTCCTTGCACTCCTGTTGAGCCCCGCGACGCGCTTCCTGTGCGAAAGGCTGCATTTTCCGCGCATGCTGGCGGCCATATTGCTGATCAGCGTGCTGTTCTCGGCTATCGGCGCCGTCGGCTACGCGGTCTCCGTGCCGGCACGCAGCTGGATCGCGAAAGCGCCGCAAAGCCTGCCGGTCCTGCAGAAGAAGCTGGTTTTCCTGCGCCGCCCGATCGACATGTTCGAGGGCGGCATGCAGCAGGTGCAGCGTCTGATGGCACAGGCCGGGCATGGCGGGGCCGGCTCGGAAGGCGGTGAGGAGAAGGTGACGGTCAACACGTCCGCGCCTGGACAATCCGCATCGCCGCCCGACGCGTCCGCCCCCAAGCCGCCCGATGGGTCGACGCCCAAACCGCCGCCGCAGACGGTCACCGTCTCGCAAGGCAGCGGCATCGGCATGAGCCTGCTGTCGGGCACGCGCAGTTTCCTGGGCGAGGCGCTGACGCTTCTGGTGACGCTGTTCTTCCTGCTGGCCGATGGCGACGCATTGCTGCGGCGTTTCGTGGAAATCCTGCCCGGGTTCCAGGAAAAGAAGCGCGCGGTGACGATCGCCACCGAGGTGGAGCGCAACATCTCCGGCTATCTCGCCACCATCTCGCTGATGAACCTGGTGGTGGGTGTCGCCAACGGGCTCAATGTCTGGGCCTTCGGCTTGCCCGATCCGCTGCTGTTCGGCGTGGCCGCGTTCCTGCTCAACTACATCCCGATCCTCGGCGCGCTGACCGGCATGGTGATCTTCTTCTTCGTGGGCCTGTTCACGTTCTCCAGCGTGTTGTGGGCGTTGGCGCCCGCGGGCGTGTATCTGCTGATTCATATCGCCGAGGGAGAGACGATCACGCCGATGCTGCTGGCGCGCCGGTTCACGCTCAATCCGCTGCTGGTGATCGTGTCGCTGATGTTCTGGGATTGGCTGTGGGGCGTCGCCGGCGCGCTGCTGGCCGTGCCGTTGCTCGCGGTGGTCAAGATCATCTGCGACCATGTCGAGCAGCTGACCCCGCTCGGCCACCTGCTCGGCGCCGAACCGGCCAAGAAGAAGGTGCGCGCTTAGCCCGCATGCAGCTCCATGGCACCTGCGTGGCCCGCAATGGCGCGGGCGTGTTGCTGACCGGGCCGCCCGGCGCGGGCAAGTCCGATCTTGCATTGCGCCTGATCGATTGCGGCTACGTGCTCGTGGCTGACGACCAGGTTGTGGTCAGTGGCGGCCAGGCAGGCCCGCCGGACGCATTGGCGGGGCTGCTGGAGGTGCGGGGATTGGGGATCGTGCGCTTGCCCTACGCGGCGCGCGCCACGCTTGTCCTGGCCGTCAGCCTCGGCGCCACGGAGCGGCTGCCGGCGCCGGCCCGGTACGGGCTGCTTGATCTGCCGCTCGTCCAAGTCGATGCACGGGCCGCCTCCGCACCGCTTTGCGTGGGGCTGGCGCTGGATGCCGTGCAGGGCAGTGTGCGGTTCGCCGCCGGGGCTTTCCGGTGAACACGCTGACGACGGAACAGGGCGGATCGGTCGCTTCCGCACGACGCGTCGTGCTCGTCACCGGCCTGTCGGGGGCGGGGAAAGCGAGCATGCTGCGCGTGCTGGAGGACCTCGGCTACGAGGCGGTGGATAATCCGCCGCTGCTGCTCACCGAGGAGATGGTGCTGCGCGGCGAGCGGCCGACCGCGATCTGCGTGGATATCCGCAGCCGGGGGTTCGACGCGCAGGCAATCCTCGCTCTGTATGCACGTCTGAAACGCAATGCAGCATTGCGGCCAGAGCTGGTCTTTCTGGTGGCAGACGAGTCGGTATTGATACGGCGGTTTACTGAGACGCGGCGGCGCCATCCGCTGGCGCCGATGACTCGGGTGACCGACGGCATCGCCAAGGAGATCCAATTGACGGCGGCGCTCCGGGCGGCGGCCGACCTGGTGATCGACACGTCCGACGTTCCGCTGCCGATGCTGCGACGCACCATAGAACAACGTTTTAGCAGCACTGCTTCAACCGACGCGGGAATGACCGTATCGCTTATTTCGTTTGCCTACCCTGCCGGATTGCCGCGCGACGCAGACCTGATCTTCGATGCGCGCTTCCTGCGTAATCCGCACTACGACCCCATGTTGCGTGATCGGACGGGACTGGACGGCGATGTCGCGGCGTATGTGGAAGCCGACCCCGACTTCGCACCGTTCATCGACAAAGTAACGGATTTGTTAACACTGCTCTTGCCCCGCTTCGTCCAGGAGGGCAAGAAATACGCGAGCGTCGCGATCGGGTGCACGGGCGGGCAGCATCGGTCTGTTCACAGCGTGCAGGTTCTGGCCGAACGGCTGCGTGCGTTGCAGCATTCGGGTGTAGAGTATGGCGGGAGTGCCGGCTTGGCTTTCGACGAGACGGGGGACGAGGCAGACGGGAACGGCGGCACACGCCGCGAGTTGGCGTGTGTCTGGAGAGTGGCAGTTACTCATCGTGAACTCATGCGTGCGCATAACGACCTGGCCCGGACAGGCTCGGCAGCACATGTGGGCAGATTGGATCCAGGCGAAGGAGGCCTGAAAGACAGCCCATGATCGGATTGATCCTGGTTACCCACGGCCGGCTGGCCGAGGAAATGCGCCTGGCTATGGAGCATGTGGTCGGGCCGCAGCGTGCGGTGGCGACCGTCTGCATCGGGGTGGACGACGATGTCGAGCTGCGCCGCGCGGACATCCAGACACGGATTGACGAGGTCGATTCGGGTGATGGCGTCATTCTGCTGACCGACATGTTCGGCGGGACGCCGAGCAACCTGGCCATCAGCATGATGGGCCGCGGCGGCGTGGAAGTGATCGCGGGCATGAACCTGCCCATGCTGGTCAAGCTGGCAAAGATACGCTCGCGCCAGAACTCTCTCCGAATGCACCGAAATCGCCGAGATGGCAGGGCGCAAATATATCGCCGCCGCCAGTCACGTGCTCGAGACGTGCAAGAGCCCGAATATCTGTTCGTCGCTCGATCCGCGGCAGAATTTCCCCGGCATCCGCCCGGTGTCGCTGCAGGATCGCGCGCCGGTCTGCGCGCTGCCGATCAAGGCGCATTCCTGATAGCCGGCTCGTTGGCCGGTTTGGGCGGTAGGCCCGAGCGCGCCGTTCGATTGTCCGGGCGCCAGGCATGAGCGGCGAGGCGACCGTCTCGCGCGTCGTGACCATTATCAACCGACGCGGACTGCATGCGCGTGCGGCCGCCAAGCTGGTCAACACGGCCGAGCAGTTTTCCGCCTCCGTCGACGTGCTGCGGGATGGGCAGTCGGTTTCCGCCCGCTCGATCATGGGGTTGATGATGCTGGGTGCGGGCATCGGCAGCACGCTGGAACTGCGTGCGGAAGGGTTCGACGCGCACGAGGCGCTGGACGCGATAGCGGGCCTGGTCGAGGCCGGCTTCAATGAGCAGGACTGACCCGCCCACTCCCGCCAAACCGAAACGCGGCCCGCCGGCCGAACGCAAGCTCGCCGGTATCGCTGTCAGCCCCGGCATTGCGATCGGGCCGATCCACCAGGCCAGCGAGCCGCGCATGCAGGTCGCGCGCGGCAAGATCGGCGCGGACGCGGTCGAGGCGGAGCATGCGCGGCTGGAAGCCGCGGTGCAGAAATCCCGCCGCCAGCTCGCCAAGCTGCGCGCCCGCCTTTCGGTGCTGCCGGAGGATAGCCAGCAGGAAATCGCGCCGCTGATAGATGCATATCTGCAGATGCTCGGGCCGTCTCGCCTGCTGCGCGAGGCGCGCGCGCGGATCGCCAAGCAGCGTGTGACAGCCGAGACCGCGGTGATGGACGAGGTGGCGGCACTGGCGCGTGCGATGCTGGCCGGCTCCAGCCCTGCGCGCGAGAAGGACGAGGCGGATGCCCGCCAGCGGCGCGCCGAGGAGATCCGCGAGACCGGCCGCCGGCTGCTGCGCAACTTGACGGATGCCGCCTTCCGCAGCTTCGCCGATGTGCCACAGGGCGCCATCCTGGCTGCCGAGACGCTGCGCCCGGCGGACGCGGCGCTGATCGACCCGACGCGGATTGCCGGTCTGGCCACGGAGGAAGGCGGCTCGGACGGTCATACGGCGATCATGCTGCGTGCGCTCGGAGTGCCGGCGGTGCTCGGCGTGCCGGGTTTGCTGGCGGCCGCGCGGACTGGCACGCCGGCTATTCTGGACGGCGCCACCGGCCGGCTCACGCTGCAGCCGGCGCCCGAGACGCTCGCGGCCGCCCGGAGCGACCTCGCCGGCTACGCGCGCGAACGGCAGCGCCTGGCGCGCTTTCGCCGGCTGCGCTCGGTCACCACCGACGACGAGGCGGTCGAGCTGCAGGCCAACCTGGAGCTGCTGGCCGAATTGCCGCTGATCGCCGGCTCGGGTGCGACGGGTATCGGCCTGTTCCGCACCGAGTTCCTGTTCATGAACCGCGAGACGTTACCCGATGAAGCGGCGCAGGCGGAGACCTACCGGACCGTCGCCGAGGCGATGGACGGGGACGGGGTGACGATCCGCGTGCTCGATTGGGGCGGCGAGAAGGATATCGACGCACTGGTGGCGCGCGGCCTGGTGCCGGACACGCTGGACCATAATCCGGCGCTCGGCATACGCGGCCTGCGCCTGCTGCTGCGCGAGACGGACCTGTTCGAAACACAGCTTGCCGCTATCCTGCGTGCCTCGCGGTCTGGGCGGATGCGCGTGCTGCTGCCGATGGTGACCAACACCGCCGAGGTGCGTGCGGCGCGCGAGATCTACGAGCGTGTGGCCAGGCGCCTGCGACGGCGCGGCGAGCGATTGTCGGACCCGCTGCCGCCGCTGGGCATCATGATCGAGACGCCGGGTGCGGCGCTCTCGGCGGATGCGCTGGCGCTGGAGGCCGATTTCTTCGCCATCGGCACGAACGATCTGGCGATGTACACGCTCGCGGTCGATCGCGCGGCGACCGAGGTCGCCTCGCTCTACAATCCGCTGCACCCTGCGGTGCTGCGACTGATCCAGTTCGCCACGGAAGCGGCGCTGCGTATGCGCAAACCGGTCAGCGTGTGCGGCGAGATGGCGGCCAACCCGAAATTCATCCCGTTGTTGCTGGGGCTGGGTTTGCGGTCGTTCAGCATGAACGCGCCGTCCGTGCCGCGGGTGAAGCAGGCGGTGCGTGGGGTGTCGATCGATACGTGCGCGCGGTTTGCACGGCGGGTGATGGAACAGTCGGACGCGGAGCGGATTGCGGAGTTGGTGGAGGGGTTTTCGGGGTAGGCAAGGCAAGGCCTTCTTTTCTGAAGAAAAGAAGCAAAAGACCTCTATCCGGCTGTCGCTCGCTCCGTAACGAGCACGCGACAGCTAGATGAAAGTTTTTTGGTCCTTTTTTTTAAAAAAGGACTGCTTCCTTTTTTCAAACCCTCCGTCCAAGTGGCCATGAACAAAAGCTGTGCCGAACGGCTCCAGGCTGATGGGACCGGGCACGCTGACGTGGCTGGCGGACAGGTTGAACAGGCAGGTGATCTCCTCCGTCTCGCCGCGGCGGACGAAGCCGACGAGCGGTGCTGGCAGGTCGAGCGGTTCGAGGCTGCCGGCGCGCAACGCCGGATGGGCGCGACGGAAATCGAGGAAGCGGCGCCAGTCGTGCAGGAAAGCAGCGGGGTCGGCCTCTTGCCGGTCGGCCGCCAGAGCTTGATGCTCGGTGGGCACCGGCAGCCAGGGCGTAGCGGGCGAGAAGCCGGCGTTCGGCTGGCCGGCTTGCCAGGGCATGGGCGTGCGGCTGCCGTCGCGGCCGCGGAATTCCGGCCAGTAGGCGATGCCGAAAGGGTCTCGCAGCTGGTCGGCGGAGAGTTCGGCTTCGGTAAGGCCGAGTTCCTCGCCCTGATAGACCAGCACGCTGCCGCGCAGGCTGAGCTGGAAGGCCATCAGCAGGCGCGCGAACCGGGGATCGGGCGCGTCGCCCGAGGCTCGCGACGGGTTCCAGCGGCTGATGGCGCGTTCGACGTCGTGGTTGCTGAACGACCAGCACAGCCAGCCTTCGGGCTCGGCGGCCTGCTCGATCAGCGCGCGCACGTCGGCCCAGTCGAAATCGCCGCGGGTGGGGCGCAGCGAGTAGGCCATGTGGAGCTGGCCGTCGCGCGTGTAGTCGCGGCAGCGCGCGTAGGCGCCGTCCTGGCTGGAGACTTCGCCGAGGGTCGCGGCACCCGGGTAGGCGGACACCAAAGCGCGCACGCGGGACAGGAAAGCGTCGGTCTGCGGCTGCATCATGTCGTGCGCGTGGCGTTGGCGGCCGAACAGTTTGGCGCAGGGTGCGCCGTGCGGCGCCGAGGGATTGCTGCGCAGCGCCGGGTCGTGGGTGAAGAAATCCAGCGCGTCCAGCCGGAAGCCGTCCACGCCGCGGTCGAGCCAGAAGCGGCCGATAGCGAGCAGAGCGTCCTGCACGGCCGGGTTGTGCAGGTTGAGCTGCGGCTGGTGGGGGAGGAAATGGTGCAGGTAATATTGCCGGCGGCGCGGCTCCCAGGTCCATGCGGCGCCGCCGAACACGCTGAGCCAGTTGTTAGGGGGCGTGCCGTCCTCGCTCGGGTCGGCCCACACATACCAGGCGGCGTGCGGACCTTCGCGGCTCACGCGGCTCTGCGCGAACCAGCCATGGCGGTCGCTGGTGTGGCTCCACACCTGGTCGATCAGCACGCGCAGGCCGAGTGCGTGGGCGCGGGCGACCATGGCGTCGAAATCGGCCATGGTGCCGTAGGCGGGGTCGATGGCGAGGTGGTCGGAGATGTCGTAGCCGAAATCGCGTTGCGGGGAGAGGAAGACGGGGCAGAGCCAGATCGCGTCCACGCCGAGGGCGGCCACGTGGTCGAGCTTGGCAGTGACGCCGGGCAGGTCGCCGATACCGTCACCGTTGCTGTCGAAAAAGCTGCGCGGATAGATTTGATAGATGACGGCGCCCCGCCACCACGCATTGTATGACTCTGACTGGTCGAGCATGGCGCATCCTCCTCACGATATCGTGATCGGTCCGCCGAGTTGCCGCAAGTGCGCACATCAGCGCCGAGCGGTCATTTTGCGCGCCGCAGGTTAAGCAGTCCTTTTTGGGTCGACGCGCCAAGCTCAGAAACAAGCTCACCTGCTTTTCGGCAAATCCTTTCGATCAAGTAACAGATTGACCGCGGGCTTCGAACACCGCAAGCTTCCTGGCATCCGAAAGCTTCGCGACAAGGTTGTTGACCGTCGCGAGCCGCGCGCCAGCGGAGAAAAGGGCTTTCGCTTCTTTGCTTCAGAAACGAAGACCTTGCGTCCTACTCCGCCGCGCCCCGCAATGCCGCGCCCCCCGCTATCGGACATAGCGGCAAACAAGCCGACAAATAAGCCGCAAGCAGCAGCAGCTCGCCCCTGGCAGGCAGCCCGGCGCCTGCCGCATCGGCCGCCGACGCGCCGAAAATCAGCACCGGGGTTGCCAGAGGCAGCACCAGGACAGGCAGCAGCACGCTGCCGCGACGGGCGCCGAGCACGATGGCGGCGCAGGCGGCGCCGAGCAGCGAGAGGCTGGCGGTGCCCAGGGCCAGGCCGGCCAGCAAAGTGGACAGGGCGGCGGGCGGCATGCGCAGCATGAGCGCGAGCGGGGTTGCGGCGAGCAGCAGCGGCAGGCCGGTGACGAGCCAGTGGGCGATGGCTTTGGCGAGCGCCACGAGGCTGGCGGGGAGGCCGCAGAGCAGGAGCTGGTCGAGCGAACCGTCGTCGTAATCGGCGCCGAACAGGCGGTCGAGCGGCAGGAGGGCGGCGAGCAGCGCGCATACCCAGACGATGCCGGGACTGAGGCGGGCGAGCGTTTCGGGGGCCGGGCCGATGGCGAGCGGAAACAGCGCGCCGGCGACGAAGAAGAACAGCACGGCGCCGGCGGTGTCGCCGCCATGGCGCGCGGCGAGGCGCAGTTCGCGCGCGAGGAGGGCGGCGAACGCGGTCATGCGCCGAGGCGCAGTTCGGTGGCGCCGGGCAGGGGCAGTGCGAGATGGGTGGCGGCGACGACCACGCCGCCGGTGGCGCGGTGGGTGGCGAGCAGGGCGGCGAGGCGGTGCAGGGAGGCATCGTCCAGCCCTACGGTCGGCTCATCGAGCAGCCAGAGCTTGTGTGCGCCGACGGCCAGGCGGGCCAAGGCGAGGCGGCGTTTCTGGCCGGCCGAGAGCATGCGGGCGGGCAGGTCGGCGAGTGCGCGCAGGCCGAGCGCATCGAGTGCGCCTTGGCGGTCGGCGCCTGAGATGGCGGCGGCGAAGGCGAGGTTTTCCAGCGTGGTCAGGCCGGGCTTGATGGCGTCCTGGTGGCCGAGATAGGCGGCCTGACCGGCATAATCGGTCGTGCCGTCGAAGGTGATGGTGCCAGCATCAAGCCGTTTGAGGCCGGCGAGCGCGCGCAGCAGGGTGGATTTGCCGGCGCCGTTGGGACCGAGCAGAAGCAGGGCGCCGCCTTCGGGCACGGCGAGGTCCACGTCGCGCAGCACCAGCCGGTCGCCGCGGAAGACGGAGATGCCACTGGCCTGCAGGCGCGGGCTCACGCCTGCAACTGCTCGATCTTGGCCCAGACGCGTTTGAAGATGGTCTCGCGGATGGCCCGCTCGTCGGCATTTTCGCCGGCGAGGTCAGGGTGCAGTTCGCGGGCCAAATAGCGGCGCAGTGCGTTGAAGCGCTTGTCGGCGCCGCGCTCGTCGGCAGGGCCGTTCAGCTCGAGCTGCAGGAGGCGGGCGCGCTCCTCGGCGGCATTGGCCGACAGGTGGTAGAGTTCGCGCTGCTTGACGGCTTCTTCCAGCGCGAACCCTGCGCGGGCGAGTTCGGCGCGCAGTTCGGCCTGTTTGCGTTCGAGCTCCAGGTTGCGGGCTTCGAGCGCGCTGCAGCGCTCCAGCGTCAGCCGCGCTTCATCGGCCCGAAGGCTGGCGCGTTCGTCGGCGGGCGGCGCATCTTCGCGGCGTCGCCCATGACTGGGTGCGGGCGGTGGCACGGGCACCGTGGAGCGGCTGATGTTGCCGGCCACCGGCGGGCTGCGCAGCAACGAGCCCTCCTGGAATCGCGGCATTTCCTCCTCGACCACCTCGATCGCGGGCGGCGTCTCGAAGGGGGATTCGGAGGCGCGGTTGGAGAGGTCGGAGCGGATGTCGCCGTAGCGGTCGGCAGCGTCGAACGCGCCGGGGTCGATGCGCAGGCCTTGCCGTTCGGCGTAGTCGAGGAAATCGCGCGCGCTGCCCATCAGGCGCGGCAGGCGCTGCTCTTTTTCGATGACGATCGAGCGCTGTTGCACCCGCACGCGGAAGCCGCGGCGTTCCAGGCCGGACTTCGCCGACTCGAACCACAATTCGTTCTCGATACCAAAGCGGGGCATCGTACCCTGGTTCCTCCACCCTGAACGTCGCTAGACGAGAGGGCATCGATGCGCAACCCGACCGATGCGGATGCGCCACGCCATGTGTGGGCTTTGCCTGCGGCCGCGGCCACCCTTATGTTGCGGCCCTGCTTTCGAGAACCAATCAGCATGTTGTCCGCCTTCCGACATTTCGCCGGCACCTGGCCCGCACGTATCTTCTTCATGGTGCTGGTCGCCTCGTTCGCCTCGTGGGGCATCGCCGACGTGGTGCGCAATATCGGCGGGGCGCCCAGTGCCGTGGCGACCGTGCAGGGCCACGACATCACGCCGCAGGAATTCATGGGCGAGTTCCAGGCCTCGATGCGCCGCTATACCGAGCAGTTGCCGGACCCGTCGCAGATACCGCCCAGCCTGCGCATGCAGGTGGCGCAGCAGACGCTGGGCCGGCTGGTGACGCAGCAGGCGCTGGCGGGCGAAGTGCGCGCGATGGGGATCGTGGTGCCGGACAGCCAGGTGCGGGCGCAGGTGTTCGAGATGAAGCAGTTCCAGGGCATTGACGGCAAGTTCAGCGAGCCGCTGCTGCAGCAGGTGCTCGCCAGCAACAACATGACGCGGGCGCATTTTCTCGAGCTGGTGCGGCAGGACGTGGCGCAGAACCAGTTGCTGCAGACGGTGACGGCCGGCAGCACGCCGTCGGACCTGCTGACCTCCCTGGTATTCCGCTACGTCAACGAGGGCAGGGTGGCGGACATGACGACGCTCGGCTTTGCCGGCCAGCCTTTGCCGGCCGCACCCGCCGAGACGGTGCTGCACCGCTACTACGACAACAACGCGGCCCAATACACCGCGCCGGAATACCGCCACATCAAGGTGGCGATCCTCTCGCCGGACAGTGTCGGGCGCGGCCTGACGGTGCCGGACGCCGATGTGCGCGCCTGGTTCGAGGCGCATAAATCCGACTATCAGGCGCCCGAGAAGCGCTCCCTGCGGGTGATCACCGCCTCCTCGGCGTCGGTAGCGTCGGGCTTGGCCGCGACATGGAAGGCGGGCGCGAGCTGGGAGGCGATGCAGGCGGCGGCCAAGGCGGCCAATGCGTCGGCAACCCCGCTCGACAATGCGGCGCGGGCCGAAGTGCCCTCGCCGGAGCTGGCTGCGGCTGCGTTCTCGGCGCCGCTGGACACGGTGGTGGGCCCGGTCAACCAGCCGCTGGGCAGCTACGTTTTCCGCGTGACCGCGATCACGCCGGCGAAGAACCCGAGCTTCGAGCAGCTCAAGCCGGAGCTGCACCAGAAGGCGGCGGCCGAGCGGGCGGTTGAGCTGATCGACGCGCGGGCGCGCAAGCTGCAGGACGTGTTTGCGGGTGGCGCCAAGATCGACGAGGTGCCGGCCGATCTGGGTGCGACGGGTGCGGCGGGCACGCTGGATGCCAAGGGCATGACGCCGGACGGCACGCCGGCGCCGATTCCGGCGGGCACCGCGCGCGAGCAGATCGTGGATGCGGCGTTCAAGACGAATCCCGGCGACCAGATCCAGGCGGTCGAGGGGCCGGACCATATCTGGTACGCGATCGCGGTGGACAGCGTGACGAAGCCGGCCCGGCGGCCGTTCGATACGGTGCGTGCGCAGGTGCTGCTCGACTGGCAGCGCGACCAGGTGCGCCATGTGCAGGAGGCCGCGGCGTCGCGCATTCTTCAGCTCGTGCGCGGCGGGCAGAGCCTGCGCGATGCGGCCTGGGGCGCCGGCTTGAAGGTGGCGGCCTCGCCTGTGCTGCGGCGCAACCATCCGGCGGCGGGTGTTCCGGCCGAGCTGGTGAACACGCTGTTCACGCTGAAGCTGCACGAAGCGACGATGGTGGAGACCAATGCCGGCTTCGTCGTCGCGCAGTTGGCGCAGATCGTGCAGCCGGACCCGAAGAGCGACGAGCTTGGTATGCGGCAGGCGCGCGACGGCATGGCCCACGCGCTGCACGACGACTACACCGAGCTGTATGCGACAGCGGTCCGCGACCAGGCGCATGCGGTGGTGCGGCCATCGGTGGTGCAGGGGCTGATCGCGCAGCAGCAGGGCGAATGAGTGCTGGCAGCCCGGCGGATGGCAACCGGCCGCGGGTGGCGTTCTGGCATGGCGTGGCCGATCTGGAGACGCCGGTCGCCGCCTTTCTGAAGCTGGCCTACGGACAGGCGAACTCGTTTTTGCTGGAAAGCATCGAGGGCGGCTCGGCACGCGGGCGCTACTCGGTGATCGGGATGATGCCGGACCTGGTTTGGCGCTGCCGCGACGGGGTGGCCGAGTGCAACCGGCAGGCACGGTCGGCGCCGGACGCGTTCGTGGCCGACCCGCGACCGGCGCTGGAGAGCCTGCGCGCACTGGTCGACGAGACGCGGCTGGAGCTGCCGGCCGGGTTGCCGCCGATGATCGGCGGGCTGGTGGGCTATCTCGGCTACGACATGGTGCGGCTGATGGAGCGCCTGCCCGGCACCGCGCCCGATCCGCTTTGCGTGCCGGAAGCGGTGTTGCTGCGGCCGACGCTGTTCGCAGTGTTCGACAATGTGCGCGACGAGCTGACGCTGGCCGCGCCGATCTACCCCGCGCGCGGCGTGACGGACGAGGCGGCCTGGGCGGATGCGCAGGCGCGGCTGGCCGAGGCGCGGACGGCGTTGCAGCGCCCGTTGCCGGCCATGGCGGCGCCGGAGGCGACGGCTCCCTTGGGCGAGCCGCGGTCCAACTTCACCCATGCGGCGTTCCTCGACGTGGTCGAGCGGGTGCGTCTCTATATCGAAGCCGGAGATGCGTTCCAGGTGGTGCCGAGCCAGCGTTTCATCGCGCCGTTCGCCCTGCCGCCGTTCGCGCTGTACCGCGCGCTGCGCCGGATCAACCCGGCGCCGTTCCTGTTCTTCCTCGATTTCGGCGGGTTTGCCGTGGTGGGCAGCAGCCCCGAGATATTGGTCCGTTTGCGGAACGGCCAGGTGACGCTGCGGCCTTTGGCGGGCACGCGGCCGCGCGGGCAGACTCCGGCGGAGGATCTGGCGCTGGAGACCGAACTGCTGGCCGATCCCAAGGAGCGCGCCGAGCACCTGATGCTGGTCGATCTGGGGCGCAACGATGTGGGCCGTGTGTGCGAGCCCGGCAGCGTGCGGGTGCGCGAGAGTTTCGCCATCGAGCGCTTCAGCCATGTGATGCATATCAGCAGCACGGTGGAGGGCCGGGCCAAACCGGGCATATCGGCGATGGACGCGCTGGTGGCGGGCTTCCCCGCCGGCACGCTGACGGGCGCGCCGAAGATACGGGCGATGGAGATCATCGACGAGATGGAGCCGCACCGCCGCGGCATCTATGCCGGCTGCATCGGCTATTTCGCGCCGGACGGGACGATGGATACCTGCATCGGGCTGCGCATGGCGGTGGTCAAGGACGGCGAGATGCATGTGCAGGCCGGCTGCGGCGTGGTGGCCGACAGCGTGGCCGAGAGCGAGTACCAGGAGACGCGGCAGAAGAGCCGGGCGTTGTTCCGCGCCGCCGAGGAGGCGATGCGGTTCGCTTCGGCCGGCGGCGATACCTGACCGTCGCGAGAGTTCGTGGTCTGCCAGAGTGCACGTCGGCGACCAGCACGGCCGGCTTCAATCAAGACGGGCGAGGGCGCTCTCGCACGCGGCTGGTCGGGCAAACTGCCCCTGCTCCGTGCCGTCGAGACGGCCTGAAAACAGCATCGGGTGTGGCACTTTGCGGCCAGTCCATCCAGAGATAAGAACGCCGCAGGAGCATGGCAGTATCTCAATGGACGAACAGGAAGGCCCGAAGGCCGGGCCCGCGATCATGGCGAAGTTCTACTCCATCGGTTCGCGTCTGGCCGATCGATGATCCTCCTGATCGACAATTACGACAGCTTCACGTTCAACCTGGTTCACTATTTCGGCGAGCTTGGCGCTCAGTGCGATGTGCGGCGCAACGACGCGCTGAGCGTGGCGGAGGCGCGGGCCCTGCAGCCGGACGCGATCGTGCTCTCGCCTGGCCCTTGCACACCGAATGAGGCGGGTATCTGCTGCGACCTGATCAGGGCGGCGGCGGGCGAGATTCCGATCCTGGGCGTGTGCCTGGGCCACCAGGCGATCGGGCAGGTGTATGGCGCCGAGGTGGTGCGGGCGCCGAAGCCCGTGCACGGCAAGACAAGCCCGGTGCTGCATGACGGCTCGGACGTGTTCGCCGGCCTGCCCTCGCCGTTTCAGGCGACGCGTTATCACAGCCTGACCTTGCGGCCCGGGTCGCTCGGCGGCGACCTGGTGGAGACGGCGCGGACCGAGGATGGGGTGATCATGGGGGTGCGGCACGCGCGCTTTGCGGTGTTCGGCGTGCAGTTTCACCCGGAGAGCATTGCCAGTGAGTATGGGCACGACATTCTCGCCAATTTCCTGGCTTTAGCGAAAAAAGCAGTCCTTTTTTGAAAAACAGGACCGAGAAGCTTTTGTTTTGCTGTCGCGAGCTGGGGTGAAATCAGTTCTTCTCCGCCTCTCCGATGGCGTGACGCTTAACGAAGCTGAGGCAGAGGCCGTTTTCGGTGAGGTCATGGAGGGCCAGGCCAGCCAGGTGCAGATCGCCGCCCTGCTGACCGCCCTGCGTATGCGCGGCGAGACGCGCGCGGAGCTGACCGGCGCGGTGCGGGCGATGCGCGCGCGGATGGTGCGGGTGGCGGCACCTCCGGGCACGATCGACATGTGCGGCACGGGCGGCGATGGGTTGGCCACGCTGAACGTGTCCACGGCCACGGCTTTCGTGGTGGCCGCGTGCGGCGTGCCGGTCGCCAAGCACGGCAACCGGGCGCTCTCCTCGCGCGCCGGCGCGGCCGATGTGCTGGAGGCGCTCGGGCTGCGGACGGATTGGGGTGCGGCGGATCTGGCGGCCCAGCTCGAGGCGGCAGGGTTGGCGTTCCTGTTCGCGCCGAACCACCATCCGGCCATGCGGCATGCGGCTGCGGTGCGGGCCGAGTTGGGGTTCCGCACCATCTTCAACCTGCTCGGGCCGCTGTGCAGCCCGGCTGGCGTGCGGCGCCAGGTGGTGGGTGTATATGCGCCGGCGTGGGCAGCGCCGATGGCGGAAACGCTGGGCGCGCTGGGCTCCGAGCGGGTGTGGGTGGTGCATGGCCAGGGGCTGGACGAGCTGACGCTGGCTGGTGAAAGCCTGGTGTGCGAGTGGCGCGATGGCACGCTGCATCGCTTCGGCGTGACGCCGGAACAGGCGGGATTGGCGCGCGCACCCGTCGAGGCGATCCGCGGTGGCGACGCGGCTTGCAACGCCCGGGCGCTGCTGGCGTTGCTGGCCGGTGGCGTTGGTGCCTATCGCGACACGGTGCTGCTGAACGCGGCGGCCTGCCTGGTCGTGGCGGGCCGGGCGGACGATCTGGCGCAGGGTGTGGCAGTGGCTTCCGAAGCTATCGGTAGCGGTGCCGCGATGGCGAAGTTGGACGCTTTGCGGCCCGCGGCGCGCGCGGCCGTGCTGGAGTAAGAACGAGAACATGCCCGACACTTTGCCGCCCGCCGACATACTGGCCTGCATTTGCGCCGATACGGCGGCCGAGGTGGATCGGCGCCGTGCGGCAATGCCGCTCGCCAAGTTGCGGGCCAAGATCGATCGGCGCCGGAACCGGCCGCGCGGCTTCAGCCAGGCGCTGAAGGCAAAGCTGATCGACCATCAATGCGGGCTGATCGCGGAGATCAAGCGCACCTCTCCCTCCGGCGGGCTGATCCGCGGCGAGATCGATGTGGCCGAGGTGGCGCGCGCCTATGAGCGCGGCGGGGCGGCGTGCTTGTCGGTGCTGACGGACGGGCCGCATTTCGGCGGGTCGCTGGACGATCTGCGGGCGGCACGCGAGGCGGTGGCGCTGCCGGTGCTGCGCAAGGACTTCATCCTCGACCCGTGGCAGGTGTACGAAAGCCGTGCGGCCGGGGCGGATTGCATCCTGCTGATCATGGCCGCGCTGACCGACGCGCAGGCGATCGAGCTGGAGGGCGTGGCGCGCGAGCTGGACATGGATGTGCTGGTGGAGGTGCATGACCGTGCCGAGCTGGACCGTGCGCAGGGGCTGCAGACGCCGCTGATCGGCATCAACAACCGCAACCTGAAAACGCTGCAGACGGATATCGAGACGACGATGGCGCTGGCGCCGTTCGTCTCGCCGGACCGGATGCTGGTGACCGAGAGCGGCATCCGCTCGCGCGAGGACGTGAAGTATCTGGCCAAGACCGGCGCGCACTGCCTGCTGGTCGGCGAGAGCCTGTTACGCCAGCCGGACCTGGAGGGGGCGACGCGGGCTCTGCTGGGCAAGGATTGATGAGCGGGCTGACGCATTTCGACGCTCAGGGCAGCGCGGTGATGGTCGATGTGTCCGGCAAGCCGGAGACGGAGCGGACGGCCACCGCCTGCGCGCTGGTGGCGATGCAGCCCGCGACCATGGCCGTGATCCGCAGCGGCACCGCCAGGAAGGGCGACGTGCTCGGCACCGCGCGGCTGGCCGGCATCATGGCCGCCAAACGCACGTGGGAGCTGATCCCGCTGTGCCATCCGCTGCCGATCACCGCCGTATCTGTGACGCTCGAGCCCGAGGGCGAGACGCATCTGCTGATCACCGCGACGGTGCGCACGACCGGGCGGACCGGGGTGGAGATGGAGGCGCTGACGGCGGCCAGCGTGGCGGCGCTGACGGTCTACGACATGTGCAAGGCGATCGACCGCGGAATGCAGGTGGACGGGCTGCGGCTGTTGGCCAAGGATGGCGGGGCGTCAGGCCAGTTTCGGGCTTAGACGCGGACCATCTTGGTGGGGAGCGGGCATGGCGTGGGTTCGATGGCTGGTAGTTCTGACCGGGGTCGGCCTGGGGCTCGGGGGCGTGGCGGCGCTGATCGACCCGCTGCTGGTAGCGTCGCAGTTGGGCTTGGCAGCTTCCAGCAATCTGGGTGCGGCCACTCTGCGTGGTGATCTGTTCAGCTTCTTCGGCACGGCCGGCGGGATCGCGATCTACGCGGCGGCGCGGCGGCAGCGCGCTTTGCTCGTCATACCGATGATGATGATGGGTGCCGCCCTGTGTGGCCGCGTCGTCTCGCTGGGCTTCGTGGCGTTCGACAGCACGATGGTTCCGCCGATGGTGGCGGAAGCGATCATGGTGGCCATCTTTGCCGCGGGGCGTGTCGCACCCTCGATCTGACCGGGTAGCCATGTTTAATTAGTTAGTTAAACAATGGCCTTGCCAGCGCGGAGGCGGAGGGGCAGTTTGCCGGCCGAACGAGACGACCGGAGCCCGAGCATGACCGACGCCTATATTTTCGATGCCGTTCGCACGCCACGCGGGCGCGGCAAGAAGGACGGTGCGCTGCACGAGATCACCGCGCTCTCGCTGGCGACCCAGGTGCTCGAGCAGCTGCGCGACCGTAACCAGCTCGACACGTCGCATGTGGACGACGTGGTGTTCGGCTGCGTGGCGCCGGTGGGCGAGCAGGGCTCCGATATCGCGCGTACCGCGGTGCTGAACGCGGACTACGCGCAGACGACGGCGGGCGTGCAGATCAACCGGTTCTGCGCCTCGGGTCTCGAGGCCTGCAACATGGCGGCCGCCAAGGTGATGACCGGCGAGGCCGAGATGGCGATCGGCGGCGGGGTGGAGAGCATGAGCCGCGTGCCGATGGGCTCGGATGGTGGCGCCTGGCCGCTGGACCCTTCCAGCGCATTCAAGACGTATTTCACGCCGCAGGGCATCGGCGCCGATCTGATCGCGACGCTGTATGGGTTTTCGCGCGACGACGTGGATGCGTATGCGGTGGAAAGCCAGAAGCGCGCCGCGGCCGCCTGGGCGGAAAACCGGTTCGCGCGCTCGGTATTTGCCGTGCGCGACCAGCTCGGCCTGCCGATCCTGGCGCGTGACGAACACATGCGGCCGGAGGCGACGATGCAGTCGCTGGCTTCGCTCAACCCGGCCTTTGCCGTGCCGGGCGAGATGGCGTTCGACAGCGTGGCCATGCAGCGCTACCCGCAGGTGGAACGGGTGAATCACGTGCACCATGCAGGAAATTCCTCGGGCATCGTCGATGGTGCGGCGGGCGTGCTGTTCGGCACCAAGGAGATGGGCGAGATGATGGGGCTCAAGCCGCGCGCGCGCGTGCGCGGCATGGCGTCGATCGGGTCGGAGCCGAGCATCATGCTCACCGGCCCCTCGCTGGTGACGCAGAAACTGCTCAAGCGTCTTGGCATGGATGTGGGCGACATCGACCTCTACGAGCTCAACGAGGCGTTTGCGAGCGTGGTGCTGCGGATGATGCAGGCGCTCGATATTCCGCACGACAAGATCAACGTGAATGGCGGCGCGATCGCAATGGGCCATCCGCTGGGTGCGACTGGTGCGATGATTTTGGGCACCGTGCTCGATGAGCTGGAGCGGTCGGGCAAGGAGACGGCTTTGGTGACGTTGTGCGTGGGGGCGGGGATGGGGACGGCGACGGTGATCGAGAGGGTGTAGAGTCTTCTTTTCTGAAGAAAAGAAGCAAAAGACTTTTAGTCCGCTGTCGCGACGTTCGCGACGTAGAGGGGTTTCTTGATGCGTAATTTTACTCGCGAGCTGCATGACGGTGTTGCCGTCTACTCGTTCGATGTTCCAGGGCGCTCGATGAATACGCTCACCAGCGAGGTGCTGGGCGAGTTGCGTGAGATTACCGAGGAAATCCGCAATGACGCCAGCATCAAGGGCGCGGTGATCGCATCCGGCAAGGCGAGCGGTTTCTGCGCCGGCGCCGACCTCGGCGAGTTGGGCGGTGTCGCCGGCGGACAGGCGGATCGCGCCGTGCTGTTCGAAAGCGTGTTCGCCATCAACAGGACCTTTCGCGATCTCGAGACCTGCGGCAAGCCGGTCGCCGCCGCCATCGCCGGCGTCGCATTGGGCGGCGGTTTCGAACTCGCACTCGCCTGCCACCATCGCGTGGTCGCGGCCAACGAGAAGATCCAGCTGGGCCTGCCGGAATCGAAAGTCGGGCTGCTGCCGGGCGGCGGCGGCACGCAGCGCCTGCCGCGCCTCATCGGCGCGATGAAGGCATTGCCGCTGATGCTGGAAGGCAAGTCCGTCAGTCCGGACGAAGCGCTGAAGCTCGGTTTGGTGCATCAAGTTGTGCCGGCGGAAGAGGTGGTGGCCAAAGCGCGCGCGTGGGTGGCGGGCGGCGGCGATGCGGTGGCACCCTGGGACAAGAAGGATTTCAAGATACCCGGCGGCGGGCCCTACACGCCGGCGACCGCGCAGGTGTTCGTGATGGGCAACGCGATGCTGCGCAAGCAGAGCTACGGCAACTATCCCGCGCAGATCAACATCATGTCGGCCGTCTATGAAGGCTTGCAGGTGCCGATCGACGCGGGGTTGCGCATCGAAAGCCGGTATTTCGCAAAGACGCTGCTGACGCCACAGGCGAGCGGGATGATACGCACGCTGTTCCTCTCGATGGATCAGCTCGGCAAGGGCGCGGCGCGGCCGAAGATCGAGCAGAAATTCACCCCGAAAAAAGTGGCCGTGCTCGGCGCCGGCATGATGGGTGCGGGCATTGCCTATGTGCAGGCGATGGCCGGCATCGAAACCGTGCTGATCGATATGAGCCAGGAAGCCGCCGACCGCGGCCGCGACTATTCGGCCAAGCTGCTCGACAAGGCCGTCAGCCGCGGCAAGATGACGCGCGAGAAAGCCGATGGCGTGCTCGCACTCATCACGCCCACGACCGATTACACGCATGTGCGCGGCAGCGACCTGGTGGTCGAAGCCGTGTTCGAGGAACGCGGGCTGAAGGCCGAGATCACCAGGAAGGCCGAAGCCTTTCTTGCCGAAGATGCCGTGTTCGGCTCGAACACATCGACATTGCCGATCACCGGCCTGGCCGAGGCCAGCGTGCGGCCGGACAAGTTCATCGGCATCCATTTCTTCTCGCCGGTCGATCGCATGGGCCTGGTGGAAATCATCATGGGCCAGCAGACCAGCCAGGAAACGCTCGCCAAAGCCGTCGATTACGTTTTGAAAATCCGCAAGACGCCGATCGTGGTCAACGACAGCCGCGGCTTCTACACCTCGCGCTGCTTCGCGACCTTCATCCAGGAAGGCCTCGAACTGCTGACCGACGGGATTGCGCCTGCCATCATCGACAATGTCGGCCGCGCCACGGGCATGCCGCGCGGTCCGCTCGAAATGCATGACGACGTGGCACTCGATCTGTCGCTGAAAGTGCGTCAGCAGACGCAAAAGGACCTCGGCGACAAATTCCAGCCCACCGCCAGCGACCCGATCATCGAGCGCATGGTCACCGGCCTCGGCCGCTATGGCCGCAAGAACGGCAAAGGTTTCTACGACTATCCGGCCGAAGGTGCCAAACGGCTGTGGCCGGGTCTCGCAGACCTCGCACCCGTCAGCCAGACGGATGCCGAACCCGCGCTGGTCGAAGAAATCCGCAAGCGCCTGCTCTATCGCCAGGCCGTGGAGGCCGCGCGCTGCATGGAAGAAAACGTCGTCACCAGCGCGCGCGAAGCCGATGTGGGCGCCATTCTCGGCTGGGGTTTCGCACCCTGGACCGGCGGGCCGATCAGCATGATCGAAGGCATGGGCATCGCACGCTTTGTCGAAGAATGCGACGCGCTGGCGCAGAAATTCGGCGCACGATTCTCGCCGCCGCAGATGCTGCGGGACATGGCTGCGCGCGGCGACTCGTTTTACGCGAAGAAGCAAGAGAAGGCAGCGTAAGGAAGCAGTCCTTTTTTGAAAAAAAGGACCAAAGAACTTTTGCTTGTTCGCATCTGCGTCCGGGTGGCGCCAGAATTGGCCACGTGCAGCTCCGGCAGCTCCGGCAACTAAAATTCTTTGGTTCTTTCTTTCAGGAAAGAACTTCTTCCTTGGATACCTACATGCACCTGACCGACCAGCACGAACAAATCCGCACCACCGTCACCCGCTTCGCGCAAGCCGAGATCAACCCCCATGTCGACCAATGGGAACAAGAACAGATCTTCCCGGCACACGAAGTGTTCAAGAAGATGGGCAATCTCGGCCTGCTCGGCGTCAATAAGCCTGAGGAAGATGGCGGACTGGGGTTGGATTATTCCTATGCAGCCGTTCTCAGCGAAGCGACCGGCGCCATCGATTGCGGCGGCATCCCGATGGCGATCGGCGTGCAGACCGATATGGCGACGCCGGCATTGGCACGGTTCGGCTCGGCCGAATTGCGTCGCGAGTACCTGCGTCCGGCGATCGCCGGAGACATGGTCGCCTGCATCGGTGTCAGCGAACCCGAAGCGGGCTCGGATGTCGCCGCCATCCGCGCGCGCGCCGTGCGTGATGGTGACGATTACCTGATCACCGGCAACAAGATGTGGATCACCAACGGCACGCAGGCCGATTGGATGTGCATGCTGGTCAACACCGGCAACGGTCCTGCGCACCGCAACAAATCGCTGATCGTCGTGCCGCTGCGGGACGATGGCAAACGCGTGCCCGGCGTCACCGTCGGGCGCAAATTGCGCAAGCTCGGCATGAATTCATCCGATACCGCGTTGCTGCATTTCGATAATGTGCGTGTGCCGGCGCGCAATCTCATCGGCGAGGAAGGTGCGGGCTTCACCTATCAGATGCTGCAGTTCCAGGAGGAGCGGCTCTACGCGGCCATCGGCTCGGTGCGCTTCTGCGAAAAGGCGCTGCGCACCACGATCGACTACACGCGCGAGCGCAGCGCGTTCGGCCGGCGCATCATCGACAACCAGGTGGTGCATTTCCGCCTATGCGAGCTCGCCACCGAGATCGAAGCGTTGCGCGCGCTCACCTGGCAATCCATCGAAACCCATGTGGGCGGCGGCGACTGCACGAAGCTCGCCAGCATGGCCAAGCTGAAAGGCGGCCGCCTGCAGCGCGAAGTGGCCGATGCCTGCCTGCAATATTGGGGCGGCATGGGCTACATGGAGGAGAGCTCGATCTCCCGCCAGTTCCGCGACGGCCGGCTCGCCAGCATCGGCGGCGGCGCCGACGAGGTCATGCTGGGGATTATAGCCAAACAGATGCGGCTGCTGAGCTGAAGGAAAGGCCTTCTTTTCTGAAGAAAAGAAGCAAGAGACTGCTGTTCCGCTGTCGCGAAGCTCGCGACGAGCACGCGAAGCCAGGCAGAAGTTTTTTGGTCCTTTTATGCAAAAAAGGACTGCTTCCTTGCCCCCACCCCCACCGCACCCCATACAGTCTCCACGCCCACCACCCGGGATTGCACAATCATGTTCATCGAAACCGAAACCACGCCGAACCCCGCGACCCTGAAATTCCTCCCTGGCGTGCCGGTCATGGGCGACGGCACGGCCGATTTCGCGCATGCGGCGGCGTCTCATAACAGCCCGCTGGCCGCGGCTCTTTTCGCGCTGCCGGGTGTGGCGCGCGTGTTCCTGGGCGGCGATTTTGTCACGATCACCAAGACGGAGGATGCGTCGTGGCAGGAACTGCGGCCGCAGGTGTTGGGTGCCGTGATGGAGCATTTCGTCGCCGGTCGCCCGGTGATGGATGGCCAGGCCGACGCCAATAGCGAGGAAGCGGTCGCGCCCGAGGACCAGGAGATCGTCGACCAGATCAAGGAGCTGCTCGATACGCGTGTGCGCCCCGCGGTCGCCAGCGACGGTGGCGACATCGTCTTCCGCGGCTATCGCGACGGCATCGTGCGGCTGCACATGCAGGGCGCCTGCAGCGGCTGCCCGTCCTCCACCGCCACGCTGAAGCACGGCATTGAGAACATGCTGCGCCATTACGTGCCCGAGGTGCTGGCAGTCGAGCAAGTGCTCGCCTGATGAGTGATGCAAGTGCGCAGCCGATGAGTGATGCGGGTGCGCAGCCGATGAGTGATGCGGGTGATGGCCTGACGCACGCCGAGGCGCTCGACGGACCGGCGCTCGACACGCTGTTCCGCGAGGCGCGCTCGCACTACGCCTGGGCCGATGCGCCGGTGACCGACGAAGATCTGCAGCAGATCTACGACATCGCCAAATTCGGGCCCACGTCGGCCAACAGCTCGCCGGCGCGCTTCATCTTCCTGCGCACGGCGGACGCGCGCGAGCGTCTGCGGCCCGCGCTTTCGGCCGGCAATATCGACAAGACGCTGAGCGCGCCCGTGGTCGTCATCGTCGCCTGGGATCCGCGCTTCTACGACAATCTGCCGGTATTGTTCCCGCACGCCGATGCGCGCGCCTGGTTCGCCGGCAACGATGCCCTGGCCGAGGAGACGGCGTTCCGCAACTCCACATTGCAGGGCGCCTACCTGATGTTGGCCGCGCGTGCCTGCGGGCTGGATTGCGGGCCAATGTCGGGATTCGACCGCGCGTCCGTCGATCGGATTTTCTTCGAGGCGAACGGGTGGCGGTCGAATTTCCTGGTCAATCTGGGGCATGGAACGAACGAGGGCTTGTTTCCCCGGGCGCCTCGGTTGGCGTTCTGGGAGGCTTGCACTTTGCTTTGACGTTGGAAGGCAAGCCGTCCTTTTTCGGAAAAAAGGACCAGAAAACTTTCGATCGTGGCTTTGCTTGCTGGTTCTAGTGGTGTCTTCGGCTTTTGGCGGGGCGGTGGTGGCGCTGGTGGAAGGCGGCTTGGTGCTGGCGGCTGAGGAGGTGGTTGAAGAGATCGGTCTTGCGGCGGCGCTGCCGGCACTCGCCGATACGGTGCTCAAGCGGGCGACGCAGAAGGTCGGGTGTGTGGCCGGGGTGGTGGGGCCGGGCAGTTTCACCGGATTGCGGGCCGGGCTGTCGGTCGCGGCGGGCGTGGCGCTCGGGCTGGGCGTACCGTTGGTGGCCGTCAGCGTGGCCGAGGCGCTTGCGGACGAGTTGGGCGACTTGCCCGGCCGGACTGTGTGGACCGCCATCGAGGCGCGCCGTGGCTTCCTGTTTCTCGATCGCGGCGATGGTCCGCAAAGCTGTGCGGTAGCGGACATTCCGGCGCCCCGCGGGGCCGTCGCCGTGTGCGGAAATGCCGCCAACGTCGTGGCAGCCACGCTCGCCGCGCGTGGTGGCGATGTGATGCTCACACGGGCACGCCGGCCCACGGCCCGCAGCGTGGCCGCAGTCGCATTGCGTCGGGAGGCTGGGCTGCTGCCCCCCTTGCCTGCACTTCCGCTCTATGTGGAGGCGCCGCAAGCCAAGCTGCCGGCCGGCGGCCTGCGCGCGCCGCCGGTGTGAGCACCTCGTATTCACGCCACAGTGCGCCACGCATCCAGCGCGCCGGCCCGCTGCATGCGACGATGCTGTCGGCCATTCACGCCCGCGCCTTTGCCGACGACGAGTTCTGGAACGAGCGGATCATCGCCGGCCAGCTGTCCCAGCCGAACATTTTCGGCCTGATCGACGAGACGGGCGGCATGCTGCTGGCGCGCGTGGCCGCCGATGAGGCCGAAGTGCTGACGCTGGCCGTGGTGCCCGAGCGGCGCCAGCAGGGATTGGGCGCCGCGTTGCTGGCGCGCGCGGCCAGCGAGGCGCGTCAGTTGGGTGCCGCGCGGCTGTTCCTGGAAGTCTCGACCCGCAATCCGGCGGCGCGCGGTCTGTATCAGCGCACCGGGTTCGTCCAGGTGGGTCGTCGTCGCGCGTATTATGCGGACGGCTCGGACGCGCTGGTGATGAGCCGGCCGCTCGGGACCGCGGCCGGCTGAGTTTTTTGAGACTCAGAACGAAAACAAAACTTTTGTTTCTTAGCTGACCGGCCGTTTCCGGATGATCACCCGAACCGTGCCGTTCGGCTGCCTCTCCTCGGCGAGGACGGCGTGGCCCTGCAGCCGCGCGGTGGCCGGCACCGAGCGGATCGGCTCTTCGCCCTGCAATTGCACGGATAAAATCTGTCCGGGGGCGAGCGCGTCGAGCGCCAGCCGGGTGCGGACGAAGGTCATCGGGCAGATTTCCGCCGTGAGATCGAGGTGCCGGTCGGGCATCATCGTTTCGGCCAAGCTGGGTGCCTCGGGTTTGATATTGGGAAGATCAGAAGCCGATATTTGTAGGCGATCGTTCGTTTTTACCTACGAAACTCAGATTAGAAGCCGCATTTCGCAACACAGATGCGGTGAAACAATGACGTGTATCTTGCGGTGCTGTCATCGGTGTCCTTTAAGGGCGTCCAGGTATGTACGAAAGGTGATCCATGGCTGACGTGCCGCCCCGCGAGCACCTGCTCGGGCTGACAGCGCGCATCGTCAGCGCGCACGCGGCCCACAACCAGGTGGACGCGGCCCAGGTTCCCGACCTCATCGGCCAGGTTTTCCGTGCGCTTGCCGATCTGGGCCAGGCGCCGGTCGCAGCCCCGCCGCCCGAGCGACGCCAGCCGGCGGTGCCGATCCGCAAGTCCGTCTTCCCGGACCACATCGTCTGTCTGGAGGATGGCAAGAAGCTCAAGCTGCTCAAGCGCTATCTCAAGACGGCGCACGACATGACGCCGGAACAGTATCGCGAACGGTGGGGCCTGCCCGCGGATTACCCGATGGTGGCGCCCGATTACGCGGTCAAACGGTCCAGCCTCGCGCGCAAGATCGGGTTGGGAACACGCCAGCGGAAGTAGCCGCCGCGTCCGCATCGCCTGCGCGCATCTTCCCAGCCTGGCGCTTCCTGGCCTAGGAAGCCTCCCATGGAATCGCGCATCGAGCGCATCTGCGTCGAGCAAGGGTTGAAGATGACCGGGCAGCGCCGCGTGATCACGCGCGTGCTGTCGGATTCGGAGGACCATCCCGACGTCGAGGAGCTGTATCGTCGCGCCTCCGCGCTGGACGGACGGATTTCCATCGCGACCGTCTATCGCACCGTCCGCCTGCTGGAGGAGCGCGGCATCCTGGCCCGGCGCGATTTCGGTGGTGGACGCGCCCGCTACGAGCCGACCGAGCATGGGCGGCATTATCACCTGATCGACGTCGATACCGGCCGCGTGATCGAATTCGAGGGCGGCGAACACGAACGGCTGATGCAGCAGATCGCCGCCGGGCTCGGATTCGATCTGGTGTCCACGCGGCTGGAGATATATGGGCGGCGCGTGGGACAGGCCGGCGCCATGACCGGCGAGCCCCCGCAAGGTGCCGAACCGGTGCCTGCGAAGGTCAGGAACCGGCCGAACGGAGCACCAGAATGACCGCCGACATCAAGATACCGGCCGGCATCAGCGGCGGGTTGAAGCGCGCCGGCCCACCGCTCGGCCCGCAGGACGGGCCGGGCTTCGGCGAGCTGCGCGCCGGCCATCTGGGCGTGCGCATTGCGACGACGGAAGCCGAGATCGACGCCGTGCAGGCGCTGCGCTGGCGGGTGTTCTACGAGGAGATGCGCGCCGAACCGTCGGCGGCCGCGCGCATGCTGGAGCGCGACGTGGACGCCTTCGATGCGGTGGCCGACCACATGCTGGTGGTGGACCATGCAATCGGGCCGGGGCCGGAAGGCGTGGTTGGCACGTATCGGCTGATCCAGCAGAGCGCCGCCGAGCAGATCGGGCGGTTCTACACCGACGACGAATATGACATCGCGCCGCTGATCAGCTTCCAGGGCAAGCTGCTGGAGCTGGGCCGTTCCTGCGTGGACGCGCGCTACCGCTCGCGCGCGGTGATGCAGCTTCTGTGGCGCGGCATCGCGGCCTATGTGTTCCGCCACCAGGTGGACATGATGTTCGGCTGCGCCAGCCTGCCCGGCACCGACCCGGACAGATGGGCGCCCGAGCTCACCTATCTCTATTACAATCACCTCGCACCGCCTGCGCTGCGCCCGACCGCGCTGCCCGACCGCTATGTGGACATGCGCCGGATGGACCCCGATGAGCTCGACCAGAAGCGTGCCATGGCCAACCTGCCGCCGCTGATCAAAGGCTATCTGCGCCTCGGCTGCTTCATCGGCGACGGCGCCGTGATCGACCACCAGTTCAACACCATCGACGTCGCCATCGTTGTCAAAACCGACCTGGTCACCGACAAATACTACCGCCACTACGAACGCCAGCTCCGCGACGCCCTTGAATAACCCAAAGTTTTTGGGTTCTTTTTTTCAAAAAAGAACTGCTTCCCTCACTTTGCTTGCGGGTGCTGTTTCCGCACTCGCCCTCCCCCCCTTCACGTTGACACCCGTGTTGCTGCTCACCGTGCCGGCTCTGCTGGCCGCCATCGGGCAAGCCCCAAGCGCACGCAGTGCCGCCTGGCGTGGCTTCCTGTTCGGCTTGGGGTTCAACCTCGGCGGTCTCTATTGGGTGACCAACGCCGTTCTGGTGATGGCCGCCGACTTCTGGTGGGCAGTGCCGATAACCGTGCCGCTGCTCTCGGCTGTGCTGGCGCTGTTCATCGCCGTGCCATGTGCCGCGGCGAGGCTCGTACCGGCGGGCTGGGCGCGGCTTTGCGTGCTCGCCGGGTTGTGGGTGCTGGGCGACATCGCGCGGCAGTTCATCCTGAGCGGCTTTCCATGGAACCCGCTGGGCAGCGTGTGGGAGATGCCGGGCACACTCGGCCTGGTGTTCATGCAGCCTGCGGCTTGGGTGGGCACCGGCGGGCTGACGCTGGGCACGCTTCTGCTGGCAGGTGGCCTGGCGCAAGGCCGCCGTGGCTGGGTGGCCAGCCTGGTGCTGCTGCTGGCCTGGGCCGGGGCGGGGGCGGCCCGGCTAGGGGTGACGGTGCCGGATACGGCGCTGACCGCGGTGATCGTGCAGGGCAACGTGTCGGAGGAGGATCATCGCGACCACCTGAACGACGTCGATTGGGCGGCGCGTGTCTTCGACCGCTATCTGGCGCTTACGCGTGCGGGGGTGCGCCGTGCGGGAGCGGGGCCGGTCGTGGTGGTGTGGCCGGAGACGGGAAGCCCCTATGCCCTGGCGCAGGACGCTCCGGCGCGTCAGGCGATCGCGGATGCGGCCCATCCTGCGCTGATGACGCTGGCGGGCGCCGAGCGGTTCGAGTCCCGCACGGTGGCCCATAACAGCCTGATCGCCGTGGCGCCGGACGCCTCGGTCGCCGGCGTGTATGACAAGGCGCATCTGGTGCCGTTCGGCGAATATTTCCCCAGCTACGCGCACATCATTCTGGGCGAGCAGGGTTTCGTGCCCGGGCCCGGCCTTCGCACGCTGCGACTACCCGGGCTGCCGCCGTTCGGGCCGCTGATCTGCTACGAGGCGATCTTTCCGGGCCAGGTGGTGGCTGAAGGGGACCGGCCGAGCTTGCTGGTCAACATCACCAACGACGCCTGGTTCGGCAATTCGACCGGCCCCCGGCAGCATCTGGCGGCCGCGCGCATGCGCACCGTCGAGGAAGGTTTGCCGATGGTGCGCGCGGCCAACACCGGCATCTCCACCGTCATCGACGCGCATGGACGGTTGCGCGACACGCTGGGGCTGGACCGCTCGGGTGCCCTCGTTGAGCGCGTGCCAGGCGCCTTGCCACCCACGATTGCAGGTCGGCTTCGGCTATGGGCGCCGGGCCTGCTGGCGGCTGTCACGCTTGCCGCAGGGCTTTGGGCAGCGCGGACGAACCGGAGGATTGTGCAAAAAATTGGAATAATATTCTGAAAAGCGAAAACTCGATTGACAATTTGGGGTTGTATCGGTAGAGCCTGCCTATGCCAGACCCCAGGTCACGGTCGTGAAAGAGCTCTCCCGGATGTCCCGTAGTAACGCTGCGTCATATGATGCGCCGGCCAGTGAGGCCACAGAAAGCCGCCCCAGCCCGATCGACGTTCATGTCGGTTCGCGCATTCGTCTCCGCCGCACATTGATGGGCATGTCGCAGGAGCGACTCGGCGAAGCGCTCGGGCTGACGTTCCAGCAGGTGCAGAAATACGAGCGCGGCGTGAACCGGGTCGGCGCTTCGCGCCTGTATGACTTGTCGCGTGTTCTCGATGTGCCGATCAGCTTTTTTTTCGACGACATGCCGGATGCGTCAGGCCAGACGACCGGCACGACCCACGTGGCCGGCTTCGCCGAGCGTTCCGAGTTCGGACATGGCGACGATCCGCTTGCAAAACGCGAAACGCTGGAACTGGTGCGCGCTTATTACCGCATCACCGATCCTTCGGTGCGCAAGCGCGTGTTCGATCTGATCAAGTCCATGGGCCCGGCTGACCTGCCGGTCTGACCAGCGGGTTTGATCTGAGGCGGCGCGCTAGAAAAATAGCCCGCCGTCATCGCTCAACTGGAACGATCTAAAAAAAGTCCTCTTCGACACCAAACTGGTTTGTTCCGGTTGCGTACGTATGTCGCCGGTCAGGAGGCCGTGTGCTTGTCATGCCGGCCGGAGGCGTTCGTGATCGCGTCGTGAACGGCGCCGGCCGCCTGGTCCGTGATGACCGAGGCGATGTCACCCCAATGATGGTCGAGCGTGCCGCGCGGCAGATCGTGGCCCTGCGCGATGTCGCCGATCACCCGGCCTGTGCGGTCGGCAACGAACCAGTGGATTTCCACCTGCTGCTGGCCGCCCGGCTCGTCGGTCAACTGCACGGTCGCGCGTAGGATATAGTCGGCGAACTCCGGCCGGGTGACGAGCTGGTCGCCCGTCTCGGGGATTTTGCTGCGAATGCCGTGGGTCAGCGTCGGCTTGCCATCGCCCGGCGCTCCCGTGACACCCGCGAAGAAGATACGCGCTGGCCGGTTATAGAGGCTGTTCGGGTCGCTCTGCTTGAGCGTGGCATCGACCGCGCGCAGCAGCGCGACGATCTGCGGCGCCACCTCGGCGGCCGATTGGCCCAGCACCTGCGGCGAGCCTTGCGCCCAGGCGCCGGCCGGCACCGGGCTGCCGGTCACGCGCCCGCGGTCGCCGCCGCGTGCGTCCGTCAGTGCATAGGTCGGCGTCACCTGGCCACCTTGCAGATTGGCCGAGAGGTGCAGGATCCAGTCGCCGGCATGCGGCGTGGCGTTGAACGCCGGCAGTTCGCTGGCCACCAGCGCGTCGGTCATCGCATGCGACCAGGCGGCGGCCTCGCGGTCGCCCAGCAGCGAATCGGTGGGATTGGGCACCATCAGTTTCGGCGGCGGCGGCACCGACAGCATCAGCGCCTGCCGGCCGGGGTTGCCGGCGAACGGGCGGGGCAGGTCGCCGCAGCCGGCCAGGCCCAGCAGAAGTGCGGCGCAGGCGATCACTCGTTCAAGCACGCGCGGCGCCCCCGATGGAAATGGCCGACATCTGATGCCCGATCGGGCCGCCGCCGGCCAGCGTGCGCCGCCGGTGGCTGAAGAATCGCGCCTCGTCAGCGCAGGTGTCGACACCCAGCCCGCCCGCGTACCCGACGCCGGCACGCTCGAGGCGCGCCAGGCAGTAGCCCGCCAAGTCGAACTGCCAATGCGACGGGCGTCGGCCGGATGCGAAGAAGCGCGCGGCGCCCGGCAGCGTCGGCAAGACCTGGTCGCGAAGATCGTCGCCGACTTCGTAGCTGGCCTGGGCGATGCAGGGGCCGACGATGGCTGCCACGCGCGCCGGATCGGCGCCGAGCGCGGCCATTGCCGACAAGGTCGCTTCCAGCACGCCGGCGGCCGCGCCGCGCCAGCCGGCATGGGCCGCGCCGACGATGCCGGCCGCGGCGTCGCAGAACAGCACCGGCGCGCAGTCGGCGGTGATCACGCCCAGCGCCACGCCTGCCAGGCCAGTCACCATCGCGTCCGCGCGCGCACCCTGGCCGATGGCCCACGGTGATTGGACGGTGACCACGTCCGTGCCGTGCACCTGGGTCAGCCCGAGCAGGCGGCCGGGTTCGACGGCCAGCGCGGCGGCCACAAGCGCGCGGTTTTCCGCCAGGTGTGCCGGATCGTCGCCGCTGGAGATGCTGCAATTGAGGCTGGCATAGGGGCCGGTTGAGACGCCGCCGCGCCGGGTAAAGAAGCCGTGCGGCACGGTCAGCGACGGGTGAACGAGAAACTCGGCGTTCATGCGTGCAAGCCCGGTGGTGCCGGACAATCCGGGTGGGTCAGGCAGATCGCCTTGAACAGCGCGCCCATGCGGTAGGGAGCCGCCAGGCGGCGCGCGGCTTCGAGGGTGGCGGCCGCGTGGTCGGGTTGGGCGGCGGCCAGGCGCGCCGCGCGTTCGGCCAGGCCCAGCCGGCCAAGGAACGCGCCTTGCGAGACCGGGCCCCACACCGCCGCGCCGGCCGCCCTGGCCGCGCGGGCGATGGCGGCGAAATCGACATGCGCGGTCAGGTCGGCCTCCCCGGGTGCCGCGAGCGGATCGGCGGGGCGGCCGCCACGCAGCGCCTGCAGACTGTCGCCCGGCATTGTCTCCGCCGTGCCGTAATCCAGCAGCAGCGCGGCTCCACCTTCGGCCGCCAGGCGCTTGGCCAGTGCGGCCGTCCAGGCGCAGCCGGCCTCGCCGAATTCGACGATCTCGCCTTCGGCTGCCACCACGCCCGGCGGATCGGCGGGCTGGCAGACGAGCCGGCCGGCTTGGACGAAATGTTCGGCCCAGCCGTCGGCCGTCCGGACGAACTGGCGGATCGGCAGCGCATCGAGGAACTCGTTGGCGACCAGCAGGGTGGGTCCCGCCGGCACATCCTCCAGCGCGTCGTGCCACGTCGCGTCCGGCACGCGGGCCGCTTGTTCCGCGCGCAGGCGAGGGGAGGTGTCGATGAGGTGCACGCGGGCGGCCCGCCGCAGGTCGGGCGCGATACGGCCCAGGATGCGCAGCGCGTCCTGCATCAGCGTGCCGCGGCCCGGGCCTGCCTCGATGAGCCGCACGGGGTCGGGCGCGCCGCATTGTTGCCAGACGACGGCGAGCCAGGCGCCGATCAATTCGCCGAACATCTGGCTGATTTCCGGTGCGGTGGTGAAGTCGGCGAACGGGTTGTGGGTGGCGTAATAGATTTGGTTTGCGCGCGCCATGAAGATGTCGAGGCGTTCGGTCAGCAAGAAGGAAGGCCTTGTTTTTCGAAAAAAAGAAGCAAAAAACTTTTGGGCCGCTGTCGCGAACCTCGGGGAGAAGCTCGCGACAGCATCCGCAAAAGCTTTTTGGTCCTTTTTTTCAAAAAAGGACTGCTTTCTTCTCTGCCCCGCGCTGCGCAAGCGCAATCAGCCCGATGCCGGCCAGGATCATCGGGAACGACAAGATCTGCCCCATCGTAGCCCCGCTCCACAGGAAGCCGAGGAACGCATCCGGCTCGCGGAAGAACTCGGCGGTAATGCGCGCCAGCCCGTAGCCGATGAGGAAGATGCCGGTCAGCGTGCCAAACCGTGCGCGGACGGCTTCGCGGCGCGAGATCAGGAACACGACGGAGAACAGGAGCACGCCTTCGAGCAGCGCTTCGTAAAGCTGGCTGGGGTGGCGCGGCACGCCGTCCTGCGTGCGGGGGAACACCATGCGCCAGGGCACGTAATCCGGCGCCGGGCGGCCCCATAGCTCGCCGTTGATGAAGTTGGCGACGCGGCCGAGGGCCAGCCCGATCGGGGTGACGATGGCCATGCGGTCGGCAAATCCCAGCAGCGGGATCCGGTTGCGGCGGCAGAACAGCACAAGGGCCGTGACCACGCCGAGCATTCCGCCATGGAAGCTCATCCCGCCGGTCCAGACTGCGGCGATCTCGAGCGGATGACGGAGGTAATAGCCGGGCTGGTAGAACAGGCAGTAGCCGATGCGGCCGCCGAGCACGACGCCGAGGGTGGCCCAGGTGAGGAAATCGTCGGTCTGCTGCAGGGTGGCGACCGCGGGCGTCTCGCGCACCAGCCGGCGCATGACCTGCCAGCCGGTGACCAGGCCGACGATGTAGGCGAGCGCGTACCAGCGGATTTGCAGCGGCCCCAGATGGAGCAGCACGGGGTCGAATTGCGGGAATTGGAGGGGTGCGCTCATCGGCCGATCATCGGTAAGGGTCGGGCTGGGAGAGATAGCGGCCGACATAGGTGGCCACGCCGTCTTCCAGCGAGGTGGGTGGCGCGGTGTAGCCGGCTGCCTGCAGGCGATCCATGCGCGCGCAGGTGTAGGATTGGTATTGCGTGCGCAGCGCCTCCGGCATGTCGACGAAGTCGACGCGGCGCTCGAACCCGGCTGCATCGGCGACCGCGCCGGCCATGTCGAGATAGCTGCGTGCCTGGCCGCTGCCCACGTTGAACAGGCCGCAGACGGCAGGGTTGTCGAGCAGCCAGAGCATCACTCTCGTGCAGTCGCCGACCCAGACGAAGTCGCGCGACTGGGCGCCGTCGGCAATGTCGGGCGTGTGGCTGCGAAACAGGCGCGCGGGGCCGCCGGCGGCGAGCTCGTGGTATTTGACGTTGACGACCGAGATCATGCCGTCCTTGTGATATTCGTTGGGGCCATACACGTTGAAGAATTTCAGCCCGGCCCATTGCGGCGGGCGCGCGGCGCCTCGCCGCAGAGCGTCCATCACCCGCAGATCGAACACGTGCTTGGACCAGCCATACAGATTGAGTGGGCGCAGGCGGTCGAGCAGCGTGGGGTCATCGTCGAAGCCCTGCGTGCCGTCGCCGTAGGTGGCGGCCGAGGACGCGTAGATGAAGCGCACACCCCGGCTGGCGCACCATGACCAGAGTTTGAGGCTGAGATCGACATTGGTGCGCCAGACATGGTCGCCGTCCGTCGCCAGCGTGCCACTGATGGCGCCCATGTGGAACACGGCTTCGACCGGCGGTTCGCTGGCGAGAAACGCATCCAGCTCGGAGGGGTGGACCAGGTTGGCGGGCGGATGGCGGGCGATGTTGCGCCATTTGCCGTTCGCCCCTAGCCGGTCGACAATCACCGTCTCGAGCCCACGTGCAAACAGTTCGGCCTGCAAGAAGCTGCCGATGAAGCCGGCGCCGCCGGTGACCACAATCATCCGGCGGGTTATACGGATCGCGCCCGCCGACACAAATCTAAGGACCGTTACCCATGGCCGAACGCCCACGCTTCTTCGAGGATATCGCCGGCGTGGCCGGTGGCGCGCTCTCCGCCCTGGCCGGTTTGCGCGAGGAAATGGAGGCGATGGTGCGCGCGCGGGTAGATGACGCGATCCGCCGCCTGGAATTGGTGCGGCGCGAGGAGCTGGACGCGGTGGCCGAGCTGGCGGCGCGGGCGCGGGCGGGGCAGGAGGCGATGGAAGCTCGGCTGGCGGCGTTGGAGAAGAAGTAGGGAGGCAGTCCTTTTTCGAAAAAGGACCATAATACTTTTGCCTCGGGTGCTCGCGACAGCGGAGCAGAGTCTTTTGCTTCTTTTCTTGGAAAACGGACTGCTTGCCTTCCTTGCTGCACCGCACTCCTAAAATTTGCATTTGATACGCTGCGCGCTGCAAGCTCTCCGACCTGCATCGAGGAGGAGCCGCCATGACAATCGCCGCCATCCTGCGCCACAAGGGCCACGAGATCGCATCCGTGTCCCCCACCACCCGTATCTCCAACGTCACGACGATGCTGGCCGAATGGCGCATCGGTGCGGTGCTGGTGCGCGATGCCAAGGGTCAGTTGATGGGCATCGTCAGCGAGCGCGACATCGTGCGCTGCCTGGCACGTGACGGCGGCGCTTGCCTGGAAATGACAGCCGCGCAGCTGATGACCAACGCGGTGCACACCGTCACGCCCGAGACCAGCACTGCCCATGCGATGGCCATGATGACGGCCGGCCGCGTGCGTCATTTGCCGGTGCTGCACGATGGCGAGCTGGTGGGCCTTATCAGCATCGGCGATGTGGTGAAGGCGCAGCTCGACGATAGTGCCCAGGAGGTGGACAGCTTGCGCGCTTACGTGGCCGGCTCCGTCTGATCCTGTGCGTGGGTGGCTGAGCTGCCGCCGGTGAGCCTGGCATAGTCGATCGAGAAGACGTTCTCGTTGGCGAACAGGAATTCGCGGTGCGCGCTGGCGTGGAACGCGAAGAACGGGCCGCTCACATCCTCGCCGGGCATGCAGAAATCGTGCGGCTCGAGCACGATGAGCGGGAAGCGGGCCAACGTGGCCGTCTCGCCGGCGAACAGGCCGCGCTCGCCGCCTTCGATGTCGATCTTCAGCAGGAACGGCTCGGCGTGCGGCGCGCGGGCGAGCAGGGATGCGATGCTGAACACCTGCACGGCGCCGTCGGCGCTGCCCTGGTCCTGGTCGCCGACACGGAAGGAGAGCGGGCTTTCCGCGCGGCCGGAGAGAAACGCGCGTCCGTCGGCGGCGCCCACGGCACCCTCGACGACGTCCACGCCGGAGCCCTCGAGGTTGCGCCGCAGCAGCGCGATGTTGGCGGCGGCAGGCTCCACGGCGACGATATGGGCTTGCGGGTAGCGTGCGGAAAACCACAACGCGCTGGCGCCGATATTGGCGCCGCAATCCAGTATAAGCGGCTGTGCGCCGCGCGCCACGATGGCGGCATAATACGAATCCAGCGCCGCCTGGTGATGCGACGGGGTGAACAGCGGCTGTGGCAGCTCGTACTGGCGTTGGTAGAAGCACTGGTAGATGGCGTAGAAATGGTCTTTCCGGCCACCGTGATGCACGGCTTTCGTCTGCCCGTTGCAGCGTACCCTGACCGGATTACGCAGGGCGTTCAGGTAGGGGTAGAGCTTGCGGATGGCCGTCTCGACGGCTTGCTCGGGCCGCATCGCCGGGCGTGGCTTCTGTGCGGCCGTGGTGGCTTTGGTCACGATTCGGCTCGGGTTTGGCTCGGCATACGCGCGTCATAGCAGAACTTGGCCGGCTGCCGCATCTGCGCGCAATTGGTGTGCAAGCGAGGGTTGGTCGGGGGCGGCGAGCGGACCTGCCGCGTCGGCAGAGGCTGCTTGCGGGGAAGGCTGCCGCGCCTGTGCCGCTCCCGCCCTGTGCGAGATCTCTCCGTACGATTTCAACAATTGCAAAGCGATGTCGTCTGTCGTGGGTGCGGCCTGCCCGGTGGACAGGGACGCGGAAATTTGCAGTTCGGTCGCCGAGCGGCTTTCGATGTCGTGACCACGGACGGTCTCGCTGTCGGCTTGCACGGTCAGCGTGCCGCTCGTGCCCTTTGCGGTGTCCTGCAAGCGGAGATCGACGGTTTCGCCGGACAATGTCGCGCCATTGTCGTTGCTTGTGGTTTCCCCACTGACCGAGTCGGTCTGGTTGAACGTCACATGCCCGGCGGGGTCGATGGTGATCTGGTCGCCTCTGCCGTCGGTTGTCCAAGCGCCATCGGCGGAGGTGAGCGTTGCCGTTTGGGCGAGATAAATCGACAGCGTGCCGCCTGCATCGCGACCGATGGACAGCGATTCGGTGGTCGTGGCCAGGCCACCGGACGGATCGACCTGTCTGGTGAACTCGTGAATGTTGTAGCTCGGGTTCAGCCCGGTCCCGGATGCCAGTTTTTGGCCATTCGCGTCGAAACCTTCGGCCAGGATGAGCTGGTCATGACTGTTGTTCGATTGTTGCGAGGCGGTTGGCTGGCCAGTCGAGATGTCGTTGCTCGACAGCGTGTTGCCATGCACCACGTTCTGCGTCGTGAGTGTGGCGGTCTGCAGCGTCTGCAGCAAAGCCTGTGCTTCGGGGCTCAACAGGACAGAGTCGGCCGCTTGCCTGGCTTTAGTCTGCGTCGGTGATTGCGATGGCGCGCCGGGCTGCAGCAATTCGGCGGCGAGATCCCGCCCCAGTAATTGCGCGAGCGTGGCGCTACCTGTGATTGCTGTCATGGCGGCATCTTCGGACATGGTTTCTAAGATTACGTGAAGGCCAGGGGCTCTGCCCCTGGACCCCGTTGGGGTTTGGAACCCCAAACCCCCGATCAAAATTTCAAAGGCTCGCCTTGGGTGGGGTCGAGCGGCAAAGCCCGTTGCCTTCCTCGCTCCAGCTTGCGCGACAGAAGCAGCAACGGCCGCTCCACCACGCGCGACATCGCGACCCCACCCACCGTGGCAGTGGCCACCAGGAGCACGAACAGCGCGCCAGGGGGCAGCACGCGCGCGAGGCCGGCGTGGCTCCAGACCTGCCAGCCGACGGCGATGAAGACGATCTGAAACAAGTATAGCGAGTAGGATGCCTCGCCGAGTGCGACCAGCCAGGGGGGCAAGTGCAAGCCGCCGGCCTGTTCGACGGCGGCGATGCCGGCGACCGTCATCGCCGCGGGTGGGCCGTAAAGCAGCGGCGCATACCAGGCGTGGCCTGCAACCAGGCCCGCGCATTCGGCGACCATGATCCCGGCGAACAAAGCCGCGCCACCAGCAGCCAGCATGCGGGGCGCGCGTATGCGGCGATCGCGCACGGCAAGGGCCGCGGCCATGCCCAGCAGGAATTCGGTCATGTAGAAACCGGTGAGGCCGGACGGCAGGTCGAACGCGCCGAACAGCGCGGAGGCCACCGCCACGGCCAGCCAGATGGCAATGAGGGCCAGCCCCGCTTGCCGGTTCACGATCAGCACGGCGAAGGCGGCGTAGAACACCATCTCGTATTGCAGCGTCCAGGCGATCATCATGAACGGCGCATGCGGCGTGGGCAGAAGCGTGGCGCTCCAGGCGATGAAGGCGGGATCGAGGCGCGTGTGGGCCGCGACGGCCATCAGCACGGTGAGTGCGAGTGCGACCCAGTAGAGCGGCAGCACGCGGGTGAAGCGGCGTTCGAGATAATGGCCGAGCCGGGCAGGCCGCCCGACGTCGCCGGCGTGGACGAAGAGGATGATGAAGCCGCTGATGGCGAAGAACAGATCGACGCCGGCGTGGCTGGAGAGGAACACGCGCCGCAGCATCGGCGTGCCGTAGGTTTGGTCCACGTGCCGGGCGGCGTGGTAGCAGATGACCGAGACCGAAGCCACGCCGCGCAGGGCCTGAATGGCGGTCAGTTTCGGCCGGCCCGCCGCCGCCGGGATCATGGTGCGCAGCCCGCCTCGCGCAGCACGGCTAGCACCGCCTCCTGCGGCACGTCGCGGCTGGTGAAGGCCTGGCCGATGCCGCGCGCCAGCACGAAGGCGAGTTGGCCGTCGCGCATCTTCTTGTCGCGCTGCATGTGCGCGACGAGCGCGTCGGCCGAGAGCGTGCGGCCGAGATCGCCCAGGCGCCAGGGCATCGCGGTGTCGCCCAGATGGGTGCGCACGCGGTCCACATCGGCGCCGGCGCAGTGGCCGAGCCTGGCCGAAAGCTGGAAGCCGAGCAGCAGGCCGAGGCTGACCGCCTCGCCGTGCAGCAGCGCGCCGGTATAGCCGAATTCGGCTTCCAGCGCGTGAGCGAACGTGTGGCCGAGATTGAGCAGCGCGCGGCCGTCCTGGGCCTGCTCCTCGCGCTCGTCGGACGCGACCACGCGGGCCTTGAAGGCGCACGCCTGCTCGACCGCGTGCGCCTGGGCGGCCGCGTCGCCAGCCAGTAAGGCCGCGCCGTGGGCCTCGCACCAGGCGAACAGGCCGGCGTCCCCGATCAGGCCGGCCTTGACGATTTCCGCATAGCCGGCGCGCAGCTCGCGGGCGGGCAGGGTGGCCAGCACGGCGGTGTCGGCCAGCACGATGCGCGGCTGGTGGAAGGCGCCGAGCAGGTTCTTGCCGTAGGCGGTGTTGATGCCGGTCTTGCCGCCGACGCTCGAATCGACCTGGGCGAGCAGGGTGGTCGGGATCTGCACGAACGGCAGGCCGCGCAGGACGGTCGCCGCCGCGAACCCGGCGAGGTCGCCGACCACGCCGCCACCGAGGGCGATCACCGCGGTGCGGCGTTCGACGCCGGCTTCCAGCAGCGCGTCGGTAACGCGCGTGTAGCCGGCGATGGATTTGGAGCGCTCGCCGGGCGGCACGGTCACGCTGCGTGTCTCGAACCCGGCTTCGGACAGGCCGGCGGTGAGCGCGGGCAGATGCAGGCCGGCGACGGTTTCGTCGGCGACGATAATCGCGCGCTTCTGCGGCAGGACCGGTGCCAGCAGCGCGCCGGCGCGGGCCAGCAGGCCGGTGCCGATCACCACGTCGTAGCTCGTGTCGGCCAACGTGACGGCGACACGGCGCGACGGGCGGTAGTGTTCGAGGGCCGACAGCACACGGTTGGTGGTCGCCTCGGGGCTGTCTTCGCCGCATTGCACCACCAGATCGGCCTCCGCATAGATGGGATGGCGCACGGCCATCAGGTCGGCCAGAACACGCTCAGGATCGCCGCCCATGAGCAAGGGGCGATGGGTGCGGCCGGTGGTTCGGCGCACCAGTGTGGCCAGCGAGCAGCGCAGCCACACGCTTACCGCCTGATTGCGTATCGTCTCGCGCGTCTGCGGGTCCATGAAGGCGCCGCCGCCGGTTGCCAGCACCACCGGCGGGCCGGCCAGCAGGCGGGCGATGACGCGACGTTCGCCATCGCGGAACTCCGGCTCGCCGAAACGCGCGAACAGCTCGGCAATGGTGCAGCCGGAGGCGAGCTCGATCTCCGCGTCAGCGTCGCGGAACGGCAGGCCCATGCGGTGTGACAGGCGCCGGCCGATGGAGGTTTTGCCGGCACCCATCAGGCCGACAAGCACCAGGCTGCGTCTATGCGTCCAGTCCGGCCTCGGCCGCGCCTCCGCCGCCAAGCCTGTTGTGTTGCGCGTCATTGGCGGCGAGGCTAGCACAGGACGTGCCGGCGACGAATCCGCAACGTGAGGGGACACCAGCGCGCGATGAGCCGCTTTTTCATCATCATATTTGCACTGTTCCTGGCGCTCGTTCTGGCCGGTTTTCTGGTGATCGGCGCCTTTCCGCCGCATGCGCATCGCGCGCCGGTGGAGCACGTGCTGCCGAACGACAAATTCCACTGAGGCCGCCGCCTTCATGACGGCCAGCCGGCATGTGGAGGCGTTCCTCGAGATGCTGGCCGCCGAGCGCGGCGCGGCCCGCAACACGTTGCTGGCGTATGGGCGGGATCTGGGCGCCTTCGAGGCGTTCGCGGCCGAACGTGGGCTGAGCGTGGCGCAGGCGGACCAGGAGACGCTGTCGGCCTACCTCCAGCATCTCTCTTCGGCGGGTTACGCAGCGCGCAGCGTTACCAGGCAGCTTTCGTGCCTGCGGCAATTTCACCGGTTTCTGGCGCGTGGCGGCGTGCGTCGCGACGACCCGACGCAGTTGCTCGACGCGCCGCGCCTGCCGCTTCTGCTGCCCCGCCTGTTGTCCGAAGAAGAAGTTGCCGCGCTGCTGGACGCAGCCCCCGGGCTTGCCGGCCAACGTGGGCTCGTGGCCGAAGCCGCGTTGCAGATACTCTATTCGACGGGATTGCGGATTTCCGAGCTGCTGGCGCTACCGCGCACCGCGCTGGCGGTGACCGGCGATGTGCTGCTGATCAAGGGCAAAGGCGGGCGCGAGCGGATCGTGCCTATTTCGGAGGCCGCGCGTGCTGCGTGCGCGGCGATGGTGGGCGCGGTGCCCGGGCGCTGGCTGTTTCCTGGCCGCGACCCGAAACGCGCGCTGACGCGGCAGGGGTTCGACAAGATCCTGCACGATGTGTGCGTGCTGGCCGGCATCGACGCCGCGCGTGTGTCGCCGCATGTGCTGCGGCATGCGTTTGCGAGCCACATGCTGGCGCACGGCGCGGATTTGCGCAGTTTGCAGATGTTGTTGGGACATGCGGACATTACGGCGACGCAGATTTACACGCATGTGCTGACGGAGCGTTTGCAGGTGCTGGTGGAGGCGCATCATCCGTTGGCGCGGGGAAAGGAAGGTCTTCTTTTCTGAAGAAAGGAAGCAAAAGACTTCTACTCCGCTTCGCGAGCTCAGGGATCAAAAGTTTTTGGTCCTTTTTTCGAAAAAAGGACCGCTTTCTTCCTTGCTTCCTCCCCTCCGCCAAGTCATCGGCGACTACCGCCTCGACGCCAGGCGCAAGCTCGGCCAGCATTTCCTCCTCGATGAAAATCTGACGGCAAAAATCGCGCGCCAGGCGGGCGACCTGTCCGGCCGCCATGTGGTGGAGGTCGGCCCAGGTCCGGGCGGGCTGACGCGTGCGTTGCTGGGCACCGCGGCAGCCAGCATCGTCGCCGTCGAAGTCGATCCCAGGGCGGCCGAGGCCATCCGCGCGCTGGCGGCGAGCGACGCGCGGCTGCGCCTGGTGGAGGCGGACGCAATGGCAACCGACTTGGCAGCACTGGTGCCGGCGCCGCGGCAGATCGTGGCGAACCTGCCGTATAATGTGGGCACGCCGCTGCTGGTCGGCTGGCTGCGCCAGGCGGCGCAGTGGGAGCGGATGACGCTGATGTTTCAGCTCGAAGTGGCCGAGCGGCTGGCAGCGGCGCCCGATACCGAAGCGTATGGGCGGCTGGCGGTGCTGGCGCAGTTCGTGTGCGAGGTGGAGCTGCTGATGCGCATCCCGCCCGAAGCATTCACCCCGCCGCCAAAAGTGTTCTCGGCGGTGGTGGGACTGGTGCCGCGAGCGGTTCAGCCGGAGCCAGCGTTGTTCGCTGCGATGGAGCGGGTGACGGCGGCGGCGTTCGGGCAACGGCGCAAGATGTTGCGTGGGTCGCTGAAGGGGCTTGGCGGGGAAGCGTTGCTGGGGCGGGTAGGGATTGCGCCGGAGCGGCGGGCGGAGACTCTGAGTGTTGCGGAATTTTCGTTGCTGGCGAAGGAAGTTCTTCTTTTCTGAAGAAAAGAAGCAAAAGACTTTTGTTCCGCTGTCGCGTGCTCGTCGCGGAGTCCGCGGCAGCTGAGCGAAAGTTTTTTGCTTCTTCTTTCAAAAAAGAAGGCCTTGCCTTGTCACGCCGCCAGTCACGATCTACGGCCGCTTAGATGACGCGCTCATACCTGGTTTTGGCCGCAATCATGCTGGCGGCAGCTTCGCCCGCGCCCGTCTATCGGTCGTTCGGACGCTGGCTGGTGGCGTGCGACAACACGCGGAGCTGCATCGCGCGCGGGTTCGACGAGGGCACCAGCGCGGAACTCGACGTCGCGCGCGATGCCGGGCCGGCCAAAGCGGTGCTGACCCTGTCGGCCGAAGACCCTATCCAGGCTGCCGCCGTGCAGATCGACGGCCACGCACTGGCCTTGTCCGCGCCGGCCTGGGTGAGCAAGGACGGCGTTCTTTCGACGAGCGATCCGGCCGCGGTGGACGCGTTCATCGCAGCCGTACGCAACGGCGACACGATCACGCTCGACCACGGGCCGTCGAAGGACGACCAGCCCAGGACGGTGCCGCTGGCCGGCTTCACGGCGGCCTTGCTGCTGGTCGATGCCGTGCAGGGGCGGCCCGGGACGCCGGGAGCGCTGATCGCACCCCGAGGCACGGCGTCGGTGCCGGCGGCACCGCATTTGCCACCCGCGCCGGTGTGGGTGGTGCCGCCGAAGCTGAGCCATGCCGAGGAAGAACGGCTCACCAAGCAGGCGGGCGGGTTGCATTCGCCGTTTTTCGACCCGTGCACCGTGACCGATCCCGCTGAGGTGTACCCGCTCGATGCGGCGCACGCGCTGGCCATCCGGCCATGCTATCTCGCCGCATACCAGGGCTCCTCCGTGGTCGCGGTTCTGCCGCGCGGTGGTGGGGCGCCTGTGCCGGTGAAGCTGGCCTTGCCCGGCGTGCCGGACAATGCGTCCGATGGGCCGGACATGGTCGACCCCGAGTTCGACCCGGCTGCCGGCTTGCTTTCCACCCATTCCAAGGGCCGTGGTCTCGGGGATTGCGGTTCCGAGGAAGAGTGGGTGTGGAGCGGCGGCGCTTTCCGGCTCAAGGCGTTGAGCTACCAGGACCAGTGCGGCGGAACCGCGCCGGGTGACTGGCCGACGCTTTATCGCACGAATCGCGGCTAAGGTAGGCGATCAATGCTGGTGGGCGTGACCCGGCCTTTCGGCTCCACGAGGTAATGCGTCCGCAGATCCTGCACCTGCGCGGCGGACCCGTTCGCGGCATAGGTGGTGCGCTCCTCGGTGAGTGAGCGGGTGTGCGAATCCCGGCCGATGTCACCGGCGTCGACCGTCCATCAGCGACTGGCGACCACCTGGCTGAATGTCTGGTGCAATCTCGGGCGCAGGGCCGTGGCGGCGAAAACGCAACTTAGGCGGGGATAGGCACGTTTGTTGCGCGCGTTGCACGTTTTAACACAGTGCTTCAATGCCATTCAGACCTTAGGGGCTTCCACCATGATCCAACGCGCCATGACCGTTGCACTGCTGATGTTTCCGATGTCGGCGCTGGCCCAGACGGACATGAACATGATGGCGCGTAACGGCGCCGCCAACGAGCTCGGCATATTGGAATATTGCCACAACAACGGCTCGATCGACGAGAGCGCCATTGCGGCACAGCGGCAGGTAGTGGCGAAGATGCCGGCCGGTGGCCCGACGGATGCAGCCGAGGAAGCCGGCAAAAGCGGCAACCTGGTCTCGCCGAACGGCACGACGACATCGATTTCCGACATGGCCGACAAGGGCAAGACGACGGTGGCGGCGATGTGCACGCAGATGGCGACGAACGTGAAGGCGGCCGTCGTCAACAACCCGGCGATGTCGATGACACCCGGCCAGATGCCCGCCCTGCCGCCCGGCATGACAATGCCGGCCATGCCCGCGATGCCTCCCCCAAGCCACTAGAAAAGGTTTTTTGGTCCTTTTTCAAAAAAGGACTGCCTGCCTTTCTATCTTCGGCAACAATCCCGCCAACAACCCAAGAGCCGGCAGGACGGCCATCACCTCGAACACGAGCGTGATGCTCGTCCTGTCCGCCAGCATGCCCAACGCTGCGGCACCCAGCCCGCCGAGCCCGAAGGCCAACCCGAACATCAGCCCCGAGACGGTGCCGACGCGGCCGGGCAGCAATTCCTGCGCATAGACGACGATAGCGGGGAAGGCGGAGGCCAGCAGCAGCCCGATCGGGATGGTAAGCGCGATGGTGCCGACAAGGCCCGCATAGGGCAGGGCCAGCGAGAACGGCAGCACGCCGAGGATGGACACCCAGATGATGCGCTTGCGGCCGATGCGGTCGCCGATCGGGCCGCCGAGGACGGTGCCGGCGGCGAACGAGCCGAGATAGAGGAACAGGCAAAGCTGGGCGGTGTGGACTGGCAGATGGAAGCGGTCGATGAGGTAAAAGGTGTAATAGTTCGCCATGCCGGCGGTGTAGAAGAACTTCGACAGCATCAGCAGAACCAGCAGGCTCATGGCGAACGCGACCTGACGGTTCGGCAGCGTCTGCATGGCAGGGGCGGTTCGGGTGACCTTCGCGCGCAGGTTGCGGCGATACCAAGTGCTGACGCCGGTGAGCACGACGATGCCGGCGATGGCAGCCAGCCCGAACCAGGCGACCAGGCCTTGGCCGCCGGCATGGCCCGCGCGCCGGGCGATGACAAAGGCGGCGAGCAGCGGGCCCAAGGCGGAGCCGGCATTGCCGCCGACCTGGAAGACGGCCTGCGCCATGCCGTGCTGGCCGCCGGAGGCCATGCGGGCGACGCGCGAGCTTTCCGGGTGGAATACCGACGAGCCGATGCCGACGCAGGCGACTGCGCAGAGCACGGCCGGGTAGCTGCTGGCCTGGCTGAGCAGCAGGAGCCCGATCAGCGTGGAGGCCATGCCGAACGGCAGCGAGTAGGGCAGCGGCCGGCGGTCGGTGAAGTTGCCGATGACGGGCTGCAGGATGGATGCGGTGAGCTGGTTGACGAGCGTGATGCCGCCGATCTGGCCGAAGCTGATGCCGAGATTCTGCTTCAGCGTGGGATAGATCGCCGGGATGAGCGATTGCATCAGGTCGTTCAGCATGTGCGCGAAGCTTATGGCCAGCAGAACGGTCATGATCGCGCCGCCGGTGCGGATTGCGGGGGCGGGTCGGGCGCGCAGCGACAGGCTCAAGCGAAGTCTCCTTGCCGGCCGGTTTAGCCGACAGAGATAAAGAAACAGCCCCTCCGGTGAGAGGGGCTGGGTTCAGGGATCAGCGTGTGTGTGCGGCCGGTTGGCCGCCGCGCGTCAGTTGCTGCGGCGGTTGCCTGTCAGTTGCAGGAGCAGCATGAACAGGTTGATGAAGTTCAGATACAGGCTGAGCGCGTCGTAGACGCTGCGGCGAGCGGCACCCTCGGTGCCTTCGGCATGGGCGAACTGCGTGTAGCTCACCTTGATGCGCTGTGTGTCGTAGGCGGTCAGGCCGGTGAAGATGATGACGCCGATGACGCTGACGGCGAACTGGAGCTGCGAGCTGTGGAAGAACATGTTGGCAAAGCTGGCCAGGATGATGCCCCAGAGCCCCATAATGAGGAAGCTGCCCATGTTCGCCAGGCTGCGCTGCGTCGTGTAGCCGTAGATCGACATGCCGGCGAAGGTGGCGGCCGTAATGAAGAAGGTACGCGCGATGCTGTCCTGCGCATACATGAAGAAGATGCTGGTCAGGCTGGCGCCCATGGCCGCGCAGAACGCCCAGTAGAGTGCCTGGACGGTGCCGCGGCTGAGCCGGTTCACACCGAAGCTGAGCACGAGCACGAAGGCGAGCGGCGCGAACATCGACAGCGAGCCGAGTGCGGTAGGCGCGATTCGCATGCCGTATTCGGTGGGCACCTGGTGGTAGAAGGCGCCGAGCAGGCTGGTGTTGGCGATCGCATAAGCCACGACGCCGGTCAGCAGCAGGCCGGACGACATCCAGTTATAGACGCGCAGCATGTAGGCGCGCAGTCCGGCGTCGATGGCGGCGGTGCCGGCCACGCCCGCCGGGCTGGAATAGCTCCTGAAATCGGGTGTGTAAGCCATGAAAGGGTTCCTTTGCGGGGCTTGGTGCCGTCCGGTAGCGGTAATATGGACGGTAAAGCGTTGTCCTTCAATCTGGACGGGCCGGGCGAAGGCTTCAAGGCGCCTGACTGCGCGGGGCCGCGCTTTTGGCGTGACAAGCATGCAACCTTGGGTTAGTTCTACCGCCTGCGGTCGAACTTCTACCAACGCGTACGAACGGGCATTCTGGGCCGATGGCGAATCAGCTGAACATCAAGAGCGAGGACGGCTACCGGCTTGCGGTCGCGCTTTCGGCGCTGACCGGCGAGAGCTTGACCACGGCGGTGACGGGCGCGCTGCGCGAGCGGCTCGAACGCGAGCAGCGTCAGCGTGACCGAGCGGCCCGGCTGGCCAGGCTTGCCGCACTTGCGTCCGAGATACGCGCCAGCCTGCGCCTGGAGCCTGGGGCGGGTCATGGACAGTTCTACGACGAGTCCGGGCGCCCCCGATGAGACAAGCCTGGATGAGGGGCGCGTGATCGTGGATACGTCGGCATTGCTGTGCGTGCTGCTCGACGAGCCTGGTGCGGCGCGTGTGCTGGACGCGATCGTGGATGCGCCGGCGCCGCGCATGTCGGCCGCGAACTGGCTGGAGCTGGCAATGATCGTCGAGGAGCATGGCGGGCGGCTGGCGAGCCTGCGGCTGGACGAGTTCATCCGCACGGCCGGCATTGCGATTGCCCCGGTCAGCCCCGAGCAGGCGGTGGCGGCGCGGTTGGCGTGGCGCCATTTCGGCCGGCACCGGCAGGCCGCACGCCTGGATTTCGGCGATTGCTTCGCCTACGCCCTGGCCAAGACGGAAGGCGAGACGTTGCTGTTCACCGGCGACGATTTCGCCCGCACCGATATCGAGCCGGCGCTGAAGGATAGTTGAGCGGGATATGCCGAGTTTTTTCCTGGAGCTGTTCAGCGAGGAGATCCCCGCGCGCATGCAGGCGCGCGCGGCCGAGGAACTGCAGCGGCTGGTGGGCGAGGCGCTGGGCAAGCTGGCGCCGCGCGAGCTGCGTGCGTTCAGCGGGCCGCGGCGGATTGCGTTGGCCTGCGAGCTCGACGGCGCGGTGGCGGCTTCGGACACCGAGGAGCGCGGGCCGCGGGTGGGCGCGCCGGAGCAGGCGCTGGCGGGGTTTTTGCGCAAGCATGGCGCGGCACGCGAGGCGCTGCGCGAGGAAGGCGGGTTCTGGGTTATGCGCCGGAGCGCGCCTTCGGTGGATGCGGCGACGTTGATCGCCGAGGCGATGCCGGGGCTGCTGTGGCGCTTTCCCTGGCCGAAATCCATGCGTTGGGGCGGCACGAGCGCGTTCACCTGGGTGCGGCCGCTGCGCCGGATCGTGTGTCTGCTCGATGGCGCGGTGGTGGATTTCGCGCTGGCACAAAGTGAGGATGACGGCCACGGCTTGCGGTCCGGTTGCGAGACGGAGGGGCACCGGCTGCATGGGCGCGGCGCGTTCGAGGTGACCGGTGTGCAGGATTGGCAGGACGCGCTGTTCAGCCATCGGGTGATGGTGCGCGGAAGGGCGAATGCCATTCAGGGCCAGATTGCGCAGCTTGCGGCTGATCGCGGCGTTGTCATCGTGGAAGATGCCGGCCTGGTGGAGGAAGTTTCCGGCCTGGTCGAATGGGTGGTGCCGCTGATGGGGCGCATCGACGGCGCGTTCATGGATCTGCCGCCCGAGGTGATGCAGGTGAGCATGCGGGTTAACCAGCGTTATTTTGCAACGCGCACGGCGGAGGGCGCGCCGGCACCGTGGTTCGCGTTCGTGGCCAATGTGGAAGCGCCTGACGGCGGGGCGGCGATCGTCGCCGGCAATGAGCGTGTGCTGCGCGCACGTTTTTCGGATGCACGGCATTTCTACGATCTGGACCGGCGCGTGCGCCTGGCCGATCGGGCGGCGGCGCTGGACGGGATTGTTTTCCAGGCGGAATTGGGCAGCCAGGGTGCGCGGGTGGCGCGGATCGTGCGGCTGGCTGGTGTGCTGGCCAAGCTGGTGGGCGCCGATGTGGCGCTGGCCGAGCGCGCGGCATTGTTGTGCAAGGCGGATCTGACGACCGGGATGGTGGGCGAATTTCCGGAATTGCAAGGCGTGATGGGCGGCTATTATGCCGCGCATGACGGCGAGGATGCGCGTGTGGCGGAAGCCGTGCGCGAGCATTATGCGCCGAAGGGTGCGGGCGACACTGTGCCGCGCGAGCCGGTTGCCGTGTGTGTGGCGCTGGCGGACAAGTTGGATCAGTTGGTTGCGTTTTTCTCGATCGGGCAGAAGCCGACAGGGTCGGGCGATCCGTATGCGTTGCGTCGCGCGGCGTTGGGTGCAATCCGGATTGTGCGCGAGTGCGGCTTGCGCGTTGGACTGCGGCCGGTGTTGCGACGAGCGGCGGCGGGTTTGGCGGGCGATGCGGATGTGCTTGCCGGGGACGTTCTGTCGTTCATCGTCGAGCGGCTGCGTGTGCAGTTGCGCGCGGAGGGTGCACGGCACGACGTGCTGACGGCGGTGTTTGCGGCGGGTGGCGACGACGATTTGACGCGGGTGTTGGCACGAACCGAGGCGGTGGCGGTTTTGTTGCGAACCGAGGATGGCGGCAATCTGCTGGCGGCGTATAAGCGCGCGGCAAATATTTTGCGGATCGAGGACAAGCGCGACGGGCCGCATGTGGGCGAGGTGGATGCGGCACTGCTGCGCGAGCCGGCGGAGCAAGAGCTGCACGAGGCGTTGCGGAATGCCGGTCGTGCAAGTGCGTTGCTGGCAGAGGAGCGTTTCGGTGAGGCGATGCAGGCGCTGGCGATGTTGCGCGGGCCGCTCGACGCGTTTTTCGAAAAGGTGACGGTGAATGCAGAAGATCCGTCGCTGCGCGCGAACCGATTGCGATTATTGGCTCATTTGCGCAGCGCCTTGAACGCTGCAGCGGATTTCTCCGCAGTCGAATCCTGAAGAAATGCAGGGGGGCCTCGGGGGGATGGTACATCTCCCCAGCGCTTGCCTAACTTGGAGCACTTAAATGTCGAAATGGGTTTACAGCTTCGGCGCCGGCCACAACGAAGGCCGCGCGGACATGCGCAATCTGCTCGGCGGCAAGGGTGCGAACCTGGCCGAGATGGCGAGCATCGGCCTTCCGGTGCCGCCTGGATTTACGATCACCACAGAGTTGTGCACGGAGTTCTACAAGAACAACCGTTCCTATCCGGCCGACCTGGACGCGCAGGTGCGCGAGGCGCTGGCGCGGGTGGAGCAGGCGGTAGGACGCGCGTTCGGCGATGCAAAGATGCCATTGCTGGTGTCCGTGCGTTCAGGCGCGCGCGTGTCGATGCCGGGGATGATGGATACGGTGCTCAATCTCGGCCTGAACGACGAGACGGTGTTGGGTTTGGCCGAGACGAGCGGCGACGAGCGGTTTGCGTGGGATAGTTTCCGCCGCTTCATCCAGATGTTCGGCAGTGTGGTGCTGGGGGTGGATCACCACCGGTTCGAGGAAGTGATCGAGTCCGTCAAGATGGATGCGGGCGTGGTCGAGGATACCGCGCTGCAGCCGTCGGATTGGCAGCGCGTGGTAGAGGAATACAAGCAGCTTGTGCTCGATGAGACGGGCAAGCCGTTTCCGATGTCGCCGCATGATCAATTGTGGGGTGCGATCGGCGCAGTGTTCGGCAGCTGGATGAACCCGCGGGCGAACACGTATCGGCGTTTGCACGACATTCCTGCCGATTGGGGCACGGCGGTGAATGTGCAGGCGATGGTATTCGGCAATATGGGGGCTGATTGCGCGACAGGCGTGTGTTTCACGCGCGATCCCTCGACCGGCGAGAACATGTTCTACGGCGAATTCCTGGTCAATGCGCAGGGCGAGGATGTGGTGGCCGGCATACGCACGCCGCAGCCGCTTTCCAAAGGTGCTGCCAAGGCCGGCGAGATCTCGATGGAAGATGCGTTGCCCGAAGCGTATGCGGAACTGTGCCGCACGCGCGAGACGCTCGAGCGGCACTACCACGACATGCAGGATATCGAGTTCACCGTGCAGCAGAACAAGCTGTATATGTTGCAGACGCGCACGGGCAAGCGCACCGCGGCGGCGAGCTTGCGCATTGCGGTGGAGATGGCGGAGGCCGGGCTGATCACCAGGCAGGAAGCGGTATTGCGGGTGAATGCGCAGGCGCTCGACCAGTTGCTGCACCCGACGTTGGACCCGAAGGCTCCGCGCACGCCATTCGGCCGCGGGCTTCCGGCGTCGCCTGGTGCGGCTTCGGGTGCGGTGGTGTTCAGCGCCGACGATGCGGAGATGCGCGCGGCCAAAGGCGAAGCGGTGATCCTGGTGCGCATCGAGACGAGCCCGGAGGATATTCACGGCATGCACGCGGCGCGCGGCATTCTGACGACACGTGGCGGCATGACGAGCCATGCGGCCGTTGTGGCGCGGGGCATGGGGCGTGCGTGCGTGGCGGGAGCCGGTGGCGTGAGTGTGGATTACGGGGCGCGCACCTTGTCGGCTGGTGGAAAGACCATTCGCGGTGGCGAGACGGTGACAATCGATGGCGGCACCGGCGAGATTTTCGTGGGCCAGGTGGCGACCGTGGAGCCGACGCTGTCCGACGATTTCGAGAAGCTGATGGGCTGGGCTGACGAGTTTCGTCGCCTGAAGATACGCACCAACGCGGAGACGCCACTTGATGCGGAGACTGCCCGCAAGTTCGGCGCGGAAGGCATCGGGCTTTGCCGTACCGAACACATGTTTTTTGCACCCGAGCGGATCGGCGCCGTGCGGCAGATGATCATGGCGCATGATGAGGCAGGCCGGCGCGTGGCTCTGGACAAGCTGCTGCCGTTCCAGCGCCAGGATTTCGTCGAGCTGTTCCGCATCATGGCGGGATTGCCGGTGACGATCCGTCTGCTTGATCCGCCGCTGCACGAGTTCCTGCCGCATGGTGACCAGGAGATTGCAGACGTGGCTGAAGCGCTTGGGCAGGATGTGGAGCAGATGCGCCGGCGTGCGGCCGAGCTTGCCGAAGCCAACCCGATGCTTGGGCATCGGGGCTGCCGTTTGGGGATTTCGTATCCGGAAATCTACGAGATGCAGACGCGCGCCATCTTCGAGGCGGCGCTGCAGATTGCCGAGGAGACCGGCGCGCCGGTTGTGCCCGAAATCATGATTCCGCTGGTGAGCACACGGCGCGAATTGGAGATCACGCGCGCACAGGTCGAGCGCGTTGCCGGCGAAGTGCTGGCGCGTGCGGGCAAGTCGATCGCGTATTCGGTAGGCACGATGATCGAGCTGCCGCGCGCGGCGTTGACCGCCGACAAGATCGCCGAGGTCGCGGACTTCTTCAGCTTCGGCACCAACGATTTGACACAGACGACGTTTGGATTGTCACGTGATGATGCTGGCAAGTTCCTGCCGCATTACGTGGAAGCGGGCATTCTGCCGAAGGACCCGTTCGTCTCGCTCGACATCGAGGGCGTGGGCGCGCTGGTGCGCATTGCCGCCGAGCGCGGGCGGGCGACGAAGCCCGGCATCAAGCTCGGAATTTGCGGCGAGCATGGCGGCGATCCGGCGAGCATCGCGTTCTGCGAGGATGTGCAACTGGATTACGTGAGTTGCTCGCCGTATCGGGTGCCGGTGGCGCGGTTGGCGGCGGCGCAGGCGGCGTTGGGGGTGGCGGGCGACAAGACGGCTTGACGCACGGCTCAACGATCGGCGCGTGCCGTGGACAGCGGCGATGTGACGAGGGCTGAGCGATCGTTTTCGAAAGGCACACAGGGCAGATGGATCGCTCATCACCTCATTTGCATGTCGTTCGCGACGGCACAGGCACACCGATTGTGTTCAGCCATTCGCTATTTTTCGACCTGACGATGTTCGACCGGCAGGCAGCGTATTTCGGCAAGAATCACTGCGTTGTGAGGTACGATCACCGCGGACAGGGATTGAGCGAAACGGCAGGCCCGCTCGACATCGATACACTGTACGAGGATGCGGTTGCGCTGATCGAAAGGCTCGACCTCGGGCGCGTGCATTTCGTCGGCAATTCGCTGGGCGGCTTCGTGGCCTTGCGACTTGCGGTCAGACGGCCGGATCTGCTGCATTCTGTCGCGGTGCTCGGCAGTTCCGGCGAGGAGGAGCACCGGCGGGACGAGTTTGCGCCGTTGGTGGAGGCCATGCGTGAACATGGAACTGCGCCGGTGACCGACATGCTGATGCATATCATGTTCGGAGATACATTCCTGGCTGACCCGAAGCGTAGCGCATTGCGCGATCATTGGCGGGCGCGTCTGGCTGCTTTGCCATCACGCATTGCGGATGCGGCACATGCAGTGGTTTTTCGTGAAGGCATACTGGACGAATTGGGAGATTGCCGCGTGCCGATACTCGCGATCGCGGGGGCAGAGGACCATGCCTACGGCGCAGCGGAAGCGCGCAACATCGCGCAGGCTTCGGGTGGACAATCCGTTGTCGTGGCTTTGGCAGGGCACTCGGTCGCTCTCGAAGAGCCGGAAGCTGTCAATCAGCTTCTGGAACGACATTTCGCGGCTTGCGTCGAAGCGCGCGGGTAAGCGCACGATCAGCCTGCGGTTTTGTCAAACTGAGAGGTTCGAACTTAGGCCATCTCGATCTGTCCTTCGACGCCCAGCGCTTGTGCCAATCTATCTAGCCGTCGCGTGACACTCTCTCCGGCGAACACGCCTTGTCCATTCTCCATGCGCAAAACCAGCCGCTCCGGCGAGCGCGTCAGCGACGTGGTACGCAGCAAAGCCGCCGTGCCGCCGCACAGCGTGTAGGCCAGCCGCAGCGCCATGCCGAGAATTTCGGCGCGGCGCAACGTGCTCAGATGCAGCAGCATGCGCGCGGTATCAAGATAGGGTGTTTCAGGCTCGGCCTCGTAGCGAAGCGCGAGCGTCATTGCGAGGAACGCGCGCGCGTGATGATCCAGCGCCACGCCGGTCTGGCGCAGTGTTCGCATGAACACTTGCTCGGCACGATATTCAGGATGTTCCTGGTGGCCGATGTCGCTCATCCAGCACGCAGCTTCGTGCAGGACTTGCGTGGGCTGGTCCACAGAGTCCACGAGCGGCGCCAGCCACCCGATCAGCACTTCCGGCAGAGCCGCGTCGCGGCCATAACGACCCGCCAGGTCGCGCGCGGTGGCCAGCACCGGATCCTGCGTGCGGGCCTTGGCGCTGCACACATGTTCCATGAACCAGCCTTCGCGCAGCCCGTTGGCGGAGAAAACCACCCGCCGTGCGTCCGTCGCGCGCAGCAGGCGGCGCAGCACGACGGCGGCGAAAGGCATGTCGTCCACCCGCCGGCGCGACATGCCGGGCATGCGCTCCAGCATACGCCGGCTCGCCGAACCGATGACGCCGGCGAGGTCGCGCGCCTCCTCGCGGCCGATCGTGTAGTGGTGCACGATGGCGAGCGGATAGGCGGTCTGTTCCATGTGGATGCGGGCGAGGGCGCGCCAGGCGCCGCCCACGAGGTAGAGGTCGCGGCCGGCGGCATCACTCAGCCAGCCGATCTGGGCGAGGTCCTCTTCGGCGATCGCGCGGGCGCGCACCACGTCGCCGCCGGCGCGGTCCGAGAGGCGCAGGACACCGAGTTTCAGCGTTTGCGCGGCGCGGACGCCGCCATCGGCCAGGTGGACCACCTCCATCGAGCCGCCGCCGATATCGGCCAGGATGCCGGCGGCTGCAGGGATGCCGCACAGCAGGCCGGCGGCTGAGAGGCGTGCTTCCTGCTCGCCGGTGAGCACGCGGAAATTCACCTCCGGCAGGTGCTCCTGCAACGCGGCGGCGAACGCAGGGCCGTTGCTGGCGTCGCGCACGGCGGCGGTGGCCAGCACGTCGAACGGGTGTGCCCCCATGGCGCGGCCGATGGCGGCGTAGCGCGCCATGACGGTGAGCGCCTGTTCGACGCCTTCCTCGTGCAGTCGGCCGGTTTGCTGGAGGCCGCGGCCGAGGCGGAGGACGGCTTTTTCGTTGAAGATGGCGACGGGGTTGCGGCCGCGACCCTCGAAGACGACGAGGCGGACGGAGTTGGAGCCGAGGTCGACGACGGCGGAGCGGGTCAAGGCAAGAAGTTCTTTTTTGAAACAAAAGACCAGAAGACTTTTGCTCCGGCGCATCTGCCACAAGCGGAGTCAGCGACGAACATGCGGGGCAGCTCCAGGAGCGAAAGTTGTCTGGTTCTTTTGTTCAAAAAAGAACGCCTTCCGTAGCTAACGCCCAAACCAGTATCGCCTTGTGCGCGTGCAACCGGTTCTCCGCCTCGTCGAACACCACCGAGCGGGGGCCATCGAACACCTCCGCACTGACTTCCTCGCCCCGATGCGCCGGCAGGCAGTGCATGAAGATCGCGTCCGGCAACGCCTGACCCATCAGCGCTGCGTCGACCTGATAGGCCGAGAGGGCGGAGATGTCGCGCGCCGGGTCATCGGCCATGCTCACCCAGCAATCCGTCACCACCGCGCGGGCGCCGTAAGCGGCCTGCGACGGGTCGCGCACGGTTTGCACGTTGCCGCCTTCGCGCACGGCCCAGTCCATGAGGTAGTCGGGGATTGCGCAGCCGGGCGGGCTGGCGAGGCGGAGCGCGAAGCCGAAGCGCACGGCGGCCTGCACCCAGGTGCGGGCCACGTTGTTGCCGTCGCCGATCCAGGCGATCGTCTGGCCGGCGATCGGGCCGCGATGCTCCTCGAACGTGAGGATGTCGGCCATGAGCTGGCAGGGGTGGCTGGCTTCGGTCAGGCCGTTGATGACTGGCACGGTGGCATGGCGCGCGAGTTCTTCGAGTTTGCTCACCCGGTCGGTGCGCAGCATGATCGCGTCCACGTAGCGGGAGAGCACGCGGGCGGTGTCGCCGATCGTCTCGCCGCGGCCGAGCTGCATCTCGCGGTCCGAGAGGATGGTGCAGTGCCCGCCGAGCTGGCGCATGGCAACCTCGAAGCTCACGCGCGTGCGCGTGCTCGGCCGCTCGAAGAGAAGCGCCAGGGTACGGCCGGCCAGGGAGACGGGCGGCTGCGCACCGGCCTTGAGCGCGGCTGCCTGGTCCAGGATGGCGCGAAGCGTCGGCGTGTCGAAATCGGCGAGTTCGAGGAAGTGGCGCGGCCCGTCCGTCACGAAGCGTGCGCCACCATTGCGGCGGCGGCTTGCGCGAGGCGCTCGAGTGCGGCGTCGATATCCCCGTCGGTGAGCACGAGCGGGGGCACCAGGCGGAGCACGTTCTCGCCGGCGGCGACCGTCAGCAGGCCGTGGTCAAGGCAGGCTTGCTGCACGGCGGTGTTGGGCAGCGCGCATTCGAGCCCGAGCATCAGACCGAGGCCGCGCACGCCGGTGAACACAGCTCTGTGGTCGGCAGCCAAGCGATGTAGCCCACTGTCGAGCCGCTCGCCGCTTGCGTGCACGCCGTCGAGAAAGCCGGGGGCCAGCACCACGTCGAGCACCGCGTTGGCAGCCGCCGCGGCCAACGGATTGCCGCCGAAGGTGGTGCCGTGGCTGCCGGGCGTGAGGTGGCGGGCAACCGCTTCGGTGGCCAGGATCGCGCCCATCGGGAAGCCGCCGGCGATGCCCTTGGCGGCCGAGAGCACATCCGGTTCTGCACCCATCTGCTGGTAGGCGAACAGCGTGCCGGTGCGGCCCATGCCGCATTGCACCTCGTCGGCTACCAGCAGCAGGCCCCATTCGTCGCAGGCAGCGCGCAAATCAGCCAGGAAGTGTTCGGGTGCGACGCGCACGCCGCCTTCGCCCTGGATGGGCTCGACGAGGATGCCGGCCGTATGCGGCCCGATCGCGTCGCGCACCGCATTCATGTTGCCGAAGGGCACGTGATCGAAACCGTCCACCGGCGTGCCGAAGCCGTCGAGGTACTTTGCGTTGCCGGTGGCCGAGAGCATGGCGAGCGTGCGGCCGTGGAAGGCGCCGTTGAAGCAGATCATGCGCGTGCGCTCGGGGCGCCCGGTGGCGGCCATCGCGCGTCGGACCATCTTGACGGCACCTTCATTGGCCTCGGCGCCGGAATTGCAGAAGAACACGCTGTCGGCGAACGTCGCATCCACCAGCCGTTCGGCCAGGCGTTCGGCTTGCGGCACGCGATACAGGTTGCTCACATGCATCACGCGGCCGGCTTGGCCGGCGATGGCGGCGACCAGATGCGGGTGGGCGTGGCCGAGCGAGCTGGTAGCAATGCCGGCGCCGAAATCGAGAAACCGCCGCCCGTCAGTCGCCACCAGCCAGGCGCCCTGACCGTGGTCGAACGCCACGTCGGCACGCGCGTAGGTCGGCATCAGTTTGGGTATCATCGTGTCCCGAGCGATCTCCAACGGCGAACGCCACCGGCCATTGCTGGCGGCGTTGCGGCAACATGACCATGTTCCGGAGTGCCGCGCGGCGTGTCAATCGGCGCGCGCAAGCTGTGATGATGCGAGGACGACCCGCCAGACATGCGCGATACCGGCCCACACGATCCCTTAACCAAGCCGGTGCAGAATGGTTCTCCAGCCGAGGGCGGGGGGCCCACGGCAGCCGAACTGCGTGCGCGCTTTCGCAGCGCGCGGCGTCGGCGTTTGGCGAAGGCGTTGCGGTCGATGTGGTGGGGATTGGCCTTGATGCTGCTCAGCGTCGCAGGCGTGGCCGGCGGCGGCGTTATGTGGGCGATGGGCCACGGTTGGCTCGCCGCCCGCCTGCTGGCGGGCGACGTGTTTCTCCTGCTGGCGCTGCTGCTGCTGATCCCTACACGTCGCCGGTGACGAGCGGGCGCGATGCCGCGCGCTGGATGATTCCCGTGGTGGATTGGCCGGCCACGAGTTCGGCCAGAATCACCTGTCCGCCGGCCGCCAGCACCACATCCGCGCCCACGACCTGCGCCACGGTGTAGTCCGCACCTTTGACCAGCACGTCGGGTTGTAGTGCGGTGATCACCTCGAGCGGCGTGTCCTCGCCGAACGCGACGACGCAATCGACGAACCGGATGGCGGCCATCACCTGGGCACGCTGGGCCAGTGTGTTGACCGGCCGCGTAGGGCCTTTCAGCCGTGCCACGCTCTCGTCGGTGTTCAGCGCGACCACCAGACGGTCGCAACTGCGCCGGGCGAAGGCCAGCAGCGAGACATGGCCGGGGTGGAGGATGTCGAAACAGCCGTTGGTGAAGCCGACGCGCAGGCCCTGTTCGCGCCAGAGGGCCACCATGCCGAGTGCCGCCGGCAGCGGCTGCAATCCGTCCGACGCGATGCCTGCTTCGTCCGATTGCGCGGCAAGCTCGTGCATGATTTCGGCGATATTGGCCGTGGCCGTACCGAGTTTGCTGACGACGACGCCGGCGGCCGCGTTGGCGACATGCATGGATTGTGCGAGCGTGCGGCCGCTGGCGAACCCCAGTGCCATGGCCGCGATGACCGTGTCGCCGGCGCCGGAAACGTCGAACACCTCGCGGGCGCGGGCCGGCACGGTGGTCACATCGCCGCTCTCCTCCACCAACGTCATGCCGCGTTCGGAGCGGGTGACCAGGATCGCGCGCGCCGCGGACCGCTTGAGGAGCGGACGCGCGCTGGCGGCGATCTCGGCTTCGGTGCGGCTGGAAGCGCGTGCGGCGGCGGCGAACTCCTTCAGGTTTGGCGTAATGCACGTCGCACCGCGATAGGTAGCGAAATCATCGCTTTTCGGGTCCACGAACACCGGCACGCCGGCGCGCCGCGCGGCGTCGATCGCGTGCGCGATCACGGCGGGGCTGAGGGAGGACTTGCCGTAATCCGACAGCACGACGGCTTGGCAGCGCGGCAGATGGCGGTCGATGGCCGCCATCAGCGCCGCCGCTTCGTCGTCGAAGAGCGCGTCGCCGCTCTCCTCGTCGGTCCGCACAACCTGCTGGCGGCCGGCGATGAAGCGCGTTTTGCAGATGGTCGGGCGACGCGTTGTGGACACCAGCGCATTTTCGATGCCGGGCCGGGCGGCGAGGTTGCGCAGCAGGCGTGCACCCGACTCATCCTCGCCGACCAGGCCCACCAGGATCGCTCGCCCGCCGAGCGAGGCGACGTTGCTGGCGACGTTACCGGCGCCGCCGGGCATTTCGCGTGTGTCTCGCAGGCGCAGCACGGGCACTGGAGCTTCGGGGGAGATGCGGTCGATATCGCCGTGCACGAAGCGGTCCAGCATCACGTCGCCGGCGCAGAGCACGGTTAGGTGACTGAAATCCATAAACATCCTCGAGAAAGAAAGCAGTCGTTTTGTGAAAAAACGGATCAAAAAACTTTTGCTTCCGGGTATGCCGGCGTCTCAAAGTGTTGCATAAGCGAACAGATAAAAGTTTTTTGGTCCTTTTTTCCAAAAAAGGACTGCATTCTTCCTACCCTAAGCGTTGATTTGTCCCGGGCAAAGCTGCAAAAGATTGAACAGGTTCAAGAGGGGCGGCATGACCAGACGCGTAGTCTTCGCCGGCGGTATCCAGGCGAGGGCCCTGGCGAAAGCCTATCGTCTGGATATCGCCGCCGATCGCGACGAGGACGTGTTCTTCATCGGCGCCGAGGCGATGGGCCGCGAAGCCGCGCATCGTGTGATCGCAGCCGCCGACATCGTCGTCACCGACCTCACCGAATCCGGCGAGACGATCCCGGACCATCTGATCCCCACCAGCGCCGAATGCCTCTCCGTGCCCGTAGTGCGCGCACCGTTCCTGTGGCCGTTCGCCGGGCGCCCGCATCCACAGAACCGCGGCAGCGAGGCGCTGAAGGATGGCCCCTATCCGGCAGATTTCGGCGACAGCTTCCTCGATTCGATGATTGCGCAGGGTGTCGACGAGCATGAGGCGGTGGAGCGCTACCTGGCGCTCGACATCGGCTATGCAGCCCAGCTCGACGAGAAACTGACCTCGACGCTATCGCGGTTGGCAGCGCTCGACGCGCAGTCCGGCTTCGACATGGCAAGCTATGTGGAAAGCGAATTCCGCAGCCAGAACCTGTTCGCCAGCACCGAGCGGCTTCGCCTGCCGCTGTTCCGCTACGTCGCCGCTCAAACCTTCCGCCGCATGGGGGTGGACGGGCTGCGGGCCGAAGCGCTGCTCGAGGCGCCGTTCCTGCCCGGTGCCATGCCGATCCACCCGGGTGTGCTGCGGCATTTCGGCATGGCCGCGCCGATGCCGGACCATCGCTATCCGGTGCTCGACGAGGGCACGTTCACCTTCGAGCAATATTGCCGGCGCTATATGCGGTTCGAGTGGAACGAGCGGCTGCATCGGGCGATGGCGATGGCGGAATCCGACCCCGCGCAGGCGATCCCGATGTTGCGCGCGGCGCTGGACATCTCGCCCGGATCGCGCGCTGGCCAATTGGCGCTCGAGGAAGCCGAACGCGCGTTGGCGGAAAGCCGGAACGCGACGCCGCTCTCTCTCGGACAGGGCAGTCAGCAAGCCGCGTCGGCTCCCGCAGCCTCCCACTCGTCCTACACGCCGATTTATGCGGCGGTGGACTCGCCGATGCCCGACCACCAGGCGACGTCGGGCCTGATGCCCGGCAGCCTGCCGCCTGGCCCGGCCATGCCGCCGCCCGAAGCAGCGCCACCGCAGTTCGCCCAATCCGGGCTCGGCGGCCTGCCATTCACGCCGCCTGGCAAGACCGCCGGCCGCGGACGCCCGGGCGAAGGGCAAAACCCGCCGGCGCCGTTCGGCAAGTTCGCCGCACCTTCCCGGCCGGCCAACATGCCGGCGCCCGATCTCGATGACGATTTGACGGACTCTGCTGGGCTAGACGCGCCGGCGCAGATCGAGGCCGTGGATGACGTGGATCACGACGGCGACCAGAAGCCGTACGTGGAGCTCGGTTTCGCGGACCCGCCAGAGCCATCGCGGCCGCAGGCGCCGATGGCGCGCAACCGCTACGAGCCGTTGCCGCCTTCCGCCGAGCTGATCGAGGTATTGCCGCGCATGCTGCCGAGCACGCGCGGGCTGACGAGCAATGCGGACAGGCCGTTCTCGGCAATGCCGGAGACGATGCCGCCGCCGCCGCTGCGGCCCGTTCTGCCACCGGAGTTGCAGCCGGAGTTCGATGACAAGCGGGGGTTGGTGGCGCGGCTGTTTGGGGGAAGCAGGTAGTCCTTTTTAGAAAAAAGGACCAAAAACCTTCTGCTTTGCTTCGCGTGCTCGGGGTGGTCAGGCGATATGTGTGCCGGGCAGCAGGTGGCCAATGGCGCCGGCCGCGGCGGCGAGTTGCGGCACGGTGTCGCCGGCGACACTCAGCACCGCCCTGTTTTGAATCCCGCCGCCATCCACCAAGGTTGAGTATGGGTTGAGCGTGACGCCCAGGTCGTGCGCCTGGGTGCCCGGCAAATGAAAATCGGTCAGCAGGGTCACGAGATTACCCAGCACGACGGCATTGTTGATGAGCGAGCCGCCGCCCCAATTCGCCACGTCCTGGCTCAGCGTGGTCTGATCCGACGGGCTGCCGACCAGCACGATCTGACCGTAATGCGGCAGGCTGCCGCCGCCCGGCACATAGGCCGGCGCGAAAGGCTGCTCGCCTTTGATGTCGGAGGCGTAGTTGCCGACCGGGTCGCCGTAGGTGACGACGTTGACGAAATTTGCACCGGTGCCGGCGGCGGCAAAGCGCGGAATGCCGGTGGATTCGAAGCCGATCCCGCCCAACCCGGTGTGCTGCGCCACGTATTCCGCCTCAATGCCGCCGAGCGAATGGCCGGTGACGAAGATGTTGCTCGTGGCGAAACCTTCGACATTGGCCCAGTAGGTGACGAATTTGGCGAAGTTGAGCGAGTCCGGTTCGGCGGGCGGCGTGCCGCCGGCATAGACGGCGAGATCCGTGATGATCTGCGTGAGGGCGGCCAACGGATTGACCGCGATATTCTCGCCGCCCGTGGTACCCTGATAGGCGATGATGATCTGGTTTTGCGGCGTCACCCAGACGCGGGCTGAGACGCCGTCCAGATCGTTCGTATAGCTGACAGGCACGCCGAAGATGGTGAATGGATGCAAGCCGGCCGGCGTGCCGCCGAGCACGTATTCCGTGTTCGCCGCGTTGAGGAATTGTGCGACCGTGGGCGTTGTGCCCGCTGCGACCGTAGCCGCGCGCGCCAAGCCGAGCGTGTGCGGCGTGATCCTGGCGAACGCCGTCTCGCTATACCAGTGCGGCATCTTTCGACGCTCCTTGTTAATTCCCTTAGCGGTCGGACGCTGACGGAGAGTGCGGTGCAGCAGCAAGCCTGCATGAGGGCCGGCCGGGCCTGCTCGCATTGTCGTGACTGTCGCACGATGGCTTGCGCAGGTGCAGGCATGCCCTTCCTTGCCGGGCCTGCTTGCGGGCTTTAGAGACTGCCACCCCTCGCAGTTCGGAGCCGCCCGCTATGGCCAGCTATCAGTATGTCTATGTAATGAAGGACCTGACCAAGTCCTATCCGGGCGGCCGCGAGGTGTTCAAAGGCATCACGCTGAGCTTTCTGCCGGGTGTGAAGATCGGCGTGCTCGGCGTGAACGGCGCCGGCAAATCTACCCTGATGAAGATCATCGCCGGCATCGAGACCGAGTATGGCGGCGAGGCGTTCGCGGCCGAGGGGGCGCGGGTGGGCTATCTCAGCCAGGAGCCATATCTCGATCCGACCAAAACGGTCGCCGAAAACGTGGGCGAAGCGTTCGGCGAGCTGAAGGCGGCGCTGACACGGTTCAACGAAATCTCCGACCGGTTCGCGCTGCCGATGGAAGACAGCGAGATGGAAACGCTGCTGGCAGAGCAGGCGACGTTGCAGGAACAGATTGACGCGGCCGACGGATGGGATCTGGACCGGCGGATCGAGATCGCGCTCGACGCACTGCGATGCCCGCCGCCGGAAGCCGACGTCGCGCGCCTCTCAGGTGGCGAGCGCCGCCGGGTGGCGCTGTGCCGGCTGCTGCTGGAAAAGCCCGATCTGCTGCTGCTCGACGAGCCGACCAACCATCTCGACGCCGAGAGCGTGAGCTGGCTGGAGCGCACGCTGCGCGATTACGAGGGCACGGTGATGGTCGTCACCCATGATCGTTACTTCCTCGACAACGTGACGAACTGGATTTTGGAGATCGAGCGCGGCCGCGGCTATCCGTTCGAGGGCAATTACTCGAGCTGGCTGGAGCAGAAAGGCAAGCGGCTCAAACAGGAAGAAAAGGAGGAGAGTGCGCGCCAGCGTGCGCTGGCCGGCGAGCTGGAATGGATCAGGTCGAGCCCCAAGGCGCGGCAGACCAAGAGCAAGTCGCGCATTGCGAAATACGAGGAGATGCAGGCCAAGTCGGCGGAGTTGGCCGGTGGCACGGCGGAAATCGTGATCGCGCCGCCGCCGCGGCTGGGTGGCACGGTGATTACCGCCGACAAGCTGCGCAAGGCGTATGGCAACCGGCTGCTCATCGACGATCTGGATTTCAAGCTGCCGCCTGGCGGCATCGTGGGCGTCATCGGGCCGAACGGCGCCGGCAAGACGACATTGTTCCGCATGATCACCGGGCAGGAACACCCGGATTCGGGCGAGTTGAAGATCGGCGAGACGGTCAAGCTCGGCTATGTCGATCAGAGCCGCGACGATCTGGATGGCGAGAAGACTGTGTGGGAGGAAATCTCCGGCGGCACGGACGTGATCTATATCGGCAAGAAAGCTGTGCCGTCGCGTGCGTATGTGGGCGCGTTCAATTTCAAAGGCTCGGATCAGCAGAAGCGGGTGGGCATTCTCTCAGGCGGCGAGCGCAACCGCGTGCATCTGGCCAAGATGCTGAAGAAGGAGAGCAACGTCATCCTGCTCGACGAGCCGACGAACGACCTGGACGTCGACACGCTGCGCGCGCTGGAGGAGGCGATCGCCGAATTCGCAGGCTGCTGCGTGATCATCAGCCACGATCGCTGGTTTCTCGATCGGCTGGCGACGCATATCCTGTCGTTCGAAGGCGACAGTCATGTGGAATGGTTCGAGGGAAACTTCCAGGCGTATGAGGAGGACAAGCGGCGACGGCTGGGAGCGGATGCGACGGAACCGCATCGGATCAAATATCGGCCTTTGGCGCGGTGAAGGACGCAGTCCTTTTTTGAAAGAAAGGACCAGAAAACTTCTGTTTCCGAGCCTGCACCAGCGGTGGCTGCTGTGACGGCGCGAATGTCTGCACCAGCCAGCAGCAAAGGTTTTACGGTTCTTTTCTTCAAAAAAGAACCGCTTCCTTGCCTCTGATACAAACACCCCGGCTGACGATGGACCCCGTCAGCGGCCGCGATCTCTCATCCCTCATCGCGCTCAAATCCGACCCGCTCGTCTATGGCCAGATGCTCGGTGGCGTGCGTACGCAGTGGCAGACGATCGACGAGCTGGCCCAGGACCGCACGTTCTGGGGCGAGCGCGGCATCGGCATGTTCGCAATTCGCGAGGGGGCCGATTTTCAGGGGATTACCGGCATACATGAGCGGCCGGACGGGCGCGGACTGGCGTTGCGTTTTGCCGTTTGGCCTGGCGCGCGCGGGCGCGGCGTCGCACGGGAGGCGGCATCTGCGGCGCTACGATATGCAATGGATTACCGGCGTATCGCCCGTGTTGTTGCTGTTGCGCGCGAGGACAATTTCAGTTCGCGCATGGTGCTGGGATCGATCGGGATGACATGCCATGGCGTGTTTTATCGCGATGGGCATGTCATGCTGGAGTATGAAAGCAAGCAGTCCTTTTTTGAAAGAAAGGACCAGAAAACTTTTATCTAGTGGCGGTGCGCTTATTCTGCTCCGTTCGTTTGCCGCTCCAGTGCAGTCAGCAGGGCGGAGATGTCGTTGTTGTGGTGCGATAGATAGCTTGCGTAGTCGCTGCGTTGCGTCAGGCGGAGGCTGGTGCCTTCGGCGATCACGTCGACGACTTTCGGCGCGGCGCCGGCGTGTTCCACAACCCATTGCACGTTGACAGTGGGCTGGTTCGGCCGCGTGATGGTAGTGCCGACGAGCGTGTTCTCGCCCTGCGCAGTCTCGCCATGCATGACGTAGCTCACGCCGCTATACTCGCCGAGATGGCCGGCGATGTTGTTCAGCAACACTTTGTGGAACAGCGCCGTGTATTGCGTCTGCTGCGCCGGTGTGGCGGTGCTGTAGAACCGGCCGAGGCAGAAGCGTGCGATCTGCGACACATCCACGTTGCGGTCGATCACCGGGCCGAGCGCCACTTTCTTCTGCGCGTAGGGCTGCGGGCCGTTGACGATGGCGACCAGCTGGTCGGCAAAGCTGCGCACGAAGCTTCCGGCCTGGCTGGATTGCGCGCGCAGGGGTGCGACCGAGGAAGCCGCAAGCACGGCAACGGTGGCGCACGAGATGGCCAGAAAAGTCCGGCGGTTCAGGCGAGAGATGATCAAGGCGAAACTCCGTAACAACGAGTTGGTTATCGGCCGGCGCTGGCCCAAGCGGGCGGGGTTGCCGGCTTGTCGTGGCGGGCCGCCTCGATCTGGCTGTCGAGGTTCTGGCGATAGAGGCTGCGGAACGTGGCGTAAGGGTCGAGCGCGGTAGCCTTGATATGGTCGAGGTCGCTGGCGAAACGCGAGCGGGCGTCCAGCAGGCCGAGGCCGTAACGCGCCCAATTGAGCGTGAGCAGACCGTAGCCGCGCGGCACGTAGGTGAACGGGTCGAGCGCGATGTCCACGCCAAACCCGGTCGCGGCACGCGGGCTGCTGGGTCCGAGCAGAGGAAGGTAGAGGTAGGGTCCTGCGGGCACACCCCAGAGCGCCAGGGTAATGCCGAAATTGGTGTCGTGGCTCGGATAGCCCCAGCCGCTTGCCACGTCGAATACGCCAAGGCCGCCCGCGGTGCTGTTGATGATGAAGCGCATGAACGTGTCGCCGGCGCGGCGTGGGTTCGCCTGGCTCACATCGTCGGCCAGCAGCACGGGGCTGGAGAGATTGCTGAGAACGTTGTGGACACCGGTGCGCACGGGCGCGGGCACGACATACACGTAGGCCTGTGCGGCGGGCTTGAGCGTGTAGGTGTCGAGCGTGTTGTTCACGCGGTAGAAGAACCTGTTGGTGGGCTCCAGCGGGTCGTTCGTCTGCTCGAAATCGGCGGTGGCCGCGGCATCGGAGGCAGGCGGCCGCGTCGCGCAAGCGCTAAGCGCCAGGGCGGCCGCGAACAGGGACGGCACCAGCAGTTTGAGCATCTTGGTCCTCGGCTGAAGTGGCCTGAGCGGGTTGGAAGGGACCGCCCGGTTCCGGGTATGTAGCATCTGACGCGGCTGAAACAACGCAATCGCAGCATAACGGTTGCGAACCGGAGTTTTGCGGCGCGGAACTTTTCGCATTTAGGCCTTGCGGGCGCCGCGTTGAACGCCTCACTAACAGGGTATGGATCAGCATGCCCCCGATGATTTGGACCGGCCACACGCGACGCTGGAACGCTGGCTGACGGGGCCGCGCTTCAATCGTCTGCCGGCGCGCGCTGCCGGCGACGCGGCGCCGGCGCTTAGTTTCGAGTTCTTCCCGCCTAAGACGGAGGCGCTGGAGACGCAGCTTTGGGCCTGCATACGCCGGCTGGAGGGGCTGCGGCCGCGCTTTGTCTCCGTCACTTACGGCGCGGGTGGCAGCACGCAGGCGCGGACGCACGCGACGGTGGAGCGCATCGTGCGCGAGACCACGCTGACACCGGCAGCACACCTCACGTGCGTGGGCGCCTCGCGGGGTGAGGTGGACGACGTGGCGCGTGCCTACTGGGAAGCGGGGGTGCGCCATATCGTGGCGCTGCGCGGGGATGCGCCCGACCAGGGCGAGTATTCGCCGCACGCCGAAGGCTATGCTTACGCCAACGAGCTCGTGGCCGGTCTCAAACGTGTGGCCGATTTCGAAATCACGGTCGCGGCCTATCCGGAGACCCACCCGACAGCCGCCAATGCGGGCGACGATCTGGACAATCTGAAGCGCAAGCTCGATGCGGGGGCGGCGCGCGCGATCACCCAGTATTTCTTCGATGCGGACGTCTTTCTGCGGTTTCTCGATCGTTGCCTGGCGGCTGGCATCACGGCGCCGATCGTGCCGGGGATCATGCCGGTGTCGAACTTTGCCACGGCGCGCAAATTCAGCGAGTCGTGTGGTGCGACCGTGCCGGCGTGGATGGCCGACCTGTTCGAAGGAACGCAGGATGACCCGGAAACCCGTCGTATCGTGGCGGCTGTGATCGCCGCGGAGCAGGTGCGGGTACTGCAGGCGAACGGCGTGGACGAATTCCATTTCTATACGCTGAACAGGCCCGACTTGACGTATTCGATAGCGCATATCCTTGGCGTGCGTCCCCGCAAGGAGGCTGCCGTTTCATAGGGCGCGCACCGGCAATTCGCCTTGTGCATCAAGCTGCCCGCACCGATACGATGAAGCTCTGAATCTCGGCCGTGAGCTGGGCGGCTTGCTCGGACAGACCCGACGAGGCACCAAGCACGCGGCCGGCGGCAGCGTCCGTTCCGATGACGCCTTCGCGCACCAGCTTTATATTGCTGCTGACCTGTTCGTTCCCATTGGTCGCCCGTTCGATGCTTTCGCCCATCTCGGCCGTGGCTGCGCGTTGCAGGTCGACGGCGCCTGCGATGATCGCCGACTGATCGTTCAGAAGAACGATCGTGTTGCCGATCTCCCGAATCGCGGTCACGGCTTCCCCGACCGCCTCGCGAATCAACTGCACACGCCCGGCGATGTCACTGGTGGCCTTCGATGTCTGTGACGCGAGACTTTTTACCTCGGACGCGACGACTGCGAACCCCTTGCCGTGCTCCCCCGCGCGGGCTGCCTCGATCGTTGCATTCAGAGCCAGCAAATTCGTTTTGTCGGCAATGTCGGAAATGAGCCTGAGGACGTCGCCGATGGATGCAGCGTTGTCGGCCAGGACGGTGACCAGACGATCGGTGCGTTGCAGCTCGCTATTCGCCCGTCCGGTGATCTCAGCCGAATGGGCGATCCGCGCCGATACCTCTGTCACGGAACCCGCGAGTTCGCCGGCCGCCTTTGCCACGCTTTGAACGTTGCGTGTCGCTGCCTCTGCCGCGAGCGTGACCGTGCCAGTTTGCCGATCCGCGTCGCCGGCGGTCTCGCTCATCGTCACCGCGGTCGTGCGCAGGTCGCTGGCAGCGCTCGATACCGAGTTGGCCAGGGACGACATGCTTTTCTCGAACAGTTGCGTCAGTTCGGACAGAGCCTCGCCACGTGCAAGCTTCAGACCGACCTGGCGCTCCTGGTCGGCGGCAAGTGTGCGCATGGTTTGTGCCCGATCCTTGAAAACCTGGACCGCGCCTGCCATCCGGCCGATTTCATCGGTTCGATCGCGGGCTGGCACGCCCACGTCGAGGTCGCCATCGGCAAGATGGCTCATTGCCTCTCGTAGACCATCAAGCGGGCGCAATGTCTTCCGAATACCCACGAACATGGCCAATCCGCCGATGGCACTCAGCGCAGCCCCGCCCGCCGCACACATCGTCTCGAGCGCCGAAAGCCAGGCGAGATAGATCGATTTTTGCAGCCCGACAAACAGGATGCCGACGACTTCGCCAGCCTCGCTTCGTAACGGCTCGTAAACGGTCAAATACCGTTGCCCGAGGATATCCGTCTCGCCACGAAAGATGTGGCCGCCGCGCAGAACGGCCTCATAGACCGGGCCGGCCGCCAAGATCGTGCCGGCAGCCCTCGTGCCGTCGGCCTTGCGCACGTTTGTATTGATGCGGACAGGACCCTGGAAGATTGTCGCGACGCCGCCGGCGACGGAAGCTATGCGGTCCACCAGATCGCCGTCGTCATTCAGCACGTAACCGTTGCCAGCCACGAGCTTGCCCGATTGCAGGTGCAACCCGGTGCTCGCGGTTTTCTGCTGCAGCAGTTCGTTGGCGACGTTCAGGTTGATCTCGAGCGCTGCCTGCGCGCGATCGGACATCACGCTGCCGATCTGCCAGACCGCCAGCCCGACCGTCATCATGATGCAGGCGGCCATGAGCGTGGCACCGAGCAGCGCTAACCGGGCAGCCAAACTCCACCTACCCAAGCGCATCCCTCGTAACCCCCCGACAGATCGAAGCAAGCCGCTCCCCACGATCCCTCGTGCGATGTAAGCACCAAATCCTTAACAGGCGATGAGCACGCGCCGCGGCTCAGGTCGTGACCCAACCCGCTTGGCGCCTGGTCGGCCTGGAGGGGTTGTGGAGCAAGCCGCTCCGCACGATTTGTGGGCGGCCGGCGAGGAGCCAGACCGGCTCGTAGCAGACCTAGGAAGGAGCTCAATGTTGCCCGATTTGTCAGGAAAGATTGCCATTGTCACCGGGGCCGGCACGGGGATCGGGGCCGCCACTGTCGCGCGTTTTGTGCGTGATGGGGCAAGCGTAGTTCTGGCGGGGAGGCGTGCAGAAAAGCTGCATGCCGCGTGCGAGGGGCTCGATGCGTCGCGCGTGGCCGTGCAGCCGACGGACGTGGCAAACCGGGCGGCCTGCGAGGCGCTGGTGGCGGCCGCTGTCGCGCGTTTCGGCGGGTTGGACATTCTCGTCAACAATGCCGGCACCGCGACGTTCGGCCCGTTCCTCACCACGGACGAGGCAGAATGGCGCGGCGTGATGGCGACCAATGTTGAGGGGGTGATCCACTGTATCCGCGCCGCATTGCCGCATCTGCTCGAGCGGCGCGGCAATATCGTGAACGTCTCGTCGGTATCGGGTCTGGGTGGCGACTGGGGATTGAGCTACTACAACGCGTCGAAGGGTGCGTTGAGCAACCTGACGCGTGCGCTGGCCATGGAGTTCGGCGGCCAGGGCGTGCGCGTGAACGCCGTGGCGCCCAGCCTGACGCTCACCGACATGTCCGCGGCGCTCTCGAGCAACAAGGAGATGATGGCGAAATTCGCCGATCGTATTCCGATGGGCAGAGCGGCGGAGCCGGCCGAGGTGGCCGACGTCATCGCATTTCTGGCAGGCCACGATGCGCGCTTCGTCAACGGGGTGAACTTGCCGGTGGATGGCGGCGTGAACGCCTCCAACGGGCAGCCGCGGCTGGGCTGAAACTCCTGGGGCAAATTCGACGTTTTGCTAGGGTTGCGCCTGGAACTGCTCGGATACCTGCGCCACCACGAGGCCCAGTTTGGTGATGGTGGTGTGATTGAGCATCGTGCCGCCTTCCTCCAGATACATCCACTGATCCATCGTCACGTTCTTCAGCGGGTTGCCGGGTGATAGCGCCAGCACCCAGCTCCAATGGAATACGCGGCCGGATGCCTGGCCGTGTGCTTGCCCCACCATGTCGTTCGCGGTCGCGATGAACGCACCCGCGTCGCCGGGGACGCGCCGCAGATGCCAGTCGCGATGCTGGACGGTGCCGTCGCCGAGCGTGAGGGTCTGCGCCATGTGCAGGCTGCCGCCCGGCTCGGGTGTGCCGACGCAATCGGTGACGACGGTGTCGGTCGGCGCGCCGGCGCGGTTTTCCAGCACGCCCCAGGAGCGGTGATGGCCGGTCCAGAAGGCGATGGCGTCGAAAGCCGGGGCGGTGTTGGCGAAGTGCTGGAGGGGAAGAGGGTGGCCGCAGCCGGCAACGAGCAGGGGGAGAAGGAGATAGAGGCGCATAAGACAAGGCAAGCGCTTCTTTCTTGAAAAAAAGAAGGGAATATTCGTCGCAAGCCCGCGAAGCGGAGCAAAAGTTTTTGGTCCTTTTTTACAAAAAAGGACTGCTTGCCTTATATCCGCACCCAATGACCACCTACCTAGAAAAACTTAACGACGAACAACGCCAGGCGGTGGAGACCACGGAAGGCCCCCTCCTGGTGCTCGCCGGCGCCGGCACCGGCAAGACGCGCGTGCTGACCACCCGATTCGCCCACATCCTGCTCACCGGCCGCGCGGCGCCGGGCCAGGTGCTGGCGGTGACGTTCACCAACAAGGCGGCGCGCGAAATGCGCGAGCGCGTGGGCACGCTGTTGGAGCGCCCCGCCGAAGGGCTGTGGCTGGGCACGTTCCACGCGCTGTGCGCGCGCATGTTGCGGCGGCATGCCGACCTGGTCGGCCTTTCGTCGAACTTTTCCATTCTCGATACCGACGATCAGACGCGTCTGCTCAAGCAGATCATGGAAGCGTTGAAGGTGGACCCGAAACGCTGGGCACCACCGGCGGTGATGGGCGTTCTGCAGCGCTGGAAGGACCGCGGCCAGACGCCGGAGCGCGTGCCCGAGGCGGAGGACGGCGAGTTCGCCGGCGGCCGCATGCGCGAGATATATCGCCAGTATCAGCAGCGCTTGGCGGCGCTGAACGCGACCGATTTCGGGGATTTGCTGCTGCACACGACGGAAATACTGCGCACGCATGCCGACGTGCTGGCGCAATATCATCGCATGGTGCGCTACGTTCTGGTCGACGAATACCAGGACACCAACGTGGTGCAGTATATGTGGCTGCGGCTGTTGGCGCAGCAGCACAAGAATATCTGTTGCGTGGGCGACGACGACCAGTCGATTTATTCATGGCGCGGGGCGGAGGTGGAGAACATCCTGCGTTTCGAGCATGATTTCCCTGGCGCACGTATCGTCCGGCTGGAACGCAATTATCGCAGCACGGCGCCGATCCTGGGTGCGGCGGCTGCCCTGATCGCCAACAATGAAGGCAGGCTCGGCAAGACCTTGCGTTCGGGGCTGGCGGACGCGGCCGGTGAGAAGGTGAGCGTGGTCTCGCTTTGGGATTCCGACGAGGAGGCGCGCATGGTGGGCGAGCGCGTCGAATCCTGGCGGCGGCAGGGAAGTTTGCTGGCCGATATGGCGATATTGGTGCGCGCCGGTTTTCAGACGCGCGCGTTCGAAGAGCGCATGATCGCGCTGGCGATCCCGTATCGCGTGGTCGGCGGATTGCGATTTTACGAGCGCGCGGAAATACGCGATGCGATCGCCTATATGCGCGTGCTGCGTCAGCCCGGCGACGATCTCGCGTTCGAGCGGATCGTCAATCTGCCGCGGCGTGGCGTGGGCGATGTGGCATTGCGGGCGATGCGCGAGGCGTCGCGCGCGCAGAACGTGCCGTTGGCCGTGGCCTCTTTCATGCTGGCACAATCGGGTGCGTTGCGCGGCCGCCCGCGTGAGACGATGCGCGAGTTGGGCGCAGGCTTCGATCGTTGGCGGCAGATGCTGGAGACGGACGGGCATGTGGTGACGATCGCGACGATGCTGGACGAGAGCGGCTATACCGAAATGTGGCGGCAGGACAAATCCATCGAAGCGCCCGGACGGTTGGAGAACCTGAAGGAGCTCGTGCGCGCAATGGCGGATTTCGAAAATCTTTCAGGCTTTCTAGACCATGTTTCGCTGGTGATGGAGAACGAGGAGCAGGCCGAGGCCGACCGGATCAGCCTGATGACACTGCACGCGGCCAAGGGTCTGGAGTTCGACAACGTGTTTTTGCCTGGTTGGGAGGAAGGCATGTTTCCCAGTCAGCGCACGATGGATGAAAGCGGCAACAAGGGGCTGGAGGAGGAGCGGAGGCTCGCTTACGTGGGGCTGACGCGCGCGCGCAAGCGCGCTGTTGTCAGCTACGCCGCCAACCGGCGTATCTACGCGAATTGGCAAAGCTCCATCCCGAGCCGGTTCGTCGATGAGTTGCCGGATGCACATGTGGAGCGTGCCGGTTCGGCAGCGTTGGCCCGCGACGCACGTGCGCTGGCACCGAGCGTGTTCAACAACGGGCCGCTGGTCGCGCGCCGCGCGGAGCCGTGGGAGCAGTCCGGCCGGCCGGCACGCACCGACAAGATCGGCGTGGGACAGCGTGTGTTCCACGAGAAATTCGGCTACGGCGAAGTGACCGCCAGCGACGATGACAAGCTCGATATCGTGTTCGAAAAAGCGGGGCAGAAGCGGGTGATGGATCGTTTCGTGGAAAAAGCATGAGGCGGCATACCGGCTTGTTGGAAACGGTGTTCGTGATCGTGCCCGAGAGTGCGGTGCCGGCGTATGAAAGCGCGCTGTCGCTGGCATGCTCGGCGGTCGGCATGTTCGTCCAGGACGAGCAGGCACGTATCTGGCGTGTCGAGGGTGTGAAGAATGTGGGCGCCGGCGACGAGGCGTTGCGCGACGGGTTGTCGGTCGCGGCGCTGGTCTGCGGCATCGAGGCGATGCTGCAGCGCGCACCGACGGAAGCGGATGGCTGGCTGGCGCGGGTCTATTCCGCATTTCCCGAACAGGCGATCGGCAAACGATTCGCCATTCGTGGCACGCATGTGACGGACGCGCCGCGCGCCGGCCGCAGGACGCTGACGGTTGATGCCGGGCTGGCGTTCGGTTCCGGCGAGCACGGCAGCACGCGCGGCTGTCTTCGTGCGTTGGAGACGGTGGCGCATCGCCGTCCGGCCCGGATTGTGGATATCGGCTGCGGCTCCGGAATTCTCGCGATGGCGGCAGCGAGATTGCTGAACCGCCGCGTGCTGGCGGTCGATAACGACCCCTGGTCGGTGCGCACGACGCGGCAGAATGCAGTGCTGAACCGGCTCGGCCCACTGATCGAGGCGCGGCTGGGGCATGGCTGGCAAGGCACCGGCGCGCGGACGTTCGACCTGGTTTTTGCCAACATATTGGCGCGCCCGCTTTGCCAGATGGCGAGATCGCTGGCACAGCATCTCGCACCCGGCGGCACGGTGATCCTGGCCGGGCTGCTGACGACACAAATACCGATGGTGCTGGCCGCGCATCGCCGGCAGGGATTGCGGCTGGAGCGTGTTTTGCACGAGGGAGTTTGGGCCACGATGGTGTTGCGATCATGAACGCTGCCGAGCGGGTGGCCGGGGTGCGTGCGGAGATGGCGCGCCAGGGTCTTGCGGGTTTTCTCGTGCCCCGGGCTGACGAACATCTGGGTGAGTATGTGCCCGCGAATGCGGAGCGGCTGGCTTGGCTCACCGGTTTCGAGGGCAGCGCGGGCATGGCGGCGGTGCTGATGGACCGCGCTTTTGTCTGGAGCGACGGCCGCTACGTGTTGCAATTGGCTACGCAAACCGATGCGGCGATTTGGGAGCGTTTGCATAGTGGCGAGCAGCCGCCAGCAAAGTATCTCGCCGCGCATGTGCCGTCGGACGCGCGGATCGGCTACGATCCATGGTTGATGAGTGAGGACCAGCTTCGGCAATTTCGCGATGCGGGCCTCACGCTGGTGCCGGCATCGGCCAATCCCGTCGATGTTGCCTGGCAGGACCGACCGACGCCACCGTTGGGCGAAGCGCGGTCGCACAATGGCCTCTTTGCCGGCGAGACCAGCTCGGAAAAGCGTCTGCGTGTTGCAGCAAGATTGCGGGAGGAGAGGCAGGATGCTGCTGTATTGAGCGATCCGGCTTCGATCTGCTGGCTGTTGAATTTGCGGGGGGACGACATCGATTTCGTTCCGGTGGCGCTCGGTTTTGCCATCCTGCACGCAGATGCGGGCGTGGAGCTGTTCATGCATCCGCAAAAACTGCCGCAGGATGTGCGCGATGGACTGGGCAACCAGGTCGCGTGCGCGCCGCGTGAGGCGCTGGCACCGGCGCTGGCTGCATTATCTGGCAAGAACGTGCGTGTGGACAATGCAGGTGCGCCGGCCTGGCTGGCGGAGAAGCTGCGTGCGGCGGGAGCGATCGTAAATGCCGGACAGGATCCTTGCCTGGTGCCGAAAGCGCGCAAGAACACGGTGGAGCAGGAAGGTGCACGTGCCGCGCAGTTGCGCGATGCGGTGGCGGTGTGCCGGTTCCTGCATTGGGTGCGCGATGCGGCAGGACACGAAACCGAATTGTCGGGCGCGGCGCAATTGCTGCGTTACCGGCAGGAAGGTGAGCTGTTCCGCGGCGAGAGCTTTCCGGCGATTTCGGCTGCCGGCGAGCACGGCGCGATCATGCATTATCGTGTGAGCCTGCAGACCGATCGGGCGATCCTGCCAGACGAGCTCTATCTCATCGACAGCGGCGCACAATATCTCGACGGCACGACGGACGTGACGCGTACGGTTTGGACTGGTCCCGGTCTGCCAAGTGCGGAGTTGCGCGATCGATATACGCGTGTGCTGAAAGGGCATATCGCGATTGCCACTTTGGTTTTCCCGGAGGGCGTGGCGGGCGTTCGCCTGGATTCATTTGCACGTGCCTCGTTATGGCAAGCGGGACTGGACTTCGATCACGGGACCGGGCATGGCGTCGGCAGCTATCTTTCGGTTCATGAAGGCCCTGCTTCAATCTCTCCGTATCTGCGTGCGGCGCCGTTGGAGGAGGGCATGATCCTTTCCAACGAGCCGGGCTTTTATGCACCAGGCGAGTTTGGTATTCGACTGGAAAATCTGGTGCTCGTGCAGCCGGCTTCCGTCAGCGGAACAAAACGCTTCTTTGCATTCGAGACGCTCACCTGGGTGCCGTTCGATCGCGTGATGATCCAGCCCGATCTGCTCACCGCCACCGAACGCGCTTGGCTGGATGCGTATCATGCGCGCGTGCACACGCTCGTCAGCCCGCTTGTTCCGCAAGCCGTGCGCGATTGGCTGGCGGATGCCTGCGCGCCGCTGGAACACACGCCATGAGCGGTGAGCCCGACCTGACGCAGCGCGAGACGTTCCAATACTGGTATCAGGAGAAGCTGCGGTTTAGCGACACTGACATGATTGGCCACGTCAACAACGTGGCTTTCGCCGCCTTGTTCGAAAGCGGCCGAGTGAACTTCACGCGCAGCGGCGTCATCCAGCATATGCCGGACGATGTGCTGGTGGTGATGCGCCGTATCGAGCTCGACTACCGCGCCGAGCTGCACTGGCCGGCCGAGGTGGACATTGGCTCGCGTCTGTTACGCCTGGGGCGCAGCTCGTTTGCGATCGGCAACGGGTTGTTTTGTGGCGACAGGTGTGCAGCGACGGCGGTGACGACGCTGGTCGTCATCGGCCGGCAGACGCGCCGTGCCGCGCCGATCCCTGACGAGGTCAGGGCCGGAATGGAACCGTATTTACTGGCCAGCTAAACCGGCAAGCCGGCCATACCGGCAAATTCCGCGGCAGCTCGATGCCGGAGGGCGTCCAGCACAGAGGCGATAGAGTCCTGTAATTGTTCGAGCAGCAGACCTGCCTGCTCGATGTCGAGTTCCGAGATGATCGTCTGATCGGCGGTATCGTGGATGATGACGATGCGGTCGACCATTGCTCTGGTTTGGATTGCGCTCATGAAAGGAGTGTGCGCGAAAAAAGTTAAGTTTCAACGAAAATGTGATCAACTCGGCGATTGACCTTGGCAAGTGTTGCGCGAACGCAAGGTTGCCAACCCGTTTAGCGCTTTGGAGCCGGGTAGGCGACAACGCTGGCGCGGCCATCGGCGTCGATGGCACGCACGCCGAACAGCCAATCGTCCTTGGAGAAGGGCAGCGTGGCGCTCGTTGTGTTGCCGACATGGGTGGTCTCGGTCCAGAGCGGATCGGTGGTGCGGCGCCGCACCACATCGTAGGAGACCGCGCGGGGCACGGCGGACCAGCGCAGCGTCGTCTCGTTGGTGAGGTCGTGCACGTCGATGATTGCGTGGCCGGGGGACGCGGGGCCGTTTGCGAGCGCCGACAACACGGCCACGTTGTAGCGGGTGACTTGCGCCAGATAGTCGAAATCCATGTAGCGTTGCAGGTCGCCATATTGCACGCCGTGCTCCACACGCACGTTCTGGTGCTGGTGGTCGAATGTCTCGACGGGTTCGACGAAACGAATGGCCGGGAAGCCGGCCTTGTTGAACGATTCATGGTCGCCGCCGCGCAGGAAGCGATCGGCCCGGTTGATAAGGGCACCGTGCAGGCCTGGCACGTCGCGATCGCCGACCTCGCGCGCGAAACGGGCGAGTTCACGCGAGGGCGAGTCGTTTTCGTTGCCGAGCACGTTCACGCGCTCCGGATCGGCACCCGAAGCGAGCGCTTCGGAAAAGATCCGCACGGTGCCGGCGTTTTTCTGGCCGCGGTCGCCGACGGAGGCGCCGACGATGTCGTTGTTCAGATCGCCCTGCACATCGGCGCCTGCTGCCTTCAGCGTTTGCGCATGGTGGTTGGAGCCGAACAGGCCCTGCTCCTCCGCATCGTAAGTTGCGAAAACGATCGTCGCATGCGGGTGCGTTGGCGCCAGAACGCGTGCGGCTTCCAGCACGGCGGCCGTGCCGGAACCATTATCATCCGCACCTGGCGCGTCGGCACTGCCATCGTTGTTGTCCGAATTACGTGAGTTGTAGTGGCTCGACATCACGTAAGTGCGGCCGCCCGCTTCGTCGCCGTGCAGGGTGGCGATCACGCTGGAGATTTTCACGTCGCGCGGCACGCGCTTGCCGTCGGCTTTCTGCGTGTATTCGTCGAGTGCGACGGTCATGCGGCCGCCAGTGGTGGCGGCGATGGTGCGGAACTGGTCGGCGATCCAGTCGCGTGCGGCGAATACGCCGCGCCCGGGCGGAGATGCTTCGGAGAACGTGCTGCGTGTGCCGAAGGAGACGAGTTTCGTGTCGGTCGCCTGCAGACGCGCGGGCGAGACTTGCGCGTGGGCGCTGGTGGCCAGGAAGAGGGCGACGATGATCGGGGATAGGCGCATCGTGAACTCCAAGGAAGAAAGGCCTTCTTTTTAAAAGAAGAAGCAAAAACTTTTGAAAGTTCTTTGCTTCCTTCTTTCAAGAAAGAGGGCCCCGCTTGCTTTTAGTACCTGTAAAGCTCGTGCTTGAACGGCCCGTTCACGCCCGGCAGGTCGAGATACTCCGCCTGCTTGTTCGAAAGCTTCGTGAGCTTGGCACCGACCTTGGCCAGATGCAGCTCCGCCACTTTCTCGTCGAGATGCTTCGGCAGCGTGTACACCTTGTTCTTCTCGTACTGCCCCGGCTTGGCGTGCCACAGTTCCAACTGTGCCAGCACCTGGTTGGTGAACGAGGCGCTCATCACGAAGCTAGGGTGGCCGGTGCCGTTGCCGAGATTGACCAGGCGGCCTTCGGAGAGAACGATCAGCCGCTTGCCGTCGGGGAACACCACTTCGTCCACCTGCGGCTTTACGTTTTCCCACTTGTAGTTGCGCAGGCTCTCGATCTGAATTTCGCTGTCGAAATGCCCGATGTTGCAGACGATGGCGCGGTGCTTCATGGCGCGCATGTGGTCGGCGGTGATGACGTCGATATTGCCGGTGGCGGTGACGAAGATGTCGCCGCGCGGCGCGGCATCGTCCATCGTGTCCACCTCGTAGCCTTCCATCGCCGCCTGCAATGCGCAGATCGGGTCGATTTCGGTGACGATCACGCGGCAGCCGGCGTTGCGCAGCGAGGCGGCCGAGCCCTTGCCCACATCGCCGAAGCCGGCAACGACGGCGATCTTGCCGGCCATCATCACGTCCGTGCCGCGGCGGATGCCGTCGACCAGGCTTTCGCGGCAGCCGTAGAGATTGTCGAACTTCGACTTGGTCACGCTGTCGTTCACATTGATGGCCGGGGTGAGCAGCTTGCCTGCCTTGGCCATCTCCCACAGGCGGTGCACGCCGGTGGTGGTCTCCTCGGAGATGCCGCGCACGTCGGCCATCATCTCGGGGTAGGAATTGTGCATCAGCAGCGTGAGGTCGCCGCCGTCATCGAGGATCATGTTGGGTGTCCAGCCGTTTGGCCCGCGCACCGTCTGCTCGATGCACCAGTTGAACTCTTCCTCGTTCATACCCTTCCAGGCGAACACCGGCGTGCCGGCGGCGGCGACCGCGGCTGCGGCATGGTCCTGAGTGCTGAAGATATTGCAGGATGACCAGCGGACGGTGGCGCCGAGTGCGGTCAGCGTCTCGATCAGCACGGCGGTCTGGATGGTCATGTGCAGGCAGCCGGCGATGCGGGCGCCGGCCAGCGGCTGGCTCGTGCCGTATTCCTCGCGCAGCGCCATCAGGCCGGGCATTTCGTCCTCGGCCATGGCGATTTCCTTGCGGCCCCAATCGGCGAGCGAGAAGTCGCGGACTTTGTAGTCTTCGGCGGTGACGTTGGTGTCTGGCATGAGGGGCTCCTGGGGTTGGGGTTCCTAGAGCAAAGGGGTGGGTAGAAGGCAAGGGAAGGTGTTCTTTTTTGAAAAAAAGAACCAAAAAACTTTTGCTCCTGAGCGGTGCATGCCGAAGAGCAAAAGTTTTTTGGTCCTTCTAAAAGAAGGACTGCTTGCTGTTTTACCTATGAAAAATCGGCAGCACCTCATGCGACGCCCACAAATCAACCCGCGCAGACATCTCGGAAGGTGCGCTCTCCACCACGCTGAACGACGCAGCGCCGTGGTTGAACGTCACACCGAACAGCTCGGAGGCCGACAGATTGCTCGTATCGGTGGCCGTCACCCGCAGCGTGAGCGCGGCAGCGGTGCTGGGTGCGGTGCCGCTGAAGGTGGCGGTGGCCGCGTTGAAGCTGAGCCAGGATGGCAGGGCGGCGCCGTTGGAGAGCGCGGCGCGGTAGGTGAGAGCCTGATGTTGCGGGTCGGTGAACGTGCCGACGGGCAGCGCGTCCATCACCGTGCCGCCGGCGAGCCAGCTTTGCTGCGGTGTCTGCACGGCCAGCACCGGCGGCAAGGCAGGTGTGGTCGCGGCGAAGGTTTCGGAACTGTGCAGGCCCAGCGCGTCCGTGGCGGTGACCACGACGAGCAGGGTGGCGGGGGTATTCGGCACGATGCCGGAAAAAGTTCTGGTGGCGGCGTTGAAGCTCAGCCAGGCCGGCAGGGGCGCCCCGGTGGAGGTTAGCGCGCTGTAGGTGAGGGCCTTTTGCTGCGGGTCGACGAACGTGTTGGAAGCCAGCGTGAGGCTCACCTGCGCGCCCTGCTTCCAGAGCTGGTTCGGTGTGGTCACCGTCAGCCTCGGCGGATAGGTGGGCGGGGCAGCCACTTTCACGCCCAGCGCCTGCCAGTCGCCCCAATAAGTGCCGTTGAAGGCGCGCACCTCGACCATGTCGGTGCCGGTCTGGCTGTAGGCCAGGTTCACGCCGGACAGGCTGGTGAGGCTGATCGCCGACGACAACGATTGCGCGGTGGCCGGAGCCGCGCCGGGCACGAGGAAAGTGGCACCCGCCAGGCTGTCGTAGATCTGGTAGCGGACGATCGCGTGGCCGACGGGGTCGGAAGCGCGCACCAGGTTGGCGAGCGGTTCGCTGTTGCCGAGCGTGATGGCGGCGGGGGCTGTCTGCGCGGCGATGGTCGGCGTGTCGAGCCGGTAGATGACCACGCTGCTGGCCGAGACGCCGGCGAACTCCTGGCTTGCCGGATGAGCGGCTGAGACCAGGATGTCGTTGGCCGAGCCGTCGTGGGCGGCGTTGACGATGGTGCCGCCGGGCGTCTCGTATGTGATGTTGTCGATGAGTTGCGCCGTGCTGCCGGAGCCCGACACGCACGTGGTTATGTGGCCGCTGCCGCCGCCGGGATTGGCGAAAACGATGACGTCGCCGGTGGTAACCGTATTTTGCCAGTTCGAGGCGGCGGACAGCGGGCCGTTATAGGCAACCACCCATTCTCCGTTGGCTACACCTGGCTGGCCGATGGAGGTCGACTGGACCGGCAGCGCGGCGCCGGCTTCGGCGGAGATGGCGTTGGCCAGCACCCAGCAGCCATCCATGTTCCACGCCTGGCCGACGAAGCGCGCGGCCGCCGCGGCGATGGAGCTGGGGGTGGCGGCCTGGGGTGCGGAACCGGCGAATATGGAAGGCGCCTGCGGGTCGGTCAGCAACGTGGCCGAGCCGAGATAGCCGGACGCGTCGTTGATCATCAGCGCATAGACATTGACCGATTCTGCCTGTGCCACGGCCAGGCTGGGCGCGCTCCAGAGCGAGATGTCGGTCACATCGTAGGCGCTCGCGGAAGCGGTGATGTCGAACTGCGCGAGATTTCCGTAGGTGGCGTTGGTGTATTGGTGGGTGGTCGCCGAATAGCTGAAGATGATGTCGGCGCCGCGTCCATCGCCGCCAATCGGGGTGAGCGGGGATTGCGCGCCGTTACCCGAGAAGCTTGCTGTCTGGCCAGTAGCGGCCTGGGTATATTCCGCTCGGTCCAGCCCGCAGACGATGAGGCAGGCGGGGGGCGAGGCTGGCGTGTTGGCGAAATTGAAGAATTGCGAAAGTGGAATGGTGGTCGCACCGGCGACCACGTCCTCCGGCGTGCTGGTCAAATACGGCATGTGTCAAATCCTGAAAGGCCGTCTCAGGATATGAGCCGAGGGTAAAGGGCGGCTTAACGCGCCTCGCCGGGCTACGACTTTTTAGGAAGCGGCATGGGCACCCAGCGTAGCCCGTCCTGGCCCTGCACGAGCAGCAGGACCGACTTGCGGCCGGCGCTGCGTGCCTCATCGAGCTTCTTTTGCATGTCCGCCGGGGTGGAGACGGCAGCCTGTGCTACTTCGACGACGACATCGCCGGCCTTGAGGCCGTGATCGGCCGCCTCGCCGTCGCTTGCCACTTCGGTGATCACCACGCCTTTCTGCTCGGCGTCGAGCTTGTATTTCTGGCGTGCCTGGTCGGTGATCTGCGACAGCTTGAAGCCAAGGCCAGCGAACTCGGTCGACGCGGTGGGCGCGGGCTTGCGCGGCGTGTCGATCTTGACGGCCGATTTCTCGTCGTCGGGCAGTTCGGCGACGGTGACCGATACCGTCACACGATGTCCGCCGCGCCAGAGTTCGACCGGAACCTGCTTGTCCACCGGTGTCTCCGCGACGACCCGGGGCAGGGTTTTCATTTCCTTCAGCTTCTGGCCGTTGAAGCTGAGAATGACGTCGCCGTTCTGGATGTGGGCACGTTCTGCCGGACCGTCGTGAGTGACGCCGGCGACGAGTGCGCCCTGCGATGAGCCATCGGGCGCCTGCAGGCCCAGGCTTTCGGCAATGTCGGGGGTCACCTGCTGGATGCGCACGCCGAGCCAGCCGCGGCGTGGGCGGCCGTATTGGCGAAGCTGGTCCACAACGTTGCGGGCTTCGTCGGACGGGATGGAGAAGCCGATGCCTTCCGAGCCGCCGGACTGGGAGAAGATGGCCGTGTTGATGCCGATCACCTCGCCATCCATGTTGAACAGTGGGCCGCCGGAATTGCCTTTGTTGATGGCGGCGTCGGTCTGGAGGAAGTCGTCGTAGGGACCCTGCTGGATGTCGCGGCCGCGCGCGCTGATGATGCCCGCGGTGACGGTGCCGCCCAGGCCGAACGGGTTGCCGATCGCCAGCACCCAGTCACCGACACGGCTGGCTTCGCTATGGCCGAAATGCACGGATGGCAGTTTGTGGGCCGGGTGGACCTGGAGCACGGCCAGATCGCTGCGGTCGTCGTGGCCGATCAGCGTGGCTTTCAGCGTGGTGTTGTCCTGCAGGATGACGGTGATTTCGTCGGCGCCGTCGATGACGTGGTTGTTGGTGACCACGATGCCGGACGGATCGACGATGAAGCCCGAGCCGAGCGACTGCATGCGGTGCGGGTGGCCGGAATGGGGGTCGGGCTGGCTCGGGCCTGAGTCCGGTCCGTCTTCGCCGGGGTCGCCGTTATCGTTGTTGTCGCCGCCGCTGCCGCCCTGACCGCCGTTGCCATCGCCATGGCCGTGGCGGTTCATGAAGTCCTTGAAAAACTGCTCGAATGGCGAACCAGGCGGAAAGGACGGCATTTCCGGTCCCTTGTCGCTGCTCGCCGTCTGCACGTTCTGGGTGGAGCTGATGTTGACGACGGCGGGCAGCAGCTGTTCGGCCAGATCGGCGAAGCTGTCGGGCGCGCCGCGCGCGCCGGCCGTTGCGGGAAGCGCCAGCGCGGCGGTCAGAACCAGGGTGGTGGAAAGACGCATCGGACTGATCCTAAGCAAGCGCCCCAATCGGCGCCGCGCATAAGGCCAAGTAGGCGCACGCTTGGGACAACAAGCCCAGCAGCAAAAGTTTTTGGTCCTTTTGTTCCAAGAGGACTGCTTTCCTCTACGCTACCGTCTTCAGAAACTCCGCCAGCTTCACGGAAGCCGCCGCCTTATCAATCCGATCGAGCGCGCCCAACTCGGCCGCCAGCCGATCCATCGCGGCCTCGTAGATCTGCCGCTCGGAAAAGCTCTGGTCCGGCTGGCCGGCATTGCGGTGCAGGTCGCGCACCACTTCGGCGATGGCCAGCGGGTCGCCGGAGTTGATCTTGGCCTCGTATTCCTGCGCGCGCCGCGACCACATGGTGCGCTTGATGCGGGCACGGCCACGCAGCACGGCGAGCGCTTCGTCGAACATCTTGCGGGTGGCGAGCTTGCGCAGGCCGGCGGTGCGCGCCTTGGCGACGGGCACGCGCAGGGTCATCCGGTTTTCCTCGAACGTGATGTGGATCAGTTCGAGCTTGTGGCCGGCGATCTCCTCGGTGGCGATGCGCTCCACCTTGCCGACACCGTGCGTCGGATAGACGACGTGGTCGCCTTCCTCGAAGATCTCGGCCTTCGCCATGGCGCGCGGCGGCGGCATGATGCGGCCGCCGGGGGCGATCGCCTGGCTGCGACCCATCATGTGGTGGCCGCCATGCGGGCGTTGCTGGGCGGCGGTGAGAGGGGGAGAGTCGTCTTCCTCCTCGTCCTCCTCTTCCTCGGCCTCCGCGGCCGCCGCAGCGGGAGCGGCCTCCGGCGACGCGGCTTCGTCCGGCGTCGTGGCGTCGGCGACCGCTTCGTCGGCGGCCGGCTGCTCTTTCACGAGCATCGGAGCGGCGGGTGCATCCGGCGTGGCCGATGCTGCCGGCTCATCCGGAACCGTCGCAGCCTCGGCCAGCGGCGCGGGCGCGACATCCGTCTGCTGCTCGGCCTTGGTCGCATCGGGCTTGGGGCGGGCAACCTTGGACTCGGCTGCGGGGGATTTCTTGACGGCGGCTGTCTTGGTCGGCACTTGGCTGAACAACTCCTGTGATGCCGGCCCGGTGGCAGCCGGTCCGGCGCGGTCGACGGCGTCGCGTGGTGCCTAACTGTCAGTTGTCCCGCGCGGCGCGATCCGCTTGCGGAGTGCCACGTCGGACAGGATGAGAGCTGCAATTGTCCCGCATGAACGCGGGGGCGACGTCTTCTGGCGCGATGCCATAGCACAAATTCCGAACTTCGTCAGGCCCGTTGCCGCAGTGCACCAGACCTGCGGGCCGCGCACGGCGGCCGGCAAATCGCTAGCTACGGTTTGCCGGGCTCGGCGGAGAACAATGCCTCCTTGCCCGGCTTGTCCTTCCAGGCATCCGCATCCTCGGGGGCGGTGCCCTTGCGCGTGATGTTAGGCCACTGGGTGCCATAGATGCGGTTGCGCTCGGCCCAGGGTGCGGCCTTGTCGTCGCTGTCGGGCACGATCGCCTCGGCGGGGCATTCCGGCTCGCACACACCGCAATCGATGCACTCGTCCGGGTTGATCACCAGCATGTTCTCGCCAACGTAAAAGCAGTCCACCGGACAGACTTCGACACAATCCATGTATTTGCACTTGATGCAGTTTTCGGTGACCACGTAGGTCATCGCGTTCTCCAATTGGTCCACGAGCGATCGCGATATGGCCGCTCCTCCCGCGGCGCGCAACCCGACGGCGCTCAGTCCTGCGCTGCTTCCAAGGCGCGGTAGAGCGTTTGTGCCTCCGGCGCGCCACCGCGGCGGGCAGCCAGGGCCTGCACCTGCACCACGCGCACGCCGGAATAAAGCGGCAATGTCAGCACGTCGCCCACGCGCACTTTGGCGTGCGGCTTGTCCGTCGGCTGACGGTTGATCCGCAGCAGGCCGCTTTCGGCCATCTCGGCGCACGCCGTCCGCGTCGAGGCAAATCGGGCGCACCACAGCCATTTGTCCAGGCGCTGATGGTCGGCACTCTCCATCGTGCTCTAGCGACGCAATGCCGCCAGCGCGGCAAAGGGCGAGTCGGGGCGCGGTGGCGGCAGGGGAGCGGGCTGCTTTGCTTCCACAGGGCGGCGCTTCGGCTGGGCGATCATCGGCGGTGGTGGCGGGCCATAAATCTCGGGCGCGAGAAGCGGCGCGGGCAGGATGCGCAGACCCAGGCCGCGCAGCACGGCCGGCATGATCTCGGCCCGCACACCCAGCCGCTGGGCCATGGCCAACGGCAACGGCGCCGGCTTGCCGCGCGTGGAATAGGCGAGCTCGGCGGCTACCCGCTCGGCGATATCCAGCCGCAGCAGGACAGGCCCCGCCGGTACCCACCCCATCATTGCCAGGAAATCAGCCTGCCTCTGATCCGGGCACGGCAGGCTGACCTGGCCGGGATTGGGCAAAGCAGGCGTGGGTATCCGCGCCCGGATGGCCCAGAGCTGGGCGCGCCATGCGGCGGCGCGTGGTTTGAGCAGGTCGGGGATGTAGAGCGCGAAGCGGCCGGCGCGCACGCCCACCGCCTTGAGCGCGCCACGCAGCGCCGGTTCAATGTCGGCCTCGGTGGCGCCGACCACCACGCCGCCCGCCTCCTGCAAGCGATGCAGCGGGCCGCGCAGGCTGGCGTCCGCGCTGGCACGGGCGACTGCCGCGAACAGCGGCGCCAGATCCTGCGCGAGCCGCGCATCCAGCCACGCTTGCAGGCGGAGGCGGATGCGCTCGCGCTGAGCACCGTCGAGGAATTCGGTGTCGATCACCTCGATGGAAGGCCGGATCAGGCTGGCACCGGGGCGCAGCCGGGCGACAGGGGCTTCCGACCAGACGATCGCGTGATCGGGAGAGAGCGTGAAGGCGGCATCCGGCGCGGCCTCCAGCAAGCCCACGCGGCGCGGCATCTCTTCGCGCAGCGAGCGTCGCGCGGCACGCAGCACCAGGCGCTTCTCGGGCCCTTCGGCCACCGGGTCGGGCAGGAAGGCGAAGCCGGCGATATGGCCGACGGGGTGGCCCTCGACCACCACCTCGCCGCGGGTGGTGACCGCGCTCAGCAGCTCGTCGCCGCTCTCTGCTTCCTCCAGGCGGCGCATCAGGTGGGCGGCGCGTCGATCCACAAACCGGGCGGTGAGACGCTCGTGCAGCACGTCGGAGAGGCGGTCCTCGATATCGCGTGCACGCTGCTGCCAGGTCGCGGCGTCGGGCACCCAGTCGCCCCGCGCGGCGATGTAGGACCAGACCCGCACGCCGGAGAGGCGCGCCATCAGCGTGTCGATGTCGCCTTCGGTGCCGCCGAGCTGGGAGAATTGCTGGTCCAGCCAGTCGGCCGGCAGCAATTGGCCGCGCGCCAGATGGCCGAAGATGCGGGCGCAGATACGCATGTGGCTGTCGTCGGTGATCTTGCGGAAATCCGGCACCTGGCAGGCTTCCCACAGCAGGCGGACCGCGCGCCGCCCCTGGGCCAGCTTGCGGATGTCAGGGTCGCGCGCGAGGGAGGCGAGCGTCTCGAGGTCGCTGGCATCGTTGCCGCGCACCAGGCCGGGGGCTGGCGGGGGCGCCAGCAGGCTGTCGAGCAGACCGTCCACATGGCTGAAATCGAGTTCGGAATTGCGCCAGGCGACGCTTTCGATCGGGTCGAACACGTGCGCCTCGACGGCCTCGACCAGCTCCTCGGGGATTTCAGGGCAGTTGCCGGTGGTGCCGAAGGTGCCGTCGCGCATGCCGCGGCCGGCGCGGCCGCCGATCTGGGCGATTTCGGCGGCGGTCAGGCGGCGCGGCCGATGCCCGTCATATTTCTGCAGGCCGGCGAACGCGACGTGGTTCACGTCCATGTTCAGCCCCATGCCGATCGCGTCGGTGGCGACGAGGAAGTCCACCTCGCGGTCCTGGTACAGCGCCACCTGGGCGTTGCGGGTGCGCGGCGAGAGGCGGCCCATGACCACCGCGCAGCCGCCGCGACGGCGGCGGATCAGCTCGGCGATCGCGTAAACCTCCGCCGCGCTGAAGGCGACGATGGCGCTGCGCGGCGGCAGTTTCACCAGCTTGATCGGCCCGGAATAAGTCAGTTGGGAGAGGCGCGGGCGGGTCTCGACCTCGGCCTGCGGCACCAGGCGCTGCAGCAGCGGGCGGATGGTCTCGGCACCCAGGAACATGGTTTCCACCAGGCCGCGGGCGTGCAGCAGGCGGTCGGTGAAGACGTGGCCACGGTCGGCGTCCGCGCAGAGCTGGATTTCGTCCACGGCGACGAACTCGACCCGACGGTCGAGCGGCATGGCTTCCACGGTGCAACTGAACCAGCGCGCCTCGGGCGGCACGATTTTTTCCTCGCCGGTGATCAGGGCGACGGAGCGGGCGCCCTTGGCGGCGACCATGCGGTCGTAGTTCTCGCGGGCCAGCAGGCGCAGCGGGAAACCGATGATGCCGGACGTGTGGCCGAGCAGCCTTGTGATGGCGAGGTGGGTCTTGCCGGTGTTGGTCGGGCCAAGAACGGCGCGCACACGGGGGGAGAAGATGCCGCTATCGCGGTGCTCGGTGCCGACTCGAAAGGGCGGGCCAGACATACGGGGATGATTTGACGTGGCGGGTGGGTTTGCAAGGGCAAAGGAAGGAGGGTCTTCTTTTCTGAAGAAAAGAAGCAAAAGACTTTTGCTCCGCTGTCGGGAGGCTCACGAGGAGCACGCGACAGCGGAACAGAAGTTTTTTGGTCCTTTTTTCAAAAAAGGACTGCTTGCTTTTCTTAAAGCGAAAACTTTTCCCCAAGATAAACGCGCCTGACATCCGCGTTCGCCACGACCTCCTGCGGCACGCCCTCCATCAGCACCTGCCCATCGTGCATGATGTACGCCCGGTCGATGATATCCAATGTTTCCCGCACGTTATGGTCAGTGATCAGCACGCCGAGGCCGCGATGCTTGAGGTGGCGCACCAGGTCGCGGATTTCGCCCACCGCGATCGGGTCGATGCCGGCGAGCGGCTCGTCAAGCAGGATGTAGCTGGGGCCGGTGGCGAGTGCGCGGGCGATTTCGACGCGGCGGCGTTCGCCGCCGGACAGCGCGAGCGCGGGAGTGCGGCGTAGATGGCCGATACCGAATTCGGCGAGGAGCTCGTCGCAGGCCTGGTCGCGGGCGTCGGGGTCGGGTTCGACGACTTCGAGGGCGGCCATGATGTTCTGTTCGACGTTGAGGCCGCGGAACACGCTGGCTTCCTGCGGCAGGTAGCCGATGCCAAGGCGGGCGCGGCGATACATGGGCAGCGTGGTGATCTCGTTGCCGTCGAGCTTGATGGTGCCGGTATCGGGGCGGACGAGGCCCACGATCATGTAGAAGGTGGTGGTCTTGCCGGCGCCGTTTGGGCCGAGCAGGCCGACGGCCTCGCCGCGACGGAGCTGGACGGAGACGTTCCGCACGACCGGGCGCTTCTTGTAGGTTTTGCCGACGCCGGTGGCGACCAGGCCGCCGGTGTGGGGCAGAACGCGCAATCCCTCGCGTGCCGCATCGGCCGAGAGGTGTGTGGCGACGGGCCGCGTATCGACAGTCATCGCGCCTGCGTCTTCGCGGCGGGCGGGGTGGGCGCGGCGTTGCCCGAAGCGTTGGGCACGACCAGGCCCTGCACGCGGCCGCCGGGCGCCTGGATGAGCGTCGCCAGGCCGGTTTTCATGTTCACCACCGCGGCCGCGCCGTTGAGCTGGTTGGCACCGCGAGTGATGTGCACGTTGCCGATGACGTGGGCGAGGCCGGTGTCGGGCAGATACACGCCGCGATCGCCGGTGACGATCTCGGTGGCCGTCTGCACCTTCACATGGCCGTAGGCTTCCACGCGCTGCAGTTTGCCGGGTGTATTCGGGTCGGTGCCGGCCGCTTCCGGCTTTTTCGGCGCGGGTGCGGCGGGTTTGGCGCCGGCGGGCGCGTTCGGGTCGGCGGTGTAGCCGACGAGCACGTCGCCGGTGATGCGGCGGCCGTCGCTGCTGGTCGCGGCCGCATCGCCGCGGGCGACGGCCATGTGCTTGGCCGACCAGTATTCCATCGCATCGCGCGCGGTCAGCAGGTCGGATGGCGTGGTCAGGCGCAGGCCATGGCCGGTGAGCACCAGCACCGCCTGGTCGATGTCGTAGATCGCGTGGTCGCCCCAGGCCTGGTCGGTCTGGGTGAAAAGATGGACGTGTCCTTCGGCGTTCAACCGGTAGATTTCGTTGCTGCCGGTATCGCCCGCGGTCGCCGGGATCGCGGCGGGCGGCGTGTTGTCGGCCGGCGCCGAGACGGGCGTGGCCGGCGGGGCGGCCGCGGCGCCAGGCGCGCCGGCTTTTTTGCGATAATGCGCGATCAGCTGGTCGGCGGTGACCGTCGCGTTGCCACGCACGGCGCGGGCATCCTCGTGCGCGGTGACCGTCTGGGCTGCCTGGTCCCAGTCGATCCCGCCGGCGGCGGTCACCGTCACCGGGCCGCCATGCGAGAGGTCGATTGCCTGCCCGAACGCAAAGGGAGCGAAAGCAGCGGGGGCGAACAGGCACGCCACACACGCAACGCGGCTAATGCGCCCCATTGAGCACCAGCTTTGCCGGGCCGTGGAACTGCACCACGGCGCCCCGGTCGACCAACGTGAATCCCTGCGCATCGAGCGTGCCGAACGGGCCTTCCGCATGGGTGAAATCGTTGCTGGTCGCGGCACCCTGCTTGAGGTTCACCGTCGCCGTCTCCGAATTCATGATCGTGCCGTCCTGGCGATAGAGCGTGACGGCGCGCTGCAGATCGAGTTCGTTGGCATGCTCGACGAACACGCCGGACTTCGCCCGCAACAACACCCAGGTGCCGTTCTCCATCGTCACGTCACCGATCGGCGCGTTCAGATCCACCCGGGCCGGACCGATGCGATGCGCGGTCTCAGCCGATACCGTGTAAGGGCGGCCATGCTCGTCCAGGCCGTGATAGCGCGGATGCAGCATCTGGCCCGCGGAGGCGAGCGCAGTCAGCCGATGCCAGGTAACGCGGCCGTTCGCCACCGTGCGCGTGAGTTCCGGCCACAACGCAATGCTGGACAGCAAGGCAAGCGCCACGACAGGAAGCACATACTTGGCGACCCGCACGGTGGCGCGGCGGCGGGGCTGCTTAGCCATCAGAGGATGCACCCAGCTCGCCGCATCTGGCAGAGCGGCGGGCGGCTGCAGGGCTGCGATCCTGGACATGAGCCTCTATTGTATGGAAGCGGTGCCCGGTCGGGTCAATCGAGCCGATGTCACGGAATGCTACGCGGCACACCCCATGCCTACGCACGATGGGCGAAAATGTCCGGCTCCTCGTAACCCAGCAAATCCAGCCGCGTGCGGGCCGGCATGAAGTCGAAACAGGCCTGCGCCAGCTCCAGCCGCCCCTCGCGCACCAGCAACGCCTCCAGCCGCGACCACAGTGCGTGCAGATGCAGCACGTCGGACGCCGCATACGCCACCTGCTCGGGCGACAACTCGGCCGCACCCCAATCGGACGTCTGCTGCTGCTTGGAAATCTCCACGCCCAGCAACTCGCGGCACAAATCACGTAAGCCATGCCGGTCGGTGAACGTGCGCACCAGCTTGGCCGCAATCTTCGTGCAACGGATCGGGGCCACCGTAATGCCCAGATAATGCTGCAGCACACCCACGTCGAACCGCGCAAAATGCATCAGCTTGACTACCGATGCATCCGCCATCATCCGCTTGAGATTGGGGCAATCATAACCGTTGCCGCCCAGCGATACCGGGCTGATCTGCACCAGATGCGCCGTGCCGTCGCCGGACGACAATTGCACCAGGCACAACCGGTCGCGATGCGGGTTCAGGCCCATCGTCTCGGTATCGACAGCCACGACAGGGCCGAGATCGAGCCCGTCCGGCAGATCGCCGCGATGCAAATGCAACGGGCCGGATGAGCTAAACTGCACTACCATGATGCGCCCAAAAAAGCCGTCGTTGGTGCCCCGGAGAAGACTCGAACTTCCACGACCTTGCGGTCACAGATACCTGAAACCTGCGCGTCTACCAATTCCGCCACCGGGGCCGGTGCAACAACGGAGCGCGCTGTTAACCGACACGATGTGGGGCGTCAACTGGCGTGGGCGGTCGTGCCTGGAGGAAGGCCAAGGGCTCTGCCCCTGGACCCCGCTGGGGCCTGAGGCCCCAGACCCCCATCATGGAAGGCAGGGCAAGGGGCGTCGGAGTGCGTGTGGTTACCACACGTCGTGTTCGCCCCTTGCCCTGCCTTCCATAATTGCAGGTCCAGGGCGGCTCGCCCTGGCGGGGGTCCAGGGGGCAGAGCCCCTTGGCCTTCCTCCCCGCATCACCAAGCCACGCCAGTTGACGCCCCACATCGTGTCGGGGAGCATTGGGCATGCGGCTGTTTGTGGCTTTGGACTTGCCTTGGGGGGTGCGGGAGGCGTTGTCCGGGCTGGCGCGTGGGTTGGGCGGGGTGCGTTGGGTGGCGCCTGAGAACTACCACATAACGTTGCGTTTTGTGGGTGAGGTTCCGGGGCACAGGGCCGAGGAGATCGATCTCGCGTTGGCGGCGCTGCGTAGCCGCCAGTTTGCGTTGGAGTTGGCCGGGGTGGGGACGATGGAGAAGGCCGGCCGTGTGGTGGCGTTATGGGCAGGTGTGGAGCGCAACCCGGCGTTGGAGCATTTGCGTGGCAAGGTGGAGACGGCGTTGCAGCGAACTGGTTTGGAGCCGGAGCGGCGGCGGTTTGCGCCGCACGTGACGTTGGCGCGGCTGGGCGAGGGTGCGGCCGAGCCGAAGCTGGCGGGCTGGGTTCAGGCGCATAATCTGTTCCGGTCGCAGCCGGTGCGGGTGGCGCATTTTACGTTGTTCAGTTCGCAGTTGGGGCGCGAGCAGTCGGTTTACACGCCGGAAGTGGAGTATCCGCTGGCGTGAGTGTGGATGGGGTGGAGGCGCTGCTGGCGGAGGTGCGTGCCTGCAGAGTGTGCGCGGAGAAGCTGCCGCTGGGGCCGCGCCCGGTGCTGCATGTGTCGGCGACGGCGCGGGTGGTGATTGCGAGTCAGGCGCCGGGCACGCGCGTGCACGAGAAGGGCATCAGTTTCTGGGACGCAAGCGGCGACCGGCTGCGTGACTGGCTGGCGATGGAGCCGTCGCTGTTTTACGACGCGCGCCGGGTGGCGATCGTGCCGGTGGGCATGTGTTACCCGGGGCGGCTGCCGAACGGCGGGGACGCGCCGCCGCGGCCGGAATGTGCGCCACTCTGGCGCCGCCGGGTGTTCGCGGCGATGCCGGCGTTGCGGCTGGTTTTGCTGGTCGGGAGCTACGCGCAGGCTGTCGAGGCGGCGCAGCAGGGCTGGCCGCGCGCGAGCGTGACCGAGCGGGTGCGCGATTTTCGGCGGTATCTGCCGCGGTTTTTCCCGTTGCCGCATCCGAGTTGGCGCACCGGCGTGTGGGAGCGCAAGAATCCCTGGTTCACCGCCGAGGTGTTGCCGGCGTTACGCGCGGAAGTGGCGGCGGCGTTGGCCGGATGAGCGCCGTGGGTGACCGCGATGCCGGGCTGGCGCGCCGGATCGGGGTGTGGGGGCTGAGTGCCGCCGTCATCAACGGCGTTGTCGGGGCGGGGATATTCACCTTGCCGGCGAGCATGGCGCAGGCGGCGGGTGCGCTGGCCCCGTGGGCTTATGTGCTGTGCGCGTTGGCGATGAGCCTGGTGGTGGTGTGTTTCGCCGAAGCAGGCAGCAGGCTCGCGACCAGTGGCGGAGTGTATGGCACGGTGGCGTTCGCGTTCGGGCCAGGCGCGGGGTTCGTGTGCGGCATGCTGACCTGGATGGCGAGCGTGCTGGCGTGCGGCGGAATTGCCGGCGCGCTGGCGAGCACATTGGCCAGCGTGGCGCCGGTGCTGGGCGGGCAGGGCTGGCGCGTGGCCATCATCGTGGGCGCGCTTGGCAGCATTGCGTGGATCAATGTGCGCGGCGTGCGGGAGGCGGCATGGTTCGTGGGGGCTGCCACGCTGGTCAAGCTGGTGCCGCTCGGCCTGTTCGTGGTTGTGGGCGCGGTGGTGTGGCTGTCGGGCGGGGTGTCGCCTGCGCCGGTGTTGCAGGCGGCCCCGCTGTCCGGCCTGGCGCAGGCGGTGATCCTGGGCGTGTTCGCGTTCAGCGGCATGGAGACGCCGCTCGCGGCTAGCGGCGAGGTGGCGGACGGCCACCGGACTGTGCCGCGCGCGCTTTTCGCATCGATGGCCTTCGTGCTGGTGCTGTATGTGGGCATTCAGCTCGTCGCGCAGCATCTGCTGGGTGCGGGGCTGGCAGGTCAGGTGGCGCCATTGGCCGCGGCGGCTGCCAGGGTGGGGCCGTTGGCGCGCAGCTTCATCGTGGCCGGTGCGGCGCTCTCCATGCTCGGCTGGCTGGGCAGCGACATATTGGGCGCGCCGCGCATCCTGTTTGCTTTCGCGCGGGACGGGCTGCTGCCGCGCAGTCTCGGGCGTGCCGATCCGGCGACCCAGGCGCCGGATGTGGCAATCCTCGTGCATGCGGCCATCGCCGCCGCGCTGGCGCTGTCGGGCAGTTTCACCGGGCTGGTGGTTGCCTCGACGCTGAACACGGCGGGGCTGTATTTCCTGGGATGCGGGGCAGCGTGGGTGCTGCACCGGCGCGGCACGCGGATGGCCGGCACGCCGGTGAGTTTTGCCGCCCTGCCGCTGATCGCTGCGGGCGGGATGGCTTGCATGATCGGGCTCGTGGCGGTGGCGCCACGCGGCGAGATACTCGGGTTGGCCGGCGTGGTGGTCGGAAGCCTGGCGTTATACGGCGTGATGCGCGCGGGGATGACGCGCCAGCGGTAGCGGGCTAGGGTCGGGCGATCGACACCGATCGGGAATGAACCGGCTCATGAACGCACGCCTGCGCACCGCGATCCTTCTCACCACACCTTTGTTTGGCGCATTGGGAGGCGCCTACGCGATGCCGCCAGCCAACCCGCTTCTGCAGCCCAGCACGCTGCCATATCACGCGCCGCCGTTCGACAAGATACAGGACAGCGATTACGCGCCGGCGATCGAGGCCGCGATCCGCGCGCATGCGTCCGAAATCGAGGCGATCGCGCGCGATCCTGCGTCGGCGACGTTCGACAATACGATTGTCGCGATGGAAAAGTCCGGCGCGATGCTGGTCAGCGTCGTGCAGATATTCGAGAATATCACGCAGTCCAATACCGACCCGGCGCTCGACTCGATCAAGGAAACGATTGATCCGCTGTTGCAGGCGCACGACGATTCCATTCATCTAAATCCGCTGTTGTTCGCGCGCGTGAAGAAGGTGTACGAGGCGCGTGCGCAGGCCGGCCTGGATGCGACATCGACTTATCTTCTCGAGGAGACCTACAAGGAGTTCATCCATGCAGGTGCGGCGCTGGCGCCGGCCGACCAGGCGCGGTTGCAGACCTTGAACCAGCAGATCACCAAGTTGCAGACAAGCTTTCAGCAGAAACTGCTGGCGGCAACATCTGGCGGCGCGGTGGTGGTGGACAATGCGGCCGAACTCGCCGGCATGAGCCAGGAGGCGATTGCGGCGGCCGCTGAAGCCGGCAAAACGCGCGGGCATCCTGGAAAGTATGTGCTGCCGCTGCGCAACACAACTCAGCAGCCGGAGTTGGCCAAATTGTCCGACCGTGCGTTGCGCGCGCGCATCCTGGCCGCCTCCGAAGCGCGTGGCGACGCCGATGGCTCGAACGATGTGCGCGATCTGGTCGCACAGCTGGCGAAGCTGCGCGCCGAGAAGGCCAAGCTGATGGGTTTCCCGAACTTCGCGGCCTACACGCTGGAAAACCAGATGGCGAAGACGCCGGATGCGGCGATGAAGCTTATGGATAGCCTGGTACCCGGCGCCACCGCGAAAGCGCGCGGCGAGGTGGCGGACATGCAGAAGATCATCGACGCGCAGCATGGCGGCTTCACGCTGGCAGCGTCGGACTGGGATTTCTATTCGGACCAGGTGCGCGCGCAGAAATACGATCTGAACGAGAGCCAGGTTCGCCCATATTTCGAGCTGAACCGTGTGCTGCATGACGGCGTGTTCTACGCAGCCAACAAACTCTACGGGCTGACATTCAAGGAACGGCACGACATTCCGGTCTATAACCCCGACGTGCGCACGTTCGAAGTGTTCGATGCGGACGGCAGCCCGATGGCGCTGTTCTATGCCGACTATTTTGCGCGGCCGAACAAGCAAGGTGGCGCCTGGTGCGACGAGTTTGTCGAGCCCAGCGGATTGCTGGGATTGAAGCCCGTGGTGGTGAACGTGACCAGCTTCACCAAGCCCGCGTCAGGCCAGCCGGCGTTGATCGGGTTCGACGACGTGACGACCATGTTCCACGAATTCGGCCACGCGCTGCATGCGATGTTCAGCATCCAGCATTTCCCGAGCCAGCACGGCTTCCATGTGCCGCGCGACGTGGTGGAGTTTCCTTCGCAGTTCAACGAACATTGGTCGCTCGATCCGCAGGTGTTCGCCAGCTATGCGCGCCATTACCAGACCGGTGCGGCGATGCCGGCCGAACTGGTGGAGAAGATCAAGCGCGCCAAGACGTTCAACCAGGGCTATATGCTGACCGAGTATCTGGCGGCCGCCTTGCTGGATATGGAGTGGCACAATCTGCCCGCTGATGCGCCGCTGCAGTCGCCCGATGCTTTCGAGGCTGCGGCACTGAAGAAACACAACATCGATCTGGCGCAGGTGCCGCCGCGTTATAAGACGACGTATTTCGCGCATATCTGGGCAGGCGGCTACTCGGCCGGCTACTACGCCTATTTGTGGGGCGAAGTGCTCGATGACGATGCCTACGCCTGGTTCACCGAGAATGGCGGGCTCACTCGCGCCAACGGTCAGCGTTTTCGCGACATGATGCTGGCGCCTGGGCATAATGCGGATCCGATGGAGCTGTATCGCCGCTTCCGCGGGCACGACCCTGATACTGCGCCCTTGTTGCGCCAGCGCGGCCTGGCTGCCAACGGCTGATCGGGCGCACGAAGATGCATGTGTGTGGACGGCGCCTGCCTCTTCCACCTACATTGTGGCTGCTCGCCGGGTTGCTGCTGCTGGCGGCAGGTCCGGCGTGGGCCGCGGAGTTCGATGCCCAGGCGGCGACCGACACGTATCTGAACAGTGTGCCGCATGCAGCGCGGTTGAAGTCCGACGCCTATTTCGAAGGCGGCTACTGGCTGATTCTGTGGAACGCGCTTTACGGCATCGCGGTAGCTGTTCTGCTTCTCGCGACAGGTCTGTCCGCACGTATGCGCACCCTTTCGTTCCGGCTTGGCCGCCGGCGCTGGATCGGGATCGCGTTGTATGCCGTGCTGTTCATGCTGGTGACGGCCGTGTTGCAATTGCCGCTCGACATCTATCAGGGCTTTGTGCGCGAGCATTCCTACGCACTCGCGAACCAGACATTTCTCGCATGGCTGACCGACGATGCGATCGGGCTGGCGATCGGCATGGTCTCTGCCGCCATCGTGCTCCCGTTGATCTATGCGGCAATCGCGGCATCGCCGCGGCGCTGGTGGATTTGGGGCACCGTGATCGCGATGTTGTTCGTGGGTTTGAATCAGGTGATCGCCCCGGTATTCCTCGAACCCATGCTGAACCATTTTCAGCCTCTGGCGGCTGGCCCGATGCGCGACCAGATACTGGACATGGCACGATCGGACGGAGTGCCCGCCACGAACGTCAAGGAATTTGACAGTTCCCGCCAGAGCAACCGGATCAGCGCAAACGTTTCCGGATTGTTCGGCACGACGCAGATCTCGATCACCGACAATCTGATCAAGCAATGCACGCCGGATCAGGTTCTGGCTGTGCTCGGGCACGAGATGGGCCATTACGTGATGGGCCATGTGATCGGCGCATTGTTGTTCGGAAGCGCTTTGGTCGCCGGCGGTTTCGCGTTCGCGCGATGGCTATTCGGCCTGCTCGTGCGCCGATACGGAACACGCTGGGGCGTGCACGAGGTCAGCGATCCCGCAGGTCTGCCGATACTGGTGCTCGCGTTCACTCTCTATTTCTTCGTGCTCACGCCGGTGCTCAATACACTCACGCGCAATCAGGAATACCAGGCCGACCTGTTCGGGCTGAACCTGGTGCGCCGGCCCGATGCGTTCGCACAGGTCGCGCTCAAGCTCAGCACCTACCGCAAGCTCGATCCGTCTCCACTCGAGGAATTCGTGTTCTTCGACCATCCCAGCGGGCACACACGTATTTTCACTGCGATGCGCTGGAAGGCCGAGCAGATGAAGCTGGATGCTGCGCGTGCCGCCGGCGATGCGACGAGCGCGCCGCCCTCAGGCGGGCCACAACCAGGCAGCCCCGCGCACCCCTGAACTATCGCCATGCCTGTTGCGCAGTATCGGCGTGCTGGCCGAATGCGCATTGACATGCCGCGCCAGCAAGGCGGGCACTTCGGTGTAGAGATGCGCCATGTTGGATAGTCCGCCGCCGATGACGATCGCGTCGGGGTCGAGAATATTGACGATGAGTGCCAGCGCGCGCGCGGTGCGGTCCGCATGCCTGGCGAGTGCAGCGATCGCCCGTGCGTCCCCGGCCGCGGCGCGTGCGGGCAGACCGCTTGCATCGGCATGGCCAGGCCCGTCGCAATCCGCCGCCAGCGACGGCCCAGCAATGTAGCGTTCGATACAGCCTTTGTTGACGCAGAAGCAGGCGGGATATGGCAAGTCTTCTTCCGTAGGCCATGGCAGCGGCACGTGGCCCCACTCGCCGGCGATGTGATGCCGGCCGGGCAGCAGCCGGCCATCGACCACGATCGCGCCGCCGCAACCGGTGCCGAGAATGACGCCGAATACGGTGCGGTATCCCGCTGCGGCCCCGTCGGCCGCTTCGGACAATGCGAAACAGTTGGCGTCGTTCTCGACACGCACCTCGCGGCCGAGTGCGGCACTCAGATCGCGGTCGAACGCATGGTCGTTCATCCACACGGAATTGGCGTTCAGCACGAGGCCCGTCGCCGGGCTTATCGCACCGGGAATGCCCACGCCCACACTGCAGGTTTGCTGAAGTTCCTGTTCGGCCTGCGCCACCATGGACTGGACGGTTCCGATCGCGTCGTCGTAGCGGCGCGGATTCGGAACGCGCCTGCGCAGGACGGCAGTGTTCGCGGCGTCGAGCGCCACGATCTCGATCTTCGTGCCGCCGAAATCGATGCCGATACGTGTGGACGTCATGGACATGCAGCCTTTTCAGGGTCGTCGAGGTTGAAATGGCCGTAGATTTCGGCTAAAACAAGCCATGATAAGATGCCGGACAGGTTGCGTGGCTGCGATTTTGACAGCCGCTTCCGGCTCTGCGTGCGCGGCTTTGCCCTACGCGAAACTTGCGAGCAACCAGGCGACATTCGAGGCTCTGCCAGCCAGCGCGCGCGACAAGCTGATACTCAACCAGCGCGTCGTTCACAAGGATCCTGCCAACCATACGCCGATCCATTTATGGGTGAGCGTTTCCGGCAGCCGGGTCGATATACCTGTTGCCGCCGATGGCACGATGACGATTACACCGCGGCAGGATTGGGTGGTGCGCGGTGCGAGCGTGGAGAACGATCAGCCGCCCGGCACCTTGCTGCTTCAAATGGAGGTGGCGATCGCCACCCCGCGCACGATGCCGATTTAAGTTTCGTATCTGCGCGCCGCCATGCAGCAGGCCCAGGAAGTCATACGGCAGGGTGCGCGCCGTGAAGCCGGGTTTTTCGGTGGCCTGGTCGCACCGTCGATCACCAGTGTCGCGCTCAAGCTCGGCGGCTGCTGCACGCAAAGCGCTACGTTGCATGGCACGAGCGATCTGGTCTTCCACCAGATTGCAGATGGCACAATCGTATTCCCCCGCGCGATGCTTGATGCCAATCAGGCGGGCTCGATCACGACCAGCGCACCGATCGAAAGTATTGAGCCGACTACGGATTGAGAGACGCGTTCAATGACGAAACTGACAATCCCCGTCCTGCTCGGCTCCGTCCGTCGCGATCGCCTCGGTTTGCGGGTGGCGCGCCTGGTGACCGCAGCACTCGAAGCGCGTGGACACGAGGCGGTGCTGGTCGACCCACTTGTCCTGCAATTGCCGCTGCTGGATCGAATGTACAAGGAATACGCAAGAGGCGAGGCGCCGACAGTGTTGGAAGAGTTGGCGACGCTCTACAAGCGCGCTGATGGCCTCCTCGTCGTCAGCGCCGAATACAACCACGGCATTCCGCCCGCGCTGAAGAACATGCTCGACTATTTCCTTGAAGAGTATCTCTGGCGCCCTTCAGGCATCGTCTGTTATTCGGCCGGGCAGTTTGGCGGCGTGCGCGCGGCGATGCAGTTGCGCGCCGTGCTCGCCGAACTGGGCATGCCGAGCGTGCCGAGCCTGATGCCGATCCCGCGCGCGCAGAAGGCGGTCGATGAGGGCGGGCAGCCGACCGAAAGCTGGGTCGCGGGCGCGCTTGGCAAGTTTCTCGACGAATTCGATTGGTTCGCGGAAGCGCTGCGCGCGCGGCGTGTTTTGGGCGTGCCTTACTGAACGAGAAACAAAGCGTCTTCGCTTTTGAAGAAAAGAAGCAAAAGACTTTTTCTCCGCTGCCGCGGACCTCCTGTCGGGCTTACGCCAACATCACTTCAGCGCTTGCGCGATACGCGCGGCCAGCCGCTCGGCAACATCTGCCTTCGGCAAATCAGGCCAATCCTCCACACCATCGTCCGTAATCAGATGAACCGTATTGCGCGCGCCGCCCATGATGCCGGTCTCAGCCCGCACATCGTTGGCGACAATCCAGTCGCAATTCTTTGCCGCGCGCTTGGCCGCGGCGTGGGAAACAATCTCGTCGGTCTCAGCCGCAAAACCCACCGTAAGCTTCGGGCGTCGCGGGCCCGGGCGGCAAAGCATGGCCAGAATATCCGGGTTGGCCACGAACTCTATGGCAGGCGGACCAGCTTCTTTCTTCAGCTTGGATGCGAGCGGCGCCGCGGCACGCCAGTCCGCCACGGCCGCGGCAAAAATCGCCACATCGGCGGGCAACGAACCCTCGCATGCCGCGAGCATCTCCGCGGCAGTCTCCACCCGCACTGTCGTGACGCCAGGAAGATCGGGCAGGGCCACTGGCCCGCTGACCAGCGTAACGCGAGCGCCCAGCCGCGCGCAGGCCTCCGCAATGGCATAACCCTGTCGCCCACTGCTGCGGTTGGCAATGTAGCGCACCGCATCGATCGGCTCCTGTGTAGGTCCCGCAGTCACCAATACATGCCGACCCGCAAGCGACTGAGACCCGGCCAGGCAAGCCTGTATCGCCGCCAATATTGCCGCTGGTTCGGCCAGCCGGCCGGGTCCGAATTCGTGGCAAGCCATCTCGCCCTCGTCCGGCCCCACAAAACGCACGCCGCGTGCCGACAATGTCGCGACATTGGCCTGCGTTGCCGCGTGCTGCCACATGCGCACGTTCATCGCCGGCGCCACCAACACCGGCTTATCGGTGGCGAGCAGCACGGTCGTCGCCAAATCGTTGCAGATGCCAGCAGCATGCCGCGCCAGAATGTCCGCCGTCGCGGGTGCCACCACAATCAGGTCTGCCGCGCGGGAAAGCTGTATGTGGCCCATCTCGCTCTCGTCGGTGAGCGACCACAAATCGGTATAGACGCGGTTTTCGGTCAATGCCTGCACGGAGAGTTCGGTGACGAAGCGGGCGCCTGATTTGGTGAGAAGCGCAGTCACTTCGATGCCCGCACGGCGGCATTGGCGGATGAGGTCGAGGGATTTGTAGGCGGCGATACCACCTGGGATGATGAGGAGAATCATGAGATAGAAAGCAGTTCTTTCTTGAACAAAAGAACCAAAAGACTTCTGCTTCCCGCGCTGCGTATGACGGTCGGACGCTGCTCAGGAATAAAAGTTTTTTGGTTCCTCTTTTCAAAAAAGAACCGCTTGCTCAAAGCCGCCATCCCGAATGGATCGCCGCAATCCCCCCCGACAGATTATCGTATTTCACCTGATCCAGCCCCGCCGCCCGCAGCATCTCCGCCAGCGTCTCCTGATCCGGGAACGTGCGGATACTCTCAGCCAGATACTGATAACTTTGCGAATCGCCCGCCACCAGCCGGCCGACACGCGGCAGCACGCCGAACGACCAGCCGTCATAGACGCGCTCGAGTGCGGCAATCTGCAACCGCGAGAACTCCAGGCAGAAAAACCGCCCGCCATGCTTGAGCACGCGTCGTGCCTCGCGCAGCACCGCCGGCTTGTCGGTGCAGTTGCGCAAGCCGAACGCGATGCTGACCACGTCCACGCTCGCGTCCGGCACGGGCAACGCCTCGGCATCGGCCACCGCATAGGTGAACGGCGCCACGATGCCACGCGCGGTCGCCCGGTCGCGCCCGGCGGAGAGCATCGCGGCGTTGATGTCGGTCAGCAGCACCGGGCCGCCGCCCAGGCGCACCCAGGCGGTGGCGATGTCGCCGGTGCCCGATGCCAGGTCGAGCAGCGTCTTGTGCGGCGCCGGGCGCAGGCTGGTGGCGAAGATCCGTTTCCACACGCGATGGATGCCGAGCGACATGATGTCGTTCATCACGTCGTATTTCGGCGCCACGCTGTCGAACACCGCGCGGACCATCGGCTTCTTGGCGGCGGCCGGCACGCGCTGGAAGCCGAAATCGGTCTCTTGTGGCTGGGTCTGGTCGGGCGTCATCACTGGTGTATAGCCTGAGCGGTAGCGATGCCGGAACTCCCCGAAGTAGAAACCGTGATGCGGGGCCTGGCCGCCCAACTCGCGGGCCGCACGATCGTCAGCGCCCAGCTCCGGCGCGGCGACCTGCGCTGGGCCGTGCCGGACGGGTTCGCGCGGCGGCTGACCGGAGCGCGCGTGCTGGGCTTCGAGCGTCGTGGCAAATACATCCTGATGCGTCTCTCCGGTGGCGATAGTGTCGTGTTGCATCTGGGCATGTCGGGCCGGATGAACATCACCCTCAGCCAAGCGGGGGGGGCGGCGCGTGCGCCGGCGTTGCCTGTCCTGCACGAACATCTGGTGCTCGAGACCGACGCCGGCTGCCGGATTGCGCTCGTCGATCCGCGGCGGTTCGGCAGCCTCGACCTCGTGGCGACATCGGCTGAAGCGGGGCACCGGCTGCTGGCGGGTCTGGGGCCGGAGCCGCTGAGCGAGCACTTCAATGCCGTCTATCTGTCGGCCGTCTTGGCCGGGCGCCGCACACCCATCAAGGCGGCATTGCTGGACCAGGGCGTCGTGGCAGGGCTCGGCAACATCTATGTGTGCGAGGCACTGTTCCGCGCCAGCATCTCGCCGCGGCGGCTGGCGGCCAGCGTGGTCGGCGTGCGGGCGGCGCGGCTGGTGCCGGAGATCAAGGCGACGCTGACGGAGGCGATTGCGGCGGGTGGATCTAGCCTGCGCGACTATGTGCAGCCGAGCGGCGAGCTGGGCTATTTCCAGCATGCGTGGAAGGTTTATGGGCGTGAAGGCGCGGCATGCGCGCGTTGCCCCGGGACTCCTGCCTGCGCGGGGATCAGCCGCATCGTGCAGTCGGGGCGCAGCACGTTCTTCTGTGCCAAAACGCAGCGATAAGGCCGCTCAGCGGTCCTGGGCGATCGCCTGGCGCAGGATGGCGGCCGCATCGGCTACCTGACTGCTTTCGGGTGCCGCGGCCAGGCAATCGAGTGCCTTGCCGATCGCGGCGAGGAGGCGGTCCTCGCGGCTGCCTTCGGGCGCCATGCTGGCAAGACTGCTGGCGAAATACCGATCGAAACCGGCGCTGTTGGCTGGCAGGCGCGTGTCGTCCTGCATTAGTGCATGTAGAGCTTGAGCATGATCGCGAAGATCAGCGGATAGAGCGTGCCGACCATCCATGTCACGATGGAGAGGTCGTCCCTGATGGAAGTCACGTCGTCGTCGCGATGGCTTGGCGCTTTGGCCGCCGTCATCGCCTTGGCTTGCGGTATGTCGATCGCGCGGAACGCTTCGAAAACTTCGGCCTGGACTGCCGCCATCAAGACAGCTCCTTACGAGAGGAGGAAATAGGCGCCTCCAGGTTGATCGGTATCCTACAAGGCTGGTCGGAGTGAGAGGATTCGAACCTCCGGCCCCTGCGTCCCGAACACAGTGCTCTACCAGGCTGAGCTACACTCCGGCCGAGCGCGCGCTATAGCGGCGGGGGGGCAGGCGCGCAAGGCAGTCGTGCCGAGGCGCGCAACCCAGTCGTGCGCAAGCGCGCAACGCAGTCGTGCGCAAGCGCGCAACGCAGTCGTGCGCAAGCGCGCAACGCAGTCGTGCGCAGGTGCGCGACGCAGTCGTGAGCAGGCGCGCGACGCAGTCGTGAGCAGGCGCGCGACGCGCGACGCCACGCTGTTTTGTGGAACACCTGCAAATCATGCTTGACGACGCGGGCGGCCATCCCCTCGTATGGGCCTGCAACTTACTGAAGGGAGGTGATCCAGTGTCTCATTGTGTCATGCAGTCGAAGGCCGCCACGAGCTGGGTTAACACTGCCGGAGCCCTCCTAGCGGGTTGATCGGGTTCGTCACCGGCCAATAGGCCGTCGCACAATGCGAAAGCTCCGGGGGCGACCCCGGGGCTTTCGTTGTTTTCAGCGCTTTCGTTGTCTCAGAGCAGCGCTGACGGGGATGGTTGCGCCACCGCCATGTCGCCCAGGCGGGCCAATATGCTGGCGATATCGGGCAAAATCTCGTACAGCCCGCGCGATTTCGGGTCGGCGAAGCTGTCGTCGACCACGGTTTCCAGGGCCGTCATCAGGCCGCGCGCCCAGCCTTCCACATTGCAGATCAGCACCGGTTTGTCGTGCAGGCCGAGTTGGCGCCAAGTGACGATCTCGATCGTCTCGTCCAGCGTGCCGAGGCCGCCGGGCAGCGTCACGAACGCGTCCGCCAGGTCGAACATGCGGCGCTTGCGGGAGTGCATGCTGTCGGTGATTTCCAGGCTGGTGAGGCCCGTGTGCGCCACCTCCAGGCGCGTGAGGAATTCGGGGATCACGCCCACCACCTCGCCGCCTGCGACCAGCGCCGCGTCGGCCACGGCGCCCATCAGGCCCACGCGCCCGCCGCCATAAACCAGGCGTATGCCGGCGTGGCCCAGCCCGGTGCCGAGCGCCTGGGCGGCGGCGATCCAGGCCGGGTTCAAGCCCGGGCGGGAGCCGCAGAAGACGGCGACGGATTTTTGCAAGGCGCGATCTCCGATGGGCATCAGACGATCCGGCCCTCGAAGGGCGGCAGATAGTCCGGCGCATCGAATTCCACCACCCACAGATCGGGGTCGCGCGCGGTCTGACGCTCCACATAGGCATCGGCCGCTTCCTGGCCCACCGGCTCGGGGCCGGTGACGCGCATCCAGGCGCGGTCGTCGTCGCCGGCGGCAATCTGGGATAGCACGCTGAGGCCGGCCTGGCCGCGCAGCACCAGCAGGATGCCGCCGGCGTCCGCGTCGCCGCGGCGCAGCACAGCGCCGCCGCGGCCATCGTTGAAGGCCAGCCGCAAGGCTGCCGATACCCACAGGCCGGCCTTGATCCGTGCTTCCGCCATTCGGGCCGATGTCCTTGCTGTTCTGGTCCGGCCCGCGACATAACGGACGGCGCGAGCCTAGAGTGCGCATCATCCAGCTTCCGGGGCCAGACACGTGACCAGCCTGTATCGCGCCATCGCACTCGCCTGGCTCGTCGCATTTGCCGCCGCCAGCCGTCCGGCCCACGCCGCCGATCATGTGACGCTAGGCCTGGATTGGCTGGCCGAGGCGGAATATGGCGGCTACTACCAGGCCGTCGCGCAAGGCATCTACGCCAAGCACGGGCTGGACGTCAGCATCCGCCAGGGTGGGCCGCAGGTGAACCAGGCGCAGCTGCTGATGGGCGGCCGGCTGGATTTTACCATCGCCGGCAACAGTTTCCTGGCGCTGAACTTTGCCCAGGAAAAGCTGCCATTCGTCGCGGTCGCCGCCGTCTTCCAGAAAGACCCCGCTGTTCTGCTGGCCCACCCCGGCCAGGACAACGACAGCTTTACTGCATTGAAGGGCAAGCCGATCATGATCGGCTCGGACACGCGGATCGGCTGGTGGGCGTTCCTGCGCCACAAATTCGGCTATACCGACGATCAGATACGCCCCTATGCGTTCAGCCTTGCACCCTTCCTGGCCGATCCGCACGCCATCCAGCAAGGCTATCTCGGCTCCGAGCCGTTCCTGATCAAACAGGCCGCCGGCTTCGACCCCGTGGTGCTGCTGCTGTCGGACGCGGGCTTCACCGGCTATGGCAGCTTGATCGTCACTAGCCAGACGCTGATCGGCGCCAACCCCGATCTGGTGCAGCGCTTCGTGGCGGCGACGGCCGAAGGCTGGCGGTCGTATCTGGAGAGCGATCCCGCGCCGGGCAACGCATTGATCAAGCAAGCCAATCCGGAGATGACGCAGGCGCTGCTCGATTACGGGCGCGAGTCGTTGCGCTCGCACGGCATCGTGGAATCCGGCGATGCGGTGGATCAGGGGATCGGCGCGATGACGGACGCGCGCTGGCAGGCCTTCTTCGACTCGGTCGTCGAGGCGGGTCTCTACCCGAAGGACCTCGATGTGCACGCCGCCTACACGCTGCGCTTCATGCACCAGCTTCCCGCACCCTGATCGTGCTGCGCCTGGCCGGTGTCGGACGCACGTTCCCCGACGGGATCGTGGCGCTCGAGGGAATCGATCTGCAGGTGGAGGAAGGCGAGTTCCTGGTGCTGCTGGGCATGTCCGGCTGCGGCAAATCCACCCTGCTGCGGCTGGTGGCCGGGCTCGACCGGCCGACGACCGGCAGCCTGCAATGGATTTGTGGCGCGCCGGCGGCGGGCGAGGTCGGCTTCGTGTTCCAGGACCCGGTGCTCATGCCGTGGGCGACCGCGCTGGAGAATGTGGCCCTGCCGCTGCGGCTGCGCGGGTGCGCGGACGCCACCGAGCAGGCGCGGGCGGCGCTGGCGCAGGTGGGGCTCGCGGATTTCGCCGGCGCGCGGCCGCGCACCTTGTCGGGCGGCATGCGCATGCGGGTGTCGATCGCGCGTGCGCTGGCCGGTAGGCCGCGCGTGCTGCTGATGGACGAGCCGTTCGCCGCCCTCGACGAGTTCACCCGCCATCGGCTGCAGGACGAATGCCTGGCCATCGCCGGCTCGATGGGATGCACGGTTCTGTTCGTGACCCATTCGCTCTACGAGGCGGCGTATCTGGCGACGCGCGTGGTGGTGCTTTCGCCGCGGCCCGGCCGGATCGCCGCGCAATTCCCGGGTGCCGAGAGAAGCGAGCGCAGCCGGTCCGGCGCCGCTTTTCTGGGCCGCGTCGACGCGTTGAGTGCGGCTTTGCAGGGCATGAAGCTGGCCGCATGAATCGCTGGGCAGGGGCGGCTTCCTTCGCCGGTGCGCTGGTCGCCTGGCAGCTATTGGCGATGCTGACCAAGGTGCCGGCCTATCTGGTGCCGACGCCGTTTGGGGTGGCGGTGGCGTTTGCCTCGGACGTGCCGGGCTTCCTGGGCGCGCTGCTGGCGACATTGTCGGTGACCGGCGCTGCCTTGCTGGCCGCCTGCGTGCTGGGCGTGGCGCTCGCGGTGGCCATGCGCGCGAGCCATTGGGCGAACGCGGCGCTGGCACCGTGGACAGTGATCGCGCAGGTGACGCCGGTGGTCGCCGTCGCACCTCTGATCATCGTGTGGATCGGCGATCCGTTCGCGGCGATGGTGGTGTGTGCCACGGTCGTCGCGTTCTTCCCGGTGTTCTCCAACACCGCCGTGGGTCTGGCCGCGACACCGCCCGAATTGCTCGACGTGTTCCGGCTTTCCGGCGCCTCGCGCTGGCAGGAGATCGCCTGGCTGCGGTTTCCGGCCGCCGTGCCGTATTTCCTGGCCGGCTTGCGCGTGTCGGGCGGCTTGGCGCTGGTGGGCGCTGTTGTCGCCGAGTTCGTGACCGGCGCGGGGGGTGTCGCGTCCGGGCTTGCCTATCGGATACTGGAGTCGAGTTACCGGTTGCAGACGGCGCGGATGTTTGCAGCACTCGCGCTGTTGTCGGCGGCCGGGCTGGCGATTCACGGCGTGCTCGGGCTGTTGAGCCGGCGGGTGCTGGCGCGGTATGAGTAAGCGGTCCTTCTTTGAAAAAAGGACAAGAAAACTTTTGTTCCGCTGTCGCGAGCTCGCGTCGAAGGTTTGTGACCACCGGATACAGCCTGGAACCTGACATCAGCATGGCAATGCAAAAACCGACGAAGATCCTCACCGAAGGCCAGCGTGCTTACGAGACCAAGCGTGCGGCGAAAGCCGGCATGTCGCTGGAGAAGTGGCTTGCGGCCAAGGATCGCGAGGCGGCCGAGGCAGAGCGCGCGGCCGAAAAAGCGCGCAAGGCCGAGGCGAAATCCATCAAGAAGCCCGGCTTTTTTGGCCGCCTGATCGACAAGGCGCACAAGCCGCTCTGACTGCGCTGGTCGTCCACGCGGACTGGAGCAAGCACGCGGCCAAACGGTGGATGACGGTGATCCGGCCGTCGGACGCCGGCTGGCGAATGCAAGCGCCGGAGAAAGTGGGCGAGGCGGCCACCCTGCTGAAACGTTTGCTGGCGCGAGCGGAGGGGCTGCCGGTGGCGTTCGGCATCGATTGTCCGTTGGGACTGCCGCGGGACTATGCCCGGCTGCATGCGACGGAGGCAGATTTTCCGGCGTTTCTGCGCGGGCTCGCCAGGCGCCCGGGTTTTTGCGATGTGGCAGGAACGATCGAGGAGGTCTCTGCCGACCGGCCATTTTATCCGGCGCGCGGCGTGGCCGGCATGACGCGGGCCGCGCATGCAAAGGCGTTGGGACTGGCCGACGCCGGGGCATTGTGCCGGGCGTGCGACCGGGCGACGGCGGAGCGGCCGGCAGGGGCGCCGGTTTTCTGGACGTTGGGCGCCAACCAGTCGGGCAAGGCGGCGATTGCGGCCTGGCTGGAGGTGATCGCGCCGGCTTTGGCGGCCGGCCTTCCGATGCTGCTTTGGCCGTTCGAGGGCGATTTCCGTTCGTTGTTGCGTCCAGGATGGGTGACGGTAGCGGAGACGTATCCGGCGGAGGCGATGCGCCAGTTGGGCGTGGCACTGGCGGGCAGCAAGCGGCGACAGGCCGACCGTGCGGCGTGTGCACCCGCTTTGCGTGCGGCGATGGCCAGGCTGGGCGTTGGATATGCAGGGGTGCATGACGATGGCTTCGGTGCCGACGAGGCTGGCGAGGACCGGTTCGACAGCACGCTGGGCGCACTCTGCGTTCTAGGCGTGGTCACCGGCCGCCGCCCTGATTCGCCTCCCGACGACACCTGGATCCGACGCTGGGAAGGCTGGGTCTTGGGACAGACGTCAATGCCCCGCTAACCACGCAAAGCGGGGCCAAAGTTTTCTGGTCCTTTCTTTAGAAGAAGGACTGCTTGCTTCCTCAATGCCCACCGCCCCGAGGCGCCCCCTGCGTCGGCTTGTAATTCGACAGCAGGAACGTAAACGGCACGATGGCAAACGATGCGATGGCGCAATAGAGAAACACGTCGGAGTAAGCCAGCACCGAGGCCTGTGTTCGCAGCGTCTGATAGACGAGCCCGACGGCGGTCTGCTGCGTGGTGGCGGCGGCGTGGCCCATGCTGAGAAGGGCGGCCTGGTCCTGCTGGATGAGGTGATTGTAGGGCTCGTTGAGTGGGCTGAGCCAGCGCGAGAGGTAGGCTTCGCGCACCTGGGTGCGTGTGGTGATCAGGGCGGTGGCCACCGAGATGCCGATCGATCCGCTGACGTTGCGGAACATCGTGTAGAGGGCGGCGGCGTCGCCGTTCAGCTCGCGCGGCAGGCTCGAATAGGCGATGGTCGAGATCGGCACGAACATGAAGGCGAGGCCGAAAGTCTGTGACGCGCGGATGAGCGCCATGTGCCTGAACGTCATGTTGGGCACGAGGTGGCTGGAGTAGATCAGCGCGCAGCCCATGACAGTGAAGCCGGTGGTGATCAGCCATCGTGTCGGGATGAGCGGCAGGACGCGGGTGATGATGGGGATCAGCAGGATGATCACCACGCCGCCCGGCGAGAGGATGAGGCCGGCGAGGGTCGCCGTGTAGCCGATCACCTGCTGGGCGAATTGCGGGATGATGACGGCGCTGGAATAGAGGATGAAGGCCATCGCCGCGATGAACATCACGCCGAGCGCGAAATTGCGGTTGCCCATCACGTGCAGGTTCACCACCGGCTTCTTGGCCGTCAGCAGCCAGCCGATGGCGCCGCTGATGCCGAGGAAGGCCAGCAGGAACATGATGCGGATGAAGGACGAGTTGAGCCAGTCCTCGTCCTCGCCGCGGTCGAGGGCGACTTGCAGGCAGCCCAGCCCCAGCGTGATGAGCGAGATGCCGATATAGTCGATACCGCGGCTTCGCTTGTTCTTGATCCAGGGCGGGTCTTCGACGAGCGTTGCGACGCCGAACACGCCGAGCATGCCGACGGGGATGTTGATGAAGAATATCCAGCGCCAGCTGAAATTGTCGGTGATGTAGCCGCCGAGGGTGGGGCCGATGATGGGGGCCACGATGGTGGCGATGGCGACCACGCCGAGCGCCTTGCCGCGCTGCGAGGGCTCGAACGTGTCCAGGATGATGGATTGCTGGTTGGGTTGCAGCCCGCCGCCGAAGAAGCCCTGCATCAGGCGGAACAGGATCAGTTCGGGCAGCGAGGTGGAGGTGCCGCAGAGGAAGCTGCACACGGTGAACATGCCGATGCAGATCATGAAATAGCGTTTGCGACCGAGCACGTCCGACAGCCAGCCGCTGATGGTGAGCACGATGCCGTTGGCGACGAGGTAGCTGGTGAGCGCCCAGGTCGCGTCGTCGTAGCTCGAGGAGAGGCTGCCGGCGATGTGAGGGAGCGAGACGTTGACGATGGTGGTGTCGAGCACTTCCATGAAGGCGGCGACGGTTACGACGACCGCGATGAGCCAGGGATTGGCTTTGGGTTTCCATTGGGTTTCGCTCAAGGCAAGCCGACCTTTCTTCGAAAGGACGACAGCAAGCGTACGCCGGCCCCAAGGTCCGCGACGGCAGGAGCAAAACTCTTTTGCTTCTTTTCTTCAGAAAAGAAGACTTTTCCTCCCCACCTCACTGTCCCGCCTTCACATCGACCGTAGGCGAAACCGAAATACCAAGCGGCAGCGGAAATTTAGGGTCGAGCCCGCTATCGATGTCGATCTTCACCGGCACGCGCTGGACAATTTTCACGAAGTTGCCGGTGGCGTTCTCCGGCGGGAAGGCGGTGAACTTGCTGCCGGAGCCGAGCTGCACGCTGTCGATATGGCCGGTGAGCTTGAGGGCGGGATAGGCGTCCACGCTGAGTTTCACGTGCATGCCCGCACGCATGCGGTTGAGCTGGTTTTCCTTGAAGTTCGCGGTGACCCAGACCTCGGGCGAGACGATGGAGAATACCTGCTGGCCGGGGGTGACGTAGTTGCCCTGCTCGACATTGCGCCGGGTGATCCAGCCATCCTGCGGCGCGCGCAGGATGCAGAAGCCGAGGTTGAGCTGGGCGGTGCGGAGGTTGGCGTCGGCCTGCGAGATCGAGCCTTCGAGCTGCTTCACCTGCGCGCCGGACTGGGCGATGTTGGGCTGCACGGGCATCGCCTGGGTCACCGCCGCCTCGGCCGAGCCGACTTGCGCTTCGGCAGAGCGCAAAGCGGCGGTCGCGTAATCGATCTGCTGGCCGGTGGTGGCCTGCCGTGGCAGGGATTGCTGGCGCCGGTAGTCGGTCTGTGCCTTGAACAGGTTCGCCTGTGCGTCGGTGAGCTGGGCGCGCGCCTGTTGCAGGCGGGCGGGGAAGTTGACCTTGGCCACCTCGAAGGCGCGGGTGGAGGCGACGAGCTGGCCTTGCGAGGCGGCGAGTTCGCCCTGCGCCTGTTCGACGGCGGCTTCGTAGGTGCGTGGATCGATATGGATCAACGGATCGCCTTTGTGGACGAACTGGTTGTCGTCCACATCGAGCGAGACGACCTGGCCACTGACGCGCGGCGCGATGGTGATGGCGCGGCCGTCGGTATAGGCGTCGTCGGTCGTCTCGATGTCCTTGGTCGATTGCCAATACCAGATGCCGCCGCCGATCAGCAGGATGAGGATGACGACCATGCCGATGCGCACGAACGGGCGTGCGCGGCGGCGGCGTTCCTCCTGCTTGCGGTCGGCCTCTTTCTGTTGGGCATTGTCGCCGTCGGTTTTGCCGTCCTTCTGGGCCGCCTTGTCCGGCTGCTTCTTGTCGGCGGGCTGATCCGGGTCGTGGCCCTGTTCGTCGTCCTGATGTCCGGGCGATTGTTGGTCGGCCATGAAGCGGTCTCGCGTTTTCTGACCGATCGGTTCGGTCGAGTGTCGGATATGTAAGAAGCAGGGCCAGCCCTGCCGTCAAGCGGTCACGCTGCGACGCAGCAGCATAAGCCGGGATAGTGTTCGCAAATCCAAATACGGCGTTTGCCTTCCTGCGTCACTCAGCCGCCAGCACGGAATCTGGCGCGCTCACGAAAGCCTGGGTACGCACCAGCCGTGCGTAAAGCCCGTCCTGCGCCATCAGCTCGGCATGTGTGCCCTGCTCGGCACAGGCGCCCTCCGACATTGCGACGACCAGGTCGGCGTCCCTCACGGTCGAGAGGCGGTGGGCGACGATGATGGTGGTGCGGCCGGCGCGCAGATGGGTCAATGCCTGCTGCACGGCGGCTTCGCTTTCGGCATCGAGCGCGCTGGTCGCCTCGTCGAGCAGGAGGACGCGCGGGTTGCGCAGCAAAGCGCGGGCGAGGGAGACGCGCTGGCGCTGGCCGCCGGAGAGCAGCGCGCCGCCGGTGCCGACGCGGGTGTCCATGCCGTCCGGAAGCTTGGCGATGAAATCGGCGGCCGACGCCGAGCGTGCGGCGCTCCACAGCTCGTCCTCGGTGGCAGCCGGGCGGCCCATCCGGATGTTGGCGCCGACCGTGTCGTCGAACAGCATCACGTCCTGGCCGACATAGGCGATCGCGTCGCGCAGGCTGGTCAGTGTCGTCTGCCGGATGTCGAGGCCGTCGAGCAGGATCGCGCCGCCGGTGACGTCCTTCAGGCGCGGGATGAGCGTGAGCGCGGTCGATTTGCCGGCGCCGGAAGCGCCGACGAGTGCCACGGTGAGGCCTGGCCTGGCTTCGAAGCTGAGGCCGCTGAGGCCATCACGGCCATCCGGATAGGTGAAGCGCACGTCGCGGAACTGCAGGTGGCCCTGGCCGGGCGGCAGCGGGCGGGCGTCCGGCGCGTCGAGGATGGTCGGCGACTCGTCGATGACGGAGAAGACGCGGAGTAGGCCGGCCATGCCTTCCTGCAACGCGGAGTTGAGGGCACCCAGGGCGCGGACGGGGCGCGAGGCGAGCAGGAGGGCGGCGACGAAGCCGGTGAAGTCGCCCAGCGTGTTGCCGCCATTGGCCGCGCGCCAGCCGGCGAAGCCCAGCACGGCGGCTACCGCCACGCCGCCCAGCACTTCGAGGAACGGGTCCACGCGCGCGCGGCTGCGGTTCATCTTGAGGAGCGAACGATAGAGTGCCTGGAACGTGGCCGCGGCGCGGCGGCGTTCGGACTCCTCGAGGCGATAGGCGCGTACCGTGCGGGCCTGGGCGAAGCTCTCGTGCAGCAGCGTGGCCGTCTCGCCCATGCGTTCCTGCATGCCGCCCGAGGCCCGCCGCACGCGCTTGCCGACGCGCTGGATGGGAATGGCGGCCAGCGGATAGAGGCAGGCGGCGATGAGGCTGAACTCCCAGTCGAGATAGAACATGGTGCCGACGAGGCCCACGACGGTGACGACGTCGCCCACCGCGTTGATCGCGCGGGTGAGCGCCTCGCGCACGGTGGTGGCGTCCGTGGTGAAGCGTGCGGCCAGTGCTGCGGGCGCCTCGCGTTCAAGGCGGGCAAGGTCGGCGGCGACGAGCTGGGCGAACATGCGCTCCTGCAGCTCGCGTATGATGACCAGCATGAGCTGCTGGACGAGCACGAGCTGGCCGTATTGGGCGGCGGCCTTGGCGGCGGTGACGGCGACCACGAGGGCGGGGATCTGGTAGAGGATTCGGCTGTCGTGCTGCTCGAACATGCTGATCGCGCGCTGGATGACGATCGGGTAGATCGCGTTCAGACCGGCCATGATGGCGGTGAGCAGCAGCACGAGAAGCAGGCGGGCGCGATGGTGGCGGATATGCTCGCGCCACAGCCTGAGCATCAAAGCGCGTGTGGTTGTCTGGTCGGCCATCGGCCCGCCTGTATCACGGCGGGGGAGTGGGCGTCAGGTCGCCGGCGCTACGCTTGCGGCATCGGCCGGGCTTTCGCTGGCGCGCAGGTGCCATAGGCGCTCATGCGAGGCCATTAACGGCGCGACGATCGCTTCGCGCCGGTCGGGTTTGGGCGCCACACGCAGGAGCACCAATTCGAGCGTCGTCAGCAGGTCGGCCGCCACCAGCAGCTCCCCTTCGTTGCAGGCGTGGTCGAACGCGGCTTGAATTTTATCACTCAGCCGTCGGTTGTATCGTTCCTGGTCGGCAGCGTTGCTGTTTGTCTGTGACATTCGGGTTGAACCGGTCGTTTCGAATATGGAAGTATGCCATAGTAGCAGACTTATGTGAAGCCAAAGTAAGCGCCGTATAGGCTATCAGCAGTGTGGCGGCGTGCGGATATCCAATTGTTCCAGCCGTCCGTTCATCAGGAAATCACCAAAGTTCATCGCCAGCATGTCCGCAACCCCGTTCGCATAGTAGGTCATGCCAATCTCGTAATCCGGCGTCTCGGCGGCACTGCTGCGGTCGAAGAAGGCAATATGCATACGGCCGGAGGGCAAAGGCGCCAGCGCCGCCCACTTGGCCGGCTTCGGCGCGTTCCAGTTCTCGATGGTGACGAACGTATCCTGCGCGCCGGCGGCACCCGTGCCATCGAAAAGCGGTGTGGAGAGGAACTTGCGTTGTGCCGTGGCCGCATCGATCAGCGCGGCGGTGTGCGCCATCGGCAGCAAAGTGCCAACCGGCAGCAGCACCTCCTTCTTTTCCGGGTTGGTGTAGGCGGCCTGTCCGCGCCCGCCCGAACGTTCCAGCGTGGCGGTGCCGTCCAGCTTCTCGGTCACCGCCGTGTCGGTGGTCTGCTTGGTGTGGAATTCCAGATGCGTGCCGTCGTGGCTTTCCAGCGTCGCGTAGTCGCTGACCATGTGTACATCCTGGCCGCCGCTGTTGGTGAGGTCGATGACCAGATGCTGGGACGTGGTCCAGGCGGCGCAGGTATCGACCACGTCGTAGGTCATGCTGCCATGCGCGGCGATCACGTCCTCCGTCTTCGACGTGTCGAGCGTGAGCGCATAGACGGCATGGTGCGCGGCCAGCGTCGCGGCCCCGGCAGGCCAGCAGGCGAGAAGAGCGAGAATGGTCGCGGCCGTATGACGCATCGCGGGTGGCTCCTGGGCTGGCGCCTGAGATAGGGCGCGCGGGCTCCGGGCGCCAGCGTGCCGGGCTACGCCGGTGCCGCCAGCCAGTCTTCGGCCCGCGGCCCGTCCACGCGCTGGAACTCTGCGGGATTGCCGGTGAGGCGTTGAAGCGGACGCGCAGGCCGGCGGGTTTGTCGCGCAGGACGCGGATGCAGGGATTGGTGTCCAGCAGGTAGCGCAGCCTCACAACGCGTCGCGCGTCTGAGCCTCCGGCTGCTCGCGTGGGGCGAGGTCGATGGCCGGGGCGGCGAAGAAATCGTCCCAGCTCGCATCGGCGGGCGCGATGATCCGGCGGGGGCCATCCTTGAGGATGACGACCTCGTGGACGCTTCTGGATCTACGCGGTGTAGATAGGGAAAGCGAGGTCAGTCGGCAGCCTCGGCGTAGCTTTCGATCGGTGCGCAGGTGCAGGCGATGTTGCGGTCGCCGTAGGCGTTGTCCACGCGCTTGACTGGCGGCCAATACTTGGCGTGAGCGGCGCGGGCCGGGTAGGCAGCCTGCTCGCGTGTGTAGGCGTGCGTCCAGTTGGACGAGGCGATTTCGGCCGCGGTGTGCGGGGCGTGACGTAGCGGGTTGTCGGCCCGGTCGGCACGGCCGGCTTCGATGGCGGCAATTTCGGCGCGGATGGCGATCATGGCGTCGCAGAAGCGGTCGATTTCGGGCAGTGGCTCGCTTTCCGTCGGCTCGACCATCAGCGTGCCGGACACGGGCCACGACATGGTGGGGGCGTGGAAGCCGTAATCCTGCAGGCGCTTGGCGATGTCCTCGACCTGGATGCCGGCGGAGGTGGTGAAGCCGCGGCAATCGAGGATGCATTCATGGGCAACCGTGCCTTGGGCGCCGGTGTAGAGGATGGGGAAATGCGGTGCCAGGCGGGCGGCGATATAGTTGGCGTTGAGGATGGCGGCTTCCGTCGCGCGGCGCAGGCCGGCGGCGCCCATCAGGCGGATATAGGCGTAGCTGATCGGCAGGATGGTGGCGCTGCCGAACGGGGCGGCGCTGACCGGGCCGATGCCGGTGGCGGGGCCGGCGTCTGCACGGAACGGGTGGTTGGGCAGGTAGGGGGCGAGGTGTTCGGCGACACCGATCGGGCCCACGCCTGGTCCGCCGCCGCCATGCGGGATGCAGAATGTCTTGTGCAGGTTGAGGTGGCAGACGTCGGCGCCGATCTGGCCGGGACTGGTCAGGCCGAGCTGGGCGTTCATGTTGGCGCCATCCATGTAAACCTGGCCGCCGTTGGCGTGGACGATGGTGCAGATCTCGCGGATGTCGGCTTCGAACACGCCGTGCGTGCTGGGGTAGGTGATCATCAGGGCGGCCAGGCGGGGCGCGTGCTTTTCGGCCTTGGCGCGCAGATCGGCGAGATCGATGTTGCCGCGCGCGTCGCAGCCGGTGACGACGATGGTCATGCCGGCCATGGCGGCGCTGGCGGGGTTGGTGCCGTGGGCGCTGCTGGGGATGAGGCAGACGCGGCGCTCGGGCTCGCCGCGCGCTGTGTGGTAGGCGCCGATGGCGAGCAGGCCGGCATATTCGCCCTGGCTGCCGGCATTGGGCTGGAGGCTGACGGTGTGGAAGCCGGTGGCGCTGGCCAGCCATTGCGACAGGCGGGCGACGAGGGTCGCATAACCGCGCGTCTGCTCGGCGGGCGCGAAGGGGTGGATGGCGGCGAAACCGGGCCAGGTGATCGGCAGCATCTCGGCCGTCGCGTTCAGCTTCATCGTGCATGAGCCAAGCGGGATCATGCCGCGGTTGAGCGCGATGTCGCGGTCTTCGAGCTGCTTGAGGTAGCGCAGCATGGCGTGCTCGGCGTGGTGGGCTGAGAAGACCGGGTGCGTCAGAAAGGGCGAGCAGCGGGCGAGGGCGGCGGGGACGGATGGGGTTGCGTTGCTGGGCGCGGCGCCGAACAGCGCGCACAGGCAATGGAGTTCGTCGCGTGTGACGGTCTCATCGAGCGCGATGGCAACGGCATCGTCGTCCACACGGCGCAGGTTGAAGCCGGTTTTCAGCGCCTGTGCCATCAAGCGGTCGGCGTTCGGGCCGGCTTCGACGGTGATGGTGTCGAAGAAATCGTCGTGGCGAAGCGTGTGGCCAGTGCTGCGGGCGGCGTCGGCGAGCAGGCGGGCCTGCAGATTGATGCGGCGGGCGATGCAAGCAAGGCCGGCGGGCCCGTGCCAGACGGCGTAGAAGCCGGCGATGACGGCGAGCAGGACTTGGGCGGTGCAGATGTTGCTCGTCGCCTTTTCGCGGCGGATGTGCTGCTCGCGGGTTTGCAGAGCCAGGCGCAGGGCGGGGTTGCCGGCGGCGTCGATGCTGCGGCCGACGATGCGTCCGGGCATCTGGCGTTTGAAGGCGTCGCGGGTGGCGAAAAAAGCGGCATGCGGGCCGCCGAAGCCCATCGGCACGCCGAAACGCTGGGCGGAACCGACGACGATGTCGGCGCCCATTTCGCCCGGCGGAGTGAGCATGACCAGGCTCATCAGGTCGGCGGCGACGATGGCGAGCCCGCCCGCCGCGTGAGCGGCGGCGATTTCGGTGTGCAAGGGGCGGATGGCGCCGGTGGTGCCGGGATATTGCAGGACGACGGCAAAGGGATTGGCGGCGCCGATGGCGGCGGTGTCGCCGGGCGCGAAATCGACCAGACTCCAGCCAAGCGGGCGGGCGCGGGTGGCGAGCACGGCGCGGGTTTGCGGGTGCAGGTCGGCGGCGACCGCGACGGTGGACGAGCCCGCGCGGCCGATGCCGTAGGCCATGGCGACGGCTTCGGCGGCCGCCGTCGCCTCGTCGAGCAGGGAGGCATTGGCGATGGGCAGGCCGGTGAGGTCGGCGATCATGGTCTGAAAGTTGAGCAGCGCTTCAAGTCGGCCTTGGGCGATTTCAGCCTGATATGGCGTGTAGGCGGTGTACCAGCCGGGGTTTTCCAGCACGTTGCGCAGGATCACCGGCGGCGTGTGGGTGTTGTGGTAGCCGCAGCCGATCAGGCTGCGGGTGCGGCTGTCGTTCTGGCTTGCGAGGCCGGCGAGTTCGGCCAGCACGGCGGCCTCGTCGGACACCGGCGGCAGGTCGATCGGTGCGCCGGTGCGGATGCCTTCGGGGATGGTGCGGGCGATCAGCGCGTCGAGCGAGTCAGCGCCGACCGTGCGCAGCATGGACAGGATGTCCGTCTCGCTGGGGCCGATATGGCGGGCGATGAAGGAGTCCTGGGCTTCCAGTGCGTCAAGGTCGGCGAGCGTGCTCATCGGTCAGAGTGTCTCCAGGAACGCCTCGTAGGCTTCCTCGTCCATCAGGGTTTCGAACAGGTCCTCGTCGCCAGGCTCCATGCGCCAGAACCAGCCTTCGCCGGTGGGGTCGCGGTTGATCAGGCCGGGCTCTTCGACGATGTTTTCGTTGGTCTCGGCGATACGGCCGCCGATGGGGGCATAGACGTCGTTGGCCGCCTTGGTGCTCTCGACGGTGGCGACCGACTCGCCTTCGACGACCTCGCGGTCGATGGCCGGCAGCTCGATGAAGACGATGTCGCCCAGCGCTTCCTGCGCGTGGTCGGTGATGCCGACTGTCAGTGTGCCGTCATCTTCCAGACGGACCCATTCATGGTCTTTGGTAAAGCGTGTCTCGGCCATTGAACCCTCTATCTGGCGAAGCGGTGGGGAACGAAGGGCAGCGGTGCCACCGTGGCTGGCAGACTTTGCCCACGCACCAGCAATGCGAGTGGCGTGCCATCGGTTGCCAGGTCATGGCGCGCGTACCCCATGGCGATGGGAGCACCCAAAGTGGGCGAGAATGTGCCCGAGGTTACGGTGCCGGCTTCGGTGCCGTCGGTAGCGGCCATGGTGGCGCCGGCGCGGGCGGGGGCGCGGCCGGCAAGGCGTAGCCCCACCCGGCGGCGGTGGGTGCCGTGGTTGAGGTGGTCGGCGATGACGGACGCGCCGAGGAAGTCGAGCGCGACGCGGCGGCGTTTGGGGATGGTCCAGGCGAGACCGGCCTCGATCGGGCTGGTCAGCATGTCGAGGTCCTGGCCGTAGAGGCAGAGGCCGGCTTCGAGGCGCAGCGTGTCCCGCGCGGCCAGGCCCGCGGGGGCGCATTCGGGTTCTGCAAGGAGCTTTTCGGCCAGCGCCTCGGCGTCCTGGGCGGAAACGGAGATTTCGAAGCCGTCTTCGCCGGAGTAGCCGCTGCGGCTGATCCAGCAGGCGATGCCGGCGATCTCGCAGGTGGTCGCACCCAGGAAGGGCAGCGCCGCGGCGGCGGGGGCGAGGCGCGCCATGATGGCGGCGGCGGCGGGACCTTGCAGGGCGAGGAGCGCACGGTCGTCGTGGCGTTCGGGTTCGATGCCGTGCAGGCGGAGGTGCTGGATGTCGGTCTCGGCGCGCGATGCGTTCAGCACGACGAACAGGCGGTTGAGGGTTTTTGCGACCATCAGATCGTCGATGATGCCGCCGAGTTCGTTGGTGAGCAGGGTGTAGCGCTGGCGGCCGGGAGCGAGGCCGACGATGTCGCCGGGGACGAGCTGTTCCAGGCGTTGGGCGGCGTCGGCGCCGTGCAGCGAGACCTGGCCCATGTGAGAGACGTCGAACAGCGAGGCGGACATTCGGGTGTGGGTGTGTTCGGCGAGCGTGCCGGCGAACTGGACGGGGAGCGACCAGCCGGCGAACGGCGTCATGCGGCCGCCGAGCCGTCGGTGCAGGGCGTCGAGCGGGGTGGTGCGGAGGGGCATGTCGGACAGCGGTCTGGTTCCGGGCGTGCGAGGTCAGGGACCGGTTGCCCGGCAGTCTGACCCCCCTCTGTCACGGAACCTGAGAGATTCGGGCTTTCCGCCCTTTCTCCGTCGGTGCGGCGCTTGCACGCCGGCTTTCCAGAGGTTCCGATCCCGCGCGGTCCTTGGTGCCTGAGCGTTTCCGGGGGCCGGTTGCGCCTTCGGCGGCGTGCCTTTCAGGGCGCGCTGCTCTCCCGCGAAGGAGGTTTGGAACGCTACCAGCATCGCTTGCTGCGGTGCGGGAAGCAAGGGTGTTCTTTCCGGAAGAAGAGCAGCAAAAGTTTTTTGGTCCTTTTTTTCAAAAAAGGACTGCTTGCCTTATTATGCGTCGATGCGAATTTTCCTGTTTGTTCTGATGTTGTCGTGCCCCGCCTGCGCCGACGAGGCCGTCGATCTCTGCGCGACGAACCCGGCGTATTCGCGGGGGGTGATGTTGGCGATCGTGCAGGAGCAGTTGGCGCGCGATCATGATGCGGCGCTGGACGCGGATACGCCGGACAAGTTGGCGGATCAGGCGGTGGCGCAGGGGATTGGCGAGTGTGCGGCGGAAATGCGGGCCGATCCGTCGATTGCGGTGGCGTTGTCGGGGGTGGGCAGCAAGGACCGTGCGGTGGCGTGGGACGCTTATAATACGGCGTGCGCGGATCATCGGGCGAGCCGGGGGGCGTGTATTCGCGCGGAGATAGGCGCGGCGGATGCGTTGAAAAGGATGGTTTCGCGCGACAATCCGCCTGGCGCACGGTCGCTGGTTCAGATGTGTCAGTTGGTGATGAAGGAGGACCCCGCGATGGTGGAGTGGCGGGTATGCGTGGATACCGCCCTGTCGGTGCACGCAACGCCGGAGACGGTGGACGCCTGCAAAATCCGGGTAGACTATCACGTCGCCAAAACCGGCGCCGACGCAGGCCTGGTAGTCTCGAAGTGCCTCAAAGGATAAAAGTTTTTTGGTCTTTTTTCTAAAAAGGACTACTTCCTTTTCCTGATCAAAACCCGCGTGCTCCCCTGATTGAACGCATGCGGATGCGCAGCCGCGAGGATGATGGGCCTCAGGCGCGGTAGATTCAGCCACATAGGCAGCTCGCGCCGGATGACGCCGCCGGTCTCGCCCGAGCCGCGGCCCGTGATGATTTCGACGCAGCGTAGTTGTTCGGCGTGGGCGGTCAGCAGGAAGGTTTCGAGCGCGTGGAAGGCGGCCTGGGCGGTTTTGCCGTGCAGGTCGAGCGTTCGGATGGCGGGGAGCTTGCCCCGGCTGAAACGGTTCCACGTGGAACGGTCCAGGCCTGGCGGGTGTGCGCCGGTGATGACGGGTGGTGCGGTGTTGGGGCGCAGGCGCGGCGGTGGTGGTGGCGGCGCGGGCTGCGGTTTGGCGCTGGGTTTGGGGTGCTCTGGTGGTGCTGACGGCGGTGGGCGGCCGGCGAGCGCTTGCACGTGGCGGACGTAGAGCGCCCATTCGTCGCGGTCGTGCTGGGTGAGGGGGCGTGGGCGGGGCGGCATTGTTGCCCGAATGTAGCGGACGCAACCGCGCCGTGCATCAGTGCTTCTACCTGATTACGGTGGGTCGGGATTTGGGAGGGCGGCGATGTCGTTTCGGGCGAGTTTTCACCACGAGCCGGCGTTTGCCGTGCGGACCGGCGATGTGGACATGCAGGCCAAGGTGGACCTGACGATCGTGTTGCGGCCGGGAGCGCCGCTGGATGCGGCGACGCATTGCGGCGGGCCGGGAATGAGCCGGGACACATATAAGGCGCTGCATGGGACGCCGGAGTACGTGATCGACCGGGTGCGCGAGGTTGCGCGCCGGTATGATCTGTCGGTGGTGTCGACCGATGCGGCGGCGCATGTGGTCAAGCTGCGCTGCACGTATGCGCAGGCGATCCATGCGTTCATGCCCGAGCAGATCGGGATGTACGAGAACGCAACCGGCCTGAAGTTTGCGGCGCGGACGGGGCGGCTGACGGTGCCGCACGACATAGCGGGCGATGTGGTCGCCGTGATGGGGCTGGATCAGCGGCCGGTGGCCACGCCGCATCTTCGGCCGCTGCTGAGTGCGGGGCAGGTGGCTTACACGCCGCTACAGGTGGCGGCGCGCTATCAATTTCCGGCGGGCGACGGGACCGGGCAGACGATCGCGCTGATCGAGCTGGGCGGCGGCTACACGGATAGCGACGTGGCGGCGTATTTCAGCGGACTGGGCGTGAACCGGACGGGATCGCTGACTTCGGTCGGCGTGGGTGCTGCCAGCAATGCGCCGGACGGCAACCCGGGTGGGGCGGATGGGGAGGTGCAGCTTGATATCGAGGTGACGGGGGCGGTGGCGCCGGCGGCCGACATCGTGGTGTATTTCGGCAGCAATGCCGGGGTGGGGTTTCACGATGCGATCTCGGCAGCGGTCAACGATGCGAGCCGGTCGCCTGGGGTGATCTCGATCAGTTGGGGCGGGCCGGAAAACAGCTACGCGCAGCAGGATATCGACGCGATCGACCAGGTGCTGGCGCAGGCGGCGACGTTGGGGATTACGGTGTGCGTGGCGTGCGGCGATAGCGGGTCGACCGACGGGGTGGCGGACGGGCAGAACCACGTCGATTTCCCGGCCTCGAGCGCCAACGTGATCGCGTGCGGCGGGACAAGCTTGCCGGCAAGCGGGCCGGAGGTGGTGTGGAATAACGGGGCGCAAGGCGGGGCGACGGGGGGCGGGTTTTCCAGCCAGTTCGCGCAGCCGGCGTGGCAGATGTCGGCGGTGAGCAACTCGAAGCGCGGCGTGCCGGACGTGGCGGGCGATGCCGATCCGGCGACGGGGTATCAGGTGAGCGTGGACGGCACAGCGACGGTGATCGGCGGGACGAGTGCGGTGGCGCCGTTAATGGCGGGGCTGGTGGCGCTTGTGAACCAGTCGCTGGGCCGCAAGGTCGGGTTCATAAGTCCGCTGCTGTATGCCAATCCGACGGCGTTCACCGACATCGTGGCGGGCAGCAACGGGGCGTATCAGGCAGGGCCTGGCTGGGACGCGGCGACTGGGCTGGGGACGCCGCTGGGGACGCAGGTGCTGGCGGCGTTGCAGGCGAGCGCACCCACAAGTTGACGACCTGCGTGCGCTGGCTGGGGTCGCGGCCGGGGTTGCTGGCGCTGCTGCTGATCGTGCTGGTGAATGGCGGGCTGTGGCAGCTGCAGAAGGTGCAGGCGCTGCGGGTGTTCGACCAGCCATTCTATCTCGGGATAGCCGACGATCTGGTGCATTCGGGCCGGTTTACCGACGGGTTCATGTTCGCGGAGCCTGGGCCGGATGGGCTGCGGTCGTCGGGGATGCGGTTCGCGCCGCTTTACCCGGTGCTGGTGGCGGGCTCGTCGCTGGTCGATGGCGGGCTGCGGCGGGGGATGGATTGTCTGGTGGCGAGCGGCGGGCGCGACGAGAGTTGCCGGGCGGCGGCGCCCGTGCTGCGCGGGCTGCAATTTGGCGAGTTGGCTGGCGTGTTCTGGCTGGTCTGGTGGATGGGGCGGCGGCTGGGTGGTGCCGCAGTCGGATGGGGCAGTCTGGTGCTGGCGTTCGGCGCGGCGCCGCTGTTGCTGCGGTCGGTCGCGTATCTGATGACGGAGATGACGTGCCTGGCGCTGTGCGTGGCGGCGATCGGCGCAGGCGTGCGCGCGATCGACGGCATGGGGCGGGAGCGGCTGGGCTGGGCGTGCGGGGCGGGGGCGTTGGCGGGTCTGGCGGCGCTGACCAAGCCGGGATTTCTGTATCTGCTGCCGGCGGTGGTTTTGGCGGTGCTGGTGTTGGCGCGGCGTCGGGGTATTTGGCCGGCTGCTTCATTCGCGGTCGGCGAGGTGGCGGTGCTGGCGCCTTGGGTGGCGCGCAATGCGATGGTGATGGGTCGGGCGGCGCTGACGTACGGTTACGACAGTCACACGCTGGTGCAGCGGATCGCGTTCGATACGATGAGCTGGAGCGAGTATGGGCGGGCGTATCTCTGCTGGCTGCCGGATGGGCGGTCGCTTGGTGAAAGGCTGGTCGGACACGGGGCGTGCGACCGGTTCGGGTGGGATGAGCAGCCGACTTCTTTCTATGTGCTCGGGCTACGGCATATGCTGCCGGAGACGCTGGCGGCTGCAGGCGGGTATGAGCATCATCTGAGCTACCTGCTGCACACTTACATTTTCCGGATGCCGGTCAAGCATCTGCTGGTATCGATCCCGATGGCATTGCGGGCGGCTTACGTGGCGCATTGGTGGGGATTCGTGCTGTTCGTGCCGGCGCTGATCTGGACGGTGGCGGCCGGGCGGCAGGTCTGGTACGGCGCGCGTGGCGGCTGGGATGGGCGGGTAGCGCTGTTGGTGTTGCTGCCGCCCTGGTTCATGCTCGCGTTCAATGCCGCGGTGGCGGTGAACCAGGTGCGGTATAACCTGCTGCTGGTGCCAGGATATGCGCTGGCCGGCGCGCTGAGCTTGCGATGGCTGGTGATGCGGTTCGGGAGTGGGCGATGGTTCGCAAGATAGCGGCGTTCGTGCTGGATGGTCTGGCGGCCCGGTTGACGCCCGGAGCAGGGCGATCGCTGGCGACAGGGCCCGGACAGTTGGGTCGCGGCGGTGCGGCGGCCTCGGCCGTTTGGCATGCGGCGATCGGGATCGACAGCCAGGATCTGGTGGCCGGGTTCTTCGAGGATGAAGCGGGGCATATCGACTGGCTGAAAGGGTATTTATGCGATCCGGAGATGGACCGGATGGTGGAGGTTTTGGCGGCGCCGCCCAAGCAGGAGGACGAGGAGGCGGAGGAGCTGTTCTCCCGGGCTTCGATGAATACTTTGGAGGCGGATTTGCAGGATGAGTATCAGTAAGGAAGCAGTCCTATTTTAAAAAAAGAGCAAAAAACTTTAAGGTTAAGGCAGCATGGCGCCCAGGGGGCGGCCGCCGAAGATATGGACGTGGAAGTGGGGGACTTCCTGGTGGGCATGGTGGCCCATGTTGGCGAGGATGCGGTAGCCTGGCAGTTCCAATTCCAGTTGGCGCGCGACCAGGGCGACAGCGCGGAAGAAGCCGCCGACCGTTGCGGCCGGCGCGCTTGTCGCAAAATCGGCCAGCGAGATGTGCGGCGTTCTGGGAATGACCAGGACGTGGACCGGGGCCTGCGGGTTTATGTCGTAGAAGGCCAGCGCGAACTCGTCCTCATAGACGCGGCGGCTGGGTATCTCGCCGCGCAGGATGCGGGCAAAAATGTTGGTGTCGTCATAGGCGCCTAGGCCGGGCACGGGCATTTTTGTTCCTTTTTGAGTCGAGGGTTCAAGGAAGGCCTTCCTTTCTGAAGAAAAGAAGCAAAAGACTTTTGTCACGATGTCGTGGATTCCGGGGTGAGCACGCGACAGCGGAACAGAAGTTTTCTGGTCCTTTTTTCGAAAAAGGACTGCTCGCCTTTTTTCGTGTGCATCACGGAATCTTCCGCGTAGGCGGCCCCGGCGGCAGCGCGCGTCTGGCGGCTTTCTCAGCCACGCCCGAAATGCCTTCGCGGCGTTCGAGCTCGCCCCACACCTCGGACGGATGGACGCCGGCGGAGACCCACAGGACGAGCAGGTGATACAGGACGTCGGCACTTTCGGCGACGAGTGCGTCCTTGTTGCCTGCGACTGCTTCGATGAGGCACTCGACGGCTTCCTCGCCGAATTTCTGGGCGACTTTGGGCGTGCCGCGCGAGAGCAGGCGGGCGGAGTGGCTGGTGGACTGGTCGGCGTCGCGGCGGGAGAGCACGACTTCCCAGAGCCGGTCGAGCACCTTTGGGGAGACGCCGGTAGAGACGGGAGCCGGGTCGGACGGTCGGTTCTTTTTAGCCAATGATCAAGTCCTCGACGCGTGCTTATCCCGAAGTCTGCGATAGCCTGAGCAAAAGTTTTTTTGGTTCTTTGTTCAAGAAAGAACAGCTTCAGTCCCTTGTCTGACAGGCAGCCCCGCAACCGCAAGCGCCGCCTTGGCTTGCGCGATGCTGATCGCTCCAAAATGAAAGATGCTCGCCGCCAGCAATCCGGTGGCACCGGCGCGGGCGCCCTCGATGAGATGGTCGGTAGTGCCGACGCCGCCGCTGGCGACGATGGGGAGTGTGGTGGCGGCGCAGACGGCGCGCAGCAGGTCGGTGTCGAAGCCGGCCTGGGTGCCGTCGCGGTCCATGCTGGTAAGCAATATCTCGCCGGCGCCCAGGGATTGCAGTTGCTGGCACCAGGCGACTGCGTCGAGGCCGGTGGGGGTGCGGCCGCCGTGGGTGAAGACTTCCCAGTGGCCGGGGCTGGTGGCGCGGGCATCGACGGCGGCGACGACGCATTGGCTGCCGAAGGTCTGGGCGGCGTCCGCGATGAGTTCGGGGCGGCTGACGGCGGCGGAGTTGATGGCGCATTTGTCGGCGCCGGCGAGCAGGAGGCGCCGCATGTCGGCGGTCGAGCGGATGCCGCCGCCAACGGTGAAGGGGAGGAAGATGCGCGCGGCGGTGCGGCTGACGACGTCGAGGATGGTGTCGCGCTGTTCGTGGCTGGCGGTGATGTCGAGGAAGGTGAGCTCGTCGGCGCCGGCCTGGTCGTAGATGGCGGCTTGTTCGACGGGATCGCCGGCGTCGCGCAGATTGACGAAGTTGACGCCTTTGACGACGCGGCCGTTCGCGACGTCGAGGCAGGGGATGATGCGGAGTTTCAGCAAGGAGGGCCTTCTTCTCTCGAGAGATGTTCGTCTGGTTTCACTTGCCTGTATCGAATGCGCGCTGCGGACGGCTAGGCCGGCCGCAATAGTGTGTGCAGGCCTGGAGGGCGGCCGCCTCGCACCAGCACGATGCGTAGCGCTTCGAGCGCCGCACCGGACTTCGACTGGACGATCGTTCCAGCCGGTATGGGGCCTGATCTCGATCCGTCCAAAAAGCACGCTTCCACCAGGATCGAGTAGTCGGTCATGAGAGGCCCGTCCGCACGCAAGAGAATCCCGTGCACTGGAGCGTTCTGGCCTCGGGTTCCGCAGTATAAGCCAGCTCTCACCGGCTCCGACAGGGAACCGTCTCGACGCACGAGTTGGCAGGTCAGATGATCGGACCAGTCGCGTGGCTCGATACTGACGGTCACGCCCTCGATGGCGAGCTTGCTGCCAGGCACGCCCACCCAGCCATCCGGAGTGCTCTCCGTATCGCCGCGTGTTTGCAGATGTGCGTGCACGAAGATCGTTGCGTCGACATTTGGCGGAATTTGCACCACGGAACGATGCTCTTTTACAGCCGCGTATTTCGAGAACAAACGACGGAAGAATGATCCGCTTGGTTTGGGCGTCTCGATGATTGCGGGCGCTTGGATCGATGGCGTTGGCACCGGCACTGGCACCGATGCTGGTTGCGGTAGATCGTGCAGCGCTGAACGGGCAAGGCCATTGTTCTTGTCGAATACGATGCGCAGGCAGTCGCGCACCGCATCTTCGTTCATGGCGAACGCATAATCGTCCCCATCGCTCGCTCCGAAAACGTAACCGGTGGGCTGCTTCAAAACAAACCCTAGGCCGGACTGGATAAAGCCGGGATGGACCTGGTCGCCACGCAGCGCGCAGACGACCGTACCTGGTTCGGAAAACAGAGAGCTGTGGAAAGCGGAGCCATACTCACCCAGGATCTCGCGTGCACCGGCAAATAATGCGAACTGACCTGCCAATGGCCGGTCTTCCGGATAGACGATTTTGAAGCCGAATTCCTTTGCTAGTTCCTCGATTTTGGAGCGATTGGTCAAGGCTCTGTTGCGGCCGCGACGCGCGACAAAGATGCGGGATTCGCCCTTGGCTGGCGCAAGCCAGTGCCCCGTCGCTTTCAGACGATCCTGGAACATCCTTGCTGCATCGCTCATCAGGGATGAGACGCGTACGCCGCGGTGGAGCAGGGTCGGGATCATCAGCCTATCAGCGACAAACCGGTGGCCGGTCGTCACCGGCACTATTCGGTCGGGCGGCACGCCGAAGAAAGTTAGCAACTCGCGTGCGAAAGCGGGTGTGTCTTGCGGTATGGGGTAGTGCAAGGCCGCCAGGTCTTCTCCGGCCGCCTGCAGAACCGCTAGCTTCGGCAAAATATCGACCAACCAATGACCATAAATTCGATAAGCGTCGCCGTGGGGTACGATGGCGGCGGCTTTGCCTTGCACGCGATGTATTGGGGCACTGACGAACATCTCGCGAGTTGAGGCTGGCAGCGCCTCGACATGGCCGGGATGTATTTGTATCTCGCCACCGATGAGCAGCGTGCCGCTTGCGTCGGCGATAAATCCGTTGCGCCAGACGAGCCCATCGGCGGCATAAATCCCGATCCCATGCAGGTATGTCGACCTGAAATAGGTCGACATGACTGAAGCGGGGGGCGCGCCGAAAGTGAAGCGTGGTGGCTGTGGCACCTCGATCGATGAGGGAAGCACTGAGGCGTAGTCGGATGCTTCCGATATCAAACGGAACTCTGCTGGCATCCCCAACCCCCGAGCGGTGTTTCTACAAGCAGATGCTCAACCGGCGTAAGCCGAATTAACAAAAGTTTTTTGGTCCTTTTTTTCAAAAAAGGACTGCTTGCCTTCCTGGTTCATATAATCCCGCGTGAGCGGCGTCGCCGCCTGATGCCGCGCCAGCTGCAACTGCCACACCATGTGGTTCAGGTGCCGGAACGAATACTCGCTTCCCACGAGATAAAGCTCGAATAACCGGGTGAAACGATCGTCGTAGAGGGCGGCGATGGCGTCGCGGTTGGCGTCGAAACGGCGGCGCCAGTGGCGGATGGTTTCGGCGTAGTGCAGGCGGAGGATTTCGACGTCGGTGGCGATGAGCTTTTCGCGTTCGACGGCGCGGAAGACTTCCGACAGCGCGGGGGAGTAGCCGCCGGGGAAGATGTGCCGGGTGATCCAGGGGTTGGTGACGGCCGGGCCGTCGCTGCGGCCAATGGCGTGGATGAGGGCGACGCCGTCTTCGGTGAGGAGGCGGCGGATGATGCGGAAATATTCGGCGTAGTGGGTGATGCCGACATGTTCGAACATGCCGATGGAGACGATGCGGTCGTAGGTGCCGGTGACGGTGCGGTAGTCGAGCAGTTCGAAGCGGACGAGGTGGGAGACGCCGGCGGCTTCGGCGCGGGCGCGGGAGGCTTCGAGTTGCTCCTGCGAGAGCGTGATCCCTGTTACACGGGCGGAGAAATCCTGCGCCAGGGTGATGGCCATGCCGCCCCAGCCGGAGCCGATGTCGAGCACGTGCAGGCCGGGCTGGTCGAGGCAGAGCTTGGCGGCGATGTGGTGCTTTTTGGCGGCCTGGGCTTCCTCGAGGGTTTCGGTTCCGGTGGGGAAGTAGGCGCACGAGTAGTTTCTGTCGCGGTCGAGAAAGAGCGAATAGAGACGGCCGTTGAGGTCGTAATGCGAGGCAACGTTGCGGCGGGCGCGCGGGATCGGGTTGTATTGGGCTACTTGGCGGAGTGCGCGGGCGATGGTGCGGCGCATGGCCAAGCCGGGATGTTGGCCGCCATTGGCGATGTTGCCGAACAGCAGGTCGAGGATGTCTTCGAGGTCGCAGTCGAGCGGGACGAGTTCGCCGGAGACGAAGGCTTCGCCAAAGACGAGAGCGGGGTTCGTAAGCAGGCCGCGGATGGTGCGCCAGGTAGTGATGGTGGCGCCAGCGTTGGGGTGGCCGCCGGGACCATAGGTTGCGACTTTTCCGTCCGGGTAGCGGACGGTGAGTTGGCCGGCGGTGACGAAGCGCGTGAGGATGGCGTCGATGAGGGCGCGCATCGGCGAGGAAACCCGAAGTTGTGTCGCGTTCCTAACGCGGGCGGCGGGATTCGGATACGGCGGCACGTCGGGATGCTGGTTGGCGTTGGAGTGTGGCAGGTTTTGGCGCTACATCACGCAAGCGTGTATTGGGAGCAGACCGTGACCGGCGCCGAACGCATATTGCTGCTGGATGTCGCCCAGCTTTTCTTCAGGCGGGCCGGGCTGATTGCCTGGGTGGTGCTGTGCTTTGCGGCGGCCGGCGTGACGGCGACCACACTATGGCCGGCGCGCTATACGGCGGTGGTCCGGCTGGCGGTGGCGCCCGGGACCGATGGGTCGGGCAGGGCGGCGCGCGACCAGGCGGAATTGTTGCGCGATCCTGGGTTGGTGCGGCGTGTGCTGCCGGTGATCCAGGCGGTGCTGCCGGGCGATCGGCCGGGTGTGATGGGCCAGGCGCTGCGCCGGTTCGGCGGCGCGTGGGGACGGTCGCTGGCGGGTGCCTCTCCGGTGCCGACGGCGGACGAGCTGGCCCGTCAGGTGGAGCAGGCGCTGCGTGTGCGGGTGGCCGGCGATACGGACGTGGTGGTGGTGAGTTTCGGTTGGGATGACCCGGTGTTTGCCGCGACCGCGCTCAATGCGGTGGTCGGCGCGTATCAGCAGACGGGCAGCGACAGTGCGGATGCGCTGGAGATATTGGGCCGGGCGCAGGTGAAGCTGGAGGCGGCGCAGGCGGAGATGCGCGATCTCGACCGGCAGGCGGGCGCGCTCGGGCCGGCGATGGATGGCGATGCCGCGCGGGCGGAGCGTGGGCGGATCGACATGCGGCTGACGCAGGCGCGCGGTATGGCCGACACGGTTCGGCTGAGCCGGGCGCTGGCGCAGCAGAAGCTGGAGTCGCTCGAGCAAAGCTATGGCAGTGGCGGGTGGATTGCGGGTGGCGACAGTGCGCGGCCATTGGCGGCGGGGTTCACCGCGTTGCTGGACAAGCGCGGGCAGTTGCTGAGTGCCGGGCGGGCGGATAGTGCCGAGATGCGCGCGCTGGATCGCGAGATCGCGCGGGTGCGGGAGCAGAATTATGCCGTCGCGCGCGAGGCGGCGCAGCGCGATGTGAGCGTGCTGGACGACCGGCTTGGCAAGCTGGAAGCCGGGATTGCCGATGACGACGCGACGCTGCGTGCGCTCGACAAGCATATGTCGGAGACCGACCTGCTGGGGCAAGCGCGGCAGGAGAAGATGGCGCGCTTGGCGCAGGCGCAGCAGGAGGTGGCCGCGGCGCATGCGCATACGGAGTCGGGCTGGCAGGCGGTGGGCGGCGCGCGCGTGGTGAGCCAGGCGGTGCCACCGGCGGCGGCGGACTGGCCGGGGCCGGGCTTGGTGATGGGCGGGATGGCACTGCTGGGATTGCTGGCCGGGGTGGGGCTGGCGTTCTGGGCGGAGGCGAGGCGCAGGACGATCGAGGGGACGCTCGATGTGTCGGGCCGGCTGGGGCTGGACGTGCTGGCGCGCCTGGGCGACGTGCCGTTGGCGCAATTGCGGTGAGCCTGCCGGCACTCCGCGACGTGTCCATGCCGGCGATGACCGAGCGTGGCGAGCTCATGCTGCCGGGCGAGGGCGGGTGGGGCGATTCGCTGTTGCCGACGCTGGAGGCGGGTGTCGTGACGCTCGATCCGGGGACGATGCTGGGGGTAGCGACGCAGGCGATGGCGGCGGCACCCGCCGGGATGACAGCCGTGGGTGTGGCCTCCCTGCGGCATGGTGAGGGGGCGACCACGGTGGCGCGCGCGCTGGCGGTTTGCCTGGCGCAGAGTTTCGGCAAGCGGGTGGTGCTGGTGGAGGCGAACCAGCGCAGCGCGTGCCTGCGTCGGCTGTATGGGTTGCCGGACGGGCCGGGGCTGGCCGATGTGCTGGCGCGTCGGGTCGCCTTGGGCGGGGCGTTGCAGATGGCGGGCGAGCACAGGAACATCGTGGTGCTGCCGGCCTGCCAGCGTGATTTGGGTGCGATGGACCAAGCCGGCCTGCGGGGACTGCTGGTGGAATTGCTGGGCTATGTGGATGCCGCGGTGGTGGATATGGCGCCGGTGATGCCGTATCGCGACACGCCCGATCTGTGTTCGGCGCTGCATGGTGGCGTGGCGCTGGTGATGCAGGGCGGAAGATCGTCGGTACGGGACGGCCGTGCGTCGGTGGCGCGCGTGCAGGAGGCGGGCGGCTTGGTGCTGGGCGGGATCCTCAACCGTGAGCGCCCCGCCGTGCCCCGCCTCGTAGAGCGGATGCTCCGCCGAATGGGCTGAAACCGCCGTCACTAAGCCCGTCATGAGCATCGCGACAGCGGAAGAAAAGTCTTTTGCTTCTTTTCTGAAGAAAAGAAAGCCTTCCTCAAGCAATATCAGGCTGATCCTGCTCGCCGAAGACCATAGCCGGCTCGAGTGCCGCCTCTTCGTCCTCGGCCGCCTGGCCCACCGCCTCGCCGCGGGACTGGCGTTCGGCTTCCTCGGTGCTGCGGGCCACGTTGGCGATGACGTCGATGCTGACTTCGGGGTGCAGGCTGACGCGGACGCGGGTGAGGCCGAGGGTCTTGATCGGCTGTTCGAGGATGACCTGGCTGCGGTTGATGGTGAGGCCACCGGCTGCGCAGGCGTCGGCGATGTCACGGCCGCTGACGCTGCCGTAGAGGCTGCCGGATTCGCCGGCCTGGCGGACGATGACGACCTTCATGCCGTCGACGCGCTCGGCGAGGCGCTCGGCTTCTTCGCGGCGCTTGAGGTTCTGGGCTTCGAGATGGACGCGCTGCGTTTCGAACTGGGCGAGATTGGCCTTGTTCGCGCGGATGGCCCGCTTGCCCGGGAGGAGGAAGTTGCGCGCGTAGCCGGGCTTGACCTTCACGAGGTCACCCATCTGGCCGAGTTTTTCGACGCGCTGGAGGAGGATCAGTTCGACCTGTGCCATGACCGTTGCGCCTCAGGAGACGATGTAGGGAAGGAGGGCCAGGAAGCGGGCACGCTTGATGGCCTGGGCCAGTTCGCGCTGCTTCTTGGCAGAGACGGCGGTGATGCGGCTGGGGACGATCTTGCCGCGCTCGCTGAGGAAGCGGCTGAGCAGGCGGACGTCCTTGTAGTCGATCTTCGGCGCGTTGGGGCCGGAGAACGGGCAGGATTTGCGGCGGCGGAAGAACGGGCGGCGGGCGCCGACGGCGGCGCGGCGTGCGGCGACGTTGACTTCACCGGAATCGTGAGTGGTGTCGGACATGGTGGATTACTCTTCCATCGGGTCGTTGAGATCGCGGGCGCGGAATTCCTCGCGATCGTCGTAGCCGCGCTTGCGGCCGGATTCGAAGCGGCCGGCGGGTTTCGGGCCGCGGAAGGTGCGCTCGCGGTCGTCGGACTTGCGGGCGAGAATGGCGGACGGTTCCTCATTGATCGCTTCGACGCGGATGGTCATGAAGCGGAGGACGTCTTCGTTGAGGCCGAGCTGGCGCTCGATTTCCTTGATGGAGGCCGGCGGGGCATCGAGGCCCAGCAGCATGTAATGGCCCTTGCGGTTCTTCTTGATGCGGTAGGAGAGGGAGCGGAGGCCCCAATATTCACGCTTCTGGACCGAGCCGCCATCGGCTTCGAGCTGCGTCGCGATCGTGTCGGCGACGGCTTCGACCTGTTGTTGCGTGACGTCGTTCCGCGCGATGAGCACGGTTTCATAGAGTGGCATGATTGGTCCCTATGGCTGGTGGGCCCGGAAATGGGCATAGCCACAGCATTGCCGTGCTGTGGCAGGGAGCGTCGGTGTAGAGCAGAACGGGGGAGAGGAAGCAAGCAGTCCTTTTTCTGGAAAAAGGACCAAAAACCTTTGTTCCGCTGTCGCGATGCTTGCGATGCTTGCGGTGAGGTCGGCGATAGCGGAACGAACTATAGGTCCCGTCCGCGTACCGAATACCTCATGTCGCCGATCTGCGCCTCGGCTGACTGGAATGCGGCGTAGAACGTCTGATCCTCGCTTGTGAGCGCCTGCAGGCGGGCTCGGTCGTCGGTCGTAAGATCGGCAGGCTTGAGATGCGCTTCGCTCTGGTTCATCGGCGGGTTGGGCTCGACGTCCCAGGTATATTTGACCCAGTCCATATAGCGGCCGAACTCGGCGATTTCGATGTCCTGGTAGCGGGCGACGCGCAGGGCGTCGGCGGCGGTGCCGTTGCCAAGCGCGTGGCAGATCGGGTTGGCGAGCGGCAAGCTTTGCAGGATGGAGCGGGCGGCGGCTTTCAGGCCCGCGTTGTCGGAGCGGGTGAGATCGATGGCCATACGTTTGCGCCAGGCGGCAATGTCGCTCGTGTCCGATGACGAAGGCTGGCGCAGGGCGTCGACGATGGCGTTGACCTGGCTGAGCATGAGGCCGGTGGGCTCGCGGATGACGGTGAAGAGGCGGTCGTAGGCGCGTCGTGGCGGTGCGTTGATGGTCCATTCCAGGCCGGACTCCGCATAGGCCGGGTTGGACGCTTCCGGGCGGGTTTCCTGGGTGAACGCGCCTGCGGTGGGCGAGACGGCCATGAGGGTGCGGGTGAGCGTGAAGCGGCCGAGCAGGCGGCCGAGTGCCGGGACGAAGACATTTTCGTCGCGTGGCCGATGCACGGCGATGTCGTTGGGGAAGATCGGATGCATGTCGTTCGCGGTGGCGATGAAATGCTCGCCGGCACATCGCGGAATGCGGATGAAGAGGAGACGTGTGCGCTCCGGGTAGCAATCGCAGATACGGCGGAAGAGGCCGGCGCGGAACTCCTTGCAGGTGATCAGCGCGCGCAATTGCTCTTGCGGGCGGTAGGGGGTGGGAACCGCGGCGAGTTCGGCTTCGGTGGGCCAGCGGTTGAGGAACATGAAATGCAGGATGCGGGGCTCGGCCAGGCGAAGCTCGACGCACTGCAGGAGGCTTTTGACGGTGGCCTGGTCGCCGAGCGCCACGATGATTTCGAAGACGTCGCGTGGGCGCAGGAAGAATGGGCGGCGGACGGGCAGGAGGAGTTTGTCGTCTTGGCGGACGGGGTTGCTGCCCAGAAGAGAGTCGAGAAGGGACATGGCGCAAAGTATCCGAGGCCGGGGGTGATGAGGAAGAGAAACAACGCGGGCCGCTTATTTGACACTGCCATGGTGCGGGGCGATACGCCGGGCCGGTTTGTGGATGGGTGTTTATGTCGGGCGTGGCTTTTATCTTCCCGGGACAGGGGAGCCAATCGGTGGGCATGGGTCGCGATCTGGCGGCGGCTTTCGCGGCCGCGCGCGAGGTGTTTGCCGAGGTGGACGACGTGCTGGGGCAGCGTCTGTCCAAGCTGATGTTCGAGGGGCCGCCGGAGGAGCTGACGCTGACGGCGAATGCGCAGCCAGCGCTGATGGCGTTGTCGCTGGCCGTAGTGCGCGTGCTTGCGGCCGAGGGTGGGGTGGCCGTGCAGGATCGCGCGACACTGGTGGCCGGGCATTCGTTGGGCGAATACAGCGCGCTGACGGCGGCGGGTGCGCTGGGGCTGGGCACGTGTGCACGGTTGTTGCGGTTAAGGGGCGAGGCGATGCAGGCGGCGGTGGCGCCGGGCGAAGGAGCGATGGCGGCGCTGCTGGGGGTGGAGATGGCGCAGGCCGGCGAGATTTGTGCCGAGGCGGCGATATGGCGGGTGGAGGGGCAGCGCGACCGGCGGCAGGTTGTGGAGGCGGCCAATGACAATGGCGGCGGGCAGGTGGTGATTTCGGGTGACCGGGCGGCGGTGGAGCGCGCGGTGGAGCTGGCCAAGAAGCGTGGGGTGAAACGGGCGATGCTGCTGCCCGTCTCGGCGCCATTTCATTGCGCGTTGATGGCGCCGGCGGCCGATGCGATGGCCGAGGCGCTGGACGGGGTGACGTTGGGTGTGCCGCGTGTGCCGTTGGTGGCCAACGTGACGGCGGCCAAGGTGAGCGATCCCGATGAGATCAAGCGGCTGCTGGTGGCGCAGGTGACCGGGACGGTGCGCTGGCGCGAGAGCATGATCGCGTGCGGGCAGATGGGCGTGGACCGGTTCGTGGAGTTGGGGGCGGGGCGTGTGCTGGCGGGGCTGAGCAAGCGGATATCGCCCGATGCGCAGGCTTATTCGGCCGGCACGCCGGCGGAAATCGAAGCGCTGCTGAAGGTTCTCTGATGTTCGATCTGGGCGGACGGGTGGCGCTGGTGACCGGCGCTTCGGGCGGGATCGGGGCGGCGATCGCGCGTGGGCTGCACACCCAAGGGGCCGTGGTGGTGCTTTCGGGCACGCGGGTGGCGGCGCTTGAGACGTTGGCGGCGGAGTTGGGCGAGCGGGCGCATGTGTGTGAAGCTGATTTGCGCGACGCGGGGGCGGCGGATGCACTGGTGGCGGCGGCTGAAGCGGCGGGCGGGCCGTTGCATGTGCTGGTGAACAATGCCGGATTCACGCGCGACATGCTGGCGTTGCGGATGAAGGACGAGGATTGGGCGAGCGTGCTCGATGTGGATTTGAGTGCGCCGTTCCGGCTGGCGCGTGCGGCGTTGAGGGGAATGCTGCGGCGCCGGGCGGGGCGGATCATCCAGATATCGAGCGTGGTGGGTCATACGGGCAATCCGGGGCAGGCGAACTATGCCGCGGCCAAGGCGGGGCTTGCGGGGATGAGCAAGGCATTGGCGCAGGAGGTTGGCAGCCGTGGGATCACGGTGAACCTGGTGGCGCCCGGTTTTGTGGAGACCGCGATGACGGACGGGCTGGCCGAGGCGCAGCGGACAAGGCTGGTCGAGGCGATTCCGCTGGGCCGTATGGGCCGCCCCGAGGACGTGGCGGCTGCGGTGGTGTATCTGGCCTCCGATGAGGCGGGATGGGTGACGGGCGCGACCCTGCACGTGAATGGCGGGATGGCAATGATCTGAAAAGCACTTCTTTTCTCCAGAAAAGAACGTCTTGCCTTCCTGAATGCAGCCCGGATTAAGCGCCGCTGGGCTGGCTTTGCGGGGGCAGAATAGACGTGCTAAGCGCGCAGAAGCGCCTTGGCCGTGCAACGACGGTGAGTAAGAGGCGTGACTGTGACTAAGCAGCGCTCTTCTTTCGGCGATAACGACAGACAAAGGTTAGACACGATGAGTGAAGTTGCCGACAAGGTTAAGAAGATCGTGGTCGAGCATCTCGGGGTCGAGGAAAGCAAGGTCACGCCGGAGGCTTCCTTCATCGACGATCTGGGCGCCGACAGTCTCGACACTGTGGAGCTAGTGATGGCTTTCGAGGAGGCTTTCGGCGTCGAGATCCCGGAGGATGCTGCCGAGAAGATCAGCACCGTGAAGGACGCGATCGACTATATCGAGAAGCAGAAGGCGGCTTAGGCCTGCCGCGCGAAATTGGAGCGTGACGTTCAGATGAGTTTCGCCGACCGGCGCGTGGTGGTCACCGGAATGGGGATCGTCTCGCCGCTGGGACTTGGCGTGGAGCATGTGTGGAAGCGTCTGATCGCGGGGGAGTCCGGGATCGGCGCCATCCAGTCGTTCGATGTAAGCGAGTTGCCGGCCAAGATTGCGGGCCAGGTGCCCGCTGGCGTGCGCGCAGAGGGCGGGCTGACGCTGGGCGAATGGATCCCGGTGAAAGATCAGAAGAAGATGGATCGGTTCATCCATCTGGCGTTGGTGGCGGCCACTGAGGCGGTGGAGGATTCCGGTTGGCTGCCGCAGGACGAGGTGGGCTGCGAGGCGACCGGGGTGATGATCGGCTCCGGGATAGGCGGTCTGCAGACGATTTTCGAGGCGAGCCGGCTGGTACTCGAGGGCAAGGTGAAACGGCTTTCGCCGTTTTTCATTCCGTCGGCGCTGATCAACCTGGCGTCGGGCCATCTTTCGATCAAATACGGGTTCAAGGGGCCGAACCATTCGGCGGTGACGGCGTGTGCGACCGGTGTGCATGCGATCGGCGACGCGATGCGGCTGATCAAGCTCGGCGATGCGGACGTGATGGTTGCGGGCGGCGCCGAGGCGGCGGTCTGCGAGCTGGGGATCGGCGGGTTTGCGGCGAGCCGGGCATTGTCGACGGCGTTCAACGATGAGCCGCAGCGTGCGTCGCGCCCGTGGGATCGTGACCGGGACGGGTTCGTGATGGGCGAGGGTGCGGGCGTGGTGGTGCTTGAGGAGCTGGAGCATGCGCGGGCGCGAGGTGCCAAGATCTATGGCGAGGTGGTGGGCTACGGGTTGTCTGGCGATGCGCACCACATCACGGCGCCGGCGGATGGGCATGAGGGTGCTTACCGGGCGATGCGGGCAGCGTTTCGCAACGGCGGGCTGGTGGCGGGCGACGTGCAGTATGTGAATGCGCATGGGACGTCGACACCGATGGGCGATGACCTGGAGCTGGAGGCAGTTGAGCGATTCTTCGGCGACGATGCCGGGCGGATTGCGATGTCGTCGACCAAATCGGCGACAGGGCATCTGCTGGGGGCAGCCGGTGCGATCGAGGCGATCTTCTCGTTACTTGCGATTTGTGATGGCGTGTTGCCGCCGACGCTGAATTTGGAATTGCCGAGCCGGGAGAGTGTGATCGACCGGGTGGCGAAGGTGGCGCAGGAGCGGCGCGTGGACTGCGCGCTGTCCAACAGCTTCGGGTTTGGCGGAACGAATGCCAGCATCATTTTCCGTCGGGTATAGGGGCGCCGTTGCGCTGGCCTGAGGCGTAGGCTTCGTGCGGCGCTGGCTGCTTGCCGGGGTGGGGCTGACGACGCTGGCGGCCGGACTGGCGGCTAGTGTCGTTTATACGTGGCGTGCGCCGGGCCCATCGACATATGCGACCGACTTTGTCGTGCACGGCCGATTTGTGAGTGTAGCTAACGGGCTGCAGGATGCCGGCGTGGTGCGGCGTGCGTGGGTGCTACGCGCTTACGAGGCGGCGACGACGTGGCAAGGCGCGATTCGCGCGGCTGAGCTTTCGTTTCCAGCTCGCGCCAGCATTGAGACGGTGTTGTCGATCTTGCGGCATGGCCGGCCGGTTCAGCATCTGGTCACCATACCTGAGGGTGTGACCTCGGCGCGGGTGGGGCAGGTTCTTGCCGGGTCGGCGTTCCTGGAAGGTGAGATCGTGTTGCCGCGCGAGGGTGCGTTTCTGCCGGAGAGCTACGCGTTCGTGCGGGGAAGTTCGGCCGGCGCGTTGCTGGCGCGGGGTGAAGCCGATATGTCGGCCGAGGTGGCTCGTGCCTGGGCGGGGCGGACGCCCGAGCTGATGTTACGCAGCGCACGCGAATTGGTGGTGCTGGCGAGCCTGGTGGAGCGCGAAACGCACCTGCCGGCGGAGCGTAGCCGCGTGGCGGCCGTGTTTCTCAATAGGTTAAAGCTTGGGATGCGGCTGCAGTCCGACCCGACGATCGTGTATGCGGCGAGCGGTGGTGGGAGCGAGCTGGCGCACGGCATACGACGTGATGAACTGGCGGCGTCTTCACCCTACAACACGTATGAGCGTTTGGGGCTGCCGGGTGGGGCGATCTGCAATCCCGGTGCCGCCTCGATCGAGGCGGCCGCGCATCCTGCTAGAAGCAACGCGCTGTATTTCGTGGCGGATGGCACGGGCGGACATGCGTTCGCCGACAGTTTGGAAGAGCATGCGCGCAACGTGGCGCGATATCGCAGCCTGGCTCGATAGGTCGCGTCGAGAGAAATGGCTTTGTGAGTTCAGCTAGGGACAACGAAAAAGGGCCAGTCCGAAGACTGGCCCCTTTTCTAGTTTGGAAGGGCTGGTTGTTAGACGATCTTGCCGGCCAAGCTGTCGATACCGACGAAGGTGACCGTGCTGTTGTCCGACAAAGTGAGGGTGAGTGTGTTGACCGATGTGCCGTCTGCACCGGTGATTGTGCCCGCGGTTGCGTTTGCCAGGTCGCTGGACTGCTCGCCGGACAGGTTGCTTGCGAAGCCGACCAGGTCGTTGCTGGCGCCGAAGTCGAACACCGTGAGGTGGGAATTCGCGACCAGGTCGAGGACCAGGAAGTTGCTGCCGGCGCCAGCGGTGATGTTCTCGTTGCCGCTGCCCATCATGAAGAAGTTGGAGCCGTTGCCACCGATTTCCGTCGTGGTGGTGGTGCCGCCATTCGCCGTGTCGGCGCTGCCGAAGAAGTTCAGGTTGCCGGCTGCGCCGCCACCGTTCAGCGTCTCGTTGCCGCTGCCGGCCACCACGTTCAGAGTGTTCGCGCCAGTTGTGTCGGCACCGTTGGCGATGGTGAAGCTGTTATCAGACGCTGCGTAGATGTTGCCGCCACCCGTTCCGCCAGTGATCGTATCGGCCACGATCAAACCGGGACGGACGCCGCCGATGACGTCGAGCACGCCGGAGCCGCCGAAAATCGTATTGCCACCGATTGTGTCGAAGACCGCCGTGTTGTCCGTGCCGGCGTTAATGAGGTTCGCGCCGCCGAAGTTCGGGTTGTTCGTCTTGGACTCAATGGAGATCGTCAGCGTGTTGGCGCCGGCGGCTGCAGTGGTCGAGCCGTTGATGGTCTGGCCGGAAACGCCGGTGACGACCACGTCGTTGGCGCCGTCAGCGTTTACGAAGTTGTTGCCGTCGCCGAGGTAGGCGATATCACCGCCATTGCCGGCCGTGTCCTGCAGGTTGATGGTGTCGTGGCCATAGCCGCCGAACACGGTTGCGTTGCCGCTACCGGTGTTGATGACGTCGAAGCCAGCGCCGCCCGTGATGGTGTCGCCGGTGGTGCCGTTGCCGTTATAGACGTTGTTGCCGTTGATGAAGTTGACTTCGTTGTTGTTGCCAACCGCATTGTAGGTGGACAGGTAGGTCGCGAAGACCGTGTCGCCGCCGCCAGTCGAACCGGTGATGGTGGTGTAGGCTGTCGGGTCGACGAAGGTGTATTGGCCGGCGCCCGGGACCGTGTAGGTGGACGATTTCGGCTGGGTGATCGTTGAGATCAGCTCGTTGAGCTGGACCGTGCCGCTGCCACTTGTTGTGGAATCAGCGAGGTTGAAAATCTTGAGATTGTTGGCCGCCGAGGCTGTCGCCAGGTCGTTCGAAAATGCCGTAGCCATGTTGTTGAGGCTCTGGCCGAGCACGGTGAAGACGAGCGGAGGCGCGCCGTTGGAGCCGGGAATGGTTAAACCTAATGCCGCCATGAACTCAACCCCACCTTAAAGTCAGTGCCAAATCGTGCTGCGCCGCACTAAATCCGTTCGGCTCCCCTCTCCCATATCAAAGCAGAGACGGCTGAACAACAACGAAATGGCTGAAGACCCATGTTTTTTGGCGATTTCTCCGGATTGCTTGTATCACAAATGCAATTTCGCCTGTCGGTTGTGCATTGCGACAAGCTGCGTTCTGCGATGAGCGAAGCGCAGAGCGGGTATGTGCAGGACGCTCGGTTGTCGCGAGATTTGGATTAGGGCTGAGCTGGTGATGGGTGAGCTCTGGAGGGCTGAATGTTGAACAGCAGGCGAGGGCTCTGTCTGGTCGTTGCAGCGCCTTCGGGTGCAGGCAAGAGCACGATCGTCCAGCGGCTGCTGCAACGCGAGCCTGACCTGCGTATGTCGGTGAGTGTGACGACGCGGCGGCAGCGGGAAAGCGAGGTGGAGGGGCGCGATTACTTCTTCCGCGATCTTGCTACGTTTTCGGCGATGGCGTCGCGGGGCGAGCTGCTTGAGCATGCGACCGTGTTCGGCCGCGGGTATGGCACGCCACGTGCGCCAGTCGAGGCTGAGCTACGGGCTGGACGCGACGTGGTTCTGGACATCGACTGGCAGGGCTGGCGGCAGTTGCGGGCGGCATTGCCGGGCGATTGCGTGGGTGTGTTCATCCTGCCGCCCTCGTTGGAGGCGCTTGAAGCGCGGCTGGAAGGGCGTGGCACGGACGATGCAGCGGAGCGCGCTCGCCGAATGGCGGCTGCACGGGACGAGATCGCCCATTGGGAGGAGTTCGACCATCTTCTGGTCAATGACGATCTGGCCGCCTGCGTGGAGGAAGTCACTTATATACTGAGGGCATCGCGGTGCGCGACCGGGCGGAGCCGCGGCGCGATGGAGCTGGCGCGCTCGATGCTGGCAAGCGGCGCCGGCTGAGCGCGACCGGCAGCCAGGGCTAAGGGTGGCGGGCGAGCTTGTGGGCGGTTCGCAGTAGGAAGGCGCGATCCTCCTGTTCGCAGGCGCGGTAGAGGCGGAGCATGGCGAGTTCGTCGCCGGTAGCTTCTTCCGGCTGGGTAGCGCCTTGCAGGATGTGTTCGACGGACCCGCCGAGCGCCTCGGCGATGCGGGAGATGTTGCCGCGAAGCTGGCCGGCGCGGTCGGTCTCCCACTGAGCGACGGCACTGCGGCTGACGCCGCACGCGACGGCCAGATCGTCCTGTGTCAGCCCGCGGGCGTGTCGCAACGCGCGGATTCGGCCGCCGACCGTGAGTGGATCGTCCTGCATGACCGCATTCTATGCTAGCTGGACTAACAAGGATAGTTAGATGTGTTGACATACCGTTGTTAGCCTGTCTAACTTGCTTTGTGTTCACAGGGAGATTGCCGTGCGTGCGCATGTGAAATGGACGCCTGAGCTGGATGAGCGACTACGCGGGTTGCGGGCGGCGGGAACGACGTGGGACGGGATTGCGGCGGCGTTGAGCCTGGGCCGCAACACGGTGTTGGAGCGCGGGCGGAAGATTGGCGCGCGCCGGTTGCCGCCGCTGCGGTTGGACGCCGAAGAGTCGAGGGACAGGGCAGCACGGCAGGCGGGACATCCTCAGACGTGGGGATTGCTGACGTGTGGCACCGTGCTTGACGGGGAAGCCTACCCTTTTCCGGTTTTTCTCTAACAGCTTCATGAAGGAACAAACAATGAACAGTTTTGCATTGGCTTTCGCGTCCGGGCTCGATGAGGACGCGCTGCCGCGGGATGCACGCGAGATCGACCGGGCGTTTGTGACGTATCGGCTGGAGGAGGCGGGTGCGACGCTGCTGGCTTTGCCGAAGGGCGGCTACACGACAGCGATGAGGGTGAGCCACCTCGATGTGGTGCAAGATGCTTGCGAGGGGTTTGGGGCGGAGGGACGCGGGCGGTTGCGGCCGCCTGTCCCCTCGGCCTCGAAGATCACTCGCATGGATGAGGCGCTGGGTTGGATCGTGTTGATCCCGCGGGAGCGTTACGTCATGCGGCGCATCGTGGGCGCGCGGAGTCTCGTCAGCCCGGTGACCGAGCGGCATCTTTTTTCGTGGCGCAGGTTGGGTGAGGTGATCGGAGCGGACCACAAGGCGGTGCAGCGTTGGCATGCTCAGGGTATCGACATGCTTGTGGCGGCGGTGGGGGCGCTGCAGCGGAGCCCAACGGGGCGCGGGGCTCAGTCGTCGGTGAGCGAGAGCGCGAGGGCGTAGCGGCAGCGTTGCGTGGCGAGCGTGCCGTCGATGGTGGTGCCGTGAAGCTGACCGGTGAAGATGAGAGGGTAGGGCTTCTTGTCGGCGCCGGTCAGCATGGCCTTTGCGACGATCGCGGATGCTTCGATTTGCCCATCGAGCGTGACGGTGCCGTCGCCTGGTGTGACCACGACATGCATGCCGCGTCGCGTGAGCGTAGCGCGCGTTGCAGGCTCGCATGTTCCGGCTTGTGGTGTTTGCGGACCGGCAAAGACGCGGGTTTCCTCGATGCCTGTGCAGGCAACGAGGGAGAGGGCGAGGCTCGGGACGGCAAGGGATGAGGCGGCGAGGTAGCGCATGACGCTGTCTAGCAGACTGGCGGGAGGGCAGGTAGGAGCGCCTGTTTTGGGAATATGTTCTCGGGCCATGATTTTGATGTTGCCCAGCAACCCCAACTTTAGGTATGTTTTCTTTAACGATGGCGGTTTGAGCGAACGGCTCACCGCCTCGTTCCATGGCAGACCATGCTGTGTCTGCAGCGCTGATCCGGTGGGGGCCGGAGAGGCAGGGGTAAGGACGAAGATCCTAGATGATGACGATGGGGGGGGCTTTGGCGAATGCGCCATTGCCGTTGGATGTTTTGCTCGAAGCAATGCGGATCAAATGGAGTGAGGGGCATGTGAATGAAGCAGTGGCGCTCGCCAAGGCAGCGGCGCCGTTTGTGCACGCCAAGCCGACATACAGCAAAGGCGGCGTGCTTAACCTGAGTGCGTTGTCTGACGAACGATTGGATGAACTTTGTGCGCTCGTATCAACAGGAACGCACGCTGAGGACGAAGCTTCGGGATAATCTCGAAATGTGGTCGCGCGCCGCGCTGCTGCCTGCGGGGCAGGAGCCGGCGCGCCATCATCTGATGATCATGCGGGCGCTGGAGGATGTATCCAGCGGTGCGACACGGCGGCTGATGCTGCTGCTGCCGCCGGGTGCTGCGAAAAGCACCTATGCCAGCAGGTGTTTTCCTGCGTGGTGGCTTGCCAAACATCCGCGCAGTGCGGTGATCATGGCGTGCCACACGGCACGGCTGGCCGAGCATTTCGGACGCGGTATTCGAGGACAGTTGGAAGCTCAGGCCGGCCGGCTCGGGGTGCGTGTGGAGGCTGATGCACGCGCCGCGGGGCGATTTGTGACAAATACCGGCGGCGAATTTTTCGCCATCGGTGTGCATGGAGCGGTGACTGGCCGCCGTGCTGATCTTGCATTGATTGATGATCCGATCAGGTCATTTGCGGAAGCGGAAAGTTTCTCCGCGCGTGAGCACCTGTGGGACTGGTTCCGCTCCGAATTGGTCACACGGCTGAAGCCGCAAGGACGGATGGTGCTGGTGATGACGCGTTGGCACGCCGACGATCTGGCCGGACGTCTGCTCGAGCAAGGTGGCTGGACGACGGTGCGGCTGCCGGCTCTGGCGGAAGAGGGCGATCCGCTCGGACGCGAACCTGGCGAGGTTTTATGGCCGGAATGGGAGGATCGCGCGACGATCGATGGCAAGCGGGCGATTGTTGGAGAGCGCCAGTTCGCCGCGCTTTTTCAGCAGGCGCCGATGCGAGAGGGCGGTCAGGTGTTCGACGCGCGCAAATTGCGTGTGGTCGATGCCGTGCCAACGGGCAATTCTGTGCGTGCATGGGATTTGGCTGGCACTGCCAGTGTCGGGAGCGATCCTGACTGGACGGTCGGATTGAAACTCGTGCGTGATGCCGGCGGCGGCGTGTTTGTCGACGATGTTGTGCGTTTTCGGGCAGTGCCGGGCGAAGTGGCTGAGCGCATACGCGCGGTGGCTGTGATGGACGGCGCCGAAGTGGTGATTGGCTTACCGCAGGATCCGGGACAGGCGGGCAAGAGCCAGGTGATGTTCCTGACACAAATGTTGGCTGGATTTCGAGTGGTCGCGACGCCGGAAAGCGGCGCAAAGGCCGTGCGAGCGATGCCGGTCGCCGCGCAGATTTCGGCGGGCACGATGGCTATGCGGCGGGCCGCTTGGAATGCGGTGTTTCTGGACGAGCTTTCGAGCTTTCCCGAGGGCCGCAAGGACGATCAGGTCGATGCGCTCTCACGTGCGTTTTCGATGCTGGTAAATGTCAAAGCAGCGTCGCGATTTGCGCATCTGCCTTTTTCGACGCGTTGATTGAGAGGTGGCGTTTTGTATTGCACGATATGCGATTTGATGCCGCTCGATACCGACTATTCCGAGCGGACTCGCCAGCTTTCGATTTACCAGAAGCTGCTTGCTGGAACCTTTTACGACGTGTTGCCCTATGAGTTTCATGAAGAGCGGACGGCAGCCGGCGAGTATGTGCCGCTGCGCCAGCGGCGGCCTTCCGTGCGCTATGGACTGGCGAGGCTAGTCGTCGAGGACAGCGTTGCTTTACTGTTCAGTGAAGGACACTTTCCTTCGTTCGAATCGAACGACCCCGCTGTGCGCGACGCGCTGATGGCCGTTGCGCGTGACGCAAGATTAAACATGGTGATGGTGGAGGCGGGATTACGCGGAAGTATCGGATCGGTTGCGCTGCTTCTTCGAGTGCTGCGCGGACGCGTGTTTGTCGACGTGATTGACACGCCGTGCTTATGGCCAGAATGGGCCAGCGATGAACCAGATACACTGAGCCGTGTCATTGAGCGCTACAAGGTGAATGGCGCAGCGCTTGCAAGCCAGGGGTATACCATTGCCGATCTCGGGGCAAATTACTGGTTTCAGCGAGTTTGGGACGACAACTTCGAGCGTTGGTATGAGCCGACGCTCGTCGGTGGAAATTACGAACTGATTGAAGACCTGGGCAGAACCGTTCGTCACGGGCTGGGTTTTGTGCCGATTGTTTGGATACGAAATCTACCCGGCGGTGATGGTGTAGATGGCGCATGCACTTTCCGCGGAGCGATAGATACGAGCATTGAGATCGACTATCAGCTGAGCCAAGCCGGACGCGGGCTGAAATATAGCAGCGATCCTACACTTTTGATCAAAGAACCCGCGGGCTTCGATGGTGCGATGGTTCGTGGCGCGGCAAATGCCCTCGTCGTGAGTGAGAAGGGAGATGCAAAACTGCTTGAGATCGGCGGCACGGCAAGTCAGGCGGTGATCGATTATGTTCGGATATTACGCGAGATGGCGCTGGAAAGTCTGCACGGTAACAGAGCTGAAGCAAGCCGGCTCAGCACTCCTGCAAGCGGGCGGGCATTACAACTCATGAACCAAGGCTTGTTATGGCTCGCGGATAATTTGCGGGTAAGTTACGGACAAGGCGCTTTGGTTACCCTCGCCCGGATGATTGTGAAGGCGAGTACGACATATCAGTTGCGTGTGAATGGAAAGCCATTGCCTGCTCTGGATACAGCGGCATCGGTAAGTTTGCGTTGGCCGGATTGGTATTCAAATGATGCATTGGATGGGCAGCGGACTGCCGAGACACTGATTTCGCTAGTGGGGGCCAAACAGATGTCGCGGGAGACTGCGCTTCGCGTGTTGGCGGCCAACTACGATATAGAAGATGTTGCAGCTGAGATGCGGCGCATCAAGTCTGAGGAGCTTCAATGAGCGACGCCGAAGGTAACGGACAAATCGATGTATTGGCTGCACTTCAAGCCAGGGCTGATATGCTGGAAAAGCAATTGCTGGAGACAGAGGCGCGAACGCAGAACCAATTGAGACAGTCCGAATTGAAGTCTGAAGCGATGCGGGCTGGCATTGTTGACATTGACGGCTTGCGCTTGCTGGACGCAGAGGCTTGGATGCCCGCACGCGACACGCCTGCGATTGATGCGGCCGAGGTGATTGGGCGTTTGCGACGTGCAAAGCCTTGGCTGTTTGGCGCAACGCAGTCGAGCAGCGCGGCCAATCCACCCGCGGCCGCGCCCGTTCGCCGCAAGCTCGCGACTGATATGAGCCTCGACGAATGGCGTGCGGCACGAGCGGATCTGCTCCGTAAGCGATAACCGCCTCAAGCTGACTTACGCGATACGCATGTTTAGAGGGGCTTTTGCCCCCGTTTGTTGTTGGAGATTTGCATGAGCATATCGAACTTTCCTACTGCTTTGCAGCCGATCATTCAGCAGGGCTTTTTGGAGCGTGAGTTTCAACAGGCGCTTCGGTCCCGCATCGGCTATCGCGCTTGCGCTGATCGTGAAGATTTTGCGGTCGGCATAGGTGAGACATTGACGAAAACGCGCGCCGGCCTGAAACCTGCCGTGACAACGCCACTTTCTGCTTCGACAAACACGAATTTGGATAACGGGTTGACACCTGGTTCTTGGAACGTGGAGCAGTTTACACTCACGCTAAACCATTACGCGGCGACCATGGACTTGAATATGGTGACGAGCAGAGTGGGAATTGCAAGCCAGTTCCTACAGAACGCCTATGTGAACGGCGAGCAGGCTGCACGTAGCCTAGACGACCTAGCCCGGAATTCTTTGTTCAACTCATATTTCGGTGGCAACACCCGGGTGCGCGCGACACTGGCGTCCTCGGCACCTGCTGTGGCAGTTGACGATATCCGCGGATTTCAGACGACGTTTGTCAATGGCGTTCAGCAGGGCGTGAGCACAGCTAATCCACTTGCGATTACGATTGGGTCGGATATTTACAGCGTCGTAGGCGTAGGTCCGGATGCCACGAATTTGTCGACTACGCCGGGCGGACAGAGCGGTGTTCTTACGCTTTCCGGTAACGTGACAGTCAGCGATGGAACGTCTGGCAACACTGTGCAAGCTGCAACCGCTTCTCTCATTTTGAGACCAAGTGCCCGCACGAATACGGCGATGCTACAAGGTGGCGATACACTGTCGATGACGAATGTGTTGGACGCGGTCGCCGGCCTGCGCGTGAACGCCGTGCCTGACATCGACGGCGCCTACAACTGCTACCTCGATCCAATTAGTGCGCGACAACTATTCGCCGACCAAGATTTTCAACGCCTGTTCATCGGTTCGACGTCAGCAAACGAGATTTTTCGTCCAGGTCAGGGAGTCGTGAACGAGTTCCTCGGGTTGCGCTTCGTGTTGACTACGGAGTCTTACGTTCAGTCTCACCCAACAATCGCGGGTGCGGTAGTAAGGCGGCCCATCGTTGTCGGACAAGGCGCTCTGATTGAAGGCGATTTCGCGGGGATGGCAGCGGACGACGTGGCACCCAGAGACGCCATTGTATCGCTTGTAGATGGCGTTTGCATGGTCACCCGCGAGCCGATCGACCGCCTGCAGCAGATCATTGCTCAATCATGGTATTGGATCGGCGGCTTTTGCGCACCAAGCGACACGACTACAAACAGCATGACCGTGCCGACGTCAACGAATGCTAGTTTCAAGCGCGCTGTCATGATTGAACACATGGGCTGAAGCTTGCGGTGCAAACTGAAAGATTTCGGTGTCTGTCACTGACGCGTGTCAGGAGAAGCGATGCTCACGGATCAGCAGAAGACTGACGTTCGCCGCTTCTGCGGTTATCCAGCATACGGAGGAACTCCGTCCGGCAATATCGGTTGGCGCTTTTTTTCCTCATACGGCACCCTCGAGTATAGATTGAATAACCTTTCTATGTCCGAGATAGCGGTCGTAGCAAACTACTTGTCAACATTGAACCAGCTCGAGATGGCAGTTCCTGCGTCGAGTGAAAATCTCGATAGCGACGGAGCAGCTTCTTGGAGGCACAATGCACGCGAGGTAAGCGATCGTTTGCATTTGCTTAATAGCTGGAGTCAGCGCTTATGTAGTTTTCTGGGAGTAACGCCTGGCGAGGGACTGAGCGGATCTGGTGTAAGTTGGATTATTTAAATGGACGGCCGTAGGCTCCAAGATCAGATCGCGCGAGGACTGGGAAATGTTGCGCGAAAACTGGGAAGTAATGCTACGATTTACCGGCCAAATGGGATAGCGCCGCCTATTTCCCCTCAAACAAAGGTTTTGGAATTACCAGCTCAATTTAAGCCTGGTAAATCCGGATCCGCTGTTAGTTACGGCCAATCACTCTGGCGTGGTATATTTGACACGTCGTATAGTCAAGCTGGCGATTTCCTGGTTTCCAGGCAGGGTACATTTTTTGTGGCGCAGCAACAGACCGAAGCTGCGGTTCAATGTATTCTAACGAACAGAATTGTATCCGTTGTGCGGCCGGGACGTGCGCTTCAGGGTGGCTATAGCGGTTTTTTTGCAACTTCGGGTGAGCCAATATTGTTGCAGTGGCCGGCGAGTTTGTTGGCTGATAACGCTCGCACCATTACGGGAAAGGCGGGCGAGGTTTACTTTGGAACCTGGACGGTATTGTTGCCACATATGGAGGCCGTGCCTCAGTCCGGCGACATATGTAACGACGATTTGGGAGCAGTGTATAATGTGACAAGTGCCGAATATGGTGCTCTTGGTTGGCGCCTTTTAGTGCGTCAAGTGAGTGCTTGAGCTAGTGACTGACCCATAGCAATCAGGAGCTAGAATGGCGGACTTGTCGGACGTTGAGACGGCACTGGTCGGTTTGATTATAACGACTGTTTATCCCAGCGGCACATCGCATCCAAGTGTCATCGGAACTACAATACGCGCTTACCGGGGATGGCCGCAAACAAGTGCGCTCAATGCTGATCTTGCAGCTCAGTCTATAAATGTAAGTGTTTTCGCTTCGCCCGGATCAAGCAGAAACACGACACGATGGAATTGGATAAATCACGAGCTGGTGGAAGCACCAACTTTGACCGTGACTGTAGCCGATAACTCTGTTTCGTTCAGTGGGACTGGTGGTTCAGGTCAGATCGTTGGCATCCTCGTAGATAATAAACCGTTTACCTACCGCTCTCGGGATGGAGACACGCCTTCGCTCATTGCTGCCGTTCTCGCACAAGAAATATCTGCAGTGCGGACGTGCTGGTTGTCTGGACCGACAGTGAACATACCGAACGCATCACGCTTGATAGCACGTTGTGTCCGAGATGCACAGACACTTACCGAGTGGAATAGGCAGGAGCACAGCTTTCGCATTTCAATGTGGTGTCCCAATCCCTCTTCAAGGGACAGGATTTCATCCGCTCTCAGTAGCTCGATCGCAGCCGTATCCTTCTTACCCTTGGCAGATAGCACGAGTGGGCGCTTACGATACAGAGACACAGTAACGTTCGATGATGGGCAGAATGCACAGCTTTATCGGCGGGATCTGCTCTACACTGTCGAATATGCAACCACCTCAATCAGCGTTCAGCCGCGAATGGTGTTTGGAGACTTGGCCACCGGCAACGGCGATCGATACAATTAGGAGGTCGAGTTGGCTGATGTATTTATTGTAACTAGTCCCTTCGGAGATCACGCAATTGGAGACTTGATTTCTTATGACGACCTTCCGAGCGGAGCACACGTAAACCACGCCGTTCGAATTATGGTGCTCTCAAGCTCGATGCGTCATCAAGAGGAAATTTAGCATGCCAATCTACCAGGAAGGTAGTCTGAATACGACGTCCCTCGTCGTCCCCGACCTCTACGTACAAATTGTTCCTCCGCAGAACCTAGTTTTAAATGGCGTACCAACAAACGTCATCGGTATTGTTGGGACGTCGTCTTGGGGGCCGGTTGATAGTCCGGTGGCTGTCGGGACGATGGCGGACTACGCCGCTGGATTTGGTCCGGTTGTAGCTCGGAAATATGACATGGGAACGGCGGTAGCCATCGCTGTCCAGCAAGGAGCCTCAGCATTTCGGTGTGTCCGAGTCAGCGACGGGACGGATGCTGGCGCGAGTTGTGCGATCGGCTCTACTGCCGGCAGCTTTGCTGTGCTGCTAAGTGCGCTGTACACAGGCTCTTTGGGCAACAACATCAAATTTACACTTGCGCCGGGAGCGGCTGCGAATTTCTGGCAGCTTACACTGGCAATGCCGGGCATGGTACCAGAGGTTTACGCCAATATACCGGCGCCCAACCCCTCAGCGTTTTGGCAGAACCTCGTAAATGCTGTGAATTTAGGAAGTGGTTCGCTACGCGGTCCATCGCAGATCATTGTCGCGTCGCTCGGCACCGCCGTCTCCGGAGCACCATCCGCCATCAGTTCTCAGGGCCTTGCTGGCGGAAGCGATGGCGCGGCGGGGGTCACCTCGGCAATGATGGTCGGGCAGGATACTATACCGCGGACGGGCTTGTATGCCCTACGGTCCCAAGCTTGTGGCATCGGACTGCTCTCCGATGTCGACGATCCCGCAGAGTGGACTTCTCAGGCCCAGTTCGGCCTGTCAGAGGGCGTCTACATGATATTGACCGGGCCGATCGGTCAAACGATTGCTGCCGCCGTGAACGCTAAGCAACAAGCCGGTTTGGACACCTATGCTGCCAAGTTGATGTTCGGAGATTGGATTTTCTGGAATGACCAGACGAATGGACTTACTCGCCTAGTGTCACCGCAAGGCTTTGTAGCAGGGAGACTCGCAAATCTGTCACCCGAACAATCCAGTTTGAACAAGCCCCTTTATAGTGTCATTGGCACTCAGCGATCCGGCACGCCGGGAAGCGGTCAGACGTCGACATACAGCGATGCAGAGCTATCACAGTTGTTCCTTAACGGTATCGACGTCGTTGCAAATCCACAGCCTGGTGGCGCATATTGGGGAGTTCGGTGTGGTCACAATACGTCTTCGAACGCTGCAATTCATGGCGACAATTACACGCGGCTGACCAACTACGTTGCCGCGACTTTGGCAGCAGGAATGGGATTATTCGTCGGTCAGGTCATCAATTCCGGGCTTTTTCAGCGCGTGCGCTCAACACAGCTCAGTTTTCTGCAGAATCTGTTTACGCAGGGAGTGTTAGGGAGTGTGGACGGCTCACTCCCTTTTAGTGTCATTTGTGATGCGAGTAACAATCCTCAGAGTAAGACAAGCAACGGCTTTGTGCAAAGCGACGCTCAGGTGCAGTTTCAGAGCATCAACGAGAAGTTCGTGGTGAACGTAGAAGGTGGCCAGACTGTCTCAATCCAGCGCCAAGTTTTGCCCGGAGGTCTGACTTAGTCCCTGCCTGCTACCAGTGCTAATTATTAGAAGCCTGGCGTTTCCAGGTGGTCAGATCAGAGGTTCATAAATATGCCGATCAATTCATTTTCGATCGGGCGCGATTGCCAGCTTGTGGTGATGGGCCCTCAAGGACGCGTCGATCTGACCTACGTGACCAGTTTTGAGAGCCGACAAATGACGCAATCGGTCAGGTTGGATAGACTTGACGGGGTTCCCATGGGGGCAGAGTTACCCAAAGGCTGGGAAGGAAGTTTCGAAGTCGAACGAGGTACAAGCTCGGTTGATGATTTCATTGCAGCCTCCGAGGCGATCTTTCTCAATCAGGGATCCTTACCGTCCGGGACCGTCTACCAGTATGTCGCTGAGACAGATGGTTCGACATCGACGTATCAATATAGCGGGGTCGTTTTTAAGCTTTCTAATGCCGGAACTTGGAAGGGCGATTCAGCTGTAAAGCAAAAGCTTGAATTCTTCGCCGCAGTTCGGCAGCGTATTTAATTATGTCAGCAACTGCTCAGATCATCGGCGGGACTGCAGGATTTGTGGACACGCGGGATGCGACAGGACGCGAGTTGACTTTGAAGCAGCTCACGGCGCTTGACCGCCTACGGCTGTTCAAGGCATTAGGTTCGACCTTATCGCAAAACAACGCGTATTTGGGTATGGCCATGCTAGCTGCTTGTGTGGTGGCGATTGATTCCGTTCCTGTTCCACCTCCGGTAACCGAAGGGCAAGTGGAGGGGCTGGTCGGGCGGCTTGGCGACATTGGCATCGCCGCGGTAGCGGCCGCAATTTCCGATCTATCGCAGCCGGATCTTGAAAATCAAACCTTGGGAAACTGAGTAGGCATCCCGATCTTGTTGATTGCCTTTATTTAGTCAAGAACGGGGTGCCCTTTGATGTTGCCTTCAGTTTATCGATGGAGGAGCGCCTCGTATGGGTGGTTGTCATGGGCCGTTTCGACGGCTTTGAATATGACTGGGATAGCCGTCAATGGCAGAAACCTTAGTTGCGTTTTCTCGTTCACCGCTCTACTTCATGAGAAGCTCTTGACGAATTGTCTGCATTGAGCACGCAGCCAATGCGGATGTTTATATGTCACGACTGCAGATACGTCTGATCGTCATCTTGCAAGTTGGAGAGAGTTTGAAAGGAGCATTTCTTGAGCGAAGACTTTGAAGTAGGTCTGAACTTAGCGTTGAGCGATGGTGTCGGAGAGAGCATTGATCGCGTTCAGCAGGATATGCTTCGGTTTGACAAACTTTTGCAGGGTGGTGGTGTCTCTGTTAGCCAGTTGAGGAAAGTGGCAGACCAGCCGTCCAGCCCCGTGCGCAGGACAGCAAACGACTCTGGTGCGAAACAACAGCCGATGTCCGATCAACCGCTTCCGATAATAGAGCCACCTAAGTCTCACCAAACCGGATTTGTGAACAAATCAAGTGTTGAGCCGGAAGTCAGGGCCAGCTCGACGCAGCCTACTAATTCTTGGATGAACAAGCGAGCGTCTTCGCCGACTATCGGAGCAACTCTGAATGTCGTCAGAGCGCAAGACGCTTCGTTTCGGGAGACGCTGCCAATGCAGGGATCTAGGCAGGTAGCAGGCTTGCCAAGAGCCCATGCCGCACCCTCTGACGCCCGACCGAAGCAAGAAGCGAAAACAACGATTGTGAGTGATGGAGCTCGCATCTCACGAGACGTCCGGGTGGGGCTTCCGGAAGTGGGTAAGCACCAGCCTCAGACGTCGGGGTGGAGTTCCGTCATAACATCACAGCCAATTCACAGCCTGGCGCATAGCTCGTTATGGAATACCGCCAATGTTGGAACGGCAGTAGCGCCGGCGACGAGTGGAACTGACTGGGGGCGCCTTCCTAGTGAGAGTGTGGCGCCGCGGCCCGCTCCAACCCCGGCTCGCCCGCCGCCGGAGAAAGATGTCTATGACGCTCCGCCAAATGTTTTTGACTCAGCACATTCACCCACTCTCTCCCCTCGCGATAGCGAAGCTGTTTGGCCAACACCAACCTCACCTGTGCCCTCGGCACCCCAGAACATCGCATCGCACCAATCTCCGACGGAAGGGGACGTTTTCCTGGACGGTTTATTGGTGGGACGTTGGATGTCGAAATTTCTTCAACGGGGGGCGGAGCGGGCCTCGTCGGGTCCAACCGGATTCGATGGGCGCCGAAATCGGCTACTACCAGGAGCAACTGTTGGGGGCTGATATTCATGCTTACGCTTGGCAACCTCGACTTTGCTAATTTCGAAATTCCCTCTTTTGTGCAATTCGGCGGTTCGCAACGTGTAGCAGTTCACGATTTGCTAGGCGGTGGTCGACTAATCGACACAATGGGGCGAGATGACGCGGTTCTCACCTGGTCTGGTGTCTTTTCCGGTCGGGATGCCGGTGACCGGGCTCGAACTCTAGACGCAATGCGGGTCGAGGGGCAGGACCTACAGCTTACGTGGGATGCGTTTGCATATGTGGTAGTGCTCACGAATGCGGAGTTCCAATTTCGAAATCCTTGGTGGATCACCTATCGGGTGAGATGCACTGTATTGTTTGATACTGCTCACTCACCTAACGAGGTTAGTACAACGGTGGGTGACGCCATACTATCGGACTTGAATGCAGTTCCCTCAGTTGCTGGAGTTACGGACCTTTTGACTTCCATATCTTTGCCGGGAGCACTTTCACCTGGATCAGCAGCAGTGAGGGACGCAGTCATGAGGGTAGCCATCCTGCGATCGGGCTTGGCAAGCGAAATGTCAATAGCCGAAGCCGCACTGAATGGGCTCGAGATCGCAACGGCGGTAAGTGCATCAGGAACACTCGCGCAGCTATGTATAGCGCGTGGATATCTCGGCCGCGCAGCAAGCAACCTTGGTGGACTTCTCAGCTAATGTCAGTGACGATCATCGTAAGTGGCAATCTGTTCGCGGTTGCTGCCAACTATCTGGGGGACGCGACCCAATGGAACCGCATCGCGGCATTGAACCAATTAAGCGACCCGTGGCTTACCGAATTGACTGCTATAGAACTTCCACCTCTTGGTGCCTCAACCGGAGGGGGAGTGGGGTTTGAATAACTCGCGGTCACCGCGGATCCAAGTCCTTGTGAACGGTGTGGCCGTTGCAGGCATTCTATCCGCGGCAATTTCTTCTAACTCCCATCTTGCGGCTAACCGGTTCAGTATTGAGATAGCACTAAGTGCAAACACGTATGATCTCTGGACAAATACAGTCTTAAATTGCGAGATATGTGTTCAGCTTGGTGGAGGATGGGCAAGCCTGATCTATGGGCAAGTGGACGAACTCGACATTGATGTCGGGCGTAAACTTGTGCGAGTCGAAGGTAGAGATCTGACATCGCGATTCATCGAGACGCGGATTCAGGAAAGTTTCGAAAATCAGACTGCAAGCGAAATTGCAACAATTCTTGCTCGAAGACGAGGGCTGACGGCTGCTGTTATTGCCACGAGTGCGGTGGTAGGACGAAGCTTTCAAAATGGATGCTCGCGGCTCGCATTAGACCAGCATTCTAGGAACACGACCGAGTGGGATTTGCTTATTCAGCTAGCTGAAGGCGAAGGCTTCGATGTTTGGGTTGACGGGCAGCAGCTGAATTTTGCTCCACCAGACCAAAATGCGTCCACTCTGCTCATGACACCGAGCGATTGTATCTCATTGAAGCTTAGACGTTTGGTGACATTAAGTTCCGGGCTCCAGGTTGATGTTAAAAGCTGGGACCTACAGGGACAACGGGCTGTTATTCAAACTGCGCAGACAAGTCTGGACGTTCAAGATCCTCGTATTTATGCGGTCATAAGACCTAATATTTCAGACGCTGCCGCAAAGGTTCTGGCGCAACGGCTGCTGGGGCAAATGGCCCAGCATGAACGGAGCGTGAGCATTGAAATGCCAGGCGACATTACCACCCAGCCACGCGACATTCTATATTTAAGCGGAACAGATACTGATTTCGACGGGACCTGGACTGTGACTGAAGTTGACCGACATCTGTCGTTTCAGGGTGGGTTCACGCAGGTTTTGGAAGCAAGGATACCAACTTGGACAGCTTTCTGAATTTGGTAAAGGCGCAATCAGCCCAGATAGATCAAGGTTGGGCTCAGCCGAGACTGGGTGTTGTTGCGTCGGTAGACCCCGCCACTTGTACAGCCCGTGTCATTGTGCAGCCCGAGGGAGTGCTGTCTGGGTGGTTACCTATCCTGTCATCTTGGATTGGTGCCGGCTGGGGAATGACTTGTCCTCCGTCGCCGGGCGACCAAGTCCTGTTGAACTGGCAGGAGGGCGACGCTGAACAAGGCATTATACTTGGGTGCTTATGGTCGACAGTCGCAAGTACGCCTCAAACCCCAGTCGGTGAGCTTTGGCTTACTCATAAAACAGGATCGTTTTTGAAACTTCAGAACGACGGCTCAATCGCTAGTTCAGCTGCGGTCTGGTCTCACACCGGTGATCTTCATGTTAGAGGTGATGTGTATGATCAGCATGGTTCCCTTTCTATGTTCCGCCAGCATTTCAACGAGCATGTTCATTCCCCGAGTGATGTTACACCTCTGCCGCAAGACTAGTGCTGTCGTCTGATGGCAGATTTGAGTTTAGTCTGGAGGCAAGACATTGTCTCAGGCGCCACTGGAGACTTAGCTCTTGCGTCGGGACCGATGCTGGTGCAGCAACGGCTGCTGCGGCGTTTACTAACAAATCCAGGTGATTACATCTGGAGCTTAGGTTATGGCGCCGGTCTGAATAAACTCGTCGGGAGCCCAAGCAATTTAACGGCGATCCGCGCAGCTATACGCAGTCAGGTATTTTTAGAAAGTGGCGTCTCTCGCCTCCCGGAGCCTGACATCGAGGTTCAGAGCGGCGTTGACGGCAGTGTATATGTTCAAATCCGATATGTGGATGCGACCAGTAGATCGACGCAGCTTTTGACATTCATGTTAGGGGTTTCTACGTGATCCTTCCATTGCAGAAATTTTCTGTTTTGATTGAGAGTATGGCTGCTGGCGTGCAGGGCAGTTCGGCACTACTCGTCGATCTTTCCGTGGGGAGCGTATTGCGCGCGCTTCTCGAAGCCTGTGCTGCCACAGCGTTGTGGATGCAGTGGCTTATATTGCAGGTGTTAGCGACAACGCGTGCGTCAACGAGCGCTGGAAGCGATTTGGATACTTGGATGGCAGACTTCGGCCTTTTGCGGCTTGCCGGTGCTCCTAGTAGCGGGCAGGTTGCTTTTGGCAGATACACGCCAGGAATCGCCGCAATCATACCAGTCGGGACACAGGTGCTCACAACCGACCGATCGCAACTCTTTCAGATAATTGCTGAACCCACAAACTTGGCTTGGAACGGAAATAGTGGTTATATATTTGCAGCATCGGCGAGCTACATCACTCTGCCGGTGCAGGCGATCTCCATAGGCGAAGCAGGTAATGTATTACCCGGATCTATCGGAATATTGCTGTCTGGGTTGCCGGGTGTTGACACAGTATCGAATGCACAGAGTTTGGTTGGTGGCGTTGATGTGGAAAGCGATGAGGCTTTCCGTTTGAGGTTCCAGCTTTATATCAACAGTCGATCTCAATGCACAATAGATGCGGTAGAGAATGCTATCGCGTCACTTCAACAAGGCCTCCGGTATTCAATATTTGAGAACGTTGTTCCTGGAAATATCCGAAGCATTGGAAGTTTTTGGGTCGTTATAGACGATGGGACCGGTCAGCCGTCCGATACGCTGATTTCGGCGGCCAGCGCTGCCGTTAGTGCCGTAAGGCCTATAGGTTCGAATTACGCGGTAACCGGCCCTACAGTGTTGGATGTTGACGTTGAAATGTATATAGTGACATCAGATCCGGTGACGTTGACTTCAGTGCAATCTGCCGTCCAGCTAGCAATTTCAAGTTGGGCGCAGAGCCTGCCGATAGGCGGCACGCTCGCGATATCGAAACTAGAAGCGATTGCACATAATGTAGATGCAAGCGTCCTAAGCATCGTCGCGACAACGATCAATGGCTTTCCCAAGGACGTGACTGCTTCCTCAGGACAAGTCATTCGGCTCACTAGCCTGGTTGTTAACTGATGTTGGGCGATATCGCCGATTTTGTATCTCGTCAACGCCAAGTCCTACCAAATAGATGGTTCGCCGACGAAGCACCAACTCTCGATGCCGTGCTAGCGGGCTTCGGTTCCGCCTGGTCCGCCATCTTCGATCTTATTCAAGTTGTAAGAGCGCAGACGCGGATAGCCACAGCAACCAGTTACTTCATAGACCTCGTCAGCAATGACTTCTTTGGAGCTACTTATCCAAGAAAACTGAATGAAACGGACCCTGCTTTCAAGTCCCGTCTTAAAGCAGCAGTTTTGCGAGGCAAGGGTACGAGAGCTTCTGTGGCGACAGCTCTGGAGGCGTTGACGGGCCAACCAGTCACGATCTTTGAGCCAACTCGGCCAGCAGATACGGGCGGTTACAGTGTTGGCGGTGTAGGATACTGCACAGGCGGTGGTTGGGGCTGCCTCAATCTGCCATTCCAGAGTTTTGTGACAGTGCGGCGACCTCAAGGCGGCGGCATTGCCTTGCTGGCCGGCTATGGAACCGGCGGCCTCTCCGTATTGGGCAATCTATCTATGGCCGTTCCTCATGTGACGGACGCCGAGATATACGCAATGGCAGCTAGCGTGCTTCCGCTCACTTATCACTTGTGGATGAAAATCGAAAACTAGCTGCGCCCGTCAAAAATGCCAGCAAGTTTGTCGTGCGCGATTATTGTTAGGACTTACTACTATGGACAGGCAAATTGTATATCCGGGAAGCATCCCGCTCGACACAGATCTGCTCGGCGCGCAACGAAACGCAATGGTTGCATTAGGTTATCTGGCTCAAACCATTCTCGGCACAACTACGGTTGTTGACGGTTTAGCTTGTGTACCGACGAGTCCGGCGTCAATGTCCATCTCGGTGAATGGGGGCAGCATTACACAGCTTGGTGTCATCGACTCGACCCCTTACGGATCGCTGCCCGCATTGCCTGCGAACACGCTCATGAGAATCGGCATCAATACTAGCCCTACAACTTTCGCACTCACTTCGCCGACTTCACCCGGGCAAGTCACAAACTACCTCGTTCAGGCATCTTTACTTGAGCAAGACACTGCTGATACAGTGCTTCCGTATTACAATGCAGCGAACCCCGCCCAACCATTTAGCGGGCCGGACAATGGTGGCGGGCTGCAGGCGACGCAAAGGCGGCAGACTGTCCAACTTGCTTTGAAACCCGGACCGGCGGTTGCGGCTGGAAGCCAAAGTGTCCCTGCAATCGACGCTGGGTGGGTTGGACTGTATGTCGTTGCCGTTGCATATGGTCAAACTACAATTACCGGTAGCAACATCAGTGTTTTGCCGAACGCCCCATTTCTCAATTGGAAAATGCCCCAACTTACGCCGGGCACGCAAAATCTTGTCGTTTATAAGCCAACAACGCAGGGCACGTGGATCGTGCCTTCAGGCGTGAGCCTAATACGTGTGAAGATGTGGGGCGGCGGTGGGGCTGGTGGCAATGGCTTTGGCGGTGCGGGAGGTGGTGGTTCTGGTGGGGGGTATAGTGAAGGTTACTATGCTGTCGTTCCAGGGCAGGCATTCTCTGTTGTCGTTGGAAATGGCGGCATTGGTCCGTCGAACACTGGGGAGGTTACTAGCTTCGGAAGCATCGCGTCGGCGAGTGGAGGCATCGCGGGTGCGCCTGGCGCCTCGGGTGTTGGGGGGGCTGGTGCGTCGGTGGGAGGAAGCGGCGCGGGTTCGGGCTTGACAGTGCCAGGGAGCGGCGGAAGCGACGGCGTAAGTGTCGGTTCAAGTTGGCTGAGTGGCGCTGGAGGCGGATCATATGGCAGCCAAGGAGCGCTCCCCATGATCGGGACGACTGGAAATGCCGTCATTGGGCGGAATGGCACAGGGCCTGGCTGCGGTGGCTCAGGCGGCATTGGGGCAGGAGTTGGTGGCCAGGGCGGCGCGGGGCTTGTCCTCGTGGAATGGTGATGCGAGCGACGTCTGCAAACTAAGACAAACATACGACCGAGCAGTCGGACCATTTACTAAAGGGAGACGCGGCGATGGCCACGCCAGCGCAGTATGCCTTTCAACCAAGTACGGCGCGCGTCGTCGTCGTAGATGGAGGGGGCCCGTTTCCAAGGGGGACATGGCAGACTATTCCTGACCCGCTTACTTGGCCTGTCAAAGATCCCTCGGACACACTAGACTACTCTGTCGATTTCAGTCGAGTTTTGGCGGGTGACTGCGGAGATGGCATTGCGACGCTGGATGTCGCAATCTCGCCTTCGAACCCCGGTGACTTACTACTTACGCGGTCCCAGGCGGAGGGCACGCTTGCCATACTCTGGCTGAGCTCCGGCACCACTGGATCTACTTACGCGGTCACCGTAGTGGCCGGAACTAACAGCGGACGGGTTATCGCTCGAACGATCGGTCTGTCAGTATTGACACTTTCGACACCTTCGCCTTTTGGCGTCGACATCACGGACCAAACTGGGGCGCCGTTGATTGATCAATTGGGTAATCCACTTACAATTACCTGATCTTATATTAACGATTCAGACGACTTTTAGAACGGTTGCTGTTCCAAAGCGAACGGTGCACCGAGGAGATTATCTGTGCCGTCTATTCCGCAACTTCCAAATGCCACTGCGACGAGTGTTCAAGACGAGCTTCCTCTGAGTCAAAACGGCGTTACGCGTGCGGTCTCAATAGGCGAACTTTTAAGTGGCACTCAGCCCATTATCGAGCTTCCGAGCCAAACCATCATGGGGAGGGCGTCGCTCGGCCCGGGCGGACCTGAAGCGCTAACCGTCGGATTGGGGATGGGTATACAAAACGCATCTTTGATCGCGAATGGAACCGATCACAATACGTTTGTATCGAAATCCGCGTTGGCGCCTGGCGACGAAATAATTATCAATTCCAATGCAGCTCCAACGCGTTTACCAGCGACGGCACTTAGGACGTTATTCAGCGAGGGAGCAAATGTCGCGATCACCACGGACGGGGTGATTGCCTCTTCAACGGATCCGATCGTATTGAGCACTCTAGCTACGCTGAACCAAAATGTCTCATCCGCAGAAGCCAGCATAGCGCTTTTAGGAGCAAAAATTCCCCCCGGCGGGTTTGCGCCTTTGAATGGCGCCGGGCAGATGACTGCTCCAGTGGTAAGTGACGCTAGTTTAGCTACTGTTTTGGCTGCACCGGGTGGTCAGCCACGCAGCCTGGCGCGGCGTGCGCTGGACCGCTTCAATGTACTTGATTTCGGTGCAGTGCAGGGAGGACCTGACTGCACGCCGGCTTTCAATGCTGCCATCGCGCAGCTTCCTGGAATCGGCGGGGAGCTGTTCGTGCCCGCGGGCGATTACTGGCTTCAAAACTCAGTAATCGCGTCAGGAAAGGTTATTGCAATACATGGAGCAGGCCGGGGCCTAACACGTATTCATCTACAACATACAGGCATTGGCTTCGATATTACGCCTGGAAGTGTGCTCAACAAAGTGTCTCTGCGAGGGTTTAGCCTACTTGCTGAAAGCCCAGCAGGTCAAACGGCAGCGGGCGTGAGGATTACCTACCCGCAAACAAGTTCGGTTGGCTATATTACGGCTGCGGTATCAGATGTGGAATTCTTTGGATACCCAAACGGAGCAAACGGCGTAGCGCCCTTTCCACAGACTTTCCTTCGGGGAATAGTGTTGAACGGTTGTTGGAGCTCACAGCTTTTGAACGTATCCTGGTTCGGACCGCCGGCCGCTGCGGGCTCGACGAGCTCGGCCATGATAGAGATCAACCAGTCGTTTGATACGCGTCTTCATGGCGTTCAAGCTTACTACGGCCATGCAGTCGTGTTGCAGACGGGTTACTGTGAAGGTATTTACATTAGCAATCCACTCGTTGTCGGGACTGATTATCTTGTAGTTCAAAGCGACGAAACGAAGTGGCCTGGTTATGGAGCAACCCGGCCAATGTTGCTCGGATTATGGGTGTCGCACGGCGAGGTGAATGTCAATTTAGGATTTGTGCAACTTTCTGCTGTCACCGACGGATTTGTTGCAGGGCTTGATATAACACGGGATGGCGGTCCTAATGCGTCCCGGACGCTTTTCGACTTGACGAATGTGTCAAACTTCCATGTCAGCGGATGTAATTTCGTGGGCGGTCCATCTGGCGGGAATGTCGCTGACGTTGCATTCAGCTTCACCAGCACGTTTAATTCGTCAAGCAACATTATCGACGGATGCCATTTCGAAGACATGGCTACGGTGCTGCAGATTAACGGAAGCAATGGTACGGTCGGTCTAACAACTTACGGCCTACATCTAGGCAATGTGCCCCTAGCAACCGCGATTATCGACAACTCGAATGTGCAGGCGGGGAACAACATTTCGTTCATCACGCCAGCTACAGCGAGCAGTCCCGCTGGCATCGGGCGCACGCAGGACCATGTGTTTTCTAACGCTACGGGAAATAGTCTGTTCCGGATAAACAACGTATCAAATGCTGCAAACTTTGTTCGGGCTCAACCAGCGACGGCATCAAATCCGCCGACGCTGTGCTTTGATGGAAGTGACGGCCAAGTCAATGGAACCATTCAAACAAAGGGAGGTAGCCTGTTTATCAATGCGGCTGGAGGAAGTTCCGGAAGCGGTAACCTGATGAGTTTGCTAAACTCCTTTGGAGCAACTAACTGGCTTGTGGTGCAGAATGCAACGGCAGGAAATCTTACTCTCATCGGAACGAATACTGGCGGGCTTGGGCTACAACCAAAGGGTGCGCTCTGGTTGTCTCCGAGTAGCGGCCTTTTCGCGCCTAACTTGCCCACCACTAAACCGGCAGTCGGATCAGCCCAACTGTGGAACAACAATGGTGTGTTAAGCGTCGCTTGACGAATACCGAGCCACTTAGCTGGAGGAGACATGGCACAAACTGAAATGCACTTGCTCTTTCAACAAATGGGTGAGGTTTTGACCGGTGTAAGAGCGCTTCGAGACACGATCGATTTGCGGCAAGCGCAAGCGGAGCAACTGCACGATATTGTCAGAGGTGACATCGCGTCGCTCAAACATGACCAACGCGATCTGGAAGAAAAATTTGAGTGTATAGTCTTCATTGTTCAACATGAGATGGAAGCATTGCGAGCAAGTGCCACTGCCAACGCTCGGCTAAGCGACGACATGGTGGGCGCGATCGAGGCGTTGCGACGGCCGGTCGCGGAAATTCTTAGTCTGAAAGCGCGGGCTGCAGGTCTCGTTTTCGGCGCAGGACTGATTGGTAGTGCAGCTTTGTGGCTTGCCGAGCCGGTTTACGGTTGGATAGTCAACGCAACTTTCACAAAACATTAAATGTTGAAACTTTGAACCATAAAGACAAGAGGCTTGTCGATGAGATTACTTCTAGCTGGCGTCGGACTTTCCTTGTTGGGCACCTCGTTTGCTTGGGCCGGTGGCAATTCATTCGTTTTGCCGGACGGCACGAATCGTGCGCCGGCCATGGCTCTACATTGTGTGACAAGCAATGGTGCAGCAACACCTTGCGGCATTGCGGGCAACCCGCTCGTAGTCTCCGCACCGGCTGGTGGATCATCGTCCGCTTACCAGCAACAACAGATCGGCGCGGAGCAAGCGACATCGCAAGCCCTCGGAACCACGGCTGATAGCAACTTCAATGGAGGAAACGGATCGGTAATCGCGGTGTTGAAGGCTTTGTGGTCGGCGACTAGCGGCGGCGTGTCCGCGCTGCCGGCAGGAGGTCAACTTACTTCACACACCATTTCACTTCCCGGAAGCTCAAGTCTTCTTGTCTTCTCCGCTAATCCTGGTCGGCACTATTTGTCATTCCAGGTTCCCCAGAACACAGGTGTTTGGGTGAATGTTGTTGGCGGTCTCGCAGCGCCGAACGGTGCGGACTGCGCATATTTTGGACCCGGAACATTCTATGAGAGCGGCACGTTCGTAAACCGTGGTGCGATCAGTGTGTATGCTCCGATGAGTGTTTTGTTTTCAGCGTGGGAGGGGTGACATTGAGACTCTATTTTCTGGCCTCACTGTATGGAATAGCTGCTCTACTCGCATCGGGCACGTCCTTCGGCGCAGTTATCACGCCTGCAAAATCCCTGCGTGCTTTGGCAGGGCGTCAGGTGTGGATCCCTATTTGCTCGAGGCGCGGAGTCAATGGATCAAGCGCTTGGTTCGACAGCACCAATACTGCCGTTATGGACCAAGTCGCCTGCATCTCCCCTTCATATGGTACTACAACCGCCATAAAGCTCGTATACGCCGACTTCGATATGCCACAGCAAGGCGAAGTAGACCGTCCGCTCATTGCGACGGGAACGGCTGCGATTTATCAGCCCACGGCGAACACATTTCAGGTTTTCGGAAATGGCTCGGTCGGAGCCGGCTCTTCGGTCCTCAATTTTTCATCGACGGCTCTTGGTGCAAGCGGCATTAGCCAGGGGCAGAACGTCACGAGTGCTGGCGGTGGGCTTGCGGCTAATACGTTCGTTACGAGTGTTGTAAATAGTTTTGTTCCTGGATCCGGTAATGCGCCAGCATCGACAACAGTGAACTTGAGCACACCGACTGTAGCTATGACCGCAGCGGGCCAGCCGTTCAATTTCAGTGGGGCATTTGTGCCCGTGAAGTTCGGTGGGCGGAGGCAGTTTTCGCTCGAACCCGCTCACGATGTAAGCACATCAGATCCAACCAGCGTCCTTTTGCCACCTGGCACGCCGTTCTACATCCGTAGCTTCGCAACAATGTCTGCGGCCGGAATGCAATTGATGGACTATCCCGGATCGGGCAGCCGCCTTGCTGGTGAGTTTGACAATCGAGGAACGTCAATATCGGATCAAACTTTGATCCCGTCGACGCTCAGCAACACGGGTGGAGGCTACTGGTGTCCGGTAGATGTGCTCGCGCTCGTCAGTATGCCTTCCGGACAAGTGGCGCCAGGCGCAGTGCTTATCCTTGGCGACAGCATAGCTGCCGGTACGGGCGACGCTGCCGACGCATTGGGATTTCAAGGATATATACAGCGGAGCCTGGAAAACAATGTGGGCTTCATAACAGCCGCTCGTGGCTCCACAACTGCTGCATCGGTCGCGGCGCACGGGGATGGGCAGTATGCGTTGTCGATCGATAGCGGCATCACAGACGTATTACTCGAAGATGGGCGGAATGATCTCTTGTCTTTCAACGAGACAGACACCCAGCTTGAGAATGCAATCTCACAAATTGCACTGCGCTACGTGAGCGGAGGTAAGCGTGTGTGGTGTTTTACGATACCGCCGACCACGCAAAGCAACGACGGGTGGATGACGCTCGGAAATCAAAGTTGGACAGTCGCAGTGGGCTATACGAGGTACAGCATCGGCAAGTGCAGGCAGCACCTCACTATCTATGACCGGTATCGCAAATATCGTTGTCGGTCAGGCCGTCGCGGGTTCCGGCATCGCCGCCGGAAGTGTTGTAAGCGCTATCGCAGGTATGAATATAACGCTCTCGCTGCCGGTCACCGCAACTGTTCAGGGCGGAGCGAAGCTGAGCTTTGGATCAACGTCACCTACCGCATCGCCGTCAGAGACCTACCGGAACTCCTACAATGCCTATTTGCGGCAACATTCAGTAGCGCTTGGCTGCTCAGGGTTGATTGACGACGACAGTATTTTTGCCGATCGCGCCGGCTCCGGGAAATGGCGGGTCGATCTCGGAGCAGCGAGTATCGATGGCGTTCATCCATCGGCAGTTTTACACCAAGCTGCAGTCACCGCCGGTTTAATCAATCCTGCAATGTTCCCGGCACAGTAGTCCTGGCGTCATTTCTTAGCTCAGCGACGCTACAAGCTTTTAGATAGGAGTCCTCGTTATGGAAGCCGCACGAGTCTGGGTGCGCCAGCCGACAACAATCGCAGGTTTTTCAGCAATATTCGCAGCGTTCTGCGCGCTCTACCTCAAGCAACTGACATGGGATCAAGCGATTCCGGTCCTGGCCGGCGCTGTTGTGTCGATTATCTTGCCCGACAATTCAGGAGCCCAGATGCAAGTGCGGCAGCTGGCAGTGGATGTGGTTTCAACAAAAACAATTGTAGAAAAGGGTTTGCTCAAATGATCCGTCAAGTTACCGCAAAGTCTGTTTTTGTAGTAGTGGGTCTGGCGATGATTACGGGTTGTGCCAATACGCCCCGACCGCAGCTGACCGCGGACCTGGTCGCTGGGTTGGAAGTAGCCAGCGCCCTGGAAATTGCATACGCGGCAAAGCCTGGCGCTAATCCAACGGTTGTTGCCGAGCTCAGTCGTCTATTGGCAAGCGCACAGGCGGCGCTTGCTGCGTTCAGCGCATCCACAAGCTCATCGAACCAAGCCGCTGCAAGTGCGGCCGTTGCTGCGTTGGTCGAATATGAAGCGTCGGCTAACGTATCGCCCTAGGCTATTCGCGATGTGCACGGCAAGCGCCCGATCCGCCGGTTGACCTCCAAGCAACAACGCGAGACCATGCCTCAGTTCGTCTGAGGTGATAGTCGTGCAGGATCAAAGCGGCAGTTGGCGACATGTTGTGGCCGCCTGCTATTTCGGTTGGGCGCTTGATGCTTTCGACTTTTTTATCATGGTCTTTGTGTTTGGCGATGTTGCTCGCGCGTTTGGTCTCAGCGTGCACACCCTCACATACGCGGTCACACTTACGTTGGGCACAAGGGCTGCCGGTGCTTTTCTATTTGGCCGGCTAGCCGATCGGTTTGGGCGTCGGCCGGCGCTGATGGTCAGTATTTTAAGTTTCTCCATCCTAGGTTTTTGCACCGGACTTGCTCCGAATGCGACCGTGTTTTTTATCGTTCGAGCCCTGTTCGGCTTGGCGATGGGCGGTGAGTGGGGCGTAGGCGCTTCTTTAACCATGGAAAGCGTTCCGCTTTCCTGGCGTGGGCCCGTGAGCGGCCTGTTGCAGGCAGGCTACCCGAGCGGATACCTTCTTGCCGCCCTTCTCTACCGCTTCCATGACGTTCTCGGCTGGCGTGGCATGTTTATGGCCGGTGCCGTTCCTGCATTACTGGTTCTCTACATCCGAAGTGTTGTGCCGGAAAGCCCGGGGTGGTCTGCTCAATTCCAAAAAGGTTCAGTCGACACATGGGCCACTGTCGTAAAGTCACATTGGCGGCTGACAGTGTATGCAGCGTTGCTGATGATGTGCTTTAATTTTTTCAGTCATGGCACGCAGGACATCTATCCGCATTACCTGCAAACGCAAGTACACCTTGCGGATCAGACGATAACAGCTATCGTCGTGACCAATAGTTTTGGCGCGATCCTTGGTGGCCTGATTTTCGGCACATTGTCTCAGTCCATTGGACGCCGTCGCGCTATTGGCCTCGCGGCCCTGCTATCCATTCCTGTATTGCCTCTTTGGGCGCTGAGCAATGAACCAACCTGGATTGCGGCAGGTGGATTCCTAATGCAATTATGTGTGCAGGGGGCGTGGGGCGTCATACCGGCACATCTAAACGAACTGTCGCCCCCAACGGCACGTGCCACCTTCCCAGGATTGACTTACCAGCTTGGCAACTTCTTTGCCGCTTTAAATCTCCCGCTGCAGACCGCGCTTGCCAATGCGCTTGGTCATGATTACCGGTGGCCCTTGATGAGTGTAGCCGGATTGGCGGCAACTTGCATTCTTGTAATGGTTGTGTTTGGCCCGGAGGCTAAAAACCTCGAGATGAACGCGTAGCGTTGCTCCGACAAATGTTATTTAGTCTGCCGTGCAGATACGGGCATATTCGAGTAACATTAAGCGCTGTTGGACTTACTGGCTCGCCCACACGATGCGATGCATCCAGGCGACATCACCCAAATCGAACACGTAGTCGGGATGTTCGGGATTGAGACTCCGCAATTCAATCTTGCGAGCAGACTGGCGAACAAGTTGTTTGGCCATTGCCTCTCCTCTTGCTGTGCGCACAACGACGCGGTCTCCGCGGCGGATGGGTGCTGCGGGGGAGACGATCACCATATCGCCGTCGCGAAAAACCGGCTCCATCGAGTCGCCCGATATCTCCAGCGCATACGCATGCGGATCGCCTAGATCGTGGATGCTAACTTCATCCCAGCCCCCTCCTACCGGGTAGCCTCCATCGTCAAAAAAACCGTCACCACCCGCCTGCGCCATGCCAATGAGCGGAACTCGGCCCGCGCCCGACGGGCGTGTGGTGGCAATAGCGCGTCCCCCTGCTACCAGATGCGAGAAAGTCTCCAGACTTGCGCCGGTGGCTTCCAAGACCTTCGACAAGCTCTCCGTTCCCGGCCAGCGGGAACGCCCATCCGGCATCTTCCGCTTCGACATATTAAATGTGGTTGGGTCCAAGCCAGCCCGGCGCGCCAGCCCGGACGGCGACATGCCGTGTTCGGCCGCCAGTGCATCCAACGCCCGCCAGATCTCGTGGTGCTTCATACGATGAGACTATCAAAAAGGAAACGGCGCCTACAATAGGAAATTGTGCCGTTTGAGATTGCCATTCGCAGCGTTGCCGCTAGATTACCTGCGGTTGCACCTTCAGCGTCACTTGCGCCTCAGCGAGAACCAGCCGGCATTTGCGCGTTTAGGCTTCAATGCATGCACCTATAGGAAAACAATCCTTGACGCTGCAAGTCGGTCGGTATTATCACTTCTGAACACCACCATACTCAATTGTCAGCTTGCCTCCACTCTGCCGCCCCTTCAGCGGTTACCTCTAACAAGAAAGGCGCTGTATGGCCTTCGTGCTTCGCAACTTGTCCGTCCTGGCTTACGCGAACGGCTTTACCCTCTGGTTGTACAAAACCGGATCGGATGACCAAAGTAGCGTCGCCACACCCGGATTTTTCGACGACGCGGGGGATATGCTCGCTGGCGGCGATATGATGATGGTTTCAGCCCGCGACGGCGGACGCATCCTAAGTGTCACCGCCGACTCAGCGGGCGTTCGTGCCGCGCCAATCTAGCGCCCAGTTCACGTCACACCGCCGAAGCGCTGGGTAATGACGCGAACTCGCCAACGACGGGATCGGCGACGCGCCGAACCCGTCACGCGCGCTTGAATGGTTGACGTGGCTGCGGCGGCTTCTCCAAGCTCCGCCCGCCTCCCGCCCAGGACCATCGACCCACGCCTTGGACATCTCGCGCGACCTTCCCCTCGACCAAATTCTGCGCGGCGACTGCGTCGAGATGATGCGTATGCTCCCCACAGCATCCGTCCACTGCGTCTTCGCCGACCCCCCCTATAATCTGCAACTACGCGGAGAACTGCGCCGCCCCGATGACAGCGTAGTCGACGGCGTGGATGATGACTGGGATCAATTTACTGACTTTGCCGCCTACGATGCATTCACCCGCAATTGGCTGGGTGAAGCCAGGCGCCTGCTCCGAAAGGACGGCACAATTTGGGTGATCGGCACCTACCACAACATATTCCGCATCGGCGCCATCCTGCAGGATCTCGGTTTCTGGATCCTGAACGACGTGATTTGGCGCAAATCGAATCCGATGCCGAACTTCCGCGGCCGTCGTTTCACCAACGCTCACGAGACACTCATTTGGGCCGCCCGCCAGCAAGATAGCCGCTATCGCTTCAATTACGCGGCCATGAAGGCTCTTAACGACGACCTGCAGATGCGCAGCGATTGGCTGATCCCACTCTGTACTGGTGAGGAACGCCTCCGCAACGCGCATGGCCTGAAGCTGCACCCCACCCAAAAGCCCGAGGCGCTGCTCCACAGAATTCTGCTGGCCAGCACGCAATCCGGCGACGTCATTCTCGACCCTTTCCTCGGCACCGGCACGTCGGCATCGGTCGCCCGACGCCTGCACCGTCATTTCGTGGGCATTGAGCGCCATCCTGCTTATGTTGAAGCAGCCCTGGGGCGGGTGCGCAGGCAGAAACCCGCGCCGGCGAATGCGATGGAAGCCACGCCGACGAGGCGCGATGCGCCCCGCATACCGTTTGGCAGCCTGGTCGAGCGTGCCCTCGTACCCCCCGGCACCATTCTTGTCGACCGGCAGCGTCTGGTCGCCGCCACGGTGATGGCGGACGGCACCCTTACCTGCGGTCCAATTCGAGGCTCCATCCACCAGGTCGGCGCCGCGGTGCAAAACGCGCCAAGCTGCAATGGCTGGACGTTCTGGTATATCGAGCGGGAAGGCGCGTTCGTTCCGATCGACGGCCTGCGCGACATCAAGTAGCGCCCGCGCGCCTCAGCCGGTCATTGTGCCGCCGTGGGCTTCACAAGCCTGCGCGGCTGGCTTGCCACCACCTTGCCGCAACCCTAAGGCTGATGCCCTAACCACACCGAAGCAATCGTGCCAGTCAGCGATTGCAGGTGAACGGAGGGCCTCAGTTGGCAGCATTCCCCATTCGTGGCGCCACCGCCGTCATCACCGGCGCTGCCAGCGGCATCGGTGCGGCACTCGCTGTCAATCTCGCCAAACGTGGCGCAAATCTTGCGGTAGCCGACCGCAACGCGGCGGGCCTGGCCACTACCGCGCAAGCTGCCCGCGCGCATGGTGTCCGAGTCAGCGAGCACGTGCTCGATGTCGCCGATCGCGCCGCCCTCGAAGCGCTTCCCGAGGCTGTCCTTGCCCAGCACGACCGGGTGAATGTGCTCGTCAATAACGCCGGTGTTGCTTTGGGCGGCGATTTTGCCGACGTGCCACTCTCAGACTTTGAATGGCTGTTCGATATAAATTTCTGGGCGCCCGTACGCCTGACAAAAGCCTTCATGTATGTCCTCACCCGCGAGGACGCGGCGCACATCGTCAACGTATCCAGCCTGTTCGGCATCATCGCCCCGGCCGGCCAGGCCGCCTATTGCGCAGCCAAGTTCGGCTTGCGCGGATTCTCCGAGGCACTGCGCCATGAGCTTGAAGGCACGAACCTTTCGCTTACCGTCGTCCACCCCGGCGGCATCCGCACGGAGATCGCCAACAGCGCCCGCATCCCGCAAGGCATCGATCCGGAGGAAGCGCGCGCACAGACGAAGGAATTCAACAAGCTGCTCCGCACCGACCCAGATGTGGCCGCCGAACTGATCGCCCACGCAATTGAAACCCGTGCCAAGCGCCTGCTGATCGGCAACGACGCCCGCATGGCCGAACGTCTGCAGCGCCTCTTTCCGGTCACCTACTGGAGATATATCAAGCGGCAAGCCGGCCCGGGCCTGGAGCCCAAGCGCGCGGTCGAGAAGGAGCGCACCTGATGGCCAGCTTCCAGGCGCATCTGCTCGATTTCATCGTCCGCAGGCAGATCAAGAACAAGTTGAAGGGTAATCCGGACGTGCAGCAGGCACGCAAGGCGCTCGAAGCCGGCAGTTTGCCTGTCCCGAAGAACGTCACGTTCGAACCCGCGACTATCGGCGGCATAAAGGGCGAATGGGTTCGCGTCGATGGGTCTCAGCCCAGTGCAACCCTGCTCTACCTTCATGGCGGCGGCTACTTCGCCTGCTCACCAAGAACCCATCGGCCCATCACGGCCGCCTATGCCAAAAACGGCTTCGCGGTGTTCGTCCCGGACTACCGGCTGGCGCCTGAACATCCCTTCCCGGCAGCCATCGACGACGCGGAAGCCGCATGGAACGGGCTTGTCGCCGAAGGCCACGCGCCTGCCTCACTGACGGTGTCGGGCGATTCGGCTGGCGGCGGGCTCACGCTGGCGCTTCTGCTCACCCTGCGTGACAAGGGTCAGCCCCTGCCTGCCGCAGCAGCGCTTCTGTCGCCATGGACAGATCTCGAATGCACCGGAGCGAGCATCACCACCAATGCGAACCGCGACGCCATGTTCTGGCCGACCGGGCTAAAGGCCGGCGGTGGCTTCTATCTCGGCCAAGCCTCCTCGACGAACCCGCTCGCCTCACCGCTCTACGCAGAGATGCGCGGCTTGCCACCGCTCATCATGCATGCCGGCGAACGTGAGCTCCTGCGCGACGACAGCACTCGACTGGCCGAGCGGGCCAGGCAGGCGGGTGTGACTGTCGAACTACAAATATGGCCCGTTGTGCCGCACGTGTGGCAACTCGCGCAGTTCGTGCCAGAGGCCCGCCGGTCGATCCGCCAGATGACGGACTTCCTGAAACGTCATGTCTCACCGCGCGAGGAAGCCAGCGTGCGCCGCCCATGATATTACTTCTCCAATCGTCAAGAAACTCAAATCGAAATTGTTCGTTGTTCAGCTGCACTTCACCCGCGCAGGAGCGTTCGAATGTCTATACTTGCCTGGCTTATTCTCGGCCTGATCGCTGGCTTCATCGCCAGCAAAATCGTCAACCACACCGGCTCTGGCGTTGTCATTGACATCGTTCTCGGCATCATCGGCGCCATGGTCGGCGGCTGGCTGTTCGCAACGTTCGGTGCCACGCCCGTCACAGGGTTCAACATCTACAGCATGTTCGTCGCCGTCGTCGGCGCCGTCCTCGGTACTGGTCATCTATCATGCCATCTTCGGCCGACGCGCTGCCACATACTGAGAAGTCCTGGCTCGCCTGATGCAAACAGCGGCGCACACCAGCGCCGCTGTTTCACTTCGTCCATTTCCGGTCTATGTCGCGCAGATGTGGACGTTATGCACAATTCTGCTCGCCACAACGGCGGCCTCGCTCACGGACTGGTTATTCATGGACGTCCTTGTTCATCGCTACTATGCGGATGAACCGAACGTTTGGCGTCCTTCCATCGGATCCTCGCGCATCATCGTTTCGCAGATCGTCGGAACACTCGCCACGATCAGTGCAGTTTTGTTGGTCCTCAGAATGCCCGGCCACCCGCTTCTGCTCGGTGTGGCGCTCTGGTGCACGGGCGCATTCCCCATCTGCGCGCAGAATGTTCAGTGGATGCGGATCAGCCCCACCATTGGTGCAAGCCACGCGGCCGGGTGGCTCGCGCGACTCCTGATTGCAACATGCCTGGCGCAAGGTGCATACCATCTCATGCGCTCCTGAACACTCACGTTCATGCCCCGCCAAATCCGCCTGCACGCCTTCGAAATGGCCTGCGTCGGCCACATCCAGCAAGGCCTCTGGCGCCATCCAAGAGACTGCGCCACTAACTACGCCAGCCTCAATCATTGGGTCACACTCGCCCAAACCCTGGAACGCGGTCTCTTCGACGGCCTCTTCCTCGCCGACGTCCTGGGCGCCTACGACGTCTACGCCGGCACCCCCGACGCCGCCCTCTCCCACGCCGTCCAAATCCCGAACCTAGATCCGCTCCTGCTCATCCCCGCGATGGCGCACGCCACCATGCATCTGGGTTTCGCCGCCACCGTCAACACCGGCGCCGAACACCCATTCCCCTTCGCCCGACGCATGAGCACGCTCGATCACCTCACGAACGGCCGCATCGGCTGGAACGTCGTCACCGGCTATCTCGATAGCGCCGCTCGCGCCCTCGGCCACGTCACCCAGTCCGCCCACGACACCCGCTACGACGAAGCCGACGCCTTCATGGCAGCCACAAGCAAACTCTGGCGCGACAGCTGGCAACCCGACGCCGTCCTCGCAGACCGCCAAACCGGCCATTACGCCGACCCCACCAAAATTCACCCCGTCCAGCACCACTCCGAAACCTGGCGCACCGACGCCATCCATCTCTGCGAGCCCTCGCCCCAACGCGGGCCCGTCATCTACCAGGCCGGCGCCTCCGCCCGCGGCCTCCGCTTTGCCGCCGACCACGCCGAATGCGTCTTCGTCAACGGCACCTCCCCCCCGCAAGTCGCCCGCCTGGTCGCCGACCTCCGTCAGGCCGCGACCGCCCAAAACCGCACCCTCCGCATCTTCGCCGGCATGACGATCGTCATCGCTCCGACCGAAGCCGAAGCCCGCGACAAAGCCGCCGAGTACGAGATCTACGCCAGCGCCGAAGCCGCCATGGTCCAGTCCGCCGGCTCCATGGGCGTCGATTTCGCCGCCCTCGCCGAAGATGACCCCATCCAGATGGTCTCCACTCAGGCCGTCGTCTCCAACCTCGCGGCCCTCACCGCCGGCCCCCCACTCACCAAACGCGCCTTCCGCAATCGCCTCCGCCTCGGTGGCCGCCAGTCCCCCATTGTCGGCTCTCCCTCCCAAATCGCCGAAACCATGCAGCTCTGGATGGACCAAGCCGACCTCGACGGCTTCATCCTCGCCCGCACCGTCACCCCGGAATGCTTCGAGGATGTCGTGGACCTGCTCATTCCTGAGCTGCAGTCGCGCGGGGTGTACAAGCATGCGTATGCACCCGGCACATTGCGGGAGAAGCTGTTTTCCTGAGAGAAAGCGAAGCAGTTCCTCCTTTTAAAAAAGAACCAAAAAACGTCTGTTCCGCTGTCGCGATGCTGACCACGAGCACGCGACAGCCTGACAAAAGTTTTTTGGTCCTTTTTCCCAAAAAAGGACTGCTTCCTTCCTTAAGGCAATCATGAAACTCCTCTGGCCCGTAATCGCCCTCCTAGGCACCGCCAGCCTGACCATCCTAGCCACCGCAAGAGGCGAACACATCAACGCCCTCTGGCTCGTCACCGCCGCACTCTGCACCTACGCGCTCGCCTACCGTTTCTACGCCCTCTTCATCACCAAACGCGTCCTTGCCCTCGACCCCGCACGCCCTACCCCCGCAATGCTTCACCCCGACGGCCTAGACTTCGTTCCCACCAACCGCTTCGTCCTCTTCGGCCATCATTTCGCCGCCATCGCCGGCGCCGGCCCGCTCGTGGGCCCCGTGCTCGCCGCCCAGATGGGCTTCCTGCCCGCCACACTCTGGATACTCGTCGGAGTCGTCTTCGCCGGCGCCGTGCAGGACTTCCTCATGCTCGTCCTCTCGACCAGGCGGGACGGCCGCTCGCTCGGCGACATGATCCGCACCGAAATGGGACCTTTCGCCGGCATCGTCGCCAGCGTCGGCATTCTCGCCATCATGGTCATCCTGCTCGCCGTCCTCGGCCTCGTCGTGGTCAAGGCGCTCGCCGGCTCGCCCTGGGGCAGCTTCACAGTCTTCGCCACCATCCCTATCGCCATCCTGATGGGCCTCTACGGCCGCTACATCCGCCCGGGCCGCGTCCTGGAAATGTCCGCCATCGGCTTCTGCTTCCTGATGGCCGCACTCTATTATGGCGGCGTCATCGCGTCCGACCCCGCCACTGCCGCCTGGTTCACCTTCAGCGCCAGAACCTGGGCCGAACTCCTCATCGCTTACGGCTTCACCGCCAGCGTGCTCCCCGTCTGGCTGATCCTCGCCCCGCGCGACTATCTCTCCACCTTCCTCAAAATCGGCACCATCTGCGCGCTCGCGGTCGGCGTGCTCGTCGTCATGCCCGAACTCCGCATGCCGCCAATCACCCGCTTTATCGACGGCACGGGCCCTGTCTTTGCGGGCTCCGTCTTCCCCTTCCTCTTCATCACCATCGCATGCGGCGCCGTCAGCGGTTTCCACGCCCTCGTCGCTACCGGCACCACGCCGAAAATGCTGCAGACCGAGGCAGATGCCCGCCTTATCGGCTACGGCGCCATGCTCGCCGAAAGCATGGTCGCCATCATGGCCCTCATCGCTGCCTGCGTGCTCCAGCCCGGCACCTATTTCGCGATGAACGCGCCCCCCGCCCTCGTCGGCACCACCACCCAATCCGCGGCCGCCACCATCACCAACTGGGGCTTTCCCATCACGGCCGACTCACTTGCCCAGACCGCGCACGACGTCGGCGAGCGCACCATCCTCGCCCGCGCCGGCGGCGCCCCCACGCTCGCCGTCGGCATGAGCCGCATCCTCTCCGGCGCCCTCGGCGGCCCCAGCCTCATGGCCTTCTGGTATCATTTCGCCATCCTGTTCGAGGCCCTCTTCATCCTCACCACGCTCGACGCCGGCACCCGCGTCGCCCGCTTCATGATCCAGGACCTCGCCGGCCTTGCCATCCCCTCCTGGCGACGCACCCAAAGCTGGCCCGCCAACATCGCCGCCACCGGGTTTGCCGTCGCCGGCTGGGGCTTCTTCCTTCTCCAAGGCGTGGCCGACCCCCTCGGCGGCATCAACTCCCTCTGGCCACTCTTCGGCATTTCCAATCAGATGCTGGCCGCGATCGCCCTCGTCCTGGCCTCCGTCGTCCTCTTCAAAATGAAGCGCCAACGCGTTGCCGCCGTCGCTTTCCTTCCCGCACTCTGGCTCGCCATCTGCACACTTACCGCCGGCGCAGAGAAAATCTTCTCCCCCACGCCCGCCATCGGCTTCCTTGCCCATGCCCGCATCTACGCCGCCGCCCTCGCCGACAGCCGGACCATCGCCCCCGCCCACAACATCGCCGACATGCACCAGATCATCGCCAACGATTACGTCGACTGCACCCTCACCGCTCTCTTCATGCTCGTCGTTGCCCTCATGTTCGCCGCCGGCGCCGTCAGCATCGCCCGCGCCCTGCAAACCCCGCGCATCACCACGCAGGAGACCCACCATGATCTGCCGCTGCTTCGGCCAAACCTTTGATCTCGCCGCGTGGGCTACCCGCACCCGCGCCACCGCCGAACTCATCGCCGGCGTATCCGACTACGACGCGTACCTATCGCACACGACAGCGACCCACCCCGATACGCCCGCGCTAACCCGCGACGCATTCTTCCGCGCGCGGCAAGCGGCACGGTTTGGTGGTGGTGGGTTGCGGTGTTGCTGATGAGAAGAAAGGAAGGCCTTCTTTCTTGAAAGAAAGAAGCAAAGAACTTTTGTTTTGTAGAGTGGATGTTGTTCGAAGACAACGGATAAGCATGTTCACCCGCATTGCCCTCTGTGCCGCGTGGTTGGCGCTGCCCCTACAATCTTTTGGGCAAAGCACTCCACCCGCCTACATCGCTAAGTCTTGGGACTTCATCCCCTTGGATGCGCCGTTGAATTGCGTCGATCTTTTCGGCCACAAAGCCTGGTGCGGCCCCAGTCCGGCGGAGTGGCACGAGTGCCTTGCCGCCGGAGCTTTTGGCCGGTGTCCACGTGACCCTGCGTGTTTCGAACCGCCGCGAAAGCAAGTTGCCTGCGTGCCGCCAGTTAAGTCCGTCGCAACTGATCTCGGCCCGTAGGTCAAACTCGTATGTCGCACAGGACAGCCACGCATCCCGACACGCCCGCCATGACCCGCGACACGTGTTGGCATGACATCGAGTCTGAACAACGGTGACGACGTTGAAACCGCCAACACGCGACATTTCCAACATTCAAGTCGGTCCGGAGATAATCAGCGATTTCAAGCGCGATCGTCGTGCAGAAGGCCGCATTTGGGCTGAAGCTTACACGCAAACGGAACTCGATACCGCTCAAGCGAGGTTCGGGCTTACCTTCCCACCCGATCTCGTATCGCTTTTTCTCGAACGCCGCCCGGTTATGGCCTGGGATTGGAGGTACGACATCGAAGGAATCTGGCGAATGCTGGAATGGCCACTCGAAGGCCTGCTGTTCGATGTCGAACCGAACAATTTTCGGTTGCTAGAGTGGGGCGCAAAATCTTGCGACGCTGAACAACGGGCGAAGATTGTGAGCGAGGCCCTCGATCAAGCGCCCAAACTCGTGCCGCTCATGGCGCGCCGATTTGTATATATCGGCCGAACCGCACGAGGACGGAATTGCCGTGTTCTCGATCTATCAATCCGACGCTATCCATTACGGTCGAAGTCCCGATAACTATTTCGATCGCGACCTTGTCAAGCCGACCGGGGGCATCGCTAAGGGCCCGTGCAAACACATTCGGTTTTAGCCTGAACGTGTCAGAATAAAACGGTGGTTGACCAACACTTGCTCGCTTGTGGCGCAATCATGGCAACAGACCTCACACAATCGCGCTGTCCACGCCGGCAAACCCAACCGCCCCCAAAACGTCTCTGGTTCATGCAAAAAGCCACAGCCGCCCTAGCCGCCACCGCCAGTGTCGCCACCGCCCAGCTCTTCGGCGCACAGTGGAACCCGTCCCCCACACACCCAAGCACCGCCGCCTGGTATGCCTCCCTCCGAAAACCCTCCTTCACCCCGCCCGGCCCGGTGTTCGGCATCGCCTGGACAGCGCTCGACACACTGCTCGCCTACGCCGGATATCGCCTGCTGACCGCGCCCGCCTCCCCAAAACGCCAAACAGCGCTCGCCGCCTGGTCGCTCAACCTGCTCGGCATCGGCGGCTTCTCGTGGGTTCTCTTCGGCCGCAAACGTCTGGACGAAGCGCTGGGCGTCACTGCCGGCATGGTCATCACCGCCTCGGCCACCGCCGGCACAGCCGCCTTGGTCGATCGCAAAGCCGCCTACGCCGCCATGCCCCTGCTGGCCTGGGTGACGTTCGCCGCAATTCTCCAGGAAGAAGTCTGGCGGCGGAATTAGCGCACCCGCATGCATCCGACACCCGACACGCCTCGACCCGGCCAGGAAAGCGTATGGGCATATCCAAGGCCCGCGCGCGCCAGTGCCACCGCACGCCACATTCAAATCCTCCACCGGGGCGTGGCAATCGCCGACAGCCATAACTGCGTACGCACGCTGGAGACGAGCCACCCACCCAGCTACTACATCCCACCATCCGACGTGACGGCCACTATGCTGCGTCCGTCTCTCAAACGTTCTTTCTGCGAATGGAAGGGGCATGCAGATTATTTCGACGTCGTCGTTGGTGATCAATGCTTCCCACAAGCCGCCTGGACATATCGCGATCCAACACCTGACTTCGTCATGCTCCGCGATCACGTCGCATTTTATGCATCACCGTTCGATCAATGCCTGGTCGATGGTGAGCAGGTGACACCTCAGCCCGGCGGCTTTTATGGCGGCTGGATTACGTCCCACGTTGCGGGACCGTTCAAGGGCGGGCCGGGCTCGATGTTCTGGTAAGGAGGCAAGCCTTCTTTTTTGAAAAAAAGAAGCAAAAACTTCTGTTCCGCTGTCGCGAACCTCATTACAAACGTCCGTCAAATTTCAGAAGTTTTTTGGTCCTTTTTTGCAAAGAAGGACTGCTTGCTTACCTACCGAGCCAAAACTTTCGCCGCCTCCTGCGTCCGGAACACCGCGTCCGAGACCTTGCGGATTTCCACACTCATCCCCTCCACGTTGGCCGAAACCGTCCCTACCGTCTCGGACGCGCTGCGCATGTCGTCCGACATGCCGCGCGTCACCGCGCTCTGCTCCTCGACTGCGGCAGCCGTCATTGTCACGTTTTCCCGCACCGTCGTCATCGATTTCCGTATCGCCGACACGGCACTTGCCACCGTTGCCGACGTGCTTTGCAGACCATTGATCTCCGTCGTGATCTGCTCGGTCGCTTTTGCCGCGGCAATCGCCAAATTCTTCACTTCGGATGCGACCACCGCAAATCCCTTGCCCGCATCGCCCGCCCGCGCCGCCTCGATCGTCGCGTTGAGCGCAAGCAGGTTGATCTGGCTGGCGATGTTGCGGATCAGCCCGACAATCCCGTTCATTTCCGTCGCGGCGCGCGCCAACGCTTCGGTGCTGTTGCCGACGTTGACTGCTTCGGCAAACGCCGCCTCCGTCGCTTCGCGTGAACGCGTCATGCTTTCGGCAATTTCGGTAATCGATGCGGCAAGCTGCTCGGAGCTCGCGGCCATCGCCTGAACGTTCTGCGCCGTCCTGTTCACCGCGCTCGTGGCCTCCGTTGCCTGGGCGGTCGAGGTTTCCACCGCTCCCGTCATCTCGCCCACGAGCCCCGTCAGCTTTCCAAGCAGTTCCACCTGTGCCGAAGCATCCGTCGCGAACTTGACGACTTTCATCACCTTGCCATCCTCTCCGAAGATCGGATTGTAGGCGCCTTCGATCCAGACCGTTTTGCCGCCCTTGGCAAACCTCTTGAACTGGCCCGCCTTGAACTTGCCCGCACGCAGATCGGTCCACATTGCCTGGTAAGCTGCCGTCCTGTCAGCGCCGGCTTCGATGAACATCGAATGATGGCGGCCGACAATCTCATCCAGTCGATAACCCATCACATTGAGGAAGTTTTCGTTCGCGCCAATGATCGTTCCGTCGGTCGAGAATTCCACGATCGTCTGATTGCGGCTGATGGCAGCGATCTGTGCAGCAAAGTCGACATTGGAAAGCCGATGGCGTGCATCGGCCCATTCGACCACAAAGCCGATGCGCGCGCCCTTGCTCGTCAGCGGCGTCACGAACAGGTCGAACGTGCGCTCCCCCACCCGAATGACGGCGCGATGCGGCTTGCTCATTCTCTCCAGCATGCCGCGCTGATGCGATGGGTCTTTGTGAAACACGTCGATGTTGCGGCCGATGAGCGACGCTGCGCTGAAATCGGGCAGCTCCTTGCGCAAATCGGCTTCCGCCCCCTGCATCAAGTCCTTCGCCGCAGCATTCATGTAGGTGATGTTCAGATTCGGATCGGCGATCATGATGTTGGCTTCGACTGCCTCCAACGCCGCCAAATTAAGCGTCGATGTCAGGTCTTTCACTGGCCGGGCAAACATGCGAACTCTCCACCGAAACTGCGAACTGCGAGCGCATGTTGCACCCGCCAGGATAATTCGCCGTTAAAGCAGCCCCAATCTCGCCAAATCCTGTCGCAATGCCTGCGGCAGCTCATCCGCCCCGCTCGCCGCCTCGATGTCTTTCGGGGCCGCATCGCCCTCGAGATACCGCCATCCCTGGAACGGCTTGCAGAACAACCCCGCCACCGGCACCAGAACCGGGTCGAGCACCAGGTCGCACGCCCGCGAGCCATCCGCCCGCGCGCCCTCCACAATGTCGAGCAATCGCTGCCGCGCGGTCACCACACGCGCGATCACCCAGTAGATCGACCCGCCATCGAGCAACTCGGCCGCGCGGCGCGGAAAATGCCGCGTCGTATGTCGCAACGGCGGGCGCATCTCCCCCCAATGCGCCTGCCACCTTCGCAGGTCGTCCATTGTCGCCGAACCGACGGAAAGTTTTATCAGGTGCACGCCCATCCTGCCCGGATAGCATCGCAGCCCGCCCGACGCACCGCCATGCGAGCCACGCGCAATCTCCCACTTGCAATCTGCCCAGCCGACTTAGCTTTGCGACGCGGGCGATCGATGCCGGCAGAGGGTTTCCATGGTCGTTCTGTTAACAACAGCTTTTCTACTCGGCGTCGCACCGGTCGCGCTCCTCGTCATGGGATATCTGATCGAGCGTGCCACCAGGCCGCGCACGGGTCTGCACGTCGCCCAGCCAACGCGCACCCAAACCGCCGGCGATGAGTGGTTCTACCGGCCGATGCGCCCCGGCTTTGGCCGTCATGCGCCATCGGACCCGCCGCACGGCAACTGACGCCGGCTTGCCATCGCCACCGTCAGATGGTGGCATGAAGCATGAACCAGATGATCGCGACGAACGGCATCACCCTCTCCGTCGAGGTCCAGGGCGAAGGTCCGCTCGTCATCCTCATGCATGGCTGGCCCGAACTCGGCCTGTCCTGGCGGCACCAGATCCCAGCGCTCACCGTCGCCGGCTACCGCGTCGCCGTCCCGGACATGCGTGGCTACGGCGCCAGCGATAAACCCCACGCCCCTGCCGCCTACACGCTGGACACCATCGCCGACGACATGGCCGGCATCGCCACCCACCTCGGCGCCGTCCGTTGGGTCGCCGTCGGCCACGATTGGGGCGCTCCCGCCGCCTGGCGCTGCGCACTCCGCTTCCCCGAGCAGGTCGCCGCCGTCTTCTGCCTCAGCGTCCCGCACAGCGGCCCACCGCCGATCCCGTTCTTCGACATCATCGACAAACGCTTCCCCGACCGCTTTTTCTACATGCGGTACTTCCAGGATGAAGGGGTCGCCGAAGCCGAGTTCGAGGGCTCCGACCTCGCCGCCTCCCTCAAGCGCGTCTACTACATGGCGAGCGGGGAGGGGGTCGCCGCCCGCTCCAGCCGGAACGTTCCGCGCGACAGCCGCATGCTCGACAGCATGGGCGAGGCACCACCCGGCCCGCTCCCCTTCATGTCCGACGACGAGCTCGCCCAATACGCGGCCGCTTTCCGCGCCGGCGGCTTCCGCGGCCCGCTCAACTGGTATCGCAACTTCCCGCAAAACGCCGCCGACGCCCGTACCTACGGCGACAATGTCATCCGCCAACCCTCCGGCTTCCTCGCCGGCGACCGCGAGCCGGTGCTCGCCATGCTCCCCGGCCAGCTCGAAAACCTGCGCCAGAAATGCGCCGACCTCCGCATGGAAATCAGCCTCCCCGGCGCCGGCCACTGGGTCCAGCAGGAACGCCCCGACGAGGTAAACCAGGCTCTCATAACCTTCCTGGATGGTGTAAAAGCCAGCCTATGAGCGCAGCCCTCTCCCGCCCGGAACCCGCCCCCTTCCACGCACCCTACGCTCCCGACGACGGTCTGCTCGCCGAACGTTTCCTCGCCCAGGCCAAACTCCCGCCCGCCGCCGAAGCCCGCATCGACGTGCAAGCCCACCGCCTCATCACCGCCATACGCGCCAGTGCCGCCGGCATCGGCGGCATCGAAGCCCTGCTCCGCGAATACTCCCTCTCCACCCCCGAAGGTCTGGCGCTGATGGTCCTTGCCGAGGGCCTCCTCCGCGTCCCCGACGACGCCACCGCCGACCGCCTCATCGAAGACAAGCTCGGCCAAGGCGGTTTCGCTCAAGGTCCTGACAGCAAACCCGACTCCCTCCTCGTCGGCGCGTCCGCCTGGGCGCTCGGCCTCGGCGCCCGCCTCGTCACCGCCACCGACACGCCGGAAGGCATCATGCGCGGCGTCGTACGCCGCCTCGGCTTGCCCACCGTCCGCTCCGCCATGCGGCAGGCCATGCGGGTCATGGGTAACCACTTCGTTCTCGGCCAGACGATCGAGGAAGCGCTCGGCCGCGCCCAATCCCGCGCCGGCCGCGTCTTCCGCTACAGCTTCGACATGCTGGGCGAAGGGGCCCGCACCGCCGAAGACGCCGCGCACTACCAGACCAGCTACGCGCAAGCCATCGAGGCTATCGGCCGCGCCGCCGGCAACAAGCCGCTGCCCGACCGCCCCGGCATCAGCGTCAAACTCTCCGCCCTTCACCCGCGCTACGAAGCGGTCAGCCACGCCCGCGTCATGGACGAGCTCGTCCCCCGCGTGCGCGACCTTGCCCGCTCCGCCGCCAACCACGGCCTGAATTTCACCATCGACGCCGAGGAAGCCGACCGCCTCGAACTCTCGCTCGACGTGATTGCCGCGGTGGCCGCCGACCGCCAGCTCGCCGGCTGGGACGGCTTCGGCCTCGCCGTCCAAGCCTACGGCAAGCGCGCCTGCGAGGTGATCGACTGGATCGGCGCACTTGCCGAACATCTCGACCGCCGCTTCATGGTCCGCCTGGTCAAGGGCGCATACTGGGATACCGAGGTCAAACGCGCCCAGGAACGCGGCCTGGCGGACTACCCGGTCTTCACCCGCAAGCCGATGACCGACCTCAGTTACATGGCCTGCGCCGAACGCCTGCTCGCCCAGCGCCCGCGCATCTACCCGCAATTCGCCACCCACAACGCGCTCACGGTGGCCAGCGTCATCGAGCGCGCCGGCAACACCGAAGGCTACGAGTTCCAGCGCCTGCACGGCATGGGCGACGCGCTTTACGCGGCCCTGCTCGAGGCCCATCCGGGCCTGGCCGTGCGCACCTACGCGCCGGTGGGCGTGCATCGCGACCTGCTCGCCTATCTCGTCCGCCGCCTGCTGGAAAACGGCGCCAACTCCTCCTTCGTCAGCGTCGCCGCCGACGCGGACGTGCCGCTGGAAACCCTGCTGCGACGCCCCGCCGCCATCGTCGGCACCCCGGCCCGCGCCCGCAACGCCTCGCTGCCTCTGCCCGACCACCTCTACGGCCCTGGGCGGCGCAATTCGGCCGGCGTCGAGTTCGGCAGCTCGGCCGCACTGGCCACGCTGCTGGCCGACATCGCCCGCAACGACGCCACCGCCACCGCCGCCGCCATCATCGGCGGCGAGGTCCAGCCCGGCCAGACCCGCCCGGCGATCTCGCCGGTCGATGGCGCGCGCATCATCGGCCAGGTCACCGATGCGTCGCCCGAGGCCGCCGACGCCGCCATTCAGGCCGCCACCGCCGGTTTCCGCGCCTGGTCCCGCACCCCCGCCGACGAGCGCGCCGCCATACTGGAGCGCGCCGCCGACGCACTCGAAGCCCATCGCGGCCGGCTGCTCTTCCTGCTCGCCACCGAAGGCGGCAAGACGCTGGATGACGGCGTCGCCGAAATCCGCGAGGCGGTGGATTTCCTGCGCTACTACGCCCAGCAGGCACGCGCGCTCTATGGCGCCGGCCAGACGCTTCCCGGGCCCACAGGCGAGCGCAACACGCTGCGCCACCGCGGCCGCGGCGTCTTCCTCTGCATCTCGCCGTGGAATTTCCCGCTCGCCATCTTCCTGGGCCAGCTCGGCGCCGCTCTGGCGGCCGGCAACACCGTCGTCGCCAAGCCCGCCGAGCAAACCCCGCTGATCGCCGCCGAGGCCGTGCGCCTGCTGCACCTGGCCGGCGTGCCCGCGAGCGCGCTGCACCTCGTTACCGGCGATGGCGCCATCGGCGCGCGCCTCGCCGCCCACAAGCTCGTGGCCGGCGTCGCCTTCACCGGCTCCACCCCGGTCGCTTGGGCGATCAACCGCGCGCTTGCCGCGAAAGACGGCCCGATCGTCCCGCTCATCGCCGAGACCGGCGGCATCAACGCGATGATCGTCGACGCGACCGCGCTGCCCGAACAGGTCGTCGACGATGCGGTGATGAGCGCCTTCCGCAGCGCCGGCCAGCGCTGTTCCGCGCTCCGCCTGCTCTGCGTGCAGGACGACATCGCCGACCGCGTCATCGCCATGCTCGCCGGTGCGGCCGCCGAACTCAAACTCGGCGACCCGCGCGACCCGAGCGTCCATATCGGCCCGGTCGTCGACGCCGAGGCAAAAGCCCGCCTGCTCGATCATATCGGCCGCATGCGTGCGACGGCGCGCACCCACTATGCCGGCACCGCACCCGAAGCCGGCTATTTCGTGGCGCCGCACCTCTTCGAACTCGGTCATGTGCGCGACCTGGAGGCGGAAATCTTCGGCCCGATCCTGCACGTCGTCCGCTACCGCGCATCCGAGCAGGACGCGCTGCTCGATGCGATCGACGCCACCGGCTATGGCCTGACGCTTGGCATCCACACGCGCATCGATGCGGCCGCCGAGCGCATCGCCGCCCATCTCTCGACCGGCAATATCTACGTCAACCGCAACATGATCGGCGCGGTCGTGGGCGTACAGCCGTTCGGCGGCTCGGGCCTGTCCGGCACCGGCCCCAAGGCAGGCGGCCCCGACTATCTGCGCCGTTTCGGCATCGAGCAGACAGTGTCAGTCAACACGGCCGCCGCCGGCGGCAACGCGGCACTTCTGGCAGCCGAGGAATAGACACGACATGCTTGAAGCGCCCGAAGCCGAACCGCATCTGCACCACAAAACCGGCCATAGTCTGGCCGACAAGATACTCGCCGTGCTCGCCATTTTCCTGTCCTGCGTTTCGGTCTTCATCGCCGTTCATCACGGCAAGACGATGGAACGCCTGGTGGAAGCCAACTCCTGGCCGAATATCAGCTACTCGACCAGCAATGCTGACGAAGCAAGCAACAACCACAATATCATATTCACCTTGCGCAACACCGGCGTCGGCCCTGCGCGTATCGATAGTTTCGAGGTGTTCTATAAAGACCGGCCGATGAAAGATGCTTTGTCTCTGGCGCTTGCCTGTTGCGAGCCGAAGAAATCCAGCTATTCGACAAGCCTCGTCGTCGACGAAGTGCTGCCCGCCCGCGAGCAGATCAACTTCATCAGCCTGCCAAACACGCCGATCAACGACGGACTATGGGATCGCGTCAACGTCGAACGCTTCGCCGTGCGCATTCGCATCTGTTACTGCTCGGTCTTCGACGAATGCTGGTCACGCAACTCCGAACAACGCCGCCCGAACCGCGTCGCCGAATGCCAACCCACCCAACCGGTGCAATACCATTAGAGCGTGATCGGCTCGAACGCGATCAGCGACCGATAAACATGCTCTGCAAAATGAACGCTGGAGCATGTTTGCCTGTCGCTCCCGATTAACCGCTTGCGAACGCAATATCCGGTAAAATATCCCACGCGCTGCTGCGTGGTATGTCTGGCGCCGTTTCGGTCGGCAGATTGGGAAGGGAGCCCGCACGATCGACCAGCCAGGCCTCTTCCACCAAGCCATTCCGGATCTCGCCGCCGCGTCGGACGAGGATAGCGCACTGGTGGACGAGGCGCTGGATGCGCCGTGGTATGTGCTGGCGTTCCCGCCGCGGCTGGAGGCACGCTATCTCGCAGACACTTGGCTGGATCGCATGCGCTATCAGCGCCGGGTGGGGCTGGTCGCCCTGTTCGCCTTCCTGGGGTGCCTGCCGGCCGACGCACAGATGCTACCGGACAGTTTTCCCCTCGCGGTGATGCTGCGGGGCGCAAGTTTCCTGATAGGCCTTCTGTTGCTCGCCCGTCTTCGCCCGTCGTCGCCGGTCTGGCTGCCGGATGCGGTAATGTCGTTCTTCGTCTTCGCGGGCGCGCTCGTCGTCATCGTCCTGTTCGCCCGCACGCACGCGTCGGGCCGATCCGTGTATTTCGACGGGCTGCTGCTGATCGTCATGGGTGGACATATCTGTCTGCAGCAGCGTTTCCAGCGGGTAATCGTCAGTTGCACGCTCGTGCTCGCAATGTCCCTGGCAACGCTCGTCGGAAGCAATGTCGGGGCGGCGATCTTCAGCGTACAGGCGGCCAATCTGACGATCGCCGTCGCGATGACGCTGGCGATCACTCATCGCCTGGAACACCAGCACCGCCGCGCCTACCTTCTGGGCCTGCGCGACGCGGACCGAAAAGCCGAACTGCAGCGCAGCAACGCCGCCCTGCTCGACCTCTCCGCCCTGGACGGGCTCACCGGGCTGCCCAACCGCCGCACCGTGGACCGCCATCTCGCCGCCACCTGGCTGGGCTGTGCCGCTTCCGGCCAGCCCGTGGGCGTGCTCATGCTCGATGTCGACTGGTTCAAGCCTTACAACGATACCTACGGCCATCCCGCGGGCGATGCCTGCCTGATCGCCCTTGCCGGAGCCCTCGCGCAGACCGTGCGGACGCCTGGCGACCTGGCCGGCCGTTATGGCGGCGAGGAGTTCATCGTCATCCTCCCCGGCGCCAACTCCGCCGCCGTGCACCAGGTCGCCGAGCGTATCTGCGCGGCCGTGTCACAACTGCAAATACCGCATGCCGCATCGCCTTGCGGCGGCATCGTCACCGTCAGCATCGGTGTGGCAAGCGCCCCAGCCACGGACGCCACGACCTCCGCCGATCTGCTGCAATCCGCCGACGCAGCACTTTATACCGCCAAGCAATCCGGCCGCGCGCGCATTGCAGCTTCCGAACCCCCGGCATCCTGAAGGGCAAGGCGGGCGCGTCTCAGAAAAGCAGCTGCTCCGTCCTGGCGCTTTCCCGCGCGCCACCGCCGCGCCGGTGCCGTTCGGTCCGGGCGGAAAACATCACGTCCAGGTTGCCGCGCCCCTCGCCTTCCAGAATCCGTTCCAGCGCCGCGTCGTCCAATTCGGGCCAGGAACGGCCCCGATACGGGCCGAACGGCACGCGCGCCAGCAACGCCGGCTCAGCCGACCAGGCCAGCAACTGATCCACGCCCGCCATCGCCAGCATGTCGCGCAGATGGTGCGCCGTCACATAGGCGTCAGGCCCCGCCCGATGCGCCGGCAGGCCGACGTCGCGATCCAGCCCCGCCGGGCGCCGCCAGTAGCGCAGGCCCTGGTTGGAATGCGTCGGCGAATCTGGAAACAGACGCAGCGCGCATTTATAGGTGCAGATCCACCGCGCATTCCCTGAAAGGGCCGGCAGGCACCAGCGCTGCTCGAAGGTCGCGCGGTGGGCGGCCAGCGCCACCACGCCGGGCGGCTGGAGCACGGCGGGTGCGGCATGCTGCCACAGCGGCGCGTCGGCGACGTCTTCGTCGATGATATGGTGGATGGCCGATGTGACCGGCGAGATCGGCTTTTGCGGGTTAATCAGCATCGCACCAGGCGCGTCCCGCAACGCCCAGCCATCCGCCGCGACCGACACATCCTGCCAGCCGACTTCGACCACGCCGCCGTCGGTGAAACTCTGGCCCGTCGTCTCCAGGTCGATGACGCGCACGAAAGTCGATGGGAGATCGCTCATCAATGCTGGCTACAACAGCGCCACGGCAAAAAGATGGCGCTCAGCCGGCCTGTTCGTCGGGCGGCGCGGTATCGCGGAAATAGGGCTCGACAGGGCCCTGCAGCTTCATCGTCAGCGGCGCGCCGGTCCGGTCCGTCGTCTTGCCGACGGCCACGCGCACCCAACCCTCGCTGACACAATACTCGTCCACATTGGTTTTCTCGACGCCCTTGAACCGGATACCCACACCCCGTTCGAGCAAAGCCGCATTGTGAAACGGGCTTCTCGGGTTGGTGGCCAGCCGGTCCGGCGGTGTGTCATCGCTCATGACACGGGTGATACAGGCCGCCTTGCCTGCACATCAAGGGCCAGGGACGCGCGACCCGTTGCATGAGCAACGAGCCGCGCATCCCAGGCTGCGTGAGCTTATGCCTTCGCCGACGCCTTCTCGGTCTTGTCGTCCGCGCCTTCTTCGGCCGCGCCGCTCAGCGCCTCGCCGAGTGCCTGCACCTTTTCGGCATTCTTGCCGTCGGCATGCTTGGCCATCGCCACGGTTTCCTTGCCGAGCTTGGCGACCAGCTTGCGGATCGCCTCGCCGTCGAGCTCCTTGGCGTGCAGATGCTTCTTCAGGCTCTCGAGATCCTTGATGATCGTCTTGACGCCGGTGACTTCGAGCTTCTCGAGCGTTGCTTCCCAGCCCTCGATGTTCTTCACCGCGGCGCTCACGGTCATGCTCTTCACGCCGTCCTTGATGTGCTTGATGGTCGAATCGAATTGCGGCATCGCTGACTCCTTTGCTGGTCGTGCACAGGCAAGCGACGGAGGCGCGCCAGGGTTTCTGTTTCAGCGCACCTCAAGTTTTGCTTCTCGGCGATTGACGAAATGCGAAGTGACACGGGGAGACAGAAAGCAAGTCCTTCTTTGTGGAAGAAAGAAGCGAAAAACTTCTGCTACTTGGCTGCCGCGTTTTGGAGCTTGGCGGCGAAATCTTCCAGGCTGCTTTGGCCGGAGATGAGCACGGGGACGCGCAGGAGAAGCGCGGTGCCGAAGAGGACGGTGAACATCACCAGCAGCGCGCGCGTGCGCGAGACGTGCAGGGCGTGGCGGGCGGCGAACCAATGGAACCAGGCCAGATAGCCGACCCAGCCGCCTACCAGCGTGTAGCTGGCCGTCTGGATGGACGCCCCCAACGGCACAACCAGGCTCACCAGCGGCACCAGCAGCAGGAATACCCCGACCATCAGCCAGCCGGAGCAATTCAGCACATTGGCGTAGAGCGCCCAATGCTCCCGCCGCCCCCACAGCCGGCAGAACAGATCGGCCACCACGGCCGGCGCCAGCAACTGGCAGAGCGCCACCAGGAAAAAGCCCGCCGCCACGCCGGGATAGCCCGAGACGGCCATCATCCCCGCCGTCACGATCAACAGCGCCAGCCAAGGCGCCAGGCTCGCAAGGAACGCGTCGCGGCTGGCGCCAAACTGCGCAAACCCGGCCGCACGCCCCGTGCCGATCAACAATAGCCCCAACATGAGCCGGCCATTGGGACCCTTCCTGGGCCCGGACCGCGGCGCGAACGGGTTGATCATCTCAGAAAGTCCCGCAGAATTTCGGCGTAGATATCGGTCAGCATCGCGAGGTCCGCCAGCGCCACGTGCTCGTCGGCCTTATGCATGCTCGCCCCCACCAGCCCGAACTCCGCCACCGGGCCGAACCGCGAGATGAAGCGCGCATCCGACGTGCCGCCGCCGGTATCCAGCGCCGGCCGGCGCCCGCACACGCCGGCGATCACGCCGGCAAATCTCTCTCCCAGCGCGCTCCCGGTGAGGAACGCCTCGCCGCTGATCGAAATCGCGACCTGCGCACCCGGCGCATGGCGCGCCACGACGCCTTCCAGCCACGCCGCCAGAGACGCGCCGGAATGACGATCGTTGAACCTTATGTTCAGCCGCGCCTGCGCCGAACCGGGAATCACGTTGGAAGCCGGATTGCCGACGTCGATCGACGTCACCTGCAGCGAACTCGGCGCGAAACGCGCCGTGCCCTCATCGAGCTTGTGGCCGACCAGCTCGCTGAGCACGGCGAGCAATGGATGGACCGGATTGGCGGCGCGATGCGGGTAGGCAACATGCCCCTGCACGCCGGCGACCGTGATCGTGGCGTTCAGGCTGCCGCGCCGGCCGATCTTCACCACGTCGCCCAACTGCGCCGCGTTGGTCGGCTCGCCCACCAGCCAGGCGTCGGGCAGGCAGCCCTCGGCGGCCATCCAGTCCAGCACGCGTGCTGTGCCATCGCGCGCCGGCCCTTCCTCGTCGCCGGTAATCAGCAGCCCGATCGAGCCGGCCAGGGGTCCGCTTTCCAGGTGCCGCTCGCAGGCCGCGACGAAACAGGCGATCGCGCCCTTCATGTCGCAAGCGCCGCGCCCATACAGAAGCCCGTCCTCGATCACGCCGCCGAACGGATCATGCCGCCACCCGTCCCCCGGCGGCACCACGTCCGTATGCCCGGCAAAGCAGAAATACGGACGCCCCGTGCCGATGCGCGCGACCAGATTACAGACATCGCCGAACCTGAGATGATCCAGGCGAAATCCCAACGTCTGGAGCGTGGCACCCAGCAAACCCTGCGCGCCCCCATCGTGGGGCGTCACCGACCTGCACCGAACGAGAGAGCAGACTAATTCAAAAGTTTTCTGGTCCTTTTTTTCAAAAAAGGACTGCTTGCTTTCCTCAGCCCTCAAGCGACACCACGAACCGCGTTCCCCGGTGCCCCCGATCCAGCTCCACCGTCGCCTTCAACGTCGAGGCCATCGACCCCACGATCAACGACCCCAGCCCGCTCCCCTTGGGCGCCGACTCCCTCTCGGGATAGCCGATCCCGTCATCCTCAACGATGAGCTTCAGCCCACCTTCCGCGCGCACCAGCTGCACCCGCACCTGGCCCGGCTCGCCGCTTGGGTAGGCGTATTTCAGCGCATTGGTGACGAGCTCGTTGACCATGAGCCCGATCGGCACGGCCTTATCGGTTTCCACCTGGATGGTCTCGGCGGTCAGCTGGATACGGCGCTGCAAGGCATCCTCCGTCAGCTCGGCCGTCTGCGTCGCGCGCTCGAGCTCGTCGACCAGGCCGGCGAGATAGGCGTTCATCTCGACAAATTCGACATTGTCGCCGGTGTAGAGCCGGCGGTGCACCATCGTCACCGCATCCACCCGCTCTGCCGCCTGGCGCAGCATCTGCCTGGCCGCGGGATCGCTCACCCGCCGAGCCTGCATCTCGATCAGCGACGTGATCAGCTGTAGCGAATTTGCCACGCGATGGTTCACCTCGCGCAGCAGCACCGCCTGCTGGGACGCCAGCGCCGCCAGCCGGTCGCGGCTCTCGCGCACCTCGCGCGCGGCCGCCTCGTGCTCACGCTGCAGCCGCGAGCGGGTGATTTCCTGGGCGATGCTGCTGCCCAGCAGCTCGATGAACGTGCCGTGCACGTCCTTGACCACGTAGTCCGCCGCACCGTTCTTCAGCGCGGTCACCGCGATCCGCGGCTCCTCCGCACCGGTCACGAAGATCACCGGCGCGGCATTCTCCTGCTCGCTCAGTGCTTCGAGCACTTCCAGCCCGTCCTGGCCCGGCATGTAGTGGTCGAGCCCGATCGCATCGAAGCGTTCCGTGCCCGCCAGTGCCAGCCCGTCCGCGCCACAGCTCGCCAGCGTCACGCGAAACCCGGCACGCTGCAAATGTCGCTGCACCAACCGTGCGATGCCCGGGTCGTCGTCGATATACAGGACATGCGGCAGGACCGGAGCGTCCGCCATCAGCAGCGATCTTCCAGGTTCAACGGAAATGGTCTCAGGCGGACTCGGGAACTTGCATCACGGTCAGGAACAGGCCGAGCTGGCGTATCGCGCTGGCGAAACCCTCATACTCCACCGGTTTGGTGATATAGACATTGCAGCCCAGATCATAGCAACGCTGGATTTCCGTCCGGTCGTCCGTGGTCGTCAGCACGATCACCGGCGTGCGTTTCAGCGCCGGGTCCGCCTTGATCCGGGCGAGGATGTCGGTCCCGCTCATGTCGGGCAGGTTCAGGTCCAGCAGCACCAGCATCGGGTCCGACTTGGCGGGCTCGCCGCGGCCGAACAGGTGCTCTATCGCCGACGTGCCGTCCGCCTTGTGGATTATGTCGTTGGAGACGCCGGCGCGGCGCACGTTCTTCTCGATCAGCCTGGCATGGCCCGGGTCGTCTTCGATCAGCAAAATGGATACCGGCACAGCGCTCATCCCGTTGCGTCCTTCCTGTGGGTCAATACCGGCGGCAGGCGCACGATGAAGACTGATCCCACACCGAGGGTCAACTCGCAAACGATGGTGCCGCCCATCCGGCGCAGCAACGCGCGCACATGCGCCAGCCCGATGCCTTCGCCAGGCGTGCTCTGCGTGCCGGCACGGCGGAACAGCTCGAACACGCGGTCGAGGTCGCGCGCCGCGATCCCCCGCCCGTTGTCGGTCACGTCGTAGCGCAGCCAGTCTCCTTCGCGCAGGCCGGAGACGATCACCCGCCCAGGCCGGCCCGGCGCCAGGTATTTCAGCGCATTCTCGACCAGGTTGGAGAACACCTGCTCCAGGGCCAGCCGGTCGGAGACGATTTCGGGCAGGTCGCCCACCACCAGTTCGGCGCCGGCCTGCTCGGCCATCTGACGGACGCTGTCGGCGATGTTGGAGAGCAGCACGCGCATGTCCACCGTCTGCGGCGTGAGCACGCGGCGGCCCTCGCGTGACAGTTTGAGGATGGCGGTAATCAGCCGGTCCATCTTGGCCGTGCTGGTCTGGATGAAGCGGATTGCTTCCGGCAGGTCCTCCTGGCTCGCCTCGCGCACGTCGGCGGGCACCGCGATGCCGGCGGGCTCCAGATTGTCGGAGACGAAGCGGTTCAGCCGGTTGGTCGCGTCCTGCAGTTCGGCGGTAAAGCCGATGATGTTGAGCAGCGGCGCCCGCAGATCGTGGCTGACGATATAGGCGAACCGCTGGATCTCCTCGTTGGCGTCAGTGAGCTCCGTGGTGCGTTCGGCGACCGCCGCCTCCAGCCGGTCGCGGCCGGCCTGCAGCTCCTTGTTGGCAACAACCAGCGCCCGGCGGTTCTCGCTCAGCGCCCGCAAGGTGCTGCGCAGGCTGCGCCCGATCAAGGCGGCCAGCAGGATCAGCAAAATCAAGGCGACCGCGTCGATGCCGACCAGCCGACGCGTGCCACGCTCGCCGCGCGCCAGATCGGCCGTCACCGCCGCGGACTGGCGCTGGCCGAGCCGCAGGGCGATCGTGCGCGCGACCTCCATATCCTCGTGGCCACGGCCTGTCAGCACCTCGGCCAAAGCGTCCTGGTGCCGGCCAGCCTGCTCCATCGCCACCGTTCTCGACAGCTCGGCCATCTTGTCCTCGATGGCCGCGCGCAAGCGCTCGCGGTCGGGGTCGCCGGCCAGTTCGCGGCTTAGTTCATCGAGCATGGCGGGGATATGCGCCTGCGCCGCCGTGAACGGCTCCAGATAGTCCGCACGCCCGGTCAGCAGATAGCCACGCTGCCCCGTCTCGGCGGAGAGCAGAGCCTGCATCATCTCCGCGGTGCGCTCGCGAACGTGCAATTTGCGGTCGAGATCGGCGGCATCCCGGCTGGTGCGCTGGGCGATCAGCATGCTGGAGACGACAATCGACAGCATCAGCAGGCCGCCCGCCAGCAAGGCCAGCCGCTCGCGGCGGCCATAGAGGGCCCGACGCGTCGGGCGGCCCGTGGCCGGATTGTCAGAAAAGGGTTCGTCCATGGGCGGTATCTGCGTGTCAGCTTCGAGCTAGGCAAGCCGGGCGGCTTTGTGCTGTGCCGCCGCTTGGCTAGAACGCGCGAATGGATACCGACACCAGCCTCGCGTCATCCGGTCCGGCCGACCGATCCCTGCCCACCTCTCCGAATGCCATCGTACAGGTGGGCAGCGTGCGCTTCGGCAATGCGCTGCCGATCTGCCTCATCGCCGGCCCCTGCCAGATAGAGAGTGCCGCGCATGCGCTTGAATGCGCCGAGGCGCTGGCGGAAATCGCCGCGCGCCTCGGCATCGGCATGGTGTTCAAGTCGAGTTACGACAAGGCCAACCGCACCAGTGCCGCCGGCGCGCGCGGCGTGGGGCTGGCCGCCGCCTTGCAGATATTCGCCGACATACGCGCGCGTACCGGCCTGCCGATCCTGACCGACGTGCACGAACGCGAGCATTGCGCCGTGGTCGCCGAGACCGTCGACATATTGCAGATACCGGCGTTTCTCTGCCGGCAGACCGACCTGATCGTGGCCGCCGCGCGCACCGGCCGCGTCGTCAACGTCAAGAAAGGGCAATTTCTCGCACCTTGGGATATGCGAAACGTCATCGCCAAGGTCACCGGCGCCGGCAACCCGAACGTGCTGGCGACAGAACGCGGGGCGAGCTTCGGCTACAATACCTTGGTCTCCGACTTCCGCGCGCTGCCCATCATGGCGGGTTTCGGCGCCCCGGTGATCTTCGACGCGACACATTCGGTGCAGCAGCCGGGCGGGCAGGGCACATCCTCCGGCGGGCAACGCGAATTCGTGCCCGTGCTGGCGCGCGCGGCGGTGGCGGTGGGATGCGCGGGACTGTTCATCGAGACGCATCCCGATCCGGACCGGGCACCTTCGGACGGGCCTAACATGATCGCGCTGCGGGATTTTCCGGAGCTGGTGGAGCGGCTTATCAAATTCGACAGGGTGAGCAAGGAAGGCCTTCTTTCTTGAAAGAAAGAAGCAAAGAACTTTGATTGTTGTTATTCCTGCGCGGCTGGCGGCTTCTCGGTTGCCGGGTAAGCCGTTGCTGTCGATTGGCGGCGTGCCGATGATCGTGCAGGTTTGGCGGCGCGCGATGGAGGCTGGGATCGGGCCTGTTGTCGTTGCCGCCGACGACACGCGGATTGCCGATGCGATAACTCAGGCTGGCGGTCGTGCCGTGCTTACCGCGGCGCATCACCCGTCCGGCACCGACCGCATCGCCGAAGCCCTCGCACTCATCGACCCGCACCGCGAGCACGAAACTGTCCTGAACGTGCAAGGCGATCTGCCAACCGTGGCGTCGCGTGTGCTGCATCTGACCGCTTCACTGCTCGACGACGGCGACGTCGATATCGCCACGTCGATCGCCCCGATCCACGACCCGAGCGAAGCCGCGCGGCCGAGCGTGGTGAAATTCGTGGGCACCCAGATCGCACCCGGCCGGCATCGCGCGCTGTATTTCACCCGCGCACAGGCCCCCTGGGGCGCCGGCCCGCTCTACCATCATATCGGGCTTTATGCCTGGCGACGCACCGCGCTCGAACGCTTCGTCGCCCTGCCGCCATCGCCACTCGAACAACGCGAAAAACTCGAACAGCTACGCGCCCTCGAAGCCGGCATGCGCATCGATGCCATCGAAGTCGACGATGTCCCGCTCGGGGTGGATACGCAGGACGATCTGATCCAGGCACGACGCATGCTTGGCGACTGAGCACGCGCGCATCGCGAAACCGCGTCGCCGCTTTTCTTCTCTGCGCTCATCTGCGACATCTGCGGTTCCTCCTTTCTCCACCGCAAAATATCGCAGATCACGCAGATAAACCTGCCCTACTGCGTCAACCCGAACACCGTCACCGTCAGATAGCCAGGTGCATACACGCGGCCGTTGGCTTGCATGGGTGCCACGAACGGGTTCTGGTTGTTCTGGTTGGACCAGCTTCCGGTATTCTGGCTGAACAAGGGCGCGCCCAACTTGGCCGCATCATAGGCTTCGAACGAAATCGGGTTGGAGCGGCGTACCACCCATAACACGCCATTGGCCGCGCCGTTGGAGCTGACGACGGGCGTGGTGCCGCCATAGCCGGCCGTCGTTGTGCCAGACACCGTCTGCGTGAGCGAAGCCGTGCCGCTGGTGGCGACCGAATAGGCGCGCATCACGTCGCTGTCGGTCTGCACGAAGACGGTCGGGCCGTTGGTGCCGTTGTAGTAAGCCGGGCCACCCCACACGCCGCCGCCGTTGGCATATTGCTGCTGCAACGCGCCGGTGTCGCCTTTCTGCTCGCCACCGAGCTTGGTCTGGTTCAGCAAATAGAGGATCGAGGATTTGCCGATCGCGACCGCCATCGGCGGCACGCTCTGGCCGGACACCGGCGGCAGCAGCATCACGCCGCCGGAGCCGAAATCGGTATCGTTGTTGTTGAGATTGCCGTAGCTCGCCGGCGTGAACTTGGCCGTCACGCTGCTGAGCTGCGGATTGAGCCGCAGCACGCTTTCGCCCCAGTCCTTCTGCAACTTGCGGAAATCGCCGTTGCCGGTGACGACAAACAGATTGCCTTTCGCGTCGATCGCCGGCGCGAAACCGGTCATCCAGATGCTGGCGAGCTCGGTGCCGCCGGGCGTGTTGATCGTATGGAAGCTCGATTGCAGCGAGAGATCGGCCGTGCTGTAGCGCAGCTCCCAGCCGGTGATGTTGCCGGCGTTGCTGTCGCAATGCGAGCCGATGCTGACATAGACGGAGCCGTTTGCGGCCGCCAGGCCCGCGCGGCTCCATTGGTTCTGCGGATCGAAACTGACCGTGGAGCCATCAGACAATGTGGCGCTGGGCGCGATCGGCTGCGGCGGCATTTTATCTGCGCCGGTGGCGAGGTCGAGGGCATGCAGTGTGGTCTGGAAATCGAAGGGCTGGCTCTCGGTCGCGGCCACCACGAAGATCGTCGCCGAACCATCGGCATTGCGCTGGATCACCGGCGTGCTGGAGATGCCGTATTCCGGCACGACGTCGCCGCAACCGACATCGTTGGATTTCTGCGGCGTGCCCAGGCTCTGCTGCCACAGCACCGCGTACGTCTGTGCATCGTAGGCGAATACCGTGTTGTGGCCGGTGACCACGATCAGCACATCATGCGTGCTGCCGTCGGGCAATTTGGCATTGGTCACCAGCAGCGGCTGGGCGAACACGTTGCCGTCCACCTTCAGCACAGCCAGGCGCTTGAATTTCGCCGAGGCCACCGTCGCGGGCGTGAGATCGGTCTCCGTCGGGTTCCAGCCGGTGCGATAGCCGTCGTAATGGTAGGTGAGAACGTCGACAGGCGTGCCGCTGTAGGGGAGTGGCACGACCTTGGTTTGCGTGGCCGGCGCATCGGGCGCCACGCTCGGGACGGCGACGTGGCGAGGATGGCTGGCCAATGTCTGCGGATGACCGTTGGGGGTGGCTGCCAGCGCAAGATTGCTGCCCAGAAAACCGCTGCCGAGCAGCAGGACCGACAAGGCTTTGGCATTGCAATTCATGGCGCAATTCCCTGCATGTGAGTACGATTACGTGCGCGCCAGGATAGGAAACTTTCAATCGCGGAACAATGACAACCTTACTCGTCAGCTAGGCCGCGCGCGCAGAGCGTGGCGTGCAAACCAGGCGGCGACGAGAACAAAAGCCGCCAGCCCCAGCCAGCTCGCGGGGCCGGCAAACGCGTCGCCCGCCAGCGCCAGCGGCGCCTGGCTGCCCGATGCGCCGATCACCGCCGCCATCGCCACGCCCACCAGGCTCTCGCCGACGATGAACCCCGAAGCCACCAGCACGCCACGCCGCTCGGCACGTTCGGCATCCGCCCGCCCGGCCAGGCGCCCGTGGATGATGCGGCCGAGAATGGCGCCGAGTGCGAGTGTCACCCCCACAGTAGGTGGCAGATATAGCCCGATGCCGACGGCCAGCACCGGCAGCGTCCGCCCTACACGCTTGAGCACGACATCGGCCACGATCAGCACCACGCCGGCGCCGACACCGATGAGCAGGCTCGTCCAATCCAGCGCATGGCCGAAAATACCGCGTGCGATGGCCGCCATCAGTGTCGCCTGCGGGGCCGCCAGCGCCTGGTTCGGGTCCATGCCGGCAGACGGCAGCGCGCCCGGGAAACCGTAGGCATGGTAGAGCAGGTCGAGCACCGGCGGGATCACCAGCGCGCCGACCACGCAGCCGAGCACCAGCACCGCCTGCTGCCGCCATGGCGTGGCCCCCACGAGAAGTCCGGTTTTGAGATCCTGCAGATTGTCGTTCGAGACGGTGGCCGTCGCCAGCACGACGGAGACGGTGAACAAAGTCAGAGCGATCGCGGCCTTCGTGCCGCCGTCCGTCGCTAGCACGCCGCTGCCGCCGAGCAGGGCCAGCAGCATCAGCGAGGTCAGGATCGTCGCCATGATGGCGATGCCGGAGATGGGCGAGCTCGAGCTGCCGACCAGCCCGGCCATGTAGCCGCAGGCGGCCGCCACCGCGAAGCCGAACACCACCGAGAACAGGCAGCCGAACGCTACCAGACCCCCCACGCCGATCGATGGCGTGAGGCCGAGCAGGAAAGCGGCGAACGTCGCGGCCATGAGTGCCAGTGCCACCAGGAACACGATGCCGATCCACCGCGGCGGCATGTCGCGGTCCGCATCCGGCCCGCCGCCCGGCACTGGTGCGGCGCGGCTGGCCGCCAGGCTCTCGCGCACGCCCTGGATCGTGGGCCCCATCAGCGCCCCTAGCGTCCAGATCGAGGCGATGCCGATGACGCCAGCGCCCATGAACCGCACCTGGTGCGCCCACAGCCCTGTGGCATAGGCGGTGACATCGGTGCCGGGCGGGGCAGGGTGCAGCCCGGTCAGCACCGGCACGGCCACGCCCCAGGCCAGCACCACGCCGAGCAGCATCGCCAGCCCGCCGGCGATGCCGACGAGATAGCCGGCGCCCAGCAATGCGAGCGAGAAGCCGGTGGACAGGCGGAACACCGACCCGCCGACGGTGAACCATTGGCTGATCCCTTCGCCGACCACGTGCAGGCCGGTGGCGGCGAAACTCACGACGGCTGCGATGAGGCCGCCTGCCGCGATGTCGGCGGCTCCTGGTTCGGCCGGATCGAAGACGGCGCCCGGCTGGCGGTCGCCCACCCGCAGGATTTCGGCCGCGGCCACGCCTTCGGGGTAGGGCAGGGACGAGCCGACCACCATCGCGCGGCGCAGCGGTATGGTGAACAGCACGCCCATCGTGCCGCCCGCTGCGCACACGCCGAAACTCTGCCAGAAGGGAAAGCCGTGCCAGTGCCCCACCATCACCAGGCCGGGCAGCACGAAGATGACCGACGAAAGCGTGCCCGCGGCGGATGCCTGAGTCTGCACCATGTTGTTTTCGAGGATGTTGCCGCCGCCCATCGCGCGCAGCACGGCCATGGAGATGACGGCGGCCGGAATGGAGCTGGCGAAGGTCAGCCCGACTTTGAGGCCGAGATAGACGTTGGCGGCGGTGAAGACGACGGTGATCAGCGCGCCGAGAACGACGCCCCTGATGGTGAGTTCGCGCAAATTCGTCGCCTTCCCCGGCCTGGACCAGGGCGCAGGTTTCATCCGCGCCGGGCTTTTAGTCCAGTGGGCGTGCCTCGTCGGGCAGCATGATCGGGATGCCGTCGCGGATCGGGTAGGCGAGGCCCGCGGTGCGGCTGATCAGCTCACCGGCGGCGCGGTCGTATTCCAGCGTGCCTTTGGTGACGGGGCAGACGAGGATTTCGAGGAGGCGGGGGTCGAGGGACATGGAGGACTCCAAGGAAGCAAAAGTTTTTCGCTCCTTTTCTTGAAAAAAGGACTGCTTTCTTCAACTCGGCCGCGATCCCGGATCACCCTCATGCACCGACATGCGCAGCAGCGCCAACAAATCAGCCGCCCGATCAGCCTCGGTCGGCGCCTCCAGCAGCGCCTGCTTCTCCGCCTCGTCGAACGGGCACAGCATGGCCAAAGTAGTGACCAGCACGCCGTCCGGCATGCGCTCGATCGCGTCCCAGTTGGCATCGATGTCGTGCATCGTGAAGAACGGGCGGAGCGCACCCAGCAGTTCGGCACGGTCGATGCCGAAGCCGCGGGGAGTGGGCGAGAGATCTCTCGCGAACGGTGAGAAATCCGCAGTGATCCGCCGATAGCCGTTCTTGATCGCCAGCTCCTCGACCACGCGAAACCGGCTGACGCCTGTCAGGGTGATGAGATAGCGGCCGTCCTCGGTTTCGGCGAATTGGGTGAGGCGCCCCAGGCAGCCGATCTGGTAGAGCCCCGGCCCGTTGGCGAGCCGCGGCGCATGGCCGAGCGGCTGGATCATGCCGAACATGCGCCCGTGCGCCAGGCTGTCATCGACCATGGCGAGATAGCGCGGTTCGAAGATGTTGAGCGGCAATCGGCCGTGCGGCAGGAGCAGCGCGCCCGGAAGCGGGAAGATCGGGAAGTCCGACGGCAACTCCGCCTGGGTGGGATTTTGCACGCCCATCATGACCTAGGCGAACAGAAGAGCGGACAATTTTCGGCGCGACGCGATCGTGACCGGGTCGGCGAAACCCCAGGCCTCGAAAAATTTCAGCAATTGCTGGCGTGCGGCGTCATCGCGCCAGGCGCGGTCGCGTCGGATGATCTCGAGCAGGGCATCGGCCGCCTCCTGCCGCTGCCCGGCGGCGTTCAGGGCAGTCGCCATATCGTAGCGCGCTTCGTGGTCGGCCGGATCGGCCTGCACACGGCTGGCCAGCGCCCCCACTTGGCCGGCGGCGGCACGGCCTTCGGCGGCCAGTGCAAGTGCCGCGCGGGCGCCGGCGACTTCGGCATGTTCGGCAATCTTGGCTGGCACCTGGGCCAGCGCCTCGCGTGCCTGGTCCTCGTCACCCAACGCGAGCAGGGCGCGTATCAGCCCGCCCCAGGCATCCGGATTTTCAGGATCCTCGTTCAGCAGGGCGGAGAAGCCGTCGGCCGCGGCCTCCGGCTGGCCGGCTTCGAGTGCAGCGCGCGCGTCGGCCAGGATGTCGGCCGAGGGCATCGTGCCGCCGGCCAGCTTGAGCAGCGCCTCGGCAAACCGCTTGATCTCGCTCTCCGCCAGTGCGCCCTGGAACATGTCGGCAATCTGGCCCTGCCAGAACGCGGCTACCGTGGGCACGGACTGCAGCGGCAAGCCGAGCTGGGAGAGTTGGGTGACGAGCGCCTTGTTCTTGTCGATGTCGATCTTGACGAGGCGCAGGCGGCCCGCGGCGGCGGTGACCACGCGCTCCAGTGCCGGCGTCAGAGTCTTGCAGGGGCCGCACCAGGTGGCCCAAAAATCGACCAGCACCGGCACGCTCCGCGACGCCTCGATGACGTCGGCCATGAACGTGCGCTGATCGCCATCGACTATGATGGCTCCCGATGCAGCTGGGCCCTGCGGACCGCCCGCCATTCCTGGCCGCTCCTGCGCTGCCGGTGACCCGTGCCCCGGCGCCGCTGCCTTCGGCTTCTGGCCGATAATGTAGTCCATAGCTTACCCCGTCCCTGCATCCGAAGCTGCGATGCACCCCCAATAACATGTTGCGCGTCCCCTCGCCTGCAACCCGATCGCAGACCAGTCGTCCTCCCCCCTTGCATTCCCCCGATCCGCAGCCTATTCCGCCCACTTCCCGCACAAACAACCGGAGCGCGGGCGTAGCTCAGGGGTAGAGCACAACCTTGCCAAGGTTGGGGTCGAGGGTTCGAATCCCTTCGCCCGCTCCAGATTTCCCTAGGGAAAACAGAGGGTTACGAGAAGGCCGCCGCGAGGCGGCCTTTCCAGCTTTTCCGCCCTGGTGTCCACATGGTGTCCACCGCGATGTGAGCCCCGCCAATCCTGCGCCGGATTTCCGAGGCCCTCAGGCATCTGGCAGGTCTGTCTGTGCCCAGAAGCCACCTCTGCCCTCCGAAGGTAGAGGCCGCACCTTCGAATTGTGCCGGGTGCGCCAAAACACGTGTGTTTGCAGACCTCCAAACTTGGAGGCGATCGTCGGCCAAATTGAGCTGATCGTGAAGCTCTACCTGTGCCCGTTATCCGCGCCAGCGCCAAGCGACCGCTGGCGCGTTGGCTAGGCTGCGCTCCAACAACGGGTGGCGCTTCAAGACCTTGTAAATCGCGGCTGCAGCGGCGGAGATGCCGCCCGATGGCACGTGCTTCGTCTCGAATCCAGCTCCCGGCCCTGGAACCCCTCGACGCACTCGGCGAACGGCGTCAGCAAAGACGCTGGCGAATCCCGGAAATTTCTGCAACTATTACCTTCCTTTCCTGTAGGGCGGGCCGTCTATGCCGGATGAGATCTTCCACGCTGCCGGAGGTGGCCCAATTGCTCAAGGTCGCCGAGAAGACGGTTTACACCATGGCTCAGAAGAGCCAGCTGCCCGCGTTCAAGGTGGGCGGGCAGTGGCGTTTTCAGCGCGTCGATATTGACCGATGGATCGAGCAGCAGAAGGCGAATTCCCGAGACGAGGGAAGGACCTGAAATGGCCCAGGCTCGTCGCGGCGCCCACTTTATTCCCCTACGAGGCGCCGGGATTCGGCCGCTGCCCTGTTGTCCGTCACATCAGGGAGCATGGCGAATGATGAACGGCAAAATCGACTTTGATCGCCTGCTGAAGTTGCGATTGGTCGTGGCTCGGGTTGGCGAGATGGATCTTGCCAAGTGGTGGAACACCCGCGGGCAACTCAGCCGGCTTGGAAGTGCGGCGGTCCGGCGGGGATTCCCACGCACCCACTATTTTGCGCAGGCGCGATCCGTCTTCGCAGTCGCAGGTTTTCGCTGTCGTGAAGTTTTCGATCCGCCGCAAAGCGTCACCCTCTGGCAACTTCCTGAAGCTGTGGAGGAGGAGTTCGAGGCGCATTGGGAACGTTGGCTTGATCAAGCTGACGAGTGGAAGCCGTTTTTCCTGGAACTGGAGGGGCTGAAAGAGACCGACCTTAAGGCGGCGCTCCATTCGTTCGATCTGATCACCGACGAAGATTCCGAGCGGTTCTCGCGTTTGCGCCGGTCGGCCGAAGGGCGTGCGGTGCCCTTGCCTGCTCCGTTCGCCCCTACAAATCGAGACATCACCTCTCTTGCGCTCGGATTTGCGCGTAGTGAGCCGGGCGCGCTTGCCGTCCCATACGCGTGACTGGACAACGCATGAAGGCGCCGGCCCGGTCGCATGTTGCTTCTTCGTTCACTCTCATCAGGGAGGATGATCCCCGAGACATACGCGGTTCTTGCGGCCTGGGATTTCTCGTCTCTCAAAAAGGAGAACCTGGATCGCCTCAGGAAGGAAAATTTCATTGGTGCCGGGACCCGCCGCGCACCTTGTAATGATTAAGCCGCACTGTTCCTCGGGCACTTCTTCCCCAGGCAGTTCCCGTTCTCGCTTCCGACGGCGTCCCAGACGTTCGGCAACGGCTTGAAGTCGAGGTCCGACCGCGTCCCGTCTTCGGTCCTCCCGCCCCAGAGGCAAATTTTAGTGAGTTGTTCGAACTCCCGTCCCGCTGGAAGGTCGCCCCCCGCGCGCCGCGGCGGCGTCCAGCCTCCGGAGGCTGATGTAATTCGAGCGCCCCTTGACCAGCACGGCCGAGAACTCCTGCGGCATCACGGCCCGCAGGAACGGCAAATCCTTGACAGCAGTTGCTCTTGAAGGCTGATCGTGTGCGTCGAGACGACGACCTTTTTTCCTGCTCCGCCGCCGCCGAGATAGCCGGAACGAGGTAGGCGAAGCTCTTGCCGACCCCGTACCGGCCTCGACCATGAGATGCGTTTTGTTCTCGATCGCCCGCGCGACGGCCCCGGCCATTTCGAGCTGTTGGGGCCGGCCTCGTAGTTCGGCAGTCGCCGGGCGATGGCGCCGTCGGGTCCGAGGATGGGGATCTGGTCGATGCTCGCCATGTTCGAACGCCTTGGGGCATTTCCGGAACGTGAATGGCCGCGAGGGTCTTTCAGACGCGGCCGATCTACCCGTCCGTTGGGCTCGACGCCTTCGCGTACAGCTTCTCGGAATCCGCCCCGCCGCCCGCCAGCCGGCCGGCCTCGACCGCCTGCCGCATCGCGTGGGCCATCCTACCGGGTCGCCGGCGCCGGCGATCCCGGTATTGAGCAGCACGCCGTCGACGCCCAGCTCCATCGCGATGGCCACGTCGCTGGCCGTGCCGACGCCGGCATCGACGATCACCGGGTAGTGGGGTCGTCTTCCTTCAGGTCTTCGAGGATGATCCGGATGTTGTTGGGGTTCAGCACCCCCTGGCCGCTGCCGATGGGCTGCCGGCGGGCATCACGCTCGCCGCGCCCGCGTCCTTCAGTCGCCGTGCCATGATCGGGTCGTCGCTGGTGTAGCAGAGGACTGAAACCCTTCCTTCACCAGGGTCTCGGTCGCCTCGAAGCGTGCCGATCGGGTCGGGCAGGAGGGTGTTCGTGTCGGCGAGCACCTCGATCTTGACCCAGTCGACGCCCGGTTGTTCTGCCCTTCGAGGAGTTCGCGGCCAGCCGGGCGGTGCGAAGGCGTCGTCGGCGGTGAAGCAGCCGGCGGTGTTGGGCAGGATCGTGTAGCGATCGGGGTCGAGGTATTCGAGGATGTTCCGCCCCGACTTGTCGAACAATTGTTCCCGGCGGACCGCCACCGTCACGACCTCGGCGCCGCTGGCCTCAAGACAATCCCGCATCAACTCCAGCGAGGCGTATTTCCCCGTCCCGACGAACAGTCGGCTGCGGAAGGTGTGGCCGCCGATCGTCAGCGGTTCCGGCTCGATCTGGACCGCGTCGGTCGTCCCCGAACCGCCGCCGACGAGCGTCACGACCTCAAGAATGTCACCGTCGACAAGGTCGTCTCCGCGTGCCGCTTGCGGGTCACCAGGTCGCGGTTCACGTTCCACGGCGACGTGTTCGGGTTTGAGCCCGAGGGAGATCAGGAGCCCGGCCACCGTAAGGGACTCGGGGATTTCGCGCGGTTCGCCGTTCAGCGTGATCATCACGTTTCTCGTTCCCGAACCGCCCGATGACCTGTGCGTTGTTGACGGCTGTCCATCGTATGCCGGCGTTCGACGCCCGGTCAAGGAAACCGGCATCCCGACATCCGAGGGCCCGAACGAACCTTGCCCGCGCGGCCGACGAATCATGCGAGTCGGCGACGAATCCGAGAACCGCCCGTTCTTGAAAAAACTTCGGCGCCCCCCGGGCCGATAATGCTCACTGTCCCGCGAAAGGATTCCACGACATGGGCACGACCGACCGAACGCGAAACCGCCGCCCCCGTCGGTCGAAACGCTCGAAGACCGCCGCTTGCTCTCGGCGTCTTCGAACTATTACTAGATCCTGGCGTACACCGTCGCCACGAATACGACCACTTCGTGACCGAAGTGCAGCAATCGAACTCCAGTCGGCGGCGACCCCCGCGCAGTACCTGGCTCTTCGCGACGACTCCCGCGCGATCACCCTGGCGGCGTCCTCGGCGACCGGACTGTCCCCCAAAACGGCCTCCAACCGGTCGCTCGCCGTCTCGGTCCAGATCGACCGATCACTCCTGTATGGCTCATTCAGTGACCAGGCCTGGGCGCAGGAGAAAACGAGGCTGGAGCAGAACCTCGCCGGGACGAACGTTCCCCAGTCGTTGATCGACCGCACAATCGCCGACGAACGGGCCACGGCCAACTCGACGGGCGTCACGTCCGACGAGTACCAGACGTTCAACGACGATTACAACCGCACGCGGCAGGATGCGAAGCGCGTCCCCGCCGGCTACGGCCATTTCCCCGATCCCCTCCTTTCTACACGCAACACGTACGCGGGTTCTTCCGAGGCTGGGCCGTCCAGCGGACGACCGACGAGGCCCGTCTGAACGCCGATTTGAAGACGATCACCGCCGGCGCGAGCCCGACCGACGGCGCGGCGGTCGTCCGCGACGTGCAAATCCTGCAAACCCTCGCGGCCCCGCTGACGAGCGTGGTGAACTCGCAGATTCACGACACGTTTGTCGCCACCTTCGCGCAAGGGGCCCCGACTCCGGCCCGTCAATCGGCCCTTGTCACCGGCCTCGACGCCCTCCTCGGCCCGACGGCCACCCCCGGCCGACTCTCGGCCGTCAACCGCCTTGCGAACGACGCCCCCGCGTTTTACCGAGGCGTCGGGTCATCGTCGGCGAACGTCGAAACGCTCGCGGGCGACGCCGAGGCCCTGGTGAATGACGGGTTTGGCGCGTCGCTGGACCCGTTCAAGGTCACGATTTCGGGGCGAGGCGGCGTTTAGTTAAGCCCCGATCGTCCGATCAATGTTCCTCAACCGCCCGCTTGTTCCGGGCGATCTGGAAATGGCAGAGTGCCACGGCGCAGGCGTCGGCGACGTCGTGCGGCTCGGGCAAAAGCTCCAGGCCGCAGTTCCGTCTTGATGGCGTGCTGCATCTGTTCCTTGGGGGCCTTGCCGCTCCCCGTCAGCGTCTTCTTGATCCGCGCGGCGGCGTAGCCGAAGACCGTCAGACCGCGTTGCGCGGCGGCCAGGACGATCACCCCTCGCACGTGGCCATCAAGATCGCCGTTCTCGGGTGCTTCGACGTGGCTATGGACCTGTTCCAGGGCCAGGGCCGACGCCGGATAGGCGTCGAGCACCTCGATCAGCCCCTGATGGATGATTTCCAGCCGACGGCCCATCGACTCGCCCGCACCCTTCGTGCGGATCACCCCCGCTTCGACGACGTAAAGCCCCACGCGCTGAGGGGTCAAGGACCGCGTACCCCGTCACGTTCAGGCCCGGGTCGACGCCAGACGACCCGGCCCGGGACGCATATCGGAGGATCTCACGCTTTCGACACACCGGACGGCCTGTTTGGCCATCGGTTCAGGTCCCTCTCCCTGGAACGCCATGCGAGACACGCTCGAAGTCAGCCGCGCGGCTCGATCCGCCAGACGGTGCCGTCGGGCCGGTCTTCCAGGACCACGCCGAGGGCGCCGAGCTTGTCGCGGATCTCGTCGGACAGCTTGAAATTCTTCCCCTTGCGCAGTCGGTCCGCAACGTGACGAGCAGGTCGAGCAAGGCCGGCGTGAGGCCGTCCGAGGCGACCTTCGGGGCCTCGCGGATTTCGCGGAAGAGTCCGAGGAGCTGGGTCAACTCCTTGAGAACGATCATCCCGCGGCGGTAATCGGCGAGACCGGGGGCGTCTTCGGGCGTCAACGAGTTGGCCGACCGGTTGAGGGCGCGGACGACCTCGAACAGCTCGCCGAGCGCGCCGCCGGTATTAAAGTCGTCGTCCATCGCCGGAGGAACCCTTCACGGTGTTCGGCGACGTCCTTTAACAGGGCCGAATCACCGGGTTCGAACTCGCCGCGATGGGTCGGGGCGTCGAGGGCGTCGAAGCGTTCGCCGGTCAGGGTCTCGAACCGCTCGAACGCCTTGTAAAACGTCTGCAAGCCGCGCTTCAGTTCGTCCAGCCGGGTCGGGCCGTAGTCGATCGGGCGGCGGTAGTGGCTGGCGAGCAACAGGGCGCAGAGCGTGTCGGGGTCGTGGGTCTTGAGCAGGTCGGCCATCAGGACGATGGTGCCGGGGTCGGACTTGGAGATCTTACGGCCGTCCTTGGTCAGAAGGCCGTTGTGGAGCCAGAACGTGGCGAACGTCTGGCCCGAATACGACTCGGACTGAACGACCTCGTTCTCGTGGTGCGGGAAGACCAGGTCGAGGCCGCCGCCGTGGATGTCGAATGAGGGCCGAGGAGCTTCATGCTCATCGCCGAACATTCGATGTGCCAGCCCGGACGGCCCTGGCCCCCAGGGGCTGCCACGACGGTTCGCCGGGCTTCGACCCCTTCCACAGGGCGAAATCGCCGGGGTGGCGTTTGAGCGCCGAGGTTCGATCCGGGCGCCGGCTGCATCTCCTCGGGGTCGCGGTGACTCAGCTTGCCGTAAGTCGGCGCCTTCGTCACGTCGAAATAGACGTCGCCGGACGACGGGTAGGCGAACCCCTTGTCGATCAGCCCTGGGTGACCTCGATGATCTCCGCGATGTGTTCGGTGGCCTTCGGGATGTGGTCGATGCCGTCGACGCCAGGGCCTTGAGGCAGAACAGATAGTCTTCGGTGATGCTCTCGGCGAGCACCTCGACGCTGTTCCGTCCTTCTGCGCTGGACGATCAGCTTGTCGTCGACGTCGGTGATGTTGACGACCCAGGTGACCTCGTAGCCGAGGTAAACCAAGTAGCGCTTGATGGTGTCGAAGATGACGGGGCCGACCATGTGGCCGATGTGGCTTGGAGTAGACCGTCGGCCCGCAGACGTACATGCCCACCTCGCGGGGCGGACGGTCTGGAACGGCTCCTTGGTCTGCGACAGCGTGTTGTAAACTCTCAAGGGCATGGGCGTTAACTTCGTCTCAAAGGCGTTTAAGTCGGGCTCGGCTTCATGTTCAACAGCACCACGGCCTCGCACATGACGGCCTCACCGCGGCCAACGGGCCCGACGTGTCGCCCGTCTTCGCCTTGACGTTAGCATCGCCGTCGCCCAGACCCGAGCAGCGGGCGAGGTTCGCCCGCATCGCGTCCTTGTAGGGCGACGAGCTTGGCCGCTGGGCATGGACGGTGGAGGATCGCGATTCGTCCGCCGACCAGGCCCGAGCGCCGAACAGCCGACGACCTCGGCCGGGCAGCTCGGCCGACGTCCAGCCCTTCCCACTCGGTAGATCTGGGGAAATGCTCGCCGATGCCCCCGAGGGCCGCGGCTCCGAGCAGGCGTCGGCGACAGCGTGCAGGACGACGTCGGCGTCCGAGTGGCCCGTCAGGCCCGAATGGGAAGTCGATCCGCACCCCCTCCAGGATCAGGGTAGCCCTTCCCCGAGCCGGTGCATGTCGTCGCCGATTCCCGCCCGCACGTCGCCGCCCTTCGCCCTTACAGCTTGTCCCGAAGACAGGAAACCCGTCTGGCGACGATCTTAGCGACTTCCCCGACGATCCGCCAGAGACTTCCCGCGCAGCGTCGGCTTCCCGCTTCCAAGAACCATGACGTTCGGATTGGGAAGCCCGGTAACAGCACGACCGCCCCTGTCCGACAATCCGGTTAGAAAACCGGCACCCAACTCGGCGAAATGCAGCAGCAGCGTGAGCAGAGTTCACAAAACTTTAAGAATAATGATTTGATAACGGACAACGACTTACGCGAAACCGAAAGAATTCGTCATGGTGTCGGCACGAGTTGATGCTTTTCTTTAACCGCCATGAACACAGCTCGGAGCATTCGAGGCCGACGACAGCCATTGACCTCGACAACCTTGAGCCCGGACCATTTCTGAACAACACGGAGGTGAAGGATGCTGGTTTTGAGCCGCAAGCTGAATGAGAAGATCGTCATCGACGGCGGGATCGTCCTGACGGTCGTCAAGATCGACCGTAACCAGGTGCGCATCGGGATCGAAGCCCCGGGGCACGTCTAGGTCTTCCGCGAGGAGATCGCACCGGTTCGCGGGGGGTTCGGGGCCGAGGCTGTCGCGGTCGAGGCTTGAATTTCGTTTACCAAGGTGGATGCATCAGGCGTTTCGACACGGAGGTGAAGGATGCTGGTTTTGAGCCGCAAGCTGAATGAGAAGATCGTCATCGACGGCGGGATCGTCCTGACGGTCGTCAAGATCGACCGCAACCAGGTCCGCATCGGGATCGAAGCCCCGGGCCACGTCTCGGTCTTCCGAGAAGAGATCGCCCCGCCGGGGTCGGGAGTCAGACTGAAGCGGTGGCGGTCGGGTCGTGATCGGCTCGACGGGGCGGGTGCCATCTCGACAATGGGGGGGGAGCCGGGTTAGTTTAACAACATTCGAACCGTGCCGATCGGCCCCGCCCGGGTTTGTCCCCGTCGAGGAGAGTCAGAGCCATGACCGAAAACGGCGTCCCCGACCTTAACCGCCGAGGCTTCTTGCAGACCGGCGCCGCCACGGCCGCCGCGCTGGGCCTGGCGACCACGACGACCGACCTGGCCGCCGCCCCTGCGGCGTTCGTCCTGCCGAAACGGCCGCTGGGCAAGACGGGCGTTCCATGACGATCCTCAACCAGGGGACCTGGAAGAGTCCCGACTCGCTCGACCGCCTCTTGCGGATGGGCTACGCCAACGGCGTCCGCTACATCGACACGGCCGACTGTTACGGCTCGGAGCCGGGGATCGCCAAGTGGTTCGCGGCGATGCCCGCCGGCACCCGCAAGGAAATCTTCCTCGCCACCAAGGACCACCCGCCACCCCCCGCGAGTTGATTACCCAACTCGACCACCGTCTCGCCGCCTTGAAGACCGACTACGTCGACCTGATCTTCATCCACGGGATCGGCGGCAAGGACAAGCTCGACTGGCCCAAGAGCAAGGAACTCAAAGAGACGATCGACGCGATCAAGAAGTCGGCGAGGCCCGCTTCGTCGGCTTCTCGTGCCACGACGCCCTGAAGGTCGATTCCTCCACGCGGCGGCCGAGGGCGGTTTGTCGACGCCATCATGGTCGCGTACACCCCCCCCTGGCTCGACAAGGGTCAG